>NZ_CM170634.1:825000-3059125 GCF_057367955.1 Pseudoalteromonas sp. NS-SX12 | reverse complement strand
AACCTGAAACCTGAAACCTGAAACCTGAAACCTGAAACCTGAAACCTGAAACCTGAAACCTGAAACCTGAAACCTGAAACCTGAAACTCTTAGTTCTTATACTCAGGCATAATTCTCGCCAGCTTGATGGTGTTTTCATTTACCTCAACAATTTCGATAGGGTAGCCTGAAATACGCATACTGACTTTTTCGCTTGGAATATCTTCTAAAAACTCGATAATCAAACCACTTAAGGTCTTCGGGCCATCAGTAGGAAAGTCCCAATCCATTTCTTTATTGAGGTCACGCACGTTGGCACTGCCATCAACTAAGAATGAACCATCTTGTTGCGGGTGCACGTTTTCACTCAGTGTTGGTGTCATGCTGGTGGTAAAATCACCTACTACTTCTTCAAGAATATCTTCTAGGGTTACGAGGCCTTGAATATCTCCGTATTCGTCTACCACAATGCCAATGCGCTCTTTTGCTTGCTGAAACTTAAGTAGCTGTACGTTTAACGACGTACCTTCTGGAATGTAGTAGATTTCACGTACTGCGCGAAGCAGAGTCGCTTTCGTAAATTGCTCTTTAGTCAGTAAACGTAGCGCGTCGCGAGCGTGAATAAAGCCAACTGTGTCGTCAATATTTTCACGGTATAGCAAAACACGAGTATGTTGTGCATGGGTAAGCTGACGCATAATCAGCTTCCAATCGTCGTTAACATCAATCGCCACAATTTCATTGCGCGGAACCATTACGTCTTCAACCTTTACTTGCTCAAGGTCAAGAATCGATACCAACATATTTTGGTGACGTTCAGGTAATAAAGCAGCAGATTCGTTAACTACTGTTTTAAGTTCTTCTTTACTTAAACTGTGCTCTTCAATTTGCTCTGGGCTAATGCCAAACAGTTTTAAAATACCATTGGTTATAAGGTTTACTAAAATAACCAGCGGGTAGAGTAACTTGAGTAAAAAGTTAAGAATAAATGAACTTGGAAAGGCCACTTTCTCAGGATACAGTGCCGCTAATGTTTTTGGTGTTACCTCAGCAAAAATCAAAATGACAAAGGTTAAACCAAAGGTGGCAACAGCAATACCGATTACGTCACCAAATAAGCGAATACCGATAATAGTTGCAACAGATGACGCGGCAATATTAACAAGGTTATTGCCAATTAGAATTAACCCTATCAGTCTATCTGGACGTTGTAACAGCTTGCTAACCCGTTTGGCGCCTTTATGGTGTTCTTTTTCAAGGTGTCGTAAACGATATTTGTTTAGCGACATCATGCCCGTTTCTGAGCTAGAGAAATAAGCTGAAAGTAGTATCAATACACCAAGAATGATGAATAAAGTACTCGTCGATATGGCGTCCAATGAGGGATCCTTTAAAAACTGTCGAAAGAGTATTAACTCTTAGTTGAGGTGATTAGTCAAGTGCTCTATTTGTATAAGCTAATTCGTACCAAAAGTACTAAAACTTACCCAAAATAATTTCTTGAACAAAGCGGCTACCAAAATACGCAAGCGTAAGTAATGTTGCCGCGCAAATTGTCGTAATTACACTGCTTTTGCCGCGCCAGCCACGGTACTTGTGGCCCCACGCAACGGTGACAAATAACGCCCAGGCAAGTAACGATAATACTGTTTTATGGATATAGCCTTTATCAAACATATTATCGATAAATAAAAAGCCTGTTGCGAGGGCAAATGTAAGTAGCAACGAGCCCATTGAAACCAGGTGGAATAACTGCCTTTCTACCAGCATTAAAGGCGGTAAGTGACTGGTCACTATTGACATGTCTTTTTGCTTTAAACGGCGATTAATAAAGTAAAATTGAATTGCGTATAAAGTCGCAATAATCAGCACGCAGTAGGCCATAAAGGCAAGTGAAATATGTGACACTAATCCGAATTCAAAATTAACCGATTGCAAAATAACATGATGTGGAATGAACAAACTGGCGATTAATAAAATTGCAGCAAAGCCATAAACAACCGGCAGTAATAAGGTGGCAGGAAAGCGCAGGGAAACAGTCGTTACCGACACCACAATTAGCCAACATATTAATAGTGCAACGTTGGCAAAGCTGAGGTCTTGCCCGCTTTCAGTGAAAATCGAATTAACAATCACAGCAAGGTGCAACAAAATAGCAACAGTGCTAAGCAACAAAGTCTTCTTTTGATTTGGGCCTTGCTTATCAAATAACTTACTCACCACATGCATAGTGGAAAGGCTATAAAACAGACTCGCAATTACAGTTAAAACAATTAAATTCATGACTTTGTTTAAAATCGGTTTCGATTAAAATTTTTACCTCATTGTATTTTATCAATCGCTAAAAGCCTAGCCCAGAATAGGAAAATAACCTTTAGTTACGGTTGCAAAGCTTTTTTATTCCTGTTTCTTAGGTATAATTCTCGCAAAATATTAGTTTGGATTAACGTGAATGTTTCAGAACTTACAGGAACGCCTTGGTAAAACCCTGAAAAATATCAGTGGTCGAGGCCGATTAACTGAAGACAATATAAAAGACACGCTGCGCGAAGTGCGTATGGCACTACTCGAAGCGGATGTAGCCTTACCGGTAGTGCGTGAATTTGTAAAAACAGTTAAAGAACGTGCTGTAGGTGTTGAAGTCACTAAAAGTTTAAGCCCAGGTCAGGTTTTCATTAAAATCGTTCGTGAAGAACTTGAAAAAGCCATGGGTGAAGCAAACGAAGAGCTTAACTTAGCGGCACAACCGCCAGCGGTTATTATGATGGCAGGTCTGCAAGGTGCAGGTAAAACCACCAGTGTTGGTAAGCTTTCTAAGTTCTTAAAAGAGCGCAAAAAGAAATCGGTGTTAGTTGTGAGTGCCGACGTGTACCGTCCTGCTGCGATTAAACAGCTAGAAACGCTTGCTAACGAAGTTGATGTGGAATTCTTCCCAAGTGATATTTCACAGAAACCAATCGATATTGCCAATGGCGCAATTGACCACGCGAAAAAGAAATTCATTGATGTCGTGATTGTTGATACCGCAGGCCGTTTGCACGTAGATAACGAGATGATGGAAGAAATCATTGAGTTACACGGTGCGATTAAGCCGGTAGAAACACTCTTTGTTGTTGACTCAATGACAGGTCAAGATGCTGCGAATACCGCAAAAGCATTTGACGAAGCTCTGCCACTAACCGGTGTTGTACTGACCAAAACTGACGGTGATGCCCGTGGTGGTGCTGCACTATCAATTCGTCATATCACAGGTAAGCCAATTAAGTTTATTGGTGTTGGTGAAAAAACTGATGCGTTAGAACCATTCCATCCAGATCGTGTTGCGTCACGTATTTTAGGTATGGGTGATGTGCTTTCTCTTATTGAAGAAGTCGAAATGAAAGTCGACAAAGAGAAAGCTGAGAAAATGGCGAAGAAGGTAATGAAGGGCGATGGCTTTACATTAGAAGACTTCGCTGACCAATTACGCCAAATGAAAAACATGGGTGGCATGATGGGTATGCTTGATAAGCTACCGGGTATGTCAAACTTACCAGATGCTGTTAAAGACCAAGTAGGTGATAAAACCTTTAATCAAATGGAAGCCATCATTAGCTCAATGACGCCAAAAGAGCGTGAGCGCCCAGACATCATTAAAGGGTCTCGTAAAAAGCGTATCGCTGCAGGTTCTGGTACGCAAGTGCAAGACGTAAATAAGCTATTAAAGCAATTTACACAAATGCAGAAAATGATGAAGAAGATGAAAGGCAAAGGCGGCATGATGAAAATGATGCGCAATATGAAAGGCATGATGCCACCTGGCATGATGGGTGGCGGCGGCCCGAAATTCTAAACTTTGCAAAGTTGTTAAAAAAGCACCAGTTTTGGTGCTTTTTTTGTATTGATGTTGGTATAACTGTCACAAAGTAGCCAAAAGAGTGCATTTTAACTTGCAATCAGAGTAAAAATTCGTACAATTCTCGGGCTTCCCGTTAGGGAAGTAAAATTAGTTTTTATGTTAATGAAATCAATCAATCTATGTAGAGGACGGTATGGTAACTATTCGTTTGCAACGTGGCGGCGCTAAGAAGCGTCCATTCTATCAAATCGTGGTTGCGGATAGCCGTTTCTCGCGTGATGGTCGTTTCATCGAGAAAGTAGGTTTCTTTAACCCACTAGCTCGTGGTCAAGAAGAATCACTTCGCCTAGACCTTGATCGTGTAGATCACTGGGTAGGTCAAGGTGCAGGTCTTTCTGATCGTGTAGCTAAGTTAGTTAAAGACGCTCGTAAAGCGGCTTAATAGGCGTAATGTAACCATGAGTCAAGAGCAAGCCAAATTTATAGCAGGCAAACTCGGCGCCCCTTACGGCATTAAGGGTTGGCTTAAGGTTCATTCATTTACTGATGATCCCGAAGGGATCTTTGATTTCAGCCCATGGTTGATAGGGCAACAAGGAAACTGGCAAACCGTTGAAGTGGTCGACTGGCGTCGTCACAACAAAGGTTTTATCGCCAAGTTGGCAAATGTTGAAGACCGTGACCAAGCAAATGTGTTAACAAATGCTGAAATCGCTGTTTTTGAAGAACAATTGCCAGACTTACCTGATGGTGAGTTTTATTGGCGAGATCTCATCGGTCTTACTGTAGTAACTGATAAAGGTTACGATTTAGGTAAGGTCGACGACATGCTAGAAACAGGTTCTAATGATGTTTTAGTGGTTAAAGCTAACCCTAACGACGGATTTGGAAAAGGTGAACGTTTAATTCCATATTTAACCGAGAGCGTAGTGTTAAAGGTGGATTTAGATGCTAAAGAAGTTACCGTAGACTGGGATCCTAGCTTTTAAATGTCGCAACAGGCACACATGTGGTTCGGTGTTATTTCACTGTTCCCTGAAATGTTTGATGCGGTAACAAAGCAAGGTGTTACTGGTCGCGCAGTTAAAAACGGTTTAATCGATTTTAACTGTTGGAGTCCGCGTGATTATGCTTTTGATAAGCATAAAACTGTGGATGACCGCCCATACGGCGGTGGCCCTGGTATGCTAATGATGGTGCAACCATTGCGAGATGCCATCGATGCAGCGAAAGCTTCAGCGGGTGAAGGGGCAAAGGTAATCTATCTATCACCACAAGGTAGAAAGCTAGATCAACAAGGTGCGCAAGAACTTGCAAACCATAAAAAGTTGATTTTAGTGGCAGGTCGTTATGAAGGTATAGATGAGCGGTTAATTGAATCACACATTGACGAAGAATGGTCAATTGGTGACTTTATATTATCCGGTGGCGAACTCGCTGCAATGACATTAATCGATTCAGTATCTCGTTTAGTGCCAGGCGTGTTAGGTCACAATCAGTCTGCCGAGCAGGATTCATTTTCTGACGGCTTACTAGACTGCCCTCACTATACACGGCCAGAATTATTGGATGGTAAGCAGGTGCCCGCTGTATTGCTCAGTGGAAACCATAAAGAAATCGCTCGCTGGCGCTTAAAGCAACAGTTGGGTAGAACTTGGCTTAGACGTCCGGACTTGTTGCAAAACCTAGCTCTGACTGAGGAGCAAGCAAGGTTACTCGCTGAATTTCAGCAAGAACATAATGTTTGTGGCTAGAAGACAGTTACTCCTAGGAAATGTGAGAAATATAATGGCAAAAGTAAACCAAAATATTATTAAAGTGCTTGAAGATGAGCAACTTAAATCTGACGTACCAGAGTTCGGCCCTGGTGATACAGTAGTTGTTAAAGTACGTGTTAAAGAAGGTAACAAAGAGCGTCTACAGGCGTTCGAAGGTGTGGTAATCGCTAAGCGTAACCGTGGTCTTCACTCTTCTTTCACTGTACGTAAGATCTCAAGCGGCGAAGGTGTAGAGCGTGTTTTCCAAACACACAGCCCACTAATCGACAGCATCGAGCGCAAGCGTCGCGGTGCAGTTCGTCGTGCTAAGCTTTACTATCTACGTGAGCGTTCTGGTAAGTCTGCACGTATTAAAGAAAAACTTAACTAATACGTCTGAACTTTCAGAATCTAAACAGGCTGAGCTTTGCTCAGCCTGTTTTGTTTTTATAAAACAAAAAATTACCTATCAAACAAAGAACGTATCTACACAAGCCTACCAGATTCAACTCCTTATTAACTTCGATAAACTCTTGCTTGATGTGCGTTGCGGGCATTAATGAATTACACACCAAACCTTGGTAGTCACAGCAATGCGAATTTACTCAACAAGCCTCTAATTCTTCGCACACTACTAACTATGCTGTGGAGAGGTTTGCTGATTCACTTACTTGAAATTGTGATATTTGTATTATCTGATTTAGGCAACATCGTTGGTGAGCTGAATATTTGCATGTGATATTCAGGTTTATTGATGTGGGATAACCTCTTAAAAATAGCGATTCGAGAACTTAATGTCCTAAGTCTGTTAAAAATTCCGCGCTTTATCTAACAATAAAGCTAACATCCTAGAAAGACTTCTTAAATATGGGCTAAATAGCTAACTTGTATAACGTATTTTATTTTAACGCTTTTACTCAGCGAGATAGCTTGATATTATTTTGTATATATTAATTTACTTGCTGTAAAGAAAGGTTTACTTTGTAATGGGCGCACTGAATACGTTAAGAGATCAAATTGATGAATGCGATAGGCAACTTGTTGAACTATTAGCTAAACGAAATCATATCACAGCTCAAGTTGGCGCTTATAAGCAACAACAAGGTCAACCCGTTTATGTACCATCGCGAGAAACCGAATTAATTGATGCACGGCGATCACAAGCAATTGCTGCTGGTGTAAGCCCTGAATTAGTCGAGGATGTATTGCGTCGACTTATGCGTGAATCTTACCAAAATCAACAACTCGGTTTAGCGTGCGTTGCGCCGCATTTATCGCCAATGGTGATAGTGGGTGGTAAAGGTGCAATGGGCCAATTGTTCAAGCGTCAGTTAGAGCGCTCGGGTTATCAGGTGAACGTGCTTGATAAAGATAATCAAAGTGAACGTGAGAGTTTGTTATCTGAAGCTCGTTGCGTGATTGTCTCTGTGCCAATCCATGCGGTTGAATCAGTTATTGCAGATATGCCAAAACTACACCCTGAGTGTTTATTGGTTGATATTACCAGCGTTAAATCATCACCACTCAAAGCAATGGAAACTCACCATCAAGGACCGGTACTGGCACTACACCCGATGTTTGGTCCTGATATTCCTCATTGGGTAAAGCAAACCGTTGTTGTTTGTCAAAATAAGCCCTGTGAAGTAGCGAGTTCCTTACTCGAACAGCTCACCGTGTGGGGCTGTAATTTAGTGTCTATGGATGCGAAAAAGCACGACGAAGCGATGCAAATTGTGCAGGTAATGCGCCACTTAACGACCTTTGTTTATGGTCAATTTTTGGCGAAACAAAGCCACAGCCTTGAAGAAATAGAATCTTGCTCTTCGCCTATTTATCACTTGGAATTAATGATGGTAGGGCGCTTATTTGCACAGTCGCCAGAGCTTTACAGTGATATTATGTTGGCGCAATTTGAAGACGTCGCACCGTTGATGAAAGAGTATTGTGAGGTTTTCCAACAAACGTTTGAAAAATTGAAGCAAAATGATAAAGCGGGATTAATTAATGACTTTGCCGCTGCAAAAACCTTTTTTTCAGATTCTGCCAGTACCTTTTTAAGTCAAAGTAAAGCGTTATTGAGTAAGGCAAATGACGCGAAAGTGCTAGATTACTAAAAAAGGGGCTAAACGCCCCTTTTTTACTCAGTTGCAACGCTTACGGCGCTCAACGTTTCACTTTGGTAACAACCAAGAATACGAATGTAGGCAGTCACTTCTTTAAGCGCATCTAGCGCTTTTTTAACTTCTGGCAAATCGATGTTTGCTTCTAGATCAACATAGAATACCTCTTCCCATGGATTTCCCGGTACCGGGCGGGACTCTAGTTTTACTAGGTTAATGTTATGCTGTTTGAAGATCATCAGTGCATCAGCAAGCGCACCGGCTGACTGCTTAGTTGCCATAATTAATGTTGTTTTAGTCGGGATCTGCTTAGATACTTTAACTGCTTTACGCGCAACAACAATAAAGCGGCTGTGGTTATGGCTTTGATTGGCGAGGTTAGGCTCAAGTACCACTAATCCAGCCTTGCGAGCTGCGTCTTCAGATGCGATTGCAGCACCTGCATCATCTTGTAACGCCTCTTTGAGTGCGCTTGATGTTGAGTCGCTGTAGGCTAGCTGTACGCCGCTTAAATTACTAATAAATTGGCTGCATTGAGCAAATGGCTGCGGGTGACCGTATATTTTAGTCACATCTTCAATGGCAACGCCTGGGCTTGCTACCAAACAATGTTCTACTGCTTGTGTTAGTTCGCCAACAATCGATACCTGTGTGTGCTGCAATAGGTCATATACTTCGTTAATACTGCCAGAGCAGGTATTTTCGATTGGTAATAAACCAAAATCGGCCTGTCCAGTTTCTACTTTATTGGTGATTTCATTAAAGCTACTGCAGCCTAGTTCAACAAGTTTGCCAGGGCGACGACTGAAGTATTTATGGCATGCAAGCTGGCTGTATGAGCCCTGACCACCCAAATAAGCAACGCGATTCGTTTCTGTGTGCAGATCTGGATTTAGGTTCTGCTGCAACATTGCTTGTTGATGCAGGACAGAATCTTCAATGATGGTTTGAAACACGCGATTCACGTAATAACCGTCAAGCCCCAGTGAACTGCCATAGCTAATGAGTTTTTCTAGTAACGCCTGTTCACGTTGCTCATCACGGATCGGTTTGTTGTTGGCAATTTTATACTCAACAACGCCGTGGCTGACGCGACGTCTTTTGGCGAGTAAGACTAGTAACTCCGAGTCTATCTCATTGATATCCCGACGTAGGGACTCAAGTGCATTGGACATTTTCTTTTCCTCATTCCCAATTGCAAAAAAAAACCTCCCAGTGGGAGGTTTAGTTTGACTTTAGCTTGTTCGTGACAAAGTCGCCTCCCGAATTACGGATGGTGAAAAAAGAAGCTAAAGTTAAAGATTAATTTGTTCATATACCCGAATTTAGAAATAAGTGTTGTTAAAGTCAACAGTAAATTGAGAGTAACTTATGCCAAAACAGATTTTTTCATTATTTATTATGGCTTTTTTGCAATAAACCGAAAAAAAGGTGTAGAAATTAGTGAGATTCTTTTATAGTTCCAAGCACCACAATCAACGAGTTGCAGCAGAAGTAAGGTTACATTGTGAACTCTAAACATTTGGATGCGAGTTTTGGCATTAACGCACTTAGTACCAAGTTATCCATATTAATATCAGCCATTTGCTTAATAGCTGGATTATCTGCTGCGTACTTGATGGTTAAATCTGAGCGCAAACAACTGCTTTTTGAAGAGTTTGGTGTGCTAACAGAGTTATCGAAGCCGTTTGTTAGCCGTTTTGAAAACCTACTTAATGAGAAAAAGCGCATCGCCATTGATGCCAATACCATAGTTACAGAAGCCCTTTATTCCGAAACCGCGCTTGCTGAAAAAATCGTGCCGAGTAAGTTGGTTTTTGGTAAAGACGGCAGTATTCGCAGCTCTTCAAGTACTAATGTTGCGGGTGTACGTTCTGCGGCTTTCCTTCCTCAGCAAAGCTATAGTCACGAATATAAACGTATTTTTTCGCAAACAGAAAAAGTATGGTCGCAAATCGCGCCGATTTTAACCGACGAAACCTTTTTTAATTTTTACTTTATTAGCCAAGATCGTTTTATTCGCATATCGCCCCCAAACTGGGCGTTAAACGTGCCGGCAAGCCATGACTTTAGGCAGGATGTCTTTTACGAAATTGGTACTCCTGAATTTAACCCTAACTTAGAAGCAACCTGGACCCCCATCTATTATGATGATATTTGGGAGCGCTGGGTTATTAGCCTTATTGTACCGTTACATTATGGCGGAGAATTTAAAGGCGTTACTGGCAGTGATATTGAGTTGCCAAAGCTGCAGGCGATGTTCCCTGACAAAGTGGGTGATGCCAAGCTGTTTGTGTTAAACGGCAAAGGACAAATTATTCAGTTTGAAGGTAAAACAGATATTATCAATCGTCTCAGTGGCAGCATGAACGATTCGTTGGATACTAAAAACCAGTTACCAGATGAATTGCGTAATCAAGTTGAGCAACTACTAACAAGTCAGCGTCATGAGTTGCAGGGTGAATTTGCCATTGACGACAGCAAGCATATTTTTAGCATCAAAAAGTTTAGTGATTTTGATTGGTATATTGGCGTTTATAAAACCCATTCTGAAGCACTTTCGGCGATTGATGAAATAGAAGTAAAGTTTTTTGGCTTGTTTATTTTATATGCCGTGCTGGTCGTATTGTTGCTGCATCAAACGCTTTCTCATTTAGTAATTAAGCGTATTAAAGCATTGGTTGCAAGCTCACGAGAAGTTGCAAGAGGGCAATTTACTACGGCGCAAAACCTAACGGTTAACAAAGACGAAATTGGCTTGCTCAATTTTGAGTTTGGCGCAATGGCAGGCAAGCTCGAAAAGACCATGCGTGATTTACGCCAAGAGCTAGATGAAAAAGAGCAAGCAGAGCAGCGCGCAAGAAGATTATCAAAAGCCGTTGAATTCTCTGGTTCAGCTATCGTAATTACTGATGAAAATCTCAATATTGAATACGTGAACCCTAAACTGCTTGAAATGACAGGGTTTGAGAAAAGTCATTTTATTGGGCAACCATTACTTGTTTTAATGGAACCCGATATGATGATTTTGGTTGAGGATATCGTTCAGGACTTACTTTCGCGCCATCATTGGAAAGGTGACACGTTACTGCATAACAATGACAAACGTGCACTTTGGGTGTCGTTATCTGTTTCACCAATTCGCGATGATAACCACAAAGTGTATAGCTATGTTGCCTCTGCGCAAGATATTTCCTTTGTAAAAGAAAGTCAGCGCAAAATGGAACAATTGGCGTATTACGACACACTAACAGGGCTTGCTAACCGTGCGTTATTTAGAATGCAGCTTAAAAAGTCTTTAGCCTTAGCATCGCGCGGTCATTACTCGTTTGCTCTGTTCTATTTTGATTTAGATGAATTTAAACGCATCAATGATACATTAGGTCATGATGCGGGTGACCAACTGCTGTTGGAAGTAGCACAACGCCTACAAAAGCGTCTTCGAGCTGAAGATACCATTGCCCGTCTTGGTGGTGATGAGTTTGCTGTGTTGCTCAGTGGTATTGATGACCGCGAAAAAGCCACAGAAGTGGCACTCACGATTCAAAATACCTTAAGCCAGCCAATTCGCTTAGGCAGTAACGAGGTGATTGTTAGCGCCAGTATCGGTATAACAATGGCATCGGATCAAAGCCCTGAAGAAGATGTGTTACTGAAACACGCCGATCTTGCAATGTATGAAGCAAAAGCGTTAGGTAAAAACACGTATTACTTCTATAACGACACCCTTGATGCAGCGGCAAAAGAGCGATTATTTATTGAAAATGAACTGCGCATTGCGATTAAAGAACAGCAGTTCGAGCTTTATTATCAGCCGCAAATTGATATTACCAACGAGAAGATAGTCGGTTTTGAAGCACTGATCCGCTGGCACCATCCTACACTTGGGCATATTGCGCCAGATAAGTTTATTCCAATTGCTGAAACAACAGGGTTAATTGTTGAATTAGGTGAGTGGGTATTGTGGGAATCGTGTGCATTTGCTCAGCGTATGGCGCTTAAAGATCATGAGAGCAGCATCTCTATTAATTTATCAGCACGCCAATTTAAAGATACGAGTCTAATTCCTTTACTAGAAAAGGTGATTAAGAAAACGGGTATCGTACCTGAGCGCGTGCACCTAGAGTTAACTGAGAGTATGCTAATGGGTGATGTTGAAGGTTCTATTAAGCAAATGCATCAATTAAAATCGCTTGGGCTATCGCTGTCGATAGATGACTTTGGTACGGGATATTCGTCACTCAGTTATTTAAAACGCTTCCCATTGGATATCTTAAAAATTGACCGCTCATTTATTAAAGATATTCCAGAAGATAGCAATGATATGGAGATTACCGCTGCAATTATCGCGATGGCGCAAAAGCTTAATTTAGAGCTGGTTGCTGAAGGCGTTGAAAGCGATGAGCAAATTGAGTTTTTAAAGCTGAATAAGTGTGATGTAGTACAAGGTTATTATTACAGTAAGCCGGTACCAGAACATGAGATTTCGTTGATGATAGATAAAACGAAAGGTATACACTTTTAGTGTTTAATTTGGTGATGGCTCGCTGCCATCACCAAGCAATGTCTATTATCCGCCTGCAATTTTCACCTTGAAGCCTTGCTGCTCAAGCAAACCCTTCAACTTATCGCGGTCGTCGCCTTGAATTTCAATGATACCGTCTTTGACTGCACCACCTTGGCCCATTTTAGACTTTAATGTTTTGGCTAGCTTCTTTAAGTCATGGGCGCTTGGATCAATTCCCACAACGAGCATCACGCCTTTGCCTTTTCGTCCTTTTGTTTGGCGTTCAATACGCACTGCACCGTCTTTAAATAATTTTACATCGAGCTCAGGTGCTTCTTTTGGCTGTTTTATTCTTCCGGTTTCTGTGGAATAGACTAAATTTGAGTCTGACATAATAAATCCAAGTAAATACGCATGACGCAAGTTTATCATAATTTTGCAACCATATTATCGTTCAATTTATTTTTAGTTTTTTTAAGATAATATTTGCAAATTAGCGGGTTAAGTACTTAATTTAAATAAAGCGAATGGCGTAAATTTAGCAGGCATTAGGACATTCCAAGGAGAATTAAATGAGTTTGAATAAGGCTCTATCGCCAGATGGCAAATTATTTACGATTGAGATTAAAGGCAAGTTTGACTTTAACTTAGTACAATCATTTAGGAGCGCATATGCCGATGTTGGCGTAAGTACTCCAAAAGTAATTATCGACTTACGTGAAACCGATTACATGGATAGTTCGGCACTGGGAATGCTATTAAATATGAAAAAGTCGCTAGGCGACTCTGTGAGCAGTATTCATATAACAAATTGCAGACCTCAAATTAAGAAAATTTTACAGATCTCTCGTTTTGATAAAAAGTTCGACATCGACTGAACCATGAAGATTCTGGTTGTCGATGATCAGGAGCTAAATCGCAACTTACTGCGTTTTATGCTAGAGCAAGAGCAGCACCATGTTGCCCTTGCTTCGGACGGAGAAGAAGCACTAACGGTTTTCGATAAGTTTTCTCCCGACTTGGTTTTGCTTGATGTTGTAATGCCTAAAATGGATGGCTTTGAAGTAGCGCCGTTGCTTAAAGCCAAATCTGCAGATGTATATCTTCCCATCATTTTTATCACCGCATTGGATGACAAAAGCAGCCTAGAAAAATGTTTGCAGGTTGGTGGTGATGACTTTTTGAATAAGCCTTTCGATAAAGTAATTCTTTCGGCAAAAATTAAAGCCCATGCGCGAACACGCGAATTCAGTATAAAAACCTACAAACAAAACCAAGAACTTGCGTATTATCAGCTGCATACTGAACGCGAACACGAATTAGTTGAACATATTTTCGAAAATGCTCTGGAAAAGCGCTTTTTGTTACCTGAACTTGTTGAATTTAATTTATCACCGGCATCCATGTTTAACGGTGACTTATTTTTAATGGCACCGAGCTGTACCGGTGGCATTTATGTCTTGATGGGGGACTTTACCGGCCATGGATTAGCAGCCGCGATGGGGGCGCTTCCAGCATCAAAAATATTTTACTCAATGACACAAAAAGGCTTACCTGTTGGCGATATTGCCGCTGAATTAAATTCAACTCTCAGTGAATTATTACCAGGCAACATGTTTTGCGCGGCAACGATTCTTGAGCTAAATAGCTCGGGTCGATCATTTTCTGCTTGGTTGGGAGGGCTTCCTGATAGTTTTCTGTTGAGTAAAGAAGGCAAGGTTAAGCAGAAGCTAACATCGCGCCATATGGCATTAGGTATACTCGAAGAATACGAATTTGAACGCGATACCATTTACGTAGAGACGGAATTAGATGACAAAATTATCTTGTATACCGACGGTGTCATCGAGGCAGAAAATACCAAAGGCGAATTTTTTGGTGAAGAACGATTACTGCGTAAGGTGACGGCTTCATCGTTTACTGAATTAGGCTCCATTGTTGACTCGGTTAAGCGTTTTACGGGTAAGCAAGATCAGCAAGATGATTTAAGTTTAGCGTTGGTAAAATGCAGACCATCAAATATTGAGCCCCAATTGAGCGATGAATACATGACAACGCCGTTAAACATGGCATTGACATTAGATGCAGAACGCTTAAAACAAACAGATCCCGTTGTTGATGTTGTTGAAATGATTTGTGCGATGAAAGGCTGTTCTGAGCATCGCTCTAATTTGTTTTTGCTGATCTCTGAAACATTTAACAATGCACTAGAACACGGCGTATTAGGGCTCGAGTCCTGCTTAAAAGATAGTGATGAAGGGTTTTGTGAGTATTACGAACTTCGTGCTGAACGATTAGCACAACTTTCGGCAGGGGCGATTAATATTGATGTGAGCTACTTACCAGAAGACCCCAAAATAAGTTTTACAATAACGGACTCAGGTGATGGTTTTACAAGGAAGAATATTGCTAATGACGACAATAATTTTCATGGCCGTGGCTTGGGCTTAATTAAAGAGATTGCAGAATCAGTTTCACAAAATGAGAGCGGCAATAGCATCACCGTAACGTACTCACTATTACATAATTAAAGTGGCCCCATTATAAAAACGGCATGTTAATCGCTGCTTTGGCTTGTTACTTTTCCATATTTATTTTCATAAAAACAAAAGGTTATGTTGTCTCAATAAAAAGCACCAAATTTGCAGTACAAGATACTACGCTCAGTTGGTTAGCACATTTAAAATGTCCATTTCATTTTCTATTCCCCTTATTTGCAACGACCCATAAAAGCCATTAAATACGTAATCTAAATTTATTTGTAATTTAAGTTAAGAATAGTATTGCATAAACCAATATAAGCCATGTAAACTTTATTTTTTAAAAGATGTTTAGATGGCTATATGGCTGATTCAATAGATTTTTCAGATTACGTTTTAGATACGCAAAAAGTGGCTGATTTCCGTCAATTAATTGTAAATGACATTACGCAAACAGATCACTTGGATATTACGTGGCAGTACCTTATTCCTGAATTGGGCGAGGGCGGAACCTGTAGCTTATTCGGGCAGTTGCAAGAAGCGCCGTTTGATCTTACGCAGCATGTAGATAAGCACCAAAAAAATGTTGATGCAATGGCTGCACTCGCGCGCATCGTTAAATTTGTTGAGCAGCAAAACCTAATTGATTGGTTTGGTATTTACCAATCACGTTCGATTGATAATCAAACACAGTTACTTAAATTAAGCTATTTTGGCAAACCAAGCCGTCCACTTTTTCCTGTTGATGAGGACTATGCGCGTATTAGCAACAATGCCTTTGTTGCGCTTTACGGCAAAGGACGCGTGATTAACAACGTAGAACACTATGTTGCTAATGGCGGCGAGTACTATACTTGCGACCCAGCAGTTAAATCGGAAGTTTGTCTGCCTTACTTTTCGCAATCTGGCGAAGTACTTGGCATTATTGACGCCGAAGCGTTTAATAATGATGTGTTTACGAGTGATGCACTTGCTTTACTACAGGCCGTATGTGAAATAGTACCCAATTACTTACCTGAATAATCTAAAGCAAAAAGTTCTATTGATTATCGCCATGAAATTTTCTTTAGATACTTCTCCACAACAGAGAGTATGGTAAGCTAGGGCTTCATCCCATAGCAAAAATTCAATTTAAGAGATAACTATGTTTGCAAACTTAAAGCCATTACCAACGGATCCAATTTTAGGTTTGATGGCCAAATATCGCCAAGATACAAATCCAAATAAAATCGACTTAGGCGTTGGTGTTTATAAAACAGAACAGGGTGATACCCCAATTTTAAGCTGTGTAAAAAAAGCTGAAGCGTTTCGTTTAGAAAATGAAACAAGTAAATCATATATTGGCTTAGCTGGTGATTTAGGTTTTTGTGCAAAAATGGAATCTCTATTACTGGGTGAGCATAAAGCGCTTTTAGAAAACCGTGTTCGCACAGCGCAAGCACCAGGTGGAACCGGTGCGCTGCGTGTTGCTGCAGAATTTATCGCAAAAGCAAACCCAAATGCGAGCGTATGGGTAACTACGCCAACATGGGCAAACCATATTGGTTTATTCTCAGCTGCTGGTTTAACAGTTAAAGAATATCCGTATTACGATTACGAGAATAAAGGCTTATTGTTTGATGAAATGATGGCCACTCTGAAGACAGTTCCTAAAGGCGATATCGTGTTATTACACGCATGTTGTCATAACCCAAGCGGTATGGATTTAAACGCAGAGCAATGGCAACAAGTTGCAGATCTTGCAAAAGAAGTTGGTTTTACGCCGTTAATTGATATTGCTTATCAAGGTTTTGGTACTAGCCTTGAACAAGATGCGGCAGGCTTACGTTTATTAGCTGAAACCGTTGATGAAATGATCATTTGTTCTTCGTGTTCTAAAAACTTTGGTCTTTATCGCGAGCGTATCGGTGCGTGTTCAATTATTTCAGAATCGAGCGCAGTTGCCGACGTTGCTAACTCAGTGCTATTAAGTGTTGTACGCAGTATCTATTCAATGCCGCCAGCTCACGGTGCTGCAATTGTTGATACTATTCTTGGTAGTGAAGAGTTAACTGCCGAGTGGCATCAAGAGCTTGCCGAAATGCGTAATCGTATTAATGGTTTACGTAGCACTATTGTTGAGGCGCTTCATAGCCGTGGTGTTGCACAAGACTTTTCATTTATTGAAAAACAACATGGTATGTTCTCTTTCTTAAGTATCACGCCAGAGCAAATTGAACGTTTACAAAAAGAGTACTCAATTTACATTGTTGGCTCAAGCCGTGTAAATGTAGCAGGCGTTAGCCAAGCAAACTTAGATTACTTTGCCGATGCAGTTGCAACTGTAATTAAGTAAATTTACGCATTAATAAAAAAGCCACCTTCACGGTGGCTTTTTTATTTAACTTACTTTTTTAATATCAGTTACTTTTGCTTTATTGTTAGGCGGGGTTGGTTTTCCCCCTTTTAAAGCTGCAATAAATTGGTCTTTACGTTTTGCCATTTCAAGGGCCAGCGCTTCATTTTGTTGCTCGCTTAACGGCACATCAACTTCACCAAGCATGGTTTCAAGTGCTTCCGCAATATCCAACATTTTGTCATATGCGTCTGCCTCTTTTTTTGATGTAAATGTCATGCGTTCGACTCCATCTCTAACTACTTTGTAACATACCTCAACGGCCATATTGCACCTTCTTAACTGTTGTTTTATACAGTACTATAGCAGTAACGAAAAAAAAATAAAGTGTAATTATAATCACACCTTACAGAACCCCGCTGTGGTAAGCAATTTTAGAGACTAAATGCCTGATAACATTGCACCGCTACAGCAAGTACATTAATCTTACATTATGTAAAAGATTAAGGGGTTCTAATGTCAATTGATCAGATAACAACGTTTCTCGGTTGGGCTACCATTGCCAATTGTTTAATCGTTAGCGTTAGCATGGTGATTTTTTTACTTTTTCGCAGCACCATTGTCAGTATTCATAGCCAACTATTTAACGTAGAGCATAAAGCATTGAATGTAGTTTATATTCAATATTTTGCTTTTTATAAGATCTTAATTGTTTTCTTTAATCTCGTTCCCTATTTAAGTCTTAAGTTAATTATGTGATTTAGGCCTTTTTGAAATGTTCCGCTTACAAGGTGTTTTAAAGGTTTGTTTGTTCGCCATGCTGATATTTTTATCAGGCTGCGATAACGGGAATCGTCAAGGTACTCATAATCAGGCATCAACTACCTCGATTAGTTTGGCAATTGATTTGTGGCCAGGCTATTACCCAATCATTCTTGCCGATGAATTGGGTATGTTAAAAAAGCGCAATATTAGTCTAGAGTTATCAATCCCGCGTAATACCGATCGTATGTTAGCTAAATTTGCGGCGGCAGAGTATGACGCAATTGCGGTAGCACTGGGTGATGTAATGAACCTTTCACAGCAGTACCCTGATGCACGCATTGTTATGGTGGCAGACGAGTCGAGTGGCGGTGACGCGATTTTAGCGCGAAGTGACCAACAAGTGATTAAAGGCACAAAAATTGGCACCAACTTAGGTGGTTTTGGAGAGTTATTAGTACGCCGCTTTTTAGATGCAAACGACATCGCAATTGATGATGTGACGCTAATGAATATTGAAGTGTCGCATGCAGCGAAGCTACTTAACAATAATAGCATCGACTATGCACATACTTGGCAACCTTACGTAGATGAAATGGTTGCAGGTGGCGCGCACGTTGTGTACTCAAGTGCCCAAACACCAGGCTTAATTCCAGATGTTATAGCGATGCAAAGCGCGTTTATTGAAAATAATCATAAGGCAGCGCGTGGGTTTGTTGATGCATGGTTTGAGGCGCAAGCTTGGTGGCTTGAAAATCCAAGTAAAGGTAATGAAATCATTGCGCGAGTCATCAAACAAACACCGCAAAGTATCAAGTTAAACGGTGTTAAATTGTTAAATCGAGCGGATAATTTTGCAGCATTTATGTCGCAAAATCGCGCAGGCTTAAACAGTGTTATTGGTGTGTACAATCAATTTTATGTTGGGCAAGGGATCATTGCTAAACCAATTCGCAGCGAGCGTTTACTAGATGCCCGGTTAATTCAATGAAACTAAAGTTTGTTTTGAGTGCCATTTTATTGGCCTCATTAGTGCTTCCTACATCGTTTATTTCATATATAGCGTATACGCAAAAAGTCGCAACTAACGAACAAAACCAAGCCACGGTGCGACGTCTTACGCTTAACCGCAGTAAAGAACGCGTTGAATCATATTTAAATACAATTTTAGAGTATGTGCGTGCCGACAGTAATATTCCCCAG
This sequence comes from Pseudoalteromonas sp. NS-SX12, assembly GCF_057367955.1. Classification (NCBI taxonomy): domain Bacteria; kingdom Pseudomonadati; phylum Pseudomonadota; class Gammaproteobacteria; order Alteromonadales; family Pseudoalteromonadaceae; genus Pseudoalteromonas; species Pseudoalteromonas sp. NS-SX12. The sequence continues at coordinate 3,040,144 of NZ_CM170634.1, read as the reverse complement.
TTTGCCAACTTTCTTACCGCTTATGGTACTGAACAAGAAGCGCAAATCGCTGAGATAAATGCTATTTTGCGAAATGTGATCGTAAAAGACACATTGAATGTGACCTCGGTGGCGCTTATTAATACATCGGGTAAAAACATTCAAGACATTCGAATTGGCCAACAGAGCCGAGATGAATCGTCATTTGCTTACTTTAAACGTCAATCTATGTCGCCAGCACCAGTAATGCATTATTCAGGTGCAAACAGTAAGGACCCTGAAAGTATTTATTTTTCATCGCCAATCCGCAGCAGTGATGGGAAAGTTGTGGGGTATTTACGCTTAATGTTAGAAACATCGGCGATTCAACAACTCGTAAATAGTATCGCAAAACACCTAACCTATTCTCAGTGGCTAACGATTAGCGCAAACGAAACGCCAATCGCAGATTCACGTCAGCGACAAAAGCGCTTGGAAGAGCGTGATAATGTTTATAAAAGTCACGCAAAAATCAAACCGTTTGAGTGGCAAATCGCCCTGATACAAACGGCGCAAGAACACAATCGTGACCTTGCTAATTACCGTCAATTTTTATTGTTACAGATTGCTATTTTGTTGATTGTTTCGATATTCGTCAGTTTGGTTGTTGCGCGTCTTATGTCTCGTCCAGTAGAGCGTGTTAAAAAGTTAGCAATTGAAATTGCACATCAAGACCTCGATAAACGCATTCGCGGTGGAAAAATTGATGAATTTAATGAGCTTGCTGCGGCAATTAATTCAATGGCAGATAATTTAGTGGAAGGTTATCGCAATTTAGAGCGAGAACATCACGAGTTAGAACAAAGCCAACAGCAAGTGACTGAACTTAATGAACAACTAGAAAAAAGAGTGTTAGAGCGTACGCAGCAATTAAGCGCCCAAAACCAAGCGTTAGAAAGCGCGATGCAACAAATTGTACAAAGCGAAAAGTTGGCGTCACTTGGCAGTTTAGTGTCGGGTGTGTCACATGAGTTAAATACACCAATTGGCGTGGCGCTTACAGCGGGAAGCTTTGCACTTGAGGTTCATAATAAAATTGCAAATGAACTTAAGCAAAAATCGCTATCAGTTGACTCCCTGTCGAAACATCTTCAGCAATTAGAAGAAGCGATTGGGCTAGTCACCAATAATTGTCACAAGGCAAGTGAATTGGTTATTAACTTTAAACAGATTAGCGGCGACCATACCAGCAATAAACGCCGTGTGTTTAATTTAGCGCAAACACTCGAGGTAGTGGTTAACACCTTAAATACAAAATTGCTGTCAAGCAATACGGTCAGTTTTCACGGATTAGAAAACGTTGAAATAGACAGTTTTCCAGGTGCTTTTGAGCAAGTCTTTATTAACTTAATCAACAACTCGCTGGTTCATGGGTTTGATGGCAGTGTACAAGGCAAAATTAACATTTCAATGCAGCAAAGCGACGTAAATTTTATTGTGATTAATTACACCGATGACGGTAAAGGTATTGATATTGCGCATCGCGATAAAATATTCGACCCATTTTTCACAACGCGTCTTGGCGAGGGAAGCAGTGGTTTAGGCTTGTATATTGTGTTTAATCTGGTAACCGGTGTGCTTGGTGGAGAAATTAAATTGTGTCAATCGCAGGGGAAAAGTGGCGTATCGTTTGATATTAAGCTACCCACTGTTGCACCGATTGCAAAAATCGAATGAGTTTGAATAGATTGTAAATTTTAGTGGTTTGAACTGTTATAACTTGGTCAATCTTACCTTGACTTTACCCCATAATGCTCCAAAATAATCGTTATACTTATAATAATGACAAAGGGATGAGCCTTTAACTTTTATGTTGCTCTATACTGACGACACTGAGTTAGACGCTGGCATATATTTACGAGAGGAGCGAACTAAGTTTCGTGAACTTCGAAATCTACTAAATATAGCCCAATCAAGCTTACGTAAACTATTAGAAACGCCTACTTCTTCACAAGATCTCGATTTACAACGTGAAAATTTTGAGGATTGGAATAACCTGCAACAAGCATGTGCCCAAACACTTAAACAAGAGTCACGCGATATTGAAGTGTTTGTGTGGTGGTTAGCGGCGTTGGCATTTAATAACAGTAACCTTTCAGCATTTAATGAGGGGTTAGACGATTTTTTATATGCATTAAATGCATTAAATGAGTCCATACATCCTAAGTTACCAGAGAAGAAGGTTGCCAAGCTTGACGAAGATCAAGTCGCGGCAAAACACTGTGAGAATCAGACTCGTGCACTTGAGCAATTAACCGGTGATAGCCCAAGCTCTGGCTTACTTAATGTTCCACTTATGCGTTTCCCATTAATCGATGATTATACTTACAGCGATTACTTATCGGATCAAAAATCAGGTTCACTTGAACAAGTTAAAGGGACCTTTATCACTAAGTTGCAGGCGAATAAAAAGCTGTTAACAGAACAGTTCAGCCGCATTATTGAGCTCGATAAGAAAATCGGTGATATCGACTTATTTATCAATGGTTATCGCAATAAATTTGGCCATTCTTTGTTGGGTTTTCGTTTTATTCGCGACAACTTAAAACAGATCAAATTAATGTATCTGTACTTTTTCCCAGATGTTGATAAACGAGATGAACAACCAAGTGAAACGGTTCAACCTCAAACCGTGAATACTGAAAATAGTGCGGTTGAGTCAACAACACCAGCAACAACGCAAGTGGTACAGGCTACACCAAGTGTGGCAAGTACACCTGTTGCTGCTACTCAAGCGTATACACGCGAAAATGCACTTGAAGATCTTAATCGCATTGCGGTCTTTTTCAAAAAAACAGAGCCCCATAGTCCTATTCCGTACCTTATTGCCCGCGCGATTCGCTGGGGCAATATGTCGTTTTCAGAATTGCTTGGCGAGTTGATCAAAAAAGAATCCCCAGAACTTGCTGAAATCCGCAAGCTAACAGGGGTAGATAACGATTTAGGCGAATTGCTCAATGACGATATAGCTATTACAGCACCAATTGCTGAAGTAGAAGAAGTTGAGCAAGCATCTGAAGTAGCAGTAAGTCAGCCAGTTGTTCAAGCTGAACCAAATCAAACAAAGGAACCTGAAACTGACACAACGTCGAGTTCAGGCCCTTTATGGTAAAAATTAGTAAAGATTGCATCTACATTTAGTAGGGCAAAATAATAAATATTTAAGGAGAATGTAAGATGGCATCAATCTTCATGAGAATCGATGGTAACGATAGCATCAAGGGCGCTGCAACTGTAGCTGATTTAAATAGCAAAAAAGGTTGGTTTGCAGTAGATAGCCTTTCTTGGGGTGCTATGCGTGGTGTGTCGGTTGATATCGGCAATGCAAATAACCAAGATAACGGCATGGTAGCGCTAGGCGAAATTAGTATTTCTAAAGGATACGATGGTGCGACACCATACCTTTTAACTTATTTATTCCAACCAGGTGCAGATGGTAAAACTGTTGAGCTTGTAATGACAAAACCATCTCGCGATGGTAAAGGCATTGTTCCTTACTTTGTTATCTCACTAGAAGAAGCACGTATGGCTAACTTTAGTATTTCAGGTAGCGACGGCAGCCAGCCAAGTGAATCATTCTCGCTAACATATACTAAAATTGAGCAAATCTTCTTCGTAGAAGATGAAGGCGGTAAGTTAGAAAAAGCAGCTTCTGTTAAGTACGACGCAACTGGTAACCAGTTAACTTCTGCGGCAGACTTAAAATAAGGTAATTAAAAATGGCACTTAATTCGCAACATAAGCGCGTTAGTAAAAACCGTGTAAGTATCACTTACGACGTGGAAACTAATGGCGCAACAGAGAAGAAAGAACTTCCTTTTGTTTCAGCCGTATTAGGTAACTTTTCAGGTGACAAAGAAGATCCGAAAGAAGTAGAAGATCGTGAATTTATTCAAGTTGATCAAGATAACTTTGACGAAGTTCTTGGCCGCATAAAGCCTGAGTTATCACTGAAAGTTGATAACGTAATTGAAAATGATGATAGCCAGTTTGAAGTAAATCTTGAGTTCGAATCAATGAAAGACTTTGAGCCGGATGCGTTAGTTCAGCGCATCGAACCGCTTAAGAAATTACTTGAAACGCGCAATCAGCTAAATGAATTGTTGAGCAAAGCAGACCGTTCGCGCGATTTTGAAAAGCTGTTAAAAGACATTCTGCAAAGCGCTGATTCGCTTAGCTCATTATCAGAAGAACTTGGTGTGAAGGGAGAAGAATAATGTCTGAAGAGTTACAACAAGGATCAGCTGCCGAAGGTGAAAGCCTGTCATTTTTAGACAGAGCAATTAGCGCAACAAGCCAAACAGCACCAGACAGAACCAAAGAGCTATTAACGTCGCTTACGCAAGAAGCGATGTCGGGCACAGTTACATGGGATAAAAACCTTACCGATACAATTGCAAATGCGGTAGCGGCGATTGACAAAAAAATGTCAGAGCAGCTGTCACAGATTATGCAAAAAGATAACTTTCAACAGTTAGAAGGCTCTTGGTTAGGTTTACAGAAACTGATCCGTAACAGCGCATTAGGTACATCACAAAAAGTAAAACTACTTAACATCTCAAAAGACGAGTTGTTAGAGCAGTTTGAAGATGCACCTGCAGTTGATCGTAGCCCACTATTTAACTCACTTTACCAACACGAATATGGTACAGCGGGTGGTGAACCTTATGGTTTACTATTAGGTGACTATGAGTTTTCTCAATCTGATGAAGATGTTGCTTTACTGCGCTATATGGGTGAAGTGGCAGCGGCAAGTCATGCACCATTTATTGCTGCAGCATCACCAGAAATGTTCGAACTAAGCAGCTTCTCAACGTTTAGCGAAGGCAAGCCAATTGCACCTGCATTTGATTCGCCAAGTTATGCGTCATGGAACTCGTTCCGTGAAAGTGATGATGCACGTTATGTTGCATTAACACTGCCTCGTACCATGGCTCGTTTACCGTACGGCTTTAAAGGTAAAAAGATTAAGTCATTTAACTTTGAAGAGCTTGCAAACGATAACGCAGGTAATCCAAAACCAGCAAGCAACGATGAGATTGTTTGGTCAAATGCTGCATACGATATGGCGTTGAACATGAACAACGCATTCGAAGCGTTTGGTTGGTGTACTGCTATTCGTGGTATGGATAATGGCGGTAAAGTAGAAGCGTTACCTAACTTAACTTACTTGACTGACTCAGGTGATATCACGCAGCAATGTCCGACAGAAGTAAACCTGACGGATGAGCGCGAGAAAGAGCTAAGTGATTTAGGTTTCTTACCACTTGTTCATTATAAAAACTCTGACTATGCCGTGTTCTTAGGTGGTCAAACGACTCAGAAGCCAAAAGAATACACAGACCCAGATGCAACGGCAAACGCAGCTATTTCAGCACGTTTACCGTACATTATGGCAAGTAGCCGCATTGCACATTATTTAAAAGTAATGGGCCGTGACAACATTGGTTCAAATATGGAAGCAAGCGACATTCAAAAGCAAATGAGTGAATGGATTGCGATGTATACCAACTCTGGAGCAATGGGTAACGAAGAACGTGCTAAAACGCCACTAGCGGAAGCGCAAATCTCAGTTATCGAACAGCCGGGTCGCCCAGGTTCATACTCGGCGGTAGCGCATTTAAGACCGTGGTTACAGATGGAAGAGTTAACAACGTCTGTACGTATGGTTGCAAGCCTACCGGGCTAATGCCACATCAGGGCAACTTATTTAGGTTAGTTGCCGCTATGCGAGGTGCTGTTTTAGCACCTCGCTTTTGATTTAAAAATAATAAAAACAAGGAATACTGTGTGAATCTGAGCGATCAGGCAGCTTCATTAGAACAATCAAAAGCGTTAGCATACAATTTGATTGCAGAAATTGACCAACTTATCAGTGCTCAATTATCTAAAGTGATGTCTGACAAAAAGTTCCAAGCTTTAGAAGCTCGATGGCTTAATTTACAGGAACTAACCAGTTTACCTGTTAACTATAAAGCGATAAAAGTTCGCATTCTTAATATTTCTTGGCGAGAAATATCGCAAGATTTAAATATTTCTACTTCGGTATCGCACTCACGTCTGTTTAATTTAATCGCGAATAAAGAATTTAATACCTTAGGTGGTGAGCCATATGGCTTAGTGGTTATCGATCACAATTTAACATTAGACTTTGATTACGATAACGAGTTTGATGATTTATATACCTTAGAGTTGCTTGCTGCGTTAGGTGAAAAGAGTTTATGTCCAATTTTACTCGATGCTGACGATGGTTTTTTAGGCGCTCAAGGTGAACAGTATTTGGCTGATGTAGAAAAAGTAAAGCGTGTATTAACGGATCACGATTTTGATACATGGCATCGCTTAAGAGAAAGCCCAAATAGCCATTTTCTCGGCTTGGTATTTAATAAAGTAGCGATTCGGGAAAGTTACGAATATTACCCCGCTGGTTTTGTCTTTAATGAAGACGAAACCGAAGCGTTTAAATGGGGCAATGCTGCGACCACGTTTTTAAAAAACGTAATTATTGAGTTTAATCGTGTGCGCTGGTTTGGTTTTTTAAAGTCGCGCAAGTTGGACTCGCTAGGTGGCAGTGCAATTAAAAACTATGGTTTAAAAGCTAATTTAGAACCACGCTTTAAAATTCATTTGTCGGCTTCTAGTGCTGCGTTTTTATCCCAATTAGGATTAATCCCGATTTTCTATAATCCTCTAAATAATCGCTATTTTTTCCAATCGAACAGTTCGGTTAAATTAGAGCAAGACGGTGAAAATCGCTTTTTGATTCAAACAACATTAATGATCAGCAGAATTGCCCATTATATTAAACTGCAATTAAGACAAATGATTGGCGCAGCTATGGAGCCCCATGACTGTGAGAACCGCATTAGCCATTGGTTAGAGCAGTATTGCTCTAACTCGATTGTTAATGATGAGGTGACCTTGGCTGGTATGCCGTTACGATCGGCGAAAGTAACAGTGGATGAAGAACCTGGCAGCCTTAAGCGTTACAGTTGCCAAATTGATTTAATGCCACAGTACCAATACGACCGCGTTGCAAGTTTAGTTAGTTTATCGACGGCGGTTGAATAAATGTCTTTTTTTAGCGCGTTTTATTTGGAACAGGATGAAGTTGGCACTAACTCAATGGATGAAATTGTGTTGTCTATTCATCACAACATTGGCTTGATTTTAAAAACCGAAGCAGCGAGTTTACACCAAGGCGATGGTAGTTTGAGCGATGACTCAAACTTGTGTTTCGGTATAGAAGATATGGCATTGTTTAGTCGCCTAAATTCAGGTGAGCAAATTGCACTGAGAATAAAAAATAAAATTATGCAGTTTGAACCACGCCTGCAAGATATAAAAGTGAGCTATGTTGATGACTCACAAAAAGCCAAGTTAACCAATACGCTCAAATTTGAAGTATCTGCAATGCTACTAATTAATGGTAAAAAAGAATTGCTCCAGTTTGATACAGATATAAATCTGACAAAAATGACTGTGATGATAGAGAACGACACAAATTATGATTAATCGCATGTTAAAACACTTTGAAGATGAACTTGCGAGCATCAGAAGTGGCTTGGAGGGGTTCCGTAAGCGTTTTAGACGTGAAGCTGAACACATTAACCTCAACGACAAAGGGCAAGAAGATCCGAACGTTACACGTTTAGTTGATAGCTTTGCCTGGGTATCGGCAAAAAATGCAATTCAAATCGATTCGCTGCGTACTCGCCATATTGAAGAATTCGCGCAAATTGTTTCACCTAATCTGTTTAAACCTTTACCAACAGTTGTAAAAGCGCACTTTAATCCAAATCCAGATGATTTTAATAAGCCTGTATTTCTCGATAAAAAGATTGAAGTTGAGTTAGAAGTCATTAATAAAGGGGATGACAATGCTCAGGTAACTTTGTGTAATTCGTTACCCATCACTTTTAGTCCAATTAAAATCGATTTCTTTAAGCTTGAGCAAACACCTTTTGAGCATGCGATTCCAAGTAACCTAGACACCAAGCACGCGCTTTTTTGTCTTCGTGTTGCGCTCGACCCAATTAGTCTTGAAGTTGATATGCGCCAAGTGTTAGCGCAGCCGTTGCAACTTCATTTTAGTAATGAGTCGATAGGTCGTAATGTTGCTGATGTTATTAATCAGGCTTTAATAGACGTTGCAATCACAGTTGATGAACAAGCGCAGTCGGTATCGCTTGGCCGAGATAACTTTAAGCCGCTAGTGATTGACGATGATTTTATTGTATCGCCAATTGCTAGCAATGAAGTGCCTGTTTACTTTAAGCTCAAAGAGTATTTTTCTATTCCTGATAAGCGCCACTTTTTTATTTTGCGCAACCCACATCATATTGCGGTTGAAGCAGGTCAACGCGTGTATCTCGATTTCTATTTAAACGAGCTAGGCGCAGCCCTATTAGATGAGAAAAAACTAGAAGTAAAAATAAATAAAACCCTGTTTAGTAACTTGTTTCATCAAACATCTGAGCCAATTCGTGTTAACTATCAAGAGCTTTCGTACCCTGTTATTGCTGATGCAAGTCAGTCGAATATTCAAGTTTACTCAATTGATCGGGTACTGCGCGTTGATACTGAAGGTGCGGTAGAAATTCCACCGATTCTGGGCAAACAAGCGATCGATTTTAATCAGCAATTGTATTGGTCACAAACAACAAAACTTGGCCGCGGTCGAAATATTAAAGCCTTATCAGGGCAGGAAGTTCAGCATCTAATATTTCCAATTAATCACTCTAGCAGTGAGTTACCTAATGGTTTTAATGCCTACGCAGAGGTAACCTGCTTTGATGCGCATTTAGCAAACAAAGTGCATGTTGGTAACCAAATTGTTGTCAATACAGAAGAAGCGCTTGCAGGTGAGTTTAACGTTGGCGGTGTGGCAATACAGCCAACGCAAGCAACTACCGATGAACAGAATTATTGGAATATGCTCAAGTTATTGTCGTTTAATATGTCGCAATTATTAACGGCAGATAATGCCAAAGAAAGCCTCAAAGGGTTTTTGCGCCTATTCATTAACTCAAATGCCACGCACCATGAGCTAAACGTCATCTACAACGTTGCCGCTAAAAAGATCAATGCCCCGTTTTTACTGGAAGGACGAATGGTGTTTGTACCAGGCATGAAAATTGAATTGACCTTGGATAACTCAGAGCTCAATGCGGACTATTCCTTATTTATTGCATTGCTTAATGACTTCTTCTTAGCACAGACTGCATTTGACCGTTGTTGCCAGTTATCGGTATCGTACACTAGCTTCAATTGGCCAGTTAAAACGTTTGATGCGCAGCTAGGAGTTCGCGTATGCAGCTAAAACAAAAGGCACTTTATAAAGTAAAGTCGGCGCTTCATTTCAATCGCTTAGCGCGAGTACTCGGTGTTAAAAAGATTAGCTATAAACAAGATTTGTTTTCTAATCAATATCACGATAAGTACATTAAGTTCACCCAATTACCTGACCAACACTTGGTTGTGCGCTCGCATCAAGCAACCTTGTTTGGCATTAATGGCGGCTTACCTCATTTTATTTTAGATTGGTTAAAAGAAGCATACCTAAAATCTAATCGCGCCTATTTACGCTTTATTGCGATTTTTGATGATGCGATGGTGCGTCAATCAGTGAAGCTTGATTCATATAACTCAATTGTTTATCGCGCCGAAAAGTGCGGTGATAAACAACAGCAAAATGCGTTGAAACAGAGTTATTTTGAAGCGCTTACCGCCCATTACGAAGAATTAAATATGTTGCCGGCAACTTTGGTTGTGCGTGGTGAGAGTCATTCACTGAACAATTTAAAGTTGCTTTTAGCTTATTATTTTCCGTTTCAATTTACCATTGCGCTTAATCAGCTAGAAAAAAAGCCCATTCCGCAAACGGCGCGCAGTCGTTTAGGGGGGTGTCAGCTAGGTCATGGCGCTATTGTAGGAGAAACGTTTGTGCAATTGGGTCGAACGCTAAATGTGGTAGTGAAAATAGACGACTCTGCATTTTTTAGTCAAATTGAACAGCAAAATAGCGCTGCAATGGACGTTTTACAATCAATCAAATCAATTTGTAAGTATTATGTTAATCACGAAGTTGTAGTTAATGTTGAGGCTGAATATACTGGTTCAGATAAATCGTGTTTAGCACTTACCAAGAATAAACAGCATGCGCTGGTGTTAGGTATTAACTCAAACTTAGCCACACTGCATGGAACAAATAAACGAACCGTAAGGGCTCTGTCGAGCTAAAAGGATTTTTATGTCACAAATATCAATTTCAAAGCTCATTTCCTTTTTGGACAATAACCTAAAAAATGCGTTGGAATATGCAGCAGCAGATGCGATGAAGTCGCAAGTTGGTGCAATTGAAGTAGAGCATTGGTTGGTTTCTTTGTTGCAAGGGCGTGACGCTAAGTTACAGCAATTCCTTGAATCACAAAAAGTTGATTTACCTGCTTTTCAAGCTGAGCTAGAAAAGGCGCTAGCACGTTTAGATAAAACACATTCGGGGCAACCTACAATTAGCCCTGATGTTATCGAACTAATTAAATCAGCGTGGTTAATTGCCTCGGTTGAATTTTCGCATAATGCAGTTGTGGGATTGCATCTGTTACTTGCAATGCTACAAACCGATCCGCTTTCATTGAATCGCCATCACTTTGAGGCACTTAATAATGTTTCGATTGAAAGCTTAAAAGAATATATAAAGTCGCTTGCAAGTGGCGCAGCAAAAAGCGCAACAAGCCAAGGTGCGACGCCTGCAGCACCAATTGCCAATGGGGCACTTGAAAAATATACGGTAAACCTAACCCAAGCGGCTAAAAATGGTGAATTAGATGTGGTTTCGGGGCGTGCTGACGAGGTGCGATTAGCAATCGATATACTATGTCGAAAGCGCCAAAATAACCCAATTTTTGTCGGTGAACCTGGAGTAGGTAAAACCGCTGTTGTAGAAGGGCTTGCGCAAAAAATTGCGAATGATGAAGTTCCTCCCGTTTTATCTGGCGTACAAATTCATTCATTAGATTTAGGTTTATTACAAGCGGGTGCCAGCGTTAAAGGCGAATTTGAAAATCGTTTAAAAGATGTCATTAACGAAGTTAAAAACGCCGATGTACCGATTGTGGTATTTATTGACGAAGCACATACTTTAATTGGTGCTGGTGGCGCAGAAGGGCAAAATGATGCGGCGAACTTACTAAAACCAGCCCTCGCGCGAGGCGAGTTTAGAACGCTTGCAGCGACCACGTGGGAAGAATATAAAAAGTACTTTGAAAAAGACCCTGCGCTTACACGTCGTTTCCAAGTTGTAAAAGTTGATGAGCCAAATGAAGACGATGCATTACAAATGCTGCGAGGCGTCGCTGAATCCCTTAAAAAGCATCATAAAGTGTTTATTACCGAGGCAGCATTGGAAGCCGCGGTTAACTTATCAATACGTTATTTGCCAAGTCGTAAGCTGCCTGATAAAGCGATTAGTATTTTAGATACGTCATGTGCGCGTATCGCATTGACGCAAAGTGCCAAGCCAGCAAAACTGGAAAAGGTTGAGCAGTCTATTCGTTACCTTGAAAATGAACTTGTATCGCTTAGTAAAGAAAACGAGATGCTCGGCAACCAAGCTGCCAGCATCGCTGAAAAACAAGCAAAAAAAGCAGATCTTGAGTCTGAACTTGAAGCGATTAACCAGCAGTGGCAACAAGAAAAAGAATTAGTCGATCAACTTAGTGCAATTCAAAGCGGTGAACAGCAAGGCGACTTCTTAGCATCGTTAGACAAGTTAAAAGCACTGCAAGGTGAAACGCCAATGGTTCATGCTATTGTTGATGAACAAACCATTGCTGAGGTAATTGGTGCGTGGACAGGCATTCCTATTGGTAATTTACTAAAAGATGAAGTAGCAAAATTGCTGACACTTGAAGCGTCGTTGCACCAACGAATTATTGGTCAAAAACATGCAATGCATGAGTTGGCAAAAAGTATTCGTGTGTCGCGCGCAGGTTTAACAGATAAACGCAAACCGGTTGGTGTGTTTTTAATGTGTGGCCCAAGTGGTGTTGGTAAGTCTGAAACGGCGCTGACGTTAGCCGACCAACTGTTTGGTGGCGAACAAGATATGACGGTTATTAACATGACCGAATTTAAAGAGGCGCACAAGGTATCTATGTTGCTAGGCTCTCCAGCTGGCTATGTTGGTTATGGTAAAGGCGGGGTGCTAACAGAGGCAATTCGTCGTAATCCATATTGTGTGCTGCTACTTGATGAAATGGAAAAAGCCCACCCAAGTGTGCATGATATTTTCTACCAAATCTTTGACAAAGGCTGCATTCAAGATAGCGAAGGGCGTAATATCGACTTCCGTAATACGCTGATTATTATGACTTCGAATGCGGCTGATAGCGCGATAGTGGACTATTGTGATGCACAGGACACGCGTCCTGACTTAATCGAACTGGTTGATAACGTGCGTCCGGCACTGCAAGAGTACTTTAAGCCAGCGTTTCTTGGTCGCTGTAATATTATTCCATATTACCCACTTAACACTGATGAATTAGCACAAATAGCGGGCATTGCGTTAAAACGAATTTCACAAAAGCTGTCAGAAACCTATGGTGCAACATTGGATTATGATCAGTCGTTTATCGATTATGTAGTGCTCAAAGGTAATGAGCCAACTATCGGTGGGCGCGCGATTGAGCAAATCGTTAACCGTAATTTAATGCCGCTATTAGCAGAAAAATGCATCGAACGAATTAGTAATGGTGATGCAGTAACCAGCGTAACTATTACGGGCGTTGCCGATGCAACCGATTTTGAACTGAAGGTTGAATAACATTTAATGTGGTATCGAGCATTTTCATATGTGCTGCTTGTATCGAGCTTATTCGTTACAGCTAACAGTTTGGCGATTGAAAGGGTGCGTTTAGCGACGCACCAAGTTTACCCATATCACTATGTTGAGAACGGTAAAGTGTACGGTGATGTCATTCGCCAAGTAAAGTGTGCTTTTAATCGCATGGAAACGCCGTTTAAAGCAGAGTTTAGTGATTGGGTTGACGTTGAGTTACGACTGCGTACTGGCCAACTTGATGCTATTTTTGCTGTGGCTAACAACGAAAGACGAAGTGAATTTGGTGAGCTTTCTATCCCGTTGGCACAAAAGCATCTTTATTGGTATTTCACAGGCTCTAAAATTGATGTAGCGACAACTAACCCGCTTTATCAAAAATACAAAGTGGCTGCTGATTTTGGTTCAGACGAATGGTTAACCTTAAAACGCCAAGCATATAACGTACAGAAAAAGCCGCGTGATGCCGAAGAGTTGGTGCAACTGTTAGTGAGCCATGAAGTGGATGCAATATTACTTGATGAACAAGAATTTAGTTATGAATTATCAAAGCATAATTTGCAAAGTACTCGCTTTTCGCGTCAGCACTATGGGAAAATAGCGCTTGGTGTATTGTTTTCTAAGGCCTTTTTAAATGAGCATCCGACGTTTTTACAATCATTTAATACTGCTGCGTCTAATTGCCTGGTGCAGGATACGGGGAACTAACTCATGAATTCGGCAATGTTACAAGTGACAGAGTGCCCCGAAGATGTTCGCTTATTATCTCGTATGGCAACTGTCACCGAGGCTGGCGTGGCGTTAGGTGGGTCAATTGAATGTGATTTAATTTTACCTGCAGTTGATGCGAACCAAGACGCGGGCGCTATTTACTTTCGTGTTTCGCCTGATGTGACAACTGGCCGTTTTAAACTGCTGACCAAAGTTGAAGGGGTTGCGGTGAACCAACGAGCACAAATCGCCAATTCGTCTGTTACTTTAAGTGACGGTGATGTGATAGCGGTTAATGGTTACACTCTATTATTTTCGGCCGACACGGATATGCAAACTGAATCAATCAACGATTCAGATAAGGCAAATAATGCCTCGAGTGATTTTTATGACACGGTTTCGAATGTTGAATTTGATGCCAGTAATATCTTTGCCGATCTTGAAAGTGAACTTGATCAAGTGGCCGAGCATCAATCACAAGAGGATGAATTTGTTGATTATCATGCTTATCAGGAAGTTGATGTATCAAGCCAACAAGGGGCTTATTCTCATACGGTTGAAAAGAAGTTAGATAAACTTTTAGAAGTGTCGCAAAATCCATGGATTCAGCAAAAACAATTGCTTATGATGTTGGATGATGTTGTTGAGCAGTTTATTAAAGAGTTTGACCCTGAGATGATTGAAGAGATGGTTGGACCGCCATCACGCTGGAACAACAAACAGTGGGTCGCATACAAGAATTATTATCAGCGAAAACAAAATGAAGGGCATTTTAAACGTCAGTTTAAAGCGCTATTAATAGAATGCATGCAAAAATAATTATATTAATAATAACCGCTTGTTTATTTGGTTGCTCGAGCAACGATTTATTGAAGCGTTTTTCTCTGCCTATTCAGCTAAAACTGGAGACCAATGAAAAACTTAATTGGTCAAATAATACCGCCAATCCAGTGGCGGTTCGCTTGTATCAGCTTGAAAAGTCAGATCGCTTTATGCAAAGCGACTTTATTACGCTATTTAATGACGATAAATCAGTGTTGGCTGAGCAGCTGATAGAGCGTCAAAGGTGGTATCCTGTGATGCCGCAAACCTCAGAGTTTAAGACCATAGAATTGTTGCCAGGTGTGCGCCATTTAGCTGTGTTAGTTGAATTTACAGACTATCAAAAAAGTGCAGCAAAAGCCTTGATTACATTGCCAGAGGATTTATCGAAAGACACGGTTGTTTGGTTGGGAATTCAAGGCAGTACAGTGACCTTTAATGTGGTACCACAACCAAGTTGGTGGGATAGTCTATTTAGCTGGGGAGCAGCATAATGAATAATAAAATCGTTTGGCGCGATGGCACCTTTTTGTATCCTCAGCACTTTCAACAGATGGATGCGCATTTAGAAGGCGTAATACAAAATTATAGCAGGCTGAAAACCGGAGAGTTGACGCCACATTGCGGTTTAACCCGTTTAAAAATAAATGAAGGCTTGCTTAACCTTGGGCAGTTTTCAATTCAAGCATGTGAAGGCATTTTACCAGATGGTCAATATTTCAATTTAGAAAGCGAGATTGCTTTGCATATCCCTGAAGGCACGGTCGACCAAATGGTTTATTTAACTGTACCAATTATGTTGGTTGGCAATGATAGCTTTAACAATCAGCTTGCCACATCTCGCTATCGAACACATTTCTCTAAAGTGTTTGATTTTACCTCAAGCGAACAAGCTGAGCTTGAAGTAGAACATGCGTCACTTAATATCACCTTGCAACTCGAAGAAGATAACTTAGATGGTTTCGTTAAATTAGCCGTTGGCAAAGTGTTAGAAGTTAATGGTAACGGAGAAGTGGTGATTGACCGTGCGTTTATTCCTGACTGCCTTAGCTTAGGAGCCGCGGATATTTTGCTTGAACGAATTAAAGAGCTTGAGACCTTAGCGAATGCAAAAGCGAATCAGCTACTTGCACGTTTAAACGCAACGATTGAAACGCAAACGGGTAGTGTGTTGTTTAAAGAGCAGCAACTTCTTTCTTTGATCTATCACTGGTTGCCATGGCTTGAAGCGACACAGCGTACACAGCACTACAAGCTGGGACGTTTTTTTTATGAATTAAAGCAGTTCGAATCGGCATTACTGAGCGCTGACTTTGAACCGCGTACATCGTGGACTCCGCTGACATTTGAAAATTTGTATCACCAATTTCATAGCGTGATATCACGAATTAAAGACAAGCTTTCAATCAATCAACAGCAAAATGTGATTGAGTATTTATGGGATAAATCGCTATTTGATAGCAGACGCATGCTATTGGCAAAGATTAAGCAAGTAGAAGTGAGGCAAGCACAACGGGTGATTATTGCGGTATCTTCTGAGGCCAATATTGCCAAAGAAGTATTTGAAACCGGTTTCAAACTGGCGGGCAATAAATCCATTATTGAATGCATAAAAAATGCAACGCAAGGGGTAAATGTTACTGCATTGCCATTTCCACCACCAGAGTTAAAAGAGCGTGCCAACACCAGCTATTTCCAAATTGATTTAAATGATGTGCTGTGGCAAAAAGTGCTTGATAACAAGGAGATGCTCGCATTACATATTGATGCGCGTATTTATGTTGAAGACGTTAAATTATTTTTAATTAACTAGTATGCAAATAGCCAGTTATACCGTTAACCAGTTTTCATTAGTTGATGAAAAAAATACTGCACTTAAAGATCTATTCAATGAAATTGAATGGCAAGGTGAAGCGTTATTGCGTTTGAGTTTACCGTTTTTGCCGATGATTGATGCGGTTGCGTCACTCGATGAAGCAAATTCGCTTAATAACTTGCGCGATAAGTTGGTAACGGAACTTAAAGCGCTAAAGCGCCGTGGCCGCGATGAAAATATAGCGCCAGCGCTGCTTGATAAACTGTGTTTTGTTTGGGCTGCGTTTTTTGATGAGCGCATCAGCTATGAATGTAAATTAGATACAACTCAATGGCAAAATAACACGCTTGTGAGTCAGTTGTTTGGTATTCGTAATAGCGGCGAAACCTTTTTTAGTTTACTCAAGCAGTTAATGGAGTTTCCAAAAAAGCATATTGAGCTTATTAAAATTTGCTATTTGTTGTTACAGCTCGGCTTTAAGGGCAAGTTTAATAACCAGCAACAAGCAGAGCTTAATAAAATTATTGCTGATGTAAATTTTGCAATTACTGAACTAGGCGCATTTAAAGAACAAAACACGGTTTCCCCATTAGCAAACATTAAGCGAAAATCTCATATTAGCTATGGCTTATTTAAAGGCGTTTCTGCTACGTCTTTTGTTGTTTTTATTGTGTTCTTAATGCTCGCTGGATTGATCTCTTACAATGTTTATGTCGGCAAAATATATCAAAGCCAACATCATGAATATGATGAAATGGCCAAAAATACCTTTGCTCATTTGCAACAGTTAAAACATAAACCAATTTCAATTGAAAATGCGCAATTTACCGCTAAAGAAAATTACCAAAAGCCAGTCGTGACAGCCGCGCCAATTACACATGCACCTGAAACACAGCCTGAACCCCAAGTTGATACAACAACTCAATATTTTGTGCAACTTGGTGCATTTTATGAGCGCTCACGCGCGCTTGCTTTGCAACAAAAGTGCGGCAATGAAGACTATCAAACCGTGATTGAAGATGACGGTGCGCGCCATCGGGTTGGCTTTATTGCCGACGGCTTCACCTCGGCTAAAAAAGTGAGCGCATATTTTTCGAGTTTATGTCGCGTGTCACCTTTTATTAAGGAGTACCAGTGAGCCGTTCATTAGTGCGTCTATATAGCGGCGCAATACTTATTATAATTGGTATAGTGCTGGCGATACTTAATGCTATTTTTCACTACTCAAACACCTTGTACTGGGTATGTATTGCAATTGCCTTAGTAGGTGTTTTGGTTATTACACTACCCACTATCAACCAAGCATTACTGCGCGGTGTACACAAACGTAATCAATTTAAGCAATACTCGCGTCTTATTCGCGGCGCACAAAAAAAATTAAAACTGAATGCCAATTTATATCAAACAGCCTGGTATTTAGTAGTATCTGAAGAAAGTGTGGGTGAGAGTTTTGCCCAGTTTAACCGTGTTAAATTGTCTTATATGCCCCCTGATATTGCACTTTATCATGTTAAAGGGGCACTAATTTGGCATGTGACCGCTAAAGACAACGTAACGCGTGAAAACTTTTTTGCATGGCTTAATTTTGTTAGACCTAAGCAAGCATTAAATGGCGTGTTATTGCTAACCGATGCGTTTAGTCTGATTCAGCGCTCACAGAAAACCAAGCAAGACTTTTTAAGTGATGTTAAAGCCCAGCTTGAATCAATTTATATTCGCAACGGTATTCAAGTGCCATTGCACTTGTTTCTGTGTGGCGTTAACAAACTGGACGGTTTAGCTGAAAGCCTGCACCAGCAAACGAACATCGATGACTTATCTTTCTATTTGGCCGATCAAACAACGGGTGTGCAACACACATTATCGCATGCCTGTGATGAGCTGTTTAAAAAGTTGTTTATTAACAATATTCATCACGTTTCACTGCAGCTAGATGACGAATTCAAGCGCAAACAATTATTAGGTTCAATGCAACTCCAATATGTAAAACTTTCTGTTGAAGGTTTTATCGAAGACTTGCTCGACTTTAATGGCTTGGAATCGCCATTTACGTTAACAAGCTTTCATTTGGTTGAGTCTGAATCAAGTGAGTATCGGGTAAATTTAGCCACGGCACACACCTTGATTGAAGTAAATCAAACGATGCTACCGGTTGTGCGAGATGCGAATTTAAAACCGCGCGCAGAATTAACTAAAACCTTCGCGGCACAAGTATTACCACTGTCTAATTCGGCGCCAACAAATAAACGTCGCGTTGTTAAGCACTTTGTTAAGCAAGTTGGCATGTTTTCGGTAGGTTTAACGATATTTTCTGTGGCAGCTTGGATTGGTTGGCAGGCATATGTTTACAACGAAACGCTACACCAAGAATTTGGTGACGTTCATCAGCAGTATCGTGCAGAGCTTGATAATACCCAGTTCGATATCAACGACCCCGAATCTATTATCGAGCCACTTACGGTATTACGACTTGCCTACGCAAAGTTTGATACCGAGCAACACAATCAGCCGTGGTTTGCATTACCAGTGCTGGCTTCAATTGAACGCGAGCGTCACTATACAGAGCTTTATCAAAAACAATTAAGTTTGGCATTGCAACCGACCTTATTAAAGTACCTTGAAGAAGAGTTATTTGTTTATCTAGAGCTCGAAGACTATTTAAAGGTCATTAATATTAAAGATGTTTATGAGTCTTTTGCCAGTGGTTCAAATAAACAAGTTGTCGTGAATTATGTTGCGCAGTCATTAAAGCAAGGCGGTATTTTGGATGAGGTACAAACTCAAAACTTTGTAGCGCTATTAGAAGATTATTATCAACTTGGCTACAGCAAAATAGACACCAATGAAGAGTTACTCGCCATTGTTGATAGCCAGCTTGCAATGCAAGACACGAATCAATTGATGTATGAATATGTTAAGCAACTGCCAGAGTTTTCTCGTTTAATTGATATTCGAAGCTCTTTATTTGGTGATGAGGCAACGCAAACACAGTTGTTTAAATTAAAAGGTGATGATGCGAATTTCTTAGTGCCTCAATTGTTTACACCAGCAGCGTTACAACAGTTGTCGTTTATTCCTGAGTCGGAATTTATGCAACAGCTGGTAAAAGATAATCATGGTCTATTTAAATCAACGCCATCACAACGCGAACTGACCCGCGTCGGTAATTATTTGAAGTACAAGTTTATTAATGATTACATTAGTTTTTGGCGACAGTACTATCAGCAAATCACACTGGTTGATGGTTTAACATTAAAGCCAGTGTTAAACGCGTTAACCGAAAAACAAACATCGCCATTAGTGCAGTTGTACAGTACGCTGCGCAGTTATATCTATATTCCACCTGTCGAAGTGCCAACGTTTGAAGAGCCGCAAAGCGCATCGAAAGCGCCGAAAAAGTTAGCCGCAAAAGCAAAAAAACTCGACAAGTTAGCGAGCTCGGCGAATCGTTTATTGAATAAAGAGCAGCAACTAGCGATTGCTAAGGCTGAGGAGCATAACGAAGTTAGCGAAAAGGTGGCGCACGCGTTTTCACAAAATACACTGATCATCGCAAAGCGTGAGGATATTAGTAATGAATATCAGTCGCTTGTCAAAAAGCTTACTGAGTTGAAAAAGTGGTTAGCAAAAGCCGATAACGATGTGATCCCAGGCTTAACTTACTTTAAACAATTACAAAGTGAAAACCGTTTTGATGCCTTTTCAGGGTTATGGCTTGGCAAGCATTCAGAGCCCGTAGTCGCTGATTTAATCGCCCTTGTACTTGCGCAATCAGCAAATCATATTGAAGAAAAAGTATCGGCTTATTTGCAACAAGCTTGGCAAGATAGCGTAATACAGCCATACAACAGCACAATATCACCGTTTTACCCGTTCAATAAAGATGGCACAGATTTATCGCTGACAGCGCTGAGAAGTTATTTCGCTCCAGGCAGTTCGGTAAATAATTTTAACGACAGTATATTGAGTCACTTCTTAAACGTTGGTAATCAAAAACAGCTCGCTATTTTTGATAAAGATACTGTAATAACGCTTAATAGCGAAGTAGAGCAGTTTATGAGTCAGTATATTGCGTTACAAAAACGTTTGTACGGCCGTAACAATGAGCTTCAAGTAGCTGTTACCGTGTCGGCGAGGAATATGTCGCCAGAGCTCAGTGCATTTACACTACAAACGGGTGAGCGCTCATTGCACTATACTCATGGTCCTGAAATCCCGAAAACATTTAGCTGGCCTAAAGAGTTTACTGAGTCAAATTTAACAATCACGTTGACAGATTTAAACAATCAAAAGCAGCAACTAAATTACCAGGGAAACTGGGGCATTTATCGCTTTATCAGTGAGCATCAAGCTAGCACTAGCAGTGAATTGCTACGCATTAATTTTAAAAATAAACAAGGTGTTGCGATAGCGATAAAAGGTATTGATGATAATAGCAGTATCTTAAATCCGCTGTTTTTTGCAGAGCTCACAATACCCGCAACGTTATTAAAATAAATAGCGTGAAATAAGAGAAAGTTATGGATACGTATATTGCAGGCGAAACCAGTTACCTTGTTGCTAAAACCGAGCAAGGAAAAGAGTATAGACTCAGTAGCTGCAAGGTTAATGATGTTTTAAACACTAGTTTTTCCATCACAACGAATATTATCACTGATGGTGAAGACGTATTTGAGCAACTTGGCAAGTCGCTATCGATTACTTGGTATCAAGATGTGGCGGGACGTCCAAATACGCTGTTGCAATACAATGGCTATGTTACCGAGGTTCGCGAACTCGAAGCCAACGCTGAATCTATACGAAGCTTTGAAGTTAGTCTATCTAGCTGGCTTTCACTGCTGCAATTTTGTCGAACCTATCGCATTTATCAAGCGCAAACCGTAAAGGACATTTTATCCGATATTTTTGATAATGCGGGTTTTAAAGGTGCGTATAAATTTGGCGCTATGCCATCAACAAAAAAAGAGTACTGTACGCAGTTTAACGAAACAGATTATCAGTTTGTTACTCGCATTATGGCTGAAGCGGGCATTATATTTTACTTTACCCAAGACGAGGGAAAGCACACGTTAGTGGTACAAAACGCAAGCGCCCCTTTTTCTGCAAATAGCCTTGCGAAGTTTGACCATACCTTAACTAAGTCTGCATCAAACTTACTTATGAGCAAGTTTGAACCCGAGCAAAAGCTGATCGCAAAAAGCATATCTTTATCGGGTTACAATTACGATAAGGCAAAAACCGAATCGGGTTCTGCACAGGTTTCATCAACATCTATTGCAACCTTTACGAATAAAAAGTTAGAGCACTTTTCATTATCGTCTGATAAAGGGGATTACAGCGACAGCACTACCTTAGTGAAGCAATTAAGTGACTCTCAGCAAAGTGAATCGCAAAATATTGTGATGCTAACGGATGCAAATATTGTCACTGTAGGTACCAGCCTGTCAGTGAAAAATCACCCCAATACACAATGGCAAGACGACTACAATGTGCTGGCATGTCATCATGATATTGAAGTATCACAAAGTAATCTCAGTACCAGTTACCAATGCCGTGTTACATGTCGCTCACCTAAATTACCGATTACACCGAAATACCCTGCAAAACCCAGAAACACCGGCATAACAAATGCCATCGTGGTTGCTGACAGTGGCTCATTTGATAGCAAAGGTGAAATTAACCAAGATAAAGATGGTCGCATCAAAGTGCATTTTTTATGGGATGTAAGCGATTCAAAATCGACCAGTTGTTATCTAAGGGTCATGCAACAAACGGCAGGCGTAAATGCTGGTATGCAGTTTATTCCGCGCATCGGTGATGAAGTGTTAGTTGATTTTATCAATGGCGATATTGATCAGCCGATTGTGATTGGCAGTGTTTATAACGGAAACACTCAGCCTCCTTATGCTCAAAAAGATGCGACGCAATCGACCATTAAAACAGGGCTGGCAGATGATACTGCTCATGAAATTTGTTTTGATGATAAAAAAGGTGAAGAGAAGTTATCACTTACTTCGGGTAAAGACTTCGCTATTACAGTGGCAAATAACGCAACAACCTTAGTAAACGCTGAAGATTCAGTTACCATCAAGAAGACGCAAACCACATCGATTGAAGATTCTCAAACGGTTACGGTAAAAAATAACTACACTTTAAAAGCCGATAAAATCACCTTGGAAGGCGATACTCAAATTGAGTTAAAAGTGGGTAGTAACAAAATTACGATTAGCAGCTCAGGGGTTAAAATAGACGCGTCGAGCATTGAGCTTAAATCGAGCCAAGATACTAAAATTTCTGCAATGAATTTTACTACATCAAGTAATGCTTCAACTAAAATCAGTGCTAATGCAAATGTTGATATAAAAGCGACGGCACAAGCGAATCTTGAAGGTACTGCGGGCGCAAATGTTAAATCGACTGCAATTGCTAAACTTGAGGGCACCGCAGGGGCGCAAGTAACATCAACAGCAATGGCAAAACTCAGTGGTGCTGCGATGGCAGAAATCACCGGTGCACTGGTTAAAATAAATTAAATAATCACAATGAATATAATTACCGATGCTATTGTTAGTGAACTAAAACAGCCTAAAGTCAGTGTGATATTGGCTAAATACCAAGCGTCAGATAATGCCAAAGCGCTACTACAATCCAATCCAGATTGGCAGCCTCAAATGGCAGTCTCACAGCTTGTTGAGAATGACTTACCACATGATGCAATTCAATTAATTGCGCACGGTTTACCGGTAATGACAGCAATACGCTGGGGATTAAGTGTTTTATCTAACAATGAACGGATTGCCGCTGAAAATGCCGCTATTTTAGAGTGCGTTGCAAGCTGGTTGAGTTCACCTAATGAAACCATGCGAATTCGAGCTCAGCAGTTAGCTGAACGAGTAGGGTTGGATACCGCGGCAGGATGGCTAGGCTATGCGGTATTTTGGTCAGGTACCGGCTCGATTGTCGCGCCTGAACTACCGGTTGTGATGCCACCAGATAATATGGTTGGTCACGCTATTAATGCAGCGATATTGTTATCCTTGGTTGAATCAAATTAAGCCAGTTTGATAGATGTTATTTAAGAAAGGAACTTAGAGTATGAGTGATACTACGATGCGAATGCTGAACTTTGTAAAGCGCGGAATGTTACCAAGCTTTTTAAAGTCGCCAGAGACAGACAAGCTAAGCTTCCTACATCAGCTTTTAAAAGATTTGCTTGTTTTCCAACCGGATAGCGATAGCGATGAAAGTCGAGCAGGTCAATTATATAACTTGTATCCGCGTAAATTTAAAACCGGAAAATATGATTTTAGTTGGATGGTATTTTTAACCGATGATCAAGTTAAACAGCTAGCGTCGAAGTGGATTAGCTCGCTGTTGCTCGATTCACAGCAACTAGGTCAAAGCCAACAACCGTTACAATCAAAGTGGTTGCAAAACCAACAGACTGGCGAATGGGAAGATGTGAGTAACAACCGCTTTGGTGATTTAAGATTAGCGACATTAATGTCATTTGATCGTGGCAGTCAACTAATCGTCTCTGGCAAAGTGTCAAAAGACGTATGGAAACTACTTGATAAGCTTAAGCAAGAGTACAAAAGCTTGGCAGGTGATAATGAAGGTCACTGGTATGATTCAATTGCTAAATCGTGCAGCGATGTTAAAGATAAAGTAGTTAAAGTATCTCAAGAAAAAATCAATGATTTCAAAGGTAAGGTTGAGCAAGCACCATTTTATGACGATGCAATGCAAGCCAAAGCAATGAAAGATGTTTCAGACGCTGTTGTTAAGTTTCAGCTTAAGCACGGTATATTAGACGGCGCCAATGAACTGGTGTTATTTAGTCAATTTGTCAGTTTGGTATCAAATACTAAAAAAATTACAGAAGAGCTGCTGAAATCACATCCATTAAACCCACTTAACCTCAACCCTAAAGAGCTTGTGACACGTGTTAAAGTGCTGTGTAAATCAGGCACCGAGGTAATTTGCTCATTAGGCGTTTTAACATACAGTGGAGTTGCCTACGCGCGACAGCGTGATATCAACAGCATTGATGTATCCAAAGGTAATGTGATCCGTAATACGCTCAACCAAGGAAAAGACTTTGTTTCGGATAAAATTAAAGTCAAAGTTGGTTTTGGCGAGCTGAGTAGTTTTAAGTCTACAGTGAGCAACTTAGGTGAAGGTGATAAGTTTGCCAAAAAACGTGCAGAATCTACCAAGAAAATGCTTGATGATTTTGTTACTAGCAGCGCAACACTCGAGCAGCATGGTGCCAGCAGCCTAAAAGAAAAGTTTGATGGATTAATGCAAAACATTGAGCAGTTTTTGGTGCGTAAAAGAAACTACTTAACTGCACTTTTAAACAACCGTGCTGATCCCGAATTAGATGACTCTCTGGGTAAGCGGATCACTGATAAAGCATTCACAATACTGGTTTCAACATTACGGCTTTTGATTGACGGATTAGTTAAGCTGGTGCAATTTGCTAAAGAAGTGTTTAAGAAAATAGCGCAGCTTATTAGCAAAGTACGAGATAAGTTAGTCAAAATATCAACTCAGCTGAAAGAAGAATTTGTCAGTATTCAACAAACAGCGCAAAGCTTGGTAAATGCGATTGATGGCGTGAGCAAAGTGACTTTAAAACGCCACTTAAGTTTAATGTCTGAGATAAAATCGTTTGATCGATCATTATTAAAGTCACCTAGTTAATACCGATTCTGTTAAGTATGTGATCAGAGGAAGCGCTGGATAAATGAAATGATAACAAGGCTGAAGTTTTCTAATGTAGTTGTTCTACATTGATAAATTCCAACGCAGTTAGCATGATATTTGACCCGCTTGAATGACCAGCTATTTAAATGAATTGGTATAACTAGGCTCTCAATTTAAAAATTTAGTACGTTAGTGGAGTAACTAAGTGAGCACGTTTACCATATTTTTCTGTGGCACTTCGTCAAACGCGAGAGACTACAATAAAAAGCATGTTTTTCATCAAGGCGAACTAGTTAGTAGCTTGGCAAAACACGCACAAGGCATTGAATACCAAGACTATATGATCGTCGATGGTGTAGGCAGTGGTAATGAAACTGAATTCACTAAGTTCAGTAAGAGTTACTATGGTGGCGCACTTGCACCGCTATTTGGCTCTGGTATTGCGAGTAATATGCAGCATGCATTAAGCGTTGTACTTGGTTTTCCATTTGAACAAGACCTGGCTGAAACTCAAAAACGTGCTGAAGGCTTGCTAAAAGACAGCAGGCCAAGCAAGTACTCGCTTGGTGGTTTAGGCATTATTACGCACAGTACAACGGCTGCTTATGACAAGTGGCAGCAAGAAGTGAAAGCGTTAAGTCAGGATTTACAAGTTCATATGCGCTCGCTTGTGAAGCGTATAAAAACAGCACGAGCAAAAGCGCCGATTACACAGCTTAATCTAATTGGTTGGAGCCGCGGTGGCGTGAGTTGTTTTGAATTTGCCAATATTCTTAATAAACACCCATTAGCTAACACAATCAAAGTTAATATTTTTGCGTTAGATCCGGTTCCAGGTGGTGTTAATCCGTTTCAAGATTACAAAAAGTTAGGCGCTAATGTTGCGCATTTTGTAGCTGTTTTCGCAGAGGATGAACGCTCTAGTGGCTTTAAAGCTCGCATGCCTGAACTACATACGAAAACAAAGTTCTACACCACTTTTATGCCTGGACGACATGGCACCCTAGTGGGTAATGCTGCAGAAGATGGCCAAGGACAAGCAATAACCGAAACTATGCTTAATAACCCCGGTTTTGTTACACGTGATTTCGCATTTAAAGTACTGTGCAGTTGGGGATGTCAGTTTAAATCAAATAGCATTAACCCGTTATCGCAGCAACAGCTATTGGGCTGCTATAAGATTATGCTGTCGAAAGAGCAGCAATACGCCAAGATGCAAAGCAAGTCTTACACTAAATTTACCAATGGGTGGTTTGGCAAAATTGATGCAGTACAGCGCATTAAATCGACTAACCCTAAGCAGTTGACTTCGGTGTTTACGGGGCTGGCATTACAGCAACAGTATAAAGAAAAAGACATAGTTAACCGTCACCATTATGACGTGTTAATGGGTAACTCTTTCGTTGTTAAAGGTAATTTGGCGGCGTTTCCGGTTAGCTCGGTGATGTAACTAATTTATGCCAACATTATCGAAGTGGCTTGGAAAGTGTGTAGTGATAACGAAGCATCAATGACGTTGATTGTAATGCTCGTTTAGTGCTTTTTTATAAGAGTCAGACTACCTTAAATGAGATGTTTATTCTCGTTATTAGTATAACAATAAGAAATTTTAAAAATGGATCTACCTCAATCTAATCGTATTCGAAAAGCGCGTTTTTTTGGCAGTCGAATTATTACGCCTCTTTTAGTATTTTGTTTATTGTTTAGTGTGCTTAGTGCACTTTTTGCAACGTTTGCGATTTATCAAAAACACAGTCGCTTTAAATCCGATGTGAGACAGCAAGTAAAACAACAAACTCTTGATGCCGCCAAGCAAATCGGCGAAAAATTAGCAGAGACAATGTTTCATGTTGATGAGTTTGAAAAGCAAATTACAAAGCTTGACGATAAGCGCTATGCGCCTGAATTACTTGAATATGAGTTTAAAAATAATCCCGATATTTTTTCGCTTAATGTGACTTTTCACCCGTATCAATACGATAAATATACGCGATATTTCAGCCCTTATTATGAACGCCTAACCGGAGTAGAACGCAAGTTTGACTTACTAGATTATGATAAACCCGACATTGAATTTAGTTGGTATCACAGACCATTAAAAGAAGGACCGATTTGGACTGAACCCTATTATGAGCCGCAAAATAATGTATTAATGACGACCTACTCAGTGCCGTTTTATGCATCTGAATCGGCAAAAGCCAATGGCGAATACCCGCTAGGTGTTATTCCATCTGATGTGTCGCTGGATTACCTTACAGCGTCTTTGAGAAAGCTGAAATTAGGCTTAGGTGGTTATGGCGTTATATTCTCAACAGAACAAAACCTAATTTCTCACCCAGTTTATGCCCATGTGCGCGAATCTGAAAATAAAGCGTCGCTCGCAAGTACTGAGGAATTTAAATACCTTAAGCAAATCGAACAGTGCTTTAACCCCAACCTCGACTACTTGTTCTTTAATGGCGAAACCCTTGATAATGACGAACACTATGCAGCGTGTACATTAATCCCACATACAAACTGGTTGCTGATTACGCGAATGTCGTCAGACATGTTTGAAATCGACAAAGACTTTCGACGCCAAACTAATATTATTGCGATTAGCTGTTATGCCGCTACTTTGATTTTCATTATTCTGCTATTAACGCGCAGACGAAAAATCAACTGGACGCAAAATAATATTTCTATTTCGATTGTATTAATGCTGAGCAGTATTGTGGTGTTAGATTTTGCGCGCAGTTTTAATGCAATAGAGGCGGCTGATACGGTTATTGTCACCTCTACAGCACAGCGAGAAGCGTTCGAAACTAGCTATAGCAACAGAATGCAACAGATGCGCGTTGATGAGCCTAATTATGTTGCGACAGGGGTGTACATAGAATCAATAGAATTTGTTAACGCTAACAATGTTCATTTAACGGGTAAAGTGTGGCAGAAACTGACGAGTAAGCAGCGTGCGTTTTTGAGCGCGAAAATTGGCTTTAACGAAGCGATAGAGTCATCAATTGAAGAAGATTTTCGTAAAGAGCTGAGCGATGGTTCATTACTGGTTGGCTGGCACTTTTCAATTGTTACGCGTCAGCAATTTGATTACTCAAAGTACCCGTTTGATCATAAAAATATTGTGTTGCGCTTAAATGCATCTGACTTAGGCAGTAATGTGGTGCTTGTGCCAGACTTAGAATCATATGAGCAACTAGGCAAAAAGGACAATCCTGCAGTCGCAACAGATATTGTGATGGAAGAGTGGAAATTAGTGCAAAGTTACTTTAAGTACACGTTTCAAAACTATAATACTAACTTTGGCCTTGAAACATTTACTAATCAAGACGTTAACGCCGAGCTCAATTACAGTGTTAATTTAGAACGTGAGTTCTTAGGCCCGTTTGTAACAACTTTATTACCTGTAATGGTCATGGTGTGTTTACTTTATGCATGTGTTGTTAGTATGGCCTACACCCCATATGGAGATTTACGTAACAATATAACCGCGGTAGTTTTTACTATTTTACTGGCCCACTACAGTATTCGTGAGCACTTACAAATAGATGAAGTAGTGTATTTTGAGATATTCTATTTCTTACTGTACTTGCTCGCGTCGGCATTTATGCTAATTGCGCATCAATACTACAAAGCAGTAACGTCGCGAGGTGATGCTAAATTTTACAAACGTATCGCGAATATCTGGTTCTGGCCACTGTTAACAGTGATGATATTTATAACAACAATAATGACCTACTACTAAGGCAACCAAATGAAAAATGGAATTGAAAATGCAGAACAACTTGCAGGTATACCGCAAGAACACTCAACTGTTTTCGCCAATGTAGCGAAAGAGACCGACACTGTGGTTGCATCACGCGCTGTTGGCATTTATGCAACTCAGCTTATTCGTGAAGGCTATGCTACCAAGGGCTATCATGTTAAAGCGAAATCGTCCGATTGGGGACCTATGGCTGGGTTCGTTTTGGCCGATCCGTCTCTTGGTAAAAAGGGCACAGATAGCACAGCAAGGAGCTGGCAAGACGGAAAAGTAACCGAAGCGATGAACAAGTATGGCGCAATGGCGATTCCACTTTATATTAGCTCCGAACGCAAAGCGGCGTTGCCTGCATTAATGTTAAGAGCCGGTAAAGCTTACCGAGAACAACGTGTTAATGATCATATGTACACCATTACTGCTGCGTCAAAAGATGGTAAAAAGCATAACTTCGTACTTATTCAAGTAAGCCAAATTGCCCAAACGTCGCGCGCTTATAGTCCAACTAATAGTGATTGGGCGGTGTGTTATGCGCAAGATAACGAATTGGTTGCACATTGTCCTGAGGCGCGAAAGCACAGTATTACCGTCGCAACAGATCAAAACTATATTCAAGTATGTGGTTTAACTAACCCGCTTGGCTTTGGTGCCAAGGCGCCTTCTAATTTTAAAGGCGTTCAAACTGGAGATTACGACCTGTGGGGCGTATTTCCGAAAAATAAATTTTTCTCAGAGGAAGAGCGCAAAGTAGTGCAGGCAGCCACCAATGGTAAAAAAGATGGCTTTTGGCAGCGCGATGTTGATGGCAGTGACACGTTTATTCGCACGTATCAAGAATATGGCCGCCAAGAAGGCGCACATACAGGAAACTTATCACTGCTGATTGAAGAAATCGCGGTGCGCGTAAATGCTGGTTGTATGAAGCTAGGCAGTGGTGGTTGGGTAATTCACCATAGCGATGAAGCAGGAAGACCTATGGTGGACGAAGTAGATTACGAAGCGGTTATTTACTTTCCAGATGGCAGAATTTGGATAATGGAAAGCGAACAAGATGTGCGTACTTTACGGGCGCAGCTAGTGCAAATGGATTATGTGCCGCTATTTAACCCTATTTGGAATTTTAAATTGGGCTTCCAGTGGATGAAGATCCTTGTTGAGTGGTTAGGAAAACACGGAAATATGAAAGGCTTCCCGTTAAAAGAATATCAAAATATTGATTTAGGATTTTAAAAAAACGCGCTTTAAAGCGCGTTTTTTTAACCAATCAATACGTTTGGCATGCCTAATACGATATTGCCGCCATGGCTTGTTGTGTCACCCATTCGTGCCGCAGGGCGGCCGCTAATTAAAACGGATGTACTGCCTTTCACAATCACATCCGGCGGGCCTACGCATACCGCCATATCGCCAACCACGGCTGCGGGTAAACCGCCAATAAGCACGTTTGGCACAGAAGGCCCAGAGATTGGGCCGCCAACATGGGGCACTACGCCTGTCACCATAGGGCAAACATGCATGTCAGTAATTCTTGCAGCGGGTAAACCTGGCATTTAAATTCCTTGCCGGCGAGTTGGAAGTTATGTCTTAGTGTACTCGGAATTACGCGCTAAACAAGCGTTGCGGGTATAATGGACTACAAAAAAGGCAGCATTAATTGCTGCCTTATGCGCTGTGATCAGCGTATTACTTTTTGATGCCTTCAATGTGAAGGTCGAAATCGATTTGACCAAAATCCATTTTATAGCCGAAGTCTTTCATTTGAATCGCTGTAGTACCTGCAAAACCAGCGCGGTAACCGCCCCAAGGATCTTTACCTTCACCGATTTTTTCTACATCGATAGTAATTTCTTTCTCAATTCCTTGTAGCGTTAAAAGACCGGTTATAGCCAGTTTACCATCACCTAAATCTTTCACTTTTGTGCTGTTAAATGTCGCTGTAGAGAATTTTTTAACATCTAAAAAGTCGCTATCGCGCAAATGCTTGTCGCGCTCTGCATGGTTTGAGTCAACGCTGGTTGTATCAATATTAACTGAAATTTTACTTGCTTCAGGTTGTTTCTCATCGTAGCTGAACTCACCTGAGAAGGTATTAAAACGGCCTGTTAACCAGCTGTAGCCTAAGTGCTTCACTTTAAAATTAATTGATGCGTGAGCGCCTTTGGTGTCAATTACATAATCTGCAGCCATTGCTGGCATTGTTAAGCTTGCCATCGTAAGTGCTGTTGCTAAAAGTGTTTTTTTCATAATTGTTTCCTTTAAATTTATACAACCTGAGCTTTGACTAGCCAAATCTGAGGTTACTTAATCATTCGGCGTAATGTGTCATCTTTATCAATAAAGTGATGCTTTAACGCCGCTAATATATGAATACCGACAATCGCCATTAAGCTATAAGCGGCATATTGATGAATACTGCCTGCAATATCTTCTTGATTTGCAATTAATTCGCCTAAACTTGCTACTTCGAACCAGTCAAAAACAGCAATTGCGCGACCATCAGCGGTTGAGATCAAATAACCACTGGTTAAAATTATCAATAAAATCCCATACAAGGCTAAATGGCCTAGTTTTGTTGCAACGCGAGTTTTAGATGAATGGGTAGAGATGGGCTTAGGTGATACCGTAATCACTTTCCAACCAATGCGCACTAGCGTGAATGCCAGCAGTATAATGCCAATACTTTTGTGCCAATGGGGCGCTGTGCGATACCATTCACTGTAATAATTCAAATCAACCATCCAAAATCCAACGCCGAATAATGCAAAAATAACAAGTGCACTAAGCCAGTGAAGCAGCTTACTAATAGTACCGAATTTAGTGTTGGAATCGAGAAGCATAATCATTTCCTTAAATAGATTGAAACACTTTAATTGAGCTTCATTTGAATGTGAATAGCTCAAAAGTGAATTCATTGTTCACTTTTGACTATTAATAGAGGTGTTTAAGTTGAAAGGGTATTAGAAAAGCGATGAGTAAAGTGCAATCACTTCGTCTTTGCGAAAGCATTGATTGTGATGATCATTAACCATGCCGCATGCCTGCATATGAGCATACACAGTGGTCGGTCCTAAAAACTTAAAGCCACGTTTTTTAAGGTCTTTCGCAAAAGCTTGCGACTCGGCAGTGGTGGCTTGGTAGTCAGCTTTACTGTTGATGTTATTGACAATCGGTTTATTGTTTACAAATTGCCATTGATAGTTAGCAAAGCTACCAAACTCTTTTTGTATTGCTAAAAAGCACTGTGCATTGTTAATTGCGGCATTAATTTTTAAGCGGTTGCGAATAATGCCTTTATCTTCCATTAAGGCAAGCGCTTTTGCTTCATCAAATTGGGCAACCACAGTTGGGTCAAAGTTGGCGAACGCGTTGCGGTAGTTATCGCGTTTTTTTAATACTGTGTACCAACTCAGTCCAGCTTGCGCTGATTCTAGTGTGAGGAATTCAAACAGTGCATTATCATCAAACAAAGGCACGCCCCATTGGGTATCGTGATAGGCTACATAATCAGCTTTAGTGGTATCTAACCACTCGCATCTAAAACACATAAAAATCCCCTAGACAAATAATTGACGTCTTATTTTTGAATTTAACTTGTTGTATTTATTGGAAATAAAAATTGGCACGTTTTGTGTATCTACACCGATTAGTTAGAGTAAATTATTTGGTGTAACTATGGCGTTAGCTCAAATCATACCCCAACAATTTCAAGAGGTATACAACCCGTGTTTGATGCAGGAAAAGTACGTGGGTGAACTTAGTGAATTAAGAAAACAGGCAAGTTGGCTTAGTCATTTGGTTGATACCATGCCTGCGGGCGTCATTGTGCTTGATGGTAACGGCATGGTAGCAAAGGCCAATCAAATCGCAATTGATTTACTCGGAGAGCCGTTAGAAGGCGAGCGTTGGTTTACCATTATTCAGCGTTCTTTTGCGCCCAATGGTAGTGATGGTCACGAGGTAACGCTTCGTGATGGTCGATTAGTGAAACTTGATATTTCACCGCTCACACCTGAACCAGGTCAGTTAATTTTAATGACCGATCTTACGCAAACACGCCAATTACAGTCACGTATTGCACATATGCAGCGTTTGAGTGCGCTTGGTAAAATGGTTGCATCCTTAGCGCACCAAGTAAGAACCCCGTTATCAGCGGCAATGCTATATGCCGCTAACCTGTCGTCAGAAAAATTAAACCCAACGGCGCGTAGCAACTTCCATGAAAAGTTGATGTCGCGTTTGCAAGACTTGGAAAGCCAAGTAAACGATATGCTGTTATTTGCCAAAAGTGGTGAGCAACAAGTACTTGCACCTGTGTCTATGCAAGCTTTGCTAACGGATGTAACGCATGCTTCAGAAGCAATGATTATGCGCCAGCAATGCATTCTCGACCTTAAATTGCCTGAGCCTGATATTGAAATTATCGCTAATAAAGTTGCGCTGAGCAGTGCAATTAGCAATTTAGTGCACAATGCGGTGCAAGCTTGTGGCCAAGGTGGAAAAATTGAGTTAAGTGCAACGCGGTCTGAAAAATTCGCAGATCACGTCAAAATTTCGGTGAAAGATAACGGCACAGGGTTAAGTGAAGCGGCTATCCAACAGATTTTTGAGCCGTTCTTCACCACTAAATCACACGGTACCGGGTTAGGTCTTGCCGTGGTTCAATCGGTTGCTAACAGCCATCAAGGGTTTGTAAAAGCAGGCAATAGTGAGCTTGGTGGGGCTGAGTTTAACTTGTACCTACCGATTATCTCTAAAACAGCATGTTAGGAGTGATTATGAACGATGCAAAAGTATTAGTCGTAGAAGATGATTCTGGTTTACGAGAAGCGTTAGTCGATACCCTAGCATTGGCTGATATTAATTGTGTTGAAGCCGACAGTGCCGAACAAGCGATTATTAAGCTTAAAGAAGGCGGTATTTCAATGGTGGTCAGTGACGTGCAAATGGGCACTATGTCAGGTATCGATTTACTTAAAAGTATTAAGCTTAACTACCCTGATTTACCCGTATTAATGATGACAGCTTACGCGACCATTGATGATGCGGTTGAAGCGATGCGCTTAGGAGCCATTGACTACATGGCGAAACCATTCGCACCAGAAGTGTTATTAAACATGGTAAGTCGTTATTTACCAGAAAAAGAAGCCATTAAAGATGGGCCAATTGTTGAAGACCCAGCTAGTAAAGCGCTGATGCAACTTGCAGAGAAAGTGGCGAAATCTGATGCATCCGTTATGGTGCTTGGGCCAAGTGGCTCAGGTAAAGAAGTGATGGCACGTTATATTCATGATAGTTCACCGCGTGCAGAGCAGAACTTTGTTGCGATTAACTGTGCGGCGATTCCTGAAAATATGCTAGAAGCCACTTTATTTGGCTATGAAAAAGGCGCGTTTACCGGCGCTATTCAAGCATGTCCTGGTAAGTTTGAACAAGCGCAAGGCGGCACTATTTTACTCGATGAAATTACTGAGATGGATTTGAGCCTACAGGCGAAATTACTGCGTGTACTGCAAGAGCGTGAAGTGGAACGTCTTGGCTCTCGCAAGACCATTAATTTAGATGTACGTGTGCTTGCAACGTCTAACCGCGACTTAAAAGAGGCGGTGGCGCAAGGCGTTTTTCGCGAAGATTTATATTATCGCCTTAATGTTTTTCCGCTCGAGTGGCTGCCACTTGCTGAGCGTCCAGGGGATATCGTCCCGTTGGCTGAGCATTTAATTCAGCGTCATAATAATGACATGCCGGTGCAGTTTGACGTACAAGCTAAAGAAAAATTACTTAGTTACAACTGGCCAGGTAACGTTCGCGAGCTTGAAAATGTCGTTCAGCGCGCACTGATTTTGCAAAGCCATAAAATGATTACCGCAGATGATATTTTCTTAGGCTCGGTAGCAAGCATGCAACCAACAAGCTTGTCGCCAAAGATACAGCTGACTTGTGAAGAACCTGAGCAAGTAGCACCAGACGTCGCAACAGTGCAATCAACCCAAGTAGATGATGCTCAGGGTTATAAACAAGAGCTTAAAGATAAAGAAAACTCAATTATCTTAGATATGCTTCGCGCGTGTGATGGCAAGCGTAAAGACGTTGCTGAGCGTCTTGGTATGAGCCCGCGAACACTGCGTTATAAACTTGCAAAAATGCGTGAGATGGGAATTGAATTACCTGCGTAAAAAATCATTGTACTGAGCACAACAGATACACCTACTTTTTAAATCGAGCCTCTGACAGGAGGCTTTATTTCTGTCTAAACTTTATCAAAGTCAAAAAAATGCCGTTATAAGCTGTTGATTTTAAATATTTTATTTTTGGCATTAAGCTTGCATTAATCGTGTTAAGTCAATTTTTACGGTTTGTTAGTATGAACATTTCACCAAACAATCTTTATCAAGAAATGCAGTCACTTGCGGTAGAAGCAAGTAACTTTTCTAAACCGAAACAGCCTATTGAATCTATTCAAGGTAGCTCACAGGTTGAATTTAATAATTTATTAAAAGATGCGCTCGATACGGTTAACGGTTTACAGCAAGACTCTAAAGCGAAAGCAACGGCGTTAGAAATGGGTGACCGCAATGTGTCACTGGCTGAAGTAATGATCGCATCGCAAAAATCTTCGGTGGCGTTTGAAGCAACCGTTCAAGTGCGTAATAAGCTTATTGAAGCTTATAAAGACATTATGAACATGCCTGTATAAGAAATAGTGGAGTAGGGTTGTGGCTAATACATCAACAGATTTATCAACACTAGACGCTAACGACTTAGGTGTCGGCGATGTAGGTGGTGGTAATCAAGAACAAAAATCAGGGTTTCTTGGCAGCTTAAGTGGTGTTGATGTAATGCGCCAAGTCACGCTCATTATCGCACTAACAATTTGTGTCGCAATTGCCGTATTTATCATGATTTGGGCGAAAGAGCCTGATATGCGTCCTCTTGGTAAAATGCCAATGGATGAACTGATCCAAACGCTTGAATTTTTAGACGCACAAAAAGTGGAATACAAGCTCGATGGTAATGTTGTTTCAGTACCGGTTGAAGCGTATCAAAATATCAAGCTGTTGATGGCTAAAGAAGGTCTTGAGCAAACGCCTTCGTCAGGCACCGAAATTTTAATGCAAGATATGGGCTTTGGCGTGAGCCAGCGTCTAGAGCGTGAGCGTTTAAAGCACTCACGTGAACAGCAGCTTGCACGTACTATTGAAGAACTCAGTAAAGTTGCGCGCGCTAAAGTTCTGTTAGCGATTCCAAAAGAAAATGTGTTTGCTCGCCGTGAGAAAAAACCAAGTGCAACAGTTGTATTAACGGTAAGACGTGGTCGCACACTTGACGGTGAAGAAGTTGATTCGGTTGTTGATATGGTTGCCTCTGCGGTACAAGGGCTAGAGCCTAGCCGAGTAACGGTAACAGACCAAAATGGCCGCTTACTTAACTCGGGCTCACAAAACTCACTTACCGCGCGTTCACGTAAAGAATATGAAATTGAACGCAAACGTGAACAAGAATACTTAGAAAAAATCGATTCAATTATGATCCCTGTTGTTGGTTTAGGTAACTATACTGCGCAGGTCGATCTGGTGATGGATTTTAGTTCAATTGAAGAAACGCAGAAGCGTTTTAACCCAGACTTACCGGCGGTACGCAGTGAAATGACACGTGAAGACACCAACATTGGTGGCCTTGCGGTGGGCATTCCAGGTGCGCTAACGAATCAACCGCCAGTTAACTCGCAAATTCCAGAACAAACAGGCGATGAATCAGCACAAAACACATTGCCAAGTAGAAACAGTAAAGAAGCAACCCGTAATTATGAGCTCGACACCACCATTTCACATAAGCGTCAGCAAACCGGTGTGATCCGTCGTATCAGTGTATCGGTTGCGGTGAACTACACAAACGGTGTAGCAGAAGGTGGCGAAGCGACACGTGATCCGCGTACTCAGCAAGAATTAGCGAACATCCGCCGTTTACTGCAAGGTGGCATCGGCTTTGATATGCAGCGTGGCGATGCGCTAGAAGTTGTGACGATTCCGTTTGTACAAGAAGAATTTAGTGAAGCGATTGAGCTACCAATTTGGGAGCAACCTTGGTTCTTCAAAGTAATCAGACTAGCTTTAGGTGCCTTGGTTATTATCGTGCTTATTCTTGCAGTAGTGCGTCCAATGTTACGCAAGTTGATTAATCCAGAAGACACGACAGAGGATTATGATGACGCAAGCCTATCAGCAGGTGTAGACTTAGGTGATGATACCATTGATATGCTAAGTCAAGAATTTGACGAATCGGCAGTCGGCTTTAGCCCAGATGGTACGTTACAATTACCAGACTTACATGGTGATGAAGACTTACTGAAAGCAGTAAGAGCATTAGTGGCAAATGAGCCAGAACTTTCTTCTCAAGTAGTTAAAGCGTGGTTAACTGAAGATGACTGATCAAGATACGCAAGTAGCAGAACAAACAACAAGTAGCGGCTTTGACGTAGATAAACTTGATGGTGTAGAAAAAGCATCGATTTTATTACTGAGTTTATCTGAAGAAGATGCCGCACAGATTTTAAAGCACTTAGAACCAAAGCAAGTACAAAAAGTAGGTATGGCGATGGCGGGCTTGGATGATTTAAGCCAAGACAAAATTGCCGCGGTACACAAGCTGTTTATCGACCAAATTCAAAGCTTTAGTACTATTGGTTTCCAATCTGAAGACTTTATCAAGAAAGCGCTTACCGCAGCGCTAGGTGAAGAAAAAGCGGCGAACCTAATTGACCAAATTATCATGGGCTCAGGTGCGAAAGGACTTGATTCACTGAAATGGATGGACTCAAAACAAGTAGCGAATATTATTCGTAACGAGCACCCGCAGATACAAACCATTGTTTTGGCGTATTTAGAACCAGAGCAATCTGCTGAAATTATTAATCAATTCCCTGAAAAAGTGCGTCTTGATTTAACCATGCGTATTGCCAATCTTGAAGAAGTGCAACCTGCCGCACTGCAAGAATTGAATGAAATTATGGAAAAACAATTCGCAGGTCAGGCTGGTGCACAAGCTGCTAAAATGGGTGGCTTAAAAGCAGCGGCAGATATTATGAACTACCTAGATACTAATGTTGAAGGGCAGTTGATGGATTCAATTCGTGAACATGACGAAGAAATGTCACAGCAAATTCAAGACTTGATGTTTGTATTTGATAACTTAATTGACGTCGATGACCGCGGCATTCAAGCGATTCTACGTGAAGTACAGCAAGATGTACTAATGAAAGCAATTAAGGGCACAGACGAAGGGCTTAAAGATAAGATCCTTAAGAATATGTCTAAACGTGCGGCTGAAATGATGGCTGATGACCTGGAAGCAATGGGGCCAGTTCGCATTAGTGAAGTAGAAGCGGCACAAAAAGAAATTCTGAGCATAGCACGACGCTTAGCTGATTCAGGCGAAATTATGCTTGGCGGCGGTGGTGGTGAGGAGTTCCTCTAATTTATGAAATTAGGCAAGTACCGCTCAGGGCATAAAATCGAAAATGCAGAGGCGATAGAAACGCTGCTTGAGAATTGGCCGATCCCGGATGTTAAGGATGAAAGACGCAATCTAAGAGGCCGCTCAACGGCAATGGGCAAGTCGCTAGAAGAGCTCTATCAGAAAAAACAAGCCGAACAAGAACCCGAGCCAGAAGAAGAGTTTACGCCACTAAGCATTCAAGAAATTGAACAAATTCGACAAGAGGCGTACCAAGAGGGACACGCTGAGGGCAAAGAAGCTGGCTATCAGGAAGGTTTTGAACAAGGTAAGTTAGAAGGTGCGCAAAAAGGCTATGAAGAAGGTTTAGAGCAAGGTAAAGAAGAAGGACTTGAGCTGGCAAAACCTGAAGTCGAAGAGAAAATCGCGCAACTTACCAAGCTGTTAGATGAAATAGCTACGCCTTTTGAGCAAGTGAGCGAGGAAGTTGAAAAGCAAGTCGTGATTTTAGCATCTGAGCTGGCGAAAGCGGTAGTTCATGGCGAACTTAGTATTAATGAAAAAGCTATTTTTAGCGCCATGAAAGTGGCAACTGATGCATTAAAAGGTCAACACCGTGCCCTTGAAGTGTTATTGAATCCAGAAGATTTTGAATTGGTGCAACAAGCCATACCAGCCGAGCAACTCGCCGATAGAAATTGGAAGCTAGTTGTTGAGCCGAGTATCACTAAGGGTGGCCTCCATATCAATTCTGACAATTCATCAATTGATTACTCGGTAGAATTGCGCCTTAAAGAAATACTGGAGAGCTTTTTGCAAGAAGCAGGTATCGATAGTCAAAAACACGACGGTTAATTATGAGTCAAGGGCTTGCACAGCGTCTTGTTAGTTACCAATCAAAAATTAAAACTCACCGCCCAGCAGTTGCCGGCAGTTTAAAGCGTGTTGTTGGTCTTACGCTTGAAGCCGAGGGGTTAAAAGCACCAGTTGGTAGCAGTTGTCAAATTGAAACCCAGCAGGGCTTAGTAGATGCTGAGGTAGTTGGCTTTAGCGGCGAGACTCTCTACTTGATGCCAAACGATGCCATTTCGGGTGTATTACCTGGGGCGCGTGTTATTCCCCAACAATCAGATGTGGGTTTACCTGTGGGTATGGGGTTGTTAGGTCGCGTTGTTGATGGATTAGGACGACCGCTTGATGGACTTGGCCCTGTAAAAGCAGAAGCTAAATTAAAATTCGCAGCGAAACCGATTAACCCATTAGCCAGACGCCCAATTAAACAACCGATGGACGTCGGTGTTCGTGCCATTAATTCTGTACTTACCGTAGGTCAAGGCCAGCGTATGGGCTTATTTGCGGGCAGTGGTGTGGGTAAATCAGTATTACTTGGCATGATGACTCGAGGTACTAATGCCGATGTGATAGTGGTTGGTTTAGTTGGTGAGCGTGGTCGCGAAGTTAAAGAATTTATTGAAGAAATCTTAGGCGCAGAAGGGCGAGCACGTTCAGTGGTAGTGGCGGCTCCTGCGGATGCATCACCGCTGATGCGTTTAAAAGGCTGTGAAACCGCCGTAACGATTGCTGAATATTTTCGTGATCAGGGGTTAAACGTACTGTTGCTGCTGGATTCAGTAACGCGTTATGCCATGGCGCAGCGCGAAATTGCGCTAGCGGTAGGCGAACCTCCTGCAACTAAAGGTTATCCACCTTCTGTGTTTGCCAAACTTCCCGCCTTGGTTGAACGCGCGGGTAATGGTGGCGAAGGGCAAGGCAGCATTACGGCGTTTTTTACCGTGTTATCCGAAGGGGATGATATGCAAGACCCAATCGCTGATGCAGCCCGTGCGATTCTTGATGGGCACATAGTATTATCCCGCGAACTGGCCGATTCAGGGCACTATCCCGCGATTGATATTGAAAAGTCGATTAGTCGTGTTATGCCGCAAGTTATTAGCGAAGCACATTTGCAGCAAGCGCGCGTGTTAAAACAAATCTACTCACTTTACCAACAGAATAAAGACCTTATTACGCTGGGTGCTTATCAAAAAGGCAGCGACCCTATGCTTGATAAAACTATCGAAATGATGCCGGGTATAAACCACTTCTTACAACAAGGTATGACAGATGTTATTCCTTATGATGAAGGGTTAACTAGCTTGGCTCGTATTCTAGGACAAGGCTAATGGCGCGTGACCAACTAGCATTATTAATAAAGCTTGAATCTGATAAAGAAGAAAAACTGCGTCTCGATTTTGTTGGTGCGCAGCAACACCTTGCTAATTTACAGCGTCAATTAACGGGTATCGAGTCGTTTCGCTCAGACTATTTAGCTCAATTACAAAGTCGTGCTGCGCAAGGCGTTGGCGGTAGCTATTATAATCAGTTTCAGCAATTTATCGGCAAGTTAGATGATGCGTTAAAGCAACAACTAAACGCGATTAATACGGCAAACAAGGTGTTAAAACAGCGTGAGTCGCTGTGGTTAGCGCAAAAAGCAAAATTGGAAGCAATCGAAAAACTCAAACAGCGCAAATTAGATAAACAGCAAGCTGCGTTGGCAAAGGCGGAGCAAAAGCAGCTTGACGAGTTTGCTACCAATATATTTGTACGAAATCGAAAAACACTGGCTTAGTTTTTGCTTAATTTTTAGTAAGGCATTAAAAGCGGCAATCTTTAGTTAAAGAAGAAGTGTGTTATGGCAACGATAAATTCGCAGTTAAGCATTACAAATGTTGGGTTAGACTCCACGGCAACAACAAGTGAAAGCGAAAATAAAAGCGGTTTTTTAGCTGTTTTTGAATCTGTGCAAAATGAAGTGCAGAGCAAACATGCATCCGCCGATGAAGAGCATAAAAGTCGTGATGATAGTCAATTGTCGGACGAAAATGATACGCCCAAGCAAATGGACGATTCAGATAATGTCGCTGATGAAGGTGAACAAACTGAATCTGCAGTTGCTAATATCGATGAGTCGCATACGCAAGATGATATGCCAGTGACTCGCTCATCCGAATTTAAACAGCTCGATGACAGTGCGAATACTAACAAAGGGGATTCTGAATCAACCCCAGTAAAATCAATGCCAGTTGATGACACACACCCTGTTACTAAACAGCCAAATACTCAACAAGCGCAAACAGAACAAACACAAAAAGCAACGAGCAACGATAGTAACGGGGCTACCTCATTGCTTGAGCAACTAACTAAAAGTAAGTCTTTTGATGTGAGTATTTCGAAAGGCAGTGAAAGTACAGAGCAAGCACAAAGTGTAAAAGCGCCGGTCGATAGTGACAGTGCAACTGAAAGCGATTCGGTGAAAGACGGTAAAACTAAGGTCAGTCTAGCTCAAAATTTAGTGTCGCTTGATAATGAAATTGCCAAATTAGACAAAGAAGGCCTTGAAACACTTAAGCAATTTTTTACACAGCTCGATAAAGAAAGCGAACTACCACAGGGGCTTTCTAAACACGATCTCCGCTTAGTTATGGAGAAGTTAAACGTGGCAATTGCAAAAGCTGAGTCAAAAGCAAAAGAGCAACCTGTCACTTTGCAATCAGTACTTACTGCACAATCAGCTAAGTCAAATACCGCGCAACAAGCGGTTGAACAAAATGCCACACCGGATGACCTTGTAACGGAAAGTGATAACGACCAAGCACAATTGCAAAGTACGTTAGCGTCACGTCCTCTTGGTGAGACTGTAGCTGTGGCAAATAAACAACAAACCATTACACGTCCAGATACACAAGTCCCACATAATGTGACTGCGGTTGCTAAAGCGGTGGCACAAGAGCAAAGCGTTGAACTCGACGCACAGCAAACTACCGTAGAGCTAATTAATCAACAGGCAACAAAACCAGCGCCTGCAAGTGTTGTGTCGTTGAGTAGCCAAGCTGCAGAAAAATTACAAGCGAGCAATGAGCAAACCAGCAGCGCTAAACAAAGTAATGTTAAGGTTGATACAACTCAGCTGGTGGATGAGCCAAATCTTGAGACAGAGGCAAGCACAGAGCAACCGCAAAGTTTTGCAAAATTGCTTAATAGTTTAAAAACAAATGCGAATACACCAGTGCTATCGCAATTAGTCTCGCACATTCAAGCGAGTCAACTACAGCAGGCTGAAGTAAGCGAAATCAACCAGCAGCACTTAGCGATGCAAACTGCACAAGTGATCCAAAATACCAAAAAAACCACAATTAGTGCAGAGCAAGCATTGCAACAACCGGTCAATATTGCCAAGAGTGATGCGGCTAAAGCATTATTTAATAAAGCAAATATGCTACTAAATTTAAACTTGAAAGAAGCCGAAATTAGATTAGACCCACCAGAATTAGGTTCGATGCAAATTCGCATTCGTTCTGATGCGGAGCAAGCACAAATAAACTTTGTAGTGCAAAGTCAGCAAGCGAAAGATGTACTTGAACAATCAATGGGGCGACTAAAAGAAATGCTTGCCGAACAGGGCATTAATTTAGGTGAAAGTAGTGTATCTGAACAAGGGCAAGGTGAGCAGCAAATGCCGGAGCAGTCGGGTCACTCGTCGAGCTCAGAGCGTGAGCACGAGCCTGTTAGTAATGTAAGTGAACAAATTGTCAGCAAACAGCAAGATGGAATCGATTTTTACGCATAACACTAATTGCTATTAAACGGAAATAAACGCACTATTATATAAAATAATAAATAGCAGCTACGGAAACGTCACAATGGCAGAAGAAAAAGATCTTGAAATTGAAGAAGGTGGAGAGAAAAAAGGCGGCAAAATGATGATTATCATTATTGCTGTTGTGGTATTGCTCGCGGGTGGCGGCGCCGCATTTTTCTTTTTAGGTGGCGATGACAGTGCCCCTGCAGAAACGCTTGCTGAGGAAACCACATCTGCCGAAGGTGGCGAAGGTAAACCAAGTGGTAATAGTGCTGAAATTGGCAGCGCGTTGTATGTCGGTATGCCAAGACCATTTGTGTTTAATGTACCGGGTTCAAATAAAGAC
The DNA here is from genome assembly GCF_057367955.1 of Pseudoalteromonas sp. NS-SX12. Taxonomy (NCBI): domain Bacteria; kingdom Pseudomonadati; phylum Pseudomonadota; class Gammaproteobacteria; order Alteromonadales; family Pseudoalteromonadaceae; genus Pseudoalteromonas; species Pseudoalteromonas sp. NS-SX12. Next base: position 2,997,029 of record NZ_CM170634.1, on the reverse strand, counting down.
CGTTTGGTACAGATTAAAGTGCAATTGTTAGTGCGTGGCGATGTTAACGAAGAAACCGCAAAACGCCATATTCCGCTGATTGAAAATACCTTATTACGCGTATTTTCAGCAAGTAATGCAGATGACTTAAGCACCACAGCTGGAAAAGAAGCACTGCGCTATAACGCATTATCAGAAGTGCAAAATGCATTGGTAGAAATTGAAGACAGTAAAGTCGTAGAACGCGTATTGTTTACTGGCTTTGTAATGCAATAATTAGGAGTTTAGGTGAGCGATTTATTATCTCAAGACGAAATCGATGCGCTCTTACATGGCGTCGATGATGTTGATGAAGAAGAGATAGACGAAGGCGGTGATAGCGATTCGTCCGCGCTGCAATACGATTTCTCATCTCAAGATCGTATTGTTCGTGGCCGTATGCCGACGCTGGAAATCGTTAACGAACGATTCGCTCGCCACATGCGTATATCCTTATTTAACATGATGCGCCGCACTGCAGAAGTGTCGATTAACGGCGTGCAGATGATCAAATTTGGCGAATACATCCACACCTTATTTGTTCCAACCAGTTTAAATATGGTGCGCTTTAGACCGTTAAAAGGCACCGGTCTTATTACCATGGAAGCGCGTTTAGTGTTTATTTTGGTGGATAACTTTTTTGGTGGTGATGGACGTTACCATGCCAAAATTGAAGGACGTGAATTTACACCAACCGAACGCCGTATTGTGCAAATGCTACTTAAAATCATTTTTGAAGATTATAAAGAAGCGTGGGCACCGGTGATGGATGTGTCTTTTGAATACCTTGATTCAGAAGTCAACCCAGCAATGGCCAACATTGTAAGCCCGACAGAAGTTGTGGTAATCAGTTCGTTTCATATTGAACTGGATGGCGGCGGCGGGGATTTCCATATTGCGCTGCCTTACTCAATGCTTGAGCCAATTCGTGAATTACTTGATGCCGGTGTGCAGTCAGATACAGAAGACACCGATTTACGTTGGTCTAAAGCACTGCGCGATGAAATTATGGATGTAGAAGTCGATCTTAGTACGCGTATGCTTGAAGTGGATTTAAGTCTACAACAAATTATGGACTTAAAAGAAGGTGATATTATTCCGGTAGAAATGCCAGAACATATTACGGTGTTCATTGAAGACTTGCCGACTTACCGCGCCAAAATGGGTCGTTCTCGCGATAACGTTGCGCTGCAAATTAGTGAAAAGATTAAACGCCCTGAATCTGTTAAATCAGAGCTACATGTATTTACAAAGGGCGGGAAAAAGCTCGACTCAGATGCTGAGTTGGAGCAATTGGAAGAAGATTTACATTTATCAGATGGTGTAGACCTCGACTGGTAATTAACTGAGAGAAATTTAGTATGAGCGATGATCAAGATACAATGGACGAATGGGCTGCAGCCCTAGCCGAAGCAGAAGGCGAAGACGGTGGTGATGCCGAAGTTGCTGAACTCGAAGAGCTGTCTGAAGATTCGAAAGCCGATTTAACGACTGAAGAAAAGCGTAAGCTCGATACCATTTTAGATATTCCAGTGACCATTTCGATGGAAGTGGGTCGTTCTAAAATTAGTATTCGTAACTTACTGCAATTAAACCAGGGCTCAGTGGTTGAACTTGACCGCGTAGCGGGTGAACCACTTGATGTACTCGTAAATGGCACCTTAATTGCTCACGGTGAAGTGGTTGTTGTTAACGATAAATTCGGTATTCGCTTAACAGATGTGATCAGTCAAATCGAGCGGATCAAAAAGTTACGATGAAAAAAAATATCGGTTTACTCAGTACGTTACTGATAGTACCGTTTAATCTGTTAGCGGCAGAGCCAGCTGGATTTCAACAGTTGGCTTCAATGATCATGTCGCTGCTACTTGTGGTTGGCTGCATTGTTTTGCTTGCCGTGTTAATCAAGCGATTTAACCCACAAATGACGCCCAGTGACGAGTTTAAAGTGATTCGTTCCATCAACATTGGCACTAAAGAACGCCTGCTAGTGGTGGAAATGGATAACAAGCATCATGTACTCGGTGTAACTTCAGGCTCTATAAATTATTTATATCAATTAGAAACGCCGTTGGCTGAACAGCAAATGCCTGAGTTCGCCAAACAATTGGCGCATTTTATGAATCCTAAAAATAAGAAATAAAATATGAACCGGACGTGTTTCAATGTAGTGCTATTTGTGTTGTTAGTGTTATTGCCAGAGATGGCATGGGCGAATGATGCTTTGCAAGCGCTAACGGTTAAAACTAATGCGGATGGTGCGCAGGAATACTCGGTTACGCTCCAAGTTTTAATTATGATGACGGCGCTGAGTTTTATTCCAGCTGCCGTGATTATGATGACATCTTTCACCCGCATTATTGTGGTGTTGGCGATTTTGCGCCAAGCAATTGGTTTACAGCAAACGCCGTCGAGTCAGCTTTTGGTGGGTATGGCGTTGTTTATGAGCATTTTTATTATGGCGCCCATTTACAAGCAAATTGATGACCGCGCAATTCAGCCATATCTAAAAGAAGAGCTTACGTCGGTACAGGCGCTTGACCAAGCAAAAGAGCCACTTAAAGCATTTATGCTTTCGCAAACACGTATTTCAGATTTAGAAACCTTCGCCAAAATAGCCGGTTACGAACAACTCGACTCCCCAGAAGATACGCCATTTATTGTGGTTATTCCTGCATTTATCACCAGTGAATTACAAACCGCGTTTATTATTGGTTTTATGTTCTTTATTCCGTTTTTGATTGTTGATTTGGTGGTTGCCAGTGTGTTGATGGCTATGGGTATGATGATGCTATCGCCAATGATTGTGTCATTGCCATTTAAAATTATGCTGTTTGTTTTGGTTGATGGCTGGTCGTTGGTAATGGGCACGCTCGCGCGTAGTTATGGGTTAGGTACGTAGTACTGTGGCGATAACATATCCGCGAATAGGAGGCTAAATGCAACCCGAAGTTTTTGTAGAAGTACTCAGCGATGCGCTTTTTCTGGTTATTAAGTTGGTTGCAGCCATTATCGTACCAAGCTTAATTGTGGGGCTAATTGTTGCAATCTTCCAAGCTGCAACCTCAATTAACGAGCAGACCTTAAGCTTTTTACCGCGTCTTATTGTAACTTTACTTGCGCTTATTTTTGGTGCTCACTGGATCACCCAAGAATTGACTGATTACTTCCGTCAGATGGTGGGGATTATTCCGCAAATTGCTGGTTAAAATAGGCCTTTATGGAAATTTTATTTTCGCAATTAGTACAATACCTTTCGGATTTTTTGTTACCGTTATCACGCATTGCGGCAATGTTTATGGTGATGGTAGGTATTGGTGTGAAAACTGTTCCGACGCGCGTAAAAGTTGGGTTATCGGTACTGGTGACCTTGCTGGTAATGCCGATTTTACCACCTAGTCAATTTAACGAGCTATTCAGCTTTCAAATGGTCATTGTGGTGCTGCAGCAGATCTTGATTGGTGTTGCTATGGGGTTTGCGTCGGTAATGATGCTTAATACCTTTATCCTTGCGGGTCAAATACTAGCAATGCAAACCGGCCTTGGTTTTGCTTCAATTGTTGACCCTGCAAATGGGCAAAGTGTGCCTGCGGTCGGTCAGTTTTATTTAATTCTTGCAACCTTACTATTTTGGGTTTTTGACGGTCATCTAATGATGATTCAAATGCTTGTACATAGCTTTACTGCGTTACCTATTGATGGCACCTGGTGGCCTGTTGCAAACTTTCAAAAACTGGCGTTATGGGGCAGTTGGATGTTTGCGACAGCCTTAGTGTTATCGTTAGCGCCGTTAACTGCCATGCTAGTTATTAACTTCTCATTTGGTGTGATGACTCGTGCTGCGCCGCAACTTAATATTTTTACTATAGGTTTCCCATTTACATTGCTTGCCGGCCTTGTCATTATTTGGGCAACAATGACTAACTTTACTGCGCAATTTGAATTTCAATGGCTAAAAATGGTTGAATTAATGTGCGATCTTGTTGGTTGCCAGGTGTAAGGAACGGATATGGCTGACGGTTCAGATCAAGAACGCACCGAAGAGCCCACTGCCAAAAAATTAGCCGATGCAGCTAAAAAAGGTCAGGTGGCTCGTTCAAAAGAAACGGGCACAACCTTTGTTTTGATTGCTGCTGCCGTGAGCTTTTTATTGTTTGGTAAAGACATCGCTGTAGGCTTATATAATGTAATGGGGCGTTTGCTTTCGCTTAATCGTAATGAAGTCTATGACACGACCAAAATGTTCTCGGTGTGGGGCGAAGTTGCTAGCGAACTTTGGTATGGCATGACAATGTTTGTGTTGTGCTTACTGGTTGCAGGTGTAATTGGCAACACATTTTTAGGTGGCTTTAATTTTAGTTGGCAAGCGGCTGCGCCTAAAGCGAGTAAAATGTCGCCTCTCAAGGGCTTTGCCCGCATGTTCGGTAAACAAGCTGCTATTGAACTAGTTAAAGCATTATTAAAGTTTGGCCTGATTGCAACGGTTGCTGTTTACTTAATCAAAGGCTATTTCCCCGAAATTCTTACCCTGAGCTTAGAAGCGGTGCCCGGTAATATTGAACACGCATTATGGATCTTGGCGTGGATGTTTTTTGCGCTGGCGATGACGCTAATCGTTATAGCGTCAATTGATGCACCATTTCAAAAGTGGAACCATAACGAACAGCTAAAAATGACTTTGCAAGAAGTTAAAGATGAATTCAAAAACAGCGAAGGTGATCCACAAATCAAAGCCCGTATTCGTCGTACCCAGCGAGAAATGTCGCAGCGCAGAATGATGCAAGATGTACCAGATGCGGATGTGGTAGTTACAAACCCAACTCACTACGCTGTTGCGCTTAAATATGATACGGCGAAAGCCGGCGCTCCTATGGTTATTGCTATCGGTGGTGACCAAATAGCGCTGCAAATTAGAAAAATAGCAGATCGCTTTGACGTACCGATTGTCGAGTCGCCCGCATTGGCGCGATCATTGTTCCACACCAGTGAAGTGGGACAGCAAATTCCTGAGCAGTTGTTCGTTGCGGTGGCGCAAGTACTTGCTTATGTTTTTCAGTTAAAACAATTTAATAAAGGGCGTGGTAAACGCCCAGAAAAACTCGCTAAAGAGCTGCCAATACCTGAAAATTTCAAATATTAAACAGCACGTTATCGCCATTTTTCTTGTTGGAACGGTATTTGCTTTAGCTATACCAGTGTCAATATATTGAATAGCTGCTGTATGGACTTCAAGGCCACATTAAATCAATTAAACGCAAATAAATCGGATTACCTGAAAGGTATAGGTACACCTATTCTTGTGCTTGCTGCGCTCGGTATGGTTGTATTGCCTATGCCTGCGTTTTTACTCGATATACTGTTCTCTTTTAACATAGCGTTGTCGCTGGTCGTTCTACTTATTACCTTATATACCTTGAAGCCACTCGATTTCGGTATTTTCCCAACAGTTTTGTTAATAGCCACTATCTTGCGCCTTGCGCTTAATGTAGCCAGTACCCGAGTCGTGTTGCTTGAAGGTCACGAGGGCGGCGATGCAGCAGGTAAGGTAATTGAAGCGTTTGGCTCAGTTGTTATCGGCGGTAACTATGCCGTTGGTTTAGTGGTTTTCCTTATTCTAATCATTATTAACTTTGTGGTAATTACTAAAGGTGCTGGCCGTATTTCAGAAGTATCTGCACGTTTCACCTTAGATGCAATGCCAGGTAAACAAATGGCGATTGATGCAGACTTAAATGCAGGCTTTATTACTGCGGAACAAGCGCGAGAGCGCCGTACCGAAGTGACTCGTGAAGCCGATTTTTACGGTTCAATGGATGGTGCCAGTAAGTTTGTAAAAGGGGATGCTATTGCCGGTATTATCATTCTTGTTATCAATATTATTGGTGGTTTATTTATTGGCATGATCCAGCATGATTTACCGTTTAGTCGTGCAATGGAAGTATATACGCTACTTACGATAGGTGATGGCCTTGTTGCTCAATTACCTTCGCTACTTTTATCTATCGGTACCGCGATTGTGGTAACGCGTCAAAATGAATCGCAAAACATGGGCGAACAATTTCACGCTCAATTAGGCAATGACAAAGCCCTTTATATTGCAGCAGGTATTTTAATTGTAATGGGTTTAGTACCTGGCATGCCGAAAATCGCGTTTCTGGGTTTAGGTATGCTAATTTTGGGTGTTGCATATTGGAATAAGCGCATTAAAACACAAAAAGCAGAAGAAGAATCGAAACAGGTTGCAAAAGGCGGTTCACCAGGCCAAGAGCAAGCGCAAATTGAGCAAAAAGAGTTGGGTTGGGATGATGTACAGCAAGTAGATGTAATTGGCCTAGAGGTTGGTTACCGTTTAATTCCACTTGTCGACCAAGCACAAGGTGGTGAATTACTGAGCCGCATTAAAGGGGTGCGTAAAAAGTTATCTCAAGAGCTTGGCTTTTTAGTACCGCCGGTTCATATTCGAGACAATTTAGAGCTAGATCCGAACGAATACCGCATCACATTAATGGGGGTTTCTAGTGGTAACGGTGAATTAAAACACAATAACGAATTGGCAATTAACCCAGGTCAAGTATTTGGTGAAGTAAAAGGGGTTGCGACCAAAGACCCTGCATTTGGCTTAGATGCAGTTTGGATCGCACCAGAACAAAAAGATGAAGCACAATCACTTGGCTATACCGTGGTTGATGCTGCAACTGTGGTTGCAACACATATTTCTCAGTTATTACACAATAACGCAGCTTTGTTATTGGGCCATGAAGAAGTACAAAACTTACTTGATATGCTAGCCAAGTCGCATCCGCGTTTAATTGAAGGCTTAGTACCCGATATTTTACCGCTCACTACAATTGTAAAAGTACTGCAAAACTTACTTAATGAAGGTGTGCCAATTCGCGATATGCGTTCGATTGTTCAAACCCTCGTTGAGTACGGCCCTCGTAGCCAAGACCCAGACGTACTAACGGCTGCAGTTAGAATCTCACTGCGTCGACTAATCGTTCAAGACGTTGCTGGTAACGCACCAGAAATCCCCGTCATAACATTGGCGCCTGAGTTGGAACAGATGTTGCATCAGTCACTTCAAAGTGCAGGTGACGAAGGTGCTGGCATTGAGCCAGGGCTCGCAGAAAGACTACAAAATTCTCTCGGCGATGCGCATCAAAACCAGGAAATGGCAGGTGAACCTTCAATACTGTTGACATCAGGTATGTTGCGCAGCGTGTTATCGCGATTTGTGAAACACAGCCTACCGGGTTTGCGCGTGATGTCATATCAGGAAGTACCTGAAGAAAAACAGATCAAAATTGTTTGCTCAGTCGGTCAACAGTGATAAGTAGAGACGAGGTGTCACATGAAAATTAAACGTTTTTTTGCTAAAGATATGCGCAGCGCATTGAATGAAGTAAAGCATGAGCTAGGTCCTGATGCAGTTATCATGTCAAATAAGCGCATGGCTGATGGTGTTGAAATTGTGGCAGCTGTTGATTATGAAAAGTCAGTGCAAGCTGCACCTGCAGCGCCTAAGTTAAGCGAAGAAAAACCTCGTTTTAGTAATAATTTTGTTAAGCCAAAACCGCAAACAGCGACCCCTGAAAAACAAGCAGCGGTAGCAGATAGTTTATCGGCATTACTTGAGCGCCAAGCGAAAAAATCACCTCAATTTGATAAAGCACCTGAGCCAAAGCAGCCTCGTAATTGGTTTGATGACGATGATTCACTCACATCGACAAAGCAAGATGCCCTTGATAGCTTTGCTAAGCCAAAGCAGCAAAGCAGTTATGGCAACCAAGCTCAGTCGCTTGATGAAATGCAAGCGATGCGTGATGAAATGGCATCGATCAGACAGTTACTTGAGCACCAACTTTCTGGCTTAATGAATGAAGATATGGCGCGCCGTGACCCAACTCGTGCACTTTTACTCGACCGTTTGAAAGGTATGGGTATCAGTGAAGCAGTAGCGGACCAGCTTGCGTGTTTTATTCCAGATGACGTTGCACCGCGTCAAGCGTGGCAAGAAACACTTAATATGCTGAGCAAACAGCTATACACTGCAAATAATGAGATTTTGCGTCGTGGTGGCGTATATGCGCTAGTTGGCCCTACTGGTGTAGGTAAAACTACCACAGTTGCAAAGCTAGCTGCACTTGGCGCACAAAAATTTGGCGCCAACAATATCGCGCTAATCACAACAGATACTTATCGTATTGGCGCATATGAGCAATTATCGACTTATGGTCGTATTATTGGCTGCCCAGTAAAGCAAGTTAAAAATGCAGAAGAACTCACTGAAATTCTTTATCATTTAAGAAATAAGCGTCTAGTATTAATTGATACAGCAGGAATGAGCCAACGAGATATACGTTTGACTGAGCAACTTAACACCTTAATGCGCAATAGCCGAGTAGATATTCGCAGTTACCTTGTGTTAAGTTCAACAGCACAGCTTGAAGTACAGCAAGAGGCGATTAAACAGTTCAAACAGGTACAGTTAAGTGGTTGTATCTTCACAAAACTTGATGAATGTCTAAGTTTAGGTGAAATTATCAGTGTAGCCATTCAAAATCGTCTGCCAATAGGCTATCTTACCAATGGGCAGCGTGTACCAGAGGACATTCGTGTGGCAAATGCGGAAAAATTGGTCAGCAAAGCTCAGCAGTTGTATGCAAAACGAACAAACGCGCAAGCAAGACGTGCATCAAGCATGGCGCATCAAGCAGTAGGAATGTATGATTAACCCAGAATTAGATCAAGCTAGTGGCCTGCGGAAAATGAAAAACAACAACAAGGCTGTAAAAGTAATTGCGGTAACTGGAGGTAAAGGGGGAGTTGGTAAAACCAATGTCTCTCTAAACATGGCAATCGCCATGGCTCAGCAAGGCCAAAAAGTACTGGTACTCGATGCCGATTTGGGTTTAGCAAACTGTGATGTAATGCTGGGTTTGCGTGTAGAGCGTAACCTTTCTCACGTGCTTTCAGGTGAATGTGACCTCGAAGATATTTTAGTTGAAGGGCCGTATGGTATGAAAATTGTACCTGCGACATCTGGCTCTCAAAATATGGTGGAATTAACACCATCTGAACACGCTGGCCTTATTCGCGCTTTTGGCGAATTAGACTCACACTATGATGTATTAGTCGTTGACACTGCGGCCGGTATTTCAGATATGGTGCTTAGTTTTTCCCGCGCTTCACAAGATGTGCTTGTTGTTGTGTGTGATGAACCAACATCAATAACCGATGCTTACGCACTGATTAAAGTGTTAAGCCGTGAGCACGGTGTGTACAAATTTAAAATAGTTGCGAACATGGTACGCAGCTTAAAAGAAGGCCAAGAGCTTTTCGCAAAATTATCAAAAGTAACTGACCGCTTTTTAGATGTATCGCTTGAGCTAGTCGCAACAGTTCCATTTGATGAAAATATTCGAAAAGCGATTCGTAAACAAAAAACCATTGTTGACGTATTTCCAAAATCGCCTGCAGCAATTGCGTTCAAAGCACTTGCAACTAAAGCGGCGAGCTGGCCAATTCCAAATCAGCCGTCAGGACACCTAGAGTTTTTCATTGAGAAACTGGTTAGTAATTAGGAACGCCTATGAAAAGAACCGCTGCCTATGCTAATCAAAATCAATTATCGCAACTTGTCGAACAGCATACGCCGTTGGTTAAACGCATTGCCTACCATATTTTAGCGCGTCTACCGGCGAGCGTTATTGTCGAAGACCTCATTCAGGCAGGCATGATAGGACTCATTGAGGCTGCTAAGAACTTTGATGGCAGTAAAGGTGCGAGCTTTGAAACCTATGCGGGTATTCGTATTCGCGGTGCAATAATTGATGAAACGCGTAAAGGAGACTGGGTACCTCGCTCAGTACATAAAAACGCCCGTGAAGTCGCCGCGGTCATCAATCAGCTAGAATCATCACTCGGACGTGAACCAAAAGACAGTGAAGTAGCTGAAAAACTTGATATTACGTTAGATGAGTACCATCATATTCTAAGGGATATAAGCAATGGTAAAATTATCGGCATTGAAGATCTCGGTGTTGATGAAGATGTCATCGACGCAGGGCTCGGCAATAAAGAACAAAATCCATTAGTTGATATTCAACAGGATAAATTTAATAAAGCGTTAGTAGAGGCAATACAAACTTTGCCAGAAAGAGAAGCGTTAGTGCTGTCACTTTACTACAATGATGAAATGAATTTAAAAGAAATTGGGCTAATTCTTGAAGTGAGTGAATCAAGAGTGAGCCAAATACATAGTCAGGCCATGGTGCGCCTTAAAGCAAAAGTCCATGACTGGATATAGAATAAAAGTAGTAAGTAAACAATTAGGTGCATACCTCACTGGAGGATATTTTGGATAAAAACATGAAAATTCTTGTAGTTGACGACTTTTCAACGATGAGAAGAATCATTAAAAACCTGTTAAGAGATCTTGGTTTCACAAACGTGCAAGAAGCAGACGACGGTAGCACTGCGCTACCAATGCTGCAAAACCAAGAGTTTGACTTTGTAGTTACGGATTGGAATATGCCAGGTATGCAAGGTATAGATTTGCTGCGCGCGATTCGCGCGGATGACAGTCTAAAACACATACCGGTACTAATGGTAACTGCGGAAGCCAAAAAAGAGCAGATCATTGCTGCAGCGCAAGCAGGTGTAAACGGTTATATCGTTAAACCATTTACAGCAGCAACGCTTAAAACAAAGCTTGATAAAGTTTTTGAGCGTTTAGGCTAACGGGAAGGAGAGGTTTATGTCAGCAAGTGCTGCGCCTCAAATTACCTTAGAACAAGCTAAGCAGCTAGTTGCGTTTCTTGAAAACGATGAGCAACAACAAGCGCAAGAGCTGCTAAAGCAAGTTACGGCAATTGAGCAAGATGAATTATTTGATGAGGTAGGCAAACTAACTCGTCAACTGCATGATTCATTGAAAAATTTTCAACTTGATACCACTTTATCGGCGTTAACAACTGAGTCTATTCCTGACGCAAAAGAACGTCTCAATTATGTTATGGAAATGACAGAGCAAGCTGCGAATACAACGATGGACGCCGTTGAAGCATCGCTGCCTATTGCCGATAACTTGCAAACAGGTCTCAACAATATTAAGCCCAAATGGGACAAATTAATGTCGCGAGATCTTAAAGTTGGTGAGTTTAAAGTGTTATGTCATGAGCTAAACGGCTTTATGGACGAAGCAAAAACAAATTCTGATAAATTAAATGCATTAATGACAGAAGTGCTCATGGCCCAGGGTTATCAGGACCTCACAGGTCAAGTTATTCGACGCGTAATCGAGCTTGTCCGAGAAGTCGAGGATAGCCTGATTCATATGTTAACTGTGTTTGGCACACCTGTAGAACATGATGAATCGCCTGAAACGACAATACAACAAGAACAACAAATGGTTGCTGATGGTGAATTAGACCAAGTAGCTGAAGGTCCAATTATAAATGCTGAATCACGTGAAGATGTGGTTTCAGGTCAAGATGAAGTAGACGATCTGCTGTCTAGTTTGGGCTTCTAATCGGAGAAAAATGCATGAGCTTTGATGTCGATGAAGATATTTTACAAGACTTTTTAGTCGAAGCCGGTGAAATCTTAGAGTTGCTCTCAGAACAGTTAGTTGAACTGGAAAATAATCCAGAAGATGCTGATTTACTGAATGCGATATTTAGAGGGTTTCATACCGTAAAAGGGGGCGCTGGCTTCTTGTCTATGACAGAGCTAGTCGATGCATGTCACGGCGCAGAAAATATTTTCGATGTTTTACGACAAGGCCAACGCAGGGTTACTCCTGAATTAATGGATGTGATTTTACAGGCACTTGATACCATCAATGAAATGTTTGCTCACATTCAAAATCGCGCTCAGCCCGATCCTGCTGACCCGCAGCTACTGGCAGAACTACATAGACTTAGTCAGCCTGAAAGCGCAGATGAAGCACCGGTAGCCGAAGCGCCAGCAGAAGAAATTGTCGAACCAGAAGCTGTCGAAGAAGACCCGTTTGGTGATATTTTATTTGATGCTGATGCGCCAAGTGATGAAGCACAATCTTCTGGCGATAGCGTTGACGATATCACAGAAGAAGAATTTGAAAGCTTATTAGATGAGTTACACGGCTCTGGTAATGGCCCAGCCTCTAATGCAGCGCCAGAAGCGAGTGAAAGTAGCGACTCTGATGAAATCACTGATGATGAATTTGAAAGCTTACTCGACGAATTACATGGCGCTGGTTCATTCGGTGGCGCGTCTGAGACAAGTGCGCCAGAAAGTGCAGCTCCAGCGGCTTCATCGGGTGACGATGAAGACATTACCGAAGATGAATTCGAAGCCCTACTTGATGAACTTCATGGCAAGGGTAGTGCGCCAAGCACTGCTGAAAAATCATTTAATACTGATGCGGTAGCGGCAAAACCGGCAACGCCAACACCACCTCCTGCGGCTAAGCCAACGCCGGCGAAACAACAAGCTTCAGCACCAAAACCAGCAGCTGCTAAGCCTGCTGCGCCAAGTGCAGCCAAACCAGCTGCAGCGCCAAGTAAAGCACCAGCTAAACCGGCAGCGCCACCGGCTGAAACGACAGTGCGTGTTGATACCAAACGCCTTGACCAAATCATGAACATGGTCGGCGAACTGGTATTGGTTCGAAATCGACTTGTCAGCTTAGGTGCTAACGTTAGTAATGAAAGTATGGGTAAAGCCATTTCTAATTTAGATGTGGTGACCGCAGACTTACAAGGCGCGGTAATGAAAACCCGGATGCAGCCAATCAAAAAAGTATTTGGCCGTTTCCCTCGCGTTGTACGTGACTTAGCTCGCAGCTTGAAAAAAGAAATTAATTTACAGCTAGTTGGTGAAGAAACAGATTTAGATAAAAACCTTGTTGAGGCACTTGCAGATCCGCTAGTTCACCTTGTACGTAACTCGGTGGATCACGGTATTGAAATGCCAGACGATCGTGAAGCTGCAGGCAAACCACGCACCGGTACGGTGACGCTGTCAGCATCACAAGAAGGTGACCATATCTTACTTACCATTGAAGATGATGGTGCGGGTATGGACGCAGAAAAGCTGAAAAGTATAGCGATTGGTAAAGGTGTAATAGATGCCGACCAGGCAGCTCGACTGTCAAACAACGAAGCGTATAACTTAATCTTTGCGCCAGGTTTCTCTACCAAAGAAGAGATTTCTGATATTTCTGGTCGTGGCGTGGGTATGGACGTGGTTAAAACCAAAATTACCCAATTAAACGGTACAGTGAATATTGAATCAGAAAAAGGCAAAGGCACAGTACTTGAAATTAAAGTACCACTGACGCTCGCTATTCTACCTACTTTAATGGTCGTAGTTGGTCAGCAAACGTTTGCATTACCACTCGCCGGTGTAAGTGAAATTTTCCACTTAGATCTTACTAAAACAAATCTAGTTGATGGGCAGCTAACGATTATCGTACGTGATAAAGCGATTCCGTTGTTCTATCTAGAAAAATGGTTGTTACGGAATCCTCGCAGCGAACAAAAGCGTTCGCAGGGGCATGTTGTTATTGTGCAATTAGGTACGCAACAAATGGGCTTTGTGGTTGATTCCTTGATTGGTCAGGAAGAAGTGGTAATCAAGCCATTAGATGCTTTATTGCAAGGTACGCCGGGTATGGCGGGCGCAACAATTACGTCAGATGGTGGCATTGCACTAATTTTAGATGTACCAAGCTTGTTAAAGCACTACGCAGGCCAAGGTCGCAATAAAAAGTAAGAGAGCACTTAATGACAATTAGGGTTTTAGTAGTAGATGATTCAAGTTTTTTTCGCCGTCGTGTGAGTGAAATCTTGAGTCAAGATCCCAATATTGAAGTGATTGGCACAGCTAACAATGGTAAAGAGGCGGTTGAAAAAACTGCCGAATTACGACCATCGGTTATCACAATGGATATTGAGATGCCTGTGCTTGACGGTATTAGCGCTGTAAAGCAAATAATGCAGCAAACGCCGACACCAATATTAATGTTCTCTTCGTTAACGCATGATGGAGCAAGTGCAACGCTTGATGCACTTGATGCCGGCGCGTTAGACTTTTTACCTAAAAAGTTTGAAGATATTGCTCGCGACAAAGAAGAAGCAACGAAAGTACTTCAACAAAAAGTTAAAGAAATAGGCCGTCGCCGAGTAGGTGGTTTTAGACCACAGCGTGCAACATTAAATCAAGCGTCTACGGCAAGAGCAACACCTGAGCGCAGCACTAGCTCAACGTTACGTCAGCCTGATAGAACCTTTGCTGCTCGCTCCACACCGGCTGATTCGCGTGCGGCAACTAAAAGCGAAAGACCAAAAGCATCTGGTAAACAATATAAGTTAATGGCAATTGGTACTTCTACAGGTGGTCCGGTTGCGCTGCAAAAAGTGCTTACGCAGTTACCAGCCAATTTTCCTCATCCAATTTTGTTGATTCAACATATGCCAGGTGCATTTACACCGGCATTTGCACAGCGATTGGATTCACTTTGTCGAATCAAAGTTAAAGAAGCAGAAAACGGCGACTTGCTCAGACCAGGCGTTGCATATTTAGCACCTGGTGGTAAGCAAATGCTAGTTGAAGGTCGTAGCGGCAATCAAAAGCTAAAAATCTATGAAGATGATAGCGCTCGTGTCACTTACAAACCAAGCGTTGATATCACTTTTGCTAGTGCAGCAAAAAGTTACGGTGACTCAGTGTTGGCAATTGTACTTACTGGTATGGGAGCTGATGGCCGAGATGGCGCACGTATGCTTAAACAGGCGGGCTCTAAAATTTGGGCACAAGATGAGGCGTCTTGCGTTGTATACGGTATGCCCCAAGCAGTTGCAAGTGCTGGTTTAAGCGAGAAAAGCATCGCATTGGATGACGTTGCTAAACATATCAACACGGAAATAGGTTGTGGATAAACTAGCCGTTTTTGGTGCGATTATAGCGTTTGTAGCAATTGGCTTAGGGTATACCATTGAAGGTGGTGTGCTGGCGAATTTGTTTGATTTGTCAGCATTCATAATTGTGTTTGGCGGTACGCTTGGCGCGGTAATGTTGCAGGCAACTAAATACCAGTTTACCACAGCCATTAAAATGCTGCCTTGGGTGATAACGCCACCTAAGCATGATTTTGCAAAAGGCATTGAGCAAGTAAAAAACTGGGCGGCAAAAGTACGTCATGACGGCTATTTGTCGTTAGAAAACCTTGCTATTGATGAAAAAGATCACTTTGTATCAAAAGGCCTAAATTTGCTTGTTGACGGCAGTGACGAGCAGCAGTTCTTTGACACCATGGAAAACGAAATTTTGCAACGTCGCAATGCACTTAACGAGTCAAGCCAAGTGTATCATGCCATGGGGGGGTACAGTCCAACTCTCGGTATTCTCGGCGCCGTACTCGGTCTTATTCAAGCAATGAACTTTATTCAACAACCCGATATGTTAGGTGCGGGTATTGCCACTGCGTTTGTTGCTACTATTTACGGTGTTGGCTTTGCCAATCTTCTTTATATTCCAATTGCCAATAAATTGGCTTATTTAGTGGATGAACATTGCCGTTATCATCAGATGTTAGCTGAGGGGATGTTTTGCATTCTTCAAGGTGATACGCCTAATGCCATTGAACAAAAGCTTTCGGCGTACTTAATCGAAAAAAATAATAAGTCGTTGTTTAGGTAGTCGTGTATGCCACGCTTTAAGCCTTTTAAGCAAACCGAACAAAACGATAACACACATCGCTGGCTAGTTTCTTACGCCGATTATATGACATTAATGTTTGCATTATTTGTTGTGATGTACGCGATGGCCATTATCGAAGAAGAAAAATTTTCAGTGTTGTCAGACACAATTTCTCATGTGTTTAAAACAACAGACCAATTTAGCAAAGGTACGGGAAAAGGCGTATCTGGTGAAGGCATTCTTACGAGCAACGAACCAAAAGTTGATTCGCAACTGCACGGCATTAGTATTGTAAATGAAGAAAAAGGGCCAGAACTTGTCGATGGGCGAGGAGAGCTGAGTAATTTACAGCAAAAGTATTTAGGCCAGCCGCTCGATGCGCTTGAAGAAGAGCTTAAAAAAGCGATATCTGATGAAATTGAAGCGGGGCAAGCGCAGTTAGAAAAAGACATGAATTGGCTTACCATAGAGCTGAGTTCAAGCTTGTTGTTTGCCAGCGGTAGCGCGGTTGCCACTGAACGTGCAAGAACTGTTTTACGTTCATTACTGCCAATTTTAAATGCTAACCGAAACTACTTAAGAGTGCGTGGTTACACTGATAATCAGCCGATAAATAATGAAGTATTTCGTTCTAATTGGCATTTATCGGTAGCCCGTGCGACCGAAGTGCTGGTATGGCTTGAGTATCTCGGCATAATCCCTGCAAGAATGGCTATTGAAGGGTATGGTGAGTACTCGCCGTTTAGCGATAATAATGACGAACAAGGGCGTCAACAAAATCGCAAGGTGGTGATCGCAATTTCAAAATATGCATTGCCAGAAACCGGTGAAACTGAGATAACAGCTAACGCAAAACAAACCACTGAGCAAGCGGTGGAGAAGTTAAGGCAGGATGCAGAAAAAGACGATTCACTTAAAGTAATCGAATTACCAAATGGTGGTATTCGCATAACAACCCGAGAACAAGAACAATAGGTATTCGCTTGAAAATTTGGACGGTAGCAAATCAAAAAGGCGGTGTGGGTAAAACCACAACCACAGTCACCTTGGGAGGCTTATTAGCGTCTCGTGGTAAACGTGTGTTGCTGATTGATACCGATCCACACGCGTCATTGACTTATTATTTTGGTATTGACTCTGAAGAGCTAGAAGTGAGTGTGTTTGATATTTTCTCACGTGGTAAAACCATGGCACGTGAAGAAATTTTGCAATCTCTGTGCCCGTCAGGGGTAGAAAATTTAGATATTTTGCCAGCTACTATGGCAATTGCCACACTAGATAGAAGTCTCGGTAAAAAAAGTGGTATGGGCCTTATTTTGCGCAATGCACTCGATAAAATTAGTGACGAATACGATGTTGCGATTTTGGATTGCCCACCAGTACTTGGTGTATTAATGGTTAATGCACTCGCTGCATGCAACCGCGTATTAATTCCTGTGCAAACGGAGTTTTTAGCACTAAAGGGCCTAGACCGTATGATGCGCACTATGGAGCTAATGCAAAGTTCACAAAATAAATCGTATAACTATACGATTGTGCCCACTATGTACGATAAGCGCACTAAAGCGTCACTTGAAGCATATAAAAAATTACGTGCCACTTATGGCGAAAAAGTATGGCCGGGCGTTGTTCCGGTCGATACTAAATTACGAGATGCAAGTTTAGCCATGCAGGCACCACACAAATATTGTCCGAAATCACGCGGGGTATTTGCTTATACTTCTTTGCTAGAACACATTGAAGAGGCAGTGAATGACTAAGCAACTTTTTGCAAATGAAAAGGTAATGAAGCAGTATCTAGATGCCTTATTGCAAGAAGATATTGCGCGCGACTCAGTCGCCAACCCAGTTGAAAATTTATTAAGTGACGTTGAAGTTAAAGCTGCCGAGCATCAGCAGGCTACAACTGAAAAGGTAATAGCAAAGCCAGTTGTAAAAGAGCCTGTAATTGTACCGGAAGTTAAGGTAGAGGTAGTTGAAGCGGTTGAAGTTGCGTTACCGCCAGCACGCACGCAAGATGCCACATATGATGATGACGAATTCCAGGCGCTTTACTTTGAAGTTGCAGGCTTAACGCTTGCTGTGCCGCTCAAGGCATTAGGTGGAATCTACCAATTAGGTGAAGTAAATCAAATATTTGGCAAGCCAGATTGGTTTAAAGGGGTGATGCTTCATCGTGAACAAAAGCTCAACGTAGTTGATTCAGCGCGTTGGGTAATGCCAGAAAAATATAACAAAAAGTTAGAAGAAGCGCTAAACTATCAGTATCTTATAATGTTAGGTGAATCTAACTGGGGGCTGTTAGCTGAGCGTTTAATTGATAATGTCAGTTTATCGCATCAAGATATTAAATGGCGTGATAAAGGTGGTCGTAGACCATGGCTAGCGGGATTAATTAAAGAGAAAATGTGTGCTTTAATTAATGTATCAGCAATGACTGAATTATTAGATCAAGGTTTAGATAGCCAAGACGATGACGCATAGCGCTAAGTCGTTTAGTTAGTAGCAGTTAATACATATCCACATTGGATAGGAGCTTAAAAATGAGTGAAGAAAGAGTTCTTTCGTCAAATGCAACCGACGTAAATGATGAAGTATTGCAATGGGTTACGTTTCACTTAGGTGAAGAAACGTACGGTATTAATGTAATGCAAGTGCAAGAAGTGTTGCGTTACAGTGAAATTGCTCCTGTACCAGGCGCTCCGGGTTATGTGCTAGGTATTATTAACCTACGTGGTAACGTGGTTACAGTAATTGATACACGTACTCGCTTTGGTTTACAAAGTGCAGAAGTGACCGACAACTCGCGTATTGTGATTATTGAAGCTGAAAAACAAGTGATTGGTATTTTGGTTGATAGCGTTGCAGAAGTAGTTTACTTACGCACATCTGAAATCGATAGCGCACCAAATATCGGCACTGAAGAAAGTGCTAAGTTTATCCAAGGTGTTTCTAATCGCGATGGCGAATTACTTATTTTAGTCGATCTAAATAAACTTCTAAGTGATGAAGAGTGGGATGAGCTAAGTAATTTCTAATGATTTGGCAAATTATCTCTATTCTTGCGCTTTGTGTTGCGGTTTGTGCCTGTGTTGTTGCGTTTCGTGCGCTTTCGCGTTTAAAACAGGTGCAAATTGTTAACTCACAAAGTGAATCGCAGTTAACCAAACAGCAAACAATTAATAAAAACGAAATAGAAGAGATCCGCTCGGGCCTACTTAAAATTGGTAAGCATGTGATGGAACTTCAATCTGAAACGCAAGAGCTAAAACAAAAACAACAAGATATTCAGTTGGCTGATCCTGAATCTAAAATTTACTCACGCGCAGTAAAAATGATTGAGCTTGGGGCTGATATCGAAGAAGTGATGCGAGAGTGTGAATTGCCTCGCGCAGAAGCTGAGTTGTTATTTACGCTTCACCAAAAAGAAGGTGAGTAATTACTATTTTCTAACCTAGGGCGGCTGCTCTAGGTTACCTTTCCATTGCGCCTCAAACTGCAGTATATAATCGATTAACGCTAGGCTTCGATATAGAACTAAATTCACAACGGCTCAATTAGCTTTAGCGTTTACCTTCTTATGCATACAAAAGTGCAAAAAATACCAATTCTGTTAAGTATGAGATCAGGGATAGCGCTGGATAAATGAAATGATAACACGGTGTAATTTTTCCTATGTAGTTGTTCTACATTGATAAATTATAACGCAGTTAGCATGATATTTAGCCCGCTAGAATGATCAGCTACATAAGTAAATTGGTATAAGCTTACACCTTTACATCTAATTTATTGTGCAGCGCTAACCAGCCCGGTGGGAACTTTCCTTGCAGCACATATGAAAATGCAATGAGTTCGGCAATAACATAATAAAGCTCTTCTGGAATTTCTTGCCCCACTTCGAGGTTTGCTAAGCTGTTTGCTAGCGCTTCGTCTTGATGAAGTAAAATATCATTGTCTTTCGCATATTGAATTATGTGTTCGGCTAACTCCCCAAACCCTTTACTGCTTACTTCTGGTGCGCCTTGGCCATCATATATTAAGCCGATTGCTGATTTTTGCGTTGTCATATCACACCTTAATGTTAACTATGCCGGAGCGTGTTGACAGTGATTGTTGTTCTGATACATGAAATTCGCTTTGTGTTACTTCAATACCGTGTTGCGTCAGTTTTTGTTGTAATAAAGGCGCTCGGGTTTTTGCTTTCTCAATCAATCGCGTATGTGATGAGTTAAAACTCAGAGATAACTGCTTTTTAATAAGCTCTGCACCAATATTTAAAATTGAATTTTCTACTTCAAACGCTAAATTAATACGCCATACAGATACCAATTCGCCGTTTTTCGTTTTTCGTTTTTCTTCTTCAATTGAAATAGGTGCTGTGGCTAGTTTTTCATTTTGTTGCATGGGTATTGAAAACTGCATATTGACTTGTTGTTGTTCGGTACTACTCGTTTGTTGTGATGTGCTGCTGGCATTTCCTTGCAACCCTTTTTGTAGCGCGCTAAGACTGTCTGTCATATTTTTTTGTAGTAATGCTGGCAGCGCTAACTGGCCTTTTAGGGATTTACTGTCTTTTTTATTTGTTAGCCCTTTCGACAGTCCAAGTAAAATGGGCAGTAAATTTTCAAGTTTGCCTTGCAGCTCATGATTGAGCGTTGCTTGTTGTAAAACGCCGTTGCTTGCAAGAGAAATTTTGGCGTGTTCCATCGCGCCAAAAGGCGTTTGCAATGTATCAGTTTGGGTATTTTGCAGTGGTGCTACTACCGATTTCAATTGCAGTACAGTTTGTGGCACCGCTGTGCCTTCGCTGATTATTCGTGTAAACGCTTGATTTACTAATCGGGCTAATGGTTCAGGCAATTTTGGCTCTGACGCAAGTTTACTAATTTGCTGGGTCAAAATGCTGAGTGGATTTTGTTTTGCTGTAGCCTCTAGTTTGGCAGTAAGCTCACTAAGGTTCGATTTTATATTAATTGCACTTTGATTGGGCGCAACAACTGGAACTTGTAGACTCGCGCTTGGCTTAAGCGAGGGAGTGGTGACAAGAGGGCGAGCGTAAATCGGTGCTTTTTGAATTGGCGCTTCGCTTTGAATAGGCGATGTAGGAAGTTTTTCAGTGCCGCTTTTTATCTCCAACTTAGGTAAGGTAACATCTACTTTTGTATTTGGGCTTGTTGCAGTCACTTGTATGTTGATACTGCCTTGCGCGGCATGTTTAATCGTGACTTCTCGTCCTGATAATAACGAGCGAATACTTGCCATAATGGGTTCAAGTAGCGGTTTAGCAACACTTGCTTTTAACGATGTAAGTTGATTAATGACGGGTAGCTGATGGCTTTGTGGCTTAGGTGCAGCAATAAAGTCTTGCGCCTTTAGCTGTTTAGTATCTGATTGAACTAATTTAATCGCCATTTCAAGCTTTGGCACCGCTAGCACCGCCTTATCACCTAAATTTTTTAAATTCGGCTTGAGTATCTGATTTGATACGAGGTGATTTTCTAACGGCAATTGAACGGCATTTTGGTTAATTTTAATCGCTGGGGCTTTGGCGGTATCAAGTTGTAGCGGTGCATTTTGCAGCTTAATCAAATCAATTACTTTTTTCATCGACAAAGGTTGGGTTAGCACCGGTTGGCTGTGTTTGTCGAGTTTTACACTAAAGCTAAACTTCTCTTGTTTAGTCGCTATTTCAATTATTGCGGGTTGATTGTGCTTCACTAAACTGACTAAGTTTTTTGGTAAATCACTGGTGATAGCGGCTTTTTGCGATTCAACCGCAAGTAAATTGGGTTGATTGACAATGTGAGCTGGTAATTTGAGCGTAGGCTGTGCACTGATATCGTTTGTGGCGAGTTTAAGAAGCTGAAAAACCACGTTGTTTGGTAACTTAATTTCATGCTTTGGCAGAGAGACTAACAAGTCAGTTAGCGAGGTGCTTAATGTTACCTGTGCCTTATCTGTTTGTAACTGTATTGTTTGATTAGGAATAATTAGCTCAATAAGCTTTGGTGTTAGTTGAGGTAAATTAAACGACAGCTTATTTTTACTAATATCAACATTGCTAACATTGAGTGTTTCGTTTAGCAGTGCAGTGAGCAATTTTTGACTTGTTTTTGTGGGTAAATTTAACTGCTGCATTAACTGTTGCAATTGTTTTACTTGGTCTTGCTGTGTGGGGCTTAATTGCGATAACGCGCTTTGCTCTGTATCAACAGTGGCGCTACTAACAACATTTAGCAAAGATTGAATATCGGTCATCTGTTTTAAATCAAGCTATTGCCAATTTCTCTTGTCGAGGAGATTACGTTTTACAATACCATTATGTTAGACTAATGCCCAATTTTAGGTCGAGAGATGATTAAACTTGTTAAAAGTAGATTCAATTTGCTGCATTCGGCAAGATAGATGTTTGTTTGAAGATCTCTCTTTTGAATTACATCAAGGGCAAATTGTCCAGTTAGAAGGGCAAAATGGTGCGGGTAAAACCTCGCTACTACGTATTCTAGCGGGATTTGTGCGTGCTGAATCAGGCAAGGTTTTGTGGCAAGGTCAAGACATTGCCAAAGATAATTTGCAATTTGCAAGTGATACGCTTTATATTGGTCACAAAACTGGGGTAAATGGTCAATTAACTGCAGTTGAAAATCTTGCCTTCTGGCTTGAAACCCATGGCTTAGAAACACAACAAGATTTACATGATGTATTAGCGCAACTTGGATTAGTAGGCCTTGAAGATGTGCCAGTACGTTTACTCTCGGCTGGGCAACAACGTCGTGTTGCACTGGCACGCCTTTGGCTTAATAAAGCAACGCTCTGGATGCTCGATGAACCTTTCACTGCGGTGGATAAAAAAGGTGTGGTGCTATTGCAGCAGCAATTCAAAAAACATTTGGCACAAGGTGGCGCGATTATTTTAACTAGCCACCAAGACCTAACAGAGCACTTCCCCGAACTGTCGCGCTTAGTATTGGAGTACCGTTTCTAAATGAAAACTCACGATTCTTACTGGCGCTTATTTTCAAGTATCTATAAAAAAGATCTCACGTTGGCATTTCGTCAGCGCTCAGAAATTATCAATCCTGTTTTGTTTTTTATTATTGTGATCACCTTATTTCCGTTAGGGGTTGGTCCTGAGCCTAATCTATTAGCGCGTATGGCACCAGGAATCATTTGGGTAGCTGCATTGCTCTCTACCATGCTAGGTTTAGATAAAATGTTCCGCGATGATTACGTGGATGGTACGTTAGAGCAAATGATGTTGAGTCCATTTCCAACATCATTGACTGTGTTAGCTAAGGTTACTGCACATTGGACGGTTACTGGGTTACCTTTGGTGCTAATGACACCCATGTTCGCCTTATTACTTAATTTAGAAAGCGAAGCGTTAACAGCGACCTTGTTAACGCTACTGATTGGTACGCCGTTGTTAAGCCTAATCGGGGCGATAGGTGCGGCGTTAACTGTGGGATTACAAAAAGGCGGCGTACTGCTTAGCTTGTTGGTATTGCCTTTGTATATTCCGGTACTAATTTTTGCGACATCTGCGATCGACGCAGGCTCTATGTCGCTTGACTACTCGGGTCAACTAGCCATATTAGGGGCGCTGCTTGCTGGTGCAAGTGTTTTAGCGCCATTTGCCGTTTCATCATCTTTAAAAGTGAGTGTAAGTTAGTTATGTGGAAGTGGTTACATCCATATGCGAAAGCAGAAAAAGCGTATCAAGTATGCAATACCTTGATGCCGTACTTTGCCGTCGTTGCCGTAATTGGTTTGATTGTGGGTTGGACTTGGGGTCTTGCGTATGCGCCAGCTGACTATCAACAAAAAGACAGTTATCGAATTATCTTTATTCATGTTCCTTCCGCCATATTGTCAATGGGGGCTTACACCTCAATGGCAATTACCGCATTTATTGCCATGGTGTGGCAGATCCGAAATGCTGAATTGGCCGTAATTGCTATTGCACCAGTGGGTGCAGCAGTCGCAGCAATTGCATTAATCACAGGTGCTGCATGGGGTAAACCTATGTGGGGCACTTGGTGGGTATGGGATGCGCGCTTAACCACTATGCTGATTTTATTGTTTTTGTATGTTGGTGTGATTGCGCTTTATCACGCTTTTGAAGATAAAGGTGCGGCAGGTCGTGCATCATGTATCTTAGCCATGGTTGGTGTGGTTAATGTGCCGATTATTCATTACTCAGTTGAGTGGTGGAACACCTTGCACCAAGGTTCAACCATTACCAAGTTTGATGGTTCAGCAATTGATAGCAGCATGCTATATCCATTGCTTATTAATATTTTGGCATTCGCATGCTTAATGGCTGTTATCGTGCTAATGCGTTTAAAAAATGAAATTTTAGAAAGAGAAAAGCACCGCCCCTGGGTGCGTAATTTAGTGAGTGGAGGTAAAAATGCAGTTTAACTCGCTTTCAGAATTTTTCGCTATGGGTGGCTATGGCTTTTATGTCTGGCTCTCATATGGGGCATGTGCAGTGATTTTATTAGGTATTTTTATATCAAGTAAGCGCACTCACGGCAAAATTTTAGAAGATGTAAAATCGCAAATTGCGCGCGAAGCTCGTATTAAAAAGGCGAAGGAGCAGGGGCTGTGAATCCAAGACGTAAAAAACGAATGTTTACCATTATTGCGGTGCTTTTGGGTATTGGCTCGGCAATAGGCTTAACGCTTTACGCGTTGCAAGAAAACATCAATTTATTTTATACCCCATCAGAGCTAATTGAGGGTAAAGGGCCAAATAAAGAAAAACCATTTATCGGTCAAAAGCTACGCATTGGCGGTATGGTTGTGCCGGGTTCAGTAGTACGTAACGAAGAATCGTTAGATGTTGAATTTAAACTGATTGATACCGGTCCTTTAGTAACGATCCGTTACCACGGTATTCTTCCAGACTTATTCCGTGAAGGGCAGGGTATTGTGGCACAGGGCGTGCTAATTGAGCCTAATGTAATTGAAGCGTTTGAAGTACTGGCTAAGCACGATGAAGAGTATATGCCGGCTGATGTTGCAGAAGCTGTTAAGGGCATTAAACACGAAAAACCAAAATATAACCTAAATAACGGCGGTTACTAATTATGATTGCTGAATTAGGTTATTTATCGTTAACGCTGGCGTTAGCGTTTGCGATATTACTCAGTGTTTATCCTATGTATGGTGCTGTGAAAGGTAATTTACGCCTAATGCAAAGCGCACCATCGTTTGCCTTAGCGCAGTTTATTTTTACGGCGATTTCTTTCGCTATTTTAATTTACGTTACCTTAATCGATGACTTTACCGTGGCATATGTCGCAAGTCACAGCAGTACTAAGTTGCCTTGGTATTATAAAGTTACCTCTACCTGGGGTGGTCACGAAGGTGCCGTATTACTTTGGGTATTAATGCAAACTGGTTGGACGGCGATTGTCGCATTTGCGTCTAAATCATTGCCGTGGCAATTGCGCGCGCGCGTACTGTCGATTTTAGGCTTCTTAGGCCTTGGCTTCATTCTTTATACGCTGCTAATGTCGAGCCCATTCGAACGTTTACTGCCTTACTATCCAATTGAAGGGCATGATTTAAATCCATTGTTACAAGACCCGGGCATGATTATTCATCCACCATTACTGTATATGGGTTATGTAGGTTTATCGGTGTCGTTCGCATTTGCGATTGCGGCGCTGTTAATGGGTAAGTTAGATAATACCTGGGCAAAATGGTCACGTCCTTGGACTATGGCCGCGTGGTTGTTCCTGACACTTGGTATTACGATTGGTTCTTGGTGGGCCTATGCCGAGCTTGGTTGGGGCGGCTGGTGGTTCTGGGATCCAGTTGAAAATGCATCACTAATGCCATGGCTTGTAGCAACTGCACTTATCCACTCACTCGCGGTAACTGAAAAACGCGGCGTATTTAAGTCGTGGACGGTATTACTTGCGATTGCTGCGTTCTCGTTAACACTGCTTGGCACCTTTATTGTGCGCTCGGGTATTATTGTATCGGTACACGCCTTTACCACTGATCCGGGTCGTGGTTCGTTTATTCTGTCGTTCCTTGCCATTGTTGTAGGCGGTAGCTTACTGCTTTATGCATTAAGAGCAGGTACGGTCGAATCTACTTCTCGTTATAAGTTTTTCTCTCGTGAAGTAGCGCTGTGGCTCAACAACTTATTATTGTGTGTAGCAATGCTCATTGTACTGCTTGGCACTTTATTGCCTATGGTGCACAAAGAGCTTGGAATGGGCACAATTTCAATTGGTGTACCTTTCTTTAATCAAATGTTCTTCTACTTGTTAATGCCGTTCTCACTACTATTAGGCTTAGGGCCTATGCTGCGCTGGAAACAAAATAAGTTTTCTCATGTAATGAAAAAGCTGGTTGGCGCACTCGTTGTGACAGCTGTCGTTACTTTTGCATGGCTTTATTCAAGTTATGAAAATGTGTCGACTACCACCTTGGTTGGTGTTTTCTTTGCCCTTTGGGTTTGTTTAACCGTGGCGATTGATTTGTTTGAAAAGTTAAGCAAAGAAGGCATGTCACTGACAAAATTGGGTAACAGTTTTTGGGCGATGCATACTGCTCACTTAGGCTTTGCGTTTGTGGTGCTCGGTGTCACGCTAACGTCAGCTTACTCGGTAGAGAAACAAGTAAAAGTTAACCCTGGTGAACAAGTTCAACTTAATGATTACAGCTATCGTTTTGACGGTGTAAAAGCCATTGTCGGCCCTAATTATAAAGGTCATGCTGGCGTTGTAACTGTCTTTAAAGATAACCAAAAAGTAACCGAGCTTTACGCCGAAAAACGTCAATACGATGTAGGCATGCAAGTAATGACTGAAGCGGCCATCGATGCCAAGTTAAGTCGTGATTTATACCTTGCGTTAGGTGAGCAGCTTAGTAACGGTGCATGGGCGTTACGTATTTATGAAAAACCGTTTGTGCGCTGGATGTGGCTTGGCGGTATTTTAATGTCGCTTGCTGGCGTATTTATGATGCTTGATAAGCGCTATCGTCGTAAAACGGCGGCATCTAAGGCAACCATTAAAGGGGCGATTGCATGAAAAACAAAACTTTAATGTTAGTGCCGTTTATTATTTTTGCTGTGCTGTGTGTTTTTTTACTGAAAGGTTTATTTGGTAATCCAAAGGAAATTGAAACTGGGCGTATAGGGCACACTATGCCAGCGTTCAGTTTGCCGGATCTAATGGATGAGAAAAAGCGCTGGAGCGATATAGATTTACTTGGCGAAGTGTACTTATTAAATGTGTGGGGGACTTGGTGCCCAACGTGTTTAATTGAATTACCTTATCTGACTAAATTGCGCGGACAAGGCATAAAAATTATCGGTTTGTATTACGAGCAAAACTATGACCCAGACTTCGGTGATGTGTTTGATTTACCTGCATTGCAAAGTGAAGTAAAGGGTATGTTGGCGCGCACAGGTGACCCGTATCAATTTAACATTCTCGATCTTAATCGCACACTGGCGTTAGATTTAGGTGTTTCGGGTGCGCCAGAGCACTTCCTAGTAGATAAAAACGGTAAGATAATTTTACATCACACCGGTGATATTAATGAACGAGTATGGCGTGCCAAGTTTGCACCTAAGTTATTAGAGCTCCAGTAATGAAGAATTTTTTAATGGTTTTATTAACGGTATTTGCTGCGCAGCTATTTGCCGCCGAGAACCAATATCAATTTAATAGCGCAGAAGAAGAGCAATTATTTCGCCAATTAACGGCTGAATTACGTTGCCCAAAATGTCAAAACCAAAATATTGCAGACTCAGATGCAGTGGTTGCCAAAGACTTACGTGATAAAGTGCTTCAGTTAGTACAAGAGGGTAATACTAAAGATCAAGTAGTTGACTATATGATTGATCGCTATGGCTATTTTGTTCACTACAAGCCGCCAGTGACACCGTTAACACTGCTTCTTTGGGTGTTACCACTTGGCTTTGTGTTGCTTGGTTTTGTGCTAATTCTTTTTAAGCAGAAGAAACAAGCGCAAAGTCGTTCAACGTGGACAGATGCAGATGAACAAAAACTGTCGAAACTGATTGCTAAGTATAAGGAAGTAGCATGATCACGTCATTTTATATCTATGCTGCTGCGTTAATTGTATTTGGTTTATTGTTCGTCGTTTTTCCATTTATTCGTAAAGAAAAAGCGGTAAAAACGAGCCCTAATGCAAACGCACTTCGTATTTCAGATTATGAGTCGCGTCTTGATGAATTAAAACAAGAAGTTGATACCGGTAAACTGAGTGACGATGCCTATAACACTGCAGTAATTGAGCAAAAGCAAGCTTTATTACAAGAGCTTGCGCCTGAGCAACAATTAAGCCAGCGCGGTAACCGTTCGGTTATTGCGCTCACGGCAAGTATGTTTACGCTAACATTCTGCGCGGTGTTTTATTTAATGACAGGCAGCTTTAACTTACTTACTCAGTGGCAGCAAGCGAAAGATAACTTACCAGAGCTCGGCAAGCGTGCGGTATTGCAGCAGGGCGAACCTTTATCTAATAATGAGATGCAACAGCTGGCGTTAGGTCTGCGCACTAAATTAGCCGAGCAGGGCGATGACGAGATGGCTTGGTTGTTACTTGGCCGTATTATGCTTATGCTAAATGATTTTGAAGCAGCAAATATGTCGTTTGATAAAGCGCTTGCGATGAACCCAAAAAGCGTAAATGCGCTAGTTAGTAAGGCACAAGTGCTGATGCTTGAAGGTTCAGAAAGTTCGATGAATCAAGCAGCGAAGGCGGTTTCTCAAGTATTAAAGTTAGAACCAAGCAATACTGACGCACTCTCAATGCTAGCATTAATTGCTTATGAGCGTGGTGATTGGCAACAGTCACTGGCTGCGTTTGAGCTTATTCTGGGACGCATGTCGACAACTAACCCGAGCTACGCAATGTTGTCAGCACGCGTTGAAGAGTTAAAAACGAAAGTTGCTGAGCAATCTAACACTTCTAAACAAAATTCACTTGGACAAGGGCGCTCAGTCGCGGTAAATATTACGTTATCAGATGAACTGAAAGACAAATTACCGCGTAATGGTGTGTTATTTGTATTTGCAAAAGCCGAAAGCGGTCCTCCAATGCCGTTAGCTGTTGTGAAAAAATCACAATGGCAATTACCGCTGCAAGTAACGTTATCAGAAAGTGATGCGATGGTTGCGGGCATGAGCTTTGCTGAGTTTAAGCGCGTTAAAGTGGTAGCGCGTGTGAGTAATGACGATAAAGTTGATACGCAAGCTGGCGAACTTGAAGGACAGACCAAAGGTTTTGATATCGAGCAAGTCAATCAAGTTGAATTAACAATTGATACATTACTTTAAGTTTTAATAGGGATACTGAGTGCTTAATCAAAAAATCCAGTCTGTGTTTAGCCTGTTAGCGGCAGTTATTGTACTACTGCTAACGGGTTGCGCACAGGTGCCACCAGAAAAAGACGATCCTCGAGATCCGTTGCAATCGATGAACCGTCCGATTTATGACTTTAATATGGATGTGTTGGATGCGTACGTATTGCGCCCAGCTGCGGTAGGTTACAGCAAGGTAACGCCTCAGCCTGTGCGTAATGGTTTAGTTAATGCAACGAATAATCTCGATGCGCCGATTGATGCAACAAACTCGTTGCTGCAGGGTAAAGTTTCAAATTCGGGCGTTAGCGTTGCACGCTTTTTAGTGAACTCGACTGTGGGTATTTTTGGTATTTTTGATGTTGCCTCAGAGATTGGTTTGGTTGAAGAGCCGGAAGACTTTGGTCAAACACTCGGTGTATGGGGAGCAGGCGATGGACCTTATTTAATGTTTCCTGCTTACGGGCCAAGTACGGCGAGAAATATCTCTGGTGATGTGATGGATGCGTTTGTATTGCCAAGTATCTCGCTTGGTACACCCGCTACAATTGGTAAGTGGGTGATTAAAGTTTTAGAGGCGCGTGCATCGCTTATTCCTCAGGAGGCTTTGCTGAACGAATCACTCGATCCATATTTGTTTATGAAAGATATTTATCTTCAGCGTCAGCTTTACGAACTGCATGATGGTAATCCACCTTTACCAAAAGTCGAAAAGACCGAAGAGGAAACTGCTAATGACGATTTCTTCGAGAATTTGTAAAGTGCTAAACTATTTCGCTTAAGACATAAAAAAACCGACTTAATTGTCGGTTTTTTTATGTGCAAAATAGATTGTCTTTGAGCTTAGTTACTCATTGCTTCCATTTGTAAATTAGCCCACTGCAATGCATCGTGGTATGCAGTTGGAATATCATCTGCATTTAAGTTCAGTTTGGTTTGAATCTCATTGGCTTCTTGCCATTTTGCTTGTTCATATGCTTCAACCAAACCAAGGTAGTCTGCTAAACGGCCTTCACGCTTTAGAATGGCAAGTTTAATCTCTTCAGAGAGCGGTAGTTTTTCTAAAATGGCGTCCATAGACTGATCTAAAATACCGTCGATAAGCGACAACATGCCAGTTAAAAACGCTTTAGATGATTCTTGGAACTGACCTGATTGTTCAGATAATTGCTCAGCGAACTTCGCGCGCGTTAAGCAAAGTCGCATTAGTTCAGGTGGCTTATCTGAAGCAACTTGTGCTGTGAACAGCACTGATAAGAAACGTTTTAGCTCTTCTACACCCAGTACAACCAACGCTTGCTTAATGGTGCTGATTTCTGCGCGACGCTTAAATGCCGCTGAATTTGAATAACGTAATAACTTGTACGATAAGTTAACATCACGCTCAAATACTTCGGTTACTTTCTTTAAGTCCATATCTGGGCTTGATGTTTGGTAAAGAAGCTCAGCCAATGTCATTTCGTTTGGCGCTAGTGCACGGCTTTGTACCACTTCTGGTTTAGCAAAGAAGAATCCTTGGAAGTAATCAAATCCAAGTTCCATTGCTTTTTCAAATTGCTCAGGAGTTTCTACTTTTTCTGCGAGAAATTTGATGCTTGGGAAGTCTTTGGTTTGAGCAATGATTTCTTGTATTTGCTCAAGCGAGGTGTCAAGCCAGTCAATTTTGATAATATCGACGAAAGGGTAAAAGTGACGCCATACAGGGGCATGTTTGTAGTCGTCTAACGCTATCGTATAGCCCATTTCTTTGAGTTCTTTTACGGCGGCTAATAGGCGTTTACCCGGTTGTACGGTTTCAAGTATTTCAACAACCACTTCTTTTGTCTCAAGGGTTTTTGCATACCCTTTAAGTAGCGTCTCAAGAGTGAAATTGATAAACGCAGGCTTATCGCCTGTCATATCCTCTAAACCAAGGCTTAATTGGCTACCTTCAATTAAACGTGATGTTGCTTCGTCTTCGTTTATATTAGGAAATACATTTTCTAAACTGTCTCTGAAAAGTAGTTCGTAGCCAATTAGCTTCTTTTCTCGGTTTAGAATAGGCTGTCTCGCTGCATAAAAATACATAAAAGCAGAGGTCCTGTATGTTGTCTTTAGAATTTTTTATGACTTGAATATAGGATAATTGAGTGTGCATTTCACCTGTTTTTGGTTATTTTTTCCTAGGTGAACAAATTTGACGCACTATCAGTTGCATTAATCGCAAGAAATAAACAAATCAAAGTAATGTTTTGATATAGTGAAATATTATGACAGCTCGTATTTGATGTGAAAATGCGAATAAAGTACTAAGTTTAGTACCTAGGAGAGATAACTTGGAATTCGGCACAATTTTTTCGTTAGCCTTATATTTTATCGTGATGTTAGGCATTGGTTTTTATGCCTATAAAAAGTCAACGAGTGACGTATCAGGCTACATGCTCGGCGGTAGAAATTTAAGCCCAAGTGTAACGGCATTATCGGCGGGCGCATCCGATATGAGTGGCTGGATGCTAATGGGTCTGCCAGGTGCAATGTACTTGTCGGGACTCAGTAGTGCATGGATTGGCATTGGTTTGATTATTGGTGCGTATCTTAACTATCTGATTGTTGCACCGCGTTTGCGTAGTTATACCGAATTGGCAAATGACTCAATTACGCTTCCTGATTTTTTCGAAAACCGATTTAACGATGATAAGCGCGTGCTACGCGTTATCTCATCAATTGTAATTATTGTATTTTTCACACTTTACACCTCATCTGGTGTGGTTGCAGGCGGCAAGCTGTTTGAATCAAGTTTTGGCTTAAGCTACGAGTTAGGTCTGTATGTAACTGCTGGCGTTGTTGTTGTGTACACTTTGTTTGGTGGGTTTTTGGCGGTTAGCCTGACTGACTTTGTACAAGGTTGCATTATGTTTTTAGCCTTAGTGTTAGTGCCGTTTGTGGTATTAAGTGAAGTTGGCGGATTATCTAATGCGGTGGCAACGGTAGAACAAATTAACCCAAGTTTACTCAGTTTTGCGTCGGGTGTTTCTGTACTGGGTGTTATTTCTGCGATGGCATGGGGTTTAGGTTATTTTGGACAACCACATATTATTGTGCGCTTTATGGCCATTCGCTCAGTTAAAGATTTACCGACGGCGCGTCGTATTGGCATGAGTTGGATGATTGTGTCACTTATCGGTGCATTAGCGACAGGGTTTGTTGGTGTTGTGTATGTCAATCAAACGGGTACTGAATTAAAAGATGCTGAGACCATCTTTATTTTATTATCGCAAGTATTGTTCCATCCATTAATTGCAGGCTTTTTATTAGCGGCAATTCTAGCTGCGATTATGAGTACGATTTCATCACAGCTGTTGGTAACGTCTAGTTCGCTTACAGAAGACATTTACAAAGCGTTCTTTAATCAACAAGCGTCACAAAAGACGTTAGTAACGGTAGGCCGTATTTCAGTGCTTGCAGTCGCGTTACTTGCTATTTTCCTCGCTTATGACCGTGACAGTTCAATTTTAAGTTTAGTAAGTAATGCTTGGGCTGGCTTTGGTGCGGCGTTTGGACCGGTTGTTATACTTAGTTTGTATTGGTCACGTATGACTAAGCAGGGCGCGCTTGCGGGTATTATTTCGGGTGCGGTGACAGTATTACTGTGGATTTATTTACCAATTAGTGTAAATGGTGATAGCTTAAGTAGCTTAATGTACGAGATCGTACCTGGCTTTATTATTGCTACTTTGGCGATTGTGATTGTCAGTCGTCTTACTGACGAACCAAGTGACGAGCAAGTAGCTTTATTTAATAAGGCAAAAAGCCACAGTTAATCGCTAAAATAAACTCAAATGTGAATAGGGAATGTAGCACATGAAACACACAATCTGGCACAGTTTGCTTTTGGGTTTATTCCTGTTTTTCGGCGTTGCGTTAGCGCAGCCGAAAAACGAAGTAACCGTTAAAGATTTGCTTGAACAAGAAAACGTTGAGCAAACTCATTCACAAGACAAGTCACTTAATACCTTTATCGGCTGGGATATGCTCGGTCGCGAAACACCACGCGGCAGCATGCAAGGTTTTTTAACCGCCGCACGTCAATCAGATTATGAGCAGGCTGCAAATTACCTCGATTTTCGCAATCTACCATTTAAGGTAGAAGAGACACATAAAGCTGAAATCGCCCGCCAACTCCATGTCAGTTTAGACCGTGCGCTGTGGGTTGATATTGATGGCTTGTCGAACGATCCATTGGGCACCTTGCCTGAAAATGTACCTGACTATCGCGATTTAGTTGGCACCATAGATACACCCGAAGGCAAAGTTGCTGTGTTGCTGCAACGAGTTCCGTTTAACGATAATCGAATTTGGAAAATCTCAAATGCAACGGTGGCAAAAACCCCGTTGCTCGATAAGTACTACGGCTACAGTGAGTTAGGTGAATGGCTATCGATGAATTTGCCAAGTTATCGCTTTATGGGGGTGATGTTATGGCAATGGCTTTATTTTTCGGTAACCTTGCTGCTTTATGTTGTGCTTGCCTCAGTGGGCTTTTGGCTTTTAATCCGTGTTACCCGTTTTGCCAATCTTAAAGTCGCTAATTATATACAGTTTCTTTATGGCCCATTAAGCTTTTTGACTGCCACGATTCTAGCGCGCAATTACGCAGATACCTCGAATGTAACTTTTGCGGTAAAAGCCGTTGCTGAAGCGTCGACATTGTCTATTTTTGCGTGGTTGTGGTTTTTATGGCGCATTGCCGATTTGTTCAAACAAAAGTATTCAGAAAAACTGATTGCCGAGGGAAAAGATCATGCAACCTACTTACTAAGGCCTGCAGGCAATGTCGTTAAGTCATTATTGGTGATTGCAGCTGCCTTAATTTGGCTTGAGAATTTAGGCTTCAGTGCCACTACTATTATGGCTGGTTTAGGAATTGGCGGTTTGGCTGTTGCACTTGCGGCGCAAAAATCGGTCGAGAACTTAATAGGGGCGATCACTCTCTATTCATCAACGCCCGTTAAAGTGGGGAACTTATGCCGTATTGGCCAGTTTATTGGCACAGTTGAAGAAATTGGCTTACGCGCCACTCGCGTGCGTACTATCGAACGTACAGTGGTGTACATTGCCAACGCTAAGTTTATTGATATGGAAATTGAAAACTTTTCGGAACGTGAAAAAATGGCGTTTCGCCCTAAATTATTGCTTGCGATGCCAGAGTCAAACAGCCAGTTGGAGCAGTTTAATGTGGCGCTAAAGGCCTTGTTAGATAACCACGAGTTGATAGATGAAAATCCGTGTCGTGTTTATTTTAAAGGGTTTAGCCCGTTTGCCGTTGAATTGTACGTGCTGTCGTATATTGCTACCACAAACTTCGAAACCTACTTGCAAGTTAGTGATGAAATTCACTTTCAAATTATGGCATTGTTGCATCAACATCAACTTACTTTGGCATCACCGGAGTTACTCTCAGTATAGAGATGTAAATTTCTTGTAACTGCTGTGCGGCCATTTGTCCTTTCTTTAAATGTACTTTTTTAGAGTATTTTGCAAAAAATGCTGCTAAAAGATGCAAAAAAGTGCATTTAAACTATATTTCATATTCGATCTGTTGAAACTTTTCAAGGATATATGTCCTTTTTAAACGGTGGCAATTTGTATTATTTTTGCCGCAAATGGATACGGGTGTAAACAACATGTTAACCGAAAGGCTGGCTGTTGCGGCGATGTTCAACCCGCAGTATTAAGTACTCGTATTGATGGGTCCGCGTTAAACACGTGTAAAGTTGAACTTCGCCATTCACTTTAAAAGGATACAAGCATGATTATGACTGTCTCAAGACAACTGAGTTCAGCTAATCAAACGTTTTATTTTGAGTGCACAAGGTTTTAAACCACCATGAAATATCTACAAAAGTCAAAGCTAGCTAAATTAATTCAAGGCTCGTTATTCTCATCATTAGTTTTATCAGGTGCTGCGGTTGCACAGGGTGAAGAAGCAGGCGCTGAATCTGCACAATTAGAAGTGATTCAAGTAACTGCTCGTAAACGTGTTGAGAACGCGCAAGAAGTGCCTGTTGCGGTTTCTGCGCTACAAGGCGATAACCTAGACGCATACAGTTCTGCTGGTATGGATATCCGTTTTATGAACGCGAAAATCCCAAGCTTATCAGTTGAATCTTCTTTTGGTCGTACTTTCCCACGTTTTTACGTGCGCGGTTTAGGTAACACCGATTTCGATCTGAATGCATCACAGCCAGTATCGTTAGTGGTAGACGACGTTGTACAAGAAAGCCCTATTTTAAAAGGTTTTCCGGTATTTGATGTTGAGCGTGTAGAAGTACTTCGTGGTCCTCAAGGTACATTATTCGGCCGTAACACGCCTGCAGGTCTTGTAAAGTTTGACTCAGTTAAGCCGTCGCAAGAATTTGAAGGTTACGGTGCATTATCTTACAGCACATTTAATTCAGTAGATTTTGAGGGTGCTGTAGGCGGTGGTTTAACCGATAACCTTTCAGCTCGTGTTTCAGTGCTTAAGCAAACGCGTGATGATTATATTGATAACCGTGCGCCAAATAACTTCATCAATGATGTAACCGGTGGTTACGATGAGCAAGCGGCACGTATTCAATTTTTATATGAAGCAGGTGATTTCACTGCGTTACTAAATTACCACACGCGTGATTTAGATGGTAAACCAATTGTTTTCCATGCAAATGCAATTGAAAAAGGCACAAACAAGCCTGTTGCAGGTTTTGATCCTGAAGTGATTTACCAAGACTCAGTACAATTTGCTACACAGCAAGTTGAGTCACAAGGTTCAAGCCTTAAATTAGAGTATGATTTTGAAGATCACACGCTAACGTCAATCACTGGTTGGGAAAGCGCTGAGATTTACTCACGTGCAGACGTTGATGGTGGTTATGGTTGTGGTAACGACTTTGTATTCGGTTGTCCAACACCTGAAATGGGCCCTGGCTTCATTTTCCTTGCATCAGAAAGTGCTGACGCAATCCCATCACACGACCAGATTTCACAAGAAATTCGTTTAGCAAGTAACTTTGCTGGTGATTTTAATTACCAAGTGGGTGCGTACTACTACAACGAAGAACAAACAATTGAAACCTTTGGTTTTGATGGTTTAGGTGGCGACTTCAACTGGGGTTATGTATTCCAAGAGCAAGATACAACGGCTTGGGCTGTATTTGCTTCTGCTGATTACCACGTTTCAGACAAGTTAAAAGTGAGCGGTGGTCTTCGCTATTCAGATGACAAGCGTGATTTTAGAGCGGTACGTCTTGTAACTCCGGGCGATTTCAACAATATCGACCTAGAAAAATCTGCTAACCCAGAAGATTCACACGTATCATGGGACTTAAGTGCAGCTTACAAGCTTACTGATGATGTAAACCTATTCGCACGTGCAGCAAACAGCTTCCGTGCACCAAGTGTTCAAGGTCGTATCTTATTTGGTGACGAAGTAACTGTAGCTGACTCTGAAACTATCAACTCAATTGAGTTTGGTGTTAAATCAGATGTATTAGATGGCCGTGGCCGTGTAAACGCGACAACGTATTACTTCCAGATGGATGACCAGCAAGTAACAGCAGTAGGTGGTTCTGCAAACTTTAACCGTTTACTTAACGCTGATAAAACAGTTGGTTACGGTTTAGAGTTAGATTCAGAGTGGATTTTAACTGATGAGCTATTCGCGACATTCAACATCAGCTACAACAAAACTGAATTACAAGACAACTCACTGTTCTTGCAAGGCTGCTTTAACTGTACAATTACAGACCCATTTGTTGAAGGTAAAGGCTATAGCTTAGACGGCAACAGCTTACCGCATTCACCAGAGTGGATCTCTAACTTCACACTACGCTACAGCAAAGAAATTGGCGACGGTGAGTTCTTCGCATACACTGATTGGTCTTACCGCAGTGCAATTGACTTCTTCCTATATGAGTCAGTTGAATTTGAAGGCGAAGCATTACTTGAAGGCGGTATTCGCTCAGGTTACCTGTGGGAAGCTGGCGACAATGAATACGAAGTATCTGCATTTGTTAGAAATATTACTGATGAGCAAGTATTCATTGGTGGTGTAGACTTCTCAAACAATGCCGCTATGGTAAACCAACCTCGTATTATGGGTGTTGAGTTTAAGGTGTCATTTTTCTAAACACCTGTTTATTTAGATTTCATAGCAAAAAGCCCATCAATTGATGGGCTTTTTTTCGTTTAGCGATTGATAAAAAACACCTTGAGAGGTTTTGTTAGGTATTGGACCGTGGAAAATATTTTTTTTCGACGCATTATCCTCTTCGGTTATGTAGACTACCCAATAGTGACCATGACTTGTATTTGGTAAAAAAATGTGTGCAGCTCCTATAAGTGTTTGCTTAAGATAAAATGCATTACGAGCTAATAGATGATCTGCATGAGGTGCAGACTCTTTAAAACTTTTCCAAGCTAATTTAGGTGATTTTTGTCCACCTGCTAATGCCTCTACTTGATTGGCATTACCAATACCGTAATAAGGGGGCAGTTCAACACCTTGATCACGTAATCTACCATTAGCTCGACCATGAAAAATAAACTCGGTTTTAGCCATTTCATGCACTTTCTCAATAGCTGCCGTTAACTAGCCTCTTATCACATCTTAATTTGGTACGTTGTTGTTCATGGTCTCTTATAATGAGATCGACTAAGTGCTGAGAGTATTTATTATTGGCGCATTGAGTATCGTATTCATTCGCATAAATTGAAGCTGTAACTAGGGTTGTATTTAGAATTAGTACTTTAAGAATCAGATGCATTTAGTATTTTCCAGTTTGAAGTGAGAGGGTGATTAATACCCACCGCTAAATAAGCGCTCGTTATTTTATTTTCGCGGTGAAGTTGCTCAAGCCCTTTATTTAATGCGTCTGCAATATGTTGATAATTAGGAAATTGAGTTGATATTGCGAAATGGCGGCTATCCCACAGTACCGCTTTTACATTTGGAATAGGCGTTAACTGCTCAAAGCTTAAATCATCATCATTTACGCGGAAATGCAGCAAGGTAAAATCGGCAATTTCACTTTTAACAAGGCGCTTCATATTTGGAAATGATTCGATATGTGCCAGCTTGATTGGGTTTAACTGATTAATTGCCTGCCAGTCAGCACTCCAAAAGCGATTTGAGATTGCGGTTAAGCGCGATATGTCCTCTTTATTTTGCGCTTTTAATGCACGCTCGTTATTTACTGACGTATATAAACCAACATCGTATTCACCATTGCGAATAACCGCTTGGCTCGAGCGTAATGTAGTGGCATGACTTGTAATATCAGAAAGCCATAGCGTGTCGGCGCTTAATGCGTATTTTCCGCTTTTGAGCAGTTCGATATTGCGGCCATATACCGAATTATCAAAATATACTAAACGACACTGGCATTTGCCCAAGTGCAATGCTTGGTTGAGCAGAATAACATCAACTAAATCGCGCCCCTGCGGTAAATTTGAAAAATCTGAAATAGTCAGAATATCGGTCTGTTTACTTAAGCGTTGTAAGTGTAGTTTGACGTCTTCAGCGATTAAAACGGGTACATCAATAAGTTCTGTTGATTTAGCGATAGATTGAACACTAAACAAGAATATCAGCA
This sequence comes from Pseudoalteromonas sp. NS-SX12, assembly GCF_057367955.1. Classification (NCBI taxonomy): domain Bacteria; kingdom Pseudomonadati; phylum Pseudomonadota; class Gammaproteobacteria; order Alteromonadales; family Pseudoalteromonadaceae; genus Pseudoalteromonas; species Pseudoalteromonas sp. NS-SX12. The sequence goes on along the minus strand of NZ_CM170634.1, from coordinate 2,958,352 downwards.
ATATAACTACTTTTTGCAACCACATACTTTCTACACTAAATTGCTTATTTATTCACTATACAAACAGTTTGCGCATATTTATGCAAGCTTTAAGCAGTTGGATGCTGCGAACTTTATGTTTATTTCGTTACTAGTATCGCGTTTTATTTATTTTGGGCGACCAAACGAGGGTCTGTTGACCTTTCAAGTTCGTTTTTGCAGCAGTTTGATTGGGTTTTATACAAGGCAGAGGCTGCGTGGCATAGTTATTCTATGTGAGCCAGCCGATAACACAGTAGAAAAGCCAATCAAGCGCTGCCGAACGGTTCTTTTGAGCGCACTTTTCTCATTGTTGCCTACATGGATGTAGGTAAGGGGCGAGAGCAGGACGCGTAAGCTTTGCTCGATATTCGCTTAGATTACTAGGCCACACATCGAGCGCCGCGATAAAAGTACGCTCAAACAGAACAAAAATAGAACAGCAAAGATCAACAGACCCTAGATTAATTCAGCTTTACAAGCGAAACATTTCGTTTGCTTCATATAAGGTTAAATAGAGGCCAGCATAAATAGCTGTTCGCAGCACATTAGCTATCCATATCTGAGGTGAAATATGCTACAGTCAGCGCGCGTTAACTAGAGGAAAATATTATGTCTGCATTTTGGAATTATCGCGTTATTGAGTGCCCAAGTGATGAAGGTACATTGTTTCAAGTACATGTTGTTGAATACAATATTAATGGTAAAGCAGTTAATTGGTCTGAAACGGCTGAAGGTTCGTTTGGTACAAGCCTAACGGGCTTAGCAGAAGATATTGAGCGTCAAAAACAGGCGTTAGAAAAGCCTGTGCTCACCGTAAAGCGCTTAGCACGTGGTTATGAATTGGTAGAAGTGGAAAGTGGCGACGTGGCAAGTTCGCCAGTGCCAGAGTCACTGCAAGAGCAAGGCTAAGCCAATGTCGTTAAGTGCAATTTATTTTGACTTAGATGGTACATTGGTTGATTCCGAGCATTTGCATGCCGTTAGTTGGAACAAGGTACTTGCGATGTTTGATTTACATTTTAGTGAGACTGAGTTTTGCCAGCAGTTTGCTGGTAAACCAACGCTTGAAGCGGCAAAAGTGCTTGTTGAAGAGCACCAGCTGGGTTTATCCGCATCGGCATTAGCAAAGAAGAAACACATTGTATTCGCTGAGATATCTAAATTGCATTTACCCGCATTATTACCAGGTGCAAAAGCGTTGCTAGCGTGGTGCCGGGAGCAGGGACTAAAGGTTGCGTTAGTGACCGGGAGTGCAAAAGAAGAAGCGCATTCTATTTTGACAGGACATGATCTTGCAAAGTACTTTGATGTGATTTTCACACGCGATGATGTTGAACAGCCAAAACCACATCCAGAGCCTTATTTAAGGGCAATCGCGCATTTTTCATTAACAGCAAGTTCAGGGCTTGCGGTTGAAGATACCGTAACCGGCTCTAGCAGTGCCAAATCGGCTGAACTATACACTGTTGTAGTGCCTAATAAATACAGCCTAAGCGCTGACTTTTCACACGCTGATAGTCGCTGTTCATCGTTACTTGATGTGCAGGCACTTATTGCCAGCAAACTTTAAATTTTAAAGTACACTTTAAAGAGCCGTTGAATTTTCAAGGAGGAAATGATGGCTCTTAAAATTACTCTATTCTTAATCTTCTCACTTGTTACATCTGCTGCTTACTGTGTCGAAGTGCAGCTTGCCAAATCTTATCAACAACAGCCCATTAAAAATTACCTAGTGAGCGAAAAGCTTGATGGCGTGCGTGCCATATGGAAAAACAACCAGCTTGTGACGCGAAATGGTAACGTTATTCATGCGCCCACTTGGTTTACTGAACATTGGCCGAGTGAGTGGCTTGATGGTGAATTGTGGAGTAGCCATGGTGATTTTGAGTTTATTGCCAGCACGGTACTCGATATCAAGGCAAATCATCAAGCGTGGCGTAAAATCAGGTTTTATGTATTTGATATGCCGAATCACAGCCAAGTATTTCACCAGCGCTACTTGAATTACAAAATATTGATAGAAGCAACGCCTTCTGACTATTTGGCGGCAATTGAACAGCGTCAATTTACTACTTATCAGGAGTTGGATGCCTACTATCAAGCCCGAATAAATCAAGGCGCCGAAGGCATTATGCTGCATGCAAAAGGTGCTCAGTTTAGCGATGGCCGCAGCGATAATTTACTTAAGCTTAAGCCGTATCAAGATGCTGAAGCAAAGGTAGTGGGTTACAGTCCGGGTAAAGGAAAATACCATGGGTTAGTTGGCGCATTGATTGTTGAGCTGCCAAATGGCCAACAAATCAAACTGGGCAGTGGCTTGTCAGATGTTATGAGACACACACCGCCCGAGATTGGGTCAATGGTGACATATCGTTACAATGGCTTGACGAAGTACGGCAAGCCTCGTTTTGCACGGTTTTTACGTGTTCGGCACTCTGAGTGATTTAATCGAGGCGATCGGCCAAATAATTATGGTAGTCAGGGATTGTGCGATGTATTTGTTGTGACATAAGCTCGCTGGCAATCAGCATATCAGCTGTTGCTTCATTACAGGCAACGGGAATATTCCACACCGCAGCAAGTCGCAATAATGCTTTTACGTCAGGGTCGTGAGGCTGTGAAGCAAGCGGATCCCAAAAGAAAATCAGTAGGTTGACTTCATGCTCGGCGATTTTAGCACCAAGTTGTTGGTCGCCGCCCATAGGACCGCTTAAAAGCTTTTCAACCGCCAGCCCAGTGGTTTTTTCAATTAAGTGGCCAGTAGTACCTGTACCGTATAAATTGTGCTGACTGAGTACATCTTGGTGTTTTTGACACCACAGAGTTAGCGCTGATTTTTTACCATCGTGGGCAACAAGCGCAATGCTTTTTTTGGCAGGGATCGCAGTGGTAATTTGTTCCATGTTTTCACACTTTAAAATACTTCGAACACCAAGCGTAACCCCAATACAACAAAAATACTACCGGCAATGCGATCAATCCATTGCTGCGCGCTTGGGTGATGTTTAAAGTAACCTGCAATCTTGTTCCCGCTTTTTACGTACAACACATCAATAGGGAAAGCCAAAATTGGATACAGCAAGCCAAAAATAAGCAACTGTAACCATACCGGTGTGCTTAGCGAACTGTCGGCGAATTGTGGAATAAAGGCTAAAAAGAAGAGCGCAACTTTTGGGTTAAAAATCTCGGTAAGCATAGCTTGTACGAAGATGTTTTTTTCTTTTTTATTTGTAAGCTCACAATGAATAACCTCTGGTTTTCGTAAGCTATCAATAATGCTGGTGACACCCAAATAGACAAGGTAAAGCGCACCTATAATCAGAACGGTTTGATACGCCACTTGAGACGTTTTTAAAATAACACTGAGACCAGCAACCGCTAATATTGTGTGTATTACACCCGCAGTGGCAAAGCCAAATGCTGTTTGCATGCCAGCGGCTTTGCCTTTAGCAAATGTTTGCGCCATTAAAAATGCATTAGAAGGCCCCGGAGACACCGCTAGTAAAAAGCTTAAGGTGATAAATGACAGCAGCGATTCAAAGTTAATCATTAATTGATGTCTCTAGTTGTACGTTGGTTTTGCCGCGCTTTGATAGCGTTTTAGCGTTAATAAAAAAGGCAGCACACTGAGCAAGTGCAGCGCAATAATAAATGGAATCGCAAGCGGTAGGTATTGGGTTAAGCTAACGATTAATCCAGCGCCGCTCATTTGCATCATGCCAAGTAAGGCTGAGGCTTTGCCTGCTTGCTTTTTAAAAGGCCCTAGCGCGTTACCTGCAGCCGCGCCCATAGCGAATGAATAGCCCATGGAACCGACAAAAATAGCAGCCATAAAACTACTTACATTGGCAAGCGTAAATTGAAATAGTAAAACCAAACACGCAGCGCTAACCATCAACAATAAACCACATAATAAGGCGAGTGATGTAGAGCGCTTGATCAATTGCGGCGCTGTGAAGCTGGCGATAATACTCACTGTGGCATTGATGCTAAACCAGAGCGTAAACTCTTGCTCTGTTAGTCCTTGTTGATTAATTAAGTAGTTAGGCGCCTGTGCGACAAATGCCAAAATAGCGCCCATTGCCAGCATGCAAATGGTGGCATTAAACAAAAACGTTGGGTGTGAAATTATCTGCCAATAAGACAGTTTTTCTTCAGTTTGTTGCTGAGCTGCAATAGCTGGGCGTTTAGGAATCGCAATCAACAACACGATAAATCCGATTGTGGCAAATCCGGCTAAAAAGTAAAAGTTACTTTGCCAGCCAAATTGCAAGGTTAGCCAAGCGCCTAAAATAGGGGCGAGTGCAGGAATAAAGCACACAATACCATTTAAGTAAGAAATTACTTGGGCACTTTTGTTGGCATTGTAATTGTCGCGTACTAACGCAAATGTGCTAACAAATGTTGCTGCGGCACCAATGCCTTGAATGATACGGGCGATAATTAGCACGGTGACGGTATCGGAAAACGCCGCGAGTACTGAGCCAATAAAGTAAGCAAAAACGCCAAATATCGCTATTTTTTGGCGGCCAAAACGGTCGCTTAACGGGCCAAGTAAGAGCTGTCCAAAGCCCACACATAACATGTAAACGGTAATGCTTGATTGAATATTGGTAATTGACGTATCGAGTTTGTCAGCCATCTGAGGCATGGCTGGTAGGTAAAGGTCGATTGCCATTGGGCAAAAGATGACAAGTAGAACGAGGGCGAGTTTTAGCATAATCTCACTACAATTATCAGGGGCGGTGAATTGTATACGTTATGCTTAGAAGATCCAAGCCTTAAGCGTTAGCTCAAGGCTTGTGGTTAGCGCTTGGTTACTAGGGTCTGTTGACCTTTCAAGTTCGTTTTTGCAGCAGTTTGATTGGGTTTTATACAAGGCAGAGGCTGCGTGGCATAGTTATTCTATGTGAGCCAGCCGATAACACAGTAGAAAAGCCAATCAAGCGCTGCCGAACGGTTCTTTTGAGCGCACTTTTCTCATTATTGCTCGATATTCGCTTAGATTACTAGGCCACACATCGAGCGCCGCGATAAAAGCACGCTCAAACAGAACAAAAATAGAACAGCAAAGATCAACAGACCCTAAACGATTTGTTATTCAGTAATAATATGCGCTGATTGGATAATCAGTTGTTGTTTTGGCTTGCCAAAGCGTGTCGCGTTTTCGTTAAACAGATCTAACACTGCTTCATCGCTAACTAGCTTGCCAAATACGGTATGTTTGCCATCTAGGTGTGGGGTTGCGCGAAAAGTAATAAAAAACTGGCTACCGTCGGTATTTGGACCGGCATTGGCCATACTCAATAGGCCTTTTTGATCATGCGATACTAAAGGTTCAAATTCACCGCCGTAACGATACCCTGGGAAACCTTGTCCATTGCCAAGTGGGTCGCCACCTTGCGCCATAAAATCTGTAATAACACGGTGGAATGTCAGTGAATCGTAAAAGCCAAGCTTGGTTAAATAAATTGTACTTGAGGCATGCATCGGCGCTGTTTTATGAAACAGTTCAAATTTCATTTCGCCTAAACTTGTTTTAAGTACCCAGTAGTAGGTTGTGTCTGGTGCAAATTCAAGTTTTGGCGGCAGCGTTAGTTTAGTGCGCCATTTCTCGTCTTGCTTATCGACTTTTTGTTCGCTAATAAATTGCTCAACTTGCTTTACAGCAGGATCTTGAAACCAACATGCAGATAAAATAGCGGCTGATGTAAGCGCGAGTAGGGTATTACGTAATAAAGTCATTTAGGCTGTCTTCTTTTCTTTTTTCGGTTCTTTTTCTTCAGTATTTGTTACTACAGGCTTTGCTGCTTGTGTCATAGAGCCTTGAATTGAAGCGCCTTCTTGAATGCTAATCGTGTCGTGAAAAATATCGCCAACTACATTTGCCGACTGCTCTAGTACTACTTTTTTAGCCTTAATAGTACCTTTAACAGTGCCTTTTACGATTACTTCTTGCGCGTTAATATCGCCTTCTACACGACCGTCATTGCCGATAGTTAGGCTTTGTACATTCACTTCGCCAATGATGCAGCCTTCTAACTGAATTGTACCTGAGTTGTTAATTGTCCCGGAGATTTCAACGTCTGATGAGATAATAGAAGGAAACGAATTTTTTTTCTTATTGGAGAACATTCTCAAATGCCTTAGTTAATTTTAACGGGTTAATATGTTTTTCATTGTGTAAAATTTCATAATGTAAATGGGTGCCTGTACTGCGTCCTGAGTTACCCATTAACCCGATAACTTGGTCCTTTTGTACTTCTTGTCCACGTTTTACGTTAATTTTAGCTAAATGCCCGTAGCGTGTTACGAATCCATTCTTATGTTCAATTTCGATAAATTTACCATAGCCGCCATTGCGACCTGCACGTTTTACTGTGCCATGTGCTGGGGCAAAAATTTCAGTTTTGTGCCAGCCAGCTAAATCAACGCCGCGGTGCATTGCTCTGCGCTTGGTAACAGGGTCGGTACGTAGGCCATAGCTACTTGAAACATAAAATGCTTTAGCCGGCAAACTGGTCGGTAGTAATTCAAGATTACTGCTTAGCTGATTAAGTACTACGATTTTATCTAATAGCGCTTGCTGATCTTTACTTAGTACAGACGCATCAACCGCATTAAATGGACCACCTTGAGCTGTTTCATCTAGCTCTTTGTTAATTAAGGTTGTGTGGTCAACTCCAGCTTTTTCCAATGCTTTTAATAGGCTCTCAGTACGGCCATCGACAACTTGAGCAAGGGTAGTAAACTGAGTATCAAGCAATTGGTTTTCACGCGCGATGTCATTTTCAATGGTTTCTTCGCTAGTGCTGTCATCTTGCGTGTCAGATTCACCTTCACTTTCAGCCTTAGGCTCAGGTTTGCTATCTTGTTTTTTATCTTGCGCTTTTTTAATTACGTCAGCGTCTTCTGGCTTTGTTTCGGTGTCAGATGTTTTCGCTTGTTGCTCTGTTTGAACTGGTTGAACTGGTTGAACAGGAGCATTTTCTTTTTGCGTGGCGTCTTGTTGCGCCTGAAATTCTTCTTGCTGTGCTTCAGGTAATGACTCAAGCATATTGGTCATTAGTTGGGATTTTTCATCAATTTGAGAAATGCGACTTGAAAGTTCGCTGTGTTTTTCACGATAGGATAGGTGTAGCGCATCGAGTTCAGATTGTTTTTGCTCAATGACTTGCTGTTGTTCGGTGATCACGCCATTTAGTTCAACGTATTGATAGCTACCCGCACCAGCAATAATGCACACAGCAAGACCCACGAAAAATAGCATTACTTGCAGCCAACTTGGTAAAGTAAGGTATTTTACGTCACCGTTTTGGCGGATCAGTAACTGTTTATCTGGAAAAAGTGCTTTTAACATTATGAAAACCGACGTAGTTAAATATACTGCCTTTGATTATTATTAATTAGCAGGCAAGTTAACCGGTACAAGATACCAACATACTGCAAAAAATCCAGAAAAATTTTTGAAATACGACTTAAGAGGGAGTATTAGGTGGCAATTTGCTTGCCACCTAAAAAGGGCAGGAGGTTACTTGGCAGGTAATACTGTGCCTTCAACGCGACCAAAGCCAATGCGGTTAAAGCCGTCGGCTTCACACCAACCACGCATAATCACTTTATCGCCATCTTCCAAGAACTTACGCTCTTCGCCATTGTTAAGTTTAATGCTTTCTTTACCACCACGAGATAGTTCAAGCATTGAACCTGCTTCTTCATGTTCAGGGCCTGACTGAGTACCTGAACCTAGCATGTCACCTGGAATAAAGTTACAGCCATTTACTGTGTGGTGTGTCACCATTTGCGCTACTGTCCAGTAACTGTGTTTGAAGCTCGACTCAGAAAGCTTGCTTGGTGCAGCGCCGTCAGCACGCATTTTTTCAGATTCAAGTAACACATCCATCTGAATATCGAATGCGCCTGCTTCACGGTTGTGTGAAGACTCAAGGTAATCAAGCGGCTGTGGATCGTTTTCATCACGGTGCCACTGTGTACGATAAGGCGCTAATGCTTCAGTAGTCACAATCCAAGGCGATACAGTCGATGCGAAGTTTTTCGCCAGGAATGGTCCTAGCGGCTGATATTCCCACGCTTGTAAGTCACGCGCAGACCAGTCATTAAATAAACAGAAACCAAATACATGATCTTCTGCATCTTGAATGCTAATTGCATCGCCTAACTCGTTGCCTTTACCAAGGTAGATACCTAGCTCAAGCTCATAGTCCATACGCTTTGCAGGACCAAATGACGGTACGTCTGCATCAGGCGCTTTTGTTTGGCCTTTTGGACGAGGGAAGCTTTGACCTGATACGCCAATTGATGATGCGCGGCCGTGATAACCGATTGGTACCCATTTGTAGTTAGGCAAAAGCGGGTTATCAGGGCGGAATAAGCTACCTACGGCTGTTGCGTGGTAAATTGATGTGTAGAAATCGGTGTAGTCGCCAATATGACATGGAAGTGCGTATTCAACATCATCTTGCGCTACCAGTGCAGATTCAAGAGTACTTTGTTGCTCTGAGCCTTCACGTAGAGCTTTTGAAAGCGCTAAACGTAGAGCAGACCAATGTGCCTTACCCATGCCCATAAATTCGTTGAGTGCAGGGGCGTTAGCTGCTTCTACAGCTTCTTGAGCAATGCCTGAGAAAATGTCCGCATTTGCAACTACGGCTAAATCTAATACTTGGTCACCGATTGCGACACCACCGCGAAATTCTTCTGACGATCCTTTACGACGGAAAGAAGCAAATGGTAGGTTTTGAATTGGGAAGTCATTGCCAGCAACGTTTGCGCTGCTTACCCAGCTTTTTAAATTAATATCGTGCGTTTCATTGATAAAAGACATGGTCTTTCCTTTTGCTTTTATTGGCTTAGGCTAAATATGGCGATTGAATTAATAAATTCAAGTTTGAAAACATGTTAGCCTTGAAATAGCAAAAGCAGCTTGGCCAAAAAAGACGAAAGCTGCTTTTTATGTTGTTAGCTTATCTTAACTTAGATAACACCACGGCGCTCTTGGTCACGCTCGATTGATTCGAACAATGCTTGGAAGTTACCTTCACCAAAGCCACCATCGTCAACACGTTGGATCATTTCGATAAAGATTGGGCCAAATAGGTTTTTAGTGAAGATTTGCAGTAAGTAACAGTCTTCGCTTTGGCTATCTACCAGAATTTGGTGCTCTCTGATTTTATCTTTGTCTTCTTTAACCCAAGGAACACGGTCAAAAATAGTGTCGTAGTAATGATCTACGATATCTAAAGTTGCAATATTTGTTTGGTCTAGCTTATCTAGAGAGCCCACTAAGTCGTTGGTTAAAAACGCTAAGTGTTGAACACCTGGGCCATTGTATTCATCTAGATATTCATCAATTTGGTTGTTGTTATCGTCTTTACCTTCATTGATTGGAATCGAGAATGTGCCACATGGTGACTTAAGTGCGTAAGACAATAGTGCCGTTTTCTGACCTTTAATGTCGAAGTAACGTACTTCTTCAAAACCAAATACGTCTTTGTAGAAATTCGCCCATGTTTCCATAGTGCCTTTGTAAACATTGTTAGTAAGGTGGTCGATGCGAAGGAAACCTTTGTCTGCAACAATGTTTTGCTCAGCTAGGTCTTCAAAGTCATTTGCATAGATAGAGCCTTTATCACCAAATACGTCGATGAAGTAAATTAGGCTGTCACCAATACCGTAAATTGCTGGGTATGGTAAATCTTTATTAGCCGCATCTGTCGCAGGCTTTGCACCGCGCTCAACAGCAACATCAAATGCTTTTTGCGCATCAGCTACACGCCAGCCCATTGAACAAATTGCAGGGCCGTGTGATTTAGCAAATTCAGCTGAAAAACCATCACGCTCATTGTTTAGTAAAAAATGAATATCATGTTGGTTGTAGTAGGTGATGTCTTTACCTTTAAACTTTTTCAGTTTTGAAAAACCAAAGTCTGCAAAGATCTTGTCCATATAATCTGCATCTGGTGTCGCATATTCAGTAAATTCGATACCTAATAAACCGAGTGGGTTATTTACTTGAGTCATTTTTTGTCCCCTAAAGAGTGAGAGATGGCTTATTACGTTTCGAGTGGCCAACTCTTTAAACACGAATTGGCTAGATAATTATGCAAAAGTTGTAAAAGGAAAAGAGGTAAGGTGATTTTGCTAGGGGTGGCTTTTTGTAAACTTTTAAATACAAAAAAGGCAATGTTTAGCTGTTTCTTTTAATGCGATTTATTGGTGCATAAAAAACAGCCTATTTTGCACGAGTAAAATTTTGATTTCTGCGGTGTGAATGGTGAGTAGATAAAAACAGGCTAAAATGTAGCACTGTTAATGGCGTGTGATTTTTACTCATTTTTGTGCAGTTTTATTTACAATTTTGAGAAAGCGACGCGTACGCACAAAAAAAGGGGCGTTGGCCCCTTTTAGAATCATTGCTATTTTTTACTGTTAAAGAACTTTTCACGTTGTTTTAACCAGGGGTTAATCGCCATCGTGGCAACACTTTCACTGTGACGTTCCACTTTTTGATTGAGTGCCCGAGTACTTTGATTAAACCGCATCGTTTTACTTGGGCCGCCAAGGTTGTCTATTTCATCTGCATCGAAGCTACGCCCAGCAAAAAGTAGTGCGTTTAAATAGCCCGGTTCAGTTTCATAAGTGTCGTCTGTAAGAAGTAACAAGGTATTACTGAGCGCCCAGCGTTCGCCAATTTCACCTTCGTCTTTTTCACCGACTAACTCGCCGTTAATAAATACTTTTAAAACCCCATTTTCAGGCGCGCTATAAAACACAATCGCAACGCGATACCAAGTGTTGGGTTGTAGGTTACCAAAGAAGCCACTATCACGGGTTGTGATACCTACGCCATTGGTGTCGCGGTCAACAAATAGATCCGCATCGTCGTTGTTAAGTTGGTCTGTTTGCAGTAGCCCACGGAATTCATTGCTACTGCTTTGCGGCCACATAATATCCATTACTAAAGTGTAATCGGCTACTTTATTGCTTTGGTAAAAATCGCCGTTAGCGGGCACATTGTGCTTTAATGCCAAGCCTTGCGATGGGCTATGACGACCAAAGGCCAGTACGCCAGAGCTGCCATCGGGTAGATCTGCAATATTGGCATCGCTAGTGCTTACAAATGGGCTGCGTTCCGGCCCCCAATCTTTATTGAGAGGATCAAAGTAGCTCAGTTCACTCGGGCCAAAATCAGCTTTAAATGGCGCATCTAAATCATTGAAATTCCAAATTGTGACATAGTTATCTTCAAGGCAGCTATTTAACGGTTGGTTGGTATCAATATGCACACATTGGCTGGTTCGCTGGCGGGCATACTGATCAAGCGCCCACCAAGATTCTGACAATTCCGTAGGAGTAGGTAAGGTAATCCCCGAGAAGAACAGGTTGCCGTTATAGGCAGGGCCTTTTTGCAGTGCTACGCGATAGGTTTTGTCATTGCTGATAGATTTATCACTTGCCAGTTTAAATACCCATTCTGGCTGCGCTAAACGCATTTGGTTTAGTTCACTGCCCGTAACGGAGACTTCATAAAGCGCGTTAAACCCAGGAGTGTCAGATGGCTGTCTTTCAACATAGTAGGTCTCGTGAAACTTCTCTTGGGTTAGTTTGCCCGGAGTCCAACGGTTTTGTACTTGAATTGGATCAAATAAGGCGGCATCGATACTGTGGGTAAAGAATGTTGCATTTGCTAAAATTTCGGCTGTTTGCGCTTCATTTGGGTAATTTTCAGAAAAGGCAATAGCGGTATTGGTATCAGGCGCGTAGCGTCCCATAATTTGCTCAATAGTGCCGACCATTTGTTGATCAACGACATCGATATTACTCGTTAAATATGTTTTGTAGTCATAGTTAGTAATGGTGTTTGAATCGGTATTTATTGTCAGAGTTAAGTCTGTTAGACCTTGCGCAAAAAAGTTTGGTTGAATAACCAGCGCACCGTTATCGAGCGCCTGAATACTTTCGCCGCCGTGGGTATGACCACCTAATACTAAATTAACGCCAGTGATGTTTTCGGCAATACGGGTGTCGCCACCTATGCCCATGTGGCTAAGCATAACCATAAAATCTACATCTTCACGATACGTATTAACAATACCTTGTGCAACGGAAGTCCAGTCCCAGTTCATTTTAAAGTCGGGAATAAAATCTGGAATAGGAGCGGTTTGTAAGGGTTCATCGAGTTCGTTCCATGGCACTGAAGTCATGCCAAAAAAGCCTACCTTTAAACAACCTACTTGCACCGCAGCAAAATCAACAGCGGCGAAGCCATTTTCGTCATTGCCGACATAGCGCGTATTACTGGCGAGTACTATGGCATGGTCGTCATTGGCATAATCTAACAGCTGTGCTGGTCCCCACGCATAATCGTGGTTGCCAACAACACGTACATCAAATTCCATCGCTTTTATCGCATCGACCGTGGCAAGCCCTTGTGAAATTTGTTCTGCTACTGTGCCTTTTTCATAGTCGTCGCCGCCATTAGTGAATAAAGTATATGGCTGTGTTGATTTGGCATTTTGGTAGTGGCCTTTTATGCGACTAAAGAGTTGTTCTTTATAGCCAAAGCGAGAGTGTAAATCGGCCACATGAATAAAGCGCAGCGCTTGCTCATTCGCATTGGCATCACACTCTGGGCCAATCACTTTGCTAATTTCTAATTCGCGTTTTGGCTCAAAAAGCACCGCATATTGACCAAGTTGACTAAGGTTCGCTTTAACGCTTGCAGCACCGACACTACTGGTAATTGGATACCAAGTTGTATTTTCTAAACGGGCTAAATACACTTTTCCTTGTTGATATTCAGTTAAATCAACAAACACTTCCATTTCAATTGGGTTGACTAGTGTTTTGTCTTCAGGAGAGAGCGAATAGGTGTTTGAAATTACCTGTTGCGTTTGCGTTGAAGGCGCGCTTTGTGAAGTGGTAACTTTTAGGGTGAAATCACTGTCTGAAATGCCTGCGGCTATACGCAGCGCCATTCGGCCATTATCAAAGCTGGCGTTTAAACTCATCGATGGTGTGATGACGCCACCTTGTTCTAGATCTGGCACATATACTTTTTCAGTTTCGCCACCACCACATGCACTTAGCGCTAAACATATTAGTAATGAACTTAAAAGCTTGTAAGTTTTCACATATCACCCAAAAGAATTAAATTGAGGGTGAAAAATACCATATCTGGCAGCTAAGCTTCAATTACACTTAATGACATAAAAAAAGGCCTATAGAAACTATAGGCCTTTTTTTGTAATAAGTGCGTTATTAACGAGTCGCTGTTACTTCAAGCTCTTCTTCTAACACTTCTTCTTCAGTGTGGTGGTGATCTTCTGCACCGTGCATCCAATCAACAAGTTTATCTGCCATAAAGTACAGTAAAACACCTGAAGCAATCGCAGTAATAAAGATACCGCCAAAGATAGACATTGCATTTGCAAGTTGCTCTTCTTTAGTCGTGTCGCCGTGGCCAATAAATGAACCAACGATACCACCAACTTTGTTAGCAATTGCAATAAATAGGAACCAAGCACCCATCATTAATGATGCGATACGTAGCGGAGCTAGTTTAGTTACCATTGATAAACCAATTGGTGATAAACATAATTCACCCATGGTATGGAAGAAGTATGCGCCAACTAACCACCACATGCTTGATTTATTTGTTGGGTCACCGTCCATTTCCATAACCGCACCCATCATAAATACAAAACCAATACCTAATAAGATAAGGCCAAGTGCAAATTTAACCGGTGAGTTAGGTTCTTTGTTACCAAGACGGATCCAGATAGACGCAATTACCGGAGCAAATACAACGATGAAAATCGCATTTAAAGATTGGAACCACGTAGTCGGTACTTCGAAGCTACCAATGTTACGGTCTGTGTATTCGTTAGTGAAGATATTCATTAGGCCGCCAGCTTGCTCGAAGCCTGCCCAGAAAACAACAGTGAAAAGGCCTAACACCATGATTACTTTAATACGGTCGCGCTCAACAGCAGTTAATGGCTCTTTACGTACTTCTGTTTGTTGTTGCTTTTCTAACTTAGCTGCAGGGATTGTACCTATGTTACCAAGTAGTTTTTGCGCAAATAAGAATTGAATAATAAGTGAGAAGATCATACCAATGCCGGCACAAATGAAGCCTGCTTGGTAGTTACCATCATAATGTGCAACAACTGAACCTACTACGATACCAGAAAGTGCAGCACCTACGTTGATACCCATATAGAAGATAGTAAATGCGCCATCACGACGGTTATCACCTTCTTCATATAAATCACCAACCATGGTTGAAATATTTGGCTTGAATAAACCGTTACCAGCAATTAATAGACCTAAGCCTACATAGAACGCTTCCGTTTCCATGCCAGGTACCCATGCGTGCGGCGTACCTAAGATAAATTGACCCGCAGCCATTAAGAAGCCGCCGATATAAATTGCTTTACGTTGGCCTAAGTACTGATCCGCTAACCAACCACCGATTAATGGCGTAAGGTAAACAAGACCGGTAAATGTACCATACATTGAAAGTGCATCGGCTTGGGTCCAACCCATACCGTTACCGCCTTCAGAATATACTTGGTCTACTAAATAAAGTACTAAGATTGCGCGCATTGCGTAGTAGCTAAAGCGCTCCCAAAGTTCTGTAGTGAATAGCAGGAATAGGCCTTTCGGATGGCCTAACATTTCACCTGCTTTAGGGACTGAATTCATCGTATGCTTCCTAATTCAAATTATTGTTGTGGCCAATATTATTATTGTTGTTACTACCTTTCGGTTTGAACGGGCGGCCAATAGTTGTGTTTGGGTAACAGTTACCCAGAAAGCAGATTTGTGTTAATAAACATACTGAACGAGGAGTAAAATAAGGTTATTAATACAAACTGCATCCGGCCAGTATACCTAGAGAGTTTTTTAAACAAAAGCCCTTATCTAACAGATTTGACCTGTTTGTATGCACTTTTGCCGTTTATTTATGCAGGTCTTGGCACAGGCCTCTTAAAAACGCGATAAAACCGTGCTCCGTTAACCAGTGTAGATGCGCTTCATCTTTTACCAGAAAATGGCCGCAAAAATTGAGCCCGTTAGCGAATATTGATTCGATATGCGCGGTTTTTCGTGGCACTAACCAGAATAAGTCTTTATGTATAATTAGGTTGTAGGCACCGGTCTCACTATCACTGTTATTTAAAGCAAATTGTTGAAGCGCTTGCTGATAATACTTGATACACAGTGCTAAATTTAGAGGGCCAAATCGCACAAAACTGATGTCGTCTAGTTGTTTTGCAATAGCTGTAACGGTGTCACTGTGTGCTAAGCGAATTAACTGCATATGACGATGCCCTTGGCTAGCACCGGCTGTAGGGCCTGCATTATAAAAGCCAACATCATAAGGCGAATTTAAATGTTCAAGCCAAGCTGAAAAATCAGACTCAGTTAATGGGCTTTGCTGCGATACAAATTCTTTACTGCACAACAGGGCATGGGGTTTTAATACCGGAAACTTATTTAATAGTAGCTTGTGCGACGGAGGGCAGTCTTTTACAAACATCGCCTTTTCATGAGGTAAAAACGGGTTAGTCTTTTGCGTGCTTTGATGGGGTTTATCGATTTTTTTAGCGACGCGCAAGTGCACCGTGAAGTGAATATTATTATCCAAAAAGGATTGGCTTTGTGTTGTGAGTGGCTGGAGCGTTTTTGTTTTTAATGCAATTTCTATTTGCTGTTCAACTGCTTGCCAATACATAATACATCCTATATTTGATCTTAATGAGCACGAGTGAGTTATGCGCCGCGGTTTTTCTGTGCCAAACGAAAATGACAGCTTTAATATACGCGTCTTTAAACAAGTTGTACCTTATTTATTAGAATTTCGCACGCGCATTATTATTGCGTTTTGTTGCTTAGTATTTGCTAAGCTTGCCAGTGTTTATTTACCTTTTGTACTGAAATACACGGTAGACACGTTAGATCAACAAAATAATGTGGTGTTATTAGGCACAGTTGGTTTAATTGCCGCCTATGGTGTACTGCGCCTTGCCAATGTGGTGTTGTCTGAATTACGTGACATGCTGTTTGGCCGTGTTACTGAGCGCGCCATGCGCCGTATTAGTATGAAAGTATTTAGCCATTTACAACACCTCGACCTTAAATTTCATTTAGATCGCAAAACCGGTGGCCTTGCCCGAGATATTGAACGCGGGGTGTCGGGTATTAGTTTTGTGATGCGCTTCTTTGTTTTCAATATTGGCCCAACGTTAATCGAGCTGATGTTGGTAGTTGGTATTTTAACTACCAAGTATGGCGCTAAATACGGGCTAGTGATTGTCGCCTCAGTGGTGGTTTATATTACGTTCACTGTGTATGTGACTAATTGGCGATTAAAGTTTATTCGCGAAGCCAACATGGCTGATAATCGCTCAAACACCCGCGCAGTTGATAGCCTGTTAAATTTTGAAACCGTAAAATACTTTAATAACGAAGAACACGAAATTAAAGAGTACGATGTTGAACTTGCGGCTTGGGAAAAAGCACGCCGTAAAAACCGATTATCACTGTTTGCCTTAAATGGTGGTCAGGCCCTTGTAATTGCCACAGCAATGACCTCAATGCTGTTATTTGCTGCGCTTTATGTGGAAGCAAACGCGATGACCCTGGGGGATTTTGTATTAGTGAATGCCTTTATGATGCAAATATTTATGCCGCTTAACTTTTTGGGTTTTGTCTATCGCGAAATTAAAGGCTCGCTCACCAATATTGAAAACATGTTTGATTTACTCAAGGTTGACTCCTCTGTGTCGCGCAATAGCAAAAGTGAGTCACTTGCGGTAAACCAAGGAGTCATTACATTTGAAAATGTTAGCTTTGGTTATGCAAAAGAGCGCACAATTTTAAATAACCTGTCTCTTAATATTAAGGCGGGGAGCAAGGTTGCAATTGTTGGTCCAAGTGGCTCTGGAAAAAGTACTCTAACCAAGTTGCTCTGCCGGTTTTATGATGTAACCAATGGCAACATTCAAATTGACGGGCAGAATGTCGCTCAGGTTAAATTAGATTCATTGCGCGAAGTCATTGCCGTGGTGCCGCAAGATACCGTGTTATTTAACGCCAGTATTTATGACAATATTCATTACGGCAACTTATCGGCAACGAAAGAGCAAGTGATTGCAGCAAGTGAAGCAGCGAATCTTAAAACCTTCGTTGAATCGCTTAACGATGGTTTTGAAACCCATGTTGGCGAGCGCGGTTTAAAGCTCTCCGGAGGTGAAAAACAGCGCGTTGCGATTGCAAGGGCACTATTGAAAGATTCTCCTATTATGGTATTTGATGAAGCAACTTCAGCACTTGATAGCCATAACGAAGAAGCCATAATGCGAACCATCAAAAAAGTGGCACGCCATCATACGGCGATTATGATTGCTCATCGCCTCTCAACCGTGACCGATGCGGATCACATTTTTTATTTAGAGCAAGGGCAGCTGGTGGAAGAAGGTACACACCAACAGCTACTTGAAAAAGAAGGGCGTTATGCCGCACTTTGGCGCAGTCAAAGTCAGTAATTGCCAAATAAAAAAGGGAGTTTAGCTCCCTTTTTCAATTATGTGATTAATAGTTAGCGTAAGGCACGATTAGCCTTGGTACTAATGGCAGCTCACCGTAAACAGGGTTAAACAAATACTTCACGTAAATTTGACCATAATTTGGTTCGTAAAAATCAGCGCGGTCGATATTAAAGCTCGCACCAATTAACCATTGAGGTTGCACGCGGTATTCAACTAAGCCCTCAATACCCCATGAAAATCCACTGCTTTTATCTGCAGCAAATATTGGATCAATGCCCGTTTCAACTGCTTTGAGCTCTGCAACGGCTTGTAGTTCAGGGTTATTTGGGAAAAGTTCAATGGCATCTGTGGTTGTACGCGAATAACCACCGTTCACTTTGAGGCGATAAACTAAGTCCTGCTCAAAACGACCATCAACTGTAACAGGCACTGACAGACCAAGGTATTTTTGTGGGCTGTAGTAACCGCCATGGCCGTACGTTTCTTCTGAAAGGTTATGCTTATAGCCCCAATACAACAAGTTAGTGCCGACAGACAGTTCAAAGTCTGGCTGCTGGATAAAGCGATAGTAGGCACCTGTCATCGCACGTTTACGGTCGTTGTCAAGTACATTTTTGCCTTGATAATACTGATAATCCAGCGTCGCCCAAAAACCCCAATCGAGGCCGAGATCGTGATACAAGCCAAGGGTAATACCATTGCTGGTAACGCCACCCCAAATCTCATTTTGATTAACGTCTTCAAGGCCTGCATATGACAATACGCTGTTAGTGAGTGCTCTTCGCTCAATTTCAATGTCGTAGCTGAAGTCACCGAGACTATTTTGATAAAGCACGCCACCTACGATATTTGAAATTAAGAAGCCTTGTGGTGTGGTACCAATATCCACCCGCCAGTTTTCGTTTTGCCAGCCGACACCTAAGGCAATACCTTGGTCGCGAGGGGTGATGCTAAATAATGAGCAAGTATCATAGCAAAGTGCGCCAGTGCCGTAGCGGCTTGCGGCAAATCGTTCTGAAAAGTTAGTTTGTTGGGCAGAGATACTAACGGCATCCGCTTTAAAAAATAACTGACCCTCTAAAAATGGAAAGTAGCCTTCAAATAACGCTGCACCTAAGCCCAGTTCATGATCATTTTGCGTACTGGTTTGACCGCTAAAGTCGCCAGCAAGCGCAATATGCCCATCGGTACGGTTTTTAATTTTTGCAATGCCCGAGCGAGCTGAGCGCATATACCAAGTATCGGTTTCTTGGTCTTGTGCTAAGTCATGCAGCACTTTTTTGTCGGCAACATCAACACGTTGTTTTGTAAGTACTTGACGATAGTATTCAATCGCAAGTTCGCTTTGGCCAAATTTGTCTGCTACTTGGCCTGCCAGATTGAGCAATTCGCCGTCGCTCGGTGATAGTGCGAGTAGATCTTTTTGGTATCTGAGCGCATTGTCTTGATCTTTAAAATCGAGTAGCAGGGCCATTAATCGGCGCTGATTATAGTTTTCATCTGCGGGAACGCGATACACTAAGTGTCTAACTAATTTTTCACCCAACGCATATTTATTACTAAATAAGGCTTTTTCGGCAACTTGATACTCAGTTTCGAATTCTAATTCACCGTATTTGTGCGCATTTTCATATAAAAAATCAACTTGCTCAAAATCACCTTTATTTAACGCAAATTCAAGCAAGCGTGCATTTGCAGGAATGCTTGATGGGTTGTTGCTAAGGTAAGATGTTAAGATAATCTCTTCGCGTTCAGGCTGTTTTTTTACTTGGTAGCGCACTTTTAAGTTTTCAATTTCGCGCTTTTCACTTTGAGTTTGCGCCGGCGCCATATGCAAATTGGCAAACCATGAATCGAGATCATCGGCGTCGTCTGCGCTAAGCAACCATTCACTGTATAGCTGATACCAGTAGAAATCGAGTTTAGGTGCGCTATTTAGCGCGCTTTTGAGCTGGCTGGTGGCACGGTTATGCATGCCTAATTTGTACCATTGCGCTGCAATTTGTGCCGTTTGCAGGTTGCTTAAATCATTTTGATTTTCGATGTCTTGTAACAGGGCAAGGGCAGAGGCTTTTTGTTCGGTCTCAATTAACACATCGGCTTGTTCAAATTGCTCACCTAGCGCTAACGTTTCTTTTAATTCTTTTATTTGCGGCGTGTAATCTTTCACCCGAATATAAGATAAGCTTTGTAATCCAGCGCGAAAATCGCCTAGCGAACGCATATAAAGTGCGTGGGTATAACGAATTTCTGGATTCATTGGAAAACGCCAAAGCGCTTGATTATAGACTTTCTTACTGGTGTCAATATCGCCTAACTTGCGCCATTCAAAGGCCAAGTCATAATAAAGCCAGCCATTTGTAGGTGAGGTTTTAATTGCTTTTTCAAGCAGTGCAATCGCTTCTTTCGGTTCGCCTCGCGCAGACAGTTCTTCAGCTTGTTCACGGTAAATCGCCGTTTTTGCAGCGTTTATTTCCGCACTGACCGTTTCGCGTTGTTTTTTAGTTAAACTTGATTCAAATCGCTCTAGTGCATTAATACTTTGTTGCTGTTCTACAATATTAAGCAATAAAGACAGGGCATAGCTATTATTAGGGTCACTGCGTAATACGGTTTGCAGGTATTTTGTCGCCTGCGCTGTGTCACCTTTGGCCTGTGCTACCTGTGATGAATAAATCAGTACGGTATTAGTGTCTTCTTTGAGTTTTAACGCACTGGCTAGCAGTTGTTCGGCTTTTGTCAGCTCTAAGGCATCAATTGCAGATCTTGCTTCGCTGATCAGCCCCCAAAACTTGGCAGTATTTAATAACCCTAACCAAATTGATTTATCGCTACTGTCTGCGAGTTTGGCGGCCTTGCTAAAATATTGTTGGGCATCGGCATGTTTGCCTTGTGCCATTAAACTACGGCCAAGGTCGCCCACTATATCAGCGTCTTTTGGTCTGCCAGCGGCTGCTTTGCGTAACAGCTTTTCTGCAAGTGCGTAGTTTTCTTTTGCCATATGGCGTTTTGCGCGCTGCCAGGCTTGGTAGTTAGGATCGGCTTCTAGCTTTAGTTGTGCAACCAATTTTTCACTAAATACTTCGTACTGTAATTTACCTAAATCACTTTGTGGATAGAGGCTAAAAAAGTAACTGTATTGTGAGCGAGTAAAGGTGCTAATTGGCATATCTTCTAACGCATTTAACCATACGCGCTCAACCTCAATGCGCATTTGCGAATGGGTTGCGTATTTACGCAATATTGCCAGCGATTTTTTGTCAGTGGGTTTCCGTTTTAAGATATGGCGCGCATAGGCTACTTCAAACTGTGCAGTATTAGGGTAGCGTTGCGTCAGCTTAGTAAATAACTTTTTTGCTTGTTGCCAACTATCAGGATCGGCAGAAAGTATGTTGGCATATTCAAACTTTAGTCTCGCCGTTGGTATTTCGCCGCGAAATAACGTTTTGAATTGCTTTGCAGCTTCTTTTGATTGACCTGCGCGTGCTAATAAGCGCACAGCTTGCAGTTTTTCTTTACCTTCAGGTGAGTGAATATACGCAATGCTATCTAAGCGTTGAATATACGGATAAAACGGTTCATCTTTTTTAAATGCTTTGAGCTCTTCAACGGCTTTTTCCGTTTCACCTTGCTCGAAGTAGTAGCGGATCCAGGCAGCGCGAATATCGAGGCTGCCAGGTTCAACTTGCTCTAATCGGGCGAGACTATCAATCACCAGTTGTGGTTTTTGTTGTGCCTCGCCGAGTTCAACTTGTTCTAAAAGCCAACTAATAGGCTGAGCATCAAGGCCTTCACTGGCGTGCAGTTGTGACCCAAGTAAACAGCTTACTAATAATGCAGACGCTCTTAGTTGCATTCGGTGCTCCATGCCGGCACTAACGAACCATCATTTAAAAACTCAAAACGTGCATTGGTTGCGGCGGTGCCAAACAATGTGAGTACACTGCTGTAATAATTATTTCGCAGCTCATAGTCTATGTTGGCGTTGATCTTTTGATTAATCATACTTGCCGTTACGCGATCACCAAATGATTTCATAAAAGGTAGAATCGCTGCTTGAAAGCCAAGAGGGCCAGTTTTTGCAGTACGTCCTGTTTTAGCATAGGTGTTGAGTGGTACTGCGCGATTGGCACTTACTTTTCGCGCCATTGGGTCAAACTTAAACAACAGCTGCTCTTTGTAACTAACATCATCAGCTAACAAACCTACCCATAAATAACTGCGAATAGCATTGAAGTTACCCTCATCATTGTGCTTTTTAGTGAAGTGGAAGCCTTTTTTGGGATTGTATAACACCCAGTCAGGGCTAAAGCCTTTTGGCGCACTTTCTGAAAGCACTACCAATGATGAATTTAGTACTTCTTGCCATGGTTGGCTTGGATAGAGCTCAACAAATCGTTGGAAAATAAACGGTGGCAAATAACTTGGGTTTAAACGCCATGTTTGTTCGCCTACTTCAAAGCCATAAGGGGCAGGTAATAGGGTTAATCCTAGTCCTGGTAAAAACTCGGTTTCTTCTTTTAAAATGCGCTTTGCCATTACCGCAGCAAGTACCGCATAACGTCGCTCATTCCATAAACGGCTCGCCTCTGCAAGCGCGTAGGCTATCCATAAATCAGAATCAGACGCAGGATTAGAATCTAAAATTCCATAGCTTGATGGCGTTTTACGGCCCCAAAGCCATGCAGGTAAACGTGCGCTTAAATCACCTTCAGCAAGGTGGCGCTCGGTCCAATTAAGTAACTTATCAAAGGTTTCTTTATCGTTCGCCACCAATGCGAAGAATAAACCGTAAGACTGACCTTCACTGGTGGTAATGTTTTTCTCAGAACCAAGATCAATTACGCGACCTTCTTTTGAGATAAAATTGTTTTTAAAGGTCTGCCATTCAGGCCACACCATACAGCTTTCTGCTTTTAGCAATGTTGGCATTAGAAGCAATAATACAATGAGTAACTTTTTCATATTTAGTCTTCCTTATTACCAACACGTTTGCGCGCTAAAGTATTGAGAACACGCCATAAGATAACAGATAAAATAAGTAATGTAATAATCGTCATAAATGCTAATAACAGCGGATGATCCGACAAGTGGAACCAAATAAGTGTGTGCAGCGGTAACGAACCAATATAGTAGCGCTCACCTAAATGCGATTGATGCACTTTATATGGGTTTATAATTGTTGCAGTGCCTTGCACTTGAATTAATTTAGCGCCATCAATTAAGGTGCTGTTGATAAGCCCCAAATCATTACTGGTTGCGGCCATAATTGATACTACACTGCGCTCGTCGTTAAACGGCGATTGGAATCCTGCAATGGCTGCAAGTGAACCATAACTCTCAAGTGAAACGTGCGTTGAGGCATCTTCATTACTCTTCGCGTACTTGTACGGCTGAGTTTCATAAATTGCTTGTTTTATTTCACGTAGAGAGTGATTAATCAGCACCGACATATGCTCGTTTTGAGCAAAACTATCTGCACCTGTTTGCGAGCCAATGAGCAAGATATCTTTATCGTCAAAATCAATGTCTGCACCGTTATCGGTGAGGATCGTTGCTTTTAGAGATGGGTAACCCGTTGTTTGCCCTAAGTGACCTGTTGCAGTAAGCAAGGTTTCGACCTCATCACGGTTAGGTGATTCAGGTAAAACAATTAAGGTTTCGCTTAAATCTGCAAACTTGGTAAATGGAAAACCACCTTGTGCGTAAGCATGCAAATTAGGCATCGCAATATAATGGTGATAATCAGAGACATCAATTGTTGAGTTCTCATCAATTGCGCCTATGGTGCCTTCAGGTGCGGTAGTCTGACAAAACCCTTCTTTTTCAGTTGAGAATAAGAACTCAAAGGCTACGTCATTTTTAATATCTACTTTAAAACCGGGTACGGTAAAGTAACGTTCTTTATCGGTATCATCGGTCGATAGCAGTGGAATACGAATATCTTCATCGACTAACGTTGAGTACTCATTCGGGTCGAGTTTGTAACCTTGCACATACTCTTGGTTAATCGACATATTAAGACGTGATACACCTTTATCTGTAGGTGGTGTATAGCGGTATTTTAATTCGATTGGTAAGCCGTCGGTGTACCAAGTGAATAAATCAGGCGCAACACGTACATCTAGTTTTACTGGTGGTGCACTGTAGCCAACAGCTTGCAGTTGATTTTTATACTCGACCAATTCGCCAAAACGAACCGGGCGATCTGAGCGGATCCAACGCGGTGCGTCGTAAGCTTTACGCGGCTCAATGTATTCAACTTTGTTAATCTTTGCACTGCGACCAGTCATCATTGGCAAGCCTAATGCTAGGCCTTCCGCTGCAACTTTTAAGTCATCACTATTACGGCCTAAGATCAACAAGAGTTTTTGGTAACGATGCTCTGGGTTTGCAATTACTTCAACAACTGGACCATCAACGCCTGGGTAATCCGCTAAGAAATCAGGGCGATTATCATTGGTTGCAAAAACAACACTGTGTGAACTTGGTAGTGCATTGTAGTTAACTGGGAATTTTGCACCACGCCAGTTTGCCTTTGCGCCAAACCATGAGCTTAAAATACTTGCAGCGTGCAAGGTTGTGTTATCTGGCGTTTCGTTAAATACAAACGGCAGTGTTAATTGAGCGTAATCACGTTCATCAAAAAACGGTTCTGGGAACTGAGCGAGTAAGCTCTCAAATGGTAATTGCTGCTCGGTATAGGTAATGCGACTGGTACGACTAATATCGGCCCAAATACTGGAATGAAATGGGTCTTCACATTCACGCGTATAGTGGCCAATTAACTCAAATCTGAGGGTGTTGAAGTCTTCAACAAATTTAGGCTCAAGCTTAATGCTATGGCGCTGCATGCCTTCGTTAACTTTATCAGGGCTCGCGTCAGTGACCGGAATTGTCGCCATCACTTCTTCATTTAAATACACCTTTAAATGGGAAAGCTCTTTGATCAATGCAGGTGAACTGGTAAATGCAAAGTCGAGACTTAAATCGGTAATAATGTGATCAACACGGTTAGTAAAATCAACCGTACGACTTGCTTGCACTCCGCGCAAACGCATATCAGGTCGGTTTAATTGCTCAAATGTATAAGACAAGGTACTTTGAGGGCCTGCCTCAGGGTAACCTTGTTTGTATATGTCTTTATTTTCAGCAATTTTGATTGCGTTGCGGGCAAAGTTGCCTGTTGCATTGTTGTCGCTTGTTGTTGCGTAGCCATTGATACTACACAGCGAACTGAGCGCCAATATGCTTCCTGCTACTTTAGTTAGCACTTTCATAATTTAAATTTCCCAGTTTTGGCTTTTGCGGCATAAATGAGCCAACCAAAATTAAAATATTACCAATCTTTGTTATGTATTTCTTTGCTTTCGCTGGTGCATGAAGAATTAAGCTTTTAAAACCACGAATACTGGTTTGTTTTACATGCTTAAAACTTTCAGAGGGAAGGTCATGCGTAAAATTCTCTTGCCAACCGAGCCACGCATCAGCGCGACTAAAGGTTGATTCAATATAGTTTTTCTCTTGCTCTAGTGTCAGATTACTTAAAATCAATCCAACTCGATTTTTACGTGCGTTAATCACTTTACACGGAAATGAAAACTGTCGGCGTCCACGTGACATTATCAGGTCAACATCAGTTTCCACATTGATTAAATCATCAGCTGGTAACTGTACGCCTACACCAACATCACTAAAATCGGTTACGCGTACTTTGTATGTTCTGCCATTCGCATCGCGCAGCGCAGCGGGGAAGTTCGCCGTAATACGGTGAGAGCGCCTTACTTGTTTTGCTTCTGCCGCAACCGCAATCGCCGCACCTAAAATCATAAAGTTGTACAGCGCCCATGCCATACTGATTAACAATACGCCGATTTGAACGGGGTCGCCAAAAAATATGCGAAAAACACCAACAACTAAGCCAATCAAGTTAATGGTTGCGAGAAAAAGGTATGGTTTTGAGATTTCCCAATCATAGAAATCTTTATCGGTTAAACCACCTTTTTCGGTTACGTTAAACTTACCTTTGTTAGGCGCAAAAAGTGCCACGGTTGTAGGCTTTAAAATGTACCAAGCAAGCACAGCTTCATATACTTCACCCCAAAATGAATAGCGCCATTTACCTTGGATTCGGGAGTTGGTAATTTTAACCTGCATTAGGGTAGGCACCACGTACAGTAAAATTGCTAAAAACGGCGCATAAATAATATAGGCGTCAAAATAAATGAGTGCCAAGGGAGCCGTTAAAAACACGATTCGTGGAATACCAGAGAAAAAGTGCATTGCCGCGTTCAAATAACAAAAACGTTGGCTTAACGAGAGCCCGCGCCCAAGCAAGGGGTTATCCACCCTAAATATTTGCGCCATACCCCGTGCCCAGCGAATACGCTGACCCACGTGGGTCGACAAACTGTCAGTAGCAAGTCCGGCTGCTTGTGGAATATTAATGTATGCGGTGCGATAGCCTTTACGTTGCATTTTAAGTGCTGTGTGAGCATCTTCTGTAACTGTTTCAAACGCGAAGCCGCCAATTTCTTCAATTGCACTGCGACGAATTACGGCACAAGAACCACAGAAAAAGGTCGCATCCCATAAGTCGTTTCCGTCTTGAATTAGACCGTAAAACAGCATGTTTTCGTTAGGTGTTTGGGCAAAATTACCGAGGTTTTTTTCAAACGGGTCGGCAGAGAAAAAATGGTGTGGTGTTTGCACCAGACACATTTTAGGGTCTTCGACAAATTGACCTATGGTCATCTGTAAGAACGAACGAACAGGTACGTGGTCACAGTCGAAAATGGCAATTAACTCACCATCAGTGTAACGCATTGCATGGTTGAGGTTACCTGCTTTAGCGTGAAAGTTGTTTGGACGAACAATATAGCCAACACCAATCTCAGCGGCGAATTCTTTAAACTCGTCTCGTTTGCCATCGTCAAGAATATACACATTTAGCTTGTCTTCTGGCCAGTCTAGCGCCAGCGCTGAGATAGTCGTTGGTTTTACAACGCTTAAAGGCTCATTATAAGTTGGAATGTAAACGTCAACGGTAGGCCAACTACTGGTGTCCTTAGGAAGCTTAACTGGTTTACGTTTTAACGGGCGCATGGTTTGGAAAAAGCCCAAAATTAGAATAAACCAGGCATACGCTTCTGCGGCAAGTAAGCCAAATCCTAAAAACAAGGCTATAGGGTCACCCCAATTCAGCGTTTCATTTACACGCCACCAAATGTAACGAGTAGAGGTCGTAATTGACAACGTTATCATTACAATAGTCGGCAATGGCCCTTTTATACCTCGCAATGAGTAGGCGATAAATAAGATCAAACTCATAAAAATCGCTTGTGCTTCAAGGGAAAAAGGAACCGTAATAAATATCGCCAATAAAAAAAGTACCGCAGCAAGCAGTATTCTAGTGATATGAGGTTTTTCCCAAAAATCGGCGGAGGTTAATTTTTGAAATCCGGTTTGGGTATTTTCATTTATTTCTTTGTTAAGTGATTGCCGCACGCGTAGGGTAAACCATTTATCGAATCGCATTGCCCAGTCGATAAATAGCGGCAAAATTTTAAAAATGGAATACTTTGATTCTTTTTCAACGGCTTGTTTACCATCACGTTTAAACTTTACTAGCGTGAGAAAGGTTAACTGAATAACAAAGCGGATTGGGTCGCCAAGGCGAAAACGGTTCGGTTTTAATTGTGGAAAGTAGCGATAAAAAGCATTATCAAAATCGATACGTTCTAATTTAATAAAGGCATGCAAAACAAAGTAAGCCATAGTAAGTAACAGCGACATAAATACACTGTAACTATTTTCTTCAAAAAAGAAGCGATAGCGTGACTTTACTCTACCAATATTGTGCTTTGGGCTAACGAGGCTAGACGTATTCATATGTGTTACGACAGGCTCTTACGTTTGTTATTTAACCAGCTTGCGAGTGCGTGAAAGTCTTCTTTTACTACACTGAGTGGTGAAGTGTTAATAAGCACATTTTTTGCTGCAAGTGCCTCAGGTACCGCGCTATCAAAATGAATAAAAAACGGCGCTAATTGCTTTAAATTTGCACGCCAAATTTGATATACATCGAGTTCAAGCGGGTTACTGGCATTAAAGCGATTAATTAAGTAATACGCTTGGTTATGTGTGTTACCTTTTTTAATTTGGCTATAACACGCAGGATCGCAGGTCACTACATTGATAACGATATCGCTGTCATCAAGGGCTAAGTCATCGAGTGACATATGGCTTGGTACGTCAAACAGCAACCAACTGTTGTGGTCGATATCCAAACGTTTTGACTGATTTAACAGCGTATTATATGAAAAATTATTGGCAAGTTCAGAGCCATAAGGCACATATTTAACGTTATCTTCATTGATAAACGCAATATCAGCCCAACTAGATTCGGCATCCGCTATTTTATTTGTCCAGCCAGTTTGGTTTTGCCACTCGTGGCCAAGGTGCAGACACAGTTCATTTTTAGAATCAAGGTCAATACACAACACGTCGTGATGGCTTTGAGATAACAGTGTTGCTATATTGGCAATAATGGATGTACTTCCCGTACCACCTTTCATGCCTTTAAAAAATACTCGATTCATACAAAATGGGCTTTGTTAAAACGTATAATTATTAAATTTCTTCGATTTCGCTAAAAAGATCATACTTAGCAATGATTTTCATTTCTTTTTGCTTTTCTGTAATCTCAACATAATCGGCGACAGCAATTTTGCTTTTTGTTTCCAACTTAGAAATATCGTGCGCATGGTACGCATTTTCTATGGTTTCAGCGTTTTGATTATTAGTCACAATATTAACCTCTTAAGTTAAAGCTTCTATATTATTAGTCGGTTAGATTGGGCTAAACTATTACACTCTATTACGCAGCATTTGAGACAAAATAACGTGTTTTTTCCTTGTAGGCCTTTAATTTTGCGAGCTTGAAACAATTTGAACTTATTGTTATCGGCTTGAGCAAACTAAAATTTAGCACTTTTCTCAACAATGGCGCTGGACTTGGCTAAATGATTGTATATAAAATCATATTTTCATCTAAATAGAAAGTATTACTTTTTTAGAGCGTAGCGTTATGTATTAATAATGCGCTTATAGAGCAAAAGTGGGTTAAATGTGCATAAATTGAACTTTTTGGGTATTCAGAGCGATCATGGGCTTATTTTTAAAGCAGCGACATACGCGCTTTTCGCCAACAGCGAAGAAGCAGGTATTGAGCTTGCCTTGAGCTCAATAAATGAACAAAGTAAAAGCTTTGTAATATCGCAAGACCCGGAGCGATTTTCTGCTAAATCTGATAAATGGCCGCAACTAAAAAAAGCGCAACTTTTTG
The DNA here is from genome assembly GCF_057367955.1 of Pseudoalteromonas sp. NS-SX12. Lineage (NCBI taxonomy): Bacteria > Pseudomonadati > Pseudomonadota > Gammaproteobacteria > Alteromonadales > Pseudoalteromonadaceae > Pseudoalteromonas > Pseudoalteromonas sp. NS-SX12. The sequence continues at coordinate 2,929,405 of NZ_CM170634.1, read as the reverse complement.
CCTTAGACACATCTTTTTTTATCGAAAACAGCACTCAGTTTATTTCACAAACAATTGAAGAGCTAAGTTATTATTCTGGCTTTCGCGGTGCGCATTTAATTATTCACTTTTCCGAAGATTTAGCTAACCACTTTGAAGCTAAATTAGTTAAAAAACTATTGCATAAAACGCAATCTATAGCTGAACGCTACAATATTAGCCTGATTTTTTTGTTTACAGGGAAAACAGCGCAACAAAAAGCGCCCACTTTTTTAGCTCACAGCAAACTAATTGACGGTGTTGCCCATCTTAATAGCCATTTAATGAACCACAACTTGTACTTTGATTTTTGGCGCAGTGAAAAAGGGGTGGTAAGCCAGATAAGTTATCAGTTGTTTTTTGAACAACCGGTATTGGCCGAGCTAAACGTTCAAAATGAAGCGAATGTTGAACCTGTTTATCAAAATTTAGAACAGGTTTTTATTAGCAAAGAGTTGCTGCCTAGCGAGACAAAATTACCGCCACATTATTTAATATGCGACGATAACCAAAGCGTAGCCGAACATGCTAGCGAAAATAAAGCTGCAACAGTGGTTTTGTGTGCGTCCCATAATGTTAAAAAGACGGAACTTGCTGCACTTTGCTATGAATTACGAGATGTTTGCGGGCCTTGGCTAAAAATTGTAATTAAAAACAAAGATGGCGTGTTACGTCACCACGATGAGTGTGTATTTTTAACCTTAGGCGTTAATTTAATCTTGCACACAACCACAGATATTTCACGTTTGATGTCGCAGGTGCAAGCTTTGCAAGGCGTTAAGTTTGTGCGTACGCTGCCAAAAGATTACAAAGCAGTACTGGCTCATGCTAAAGGGGTGGAAGCAAAAGGGTATTTAACACCAAATAGCTTTGTTGATGCCGTGAAACTGCAACGTGAAGCCAGCTTATCGACGGGAATTAGTGGCGTTTTGGTGATCTTGGATTTGATTAAAGGTGTCGAGCCAATTGATGCATTACGTCTTTTTTCTGTAAAACGTAACGGTGATATTTTTACTGCGAATCAGTCGCAAGTTTTGCTTTATTTGCATGCTTGCCGAGAAAATGATGTGGATAACGCCATTGAGCGATTATTCAGATTAGCAATCAGTGAGTTCTTTGTCGCTCATAGCATTTATTCGCAAGACTTATACATAGAACAAGTTTGCCGCGAGCTTAAACACGCCGACGACAACAAAGAATTGGAAGATTTCTCCGTACAGTTACTTGAATCTGCGGTAGAGCAAGTGCCACTTGCAATGAGTACATCAGGACGTACTGCTGTTGTACACGATATAAACCGCTTTCCAAGTCGTAAGCCTTGTAAAGCACATCCTCTTAAGCTTCTGGAAAATAATTAATGTACTTAACTTATATTATTTTGGCGTTTATTTTTGGCATTGTGATAGGTATTGCAATCGCACAGTTTTCAAAAGAGCTTAAGCATTTTGTTACTAAGCTGTACAAAGCGTGGACGTTTAAACATAAAGCGATTCATCCATATAAGCCGCAGGAAAAAGAATAATCAATGAGCATTGCACACCCAGATAAAGATCCGTTGCGTTATGACGCACTAGGGCTTTGGAATTTATATTTTTTAGTTAAGCTAGGCTTATTTTTTTCAGATGTTATCGATTTGCATGTACTGGAAAATATTGCGTTTATTGCGTTTCTTTTATTACCGTTCAAGCATTCTTTGTTGATTAAGGCCAAACAAATTATCGGGGCATTTGTCGCATTATTTTTATTGCATTATGACTCTTACTTGCCACCGCTTAGTCGCTTACTTGAAAGTGGTGATCTGCTTAGTGATTTTAGTTTGCCATACCTTATCGAGTTGTTGTCGCGCTTTTTGTCGTGGCAGTTCGTCGCCATGGCGTTGGTCTTGGTTATTGTTTATATTTATTTGGTAAATTGGGTTCGTTTTACCACGGTGAGTATCGTGGGTATTTTATATATTGGTGCATTACAATTTTTTGCCAGCCAAGAGAGTATGCAACCCGCGCCAACTTACGTACAAAATAGTGGGCAAGCAACGCAACAAAATGTACAAAGCACCTCTTTAAACCCCGAACAAGCAATGTCGGCGTTTTATCAACAACAAGCGCGCTTAAAAACTGAATTCCCAACATCTAACCAAGGTGGCGACTTTGATATTGTGCTACTCAACGTGTGTTCACTTGGCTGGGACGATTTAGAGCGAGTGAACCTTAGTAAGCACCCTTTGTTTAATCAGTTTGATTTACTGTTTGATAACTTCAGCTCGGCTACGTCGTACAGTGGACCTGCAGGCATTCGTTTATTAAAAGCAAGCTGTGGGCAAACATCTCACCAGGGCTTATATTCAGATGCAAATAAGCAGTGTTACTTGTTTGAGAACTTAAAGTCGCTGGGTTTTGATAACGACTTTGCTATGAACCACAATGGTAATTTTGATAATTTCCTTGGTATGGTGGAAAGCCAAGGGCGTGTTGATGCAAAACTGCAGTCGTTACAAGGTGTTAAAATTGCACAGCGCTCGTTTGATGGTACACCTATTTTCGATGATGGTCAGGTATTAAATAAGTGGCTTAAATCAAGGCTAACCTCAAACAAGCCACGTGCGGCACTTTACTACAACACCATTAGTTTGCACGATGGTAATGTGATTGAAGGACGCAGTAAGTTTGGCAGCAGTTTAAAAAGCTACGGCACGCGTACAGAAATCTTATTTAAGCAATTTAACCAATTCTTTACGCGTTTAGAACAAAGCGGTCGTAACTATATGGTGGTTATGGTACCAGAGCACGGTGCATCACTGGCGGGCGATAAAATGCAAATTGCAGGTATGCGTGATATTCCTAGCCCAGCAATTCTCGATATTCCGGTGGGCGTTAAGTTTATCGGGCCAAATGCCAAACCAAATAGTGCACAAAAAGTGATTTCTGAGCCGTCTAGTTATCTGGCTATTTCAGAGCTAATCGCCCGCGCAACGCGACAAAACATCTTTAGCGGCACCTTAGATCTTGGCATGTTAGCCGCTGATTTACCGAAAACACCTATGGTGGGTGAGAACTCGGGTACACGAATGCAGATGTTTAATGGTAAGCCATATATTCAACTCGATGATGGTGAATGGATGGTTTACCCAGGATACTAAATAATCTGAACTCGAGTAAATTAAATAGGGAGCGTTTGCTCCCTTTTTTGATTTGAATGAATAGTTATGGGTTATAGCTTTTTTGTTCATTTATGTTTACAAATTTTCTTCCAATCTTTGGTTTTTTCAGTATTATCAAAATATTGTGCTTAAGCTGGTAATGGGGAAATTATGCGCTTAGAGATCCATTGTGCGGACCGAATTGGTATCGCGCAGGAAATACTCAATATTTTAGTAAGTTACCAAGTTGACTTAAAAGGTATTGAAGTTGATTCAGTTAACTGTCGGATGTATGTCTCTTTTCCGCCAATTGAGTTTGAACAGTTTCAGAAAATTATGCCTGAAATTCGTTTAATTCAAGGTGTAGAAGATGTAAGAACAACCGCATTTTTACCTTCTGAGCGAGAGCATAATGAACTTACCACTTTATTAAGTGCATTACCCGATGGGGTTATTTCTATTGATGTAAAAGGTATTGTGCGCCAATGTAACGATTCAGCTTGTCGCGATTTAAATACATCAAGTACAGAGGTTATTGGTCAGCATATTAATACCCAACTCAAAGGGTTTAACTTTACACGTTGGTTAGAAAGCGCTGAAGTGCTTGCGCAAACAACGCGTGTTGAAGTGAATGGTGAAGATTTTATTGCCGATATCTTGCCAATTTCAGTGCCTGACGCAGAAAATGAAACGATTTTTGTCGGTGCGGTAGTTAACATCAAATCGCAAAGCCGTTTAGGGGAGCAGGTGAGTGCCTTTAGACGACAAGGCAACGAGAGCTTTGCGACGATTCATACTCATAGCAGCGCAATGCGCAAAGTAGTGCGTGAAGCACGCAAAATGGCGCAGTTAGAGGCACCTATTTTAATCACAGGTGAAACAGGTACAGGTAAAGAGTTGTTGGCGAAAGCGTGTCATTATGCGTCAAATCGCGCAAATAAGCCGTTTGTTACGTTATCGTGTGCATCCTTGCCTGATGATGTGGCTGAGTCTGAATTGTTTGGCTGTGCATTGCCGAATGCTGAAAGCCGCGGTGTATTAGAACAAGCCGACGGCGGTACAGTATTTCTTGATGAAGTCGGGGAAATGTCGGCGCAACTGCAAACTAAACTACTGAGATTTTTACAAGACGGCACTTTCAGACGTGTTGGCAGTGAAAATGAAGTTAAAGTTAATGTACGAATTTTAGCGGCAACACAAAAAGATATTCCAGGCATGGTACAAGAGGGGCGCTTTAGGGAAGATCTTTATTATCGCATTAATGTACTTAGCCTAGAGCTTGCGCCGTTAAGAGATCGCAAAGCCGATATTGTGCCGTTAACCGAGCACTTTATTAGCCGTTATTCGCATCAATTAGGGCGCAAGTCGCCGGTATTAGATGACACCATTACCGCGTTTTTACAGCAATATCCGTGGCCGGGTAATGTGCGTCAATTAGAGAACTCTCTATATCGAGCTATTTCACTGCTTGATGATGAGAATTTAAGCATCGAGCATTTACAGCTACCTAGTTTTACCAATGATTTGGGATATCTTGAATCTGATTTTGAAGGTACGCTAGACCAAGCGGTGAAGCGCTTTGAATCGACGCTTTTAAGAAAGTTGTATCCAGCTTACCCAAGTTCGCGTCAACTTGCGAAGCGTTTAGGCTTAAGCCACACTGCAATTGCAAACAAACTACGTGAGTATGGCATTAATCGTAAAACTATTAAGGTGTAATGGTTTAAAGTAGGTGGGCTAGTTTACTTTAAGTGACTAGCCTTAACGTCGTCTTCCGTTGTCTTTGGTAATACCACTTGGAATAATGTAGTTAATACCGTCTTTATTAAATACGATTTTGACGCTGGGATTGCCATTTTTTAAAAAATAGTTGTATTGATCAATCCACAGAATATAGTCGCCACGCACAGGGTACTCTAAACGCTTTTTTTCAAGCTTAATAACATGCGGCCCTAATCGCCATTCAAACTCAGATATATAACCATTGGCAAACTCCTGTACAAAAACCGCCTGATCGTCTCCTGCCAGCGTAAGTGCAATTGAATAAGAGTCCGGCATTTGATCCATAGGATATTGTTCATCACCTATGGTAAATAATTTATTTTGTTTGTCCCATTTAAAGCCAAAACTAAATTCTTGCTTTAAACCTGATGGGAAAACAACTGTGCCGCTACCAGGTAACTCAAAACTCGCCATAAGCTGAAAGCTAACGCACATAAGTATAATAAATGAGATATACGACTTCATAAAACCCTTAAAGTATTGTTTTTTGTACTTGAGATTATTATTAAACCTGAGAGAATAAACTTTTCTGGTAAGACCACTCAAGACAAATGAATTTATATTTTAGATTACTATTACTCTTTTATCGGATAAAGCGTAATAAACTTTATCAACCTTTGTTAGATGAAGTTGAAATTGATTTTCGAGCACTACCAAGCGACTGTGATATTAACCTTCACCTCACTAATTCGCGTTATCTTGCCTTTATGGATTTGGCGCGTACTTGGATGACTGAGCGTTTGGGGTTATTTTCAGTGGTAATGAAGCGCCGTTGGTTTCCAATTGTTAATGCCACAGCAATTACCTACATTAAAGATATTAAACCTCTGCAAACTTTCACTGTGGCAACACAATTAGTTGGCTGGGATCATAAGTATTTTTATATTAAGCAAACGTTTAAATCAGAGCGTGGCTTACATGCCGTTGCTTATGTCCGAGGTGTATTTAAGAAAAAAGGTGGTATTGTAAGCGTTGAAGAAATGCTTGATGCAGCAGGTTTTGATGGCGAAACGCCAAAGCTACATGAAGAAATTGTGCACTGGAAAGAAATGCTTGAGTGTAAAAAACAACGTGACCATGTTTAGTATCAAACACAAGTTTGATGATGATTGCATTCTAATTTAATGTATTAACTAAGCCAAACAATAAAAAGCCCCTTGCGGGGCTTTTTTGCTTTAGTGTTTAGAACTTGTAATTTGCTTGTAAGTACATAAAGCGGCCTTGGCCACTGTGCACATTGGTCGCAAAACCCATAAACTCGTTATAAGTAAATGGCGGCTCTTCATTAAACAGGTTGGTAATACCTAATGTGAGCGTTGTATTTTCGATACCATGGTAGTTAAAGGTTGCATCAACCGTAATAAATTCATCGACATCAGACAACGTAACCGTTTGATTTTCAATTTCGTTACCTTGTGCATCTTTTGCTGCTTGCACGCGGACTGAATCATCTTGCTTAAATGAATCAACAAAGTTAAGCGCAAGTGATGTTGTAAAATCATTTATTGCGTAATCAGCACTCAAAGTGAAGCGTAGTTCAGGTTGTTCAAAGTCACCGGCTTCCGTATCGATACGCTGACCACCATTTCCATCAGGGCGCTTATCTTCATACTCCAACATATAATTCATCACGTAAGAGAACTTAAAGTCGCCAATTTCTGTCGGTAAATTGTATTTCACATCGACATCAAGGCCTGATGTGGTTAAGTCACCAATATTTTGGAATGTATCGTAAATAACAACAACTTCACCCGGGTCGTTAGCAATGCCGGTTGGTATACGTTCTACAACGTCTGGATTTCCGCCTTGTGTAGTAAATATGAACTGAGTATCAGAGTCGATAATATCTTCAATATCATAGCTGTAGTAATCAACTGATACGCTTAAATCATCGGTAATATTGTACACCACACCAAGGTTAAAACTTTCAGACTCTTCAGGACCTAAGTCTGGGTTACCTTCAAAAATAGCAGTGTACTCGAATGGGTCACAGCCAAGGCCAACTAAGTCACAGCGATACTTATCAACCAAGGTAGGGGACTCATCCGTTCGACCAAGGCCAAGTTGGTGTAGCGATGGTGCTCTAAATGCCGTACCCCAAGAGCCGCGTAAAAGAAGGTTATCTATTGCGCGCCAAGAAAACGACAGCTTTGGATTAGTGGTATCACCAAAGTCACTGTAGTCTTCGTAACGTACCGCCAGTTGTACTTCTAAGTCGTCAATAACCGGCACGGCAACTTCTGCAAACAACGAGCTATTGTCGCGTGTGCCATTAGCCTGTGTCGCTTCAGTACCAAAAATTTGACCACGTAGATATTGATCGTCTGGGTTATCGCTAATTGACTCTTCACGATATTCAGCACCCACAGCCAGCATCAGTTCCCCTGCTGGTAATTCTGCCAATGGGCCATTTACTTTAAAGTCGAATGTTCTATTGGTTGATTTACCGATACGTGTGGTCGTGGTTTCAATATAATCTAACACCTCTTGGCCATTTGATGACGGCTCAAATGGGTTGTATGCGCCAGAGTCAATCGCTTCTTGTAATCGTACTTTATTAGGGAAACCGTCTACACCGCGTTCAACCGACTGGCTTTTAATGTAAGAATACGCAGCTTCATAGCCCCAATCGCCCCACTCACCTTCAAATCCTAGAATTGCACGGTAATAATCTGCATCAACACGTTTTTCGCGGTTGCCAATATCAACCATGCGGCGACGCATCGTTAAATCTTGGCCATGAAACTCATGATCAGGCATATTGGCAAATGGATGGTTGATGTTGTCAGCATCCATATTCAATTCATTAAAGCTCGGGCTACCAGCACCGCGGATCATGGTTTTTGAGTTTTGACCGTTAAGCTCAGTGAAAACACGGAAAGTATCATTCACATCGTAACGACCTGAATAATTAAAGCTAAAGCGCTCATTTTGCGGGAACATGGTCATATAAGGCGCATAGTCATAACTACAGTAATTTGTAACTATATCCTCAGGCGCGCACACATCATTGCCAAAGGTGTCTGGCATACGATTAGTTGAATCAGACTTTAGCGCGATAGTGCCAGGAATACCTGATGAAGAGCGAAAATCATCTGCGTACACATCACCCGTGCGTGCTCGTTGATTGGCTGTTGCACTATAATTACGGTCTGCGTAAAGCACTTCTTCGCGGTTAAAATAATCTAGAATAAAGGTGTGAGAGCTGTTATCTGTGGTGTTACCAAAAACCACAGATACGTTTGTTTCTTCACCACCGCCATCTGCGGTGTCGCCATATTTTGCGCTAATTTCTACACCGTCGATGTCATCACGTAAAATAACGTTAATTACACCAGCAATCGCATCAGAACCATAAGTAGCAGATGCGCCATCTTTTAGGATATCGACACGTTTGATTGCGGCGATTGGGATATTGTTAATATCAACAAATGCAGTATCAATGCCTTTTGCAAATGGGCTTACCGACACGCGGCGGCCATTAACTAAAATTAATGTAGAGTCAGCACCTAAACCACGTAATGACACACTCGAGCCGCCATTTGCGGTATCGTCACTGCTGTTGGCTTGCGTTGAAAATGTACCTTGGCCAGAAATTGGCAGTTTCGCGAATAAGCCAATTAAGTCGGTAACGCCTGTTTTGGCAATATCATCAGCTGATAAACTTGTTACAGGTGAAGGGCCTTCAAGATCGGTGCGTTTTATATGAGAGCCGGTGATCTCGATGCGTTCGACTTGCTTTTCTTGTTCAGCATTAACTGTATAGGTTGAAAACAGTAGTGACGCAGAAATAACGGAGGTTAAGGAGTTAAGCTTAAACTTTGTAGCGCGTTTCATGGACCATTCCTTGTTTGATTATTATAAATTAAACGATAAATTCATAGCGTGAATTAACCTTTTAAATTAATAACATGTTAATCACAAATTAACAATAAGGTTACTTTTGTCCCTAAAACTAAAGTGTAACTTTGTTTGTGAAAAGATATAGCTTGATGAGAAATCTTATCTAGAGGTATGTGAGGTGTGAGGCGATATAGGTTGATTTAAATTTGGCATAAAAAAACCACGCAAAGGCGTGGTTTTTAATAATTTACTGGGCGTTTAACGTGCTGAATGTTTCATCATACGTTCTTTTTCACGAGCCCAATCTTTATCTTTACTATCGGCACGTTTATCGTGCAGTTTCTTACCTTTAGCAAGGCAGAATTCAAGTTTAACCCAGCATTTTTTCCAATACATAGCAGTGGCGATTAAAGAAAAACCGTCGCGTTCTACTGCACCCACTAAACGATCTATTTCACGTTTATTGAGCAGCAGTTTTCGCGGTCGCATTGGATCGCACACAACGTGTGTAGACGCTTGAATTAAAGGCGTAATTTGGCTTGCATGTAAGTAAGCTTCGCCGTTTTTAACTTGAATAAAGGTTTCGGTAATATTTACTTTGCCGGCGCGAATACTTTTCACTTCCCAGCCTTGTAATTCCATACCAGCTTCAAATTTATCTTGCAGCAAATACTCGTGTCGCGCTTTTTTATTTAGCGCGATGGTATTGCTTTGTGCTTTTGGTTTTTTGTGTTTTGCCATAATGCCGCCATTATACTTATCCGCTATGGTTTTACACTATTTTTTGCCATTACACGGGTTATTTTTTGTTTCTGCGTCAAACCTTGATAGAATTCGCGTTGTTAAATCTGGAGAGAATATGCCGCAAATTAGTCGATCTGCGCTCGTGATGTTTAGTGCGCAGCAAATGTATGATTTAGTTAATGATGTTTCTAAATATCCTGAATTTTTGCCAAATTGCTCTGGTGCAAAAGTACATAACCAAAATGAGTTGTGTATGTCTGCATCAGTAGAAATCTCGAAAGCTGGCATGCGTAAATGGTTTTCAACAGAAAATACATTAAAAGCGGGTCAAGCGATTGATATGCGCCTGATTGATGGCCCGTTTAAAACCTTGGCGGGTGGTTGGAAGTTTACAGCGCTTGATGATCATGCTTGTAAAGTGAGCTTAGAACTCAATTTTGAATTTACCAACAAGCTAGTCGAACTTGCATTTGGCAAAGTATTTAATGAAGTGGCAAATAATATGGTAAAAGCATTTACTCAGCGCGCGAAGCAGGTTTACAAATAAATGAAATCGATAGAAATAGTTTACGCACTGCCTGACAGCGCAACAACGGTGACCTTTAATACTGAGGACGACTTAAGCGTTGAACAAGTTATTGGGCAATGCGGCATTTTAGAAAAATGCCCTGAAATTGATTTAACAAAGCTTGCGGTAGGTATTTGGAATCGTACCTGTAAGTTGCATCAAACCGTAAAAGATGGTGACCGAATCGAAATTTATCGTCCATTAATTGCCGATCCGAAAGAAGCGCGCAGACGCCGTGCAGAAAAAGCGAAAGATGAGGGCAGGGCAAATAAGATTACTGGCGGGCGTTCAGGACGTCGCCAATCATAAAAACAAAAAAGTCATGCAATTGCATGACTTTTTACGTTAATCTGAAGTCAGATAAAGTGTTAACTTATTGCTCTAGCGGTGTATTAAATGTTTCTGGCGTTTCATAATCACCGCGTAACGCTTTTAGTTTGTCGCCTTCAAATTCAACCACAAGCTCTTTGCGCACTTCGCTGTCTCTGCCTGGGTTAAATTGATATAAGTAATACCAATTGCTCTCATCAAATGCATCTTTTGCGATTGGTTGACCCAATACATAGAGTACTTGTTCACGTGTCATTTCAACACGTAGCTTATCAATATCGCTTTGCTCTAAAAAGTTTCCTTGTGGAATTGGCATTCTATATAGCCAAGATGAGCAACCTGAGGTAAAAACGATCACTGCGCACAGCGAAATATACTTAAACCATTTCATTGAATACTTTAATCCTTACTACTAATCGCACCATGATACCTCTTGCTATCAGGTTATAAAAGTGTAAATTTGACCTAAATTTTACAATGAAGTTCCCAAGTGTTTGTTTTATGTCGCAGTTAGAAAGTCCCACCAAACAAAGTCATGTACAGTCAACTTGGTTTATTTACATAGTTGAAACCCGCTATGGTCATTGGTATACCGGCATTACAACGGATGTTGCACGACGCTTTTGCCAGCATAGCTCAGGCAAAGGAGCAAAAGCGTTAATTGGTAAGGGGCCGTTAAAATTACTACTTGAGCGGCAAGTGGGCAGCAAAAGTGACGCCAGTAAGTTAGAGTATCAAGTCAAAAAATTATCAAAAAAGCAAAAGATCAGCTGGGTTAACGCCTGCTTAGCAACTGATAGTTTGCATCCAATTGAGAAATGACCTTAGCAATATTATGTAAGCTGCCATCAAAAAAGGCATGATCAATATTTTCATAGGTGTCGTGTTGGCTATGATAATTGCTATGCTCACCTACGCCAAAATACAAAATAGCAATGCGCTTGCGATGAAATTCGCGGTGGTCGCCAGCATCAAGTATGCGTCTGCGTTGATTTTTAATTGTTCGATTATAAAAGCCATTACCTCTTGTGAATTTTACCTCGCTGTCTTTATGCCAAATGTTTGTGCGAAGTGATTCAATAAACGCCTTAGATGGCGCATTATAAAGGCCAAGTAGTTTGTTACGCTTGCTCACTCCAAGCATATCTAAGTTAATATTGATTAGTACATTTGACAGAGGGATGGGTGAAGCCTTGATAAATTCGCGAGCGCCAAATAAGCCTGACTCTTCTGCATCAGTTGCGAGAAAAAGGTAGTTAAGTTTTCTATTGGGTTGTTTGGCGATAAGTGACGCCAATGTAATTAACGCAGCAACACCGCTAGCATTGTCGTCGGCGCCATTATAAATGTGTCTTCCTTTAGTACCTAAATGGTCAAAGTGCGCAGAGATTACTACCGTTGGCCTGTTGGCAATTTGTTCGCTGGCTGCAAGCACATTGTGTGCTTCTTTTTCACCAAAAAAGCCACTGCTGTAGCGAAACGGCACTTTGTAATTGGTAAATACGGGGGAGAGCCCCGCATTTTGAAATTGTTTTGCAATATAGTCTGCTGCAATGCTGGCGTGCAGCGTGCCTGTTTTTCGCCCCGCAAGTTGGTCATGGCTGAGTATTTGTAAATGACTGTGGGCCTTAAGTGTATCTTGCGTTGTTACACTCAGTGATAAAGCGAAGAAAAGTGCGTGTATCATCTCAATAACTGCGCACTTAATGACATTATTTTGCCTCGATAACGGCGTTTTTCGCTGTCAAAATAGGCATGTTTTTCGGCTTGTTGTAACTCGCTTAGCGCTTTGTCGATATCGCCAATCATAAAGTATGCCTTAGCTAAGCCAAAGTGACTTTCGTGAATTTCGCGGTCGAGTTTAATTGCTCTTTTAAAAAAGCTGATGGCGGTTCGGTAGTCATTTTGATAAAGCGCTTCGTTGCCTTTAGCAATCGCATAATAGGGGTTTTTGCTGCGTTTGCGTTCAAGTGCAATCCGAATATTTTGGGCCTCAAGGCTACGTCCTGTTAGTTCATATAAGCGAGCTAAATTACCCTTGGCAGTATTGTTATCATTATCGAGAGAAAGCGCGTGGTTGTAGGCGAGTTCTGCCTTATCAAACTGATTATTAATGCGATAAAGCACGCCTAAATTGCCGTAGGTAGAGCCGTAGTTGGGAGCACTTTCGATTGCTGCACTAAAATAGGAATAGGCGAGGTGGTGTTCGCCATTAATCATCGCTGCAGCCCCTTTGTTGTTGTAAAACATCGCTAAGATTACGTCTTCGCTAATAATTTTAGAACGAAATTTGTGACGCAAACTACTAGGGTTGAAATCGATTATGAGATCACCTGTGGTATCGTAAATGGTTGAGGTAAGCGCAACATCACTGGCACTTGGGCGCAAAACACGTAAATTAACGTGCCCAGTGAGCAAGCTGTAGCCATTTTCACTCGCCCAGTATTCAGGAATATACACTTGCTGAAAACGCGACGCCAAGCCAAGGTGTTTAGACATGCTGTAGGCCATAATCGACAGCGAGAGGCAGTTGGCATTATTGTTGTTGAATGTATCTTCTGCGGTAAGGGTTGCACCCGAAAGGTAGTTCAGGCTTTGATTTTGTGGGCTGAAAATGTATTCAACCAGTGAGCGGGTCACAACACGTTTATCAATATCGCGTGATACGGCTTGTTCGATAAGGGCTTTGGTATTGTCAGATAAACTGAAGACGTCTTTTTTGGTTTCAACAGGAATACGCGTAAATTGCGTGTCGTTGATAAGTTGATTTGGCGGTGAAATGGCTTTTGGTGTGCTGTTACATGCCGCCAAAATTAACACTGAAATTAAGCAAATCAAGATGCGCATATTGAACCTCTTTGAACACCATACTTACTGTTAAAGATAGATAAAATATGCGCAATTTGCTTGTTTAAATTGTTACAGCTTATGTCGTCACAATCTGTGTTAATTGTGTTTGTGACGGCGCAAACCAATATGCGCTGTTAACTGCTTTTGAGTAATCGATCAGTTTGTCATAAATACCATCTTGGGTTAGGCCAAACATGCGTTCGAGTTGAATTTGAAAGCGTTGTTGTTCACAGGCAAAGCCTAAAAAGTAGAGGCCTTTTTCGTTTGCGTTTCCAAATGGCACACTGCGGCGATAGAGTTTCATGGCCACATTATCTACTTTCACGTCGGTACGCGATACATGCGAATCTTTTGGCATATCATCGCCTTCAAGTTCGATGGAATCTGGTTTTGTGCGACCCACTATTTTTTCTTGGACGGTAACGGGCAGTTTTTCAAATTCACTAAGGTCATGCACCCATTTTTGCGTTAAAACAAAGCTGCCTTGCTGATGAGAATGTGACGTTGGCAGTAGTGCTGCGTCTGCTTTTGCTGCTAAATCTTTTGGATTTGCACTGCCATCGACAAAGCCGGTGAGATCACGATTGTCTTTGTATCGAAACCCTGGGCACTCAAGCGCTAAGATAGCGACGCCGTTTAACTGTGATTGGCATAATTGCATCGCGTCAAACACACCATCCAAATCATCACCGTGCAACCAAATTAATAAATCGTGTTGGGTGGCGGGCGCAGTGTGACCAAACGGCCCTGAAAGCGTTGCAAAATCAGTAAATTCAAGCGCTTCAGCTTGGTTGTCTAAATGTTGCCAAAGGCGTCTGCCAAATGCGATAACTGAACTACAATTGAGATTATCGCTAATATTTCTTAATGCATTTTTTAGTGCGTTAATGGTGTCTGCATCTCGGTTAGTAATGACATATTCTAAAAAGTAGCTATGCCTATTATTGTCATCGAAGATACCAGGTTGTGCATGTTCCATTTGATTGGCCCCTTTATTTGTTTGCGCTACATTAACCCAGAAATAAGGCAAAAAAAAGCCCGCTTAAGCGGGCAGTTTACTCAGGGTTTACCTTAAATAATTGGTTTCATTGCTGACATATAACCACGCAGTGTTTCACCAATCACCTCTACTGGGTGTGTGCGAAGCGCTTTGTTTACTTCAATCAGACGTGCATTCTCTACGCGGTTATCGGTTGGAGATAGTCCTTTACCGATTACGTCTGTGTTAACTGTGGTCATAAAGTCTTTTAATAATGGTAAGCAGGCATGGTTATATAAGTAACAACCGTATTCTGCCGTGTCTGAAATGGTTGCATTCATTTCATAGAGTTTCTTACGCGCAATTGTATTGGCAATTAACGGTGTTTCATGCAGTGACTCATAGTATGCTGATTCGTCTTTAATGCCTGCAGCTGTCATGGTTTCAAACGCAAGTTCAACACCTGCTTTCACCATAGCAACCATTAGAATGCCTTTATCAAAGAACTCTTGCTCAGTGATCTCATCACTGGTATTTGCTTGCTTTTCAAAGGCCGTTTCGCCGGTTTCCTTGCGCCAGCCTAGTAATTTAGCGTCATCTTCCGCCCAGTCTGCCATCATACCTGATGAAAATTCACCACTCATAATGTCGTCCATATGCTTGTTATAAAGCGGACGCATAATTACTTTTAGTTCTTCAGATAAGTCAAACGCTTTGATTTTTGCAGGGTTTGATAGGCGGTCTAACATGTTAGTTACACCACCGTACTTGAGTGCTTCAGTGATCACTTCCCAGCCATATTGCAGTAACTTAGAAGCGTATGCCGCATCAATACCTTGCTCAACCATTTTATCGAAACACAGTAGTGAACCTGTTTGTAGCATGCCACATAAAATAGTTTGCTCGCCCATAAGATCTGATTTTACTTCCGCAACAAATGACGAAAGTAACACACCTGCACGATGACCACCGGTACCTGCAGCATAAGCTTTAGCTTGCGCTAAGCCTTTACCTTCTGGATCATTTTCAGGGTGCACTGCGATAAGCGTTGGTACACCAAAGCCACGCTTATATTCTTCGCGTACTTCAGTACCTGGACACTTAGGTGCAACCATAATTACGGTAATGTCATCACGTACTTGCATGCCTTCCTCAACAATATTGAAGCCATGCGAATAAGCAAGTGTTGCACCATGCTTCATTAGTGGCATTACTGCTTCTACTACGCTGGTATGTTGTTTGTCAGGCGTTAAGTTAAGTACTAAGTCAGCATCTGGGATAAGTTCTTCGTATGTGCCTACAACAAAACCATTATCGGTGGCGTTAAGGTAAGATTGGCGTTTTTCAGCAATCGCTGATTCGCGTAATGCGTAAGATACATCAAGACCGGAATCGCGTAAGTTTAAGCCTTGGTTAAGTCCTTGTGCGCCACAGCCAACTACAACCAATTTTTTACCGACTAACGCATCAACGCCATCGACAAATTCAGATGGGTCCATAAACTCACATTGAGCAAGCTGCGCAAGCTGCTCGCGTAACGGTAAACTGTTAAAATAATTCGTTGCCATGTCTCATTCCTAAATAAAAAAATCGCTGCCTTTTGCAGCATTGATTTAACCATAAAAGAAATTTTTAATTGCGTAAAATGATATATTTGAACTATTGTATTACAAAAAATGAAATATAAGTTTTTCAATGGATATCAAACGTCTGCAATTATTTTTGGTGCTGGCAGAGCAATTGCACTTTGCAAAAGCGAGTGAACTGGCGAATGTCAGCGCGCCAACGCTCAGCCGCAATATAAAACAACTAGAAGACGAAGTTGGAGCTATTCTTTTTAATCGCAATAAGCGCAGTGTGTCGTTAACTAAGCAAGGTGAAGCATTTGTCCGTTATGCCAGAGCCACGATTAGCGAATGGCAGATGTTTCGCGCATCACTCAATGAAGCAGGGGAGGCGCTATCGGGTGAAGTGAAGTTATTCAGCTCTGTTACCGCAACGTATAGTTTTTTGTATGACTTGCTCAAAAAAGTGAGACTGGCGCATCCACACATTGAAGTAAAATTAAATACAGGTGACCCAGCACTAGCCATTGAGCGGGTAATGAAAGGCTTTGAGGATATGGCTATTGCCGCAAGACCCGATAAGCTGCACGATAGCCTTGCGTTTTTCTCACTTGGCTCATCTCCATTAGTATTTATAGCGCCAAATGATGATGGACCTTTAGGCACCGTAATCAATGATGCAATTAGTGAGCGAGTTGATATACCTTGGCAAAAATTACCTTTTATTGTGCCGGACCAAGGGTTAAGTCGTAAGCGCTTAGCCGACTGGTGGCAGAAAAATGGTATTAATCCGTTAATTTACTCCAAAGTAGCAGGTAATGAGGCAGCCGTTTCTATGGTGAGTTTAGGCTTTGGTGTGGCACTTATTCCGAAAGTTGTTGTCGATAATAGTCCAATAAAAGATAAAGTTCAGATTTTGTCGATGCCGGATCCGGTACCTGCATTTGATGTTGGCTTGGTGACTAAAAAGGCGCACTTACAGCAACCTATTATGAATGCAATTTGGCAGCTGCTTAAGTAACACGCTCTAAAGGTTAGTGAGTTATTTTTAAACAAAACGCTTTTATCTCTAATGAAAATGGGTGAATATTTGTGTGTTTTACGACGAAGCTTGTAAGTAATTGTAATTTTTGTTGCAGGATTTGTTCGGATTGGTAAAGTGCGCGTAATTTCTCGGAGAATTTTGAATATTGAAGCATATAGTTTGCATAATTATATTGTTTTTTAGTTGGGGAAGTTGTGCTCAGCAAAGCGAAAATGCAATCGAACTAAGTCAATTACGACTTGGTGTAGCATTAGGTTTTGGCACAATTACAAATCCACTCACTGATGGTGATAATTTACCGTTAATTGTGATCCCCGATATTGCATACTATGGTGAACGTGTTTACTTTGATAACGGTCAACTTGGTTTTACCTTATCTGAACACAACCGGCATGTATTTAATCTTATCTCCGAGTTCAATCCAGAAAATCGCTTTTTTGTGACATGGCACCCCGCCAATGTATTTATTGCTCGAAACGCATTCACGGAACCTGCAAATTCTGAACGGATCTCTATTTCAGAAATAAATAGCCCTAAGTGGGCATTAGATGGTGGTGTGAATTATCAGTATATTGCCGATACTTGGCGCTTTTCAGCCAGTGTTTTGCACGATATTTCTAATGTACACAAAGGTCAGCGCGTTGCATTAAGCTTAAGTAAAGGCTGGCAAACACAATCTGGATTATTGAGTGTGCGTTTGGGGCTTGATTATTTATCTCACAAACTCGCAGATTATTATTATGGTATTCAAGCCGACGATCAGGTTGGCATTACGTTTCAGCAAAATGCTGCCTGGTTGCCTCACGTAGAACTAAGTTGGCATAGGCAAATTAATCAACATTTTGGTTTGTTAGCAAAAGTAAAATACCACTATTATGGTTCGCTTAGTGATAGTCCTTTATTTTCGAGTAATCAAAGCGTGACAGTATTTACTGGGGTGACCCATGTTTTTTAGATACTGTCTGTTTTTTATATTGTGCGCATTTAACAGTGCGGGCGTTGCTGCACAGCAAAAAGCGCATTTTCAGTTAGCTCCTGCGGTGTGCATGGTGCAAAACAGTGATGATGTGTGTCAGGTTGAGGTTAACTTTGAATGGCAGATAAAAAAAGCAGAGGATGTTTGCATTTTACGCGATCAAACACCCTTAAAATGTTGGCAAAATGCCACTGAAGGGCGTTTTAGTTATAAAGCTGACGTTCAGTTTGGCACAGTATACTCCTTGGTCAATCGGAAAACTGGCAAACAAATTGCCAGTGCGAAAATCAAAGTTCAAAGCAGCAATACCAAGTCGCAGCGTAGGCGATTACGCACCCCTTGGAGCTTTTTCTAGGAGATAAAGATGGCGCATATTTTATTAGTGGAAGACGATCTTGCCTTACAACAACTGACCAAAGATTATTTAGAACACAACGGTATGACGGTTGATGTGTTAAGTGATGGTTCTGAAGTAATGGCGGCACTTGAAGCTAATATGCCTGATTTAATGATTTTGGATGTAATGCTGCCAGGTAAAGACGGTTTTAGCGTGTGTCGTGAAGTACGCGATCGCTACCAGTTGCCCATTTTAATGTTGACCGCAAAAGGCGAAGATTTTGATCAGGTGATTGGTCTTGAGCTGGGTGCCGACGACTATGTTATTAAACCAGCTGAACCAAGAGTTTTATTAGCACGTATCTCTGCGCTACTGCGTCGTGGAGCAGTAGAAAAAAGCAGTGAAGAACTGCGTTTTGGTACGCTTACCATTGATAAAAACAGCCGTATTGTTAAGTTGCTTGGTGAAGAAGTGAGCTTAACCTCGCACGAATTTGAATTATTGTGGTTATTGTCAAACAGCGCAGGCGAAGTGCTTAGCCGTGACTTTGTGCACGAGAAAATGATCGGCCGTGAATACGATGGCCTAGACAGAACGGTAGATGTACGTGTGTCTCGACTACGTAAAAAACTTGGCGATAATAGTGACAAACCTTATCGCATTAAAACCGTATGGGGACAAGGCTACTTGTTCGTATCAGATGCTTGGGGATAATCACACGCTGCAAGGAATTTAAATGGGCAAGTTATTTGTTAGCTTATACGCCTATATTATCATCTCTATTTTTGTTCTTAGCGGTGCGCTTGAGAAACTATGGCCTGAACCCAATGGCATAGATGCGCTACCGCTTGCACCGCAAGTCACAGAATCGCTTTCCCAATTAGCAAAAACAGCTAATGGTTTTACTGAACTCAAAGACATTTATCAAAACGAAGTGATTTCGTCTGATCTTGTTGCATTTTTGCCAGAACAAAGCGCTAATTTAAAGCAAGGACTAGCAGTACCTGTATTTGATGGTCCGCAGCAAGTAATCTGGTATTTGCAGGTAAATGATAAAGAATTACTGAAAATTGGTCCGTATCGTTTTGATGCCAATAGTTACGATTCGGTATGGCCATTTTTTATTATGTTGCTGGTTATTGGTTTACCCGTTGCGGCCTGGAGTTATTGGCTATGGCGTGATTTTAATCAGTTAGAAAAGGCATGTCACAATATAAGCGCACCAGAAGATTTGCAAATCAGTGGTGACGACAAGTCTGCCTTATTGCCAATAAAACAAACGTTAATGGCGATGAAAGCGCGTATAAAACACTTATTGGATAGTCAGCGCGAGCTGACCTCGTCTGTATCTCACGAGTTTAGAACGCCATTAGCACGGCTTAAATTTGCGATTGCGATGCTGGAACAAACACAAAGCGACGATAAAAGTAAGCCATACTTTGACGGTATGCAGTCCGACATTCAAGAACTTGAGTCGCTAGTGAGTGAAATGTTGGAGTTTGCAAAATTAGAACGAGAAAAACCGCAACTTAATATTGAGTTTTACGATGTGGTCGCGCAAACACAACATTTTGTGCAAAAGCTTGGTTTTAACCACGCGGCTGCTATCAAAATTGAAGCAGACACAGCCATAGAGTTAAACGCCGACCCACATTTCATTGGCCGCGCAATTCAGAACTTTATTGGTAATGCGCTGAAATATGCAGAGCAGCAAGTAATCGTTACGTTGACGCAAACCTCAAGCACTATTTTTATTAAAGTGGCTGACGATGGCCCTGGCATTGAACAATCCGAGTGGGAAAACGTATTTAAACCATTTACCCGTTTAGATAAAAGCCGCAATAAAAAAATCAAAGGGTTTGGCTTGGGATTGGCAATCGTGCAAAAAATCATAAACTGGCACGAAGGTGAATGTTATCTTGAAAGTGGCCCGTTAAAAGGCGCATGTTTTGTAATTGCGTTACCTAAAAAACCTTAATTTGATCTCTGTTAAATTGAAGCAATACAAAACTGCTATGATGATTTTCTGTAAACAAAACATTAAAATAAACTAAATGAGATTGATTCTCATTGGTTTTGAAGTTTATAATAGCGTTAGTTTATAAATCTTCATTAATAAAAATTATACTTTATAGGTCACATAATGATTAATTTTCGTAAATCTGCGTTAGCATCAGCTGTAATTGCTGTGTCTCTTGGCTTAACTGGCTGTGGTGGTAGCGATAGCAAAAAAGATCCTGTAACTCCTGTAAACCAAGCTCCAACTGATATCCAAATCTCAGCATCTTCAATTACCGAAGATACACTTGGTGTTGCGATTGGTGCGTTAACTGCAACAGATGATGCAACATCAGGTCATACGTTCACAGTATCAGACGCGCGTTTTGAAATCGTTGATGGCGAACTTAAAGTAAAAGATAGCTTAGCGTTTAATTTTGAAGAAGCAGCAGAAGTTGCGGTTGACGTAACAGTAACAGACGCGGGTGGCCTTACGTTTACTAAAACGATTACGTTAACAGTAAGTGATATCGAAGCAGAAAACGGTGTTAACGTTTACGAGTTTAACACTAAACTAGACGGCTTTTCTGGCTCGTCAGTATCGTACTCTGGTCAAACAGCGCGTCACGCACTTTCAGCAGAACTTAAGCACTACATGGGCTTAATGACAGTTGAATACATTGAAACCAATAACATTATGGCAGCAGATGTACGCGCTAATCTAAACGCTCTTTGGAGTGACTACGCGGCGATTGCAGATTCACCAATCTCGCACTTAGGCGATGACCTGTCTGCGTATAAACAAAAGTTTTTCTCAGATATTTCATCTTCTGATAAAAACTTAGGTGGTGAAAACGGTAAAATCGCTGGTAACGATCCAACAAAAATGTATAAAGAATGGCATGTTGCGGGTAACTTTAAAGGTTGGAACAACTTTGGTGAGCAAGTGAGCACACCTGAAGGCTTAGTATTCCACTATTTCGACTTATTTATTGCACAAATTGAAAAAGTAAATGCCGGTGAAGCGCTAGTAGACGCAAACGGTGTTGCAATTTCAAAAGCTTTCATCACACCAGAAGGCTTAGACTTAGTTCAGCTAGTTCAAAAGCATACACTTGGCGCATTAATGTTCTCACAAGGTACTGATGATTACCTAGGTGAAGGCTTAGCTTCTGATAACAAAGTAGCTGACAAAGGTACTAAAACTTACACAGCACTTGAACATCAATTTGATGAAGGCTTTGGTTACTTTGGTGCTGCGCGCAACTACCTAGAATACTCAGACAGCGAAATTGCTAAAAAAGGCGGTCGCGAAAACTTCCAAGGTAAAAATGATATTAATATCGATGGCGTAATTGACCTAACGTCAGAGTTTGTTTGGGGTAATTCGTCTAACGCTGCTAAACGTGACCTTGGCGCAGAAGAAGCGACAGATTTCACAGCACAGGCAATGACGCACTTTATTGCTGGTCGTAAAATGATTTCAGACAACGTTGGCAAAAATGTAGCTGAGTTCTCTGCAGATGACAAAGCACAGTTTGACAACCATGTATTCCAAGCTGCATTAGCATGGGAAAAAGCAATCGCAGCAACAGTAGTGCATTATATTAATGATGTAATTGCTGATATTGAGAATATTGAAGACGGCGAATACACATCAGCTGAATTCGCAGATTACGCTAAGCATTGGGGTGAAATGAAAGGTTTCGCACTGAACTTCCAATTTAGCCCGTTCTCACCATTTGCAAACCATGAACTAAACCCGAAAAAAGATACGGTAGGTGAAGCTAAGTTTGTTGAAGTGCATGAGCTATTTGGTGATATGCCAGTGTTAGCAGGTGCAGATGAGTTCATAAATTACAAAGCTAAGTTAATTGCTGCTCGCGACATCTTAGATAACGCGTATGACTTTGCTGATGCGAACTCAGAGAACTGGTAATTTAAAATACATTTTAAATTGATATAAAAGGTTAGTAATTTCGGTTACTAACCTTTTGCTGTATTTATAATTCGAGATTTTAGGATAATTTTTATGTTGATATCCGCAAAACTTAAACCGATAGCATTGGCAACATCATTAGTATTGACGTTGGCAGCGTGTTCGGAAGATACCTCAAGTACACAGGGACCAAATTTTGGTGGCGGTACAAGCGAGCCAGGGAATGGTGGCGGCACAACGTTTGATGAAAAAGCGTTAGTGGCAAACTTAGTAGATAATGTAATCACGCCAACATTTACCTCGTTTAATCAACAAGCGAGTGCAAACAAACAAAACATTGAAAGCTATTGTGCAGTTGAAAAAGCAGCCATGGCAGGTGATGCAACGGAACAGCAACGTTTAGCTGCATTAGCCTCGGCGCAAACTAGCTGGCGCGATACAACGGCACTTTGGCAACATGCAGAGCTAATGCAAATGGGGCCGCTGTTAGAAAATGAAGGCGAACTGCGTAACCTAATTTATTCTTGGCCTGCTAAAAGCTTATGTGGCGTAGACCAAGATACCGTGTATTTTGAAGACGGTGTAATTAATCAAAATGCATCGCGCCCGTACGATATTAAACAGCGTACCGCAACGCGTCGTGGTCTAGTAAGCCTTGAACATTTGCTGTTCACCGAGCAGCTAAATCATAGCTGTTCAGTCGCTAATGATGCACTTGCAACATGGAATAACCGCAGCGATAGCGAACGTCGAATCGCGCGCTGTGAGTTCGCTGTTGAAGTTGCCAGCGATTTAGTTGATAACAGCCAAGTGTTACTTGATAAATGGAATGGTGACAATGGCTACGCAATGACGTTAAAAAATGCCGGTGAAGTTGGCAGCAGTTTTGATAGCGTGCATGCAGCGGTTAATGTGATTTCCGATGCACTTTTCTATCTCACTGAAGAACTAAAAGATCAAAAATTAGCATTACCGCTAGGTTATGAAAGTAATTCGTGTGGTTTAGAAGCATGCCCTCAAGATGTTGAATCACCGATAGCGGCGCAATCGCTTGCTAATATCAAAGCAAACCTTGCTGCGTTTGAAAAGCTCTTTACTGGCAATGGTGTAGTGCAAGATAACACTACGGGTTTTGATGATTTTCTTGTAGAAGAAGAGGGCACTGACGTTAAAGACGCGATGTTAACTGGCCTTGAGCAATCAAATGCCGCGTTAGATGCGATTAATGGTTCGCTGCAACAAGCACTGATTGATGAAAAAGACAAAGTAGAAACGTCACACGCAAAAGTAAAAGATGTGACCGATCAGTTAAAACATGACTTTATTAACAAACTTGCGCTTGAATTACCTAAATCTTCAGCCGGCGATAATGATTAGAGCTTTATTATGAAAAAAACACTTTTAGCATTAGCAATTGCAAGCTGTGTAACGTCAGTTGTTGCAAAAGATAACAAAGCAAACGATATCGAGCACATCACCATTATTAGTCACGGTGACAAACTGCGTACAGAATCCGGTTCAGCAACCCTTGTTTCAGAAGTTGAACTCGAAAAATATGAATACGATGATATTCACCGTATTTTAGCCAAAGTACCGGGCGTAAATATTCGTGAAGAAGACGGTTATGGCCTGCGTCCAAACATTGGCTTTCGCGGTGTTACACCTGAGCGTAGTAAAAAAGTAACTATTTTAGAAGACGGTGTGTTAATTGGCCCGGCGCCATACTCAGCGCCGGCGGCATACTATTTTCCAGTCACTACGCGCATGACCGCAGTAGAAGTGTTTAAAGGCCCTGCGGCAATTAAGCACGGCCCGCAAACGGTTGCAGGTACGCTTAATATGGTAACGCGCCAAGTGCCATTTGAAATGACCGGTGGTTTGGATTTAGCAACGGGCACCGATGGCTATCAAAAAGCGCACGGATATTTTGGTACCGAAGTAGCCAAAAATTTGGGTGTACTAGTTGAAGGTGTTCGTTTACAAGCGGATGGTTTTAAAGAAATCGATAACGGTGGTGATTCAGGCTTTAAAAAGAATGATTTACTCGTTAAAACCAAATATTTGTTAGACGGACAGGCGTTTGACCAAAGTTTTGAACTTAAGCTTTCCTATGCAGATGAAAACTCAGATGAAACTTATCTAGGGTTAACGGATGCGGACTTTAATGCAAATCCGTATCGTCGCTACGCGGCTTCTCAACCTGCGAATATGGACACTGAGCATACACAAATTATGTTTACCCATAATCTCTCTAACGATGTTTTCTCTGCAACAACGCGTATTTACCGTAATGACTACGAGCGTGCTTGGCGAAAATTAGGCGGCTTAACAAGTTCAAATGCAAGTTTGTCTGCAATTATGACAAACCCAGAATTACACGAGCGAGAATATGCCGTTATAACCGGAGAGCAAAACTCAGTGCTAGATGGTGAAACATCGATGTTCTTAGTGATGGGTACCAATGACCGCGAATACTATTCACAGGGTATTCAAATTGATGCCGACTACGAATTTTCACTTGGTGGTTTAGATCATAAGTTAGCATTCGGTGTGCGTTATCATGAAGATGAAATTGAACGTAAACACTTTAGTGAAAACTATCAGATGCTTGATGGTTATGCTGAGAAAACGGCTGCTGATAAAGTATTCACCACAACCAATATCGAAAATACTGAAGCGCTTTCAGTTTATATTGAAGACACGGTAAAACTTGGCAACTTAACGGTGTCGGCGGGTGTTCGTGGCGAAGATATGGATATGTACTACACCGATCTTGCGGACAGAGACGATTGGCAACGTAAATCGACTCAAATTTGGCTACCTGGCGTGAGCGGTTTTTATCAAGTGACAGAAAACGCAGGCGTATTATTTGGTGTGCATCAAGGTTTTGTGCCAAGCAGTCCGCAACAGGCATCTGATGTTAAAGTTGAGAAAAGCATTAATTATGAGTTTGGTGGTCGTTTTAATGATGGCGCAACTAACATCGAACTAGTTAGCTTTTTTAACGACTACAGCAACTTAAAAGAAAGCTGCTCACAATCAAGCTGTGGTACACAAGGCGACCTTGACCGAGAGTTTAACGGTGGCGAAGTGAATGTGTATGGCTTGGAAGCACAGTTACGTCAAAGCTATCCAATCAGTACACAATTTGATATGCCATATAGCTTCACTTATACCTATACTAAATCTGAGTTTTTAGAAAGCTTTGAATCAGATTTTGAACAGTGGGGTGATATTTCGGATGGCGACTCAGTACAGTATTTACCTGAACATCAATTGAACTTTGAAATTGGTTTAGCGGCGAATAATTGGGAAACCAATTTAATCGTTAAATACGTAAGCGAAATGGATGAAGCCGCAGGTGATAATGTTACGTTATCGGGCTTTAAAACCGAGTCGAGCGTTATCGTAGATGTATCCGCATCGTATGATCTTGGTCAATATGGCCGCATTTACGGTAAGGTTGATAACCTAACTGATGAAGCGTACATTATTAGTCGCCGCCCGTATGGTGCAAGACCAAATAAGCCAAGACAGTTTGTAATTGGTTACAAATACCAGTTTTAAGCTTTGGCATTGCGAATAAGGGGCTATCGGCCCCTTTTTTGTAGGAACTGCTGTGTTAGAGATATTTTCAACAAGTTTAAGCGAACTACCGCGTTATTTTAGCGATGCGAATAAACGTATTTTTTACCTTTATTTGTTAAGTGCGGTGGCGTTAGCGCTGCCGGTGTATTTTGCTGCAACAAAACAGCGTACAACGTTAGGCTTTTTTAAATTCTTATTCCCAAAATCAGTTTGGTTAGCAAAAAGTGCCAAGCAAGATTATGCCTTGTGGGTAGTTAATAAACTGATCAAAGCCTTAATGTTCGGCCCTATTGTATTAACAATGGCGCCGATAGCAATTGCGCTAAGTGACGCTTTAGAATGGCTGTTCGGTCGCACAGAGCCGTTGGCATTGGCCAAGTGGCAAGTAATCACTATTTTCACTTTTCTACTCTTTATTATTGATGACTTAACGCGTTTCTTACTGCACTACGCTCTGCATAAAATACCGTTTTTATGGGAATTTCATAAAGTACATCACAGCGCAAAAGTACTCACGCCATTTACCATTTATCGTTCTCACCCTGTGGAAAGTTATTTATACGCGTGCCGTATGGCAATCGTACAAGGCACCGCAGTGGGTATAGGCTACTATTTATTTGCCGATGCAATTAGTATGTTTGATGTGTTAGGTGCCAATGTGTTTGTGTTTTTGTTTAACGTTTTTGGCGCAAATTTACGCCACTCACATATTTGGTTGTCGTGGGGCGATAAGCTGGAAGGCGTTTTTATTAGCCCTGCACAACATCAAATCCACCACAGTGATAACCCTAAACACTTTGATACGAACTTGGGTTCCGCACTGGCTATTTGGGACCGTATGACAGGTACCCTCATTAAAGCATCAGACGTTGGCAAGATTTCCATTGGTGTAGGTCAGTATGATTGCGGCCATGATTCGTTATTTGCGATTTATAGTAAACCGTTTTTAGAGTCTGCAAAATCATTAAAGCTAAGTGCTAAAAAAGGCATAAATAAAATAGTGCCGAATAAAGACAAGGTCACCAATGACAAAAAACCGAGCATCTAAGGCTCGGTTTTTTATAACGCGTAGACGAAATTTAGTTTTTATTCGGAATATTACCGAGTACTTCAACGAGTAGGTTGAAAAACGGCTCAACTGTATCGATTTTCACTTTTTCATCTGGCGAATGCGGAAAGCGAATCGTCGGTCCAAACGACACCATATCCCAATGTGGGTAAGCATCCTTAAACAAGCCACATTCAAGTCCAGCATGGATCACCATAATTTTAGGTAATGTGCCAAACATACCTTGATAGGTTTCACGTAAAATATCTTTAATCTCAGAATCGTCTTTTGGCTCCCAGCCAGGGTACGCGCCTGTGAAAGTAACGCTCGCACCTGCTAGGGAAAATGTTGATGCAATCATATTTTGCGTATTAGTGCGGGCAGAATCGATTAATGAGCGAACTAGACATTTTACGCTTACAGCGTTTTCGTTTGTTAAAACAACACCTAAATTGGTCGATGTTTCAACGATGCCGTCGATGGTGTCACTCATGCGAATAACGCCGTTCACACAACCATTTATGCTATTGATTACCGCTGACTGCGATACTTTAGCAAGTTGTTTTTCAGGTAATGGTGCATCGGTAAGCGACAGTAAAATATTTGGCTCAACTTTACTTAGTTCCGCTAAAAACAGTGAATTGATATCTTTAAGAGCATTAACTAGTGTGTCTTTATCTTGGCCATCAATTACTAGCGTTACTTCTGCTTCACGTGGAATTGCGTTTCTCAGTGAGCCGCCTTGCAAGTTGGCAATGGCAAAGTCGATATCTAATAAACTTAATGTGCGCACTAATAGTTTATTTGCGTTTGCGCGACCTAAGTGAATATCAACACCCGAATGACCGCCTTTTAAACCGTTAAGTGATACGTTAACAGCTGATTTAGCTGCATTGGTCGCTTCCCATTCGATTGGCAGCTCTATGTTTACATCAATACCGCCTGCGCAGCCCATGTAAACTTCGCCTTCATCTTCTGAGTCAGTGTTTAGTAAAATATCGCCTTCTAACCAACCTGCTTCAAGGCCGAAAGCACCTGTCATACCGGCTTCTTCGTCTATGGTAACTAATACTTCAAGTGGACCATGTTGGATATCTTTGCTGGCTAAAACAGCAAGGCTTGCCGAAAGGCCAATGCCGTTATCTGCACCTAATGTTGTGCCATTTGCTGTTACCCATTCACCATCTACATAAGCTTCAATTGGGTCGTTGATAAAGTCGTGCTCTTTATCATTATTTTTTTGCGGCACCATGTCCATATGCGCTTGTAAAATCACACCTTTGCGATTTTCCATACCGATTGTTGCAGGTTTTTTAATAATTAGATTGCCTACTTTGTCTTCTTTAACATCAAGACCAAGCTCGGTAGCGAATTGTTGGATCCACGCAGAAATTTTTTGCTCGTGTTTACTCGGGTGTGGAATGCTGCATATTTTTTCGAAAATTTGCCACAGTGGCTGTGGTGATAACTGAGAAAGTTGAGTCACAGTGTGTTCCTTGAATATTAATTAAGTAATGGCATTAACACTTTTTCGAGGCCATTACGTTTCACTTCATAAATTAACGCAAGTTGCTGCCCAAGCTTACCCTCAGGGAAACCTTTTTGTTTAAACCAAACAAGGTAAGGCTCAGGTAATTTTAGCAGTGGGCAGCCAGCATATTTGCCAAACGGCATAGGCTGATTGATTGCTTCCAATAAAGCGTGTTTATCTGCGAGCATAAATAAAGTGAGATTGTGAAAGTCTCAGCTAGTATACCTTAATGGCAATTAATTTTGACTGGTTTTGAGGGAGTGAACCCTTTTTCTCGCAATAAATTATCGAGTTGATTTACAGGTAAATGATGTTGCGGGTTATGGCGCAGGGCATGGGTTTTTGGCACCGCGTATTTATCAAGCAGTAAAAAGTAAAATGTGCGCTTGGCTAAGTCTGAATCAAGGTGTTTAAGTTCATTGCTGATAAAATCACGCATTTCGGGTGATAATGCGGTTTTTTTAGGATGTTGCTGCATAGTCACGTCATTCAGAGTAATGGATAGGTAAATATTACTCTGAATAACGATAAAAGTGTTACAAAAATGTAAATGAACGTAATCGTGCTAAGTGGTTTATGCTAGCTCGCTTTAGAAAACACCTTTTCTTTTACGTGTTCAGCAAAACCGCTACCAGCTTCTAAGTAAAAGTTAAAGGTTGAATGAACACCCATATCTTCTAGCTCTTTTTGTTGGTCGCGATAGTTGGCGATTGCGGTTACTTGACCAGAGAAGCCTGACGCTTTTAGCTGCTCAAGGGCGTACAAGTTTTGCGCGTGTTTTGGCATGGCTAACATTACCATTTCTACGTCTGAGTGGTTAATGCGGTTCCAAAAATCGGGATCGGTGGCATCGGCTAAAATGGCAAATCGATCGCGCTTGATATGCTTTTCTACTGTGTCAGGGTTAATATCTACACCGGCGACCGATTCAGGGTAGCTTTGCGCAATTGTTTCATAGGCGCCGGTACCAACACGGCCCATACCAAAGATCAAGATTTTCGCTTTGTTTAAGTTAACCGGCATTTCTTCGGCTAAGCGTTTGCTCGATTCAAAGCGCAGTAAGAAATTCTCATATTTTACGTAAAGCTCGTTTGATTTGTTATTAAGCGGCGACGCAATAATAAAGGTTATGGATACCGCAATTGCAAGTACCGCGAGCCATTCGCCCGTTAACCAGCCACTCGATACGGCTAGCGCACAGACAATCAAGCCAAATTCACTGTAGTTTGATAATGAAAATGCACCGAGTAGGGAAGTGCGCGCACGCAAGTGAAAAGCGTTAGTAAATAGGTAGTAAAGTAGCACTTTAAGGGGTAACACAATAATTAAAACTGCAGCAACTAAGAGTGCATTGAGCGTGAGCTCGGCGTTAAGGCCAATTGTTAAAAAGAATCCGACTAAGAAGAGATCTTTAAAGCTTAATAGTGCCTTAGAGAGTTCGCTTGCCTTTTTATGTGGCGCTAAGATCATACCAATAATCAGTGCGCCTAAATCACCTTTTAAGCCCGCAAATTCAAATGCGTGATAGCCAACCACTAACGCAAAGAAGAAACCAAATAGCGGGAGCACTTCACCGTGCTTTGAACGCGCAAGCATCCAGTAAAATGCGGGTCTAATAAGTGGCAAGGCAAGTACCAATGCGATTGCCCAATAGTTTGGCAGTTTACCTGTACTAATCGCTAAGAAAACAACAGCAAAGATGTCTTGCATTACCAAAATACCAATGGCGACTTTACCGTGTAAGCTGGCCATTTCACCGCGTTCTTCAAGTACTTTTA
Organism: Pseudoalteromonas sp. NS-SX12; assembly: GCF_057367955.1. Taxonomy (NCBI): domain Bacteria; kingdom Pseudomonadati; phylum Pseudomonadota; class Gammaproteobacteria; order Alteromonadales; family Pseudoalteromonadaceae; genus Pseudoalteromonas; species Pseudoalteromonas sp. NS-SX12. The sequence goes on along the minus strand of NZ_CM170634.1, from coordinate 2,899,350 downwards.
CCGCGAAAACGGTGGATGAAAAGCTTAGTGCAAATGCCAAAATGGCTGCGGATTGACTCGATAATTCAGAAAATAGAGGCAGTTTTAACCAGCTGAGCCCCAGTAAAGCCGCCCAAAACAACACGCTACACAATACAATATGCAAGGTTGCAGGCCCCCAAACTTGGGCTTTTATTAGATTGCCAATCTTTAATTTTAGGCCAATGCTAAATAGCAGTAAGGTCACGCCTAGATTAGCCATTGTTTCAAGCAACTCGGTACTTTGATACCCCGCAAGATTAAGCACAAAACCGGCACATAAGAAGCCGATCAGCGGTGGTAATTTAAACTGTAAAATAATGAAGCCGCAAATAAAGGCTGTTGCGTAAAACAATAATTCCATAGAGTATTTTATAATTCTCAGTTAAATAGTAAGGCTTTTCTTAGTCTATCTAAAAACACCCTGCTGTGCTACGAAATACGCTCAGCGCAAGCCAATCAACGGTGCAATCTAAACTAAAATGTAATCAACTTTTAACAAGTATAACTTTTAACTGACAAATTAATATTTTTATGGTTAATATGCAGTATAAGTATAAAGAACAAGGTGAGTTATATGTTCAAAAAAGTTCTCGCATCTATCGGTATTGGTGCGGCAAAAGTGGATACCGTGCTACATACTGAGCATTTACTGCCAGGGCAAAAATTTTCAGCAGAAGTTATCATAACAGCAGGCGATGTAGAGCAAGATATTTCAGGATTAGAGTTAGCCTTAATGACTAAGGTTAAAGTAGAGTCAGACGAAGGCGAGTATTTTGCAGATCATGTGTTAGATAAATGGTCGATTGTCGATCAAAGAACATTGCAGCCAGGTGAAGAATTACGCATTCCATTTGAAGCGCGCTTGCACTCAGAAACGCCAATTACTGAAATATCACAGGGCATTAATCAAAGCGTAGTTTGGATTGCAACTGGTCTAAATATTGATTTTGCGTTAGACGCAACCGACCGAGATCCGGTTTATGTATACCCAAATGAAGCGGTAAAAACCTTTATGCTAGCAATGGAAAAATTGGGCTATAAATTGGTTAAAAGCGATGTTGAAAAAGGCTATTTACGTACGTCTAATTTCAATTCCACATCAGGGTGTTATCAAGAGCTTGAATACAAGCCTGCAGGTCTAAAAGTGTTTGGTCCGAAGGAAGTTGAGTTGTCATTTGTGCCTGAGGCATTGAAAACTCATGTGTTAATTGAAGTAGACCGAATGTTTGGCTCAGATGGTTACGCTGATTTGACCATTGAGCATGATCAGGTCAACCTGAGCCAAATTTGCGATCAGCTTGAACATATTTTCAGCTAAGCGAAGATAACTATCTAAGGGGCTTAGGCCCCTTTTTTATTGGGTGCATAATGACAAAATTTTATAGTAAAACATTTAATGAACTCACAACGGCAGAGCTCTACGCCATTTTAAAGTTGCGCGTTGATGTTTTTGTGGTTGAACAAAACTGCCCGTATGAAGAGCTTGATGGGTTAGATTGCGAGCCGCAAACCCAGCATATTATTGGTTATGACGATAATGACGTTGTTGCCTATGCGCGTTGTTTAGCGCCAAAGATTAACTATGAGAACAGCGCGGCGATTGGTCGAGTGCTCGTTAAAAAAGAGGCGCGAGGTAAAGGGCTTGCACACGCTATTGTATCCCTTGCCAAAGATATTTGTATTTCACATTGGCCTGAGCAAGGGATTGAAATATCAGCGCAGTGTTATTTAACTGAGTTTTACACTGAACTTGGCTTTCAAGTAGACGGGCAAGAATACCTAGAAGATGGTATTCCGCACATTCATATGAAAGCGGCTTTGTAAAAAAAATTGCTAAGAGCTTAAAAGTAAAAAGCCGATGATACACATCGGCTTTTTATTTATCTGTTTATGTCTGTAGTTGCTGGTTAGGTAAATGAATGAATAAATACTGCAGCAATAGCGAGAGGACACACAAATTTTGTGTACCATGGCCAGATTTTCCAGAACACGCCTGATTCAACGTCTTCATTACCTTGTTTAATTTCTTCAACAAGTGAATTTCGTTGCCAAATCCAGCCCGCGAATATACAGCAGAACATTGCGATAATTGGCTGACCATATTCTGTCGCCAATGTTGCCACAAAGTCGAGCATCGTACCGATGTTAAAAATAATCACAAAGCTGATGGCTAAAATACCTATACCAGTCCACGTAGTCGCGGTTTTACGCTCAATATTATGGCGCTCAACAAGATAAGATACAGGGCCTTCTAACATCGATATTGACGACGTAAGTGCGGCAATCGACATCAGGATAAAGAATGCCAAACCAACAAACACACCCAGTTGACCCATAGAATCAAATAAACTTGGTAATACTTGGAATACTAGGGTTGGGCCTGCGAGCAGTGAGCCATCCTCAGCAAAAATTTGAACGCCTTGTTCCAATGCAACGTACATTGCCGGAATGACTAAAAGACCTGCTAAAAATGCAATTGATACGTCAATAAATGTAACTTGTGCGCCGATGGTAACCATATTTTCTTTTTTCGAAATATATGAACCATAGATCACCATTACACTAGTACCCAACGACAGTGAAAAGAACGCTTGGCCAAGTGCACTAATTAGTAAGTCAGGATCAAGTACTCGTGAAATATCCGGGTTAAGGTAAGCTTCTAATCCTTTGTCTGCACCATCTAGGGTTAATACATAGATGATCAATAAAATAAGCAGGGCAATCATTGCAGGCATTAAACGTTTAGACCATTTCTCTATGCCATCTTCTACGCCATTACGAATAATAATCACGGTTAAAAACATAAAAATTGCACAGAAGAAAATATTGCGTGCCACGCTATCGCTAATGGCCCACTCTGCAACGCTGGTGGCACCAACGATGGTTGCACCTGCCTCTACGGCGTAAGATGTCATCCAACCGGCTAAAATACCGTAAAAGCTTAAAATAAGCGCTGCACAGACAATGCCGCCAAAGCCGACAATAAATGCGAAGCGTTTTTGTGTTTGCGTACGAGAAAGTTTTTCAAGAGATGTTACGGCATTCGCTTGGCCGTATCGCCCAATTAGAATTTCAGCCATAAATGCAGGATATGCTAGGCAAAACGCTAAAATTAAATACATTAATACAAACGCTGCACCACCATTAGTTGCCGTTTGTGTTGGGAAGCCCCAAATATTGCCAAGACCAACAGCACTGCCTGCTGCCGCCATGATAAATCCTAGTCGAGAGGAAAACTCTCCACGTGAAGCACTCATATATTTTTCTCGTTATTAGTTTGCCGCCCAATCTACTGTAAATTGAAATAAATTAATAGAGTGAGTTCGCTTGATTTAGATCAATAAGATTAAAAAAATGTAAACAATCAAATTCGCTAAATTGTTAAATGTAATAGTTGCGTAATTTGTTAAAGGGCGAGCGGGCTACCATGAGCTGGTCTTGTTCTTTAAATGGCAGCGATGTGGCAAGCGTAAAGTAAATTTTGCACCGCCAAGTTCTTTGGAGCGAGACACTTTAATATCGCCGAAATGCCATGCGATGACTTTTGCTACGATAGCAAGCCCAAGGCCATAGTTTTTGGCCGCGCGGTTGCGGTGATTTTCTTGCTGGAAGAATGGCTTTAACACGTTATCTAGGTTTGCTTCATCAATGCCCGGGCCATCGTCTTCAATTTCAATAAACGTGTCAGCGTGGGTTTGCGTGGTGCTAATCGTAATGGTGGTTTTTGCAAAGTCAGCGGCGTTACTTAGTAAATTAACAATGGCGCGGGCTAACCAGTGCGGATCCACATAAAGCTGCTGGGTGTCTGATTTTATTTCAAGTTTGATAGATTGCGCATTGAGCTTAGGTTCAACTTGATAAAAACAGTTATCAAATAATTCAGTGCTGGTGATGGCAGTAGGCGATATTTGATACGATTTTTGCTCAAGGGTCGCGTACTCTAAATAGCTATTGAGCATGGATTCCATTTGATCTAAGTCGTTTTCCATGCGTTCAAGGTAATGCTGAATTTTAGTTGGATCTTTGGTATCTATCGCGGCATCTAAGCCAAACCGTAAACACGCAAGGGGAGTGCGGATATCGTGCGACATACTGGATGCGAGTAGTTGGTTTTCTTCGATCAGCTGCTGTATTTGGTCGGCCATGCGGTTGTAGCTGGTTTCTAGCTCACGAATATAGCTTAGCCCGGTTAAGTTGATACGCGCATCGAGGTTGCCATTGGCAAATTGTGCGGTGGCCTTATTTAGCAAACTTAATCGTTTGGTGAGCGGCGCGAGCCACCACCACATAAAAATGCAAATGCCTAGATAAAAACCAACGGTTAAAAAGAGATCGGTACGATTAGTTGGCATTGGCGGCTTTTCAACACGCAACTGAATATGGCTATCGGCTAATGCAGCACTTGTTTGAATCAAGTAAAAACCTAATTCGTCTTCTAGGGTAATACCGCCGGGTACCAGTAATTCTCCGTGCAGTTCACGGGGCAATGCAAGCTCGCTATTGCTGTGGTAACTCAAGCTAAAATGACTCGCTTGGGTGAAGCGTTTTAAAAAGGCTTCATGTTCGCTTTTAGGGTGATGGCTGATTTCAGCAACCACGCCTGCAAGTATTTGCTTTTCAACTTTAAAATTATCGTGAGTACTCGGAGGCGCACTTAATGAATCAATCAACCAACCAAGAATAAATGATGAAATCAGTGCGCCTGTGATCAGGCTAATATAAAGCTTTTTCATTAACTACCAAGCTTGGCTTACGAACAAATAACCTTTACCCCAAATGGTTTTTATTTTATTTGGGCTTTGTGGGTCGTCGCCAATTTTCTTACGAAGTGCCGAAATAAGCACATCAACGCTACGGTCTAAGCCGTCGTATTCTCTGCCTTTGGTCGCTAAAAACACGCTATCGCGGTCGAGAATTTGATCCGCATTTGATGCCAAGTAAAACAATAAGGAATATTCGGCATTTGAAAGGGCGAGTTTAGTACCATCTAAAAATACGTCGCGTGATAAGGTATCGATTTGTAAACTTCCAATGCTGATCTCATCAGAATTGGCATCCGAGCCTCCTTGTTTTTCACGCATTACTGCATTGATACGCGCAAGTAATACACGTGGACGCACAGGTTTTATGACATAATCACTTGCGCCAACTTCTAAGCCAAGTACTTCATCAATTTCATCACCTTTTGCTGTCATCATAATAATTGGTTGATGATAGAAAATACGTAAATCGCGACATACACTCATGCCATCTTTACCTGGCAGCATTAAGTCAAGTAATACTAAATCGGGGTTATGCTTTTTTACTGCCTGCACAGCTTCGTCACCACGATGACACAAAACAACGTCAAAGCCTTGTTCAACTAAGTACTCACTTACCCATTGTGCAAGCGATGTGTCATCTTCAACTAATAGTATTTTTTTTGCTATATCCATTAAAACAGTCTCCACCGACGTTTCTTTCGCTTATTGGTGTATACCCAATTTACTTTCATTTCTACGGGCTCGCTGATTTGCCCTGAGCTAATTTCAACTAATTCGTATTGCACTGCTTCTGGCGAGTTAAACTCACTGTCTAGTTCACCAAAGGTACTGCTATACCAGCAGCGAATCAGTTTTTTATCGTTTACTGTGCGAATACAATAATCGCCTCTGACCGGCGCATGCCACTGGAACTTTAATTTGGTGTAACAGTGTTTTCCTTGACGCAATGCCACACATTTTTCAGGGAAAATGGCCAGTTCAGGGTGCGATAATGGCAAATTGACGTTCTTTTCGGCGTCGGCGAAACAAATGCTCGCGAAGCAAAATAACGCAATAAGCTTGAGTTTAATAAGGACAAATTTAAGGTTAAAATACATAGCGTATGCCAACCTTAGCTTTGTGTCGTAAGCTGTTAGAAATTAATGGGCTATTGCTAATTTCCTTTGAATACCAAGAGGATAACCAGCCTCCAAGAAACACCCAATCTTCGTTAATTGGGTATTCGGCGTGAATTTCAAAGGTCAGGCTGTACGCGGCACTTGGGTTGTACTGTGGTCTAAATCCCGCGATTGCTTCGTTGGCATCTACGCCAAAATAATAACCGGTGAAATCCGATGAATAAATATTTAGGCCCGAGCCAACACGAAATTCCCAATTGCGATAATCTTGAATCGTACTAATAAAACCACTTGCCCAAAGGCTTTTGTGTGCACCTGAAATGTCGTGGAGAATTTCTAACGATAACTGGTGGGTTTTTTCTTTACGGGTAAGGCGAAGACCCGCATTAAAGTCATCTTCACGTTCTGTCACTCCGCGTAGTTCAGATACTAAATCGTCGTCGTAAAAGGTACCAGTTTCGTCAAAGCCTTCATGGGCGTTAATCGCGAATAAATCGAGACTCCAGTCATACTTATCAACGAGGTTGTAACCTATCGTCAAGCCACCTGTAAGCTGTGAGTTATCAACATCAAAATAAAATTTGTCGTAGTTGATGGCAACATTGATGTTTAATTCAAAACCATCTTGATAGTCCACACCTTGTAAATAGTGTTTATCGACATAGTAGCCAGCACCAAAACTCCAATCCCACGTGAACCCGTCACTTGCCTCGAGTGTGTTGTCTGCATAAAGCCGATTACTAGCAAGGCAGGGCGTCGCAAGCAAGGTGCTCAAAATAAGAAGTGAAATTGTAATTTTGTTCATTGTAATAATTATAGTTGTACTGATCTGTGGCTAAATGCTGTTTAATAAAATACGTATTATATGTATAAATGTGTAGTTCACATGTAAAAAAATGTAGTTGTTCAGCTTGGACAAACAAAATATTTAAAAGTTTTGCCTGCATCCTTGTTATTGGCTTGTTAAACTATGTGCGTATTTATTCCGAGAATAGCGATATATATGCGGTTTTTGTTTTTCTCAACATTTTTGAGTTTTAGTTGTTTCTCAGTTGCGGATAGTCTTGATAACGCAAACGAACAGGTTGATTTTGACCGTTTTGTTAAAGGTTACAAGAACACCATGGTATCTAAATTAAGAAAAAAAGGTATCCCAGGTGCGGCACTGTCAGTTGTAAAAGTAGATGCGGGGGAGTTTGCCTATGGCTATGGCAAAACTAAACGCATTAGCGGTAAACCTATTACCACCAGTACACGCTTTCGTTTAGCGTCGGTATCAAAAACATTTGCGGGCTCTTTGGCTGCAAAGCTCGCCAGTGAAGGGCAGTTAAAGCTTGATGACACGGTGACTAAATATCTGCCGGATTTTCATTTCCACAGTCGTGATAAAAAGCTGCGGGTGTCGCATTTATTAAGTCATAGCAGTGGCCTTGTACCCAATGCGTATGACAATCTTATCGAATCACGCATGCCTTATGACAAAATTAAAAACAAGCTTGCAGAAGTAGAACCGATTTGTTCTCCGGGGCGTTGTTATGGGTATCAAAATGTGATGTTTAGCCTGATTGGTGATGTGATCGAAAAATCCACGCAGATGGATTACAGCACCTGGGTAAATGAATTCTTGTTTAAACCGTTAAACATGAAAAATGCGAGCCTTGGTATACAAGCTATGATGCAAGATGACAATTACGCTCATCCACACGTGCGGGCACGCAAGCGTTGGTACACCACAAAAATTAAACCAAATTACTATAAGGTTGGTCCTGCAGCGGGCGTTAATGCCAGTGCAGATGATATGGTGCAGTGGCTCAAAGCACAGCTTGGCCAATACCCAAGTGTGTTATCAAAAGAATCACTGGCGCTGCAAAGTACACCACAAATTAAAACCAAAAAAGAGTTAAGGCGTCGAGTTTGGCGTAAAAACCTAAATCAAGCTCATTACGGACTGGGCTGGCGCATTTACGACTACAAAGGTGAGAAAATTTATTATCACAGTGGCTGGGTGCAGGGATACCGTGCTGACGTGTTGGTTATTCCAAGGTTAGAGTTAGGCTTTAGTTTGATGATAAATGCCGAAGCGGGCATTTTGAACGAGCTGACTACGGATTTTCTTGATTTAACCTTAAAGCAATACAATAAAAAACGCGCTTAAAGCGCGTTTTTTACAGGTTAAAATATGTTTTACATTAACCTTTTGGCAATTGGATTTTCTTATCTTCGCTTTGTTTATAAAGCACAATAATATGACCAATTGTTTGAAGCTTGATAGCACCCGTTTCGCGCACAATGGCTTCAAAAATAAGCGCTTTAGTTTCACGGTCACTAGTTGGTACTTTCACTTTAATTAGTTCGTGAATGCCAAGTGCGTTTTCAATTTCGAGTAACACACCTTCAGTTAAACCATTTGCACCTAAAAGAACAACTGGATTTAATGCGTGTGCTTCGCCTTTTAAAAACTGCTTTTGTTTGTTTGATAACTTCATATTTAGTAAATTTCGCAGAAATAATCTTGAATTAAGGGTATTCTACCGCCATATATCCAATATTACTAATTCTAGAGTAGAATTTAATGGCTAATAAAAAGCATTCGGCAAGTTCAAAACGCTGGTTAAAGGAGCATTTTGATGATGTATATGCCAATGAAGCCCGTAAACTCGGGTATCGCTCGCGCGCTTACTTCAAAATTGAAGAGCTCGACAAAAAAGATAAATTAATTCGCCCGGGACTTACGGTGGTGGATTTAGGTGCCGCACCGGGTGGTTGGTCGCAATATGCGGCCGATAAGGTTGGTGATAACGGCACAGTAATATCTTGTGACATTTTACCTATGGATCCCCTGCCTGGCGTTGAATTTTTACAAGGTGACTTTCGTGAAGAAGCGGTACTGGATGCACTGTTATCACGAATTGATGGTAAGAACGTTGATCTTGTTATGTCGGATATGGCGCCTAACATGAGCGGAAATAACGTGACAGATCAGGCAGGTAGCATGTACTTAGTCGAACTTGCATTTGATATGTGCCATCAAGTACTTAAACCAAACGGTAATTTTGCTGTCAAAGTGTTCCAAGGAGAGGGATTTGATCAATTTGTTAAAGACTTACGTAATAGTTTTAAGACCGTTAAAATTCGCAAACCAGATTCGTCGCGTGCGCGCTCTCGCGAAGTTTATATAGTAGCGACAGGTTACAAACTGTAGTACAGTATTTAAAGTTAAAGATTTTTTCAATGTTAGATAAGACAAGAGGTTAATGCCTTGAGTGATATGGCTAAAAATTTAATTCTCTGGTTGGTAATCGCCGTAGTTTTAATGTCGGTATTCCAGAGTTTCAATCCAGGCGAAGGGGCTAACCGCCAGCTCGCATATTCGCAGTTTGTAAAGGATGCCCGTGCACAACAAGTGCGCGAAGCGAAGTTTGATCGCACAGCTGGCATCGTATACGGCACAAAATTAAATGGTGAACAGTTTAAAACTGTTATCCCTATGCACGATCAGTACATTGTTGACGAGCTGATCAAAAGCGGTGCAATTGTTGAAGGTGTAGAACCGGAAGAGCAGTCATTATTGGCAACTATCTTCATTTCTTGGTTCCCAATGTTACTGCTTATTGGTGTTTGGATATTCTTCATGCGTCAAATGCAAGGCGGTGGCGGCAAAGGTGCTATGTCATTTGGTAAGAGCAAAGCACGCTTAATGAGCGAAGACCAAGTTAAAACGACATTTGCCGATGTAGCTGGTTGTGATGAAGCAAAAGAAGACGTTACTGAGTTAGTAGATTTCTTACGTGACCCATCAAAATTCCAAAAGTTGGGTGGTAGCATTCCGAAGGGCGTACTAATGGTAGGTCCTCCAGGTACAGGTAAAACGCTACTTGCAAAAGCGGTTGCAGGTGAAGCAAAAGTACCATTCTTTACAATTTCAGGTTCTGACTTCGTAGAAATGTTCGTTGGTGTTGGTGCATCGCGTGTTCGTGACATGTTTGAACAAGCTAAGAAAGCTGCGCCTTGTATCATCTTCATCGATGAAATCGATGCGGTAGGTCGTCAGCGTGGTGCAGGTCTTGGTGGTGGTCACGATGAGCGTGAGCAAACACTTAACCAAATGCTTGTTGAAATGGATGGCTTTGAAGGTAACGAAGGCATTATCGTAATTGCTGCGACTAACCGTCCAGATGTATTAGACCCAGCGTTACTTCGTCCAGGTCGTTTTGACCGTCAAGTAGTTGTAGGTTTACCTGATATCCGCGGTCGTGAACAAATTCTTAAAGTACACATGCGCAAAGTGCCTCTGGCAGACAACGTTGAGCCAGCACTAATTGCGCGTGGTACACCAGGCTTCTCAGGTGCTGATCTTGCTAACCTAGTGAATGAAGCTGCTCTTTTTGCTGCGCGCGGTAATAAGCGTGTTGTTAGCATGGCCGAGTTTGACGCTGCAAAAGATAAAATCATGATGGGCGCAGAGCGCAAGTCAATGGTTATGAGCGAGCAAGAAAAAGAAATGACGGCATACCACGAAGCTGGTCACGCGATTGTTGGGCGTTTAGTGCCTGAGCATGATCCTGTTTACAAGGTATCAATTATCCCGCGTGGTCGTGCACTTGGTGTAACTATGTATTTACCAGAGCAAGACCGTGTAAGTCATTCTAAGCAACATTTAGAGTCGATGATTTCAAGCCTTTACGGTGGCCGTATTGCTGAAGAACTCATCTATGGCGCAGATAAAGTGACCACAGGTGCGAGTAACGATATTGAACGTGCAACTGATATTGCACACAAAATGGTTACGCAATGGGGTTTAAGTGAAAAACTAGGTCCGCTTCTTTATTCAGAAGATCAAGGCGAAGTTTTCATGGGTCGTAGTCAAACGCAGAACAAGAGCATGTCTGGAGAAACGGCTAAGCTTATTGATGCGGAAGTACGTGACTTCTCAGATCGCAACTATCAACGCGCTGAAGATATTCTAAAAGAAAATATGGATATCCTTCACGCAATGAAAGATGCGCTAATGAAGTACGAAACGATTGATGCTGCGCAAATTGATGATCTAATGGCGCGTCGCGAAGTGCGCCCACCACGTGATGCGCATGATCGTAAAGACGATGATAAGCCAAGTGCTGGCGCAACAGCCACTGGCGATAAAGAACTTCAAGCAGAAAAACAGGTTGATTCAGAGAAAAAACCTGAAAATAAACTTGATGACACCGACCAACCATCGGTAAACTAACAACCCTAAAAACCCCGAGCAATTCGGGGTTTTTTTAAATCTACATTTCTATGTCTACTATCAATTTACCAAACGGCAAGGTACTTGACCTAAGCCAAACCCATATAATGGGAATACTTAACCTTACCCCAGACTCTTTTTCTGATGGAGGCAGTTATCAACAAATCGACAGCGCTGTCATTTCGGCTTTGGCGATGCTTGAAAATGGCGCGACCATTATTGACATTGGTGGTGAATCAACGCGTCCTGGTGCACCTGATGTTGCATTAGAAGAAGAGCTTGCGCGCGTTATTCCAGTTATAGAGGCGATCCGCAAAAAGTCAGATTGTCTCATTTCCATCGATACCAGCAAAGCAGAGGTAATGCGTCAGGCGGTGAATGCGGGTGCTGATATTATTAACGATGTGCGTGCACTGCAAGAACCCAATGCCTTGGCGACAACGGCTGAGTTGGGCGTACCGGTGTGCTTAATGCATATGCAAGGGCAACCGCGTACCATGCAATCAAATCCTCATTACGATGATGTGATAAATGATATTAAACAGTTCTTTGTTGAGCGTATAGCTGCTTGCGAAACTGCAGGTATATCGCGCGATAAAATCATTCTTGATCCTGGCTTTGGTTTTGGTAAAACCCTCGCACATAACTACCATATTTTAAAATACATAGACGAGTTTAGAATGATGGGGTGTGAAGTACTTGCTGGTTTATCGCGCAAGTCGATGATTGGTAATTTATTAGGGCGCGATGTAGATCAGCGTTTAGCTGGCTCAGTTGCGGGCGCGCTTATCGCCGCGCAAAAGGGCGCTAAGATTATTCGAGTACACGATGTTACAGAAACCGCCGATGCACTTAATGTATGGCGGGCCTGTGAACAAGGAATTACAAATGAGCAATAGAAAATATTTCGGCACCGACGGTGTACGTGGTGAGGTAGGGCAGTTCCCAATCACCCCAGAATTTGCATTAAAGCTTGGCTGGGCGGCAGGTAAAGTACTGTCTAAAGCGGGCACTAAAAAAGTGATTATTGGTAAAGATACACGTATTTCGGGCTATCTTCTTGAAACATCGCTTGAAGCCGGTTTAGTAGCGGCTGGTATTGATGTTATTTTATTAGGTCCAATGCCAACGCCTGCAATCGCGTATTTAACACAAACGTTCCGCGGTGAAGCAGGTATTGTTATTAGTGCCTCTCACAATCCTTATCAAGACAACGGCATTAAGTTTTTCTCATCACAAGGCACTAAGTTAGATGATGCGTTAGAGCTTGAAATCGAAGCAATGATGGATGAAAAAATGACGTGCGTTTCTTCAGAATCGCTCGGTAAAGCAAAGCGCCTTGATACTGCGGCAGGACGTTATATCGAATATTGTAAAAGCCAGTTCCCAAGTGCCTTATCGCTTGAAGGTTTACGTATTGTGGTTGATTGCGCCAATGGTGCAACGTATCACATTGCACCCGATGTTATGCGCGAACTTGGCGCTGAAGTGATTAAAGTAGCGTGTGAGCCAAATGGTTTAAATATCAACGCAAAATGCGGCGCAACCCATGTTGATACCATGATCCAAAAAGTACTTGAAGTAAAAGCTGACGTAGGTATTGCCTACGATGGTGATGGTGATCGCGTGATGATGGTTGACCATAAAGGCCGTGTATTTGACGGTGATGACATTGTTTATATCATTGCGAAATACGCGTTCGAGAAAGGTGAACTTGGCGGCGGTGTTGTTGGTACTGTAATGTCTAACATGGGCCTTGAAAATGCGCTTAAGTCACTCGGCGTTGAATTTGAACGCTCAAAAGTGGGCGATCGCTATGTGCTAGAACTATTAAAGCAAAAAGGCTGGAAAATTGGTGGTGAAAGCTCGGGCCACATTCTAAATCTTGACCGCATCTCAACGGGTGACGGTATTATATCTAGCCTACAAGTGCTTGCTGCCATGGTTGAGAGCAATCAAACACTTGAAGATTTAGGTCAAGGCTTTACAAAGTACCCAATGAATATGATTAACGTGCGCTATGCAAAAGGCACTGAACCGCTTGCAAGCAACGAGGTTAAATCTGTGATTGCTGAAGTTGAACAGCAACTGGGTGACAAAGGCCGTGTGTTAATTCGTAAGTCAGGCACAGAACCTGTGATCCGCGTTATGGTTGAAGCAGAAAAAGAGAAGCAAGTCTTCGATTTCTCAAAGAAAATTGCTGATGTTGTTGAATCTATAAGCAAACAACTCGAAAACGCACAATAACCCCTTGTAACTTTTTGCGAGTCAGGATAACATCCTGCTCGCTTTCTAAATTGGAGTAAGCAATGGCACAACGCAAACCTATGGTTGCAGGCAACTGGAAAATGAATGGCTCACTTGAGCTTGTATCTGAACTTGCCGAAGTAATCACGAAAATTGATACCTCTGACGTTGATATTTTAGTTTTCCCGCCATTCCCTTTAATTAAATCTGCTTTAGGTGCAGGTTTGAAAGCAGGCGCTCAAACAGTGTCAGAAAACAATGCTGGTGCATTTACTGGTGAAGTTGACGCCCAATTGATTCACGCTCTAGGCGCAAATTACACCTTAGTTGGTCACTCAGAAAGACGAGCAATTTACGGTGAAAGTAACGAAACAGTTGCTGCAAAATTTGCAAAAGCGCAAGAAAACAACTTAACACCCATCCTATGTGTAGGTGAAAGTGAACAAGAACGTGAACAAGAATTAACCGAACAGGTTGTTTGGCAGCAAATTGATGCGATTATTAGCAAATTAGGTGTAGATGCACTTGCTAATAGTGTGATAGCATACGAGCCCGTTTGGGCAATAGGCACAGGTAAAACTGCATCGCCTGAACAAGCACAAACTGTGCACAAATTTATTCGTAGCAAGCTGGCTGAACTTAACAGCGAGTTAGCTGCAAAAATACAACTGCTTTATGGCGGTAGTGTTAACGAGAACAATAGCGAACAATTATTTGCGCAACCTGATATTGATGGCGGTCTAATAGGCGGAGCAAGCCTTAAAGCTGATAGCTTTGCAACCATCTGTAATAGCGCAAAAGGAAATGGCTAACAATGTACGAAATTTTATTAGTAGTTTATCTTATCGTCGCACTTGCTTTAATTGGATTTGTTTTAATCCAGCAAGGTAAAGGTGCTGATATGGGTTCATCATTTGGTGCTGGTGCATCTGCAACCGTATTTGGTTCAAGCGGTGCTGGTAACTTTATGACTAAAACAACCACAATCTTAGCAACCGTATTTTTTGTGTTAAGCATTGTGTTAGGTAACTTAACTGCAGGTCAGATTAAACAAACTGACGAATGGTCAGATTTATCATCAGACGCACCTGCTGCAACAACAGTGGTTGCTGAACCAAAAGATAAAGACGTTCCTGCTTCACAAGACAAAAGCAACGACGTTCCAAACTAATAAATAACATCTTCGCGGATGTGCTGGAATTGGTAGACAGGCAGCGTTGAGGTCGCTGTGTGAGCAATCACGTGAGGGTTCAAGTCCCTCCATCCGCACCATGTATTTAAAACCCAAGCATTAGCTTGGGTTTTTTTATGCCCAAAATTTTGTATGGCGTTTCAAAGAACACGATATTCTTGCTTGCAAAAATAAACTGTTTTCAGTTACTTATGCCGTGTTTTTTGGAAAATACTAAATTAGCAATAATAAGAAAGATAAATGATGTGGATTAAAAAGCAGGTTATTGAAGGTCAGCATGTAATTTTGGAACCCCTTTGTCTAGCTCATACGGAAGCCCTTAGTACAGCGGTAAATGATGGTGAACACTGGAGGTTATGGTTTGCTAATGTACCAACGCCAGACAGCATGGAACAATATGTTGCTGCGGCGATTAGTCAGATGGAAAAAGGTAATATTGCTTACGCTGTGCGCCATAAAGCAACAAATCAAATCGTTGGCACGACACGTTACTATGGTGTAGACCGTGAAAATAAGCGCGCGCTAATTGGCTACACTTGGTATGCAAATTCTGTTAGGCGAACAGCAGTCAATACAGAATGTAAATACTTGCTATTAAAACAGTTGTTTGAACAAAGTAAGGTGATAGCAGTGGAATTTCGTACGCATGTTAAAAATGATGCTTCCAGAGCCGCAATAGAGCGTTTAGGTGCAAAACAAGATGGCATTTTACGCAACCATCAAATCCTAAAAGACGGCAGTATTCGTGATACCGCAGTGTATTCTATTCTTAATACTGAATGGCCAAATGTAAAAGAGCAGCTATTAGCTAAGCTCTGTAAATAGATGTGTTACAAAAAAGCCACCGTATTCGGTGGCTTTTTTATGCTTGTAATTGAATTAGCTATTTGTTGTTACTTGGCTTTCAACCCCAGCTATTTGCGGTTGCACATCTAAACCATAGCCAAAGAAAGTGGCGGCGATTAGAACTACAGAGGCTGCAATCATTAGCTTCACCAATAACGGTAAGCAGAACTTAAACCACTGACCATAAGGTACACCTGCCATACCTATAATGCCCATCAATACCGCATTGGTTGGAATAATCATATTTGAGAAGCCGTCGCCAAATTGATATGCAAGTACCGCAACTTGGCGTGGTACACCTACTAAATCACCAAGAGGCGCCATTAGCGGCATAGTAACGTACGCTTGACCTGAACCCGATGGAATAAAAGTATTTAGCAGAGTTTGAATAACAAGCATACCAACAGCTGATATTTCTGCGCTCACATAAGAAAGCGGTAAACTCATACCGTACACTAGGCTGTGCAGAATTTTACCGTCGTCTAAAATGAGTGCGATACCGCGTGCAACACCAATCAAAATTGCAGTGGTTACTAAATCAGAGGTACCTTCAATAAATTTATTTGCAGCAGTGTTGGCATCAAGTTTACCTAATACAGTGATAACTAGGCCCCATGCTACAAATAAGCCGCCAAGTTCATATAAGTACCAGCCTTTGGTTGCAATACCCCATACAGCGATTACTAAGGTGGCAATAAAGCTTAATAACACCAGTTGGTGACGACGATTAAGCTTAGGATAATCATGAGTTTCTTTACCCTCTAATGGACAAGGAATACCAGCCATTAACGAGCGAGACGGATCAGCGTGTACTTGTTTGGTGTATGACCAAACATGATGGAAACCAATTAATACGAACGGCACGAAAATCGCTAAACGTAGCCATAAGCCTGAATAGACAGGCACTTCTGCAATTTGTTGTGCAATTAATACAGTAAACGGATTAAACGCAGATACGCCATAACCGATGCCATAGCCAGCAACAATCATACCGACCGCCGTCATCGCATCTAGGCGCATGGCTTTACATAATGCCACTAAAATAAGTACAAATGGAATGTATTCGCCCGCTGTACCAATTGCACTTGAAGCAAGGGCAAAACAAAAGACTACGGCAAAAATAAGTTTTTGCGGCTTATCGCCATGTTTTTCTAATAAACGGCCAATTAACGCATCTACTGTGCCTGTAGCACGTGCAATTGCGAGTACACCTCCCACAATTAATACAAAAAAGATAACATCCTGTGCAGCAGCAAATGCACGTGGAATTGCCGTTAGAAAGTCCCACGGTGTAAGGTAATGACTTTCAGTAGCAACTTGATAAGTGCCAGGTACAACGGCTTGGCGGCCATTTGCTGTTTCTACGGTATCAAAAAAGCCTTGGGGTACAATCCAAGTGGCAAGATAAGCGACAAACATCATCGCTAGTAGCAAAACCAGCGTATGAGGTACTTTCAATGTCTTAGGCATAAGTAAATCCAGTTGTGGGAAAGGCCAATAGTTTATTCGTAATTTGGGTGCTTAAAAAGAGGGGATTGTAAACAAATTAGAATGGCTTATCGCAAAAGGATGTAACTTACGCGTGGAGTACAAATATGGCTTTAGTTTTTAAGGTGCATAACAACAATGAAAATGGATTTTGCGAACGGACAGGGCAAAACAAAAAAGCACCATTTGGTGCTTTTTATGTGCGTTAACTAACAGGTTTTAGTTAATTTGCTTCATATGGTAGCGGATCGCTTGTCTGGTTTAGCTCAAATGCTTCTAAACGCTCTTGGCAAGCGCCGCATTTACCGCAGGCTTTTTCTCGACCGTTGTAGCAAGTCCATGTCTTACTGTAATCGAGGCCCATATTTAAACCGTCGGTTAAAATCTCAATTTTAGTATTATTTAAGTATGGGCTAACTATTTCAATTTCTTCGTAGTTAGCGATGCGGCACACATCATCCATTTTTTGTACAAATTCAGGGCGGCAATCTGGATAAATTGCATGATCGCCTGAGTGAGCGCCGTAAAATACCTTGTTGGCTTTAAGTGAAACTGCATAGCCAACAGCAAGTGATAATAAAATCATATTGCGGTTTGGTACCACAGTTGATTTCATGCTTTCTTCTTCGTAGTGACCTTCCGGTACGTCAATATCGTCAGTCAGCGATGAGCCACCAATTAACTGGTTGATTGCCGAAATATCAACAACCTTATGAGAAATGTTTAATTCCGCACATACGTCTGCTGCGACTTTTAATTCTTTAACATGACGCTGGCCGTAATCAAACGAAAGTGCATACACTTCATAACCTTGGCGAATGGCTTTATTTAAAACGGTATATGAATCCATTCCACCAGAGTAAATTACAACAACTTTTTGCGACATATTTCTCTCACTTTAGCTATAATAGCGGTTTTTGCGGGCGCGATAGTCTACACCTTCGTGACCTTGAAGACAAATCTAGCAGTAATTAGAGGCGTACGTTGTACAAAATTAACGAAGTATTCGAAACCATTCAAGGTGAGGCAAGTTACACAGGTTGCCCATCTATATTTATTCGCTTGCAAGGGTGTCCTGTGGGATGTGCTTGGTGCGACACTAAGCAAACATGGCATACGGACGATACTTATTTAGTTGATCTCTCTGACACAGTTGAAAAGAAAGCTGACTCGGATTATTTTGCTAATTGCACCGCAGAACAAATTCTTGCGCTAATTCGCGACAAGCAATATCAAGCAAAGCATATTGTGATCACCGGTGGTGAGCCATGCATGTACGACTTAAACCCGCTTTGTGAATTACTTCATGAAAACGGGTTTTCTACGCAAATTGAAACCAGCGGTACATTTGAAATTTTAGCGCCAGCAACAACGTGGGTAACGGTATCACCAAAAATTAATATGCGTGGCGGCTATAAAGTACTTAAAAGCGCCATGCAACGTGCTAACGAGATTAAACATCCAGTTGCGATGATGCGCCATGTTGAGGAGTTAGAAGAGCTGTTTGCTGAAGCAGGGCATACGCCAGAACTCGTTTATTTACAGCCTATTAGTCAAAAGGCAAAGGCAACGCGCTTAGCGATTGAAGTATGTAAGGCTAAAAACTGGCGCTTATCGGTGCAAGTTCATAAGTATATTGGTATTGCTTAACTTTCATCAGTTAACGTACGACAAAAAAGGCGCTAAATAGCGCCTTTTTTAATATGTTTGCTTGGTGTTAACCTGTTTTTACATCCACTTTTAGTTTTAGCTTTTGTCCAGGTTGAATGTATTCATTCTTGGCAATGCCATTCCATTTCATAATGTCCGATACTGACACTTTATACAAACCCGCAATGCGCGCTAACGAATCACCTTTTCGTACTTTATAGGTGATTGTGCGTTCAGTCACATTACCCGCTAAGGTTGAACTGGTTTTTTGATAAACCGTTAACTGCTGGCCAAGACGCAAGGTCGCATTTTTGCGTAAGTTGTTCCACTTCATTAAGTCTTTGGTTGATACTTTATATTTGCGACCAATTTTCCACAGGCTATCGCCACTAACGACGGTATGCGTAGTTTTGCGGTTTGCTTTGTTGTTAGCTGCAACACGCATTGGACCGCTTAATAAGTTATTGTCTATTTGGCCATTACTTAATGGCACAAACAGCTGTTGACCAACGCGAATAGTGTTGTTACTCAACTTGTTTAGCGTTTTGATGCTAGTCGTACTGGTATCAAATTGCTTGGCGATTTTTGATAGGCTATCACCTGATTTTACTGTGTATTGCTGCCAACGAATGCGATCTTTAGCGTCCATTTTGGCAAGTTGTGCTTTGAAGCCATAAGCTTTATCTGCTGGTACAAGTAGCTTATGCGGACCGGTTGGATCGGTTGCCCAACGGTTAAATGCGGGGTTTAACTTATACATTTCAGTCACTGGAATGTCGGCCATTTCAGCGGCTTTTGCTAAGTCAATTTGACCGCCAGTATTAACCAATTCAACAGCTGGCTTATTATCTATTTTTTTCCACGTTACTTTAAACTCATCTGAGCGCGCAAGTAAGTCTGATAACGCTAGCAGTTTAGGTACGTATTGGGTTGTTTCTCGCGGTAAATCAAGCGACCAAAAATCTGTTGGTAACTGCTTTTTACGGTTCTTTTTAATCGCACGTAATACACGACCTTCACCTGAATTATATGCAGCGATTGCATTTAGCCAATCACCATCAAGTGTTTTGTGTAAATACGTTAAATATTCAAGTGCAGCGCGAGTCGACTCGGTAATGTCACGGCGACCGTCGTACCACCAATTCTGCTTTAGACCAAAACGCTCTCCTGTGGCTGGCATAAACTGCCAAATACCAGAAGCACTGCGGTGCGAATAGCCAAATGGGTCAAATGCGCTTTCAACAATAGGTAATAACGCTATTTCAATAGGGATCTGACGCTTTTCGACCTCTTCCACAATATAGTGAAGGTAGGGAGTGCCGCGTGTGGCGATACGATCTAAATATTTTTGGTGCTTTGCGTAGTAGTTACGCTCCGCAACTACGGCGCGATTTTGCGGCACAGGAATCGAAAGCTGATAGCGAATTCGCTGCCATACATCGTCAAATTCAGGGATTTGTTCAATGACTTCTTGCTCTTCTTCTGCAAGTGCAAGCACTGTTAATGCATCATATACGTCTTGTGAGCTGGCAACTTTATAGTTTGGCTCTGCCGTATTTTCTGATTGAGATTGATTTGTCGTTTGACAGCCCACAAGCCACACACTGGCGCTTAGGGCAATTATTTGCTTATAAGTCATTAATACAAAATACCGAGTTAAAACGGAACGCCGAATAATACCGATCTTGGCTAAAAATTGCCAATTTCATTTATTTTTATCATTAATTGATAAATAGATTTAATAATTGTCCTTTAGTTCCCTTAAGGCTGCAAAAACACTGACATCGTTTATTTCGGTAACTGAATTTTTAGCTAACACGCTGGTTCTTACATTATGTTCATGAGTGCGCAAAAATGGGTTTATCGCCTTTTGTTGTTCTATTGTGGTAGGCAAGGAAATATCACTATGTTTGCCAAGTTCATCGCGATAGGCAACAAGCGTATGATTGTCCGGCTCGATATATGCAGCAAAGTCTAGGTTGGCACGCGTATATTCATGTGTGCAATAAACCTGTGTTGAATCGGGCAGAGCTGCGATACGTAAAAGCGATGTGAGCATTTGTGTTGGCGTGCCTTCAAATAATCGACCACATCCCCCATTAAAAAGTGTATCGCCACAAAAAACCATGTTTTCATTATAATACGCAATATGGTCAAGGGTATGTCCCGGCACATGCATAATTGCTAATGTTAGTTGTAATTCATCCAGTGTTATAACAGCGTCATCTTCAAGTTTATGGGTAATACCGTCAAAAGGGCTGTTGCTCGGGCCATAAACGGGTAAACCATTAAGCTTTGTAACCAGCTTTTCAACCCCATTAGTGTGATCCCAATGATGATGGGTAATTAAGATACCTGTTAGCGACAATGAGTGCTCGCGGCAGAACGCTAAAACGGGTTCCGCGTCACCTGGGTCAACCACATAAAGCTGTTTATTGGCTTGATTAACCAATGCCCAAATGTAATTGTCGTTAAACGCGGGAATGGGAATTACTTGTACCATATTCACTTGCTCTGTTATGTTTACTCTGTAGGCTATCTCTCATTATAACGAGGCAAAGACTTGAAACCAGCGCTAAGTTTACAAAATACCATTCAACCCCATTCTTGGTATGATTTTCCGCATGGCGAATACTTAAAACAAGAAATCGAGCAAATCTTCACGCCGTGGTTAAACCGAATTTTTGGCTATCACTTGCTCAAAATAGGTGAGCTGAGCGCTGAGTTAGATACCTCGGCGTGTGTTATTAAACACCAAGTAAATGTCGCAAACTCGAGTAAAGCCGGAGTAAGAGCGCACATTGATGAATTACCTTTTTCTGAACAAACAGTCGATGGTTGTATTTTAAGTCATGGCTTGGAGTATTTAACCGACCCACACCACTGCTTACGAGAAGTGCATCGAGTATTAATGCCTGGCGGCTACTTAGTGCTTAGCGGGTTTAATCCATTTAGCTTTTGTGGCTTGGCGCGCATACTGCCTTTTGCCAAGCAAAAGTTACCGTGGAGTGGGCGCTTTTTTACCCCAGCACGAGTAAAAGACTGGTTACATTTATTAGGGTTCGAAGTGGTATTTGAAGAACGAGCAATTTACTCATCGCTTGCTCGTGGTAAGCGGCTATCGCGTTTTGCAGCGTGGCAATCGTTTTGCCAACATTATTTAAAACCGACGGGTAGTGTATACGTGATTGTGGCAAGAAAACGTGTTGCGCCATTAACGCCGATTAAACCGAAATGGCATGCTCGTCCGCAATTTAATCCAGCGGTAAGAGGTGTAGGGCTAAGAAGCACTCCTCGAAATGCTTCTATTAGCTCAAAACGTGAATCTAGTTAAACGTTAGCGGTATTTTTAAGTAAGTGGTGCCATTAGCTTCGGCTTCGGGAAAGTGCCCCGCATTGATATTTACTTGAATTGAAGGGTGAATCGATTTGGGTACCGCTAAATCGGCATCTCGCGATTCGCGGGTTTTCACATAATCGTGTTGGGTAATGCCGTGCTTTAAGTGCACATTATATTGTTTTTGCGCCTCAACACTGGTGACAACACTCACTTCGCGACCATTCGGTTGATAATCATGGCACATATATAAGTGGGTATCGTTACCAAGTTCAAAAATGCGTTGAATTGAATGATACAGTTGGCTGGCATCACCGCCTGGGAAATCGCAACGCGCCGTGCCGCTATCTGGCATAAACAGTGTATCACCAACAAATGCACTACCATCGACAATATAGGTAACGCTGTCGGGCGTGTGTCCCGGTGTAAACATCACGGTCACCGCTTCTTCACCTAAATAAAATACTTCGCCATCGTCGAATAAATGGCAAAATTGACTACCATCCGTTGGAATATCGAAGTTAAATACCTTATTAAAATGCTGCTGCACTTGCGTAATGTGCTTGCCTGTTGCCACTTTAGCACCGAGTTTTTGCTTAAGGTATTGCGCGGCAGATAAATGATCTGCGTGGGCGTGTGTTTCTAAAATCCAATCAACATCTAAGTGGTGGCTATCAATATAATGAATAATCGAATCAGCAAACTGGTAGCTGACGTTGCCCGACGCAATATCAAAATCAACAGCGGCATCGATAACCATGGCTTTTAAGCTACGGTTATCAAATACCACATAACTGATGGTTGAAGACTGTTTGTGAAAGAAACTTTCAATGGTTACATTCATACTAGCAAAAACTGGATATATCAAATATGGAATAAGATATATCATAGAGTAATAAAGAGATCTAGCTTTGCGCTACGAATCCAGTATCTTCAAGCAAGTCGCTACTTTCTGCGGCCTCTCTGGCTAAGTCGTCAACGCGTTCATTTTCCGCGTGACCCGCATGGCCTTTCACCCAGCGCCACTCAACGTCGTGCTTTGAATTGGCAGCATCAAGGCGTTGCCACAGATCTTTATTTTTTACATCTTGCTTGCTGGCGGTTTTCCAGCCGCGCTTTTTCCAGTTGGCAAGCCAAGATTCAATACCTTGTTTCACATATTGACTATCGGTAGTGAGAATAACCTGACAGGGCTCTTTTAATGACTCTAAGCCAATAATCGCTGCGAGCAGTTCCATGCGATTATTTGTAGTTAAGGTATAACCTTGACTCAACTCTTTTTCATGACCTTTGTAGCGAAGTAGGGTGCCATAGCCACCTGGACCTGGGTTGCCTAGACATGAACCATCAGTAAAAATCTCTACGTTTTTTTGCACAGTTTGCCTTTAAATTATGTAGAATGAAGTTATTAACATAACAAAATTTGTGATTTGGCGATATGGCTCACAGGCAAATAGTACTGGATACTGAAACAACGGGTATCGACCCTAAGCAAGGGCACCGCATTATTGAAATCGGCTGTGTTGAATTAGTAAACCGTAGGCTCACCGGAAATAACTTTCACGTTTACATTGATCCAGAGCGAGATATTGAAGACGAGGCGATCTTTGTACACGGTATTACACGCGACTTTCTTGCGGGCAAACCTAAGTTTCGCGATGTCGCGGCAGAGTTTTTAGATTATATCAAAGGCGGTGAGCTTGTAATTCATAATGCAGCGTTCGACGTTGGCTTTATGGATCATGAGTTTGCGCTGCTTAGACAAAATTACCCCAAAACCCACGACGTTTGCCAAGTACTCGATACCCTTGCGATGGCGCGTGATTTACACCCGGGGCAAAAAAATAACCTCGACGCCTTATGTCGCCGCTACGATATAGATAACTCAAAACGTACACTGCACGGCGCTTTACTCGATTCAGAGATATTGGCTGATGTGTATTTAGGCATGACAGGTGGTCAAGTAAGCCTTAACCTGGCCAATAAAGAAGGGCAAAGTGGTGATAACAGTAAAGGTATTCGCCGACTTTCGCCAGATAGACCTCGACTAAACGTCGTATTTGCCGATAACGAAGAACAAGCGGCACACTTAGAGCGCTTAAATTTAGTTAATGATAAAGGTGGCCACTGCCTTTGGCTTACTGAGGACGCATAATGAAAAAATGGTTGTTAGGGTTTTTTAGTTTATTTTTGATTTCGAATAGCTTTGCGCAGCAGACTGAATTAGACGTAATTCAACGCAATAGCGAACAAAATGAACTTAAGATTTTCGACAACCGTTTTCGCATCGACTATCAAGTTGATGAAATCACGTTACTCTTCTTTCGTCAAAAAGGTACACCAGCAGTCATTCTTGTAAGGCCCGATGGTAGTAAAATTTATGCGACTACCTCGCTGGGTGATATGAATATTGAATGGTTTGATGACGAAACCTACGACATTATAAAAATTAAAAAGCCAATGCCAGGTCCATGGCAAGCCATCGGAAAAATCCTACCCGACAGTAAATTAATGATCTTAAGTGATATTGAATTACATGTAGATCCGCTGCCACCACTATTATTTAAAGGCGAAACCATTAAAGTAACGGGTCGCTTAACAAATGGCGGCAAACCCATTGAAGAAGGGCTGTTTCGTGATTTAGTGACGTTAAATGTCGATTTTGTTAGCACGAATAATAAGGATTACCTTAATTTTGGCGCAAAGCCGGTGCCTATTGCAGAACTATTAGATGATGGCAAAGGCTATGATGAAAGACCGGGCGATGGTGTATTTACCGGTGAGTTTGCGCTTAATTTTGCCTCTGGTGAATGGCAGCCTGAATACGAAGTACGAACGCCAATATTAAGACGCAGTTTGGTAAAAGATCCCATTATTATCGAAAACGCTCCTATTACTTTTGAATTTAGCGAAGCTGGTGAGGGCGAAGAGCACCATCAGCTTACACTTAATGTGAATACCGAGAAAGTACAGCCCGAATCACTCATTTATCAAGGTACAATTTTTTACCCTAATGGCGAGACGCAAGCTTTTAATCTTGAAGCGCAAGATAAAGCGGTGCGTGAATTAACCTTAATAAATTACGATTGGGGTGTGTATGAGGTTGAGTTAACGCTATTTGGCAGTAACGTTAATGGTCGTGAGTTTGTTGCTAAAATCGATAAGCAAGAGTTTGAAATTGATAAACCGATTGAAGCTGTACCAGAACAACCTGCACCTATTCTACCTGAAATAAACCAAGCACCTGAACTGCCACCAGAGCCAGAACTCGATGTTGAGCAAATTATCATCTGGGCTGTGGTGGGTAATGTGCTTATTATCTTAATTGGCTTTATTGTGATCCGTGTATTTATTCAGAAAAAACCGTTATTAGGTGGCTTGATGAGTAAATTGAAGAAAAACAAAAAAGGCCAAGAAGAACAAAAAGTAGCGGGTTCTGAGCAGAAATCAGACAGTTCAGATGAAATTTTGAACCTTTCGTTGCCAGATGAGTAAAAAAGCGAGAAAAAAGCAAAAAAACTATTGACTCTTAAAGGGGTGATTCGTATTATTCACGCCGCTGTCAAGGAGCACTGAGAGTCAAATCAAAAGTGAGTCATGACAGGTTTGAAATGACGCGGAGTGGTAGTTCAGTTGGTTAGAATACCGGCCTGTCACGCCGGGGGTCGCGGGTTCGAGTCCCGTCCACTCCGCCAATTATTTCAAACGTTACTCTTTAGGAGTGGTAGTTCAGTTGGTTAGAATACCGGCCTGTCACGCCGGGGGTCGCGGGTTCGAGTCCCGTCCACTCCGCCATTAATTTAAAGAGTAGCCATTATTCCTTCGCGGAGTGGTAGTTCAGTTGGTTAGAATACCGGCCTGTCACGCCGGGGGTCGCGGGTTCGAGTCCCGTCCACTCCGCCATTAGGAATAAAACAATTTAAAATGATATACGCTGCGGAGTGGTAGTTCAGTTGGTTAGAATACCGGCCTGTCACGCCGGGGGTCGCGGGTTCGAGTCCCGTCCACTCCGCCATCTTATATCATTTAAAAATTTGCTCAGCGGAGTGGTAGTTCAGTTGGTTAGAATACCGGCCTGTCACGCCGGGGGTCGCGGGTTCGAGTCCCGTCCACTCCGCCATTAGCAAATTTCTCCCCGATGCGGAGTGGTAGTTCAGTTGGTTAGAATACCGGCCTGTCACGCCGGGGGTCGCGGGTTCGAGTCCCGTCCACTCCGCCATTTTATATTCCCCCTTTTTTATGACGATAAGCTTTACGCTTTCATTCTAAATTTTTATTTTCAAATCAGTAATCTATTACTTTATTTCAGCATCGCTGCTCTTACTAATTTCATTCGCTTAGCGCTACGCTTTTTATATTGTGCTTAAATTTCTGACTTATTCTTGAGATAAATTCAGTATCTCACAACTACTTACCGCAATATTTTGTGATTAATTAATCCAATATTCAGCATTCTACGTTTACGCTATGGCAAAATTTTTTTGGAAAGAAATTAATGAAAAAGGTTGTTATATCAGGGGTAATTGTTGTCGGGTTGATGGCAGCAATGTGGCCTTGGGGGTTTGCTGTCGGCTACCAAGTGAAAGAGCGTGAGCTATGCCAAAAGGTAAAAGACAATGATGTACTTTTTAAGTATACCGCTGGTGGTATTATGCGTGGTGAAAATGCAGAGGGCACGCTGCGCACGAGTTTGTATGTCGATGGTTTGAAAAAAGGTATGCTGTTTAGTTTAAAACAGTGCTTCAGCAACGAAAAAAACTGACTTTCTTACTGTAAGCCAACAAATTGTTGGCTTCTAACACCCAGTTGTGACAACCCCTGTGTTTGGCGTTGTGCCATCTTCTTGGTTGTAATAAAAAGCATAGCATTCGTCACTAAGACGTAATCCTTTTGGCCAAATAAGAATAAGCCCTTGTGCACCATTTGTAGCAAGTGGAAAGCCTGGTGCAGTTTGTTGCCTACCCACGCCGCATAAACTATTTGCCGTGCATACAGCGCTTGCTGATGTAAATGGAATTTCTTTGCCAATATTTAAAATGTAACGCCAAGCGCCATTCCAGTAGCCTTCAACATAGCCGTTATAGACCAGTACACTAATGCCAAGCTCATCGAGCTGAACATTCCCATTTTTAACATCTTGTACTAACGCTTTCGCGCGAACTTGCTCTGCGGTGGCTTTCATTGAAGCGGCTGTTGCTTCTAACACACTAATGCGTGACGCTTGCTGCAAGTTTAAGAATTTAGGTGCTGCAACGACTGCAAGTAGGCCTAAAATAACAATCACAATGATCAGTTCAATAAGTGTAAAGCCATGGTTTTTCATTGGTGTATTGCCTCTGATTACTGTGATATTTGCTGGTAGTTTATAGTATAGCTAATCATAAGTCTTTGACTATAAGTGCATAAATAAGCAAAATGTGCATACCAAAACGCATTCAAGATGAAAGGGAAGGTCGTTTGTTTCAAATACGCAGTTTAACCAAACTTTATTTTGATAAAGTTGTGTTTTCAGATTATACCTGCCAATTTGCTTCTCAGCGTGTCTTAATTACCGGACCAAATGGCCTTGGTAAATCAACCCTATTAGCCATGCTTGCAGGGTTGGAATCATTTCAACAAGGCGAGATTTTACTGCAACAGCAAAGCGCCAATGCCCGGTTTTTACAAACGAATGTCGCTTTAGCGAGTGATAAAATTATCTTTCCAGAATTTTTAACAGCTAAACAAGTATTAGATTTAACTTACATGCATCAAGAGTGTGACAATCTTGAAAGCTTGGTTAAGCGCTTTGGCTTTAATGACTTTTTACACACTAAAGTGATTAACCTTTCGAGTGGTAACCTTAAAAAGCTTCAACTGATAAATGCGCTTATGCGCAAAGCCTCAGTATTGCTATTGGATGAGCCCACAGCGGCACTTGAGCACAAAAGTGTGCCTGTGCTGCTGGCGTGTATTGATGAGTTTCAAGGCCAAGTTATTTTAACAAGTCATGAGCCTGAGCCATTTTTACAATCTGGATTTGAAGTACAGGCGTTGATAAGTGCGTAATTTTTCATTTTTCGAATATCGCATTGCGGCTTTTCATCATTTCATTGCTGAACAATTGGGTCAATTAAAGCAATTAGGCGTTATTTTAGCGCTGTTTATGTATACCGCTTTTCCTGCACTTATTCTGCTCATTTACCTTGCGCTTGGCAAAGTTATGACGCAGGACCCTTCGTTAAGTATTTTATTATCGGTTGCATTAATCGTTATGCAAAGTGAGCTCAGTGTTGCATTGAGCAAAGGTGCGCTTGATGTAAAACACCGACTTTATCAACGCTCATTTGCCAGCAAAGAAATGCGTGTGCTATGTGATTACACGTTAGCTTTAGCCGGTAATTTAGTATTTATATTGAGTGTGCCTTTATTGTTATCGTTAGACTTTAGCAAATGGCAACAAGGCCTTCATTTTGTATTGTTTAGCATTTGTGTGCTCGGCAGCGGATTTGTTGCCACCCTCAAACCTACACGAATAAAGTTATATGTAATTGCGGTCATTCTGTTGCCAGTGCTATTTGATTTAAGCTTACTTTCGTTGTTAACCAGTTATATTGCACTGTTGATTGGCGTTGCATTTTGGCCAAATAGCTTAGCTTTCAAACGGCTGACGAAGTTTAACCTCGGTTTTTGGCTCAGTTATCATAGCCATGCATTTGCCGAAATTTGGTGGCGTGTATTAATGTTACTTGCCTTATGGGTATTTGCAAATGTACTAAATTTACAACGGCCAGATTTAGGCTTTTTTGTTCATTGTTTTATATCGCCGTTTATCGTTTATATTGCTTCAAGTCAGCAACTTAATCAAAACGAATGCGTATTGCAGTACAAATTGTGGTTAAACAGTTTACGCAATGCGAATACGTTAGTTTATGGCCAATATGTTGTGCCTATGAGCTTGGCAGTTGTAGGTTTAATGAGTTTGCAATTGATTGTACTGAGTTTGCAAAGCCTAATTATTTTTGCCGTCGCAGGGGCGTTAACAATTGCGTTTGCTAAGTATAAACCAACACACTATGCCCTTGGTTGGTTTGTGATTAATGGCTTACTGGTAACGATTAACTATTGGGTGTATTAGCCCATAAATATGGTTTGGCAGGGTTCAGTTGAGCACTACCAACCGCTAACACATGGATCAAAGTTAGGGTCATTGCTGAGCGTGATCGCTTGTTCAACAAGGTAGCGAGTTGCATCTACCTCATTACTGTTTTTAATAACTCGAATATAATTCTTAAAGAGTTGCTCTCTTTGCCACATAAGTTGCGTTGCGAGGCTGCTTTGAGTGAGCAGTTTTTGAAAGTTTTGAGTTTTTTCATTTAAAAACGCGATTTCACTTTGGTCATTACGTACTTCATATGCCTTTCGTTGCAAGGCAATGCCTATTGCTGTTGAAATTAGGGTGCTTTGGCTTTGTTCTAATCGCTCACCAATATTAATACAGGCATCAAGTAATGTAACTTCATCTTGCGTTACGTTACTACAGGTTTTGTTAATTGTGCTGAAACTTGGAGTTGGCGCGGCTGCGAGAATACTTTCAACACCGATAAGAAATAATAAGTCATTATTGATATTCAGCTGATTGAGCGTTTCATCGAAGAAATAATACGTTTGTTGTCGATATTCATTGTAATCTTGTGCATTGGCAGCGTTGTTAATTGCATTTAGCGTATGTTGTGGGTCTTTTTTTGGATCTATCAAGCTGGCGTATACCAACCAGCTTGCGCCATTATTGCGATCAGTATTAAGTGCTGATTGAATCGTTTGTTCGTCACAGACTTGAGTTGTACAGGCCAACAGTGTGTTATGAGCAAGATAGCGATTGTTTGGATATTCACTAAAAAGGGTGATTAAAGGGTGGGGCTGTTCAGGGTTTTGCGCGTAAGACAATAAAGCATGGGTAATTTTACTTTCAAGTGTGGCCGCGTTGTCTTTAAGGGTAGCAAGTAATGTGTGATTATCGAAAATACCATGGTTGTTACTTACCTGTTTAGCGAGCTGCTCAAGCGCAAAAAAGTCAACGTCTTTGTCATCACAGAGTGTTATGGTTTCTGAAGAAATGTCACTTTCAGATTCATTTTGTGTTGCTTCATGTTGTTGCTGCTCTAAAGTATCGGTTTGCGGCGAAAGTAACGTCTTGGTGTTGGTATCGTTATTAATTTGCGAAGATGTGTTAGTTTGAGATTGCACTGAATGCGTGAATGATTCACTTAATGCTATGTATAGTCCAGCTAATAATAAGCCAGCAGTGATACATGCGAGCAAAAATTTATTCATGCCAACCCCTTTGTGTTATTTTTATTTTTTTGCTAATGGCATAAAAAAGCCAGCTAATGCTGGCTTTTTATAACACAATCAAATTGTTAAGCAATGCTTAAGCAGCTTTTACCTTTTTTACAGAGTGGGCTGCTTTGCCTGCCAGTAAGTCTGCAGGGTCAAAATCATCTACATTGATAACTTGTAAACGGCCAACTTCAGCGGCTTTTAATTGCTCAGCTTCATCACTTGTAATTGCACCAAGTTCAAGTCCCATCTCTGCCACTTTATCAAGGGCAAAGAATGGCAGCTTATCGCCTTTAGCACGACATACTTTGTCGAAGATAGGTTCAACAGCAAGAATGTCTTTTAGCGTTTGCTCTTGGCGACCAATTAAGTTTAATGGCTCGTTAGTAACATAAATATTATGTGCTAAACGGTCGCGCGTTTCGCTCGGTGTTTGCAGTAAACGTGCTACTTTTTGCTCTAATTCGTCAGTTGGTTTACGAATTGGACGACCCCAAGGGAACAGTACTAGCTTTAAGAAACCACGAAGCGGTGCAAACGGCATGTTGTTGATAAGATCAGCAAGTGCGCGTTGGCAAAGGTATAAGTGGTCTTGACAGCTCCACTGAACAAGTGCGAAGTCTTCTTTACGACGACCTTCATCGTTGTAACGCTTAAGTGTTGCTGACACTAGATATAGGTAGCTTAGTAAGTCACCTAAACGTGCTGAAATACGCTCTTTACGCTTCAGTGAACCACCAAATACCGCCATACAAATATCAGACATTAGCGCAAGCGACGCACTGTAACGTGTTGCAGTACGGTAGAATAGTGCTGTTTCATCATCGTATGGTGTTTTAGTAAAGCGTGCGCCTGTTAGGGCAAGCCATGCAGTACGTGCAAAGTTCGAAATGGTAAAGCCAATGTGGCCCATAAGTGATTTATCAAACTGTGCAAGTGCTGCTTCTTTGTCTTCAATGTTACATGCTTCAAGCTCAGATAACACAAAAGGATGACAACGAATAGCGCCTTGACCATAGATAATCATATTACGCGTTAGAATGTTCGCACCTTCTACTGTAATTGCTATCGGCGCACCTTGATAACCACGACCTAGGTAGTTATTTGGACCTAAACAAATGCCTTTACCGCCGTGAATATCCATAGCGTGTTTGGTTGAATCACGCATTTGCTCTGTTAAGTGATATTTTAAAATAGCTGAGATTACTGATGGTTTTTCACCTAAATCAACTGCACCTGTCGACATAGAAACTGCAGCATCTGAGCTGTAAGCATAACCACCAAGTTTTGCTAATGGCTCTTCGATACCTTCCATTTTACCAATTGGTAAACGGAACTGACGACGAATACGGCTGTAAGCACCACTTGCGATTGCTAGCGCCTTAATACCACCTGCTGAGTTTGAAGGCAGTGTAATCGCACGACCAACTGATAAACACTCAACCAGCATACGCCAGCCTTGACCGGCCATTTTCGCGCCACCGATGATGTAATCAATTGGTACAAATACCTCTTCACCTTGCGTCGGACCATTTTGGAACGGTACGTTAAGCGGGAAGTGACGGCGACCAATTTTAACGCCAGGTGTATTTGTTGGAATAAGGGCACAAGTAATGCCTAAATCTTCTTTATCACCTAGTAATCCATCAGGGTCACGTAGTTTAAATGCAAGACCAAGCACAGTTGCAACTGGCGCGAGCGTAATATAACGCTTGTTCCACGTTAGGCGCATACCTAACACTTCTTCACCGTTCCATTCACCTTTACACACAATACCAAAATCAGGGATTGAGCTCGCGTCAGAACCTGCTTCTGGTGAAGTAAGCGCAAAACACGGAATTTCATCGCCTTTCGCAAGACCTGGCAAGTAGTGGTCTTTTTGTTCTTTAGTTCCATAGTGTTGTAATAGCTCACCTGGACCTAATGAATTAGGTACACCAACGATAGACGATAACAGCGTTGATTTAGAAGTTAGTTTTTGCAGCACACACGATTGTGCAAATGCAGAGAATTCTAGACCGCCATATTGCTTTTTGATGATCATGGCAAAGAATTTATTATCTTTTAGATATTGCCAAACATCTTGCGGTAGGTCGGTTAGTTCATGGGTTGCTTCCCAGTCATCTAACATGGCGCATACTTCTTCTACTGGGCCATCGATAAATGCCTGTTCTTCGGCAGTTAAACGCGGAACTGGGTACTGGTGCATTTTTTTCCAGTTTGGATTACCGCAAAATAGATCTGCTTCCCACCATGTTGTACCTGCATCAATCGCTGATTTTTCTGTGTCGCTCATGCTTGGCGTCACTTTTTTAAATGCTTTGAAAATAGGCTCAACAATGTATTGGCGACGGATACTTGTCACCGACAATGGAATCGCAATCGCTAAGAAAATTAGCCAGCTGATCATAGCGAAAGCGCCCATAAATGAGCCAATCACCAATACCGCAGCGGCAACGGTTAAATGGGTATGCCAGTTTGCTCTGTGGTAGCTAGCAATCGCTAAGCAACCAAGCAAGCCGAGTACGAATAAAGCAGTCATAGTTATTATCCTTGTAAGAGGTCTGACCAGATTCTCTTTAAGATTAGCTTTTCAGTACAAGAGATTCAAGACAAATTATTGGTTTTTTGAGCGTACAAATGTGCACTCAAGCAGTCTATTAATTATAGCTAACCACATGAAATAGCTATGGCTTTCATAAAATAATTGTTAGTATTTTGTCAGTAAACTTATCTATTTGTGTTTAAAAGGAATTAACATGCTTTCGGTCATCCATGACAAGATTAATTCATCAGCGTTCATTTCAATTAAATATGCACTTGGCTTATTTATTGGTATTGCAAGTATTTTGCTAATAGTGGCTTTTGTTCTTGGCTATACTGATTTGCCATTAGGAAATTATATGCACGCAAATGGTTTGATGTCTTATGCGTTTGGTATGTTGTTTGGCGCGGTAATTTCAGCGGCTGCCATTTGGTTTCTCTCAAAAATATTAAAAATTAGCGAAGTTTCAGTATTTTGCTTGTTATCTATACCTGCATACTTTGTTCTACTTTCACTGCCAAGAGAAGCGTCAACAGTATTAATTGCTTTGGTCACGAGTTTGTTTACGTGGGCTGGTTTTTTATTTCTTGATAATAAAGCAATGCTTGAATACCGAGAGCTTGAAGATGAAACGATTTAGTTATTATGTATTTACGCTATTAGCAATCGCAATTATTGGGCTGTTTGTTATTAAATTACCAAACGGCGAAACTGTATTTTCTGTAAATGATCTACTGGATTCAGTGAAGCGTGTTAAAACAATTATTCCTAATGACATTGAATTGCCAAACATCAGCACTACGCAGAAAAAGCCGGTGAATGTGTATATGTGGGTTGATGAAAAAGGCGTTACACATTATTCAGATATGCCAGTAGAAGGCGCTAAGCAAGCCGAATTACCTGAGCTTACGGTGCTACCTGCCGAAAAAGTTGAATGGCCAGAGACACAGTCGCCAGGTAATCAAACGCGCAAACACAAAGATACCGATAAAAGTTATTTCGAGCGCGTAAATACGCTTAAAACAGATGCTGAGCTTGCTAAAAAGCAACTTGAAATGCGCGCAAAACAACAACAAAAAGTACTCGATAATCTCTAATAGATAGCCTTTAGATTACTTTAACTCAGTTTAGATTATGGTTAGAATTAACTAAATTTATTATGGGGTTGTGCAATGTGTGAATTGCTCGGCATGTCAGCGAATGTGCCAACGGATATTTGTTTTAGCTTTTCAGGTTTATTAGAGCGTGGCGGTAATACAGGGCCGCATAAAGATGGTTGGGGCATTACTTTTTATGAAGGTAAAGGATGTCGTACTTTTAAAGACTCTGAACCTAGCTGCACGTCTGAGATTGCCAAATTAGTAAAAGCTTACCCAATAAAAAGTTGTTCGGTAATAAGTCATATTCGTCAGGGCAATCGCGGTCGTGTGTGTCTTGAAAATACGCATCCCTTTACGCGTGAATTATGGGGCAGAGAGATCACCTATGCGCACAACGGACAACTTTCGAACTATCAAGACCTAAAGCCCGACTTTTACAAGCCTGTGGGCAATACTGACAGTGAGTTGGCGTTTTGCTGGATTTTAGATGAAATTCGTAAAAAATACCCGAAGAAGCCAAGTGATATGAAACCGGTTTTTCGTTATGCAGCAAAATTAGCAATTCAGCTGCAAGAAAAAGGCGTGTTTAACATGCTACTCAGTGATGGTGTATACGTATTAGCGGTGTGCTCGAACAATTTACATTGGATCACGCGTAAAGCACCGTTTGGCGAAGCGCGTTTAATTGATGCAGATATGATTGTTGATTTTAAAACAGAAACCACACCAAATGACATCGTAACGGTTATCGCAACCAGGCCACTTACCAATAATGAATCGTGGCACAAAATGAGCGGCGGTGAGTTTGTATTATTTAAGCTAGGCGTGCCAGTATAGTCTCTATTGATTCTCATTTTGTCGATGAACACACGTTATTCACTGCGTCGTTTTTTAATCGACATAAATGAATTAAAAAAGCAGCGAATGGTCGCTGCTTTTTTGTTTTAAATAGATTCAAAATTACTTTTTAACTTCGTAACTCTTTAGTTGCACATCAAATTGCTCTACGCCTTTTTCACCTTTCCACATACGTACTAATAGGTAATCCATGCTTGGCGCAAACCATGCTAAGGCTTGGCGTTTATCGCTGTTGTAAACGCGTTTAGCTTTGATTGTTTCGACATTACCATAAGGCAGTGTAATGGTTTCTGTGCCTAATATTTCAAACTTATAGTGACGAGCTTTCCCCTTTTTATCGACGATAGGGTAATCAAATACCTTTTTCCCTGCCATTAAATCCAAGCGCATTTTCGCTTGATAAGTCATTAAATCTTGCACGCCAGTTTCCCAGTTAATTTCAAGCGGGTACTTTGAGCGATTCGACATCACTTGCTTTTTGTCGTGATTGAAATTTAATGTGTACTTGCGATCAGGGCCCGTTCCGGTACGTTCCATCACGTAGCTTAGCGGCTTTATATCACCATTCGCACAATAAAACTCGGCATGTTCGGAGCGTTTATCATTGAAAATCATCCATTTGATATCGCTTTTATAACTTAACTCACAGCCTTGCTCTGACACATTTAGGCGGCGAAATGCACTGCCATGACGTTCACCTTGGCGTAGAATATCGTATTCAGCTTGATATGAATGAAGTTGTGTTGGTGTTGCCGAAATAAATGGCGAGAAAAGGGCGCTGGTAAGTACCGCACCCATAAGAAATTTAGATTGTAGCGCCTTGCTTTGGAAGAACCTGGCCATCAAGAACTGCATTATCTGTTTCCATTGTTAGTCGTTTTTCACAGAACCACTGAACCACCAAAGGATAAATAATGTGCTCTTGTTGGTGAACACGTTGGGCTAACGTTTGCGCTGTATCGTCCGACTCAATAGCAACTTTGGCCTGCAAAACAACAGGACCGCCGTCTAACTCTTCGGTAACGAAGTGTACGCTAACTCCATGCTCTTTGTCTTTTGCGTCCAATGCTCTTTGGTGGGTATTCAGACCCTGGTACTTAGGCAACAAAGACGGGTGAATGTTCAACATTCTTCCTAAATAATTTTGCACTAAGCTAGGAGTTAGGATACGCATAAAACCAGCTAATACAACTAGATCTGGACTAAAAGCGTCAATTTTATCCATTAACGCTGTATCATAGTCTTCACGGCTATCAAATGCTTTATGGTCAAGCACAAGCGTTTCGATGCCGGCATTTTCAGCGCGGGTAAGGCCATAAGCATCTGGGCGGTTAGAAATAACCGCACAGATTTCACCATTAATTTGACCCGCTTGAACCGCATCAATAATGGCTTGAAGATTCGAGCCGCTACCAGAAATTAAAACGACGATTTTGCTAGTCATTAGATAATTTCTACTTGCTCTTCGCCTTGGCTAGCAGCTTGGATTTCACCAATGTGCCATGCATCTTCGCCTTGTGCCTTTAAGATTTCTAAGCTTTGCTCAAGCTTATCTGCAGGCACAACTAAAATCATACCAACACCACAGTTAAATGTACGGTACATTTCGTGTGTTTCAATGTTACCGTTTTCTTGTAACCAGTTGAAAACAGCAGGCCATTGCCAGCTATCACCTTTAACCACTGCTTTTGCAGACTCAGGTAATACACGTGGAATGTTTTCCCAGAAACCACCGCCTGTGATGTGTGATAGCGCGTGAACGTCAACATCTTTTAGAAGTTCTAAAATTGATTTAACGTAAATACGCGTTGGTTCCATTAGGTGCTCGCCTAATGTTTTGCCTTCAAACTCAGCATTTGTATCAGCACCAGACACTTCCAGTACTTTACGGATTAATGAATAACCGTTTGAGTGTGGACCGCTTGATGCAAGCGCGATTAGTTGATCGCCTGCAGCTACTTTAGTGCCGTCGATGATTTTTGATTTCTCAACAACACCGGTACAGAAACCAGCCATATCGTAGTCATCACCTTCGTACATGCCAGGCATTTCAGCAGTTTCACCACCGATAAGTGCACAGCCAGAAAGCTCACAACCTTTACCAATGCCCGTTACTACGTCAGCAGCAACATCAACGTCTAGTTTACCTGTTGCGTAGTAATCTAAGAAAAATAGTGGCTCAGCACCTTGAACGATTAAATCGTTCACACACATAGCAACTAAGTCGATACCAACTGTATCGTGCTTTTTAAGGTCAATTGCTAAACGTAATTTAGTACCAACACCGTCGGTACCTGCAACAAGTACTGGTTCTTTGTAGCCAGTTGGTAGTTCACAAAGTGCGCCAAAACCACCAATGCCGCCCATTACTTCTGGACGACGAGTTTTTTTAACTACGCCTTTGATACGTTCAACTAATGCGTTACCAGCGTCGATATCTACGCCTGCATCTTTATAGCTTAAAGATTGTTTCTGTTCGCTCACGGAAATTCCTTAACGGTTGCATGTGGGTTGCATAAAAAATTGCGCGCATTTTACCTGATTTCGTGCGTTGCTACCACATTTATTGCAACTGGATGAGGACATTTGTCCAAGAAGTTTAAAGAAGTGTAGGGTGTGGCTCTCAAGCAAACAAATAATCGCTTGCTTGAGAGTAACTTAGACTGAGAGAGCGCTTAGGCTTCGGCAATTAAGATGGCACGAAGCGGAGCAGGGTAGCCCTCGATGGTTTTGTTTACATCATTTGGATCAAGAAAATCCGCCAGTGACTCAGTGGTCATCCAATCGGTCTTACGCTGTTCTTCAAGTGATGTTTGATCATTGTCTACCACACGTACATTTTTAAAACCAACGCGCTCTAACCACAAGGTTAATGCAGCGGTGCTAGGGATGTACCAAACATTACGCATTTTTGCGTAGCGGTCAGTTGGCATTAGTACGGTATTTACGTCCCCTTCAACCACTAAGGTTTCAAGCACTAACTCACCGCCTGGGCGTAACTGTGCTTTCAGTTGTGATAAGAAATCAATCGGTGAGCGACGGTGATATAACACACCCATCGAAAATACCGTATCAAACGCTTTTAGTTCAGGTAATTGCTCTACGCCTAACGGTAAAAGATGCACATTAGGGTCTGGATTAAAGTGTTTAATCGCTTGGAATTGACTTAAAAACAGATCTGATGGGTCAATACCCACAACAAACTCAGCACCTGCGCCGCGCATACGCCATAAGTGATATCCCGAGCCACAACCGATATCCAGTACGGTACGATTGGTTAAATCTGAGATATGCGGCAATAGACGATCCCATTTCCAATCACTGCGCCATTCAGTGTCAATATGCAAGCCATGAATAGTAAAGGGGCCTTTACGCCAAGGCATCATGCGTTTTAGCAAATGCTCAAGCTGTTTAGTATGACCTTCACTTAGCTCAGATGCTTCACCAAACTCAACTTTATCTTGAATGTTAATGTGCTTGGTATTTGACTCAGGTAAATTTTTAAGTACTTTTTCCCATTTAGGCCAATCGCCATGTTGCGCTTCGCGTTGCCAGTGGCTAAGCTGCGCTGGCAGTGTTTCTAACCAATGACTTAATGGTGATTTTGCAATTGCTGCGTAAAAGTCAGTAAACCAGTTATTCATTTCTAAACCTATTATTTAATTGCAATCATTGAGCAGAAGTTAAAACACTGGTACCACACTTGGGTATGTTGAAAGCCAATCTCTGATAGGCGCTCAAAATGTGCATTGAGTGTTTCTGGGCGCATTACATTTTCAATTGCGCTGCGTTTTTGACTTATTTCAAGCTCTGAGTAACCGTTGGCACGTTTAAAATCGTGGTGAAGGTCAATCAGCAAATCATCCACTAAGGTATTTTCACCTTTAATTTTTTCACTCAGTAGTAACACACCACTGGGTTTTAAGCCTTGGTAGATTTTTTCTAACAAGGCAAAACGCTGCGGCTGAGGAATAAACTGCAACGTAAAGTTGAGCGCCACCACAGATGCATTGCTTATTTCAATTTCGTTGATATCGGCTAATTCAACTGTGACAGGTACATCTGAACGGAAGCCCTCAAGGTGAAGTTTACAGCGCTCAACCATTGCCGCAGAATTATCAACCGCGATAATTTGGCAATTTTGTTTGTCGATATTACGGCGCATGCTCAGCGTTACCGCGCCAAGCGAGCTGCCTAAATCATATAAATTGGAATTGTTTTGCGCATATTGTCCCGCAAGCTTGCCCATTGTGCTTACAATGGTTGCGTAGCCAGGCACAGAGCGCTGGATCATGTCTGGAAATACCTCAACAACGCGTTCATCAAAGGTAAAATCTTTAACCGCTTGTTGGTTTGCGTAAATATTGTCTTTACTCACTTGCGTGATCTCTCAAGCTTTTAATCGGCATATTTTACGTTTTTTCTCGTCATTAGTCAGTGCCTTCACACAATCATTAATTAAAATTTTGATGTTTTTAGTAAAATTTAGTTTTCTCTTTTGTTAATTAGGTGTAGTTTGCTGTCTATACTCAATATAGTTGCAGTTCTAGGGTCTGTTGACCTTTCAAGTTCGTTTTTGCAGCAGTTTGATTGGGTTTTATACAAGGCAGAGGCTGCGTGGCATAGTTATTCTATGTGAGTCAGCCGATAACACAGTAGAAAACCCAATCAAGCACTGCCGAACGGTTCTTTTGAGCGCACTTTTCTCATTGTTGCTCGATATTAGCTTAGATTGCTAGGCCACACATCGAGCGCCGCGATAAAAGCACGCTCAAAGAGAACAAAAATAGAACAGCAAAGATCAACAGACCCTAGGCAGAGTAAGAATGAGAAAAAATAATACAATCAGTACCGAAGATATTTTAGCGACCTTGTGTAAATCCGTAACCGAAGTGCTGTCAGCGGCAACCAACAATAAAATCGCCTATTCTGCGATGGTGCAGAAAATAACACGCACCTGTATGCGCCCCGATATCGGCTGCTTTGTGCTGTTTGACGGTGGCTTTACTGGTCTTGTTGTGAAAAACTTCACCGCGCAAGCTGCGATGGAAATTTATGGCGACTATATGCGTAATATGGGTATGCCAGAAAGTGAGATTGCTAAGAGCCACTTATCAGACGACGTATCAAATGTGCTTGGTGAACTTATGAACCAAGTTGTCGGTGATTTTACCAATAAGGTACGTGAGCAATTACATACATCCATTACGCAGAACCAGCCAAAAATGATGGCAATTAATAAGCAAGTTCAAATCTCTGTTGATACCACCATGGATAGACCGCAAGCACGCCGCGTTACGTTTACCACAGAAGATCAAAATATCTTCTACCTAGAACTCGCAATGGATAAAACCGAGTTTATCAAACTGCATGATTTTGATATTGCTGAAGCTGTTGATCCAGACGATATTATTGCCAGTGAAAAAGCAAAGCCAACAAAAAAAGCTGAAGTAAAATCATCGGCAAACGATGATATTGATGACGACTTTATGGCAGACCTTGGTTTGTAAAACCTTTTCCCAATTTATTAAGGCCTCATTTGTGAGGCCTTTTTTGTATCTGCAGCTAAATCATTGTTCCTCATAATAAACTTAGTAAACAACTGTTAACAGGTGGTTGTTTATTGGTCATTTCTTTAATATTTTGTACCCAAAATAGAAAATGAAAAAGTAAGTTATGAAAATTAAAGTCGTGATTTTAATCCTTGTGTCTCTAATTGTGGGTGCTGCCTATTTATACGGAATATCTGATGAGCACACGCAGCGTGCTCAGCAAGTTGAGTCTGTGGTTGTTGCCACAGAACAGCCAAGCGAATTAGTGCTCGCCGCTGGCACTTTAGGGGCAGGAAAAGACGTTACCACGGATGAAATAGAAATCACAGTTCAGCCAGCAAAGACACAAGGGGCCGATAATTCTGAGCAAGCAAAAAATCATTACAGCAATATCATCAAATCGTCGCCAGAAGCAAAACATTTTTTAGCCGATGCAGGGCTTATTCCTTCGGATTTAAACGGTGAGCACTATGTTGAATTTGATCTCGACGCGTTACGGGCGCTTGAAGAGGGCAATACGTTTGATATGGCAATACCACAAACGGCTGAAGAATTTTCAGCGGAAGTCACTAAGGTAACGGTTTTTCCCAATGGGGATAAAAGTGTTCATGCCTTAGTGGTGGGAGGCGATGGGCGTTTTCATAATACCGTGCTGACGGTTGGCAGTGACGCGCTTTACGGCCAATTTACAGTACCGTCGGGTAACTATGCATTTGAATCTAAAAATCAGCATGGTTGGATAGCCGCTAAACGTGATCTTTATAAAAATCATGTTGAGCATATGCCAAACCAAGGTGATAGCGATGGCCACACGTCATCACATAATCATGACCCCATTTCGGTGGTCGATAATGGCAAATAAGCCAATCTAAAAGGGAAATCAAAATGAAGAAAATGGTAAAATCGGCTGCAGTAGCGGCAGCCTTACTTGCGTCTAACGCTTATGCAGCAACAATTGATATTGCAGTGTTATACACAGATGAAGCAGCGCGTAAAACGGGTAACATTAACACTAAAATCAACCAGTTAATCTCGTTTTCAAATCAAGTATATAGCCAAAATGGCAATAACATTACGTTACGCTTAGTAGGCTCTTCGAGTATTGGTAATGTCAGTGCACAACCAACGGAAGGTATGCTACGTTCATTAACAAACAGTTCAAGCATTCAAAATTACCGTAACCAAACACGTGCAGATATGGTTGCATTACTGGGTACTAGTCAAGCCGTTGGTGATAATTCGGGTTTAATTTCATGCGGTATTGCGTGGGTTGGTCAAGGCAGCAACGGTCGCTTATATAATTCGTCAAGTGATCTAATGTATAGCATTACAGCGGTAGATTGTGGTGCCACAACCTTTGTTCATGAACTTGGCCATAATATGGGATTAGCGCACTCACGTAAGCAAGGTGATACGCGTGGTGGCGTGTATGTTGATGGCATGGGTCATGGCGTACAAAATGTATTTGCTTCTATTATGGCGTATCCGCATGTGTTTGGTAGTGCAACACAGTACGACTATTTTTCTAACCCAAATTGGAGCCTTGGTAGTTACCCGTATGGCGTAACAGGCCAATCATACGCGCACAAAACGGTAAATGCTGTGCGCGACCAAATCGCTAGCTTTAAATAATTTTTTAAAGCATCCCTGTTAAGGAGAGTAAAAATTCTCTCCTTTTTCACACAA
The DNA here is from genome assembly GCF_057367955.1 of Pseudoalteromonas sp. NS-SX12. Taxonomy (NCBI): domain Bacteria; kingdom Pseudomonadati; phylum Pseudomonadota; class Gammaproteobacteria; order Alteromonadales; family Pseudoalteromonadaceae; genus Pseudoalteromonas; species Pseudoalteromonas sp. NS-SX12. Next base: position 2,857,401 of record NZ_CM170634.1, on the reverse strand, counting down.
CACCATAAACAATCGCAGATCCAATTCACATTCAAAATAGTTTGCTTGCATATGGCAGCATAAGTTGTAAAAGCTTTTGTTATGGTCTTTTTCTTTAAAATGCGCGAGTTCATGAACGACTAACGCTTTCAAAACCTCTAAAGGCGCATATTTTAATTGATTTGCCACCGCAATATGGTGCTGAGCTTTAAGCTTTTTACCGTGTGCGTGTCGTTTAAAGGTGTGCGTACCAAGTGCATTGAGCACCAAGTCTTTTCGCTTTTCATACTTTACCGAGTCCAACTTTGCGGCATTTTTCAAAAACTGTTGTTTTAGCGTATTGGCATATTCATAAAGCGCTTTTTCAGAATTATATTGATGGCCGCTTGGGTATTTTTTCTTAAAGTATTGTATTAACTTACCTGAGCTTATCAGGGCGTTAACCTGCGCTCTTATTGGCTCAGGGTAACCGTTAAAGTAATTCATGTACGGTGAGGTTTTATCGATTGCTGACATAAATACCTAAAATAAGTCGTTTTGTTTTGCTTCTGTTTGCGCAGGAAAAGGCGCTAACACATTGTGGTTAAAGCCACCATCTTGGCAAAATTGACGGGCAAGTTGGGCTGAGTCGTGGTTGTCGGCAGTATGAAAAAATACATACGGTGTTTTACCTTCACTTTGCCATTGTTTTATTTTTTTGACCCAAGGCGCATAAAAGGCGTGATTGTTTTTTAATGTCGAACAACCAACAAAACGTATAATCGGCTTTTCTCCGGTTGCGATAACATTGACAGGCACGCGTGGTTTTTTATTTTGCGCATCAATAATCGCATCTGTATTAGCAGGCTCAGAAAAAAGTGCTCGGGTATCCATTATAATGCGGTCAACATTGTGACGCATGAGTAGCTGATTAAAATGCTTTTCATTGTCGTCTTTTTGGAAAAAGCCAAGGTGTCTTACTTCAATGGATAATGGAATGTGCTTTGGCCAAATTTGAATAAATTGCTCAATTCGTGGCATATAAGCGGGCGAACATGATTTGGGCAACTGCAGCATTACAGAACCTATTTTAGGTAGTAAGGGTTCAAATAAGGTGAGCCAACCTTTGAGGTCTTGATTTATGCCTTCTAGCGCCATTTGATGCGAAATACGTTTCGGTATTTTAAAGGTAAAGCGAAATTCATCACCAGTGCTTTGATACCAGTTATTAATTGCTGTTGGCGTAGGGTCGGCGTAAAAGCTGGTATTGCCCTCAACAGTATTAAAAATTTGGGCATATTGCGTAAGCATTTCACTATTTTTACAGTGGCTTGTGAACACTCGACCTTTCCAGTGGTTACTGGACCACTGTGGGCAACCTAAATACAGCATTTAGAAAATTATTTAATGAGCAATTTTTGTAGTTTATCAAAGACGGAATTTACTCTCTACACTCGCAATTTTAAAGCGCTTAAGTATAATTGGCGTTTATTTTTTAGTGATGACTAATTTCGAGCCGATTATGCGCTCGAAAAATTGATAAGTCTTTTACGGACAGGATAGATATGCGCTCTATATATTGCGGACAAGTAAATAAATCAAACGTAGAACAAACGGTCGAACTGTGTGGTTGGATCAATAAACGCCGTGACCTAGGTGGCTTAATCTTTATCGACTTACGCGACCGCGAAGGGTTAGTGCAAGTGGTATTTGATCCAGACGTTGAAGGCTTAATGGATACTGCTAACCAGTTACGTAACGAGTTTTGTGTAAAAGTAACGGGTATTGTACGTGCTCGCCCAGAAAGCCAAATCAACAAAGATATGGCGACAGGTGAAGTTGAAATTTTAGGTAAAGGGTTAGAGATCATTAACCGTTCAGAACCTCTACCACTTGATTTTAATCAGCAAAACTCTGAAGAAATGCGTTTGAAGTATCGCTATTTAGATCTTCGTCGTATCGAAATGAGTGAGCGCATTAAGTTACGTGCTAAAGCGTCGTCATTTGTTCGTCGTTTCTTAGACGATAACGGTTTCTTAGATATTGAAACGCCTGTACTTACTAAAGCGACTCCTGAAGGTGCACGTGACTATTTAGTACCAAGCCGTGTACACAATGGTAGTTTTTACGCATTACCTCAGTCACCACAGCTGTTCAAACAGTTATTAATGATGTCGGGTTTTGACCGTTACTATCAAATTGTTAAGTGTTTCCGCGATGAAGACTTACGTGCTGACCGTCAGCCTGAATTCACTCAAATCGATTTAGAAACGTCATTTATGAGCTCTGACGAAGTGCGCGCAATGACTGAAAAGCTGATCAAAGATATGTGGCAAGAGCTACTAAACGTTGACCTAGGTACATTCCCAACCATGTCGTACGCAGATGCAATGCGTCGTTTTGGTTCAGATAAGCCAGACTTACGTAACCCAATGGAATTAGTTGATGTTGCGGATTTAGTTAAAGACGTTGAGTTTAAAGTTTTCTCAGGTCCTGCTAACGATGAAAAAGGTCGCGTAGCGGTACTTACTGTGCCAGGTGGCGCATCGCTTTCACGTAAGCAAATTGATGAATACACTAAGTTCATCGGCATTTACGGTGCGAAAGGCTTAGCATGGATGAAGGTGAACGACCTTGCAGCTGGCGTTGAAGGCGTACAATCACCAATTGCTAAATTCTTAAATGAAGAGGTGATCAGCCAATTACTAGAGCGCACTAATGCGCAAACAGGCGACATCATTTTATTTGGTGCTGACAAGCGCAATGTTGTTAACGAAGCAATGGGCGCGCTTCGTCTGAAAATTGGTTTAGATCTTGAAATTACTGACCTAACTAAGTGGGCACCACTTTGGGTTGTTGATTTCCCAATGTTTGAAGAAGACGATGAAGGTACACTGCACGCGGTTCACCATCCGTTTACTGCACCAAAAGACGTTTCTGCGGCTGAACTAGAAGCAAACCCAGCAGCAGCGATTTCAGATGCATACGACATGGTACTTAATGGCTACGAAGTAGGTGGTGGTTCTGTTCGTATTCATAACAATGATATGCAACAAGCGGCATTCCGCATCTTAGGTATTGAAGCGCAAGAGCAAGAAGACAAGTTTGGCTTCTTACTTGATGCACTTAAGTACGGTACACCACCACATGCAGGTTTAGCATTTGGTTTAGACCGTTTAGTCATGTTGCTATGTGGCACTGAAAATATCCGTGACGTAATTGCGTTCCCGAAAACAACGCAAGCATCATGTTTATTAACAAATGCACCAAGCGTTGCAAACCCAGATGCACTGGTTGAACTAGGTGTATCTGTGGTTGAGGCGGCTGACGAGTAATCGTTACCAAATCTAAAAAAAGGCGCACGTTAACGTGCGCCTTTTTTGTTTGCTTGCAAAGGGAAACTAAACGGTAAAACGCGCGACATCTTGCTTCATATTTTGCGCATCGGTTTCAAGTGCATGACAATTTTGACTGTTTTCGCATGAATCAATAAACAATTGTTCAGCCGAAACAGAGATATTTTCGGTTGCACTTTCTACTTCCTTCACTGTGTACATTTGTTCTTGTGTGGCACCTGCAATTTGAATAACGCGATCCCGAATGGCATCGAGCGATTGTTTATTGCGATCCATACTTTCCCTCGCAGTATCAAGAGAGTCGTTCATTTCGCTGGTGAGACTTAAACTTTGTTCCATTGCCTGTTCAGAACGAACCACTAGATCTTGCAATGTTTTAATCATTTTTCCGATTTCTACTGTTGATTGCTGTGTGCGTTTGGCAAGCGTTCTTACTTCATCGGCAACAACGGCAAATCCTCGGCCTGTTTCGCCGGCACGTGCAGCTTCAATTGCGGCATTAAGTGCGAGCAAGTTGGTTTGCTCAGTGATATCACTTATCACGCTCGTTACCCCTTCAATTTCGCGACTTGATAGGGTTAATTCACTCATAATCTCGCTGGTGGATTCTACTTGTGACTTTAACAATCCCATATTGGTGTGTGTTTGGCTCATTACATCAGTGCCTTCACGCATATCTTGTTCCGCTTGCTCTACACTTGCCTCTACGTCAACACTGCTTTGGGCAATGAGTTCAACGGCTTTAACCAGTTCTGACACCGCTTGTTTGACTGCGAGCGTATTATTTTTTTGATCTTCAATTGCGGTTTGCGAACGTAAACTTAACTCGGCAGAGTGGTGTGCGCCTTTTTCTACGGCTTCACCTTTATGCTTAATTTCACGCACTATTTCTGCTGTGGTATCAATAAACTCGTTAATGCTATCGGTAAATTCTGACAATTCATCTTCACCGTCTAGTTCAATGTGTTGGGTTAAATCGCCATTGCCGTGGCTAATATCTGCCATTTTTTCATTGGCACTGTGTAGGCGATGAATAATGCGATAAGTTTGCCACAATAAAATAATTGAAATAACCACTGTGATAAGTCCAGACACCATTGCGCCTTGTTTTTTACTGACTTGCAATGTGTCGGAAATTTCAGCGTTAATGCCCGTTGTTAATTGGTTGAGCGTGGATTCTACTTGGTGAATGCTGCCTCGTAATGCACCGCGTAATCCTTCTTCTTCTGATAAACCTCGCTGTTTTAATGCATCAGCAAGGTTTGCTGCGGCATTTTCGAAGTTTGCAAGGGTGGCTGTGGCGCTTACGGTGTTATAAGTAGTGAGATAGGTTTTGACCGTGCTTAGTTTTTCTTGAGCTTGATTTTTGGCCGCAATATCTAACGATGATTGAAAGTCGTTTTCAAGTAGTACAAGCCGTACCATAGAGCTTATTGCATTGGTGTCGCCCGTTGTTAGCACCGCTTCTTTTAATTGGGTTTCGGCTAAATTGAATGCCTGTCGCAATCCTTGATCTTTTGTTAAGCCAATGCGCTTGTCGAGTGCCACTAAGGTAAGAAACTGAGTTTCGTATTGTTCGATTAAATCGTGAGTATCGCTAAGTTGTAGCTTTAACGATGGAATGGTATCGAGTGCGTTGTGTAATGCATGGATATTTTGCTTAATTAACACAATGCGCTGATTAAACTTATCAACATACTTTTCGTTTTTACGCAGTAAAAAGTCTTTTTCATGACGTCGCAACATCAACATGTTGTTGCTCAACTCTTTACTTAGCGCTAGTTCGCTTCCGAGTTCTGCCATTTGATTTGTTGAATACCAAATAAGACTCGCCATTACTGCCATTGCTAAAATAATTAGCGCCGATAGTGACAAAAATGATCGTTTGATAGACATGAACACTCCTTATTCATCAGTAGAATTGCTCGTAATTTAGTACGATATTTAACTATCAATAATGCTAGGATCAGTTTTTAATTCTTGCCACAAAAATGTCATATTAGCGGCTTTTTATCTTGCTCTAATAATTGAACCGAGCGAATAAATCACCTTTATCAAAGCTAATAGATTTCAAATGGCGAATAAGTTTGTTAACCCGCGTTCAGGTAACATAGGGTGTTTCCATCGCGCCATTGGAAATATGAGAAGTTCGCACATCACTGCGTATTATTGTTTTGATACGGACAGCTATGAGCGTGTGATTGTTATCCTTTAATCTCGCCGTTTATCATTTAAAACTTTACCAACAGTTACTTGACGCTCACTATGGCTGCGTTTTTAGTTTTCTCGAATGTAGGTTGTATGTATGCCACGTATTAAAACGCTTGATGTGCTGAGAGGTTTTGCTGTGTTGGGTATTCTGTTTATGAATATTTACTATCATAGCGTTTTTGAATTAGGTTATGTGCCGCTTCAAGTTACACCGCTTAGCGATAATGTGATTGAGGTGATAAATGCCTTTTTTATTGATGGTCGTTTTAGAGCCTTATTTTGTTTATTGTTCGGTGTAGGCTTAGCTATTTTGTATGATAAGCATGGTCAAGACGATGCCCTTACGTTGTTAAAGTCGCGTTTAAATTGGCTTCTTATTTTTGGCTTTATCCATAGTGTGTTTATTTTTTCTGGCGATATTTTGGTTAACTACGCACTAGCAGGGTTGATTGTGTATCGGGAAATAGGCAGTAGCCAAGAAGTTCTCTTAAAAAAAGCAAAAACTTATTTTGCTATAGGCTTTTCATTAATATTGCTGTTTGCGTTAATCCCAAACGAACCCATCTACCGCAATAGCGATGAATATTTCGAAATTATTAACACTTGGCAATCAGGTTATGGTGAGCAATTAATTCAGCAAATTGTGTTTACCATTATTATGTTTGTGTTTAGCTGGGTGTGTTTTATTTGGATTACCGCAGGCATTATACTGTTTGGTGTTTATTTATATCGCGCCGATTTTTTCAATACGGGTTTATCAACAAAGCAATTGCTTGCATCTTTATTGGTGGTGATAACCATATCGAGCATCGACGCGCTGCTGCGTGTTAATTATGTTCACTTGGTTGAACTCACTATGTCCATTGCCACATTTTCAGGACTAGTGTGTGCGTTAATGTATTGCCATGTTTTTATTAAGCTAAATGAAAAGCTTACCGTATTAAACAGTATTTTTGCGCCTGCGGGACGTATGGCATTTTCGCTTTATATTTTGCAATCAATCGTATTTGCGCTCTTCTTTCGCTACTTTTCACCTGAATTTGTGCATAGTGCAACGCGTTTAGACTATATCTACTTGTGTTTAATATTCTCAGTTTTTCAGCTGGTATTTGCGTTTTTCTATTTAAAACTTTTCAAGTCAGGTCCAATAGAGTGGCTTTGGCGCAAAGCATATAGCGCAAAATAAGTTAAATTTTGTGCAACTGTGCGCAGTTTAAAAACTATTACTGGTAATCCATACAGTTATTAGTCATTATTAGTTATCACAAGAAAACATCGCAAAAGGTGTGCATTGGCAATAATACTTGGCATCGACCCTGGCTCTCGCTTTACGGGCTATGGTTTAATTAAACAGCAAGGTATGAAGTTTGAATACTTAGGTAGCGGCTGTATTAAAATGGGCGAAAAGCCAATGGCCGAGCGCCTTAAAATAATTTTTCAAGGTGTGACGCAGCTAATTGAACAATATCAGCCAGATAGCTTTGCGATAGAACAAGTATTTATGGCGCGAAATCCCGATTCTGCTTTAAAACTTGGCCAAGCCCGTGGCGCTGCCATGGTAGCGGCTTCGCTTCAGTCACTTGAGGTGTTTGAATATTCTGCAAGGCAAGTTAAGCAGGCCGTTGTTGGCACCGGTGGTGCTGATAAATCGCAAGTACAACATATGGTAAAGAGTTTTTTAAAATTACCTGGTACACCACAAGCAGATGCCGCCGATGCGTTGGCAATCGCCATTTGTCATGGCCATTCACAACAACATTTAATCAAGCTTTCAGGGCAAGCGAGTAAAACAGTAAGAGGACGATTAAGACGATGATAGGGCGATTACGCGGAACATTAGTAGAAAAACAGCCACCGGAAATCTTAATTGAAGTGAGTGGTGTTGGCTATGAAGTGAATATGCCAATGACCTGCTTTTACAACTTGCCTAAAGAAGGTGAAGAAGCGGTTGTTTACACCCATTTTGTGGTAAGAGAAGATGCACAGTTATTGTTTGGTTTTAATAATAAAACTGAACGCGCACTATTTCGTGAATTATTAAAAGCCAATGGTGTAGGACCTAAGTTAGGTTTGGCAATTTTATCAGGTATGTCTGCCGAGCAATTTGTTGCCTGTGTACATAATGAAGATGCAACTAGTCTTGTTAAATTGCCTGGTGTAGGTAAAAAGACAGCTGAGCGTTTAGTGCTTGAAATGAAAGACAGGCTGAAAGATTGGGGTATGGACCTCTTTACTCCTTATACCGATGGTGCAATATTGGAAATGCAGGAAGATCCAACCGTTAAAGGGTGTGCACAAGATGATGCAATAGCAGCGTTAATGGCGCTCGGTTATAAAGCAAATCAAGCAGAAAAAGCGGTTAAAGCAATTAAAGGCAGTGGCTTATCAAGCGAAGCGCTAATTAAAGAAGCGTTAAAGGCAATGATGTAAGATGATTGAAGCAGATAGATTAATAGAGCCCGAGAAAAAAGGAAATGAGGACGTTATCGATAGAGCGATACGTCCAAAGCTGTTGTCTGATTACCGTGGTCAACCCCATGTAAAAGAGCAGATGGAAATTTTTATTGAAGCGGCGCGCTCTCGTGAAGAAGCACTTGACCATTTGCTTATTTTTGGCCCGCCGGGTTTAGGTAAAACTACGTTAGCGAATATTGTTGCTAACGAGCTGAATGTGAATATTAAAACAACATCAGGCCCGGTACTTGAAAAAGCCGGCGATCTTGCGGCTATGCTAACCAACTTAGAAGAAAACGATGTGCTTTTCATTGATGAAATTCACCGTTTAAGCCCACATGTTGAAGAAATTCTTTACCCAGCAATGGAAGACTATCAACTCGATATTATGATAGGTGAAGGACCGGCTGCACGTTCTATTAAATTAGATTTGCCGCCGTTTACATTAGTGGGTGCAACAACCCGTGCAGGTTCCCTTACTTCGCCACTTAGAGATCGTTTTGGTATTGTTCAGCGTTTAGAGTTTTATTCAGTTGAAGATTTATCACACATTGTTAGTCGTTCTGCGGATTTCTTATCCCTTGAAATGGAGGACGAAGGGGCGGTTGAAGTGGCACGCCGTGCCCGTGGTACCCCGCGTATTGCCAACCGATTATTACGCCGTGTTCGGGATTATGCAGAAGTTAAAGCCGATGGTGTGGTAACAGCTGAAGTTGCTGGCAGCGCACTTGATATGGTAGATGTTGATAAAAGCGGCTTTGATTATATGGACCGCAAATATTTACTGTGCCTTATTGAGAAGTTTATGGGTGGCCCTGTTGGTCTTGATAATATTGCTGCGGCAATAGGAGAAGAGCGCGAAACAATCGAAGATGTGATTGAGCCATATTTGATACAGCAAGGATTTATTCAGCGTACGCCAAGAGGGCGTATTGCCCAAGAGTTTGCCTATAAACATTTTGGCTTTCCAATAAAAGACGCGTAATACAAGGAACGTTAGTTTGGATTAGTTATTGAAAAAGGTCGCTTAGCGGCCTTTTTCGTTATGTAACTTTTGCTTTGCAACAGGTAACACTTGTAAAAGAGTCTTTTATGTAAAGGCGGTCTATTGCCAATCAATTAACGATAGCAGTTAGCAAAAATGTGGGTTAGAAGTCGATTCGTTATCTATATCTGAGCGTATTTATAGTGGAGTTAGTGGGGTTGTTCTAAATTTTAGGCAAAAAAAAGCCCGCTAGGGAGCGGGCAAACAACAAGTTGAAGGAAGTAATCCAGGGAACGCATTTAAAAAAATGCTACACAATGACAAATCAGTAATCACTGTGTATATGAAACTAGGGTTAGCACAGTGTGTGCATGTCCTCGTGTTTACAGGTGCTATATTACGGATTAGTGTGGTTTTCATCAAACTAGAAAAATTATTTTTTGATATAAAAAAAACTAATGCGATGGTGTTTTTGTTTGTGCATATAACCATCAGTTAATTAATTGTTAATAATTACACCGTTGTATTTAAAGGAAAATTTATTAAAGCGTAAAATTTGTTCTATAAGTTTTATTGTTTTGGTGATTCTTACATTTAAAGTTTTGAGTATTTATTCATATTTAGTGAATAAACGTTATGTTTTTGAATGTTTAGTGCGTTATAAAATCATCATTTAGTATCATAAAGTTAATTTGTGTGTTTTTTTTGTTCAGTTGATGCGATTCTTAGTGTCTAGCCATTGTATGCAGGTATTAGTATGGTTAAACTAAATCTCATACTAACAAGGGAACTTTCCAAGCACTAAACGAACTAACCCTTGACTATCAATCATTTCAGGAGTGAGCAGTGGCCACCGAAATTTCAATTATTGACTTAATATTTAAAGCGAGCTTTTTGGTGCAACTTGTGATGTTGACTTTGGTATTAATGTCTATTTTTTCTTGGGCTATGATCATTCAACGTCGAAAAGCGCTAACAGCGGCAAAAACGAATGCTAAAAAGTTTGAAGACAAATTTTGGTCGGGTGTCGATTTAAGTAAATTGTATGCGGAATTGTCTGCCCGTAATGAACTTGATGGCCTAGAGGCAATGTTCACTTCTGGTTTTAAAGAATACGCACGCCTTGCAAAAAACAATCATGCATCACCAGGTTCTATTTTAGATGGCACGCACCGCGCAATGCGCGTAACGCTTTCTCGTGAAGTGGAAAAATTAGAATCAAGCCTATCATTCCTTGCAACGGTTGGTTCAATTAGCCCATACATTGGTCTGTTTGGAACGGTTTGGGGGATTATGACCGCATTTATCGCACTTGGCTCAGTAAAACAGGCAACTTTACAAATGGTAGCGCCTGGTATCGCAGAAGCGTTGATTGCAACTGCAATGGGTTTATTTGCTGCAATTCCTGCTGTTATCGCGTTTAACCGTTTTTCTCATACGGTTGAAAAAGTAGAATCATCTTACGGCAACTTTATGGAAGAGTTTTCTAATATTCTTCATCGCCAAGCTGTGGCAAAAGTGGAAGCAAACTAATGTACCAACGTAAAAAACGTCGTCCGGTCGCCGAAATCAACGTAGTACCTTATATAGACGTTATGTTGGTTTTGCTTATTATTTTTATGGCGACAGCGGCCGTAATCACCCACGGTGTTAAGGTTGATTTACCACAGATGGAACAATCGGAGCTTGTTGAAGCAACGGAAACACCACCAATTGTGGTATCAATCGATGCTGATGGTAATTACTATGCCAGTATTGGTATTGATCCTGAAGCGCCAATGGAAGCAGTTGATATTGCTGCTCAAGTTAAATTGGCGTTGGATAAAGACCCCAAAACCCCAGTAATGTTAAAAGGCGATGGCAAGGTAACTTACCAAGAAGTGTTACTGCTAATGGATTTTCTAAAAAAAGCAGGCGTACCGTCGGTGGGATTAATGACGGAGTCTTTTGAGCAGTAATTATGAAAAACGACTTTAAATCTGCTCTGGTAAAATCATCAGCTTTGCATATTGGCATTATTGTCGCGCTTGTTATTGGCAACTGGTTAAAGCCATCAACACCACAAGTAATGGAAGTCACTTTAAATGCTCCCGTTAAGCCAGAGCAAAAAGCCGTTGAGGCCGTGTCGGTTGATAATAAAGCCGTAGAAAAACGCATTAACGAACTCAAAAAGCAAGAAGCAGATAAAAAAGCCGCTGAGGCAAAACGCATTCGTGACTTAGAACGTCGTGCTGCAAACGCTAAAAAGAAGCGTGAAGAAGAGGCAAGACGTATCGCCAAGCTTGAAAAAGAGCGCGTGCGTAAAGAAAGAGAAAAGAAAAAAGCGGAAGCTGCAGCGCGAGAAGCGAAGAAAAAGCAGCAAGCTGAACAGAAAAAAGCGGCAGAAGCGAAGAAAAAAGCCGAAGCGCTTGCGAAAAAACGCAAAGCAGAAGAGGAAAGGCTGAAAAAAGCGGAGGCCAAACGTAAGGCCGATGCCGAAGCTGCGCGTCAAAAAGCACTCGCTGAAAAAATGATGCAAGAGCAACTTGCCGCGGAAGCTGCAGCGCGCAGTCGTGCTAAGCAAGCACAAGTACTTTCTGAAGTAGAAAAATACACCGCGCTTATTATCGCCAAAATCCAGCAAAACTTATTGTTGGAAGACAGCATGAAAGGCAAGCAATGCCGTCTTAACTTGCGCCTTGCGTTTAACGGTTTAGTAACACAGGTTGAAGCACTAAGTGGCGATAAACAAGTGTGTGAAGCCAGTATTCGTGCGGTACGCAGAGCTGATACATTACCAGTGTCAAAAGACAAAGCGGTTTTTGAAAAACTTAAAAATATTAACTTAACCATTAAACCAGATATTTAAGGGATAACATGATTAGCGCATTACAAAAATGGGCTTTGTTGGTTGTGCTATTAGTGAGTACAGCAGCGAACGCCGCTCTTGAAATTGTAATTACCGAAGGTGTCGATTCAGCACGCCCGATTGGTATCGTGCCATTTAAATATAGCGGAAATGGTATCGCGCCAAGCAATATTACAGACGTGATTGCTGCCGACTTACGTCGCAGTGGTCGTTTTAATCCAGTGGCGCCGGCTAATATGCCTCAGCAGCCAACAACGGATTTAGAAGTAGATTACAGTGCGTGGGTTTCTGAAGGTGTTGAAGCCATTTTAGTTGGTAGCATTACCGAGCAAATGGGCGACCGTTACTTAGTGAGCTATCAACTAATTGATGTTATTCGCGGCCAAATTACAGGTGGCGATACAAAGATTTTAAGTAAAGGCCGCTTAGTTAATTCGGAAGACCATATTTTAGATGCGCGTCAAACCGTAATTGGCAGCGATAGTTTCCGCCGTTACGGTCACCGTATTAGCGACGTGGTGTACGAAGCACTTACCGGTGAACGCGGTGCGTTTTTAACTAAAATTGCGTATGTAATTGTACGTGAAAACGAAGATCGTCCATATCAATTAGTGATTGCAGATTATGACGGTTACAACGAGCAAACGCTATTACGTTCGAAAGAGCCGCTAATGTCGCCAACGTGGTCACCAGATGGCACAAAGCTGGCGTACGTAACATTCGAAAATCGCCAGAGTCAGATCTATATTCAAGATATTTACACCGGTAAACGCGAGCGCTTAACAACCTTCAAAGGCATCAATGGTGCACCACGATTTTCGCCTGACGGTAATAAGCTAGCAATGGTGCTGTCTAAAGACAAAAACGGTGCGACTGAAATCTACGTTATGGACTTGAAAAGTAAGAAAGCACGCCGCATTACAAGACACAGAAGTATCGACACTGAGCCAAGCTGGCATCCAAACGGTAAAGAAATCATATTTACGTCGGAAAGGGCTGGTAATGCTCAGATTTATAGCGTAAATTTAGCAACTGGTAAGAAAAGAAGACTTACTTTTGACGGTGATATGAATTTAGCGGGTTCAATCACGCCTGATGGTAATAGCTTGGTGATGGTAAATCGTACCTTAGGTCGATACCATATTGCTAAAAAAGAATTAAAATCAGGTGACTTCAGTGTGTTAACACGTACTCGCTTAGATGAGTCACCAAGCATTGCGCCAAATGGCTCAATGATTATCTATAGTACGTTACATAATAATAAACAGGTCCTTGCATTGGTATCAATGGATGGACGGTTTAAAGCTCGCCTACCGGTAGCGGAAGGTGAAGTTAAGGCACCCGCGTGGTCGCCATTTTTGTAAAGATTACAGGTTAGACTTTTAAAAAAGGAATCAACTCAATGCAACTTAACAAACTACTAAAAAGCCTACTCATTGCAGTGCCTGTAATGACGTTAGCTGCTTGTAGCTCATCTTCAACTGTTGAAGAAGATACATCTGCGAATCAAAGTAATCAAGGTCAAGAAGAAACAGTACAAGTTGAAACTGTTGCTAAAGAAAAGACGCCAGAAGAAATTCTTGCAGAAAAATACGAAGCGCTTCGTCAAGAGCAAATCATCTACTTTGGTTTTGATAAATCAACAGTTCGCAGTGATTACGTTGAGTTACTTCAAGCACACGCTGATTTCTTAGTTAAGAACCCAAGTGTTAAAGTACTTGTAGAAGGTCACGCTGATGAGCGCGGTACTCCTGAGTACAACATCGCACTAGGTGAGCGTCGTGGTGAAGCTGTATCTAAATACCTACAAAGCCTAGGTGTTGCGGAAAGCCAAATCTCAGTAGTTAGCTACGGTGAAGAAAAGCCAATGGTTAAAACACGTACTGAAGATGCTTTCGCGAAAAACCGTCGCGCAGTTTTAGTATACTAATATAGAAGATAATATGATTAAGCCGAAAGTTATTTTGGCAACCATGTTTCTTAGCGGGAGCAGTCAGTTACTGGCTGCTCCCGCTCCTGTTTCTGAGGTAGGCGCAAGTTCAAGCATGTCATCGACAGCACTTGAAACGCGTTTACAAACTTTAGAGCGCATGGTTGCAAATCGAAACGTACAATTTCTTCAATTGCAGCAGCAATTGGAATCATTACAAGATGAAGTAAGCCAGCTACGCGGTGTTACCGAAGAGCAAGGCTACCAATTGGAAAAAGTGTTGCAACGTCAGCGTGAGCTGTACCAAGAAATTGAAACGCGTGTATCGAGTTATAGCGCACCGACACAAGTAGCAGACACTACTTCAGATGTTAGCTCTGGCACAATGAGCAGTAACTTGTCTGAGAATGATGCTTACGATCGCGCTGTACAACTCATTATGCAAGATAAACGCTATGATGATGCGATCCCTGAGTTCAAAGCATTTTTAACAAACTATCCTGATTCAGTTTATGTGCCTAATGCACATTATTGGTTAGGTCAGTTACTGACAATTAAAAATGACAGCAAAGGTGCACTGACGCACTTTGAAAGTTTAGTGAATGGTTTCCCTGACTCAAATAAGCGTTCAGATGCCATGCTTAAACTTGCAAACACCTATTTAAAAGAAGGTGAAACGGTACGTGCGAAAAAAATCTTAAATGATTTAGTGGCACAATACCCTGATTCAACCCCTGCGAAGCTGGCTGTTGAAAAATTAGCGAGTCTTAATTAAGACTCGCAACACCACTTATTTGTAAACGAAAAGTGAAAACATTATCACTTTTTAGGCTAATCTTAATTTGTTGGTATAAAATTAGCCAACTGAGTCATAAAACTTAAAAAAACCGTAATTTTAGGTTGCACTCATTTTTTAAATAAGTATTATAAGCGCCCGCAGCCGCTTGTTACGAAAGACAAAAACGCTGCGCAAAAAATCTGATTGGGTCATTAGCTCAGTTGGTAGAGCAGTGGACTTTTAATCCATTGGTCGATGGTTCGAGTCCATCATGACCCACCATTCAGATTTTTGCACTTCGAGTATTTCCCTCACGGGAATTGAGCGGGTCATTAGCTCAGTTGGTAGAGCAGTGGACTTTTAATCCATTGGTCGATGGTTCGAGTCCATCATGACCCACCATTCGAAATGCACTTGCTTAGAGCGGGTCATTAGCTCAGTTGGTAGAGCAGTGGACTTTTAATCCATTGGTCGATGGTTCGAGTCCATCATGACCCACCATTTTCTAAGCCTTCTCTTTGAGCGGGTCATTAGCTCAGTTGGTAGAGCAGTGGACTTTTAATCCATTGGTCGATGGTTCGAGTCCATCATGACCCACCATTCAAAGACCTTTCTATATGCAATACGCATTCTATGAGCGGGTCATTAGCTCAGTTGGTAGAGCAGTGGACTTTTAATCCATTGGTCGATGGTTCGAGTCCATCATGACCCACCATTCATATCTTATTTATATTTCTTAATTATATCCATCGCGTTATTTTATCAATCACAAAACTGTCATTCAGTTGCCATTTTCAGTATAATTCGCGCCAATTTCCTGTAGCAGTTTACGGTCGAGAATATGAGCTTAGCTGAACAAATTATGCCTGAGGATTATATTTTTCCTCCCAAGCCAGCCCCTTTATCAAACGATGAAAAGCAGGCGTATAAAGAACGTATTAAATCACTTCTAAAAGAGAAAGATGCGGTATTAGTGGCACACTATTACACCGATCCTGAAATTCAAGCCCTGGCTGAAGAAACCGGTGGTTGTGTAGCAGACTCGTTAGAAATGGCGCGTTTTGGTAGTAAACACCCAGCAAAAACTATTGTGGTTGCAGGTGTGCGCTTTATGGGCGAGACAGCCAAAATCTTAACGCCAGAAAAAACAGTTGTGATGCCAACGCTAGAAGCAACGTGTTCACTGGATGTTGGTTGTCCAATTGATGAGTTCTCAGCGTTTTGCGATCAGCACCCAGATCGCAAAGTGGTGGTGTATGCAAATACTTCAACGGCAGTTAAAGCTCGTGCAGATTGGATTGTTACCTCAAGCTGTGCACTTGAAATTGTTGAACACCTTGACGAGCAAGGCGACAAGATTATTTGGGGCCCTGATAAACACTTAGGCTCGTATATTCAAAAGCAAACTGGCGCAGATATGATCATGTGGAATGGCGCATGTATCGTTCACGATGAATTCAAAACAAAAGCGCTAAAAGATATGAAAGCCCTGCACCCTGATGCAGCGGTATTAGTGCACCCAGAGTCACCTGCTGAAATTGTTGATTTAGCTGATGCGGTAGGGTCAACGAGCCAGTTAATTAAAGCAGCACAAGAGATGGACAACCAGAAGTTCATCGTGGCAACGGATCGCGGCATTTTTTATAAAATGCAGCAACTGTGCCCTGAAAAAGAATTTTTTGAAGCACCAACTCAAGGTGAAGGTGCAACATGTCGTAGCTGTGCACACTGTCCTTGGATGGCGATGAATGGCCTAAAAGCGATTGAAGAAGCATTACTTGATGCAAGCGGTAAAGAAGTGTTTGTTGATATGGAGCTTCGTGAGGGGGCGTTACGTTCGCTTAATCGCATGCTAGATTTTTCGGCATCGTTAAAGTTGACAACGACAAACAATACTTAATGTGTTGTAATTTTAGCCGCTCATAATCAGTGTTCTAAAAAGTACTTGCTTACAATCAAGGCTTTGCATAAGATACGCCACACATTGCAAGGCAGTGTAATGCGGAGAGGTGGCTGAGTGGCTGAAGGCGCACGACTGGAACTCGTGTATAGGTTAACCCCTATCGAGGGTTCGAATCCCTCCCTCTCCGCCATTCTAGATTTAAAGAAAACGCTTGAGTTTATACTCAGGCGTTTTTTTATGCCTGCAGTTTATAAGCACTCTCCATCTTAGCGCTTTATTTTCCTTACAAAGCCTTCACCGAACTGCTCGCACATTTGTCTTTAAATTAGATCCAACCTTCTGAGCTTCAACTTTGGCTTTCTAGTTATAAAGTAAATTGGCTGTAATACCCAAAGATGTTGTGTCCTGTATTACTGAGTTATCTTGTTCAGTTACTCATATTGCGATTTATTGTTTAAACTCTACATGTAATTTTTGTTCGTTTTGTCACTTAACACTTAACTAATTGAATTATATTTCATTATCGAAATCCCCTATTTGATTAAAGCAGATCACCGTAACTAATTGAAGTAATTTACAAAAAAGACGATAAAATTTGATTTAGGACTGGTTGTACTAAGTTGAATCGTAGTACAGTTAAGCTCAAGATGATTAAATCTAAGGGAAATTAAAATAAGGAGATTAAATGGCCGTAACAGTCCCACCACATACAGCTATATCGTCCTGTAGTGGCTACATTTATCAAGGAAAGATTGCTTTAATGCACTGCTTAAAGCTCTTTGAGAATTTAGGTACACAAGCAAGGGAGTTTAGCCTTGAAATTGAAAGCCTAGATGATTTTGCTATAAAAAATGCAGATGGTAGTTACCGTTCAATGCATCAAGTTAAAGCAAAAAAAGATCAAAGGTTCGCAGCCTACCGTGCTGCTGTTGTGAAACAGCAAACAGATTCTTCAAATCACCCTGGAATTGGAGTCTATTTTCATGTTGCAGTAAACATTGAAGATATTCCTGATAATTTCGCCGCCACTTTTAATCCTGTTCAGTTTTATAGCTACAGAGATGAACAGGGAGCTAACCATAGCTCATGTCAATTAGATTGCGTTGATAATTGGAACAATGAACAATTAAAAAGAACCTATCAAGCTCTAGGCCAACCAGATTTTAAACACACTGATGAAGAATATCTTAATAAAACAAGGCAACACCTAGAAGACCTTGTAATCAAACACATTATTTGTGTGCATCATAAAATAATTGAATGTAATAAGCCTGGTGTAACGGATAGGCATATAGCTCAACTGTCTAGTATTCCCTTAAATATCTTTTTTGAAGCAATCACCGTGACTGATTTTAATAACGTGGATAGTGAAGACTATTTTCATGGTATTTTGATCAAAAAAGCGGGAGAGTATTTTCATGAATTTTGCTTGGAGCAAGTGGAGCTGGGAGAGTTTACAGAAGATGATGAAAAGCTCGATATATTAAATGGTTATCTCGCAATCATAAACACCCTAGATGTTAGTGAGTTAAAAAAGTTTGTACAGTCTATCATGCCTCATCGCGAAGCATCTTTTAATACCATCCCTGATTTAATAGATAGTACATTTGATAGAGAAGATTTTAAAAATGGATTATTACAAGTTTTTAAAAATTTAATTGAATCACAAATCAATAGCCAAAGCTTGTCATTACCGATCTTTTATTGGAACAAGGACAGCATTTTATACTATCCAACAGCAATAGATACACACAAAAGAAATGAGCGAATGTTGTGCCAAAAGATTGTCCAAACGTCTTTAAGTAGTGAAATAGACGTATTATACGAAGCTGGAAAGCTTGTTAATCAAGGAATAACAAATGAGTCTATTTTTGTCTCATCGGCAATAGGCTCGTTTCAGGAAAACGATGAGCAAGACCCCCATAGGCACAACAAAATTAACGAAGTAAAGAAAGTGTCTTTGATATCGCTGGATGACGCTATGGAAGAATTAAATGATTAATATTATTAGAGAAATTTTTGAGTTCTATGATTATCAGCCTATTGGCAGTGATTCAATTAATTTATATAAATCGACAAAAATGGAAGATTACTGGTTGTTGGTGCAAGGGGCTCCAGAAGATTTTAACTACGAAAGCCAATCTGATCTATTAAGTAAATGTAAAGCTATATGTAATGACGCTAGTTTGGATAAGAATATTAACCTGCTTTGTTTATGGGAAGTAGGCACCATTAACCCAAATATTACAACTAGACTACACCATCTTGAAGAGGATTTATATTTTTTTAAAAAGCATGTTTTTTATTATACAAACGAGGAGTTTGAATCTTTTAACGAGTATCTGAAAGCCAGTGATTTAGACCAGGTTCTAACTAAAGATTTGATTGATTCTAGTGTTTTCGCTGAGTACAAATTAAATCAAGGATTATGGCAATCGTTATTATATCGGCTAGTGATAAAGTTAACATTTATGCCTGTTGTAAAAGGAACTGCTGGCGATCTTTCTGAGTTGTATGAAACACACAAAGAAAAAATTTCAAAACTTCAAAAGTTATCCTTGTTAGACGAATTAATTGATCAAATGAGTCAAGAAAAGCTACAGATGGAGCCAGAAGATTTAGTTCGCTATATTGAGAAGTCAATGGAAGGACAAAGTAATGTTTGAGTTAAAAAAGATAGAAGTAAAAAACTTTAAAATATTTAAAAACTTCTCTTTAGATATAAACTCTAAAAATCTATCTCTTCTAGATGGCCCAAATGGTTTTGGGAAAACCTCATTTTATGACGCTTTAGAGTTAGCATTTCTTGGTAAGGTTCAACGGTACATCGATATAGAAGATAAAACGGTCCACGGTAGGAGAAAAGAAAAAAAATTCCCGCTTATGTATAACCGTGCTGAGCCTCAAGAGGTATTGTCAGTTAAAATTACAGTTGAGATAGACTCTGGAGATGTTGTTACGTTAGAACGAACGGCAAATTGTTCAACTCTTATGCGCTTAAAAAGCATGGAAGACGCTATCTTCGAGTTTAGGGTTTTTAAAAATGATGAAGAAATACTTATAAGGGACGAGTCAAAAGTCTTAACCAGATTGCTTGGCGATAGCTATAAGCGGAACTACAGCCTATTTCATTACATTGAACAAGAGGAAAATACAGCACTTTTAAAAACTAAATCTACCGATAAACAAGAAAAAATTGACCATTTATTCGATGTTTCTGAGTATAGAGAGAAAATATACAAAATCGAAGCTATTCGGAGCATAATTCAACCATTACAAACCCCTAAAAAGAAAGAAGCTTTAGAGTCGCTAAGGAAAGAAATTGTTGCCTTAGAAAAAGAGTTAACTTCGAAAGACATTGTAAAAACACCTTATGTCAGATTGATAGAATGTTCGGAGCAGATTTGGGATAAAAGTGACATTGTTTTTAGTCCTGGAAGTTATACTGACTGGCTCGGCGACGAAGGTGACTTGAATAAACTTATTCAGTTAAAAGGTATTCAACAGCAATTATCTTCGCGTGAATACAATAATAAAATTAAACAAAAACTCTTTTACAAAGATAAAGTCGCTCAAATTCTTTTGCGATACGGAAAAAATTTAGAAAACATTTCTGAATATAAGAGCCAAATAGACTTATATGAAGATGCCAAATTATATCTGGAAAGCATAAATAAAGGTGTACATTTTGTAATTGAAAACAATAAAATCCCTAGTGAACCTCTTGAAGTTTACCTGTCTCAAGCCTTTGACTTCAAAGAAATTAAGGCTAAAGCCAAGGATATAAGGGAGCAAATAGGGACTTCTGGAAAATTGAGTGCGAATCTCAACAAAGTAATATCAAGTAGAAATCAGTTTTTAGAAGATTATGAAAATCACTTAAACAATGAAAAAGAATCTGTTAGCGGTATTTGCCCAACTTGTGGTTTCGATTGGGAAGACAAAAAAACACTGTATGAGCACTTTGAAAATCAAAAGAAACTACTTGAGTCACTATTAGATAGTAACGGTCAATCGATTCAGTTAGCACTTAAGACTTTCGATCAATTATTCTTGAGCAAACTGAAGAGCAAGTGTAGTGAGATAATTGAAAATGAGGCTCTATCAATTGATTTTAAAAAGGGCATTTCTCAATTAACAGGTGCTCATATTGATAGGCTCAATAGTCTTAAGAAAGAATACAGTGAATCTAATATCGATCTGACTGATTACTATGCAAAGACCTTCAGCATGGAAGAACCTTTAAAAATAGATGAGCTTAATAAAGAAATTGAAAGTAAATTTAAACCATTTGACAACGAATCAATAACGCCAGAGCTTGAAGACTTATTTAACGTTATATTTAAAAGCAGTTTAAGCGAATTAGCAAAGGTAGAAGTCAATAGTATTAAGGATAAGATTGTATTTTTAAAATATAAATACGCAGAAGCTCAAATTAAAGATGTTCAACTTAAAAAGAAAAATTTTGAAAAAGAAAAGTCGAAATATGATAATGCAAAACAACTATCGAACTGGCTTAAAAAGCTACTAGATTTATACAATGAAAACGTAAATCAATATATTAGTTCAATTAGTAAATCGATTGAAATCTTATTTCATATCTATTCTGGCCGCTTATTGCAAAACTTCCATAATGGTTTAGGGATTTTTATTGAAACTGACGGTAAGTCTGTGACATTTAAAGATACACCTGAATCTACTCACGATGTAATTTTTTCGATGAGTTCAGGTCAATTATCTTCTCTAGTGATAGCATTTACGATGGCCTTAAACCATAAATACGCTAAGAACAAACTGTTACTAATCGATGATCCTGTACAGACAATGGATGAAATCAATGTTGCAGGCTTCATAGACTTGCTTAGACATCAATTTAATGACCGTCAGATATTTATTTCAACCCATGAAGATCATACATCTAGTTACTTTCGCTACAAATTCAAAAAGGCGGGGTTAGAGCACAAACGAATCAACTTTAATGAGATATCCAAAAAAGAGTTAGAAGAAAGCCTGATGATAAATTGATTTTTTAACAATTAGATTTTTCGAGAAGTAGAATATTTTAAAATCTGAAGAGGTAAGTTTGTTTATTAGCTTTTAAAAAGTAAACTAATACCGTCATAAGCAGGTGGTTGACAGAGAGCATTTTCATCCAATTTTACCCGTTTTAATTCAAAGAAAACGCTTGAGTTTATGCTCAGGCGTTTTTTTATGCCTGCAGTTTACCGAAAGGCTTTTTTAGAGCGTGTGCTATCAAGCTCTTAAGAAAATGAGTCACGCTAGTGAGTTTGGTTTTACATAGCGGGCTTTAGTGGTTTAGGTCACAACGATATGTGATTTTATTTTGCGAAAAGGTAAAAGGCGTTTTTGGTTTATTTAGCTTGTTTATACAAAAGGTGCGGTGCAAAGTCTGCTTCTTGTTATTAATCTCTTGCGAACTAAATACAATAAAACGGCTAATAGTGTCGCCGTGAATTTTTCATTGGTAGCAGCAAGGTCATATGTCCGAATGGAATTAAAAATAAGTAACACTAATTCCATTTGGGAATTGATATTCTTTTCTTATTCCTAAAAATAGCTAAAACACCGGACATTCGTCCTTTCCTTTTCAAATGTTTCAAAAATGTTAAATTAATCGTAAATCACTGTAAATAAACACTATTTTGTAATTGATTTGTCACTTTATATGCCTAGCATACGATGTTCCTTAGTCGGGTAAAACAAAATCGGGAACAATACTAATGTTAAAGAAAACACTTTTGGCAAGCGCAATTGCCTTGGCAACAGCCAGTGCCAATGCGAATGTGATCATTTCGGAATACGTTGAAGGCGGTAGCTACAATAAAGCGGTTGAAGTTTATAATGCAGGCGATACCGCAGTTGATTTATCAACTTACGCACTAAATTTTTATTTCAATGGTAAGACGGAAATTGGCCGTACGATTACGCTTGCTGGTGAGCTTGCACCTAACACTACTTATGTTGTTGCACACTCACGTGCAGCGGAAGCGTTAAAAGCAAAAGCGCAGCTTGATACTGATGGCAGTTGGTTTAACGGTGATGACGCGGTTACATTAACTAACAGCGACACTGTGGTTGATAGCTTAGGCCAAATTGGTGTCGATCCAGGCTCAGCTTGGGTAAGCGGCGATGTACGCACTCAAGACCGTTCGTTAGTTAGATTAGAATCTGTGAAATCTGGCCGTACAGATGCATTTGCAGCGTTTGATGGCGAACTTGAATGGATGGCATTGCCAAAAGATGATTTTTCAAATGTGGGTAGCCACAACCAGCAAACAGAAGAGCCGGACCCAGTTGAATGCGGTGGTGATGCAACTCTTATTAGTTCTATTCAAGGGAATGGTGATGCGAGCTCGCTTGTAGGCGAAACAGTTGAAGTGCAAGCAGTTGTTACTGTAAGCCTGCAAGGTGACGATCAGTTAAAAGGCTTTTTCTTACAAGAAGAGTCATTTGACCAAGATAGTGACTTAACCACATCAGAAGGTATTTTTGTTTATTACAACAAAACTGAAGTAGCACAAGGTGATGTTGTAAAACTACGTGCAAAAGTAGAAGAAAAATATGGGCAAACTCAACTTGCTTATGTTGGTGATCTTAAAGTGTGTGGTACAGAAAGTTACAGCGCCACAGAAATAACACTACCAGCTGAAGGTGGCTTAGAAGCGTATGAAGGTATGCTTGTAAGTGTATCTAATGAACTAGTTGTAAATGACACTTATGGTCTTTCACGCTATGGCGAGTTAAAACTTGGCACAGAACGTTTATTTCAAAGCACACAAGTTGCACTGCCTGGTGATGCTGCAAATGCAGTAGAGGCTGAAAACAAGCTTAAATCTATTACATTAGATGATGGTTCAAGCGCGCAAAACCCTGAGGTGATCCCATACCCAACGCCAGAACTTGATGCATACAATACATTGCGTTTAGGCGATAAAGTAAATGGCCTTACTGGTGTGCTTGGCTATGGCTATAGCCAGTACCGTATTCACCCAACAACAACACCAAACTTTATCCCTGAAAATGAGCGTAGCGAAGCGCCAGACGCTGTTGAAAACAGTAATTTACGAATTGCGAGCTTTAACGTACTTAATTACTTCAATGGTGACGGCCAAGGCGGTGGTTTCCCAACGCCTCGTGGTGCAGACACTGCAGAAGAATTTGAACGTCAAAAAGCAAAAACAGTGAGCGCAATCTTAGCACTAAATGCAGATGTGATTGGTTTACTTGAAATGGAAAACGATGGTTTTTCTGATTTAAGTGCAATTGCTGATTTAGTTGCGTCTTTAAATGCCGCTCAAGCAAATGATACCTATGCTTTTGTTAATTTAAACACGGAACAGGTCGGTGGCGACGCAATTATGTCGGCGATTATTTATCGTAGTAATAAAGTGGCAGAAATAGGCACAGCTGCGTTCACTGAAGCAGTTCCGTTTGATTACGGAAACCGTCCACCAGTAATGCAAACCTTTACTGATAAGCTAACCAAAGAGAACTTCTCTGTAGTGGTTACTCACTTACGTTCAAAGGGTAGCTGTAGTAAAGCGGAAGGTTTAGATGCAGACCAAAAAGATGGTCAAGGTTGTTGGAACCAAACTCGCGTTAACGCAGTTAATAAACTGAATGAGTGGTTAGCGACTAACCCAACTACTGTAGCTGATGAAGATATGGTAATTCTTGGCGATATGAACGCGTATGGTGAAGAGGACCCAATCTATGCATTTGTTAACAATGGTTTTGTAAACATTAAAAAGCAACGCTTTGGTCATACACGTGATTACTCGTATGTATATCAAGGTCGCATTGGTAGTTTAGATCACGCATTTGCATCAAGCAGCATGTATGACAAAGTAGTTGGTATTCAAGATTGGCATATTAATGCTGACGAGCCAGTTTCACTTGACTACAACATGGAATACAAATCAGATAAGCACCTAGCAAGTTTATATGCTGATCACGCTTATCGTGCATCTGATCACGACCCAATCGTAATTGACTTTGATACACGCCCAGCGCCAACAGTTATTGAAGGTACATTTGAAAACCTATCTGGTTGGTTCTGGTGGGATCACCGTACTATTGAACTGCCAGCGGGTTTTGATACGTTAGAAGTGTCAATTGAAGGCGATGGTGAAGCAGATTTATATGTGCGCCACGGTAAACAGCCTAACTTCTTTAAATATGATTGTCGTCCATATTTATGGGGCAGCAACGAAACATGTACGCTAGACAAACCTGAAGAGGGTAAGTGGTATTTCCGTCTGCGTGGTATTTTACCGTATGCAAATGTGACACTGCGCTACAAAGCAACTAAGCAAAATTTCTAATTGTTACTCGTTGAACAAAAGAGCGGCATTTGCTGCTCTTTTTTTTGCAATATGGTAGCGTGTACGCGATTTGATAATATCGGTTCCACTATGCTAAATGACACCATTCAACTGCAAATATGCCAAACTCTTGGCAAGTCAAATATTCGCCAAGTAGATACCTTCAAAACAGTTTGGAGTGGCTTTGGTGCACTGCATCGTATTTCGTTTGCACAAAATGATGAATCAGTGGTAGTAAAATCCATTTGCAAACCAACTGAAATACACCACCCGAAGGGCTGGAATAGTGACTTTGCATCTGCTCGAAAGCTAAGTTCTTATCGCAATGAACAATATTTTTATCGCCACTACAGCAACAAACTAGATGTTGTTACGCCACAATTTTTAGGGTTACTGGAAGCTGATAATACACAGTATTTACTGCTTAGTGATTTAGCATCTGCGGGGTTTGAAGCCATAGCCGAAGATGATATCTCAGCGGTTAAAGAAATTCTTGATTGGTTGGCGTGTTTTCATGCGCAAAATCTTAATGTCAGTGACAACAAGCTATGGCAGCAAGGCGGTTATTGGCATCTTGCGACGCGTCCGGATGAGTTAAATGCAATGTCGCACACAGCGTTAAAAGCGGCAGCGCCAGAGTTAGATCATCAATTGCGGAGCTGTCCGTATCAAACACTTATTCATGGCGATGCTAAAATTGCTAACTTTATGATGTCGCAAAATACCGTTGCAGGGTATGACTTTCAGTATGTTGGTAAAGGCATTGGTATACAAGACGTAATGCTGTTACTCAGTAGTGCATTTACCAGTGAGCAATTATATGCTGTTGAGCATGAGTTACTGAATTATTATCAAACGGCGTTTTTAAAGTATTGTGATGTGTTTGCTAAGTCGGGCGGTACGCAAATTTTATCGTGCTGGTTAGCACTTTATAGCGTTGCGTGGGCGGACTTTGTGCGCTTTTTAGAGGGCTGGTCACCAAAACATTGGAAATTACATGAATATGCGTGGCATAACGCTAATAAGGCTTTAGCAAATATCTCGTAATAATTAACCTGAGAGCTGGCGAGCTATCGCTATTTCTGTATCTGATAAATTCGCTTCGCATTAGCAAAACTGAGCTTTTGCCACAGTGCTGTATCAGGGCACAGGTCGTAATATTGTTGCCAAAGCGAGGCATAACTTGATGTCATTAAACAAATTGGAAAGTTACTGGCAAACATAACGCGGTTTTCGCCAAAATGTGTAACTAGTGTGGTCAACACCGTTTTTCTGAATGGATCGTTTAATGGCAAGTCTATCATTTCAAACCCAGAATACTTTATCGCGATATTATCAAAGCGTGCCAGTTTTTTGATTGCTGTGTGCCAATCATCAAACGATTCAGCTGTAACCAGACCTGCGTGATTTAACACAATATTTAAAGTGGGGCATGCTTTTGCTAAATCACATAAGCGCTTTGTGATAGGGTGTTGGTGAAGTTCAAACTGCGCCTCAAAGATTAACTGATGGCTTTCAAGCAGCGCAAAATTGCTTACGACTTCTGGCTTTAATAATCGCTCGGCATCCGCACCTTCACTAATATCTCGAATGCCAACAAAAGTAGCATAGCGTGAAAAGTCCTGAATTTGCTCTTTAAAAGTATGTGGGTCTTGGTCAATTTGCGCATAACTTATCGCACAATGCGCGCGTTTGTATTTTTGTTCTAAAAAGGCGATTTCGGCCGCGGGGTGAGTATTATTAAAACCCGCTTCAATATGCGCATAGCTGTCAAGCTGAAAATGTACCGGTAGTTTTAAATCGGCTGGTGTGAAATTGCGTTGAATTAAACTAATTTTTGGCCAAGGGGGCAGTGCATTTTTGAGCCAAAAATAATCACCTTCATCTAAATCAAAAAGATGAAGGTGAGGGTCGAATATAGCGTTATTGCGCTGTGTATCCACCGTCAATAACCTGCAAGCTACCGGTGATAAATGTCGCTTTATCACTTACCAAAAAGCCAATGTAATCTGCTACCTCATTCGCCTGACCTAAACGGTTAAGCGGTTGTAGTGCTTCTTCTTCAGCGTGTACTTCGGCCTTGTTAGCGCCGCTTTTTTCACAGTAACTATCGATAGCTGCATGATAAAGCGGTGTTTCAATGGTACCTGGACAAACAGCGTTGGCACGAATGTTATATTCGGCATAGTCTAACGCGGTGGTACGTGCCATTGAGGCAAGTGCCGCTTTAGATAAGTTATATGCGAAGGAGTTTCGCTTACCAATAAGCGCTTGATCAGACGCTACTAGCACAATTGCGCCGCCGTTTTGTTTCATAAAAGGTAGCGCATGCTTAATTAGGCTAAACGCGCCTTTCACATTCAACGAAAATAGCTCGTCTAGCATCTGTTCAGATGTGTTTTCGATGTTAGCTGAAAGGTGGCGACCTGCATTAGATACAACCACATCAATTGATTGATGTTGTTGCCCTAAATTTGCAATCACGTTGGCAACCGCATCAACATTGCTCACATCGCAGTCGATAAAATGCCCGACTTCTGAATGGCTAATATCCAGGTTGTATACGGTATAACCATCGTCAATTAATCGCGAAACGGTAGCAAGGCCAATGCCTTTACTACCGCCAGTAACTACTGCTACCTTACTCATAATTTAGTGGCCGCAACCGCCAGCGCCATGCACATGGCCGTGCGATAACTCTTCGCTTGTTGCTTCGCGTACTGATACAACTTCGATATTAAAGGTTAAATCTTTACCGGCAAATGGGTGGTTTAAATCACAATCAGCGTTAAAGCGACCAACTTTAATGATTGTCACTTGGCGTTGACCTTGATCGGTATGCACAACGGCAGTCATGCCTGGCTTCCATACTTTAGCACCTTGTAAGTGCTTTAAAGGAATACGCTGAACTGCATTATCGTGGCGTGGGCCGTACGCGTCTTTAGCTTCAAGCTCAACGCTAAATTTCTCATCAGCTGCTTTGCCATCAAGCGCATTTTCTAAACCTGGTAACATGCCTTCATGGCCATGAAGGTAAGCTAGTGGAGAGCCATCTTTGCTTGATTCTAACTGAGTGTCACCTTCAAAAACGGTGTAATGAAATTCAACAACGGCGTCTTTTGCGATTTGCATAATAATCCTAAATTTAACAATTTTTCGCAGTATATATGAATTCAGATTAAGACGCGAAAATCAATTGTTTAATGTCGCAGTTTGGCTAATTGAAAAGTAGGGCAGTTGCTCGGTGATATCGCCAGATGTAAGGATGTTTTGCGGCGCCGCTTTAGCTTGCGTAATAACAATTTTTAATTCTTGCCCTGGTTTTATAATGCCTTTTCGCGGCAATGCATTCCAATCGCGCAGTTGCTTGATGGTAACATCAAACAAAGTGGCAATGTGCCAAAGGGAATCGCTCGGTTTAACCTGGTAAGATACTTCTAATCTTTCGATTTCCGGTTTTGCCCGTTTGATGTAGCGGCTAATGGCATATTCACGCACTAAACTCGGCATGCTTTTACTGCTGGCGGGTAAGATTAAACGCTGCCCGATATACAATACATCTGTAGTTAAACGATTAAGCGCTTTTAACTTTGAAATTGATGTGTTCGTGAGGTTTGCTAGGCGGTATAAAGAGTCCCCTTTTTTAACTGTGTATCCTTTATCTTTACCATAGCGGCTAAACAACAATACTTGTTCTAGTGTGATGCCGAGCTTTTTTGGTAGCAGTAAGTGAAAGGGGCCATTTGGTGCACTTTTGTCGGCGATATAGGCGCGATTTAGTTTTAATATTTCCGCGCTTGGCACTTGGAGTAGTTCTGCAATTACAATAATGGAAAAGGGCTGCTCTACATCGATGATACGAGTAGGGGATGTGCTTTCCACAGGTGGAAAAAACGACGGATTGTTCGCAATCAGTTTATTAACCGCTAATAATTTAGGTACATAATCTTTGGTTTCTTGCGGTAATGGCAAATGCCAAAAATCTACTGGTTTAGCGTTATGTTTATTTATACGTATCGCCTCTTTTACTTTACCCTCACCGCAGTTATAGGCCGCGATTGCTAACAACCAGTTTTTGTTAAAAGTCACGTATAGTTCGTTCAAATAACTTAGCGCAGCATGGGTTGAAAGCGCTAAGTCAAAGCGGCCATCGTAATATCCGTTAATTGGCACATTATAATGCCGTGCAATCAGTGGCATAAGCTGCCAAATTCCCGCCGCGCCTTTTTGTGATTTAGTCATACGAAAATCACTTTCAACAATGGGCAGTAGGGCTAATTCTATCGGCATATTACGTTTTTTAAGCTCTGCAACTATGTAGGGTAAGTATGGCTTTGCACGCAATGAAATATTGCTGGCATAAAACGATTGTTGCGAATACCAGTGTAATTTATCGTCTATTCGTGGGTGTGAGAGGTTTGCTAGCTGTCTATTTTCAGCAATAAGTTGCCAAATATTCGATTTGTCGCTCACGGCAGATACAGTTGGTGCTACTAATGCAAGTAACAGCGATAGCAATAGACCTTTTAACTCGGGTGAGCGATACATAACCAGCATGCCTTTTCAGGAAAACTTGGTTTAAGTGTAGACAAGAAAAAAGTATCAGAAATGACAAAAAAGCAAAAAATTGATAACTGTAAGATTTAAAAGAAGTTAAAAAAACTTGTTACAGAATAAGGGCTTGTCGCAAAAATAAAGGGTAAGGCTATAAAAATCAAGGCCATAATTAAATAGCTTGATGCACGCATTGCGCTGATTTTTTTGAGCTGTAAAAGCGAAATGCCACTCACAATACCACCTGCTACCAAACAGCTTCCCCACAATTGAACTTGTAACACAGTTACCGAGTTTTGCGTATTTAAAAGCTGGCAAATAACCACTGCATCTACAATTAAAATGACAAAAAATACTAAACTAATAACGAGTAGTTTGATGCCAAATAGTTGAGATTTTTGCATGGCCAACGGTTTTTAGCGGTTAAAGGTGTGACATTAATATCGCAATAGTAAAATAATTTCCAGAACAATCTGAGATATATTATTCGACTGCTGACAACAACTTAACAATCAGTTGGTTCATTTGCTTGGTATGTTGCGCGTCAGCACTGAGTAATTGGTGACAAAGATTCAAAGCGACCATCAGCAATACTTTATCATCGCTTTTGGTGTGTGCACGCTGTTTAAATTCGTTTAACTCATCGTTTAAACGGTTGGCTGCAGCAAGCAGCTCATCTTCTTTGCCTTTTGGGCAAGCAATCATATGTTGCTTGCCAAGTAAGGTTATTGCGAGGCCCTGATTATCACCTTGCGCCATAAATTAACTTGCCGCTTGCGAAAGCTTAGTAACAAGTTCGTTTAAAGACGCTGCTTGTGAGCTGCTTGATTCTTCAAGCTCCATTAATTCAAGCTGCGATGTTTCAAGCTCGTCTTTTGCTTTGGCTAACGCAGCTTCAAGCGCTTGCTTTTCTTCTTTTAGGGTTTGGTTTTGGGAGATTAATTGGTCAACTAACGAATGTAGCGTAGAGTATAAATTGTCGCTCATAATGGCACGCCTTAAATAATAATGAATAAATGTGACAGTAATATGTAAATATGGGTATTGGATGGCGATAGCAAGGCTAAGTTCAAGGAAATTTAGCTAAAATCGTTTAACTGCGCAAAATCTACCCGTAAAACATGTGTAAAAGAGTTATAATGCAGCAAATTTACGTTTAGGGCTGTATATGCTTAGCTATCGTCACTCTTTTCATGCAGGTAACCCTGCTGATGTTATTAAACATTTAGTATTAATTGAAACGCTTACTTATCTTACGCAAAAAGATAAGCCACTTGAATACATTGATACCCACTCAGGTGTTGGCATTTATCGTTTAGCCAATGCAGACGCCCAAAAAACGCAAGAGTATTTAGATGGTATTGCTAAGTTATGGCAATACAAAGGTGACAACCAAGCAATTGCAAATTATGTTGAGCGTGTAAAACAGTTTAATAAAGGGGAACTTGAGTTCTATCCCGGTTCGCCACTTGTTGCTGACAGCTTGTTACGTGATAGCGACAAACGCTGGTTATTCGAATTGCACCCGCAAGATAGCGAAAGCTTAAAAAACAATATGGCTGAGCTTAGCACGCGTCGCAAGCAAACCTATGTTCGTAAAGAAAACGGATTTGCAGGACTATTAGGTTTACTACCACCGCAAGCAAAACGTGGTTGCGCATTAATAGACCCTCCTTACGAAATAAAGTCGGATTACGAGCAAGTTGTTAAAACCGTTAAAAAAGCCAACGCGAGATTTAACAGTGGCACGATTATGATTTGGTATCCTGTAGTAACACGCGAGCGCATTGAAAAAATGGAGCAGGGGCTTATTGCATCGGGTATTCGCAATATTCAGTTATTTGAGCTTGCGACGAGCGCAGATAGTGATGAATTAGGTATGACGGCCTCAGGCATGATTGTGATAAACCCACCATGGACATTGAAAAAAACCATGGACGCATGTTTACCAGAACTTGTTGCCTTGTTATCGGATGACGGTGGTTTTTACCGTAGCGAACAACTCGTTGAAGAATAAAAAAAAGCCGCAAAATGCGGCTTTTTTTATGCATTAAGCAAGGTTTAGTTAGTTAAAATATACGGCACTAAACTGAGCAATTTTTTCTTTTTTCTCGTTAAATAAGGTTAATGACTCACCCTTTATTTTGTATTCAAACGTATCTTGCAATACTTGATGCATTGCACTTTCAAGGGTTTTCGCCGTACCTTGGCACATCATCATGGTACTGGCCATGCCTTTAAAGCGCAGGCCAAACTCTTTTGCTAAATAGCCACCCATAAAGTTATTGCAGCCAGCAAATCCACGCGCGTTACCATCGGCTTTTAACTGCACAAAGACTTCTCGTGCACCTTCAGGTGTATTCACTTGAGCATCTTGTAACATGGTGGCTTTCCAATAAGTATTTGTCAGCGGCACATCTGGTTTGATTGTTGGGGCGATTTTAGTCACTTTTAGTCGTAGCGGATCGCTGTTATTTACAAACGGGTTATTTGATTGTGTCGTGGTATACAATAACTTGCCGTCTTTACGGATCTGTGCGCGCACGTTGTAGCGCATGTTGTCTTTAATGAGTGCTTCATCATAAGTTAGTGCAACGCGATAAGGTGGCGCAGTATCGAGCGTGGTTAATTTACTACTGATCACGGTCGCGGCAACGTCCATTTTTGATACGTCTTCAAGCGTTACTGTTAACTCGGCATTAGGCGGCAACATGCTGCGGTCTAAATAAAATACTTCAGTATTTAAGGTGCGCATTGTTGATTGCTGTACTTCAGGGGCAGATTGACACGCGGTTAATGTAATTGTGCTGGTGGCAATAAGTGAACATAAAAACAAAGGTTTAGCAAAGCGATTCATAGTAGTTCCTTTATCTTGTTTAACGAAATTAAGTGGACTTACACAAGTGCGTGTTGAGCTTTGCTCTTTGCAAGTTCAACACCGCGTATTTTAAAGCGTTATTATTAACTTATGCTTAATGCTACCTAGCTTAATTTATTTTAGTTGACCTGAATGTTAGTTCGGTACATTGAGCAAACTCAGCTTATTTTCAAGTTGTGCAACTAATTCATTTTCATTTATTTCAGGGTGATTTAGCCCGTATAGCAAGGTCATAAAATAAAGATCAATGATCACATCAGCATGATGTGCATTTGCGCTGTTATCGTGTATTAGCTGGTGTTTAAATCGTGCTAACTGAGGGGTAAGTTCACTGTGTTGCCACATGATCGTGCCAAGTAACTCTCGACTAAACTCACGCTGAGATAAGTAAAACGGGTAGAGCGCTTTAGCATAGTGCGACATGCGTTCAATTGCAGTATGGCTTTTATCTTTTTTGCTGGCGTTTAACAGCACTTCATCTAATTGGTCTGAAAATCCCGCTTTTAATATGTCTATTTTACTTTTGAAATGACTAAATACTGTGCCGTTGGCAACACCAGACGCCATAGCAATATCGCGCGTGCTGGTATTTTGGTATCCATTTTCTTTAAAAAGCAGCCATGCAGTTGTAAGAATAAGTTGTTTTGTTTGTTCTTTTTTTGACACGTTTTCCTCCAGTACATGTGCTATTACACCAGCTTTATAAATTAACGCAATAAAAATTGTGTTGATTTTTGAGCGCGCTCAATAATAAAATGAGCGCGCTCAATTTATTTTAGGAGTGAGTATGGAACATTTAAAACGATTACTTGGCTCGGTTATTTTTCTGCCGTTTATCTTTTGTTATAGCTATGTTGTTGGTCCGCTGCTTATGGCTGTTTTAGTGCCTGGTGGAGTAGTGCTGTTGCTACTTATTTTAGGCCTTAAAGATGGAAAAAAGGCGTTTAAAGATGCGTTTTTACAAAAGCAGCTCGGTAAAAAATAAAGTTACGGCAATTCAATTTCCAAGTGTTATTAGCAAAGGCTGCGGGGCGTGTTACAAAGACGCATTTATGTTTACTGCAAACAAGGCTGACTTAACTGCACAGCAGGTTTATTTTGCTATTTTTGCTGAGTTGCCACAGTGGGTGAAAGGCCTTTTGACACTGCGTAACAAAGTCGTCTCACTGTGTGGCTTTTTGGCAACAGATATTAATATGGGAAGTAGTTTGACCTCGATGAAAACAGGCGAGAGCGCTGGGTTTTTGCGTTATCAATTGGTAAGCGATGAGCAAGTTGTCAGTACCAGTGAGGAGCCCAATATGGCAATTTGGCTAACGGTAAAACGGGTGTCGCAAAGTCAATTTATTGTTGCGACAGAGGTGGAGTTAAGAACGTTAAAAGGGCGAGTGTATATGGCAATCATTAAGCCATTTCATCGATTTATTGCGCCATTTTGCATTCGTTACGCATTAAAAATGAATCGAATATAAAACATAAAAGCCAGCATGTGCTGGCTTTTATTTGTAATCTATTTAAGTAATTTAGCTTACGCTTTCGTTACTTAACCTCTTTACCTGCTGCTTGTAAATCAGCGTGGTAACTAGAGCGTACAAACGGACCACAAGCTGCATGACTGAAGCCAATTTCATCAGCATAGTCTTTTAATGCATCAAATTCGACAGGCGGCACGTAGCGCTTAACTGGTAAATGGTGCTTAGAAGGCTGTAGATACTGACCCACAGTAAGCATATCTACATTGTGTTCACGTAAATCGCGCAACACTTCTTCAATTTCGCTAATTTCTTCGCCTAAGCCAACCATTAAACCTGATTTTGTTTTAACGTTCGGGTGAGCTTCTTTAAAGCGACGCAGTAATTCAAGTGACCATTTGTAGTCAGCACCTGGACGCGCAAGCTTATAAAGGCGCGGCGCCGTTTCTAAGTTGTGGTTAAACACATCAGGTGGCGTTTCGGTTAAAATCTCAAGGGCTTTATCCATACGACCACGGAAGTCAGGTACTAAAATTTCAATCGTAATACCTGGATTGTGTTTGCGAATTTCGCGAATACAGTCGGCAAAGTGCTGTGCACCACCGTCACGTAAGTCATCACGGTCAACAGACGTAATTACAACGTAACTTAGCTTCATATCTTTAATCGTTAAGGCAAGCTTTTCTGGCTCTTGTGCATCAGGCTTCAGCGGTCGACCGTGGGCAACATCACAGAACGGGCAACGACGGGTACAAATTGCACCTAAAATCATAAAGGTTGCTGTGCCGTGGTTAAAACACTCAGACAAGTTTGGACAAGATGCTTCTTCACACACTGAGTGCAAACCATGCTTACGCATTGCGCTTTTAATGCCGTCAATACGCTCACTTGATTTAGGTAAACGGATTTTTAGCCATTCTGGCTTGCGCAGCATTTCTTCTTTTTCAGTTGGCATAACCTTGACGGGGATTAGTGCCATTTTTTCCGCATCACGAAGCTTTACGCCCGGTTGCATTTTTACAGGTTTACTCATTGATTAAAAACCTACTACTTGCTCATATTCAGTGGTACCTAATTTTTTAACTAGGTGCTTTACCAGCCCGCTTGACGCTTCTTCTAGCGTTTGTGGGCCATTAATTTGTTTGGTTTGTAGCATTTCCATTCCGGCATAACCACATGGATTAATGCGTAAAAACGGTTCCATATCCATATCGATATTTAACGCAAGACCGTGAAAAGAACAGCCGCGACGAACGCGAAGACCCAAAGAGGCTATTTTCTTTTCGTCGACATATACGCCCGGTGCATCGGCTTTGGCGTACGCCTTGATACCGAAATCATTTAGGGTATCGATCACCGTTTCTTCAAGCCAGGTAACCAATTCGCGCACACCAATTTTGAGACGACGTAAATTAAACAGTACATACAGTACTTGTTGGCCTGGACCGTGATAAGTTACTTGGCCGCCACGATCAACTTTAACTACCGGGATATCACCGGTCATTAATAAGTGTTCTTCTTTGCCTGCTTGACCTTGGGTAAACACAGGGTTGTGTTCTACCAACCAAATTTCATCAGCGGCATTTTCGTCGCGCGTATCGGTATAGTCCTGCATTGCCTGCCATACCGGCTCGTAATCTTGGCGATTAAGCTGTCGAACGATCAATTTAGGCATACTAATAGACCTTACAGTACGTAACGTACGTCTGCGATTGAGCCAAGCTCAGTATAAATTGTTTCGATATGTTCTTTGCTGGTGACTGTTGCAACTAAACTTACAGACTCATAATTACCTTTGCTGCTAGCTTTGGTTTTTGGTGCGTAGTCGCCAGGCGCTAACTTTTGCATCACAGTTAATACTTGCGAGGTTAAGTCAACATTTGCAAGGCCCATTACTTTAAAAGTAAAAGGACAAGGGAACTCTAAAAACTCGTCAAATTTAGTATTTTTAACCGGATTAACCACATTTCACCTCAGTAATTATAGGGTTATTACGACCATTTAGCTGGCCCTAAGAAAATGCCCGCTAGTCTATCATAAATTCAAAAAAACGCTTATTAATAATGTTTATCTGTCTTTGGCAATTTACAAATAAAAAAAGCGCCAAATGGCGCTTTTTTTATTAATTAACAGATTAGTTGTTAATTTGTAGACGAATGTAATCGTAGATTTTGCTAAAGAAGCTACCTTCGTTAATTTCTTCCAACGTTACTAGTGGATATTGTGCAATATCTTCACCGTCTAGTTGTAAGAACAAAGTACCCACTTTTACACCTTTTTCAATTGGTGCTTCAAGTGTTTGGTCTAGCTCGAAATTCGCTTTTAGGTTTTTCATTTGACCACGAGGAATGGTGATCGGTGTATCTTCTAAAATACCTAGCGATACCGTTTCTTTGTGACCCATCCAAATACGCTGCTCAGCAAAGCTGTCACCGGCTTTATATGGCGTCACTGTTTCGAAAAAGCGGAAACCGTAGTTAAGTAATTTACGGCTTTCTGTTGCACGTGAACGCTCGCTCTTAGTACCCATTACAACTGATACTAGACGCATATTGCCTTTTTTAGCTGAGGTTACAAGGCTGTAGCCAGCTTCACTGGTGTGGCCTGTTTTAATACCATCAACGTTTAGGTTTTCATCCCACAACAGTGAGTTACGGTTATACTGCTTAATGCCGTTATACGTGAACGACTTCTCTGAGTATAGCGAGTACTCAGCTGGTACGTCACGAATGAGTGCAACACCTAAGGTTGCCATATCACGTGGCGTAGTATAGTGCTCTGTAGTATCTAACCCGTGGCTGTTGATAAAGTGCGTATTACTCATACCTAATTTTTGTGCATGGGCATTCATTAAATCAGCAAATGCTGGCTCACTACCTGCAATGTGTTCTGCCATTGCTACACACGCATCATTACCTGATTGAACAATAATGCCGCGGTTTAGGTCTTCTACCGATACTTGTTTACCTACTTCGATAAACATTTTTGATGAGTCAGGGAAGTTTTTTGCCCACGCTCTTTCACTGATGGTAACTTGATCATCAAGTGAAATATTACCGCTTTCTACCTCAAGACCAATCACATAGCTGGTCATCATTTTGGTTAAACTTGCCGGTGCTAGCTTAGTATCAGCTTCACCTTCGGCAATTACTTTACCTGTTGTAAAGTCAACTAAAAAATAGCCCTTGGCATTGATTTGAGGAGGCGCGGGGATGATTTGTGCTTGCAGTGAAAAGCACGACGCTGCTGCAATGGCAGCAATAACTGTTTTTTTAATTCGATTCATTGGCTCTTTGGGTCAATTGTATTAGTTTTGGGTATTTTGCGTTAATTATCCTAAAGCAATCAGTCACTGTAAAGCATGAATGCGTTTTCATGGCTGTTTGCCTTAATTTTATCGAGTAATTCTTTCGCAACTTGCGCATTGTCGATTGGACCAAGGCGTAAGCGATAAATTCCATCTTTTTTCACAATTTTACTGTCTACCTGATGTTCTGCCGTTAACGCTTTAGCAAGCACGCCTAAATGCTCGATACTTTGCGCTGCGGCAATTTGAATATAGGCTTTGTGATGATTAGTTTCCGGAACTAGGGCTTCTATTTTTACTTTTGCGGTACCTTTGCGATGGTAGCCTAGTTTATATGCGGCGGCGTACGATAAATCGATAATACGATCATCGTGAAATGGCCCGCGGTCGTTAACACGTACCACTGCAGTATTACCATTTTCTAAGTTGGTAACACGCACGAAACTGGGTAACGGTAAGGTTTTATGTGCTGCGGTCATGGCGAACATATCGTAAGGCTCACCATTAGATGTGGCATAGCCATGGAATTTTCGCCCATACCAAGAGGCTACTCCCGTTTGGCTGAAGCCTACTTCACTGTGCAATGGCTGATAACGCTTGCCGTGCACTTCATAAGGTCTGCTTGCAGAAATGCTCTTTTTTTCAGATGTTACGGCAACATCTTGCATTTCTTCTGGCAATGGCGCGCGTAGTGGCGCCGCATCATGACGCATACTGTAGCGACCAGACGGCGCACATGCGGTTATAGAAATTAGAATTGTTAAAAGTAGTAGGTGTTTCATTGTGTTATTTCACCAAAATGCGCTTATGGGTTGCAATAGACATAATAATACCGAACCCCGCAAGCAGGGTTACCATGGACGTACCGCCATAGCTGATAAGGGGAAGGGGAACCCCTACTACAGGTAATAATCCTGAAACCATACCAATGTTTACAAAAACATAAACAAAGAAGGTCAGGGTAATACTCGCTGCTAACAATTTGCCGAATGCATCTTGTGCACTGACAGCAATAAATAAACCACGAGCAATAATAAATAAATACAAGCTAAGTAAAACTGTGACACCAATTAAGCCAAATTCTTCGCTAAGTACCGAGAATATAAAATCGGTGTGACGCTCAGGCAAAAATTCTAATTGAGACTGCGTGCCATGCGTCCAACCTTTACCTTCAACACCGCCCGAGCCAATGGCTATTTTTGACTGGATAATATGATATCCCGCACCGAGAGGGTCGCTCTCAGGGTCGAGCATGGTTAGTACGCGAGTCTTTTGATATTCGTGCATGCCATAATGCCAAAAACCATAAATTGCGGCCGGTGCAATGGCTAAAGCACCAAGAATTAGTCGCCAATGAAGGCCAGCAAAAAACAACACAAATAAACCAGAACTGGCAATCAGAATTGATGTGCCTAAATCGGGTTGCTTCATGATTAAACGTGTTGGAATAGCAACAATTAACAAGCCAATTGCTAAATGACGATATTTCGGTGGCAAATGATAACGGCTAATATACCAAGCAACCATTATCGGCATGGCGAGTTTCATAATCTCAGAGGGTTGAAAGCGAATACCCACATTGAGCCAGCGCTGTGCGCCTTTACTTGATACACCAAAAAACATGACGGCAACCAGCAGGGCAACACCAACCACGTAGATGGGCAATGCCCAGCGCCGCATATTTGTGGGTGATACTTGGGCAAGGGCGAACATAACAAATAGGCCAAGTCCAATACGGGTTGCTTGACGAAATACTAAATCAATATTCTGACCGCCGGCACTGTAAACTACCACTAAACTGCCGCTCATTAAGGCTAAAATTGCCACAAGTAATGGCCAGTCTAAGTGTAATCTATCCCAAATCGTTTTATTGTGATTGAGCGCCTTCACGGTTTACCTACCAAAGATTCTGGTTTATTCGAAAAGTAATAGTCCATTAATGTACGCGCAATCGGTGCCCCAACGGTTGCGCCGCCACCGGTATTTTCAACGGCAACAGCTATTACAATCTCAGGCTTTTCATAAGGGGCAAAACCAATATACATTGCGTTATCGCGATGGCGCTCGTCTAGTTTTTCTGCGTTGTAACGCTCACCTTGGGCGATACTTTTTACTTGCGCAGTACCGGTTTTTCCACCTGCCGTGTATTGTGCACCAATAAAGGCTTTATGCGCCGTGCCCGTTTTTTTATGTACTGTGTTGTACATCGCACGTAGTGCAATATCCCAATTTTCGTCATTTTTAAGTTGCACGGGGGGCTTTTCATCACGGGCAATAATTTGTACTTGGTCGCTCAATTTAGTTGCTGACACTAAATGCGGCTGATAACGCAGACCCTTGTTCACCATGATAGTCATGGAGTTGGCTATTTGCATTGGCGTTGCGGTCCAATAGCCCTGACCAATTGAAATATTTGGTGTGTCGCCTGGGTACCAAGGTAACTTGTATGTGACTTCTTTCCATTCACGCGACGGCAAGTTGGCTGTTTTTTCTTCGTGAATGTCAATGCCTGTGCGCTGACCAAAACCAAATTGATACATAAACTCGCTAATTTTATCGATGCCTAAGCGGTAACCCACTTCATAAAAGTAGGTATCGCAACTTTCTTCGATTGCTCGATATACATCGACTTTGCCATGCCCCCAAGGTTTCCAGTCACGCCAACGGTGATCCGCTTTCGGTAATTTAAAAAAACCTGGGTCGTATAATTCGGTTGTTTCAGTAACAACGTCTTCATCAAGGGCCAACATTGCAAGGTGTGGTTTAATTGTTGATGCTGGTGGATAAACCCCTTTGGTTACACGGTTAACAAGAGGTCTATCGGGGTTGAGCAGAGCTTTGTAATCTTTGCTACTAATGCCGTGAACAAATAAATTAGGATCGTAACTTGGGTTTGAATAAAAGGCTAAAATACCGCCGTCACGGGCATCCATTACCACAACCGCACCACGCATGCCATCAAGCGCCGCTTGTGCTATTTGCTGTAAGCCAATATCCAGTGTCAGAATGAGATCTTTGCCAGGTTCCGGAGCGGTGGATTTTAGCGTGCGTAAAATTCGCCCGCGGTTATTTATTTCAACTTCTTCGCTACCGACTGTGCCATGTAATATTTCTTCGTAATATTTTTCGATGCCTAACTTACCGATATCACGAGTTGCCCGATAGTTTACGTCGCGGCCTTCCATCTCAAGCTCAAAGTGCTCGGTTTTATTCATCTTGGCAACATAACCAATGGCATGGGTTAGGGCATCGCCATAAGGGTAATGACGCGCCAAGCGTGCTTCAACGCTAAAGCCTGGGTATTTGTGTTGGTTAACAGAAAACAATGCAACTTGTTCTGGGGTTAGGCGCGACTTTAAAATTTGGCTTTTAAAACGACGTTTGCGTTTACTGTTTTTAAGAAACTCTTGTTGCTGCTCTTGGCTAATATCAAATAGAGCTGAGACTTCGCTTAAACTTTTTTCTAGGTCGTCAGATTCCTCTGGGATTACTTCAAGATTATAAACAGGGCGGTTTTCCGCGAGTAGAACACCGTTACGGTCGTATATCAGGCCACGGTTTGGCGCAATTGGAATGACTTTAATGCGGTTTTCGTTGGAGCGAGTTTGGTAACTTTGGTGTTGATTAACTTGTAAATTAAACACGTTAACAAACAAGATGCCAATAACAATCATGACAAACACAAACGCCACAAACGCGCGGCGGGCGACTAAATTAGCCTCCGCTGAGTGATCCCTGATAGTAGCGCGTTGTTTTAGCATCTAATTGTTTTTATTCTTATTCTCGGTGATAAGGGTGATTGTTATTCAAACTCCATGCACGATACAAGCTTTCTGCGACGATTATTCTTACCAGTGGGTGCGGCAAGGTCAAATTAGACAATGACCATTTTTGCTCAGAAGCGGCAATACATTCAGGTGCCAAACCTTCAGGGCCGCCAATTAGTAAGCTGATATCGCGTCCATCAAGTTGCCATTTACTCATTTCCTTGGCAAGTTGGTGGGTATCGAGTGCTTTACCTGTGACCTCTAAAGTAACGATTTTGTTCCCTTTAGGAATTGCCGCTAAGGTTTTTTCACCTTCTTGCTGTAAAATACGCTTGATATCGGCATTTTTACCGCGTTTACCAGCGGGAATCTCAATAAGCTCTAAGCTCATATCGCGCGGAAACCGGCGCTGATACTCTTGAAAGCCGGTTTCTACCCACGCTGGCATTTTCGTACCAACAGCAATTAGCTGAATACGCACAGAATTAGCTCCAAAGTTTTTCTAACTGGTAGAATTCACGTGCACTTTCTTGCATTACATGAAGTACTACATCACCTAAATCAAGTAATACCCATTCGCCTTCTTGTTGGCCTTCGGTACCGATGATTTCAATACCTTGTGCTTTTGCTTCAAGCGCAACGTTGTTGGCAATTGACTGTACATGGCGTTTTGAAGTGCCTGAGCACACAACCATATAGTCGGTAATTGATGATTTATCTGTCATATCTAACGTGGTGATATCAACGGCTTTGATGTCGTCTGCTTTGTCGATTACAAAGTCTAATAACTCGCGAGGATCCAAAAGTATTTCCTAGTAATTGGTTTATTTGGCTTAATTGTTAAATTTTAACACGTGCAGAGGGTTTATTGGTAGAGACGATGCTGTTTTATATAGTCAGAAACCGCTTCTGGCAGGAAATCATTTTTGTATTGGGTAAGATTTGTACGCAGTGCCGAGGATGAAATGGCTACTTGCTGGTGCTGTGCAAGAAAGATATGACCGGCAAGCGGTAAGTCTTTTATTGCATCGTTAATATCGCCACTAATAAACGGCGCAACTTGAGGGTTTGGCTGAAATGTTTCGCCAGGTCGTTGAAAAACTAAAAAGTTGCTATTGCTGATACAGTCTTGCCATTTATGCCATTTATGCAAGGTGTTGAGTGAATCCATGCCGATAATAAAAAATAAAGGCACTAGCGGGAATTCTTGTCTGAAGCTCATTAGGCTTTCTAGCGCATAACTTGGTGTTTCGCGGTTTATTTCACGCAAATCAATCGCAAAGTTGGCCTCATCTTTAATTGCGAGTTTAATCATATTAATGCGGTGCGTGCTTGTAATGCCCGATGTGGCTTTATGTACAGGTTGCTTGCACGGCATAAACAGTACTTTGCTTGGCGCCAGTATTTGATCCGCTTGTTTCGCTAATGCAAGGTGCC
This sequence comes from Pseudoalteromonas sp. NS-SX12, assembly GCF_057367955.1. NCBI lineage: Bacteria > Pseudomonadati > Pseudomonadota > Gammaproteobacteria > Alteromonadales > Pseudoalteromonadaceae > Pseudoalteromonas > Pseudoalteromonas sp. NS-SX12. Next base: position 2,815,218 of record NZ_CM170634.1, on the reverse strand, counting down.
CTGTGTGTATTGGGTCAAATGTGCCACCTAAAATAACAATCATAGGTTGGCGTATTGTTCTACTTTTGCGTTAAACGGTACAGAAAAGGGCAGAGGACCAACAAACATTAGGGCAATATGCAGCAAGTGTTGGTAGGCATCAATATGTTGGTGTTGTTTGTAGGCTAAATCAAATTCGGCAAGTACATCACCGAGCGCGCTCAGTTCAACGTGTGTTAAACGCCTTAATGCTTGCTCTGTAATGGCTTGCTTATTTTTCCACACCTTAAATTGGCTGAAAATTGCATTGAATGATTCGCCGTTTGCTATTGCTTGTTGCATTGCTTGTAAGCTTTCAAACTCGCGTACCAGTGCCCATAAAATAATGGTTGGTTCGACGTTTTCTTGTTTTAGCTTAAGCATTACTTTGCTGATCTGAACACTGTCGCCTTTTAATAGGGCGTCGCTTAAGTCAAATACGTCTAAACGCGACTGATTGACTAGCGTTGGTGCTAAGGTTTGGGCGTTAATTTCACCGGAAATATTGAGTAAAGAGAGCTTTTCAAGTTCTTGGGATATTGCGAACAAATTATCTTGGTTGTAGTCAACTAATAAGGTTTTAGCATCAGCAGATAATCGCAAATTCAAACTTTGGCACTGCTGTTCAAGCCACGCAAACAGCTGCTTTCCTTGAAGCGGGTAACACGGCACAAATAACCCGTGTTTATCCAATGCCTTAAACCATGCGCCACGCTGAATGTCGTTACCTACTTTTTCGCCTTTGATAACGAGAATGCAATCGGGGTTTGGGTTTTGCGCAAGCGATTGTAATAACTTGCTGGCTGCAGCATTGGGCTTACTGTCACCAAGTTCTAATTCGATAATTTTGCGATTAGCAAAGAGTGACAAGCTTGCATATTCTTGCACAATTTCTTGCCAGTCAAACTGGGGAGAAGCGGCAAAGCGAATGACCTCATCAAATCCTTGTGCTTTTGCAATTGATTTAACTTGGTTTGCAGCTTGGTTTAATAAAAATGCTTCTTCACCAAAAAGTAAGTAAAAAGGCACTAAGCCTTGTTTTAACTGAGCAACTAATTGGTTCGGATAAATACGCATTAATATTGGCCTAACTGACGAATAATCAAGTTACTTGCTTGTTGGCGCAACTCTGACAGGATCAATTCCATTTCTCGCGATTTAGCTAGCGCGTTATCAGGGTCGTCTTGATAATTACGGGTAAGCTCAAAGCTATTGGTAATTGGCTTTTGCTTGTCACGAATAAGTTGGTAACTGACAGTGTAAATAAGTTCATGCTCGGCTACTTGGCCGTTTGGGAATAAACTTAGTGTACGACGGTTAAGAGAGTCTTTTAGTAGCTTTAACTCAGCGGTAGCGTGCTTTGAATCAGTATTAATATTGCTCAGCGCTAAACTGTTTTGTAGCTCGGTAAAAAGCTGAGAGTCCGGGTTTGTCGCCGTGACCACTAAGTTTTGCAGATCGTCAGGTAATACTGATGCGGTACGCAATTTAAAACCGCAGCCAACTAAAAGCACAAAACACAGCAATAATGCTGTGTTTTGTAAAAAGCGTGGTGCAAACATTAGTTTGCAACCACGTTTAGCAATTTACCTTTAATAAAGATAACCTTGCGAATAGTTAAACCGTCTGTGAATTTAGTCACATTAGGTTCCGCAAACGCTGCTTTTTCAACCGCGTCTTGGTCTGCGTCAGCAGCAACGGTAATTTTACCGCGTACTTTACCGTTTACCTGCACTACAACTAGCTTTTCGTCTTCAACCATCGCTGATTGATCAACTACAGGCCATGGTGCATCAACGACCTCACCTTGCTTGCCAAGGTTTAGCCATAATTCATGACACACGTGCGGTGTGATAGGTGAAAGCATCACGATTAATGCTTCAAGCGCTTCATAACCAATCGCGATATCGTTGCTATCGTTTAATGGCGCTTTAACAAGCTTGTTAAGTAACTCCATAACCGCGGCAATCGCTGTGTTAAATGTTTGACGACGATCTAAGTCATCAGACACTTTCGCAATTGCTTTATGTAATTCACGACGAAGCACTTTTTGCTCGTTTGAAAGCGAAGCACTATCAAGGGTTGTACGCTCATTTGCCATTACTTCAGTTGCGTATTTCCAGACACGTTTAATAAAACGATGTGCACCTTCTACACCTGAATCAGACCATTCTAACGTTTGCTCTGGTGGCGCGGTAAACATCATAAATAAACGCACTGTATCGGCGCCGTATTGGTTAATAACCGTTTGTGGGTCAATACCGTTATTTTTCGATTTAGACATTTTGCTCATACCAGCAGATTCAACTGGTTGGCCGTCGTCTTTGTGCCACGCTTTTACAACGCGACCTTTGTCGTCTTTTTCGCTCTCAACGTCGCTTGGTGCAATCCAAACGTCGCCGCCTTTCTCGTCTTTACGGAAGAAGGTTTCTGCTAATACCATGCCCTGACATAATAAACGTTCGAACGGCTCATCTGAATTTACTAGGCCAAAATCACGTAATAGCTTGTGGAAGAAACGCGCATAAAGTAAATGCAAAATAGCGTGCTCAATACCACCGATATACTGGTTTACAGGAAGCCAGTAGTTAGCAGCACCTGGCTCTAACATGCCTTCATCGTAGCGCGGGCTACAGTAGCGTGCGTAGTACCAAGACGATTCCATAAAGGTATCGAATGTATCAGTTTCGTGGAATACTTGTTCGCCGTTAACAGTTGCTTTAGCCCATTCAGGGTCAGCTTTGATTGGTGATGTAACACCATTCATTACCACATCTTCCGGCAGGCGTACTGGCAGCATGTCTTCTGTAGCCGCAAGCTCAGAGCCGTCTTCTTTGTTTAACATTGGGATTGGTGAACCCCAGTAACGCTGACGGCTTACACCCCAGTCACGAAGACGGAAGTTTACTTTACGCTTACCTGCGCCGATACCTTCAAGTTTATCGGCAATCGCATTAAATGCTGCTTCAAACTCAAGGCCATCAAATTCGCCAGAGTTAATTAACACGCCTTTTTCAGTGAATGCTTCATTGGCGATATCTGCTGTGAGTTCAGATCCTTCAACAGGTGCAATAACTTGCTTGATTTCAAGGCCGTAGGCAGTAGCAAATTCAAAGTCACGTTGGTCGTGACCTGGTACTGCCATTACTGCACCTGAGCCGTAGTCCATTAGTACAAAGTTAGCAGCCCAAACCGGTACTTCTTCGCCAGTTAATGGGTGAATTGCTTTAAAGCCGGTGTCGATGCCTTTTTTCTCCATTGTTGCCATATCAGCTTCAGCAACTTTGGTGTTTTTACATTCTTCAACGAAGGCAGCAACCGCTGGATTATTTTTAGCAGCTTCTTGTGCAATTGGGTGACCGGCTGCAACACCAACATAGGTTACGCCCATAAAGGTATCTGGACGCGTTGTGTACACAGTGAATGTTTCACCGTTATCAGCACGTTTAAAGTCGATTTCTAACCCTTCAGAGCGACCAATCCAGTTGCGCTGCATGGTTTTAACTTGCTCAGGCCAGTGCTCAAGTTTGTCTAAGTCGTCAAGTAGCTCTTGCGCATAGTCAGTAATTTTAATAAACCACTGCGGAATTTCTTTTTGCTCTACAACAGCACCTGAACGCCAACCACGACCGTCAATAACTTGTTCGTTTGCAAGTACGGTTTGGTCTACTGGATCCCAGTTAACCGTTGACATTTTTTTGTATACAAGGCCTTTTTCGTACAGTTTTGTGAAGAACCATTGTTCCCACTTGTAGTACTCAGGGTGACAGGTCGCGATTTCACGATCCCAGTCGTAACCAAAACCAAGTTGCTTTAACTGGTTGCGCATGTAGTCAATGTTTTCGTACGTCCATTTTGCAGGTGCCGTGTTGTTTTTAATTGCGGCGTTTTCAGCAGGTAGACCAAATGCATCCCAACCCATAGGTTGCATTACGTTTTTGCCTTGCAAGCGTTGGAAACGTGATACTACATCACCAATGGTGTAGTTACGTACGTGACCCATGTGCAGGCGACCACTTGGGTAAGGGAACATTGAGAGACAGTAAAACTTTTCTTTACCTTCTTGCTCAGTTACTTTAAATGTTTGATTTTCATCCCAATATTTTTGAACTTTTTGTTCGATATCCTGCGGGCTGTATTGCTCTTGCATTCTAATTTCCAAACTACTTGCAAAATAAATAAAAATTGGCGCTTAGCATAGCGTAAATTGCGGCGCTAATACACCCTTAGCTGTGCATTAAAAGTAAGTTTTTTGTGTCTTTAATCGCACCTCAAACGCCGTTTGATTTTGCTACTTGATTGTTGTTTTAATAAGCAGTTAACTGTTTGATACAAGATATTTTTTATATCGCTACTATACTTATAGAAACAGCAAAAGGAGGAATAAAATGAAAGACAGTTACGACAATTATTTAAAGCGCTTTCAACAGTGGTTACAGGATGTAAACGATCATGAGCTTAAAAGCTTGCAAAAAGCCTTCTATGACTTTCAAAAAGAGCTGGCAGCCCTTGGCAAATATTCAAAAGAGCAAATAGAAGATTACAGTTATTACGTAAAACGCGATATTGAGGAGTTTAACCGGCTCAGAAAGGCGCAAAAAGACAATGACTTCGCAAATGAAGAATTTAATGAAGAGTGGTGGTTAGCGTTGTCACATTTAGTTGATAAAACGCAATTAGAATGGTCACTATTACTTGATGACTTTGAGCACAACGGTGTTTACAAACAAGGCGAGTGGGTATCGTTTGGTGAGTTTCAATGTAAAGCCTGTGGTGAAGTGAAACACATCACGCATCCCAGCCAATTAAGCGCGTGTATTGAGTGTGATGCTATTGAGTTTCATCGTATCGCCAGCGCGCCATAAATATTTTAACTTTCTGATGTTATTTTTTAAGGACTTAAGTAGACTCACACAAAAGCTATAGCGAGCAAGCGCTAATAAGGACGGTAGTATTATGAAAATTGGCGAACAGAATAAACTTGGTGTTGATGTACTTGCACCGCAAATAGAATTGCACGCAATAGAAACTTGCATGGCGCAAGCATATCCTGATGAATACACAATTATTGGACAAAAGCGTGCACAAAGTGCCATTGATTTTGCGCTAGGAATGGAGCTGCCAGGTTACAATATTTACGTGATGGGTGAACCGGCTCTAGGTCGTTTTACCATGGTGCAAGAAAAACTAGCTGCGCAAAGTCGCACCAAACAAACCCCACCGGATTGGCTTTATTTAAACAACTTTGACGAACACCGTCAGCCAAGTGCTATTTTTATGGCTGCAGGCGAAGGTAAACTATTTAGTGATGATATCGATTCATTTATTGATGAGATTTTAGATACCTTTCCAGCCGCATTTGATAACCCTAATTATCAACGTCAAAAGAAAGCAATTGATAGTAGTTTCAACGAGAAATACGATGAAGCGCTCGAGATCGTAGAAAAAATTGCTAACCAACATAACGTGGCGCTATTTGAAGAGTCGGGCGTGATCAGCTTTGCCCCGGTGATTGATGGTAAACAGTTAGATGACGCTGAGTTTTCAAGCCTAGATGACGAGCAAAAGCAGTATTTTTACGATGTAATATCTCGCTTAGAAAATGCACTTAATGAAGCGCTAATTGAATTGCCAAGATGGAAACGTGAATCATCGGAAAAACTACGCGAACTAAAGCAAAAAACGGTAGAAACCGCAATAAAACCGCTGCTAAAAGATTTAGAGCACAAATACACCAGCCATTTAGGCATTGTGAAGTATCTAAAAGACCTTAAAGCTGAGTTAATAGACGCGGTATTAGAGTGGCTGGCTGAAGAGAGCGACGAAAATAATAAAGAAGACTTAGATAAGCGTGCAATGCTAACGGAATACATTGCGCCAAACATTTTAGTGAGCCACAAAGAAGAGGGTGCACCTGTTGTCTATGAGCCAAATCCAACGTTTGGCAATATTTTTGGCAAAGTAGAATACACCTCGCAATCAGGTTCCATTGTGACCAGTTTCCGCTCGATTCAATCGGGTGCACTACATCGTGCTAATGGTGGTTATTTAGTGATGGATGCGGAAAAACTGATGGCTAATAGCCAAGTTTGGGACGCGCTAAAATTAAGTTTAAAGAGTAAGCAAATTAAAACAGATCTTGCTGCTCAAGATTCAAGTGTGGGTGCAAGCTTCACGTTAAAACCACAGCTTATTCCGCTAGATGTAAAAATAATTTTGCTTGGTTCACGTGATTTGTATTACGTAATGCAAGAGTATGATGATGAGTTCAATGAACTTTTTCGTGTGCTCGCCGATTTTGATTACCATATTCCGGCGACCGATAAATATCAGTTCCAACTGATCAGTCGGGTTCAAAAATATGCGACAGAAACACTAAAAATGTCACTTTCGGCCCATGCGTTTGCGGCGCTTCTGCGTTTTAGTCACCGCCAAGCTGAACACCAACGCAAGCTTTCAGCGCGCTTTGCCGATGTGATTGAATTAACCAACGAAGCCGCGTTTTTTGCACGGCAAGATGGTGAAACCACAATTGAAGCAGCACATATAGACGAAGCGCTTGCTGGTAAACAATATCGTACTGGGCAAATAAGCGAATCTTTTATGACTGAAATTAAAGAAGGTCATGTGCTTATACAAACTGAAGGTACGCAAGTGGGCTGCGTTAATGGCTTAACTGTTCTGCATATTGGAGATACCAGCTTCGGTACACCAGCGCGCATTACCGCGACTGTTTACGCAGGCAGTGATGGCATTGTTGATATCGAGCGTGAAGCTGATCTCGGTAAATCGATTCACAGTAAAGGCGTAATGTTACTGACGGGTTACTTAGGTAATAAATATGCGCAAGATTTTGCCCTGACCTTGAGCGCGAACATTGCCATTGAACAAAGTTATGGTTCGATTGATGGTGATAGTGCATCACTTGCTGAGTTGTGCGCATTGGTTTCAGCCATCACGCGTTTACCGATTAATCAAGGTATTGCACTCACTGGCTCAATTAACCAGCACGGTGAAGTGCAGGCAATTGGCGGCGTGAATGAAAAAATTGAAGGCTTCTTTAAGCTCTGTCAGATGCGCGGTTTAAATGGTGCACAGGGCGTGATTGTGCCGCAATCTAATGTGCATAATTTAGTGCTTAATGCACAAGTGCTGGAGGCTGTTGAAAAAGGGCTGTTTAGTATTTATGCGGTGAGTACAGTTGATCAGGCGTTTGAAATCTTACTGGGTAAACAAGCTGGCGAACTCTCTGCCAAAGGCACTTATGGTAAGGATACCATTCACGACTTAGCGCTACGTCGCTTAAGCCATTTTGCCGAAGTGATTAATGGCGGTGTTGAAGAATAAACTCCTAGCTACTAAACCGATAAAAGCAGCGTAATCGCTGCTTTTTTATTTTAAATACTGCTGTAACTTGTCTAATAAAAGGGTTTTTTCTATTGGTTTTCCAATCCAGTCATTACATCCAATCTCGCGATAGCTTTGAATATCCGACTGCATAATATTCGCGGTGAGCGCGATGATTGGTGTGCTAGTATCATTTTCTCTGATTTTGGTGGTTGCGGTTTTGCCATCCATAACCGGCATTTGCATATCCATTAAAATTAAATCAAATGATTCGCTCACAGTTTCTAATGCTTGCAAACCATTGTTCACTATTGTTAGTTGCGCTTGGGTTGGCTGTAACATTGCCTTAACTAATACTTGGTTAATTGGATTGTCTTCAACTAGCAATAAGCGCTTTTCACTAAGGTTGATAATTTCTTCGGCTTGCGCGTGTTGATTTTGTGCGTGCTCTTTGGCCTTTGTCAGTGGAATATCAATGGTAAAGTTTGTGCCTTTATTTAATTCACTTGTAACACTTATGCTGCCACTCATTAGTTTTATTAACGATTGTGCGATTGGCATACCAAGGCCTGTGCCACCATACTTACGGGTAATGGAATCGTCAGCTTGTTCAAAACGCAGGTACAGTTTATCAATGCTTTTTTCACTCATACCAATGCCAGTGTCATTAACTAAAAATGTGATACATGGTTTATTGGCATTTGGCAAAATAGACAGAGTAACGCTGCCTTGTTGGGTAAATTTAATCGCATTAGAGCAGATATTCAGTAGCACTTGTTTAATACGTGTTGGGTCGCCAATCCATAGGTCATGCTCTACCTGATTCAAAATATTAAACGCGATGTTTTTTGTCAGCGCAGTTTGGACCAAATCTGCATGTAAATTAGCGAGTAGTTCACTAAGTTTAAATGGTGTGCGCTCTAACGATAGTTTACCGGCTTCAATTTTCGAAAAATCAAGAATATCGTTTACCACCGTCATTAATGCTTTTGTTGAATCGAGCGCATCTTTGACATAGCCGTTTGCTACTTTATTGAGTTGCAATTCATGTAACAGTTGTAAATTACCGTACACACCGTTCATTGGTGTGCGTATTTCATGGCTGGTGTTGGCCAAAAAGGCACTTTTCGCATTGTTGGCACTTTCGGCGACTTCTTTCGCGTGCTTTATTAAACGCTCTTGCTCTTTGCGCTCAGTAATATCGCGTATTACGCCTACAAAGTGGTGTTCTTCGTCGAGTAAAAGGTGGCTAATTGTTAATTCAATGGGAAACTCATCGCCATTTTTACGTTTTGCAATTAAATCACGGTTTTTACCAATAGCAGAGGGGGATTGTTTAACGCGATAGTTGGCAACAAACTCGTCGTGCTTTTCTGCAAACGCGCTATTCATTAGCAAGGTAACGTTTTTGCCAAGCACATCACGTAATTGCCAACCAAACATAGATTCGGCACTTGTTGAGAAGAGTTTAATATGGCCTTTTTGGTTAATAACGATAATTGCATCTGAGAGGCTAGCAAGTACCGCGGCTTGCTGTTGTTCGGTGATTGCGATACGTTTTTTTGCGCTGTCGAGAGATGCTTGTGTGGCTTTCTCTTGCTGTAATAACGACTCGTTAGAGCTTTGCAACTGAAGAAACAAGTATCGCTCGTTTTGCAGGGCAAACCATAATGCCACGCCATACGCTAATAGCCTCAGTAAGTGCCATCCCCACCATGAAACATCCCATAAGAACGATTGCTGAAACATGATAGCGGCAAAGCCAAACATTGAGCAGTGCAAAATAAACAGTAAGTCGTCACTTTTCTTAAATTGCATATAGACAAAGAAAAGCTTGATTGCGGCGAATAACAAGGCAATGCCACCAAACATGTTCATAAAAGTGGCTAAAGAGGTGAAGCGCATTTGCTGCACCATAATCGGTACTTGCTGAGGAAAGATAATCGAAACTGTGGAAATAATGAGGCTTAACAGCAAAACCACAAAGACAAAACGTGTGCTGATGGCATTTGTAAATTTCGGCTTAAGCAATACTAATGCAAAGAGTAGCCCGCCAAAAAATGTGGCTAACGAATGTAACCAAACAAATAAGTTTCCAGGTTTGACTAAAGCATGGGCAATATCGAAGACACCCATCGCGCCAATCGCCGCAGCGATAACTAAATTAAAGCTAGTACCGCGTTTACTTTGTTCCAAATTGATTAATAGAAAACACACTAATAGCGCAATAACGCCACCGATTACTTCCACTGCGCTGTGAAATGGAATATGTTGCCAACGCCATTGAGACAAGGTGGTCTTTGCTAGAGCAAAGGTTAACAGATGAATAAATGCGCTCAGTAAAATCGTAATGACGATAGTTTTACTAAAGCGCAATGGCGAATTGGGCTGTTTAAGCAAATGTGTGCCTTAAGTATCTGACAAAAAAGGTAACACATTAAATTTAGACGTCATCGCGTGATAACACAATAACGTCGTCATCGATTATGGCATGCTCTTTTTTTTTGCCGTTGGGTAATTAAACTTGCAATAAAACAAAGCAGTAGAGCGATGTATAACGCACGGTCGCCATACTGGCTGTAAAATGTTTTACCAGTGGTGAGTGGCAGGGAAAAACGCTCTAACGCCGCTTCAAATTGGGGTAAATATTGTCCGTGTTTGGCGATTGGGTCGTACACGCCGCTCACGCCGTTATTGGTGACACGAACCAAGGGCATACCCAATTCAAGGGCACGCATGCGTGCAATTTGCATATGCTGGTGAGGGCCGTGAGAATTACCAAACCATGCATCATTACTTACCGTAAATAAAATATCAGAATTTTGCTGATAGTTACCACGTACTAAGCTACTAAATGCAATTTCATAACAAATCGCCGGTAATACGTGATAACCATTAGCAATTAAATTAGCTTGTTTCGCTTCGCCTCTAGTGAATGAAGAATGGTCAAGGTCAAACAGCGGTGCAATCGGTCTTAATATTTCTTCAAACGGTACAAACTCACCAATGGGAAGTAATTGGTGTTTGTTATAGCGATTGTGATGCAAATAACGGTAATGGCCCTGTTGGTCATCAGCATGCTTTTTGCCTACTACAATTAAATTGTTATAAACCGTTTTTGTACCGAGCTGATAATCAATAATGCCGGTAATAAGCGCGGTATTATTAAATGCCGCTGCTTTATCAAGATTACCAAGGTAATCGTCTACTAGTACTTCAATCTCAGGAATAGCAGCCTCGGGCCAGACGATTAGATCAGCCTGCCAATTTGGACGAGTCATATCTTGATATTTCGCCATGGTTGGCCAGAAGTTTTCAGGCGCGAAGCGTAACTCTTGTTTGATATTGCCTTGCACCAGTACGACATCAATCGATTTGTCTCGGTAGCTTACAGAAGGTGAAAAATTCGCTAAACCGAGTGCCAATAAAAGCAAGGATGAAATCACAACCGCTGGCTTAAAACTGCGTTGGCTCAGTGCGTAAATAGCAAAACCCAGTAATAAACTCACCGCAGTTAACCCTGTTTCACCTATCCAAGGGGCAAGGTTATTAAGTGGACTGTCTGTTAGCGTATAGCCAAAGCTTAACCATGGAAAGCCTGTAAGTAGCGTACCGCGTAAGTATTCCATCAAGATAAATAACGGAATAAAAAGCGCCAAATACGTTATAGATAAGGTGTTTTTGTTACTGAATTTATGGCTAAGCCAGCAGGCTAGGGTTGGGTATAGCGAAAGGTACGAAACCAATATCAACATCAATAAGAGTGATGCAATTAGCGGCAAGCCACCAAACTCTGCAATGGATACATGTACCCAACTTATGCCCGCACCAAACCAACCTAGGCCAAAGATAAAACCATGGCTAGCAGCCGTTTTAGCGCTGACATTACGATTAAGGTAAAAAAGAGTGGCAATAGCGAAGGGCGCGATTGGCCAAAGGTTAAACGGTGAGTAACTAAATACCATTAAAATGCCGGCGATAAGCGCCAGCATTTTGTCTTTCATTGATGATGAGATCACGTTTAATTATCTGTTGATTCGTCTTCGTTGGTATCATCACTTTTTGGCAATGTAACCTGTACTTGAAGAATACGGCGGCTATCTGCGTTGGTGATTTTAAATTGAATTCCGTCAATTTCAATGGTTTCACCACGAGATGGCATATGACCAAAGGCATGTAGAATAATACCACCTATGGTGCCGGCTTCATCGGTATCGAAATACGTCGAAAAGTGCTGATTAAAATCTTCAAGTGGCGTAAGCGCTTGTACTAAATATACATGCTTTGCAACTTGACGAATATCTTGTGTTTCTTCTTCTTCGTCGTGCTCATCTTCAATTTCACCAACGATGATTTCAAGAATATCTTCGATGGTAACAAGTCCAGAAACACCACCGTATTCATCAATTACAATCGCCATATGATAGCGCTGTTGACGAAACTCGTTGAGTAGGGTGTCTACACGTTTACTTTCTGGCACAACAACAGCTGGGCGCAAGTAATCGCGAAGTGGTGGGTGCTCTTCTTGATTTTTTAAAATAAGCGGCAATAAATCTTTAGCGAGTAAGATGCCTTCTACATGATCTTTATCTTCGCATACCACAGGAAAGCGTGAGTGCGATGATTCAACCATAACTGGCAACAATTCGGCAATTGTTTGTTCTACATCCAGTGTAATCATTTGCGAGCGAGGGATCATAATATCGCGAACTTTCAGTTCCGATACGCCCAAAACACCTTTCATCATATCTTTGGTTTCTGGGTCAATAAGATCTCTTTCTTCAGCGTCGATAATAACTTCGACTAACTGCTCTTTATTCTGGGGTTCCCCTTGTAACATTTGGGTGATTTTGTCTAACCAAGTTTTACCAGAAGAACCCTGACTAGATTGCGAATTTTCGTCGCTCATAAGCGCTTTATTAGCTCCATTTAAATAAAATTAAGGATTAATTATTGGCTAATCCAAGCCTGTTATACCAAATTTAGTTTGAATTTCAAAAACAAAATTAGTCGCGATAGGGATCGTCGATGTTTAAATCAGCAAGTAACTGTTTTTCTAACGATTCCATCTCTAATGCTTCTTCGCTATCTATATGGTCATAGCCCATTAAATGCAAGCAGCCATGTACTACCATATGCGCAAAATGGTCATGAAATGCCTTTTCTTGCTCGATAGATTCTTGTAACACAACTTCAGGGCAAATAATTAAGTCACCAATTAACGGCAGCTCAATACCTGGTGGTGCTTCAAACGGAAAGCTCAGCACGTTTGTTGGCTTATCTTTACCGCGATATTCGTGGTTAAGTTGTTGACTTTCGTTTGCGTCACTAATGCGAATGGTTAATTCGGCGTTGGGCTTTAAATTTGCCAGCGCTTTATTTGCCCAAAGTTCAAATTGCTCGAATGATGGCAAGTTGTCACATTCATGGGCGATTTGTAAATCCAGTTCTATCATGTTGCGTCTGACTCATTTTGCGCGTTAGCTTTATCAAGCTCTTGCTGCTTTTTCTTTTCGATTTTCTTTAAGCGTTCAACTTCATCGTGTTTTTCGTACGCTTCAACAACCGCTGCAACAACAGGGTGACGCACAACATCGTGTGACTTAAAGAAGTTAAAGCTAATCGCTTCTACATCGCTTAATACTTCAATGGCGTGACGAAGCCCTGAGCGTGCACCGCGCGGTAAATCGACCTGCGTAATGTCGCCAGTAATCACTGCTTTTGAGTTAAAACCAATACGCGTTAAGAACATTTTCATTTGTTCAACGGTAGTGTTTTGGCTTTCATCTAAAATAATAAAGGCGTCGTTTAAGGTGCGACCACGCATGTAGGCAAGCGGGGCAACTTCAATCACATTCTTTTCAATTAAACGCTCAACTCGCTCAAAGCCTAACATTTCAAAAAGTGCATCATAAAGTGGGCGTAGGTATGGGTCGACTTTTTGACTTAAATCACCCGGTAAAAAGCCCAGTTTTTCACCAGCTTCTACCGCAGGACGAGTAAGCAAAATACGGCGAATTTCTTGACGTTCAAGAGCGTCTACTGCCGCAGCCACCGCCAAATAGGTTTTACCTGTACCTGCAGGACCAATACCAAAGGCAATATCATGCAACAATACGTTTTTAATATAGGTTGCTTGATTTGGGTTACGAGGCTTTACAACGCCGCGACGGGTTTTGATAACAAGTTCGTCACGATATAAGTCATCGTCTTGCTCGAGTACCGTGGTTTCTTGAATCGTTAAATGCACCAAATCAGGTTCGATATCTTTGCTGATACCTTTAACCGGTTGTGTTTCGATGTAGAGATTTTTAATAATCTCAGTTGCTGCAATTACATTATGTGCGTTGCCGGTGATTTTAAAGTGGTTTTCACGATGGGCGATTTCCACACCAAGTCGACGTTCGATTTGTTTTATATTTTCGTCGAATGGACCACAAAGAGATGCTAGACGTTTATTGTCTGAGGGTTCGAGGTAAGTTTCTAACGTTTTTAACTGGTTACTCAAAATGGGTTCCTTGATTGGTGTGGCCTCAGCCACACCAAATTAACATTTAGGGTGTAAATGTTGCTACACCCAGCTCATTCGCTTCTTGGCTTTGTGCTTTACCTAAAATATCGCTTGGCGCTACGTCTTTACGTAGGTCCATTTCAGCTTCAGTGCGAATTAACTCACCACGCAGTGAATTTGGTAAGGCTTCGGTAATTTTTACATCAACAAACTGACCAATTACGGAATGCGGGCCTTCGAAGTTAACTACGCGGTTGTTCTCAGTACGACCACGAAGTTCCATTGGATTCTTTTTCGATGGGCCTTCAACTAAAATACGTTGCTCAGTAGCAAACATTTTACGGCTGATATCTTGCGCCATTTGCGTAATACGGTTTTGTAAAATGTATAAACGCTCTTTCTTTTCAGATTCTGGTACATCATCAGGTAAATCAGCGGCTGGCGTACCAGGGCGTGCACTGTAGATAAAGCTAAAGCTCATATCAAAACCAATATCATTGATAAGGTTCATCGTCGCTTCAAAATCTGCTTTCGACTCGCCTGGGAAACCAATAATAAAGTCAGAGCTCATACTTAGGTTAGGGCGGATCTTACGTAACTTACGAATGGTTGATTTGTATTCAAGCGCCGTATGACCGCGCTTCATTAATGCAAGAACTCGGTCAGAGCCACTTTGTACAGGTAAGTGTAAGTGGTCAACAAGCTCTGGCACATCAGCATAGGCTTCAATGATATCAGGTGTGAATTCTACTGGGTGTGATGTGGTATAACGAATACGGTCGATACCATCAATTGCCGCTACATAGCGCAGTAAATCTGAGAAATAACAAATTTCACCATCGTGCGTTTCACCACGATATGCATTTACGTTTTGACCTAGTAGGTTTACTTCACGTACGCCTTGCTCGGCTAGTTGTGCAACTTCAAGTAATACGTCATCAAGTGGGCGGCTTACTTCTTCACCACGCGTGTATGGTACAACGCAGAACGTACAGTACTTAGAACAACCTTCCATAATCGATACGAACGCGCTTGGGCCTTCAGCTTTTGGCTCAGGCAAACGGTCGAACTTTTCGATTTCAGGGAATGAAATATCAATTACAGAGCCGCTTTCTTCTTGCACTTGTTTGATCATTTCAGGAAGACGGTGCAATGTTTGTGGACCAAAAACAATGTCTACGAAAGGTGCACGTTGGCGAATTGTGTCGCCTTCTTGTGATGCTACGCAACCACCTACACCAATCACAAGATCAGGGTTGTCATCTTTTAACAGTTTCCAACGGCCCAACTGGTGAAATACTTTTTCTTGTGCTTTTTCACGAATCGAACACGTATTTAGAAGAATAACATCTGCATTTTCTGCTTCTTCAGTTAATTCATAACCATTGCTAGCATCTAATAGGTCTGCCATTTTTTGCGAGTCGTACTCGTTCATTTGACAGCCCCATGTTTTGATATGCAGCTTTTTACCCATGTTTTCGTGCCTCAACAAATTACTTACAGCTTAAAGGACGCGTATTTTATCCTTAAGCGTAGGTGGATTCAAATATGTTTGCAAAATCATCAGTGCTTATTTAGAAAAACAATTTATGAGTTAAATTTAACGCGATTTTTCTTAAAAAATATGAATCAAAATCAAACTTTTGTTAGAGGCTTACGTTAGAATAGTCGGCATATCAATCTGAAGGATTATGTCTTATGAGTTTATCTATTTGTATTGTTGGCGGCGGCATGGTGGGCGCAGCGGCCGCAGTGGCGCTTGCAAAACAAGGTCACACCATAACGTTAGTGGAAAATAAACCAATAGATGCCGTAAAAACACTCGAAGATGAACAAATTGATATTCGCGTGTCTGCACTTAATCTTTTCTCTGAAAATCTGTTGCAAGACTTAGGCGCATGGCAATATGTTAAGGCCGCGCGCAACGTGCAATATAATCGTTTAAGTGTACAAGATCACCACCAAGCACCTTTGGTATTTTCCAATGAGGAAATTGGCGAGACTCATCTTGGACACATTATTGAAAATAGCATTATTCAGGCGAGTATCTGGCGTGCGTTTGCTGACTTAGCGATTTCAGTAAAAAGTGATTTAGGCCCGTTAGAGGGAATACTCGAACATAGTAACACCGTGAGTGTGTGTTTTTCATCACAGAAAATAGACGCTGATTTAGTGATTGTTGCTGACGGTGCACGCTCTAAAACACGAGAGCTGTTGGGGATTGGCACCACCGGTTGGCAATACCAACAAGCATGCATGGGTGTGTTAATAGAGCTAGATGCACCAGAGCAAGACATTACATGGCAAGAGTTCCAACCAACGGGTCCTGTTGCATTTTTGCCGATGCAGGCACCTTATGCGAATTTAATTTGGTATAACCATGAAGATACACTAAATAAGCTCGTGACTGGCAGTAAAGCGTCACTTAAAAGCGCGATTTTGACGCATTACCCTGAGTTACCGGGGGATTTTGAGATTCTAAATACAGCGGTGTTCCCGTTAACACGTCAACATGCAAACAATTACAGCAAAGGACGATGTGTATTAGTCGGCGATGCAGCACATGCAATTAACCCGCTTGCAGGGCAGGGCGTAAATCTAGGTTTTAAAGATGTGGCACAATTAGCTAGCAGTTTATCAAAAGAAGCTGATGTATTGAGTGCGTTAAAAGATTATGAGAAAAAACGACGCTTACCTAATCTTGCTATGATGAGCATGATGGATGCGTGTTATTTTGCATTTTCTAATGAATTAACACCGTTAAAGTTACTGCGACAAGGCGCTATTGCTGGACTCAATAAAGTCAGTCCGATAAAAAGTCAGATGCTAAAATACGCAGTAGGCCATTATTTATAATGGCCTTTTTTATGCTTTTTGTTTTTAAGGCTCGATGAGTCCTCTAGAGACACTAGCAAGTCAATTCTCTTTCGACGAAATCTAATTAAACGTTTTAGTTACACTTAGCTTGGCGTATTATTTGTTACGCTCTCAAGAGTAACATTCGTTATGGTTATGAACATCTCCCTAACCACGCTGAAAACACTATTTGACTGAATACCGTTAGATTTTCGCTTGCGATAAAATGCCTGTTTAGATAAGCCCCGCTTACCCCAAATTTCATTCATCTAACGCTACGTATGATCATAATCTCAAAAGAATAGGTATTTTGCATAACGTTTTTAATTTAATTAAAACCGAGTCGTTATGGGGTGGAAGTAAATGTTGATTGTTAAGACTAGACAGTTAACAGAATAGCGTTAGCTTTTGATAACAGAGATAACAGAGATAACAGAGATAACAGAGATAACAGAGATAACAGAGATAACAGAGATAACAGAGGAGGTATAATTGAAAAATGGTGCGGAAGGAGAGACTTGAACTCTCACATCCGAAGATACTGGAACCTAAATCCAGCGCGTCTACCAATTCCGCCACTCCCGCACATGGGTATTTTTCAACAGTTAAACTGTTTTGGTAGTCATGTTTAAAAACATGGTGGCTACGCCCTGATTTGAACAGGGGACCCCATCATTATGAGTGATGTGCTCTAACCAGCTGAGCTACGTAGCCAATGGCTGGAGTACCAGGATTTGAACCTGGGAATGGCGGGATCAAAACCCGCTGCCTTACCGCTTGGCGATACTCCAACGAATACTCTTTCGAGTAAGTGATTAGTTTAGTTCTTATCGAGAACATGGTGCGGAAGGAGAGACTTGAACTCTCACATCCGAAGATACTGGAACCTAAATCCAGCGCGTCTACCAATTCCGCCACTCCCGCATATTGCTTAAGTATATTTGGAACTAAATCCAGCGTCTATTTCAAAACATCTGCCAATTCCATCACTTTCGCATAGGGTATCTCTAAGAAGAGTTGGCTGGAGTACCAGGATTTGAACCTGGGAATGGCGGGATCAAAACCCGCTGCCTTACCGCTTGGCGATACTCCAACGATTACTCTTTCGAGAAAGCGATTAGTTTAGTTCTTATCGAGAACATGGTGCGGAAGGAGAGACTTGAACTCTCACATCCTAAGATACTGGAACCTAAATCCAGCGCGTCTACCAATTCCGCCACTCCCGCACAGGGTATCTCTAGAAGAGATGGCTGGAGTACCAGGATTTGAACCTGGGAATGGCGGGATCAAAACCCGCTGCCTTACCGCTTGGCGATACTCCAGCAATGGTAGTAGATAGTTTTAGTTCCTATCAGAACATGGTGCGGAAGGAGAGACTTGAACTCTCACATCCGAAGATACTGGAACCTAAATCCAGCGCGTCTACCAATTCCGCCACTCCCGCATATTGCTCGAGTATTATTGGAACCTAAATCCAGCGTTTAATTCAAAACGTTGGGTAATCCCGCAACTTTCGCATACTTAAACAAAACTATGGTAGCATGTTTTAAAACATGGTGGCTACGCCCTGATTTGAACAGGGGACCCCATCATTATGAGTGATGTGCTCTAACCAGCTGAGCTACGTAGCCATGTTTTGTTCGTTGTCATCATCGCTGATGCGGGGCGTATTATGCTGATTACCCCCAAATCCGTCAACACCTTTTTTTCAAAAAAATGAATATTCCGAGTTGTTTGCGTTTTTTTTATTCGAACTGAACAAAAAACCGCAAAACAGAAGGTTGTTTAAGTTAAATATTATACAAAGCGTACTGTTGGAATTTAAATATTTAAAAGTCTTCATTCATTTTTACTTGTGGATGCTGTGTATTTTATTGTGTTAAGAAGTGAAAATAGCAACGCTAAGAAATATTGCTAGATTAACTTTTAAGCATATCTAAATATCAAAGTGGCATTATTTTCAAGCGTAAGGTTGCCAGTGATTGCAAATCTGGATAACGAATGTCTTTATAGCATTGTTATCGCGCAATTTTACTATAGGTTTATCTGTAATAGAGGCGCACTTTTGCTTCACGAAAATGAGCCTTACATTGAGCAAAACCCTTGATTGCAGTAAAAACCGGTTTTCTAAGTTGAGGTGCTTTACTATTTTGAGTACACACCTGAAATTGAGTTGCACAAATTAAGCTGGATTTGTGAAATGGATAAATTGGGATTTGCTTCAGATAAGCACGCTTAGTTGATGGGTGAATATTTGAATTTAGTATTAAAGCTGTCTTGCCGCCCTAGCATGGGCCAGTAGAAAGAAAAAAGGCCCGCAGATGCGAGCCTTTTTAAACACTATTTTCTTATACGTTAAATAAGAAGTTCATTACATCGCCATCTTTAACAATGTAATCTTTACCTTCTTGACGCATTTTACCTGCTTCTTTAGCACCTGATTCGCCTTTGAACTCAATGTAGTCATCAAAGCCGATAGTTTGAGCACGAATAAAGCCGCGTTCAAAGTCAGTGTGGATTTTACCTGCAGCTTGCGGCGCCGTTGCACCGACAGGAATAGTCCATGCACGTACTTCTTTAACACCAGCAGTGAAGTAGGTTTGTAAGTTAAGTAATTCGTAGCCCGCGCGAATTACACGGTTTAAACCTGGCTCTTCTAAGCCTAAGTCATCCATAAACTCTTTTTTGTCTTCGTCGTCTAATTCTGATAACTCAGCTTCGATTTCAGCACATACAGGTACAACTACCGCATTTTCTTGTGCTGCAATCTCACGCACTTTATCTAAGAATGGGTTGTTTTCAAAACCATCGTCATTTACGTTGGCTATGTACATTGTCGGCTTAATAGTTAAGAAGTTGATGTACTGGATTGCTGCTTTTTCTTCTTTTTCGAGCTCTAATGAACGAAGTGTAAGGCCTTCATCAAGGTGCGCTTTCACTTTTTCAAGCACAACGAGTTCGAATTTCGCGTCTTTGTCGCCGCCTTTTGCTTTTTTAGCGTTACGTTGCACTGCACGATCAGCTGCTTCCATATCAGCAAGTACTAATTCAGTGTTGATAACGTCAATATCGTCTGCAGGGTCAATTTGACCTGCAACGTGTACAATGTTTTCATTTTCAAAACAACGTACAACGTGACCAATTGCATCAGTCTCGCGAATATTTGCAAGGAATTGGTTACCTAAACCTTCACCTTTTGACGCACCTTTTACAAGACCTGCAATATCAACAAATTCCATTGTTGTTGCTAGTACTTTTTGTGGATTTACGATAGCAGCTAGTTGATCTAGGCGTGCATCTGGAACCGCAACAACGCCTGTATTTGGTTCGATGGTACAAAATGGAAAGTTTGCAGCTTCGATACCAGCCTGCGTAAGTGCATTAAATAGTGTTGATTTACCTACATTTGGTAGACCAACGATGCCACATTTAAAACCCATAATAATAAACCTTAAACTAAGTTAAACCAGTCTTAAGCGACTGGTTTAAATGTATGTAATCTGTTTTGTGCTTTTAACACACCGTCTTTTGCTAGTATTTCCATGCAGCGAACTGCCTCATCCACCACATCATCAATTAAAGCTTGATCTGCGGCAGGTGCTTTTCCTAGTACCCAGCCAGTGACTTTGTCTTTATGACCTGGGTGACCAATACCAATTCGCAAACGCATAAATTCTTTTTGGTTTGCCATTTTACTAATGATGTCTTTTAGTCCGTTATGGCCGCCGTGTCCACCGCCTTTTTTAATTTTGGCAATACCAGGCTCAAGGTCCATTTCATCGTGTGCGACTAAAATATTTTCGACAGGAATTTTGTAAAAATTGGCTAAACTACTGACCGCTTTACCACTTAAGTTCATAAAAGTAGTGGGGATCAATAATTTGAATTCTTGATTTTGGATAATCACTTTGCCAACTAGGCCGTGATGTTTAGAATCGTGTTTGAGAATGCAGTTGTAACGTTTGGCAAGTTCTTCGATGAACCATGCACCAGCATTATGACGGGTTTTTGCGTATTCGGGGCCTGGATTAGCCAGGCCCACAAGCATTTGAATATTATTCAAGGTGCTAACACCTTAATAATTATTCTGCAGCTTCTTCTGAAGCTTCTTCAGAAGCAGCGCCTTTAGGAGCGTTTAAAGTCACAACTGCTTGGTCGTGATCTGCACCTTTAGCAAGCTCAACTGAAACAACGCCAGCTGGAAGAGCGATATCAGAAAGGTGTACAGTTGCACCAACTTCGATAGCAGCTACGTCAACTTCGATGAACTCAGGAAGTTGTGCTGGAAGACATGTAACGTCGATTTCTGTTACGTGGTGAGCAACAGTGTTACCGCCTTTAGTTGCAGCTTCTTCGTTAAGGAAGTGTACAGGAACCTTAGTGTGGATCTTGTGAGCAGCGTCAACGCGTTGGAAATCTAAGTGCATAACTTTAGGCTTGAACGGGTGACGTTGGATATCTTTAAGGATAGCTTCAACTTTTTCACCGCCAATGTTTAAAGTAAGGATGTGGCTGTAGAAACCTTCATCTTCTTGCGCTTTGATCACTTTGTTGTGAGCTAAAGTAAGAGATACAGCTTCTTTTTCTGCACCGTAAAGAACAGCAGGAACTTTGTCAGCACGGCGTAGGCGGCGGCTCGCACCAGTACCTAAGTCAGAACGTACTTCTGCATCTAATGTGTATAATTCGTTAGACATGAATGTCTCCAATATTTTAATTAAAGTATGTTGAAAGCTTCGCGACCAAAGCTCTCACCTAAAAAAGGCGCGCTATAGTAACACTGCAACCTAATAAAAGAAACCATTATTGTACTTTTAAAAAGCGAAGGGTGAAATGCTGGTTTCATGATTGCAAAACCTAATGGCATAATTAGATTAACTCGATAATCAAAGCAAGTATCACGTGGCCTATCAATTAAGACCTTATCAGCAAGAAGCGGTTGAAAAAACCTTAGCTCACTTTCGCAAAAGCAATCACTCAGCGGTTATTGTATTACCCACAGGGTCAGGGAAGAGTTTAGTAATTGCCGAACTCGCGCGTCTTGCACGTAAAAAAATATTGGTGGTGACACATGTTAAAGAGCTTGTGGAGCAAAACCATGAAAAATATGAAAGTTTTGGCTTAAAAGCGAGCATTTATTCGGCAGGGCTTAAACAAAAGTCGCTCGCACACCAGGTTACCTTTGCCAGCGTTCAGTCACTTGGGCAAAACCTTGATGCACTAAATGACGAGTATTCATTGGTGATTATCGATGAATGCCACCGCGTCTCTGGCGATGATAATTCACAATATCAAAAGTTGATTAGCCATATAAAAGGGAAGAACTCTGAGTTAAAAGTGCTGGGTTTAACCGCCACACCTTATCGTTTAGGACTTGGTTTTATTTATCGCTTTCATTACCACGGCTTTGTAAGGGGAGATGAAAATGCCCCGTTTGAACATTGCATTTATGAACTGCCATTAAGGTATATGATTAAGCATCAATACCTTACGCCACCAAAATTAATCAACGCCGCAATCACGCACTATGACTTTGATTCACTCAGTAAAGATGCGTTTGGGCGTTTTAGCGAACGTGATCTCAACCAACTGCTGCAAGAAAATCAGCGTGCAACTAAAGCGATTATTAATCAGGTGCTTGAGCTATCTGACTCATGTCAGGGGGTGATGATTTTTGCTTCAACCATTCAACACGCACAAGAGATCATTGAATATTTACCAAAAACGCAAAGTGCGCTGGTGATTGGTGATACCCATAACGCTGAACGCGATGCAATTATTCGCCGATTTAAAGCAAAAGACATTAAATATTTGGTGAATGTATCAGTGCTCACTACAGGATTTGATGCACCGCATGTGGATTTTATCGCTATTTTAAGGCCAACCGAGTCGGTTAGCTTGTATCAACAAATTGTGGGGCGGGGTTTACGCCTTGCTGAAGGTAAAACCGAATGCTTGGTCATTGATTATGCCGCTAATGGCTTTGATTTATTTCACCCCGAGGTAGGCAGCGTTAAGCCTAATAGCGACAGTGAACCTGTGCAGGTGCTGTGCCCCGGTTGTGGTTTTGCTAACACCTTTTGGGGTAAAACCGATAGGGATGGCAAAGTCATAGAGCATTTTGGTCGTCGTTGTCAGGGGATCTTAGAAGACGAGGGGTATAGCGAGCAGTGTGATTTTCGCTTTCGCTATAAAGAATGTGAGCAGTGTGGCGCACAAAATGATATTGCCGCGAGGCAGTGTCATCAGTGCCATCAACCTATTGTTGATCCTGATGATAAGTTACGTGATGCGCTTAATTTAAAAAATGCATTGGTATTGCGCGTCAGTGGCATGCAGTTAGAAGCACATAATCAGCGACTGAAAGTGACTTATCATGATGAAGATGGAGCAGACGTGAGCGAATACTTTAGCTTATCGTCAGACAAAGCGTCGTTTTATTTTAAACGGCAGTTTTTGCGCGTGGGTGTTACCAGTAAAATTGATTTTTCTAACCCTAACTCAGTCGTTACTCATCAATCATTGCTAAAGGTGCCGGACTTTGTGGTTGCAAAACGAGACAAAGGTAAACATAAAGTGGTAGAGCGAATTTTTGACTACCAAGGGCAATTTAGAAAAGCTCATGAGTTAAGATAAAAAATTTATATAAAACAAACAATAAGTATTTGGCGCTTGTTCAAAAATAGAACTAAACTCTAAGAAAAAAACAGGCAGGGACGATGTTTTCAAGTACTAGAATTACCTTTCGCGTAACGCTCGCGTTTATTTGTTTATTAATCGCTGTAATTACTGCATGCGTTGCTATTGGCTTACAATACTACTTTTCTAAACAAATTACGGTAAGCGCCAGTCAGCAGTTTGCTGAACAAGTAGCCAAGCAAGTTGAGTTATCAGTATCAAAAATGGATGATACTGCGAAAAATACCGCATCATTACTCGCTAAATATTCATCGTTAATTGAAGGTCATACGCTTGTTGGCAAAGCAGACCAAATTCTCACCGATTTACTTATTGACCATAATGATTTTTACGCTATTTACTATGGGTTTGATAATGGCGATTTTTATGAGTTGATTAATCTTGAGACTAACCAAAAAGTCCGGAAGCAGCTCGATGCCGCAATGGAAGATCGGTTTGTTAAAATACATATTTATACCGATGGCGAGCAAAGAGTTAGAAAAACTGAGTACCTTAACGATAAATTGCAGGTAAGACACAGCAAAATTGAAGACAGTGATTACGATGCAAGTAGCAGGCATTGGTTTATTAACGCCAATACAAAACGTGTTGTAAAATCCCCACCTTATCTATTTCATCATTTACAGGCTTCTGGCCAAACCTATTCGAAGATTGTTCATGGCACCAACCATGTTGTGGCCGTTGACTTAACATTGCAAACAATCGCTAAGCAGCTTAATGGCAGCTTTGAGCATAATCGCAACTCAGACAGTATAGAAGCGTATATTTATGATAGTCAGGGTGAGTTACTGCTCAGCAATTTAAATGGCAAAGATAACGCAGCGCTTAATGTTGAGCCGTTAACGCTTTCTAGCGAGCAGCAAGCATTAGTAAAGGAAATTGGCTCTCTTAGTGTAAGTAATGAAATAAATTGGGCGCCGGTCGACTTTTCCATTTCAGGTATGCCGAAAGGGTATACACCAACATTAATCTCTTTACTCGGGCAAAAACTTAACTTAGAGATTAATTTTATCAATGGTTATACGTGGTCTGAGTTAGTTTCTTTGTATCAAAACGGCAAAATTGATGTGTTGCAGCCAGTGCATCAAACATTGAGTAATAAACAATGGGGCGTATACTCTAAACCTTTGCTTAATTTGCCACTGACACTCGCAACCTTACCCGAAAACAATACAATTTCATCTCTTTCTGATCTTAATAATAAACGATTAGCCATTCCTGAAGGCTGGTCACTGGTTGCAGCAATAAAGCACAGTTACCCAGAAATCACCGTTGTTGAAGTAGCCGACTTACAAATGGCATTGTTAGCAGTTAAAAATGGCACAGTAGATGCCGCAATTGATAGTCAGTTGATACTAGCTTATACGGCGAAGATGTTTTTTATTGACGGGCTGCAATTTCATACAAATATTGATGCGAGCTTATTAAGTTTTGATACACACCTTCGTATGGTGGCAAAAGACAACAAAATTATTGAACTGCTAAACTTTGCACTTGAAAATATAACGCAACAGGAACTTGCTTATTTATCTGAGCAGTGGCTAACGTTTGATCGAAGCGCAAAGGCCGTGGATGCCTCAACGGTTGTGCCTTATAAGCAACTAATTACGCTGTCAAAAGACAATGCTAACCACAATCGCTTACAAGTTATCGAAATTGAAAATACCGACTATTTACTTTTTATCGCACCTACAACGCTTGGTACAGAAGAACAAAATTACTTAGCCTTGCTGATCCCCACTAAGCTCGCGTATTCAGAGGGGCTAAGCTATGTCACTAAATCAATAATAGTGACAACCATTATTTTGTGTTTGTTAATGCCGTTAACCTATTTTGTTGCGAGTCCCATTGTCGCTGCAATGCGCCGTTTAAGCGCTGAGAATACAAAAATAAAACAACGAAAATATAACGCAATCGACGTTGAGCATAGCTTTATTAAAGAAATTGACGATGTGTTTGAGTCGCTCAATCAAATGGCCGAATCTATCCAAGAACATGAAGCAAAACAAGCAGAATTGCTCGATTCTTTTGTAAAATTAATAGCGCAAGCAATCGATGATAAATCACCTTACACAGCCGGCCACTGCAACCGTGTACCAGAACTAGGCCTTATGCTTGTGGATCATGCGAGTGATTGCGACGAACCTCATTTTAAAGCATTTAAACTGGATACCGATGATAAAAAACGAGAGTTCAAATTAGCTGCATGGTTACATGATTGCGGCAAAATAATTACGCCAGAGCACATTGTTGATAAAGGTACTAAGTTAGAGTGTATTTATAACCGTATTCACGAGATAAGAATGCGCTTTGAAGTCTTATTACGCGATGCAGAAATTAGTTTTTATAAGCAGTTGCAGCAACAGCCAGAGTGCGAAAGCGAATTACAACTTGAGCTAAATGCTACTCAGCAGGCGCTTTATGAAGAGTACGAATTTGTTGCCAAAATTAACCAAGGTGGCGAATTTATGGAAGAAGACAAAATAATGCGCTTAGAAGAAATAGCAAAACGTACATGGCTGCGCCATTTTAGTGATAAAAAAGGATTATCACCGCTTGAAGAGTTAAAAAATGATCAACCTGATGAAGTATTGCCGATAACCGAGCAATTATTAGCTGATAAAGAAGATCACATCATCAAACGAGAGCAGGCGGTTGAGTATGCGCCTCATTTAGGTATCAATATTGAAGTGCCTGAGTATAAAGCGAATTTAGGCGAGTTGTATAACCTTAAAATTGGTCGTGGCACACTGACTGCGGAAGATCGTTTTATTATTAACGAGCACATTATCGGCACAATTAAAATGCTTGATTCACTGCCTTTCCCATGTGAATTATCGAATGTGCCACGTTATGCCTCAACTCACCATGAAACACTCAAAGGAACGGGGTATCCACGCAAGTTAACAGGGGATGATTTATCAATTCCCGAGCGTATTTTGGTACTTGCAGATATATTTGAAGCACTTACCGCATCAGATAGACCTTATAAAAAGGCAAAACCCCTTAGTGTGGCGATTGATATTTTGCATAAAATGTCACTCGATCAGCATGTTGATATTGAAGTGTTTAAGCTCTTTTTACGCTCTGGCGTGTATAAGCAATATGCACAAAAGTACATGCCAAAAGAACAAATTGATGAGATTGATTTAACTAAATACTTATAGCCTATGATATAGGTTTTATAACTGCGTGAGTATGTTAACGCAGCAAATGCATTATTAAATGTGTTGAGAGTTGAAAATTAGATAACTCAGGGTCGAATTTTTCGCTTGGCTTTTGGTGTGTTTAGCTATATCAACAACTGAAATAGCATGGTTATAAGAAATTAAAAAAGGCTTGTTAAAAGCCTTTTTTAATTTCTTGAGACATAACCTAATTTGGTTTGATTTTGCCTAATTTAGGTTGTAAGAGTGGTTTGCTTGCTCACACAGTCGCTTTAAATACTATCCGCAGTTGAGAGCGGACAACGGGCAATTTCTGTTATTTCACCGTTTGCATCTTCTTGCTCTAAAATAACGTCAAACCCCCATAAACGATATAAATGTTTAATCACTTGGTCTTTAGTGCTCGCAAGCGGTATATCGTTATGTGGCGTATAACGCAGTGTAAGCGCACGGTCGCCTCGAACATTAACATTGAACACCTGAATGTTGGGTTCTAAATTACTTAGGTTATATTGCTCAGAGAGTGCCTGACGAATGGCGTGGTAGCCCGATTCATTGTGAATTGCACTGACTTCTAAATGGCTTTCTTTCTCGTTATCTAAGATAGAAAAAAACTTAAAGTCACGCATTAACTTAGGCGATAAAAACTGACTGATAAAGCTTTCATCTTTGAAATTTTCCATCGCAAAATGCAAAGTATCGAGCCAGTTACTGCCAGCGATTTCAGGAAACCACCGTTTGTCTTCATCTGTTGGGTTTTCGCATATACGACGAATATCCACCATCATATTAAAACCGAGGGCATAGGGGTTAATGCCAGAATAGTAGGGCGAGTTATAAGGCGGCTGATACACAACATTAGTATGGGATTGCAGCACTTCTAACATAAAGGCGTCACTTAACTTTCCTTCATCGTACAAGTGATTAAGTAAGGTGTAGTGCCAAAATGTTGCCCAACCTTCATTCATTACTTGAGTTTGCTTTTGTGGGTAAAAATATTGCGAAATTTTGCGCACAATACGGATTATTTCGCGTTGCCATATTTCGAGTAATGGTGCTCGTTTTTCAATAAAATAAAGAATATTCTCTTGTGGCTCACTGGGAAAGCGTGCGGCTTGTGTTTCAGCTTCGTTTTGTTGTGAGGGAATGGTTTTCCACAATTCATTAACTTGAGATTGTAAGTAATCTTCGCGTTCTTTCTGCCTTTTTTGTTCTTCAAAAAGGGATATTTGTTGAGGTCGTTTGTAGCGGTCTACACCATAATTCATTAATGCATGGCACGAGTCGAGTAGTTTTTCGACTTCTTCAACGCCGTACTTTTGTTCACATTCGGCGATATAATTTTTAGCAAACAGTAAATAATCAATTATAGAGCTTGCATCGGTCCAGGTTTTAAAAAGGTAATTACCTTTAAAAAATGAATTATGCCCATAACACGCGTGTGCCATAACCAGAGCTTGCATTGGCATGGTGTTTTCTTCCATCAAGTATGCAATGCACGGATCTGAATTGATTACAATTTCGTATGCAAGCCCCATTGCACCACGTTTGTAGTTTTGCTCTGTTTGAATAAATTTTTTGCCAAAAGACCAATGATTATATCCAATAGGCATGCCAACACTGGAGTAGGCATCCATCATTTGCTCTGCAGTAATTACTTCAATCTGATTAGGGTAAGTATCGAGGCGGTAAATCTCAGCAACCCTAGCAATCTCGGTTTGGTATTCTCCGAGTAAATCGAATGTCCAATCAGGACCATCGCTTAGTACTTTTTTACTCATAACTAGTCCTTGAAAATTAAGCTACATCTGCGGTGGTATCTTTTTTAAATAGCTCTCTGAATATAGGGTAAATGTCTTCCACAGATTTAATGTGTTGAATGGCGAAGTTTTCATGGGTATCGGCGAGCACTTGATATTCACGCCATAGGCTTTGATGTGCTCGTGTGGTGATTTCGATATAAGCGTAATAGCGCGTAACAGGCAGAATTTTATTTGTAAGCCAATCACTGCATTGTGGCGAATCATCAGCCCAGTTATCACCATCAGATGCTTGCGCAGCATAAATATTCCACTGCTCAGAGTCATAGCGCTCTTTGATTATTTCGTCCATGAGCTTTAATGCGCTTGATACGATTGTGCCGCCGGTTTCTTGCGAATAGAAAAACTCGTGTTCATCGACTTCTTTCGCTTGGGTATGGTGACGAATGTAAACAACTTCGATGTCCTTGTAGGTACGAGTTAAAAATAAATAAAGCAAAATATAAAACCGTTTTGCGGTTTCTTTGGTTGCTTGATCCATCGAGCCCGACACATCCATTAAGCAAAACATCACAGCTTTAGAACTTGGCTCAGGGCGCTTCTCATAGTTTCTAAAACGTAAATCAAAGGTATCAATAAACGGTACTGTGGCAATTTTATTTTTAAGTTGCTCTATTTCTTTTTCAAGCAGGGCAATTTCGCTTTGGTTGTCCTTTTTGTTTTTTGTAAGCTCAGCAAGTTTTTGCTCAAGTTCAGCTAATTGACGTTTTTTGCCTGCGGTCATGGCAATGCGTCTTGCGACTGAGCCTTGCAATGAACGAACAATATCAATATTTGAAGGCACTCCATCGTTACTGTAACCAGCACGATGGGTTTTCATTTGAACTAACTTGTTGAGTTGATTCTGTTTCAAATTTGGCAGTGCAAGATCTTCAAACAGCAAGTCTAAGTATTCATCTTTTGAAATGGAAAAAACAAAATCATCTTGGCCTTCTCCAGAGTCACTGGCATCACCTTCGCCACCACCTTGACCTTGTCCGCCAAGGGGGCGTTTTATTCTGTCCCCTTGACTGAATTGGTCATTGCCTGGATGCACCATATCGCGTTTGCCACCTTTACCTTGATGGAAAATAGGCTCTTGCATATCACGACTTGGAATCGAAATACTTTCGCCTGTTTCCACGTCAGTTACGCTGCGTTTGGCAATCGCATCGGAAACCGCCTCTTTAATTTGGCGTTTGTAACGCTTAATAAAACGTTGGCGGTTAACCGTATTTTTGTTTTTCCCGTTTAAGCGTCGGTCAATAAAATGTGCCATATACGCCTCCGTAGGTCTTCTTTACAATTACTACTAACTTACTGTGACTTACGAACTCGTAAATACCATTCACTGAGCAAACGAACTTGTTTAGCTGTATAGCCTTTTTCAACCATGCGGTTAACAAAGTCCTCGTGCTTTTGTTGATCTTCGGCGCTGGTTTTTGCATTGAATGAAATAACAGGCAGCAGATCTTCGGTATTTGAGAACATTTTCTTTTCGATGACCGTTCTTAATTTTTCATAGCTCGTCCAAACAGGGTTTTTACCATTGTTGTTAGCACGCGCTCTTAAAACAAAGTTTACGATCTCGTTGCGGAAATCTTTTGGATTAGAAATTCCCGCTGGCTTTTCAATTTTCTCTAGTTCTGCATTGAGTGCAGCTCTATCAAATAATTGGCCTGTATCTGGGTCGCGGAACTCCTGATCTTGGATCCAGAAATCGGCATAGGTTACATAACGGTCGAAAATATTTTGGCCATATTCAGAGTAGGATTCCAAATAAGCGGTTTGAATTTCCTTTCCGATAAACTCTACATATTTCGGAATTAAGAAACCCTTTAAGAACTCAAGGTAGCGCTCTTGGGTTTCTTGTTGGAATTGCTCGCGCTCAATTTGTTGCTCTAGCACATAGAATAAATGAACCGGGTTGGCTGCCACCTCAGTGTGGTCAAAGTTGAAAACACGCGATAAAATCTTAAACGCGAAACGTGTTGATAGGCCGTTCATGCCTTCGTCAACACCGGCGTAATCTTTGTATTCTTGGAACGATTTAGCCTTCGGGTCGGTGTCTTTTAAGCTCTCGCCATCGTACACGCGCATTTTTGAATAAAGACTTGAATTTTCAGGTTCTTTAATTCGTGATAACACTGAAAACTGCGCTAGCGTTTCTAGTGTACCTGGGGCACATGGCGCTTCGTTTAGTTCTGAGTGTTGTAGTAGTTTCTCGTAAATTTTCATTTCTTCAGAGACACGCAGGCAATAAGGTACTTTCACAATGTAAACACGGTCTAAAAACGCTTCGTTGTTTTTATTGCCTTTAAACGTTTGCCATTCTGATTCATTAGAGTGAGCCAAAATCATACCATTGAAGGGCAGAGCAGAGAGACCTTCGGTACCGTTGTAGTTACCCTCTTGGGTTGCGGTTAATAATGGGTGAAGCACTTTAATTGGTGCTTTAAACATTTCAACAAATTCCATTAAACCTTGGTTAGCATGGCAAAGTGCACCGGAATAGGCGTATGCATCGGCATCGCTTTGCGCAAAATGTTCAAGCTTACGAATGTCCACTTTACCTACAAGCGCGCTGATGTCTTGGTTATTCTCATCGCCAGGCTCAGTTTTCGCGATAGCAACTTGGTCTAGAATAGATGGGTAACGCTTTACTACTTTAAATTTCGTAATATCACCGTTGAATTCGTGCAGGCGCTTAGTGGCCCACGGTGACATAATTGTTTTTATGTATCGATTGCTAATACCATATTCTTTTTCGAGGATATCGCCGTCTTCTACTGGGTCGAATAAGCAAAGGGGGTGATCATTTACAGGGGAATCTTTAAGGCAATAAATAGGTACTTTTTGCATTAGGTACTTTAGCTTTTCAGCAAGCGACGACTTACCACCACCTACAGGGCCAAGTAAATAAAGTACCTGTTTGCATTCTTCAAGCCCTTGCGCTGCATGCTTTAAGTAGGCAACGATTTGTTCGATGCTATCTTCCATGCCATAAAATTCTTTAAAGGCAGGGTAGCGCGGAATAACACGGTTAGAAAAAATACGACTGAGTGTTGGATCTTGTGATGTATCCACCATTTCAGGCTGACCAATCGCCATTAATAACCGCTCTGCTGAGCTGGCATAGGCGGATTTATCTTCTTTACAGATCTCGAGAAACTCAGCAATAGTAAATTCTTCTTCTTTTGCTGCTTCGTAACGAGATTGGAAATGATCAAAAATTGTCATATAGACCTCCTAAATACCGGAAATTTTGCAACAGCAATAAAACTAGCCACTATTTATAAGGTTAGACGGGATTTTTGATTGTGCGAGATAAATAAAAGATATTTAAAGAAAAAACTTTACTATATTTCAGAGCGTTGAATATTATGCAATAGTCGGTGAGGAATTATGAAAAGTGCTGGGAAATGTCAGTAAAACGCATGCGTTTTACTGACAAAAATAGGAATTAAGCTAGGTTTGCGTTTGCAAATTCCCAGTTAACTAGTGCCCAGAAACCGTTTAGGTATTCAGGACGCACGTTACGGTAATCGATGTAGTAAGCGTGTTCCCAAAGGTCAACAGTGATGATTGGCGTAACACCCGCTTCAGTTAGTGGTGTAGCTGCATTTGACGTGTTAACGATGTCTAGGCTGCCGTCAGCTAGTTGTACTAACCATGTCCAGCTTGAACCAAAGTTGTTAACAGCTTTGTCGTTGAAAGCAGCTTGGAATTCAGCGAAAGAACCCCATTTTGCGTTGATTAGCTCAGCAACTTTACCTGTTGGCTCGCCACCACCGTTTGGTGAAAGGCTGTTCCAGTAGAATGTGTGGTTCCAGATTTGTGCTGCGTTGTTGAATACACCACCTTCAGAGCTACATACTACTTCTTCAAGAGTTTTGCCTTCGAAGTCAGTGCCTTCTACTAGACCATTTAGTTTTACAACGTATGTGTTGTGGTGCTTACCGTGGTGGAACTCTAGTGTTTCTTTTGAGATATGCGGCTCAAGCGCATCGATTGCATATGGTAGTGACGGTAGTTCAAAAGCCATTTTATTTCTCCGTTGGCGTTAAAAAAGCGGACAACATTTTATATGAAGATGTCCGATATAAGTGTTAAACTATACCCGAGTATTTTACTCAAGTTTTTATAAACAGCAATGCTAGAAATAATTTGCGGTTATATTATAAACAGTTAGTTACATTTTAACTGTTATTCAACGCGTCTAGCATAGTATTAACTTAAAGAAAATTCACCTATTGTGATAGGGTGCATTTAACTTTGTTGATATTTTTTCAGCTAGGTATTTGAGCTAAGGCCTAACGCGCGATTATCGGCTCGTTTTAACCGATGTAATTGATAATTTAGTGTGTGAGATGTGCATGGTCAAATGCCTGCCAATAGATGCGAATAGGCCTATTGGCATGTTGAAAAAGAGTAATAATCGACAATGAAACTGCGCTAGTGTGCCAAATAAGGCGAGTAAATCACTCGGTTGAATTGCTAAACAAAGATAAATTACGCCAAAAGGTGTCGAGGTAGTAAATGGAAACGTTAGACAAGATTAAGCAACAGATCGCAGAAAACTCAATTCTACTTTATATGAAGGGCTCTCCAAAATTACCGAGCTGTGGTTTTTCATCTCAAGCGTCACAAGCGTTAATGGCATGTGGTGAGCAATTTGCGTACGTTGATATTCTTCAAAACCCTGATATCCGTGCAGAGTTACCAGCTTATGCAAACTGGCCTACGTTCCCACAGTTATGGGTTGAAGGTGAGCTAATTGGTGGTTGTGACATTATTGTTGAAATGTTCCAACGCGGTGAACTACAACCTTTAATCACTGAAGTAGCCGCTAAAAATAAAGAAGCAGAATAATATTACGTTAAGTAGTAATTGATTTTGTGGTATTTTTGCTAAGCTTAAATCATTAGTATGATGTTTTAAGCTTAGTATGACTTTTCAACCTTATTTTATTCTTCTAGTTGTTACGCTGTTTTTATTGAGTTTAGAGAGCGTTGCAAAATCATTTGATCTTTCATATCAACATCAGCAACAAACTAAAACGATCACCGTTAATCAGCCCTCTGCCAACCGTTTTGAAATAGCCCGTGAATTACCACAGCAATTAAGTTTAGTAACACTTGATTGGCCGCCATACGTTGACCGTAATTTATGTGACAAAGGTTGGGTATTTACACTTACCGCAGCGCTATTTAATGAACTTGGGTTTGGAATTAGTGTCGAGTTTTTTCCTTGGGCTCGCTCGGTACGCATGGCTGAATTAGGGCAGGCTGATATTTTGTTTCCAGAATACTTTATAGAAGTGACCGCCCCCAGTGATGTAATAGCTAATAGCTTTAGACGCAACAATTTAGCCTTATCGACTCCTTACGCAGGCGGCTTAATTGGGCTAATGAGCCGTGAAAATTATAAAGCAAAGTACAATGGCACTTTTCAGTCGATCCAAGGGGCACGAATTGGCGTTGTAAGAGGGTATCAAAATACCCCTGAGTTTGATAAGCACCTTGATCTTGGCTTTTTTAATGCAATTCAAGCGCGTGATGATCAACAAAACCTAAAACTCTTATTGGCGAGTCGGGTAGATTACATTGTTGCTGATCCCAATGTGATCGATTACCTATTAAGTCACGACGAGCAAGGTGACAAAAATCAAATTAAATTCATTGAACCCGCCTTTCAATATAATGATTTTTACTATGCTATAAGTAAACGCAACGCAATGTGGCAATCGCTGCAAGTTAAAATTAATGCCAAGCTATCAGAGTTTGAGCAAGCCGGAACGATTAAAACCATTCAACAAAACGCTGGAAAGTGTTCGCCCGCAAACTAGCGTCCTGCCTGATGTACAAGATAATTCAAGTTTAAAAAGTGGTTTTTCGGTTAATTGGTATTACCATGAATAAATATTCAAAATCATGAATAGTTTACGTTTACGTAAACTACAGTTGAGAGTTGTTTTTATTTACATGGTGTTAATGTGATACCGGTGTCAATAAGATCCTATAACCAAGATAACCCCAGTTTAGAGGCTTTTATCGGCAGATTTGTTGAATTTATGTATAAGTGAAAAATATTCAATAACCTGAATATGTATTCACAATTTGGTTGACTCTAAGCAATATCTTGGTTAATTTTGAGAATCGCGCAAGTGAACACACGGCACATACCAACATTAGCAACCTTTGTTTCGCGTTAACAAAATCGCTATTACTTATCGAACTGTCATAAAACTTCGATACGGTTATGCCAATACTTCCGTCAATCACAACTGTTTTGTTCACTTGAGCTGTAGCAAGGGAGGAGTCCAACATGTTATATGACTCGAGATTAGAAAAAGATAATTGCGGTTTTGGCCTTATCGCGCACATTGAAGGTCAGCCGAGTCACAAATTAGTTCGCACAGCGATCACTGGGTTAGATCGAATGCAACACCGCGGTGGTATTGCAGCAGATGGTAAAACCGGCGATGGCTGTGGGTTGTTATTGCAAAAACCAGACGGTTTCTTCCGTGCTGTTGCCGCTGAAAACGATTGGCACTTAGGTAAAAACTACGCTGTTGGTATGTTATTCCTAAGTCCTGATCCGGTTATCGCTGAGCACAACAAACAGATTATTAGTGAAGAACTAGAAAAAGAAACGCTAAAACTGGTTGGTTGGCGCGATGTGCCCGTTAATCCAGCAAGTCTAGGACCTATTGCGCTAGAACAATTACCGAATTTTCAACAGGTCTTTATTTCAGCGCCAGAAGGCTGGCGTCCAAAAGATTTAGAACGCCGTTTGTATATCGCACGACGTCGCATAGAAAAACAAATTAACGATGATCATTTTTATATTGCGAGCCTATCGGGCTTAGTATCGGTGTATAAAGGCTTAATGATGCCGGCAGATTTGCCGAATTTCTACCTTGATCTAGCCGATATGCGTATGGAATCTGCTATCTGCGTTTTCCACCAACGTTTTTCTACCAATACGCAACCGCGCTGGCCGTTGGCACAACCATTTAGATACCTTGCACACAACGGCGAAATTAATACTATCGAAGGTAACCGCCAGTGGGCAAGAGCGCGCGCATATAAGTTTTCGTCACCATTACTGCCTGACTTACAAAGCGCGGCACCTTTTGTAAATGAATCGGGCTCAGATAGCTCAAGCTTAGATAATATGCTAGAGCTATTCTTAGCGGGTGGTATGGATATTTTCCGAGCGATGCGCATGCTAGTGCCACCTGCATGGCAGAAAAACCGAGCGATGGATGAAGACTTACGTGCTTTTTATGATTTTAACTCAATGCACATGGAGCCTTGGGATGGTCCTGCAGGGTTAGTAATGTCGGATGGCCGATTTGCAGCGTGTAACTTAGACCGAAACGGGTTACGTCCTGCGCGTTATGTAATTACTAAAGACAATCATATTACTTTAGCGTCAGAAGTTGGTATTTGGGATTACTCTGCTGACGAGGTTAAAGAAAAAGGCCGTGTTGGGCCGGGTGAATTGCTTGTTATTGATACATTGCATGGCAAAGTATGGCAATCGTGCGAAATCGACGAAGATTTGAAAAAGCGTCATACCTATAAGCAGTGGTTAACTGATAACGTGAAACGTTTAGTACCATTAGAGGAAATTGACGAGCAAGACCTTATCGGTCAACGTGAATACGACGATGATATGCTGGCGATTTACCACAAGCAGTTTGCTTACAGTAATGAAGAACTTGACCAAGTTATTCGCCCAATGGGTAACTCAGGCCAAGAAGCAACGGGGTCAATGGGCGATGACACGCCATTTGCCGTGCTGTCGT
Organism: Pseudoalteromonas sp. NS-SX12; assembly: GCF_057367955.1. Classification (NCBI taxonomy): domain Bacteria; kingdom Pseudomonadati; phylum Pseudomonadota; class Gammaproteobacteria; order Alteromonadales; family Pseudoalteromonadaceae; genus Pseudoalteromonas; species Pseudoalteromonas sp. NS-SX12. Next base: position 2,779,005 of record NZ_CM170634.1, on the reverse strand, counting down.
CACAATCACGTTTAGTGTATGACTATTTCCGTCAAAAGTTTGCGCAGGTGACAAACCCGCCAATCGACCCATTGCGTGAAAATCATGTTATGTCACTGGCTACCTGTATTGGTCGTGAACAAAACGTATTTAATGAAACAACAGGCCACGCAAAACGCTTGCAGTTTTCATCGCCAGTATTGACTTACTCTGATATGAGCCAGTTACTCTCTGCAGATCAGGCGCATTATTCATTTGCCTCATTGTCGATTAACTATGATAAAGATGGCTCATTGTTATCGGCAATTGAAAACGTATGTGACCAAGCGGAAGCGTTAGCGCGTCAAGGTACGGTATTGATTGTATTAAGCGATAAGGGTTTAACGCCTGACACCTTACCAATTCCTGCTGCGATGGCGGTGGGTGCGGTGCAACGTCGTTTAGTGAGTAAGAACTTACGCTGTGATACTAACATTATTATTGAAACAGCAAGCTGTCGTGACCCACATCAATTTGCGGTATTGCTCGGCTTTGGCGCTACCGCTATCTACCCATATTTAGCATATGAAACGCTAACACAAATGGTAGATACCGGCATCATCGAAAAATCGTATCGCGATGTGACCTTGGCGTATCGGAATGCAATTAATAAAGGTCTCTACAAAATAATGTCTAAAATGGGCATTAGTACCGTTGCTAGCTACCGTTGTTCAATGCTTTTTGAAGCAGTAGGGTTAAGCGATGAAGTTGTAGACTTGTGTTTCTCAGGTGTTGTTTCGCGTATTCAAGGTGCAGACTTTAACGACTTCCACCAAGATCTTATTAATTTATCGCGTAAAGCATGGATCAAGCGCAAGCCGCTCGACCACGGTGGTTTATTAAAATATGTGCATAACGGCGAGTATCACGCGTACAACCCCGATGTGATCCAAACATTACAAGTAGCCGTGCGCTCAGGTAATTATCAGGATTATCAAAAATATGCGGATTTAGTAAACACTCGTCCAGTCACTAATATTCGTGACCTGTTAAAACTGAAAACAGGGCAAACGGCTATTGATGTGAGTGAAGTGGAAGATGCAACTGAACTTTATAAGCGCTTTGACTCAGCGGCAATGAGTATTGGTGCGTTATCGCCTGAAGCACATGAAGCGCTAGCGATTGCCATGAACCGCTTAGGTGGCTGTTCAAATTCAGGTGAAGGCGGTGAAGATGTCGCTCGCTACGGCACCGAGAAGAACTCGCGCATTAAGCAAGTTGCATCGGGTCGATTTGGTGTAACGCCGCACTATCTAAAAAATGCGGATGTTATTCAGATAAAAGTGGCTCAGGGTGCAAAACCTGGTGAAGGCGGGCAGTTACCGGGTGAAAAGGTGACACCGTACATTGCTAAGCTGCGCTATTCAGTACCTGGCGTAACATTAATTTCGCCACCACCGCATCATGATATTTATTCAATCGAAGATTTAGCTCAGCTTATTTTTGACTTAAAGCAAGTAAACCCAGATGCCATGATTTCAGTGAAGCTAGTATCTGAACCGGGCGTAGGCACAATTGCTACTGGTGTTGCTAAAGCTTATGCCGACCTTATTACCATCGCCGGTTACGATGGTGGTACGGGCGCTTCACCATTAACCTCTGTTAAATATGCGGGTTGTCCTTGGGAGCTAGGCCTTGCAGAAACGCAACAGGCGCTGGTTGAAAATGGTTTACGTCACCGTATTCGTTTGCAAACCGATGGTGGTTTAAAAACAGGTTTAGATATTATTAAAGCGGCTATTTTAGGTGCAGAAAGCTTTGGTTTTGGCACCGGTCCTATGGTTGCTCTTGGCTGTAAATACCTGCGAATTTGTCATTTAAATAACTGTGCAACAGGTGTTGCAACGCAAGACGAAACACTGCGTGCGAAGCATTATCACGGTTTACCAGAAATGGCGATGAACTACTTTAAGTTTATTGCAGAAGAAGCGCGCGAAATTATGGCGAGCTTAGGGGTAACTAAATTAGTCGATTTAATTGGCCGAACTGATCTGCTTGAAGTGCTTGAAGGCACAACAGCAAAACAAAGCAAGCTTGATTTATCGCCTGTTATTGCAAAGCCAAATAATAAGAGTGGTGAAACCTTATATTGCAGTGCGCCAAATACATCGCACTACGAAGGCAAACTCAATGAAAGTTTGTTGGCTCAAGCAAAAGAGGCAATTGAGAGCAAAACGTCTATTAAATTGCGAGCGCCTATTCAAAATACCGATCGTTCAGTTGGTGCGTTGTTATCTGGCTATATTGCTGATCTTCACGGAAATCAGGGGTTAGCGGCCGATCCGATTATTATCGAATTGCAAGGTACTGCAGGCCAATCACTGGGAGTTTGGAATGCGGGCGGTCTTGAACTACATGTAACTGGTGATGCTAACGATTATGTCGGTAAAGGCATGGCTGGCGGTAAAATTACCGTACGTCCGCCGCTTGGTTCATCGTTTAAATCACATCATGCAACAATTGCAGGTAATACCTGTTTGTATGGTGCAACTGGCGGTAAATTATTTGCTGCAGGCAGAGCGGGTGAGCGCTTTGCGGTACGTAACTCGGGTGCTATTGCAGTAGTCGAGGGACTCGGTGATAACGGCTGTGAATATATGACTGGCGGTATTGTGTGCGTGCTAGGCGATACTGGCATTAACTTTGGCGCGGGTATGACAGGTGGTTTTGCTTACGTACTTGATGAAAAAGGCGACTTTGATAAACGCATCAATACAGAGCTGGTTGAGTTAGTAGAGCTTGCAGATTTAAATATTCATCACGAACATTTACGCGGCTTAATTGGCGAGCATTTAGAAGCAACACAATCAAATCGCGCAGAGCAAATTCTTGCTGATTTTGAGTCATACATTGCGCAATTTAGATTGGTTAAGCCTAAATCGAGTGATGTGAAAGGTTTGCTTGGTCATAGAGCACGTTCAAGTGCTGAATTAAGAATACAGGCGCAATAGGAGAAGTACCATGTCACAAAACGTATATCAATTTATCGATGTGCAGCGTGTCGACCCGCGCAAAAAGCCTATTTCGTCACGTAAAAAACAGTTTGTTGAAATCTACGAACCGTTTTCTGCGAAACAAGTTGATTCGCAAGCCGATCGTTGCCTTGACTGTGGTAATCCATATTGTGAATGGAAGTGTCCTGTACACAACTACATTCCGCAATGGTTAAAACTGATCAAAGCCGGCAAAGTTATCGAAGCGGCTGAATTGTCGCATCGAACTAATAGTTTACCCGAAGTATGTGGACGCGTATGCCCACAAGACCGATTATGTGAAGGTGCATGTACACTCAACGAGGAGTTCGGTGCGGTCACCATAGGTAATATCGAAAAATATATTTCTGATACGGCCTTTGCGATGGGCTGGAAGCCAGATATGTCGCACGTGGTTTGGAGCGATAAGAAAGTTGCTATTATCGGTGCGGGGCCAGCAGGCTTAGGTTGCGCTGATATTCTAGCGCGTAATGGTGTAAAACCGGTGGTGTTTGACCGTCATCCTGAAATTGGTGGTTTACTGACCTTCGGTATCCCATCGTTTAAATTAGAAAAATCGGTAATGGAAAACCGTCGTGAAATTTTCACGGGGATGGGCGTTGAATTTGTGTTAAATACCGAGGTCGGTAAAGACATTGCACTACAAACCATTATTGATGAATACGACGCGGTATTTTTAGCAGTGGGCACTTATCAAAATATGCGTGCAGGTCTTGAAAACGAAGATGCTGATGGTGTGTTTGATGCATTGCCATTTTTAATTGCCAATACCAATTTTCAAATGGGTTACGACGAAACACCAGAATCTTACATCAATATGCAAGGCAAACGCGTCGTTGTGTTAGGTGGTGGTGATACAGCAATGGACTGTGTGCGTACCTCAATTCGTCAAAATGCCAGTAGCGTTGTGTGTGCTTATCGTCGTGATGAAGCCAATATGCCAGGCTCAGTACGTGAAGTAAAAAATGCCAAAGAAGAGGGCGTTGAGTTTATGTTTAATGTACAACCAAAAGGGGTTGTACTTAATGACAGCGGCAAAGTAACTGGCGTAAAAATGGTTAAAACGCAGCTTGGCGAGGCCGATGAAAATGGCCGCCGTCGTGCAGAGGAAGTAGCAGGTTCTGAGCATGTTGTGCCAGCCGATGCGGTGATTATGGCGTTTGGTTTTCAGCCTCATGCAATGCCGTGGTTAAGTGAGTTTGATGTAGAGCTTGATAAATGGGGCCGTATTGTGGCACCTGAGCAAGGCGCATATACGCATCAAACATCTAACCCTAAAATCTTTGCTGGTGGCGATGCAGTAAGGGGTTCTGATTTAGTGGTTACCGCTATTTATGAGGGCCGCAACGCAGCAGAAGGCATTATGGATTATCTCGAAGTTTAGTGCTGTATAGCCTGAATGTGGTTAAACATTTACGGCAGCTTATAGCATTAAAAAAGGTGGGCAAATGCCCACCTTTTTTGTGTTTATGTTTTTTTGCTTAATGATATTGCGACAGTAATTCTGAGGCATTAGTACGGGTAATTTCACTAATATTCGTGCCACCTAATAAACGTGCAATTTCATCAATTCGTCCCGAGTTATCGAGTACCGACATATGGGTATGCGTGTGGGTGCCATCATCGCTTTTACTGACAAAAAATTGATTATGGCCACTTGATGCTACTTGCGGTAAGTGGGTTACACAAATTACCTGTGTACTGTTGCCTAATTGGCGTAATAATTTGCCAACTGCTGATGCAGTCGGGCCAGAAATACCCACATCGACTTCATCAAAAATTAAGGTTGGCGTAGTCATTTTATCTGCAATGATAACTTCAATGGCAAGACTAATACGTGATAGCTCACCACCCGAGGCTACTTTCACAAGCGGTTGTAAACGTTGGCCTGTGTTAGCAGCTACTTGAAAATCTATGCTGTCTAGGCCTTTGCTACTGGTTATCTCTTGTTGCTCAACCACAATGGCAAACTTTGCGTTTTCCATTGATAACATCACTAGTGATTCAGTAACTTGCTTTGATAGTTCATCTGCTGCGACTTTTCGGCTTTGCGAAAGGCGTGTTGCGACAGTCACATAATGTGCTTTCGCTTCGGCGATTTCGCTTTCTAGTGCGGCGAGACGTTCGTCACTTTGTTCAATGTTGGCAAGACTTTGCTTTAGTTCAGCGTGTAAATCTGGGATTGCTTCAGGTGAAATATCGTGTTTTCTTGCCAAATCAAGTGCGCGTGCGATACGATCATCGAGTTCTGATAACTGCGCAGGGTCCATCTCTATGCTGTCTTGATAATGGCTAAGCTCGCGCGCAGCTTCTTCTAAACTGATGCCTGCTTCAAATAACAAGTCGGCGATTGGTGCCAATTTTTTATCTAAACTTGCTAACTCAGCAATTTGGTTTGCGCTCGATTGCACCATAGAGTACGCATTATAATTATCTTGTTGATAAATAATTTGCAGCTCTTTTTGTGTACCTTCAAGCAACGAATTTGCGTTACTTAGCAGCTTATGTTGCTGTTCAATTTCTTCAAACTCACCGTGCTCAAGAGAAAACTCATCTAACTCAGCCACTTGATACTCGAGCAATTGCTTTTCGGCTGCTGCTTGTTGTAGTGACTGACTTAGCGTCGCCTTTTCTTTTTCAAGTGATTGCAGTGCGTTGTATGCCGTTTTAACGTCGTTCACAAGATCAACGTGTCCCGCAAAGCTATCGACTACCGACAACTGATAACCGGCTTTATTGAGCTGTTGGTGCGCGTGTTGGCCGTGAATTGAAATAAGCAGGCTGCCGAGAGACTTTAACTGGCCTGCAGGCACCATTACGCCATTTATATATGCTTTACTGCGGCCGTTTGCCGAGACTACACGGCGAATAATGCATTCGCTACTATCACCTAATTCATGTTCACTAATAAAGTGTTGCGCAGCAGGTAAGTTCTGAATATCAAATACCGCCGAAACTTGGGCTTTATCGGCGCTTTCACGCACCATGCTGGCTTCGGCACGTTCGCCTAAACATAGCGATAGGGCATCAATAGCGATTGATTTACCTGCGCCAGTTTCACCTGTGATAGTTGTCATACCTTGATGCCATTCAATATCAAGGTGTTCAACAATTGCAAAATTTGTTACTTGTAATGATGCTAACATAACTGATTATCCATACAGTACATTAACTGGTAATTTATACAGTAAATAAAAAATAGGCAAGTTAAAAATGAAGATATTTTGTTGCACAAGAAAAAAGGAGTGAGTAGATGTATTGAAAAGGGATTGCGCTAATGGCTTGTATTTAGCCTTTAGCGCAGATCAAATTAAACGTTTTCTTCGTGAAGTTCCGGCTCAACGTGTTCATCGGTAGATGCAAGTGTTGGCGTTATCACTTGCTGGCTTAATGAAGGTAATTGATGCCAATAAAAATCACTGTTGAATTGGTGGCCAGATGTCGGTAATTGTTCAACAAAGGCATAAATTTGTTTACTTAATGTTAGTTTATCGTCTGCCGATTCAAACTTTAGCAGCTCATTTTCGAGTAAGTCAGTTAGGTTACCGATTACTTGTTCATAGTGGGTAATGGTTTCATCAGTTTTACGTTGCATTACAAAATAATTGTTGTTGATTTGCGATAACCCACTAATGTCTTTTGGTTTTACAATGCGTGATTTGCCATAGCTTTGCACTATTTTGCTGTAACGAGAGCTAACAACGTCGATACGTTCGCTTTGTTGTTGTTTTTCAAGTGCTAATGCTTTTTTTCGATTGTTATCTATGACTAAAAATGTCGTTAACAGTACAATTAATAAAACGGTGGTTAAAAATACTACAAACCCCACTTTTTCTTTCCTTTCAATTGATTACTCTGAATCTGGCTAAGTAAATTGCGTAACACACTTAGCAATAATGTTTTTGTGAGTTCTAGTTTTATCGGTTTTCCAAGTACAAGACAAATTTGTGCGATAAAATAGGGCTAGTGTACGCACATTTAACGATGTAATGCCTTAGTGTCCGCTAGAGCTTAATTTGTTATGTTGATTTCAGGTTGATTAATATAAACGGCTGCCCCAGTTTAACTTTTGGCGCAGTACATTGTAATACGAATATTTGCTTGGATGCACCATGCGCAACTGTTGCTCACTTCGTTTGATTACAATTTCATCACCTGGCAATACCGCTAACACAACATGGCTATCACAACTCACTTGTAAGTCCACATCATTCGCAGGGCTCAATGCCAGTTTCACTTCACTATTTGCATCCACTACGAGAGGGCGGCTTGTTAGTGTGTGCGGAAACATAGGCACCAATGAAATGGCGTTGAGTTTTGGGTTTAAAATGGGTCCGCCGCCAGAAAGACTATAGGCTGTAGAGCCTGTTGGCGTTGACACAATCAGGCCGTCAGATTTTTGCGAAAATACAAACTCTCTATCAATAAAGGCTTCAAACTCAATCATGTGTGCAACTTTATTGGCATGCAGCACGGCTTCGTTAACCGCCGTATTTGAGCTTTTTAGCACTTCATGGCGATAGATTTCCACTTCCAGCAAGAAGCGTTTTTCTTCACTAAATTTACCAGCCAGTACTTGCTCAAGCTCACGCTCAAAATTATCGGGATCAAGGTCGGTCAGAAAACCGAGATTACCTCTATTTACGCCGATAACCGCAATATCAAAGCGAGCCAACACGCGAGCAGCGCCTAGCATGTTACCGTCACCACCAACCACAATCGCTAAATCACAGTTGCGGCCAATTTCAACTAACGACGCTGAATATTCTTCATCAACAATGGGTTCAGCGACACGGCTTTCAACGTAAACTTGATAACCGAGAGCCGTTAAAAAGGTATGCAGTTTGGCAAGTGTTACAGCCGCGCCTTCATGGTTCGGTTTGCCAATCAATCCTATGTTATTAAATACTTGTGCCATAAAATCGTCACTGATAAAGTCTTGCCTACAGTATATCTTGATTTTTAATCATCAGGCCATAAATAATAATCATGAAATTAAGCGCCCGTGATCAACTCATTTTTTCTGCCGTTATGGACTTATATTGCAATGGTGAAGGTACGCCAGTTGCATCAAGCCATGTGGTAAAGCAGAAACAAATTAATATTTGCAGTGCGACAGTACGTAATGCAATGGCGCGTATGGAAAAGTCGGGGCTATTGTATGCGCCTCACACCTCCTCGGGACGTGTACCTACAGAGCTAGGTTTTAGCTATTGGTTTGATGAATTTTTTCAACTTTCTGATATTGCAGACTATTGGCAACCGAGTGCGCAAAGCCTTACCGAGTTTTCTCATCGCTTAAGTCAACAATATAAACTGTGTGTGTTGGTGAGTTTGCCAGAGGCGATGCAGCAACATATTTATCGTGCAGAAGTGCTCGATTTTAGTTTTGAAAACTGGCTTATTTTACTATTCGACAGGGACGGTAATAGCCAAAACATTCAGATTACTAAGCCTCGCGAAGCAAACGATGCATTACGCAATCAATTTAATGCGTGGTTAAATACTGTTTTCGCAGGGCATAACTTGGCCGAAGGGTTACGCCGCATGGCGGCGATGCGCCAAAGTGCACCAATGTTTTGTCATGGTTCACTGGGTATGTGGATTAAAGCGCTCGCTGAAAAACTGCATGTAGATAGTAGCATTGTTATTGGCAGCCACTATTTATTTGGTGCACTGTCTAGCGAGCAGTTAAATCAAATTGGCGCGCCATTTTTAGATTATGTAGAACAAAAGTTAGCGATGAAAATGGGCATGTCGGTTATGTACCACGATAACTTGCCGTTTGGTGCGTTGGAAGACTATTTATTACTGAGCGTGCCGTACTTTTCACAAGAGATATACCAAGGCCGTTTATGTGTGCTCTGTCCAAAGTCGGCGAAAATTGAAGCAATTATCAACGAAATATCGATTAATTGCGCTATTAGCTCTTGAAAGGCGGTTATCAATCCCCATAATTAGCATCAGTTGTAAGATTTCGGAGAGTATCAATGTCTGAGCAAAATAATCAGCCAGAGCAAGAAGCAGAAGTACAGGAAACCCTTGACCAAGTAGCAGAAGAGCTACAAGGTGGTGAAGAGCTAAGCGCAGAAGCGGAAATTGCAGTATTAAATGCAGAGCTTGAAGCAGCGAAGCAAACAATTGAAGAGCAAAAAGACAGTGTAGTACGCGCTGCCGCAGAAGTTGAAAACATGCGTCGTCGTACAGCGCAAGATGTTGAGAAAGCGCACAAGTTTGCCCTTGAAAAATTCGCCAATGAACTACTACCTGTGCTTGATAACTTAGAGCGCGCGATTGAGTTTGCTGACAAAGAAAACGAACATATTAAGCCGGTTATCGAAGGTGTTGAGATGACGGCAAAAAGCTTTGTTGATGCCGTAGCAAAGTTTGGTGTTGAAGTGGTTGCGCCACAAGGCGAAACGTTTAACCCTGAATTCCACCAAGCAATGTCAATTCAGCCATCTGCTGATGTTGCACCAAACACTGTTATTGCAGTAATGCAAAAAGGTTACCTATTAAATGGTCGTTTACTTCGTCCAGCAATGGTAATGGTGTCTAAAGCTGCTGAATAATAGCGCATTAAGAATGCAAAAAAGCTGTAACCTTGGTTACAGCTTTTTTTGTGCCTGTTGTGGCAAATACAATGTGCTAATGGCCAAACTTTAACTGTTTTAATTGGCAGATTAAAATACCGCTTACTGCCATTGCCATAGCAACCGCAAACCCGATGCTTGGGGGTAATGGAATAAACGCTAAAATTGGGCCAGCAAAGGCGCCACTGCCAAAGCGTAAAGTACCTATCACAGCGGTAGCTGTTCCAGACTTCTTCTTGAAATTGATTAAAATCAGCGCGTCGGCGTTGGTTGCCATAATGCCTAAACTCATCATCAGTGGCGCAATAAAAGCAGCAACCAAATACACATTGTGCGTTAATATACTGACTAAAATAAGGCACGTTACCGCAATAAAGCTAATGGCTAAGCCAATATTGAGCATTTTACGCGAGCCAAATTTAGGCACTAACCGGGTATTAATAAAGTTACCTAACATTAACGCCAATACATTAAATGCAAATAACACCCCAAATAGGGTTTCACTCACCTTAAAGTGTGCCATATAAATTGCTGATACTTTAGTTAAAAAGCAAAAGAACGCGAACGAGGCGAGCATGGAAATAACAATATCAAATCGTGCTTTTTTGTTTGTAAGCACAATACGATAGTTTGAAAAAAATAGCGCCAAACCTTTAATTTTACTCGGGTGAATAGGCACTTCTCGCAAATAAAAATAAGCTAATACAAAGAGCACGCTAGCATAAATCGTCAATGCATAAAATATCGCGTGCCAATGCCAAGTGATCATTAACACACTGCCGATACTTGGTGCGAGCAGGGGAGCTAACATCATAATCATCGACACGTAAGACATGCCTTTCGCAGTATTTTCTTGATACATATAGCGAATAATACCAGGTACGACGACGGTGACAGCAGAGCCAAAAAATGCTTGTGCAAAGCGTAAAACAATAAAGGTATCAATAGACTGTGTTACGGTAAGTAAAAAAGAGCATAAGCCAAAGCCTAGCAAGCCAAAGAGCGCGAACAAACGCCTGCCTTTTTGATCTATTAGCGGCCCAAATAACATCATGCCTATGGCATAGCCGGCTAAATAACTACTTAAAGAGAGTTGGACTTGCGCCATATCGGTGTTGAAGTAGCTTGATATTGCAACAAAAGCAGGTAAGTACAGGTCAATTGCTAATGGCGTTGTTGCGACGAGCGCCGATAGCAGGGGTAAGATGGATTTAGATAACGTTTTTTCAGTCACAGAAATACTTATTCAGGGTATCGGGGAACCCTATTTTACGTGTAAAATACTTGATTTGATACAACAGATCCGATTAAGCGCTTTGCTAAATTGAAGGTTTATTGTTAAAAATAAATTACCTTACCAATTCAGGGCTTTGTGATGGTAAATATTGCAAAATCAATATTTGTTAAACAGCGCTAAACGACATTAGGGAAAACGTAATGAAATTATCTCATGTATTGCTCTCACTTTCAGTGGCTGCCACGCTGGTTGGGTGTAAATCGAGTCCAACAGGGCGCACACAAATTGCCATGTATTCTGAAGCGGAAATGAACCAGCTTGGCAAACAAAGCTTTGTTCAAATGAAAAAGCAGCAACCAATTAATACCGATGCCAAAATCAATCGTTATGTGCAATGCGTTGCTGATAACGTTATTTCAGTGCTTCCTGCAAAATACGCGAATCAACAATGGGAAGTGGTGGTATTTGAAGAACCATCTGCAAACGCATTTGCGCTTCCTGGCGGTAAAATAGGTGTGCATACGGGGCTATTAAAAGTAGCACAAGGGCAAGACCAATTAGCAACAGTACTTGGCCACGAAGTTGGGCACGTAATTGCCGAGCATTCAAATGAACGTATGACTGCAGCCGGTATTAAACAGGCAACATTGCAAGTTGCAGACGCGTATAGTCGTTCGCAAGGAAACCGTTTACACAATGAAACTATGATGGCTTTAGGTGTAGGTGCTGAGTACTTAGGCATGATGCCGTTTAGTCGTATGCATGAAAGCGAAGCCGATAAAATTGGCTTAGACTTGATGGCAAAAGCGGGTTTTAATCCAAAGCAGTCAGTTGAATTATGGCGTAATATGGCGGCAAATAATAACGGTGCACCACCGGAATTTTTATCAACACACCCATCATCAGATACCCGTATTAGTGATTTGCGTAGTTGGATGCCAGATGCGATGGCTTTACACAATCAAGCAAAAGCACAAAATAAACGCCCTCACTGCGAATAACGCAGCTTTTTTCTAATTGAGTAAATTGATTTTTACTCAATTAGAAATTCAAATTAAAAGTTTAAAAAAACGTCAGCTTGGTCTACATTTATAAATAAGAATAATTATAATTTAATGTAGTCCGTTGAAACTGAAAAACCCCCTAGCAAAACAACTGCTTGTTGGTATTTTACTCACCAGCTCTCTGTTAACGTTAATGATCACCAGCGCCATTTTATGGATGGACTACAAGCGCGATCTCAGCGTGATCGATCAAGGTTTCCAGCAAATTGAAAAAAGCCATTTACCTTCGGTTACCAATGCGCTTTGGGCAGAAGATGAGAAACAGCTTGAATTACTATTACAGGGCATTAGTGAACTTCCTAACGTATCGTCAGTAACGATTTGGCAAGATAATGCCAACCGTCTTACCGTTAATAAAACGCAAACCAAATACGCTAAAAGTAAATCTTGGGCCATTGATTACCGATTTAATCGCACTAAATACCATTTGGGCGAACTGATTGTAGTAATGGATATGTCGGGGGTGTATGGCTATCTCACTGACAAAGTTGTGGTAACTTTGCTTACTCAAGGTGCAAAAACCTTTATTGTATCTATGATTATTTTCACCTTAGTGCATTTATTAGTAACCCGTCATTTAAATCATTTAGCGTATTCGATGAGCCACGTGAATATGTCGGCACCGGAAGAATTCAAACTTGACCGAAAACAAGCGCGCGATGATGAAATTAATCGTCTTGTTGTAGAATTTAACGCCATGATGGCAGCGTTGTCTAAATCATTTGGCGATCTTAAAAAGCAAAAGCAAGCAGAGCAGAATGCTAATAAACTCAAAGGTGAATATCTTGCTAATATCAGTATGGAAGTAAAAACGCCAATGAATGGGCTTTTGGGTATGGCGCATTTGTTGTCAGAAACCAAGCTTGATCACCGCCAACACAGCTACGTTAGTGTAATTCAAAAAAGCGCGTTTAATATGCTTGAGCTGCTAAATGGTATTTTAGATTATTCCAAAATTGAGCATAGCCAACTCGCACTCGACCAGCATATTTTCGATATTCACGCATTAATTCGTGAGATTTTCCAAGAATGTGAGTTGAGAGCAAAAGAGAAAAATCTACGCTTAGTCACCTATGTCGACCCCGCTATTAATAGCTATTTAGTCGGTGACTCGGTGCGCTTAAAGCAAGTTATTTGTAATCTCGTAAACAAGGCAATTAAATATTCTGATCGTGGCGATGTTTCGATTAATGTTGACGCTGAAGTAACGACGGGCTTGTCTGAACTTACAATTAGTGTACGTGACAACGGTCAAGGCATTGATGAAACAGTGCTAGCGCAGTTAAATAATCCGAAATTAAAAGCTAACAAGGGCAATTCCTTAAATGCGCTCGGCCTAACAATCGCCCAAAACTTAGTAACGCTAATGGGTGGCACATTTACGGTTAACTCAAAAGCAGGGCTTGGCACAGATGTTAGATTTACCTTAGCACTGCCAACCAGTACATTAATTGAAAATCACCTTGATGATGAGGGGTTACTTGCCAATAAACGTGTCCTAATTTTAGACAGTAAGTTGTTTTTAGCGCGTTATTTAAGTGAACTGTTTGCACAGTGGCAGATGCAAGTCACCCATGTTCAAGACGCTGAACTTGCGCTTAATTATATGCTGGGGGATGACTTACAGTTTGCTGGATTCGATTTTGTATTGTTGTCACACAATGAGCTTGAAAATCAACTAGTTAGTTTTTATGAAAAAATTAACCGTCACAGATTCAACCGACCAGCAAATTTAATCGTATTTGGTGATGAAATTGCGGATGTTGATGTAAGCAGAGTGACGAACATTGGCTATAACCAAGTATGGCAACTACCAAAGCACCCAAGTGATATTAAATCGGCCTTGGTCAATAATATTAAGCAGAGTAACGATGTGGTTACACCACAAGAAACCGTGCCGTTAACCGTGTTAATAGCTGATGACGCACCGATTAGCCAACGCGTTCTTAGCGCAATATTAATGAACCGTGGCGATAATGTGATTGTCGCAGCTGATGGTGAAGAGGCGGTGGCACTGTGGCAGCAGCATCAGTATGAAATCGATATTATTTTAATGGACTGTGCTATGCCGAAAATGAGTGGCTATGAAGCTGCTCAAACAATACGTATGCAAGAGTCTAGCGATAAAATAGGCGTACCGATAATTGCGGTTACGTCGAGTGATCGTGAAGATGAGTACAACTATTGTAAAACGTTCGGTATTGATGAAGTGCTGTTTAAACCGTTTTTACCTGTTGAGCTGTTGGATGTATTGTCGCAATTTAAACTACACATCGAAGAACATAAAGCGTTCAATAATTTGAAAAATTAGCCACTGTTCACCATAGTTAAAAGTAACTGCTTCAATTGAAGTGTCGCGTGACACTTCGCATTCTTTTTCTCATTTATGAGGAGGATTTATGGCAAACTTTAGGGTGATTGAGACAATCCCTTTAAATAATGTGCAGTCGATTTCTAATCTATGTGGTAATCAAGCCCTCGATATTTCAAGTAACGCCTCTCATATTGTTACTGACTTTAGTCAAAAACGGCCGCAACTTATCGAAAAAGACGTTTTAGTTGATCAAGCGCTATACATGATGAAAATGGGTCATGTGCGCTCAAAAATCGTAATCGATCACGATGAGAACTTTATGGGGGTGATAAGTTCGAGTGATTTGTCATCGTATAAAGTACTGCATATTGCGCAGCTTAGAAATGTCTCTCGAGGTGACTTATCAGTTGAGAACTTAATGCTAAAGAAAGATGAAATGCGCGCAATTGATTTTGCAAAAATTAATAATTACACCATTGGTGATGTATTGGCAACGCTAAAAAATCTAGGTCAGCAGCACGTATTATTGATCGATAAAGAGCATACTTTACGCGGGCTTATTTCTGCGAGTGATATCGCAAGGGCATTACATATCCCAATTAATATTAATGAGAAGGCACACACCTTTAAAGAAATTTTCGATGTGGTGTTTGCGCAACTAGAGAAAAATAAAACTACATAATATAAAAAGGGCGCAATGTACGCCCTTTTTTATATGAAATGAATTAACTTACCACTTTTTCTTCGGTGCAAAGAGCTCATCTAAGTCATCTTTTTCGTTATCAAGCTTTTTCTTTGCATCACTTGCGTTGGTTGCTTTTAACTCGCTCATTATTTCTTCAAGCATATCTTCTATTTCTTGTTTGCGTGACGCAACATACTCGTCTGAAAAGTTGAGCGAATTAATTACCGCAAGCGCTTTTTCAAAATACTGGCGTGCAGAGCCAAGCATATTAGCACTGCGCGCTGCTTTGCCGCGTTTTAATTGGCTGTCGATATTTACTTGTAATTGCATTTTTTCTAAACGTTTGTCTTCGTTTAAGAACACTTGTGTATCAATCTTGCCTTTTGAATGCTCAGAGCGAACTATGCTGCGTAGCTTTTTAACCCCTTGCAATAATGCAATGACTTGTTTTTCATTATCAGGTAGTGCAATGCGTTCTGCTGATGAGTCTTGGCTTGACGAATTTTCGATACGCTCTTTTGCTTCCGTTAATCGGTTTCTGATTTCTTTAGAATTGGGAGAGAGTTCAGCCATTACTGCTAATGCACTGTAAATGCGTCGATATAGTACGGAAAAGAGCGCTTTCGACATTGGAATATTAGCAGAATTCATTAACACTTCTTCAGTCTCTTCAATGATCTTTTTCTGCTTTGTAAGCTCCTGACGTCGCTCAGCATTTTGTTTTTCTTTATGCTGCTGTACCGCGTTGACCCAAACGCCAATAACAATTAGTGCCACTATTAGCGTGATGATAATATAAACTACCATGGAGTTTTTCTCATTCTTATAATTGCCCTAATCTTAACTAATTCTAATTACTTAGTGTAGTGTTGTTAAAAGGAAAGTTCTAATAATAGCACTTTATTACCAGCTTTTTTTACGGCAAAACAAGGGTAAATTTGCTGCCACCTAATCGCCCGTCATTGGCAAGCGCGATATGTCCCTTGGTTTCTTTATTTACATGTGCAGATGCAATTAAATTGGCGAAATAGATACCCAGCCCAGTACGCCCTTGGCTAATAAGGGCGGCAGACATTTCATTATTGGCTTTCTCTAGCATGCTTTCAGGGTAGCCTTCGCCATTATCGTGAATTTCAATAATCAGCTTATCGTTTTGTTGATGTGCGCTAATGAGAATTTTCGATGCTGTGTATTTGAGTGCGTTAATAAGAATGTCATTAAGTAAGTTGGCAATTAGGTCAGCATCAAAAAACCACGCCAGATCTTGTTCAATATCACAACTGACATCGATATTTTTGTTGGTGATATAGAGCTCATTTTTAGCAAGCAGTTCGTCTACTAAATCATCTAAAAAATGCTCTTCGATATTGAGCGGCAGTTGTGCGTTGTGTTCGCGATAAAGGGCAAGTACTTGCAATAAGTTGGAATTGACGCGGGCAACTTCGTAATGAATCTTGGCGAATTCAGATTGTGCTTGTGGCGTTTGCTCAATACTTTGACTAATTGTTTCCATCGATTGAAGCAGCATACACAAAGAGTTTTTCATATCGTGCATGCTTGCGCCAAGGACAACGGAAAAGTCGAGCTTATTATGGTCCATAATTATCCCGTTAATTTAGCTTTAGCAAAGTTTAACAGACTTTGACTTTGCTTGTGACGATGGTCGTGAGGCGCTAACGTTTTTAACGCATTCAGTGACAAAGCAAATTGACGCTTTGTTAATGTGAACTTTTGATTTTGTTTATGCAATTGATACGCCGCTTGTAACAGGTTTAATGCAATATTTGGGTTATTAGGGGCATTGGCTAGGGCAGTTGCAAATGCGCCTTGAGCGCTTTCAAATGCTTTCTCTTTGTATTTCACCATACCTTGTTGATTAAAGTTCTCTGATTTTTCGTGGTCTTCGTGAGAAATAATCTTCGCTTTACCGCGTGTAACAATTGGGTCGAGCTTGGCGGTTACCACTTCAATATCGGCGTGTTTCATAATGAATTCGAGCAGGTTAATAAATGCAGAATTGAGCGCGTCTGGGTAATCAACAATTTTATCTACCACTAAAATGAGTTTTTCACCTTTTGCGCCGTCTTTAGTAACTAAGTACTCAACAAATACTTGATGCACTTCAATTGCTAATTGACTTTGCACACTGGGGTAGAGCTTTGTAATTGTACGATAAATTGCGGGGTACTCTTTTTTTGCACGTCGTGCAAAGTGTGTTTGATCCGTTAATTGTATCTGGGTGCAAACACATAACTGATTTATATAGTCATCGAGTTGCGCTAAGCATGAATACTTGGCTAATTGCATAACGCGTTTGTAAGCGTTAAAGGCAATTTCTAGCTCATTGTAGCGGGTTGCTAACAAGGCTAACTGGCGCTGCCTAACAATTGAGTTGGGCGATGCGGCAATGGCTTTTTGTGTAATAGCATATGCCGCTTCGAAGTCGTGCTGTTGAATAAAGCACTCACAGGCAAGATCGTATGCTTCAACGGCTTGTGGATTTTTAGTGGCAATCAGTTTGCACAGACTTAATGCTTGATCGCTTTGCGATAGCGCCAAATGACAAATCGCTGCGCCCATTTGTGCCCAACTAAGCTCACGCTTATGCAAAATTGAATTATAAATGCTGAGCGCTTGCACATATTTAAGTTGTTTTAAATAAATTTCAGCTTTAAGACGCAAACATTCGATACCGACGCGCTTGTTTTTTGCCATTAGCTGGTCACAAAGCTCAAGGGCTGTTTTTGGCTTATCTTGATTTAATGCCGTATAAATAGGCTTAAATGCGAGACTTTTCTCAACAAGCTTATCTAAACGAGATTTCAGGGTTGTTTTAGTAAAGGGTTTTGCAAGATAATCGTCGGGACGGTATTCAAGCGCCCCCATCACTAAATCTGAAGCGGTTTCACCTGTGATCAGTACATAGTTTGTGCCATATTTTAGTAAGTTACGATGATTAAGCTCGGCAAGCAGCTGCAACCCATTTAAGCCATCACCTAAGTTGTAATCGACTAGCAAAATATCATGTTGATGTTCACTGTAGCAGGATAGGGCATCTTCGGCATTGGTACACACATCCACATGGTGAACACCAAAACTTTCTACCATTTGTTTTAGTGATAGGCGGAATTCGGAAAAATCATCCAAAATAAGCACCGAGATAGATTTGTATCGTTGAAGAGGATTAACCATAAAAACCGAAAATTATTTTTGATACTAATAATTTAGACGCTTTTTTCTGACTTTTACAAAATACTAAGGTAGTTTGTAGTTAAAAATGGAATAAATACGTAAGTTTTGAATTTATGCTTGGCATAAAAGATACAAAAGTATATAAATAAAGGTAATAATAAATACAAAATACTCGCTATGAAATTACAGCAGCTAAAGTACATTGTTGAAGTACTCAATCACAATCTTAATGTTTCAGCCACCGCTGAAAACTTATATACCTCGCAACCTGGTATTTCTAAACAAGTGCGTATGCTCGAAGATGAGCTAGGTGTGCAAATCTTCGGTCGTAGCGGTAAACATTTAACGCATGTTACGCCGGCGGGCAAAGACATTATCAATATCTCGCGTGAGATTTTGGCGAAAGTTGAAAGTATTAAAGCGGTTGCCAACGAGCATACCTTACCAGATCAAGGTAAGTTAAATATCGCCACTACGCATACCCAAGCACGTTACGCTTTGCCAAACGTCATTCAAGGGTTTATGAACAAATACCCGAAAGTATCACTGCATATGCATCAAGGTACACCGCAGCAAATCTCTGATGCTGCCGCGCGTGGTGACGCAGATTTTGCAATAGCAACAGAAGCGCTGCACCTGTACACCGATTTAATTATGTTGCCGTGTTATCACTGGAATCGCAGTATTGTAGTAGCAAAAGATCACCCACTTGCTGCTAAAGCAAATAATCTCACGATTCAAGATGTTGCTGCGTTCCCATTAATCACTTATGTGTTTGGTTTTACTGGGCGATCAGAACTTGATAAAGCCTTTACTAAGCATGGCTTAGAGCCGCAAATCGTGTTCACCGCAACCGACGCTGACGTAATTAAAACTTACGTGCGCTTAGGCTTGGGTGTAGGTGTTGTGGCATCAATGGCCATTGATGAAATGAACGATAAAGATCTCGTGGTAATTGATGCAAGTCACTTGTTTGAAGCAAGTACCACCAAAATTGGTTTCAGAAAAGGTACTTTCCTACGCAGTTACATGTACGATTTCATTGAGCGTTTTGCGCCACACTTGGATAAAACCATTGTTGAGCGTGCGTGCATGTTACGCAATCAAGATGATGTCGACCATCTATTTAAGGATATTGAGTTACCGGTTCGTTAAGGCGAATTTTGACTCAAAAAAAACGCCACATAATGTGGCGTTTTTTGTATCTGTTAACTGTGATTAACACTCAATGATATTTACAGCGAGTCCGCCTCGAGCCGTCTCTTTGTACTTGGTTTTCATATCATTACCTGTGTCCCACATGGTTTTAATTACTTTATCAAGCGATACTTTTTGCTCACCTGAGCCACGCATTGCAAGGCGTGATGCGTTAATTGCTTTTACTGCACCCATTGCATTTCGTTCAATACACGGTACTTGTACAAGGCCACCAACAGGGTCGCAAGTTAACCCTAAGTTATGTTCCATACCAATTTCTGCGGCATTTTCAACTTTCTCAACATTGCCGCCTAAAATTTCAGTGAGTGCGCCCGCTGCCATTGAGCAAGCAACGCCCACTTCACCTTGGCAGCCTACTTCTGCACCTGAAATTGATGCGTTCTTTTTGTAAAGAATACCAATCGCAGCAGCGGTTAGCAGGTAACGCGTTGCAATGTCTTTATCTACTTCTTTAATGAATGTGTGGTAGTACATTAGCACCGCTGGAAGTATGCCTGCTGCACCGTTTGTCGGCGCGGTAACAACACGACCGCCAGCAGCATTCTCTTCATTTACCGCAAGGGCAAATAAATCAACCCATTCCATTGCACGTAGCGGATCGTTATGTGTTTCAATGTTCAGTTGACGGTGTAGGCTCGGTGCACGACGTTTTACTTTTAAACCGCCCGGTAAAATACCTTCAGTGCGCATACCGCGCTCAACGCACGCTTTCATCACCAGCCAAATATTGTATAGCTCGTCAGTGATTTCGCTTTCTGTTTTAAGGGTTTTTTCGTTTGCCATCATCAGTGCTGGCACACTTAAACCGTGCTCTTTACACTGCGCCATTAACTCTGCGCCAGTATCAAATGGGTATGGTGCAGGGTTTTCTTCGCGAATTGTTAGTGCAGCTTGCTTTTCTTTTTCGAAATCTTCGTCGCGAACAATAAAGCCGCCACCGATAGAATAAAAAATCTCACGGAAGACACATTGTTCGCCGTTAAATGCTTGTAGTTCCATTGCATTTGAATGCTTTGGCAAGGTCTTACGACGGTGGAATACAATGGCATCTTTTTTTGGAAATGCCGCAGCATGGCTTTGATCAAGATAGATAGTTTCTTCTTTTTCGATTTTATCTAAAATGCTTGGTACCAGATCGGCATCAATGGTTTCTGGATCGTAACCAGCAAGGCCTAAAATAACCGCTTTACCCGAACCATGACCAATACCCGTTTGTCCGAGTGAGCCAAACAATTCACAGCGAACACTGGTTACTTGCTCTAATAACGCTTGCTCTTGTAATGACTTTACAAACAGTCTTGAAGCGCGCATCGGGCCCACAGTATGTGATGAGGAAGGACCAATGCCGATACTAAACATATCGAATGCACTTATCATACGAATATCTCTTACTTAATCTTTGAACGGCCGGATATCATAACTCTAATTTATAATCATGTTAACTTTAATTAGTATGATTAATGCTTATGTGCTTAATTTAGATGTTTAATCAAATTGCGAATGATTTGCGCGGTGGCACCCCAAAGCAAGCCGTATTCAGTTTGAAACCCAGTTAGAGTATAGGCAGAAAACTGACGTGTGAATTGAATATCTTGCCAATTTTTTTGATCTATAAGCTGTGACAGCGGCAGATAAAATGCACTGGCGACTTCATTGGTTGCTAGTACCAAATTGGGTTTTTCGGGAAGTAGGGCAATATAGGGCTTTATTTCAAATCCGGTGAGCGTCCAATAACTGTCCATATCACCAATTACATGGTTATCGTCCACCTCAATGCCGATTTCCTCAAAGGTTTCGCGCAGTGCTGTGGCAAGTAAGTTAGCGTCAGAATCTTCAAATTTACCACCGGGAAAGCAAATTTGCCCTGGGTGATGCTTTAAATAGTCAGGACGTTTACACAGCAACAGATGAATTTCACCGCTTACATTAACCAGCGGCACCAATACAGCGCTTTGCTTAGCAATATTGCGCATTTGTATTGGAAAGCCAACGTCATTGCTTGGCTGCTGAATATGAAAACGGGCTAGAAATTCACTTAACTGCATAACACGTCCTAAGCGAGCATTTATTCAAGTACAGGTAAAATACGATTCACCTTATCGTATGTTTCTTGCAGCTCAGACTCAAGAGTTGAGTCGGCCACAATACCACCGCCAGCCCAACAGTATATTTTACCTTTCTCACAAACCAGGGTGCGAATGGTTATGCTGGTGTCCATGGTGCCACAGGCTGAAATATAGCCAATTGAGCCACAATAGATTGAGCGGCGGTGAGGTTCTAACTCTTCAATAATTTCCATTGCCCTGATTTTTGGCGCGCCAGTAATCGAGCCACCGGGAAACGCTGCTTTTAATTGATCAATCGCGTTGTAACCGTCGGCAAGGGTAGATGTAACCGTTGATACCAAATGATGCACTGCATTGAAGCTTTCAATATCAAAGAGCTTAGGTACTTCAACGGTGCCAGGTTTAGCTACTTTGCCTAAATCGTTTCTCAGTAAATCAACAATCATCACGTTTTCAGCGCGATCTTTGGTTGAATTTGCAAGGCGTGCTTTATTGGCGTCATCAATGTTTGCATCTTGACTGCGCGGCACGGTGCCTTTAATTGGCTTGGTTTCAACCTGACGTTCTTTTACCTGAATAAAACGCTCAGGTGAAAGTGAGAGTATTTGTTGCTCACCAGTATTAATATAAGCCGAAAATGGCGCTTGGTTTGCACTTCGCAACTTACAATAGGCAAGCCAAGGGTTGCCAGTAAAACGTGCATCAAAGCGCTGTGCCAAATTGATTTGGTAGCAATCGCCGCTTTTTAAGTATTCTTGCACTTTATTAAAGCGCTCACCATAACCTTCTTTACTCAGGTTTGATTGCCATTTAGTTGTTAAGGCAAATGGCATGCGCTCGCTTTCAGCGCCTGTAAGCGGTGAAAGGTAATTATTAAGCCGTGTTTCGCTATCACAACATGGCTGCGCGATATAAAACCATTGGTTTTCGTGATGATCAAATATCAGGGCATCGGGGTAAATACCCACCAGCATTTGGCCTAAATCGATATCGTTTTTCGCAATTTCAGGCATCACTTCGATTGAGCGCCCTAAATCGTAACTGAATAAACCTAAAGCGCCGCCAGAAAACGGTAAATCAAATGGGGCTTTGTCTTTTACAAATGGGCTTATTGCGTGGTGTATTGCACTAAAGCCATCACACTCAGCTTGGTTATTATCAACAAAAGTCACATTATTTTTTACTTCAATCAGTGAAATTGGGTCAATCACAATAATGTCGAAACGGTTATTAGGGTGTGCTGGGTTTGCCGAATCGAGGAAAATGGCATACTGCAAATCTGCAAAAAAACTAAAAACGTGCTCGCTAGTTAGCGCTAAGTCTAATTTTTTGCATATTAATTGTTCATTTATCATTAACTTTAACTACCAGACTGGTCGCAAACGAGTTGGGAGGTTATTATACATGCATAGTTTAACGAATTACTGCACAGATTGCATGAGTAAGCTGTGTTTGACACTATTCACACTGTAAACATTTGCCACCGTCACGGCATATAATAAGGATACATAATGAGCACTATCCGTCAGCAAGACTTTATTGACAGCATCGAAGATGCATTGCAATACATTTCGTTTTATCACCCACTAGATTTCGTACAAGCGCTTGATAAAGCGTACCAAAAAGAAGAAAGCAAAGCGGCTAAAGATGCGATTGCACAAATCTTAATTAACTCACGTATGTCGGCAGAAGGTAAGCGCCCACTGTGTCAAGATACGGGTATTGTGACGTGTTTCGTTAAAGTGGGTATGGACGTTAAATGGGATAAAACCGATATGACGGTTCAGCAAATGGTTGATGAAGGCACACGCCGCGCATACCTTAATCCAGATAACCCACTGCGTGCATCTATTGTTGCAGACCCAGCAGGCAGCCGTAAAAACACCAAAGATAACACGCCGTCAGTTGTGCATATCGACATGGTGCCAGGCGCTGAAGTTGAAGTAATGATTGCTGCTAAGGGCGGCGGCTCTGAAAACAAAACTAAAATGGTTATGCTTAATCCATCAGATGATGTAGCAGCTTGGGTTGAAAAAACGCTACCAACTATGGGGGCGGGCTGGTGTCCACCTGGCATGTTAGGTATCGGTATTGGTGGTACAGCTGAAAAAGCAGCAGTACTTGCCAAAGAATCACTGATGGATCCGGTAGACATTCATGAGTTAATGGAGCGCGGTGCAGAAACAGCGGAAGAAAAGCTACGTTTAGAGATTTTTGAGCGCGCAAATAAAACCGGTATTGGCGCACAAGGCCTTGGTGGTTTAACTACCGTTGTTGATATTAAAATCAAAACAGCACCAACACACGCGGCATCTAAGCCAGTAGTGATGATCCCTAACTGTGCGGCAACGCGTCACGTTCACTTCACATTAGATGGTTCAGGCCCTGCTGATCTTAAAGCGCCTAAGCTAGAAGATTGGCCAGAAGTAACATTTGAAGTAGGTGAAGATACACGCCGTGTTAACCTTGATACTTTAACAAAAGAAGACACAGCCGATTGGAAAATGGGCGAAACAGTACTGTTAAGCGGTAAAATCTTAACTGGTCGTGATGCTGCGCATAAGCGTTTACAAGACATGATTAATTCAGGTGAAGGTTTACCTGAAGGTGTTGATTTCACGAATAAATTTATCTACTACGTAGGCCCTGTAGATGCAGTTGGCGACGAAGCAGTAGGTCCAGCGGGCCCAACAACAGCAACCCGTATGGATAAATTTACTGACTTAATGCTTGAGAATACTGGCATTGTTGGCATGATTGGTAAAGCAGAGCGCGGCCCTGCAACAGTTGAATCAATCAAAAACAACAAGTCTATCTACCTAATGGCAGTGGGCGGTGCAGCTTACTTAGTATCAAAAGCAATTAAGAAAGCAAAAGTGGTTGCGTTTGAAGACTTAGGTATGGAAGCAATCTACGAATTTGAAGTAGAAGATATGCCAGTAACTGTTGCGGTAGATAGCGAAGGTAACAACGCGCACAGTGCAGGCCCAGCAATCTGGAAAGCAAAAATTGAAGAGCTAGACGCAAAACTAAAATAATTTTTGGTTGAGTAAAAAGTTTAACAAAGTAAAAGGGCGCTTATGCGCTCTTTTTTATTGCCACATTCAAGAATTTAACTGACAAAAAACGATTGGAAATTATGCTTGAGCTGTATTCGCGCATTGATTAAGCTATGAACCCTGAACCCTGAACCCTGAACCCTGAACCCTGAACCCTGAACCCTGAACCCTGAACCCTGAACCCTGAACCCTGAACCCTGAACCCTGAACCCTGAACCCTAAAAGCTGTAACTTCTTCTTTACGCTCTCCAATCTTGTTGACTTATCGCTTACGTAAACGTCAATCTACAATTTAAATATTAGCGGATCTTTGCGATATTTTGCTTGGAATAGCGCTGTAATTGCATTGTTTATTATCAAATGAAACTTAAGTGGAATTGAATATGTTTAATTGTAAGTTTAACTGGGTTGTTCATCTAAAATTGTAGTCTTGATGAAAAGATAATGTTAGAGTCGGTGCAAACCAAGAATAACCCGTTCATTTAACGCCATAGTTATTATACGCGTTAAACATTTACAAGTTGGAGAGTCGTGTGACTGTTTTTAATCGTACTGAATTTGATAACCACGAAAACGTTGTTTTTTGTGCAGACAAAGAAACTGGCTTAAAAGCAATTATTGCTGTACACAGCACTAAATTGGGCCCAGCAGTGGGTGGTTGTCGTTTATGGGATTACGCAAGTGACGAAGATGCAGTATACGATGTACTGCGTTTATCAAAAGGCATGACATATAAGAATGCAGTTGCGCGCTTACCGTTTGGTGGCGGTAAATCGGTAATCATCGGTAACGCAAAAGAAATCAAATCAGATGCACTATTTAAAGCATTTGGTCGCCATTTAGAGCGTTTAGGCGGTAGCTACTACTCAGCAGAAGACGTAAACATCACCTGTGATGACGTTGCAGTGATGAATACTGAAACAAACTATGTACTTGGCCTTGAAGGTAAAAGCGGTAACCCATCACCATTTACAGCACTAGGCACGTTCTTAGGTATTAAAGCGGCTTACCAGCACAAGCACGGTCATCAAGACTTAGCGGGCGTAAAAGTGTCTGTACAAGGTCTTGGCGCGGTTTCTTACACACTATGTAAATACCTACACGAAGCAGGTGCTGAGCTGTTTGTAACAGATATCAACGAAGAGCGTGTTAGCCGTGTAGTTAACGACTTTAACGCAACTGCGGTTAACATTGACGAAATCTACGACCTAGATGTTGATGTATACGCGCCATGTGCACTTGGTGCAACAATCAATGATGAGACGATTCCTCGCATTAAAGCAGGCATTATCGCAGGGTGTGCGAATAACCAGCTAGCAGAGCCTCGTCACGGTGAAATCATTCGTGAAAAAGGCATTTTATACGCGCCAGATTACGTAATTAACGCAGGTGGTATCATCAACGTTTACTACGAAACAGCGCCAGAAGGTTATAGTGCAGAAGCTGCAACTAAGCATGTTGAAGGTATTTTCGATACACTAAGCGAAATCTTCAAACGTTCGGAAGATGAGCAAAAGTCAACGCACATTATTGCAGACGAACTAGCACAAGAAATCATCGAAAACGGTTTGTAATTTACCCGTTTTTTGCTTGTAAAAACACGAGTAAAAGAATGAGCTTGAAAGTTCATGCTATGCTCGGTAAGGTGCCCGCAATTGCGGGCATTTTTATTTTATGGTTATGGCAACTCAAATCGACCTTTCTACTTGGCAACGCGCCGAACACTTTTCATTTTTTAAAGACTTAGCAAACCCGTATTTTTCGGTCTGTGTGCGTATAGATGCGGGTGAATTGTTCGCTGCATGTAAGCAAAGTGGCGAGTCTTTCTATTTAGCTTGCCTTTACGCCTTACTGCGTGCCAACAATAGCTATCAACCCGTTTGTCATCGTATTGATAACAACCAAGTATGGTTGTGCGATAAAATTGAAATCAACGCGGTGCAATTAGATGAGCAAAACCTCTTTAAAATTTCGTACTTACCTTATGCCGAGGACTTTGCTGACTTTAGTAAAAAAGGCAAAATTGCATTCGAAACTGCAATAAGTCAGCCATTTTTTTCAGAGCAATTTAACTCAATAGAAGGGCGCCTTAACTGTATTCATGTGTCGGTGTTACCTTGGCTTGATTTTACCGGCTTTTCCCATGCGACACCGTTTGGTGAGCAAAATGGCATTCCCAAATTTGTGTTTGGTAAATTTGATAAACAGCTTGGTACCATGCCACTCAATATTGATGTGCACCACGGCTTAATGGACGGCTTTCATGTTGCGCAGTTTGTTAATGTACTACAGCAAGAAATGGCAGCACTTGCTAAAAGCTTAAGGTGAATTTAGTTAATCATAACCCAGTTATTTAATATCCACCAATTTACTGGCGCGGCGATATTGTATTTTTGCGCCATTAAAATTGGGTAGCTCCCACTTTTTAGGTGCTTCAACCCGTTTGCCACTAATGTAATGAAGCACCACGCGTTTTGCGCTAATAAAGTATTCGACCCTAAGTTGTTGCTGTGGCAACACCACTGTTAGCGGGTACAGCTCACAAAATTGCTGCCATGTGTAGTCATCAACTAAGCCATAGGCAAAGTCACTGTTATCAAGAAGTGCCAGCTCATCAAGCGAGCTTATTTCTAAATCACTTAATACTCGTGCGATATGTTCGTGTGGTGTTAATAATTGCCATTCGGTGCTATGCACATTTTGGTAAAGACAAAGTTGCTGGTATTCCTGTGTTAATTTTTCAAAAAGCGACTCACAAAGTGCGCCAGTTTCAATTAGGTTAACGGTGGCGGCTATAAATTCATGGCTTTTAATTAAGGCGCTAAACGTTTTTAATGGGGTGCCTGCGTAGTGGTAGTGGTAGTTGCCAAGCAGTTCATTTTGCTCAGTAATCTCAGAGGAACATAGCTTTGCCTCACCTAAGTCATTATCAATAATAACGCTGCTGCTGATGGGACTTACTTTGGTTGCCAGTGTTTTTCGGTCTTTTACTGCACGTCCAGCAAGGCTGTAGGTTTTAAGTACCAGTAGGGCGTCGGGTTCGTTACTTAAGTAGCTGTCTTTGGCTATCACCACTTCTTGTTGACCATTGTTGTAACTGCCACGGCGATTTAGCTTTTTTATATATACACAGCTAGGCAGTAAGGCGGCAATGGCGTGTTGCAATTCAGTGATGTTGTAACTGGCGTATTTACTGAGTTCGGGTAAGTCAAAATGGCTGCGCAGCTGGCTGGCAAATTGCTTTGCTTCAACAAGGGCGCTTTCTTCTGCGCTGATATACTCTAAAAACTGGCCGCGCACTAAGCCAATGAGCAAGCTAAAGTCACACAGGTTCGGAAAGTCATTTTCTAATTGCAGGAACTTTTCTGCATTCTTATCTAGAGTGTACAGTTTGGCTGGCAAGCTTAGGGCACCTGCAAGGTCGGCCATTGCCTGCTTTAGGCGGTTATTCGGCATGCTTGCCACTAAATGGGAAAGCGAAACGTCAATGGGCAGTGGCGCAAGAGCTTTACCATAGTCAGTTGCAATACCCGCATCGCTAATGGCATTGATGGATTTAAGCGTTGAAAACGCTAAATCATGGGCTTGTTGTGATAGTGGGTTGATAAAGCGTAAATTGCCAAGAGCATTATTATTTGCCGCGGCAGCCAACATCATATCCGTTAAGTTTTCACGTTGGATCTCTGGTGGTGTATGGGCTTCAAGCGGTGCATGTCGACCAAACAGGGCTAAGTAAACACCTTGTTTTATGCGCCCAGCGCGGCCGCGGCGTTGTAGTTTGGAGTCATTGGCAATTGCAGTTAAATCCAACACACTTTGGCCGTTACGAATATGCGTGCGGCGCTCAAGCCCCGAATCAATCACTACATCAACACCGGGAATGGTTAAAGATGTTTCAGCCACATTAGTCGCTAAAATAAGGCGGCGTTTATCCCCTTGTTGTAATGCGCGTTTTTGCTCGCTGATGGGGCTTGCACCATGCAAGGTGATTATATCGAACTGGTCGCTCATTCGTGCGCGCAAATAGTTGGCACAAAGTTGAATTTCCCCTTTGCCGGGTAAAAATGCCAATACATCTTGGCTGCCAAGTTGATACGCTTTTTCAGCGGCAAATGCCATGCGCTCAGTGAGGTTATCTTTGTGCGGCATATCACGCATGGCCGGGGCAAGGTAATGCTCATCTACTGGGAACACTTTACCTTCGGCATGTAAATGTACGCCCTCACAATAGTTAATGAGTTGCTCAGCGTTTAATGTGGCAGAGGTGATCACCAGCTGATAGGGATGATTGCTGGTTTTATTATGCTCAAGCAGTAAAGCCAGCAGTAAATCGGTATCCCAGCGGCGCTCATGAAACTCATCGAGCATAATGGTATTGAAATCGTTTAATAACCCTTCATTTAACCAGCGCAGTGCCACACCCGGAGTAACAAACACTATTTCGCTGTCGTCGTTTGCTTGTATTTCAAAGCGAATGGCATAACCCACCTTTTCGCCAAGGGGCGTTTGCATTTCGTTTGCTACGCGCTCGGCAAGGCTAGTACATGCAATACGCCTTGGCTCAATGACCAATACTTTGCCAGTGTGTGTGCACCACTGTGGCAATTGGGTTGATTTACCCGTACCCGTGTTGGCGCTCACAATAATCGGTTGATGGCTATTGTTGTTGCCAATATAGGCTAAAAAATCGGTTTTAATCTGGTTGATTGGTAGCATGCGTTTATTTCTTTGTCCGAGTCGCGATATAATTGACGGTATTATTTGTCTATTAGGATAATGTTTTGAAAGACATTGCGATTTTGATTTCACCTGTTGCAAACGGTGCTTATTTTAACGAAACCATCGATATTGCACAAAAAGAGTTTAAACAGTGTATTGGCGAGTATGACCTTACACTAAACGAGATTGGCGGCATGCAATTTTTACAAACTCAATTGCCAGAGCAAAAACTTGAGGCGTTAGCTCGTTTATCGTTTGTACAAGGTATTTTTAGTCATGATTCGGGCACATTAACGCCGTTATCGCTAAATACTGATTTTAACTTACACAGTGATTTTGTCTTTGGTAGCAAGTACAAAGGCAAAACTAATGAAATTTTAACCCAGTTGTTGCTCAATGTGGGTTTAAGTTTCTGTAAAGAAAAAGACATCAGCAAGATTAAATTGCTCGACCCTATGTGCGGGCGCGGTACCACTTTAATGTGGGCAATGCGTTATGGCATTAAATCAAAAGGCATTGAGCAAGACCCGAATGCCGTTTTGGACTTTAGAACCTTTGCCAAAAAATGGACTAAGCTGCACCGCCAAAAGCATGAGCTAAAAGAAGGTTTTATTGGTAAAGCCAATAAACAAAACAAGGGTAAGTTTATTGATTTCACCGCCGAGGGCGTTAATACCCGTATTATTAATGGCAATGCGACGACCGCGTGTGATTTATTAAAGCGTGAAAAGCAGCATTTAATCATTAGTGATATTCCTTACGGTGTGCAGCATTTTACGACTGAAAAAACCCGTAACCCGATTGCTGTGTTAGAAGAATGTGCACCGCAATGGGCCGATTTACTGCACAAAGATGGTATTTGCGTTATTGCGTTTAATAAGTACATTCCAAAACGCAAAGAGCTGATTGCGGTTTTTGAAGCGGCAGGGCTTAGCGCGCTTGAGTTTGAAGCGCCACACCGCATGAGCGAATCAATTTTCCGTGACGTTGTTGTTTTAAGAAAGAACTAAAAAATATATTCCCTACCTTGAACAACGCCATGCTTCACCCAATAACTACTTAAGAAGTAGAAAAGGGCTGAAGCATGGACTTCATATTAATAATATTAACCTTGGTATTTATCGCTGCGTATTGGCATTTTGATGCGCTACGCAATATTTACTGGGAACATAAACTAAAAGATCGCACATTAAGCGACAGCGATCGCAATGTATTACTCAAGTACATGCCGATTTATCGCCGAATGACAGATAGCGAGCGCGCTCGATTAGAAAAACACATCATCTGGTTTTTAGCGACCAAAGACTTTTTAGGGCGCGATCGCCTAGTGGTAAACCACGCAATGAAGTTGATTGTGGCGGCCGATGCCTGTGTCTTGGTGCTAAATAAACCGTGGCCTCTTTATAAAAATGTGAAGCAAATTTTGCTTTACCCAAGCGCCTATTATGCAAATTCAGAAAGCCGAGATGGCGCAGGCCTTGTTAGTTTTCACCAAACGGTTAGGCAAGGGGAGTCGTGGCCG
The DNA here is from genome assembly GCF_057367955.1 of Pseudoalteromonas sp. NS-SX12. Taxonomy (NCBI): domain Bacteria; kingdom Pseudomonadati; phylum Pseudomonadota; class Gammaproteobacteria; order Alteromonadales; family Pseudoalteromonadaceae; genus Pseudoalteromonas; species Pseudoalteromonas sp. NS-SX12. The sequence goes on along the minus strand of NZ_CM170634.1, from coordinate 2,748,325 downwards.
GGCGGTACTTTAGTGCTTTCATGGCATGATGTACTTAACGGTAACCGTTTACCAAACGATGGCCACAACTTAGTATTTCATGAGTTTGCCCATCAACTCGATCAAGAAACTGGTGCAACAACAGGTACGCCGCTGTTAAAAGACAAACTCACCTATGAAAGTTGGGGACGCGAATTTTCCCGCGCCTACAATGTGTTAAAAGCACATGTGGCGTATGGCATGCCACACGTTATTCATAGTTACGGTGCCACCAATGAAGCGGAGTTCTTTGCGGTTATCACCGAAACCTTTATTGAAAAACCCAGCGAATTAAAAGCATATGATCCGGTCATTTTTGATCTATTACTGAACTATTTTGGCTTTGATCCAAGGCGCTGGAACTAATACCAATTTTATTAATCCTTTGATCATTCTAGCGAGTTAAATGACCCATAAACTGCGTTTTAAAATTCTTAAGTAGAACAACTACATGTCGAATTATAAGCCTTGTTTCTGAGCCATTTCTCTGTCGCAATAAATGACCAGCTAATTAATGCAATTGGTATCAATCTGCCAGTTAGCTTGGCATAGCCGTTCAATAAACCATTGAAAGGCTTTGCCTTGATTATCTTTATGCCACGCAATGTATAAGTCTTGTTTTGGTCTTGGAATGGTGCACTCTTTTTGCACTAGCTCGCCGTTTGCAAGATATGGTTTAGCAATATGACTTGGCAAAAATCCCACTCCAATGCCGGCAAGTTGGGCTGCGAGTTTTGCCTGCATAGAATTAACATTGATTACTTGTTTGGCACTAAATAGCCCGGTACTTCGCTCTGGCAGCAAAGTGGAAGTGTCTGATACCACAATCGCGGGGTAGTGTTTTAAATCATCGTCGTCCAGTGGCGTAGTAACCTTTGCCAAAGGGTGCGATGCTGCCACAGCAAAGATAAAGCTTAATTCTGCGATTTTGTGGGTGCGATACACGCCTTTTGGCAATTCGCCTGTTGCACCAATAACAATATCGGCACGCTTACTATGTAAGGCATCCCAGCCGCCACCTAAAGCCTCTACGCTTAGTTGAATATCAACTTGCTCAGGCCGTTTGGTGAACTCTTTTAATAGCTCAAAAATGACGTCTTCTGGGATCACGGTATCACGGGCGATGCGCAGCCGTTTTTCCCAGCCCGATTCTAATTGGCTTACAGCATCGAGCATTTTGCTGGTGGAATGCAAAATTTGCCTGCCATGTTCTAACACTAACTTACCCGCAGGGGTAAGCACTGCACGTTGCTTTGAACGGTCAAACAGTGGCGTGCCAATGTCTTCTTCAAGTTTTTTGATGGTATAGCTTAGCGCCGAAGGCACTTTATAAAGTGACTCGGCTGCGGCGGCAAAACTGCCTTTTTTATCGATGGCATCGAGTGCTTTTAAGGCGTCAATAGTGATGGCTTGATACATAATTCTTTTATTCAAAAAATTTGAACTAAGGGTTCAAAATGTTCCGATTTTTTATTGAGTTTAGCATGCTTATACTTAATTTCATCAGTTAAGCAGATGCTTTAACAAATTAGATAAGTTTAAAATTTTTGAGGAATAAATTATGAAAACACTATTAACAACACTTACATCAAGCCAAGCAGGTTACGCAGCACTGGCGTTAAGATTACCTATCGGCATTATTTTTATGGCTCATGGCGCGCAAAAATTATTTGCTTGGTTTGGTGGTTATGGCCTTGAGGGCACGGGTGCATGGATGGAATCTATTGGTTTAGCACCGGGCTATTTAATGGCGCTAATGGCAGGCAGTGCAGAGTTTTTTGGCGGTTTATTTATTTTACTTGGCTTATTAACTCGCCCAGCGGCATTGGCACTTGCAGGCACTATGATTGTTGCAATCTTTACTGTGCACTTTGAAAACGGATTGTTTATGTCTAACAATGGCTATGAGTTTGGCTTAGCATTATTGGCGGCAAGTATTTCTTTGGTGTTCTCGGGTGCGGGTAAAGCCTCACTGGATGCGCTTATTTCATCTAAATTAACACAACACGCTTAATTAGGGGGAAAGTACGATGATCACACTTAGAAAAGCAAATGAGCGCGGCGGCGCTGACTATGGCTGGCTTAAGAGCAAACATACTTTCTCTTTTGCAAATTACTACGACCCAAAACACATGGGCTTTTCAGCCCTTCGTGTTATTAATGATGATGTTGTGGCACCGGGCGCTGGGTTTGATACCCATGGCCACCGCGATATGGAAATTATTAGCTATGTATTGTCAGGCACCATTGAACATAAAGATAGTGCGGGCAATATCAAAACGCTTCCTGCGGGTGAATTTCAGTTAATGTCGGCAGGCAAAGGTATTTTTCACAGTGAATACAATGCATCAAATGAAGAAGAGCTTAGATTTTTACAAATCTGGATTGAGCCGAATCGCTTTGGCGACAAACCGGGTTATCAACAAAAAGATTTTGGTAAAGACGTTGGTTTAACGCCGATTGTGACGCCAAATGGCGAAAATGGCACGCTTGCGATAAAACAGGATGCAAGGCTACATCAACTGATCCTTGAGCCAAAACAGCAGTATCTATTTGAATCAAATAATGCACCTGTGTATGTACATCAAGTTTCAGGCAGCAGTCTAGTGAATGCTATTCAAATTGAAAGTGGTGATGGTGCAAAAGTGTTAGGTGAAACTGAATTAGTATTTGAAAACGTATCTAACACCCCAGCGACATTAATTATTTTTGAATTACCAAAGGTTTAAGGAGCAGATCATGGGATTATTAGTTGAAGGTAAATGGCACGATAAGTGGTACGACACCAAAAACAGTAAAGGTAAGTTTGAACGTGAAGCTGCACAGTTACGTAATTGGGTAACAAAAGACGGTGAAGCGGGTCCTTCAGGTACGAGTGGGTTTGCAGCAGAATCTGGCCGATACCATTTATATGTATCACTGGCGTGCCCGTGGGCTCACCGCACCCTTATTTTTCGCGCATTAAAAGGGCTTGAGCAGCATATTTCTGTATCAGTTGTAAGCCCAGACATGTTAGAGCATGGTTGGACATTTGATAAAATACAGCACAGCACGGGCGATGCATTATTTGATTTTGATTATATGCATCAAATATATACGCGTAATAACGCAAACTACAGCGGCCGTGTTACCGTTCCAGTGCTGTGGGATAAAAAACAAAACTGTATCGTCAGCAACGAGTCGTCAGAGATTATTCGCATGTTTAATACCGCCTTTAATCATTTAACAGGCAACGAGCATGACTATTACCCTGAACATTTACGTGCTGAAATTGATGAAATTAACGAATTTGTTTATCACAATATTAATAACGGGGTATACAAAGCGGGTTTTGCTACCACACAAGACGCATATGAAGGGGCGTATAATGCGCTTTTTAATGCCCTTGATAAAGTTGAAGCTATTTTGGCTAAACAGCGCTACTTGGTGGGTACACAAATTACCGAGGCAGACTGGCGTTTGTTCACGACCTTAATTCGATTTGATGCGGTTTATTTTTCACACTTTAAATGTAATCAACGTCAGCTTGAGTCGTATCCGAATATTGCAAATTATATTCGCGAGCTTTATCAAGTGACGGGCGTGGCTGAAACGGTCGATTTTTATCATATTAAACGCCATTATTACTTTAGCCATACCATGATTAACCCTACGCAAGTGGTACCCGTTGGGCCAAAAGTGGATTACAGCAGCGCGCATAATCGTTCGTCATTTTAAAAAGTAATATTATTAAATTTCAGGCAATAAAAAAGGCAGCGAAAGCTGCCTTTTTTAATTAATAACGAATTTGTTATTAAACAACACCGCGCGGAAGACGTGTGTCGTGCTCACGCTCAGCAAGTTCTTTAATCCAGAACTCTTCAGCAGTAAAGCCTTCTGGGTTTGGCTTAGTAACTGTGTATTCTTTTTCTTTAGTTGCAGTTACTGGCGCTGCTTTTTTAGTAGCTGCTTTCTTAGCCGGTGCTTTTTTAGCAGCAGGCTTAGCTGGTGCTTCTTCTTTTGCTGCAGGAGCAGAGCCAGATGAAAGTTCCTCTGCAAGCGTTACTAAATCAGCAAGGCGAACGTTTTTACCGCCATCTACACTGTACCAACCACTTTTAGCTGTGATCTCAGGTTTTTTACCATTTGCTGCTTCATACGCTTTTTCAAACGCAGCTAGCACTTCAGTTTTATCGAGTTTACTCATCGTATATCCCGTTTATTTGATACGAAGATTACTGTTAAAAATACATTTATACCTAGTTTCACGTCATTTTTCAATTTTTTGAGAATTTTCTTTATTTTTGACGGTAGGTTAAGGACAATTCAATGATCAAAAACAACTTATAGGTAAGCATAATGCAACTTTCTAAATTGCTCCAAGAATTAGATAGTTTACTCGCCCCCCATAAGGTTAAAGACTTTAGTCCAAACGGCCTTCAGGTCGAAGGAAAAGACACCGTTAATAAAATTATAACGGGTGTAACGGCAAGCCAAGCGCTGATAGATGCGGCGATTGAAAAAAATGCCGATGCCATTTTAGTGCACCACGGCTATTTTTGGAAAGGCGAAGCGTATCCAATTACGGGTATGAAAAAACGTCGCATTGGCGCGTTAATTAAAAATGATATCAGTTTAATTGGTTATCATTTGCCAATTGATGTGCATCCAACCCTTGGCAATAACGCCAAATTGGCAGAACTATTAGATATTGAGTACGAAGCAGGGCTTGATCCATTCAGTGAGCCAAGCATTGCAGTGAAAGGGCGCTTAAAAACACCACTGAGTGCCGAAGAGTTTGCTGATAAAATAGAACATGTACTTAATCGCAAACCGTTAGTTGAAAGTGTGCGCGGCAAAAAAATAGAAACCATTGCTTGGTGCACGGGCGGCGGTCAAGGCTATATTGATTTAGCCGCAAGCCAAGGTATCGATGCCTACCTTACCGGTGAAGCGTCAGAGCAAACTATTCACAGTGCGCGCGAGCAAAATATCGACTTTTTTGCTGCGGGGCATCATGCCACTGAGCGCTATGGTGTAAAAGCCGTGGGTAAATATTTAGCTGAGCAATTTGGGCTAGACGTTGAGTTTATTGATATAGATAATCCAGTCTAAACAACAAATAAAAAAGCAGCGATTACGCTGCTTTTTTATTTGGATCTATTTACTGATCCCCATGTACTACTGAGAATGCAGTGTATGGGTTAGTAACCACCTTTTAAAATGGTAATTTGCTGGTCAATCACAGCGAGTTCGCATCGCTTATATTTTAATGCGGCTTGTTGAGAGTTAGGTAGCTCATTGAGATAACGCCATTGGCAGTTATCGGAAATATAGCTATCAAAACTGTTTTTACTGCGTTGAAAACTTAAAAATAATTGGGTATTGCCCGTGTTATTTTGCTTTATTTCCACTTCTTTTTCTAATTTGGTGAGCCAAGTTTGGCGTGTACGTTTGTGGTCAATAATGGCTTGATCTAAGCATTGTAGCTGCAATACTACTTTGCCTTTGCTACAGGGCTTCTCATCGTTTTGAGCAAATGCATTAATGCTCAGCAGCATTAACACGGTGTAAAAAAGAGTGTATTTATTCATAATTAAAAACCAAGGTAAATAGGGCACCACCGAGCTGGCTTGTGGCAATGGTCATTTTGCCGTTATAGGCGTCCATCAGGTCGCCTACAATCGCCATGCCAACACCGTGGCCGTGTTCGTAGGTATCTAAGCGTTTTCCGCGAATTGTAAGTTCTTCTATTTTATCTGCGGGTACGCCCGGACCATCATCACCAACTTCGATAATGAGTTGTTGTCCTAACTGCTTCACTTTTATTTCAATTAAAGCGTCACATGCTTTGCAGGCATTGTCGAGTATATTGCCTAACAATTCCATTAAATCAGTTTTATCACCTAAAAAGGTACTTTTTTCATCAACCGCTTGAATAAATTGAATGCCTTTGTCGCGATACACTTTACCCATTGCATTGATAATTGAATCGAGTATTGGCTTAACTTTAGTTTGTTTTTTCCATGTATCAGTACCGCCCGAGGCCGCTTTTTTAAGCTGGTGTTCAATCATGTTGCTAATGCGGTCGAGCTGTTCTTGACTATCGCCATTACTGGCTAGATCACTTGATTTTAAAACAGCCAACGGGGTTTTTAAAGCATGGGCAAGGTCGCTTAATGATGCGCGATATTTATCTTTTTGCCTTTGTTGCGTAGCCAATAATAAATTAAGATCTTGCTGAATTTTTTCTAGCTCTTCTGGGTATTCGCCAGTAATTTGGTCGGCATTGCCACTTTCGATTGCGACAATTTCTTTATCAAGGCGTTTAAGTGGGTGACTACTCCATAAAAAGCCCAGCATAATCAGTAAACCCATCACTATGGCGATAATAATCAGCCAGTGCCTCAAGGTTTCTTGGAAGTCTTGCATTTGCGATAAAATGGCTTCTTCGTCTTTTAATACCAATACGGTTACTTGATACTCAATGCCATCGGCATCCATGTAAAACACAAAGCTAAGTTGTCGAAAGTACTTATCAAGCTCTTCAATTTTCGAGAAGTCCATAATACCGGGCGCGGTTGCTGCGTGTTTTGGAATATATTGATAGCCGAGCGTTGATTCAGATTGCCAAGCAATTTCTTTGTTAAGATAAATATAGGCAAAGGTATCGGAAACGGGACGAGTGAGTTCAGGAGCTATTAGGGTAATCGGCGCCAGTTCGCCTTGCTCAATTTCCACTTTTGCCATCAGTGAGTACAAATGCGCTTCGAGTGTGCGTTCGGTGTTGTCGACTAAGCTTGCGTAAAGTGCCTTACCAATTGAAAAGAACATGGCAGGCATAAGTACTAAAAGCAAAAAGACAAGGATAAATCCTTGTCTAATTTTTAACGATATACGGTGGATCACAGTTTGCCGCTTAAACGGTAGCCGCGGCCACGGAGTGTTTCAATTGGTGCGATTGAACCGTCTGGGTCGAGCTTTTTACGCAGGCGTAATACAAATACTTCAATTACGTTTGAGTCTAAATCGAAGTCTTGGTCATAAATGTGCTCTGTTAGCTCCGATTTAGACACGACCTTTTCTGGGTTAACCATTAAGTACTCAAGTACTTTGTACTCGTATGCGGTGAGCATTAATTCATTGTCGTTAACCCATACTTGTTGAGAGCGGGTATGAATGCGAATTGGACCCGCAGTAATTGTTGGGTCTGCTTTACCGGCGCTGCGTCTAATAAGCGCATTACAACGGGCAATTAATTCTTCGTTATGAAATGGCTTGGTTAAGTAGTCATCAGCACCGGCATCTAACCCTTCAACTTTATCTTGCCAGCGATCGCGGGCAGTTAAGATTAAAATCGGAATATCAATGCCTTGCTTTCGCGCATTGCTGATCACGTCAATGCCATCCATTTTAGGTAGGCCTAAATCAACAACGGCTAAATCTAACGGGTATTCAGTTAGGTGAAATAAACCAGCTTCGCCATCGTGACACATATCAACGCTGTAACGGGCTTTTTCAAGTGCATGTTTTAGATTATCTGCAAGTTGCAGATCGTCTTCTATTATTAGAATGCGCATTGTTATTGCTTTCCTTTTTTAACCTGGCCATTTGATTTATTTACTTTAAAATCAACAACCTTACCTTTTGGTTGTAACATTCTTACTTTGTAGTAATGGGTGTTCTCTTTTACGCTTAAAATCTTACCAGGGTAGGATTGCGACACTTTTTTCGCCGCTCTGCGCTTAGTTAAACCCAGAGTGTTAACATTTTTAAGCGCTTTATTCGCTGCCGCATTTTGTGAAGATGTTTTGACGTTTGAGTCATTTTCATTACTTGCATTGGCATTAAATAGCACTAAGCAACTGATCAGACTAATCAAATATTTCATACGTTAGCTCGCCACGTTATGGAGTAAGTTAAATGTACAAAAAGTTCACTGAACTTACTCTGAATCAGTTACGGTAAAACTAGTTTAAACGGTTTAACAATTGATTCTTTGTAAATACCCGCTTCGATGTAGGGATCGTTTGCAGCCCAGCTGCGCGCATCTTCTAACGAATCGAATTTAGCAATCACTAATGAACCAGTGAATCCCGCTTCGCCTGGATCGTCGCTGTCGATTGCTGGTAGTGGCCCAGCAGATAACAAACGTTCTTCTGCTTTTAACGCTTCTAAGCGTGCTAAGTGAGCAGGACGCGCTTCTTTTCGCATCGCTAAGCTGTTTTCAACATCTATTGAATAAATCATGTACCACATACAGCACCTGTTTGATTATTTTATTGAATATAAAAATAATTCTATCAACAGAAAGGATAAAACTAAAAATCATTTTTCGCGAAAACTTGAAACAGTAGGTTTAACACTGATAGCATCCAAGGTTGAAAACAATAATACTAAGGTTCAGCATGAGTGCATCGCGAGAGCATTTTAGCTCCAAACTCGGATTTATTTTGGCCGCTGCAGGCAGTGCAGTAGGCATTGGAAACCTCGTTGGTTTCCCTGTATCGGCAACCAAAAATGGCGGTGGTGCATTTTTAGTTGTTTATGCATTGTTTGTAATTTTTGTTTGCTTACCAGTAATGATGGCCGAAATGGCGATGGGTCGTAGCGCGCAAAAAGACCCACTTGGCGCGTATAATAAATTATCGGGTAACAGCAGTAAGTGGCGATATCCTGGATTTTTAGCGGTACTTACGCCATTTATGATTGGCGTGTTTTACATGGTGATCACTGTGTGGATTTTTGGTTACCTTGTTCAGGCAGCCATTGGCAACTTAGATGCACTTGCCAATCCCAGCAATTTTGGTCAGTTTATAAACCAAACCAGTGTGTTTTATTACATGGTGGGCGTTGGTGTGCTGGTTAATCTAATTCTACTTGGCGGTGTAAAGCAGGGTATTGAAAAAGCAGCAAAACTGCTTATGCCAGCGCTATTTGTGCTACTAGTTGGCCTTGTTGCTTACGTACTGACATTAGATAATGCGATTGCAGGCCTTCGTTATTACGTTGTGCCTGATTTTAGCAAAGTGAATGCTAGCGTTTTAAATGGTGCACTGTCGCAAGCGTTTTTCTCTCTGTCGCTCGGTATGGGTATTTTAATGACTTATGCCTCATATATTTCTAAGAAGGAAAATATTGTAGGCAGTGCAAAAATGGTTGCAGTAACTGACTCATTGGTCGCATTTATTGCGGGTTTAATGGTTCTGCCAGCGATTTTCAGCTTTAACCCTAATACCAACCCTGCGGAGTTATCTGACTCATCAGTTTCGATGATTTTTGTTTATTTACCAAAAATCTTCCTCGCGATGCAGCAAGATATCGGCTACGTAGGCGCAAGCGCGATTGCAGTAATCTTCTTCTTACTGGTATTTTTTGCAGCAATTACATCACTTGTGTCAATTATTGAAGTACCAACAGCGACCTTAATTGAGGAAAAGGGCGTTTCGCGTTTTAAAGCATTGCTATTACTTGCAGGTAGCATGGGTATTTTAACCATTTTATGTACCATGTCGTTTGGTATGAGCGAGTGGTTAAGCACTCTGTTTAACTATGGTGATCACGATCCTGCAACTAAAAAGAGCCTGTTTGATTTTATATACGATGTGTTTTACGACACCATCTTGCCGCTAAATGGCTTAATGGTGTGTTTATTCGTAATGTACCGTTGGAAGAAAGCGAAGCTAACAGAAGAGCTTAGCCAAGGCGCGCCTGAGTACGCGGGTAGCTTTACCGAGAAGTATGTAAACTTCTCTCTATCAACCTTTATTCCATTTATTTTGGCGCTGATTTTTATTAATACAGTTGCTAATAAGTTCTTTGCATACAATTTATTAGGCTTCTAATACGATTAAAATAAAGACTTAATTTAAAAGCGGAGCAATTGCTCCGCTTTTTTGTGTTTAATGGAAAAATAAGGTGATGGAAGGGCGAACTTTAATAATCTTAAAAGGTAGAATAGTTAATAGAATTAAATGGTTAAACTAGGTTGGAAGATGGTCAAAATAAATAGTGAACAAAGTAAGCGCAGCGCGCAATTTAAGTTTATTGCTTACACACTTTCTGTGGTTTTAATTACTGGTTGTCTTTTTGCATTTACATTAAACAATACACTCAATTGGCTGCTTATTGTGATTGTGGGGCTATGTATTGTTGGCTTTCTAATTGCTTCACAAGCAGCAAATAATCGCTTTTTGGTGTTGGGTAAAGCACCTTTAATGCTCGATAGTAAGATTGTGATGTTAGGCGTTGAAACAAAAGGGCAAATAGTCATTAATCAGCCGCATTATAAGAAGTTTAATCAAGCGACACTTCAAATACTCGCGCCTGGTTATGAAAGCGCTTTAAATGAAATTTGGTCAGATACTTTGCCATTAACATTTGATTTTGACGGTGATACCACCTTGCTTAATTTTAGCTTTACGCTACCCACACAAATCAAACTTCATTCAGGCACACGTTGTTACTTAGCAATAAGTTATGTTGAGAATATGCAAGAAGTGAAGCGTACCTATCGTTTGAATGTACGAGATCCGAAAGTAAGGATGTTGTAGGGGCGTTTACTGAATTTGTACCAGTTTTAGTAGTGAGTTAGGTTAGAAGTATTTAGCTATATAAAGCTGCTCTAAACTTTTGATTTCGTTTTGTAAAAATTCATTTTGAATCAGATAGCAATATAAATAAACTAGTTATGTACGGATAGTCGATTGGGGAAATTTTTTCGCTATAAAAAAGGCGCTTATAAGCGCCCTTTAAATATATTGTAGAAAGTTATAGTCGTTTAATGCGGTGTGCAATCAAACTTTTCATTGGTGTAAAAAGCGGCATAGGCGATGCCGCTTAGGGTGAAGTACATGGTGAGTACAAAAAGTAAGAAGGTGCCTACATTGAAGCCAGAATTATTAAATGCACTCATCATAAATACGGCAAAGCCAATACCAATCGGTAAACACAGCAGCGTTTTAAATAGGTTCTCGTTTTTGATTTCGTATTCTGGTTCTTGTTGGTTATCTGTTTCCATTTAAGCCTCGACTAATATTATTGTTGTAACCACTTTAAGTGGCTGGATTTTAGTTTTCTTCGGCCTGTTTATCTCGATATAGCTCCTTGAGAAAAACGCAACAGGTCATTAAATGTTCAATTTAATACTAGATCGATTTAATAAATTTTCCTAATTATCAAAGTTCAAAGAGTTATATTTGTGGTTTTGCAGTGTGTCAGATATGGGGCTACGGCGTCAATTAATCTTTGTCTGCGCAACAATATAGGTAAGTAAATTGTGAGTATTTCGCCATAAAATTAAAAGAGCGAGGGAGAGTGTATCAAGAAGGGTCAAGCGCGCACGTTTTGACTGCTTAGCTAAGCGAACACAGGGTTCATTAAAAAAGGAGCGGCTATCGCTCCTTTTTATATTTAAATCACGTTAAGGCTTGTTACCGTTATTCGCTTTTTTGTTCTTCATCGTCAGGCAAATATTGATAAAGCATAACGATAGTTACAATTAGCGCAACGAAGGTGGCGGCGGTAATACCGAACACTTTGAAGTTAACCCAAAAATCCAGTGAAAATGCATAGGCAACATAAATATTTACAGCTGCGATTAGGTATAAAAACGCGCTCCAAAATAAGTTTATTTTGTCCCAAAGTGGCTCGGGTACTTCAATTTTCTGGCCTGTATCATTAGTTGAAGCCAAAATTGAGCCTAACATTTTAGCCATTAGGTTCTTGTTAAAGAAATAACGTGATGCTAATAAAATGGTGGCAAAGCCCGCATAAACCACGGTTGCTTTCCATTTAATAAACTGCTCATCTTGGAAAAGAATAGTGAGTGAGCCAAGACCAACCGCTAAAGCAAAGAGTACCCAATGTTTGGTAGCGACTTTTTTCTCGATAAAGAAGTAGTAGGCTATTTGCAGAACTGACGCACCAATAAGTACCGACGTTGCCCAAAAAATATCCATGGTTTTATAAAGAATGAAAAATAAGATCAGGGGAGCATATTCAAATAATGCGAGCATTGTTTACCTCTTAAATTATGCTGAATATTTACCTTACACCAGAGTTAATATGAAACACCAGAGTTTGGGTTTAAAAAAAGGGCGCTTGGCGCCCTTTGTATTGTTTATATACAATTATTTTTGCGTTGCAGCTTTCATATTGCGTACAAAGCTTTCAAGCTCGCTTAGCATAGTTTCAGGTGATTCAAGATTATTCTCGATGATCTTAACCACAGCAGAGCCTGAAATGGCACCTGCAGCACCTGAGGCAATTGCTGCTTTTACATCTTCAGGTGTTGAAATACCAAAACCCAGAAGCGCAGGTGCTGCGTTAAAGTTTAATAACTTTTTGATCATTGAATCTGCTGGCATTTGCGCTTTGGTTTCGGTACCCGTAACACCTGCGCGCGATAGCAAATAAGTATAACCACGGCCGTAAGATGCGCATTGGCGAAGTGTATCGTCATCGGCATTTGGCGTAGCAATAAAAATAGGTTCTATCTCTGCTTGCATAGCCGCTTGTCTAAACATTTTTGACTCATGCAGCGGCACATCAGCAACTAAAATTGAATCTACGCCCACTTCTTTTGCTGTGCGATAAAATTTATCAATGCCTTGTGCTAACACCAGGTTTGAGTAAAGCAGTAAACCAATTGGAATATCTGCGTTGTACTCACGTACTTTGCGAATGATTTCAAAGCTCTCAGCCGTAGTGATGTGATTTTCAAGGGCGCGAATATTTGCCGCCTGAATCACTGGACCATCAGCGATTGGATCTGAGAATGCAATACCTAGCTCGAGCGCATCAGCACCACCGTCAATTAGGCGTTTAATAATCTCAAAGCTTAACTCTTTGTTTGGGTCGCCAATGGTAACGAATGGCACAAACGCACCTTGGTTAACTTCATTTAATGCGTGAAATGCTTGTTGATAGCGGCTCATAGTTTGCCTCCTTGATTTAACACCGTATGCACGTGTGCTAAATCTTTGTCACCACGGCCACTTAAATTCACTACAATAATGGTTTCTTCACTTTGCTCTTCAGCCAGCTTTAATGCGTAAGCAAGGGCATGGCTTGATTCAAGCGCTGGAATAATCCCTTCGTTTTTCGCAAGTAGCTGGAATGCTTCTAACGCTTCATCATCGGTGATGCCAACGTATTGTGCACGACCTGTTTCAGCTAGGTATGCATGCTGAGGGCCAACCGCAGGGTAATCAAGACCTGCAGATACAGAGTAAGACTCTTCGATTTGGCCATTGTTGTCTTGCATAATAAAGGTGTATGCACCGTGTAAAATGCCTTTAGTGCCTTTACAAATTGCTGCACCGTGCTCTTCTGTATCAAGGCCTTTACCTGCCGGCTCTACACCAACTAACTTTACACTTTCTTCTTTAATGAAGTCATTAAACATACCAATCGCATTAGAGCCACCACCAACACACGCAACCACGTAATCTGGTAGGCGGCCTTCTGTATCAAGTACTTGTTGTTTTGCTTCTTCACCAATCATTTTTTGGAAGTCGCGAACAAGAGTTGGGAATGGGTGCGGGCCTGCTGCTGTACCAAGTAAGTAGTGTGCTGTATCGTAGTTTGCTGACCAGTCACGCATTGCTTCGTTAACCGCATCTTTTAATGTGCCAGAGCCTGCTGTAACAGGAATCACTTCTGCGCCCATTAATTTCATTCTAAATACGTTTGGTTGTTGACGCTCTACGTCTTTTGCACCCATATAAACCCGGCATTTTAAGCCAAGTAATGCGCAGGCTAGGGCGGTTGCTACACCGTGCTGACCAGCTCCGGTTTCAGCAATGACTTCTTTTTTGCCCATACGTTTTGTTAGTAATGCCTGACCTAACACTTGGTTGGTTTTATGTGCGCCACCGTGCAATAAATCTTCACGTTTTAGGTAAAGTTTTACCTTAGGGTTTTTCACTAAGTTGCGTGTAAGCGTCAATGGCGTAGGACGACCGGCATATTCATTAAGCAGCTTTTCAAACTCTGCATGAAAGCTTGGGTCGTTCTTTGCTTTATTAAATTCACTTTCAAGTTGTTTTAAGGCGGGTACCAGAAGTTCTGGTACGTACATGCCGCCAAAATCGCCGAAATAGGCTGGGTTTTTATTTTCCACCTCAAGATTCCTTTATCTTAGAAAACACAGAATTAATTTGTTGATGACATTTTTTACCTGGGCTTGTTTCAATGCCCGAATTTAAGTCAAGGCCAATGGCTTGGGTTGCAAGGGCGTCTTGAATATTGTCGTTATTTAAACCGCCTGCAAGCATGTAGTTGCGCTCGTTAATCAGCACATCCCAATTAAAGGTTTGCCCCGTACCACCGCTTTGATTGCCCACTTTGGTATCAAATAAATAGCGGTCAGCCCCTTGGCTCTTATGTTCAATCACATCGCTTACCGCAACGGCTTTCCATACTTGCACGCCTGCTGGCAGCGCCTTTTTAAGCGCAGTAATGTACACTTCGTCTTCATCGCCATGTAACTGTACTGCAACCAGTTTTAGCTCAACGGCAATATGTACGATGGTGTCAATTGTTTCGTTTACAAATACGCCAACAAAGCCTAAATCGCAGCTATCGGCAATTGGTTTTGCGCAGTCAATATCAACGTACCGTGGCGATTTGGCATAAAAAATTAGGCCACCAAATACGGCGCCGGCATTATATGCGGCAATCGCATCTTGCGAGCGCGTTAAGCCGCAAATCTTATTTTCACCTAAAATCAGCTTACGACACGCTAAATCAAGATTGCTTTCAGCCATCAGTGAGCTGCCAACTAAAAAGCCGTTACACAGTGATTTTAAGCGTTTTACATCAGCGTGAGTGTAAATGCCCGATTCTGAAATAACCACTTTCCTTGCAGGGATTAACGCACGAAGGGTTTCTGTAGTGGCAAGGTCGGTACTTAAATCACGCAGATTACGGTTATTAATACCAATAATCTCAGCGTCGAGTGCTAATGCGCGGTGTACTTCTTCTTCGTTACTCACTTCGGTCAAAATTGCCATATTGAGCGATTTTGCCACCTTTGCAAGCGCGGCGTATTCATCATCATTAAGCACACTTAGCATCAGTAAAATTGCATCTCCACCGTGCAGGCGTGCTAAATACACTTGATATTCATCGATGAAGAAATCTTTACAAATAAGCGGTTGATTCACCAATGAACGTACTTTAGTTAAGTAATCAAAACTGCCTTGAAAGTATTTCTCGTCAGTCAGTACACTAATGCACGCAGCGTAATGCTTGTAAGCACCGGTAATTTCATCAAGATTAAAATCATCGCGAATAAGCCCTTTGGATGGCGAGGCTTTTTTACACTCTAAAATAAAGTTAGTGCCGGGTTTTGCCAGCTCACCGTAAAAATCGCGCTCGGTTGGTACCACCTCATCAATAAAGCTTTCAAGTGGCCTATTGGCTTTACGCGATTCAAGCTCAATTCGTTTATCGGCAACAATTTTTTCTAATACATTAGCCATGAGACACCTCGATAATGCGTGATAAGTGTGAAAATGCTGCGCCACTTGCCAAGTGGTTTTGTACCGCCTGTGTTGCGTCTTTGAAGTTGCTGTAGTCGCCTTGCATTACCAGCACGGCTGCAACATTCGCGGCAATCGCTGCATTGTGTGCAGGCTTGCCTTCACCTTTTAAAATCGCAAGGCTTGCCGCTGCGTTATATTCAGGCTCGCCACCTTCAATATCAGAAAGGGCATAGTTATCAAGGCCAAAATCTTGCGGTTGTAGAGTGTACTCTGTAATTTCACCGTCTTTTAGCTCGGCAACCTGTGTTTCACCGTGCAGGGCAATTTCATCGGTACCTGCGCCGTGGACTACCATAACACGCTCACAGCCAAGTAGTTTAAGCGTTTGCGCCATTGGGCGAAGTAATTCAGGGGTATAAACACCAAGCAGCTGATGGCTTGGTTTTGCAGGGTTTGCTAAAGGCCCTAAAATATTAAATAAGGTGCGTGTTTTAAGTGCGGTACGCACTGGCATCGCATATTTCACACCAGCATGGTAAAGCGGTGCAAATAAAAAGGTAAAATGAGTTTTTGCGAGGCAGTTTTCTGCTTGTGCCACACTCATATTAATATTGATACCAAGGGCATTGAGTAAATCAGACGAGCCAGATTTACTTGAAACACTGCGGTTGCCGTGTTTTACCATATTAACGCCCATGCTCGCGGCAACAATGGCAGCAGTAGTTGATACGTTAATTGAATTGGCGCCATCACCACCGGTGCCACATGAATCAAAGCTAATGGCACTTGGGTTAGTAAATGTCACTGCATTATCGCGCATGGCTTTTGCAGCACCTGCAATTTCGTTGTCGGTTTCGCCTTTAATTTTAAGCGCAGTTAACGCTGCTGCAAGCTCGATTTCGCTTACTTGGCCTGTCATTACAAGATTAAAAAACTCGCTGCTTTGCTCAAACGTTAAATCTTGTTGTTCGATTAAGAGATTAACAAGTGGTTGCATTATGCGCCCTCCACATTGGCTAAATACGCTAGGCTTTGCTTTAACAGCTGTGAGCCATTTGGCGTTAAAATTGATTCTGGATGAAACTGAAACCCAATTACTTTATCTTGCTCTTGAATAATTGCCATAGGAATTGTGTCGTAGCTGGCAATGACATCAAGGCTATCTGGTACTTCGGTTGCCATGAGTGAATGGTAACGCGCCACTGGTATTTGCGAATGTAAGCCACTAAATACTGCGTGCTCTTTAAGTTCAATAAGCGATGATTTGCCATGCACTGTTTCACCTGCGTGACCAACCACACCACCGTAACACTCCACAATTGCTTGGTGGCCTAAACAAATACCCAGCATAGGGTAGTGGCCTTTCGCTTTATTGATTAGCTCAATTAAATTGCCCGCTTGTTTTGGCGTGCCAGGGCCAGGTGAAAGCACTAACGTTACAGGGCAAGTTTCCTCTGCCATTTTGCTTAAAATGGTGTCAGCCGGAACATGATTACGATAAACCACCAGTTCAAAGCCTAATTGCTCAAATTCATCCACCAAGTTGTAGCTAAACGAATCAAAATTATCGATAAAATAAATTTTTGCCTGCGCCATTAGGCTTCTCCTTGGTAGATAGACTTAATTGCACGAATAACCGCTTGTGCTTTTTGGCGAGTTTCGTTTGCTTCTAGTTGCGGCACTGAGTCATATACGACGCCTGCACCTGCTTGCACGTAAGCCATATTATCTTTAACAAAGGCACTACGAATAACAATGCAGCTGTCCATTGCACCATCACCAGTTAAATAACCCACAGCACCACCGTAGCTGCCACGGCGTTTACCTTCGGTAATACGCACCAGCTCGGCCGCTTTAACTTTTGGTGAGCCAACCAAAGTGCCCATATTCATACACGCTTGGTAGGCATGCAGTGCATCCAGCTCAGGTTTTAATTGACCTACCACGCGCGACACTAAATGCATTACTTGTGAATAGCGGTCAACTTTTAATAACTCTTTTACATAGCGCGAACCTGGCGTTGAAATACGGGCAATGTCGTTACGCGCTAAATCAACTAGCATAATGTGCTCAGCGCGCTCTTTTTTATCATCGCGCAGATCTAGTTCAATTTTGCTATCAAGGTCAAAGTTAATGCTGCCATCGGCATTTTTACCACGGGCACGCGTACCGGCAATTGGGTACACCTCTACTTGATTTGTGCTTTGGCAATATTTAAGCGCAGATTCTGGTGATGCACCAAATAACACAAAGTTTTCGTCTTTCATGTAAAACATGTAAGGGCTTGGGTTTTGTGTTTTAAGTTGATGATATGCTGCAAGCGAGTCAGCACATGGTAATGAAAAACAGCGAGATGGCACTACTTGGAAAATGTCGCCATCAACAATGTGCTTTTTAAGGGTTTCGACTTGCTGACAAAAGGTGGTGTCGTCAATATCTACACTTTCGCTTACAGCGCCTGGAAAGGTTGGGGCATTGTAAGTTGGTAAATCGTCACACAGCTTATTAAGTGCTTCAAGCTTTTGGCCTACTTCAAAACAGTTGGCGTGTGCGTCGGGGCCGCTAAATACATTGCCAATAAGTTCTGTGGTATTTGCTTGATGGTCAATAACAATCAGTGTTTCTGCAAGATAAAAAACAAAATCAGGAGTTGTGTTATCACCGTTTGGTACGTCTGGCAGTAACTCAAAGTTGGCAACCATATCGTAGGCAAAGGTGCCGCCTAAAAATACTGCAAAATGAGACTCTGTTGTGCTTTCAATATTATTGATACATTGTCTTAATGCGGTAAATGCATTGTCTGCCACTAAGCGACTAGCTTCATCCATCAAACTGGTATCGCGTTCAAACACAATGCTAAGCCTTGAGTTTACAAGTTCAACCTGGTGCTCTTTAAAAAAGCCAGCTAAATGGGGTAGTAGTTGTTTGCCGTTATTGCTTTTTGCATCAAACGTTACCGTGTCACCATTACATTCAATACGAATAGCAGCATCGGCTAAAATTAAACTTTTTACATTATCTTTTGAATCAATTTCCGCTGATTCTAACAATAAGCTATTAAAGTTAGTCGGGTTGTTACATACCGCGCTGTAAAGTGCCAGTGGACTCTCAATGTAGTCCCGCGCCAGCGAAATGCTGGTAACTTTACCGACCTCGGTTGATATATGACTAAATATCACGCCTCATTCCTTATACAAAAAAGCCCGCTTAGAAGGCGGGCTGAATAATAGACAAACAAAATCCTCCCGCGTTAATTACTGGAACCACCACCATTGGATTAGTTGTTTGTTATTACTCATTATTCACCTCAAATTAGACATAAAAAAACCCGCACATTGTGCGGGTTTTAAGAATAGTTTAGATACAATTATTCCCACCCGCGATTACGAGTGCCACCACCATACTGTTTTGATTTGTGAAGTTACTAATTGCATTTAAACGATTCCTAAAAAGTTTCAGCCATAGTAAACCCCAGATTGTATACATGAGTCAACACAAAACCGCCATTTTTTATAACTAATCGGATTTGTTAGTGTTTATTGGTTATAAGCAGTGTTTAAACAGTTATAAAATCAGGGCTTTAGTGGCTTTTTACCAAGTACAACCAGCAAAATCCCGATTAGAATAATAGCTCCAGAAATCGCTAGTCGTTCACTGATAGGTTCGGATAAAAACAAAAATCCACCAATACCGGCAATAATGGGTACCGAGAGCTGCGATACAGCTGCTTGCACTGAGGTTAAGTGTTTTAGTGCAACATACCAAATGGCGTAACCAATACCTGATGTCACACTGCCAGCTATCACAGCGACTAAAATCCCTGTGGTTGAGGCATTAGTTGAGTTGAGTGTCATCAGGCTGAGTAACGTTATAAAAGGTAAGGTGCGCATAAAATTAAAGGCTGTGTCGGCAAGGGGGTTAGATGATTTTTTGCCAACTAAGGTATAGCCCGCCCACGCCATACCCGAAACCACCATAAGTACAAAACCAATCAGTGAAGGTGATGAAATATCAGGCAGCACTAAGTAGCTAAAACCAATAAACGCAATTAGCGCGCCGCACCATTCGATAGGGTAAATTTTGGTACCAGAAAAAAAGGTATAAGCAAGCATGCTAAATTGCACCGATGAAAAGAGCACAAGTGCCCCAATAGCGGTTTCAAGTGAAATATAGGCATAGGAAAAGGTTATGGCGTAAATAAACAAATAAACGGCGCCAAGCCATGAACCTTTGCTCGCTGTTTGTTTATTTTTATGAAAAAAAGCGTAAAGAATAAAAAGCGTTATCGCACCTGAGAATAAACGAATTGAAGTGAAGCTTGCTGCGTCAATTTGCCCTTGCCCAAGGGCTATACGGCAAAGAATGGAGTTCCCAGCAAAGGCGATAAGTGAAAGTAGGGTTACTAACAGTATTCTCATAAAGTAAAGCGCGCTGTTTATTATTAATCGAGTTTAAACAGATAAAGACCTTTGTTGGCAAATTTTAATTTCCCAAATGAAAGCAAACAAATCAGCAAGAGTAATTAGCCACTTAATTTGGTATGATTACACGCAGTACAAACGAAAACCATATTTATGAAATTTGACCTACACAGCCATACGTATTTTTCTGATGGCAAGCTATCCCCAGAAGACTTAGTTGAACGCGCCGTTGAAAAGGGCGTTGATATATTAGCGATTACGGATCACGATACTGTTAAGGCGCTGCCAATTGCACAGCAACATATCGACAAAAATGCGTTACCGCTAACACTTGTTAAGGGCATCGAGTTTTCAACTAAGTGGGAAAGCTTTGAAATTCATATTGTTGGTTTAAACATTGATGTTGAAAATAGCACTTTGGCATGCTTGATTGCTGAGCAAACAGGAAAACGCGCAACACGCGCAGAAAAAATGGCTGAAAAGCTCGAAAAACGCGGGTTTGAAAACGTATTAGCAGAAGCAAAAGCGTTAGCTAACAAAGGCCAGCTTACCCGCGCCCACTTTGCACAAGTAATTCAAACGCAAGGGGCTGCAAACACCTTACAAGGGGTGTTTAAAAAATTTTTAGTGCGCGGTAAACCGGGTTATGTAACCAGCGAATGGTGCGATATTGCCACTGCTGTGAAGGCGATTAAAGCGGCGGGCGGTCAAGCGGTTTTAGCACATCCAAGTCGTTATAAGCTTTCTAATAAATGGTTGCGCCGTTTACTTGAAGAATTTAAACATGCTGGTGGCGATGGCATTGAAGTGGCGCTGCCACAACAAGCACCGAGTGATCGTCAGTTTTTAGCGCAGCTTGCTGAAGAATATCAGCTGCTTTCGTCGCAAGGTTCAGATTTTCATTTTGCAACCAACTGGTTAGAACTTGGAAAGAACTTATACTTACCTAAAGCCAGTGTTCCAATTTGGCAGGATTGGGCGATTGCCAAAGAACAAGAATTAAATTAAGGATATCCAATGAGTCAATTTTTTCATATTCATCCAGAAAACCCACAGGCGCGTTTAGTGCGTCAAGCGGTTGATATGATCCAGCAAGGCAAGGTAATTGTGTTTCCAACGGATTCAGGTTATGCAATCGGCTGTAGCATAGGTAATAAAAATGCAATGGAGCGTATTGCGCGTATTCGTGGTTTAGAAAAACACCATAATTTTACCCTTGTTTGCCGTGATTTATCGGAACTTGCCACTTATGCTCGGGTCGATAACAGTTTGTTTCGATTAATCAAAAATAATACACCAGGGCAATATACTTTTATTTTCAAAGGTACTAAAGAAGTGCCACGTCGCTTGCTTAATGAGAAAAAGAAAACCATTGGTATTCGCGTGCCTGATCACATTATTACTCAAGCGATTTTGGCGGAGTTGGGTGAGCCGTTAATGTCTTGCTCATTAATTTTACCGGGTGAACAATTTGCTGAGGCGGATCCGGAAGAAATTCGTTTTCAATTAGAAAAACAAGTGGATTTAATTATTCACGGTGGCTATTTGTCTGAGCAGCCAACCACTGTGGTAGATTTTTCGGAAGACACGGTAGAGATTATTCGTGTGGGTGCAGGCGACCCAGCACCATTTGAATAAGTATCCAGAGTTTAAACAGCGCCCATGAGCGAAATGCAGCAGCAAAAATTACCGCTTGGTTTTTTACATGGCAAAGCGGTAACTGATAAACCTGAAGATCTTTATATTCCGCCCGATGCACTTGAAGTGGCACTGGAAGCATTTGAAGGTCCGCTAGATTTATTGCTGTATTTAATTAAAAAGCACAAACTCGATATTCTTGATGTGTCGATTGCCAAGATCACTGGGCAATACATGCAATATGTTGAGATGATGAAAGAGTTTAAGTTAGAGCTTGCTGCTGAATACTTAGTGATGGCGGCGTTACTTGCGCAAATTAAATCTCGCTTATTATTACCGGTACATAAAGAGCTGGAAGAAGAGGAAGATGATCCTCGGGCACTGCTGATTAAGCGCTTACAAGAATACGAACAATTTAGAAAAGCGGCCGAAAACCTAGATGCGTTACCACGAGTAGAACGCGATATTTATATTGCCCATGCGTTGTTAGATGAAACACAGTCGCAAGATGTTGAACTGCCGGATCTCTGTGTAAAAGAGCTACTTCTCGCGCTAAGTGATGTAATGGCGCGAGCGCAAACGTTAACCCATCATCAAGTCAGTGCCGAAGTGCTTTCAACTCGTGCACGGATGTCACATATTTTATCGCTTTTAACAGAAAATGATGGCTTTATGCCATTCTCACAGGCGTTTGAACACGTTGAAGGTAAAGCGGCTGTAGTGGTGAGTTTTATCGCCATTTTAGAGCTGGTGAAGGAAAGCTTGATTGTGGTTCAGCAAAGCGATATAAACTCGCTCATCTACCTTAAACTAAAATAAAAAACGAAATAGGTATTATGGCGAAGCGACTTTCTGATGAGCAGTTAATTGAATTAATCGAAGCGGCAATTTTTGTTGCGAATACGCCATTAACCAAAGACAAGCTGCGAGACACCGTATTAAGTGACTTTTCTATATCCCTAAAGCGTATTCAAAGCGCTATCGATGCCATTATGGCGCACTACGCGACGCGCGGTGTGCGTTTAGTAAAAGTTGGGTCAGGTTATCGGTTTCAGGCATGCAGTAGTTTATCGCCGTGGCTTAATAAACTATGGCAAGAAAAAGCCCCTAAATATTCCCGTGCATTTTTAGAAACATTAAGTTTAATTGCGTATCGTCAGCCCATTACCCGTGGTGAAATAGAGCAAGTGCGCGGCGTTACCGTAAGCAGTCAAACCATCAAAACTATGCTTGAGCACAATTGGGTAAAAGTGGTTGGCTATAAAGAAGTACCGGGCAAACCGGCACTTTATGGCACCACCAAACAATTCTTAGATCACTTCTCATTGTCTTCATTGAATGAATTACCGCCATTACCAGTAGCGCAAGACGAAAAAATCTCACAAATCCTCAGTGAGCCTGCGCAACTTGATTAGCTCTGTGCTAGAATAGCCAACAATTCCTAGCTGCGAAGTTACATGAGAAAATAATGAGCGAAAAGTTACAAAAAGTATTAGCACGTGCTGGTAAAGGTTCACGTCGTGAATGTGAAAAATTTATTGAATCGGGTCGTGTTAGTATTGATGGCAAAGTTGCCCGTTTGGGTGACCGTGTCGAGCCAACACAGCGTATCCGTCTTGACGGACATGTTGTTAAGGTTGAAGCGTCAAACGAACGTGTTTGTCGTATTTTAATGTACCACAAGCCTGAAGGTGAGCTGTGTACACGCAAAGATCCTGAAGGTCGTCGCACCGTATTTGACCGTTTACCACCGCTTGAAAATGATCGCTGGATTGCCATTGGCCGTTTAGATATCAACACATCAGGCTTACTACTGTTTACTAACGATGGTGAACTTGCCAACCGCTTAATGCACCCAAGTTATGAAGTGGAACGTGAATACGCAGTACGTGTATTCGGTGAAGTAACGGATCAAACGCTGAAAAATGTGACAAATGGCGTTGAGTTAGACGATGGCTTTGCTAAGTTCTTATCGGTAGTGCCGCAAGGCGGAAGCGGTTTAAACAACTGGTTTAACGTTACCTTAACCGAAGGCCGTAACCGAGAAGTACGTCGTTTATGGCAGTCACAGGAAGTGGAAGTATCACGCCTCATTCGTGTGCGCTATGGTGACTTATTACTAAATAAACGTTTACCGCAAGGTGGTTGGGAAGAGCTAAACCTAAAAGACGTAAACTATTTACGTCAAACGGTTGGAATGCGCCGTGAAACCGAAACAAAACTATCGGTAATGCCAGAGAAGCGTAAAGATCGCCGCGCTAAGATTAACAAAATCCGTAAAGCGGTTAAAAAGCATAATCAACGTGTGACGCCGGGCAATAAACGCCGTGCACCAAAAAAGTAACTCGGTGAGTAACCGAATTGTAGATATAAAAAAAGCGCCAATTGGCGCTTTTTTTAATTAAGAATGTTTTTCTTAATTAAGCATTTTCTTTTAAGTAATCAATAACCACTTGGTGGTGATCTTTGGTTTTAAATTTATTAAAGAAATGTTCAATTGTACCATCTTGGCCAACAAGGAAAGATAAACGGTGAATGCCGTCATACTCTTTACCCATAAACTTTTTTAAACCCCACACACCAAATGCATCGGCAATGGCGTGGTCTTCGTCAGATAACAGAGGGAAGTTAAGCTCTTTTTTGGTTTCGAAGTTTTTAAGGCGTTTTACCGGATCTGGGCTAATGCCAACCGCAACGGTATTAAGCGCTGCAAGTTCCGCTTTATGATCGCGCAGATTTTCAGCTTGCACTGTACAGCCCGGTGTGGATGCTTTTGGGTAAAAATAAACAAGTACTTTGTTTTCTTTTAATAATTCTGCAAGTTCTACTGTGTCACCGTTTTGATCGGCAAGTGAAAATAGCGGTGCTTTATCGCCAGCTTGAAGCGTATTCATATTATAATTTCCTATCGAATCCGTTTTAAAATGTGTTCTACGTTAGACTTTGAAAAAATGATCTCAAGTTGATGTTTAAATTCAGCTTCATCCACGTCACGCGAGAAATTAATGTCAATTTCCGAGCGCATTACCACATCACCATCTTGTTCAACACTATCAGATTTAAGTGCTGCAATATTTACTTGGTAGTCAGCCATCAATTGCGTCACTTTGCTTAGTGTGCCTGGCGTATCAGGGCCGTGGTAGGTTAGTTTATAACCTGCTTTATACTGTTTTTCTTGATGTTGGCTGGTGCGTTTCATCATGGTTAATAAACCAAGTTCAACGCTTTTTGTCGGAATATTATATTCAACACGACTAATGGCAGAAATATCGCCTTCAAGCAACATTATAAAGGTGAATTCATTGCCTAAAATGGCAATGCGGCTATCAATAATATTGCAATTAGTTTCACTTACTAGCTTGGTAAGCTCACTCACTATGCCGGGGCGATCTTCGCCGATGGCAGTAACAACAAGTTGATTTCCAGTGTTTAACGTCATTTTTAGTCTCAATGGGTTAATAACGTGGCCGCGAATTTTAGCAAATTTAAATGGGTTCAACCATGTAAATATATGATGTGGTGAAAATTATAGCGAATTGTTAAGAATAAATTAAAGATAGGGTGGTGGTTTCTTGTGTTTGGCCCTTAGTAAAAGTAACATAGGCGGCAATTTTGAGAATAATATTATGAACCAAACAGTGTGTGCTGCGTCAAATCAAGCAAATAATAAAGAGCACACCAAGGAGAAATTTGTGCAGTATTGGATCCGAAATTCATTGGTTGTCGCTATCTCAATGGCGATTACTGCTTGTTCTGTTTTCACCAATGATTCGCATCATAAACGCAATTACCGTGTTAATGATGAACTTAAAGTGCCAGGTAACCTGACAAAACCATACAAAGATCCTGCCTACGATCTTGACTCGGCACAATATACATCAGCTGAAGAAAGTGCATTATATCTGGTAAAAGCACCGGCTCAAGTGCTTACTTTTGCACAAGGTTCATGGATTAACGAAGGCGATAAAGAGTCGCGCATTTTCTTCGATAAAAACGAAGGTATTCAAGATTTAGAAAGTTTTATTTGGCAAGCGATTGACGATTTATTTGTTGAGCGCCAAGTAACCACAGAAAATAAAGCTGACAATTACGTAGTGACTAACTGGCATACAATTGAAGAGCCAATTGATGTTTGGTGGTGGGAAGAAGAGCGTGAGCTAAGCCGTCAAAAATTTAAGTTTATTGTTGAATCTGAAGAGCATAAACGCACCGCATCGGTAAAGGTTGAACTAGTTGATTTTGAATCGAAATACGACGAGTTAACAGCGGTACTGCAGCAGCGTTTAGAAGTGGCGGCGCTCAATGAGTTTATTGGTCAGTTCGACTTTAACTACCGACAGTTAATGGTTGAATTAAATAAAGCTCGCGGCATTGTATCGCTGCAAATGGGCTTTGATGACAAAGGTAACGCGGCGTTTGTAACTGAGCAAAAAGCACGTGATATTTTTGAGCGCTTCCCAAGCTTCTTAGAGCGCGTTGGTTTCAATATTGATGAAATCGAGCAATCTCGTAACTTAATTTTCGCCACGTACGAAACACCAGACGAAAGCGTTTGGGATTCAATTTGGGGTGATGACGTTCGTAAACTGCCACTTGAAGCAGGTCAGTATCAATTATTGGTTGCTGAAACGAAGACCGGTGGCACATCAATTACTTGGCTTGATGCTGAGGGTGAAACATTAGAGCCGGGCACGTTAAGCGATACACTACAAGTTATTTTAGCCATGCTAAAAGAGCGCGGTGTAACCGTTCAATAATTTATAAAATTAGATTAGCAAAAAAGAGCCCTCGGCTCTTTTTTGCTTTTAAACGATAGAAAAGTAGCGATTAAAATAGCAAATAAGTAAATGGTTATGCATTTTGTTGGCAAAGATATGCAAATCAATTTACCGCTATCACTTTAAAGGTAACAAGTATGAGTTTGGAAGCTAATCAATCGACTGCACCACGCAGTAATTTTGCGACCATTATGATTTTCCTTATTCCGTCATTAATAGGCGTGTTTTTATTTATGACACCGATTAACTATGGTGGCGAATTCACTATCCCTATAGCGATATTGGCTAAGGAATTAAAAGGCGCGTTAGCACACTCAATTACGCTTATTGTGACATCGGTGATTGTATCAATGGCAGTAATATCGGGCTTAGCTACGCTATTTAAACCAAAGTTTTTAAAAGCGGGTAGCTTTGTCCGTCACTTACTGATTGTTAGCCCGATTTGGCTTGTGGCACGTACGTTAGGCGCTATCTTTGTGCTAATGGCGTACTTAAAAGTCGGTACGTTTTCGATTGGTGATACCAAAATTGAGATTCACTCAGACGCAGTTGGTGGCTTGGTACTGCACGAGTTGATGCCAATTTTATTTTCGGTATTTATTTTAGCTGGTTTATTACTGCCTTTATTGCTTAATTTCGGTTTGCTTGAATTAGTCGGTACATTACTGACTAAAGTAATGCGTCCACTTTTTGGTGTACCGGGTCGCAGTGCCGTTAACTGTGTTGCCTCTTGGTTAGGTGACGGCAGTGTGGGTATTTTAATGACTGCGAAGCAGTATGAAGAAAAACATTATACACAGCGTGAAGCGGCGATTATTGGTACAACTTTCTCGGCGGTTTCAATTACCTTTTGTTTGGTGGTTATTGGTCAAGTAAAATTGGCGCATTTATTTGCACCGTTTTACCTAACTGTATGTATGGCGGGTATTGCCGCTGCACTGATTGTTCCGCGCTTGCCACCACTTAGATTCAAAAAAGACATATACATTGATGGTGAAGAAGTAAAAGGTAACCCAGAGGCATTACCTGAAGGGAAAACCTTGTTTAAACATTCACTTGATGTAGCACTTGATAAAGCACGTCATGCGCAAACAATTAAAGAAACCCTTATTGATGGTTTAAAAAACGCCGTTGATATGGTGTTTGCGGTACTGCCAGTAGTTATGGCAATCGGTACGATTGCACTTGTGATTGCTGAATATACGCCATTATTTCAATGGTTAGGCACACCGTTTATTCCACTGTTTGAACTGATGCAAATTCCGGAAGCTGAAAAGGCTGCGCAAACTGTGGTTGTGGGTTTTGCCGATATGTTTATTCCATCAATTTTGGCGGCGCAAAATATTAACAGTGAACTGACGCGTTTTGTGGTTGCGGCAATGAGTGTAACCCAGTTGATTTACATGTCTGAAGTGGGTGCACTGTTACTAGGTAGCAAAATTCCAGTAAATATCTTTGAGTTATTTATGATTTTTATTTTGCGTACATTAGTAACGCTACCGGTAATTGCCTTAATGGGACATTGGCTAGTAGGCTAATTTTCTTGATCTTTTTCGGCTCGCTGTTTTTCTTCTAATGAGCGGCGAGCTTTTTCTATCGGATCTTGATTAAAGTTTTTCATGTCCATTTTTGCGGAATGCTTTAGTAACGCGATATTGCTCCAAATCACGCCAAGCACAATTGCGATTATTAAGATTGTGGCCCATATGCTCATAGATTTGCCTAAAAGTTGTGAATTTCTTTAATTTTAACCCAGTAAATGGAACTTAATAAGTTCTTTTTCATCAATTAAATAGTTGTTACTATTAGCGCGTTTCGCGTAATTACATTTTATTCTGGAGCACTGCGTTGTCACTTGAGCGAGTATTAGTTTGGCCTGAGGCTTATCCACTTTTATTAAAAGGTTTGTTAGAGCAAAATGGTGCATTTATTTTGGATGCCCTTGAAGCTTGGCCGAAATGCGAAGAGACCAAAGACGCGCAAGGGATCAGCACCAGCGTGCTACCGCCACTGTATTATTTATTGTGGCTAAAGCCGGCAGAGCCATTTGAGCAATGTTTCTATCAGCATATATTTGAATACGATGATAATGCTCAGCAGTATATTGAATCAGCTATTGCGCATTTACATCAGCAACTCAACAGCAAAGAAGCAATAAGCGAACTCTTGTTATCACGAATCGACCAATACGCAGCGATTGGCAATCAGGTTGCGATGCAAAGTGAGCTAACACTTACCTCACTGTGTATGCACTTGCGTTTCTTTAAGTTGTTTCAGCAGTTTTTAAACCTTGGCATGCCGTTATCACACGACGATGTGTTAGCGATTTGGGCGGATGATGATTTTCGTGAAGTTGCTTTACCCTTTATTAAAAGTAATGTAACTGGTGATACCAATGTATTGGCAGAAGAAATCGCCGATAGATTGCGCCAAGGCGAAGACTTTTTTGATTTGTTACTTGCACTCTCTGATGGTGAAGTTGATAACCGTTTGTTAGAGCGCGCGCTGCTATCTCATATTTCACAACCTGATGCTAAACAAAGCTTATGTATGCGCTTTATTGAGCAGGGGGCAAAAGGGCAGATCACTGATGAAGATGGCTTAACCGCGTTAATTTGGTCAGCTAAGCAAGGCTTTGCAAATGTATTTGATGCATTGCTAAGTAAGGAACGTGCAAGTGAATGCGACTTAAAAGGTAATAACTTGCTGCATTTTGCGGTGCGAGCTCGCAGTTTGGATATTATTAGTAAAGCGCTTAACGGTGGCGTAAATTATCATCAAAAAGACAGTGATGGCCTTACACCATATCGTTTAGCGGTTGAACTAGAGCTGCCTGAAGTGATAAAGCACTTCGAACACAAGTTTGGTATTAAAGAATTGAGTGAAGAAGGGCAATTAAAACTGATCCAGCATGTGCATTTGTTACATGCATTAGTGTGTTTTATTTTGCCGTTACAGATTTTTCTGATCTTTTCAGACTCAATTACTATAAAAACAGAAATCAGCATTGCGACAACGCTAGTGTCACTCGGTGCATTTGCTTTTGCCTTGTCATTAAAGCGCAGCAACTTATACCCAAATATTAAGCACCCGTTTGCATTAACGCTTATTCGCATATTGTCGCCGATATCACTCATATTAGCGTTATTACTGCTATTGGTTATCTTAACAACAGTTCTCAGCTAAGCTGTTTCTAATAATTATCAAAGGCCACTTATACAGTGGCCTTTTTTGTTTGTGGTAAAAGCTTTATAAAAAGCCGTTAGGTCAAAACGAAATGTTATTAGCCTTTCTGATGGATATTTGAAACAATGTTATAAGATATTCCATAAAGTAATAAAGCAGTAACCATGAGCCAATCTTTAATTTATTTAGACGCCAATGCAACAACACCGGTTTACAGTGAAATCGCTCAGGAAGTGATGCACTGTATGGAAGTGGAGTTTGGTAACCCGTCGTCATCTCACATTACCGGGTTAAAAGCCAAGCGTTTAATGGAAGACACACGCCAATTAGGCAAACAATTAATTGGCTCCGAAAAGGGAAGGTTGCTATTTACCTCGGGCGCAACCGAGGGGATCCAAACGTCGGTTGTATCTGCATTGGTTGCTGCAAAAAATCACACCATCGAAAAGCCAGTATTACTTTATGGTGCAACTGAGCACAAAGCCGTGCCAAATACGCTAAAGCATTGGAATGAGTTACTTGAAATTAACGCTGAAATATTAGCAATTCCAGTTGATAAAAAAGGCTTGCTCGATCATCAGTTTATTGCAGAGCACAGCAAAAATGCTCTGCTAATTTGTACCATGATAGTAAACAATGAAACAGGTGCAACACAAGACATTGCTGCATTAGATAAAGTGATCCGTGATAACAATCCGAATGTGTTTTGGATGGTGGATTGTGTACAAGGTTTAGGTAAACAAAAATTGGATCTTGACCAAACAAGCATCAATTATGCGCCGTTTTCTGGTCACAAGCTGTATGCACCTAAAGGTATTGGATTTTTATATTTAAGTGAAGATGCGCCACTGACACCTTTTATTGCAGGTGGTGGGCAAGAAAGTGGCGCGCGTTCAGGTACCGAGAATTTGCCGGGCATAGCAGGTTTAAAAAAGTTATTTGAATTAATGCAAAAGGGCGAAGCAAGCCCGTTTAAATCGGCAGATGTGTTGGCGAGTTACCGTGATAAGTTAGCAAACGCATTGTCGCATACATTTGATGAAATCGTTTTTAATAACGACTTTTCAGTATCGGTTCCAACCACAATTAACTTTAGTGTTGCTAACATTGCAGGCAGCGAAGTAATGAATTTATTTGATGCTGCTGGCATTCGAGTTAGTGCAGGCTCTGCTTGTAGCTCAGGCGCAGCGAGTAGCTTTGTACTCGATGCGATGAAATTAGCGCCGTGGCAAAGTGAGAACGCAATTCGCCTATCGTTTGGCCCAATGGCAAGTGAAGATGAAATTAACAGTGCGTGTGAGCGTATTATGGCGCTTAAAGATAAGCTTGCAAATGCATGTATGTTAACGAGTTATACTAAAGAAACACCGTGTGCAGTAGGTATTAATCAATATGTAATCGATGGCAATATTATGTACCTTATTGTCAATCAATCACTTAATACCTTGCTGATTAACCCTATCTTTTCTGAGATAAACAAGGTTAAACGTTTAGCAACTAAGCAAGGGTTGAAGATCACCCATATTATTAGCGATAAATCAGGCTACGCAGATGTATTTGCAGACAGTCAATACATTGATTTAGCAACAAATAAAGTAATGCCTGAGTTTAACGTTGAACTGTGTGATCGCGCAGTTCTATTTACTCATCAAGGTAGTCAGTTAAAGCTTGCATTAACATTAAACGCGCCTAACGCCGTTACCGAAATAAACAGTACAGAGCTTAAAGCACAATTAGCCGCTAATAAATTGGATGGCATCATTGATATTCGCGAGCATTATGAATATCAAGAAGGTGAGCTAAGTGACTATCTAAAGGTCCCACGCGATATGGTGACGAATATTCCAAGTTACCGCTTGCTAAATGAGTTTGCTTCAGGGCAGCTGGTAAAAGACAAACATTATGTGTTGGTGTGTCGCAGTGGTCGTCGCTCTAAAGCCTGTTGTGAGCTACTGACAAGCCTCAACTTTACTAAGTTAAATAATCTCTCTGGTGGCGTTGCCTTTATTTAGCAGTGGATAACAGCACGAATAGAATTCACTTACATAGCAGGTCATCCTAGCGGGTTAAGTTTAATGCTAACAGTGTTTGAATTTATCAATGTAAAACAACCACATAAGAAAAGTTTTGCTCCGTGATTACTTATTTACCGGCACAAACTCTGACTACATTCTTAACAGAATTGGTATAAAAAAAGCAGCTTAAAGCTGCTTTTTTTATAATTTAAATGAATTGTTGTTACAGCGCATTACCGGTTGAATCCCTCACAACTAATTCAGGTGTAAAACAAATTGCCATTTTTTCTTCTTTAATTTTCGTTGGGCGGCTGTTTGCAAATAGCAGCTTCGCTGCTTGCGTAGCAATATCTTGGTTTGACTGATGTGCAGTTGTCAGCTTTGGCCATGTTTGTTTTGAGAAGGGTGAATCCTCAAATCCAGTAATAGACAGTTGCTCAGGAATTTTAATATCCATCAAACGCGACGCAAATAATGCACCCGCCGCGATTTCATCGTTACAGGCAAAAATAGCGGTGACTTTTTCGTTATTCGCCATCAGTGCTTTAGCACCTTCAACACCAGATTCAAACGAGTACTTACCTGGAAATATCAGCGCATCGTTTAACGTAATATTATGAGCAGACAGTGCGGCTTTGTAGCCCGCTAAGCGCTCAAGTGTTGATTTGTGTTCTTCTTCACCGGTAATAAATGCAATGTGCTTGTGTCCGAGCGAAATTAAATGCTCGGTAATTTGATATGCAGCATCGTGGTCATTTACGAAAATGGCGTTAGGCTTACTTTCTTTTTCGCTTGGTTCGCGGCCCGATAATATGCGCACATAGTTAATGCCGATAGAATCAAGTAAATCTGTAACATCTTGACGCTCAGACAGCGGTGGCGTTAATACTAATCCCGATAAACGCGAGCGCTCGATCATGGTTTGAATTTCTTCTAGCACATTTTCGTCGGTACTGCTGCACGGGTGAATAAGTAGTTCGTAACCTTCTTCTTTACAGCGAGATAAAATACCATTTTGCATATCAATGACATAATAAGCATTCGGGTTGCTATAAACGAAGCCGATAGCAAATGACTTGGTGCCTGCTAAACTACGCGCCGCTAAGTTCGGCTTGTAGTTTAATTCTTTAACAGCAGCCATAACCTTATCGGAGGTTTTTTTTCTAACAGAAGGCTCGTTGTTCATAACACGAGATACTGTTTTCATTGATACGCCGGCTAGGCGTGCAACATCATTTATGGTGACTTTCATATTGTTATTATATCTTTTGCTGATGAGCTTTGCGTAAAGCATGGGGTTAATAACACACAACGTATTATTCTAACTGTTTTTTTTTCAAGTCTGTAGCTATGTTTCATAATTTATACAATTAATATGACGTGATACCGGTGTCAAAAAGTTTAAATTGCCAATTGACAGCGTTGTCATTTTTACTTATTGTTAACCTAGACATTTTAATAAGTAGTAACTTTAGCAAGTGTTTAGCGAGTTTCAAGTTGCAAACACATGCTTAGGGTAAAGAGAGTTAGGTAGAGTATGAGTAGTCGTTCTTCTTTAGCAAGTTGGCAAACACTGGCAGGCCTTGCAAGTGATATAAAGCAACAGCACTTAGTTGATTTATTTGCTAATGATGCACAAAGATTTGAGCGTTTTTCCACGCAAATTGATGGCGTTTTCTTTGATTACTCAAAAAACCTGATCACTCAAGATGTTAAAAATGCGTTATTAGCACTCGCCAATGATGTTGATTTGGCATCATGGCGCGACAAAATGTTTTCTGGTGAAAAAATTAATATTACCGAAAACCGCGCTGTGCTGCATACAGCCTTGCGTAAACGCAATAATCAGGCGGTGTATGTTGACGGCGAAAATGTGGTTGATGCCGTTAACGCAGAATTGAATAAAATCAGTGCATTTACCGAGAAAGTGCGCAGTGGCGCTTGGTTAGGTTACACCGGTAAGCGCATTACTGATGTAGTGAGCATTGGTGTTGGCGGCTCAAACCTTGGCCCGCAAATGGCAACGGAAGCGCTTGCAGCCTACGCAGATGAAACGCTTAAAGTGCATTATGCATCAAACGCCGATGGTATGCAGATAGCAAATGTACTAAGCAAAGTGAATGCGGAAACCACGCTATTTATTGTCTCAAGTAAAACCTTTACCACATCAGAAACCATGGCGAATGCGAAAACAGCTGTTGCATGGTTGAAACAGGCTGCCGGTAATGACGATGCGGTTGCAAAGCATTTTGCCGCAGTGAGCACCAATTTAGAAAAAACGTCAGAATTCGGTATTAATCCAGATAACGTATTTACCATGTGGGACTGGGTTGGCGGACGTTTTTCAATGTGGTCAGCAATTGGTTTACCTATCGCTTTGTATCTTGGTTTTGATGCGTTTATTGAGTTACTTGAAGGTGCATTTGAAGTTGATCGGCATTTTGTAGAAACAAACTTTGAAAATAACATTCCTGTGCTTATGGCGCTTTTAAGCGTGTGGAATACTAGCTTTTTGGATGCACGAGCGCAGGCTATTTTACCTTACGACCAAAGCATGCATATGTTACCGGCATACCTGCAACAAGCAGAGATGGAAAGTAACGGCAAGTCAGTCACGTTTGATGGCAAAGCGATTGATTATACGAGCGTACCACTTATTTGGGGTATGACAGGTATCAATGGTCAACACGCATTTTACCAATATTTGCACCAAGGTACGACGATTGTGCCGGCCGATTTTATTGGTTCAATAAAGCCTGTGCGTGAGGTGAATAATCATCATGAAATTCTAATGGCAAACTTTTTTGCACAAACTGAAGCCATGATGACAGGCGTTAGCAAAGCGCAAGTAGAAAAAGAATTAGCAAGCAAAGGCTTAAGCGAAGCGCGTATTGCTGAGCTGGTTGAGCATAAAGTACATCAAGGCAATCGTCCTACCACATCAATCTTACTTGATACCATTGATGCGAAGCATTTAGGCCGTTTAATTGCACTTTATGAACATAAGATTTTCTGTCAGGGCATTATTCTAGAAATTTGTTCATTCGACCAATGGGGCGTGGAATTGGGCAAAGGCTTAGCAAATGCCATTCAAAAAGAATTAGAGACAGATGAAACGCTTGCACACGATAGCTCAACAGCTGGCTTAATTGCACTGTATAAAAATAAGCGAAAAAATTAAAAAGCGGTCAAATGTCAGGGTTAAGTGATTGGCATTAGCTTAGACTGCGCGGTTTTCAAAATGCCTTAGGCTGCTTTGAAACTGCAACAAATACCTTTGAACGGGTAGCACTGAGTTATTTGGAACGTCAATTGGTGAGAGAGTTGACGCTTCCAAACACTCTTATTTACCGGTTCAAATAGCAACTTGGCAAATGCAAGTTGAACGTAATCAAATACTAAAAAATACCTTTGAACGGGTAGCGCTGAGTGATTTGGAGCGTCAATTGGTGAGAGAGTTGACGCCTCCAAAGCTCATATCCGTTTATAAAGCGAACTGAGTAGCGCTGAGTATTCAGGGGTAACAGTGGGTGAGAGCATTGTTACTCCTGAAAACTCTTTTCTTCATAGCCCCATTTGCGTGAGCAGTTACATACGAATTCAATATAAATTAGCAATCATAAATAGCTTACCCAAGCGCTATTTAGTGCTAACATAACGAACTAAAAACACATTCTATATTGTACTTAACAACAAGTTACTAAAACGAAGAGAACAATTATGCTAAACCCATTCGATATCGTTATTTTTGGTGGTGGTGGTGATTTATCACTGCGTAAACTGCTGCCTGCAATGTACCGTGCCTATCAAGAAGGAAACCTGCCGGAAGGGACGCGAATTTTGCCAACCGTTAGGGCATTAGCAAATGAACAAGAGTTTGTTGATAAAGTACAAAGCAGCCTTAAGTCGTTTTTAGGTAAAGGCGAATATAACGCGAAAGACTGGAAAGCGTTTTCTGCGTTTTTAAAACCAATTGTTGTTAATGTCACTGAGCAAGATGATAACTGGTTACGTTTAAAAGAAATTTTAGAGTCAGACGAACAAGACAAAGCGCGCGTTTTCTATTACTCATTACCGCCTGCAGTATACGGCCGTTGTAGCGAGCTTTTATCTGATAATCAGCTGATTACTAAATCAACACGTGTTGTGGTGGAAAAACCAATTGGTTACTGTGGCGCGTCAGCAGAAGAAATTAACGCGAAAATCGCAGAATACTTTAAAGAAAGCCAAATTTATCGCATCGATCATTACCTGGGTAAAGAGACAGTTCAAAACTTAATGGCACTGCGTTTTTCAAATGTGATGTTTGAAAATATGTGGGATGCAAAATCGATTGATAATATTCAGATCAGTATTTCTGAAACTGTTGGCCTAGAAAGCCGAGCGGGCTTTTACGACAAAGCCGGTGCGCTGCGCGATATGGTACAAAACCACTTGTTACAACTACTGTGCCTTGTAGCGATGGAATCACCAAATAAGCTAACGGCTAAAAGCATTCGCACTGAAAAATTAAAAGTACTTGAAGCTTTGCGTCCACTTGTAGGTGATGACGTTGAAGCAAACACCGTACGTGGTCAATACGTACCGGGCCAACTTGATGGTAAATTGGTACCTGGCTATTTAGAAGAGCTTGGCGAAAACAGCGAGACCGAAACCTTTGTAGCGATCCGCGCACACATTGAAAACTGGCGTTGGGCTGGCGTACCATTCTACCTAAGAACCGGTAAACGCATGAAACAGCGTTGTGCTGAGATTATCGTAGAATACAAAAATGTATCTCACAACGTGTATGACGAAACGGTTGGCGGCATTGAGCCAAACCGATTAGTGATCCGCTTACAGCCGGAAGAAAGCATTCAGCTTACGCTAATGTCTAAGCGTTTAGATAATTTAGAAATGCAACTTGAGCCAGTAACGCTTGATCTCGATTTGTCTAAAAACTATGAAAATGGCTTCCATTCAGATGCGTACAAGCGCTTAATGCTTGATGCTGCGGCAGGTAATGCATCGCTGTTTATTCACCGTGACGAAGTACG
This sequence comes from Pseudoalteromonas sp. NS-SX12, assembly GCF_057367955.1. NCBI lineage: Bacteria > Pseudomonadati > Pseudomonadota > Gammaproteobacteria > Alteromonadales > Pseudoalteromonadaceae > Pseudoalteromonas > Pseudoalteromonas sp. NS-SX12. Next base: position 2,711,763 of record NZ_CM170634.1, on the reverse strand, counting down.
TCAAGCATGGGCGTGGATTGATCCAATTATTGAACAGTGGCAAACAGCGGGTATGCCAGCACTTTATCGTGCAGGTACATGGGGTCCAGAAGATGCAGACGAGCTACTCGCTGAAAATAATCACGCATGGTACAACGCAGGGAATAACAAATAATGTCAGCCAATATTATTGAAAAGTTTTTCGATTCAAAAGATGCCTATAACGTTGAATTAGGTGAAGATCTTGCTAAGTGTTTAGCACAAGGTATTGAACAAGATGGTCGCGCTGTATTAATGGTATCAGGTGGTTCGTCACCGGCGCCAGCATATCGCTATTTAAGTGGTCTTGAGTTAGCGTGGGACAAAATTGACGTAGCTATGGTTGATGAACGTTGGGTTGAGCAAAGTCATGATAAAAGTAATGAAGCGTTTATTAAATCAACGCTATTACAAGACAAAGCTGCTGCTGCGAACTTTGTAACCATGAAAAATCCAGCGGACAGTGCGCAACTTGGTCAAGCTGAGTGTCAAAACGCATATGCGGCACTTAAACAAAATTTTGATGTGACGATTTTAGGTATGGGACCAGATGGTCATACCGCATCACTTTTCCCGCATGCCCAAGGCCTTGATAATGCGTTAACCACTACTGATTTAGTCGCGGCAATTGATGCAATTAAAAGTGATGTAACTGGTGATATTACTGAGCGCATGACATTAACGCGTGCTGCTATTTTACAATCGAAAGTGATTAAGCTTTTAATAAGCGGTGAAGAAAAACTGGCAGTTTATAAAGAAGCTAAAGCTGGCGGGGAGGTTGCAGATATGCCACTTCGCGCTATTTTACAGCAAACAAAGGTACCGGTAGAAGTGTACTGGACAGCTTAATGTTTGACTAAACTAGATTAAAAAGCCCAACTTAAGTTGGGCTTTTTTGTTTAGAAAGCATGACGTTTCAAAACAGTTCCGCGATGATCTATGACAATCTTGTAAGGCGTTTGAGAGACACCATAACGTTTAAAAATCGCATTTTCGCTATCCCAAATTACCGGCATTTGTAATTGATGGGTTTCAATAAAACTGCGTACATGGGCTTCGTTAACGTAGTAGCCACTGATCACAGCCAGATACAATTTACCTTGTTTAAGTTGATTGTCAGCTAATTGCTTTAGGCTTGCCTCACAATTTGGAAAGTGTGGCATTGGACACAAACTATCAAGAAATACCAACTCAAGCGTATTACTGGGTTTGAGCATTTTAATGGTATTACCTAACGATACCGTTTGCCCCGATAAACTTTCACGAACAAAATCTGAAAATTGTTCACCAACGGCAATATGATTTACCGGCGGTTGTTTTTTAAAGCGTGGTGAAGACGCCTCTTTTAATAATTTGCTTTTATAGTGTGTAAACTGAGCTTGGGAAATGTGTTGGTTTAATTTTAGATATGCCAATAGTGCAGCATCATCACCTTTAAATAATACTGTGCCATCGTGCTCAAGAATATGAAACGGTGTTTGCCAAACGTCATATTGCCGCATTAACTTAAACTCTTTATCGATCTCAATGGATGCAAATTGCGGGTAGTTGCTTTTAAATTTAGCTATTTGACTGGGTGTTACATTGAGATCTTGTTGTTTATAGCTGACGCTATAGCTTTGTTGATTTAGCCAGTCAATAAACACGGAGTTTGCGCCATCATAATGTGCCCAAATATCCATAAACACCGTATGTTTAGTTGGCTCTTGTGTTTTTGTATACGCAGGGTTAGCAAAAAATAATAAGCCTAAAGTTACAACGACGATGTGCAATGCTTTGAGTTGATTAAACATAGTTACTATTCCTTTTCAGGTAACGCAGCGATATATGCGTCAATTTTGTCTGAGTGTAGAAAGCTCGTTAGTGCAACTTTGCCGCTTTGCTCGATTAAAATATGATAAGGCGTACCTAATACGCCAAAGTTTTGCGTGATTGCGCCGTTTGTATCAAACACTGTATCTAGCGACAGATTATTACGATTAAAGTAGGCGTTAATATTGTTAACTGAATCATTAATGCCAACGTTCACCGTAATGATGGCGATTTTGTCGCTATGGTTTTTATTTAACTCTGCTAGATGTGGCATTTCAGCTTGGCAATATTGGCACCATGTTGCCCAAAATTTGAGGTAAACGGGTTTTTCCTTTAGTAACTCTTTTAAATTAATTGCCTTACCTTTTAAGGTATGACTAACTAAATTAGGCGCTTTGTCGCCAACCTTAAGCGGTGATGCAAACAAAGGGATGGCAAGAGTAAATAACATAAAAGCCAGTATGTTTTTCATATAAATATCCTTAAAACGTGATTTGAAAATAGAAATAAAGGGCCACGCCAACCAGCAAGGCCGCCAATAGGTATTTGAAGCCGTTAAGCCAAGGGCCGCTTTTCGGCAACGAGTTCAAAACGTTGGAAAAAATGCCTGCAATGAACAGTAAGGCACTTAATCCAAGTGCAAATGCGAACAAATAAATGGGGCCAACGAGTGGTGCGTGCTCAGTTGAAACATACATTAGTAACATACCAAGTACCGGTGAAGTGCAGGGCGCCATTACCAAGCCGGATAACGCACCACTGACAAATACATTGAGTGGCGCATATGAACTGAATGTATTTTTGGTGAAAGAAAGCTGCGGCATGTTTATCCAGCCAAGCATCCATGCAGCCATGATTAAGCAAAAACTACCCGCAATGAACAACATTGCAGGGTGGGTGGCGACACTGCCAAACAAATATCCCAGCTTGGCGGCAAAATAACCTAATAAACTGTAGCTAAGCGCAAGGCCTAACACATATAAACAAGTGTATGCTGTTGACTGGTAGCCATTGTTTGCGTGCTGGCGTACCACTGCAATGGTAATTGGCAGCATTGGGTAAACACAGGGCGTTAGGCTGGTTAGTACGCCTGTCACAAATATTACCAGCACCACATACAGCGAAGCTTTATCACTGACGAGGGCTTCTTGAATAAACATTTCCATACTGAGCTCGCTTTAAAAATTGGCTTGCATCAGTGTTGCCGTTATTTGCCCCAAACCCTATTAAATCGATATAAAATCCATCTAAAATAAATATATTTATATATTTTTCAATGTATTAAGTTTTAGCTTGGAGTTTGTTAAAGGTTTTGTTTTGCTGTGCTTTGATTTATTATTTAGGCCTATTTTGATTTGTGGATGGATGCGCTGTTGTTTCGTTTTAGTGATTATGAATTTGAACCAGAAACAGGTTACCTAACGCGGCTGAACGATGCAGAAACTCAACAGCCGGTGTTACTGCGAAACAAGGTCGCAAATTTGCTGACTTATTTTTTGCAGCACCCAAATGAACTAATAGCGAAAGAAACCCTACTTACACATTTATGGCAGCATGGTGACTATCGCGAATCAGCATTAACGCAAAGTATTCGTGAGTTGCGTTTGGCCCTAAGCGATGATGCTAAATCGCCGCGCTACATTAAAACAATTCCACAACGTGGTTATCAGTGGATTTGCCCAATAACACGTGAAGTAAATCAGGCAGAATCAAAGCATTCTGAACAGCCAGCAGCAAAAACAATACAGACAGAAAACACGTTAAATAAATCCTTACGGTTATGGTTTGTTGTGGGCGTTTTAATGTTAGCCGGGTTAATATTGGCTGTTGGAATTTGGCAACCTAATAGCGGTAATGCAGCTAACCATAGCGAACAACAAAACCAAGTTACATCGCGTTTGCGAGTAATGGTGCTGCCGTTTATTAACGATACACAGCAACCAAGCATGGCGTGGCTAGAACATGGCCTGTCAGATATGTTGGCTGTCGATTTAAAGCGCTCTCAACGGGTTGATGTGATTTCGCCTTCTGAGGCACATTTATCGTTGTTGAAAAATGAGTTGCCGTGGCCCGCAATGCCAGTACAAATACGTAACTTACTCGATAAACTTGGGGCAAATGTCGCTATTTTCGCAAGTGTGCGAATGCATCAGCAAAAACAAGTTATCGACTTTCAGGCAATTTATTCCGATGGACGCATCAAACAGGGCAGTTTGAGCTATAACGAGTTAGCATCGCATATTGAAGTTATCTCGCAGCAGATTCTGGCAATGATAAATGCTCATAAACAAAACACCAAAAAAGCGCGACCTGATATTTCAGCTATGGCGATCGCACAAGGCATGCAAGCATTGCAAACCACGGGTGCTGCAGAGGCGATTAAGTATTTTCAAGCAGCAAACACCATATTGCAAACGAATTGGGCAAGCGCTTATTTGGCAAGAAGTTATATTGCTGTGGGAAAATGGTCACAGGCTCGCGTCGAATTTAGTAAAATTGGGCAAAACGACCTAAAATACGATCCACTACTTAATGCTTTTGTCGCGTATTGGCAGGCAATTATCGCGACACGCCAAGGCACTAGCGACCAACATGCTCTGATTGAGAAAAGCATTCACGCCAGTATCAACAGCCAAGACCCACAATTAATCGCAGAAAGTTATCGTTTAAAAGCGTCATTGGCTTGGCAAGCAATGAAATGGCAGCAACATGATGACTTACTTAAAAAAGCAGCTAAGTTAACTGATAATTATACTGAGTTAGCCGCAACGGCAGATTCACTATTTTATTTGGGACAACCAAATAATGTGGGGCTAGAAAAAAGCCCGTATAACGATTTAGCCAAAAATAAAGAGCGACTTACCAAGGCGCTGAGTTTTTACCAAACCCTCGGCAATCTAGAAAAAATCGCGGCAACACAACTGGCGATTGCACAAAACTATTATTTTGACCAAGAAAAACGGGAAACCGCTTTGCAAAATGCGTTAGCGCGCTTTACCGAGCTTAACTTACCGTATGAGTTAGCGATGGCAGAACTTTATGCGGGTTTTTATCATATGCAATTGCACCAAGGGCAACTTGCTGAGCAGTATTTTAAGCAAGCAAAGCATGGGTTTGAAAAGCTAGGTGCCAAATCGGCGTTGCCGTGGGCTGATTTTTATATAGCGTTTTCCTACCTTGATCAAGGACTAGATCAAAGTGAAATGGGCCGCTATGGACAAAATCCAGAAATGCTTAAGCGAGCGATTAATGCGTTTCAGACACTATTACCGAATACGCAATCGGATGTGATAAAAGTAAGCAGTTATGTATTTGTTGCATGGGCATACACCGACTTACAACAGTTTGATAAGGCGAAACATGCACTTAAATTAGCGTTAACCCATTCCAGCGACCCTGCGTTAACCTTAACAAATGAATATGCGCGTTATTCGTTAATGTATATTTACCTACTGCAAGACCAAGCGCAAAAAGTGCTGGAAATAGAAAAACGCCCTTGGAGTACAAGATTACAAGCGGTTTATGTCGCCAAAGCGTATGCTGCATTAGCGCAATATAATAAGGCGGCCAACACGCTTAATGAATTAAAAGAAGTAATGCCGGGGTATTTCACAATACAAGATAACGACCTGCTTGAAGCCTATCGCAGACAAAATAGGGCAGGCAGTATCATGCTCGAGCAAACTCTGCCTAAAGCACATTCCGTTTATTGTGAAACAGATTGGTCGATTGATATTAGCAAACATGCTAACTAACAGTGCTCTAATCACTATCGTTTTACCAGTCATTTTGTGCCTTTATGCAAGCTGGGTGGTTATTGCTTGCTTCATGTAAAAGGGTTACAAATTCGCTGAATACCAAGGCTGTTGTTCTTTACAGTCCTCATTTTGCGTGTCTTTATCGCGGCGCTTGATATGTTGCCTAGCAATCTAAGCGAATACAAAGCTTGTGGGCTTAGCTCACATCCCGTATCTGGATTTTGTTCACAACAATGATAAAAGTTTGCGTAAGAGAACTGTTCGCCTGCGCTTTTTGGTTTTCTACTGTGTTATCGCTTATTTATGCTGACCAACCCCATCGTGTTCTCGGCATTGTTTAAATATCGTGAAAATAAGTATGAAAGCTCAACAGGCTTTCCTGTAAAAAAGTAGCTAACCCACATCGCTGCTTTACATATCAATCAACACCTCATCGCGATAATAGAGCAGAACTCACTTTATCTGTGTAAACAACAATTCGATATGCGTGGCGTGGTTATTTTTTGACGATACGACAGGCTCGCTTAAGGTGACTTAAACGCTTACTTTGTAACCTAATGTGTTTTTAAAAGCATAATCATGGCTAATTTTACGAAAAGATCGAAATATGACTAGACAAATGACACCGGTGTCTTTATTATTCTCATTAACAAATGACAGCGCTGTCATTACTTCCCCTTGTAAGTAATGTGAATTAAGATTTGAGGGCTCCACTTCTATCATTCTGCCCAGTGATAGGGGCCCTCAATTAGCTAACACAGAGTTAACCAACGTAACGTTAAGCAAAGCGCTTTATCAGGCAATGTAATAATTGCCTGACATTTTTCTAAAATCGCTCCAAGCACCTGATCCGACCTCCACCTGATTAAACTTTTCTTACAGATTAAGCTTTACAGATAATATTTGCCGTGTGTTATAGTAAAAAGGTCGCTAGCCCCCGTATTTAGCGGGTGTTATGAAAATTTATTATTGCAAATGTAAATAAATTGTTCTTATTTGTTATATATAAATGAACGCGATTGTTTAAAAAATGCAAAAATAATTGTAGCGATATTGTAATTTTACGTGTAAGGTTTGTTATCAGATGACAACGCTGTCATCTTCACTGGGCAGAAAGTGAATTAAACCAAAACAAAATGATTCAAGGGGAATCCTGTGTTAGCTAAAAATTTCAAAAAAAGCTTATTAGCAGTTAACATCGGTTTAGCAATGGGCGCTGGTTTTTCAGGCGTGGCTGTTGCAGCTGATTCAGAAGTACAAGCAAAAGAAGATGTGGAAGTAATTGAGGTACGTGGTATTCGTCGCTCTCTAGAAGCTTCTCTTAATACAAAACGTTTCGCAAACGGTACTGTTGATGCAATCACAGCAGAAGACATTGGTAAAATGCCAGACCGTAACGTTGCAGAATCTCTTCAGCGTGTACCAGGTGTAACAGTACAGCGTCAATGGGGTGAAGGTGCGGCGGTGTCAATCCGTGGTGCGGGCGACGAGCTAACATTAACAACTTTAAATGGTCAAAACGTAGCGTCTACAGGCTGGTTTGTTTTTGAACCTGCAAAACGTTCTTTTAACTATTCACTGTTGCCTTCTGAGTTAGTTGGTGGTGTTGAAGTATACAAATCATCGCAAGCAGACCTTGTTGAAGGTGGCGTTGGTGGTACGGTAGAAATCAACACACGTAAGCCTTTAGATATGGATGCAAACTCAGTTTACGCATCATTAGAAGCGCTAAATTCGACTGATTCTGAAGAAACTACACCATTAATCTCAGGTCTTTATAGCTGGAAAAATAGCAGTGAGACGTTTGGCCTACTCGTTTCTGGTGTTTACCAGGAGCGTGAGTTACAACGCCAAGGTAACGAAGCATTTTGGCAGTGGGGTGCAGGTCCTGTTGCATTTAAACAAGAGCGTGAACGTACAGCTATTGCTGCTACTTTCCAATATGCACCAACTGATGCGTTAGACATGTCACTTAACCTTATCGACATGGAAATGGCTGCAGACAATAACAACTATGCACTTTGGTTAACGCAAGCTGATACTACTTGGGGTGGTGGTGAAACGGAAGAATTCCTTGAAGGAACACCTGTTAAAGGACCTTTAAATGTTGGTTTCTGGCAGAGTCGCCCTCGTCAAGCAACCATGAGCTCAGAAGTTATCGACTTTACTTTAAACTATGCGGGTGATGGTTACGATTTATCTGTACAATTTGGTGATACATCGTCAACAGGTGGTACAGACTTTGAAATTGAAGTATTTGACGCGCAAGGTTTGAATCCTGAATCAGGTACACCGATTGTAGGCGGTAGCTACGATTTCACTAATGGTAATCAAACGTGGGATTTACCGAATGGTATTGGTGGCGTTGCGCTTGAAGATTACGTACCTAGTCATATAGCGATTGCAAGTTGCCAAACAGCTGCACCTCATTGTACACGCATGAACAGAACACCTAAGACTGATGAAGAATCGTACTTCCAAACAGACGTTAAGTTCCACGTCGATCTAGGTCCAATTACATCAATAAAAACGGGTCTTCGCTATTCATCTCATAACACCACAAGCCGTCGTTTTGAGTTTGTTACAGCCGATGACTTTCAACCTTTCATTGATACAACAACGCTTTCTGGTGAAAAAACTGATATTGGCGCTGGTGATTATCAAATGACCACATTTGATTCAGATATTTTCATTAATCACGCTAAAGCGGGTATTATCGGTGAAAATGAAGATTTAACATCTTATAGTGAAATTGATGAAGATAACTTAGCAGTATATGCAATGGCTTCTTTCTCAACTGAAATGGCACGTGGTAACTTTGGTTTACGTATTGTTAATACAGATGCATCTTCGACTTATTTCCTTAATGGTGTTAAAACAACGACTGATGAAAGTTACACAGAAGCGTTACCGAGCTTTAACATCGCCTTCGATATTACTGACGACGTGATTTTACGTGCGAATGCTGCGCGCACTATGGCACGACCTTCTTACGTAAACATGTATGTTAATCCTAATATCACTGGCGCAAATGACACACTGCCAGATAACCAATTCTGGATTGTTGGTAACGTAGGTCTGAAGCCATTTATTTCTAATAACTTAGATTTAGGTGTTGAGTGGTACTTCAATGAAAGTTCACTTGTTTCAGCTGGTTTATTCTTTAAAGACGTTGCTAACTTTGTAACTGTTAATGAGTATGCTGCTGATGCTTCTGATATTAACTATCAATTAGCACCAGACGAAGTACCAAACGGCTGGACAGTGCAAGAGCTGGAAAGCAATGGTACAGCTAATATTCAAGGTTTAGAGCTTCAGTATCAACAAGACTTTGGCAATGGTTTCGGTTCAATCGTTAACTACACATATACAGATGCGGAAACGTCAAGTTCTGAAATCTTTAGTGACGGCAACACCGAGATGAGTGATAGCTCAAAGCATGTTTATAACTTAACGGGTTATTATGAGAATGAATCATTTGAAGTACGTTTGTCATATAACTGGCGTTCAGAATACATGATTCGTGATGTTGGTGCATACGGCAACCGTTTACATGATGATTTTGGTACGCTTGATTTTAGCGCTACTTGGCATGCAACTGATTTCTTAGATGTACGTCTTACTGCAGTAAACTTAACTGAAGAAGGTTCTGTTCAGAAAGGTAACAACGCAGACTACAGTTCTTACAGCGGCTTCACAAAAGGTTTCCCACTGTATGAATATGAAATGCCTCGTATGGTATCTCTAGGCGTGGCTCTACGTTTCTAACAGATAAAATAATTTAAAAAGGGAGAGTTTCTCCCTTTTTTTTTTGTCTAAAACCATCTAGCATAGGGCGACAAATAAACGCCATAGCAATGTAAGTCTAGATGCTTTTAGCAAAAAAATGAAAAATTCGCTGCGGCACCATAAAATATAAAGTTGGAGTAGTACCATGGCAGATGTTATCAAGCCGTTGCACAACGAAGTGCATAAAAATTTTAAAATTAAAAATGGATTTAATACAGATCTTGTTAAAGATCAGCATTTAGTGCCTGTAGTAGCACACGAGTTTGCACGTGTAGCAAATGAATATCCAATTGTGTTTGTTAAGAATAACGAAACAGGTGAGTTTCAACCTGTTGCAATGCTAGGTTTGGAGCCTGGTGAAAACCTATTTGTTAAAGATGGTAAGTGGCAAGCAGCATACCTACCGCATGCGCTTACGCGCTACCCACTAGTTCTTAGTAAAAACCCTGAGAATGAAGAGCAGCTATTTGTTGGTATTAACGAATCAAGCGACTTAGTAGGTGAAGACGAGGGTAATGCACTGTTTGATGATAAAGGTGAAGAAACAGATTACCTTAAGCGTCGTAAAGAAGGTTTAATTGCATTTGTTGAATTCTCACAAGTAACAGCTGCGTTTACTAAATTCCTAGCAGATAAAGAGCTACTTATCCCGCAAACACTTACCCTTGAAATTAAAGGCGAAAAGCGTGATATCAACGGTATTTACCTTATCGATGAGAAGAAGCTAAACGAAATGGCTGATGACGAGTTCTTAGAACTTCGTAAGCGTGGCTACTTACCACCAATTTACTCTTTCTTAACATCAATGCCACAGGTTAATCGTCTAGCTCGCTTAAAGGCGGAAGCTGAGAGTTAATCTTCATTTATGATTAGCGAGTGTAATTACACTCGCTTTTTTTATGCATAATTCAACCATCAAGTTACTTCTGTGAAAATCAAGCAAATAGTTATTTTGGGTGGTGGTACAGCGGGTTGGCTAGCTGCAAATCACTTGGCCAAAAAGTTAAATCTACCTAACGGGATCAACGTAACCTTAGTTGAGTCGCCAAATATTCCAACCATTGGAGTCGGTGAAGGCACTGTGCCGGCTATGCGTGAAAGTCTAAAATACCTAGGCATTGATGAAGGTGATTTCATTAAGCGCTGTGATGCGACTTTCAAGCAAAGTATTAAGTTTGTTAATTGGACGCATGACCCAGCAGCGCATGGCAACCATTACTACCATCACTTATTCGATTACCCATTGATAAATCAATTCAACAGCACTCCTTATTGGTTAAATAAACATTGCCAATTAAGTTATGCAGAAACTGTTGCAGTGCAAGGGAAAATATGTAATTTAGGGCTTGCACCAAAAATGGTTACAGACCCTCAATACCAAGGGACAACAGCTTATGCCTATCACTTGGATGCTGCGAAGTTCTCACAAATGCTAACAGAGAATGCGGTCGATAAGCTTGGCGTTATCCATATTAAAGATGATGTGACCGATGTGATTTTGCATACAGATGGTTCAATAAAAGCACTTGTAACGCAACAAAACGGGAACATTTTCGGCGATGTTTTTATAGATTGTTCAGGATTTAATTCACTCTTGATGGGTGAAAAACTTGGTATAGATTTCGTTGATAAGAGTGATATTTTGTTCGCTGATCACGCACTGGCTATTCAAGTTCCTTACCAAAGTGTATCTCAACCTATCGCTAGCCATACGATCTCAACTGCTCAGCAAGCAGGTTGGATATGGGATATTGGTTTAACCGAGCGACGTGGTGTAGGGCATGTGTATTCATCTAATCATACTTCTCATGAACAAGCTGAACGCGATTTGCGAGACTATTTAGGAAGCGAGTTTGACAATATAAGCACGCGTCGAATCAAAATGCACATTGGCTACCGCGCAAAGTTTTGGCATAAAAACTGTGTGGCACTTGGCCTTTCGCAAGGTTTTGTAGAGCCTTTAGAAGCGACTGGATTATTAGTGTTTGATGCAACTGCACGCATGCTTGCCGAACAATTCCCAATGGAGCATGCGGAAATGCCGCTTGCAGAAAAGCGTTTTAACCAACGGATCCGTCAAACATGGGACCGTGTTATCGATTTTATTAAACTACATTACTGTATTTCAAAAAGGCGAGATTCTGCTTTTTGGCGCGATAATACAGATCCGCGTTCGATTCCTGACTCACTGCAGGAAAATTTAGAGTATTGGCGTTTTAAAATTCCTACTGAATACGATTTTCATAATAAATTATCTATTTTTAATTTAGATAATTACCTTTATGTTTTGTACGGTATGGAATTTGAGACTAGTTCACAAAATCAGCAGTTCCAGTATCAAGATGTTGACGGTTATCGCGCATGGCTAAAGGAGTTAGCTAACTATCGCGATCATTTGAGTAAAACTTTACCAGAGCATCGAGTGTTGATTGATAAGATTAAAAAATATGGAATACAAAGTGTGTAATGAGTGACACCAACGTTAATTTGATTATTAATCGCGTAAAGCAACACTTTTTAGCAGGAGAATTTAGCGACGTTGAGAACGTACTAACAACGGCACTTCTGCAATACAATAATAATCAACAAATACTGTATTGGCTGTGTCAGTTTTATACACAAATGCGGCGCTTTAGTAGTTTAATTGAATTGTTTAAAGTTAATAAAGTACCGGAAAATTGTTTAAACTTTCATATTGGTGCTTTAAGGGCTCTGAAACAGCACGAAGTAGCGATTACGCTGCTGAAAGAATTGTCCGACGCTTCGCCTGAGCGTCAACTATTGTTGGCAACCTTGTACAAAGAGCAGGGGGCTAAAACGCAGGCAATTGAGTTATTGTCACAGCTTATTGATACTTATCCTGAGACGATAGAAGCCTATTGGCAACTTTGCCAACTAACACCTGAGCTCACTACACAACAACACCAAACACTTACGCTTTTTGTGCAGCAGGATGAGCACTCACTCCGTGAACGCGCATTGGCGTGTTATACTTTAGCGTCAGTATTTGACCAAGCTGGCGATCACGCTCGCGCCTTTGACTATTATGCAAAAGGGGCCAAGCTAAAACGCCGTTCATTTGGTAATTACCAATTTGATGCCGAATTACATGAACTGGACAATTTAGCGCACGCATTTCATTTGGCTAAATCCACGACACAACCGCTTGACACGCAAAGTCAGCCGATCTTTATCGTCGGTATGCCGCGTAGTGGTACGACACTAGTGGAGCAAATCATTGCATCGCACAGTCAAGTGATTGGTGCTGATGAGTTATCAGATCTGATGATGGCTACTCAACAGCTACTACGAAAAGAAAAACCAGCAAGCCCTTACCCTCATTGGGCAGACCAACTTTCGAGCAAAGCGTATTCAGAGATTGCCTTGAATTATTATGAGTTGACTAAACCATTTCAAACTAAGCGCTATTTTACCGATAAAATGCCGCTTAACTTTAAAGCGATTGGCATAATTAAGCGTGCTTTCCCTAATGCAAAGATTATTCATTGTAAACGCAATGCGCACGATACAATTTGGGGTAATTTCCGTCAGCTCTTTGGTGAAGGCATACGGTTTAGCTACAACCTTAACGAACTAACACGTTATTATTTAGCGTACGATAAGTTAATGACACACTGGCACAGTTTGTATCCTGAGGCTATCTTAACCATAGATTACGAGGCTTTGGTTGATGATATTGAGGCTCAAACAGCACGCTTGTGTGAGTATTTAGAGCTTGATTTTGAAGTGGATTGTTTAGCATTTTTCAAGTCAAACCGCGTGGTGCATACATTGAGCAGTCAGCAAGTACGTCAGCCAATCTTTAAGTCAGGTGTTGGCCGCTGGAAAAACTACGAATTTGCTTTTGGTGAGGTCAATGCATTACTGGATAAAGACGAATAAGTATGTCTTTATCCAGATGTCGTAAGGTTTTTTAAAAACAGCTAATTATGTAGTTTATCTAGCGAATCTTGGTGAGTTTCGCTGTATTGCACCGCTTGTTGGCAGCGTGCCTTTACAGAATCAAATAACGTTTCCATTTGTGCTTTATCGATGTCAAGGTGTAACTCTGGGTAGTATTGCATGCCATATAAGATAAAGCGGTAATTTTCATCGTTAAAACACGAAGTACTGGCCGTTTGTAAATCAGCATATTCACAAATCTTGTATTTCCAGATTGCGAGCTTACGTTTTAACGCGGGGCAGTGTTCAACTGAACGTTGTGCCGCTTGCCAAAATTCTGTGTCATCTCTATCAGTAATACAGTAATGTAGTACGATAAATTGCTTGAGATCTTCATAAGCATTTATCATTAACTCTGAATAAGACTCTTGGATTGCATCAGGCACACTAACTTGTGTTAAGTGGGTAGAAAGCAAGCGCGCGCCTAGGTTTATTAGATGCAAACCTGTCGACTCTAACGGTTCAATAAAACCACCGGAAAGTCCTACAGTGATACAGTTACCAACCCAAAAACGTTTGCGACGTCCAATTTGCATATCAATGTGTAAAGTTTTAATAAACTCAGACTCGCTACCTAAAAATGATTTTAGTTCGGCCTCTGCTTCTTCTTTACTTAGCCTATTGCCATCGTATACATAGCCGGTTCCTTGACGATTAATCAGATCTATTTGCCACACCCAGCCATTACTTAATGCCGTGGCTTCGGTGTAGGGCTTAGGCTGCTGCTCTGCTGGATATTTGCGCTGTACCGCGACTGCTTTATTGCATGGAAGCGCATCTTCATAACTTACCCAGTTATCTTCACTTACTGCATTGATAAGTAAGCCTTTAAAGCCGGTACAATCAATAAAGTAATCGCTTTCGAATACGCCATTATCGGTTTCAATACTAATAATATTTTGATTATCTGTGTTTATTTTTTCAACGGTAGCTTCAATGTGCTCGACACCCGCTGCAACTGCTTTTTTACGTAAAAAACGTGCTAATTGGTTCGCATCAATATGATAGCCATAGGGTACAATTCCGGTATAACCTTTGCTATTGGCTGTTTTTGGCCCATGTTGGTGCTTAATTAATTCAGATGAAATACAAGTGCCTTCGTCATAACGTTGCCCAGAGAGTTTTTGGCTTAGTAACCAAGATGTTGACAAATCGAAGCCGTTGCCAAACTTTATCTGTTCAAATGGGTGGAAGTATTCATGTACTTTATCTTGTTGAGGTTTCATCCAATTACGAAACATAATCCCTGTTTTATAGGTTGCTTGAGTTTCACTCAACAACTCTTGTTCATCTAACCCCATAGCCGCGAAGAAAAAGCGAATACTGTGTACCGTTGCCTCACCGACACCTAAGATGCCAATATCTGCACTTTCAACAAGGCGCACTTTGATGTTTTGTTTTTCTTTTCGATAAAGGTGGTTAAGGTACATTGCTGTCATCCAACCAGATGAGCCCCCACCAACAATTGTGATTGATTTAGTTTTATTATTTTCCATAGCACCGATGTTCGAAAGGTTTGTGTGATATTGATGTTAGCTTTCTAGATTATCGTTATCAAGAAGTAAATGACATCGCTGTCAATGCTGTAAGAAAAAAAGCGCCAATTGGCGCTTTTTTTGTGTTTGCTGTTTGTTAATTTTCTTTATGTGTTTTCAGCATCGCGTATAGCTCGTCTTTTAGGTGTAAACGACGCATTTTTTGTTTTTCTAGGTATGCGTCAGAAGTATTTTCAACGCCTTCTTCAATGCGGATCACTTCGTGATCAAGATCGTGGTATTCCTTAAATAATTTAGAAAAGTGCGCATTAGTCATTTTTAATTCGCGAATTTCTTCATTAAACTCTGGAAACTCATGATGCATGTCGTGTTTTTCAATAAACATGGGTGTTATTCCTTATTGTGCACAGTTGATACAAGTTTGAACATAGGGTAATGCATGTAAACGCTCGCGTGATATTTCGCTTTCGCACTGGCTACAAATGCCATAATTATTGTTTTCTAAGCGCGAAATAGCGGCATTTACTTGTTGTAATTCCAATTTTGCCTCATGGCGTATGCCATCGAGCACTTGGTCGTTTTCACTCTCTGTCGCTTGCTCTGCAAAGTCTTGCGAGCGACCTTTTTTAAAATCTGAACCAATCGCATTGATGCGTTTATTGAGTTCGATTTGTTTTTCTTTAAGCTCGATTAAAATTGCGTTTTTGTTCATAACGCCTCCTATTCTTTAATTATTAATCTACGCCGCTTTGATGGGATTGCGTTGATCTAGCGCAAAAAAATAACGCCTTTGTGCTGTTCATCGAAAATGCTTGAAATTGACGCGTTTGCCTTGCAAATTGAATAGAGTGTTTTGTTCTTTGTTGTTGCTTCTTGACTTAGACCACTAGGACTACAAAGCCACGCCGCGATCAAAAAAGCTTTGGATTTGAACAGAATTTAGACCACAAAGATCAATACGCTCTAAAAACAAAAGGAAAACAATAATGAACAAACGACTCGCAACTGCGTTTTTAACAGCGTTTTTATCTACTAGCGTGTTTGCATCAAGTGAACAGCCTTTCTCAATCGCCATCCACGGTGGAGCAGGTACGATAGACAAAAGTAAATTTACCCCTGAAAAGGAAGCGGCGTATCGGGCTAAACTACAAGAAGCAGTAGAAGCAGGTTATAAAGTGCTTGAAAACGGTGGTGAGAGCTTAACCGCGGTCACTACAGCCATTAATATCTTAGAAAACTCGCCGTTTTTTAACGCCGGCATTGGTGCCGTTTACACTTATGATGGACACCATGAACTTGACGCATCAATTATGGATGGACGTGACCGTCAAGCGGGTGCCGTAGCAGGTGTAAAGCACATTAAAAACCCAATTGATTTAGCACGTTTAGTAATGGAAGAGTCTGTACACGTAATGCTAAGTGGCAATGGCGCAGAACAATTTGCTAAGAAAAACGGCATGAGTTTAGTTAATAACAGTGTGTTCGACACCGAGCACCGTTATAAAGCGCTAGAACGTGCCAAAAAGAAACTCAATAAAACAGAGAACTACCAAGCAAATCATCGTGCACTGCTTGAGCAATATAAAATGGGCACGGTCGGCGCTGTGGCGTTAGATAAACACGGTAACTTGGCAGCTGGTACGTCAACCGGTGGTATGACGGCAAAACGCTTTGGTCGTATTGGTGATTCGCCTGTGATTGGGGCGGGTACTTTTGCTGATAACCGTTCATGTGCGGTGTCAGCCACAGGCCATGGTGAATATTTCATACGTTACAGTGTGGCGTCTGATATTTGTGCTCGTGTGCAGTATCAAGGCAAAACCATTCAGCAAGCCGGTGATGAAGTAATTCATGATGTACTTAAACCAATAGGGGGCACAGGTGGCGTAATTATTGTTGATAGTAAAGGTAATATTAGTCTGCCATTTAATACTAAAGGCATGTATCGCGCGTCAAAACAGGCAAATCAGCCTACCTATGTGGCCATTTTTAAAGATGAATAAAGGCATTTTTTAGGGTCTGTTGACCTTTCAAGTTCGTTTTTGCAGCAGTTTGATTGGGTTTTATACAAGGCAGAGGCTGCGTGGCATAGTTATTCTATGTGAGTCAGCCGATAACACAGTAGAAAAGCCAATCAAGCGCTGCCGAACGGTTCTTTTGATCGCACTTTTCTCATTGTTGCTCGATATTCGCTTAGATTGCTAGGCCACACATCGAGCGCAGCGATAAAAGCACGCTCAAACAGAACAAAAATAGAACAGCAAAGATCAACAGACCCTAGTTGAATAAAATTAAAATAAGGGAAGCGCAATGCTTCCCTTATTTTATGACAATCAATTTGTTATTATTAGCCTTTTGAAATTCCGCTTTATTCTATCTATGGCTAATCCACAACAGCAGCTCTATTCACTCTTAAAAAATTGTCTTAAGAAAGATCAGTTTTTCTTCAAACGTCGCCTCGATGGTGTGAAAAAAATAAATGATGAAGCAAAACAGGTGAAGGTGCTTACCACAATTACAAAAGACATTGAAAAAAGCATCGAGCTGAGGGAGTTACGTTTAAAGCAATTGCCAAAGGTGAGTTATCCAGAAAACCTACCGGTTAGTCAGAAAAAAGACGACATTAAAAAAGCCATTAGCGAAAATCAGGTGGTGATTGTCGCGGGTGAAACCGGTTCAGGTAAAACCACTCAGTTACCAAAAATTTGTTTAGAGCTTGGCCGAGGTGTTGCAGGTTTAATCGGCCACACCCAACCACGCCGATTAGCGGCGCGCAGTGTTGCCGCCCGTGTTGCTGAGGAAATTGGCACCACCATAGGTGATAAAGTGGGTTTTAAAATTCGCTTTAGTGATCAAGTTTCTAACTCAAGCTATTTGAAGCTGATGACTGATGGTGTGTTGCTCGCGGAAATTCAACAAGATAGATTTTTAAACCAGTACGACACCATCATTATCGATGAAGCGCACGAACGCAGTTTAAATATCGACTTTATTTTAGGTTATTTGAAAAACCTGTTACCTAAACGCCCCGATTTAAAACTGATTATCACCTCGGCAACCATCGATCCCGAGAGATTTTCGAAGCATTTTAACAATGCGCCGATTATTGAAGTATCGGGCCGCACTTACCCAGTTGAGGTACGTTATCGTCCGTTAACGGAAATCGACAAAACAGAGATGGAAGCAGAGGGCGATCAACTGCAAGGTATTTTTGATGCGGTTGATGAGCTAATGCAAGCTGGGCCGGGCGATATTCTTATTTTTATGAATGGTGAGCGTGAAATTCGCGACACGGCAGATGCGCTCGCAAAACGCGGCCTTGCAAATACCGAAGTGTTGCCACTTTATGCGCGCCTTTCAAATGCTGAGCAAAACCGTATTTTTGCCTCGCATTCGGGCCGTCGCATTGTATTGTCTACTAACGTTGCTGAAACGTCACTTACGGTTCCGGGTATTCGTTACGTTATTGACCCTGGTACGGCACGCATTAGCCGATATAGCTACCGTACTAAGGTTCAACGTTTACCAATTGAAGCAATTTCGCAGGCCAGTGCTAATCAGCGTAAAGGGCGATGTGGTCGTGTGGCGGAAGGTATTTGTATTCGCCTTTATTCAGAAGAAGACTTTTTGGGCCGCCCTGAATTCACCGACCCAGAAATTTTAAGAACAAATTTAGCGTCAGTAATTCTACAAATGTTGGCACTTGGCTTAGGCGATATTGCGAAATTCCCATTTGTGCAAGCACCTGATAACCGAAATATTACCGATGGTCTTCGCTTACTTGAAGAGATTCAGGCAATTACACCGGTTACACGCAAGAAAGATTATAAGCTGACTAAAGCAGGGCGCGAATTAAGCCGCTTACCAGTTGACCCGCGGCTAGCAAAAATTGTACACGCAGCGAAAGATTTCGACACCATGTTCGAAGCGATTGTGATTGTGGCGGCGTTATCGATTCAAGATCCACGAGAATTCCCGCAAGACAA
This sequence comes from Pseudoalteromonas sp. NS-SX12, assembly GCF_057367955.1. Lineage (NCBI taxonomy): Bacteria > Pseudomonadati > Pseudomonadota > Gammaproteobacteria > Alteromonadales > Pseudoalteromonadaceae > Pseudoalteromonas > Pseudoalteromonas sp. NS-SX12. Next base: position 2,692,941 of record NZ_CM170634.1, on the reverse strand, counting down.
AAAAGCCAAAGCACAAGAAAGCCATAGCCGCTTTGCGGACAAAGATTCTGATTTTATCGGCTTTTTAAACTTATGGCGTTATTTAGAAGAGCAACAACAAGCGTTGTCGCGCAGCCAATTTAGAAAGCTTTGCCAAAACGAATTCTTTGCTTATATGCGTGTGCGTGAATGGCAAGACATTGTTTATCAACTGGTATCAACATGCGAAGAAATGGGCTTTAAAATTAACCAAAACCCAAGCGATTACGAAGCAATTCATAAATCAATTTTGGCAGGTATGCTCAGCCACATTGGTATGAAAGATGAAAATCAGCAATACACAGGGGCGCGTCAAAGTAAGTTTTTTGTATTTCCAGGCTCAGGTCTTTTCAAAAAGTCTCCGAAATGGTTAGTGGCCGCGGAGCTTGTTGAAACCAGTAAACTCTTTGCCCGTATTAATGCCAAGATAGATCTTGCATGGGTAGCGCCACTTGCACAGCATTTGGTGAATCGCAGTTACAGTGAACCGCACTGGCAAAAGAAAGCAGGCGCGGTAATGGCGTTTGAACAGCAAACCCTTTATGGCTTAACCATTGTTTCACGTAAAAGCGTGCAATTTAATAAAATAGACGCCAAGTTAAGCCGTGAAATTTTTATTCGCAGTGCGTTGGTTGAACAACAGCTTGGCCAAAGTGAAAGCTTTTTAAACTTTAATCAAAAGCTGATTGATGAAGTCCAAGATCTTGAGCACAAAGCACGTCGTCGCGATATTTTAGTCGATGAAGAAACCTTGATGGACTTTTACCATCAACGATTGCCAGATAACATCACCAGTCGCGTTGAGTTTAATACTTGGTGGAAGAGTAAAAAGAAAACCGAGCCAAAATACCTGCATATGGATAAAGCGGCGTTAATGCAACATGATGCGGCGCATATTAGTAAAGACAATTACCCGGACGTTTGGCAGCAAGGCAATTTGTTCTTCCCGTTAGAATATCATTTTGAACCGGGGCAAGCATTGGATGGAGTAGTGGTGCAAGTGCCTTTAGCGCTGTTAAACCAAGTGGAAGATACGGGTTTTGATTGGCATATTCCGGCGTTTCGTCATGAGCTGATCACCGCCTTAATCAAATCGTTACCGAAAACAACGCGCCGTAATTTTGTGCCAGCGCCTAATTACGCTGATGCCGTAATGGCGTCGCTTGAGCCAATGCAGGGCAGTTTTATTGAAGCAATCAGTAAGCAGTTATTGCGTATGTCTGGTATCACGATTAAAGCGCAAGAGTGGGATTATTCTGCGTTGCCAAGTCATTTGAAACTTCAGTTTGCGATTAAAGATGATAAAAATAAATTGCTTGCAAGTGGTTTCGACTTAACTGAACTTAAAGAAAAACTGAAAGGTAAAGTAAGTGACAATCTTGCCAAAGTGGCTGAAAAAGGCATAGAACAAAGTGACTTAATTGAATGGTCATTTGGTGAATTACCGGCATCTTACGTACAAAAACAAGGTCAGTACGAGGTTAAGGCGTATCCAGCTTTAGTAGATGAAGGAAAGTCCACAAGCATTAAATTGTTTGATGCTAAAGACAAAGCAGATAGTGCACACTTAAAAGGCTTACGCCGTTTAGTGTTATTAAACATTCCATCACCGATTAAGTATTTACAGCAAAAACTGCCAAATAAGGCGAAGTTAGGCCTTTATTTTAATCCGTTTGGTAAAATTAACGAGCTGATTGACGATTGTATTGCAGCCGCAGTTGATGACATTTTGGCTGCGAGCAGCGCTGTACGCGATGAGCAATCGTTTTCCGAGATTAAAGAAACCATTCGCGGTGAGTTGGGTGATGCAGTTGTTGCTATTGCACTCGATGTTGAAGCGGCACTTAGCCTAGTTAGTGGCTTGAATAAAAAGCTTAAAGGTAAAACCGATCTCACTATGATCTTGGCGCAAGGTGATATCAAGGAACAGTTATCACAGCTTATTTTTAAAGGCTTTGTCACCCGTCACGGCGCCAAGCGCATCAAAGATGTGATCCGCTATTTAAAAGGCATTGAGCGACGATTAGAAAAACTGCCGATTGACCCGCATCAAGATAAACTTAAAATGTTAGATGTGGAAAAAGCGCAAAAGCTACTTAGCGATGCACTTGGTAAAGCGCGTTCAAACAGTGAAAAACAGAAACTTGAAGAAGTACGCTGGATGATTGAAGAGCTGCGCATTTCAATGTTTGCACAGAATTTAGGTACAGCGTATCCTATCTCGTTGAAGCGCATACAAAATGCAATCAAAGAGAGTAGTAGCGAATAAATATCACAAGAAAATGTAAATTTTTTGTTATTGGAAATCGGCATTTGCTGTGGTAATAATAAACCTGCGACAGGAAGTTTAGGGGAAATCTAATGTTGTATGAAGACAAGCGTAATTTTTTTCGCATGTTAGTAAATGCCGAAGCACAGCTAGTAATTTTAGACTCAGAAGCTGGCCGTAAAATTGATGGTGTATGCCGAGATTTAAGTGCAACGGGAATGGCAATTGAAATCGATGAGCCATTAGAGGTAAGCACACAAGTAAAAGTGCGCATCGATGCCACCAATAACAGTGTGCCGGCACTTGATGCACTAGCAACTGTGGTGCGCTGCAGCGAAATAGAAGATCAAGAGTATTTGCTGGGTTTAGAAGTACTGGAAATAAATTAAAAAAGGAGCATGATGCTCCTTTTTTAATGACAAAATCTGCCTGAAATAAAACGAACTTGAAAGGTCAATAGACCCTAGACCTAAGCTTTACTTTGTTGAATATAAAGAATTTAGTGTTGACATAATGCGCTAATGGCGGCAACGTAGTTGTGATTTTAGCAAAAAGGATATGTGTATGTGGTCATGGATAATGATAGTACTAGGCCTAATCGCATCTGGGTATTTTACCGATGTGTATTCTGAATCAAACTTGCAAGCGATAGTGTGCCCGATTATTTTTGTGATACTGATTATTACCACTTTAATTAAAGCATCACTTCTTTCATCTGGTCTTAGTAACTCTAGCCGCGGAACCAATGGAACTAGCTTTAGTGGCGGTGGATTTCTCAGTGGTGATAGTGGTTCAAACGGTGGCGATTGTTCTGGCGGGGGCGGTGACTGTTAAATTTGAAACTTAAAAAGAACTGTCAGATGCAATAACCTGAATCTGACAGTTTAAGTCTTTATAATACCTTACAGATAAGGCCTTTAAGGTAGAATCCTTCAGGGTATTCCCCCGCAATTGGGTGATCTGGTGCTTGATTTAATCGTTCCATAATACGCAGCTCTCGGCCCGCATCTAATGCCGCATCGGCAACCACTTTTTGGAATAAATTCTGTTCCATTAAACCAGAGCATGAGAAGGTTAATAACGTGCCACCTGGTTTTAAAATTTGCATGGCAATCATATTGATATCTTTATAACCACGACATGCACCGGTCAATTGTGCTTTACTGTCTGCAAACTTAGGTGGATCCATCACAATCGTATCAAATTTCACGCCGTTTTCACGATATTCACGCAGTAATTTGAAAACGTCTTGTTTGATAAAGTCTACTTTTGATAGATCAAGATTGTTATGCTCGACATTGCGTTTGGCAATGGCAAGAGCACTCTCTGATACATCCACATTAGTCACTTTGTCGCAGCCTGCTTTTAATGCGTACAGACTAAATGTACCTGTATAGCTAAAGCAGTTAAGTACGGTTTTATCTTTAGAGAAACGACTCAGCGCATTACGACTATCGCGTTGGTCTAAGTAAAAACCGGTTTTGTGGCCACCTAAAATATCCACTTCCAACGCCAAGCCATTTTCCATTATTTTAACCGGCTCGGTTGGTGCACTGCCGTGTAATACGCCAGTAATTGGCTCCAAGCCTTCTTTTTTACGTACATCAACGTCAGAACGTTCATATACGTTACAACCTGGGAATAATTTAATTAGTGCTTGTACTAATTCGCCTTTATGGCGTTCGGCACCGGCACTTAGTAACTGGCACACTAAGTAGTTATCAAACTTGTCAATGGTGATGCCCGGTAGGCCGTCTGATTCTGCTGCACACAATCTAAAACCGGTTAGCCCACCTTCTTCAATAACATAATCGCGTAAACTAAGGGCTTGCTTTAATCGGTTATAGAAAAAGTCTGTATCAACAATGGTATTTTCATCAAACGACCAAACACGTGCGCGAATTTGTGATTGCGGACTGTAAGCTGCAATTGCTAAAAATTTACCATCTGCATCGTAAACGCTAACGGTGTCACCTAAGCCCGGGTTGCCCTTAACTTTTTTAATGGCTTTAGAAAAAATCCAAGGGTGTTTGCGCTTTAACGACTTTTCACGCCCTGGTTGAAGATAAATAACCCCAGACATAATGGCTCCGGTTGTTGCAGATAAAAAAGGTCGTTATTTTAGTTAACCTCGTAGGTGCTTACAAGTAGAATACGCTTTTGCAGTCGGACAATTGCTATGAAGATTCTTATTGCCACAGATATTTTTGGTGAAACCCCATCACATTTGGCACTTTGTGAACGCTTAGCGTCACATCATTCAGTTACGTCTCTTTCCCCGTACGAGCATAACCCCCCAGCATTTGCGAATGAATCAGACGCCTATCAGTATTTTTTACAATCAGGTGGTATGGATAACTATCTGTCACGCTTTAAAAGTTTGAAAAATGCGGGTGAAATTGACATCGCCCTTGGTTTTAGTGCTGGCGGCGCGGCAGTCTGGGCGGGACAACACTTGCTACCGTCACTTAAAAAAGCGATAGCTTTTTATCCCGGGCAAATCCGACACTATCTAGAAGTGCAGCCTGTTGCACCTTGGCATATTGTGTTTGCACATTACGAAGCGCATTTTGACCAAAACCAAGTAATTGACGCGTTGTTGCCAAAAACTGCGCTTTCTCTTTATCGCGCGCCATATCGCCATGGCTTTGTAAATCCAGAATCGCTGCAGTTTAATCTCACGGCAAGAGAGCAGGCGATAGCCTGTCTTTTGCAAAGTATTGACGCTGTTGAAGGTGACAGTTTTGCGAATTATTATGAAAAATTTGGCAATACTAGAGTGACCGACTAAGTTTGTTTAAACAGTTGCTATTAATTTGGTGTGGATATGTCAGAGCGAACCTTAAAGGCTATTGTCGCTGGGCGCGTACAAGGGGTTTTTTATCGCGCGTCAGTCAAGCAAGTTGCAGAGCAATTAGGTATTAGTGGCTATGCAAAAAATCTTGCTAATGGTGAAGTAGAAGTTGAAGCGACTGGCCAAGACTTAAAGCTCATTAAGTTCACTGAGTTTTTAGAGCAAGGGCCAAGTAAAGCTGAAGTGGAAAAGGTGTCGTGGGATTATATTCAAACAAAACAGTTTAATGGCTTTGAGGTACAATAGCGAAAAAATTAGTACCTTTGCAATTCACTGATTATACTTACATTTATAACTAACAAAAGAATGCTCTCACGTATGAAACTACGCTTACTTTATGTTGCCTGCGCGCTTGCCTGCGCCCCTTCGTTTGCTCAATCAACTAAAAGTGATATGGAGGTGATTGAGGTCTATGCCACAAAACGTGCACAACCGATTAAACAAGTAAGCGTAACCTTATCGAGAATAGATGGTGAGCAGATTAATGCGGAGCAGTTAAAAGATATCACCGCCATTGGTCATTTAATTCCAAACGTTAAAATTTCCCAAAATGCCGCAGAGGGGACAACCCCCGCGGTGAATATCCGTGGCGTTGGCCTAATTGATTACAACACATCAAATACATCGCCTATTGCGATTTATCAAGATGATGTATCTGTTGGTGCTGCCAATAATCAATTAGTTAACTTATTTGATATCGAAAGCGTCGAAGTGCTGCGCGGACCGCAAGGTACCTTATTTGGTCGCAATAGTACCGGTGGGGCAATATTAGTTCGTAACAAGTTGCCCGAGCTAAATAATTTAGATGGCTACATAAAAGTAGGGCGAGGCAATCTAAACTTTGGTTTGCTTGAAGGTGTGGCGAATCTTCCGTTGAGCGATTCAATTGCGGCGCGAGTAGCGGTGAGCTCAAAAGAATATGATTACTCTACCAATAATTTACTTGCTGATTCAGAACAAGCGAACATGGTGCAAACCGATTATCGTATTGCTGTTTATGGGCACTGGGATAACTTCGATATGCTGTTCAAAATCAATGGCAATGACTGGGATGGCCGAGTAAATCCAGTTGGCTCTATTGGCATATTTAAAAATCCTGCCGATGGTTCTTTATGCAGTAAAGACCAACTTGGCTCAAATAGCTGTTTTGATGCGTTTGGCTTTAACGATGGCAGTGAAAACTTTTTCGATGTTATGGTGAATAATGAGCAAGAACACGATACGGAAAATGTTGGTGCGTCGCTAAAACTTAATTATCAATTTAACGATGTAACTCAGCTCACTAGTATTACCGCATATAACTCCCTTAACCGCGATCATGGTTTTAATTGTGACGGTAGTCCAGCCCAGCTATGTGAAGGCCATTTGGGTACTAAAGATGATGCGTTTAGTCAGGAAATTCGCGTATCGTCAAAGTTCGATGTTGGGCATTTAATGGCGGGCTTATTTTACTTACATGAAGATATTAAACAAAACAACTTCAACGACATTCTGCGTGACTTACGTGGCGTGCTTGATCCTAGTTTAACGACGACCTTCTTTTATGATAATACCATTAACGTTGAATCTGCAGCCTTATTTGCCCAGTTTGATTGGCAAGTCAATTCGCAATTTACCGTGGTGCTTGGCACGCGCTATACCGATGAAACGGTTAAATATGAATCCGATAGCGATTTAAACCTTGTGCTCGACCCAAGTGATTTGCTTGGCCAAACAATTGATTACTATAGGGTGTCTGGTGATGAAAGCGATGAGCAGCTATCAGGAAAGTTAGCGCTTAATTATCAAACATTATATGGCACGCAATTTTATTATTCACTTTCCAATGGTTATAAAAGTGGCGGTTACTACGGTGGCTTTATTGCCACCGAAGAACAGGCAAAGCTAGCTGCATATGGTCCTGAATATTTGATTGCGAATGAATTGGGCCTGCGTACAGAGTTATTTGATAATGCGTGGAAAATCTCAGCTGCAGCGTTCCATTATGATTATCAAGATCAGCAAGTGTTTATGAATCAGGCGAGCGCTACTCCTAATGCGCCGCCGTTACAGCTGTTAGAAAATGTCGCTTCATCAACAATCTATGGTGTGGAAGTTGAAAATACGTGGTTTGTCGGCAGCGATTTAGATATCGTGCTTAATATTGGCTACTTGCCTCATGCAGAGTTTGACGAATATACCGATCCACTTGGTAATCAGCTTACCGATAACCGTTTACCATTTACATCTGAATGGAATATTTCAAGCAACGTAAATTACCGCATTAATTTTGATAAAAGTGAACTTACGTTTGGCATTGGTAACGATTACCAGTCGGAATACTACTTTGACCAGAACATGAATGCGTTTGCGATGCAGGATGATGTACTGTTATGGCATGCAAATGTATCGTATCGTATCGCAAATTGGCATGTTAATCTGTGGGGTAAAAACTTAACAGATGAAGAGTACAGTCACTTAAAGTTCGACCTGAGCTCATTTTTAGGCATGCTCGAAGATTTTAAAGCCGAAGGCCGTCAATATGGCGTAAATCTGCGTTATCAATTTTAATTCTTGTTCGGAAAGCAGTAGATGATCAGAACACGTGGGATATACTTTTTACTGATATGTTGGTGTTTGCTGAGTCCAATTTTGGCCTCAGCAACTGTCCTGTCTGAAGAGCAACTCGGCGCTAATGTATTAATCCACGCGGTACAAATTGATAACTCACAGCCTCTAAGCTTTCCGCTAACCTTTCAAGAATCCCTCACTTGGCAACACAAAGCACAAGCCGTAAAACGACCTAATATATTTGGCGGTGAAGTGTGGTATGCGCTTTCAATTGATAATCAACTCGCTACTGGTGATTATGTATTTGCGCCGTCAAACTTTATGGCAGATGACATTGAGGTACGGGTCTTTGCCAAAAATGGCGTACAAACCACGTATTCCGGCGCTAATTACCCCTTAAATGTGCCATTTCATTTCGCCAATCGTGTTCACTTAAAACAAGGTGAGCAATATATGGTGATTATGCGCATCACCAGTAACTATTTTTACACTGCGCCAAAAGTAACGTTTAGTCACACCTCCAAGTTTGAACAGCAAGCAACTGTAAATTCAACCATAATGCTGCTTTGTTTCGGCATTGGCTTAGCGCTTGGGTTATATAACTTACTGATTTACTTTGTGTCGCGAGAAAAAATGCACTTGTACTATGCATTGTTTACCGCGTCGTGGGTATTCGCGTGGAGTCATTTCTTTTTAATTCCACAGCAGCTATTTAATGTTAACACCGCGTCTGTTCATTGGTTGGGCTTTATCTTGCTGCCGCTTACCAATGCACTGTTTTTTATTCCGTTTTTACGACTGGATGAACGCTTTCCCCAATTGGCAAAAGTCGCTTTATGGATTGGTTATGGCGCGCTCGCCGGCATTCCCATAAGTTTGTTTATGCCAGGGTTCGGCTTTATCTGGGCCACGCTCGTTACTGGAACCATGATGGTGATTGGCATGGCGTCTGGGTTACTTAGTTGGCAACATGGTTTTAAACCAGCCCGTTATTTTATTTTGGCTTACATTGCTATGCTGCTGCCGAATATGGTGGGCAATTTAAATAACTTGGGGTTATTGGGCGATGTTAACGCAAACTTTTACTTGTACGGCTTAATTGGCACCACGTTAGATGCCTTGTTATTGGCGTTTGCGGTGGCTGATAAGTTGCGTTTAATAAATCAGCAAAATATCGATTTAAGTCAAAACCTAGAACTAAAAGTACGTGAACGTACCATCGCCCTTGAAGTATTGACTGATGAACTTAAAGACGCAAATCAGGCAAAATCACGCTTTTTAGCCAACATGAGTCATGAAATTCGTACGCCGATGACCTCTATTTTAGGCTATGTGGATACCTTAAACAGTGATAACACGTTAACGCCAAACGAGCAGCGTCATGCGCTTAAAGTCATCCAAAAGAATAGCCGACATTTACTAAGCCTAATTAATGACATTCTGGATGTATCTAAGATTGAAGCAAACAAACTTACCATTGAGCAAGTACCAACGAACATCTTCCAGCTACTTTCCGAGGTAGGTTCCATTTTGGGGCGTCAAGTGCGCGATAAAGGCCTTGAATTTAATATTGATTACCATTTTCCGCTGCCTAACACCATCATGTCAGACCCCGTTAGGTTGCGCCAAATTTTACTTAATCTAGCCAGTAACTCAGTTAAATTTACCAAAAAAGGCAGTGTCAGTATTAAGGTTGAAATGGAAGAAGACGACCTGAAAATTACCATTGTTGATACAGGCATTGGTATGGATGAACAGGCCGTTAAAAAGTTATTTACGCCATTTCATCAGGGCGATATATCTACCACACGGCAATATGGTGGCACTGGTTTAGGTTTGCATATTTCCAAAAACTTAATTGAGCGCTTGGGTGGTTTAATTAATGTCTCGAGCAAACCAGGCAAAGGATCTAAATTCAGCTTTACACTGCCATGTTATACAACCACAGAAACCAAATGGCTTGATTCATACCAAGTTACGCAAGAAGCGAATACCAAGAAAAAACAATCTGGCGAGGTTAAAAAACTCGAGGGCAGTATTTTGCTGGCAGAAGATCACCCTGATAATCGCCTGTTTATATCCCGAATGCTTGAGAATTTAGGATTTCAGGTTACGTGTGTTGAAAATGGTGCACTGGCAGTTGATGCCACCTTTACCGATGAGTTTGATATTATTTTGTTAGATATTCAAATGCCAGTGATGGATGGGATTGAAGCCCATGAATTAATGCGCTCAACGGGTGTATCGTGCCCGATTTTGGCGCTTACTGCTAATGCAATGACAGATGAAATTAAACACTATTTATCAGTAGGATTTGATGATCATATCGCTAAACCCATTGATCAAACCGAGTTTTATGAAAAGCTGAGTAAGTATACTGGTATACCAATTGAAGTTGCGGCCATTCCAGAGCAAGACTTAAAAATTATGCGTTTGCAATTTATTAATAACTTAATGGAACAAAAAGCCCTCGCTGAGCACCTATTTTGTTTGGGTGATAATAAAGAGTTGGCTAAACTGTGTCATGCAATTTATGGCGCTGCAGGTATGTTTGGCTTTGATGAGTTGGGTCAAATGGCTAAAGGTTTAGAAGGCGCTTTGAAATCACAATCACAAAAAGATATTAGCTCATCTTATCAATCATTTATGCGCTCGATTAAACAGGTGAGTTAAATTTCCCCGATTTATGCTTAACCCGTTTAGCTTTATTTTAGATATGTAATGACCGTTTTAGGTGTTTTACCTATTAAATTGTTGAGATACAAAAAAACCGCCAGTTGGCGGTTTTTTTAAGTGTGTATTTTCTACCAATTTACTTGAATAGCTGTTCATGCTAGCGGGTAAATATTTTGCTAACAGCGTTTGAATTTATTCAGCGCTATTTCTGAACACATACTCAACAGAATTGCTATTACATTACACGCATACCCGGCTGTGAACCGTCATCTGGGTTTAAGATGTAAATCTCTTTACCGCCAGGACCTGCAGCAAGCACCATACCTTCAGACATACCAAAGCGCATCTTACGTGGTTTAAGGTTTGCAACCATAACTGTAAGCTTACCCTCAATATCTTCTGGTTGATAAGCTGACTTAATGCCTGCAAACACTTGGCGTGTTTCGCCACCTAAATCAAGTGTAAGCTTTAATAACTTATCAGCGCCTTCAACGTGCTCTGCTTTTGCAATTTTAGCAACGCGTAGGTCAACCTTTGCAAAGTCGTTAAACTCAATTTCGTCAGCAATTGGCTCTTTTGCCAGTGGGCTATTTGGGTCAATTGCCGGTTTTGTTGGTGCAAGGCTTTCTTTTGATTCTTCAAGCATAGCGTTAACTTTATCCATTTCTACACGCTGCATAAGCGCTTTAAACTTACTAATTTCATGACCAGTTAGTGCTGTATTAATGCTCTGCCATGTTAGTTCGGTGTTCAAGAACGTTTCTACTTGCTCGGCCATTGCTGGAAGCACAGGCTTTAAGTAAGTCATTAATAACTTGAATAAGTTAATACCCATTGAACACACAAGGTGCGCTTCGTTTTGGGTCTCTTCGTTCTTAATTAACACCCACGGTGCTTTAGCATCAATATATTGGTTTGCTTTATCCGCTAACGCCATAATCTCACGAATGGCACGGCTGTACTCTCGGTTTTCAAACGAAGCTGCAATGCTTTCTTGTGCGTTTACAAACTCAGCAAGTAATTCAGGCTCTGCAATATCAGTGCTTAACTTGCCATCAAATTTCTTGGTGATAAAGCCAGCGCAACGGCTCGCAATATTCACTACTTTACCGACCAAGTCAGAGTTAACGCGCTGAGCAAAATCTTCTAGGTTTAAATCTAAATCAGTAATACCCGAATTTAGCTTCGCCGCGAAGTAGTAACGTAAGTACTCAGGGTTGTTAATGTGATCTAGGTATGTGCGCGCTTTAATAAAGGTGCCTTTTGATTTAGACATTTTAGCGCCATTTACCGTCACAAAACCGTGAGCAAATACATTGTTTGGCTTTCTAAAACCTGCGCCTTCTAACATCGCAGGCCAAAACAGGCTGTGGAAATAGACAATGTCTTTACCAATAAAGTGATATAGCTCGGCATCCGAATCGGTTGACCAAAATGCGTCGAAATCTAGACCAGATTTATCACATAAGTTTTTAAAGCTTGCCATGTAACCAATTGGTGCATCTAACCATACGTAGAAGTATTTACCTGGTGCACCAGGAATTTCGAAACCAAAATACGGTGCATCACGGCTGATATCCCATTGCTGTAGGCCATCTTCAAACCACTCGTTTAGTTTGTTTGCCATTTCGCCTTGAATTGCGCCTGAGGTTAACCACGATTTCAACATGTCTTCAAATGCTGGTAAATCGAAGAAGTAATGCTCAGAATCCTTTAATACAGGTGTTGAACCAGACATCACAGACTTTGGTGCTTCCAATTCAGTTGGGCTGTAAGTTGCGCCACATGCGTCACAGCTGTCACCATTTTGGTCTTCTGCTTTACAGCGAGGGCACGTGCCTGTTACGAAACGATCTGGTAAGAAAATACCTTTTTCTTCGTCAAATAGCTGAGAAATAGTACGTTTTTTAATATAGCCGCCATCATTTAGACGGTTATAAATTAACTCAGAAAACTGCTTGTTTTCCTCTGAGTGAGTGCTGTGGTAATTATCAAATTTAATATGAAAGTCAGCAAAGTCGCGCTGGCGCTCAACACTTACATTCGCCACCATTTCTTCTGGTGTAATACCTTGTTTTTGCGCGTTTAGCATGATCGGCGTACCGTGCGCATCATCGGCACATACATAATACGTTTCGTGACCACGTAATTTCTGGAAGCGCGACCAGATATCCGTTTGAATATACTCAAGTAAATGGCCTAGGTGAGTCGGGCCATTTGCATAAGGCAATGCACTTGTAATTAAGATTTTTCTTTGCGACATATCGTTTACCGTAAACTAGTGTGGTGACAACACCATTAAAATACCCAACGGGTAACACCTAACTTGTGAAAGCGAATATTAAACAGTACAACAAGCTAAGTTTAAAACTGGAGTTAAGGTCAGGAATATTACATAATTCCAGCGCGTATTTCATTAGCCAAATGAAGATTTACATGTTTAATATTAAAAATCTTTTCCGAGGGTCCAAAGCAGCCGAAAAAGCGCTGAAAAAACCACAAAATTCCGACCTGTTTGAGCAAATAAACAGTTTGCTCGGCGATTATCGCTCGGACGTCTTTCCTGTGGGGTTACAACAAGCGTGTAGTTTAGTCTCGGTGGATGATGTTGACGGTGTTAAAGTTGTACTAACGCTTCATTTTGCTGCCACGACAGAGCAACCTGCAATCGCCGTGTTTCTTTCAGAACAACTGCAAAAGCCGGTGCACGTGAGTGTGCAGGTGCAATTGCTCGAGCCTTTTCGCCATAGCACGATTAAACATATTATCTTAGTTGCCAGTGGCAAAGGTGGTGTCGGTAAATCAACCAGTGCCGTTAATTTGGCCCATGCGTTGAAGCAAAATGGTGCAGCGGTCGGGGTGCTAGATGCCGATATTTATGGCCCATCTATTCCGTTATTACTGGGGCTCGAAGATGCTAAACCTGAAGCAAAAGATGACAATACCCTGTTGCCGATAATGAAAGATGGGCTGGCGGCTCAGTCTATTGGCTTTTTGCTAGGCAAAGAGGATGCCACGGTGTGGCGGGGTCCTATGGCATCGACCGCGCTGATGCAATTACTAAACGAAACTGCATGGCCTGAACTTGATTATTTAATTGTGGATATGCCTCCTGGTACGGGAGATATTCAGCTCACCATGTCGCAAAAAATTCCAGCAAGTGGCGCTGTGATTGTTACAACACCACAAGATTTAGCGCTTGCCGATGCCAATAAGGGCATCGACATGTTTAATAAAGTTAAAGTGCCGATTTTAGGTTTGCTTGAAAATATGAGTTACTTTCACTGTCAACATTGTAATGGTATCAACCACGTATTTGGTGAAGACGGTGGTAAAGCACTTGCTCAGCGTATTGATGTACCATTACTTGGCCAAGTGCCGCTGGCCCATGCCATTCGCGAAAGTGGCGAAGCAGGTGAGTTTATTTCACATAATGCTGACAAGGCGCTCGTTGCCATTTATAATCGAGCGGCAAAACTTATTGCTAGTCATTTGTTTTATCAAGGAAGTGGCAGCAATCCCGTCGAAATTATTATAACGGACGATTAACTATGCGATTATGCGATACCCATATAAAAGAGTATCTAAACGCGGGTAAAATTAGCATTGATCCTGCACCAAAAGATGACATGATTTCCGGTGTGACGGTCGATTTACGATTAGGCAACAAATTTCGTGTATTTCAGGATCATAAAGCACCCTATGTTGATTTAAGTGGTCCAAAAGAGTTGGTGTCTGCGGCAATGGAATCGATTATGAGCGATGAAATTGTACTAGAAGAGGGAGAAGCATTCTTCCTACACCCGGGTGAACTTGCCCTTGCTATCACGTATGAAAGTGTCACTTTGCCTGACGATATCGTAGGATGGTTAGATGGCCGTTCGTCGCTTGCGCGTTTAGGCTTAATGGTTCACGTAACCGCTCACCGAATTGATCCAGGTTGGTCGGGTAATATCGTTCTTGAGTTTTATAACTCAGGCAAACTGCCATTAGCCCTTCGCCCGTATATGAAAATCGGGGCGCTTAGCTTTGAAACCATGTCTGGTCCGGCAGAGAACCCTTATAACCGCCGTAAAGACGCAAAATACAAAGGTCAATCCGGCGCTGTGGCTAGTCGTATTAGTGACGACAGCCAGTCTTAATCGTTTTGTTTATAGCGTGCCCGTACTTCTGCGGGCATGTGCTTAAATTGATTCTCCATCATCGCCTCTAAAGCCGTGTAAGCGGGCTCCATCGGTAGTTTTTCCGTCAAGTTTAGCGCGTAAGCAATTGCCTCTAAGCTCGATAAGCTATCAATACGGTTGGCTTTACGAATATGATACCGATTTTCCGGTAGCTGGCTAAAACTCACCTGTTTGAACTGACTCAAAATATCCAGACTAAAAAACAGTTTATTCGCTTTTTTCCAGGTACCATCAAGCACGATTAAATGGGTAAGGTGTGACGCGATATTGTTGTCTTCTAGTGGCTCAGCATCTTCTGTCGGGTACAAAAGGGCACTGGAATTTTGTGGCAGTTCTTTAAGTACGTCAAAATCTTCGGGTGTTTCACCGACTAAAACCGTAACATTAGAATAAATTAACTCGGCCAATCGCACTGTATTCTTTGCGTTTTTCTCTTCGCCTTTGTGTTGCAACACAATGATGTTAATGCGATTAGAAAGGGTTTTAACATGTGCACATATGCAATCAGTTTTAACAAAGTGGCATGTATTACAAGTGGGGCGGGCCATAAATGTGTAGTTTCGTCGCTAAAATGAGTAGTTTAATAGTCCGTGTTACTTCATTCAAGCACGCCGATTGATGCGTTAAATAAAAACTAAATATTGTGCTAAATATAGGAACTAACAGTTAATTTTTAAATCGGAATAGAAAAGTGGCGCATCTTGGTTTAATGTTAAAGTAAGTTAAATACTTTAATAGCTTACTATGAGTGAAATAGACGTAAACATTAATTCAGATGCACTGTTTGCTATGCAAGATCTGTTGCAAGATCAATTCTTACCTACCTTAGAATTCTGTCTGACAGAATTTGATCGCCTTTATCAAGATCTTGAAAACGATTTTGATAGTAATTTAACTGAGGCAACGCGACATGCCCATAGTTTAAAATCAAATGCGGCGCAATTTGGTGCAGACTCGCTTGCGCAAATCGCGAGACAACTCGAACACGCGCTTAACGAGTCAAATATGGCGCTGGCCAGCGAATTAAAAACGACTTTGCCCGCGCATATTTCTGCTACTAAAGACGCAATAAATAGACTAGTTTAATTATTTTATTCCATTAGTGTGTTTATCCTTTCGCTTTTAATGCAAATGCGATAGCCTGTGGCTTGAGCACGCGTTAGCTTTCAATTGATATATGCTTTTATTGGACTTATGTAACGACATAAGTCCGTTGCGCGTTTGGTTGTTATAAAAATAGAGCGTTTAAGGTAAACGCAAAAAATTGTATTTGGGGACGTTTGGCAGTGTTTAAAAAAAGCGATAAGTTACAAGGGGTTTGTTACGACATTCGTGGGCCAGTTTTAAAAATGGCACGCGAAATGGAAGATCAAGGGGAACAGGTATTAAAGTTAAATATTGGTAACCCTGCCGCCTTTGGCTTTGACATGCCAGAAGATATGTTAAAAGACATTATTCGAAATATGAGCGCTGCACAGGGTTATTGTGACTCAAAAGGCTTATATTCGGCCCGCGTTTCTATTTATCAATACTACCAAAATAAACAGTTTTCTAATTTATCAATCGATAATATTTTCATTGGTAATGGCGTTAGTGAGCTTATTCAAATGGCAACTCAAGCTTTACTTAACAGCCAAGATGAAGTGCTGATCCCGGCGCCTGATTATCCACTTTGGACGGCATCAGTTAAGCTAGCTGGTGGTAACCCAGTGCACTATTTGTGTGATGAAGAGCAAGACTGGTTTCCTGATATCAATGATATTAAAAGTAAAATTACGTCAAATACCAAAGCAATAGTGCTGATTAACCCAAATAACCCAACGGGCGCTGTTTACGACAAAGCATTGCTTAATGATCTGTTAGGTTTAGCAAGAGAGCACAATTTACTGGTATTTAGTGACGAGATTTACGAAAAAATCATCTACGACAATACGCCATACACCTCGATTGCAAGCCTGTGTGACGATGTACCAATTATTACCTTTAATGGGTTAGCAAAAACCTATCGCGCAGCGGGCCTTCGCATGGGTTGGATGGTACTCAGTGGTAAAGTTTCATTGTTAGATGAGTATATGCAAGGGCTCGAAATGCTTGCATCAATGCGTTTGTGTGCAAACGTACCTGCACAATATGCCATTCAACAAGCATTAGGTGGTGTGCAATCAATCGACGATCTGATTTTGCCAGGCGGCAGATTGTATCAGCAGCGTAATATGACATATGAAGGCTTAAACGCCATTGATGGTGTTTCGTGTGTAAAACCAAAGGGCGCACTGTATGCGTTTGCTAAGTTTGATCGTAAGCGCTTTAATGTCGATGACGATGAAAAGCTGATTTTAGACTTACTTAAGCAAGAGCGCACTTTATTAGTGCATGGACGTGCGTTTAATTGGCCGGATCCAGATCACTTCAGGCTTGTGTTTTTGCCACACCCAGACCAATTAACTCCTGCGATAGAGGGAATACAGCGCTTCTTTGCTAATTACCAGCAGCGCTAATATTGCTGACATACTGAGGATAAATTGTATCGAGTTGGTCAACTAAACTTGGCCAACCTGCCACATTTGAGTTTATCAGTAGCTTTTCAAGCAATTCTTTAGAGTGAATATTGCTGTAGTATTGCGCGCGGCTGATATGACTAATATGCCACGGCTCCTTTGCAACGCCCCCATTAAATTGCCTATAAGGTAAGAAAAATCCATACGTTTCAGCGTGTTGTTCAAGCCACTTTGCAAGTTCAAAAAACGGTCCACCCGACGCATACTCTTGTTGGCTAAGCGCCAATTGATAATCATCATCTACCTTATTTGCGTCAAACACGTCAAGGTCGGTGCCAAAGTGATGTCGACTTGCCCCAGGAATCGCACTAAACACCATGATTGCTTGGCATTTGTCTTGCTCGTTTAAGTGAGTTAAATCGACTGGCATGTCGTTGATATCAAACACAGGCCTGATTTGGTTAAACTTATTGTTCCAAATTAGGCTTTGCCTTTCAAAATCGCGAAAGCTAGAGGCAAGAGAGAGAATAATATTGCAT
This sequence comes from Pseudoalteromonas sp. NS-SX12, assembly GCF_057367955.1. Classification (NCBI taxonomy): domain Bacteria; kingdom Pseudomonadati; phylum Pseudomonadota; class Gammaproteobacteria; order Alteromonadales; family Pseudoalteromonadaceae; genus Pseudoalteromonas; species Pseudoalteromonas sp. NS-SX12. Next base: position 2,675,353 of record NZ_CM170634.1, on the reverse strand, counting down.
TTGCTTGCTGCAACTTGCATTTGCTTAAGGTCGCGTATAATCGATTGCTCGACTAAGCGACCGTGATAATCGCATAAATGCGCTTGCGTAAGACCAAGCGCAGCCTGCTCATCTAGGTTAAACATTTAACTAAAATGGCCTCATACACATCAGCAAGGATCTCAAGATCGCGTGCGTTTACACATTCATTAACTTTATGAATGGTTGCATTGATAGGACCCAGTTCAACCACTTGTGCGCCTGTTTGTGCAATAAAACGCCCGTCAGATGTACCACCTGTGGTTTCAACCGATGTATCAATATGCTGTACATCTTTAATGGCTGCTACGGTTGCTTCAAGTAGTGGACCTTCATCGGTTAAAAAAGGCAGTCCGTTGTAAACCCAGCGAATATCATATTCAAGTCCGTGATGGTCTAAAATAGCAACAGTACGCGCAGTGAGCTCATCAGCGGTTACTTCAGTGCTATAGCGAAAGTTAAATTGCACTTCAACACTGCCCGGGATGACATTACCTGCACCAGTACCACCGTTTATATTTGAGATTTGAAAACTGGTGGCTGGGAAGTACTCGTTGCCGCTATCCCATTGCGTATTTGCCAGTTCGTCCAATGCGGGGGCAGCTAAATGAATTGGGTTTTTTGCAAGATGCGGGTAGGCGACATGGCCTTGCACACCTTTCACAGTAACAAACCCAGTCAATGAACCGCGACGACCATTTTTAACTACATCGCCTAAGGTATGGCTAGATGAAGGTTCGCCCACTAAGCACATATCAATTTTTTCGTTACGGGCTTCTAATACGTCAATCACCTTAGTCGTGCCATTAATAAACGGGCCTTCTTCGTCTGAGGTAATTAAAAAGGCGATACTTCCTTTATGATTTGGGTGCTTTTTAACAAAACGCTCAGTGGCAATCAGCATAGCGGCAAGCGAGCCTTTCATATCAGCGGCGCCGCGACCGTGAATATAGCCGTCGAGTAAATTACCCGAAAATGGTGGTTGATGCCATGCATCTGTTGGCCCAGTTGGTACCACGTCGGTGTGACCTGCAAAACAGAATAACGGGGCCTCAGTGCCTTTGCGCGCCCACATGTTTAATGTGTCGGTAAAAAATAAAGATTCAATATTAAATCCGAGCGGCGTTAGCAGTTCGGCCATTAAATCTTGGCAGCCGGCATCATCGGGTGTCACAGAGGGCTTTTGAATAAGCGCTTGGGTAAGGCTTACTACATTGTAATCACTCATGAGAAAATACTTTGATATTGATCTGCTTTAAAACCTAAATGGAATTCGCCATTTTTTTCTAAAATGGGGCGCTTAATCATGGCTGGTTGCTCTACTAATAGTGCGACCGCAGACTCGGCGTTAAGGTTCTCTTTAGTTGCATCATCGAGCTGGCGGTAGGTCGTGCCTCGCTTATTCAATACTTGTTGCCAATCTAGCTGTTGGCAAAAGTTATTTACCATCTCTGAGTTTACACCGTCTTTGCGGTAGTCATGAAAAGTGTATTCAATGTTGTTTTGTTCAAGCCACTTTTTTGCTTTTTTAATTGTGTCGCAGTTTGGAATGCCAAAAAGTTTAATCATGGTTAATTCGTTTTGTTAGTTTAAATAAAATACCGTTTGCGGCGGTTACGCGGCTCGCTTGATAATAACATTTATCAAGCACCTTGCTTAAGCGCTCAGGTTCAAGCAGTAAAATGCTCGCGAAAACACTGTGATGTTGTTTACGAAAATCAAAGCTAGCGACAAGTTGCCCAGGGGAAACCAAATCGCCAACCTTTAGGTGTTGTTTGAAGCCTGTCATTGGCAGAGATTGTTCATCTAGATTGACGAGCACTAGCAATTTAAGGCCTTGCTTTGATTTAAAGACAAACTCTAAACCACCTTGATTGACTGAGAGCAGAGTGCCTGAGAATGGCGCGAAAAGCTGATAATTGCTGATTTCTAATTCAACCCCTAATCCCAACAATTGATTGCGTACTAATGGGTTTGCGGCGTCGCTTTGCTTTATCACCCGACCGGAAAATGGCGCGTGAATAGCGAGGGCTGCATGTTTAACGCTGTAAAAATCTTGTTTTAACACGCGCATTAGCTATCAACCACTTTATAGCCTGCTTTTGATAAGTGAGTTGCGGCGTCATTAATTAATGATTTCTTCACCAAAATATAATCGGTATCAAATGTTGAGATTGCGAAAATGGAAATCTTTGCACTTGCCAGTACGCCCGAAATATTAGAAAGAATACCAGTCATAGAAAACCCAAGAGGGCCTAAAACCTCAAGCGCTGCCCAATCTTCTTCTTGCTCGTTTGAATCAAGTTTTACATGAGACGGGCATACAACCGAGAGCTCATCATAGGTGCGCGCAATAAAAAACACCTTGCTTTGATAAACGGCAGGTGGAATAGGTGTGTCTACGTCAAAACTGTGAATCGTAAAGGTTTCTTGCATTACGGCTAACGTTTGTTGAGACATATTACTCCCAAAAATCCTTGTGGTTTATAGCCTTACAATATCAAAAAAAATATCATCTGTAAGGCTATTTTCAACCTGATCAGCGGCTTTCTTGCGTTGCCTGTATCGCAGTTAATGCAATGGTGTAAACAATGTCGTCTACTAAGGCGCCACGAGATAGATCGTTTACCGGCTTGCGCATACCTTGCAGCATTGGACCGATAGAAATCAGGTCAGCGCTTCGTTGTACTGCTTTGTATGTTGTATTACCTGTATTGAGATCTGGGAATACAAACACCGTTGCTTTACCGGCAACTTTACTGTCAGGTGCTTTTTTCTTCGCTACGCTTTCCATAATGGCAGCGTCGTATTGCAGTGGGCCATCAATTAATAGATCAGGGCGCTTTGCCTGAGCAAGTTCGGTAGCTAAACGTACTTTTTCAACGTCATCACCGGTACCTGATGTACCTGTGCTGTAGCTGATCATCGCAACGCGTGGTTCAATGCCAAATGCGGCTGCGCTATCAGCCGATTGAATGGCGATATCGGCTAATTGCTCTGCTGTTGGATCAGGGTTAATTGCACAGTCGCCGTAAACCAATACTTGATCTGGTAAAAGCATAAAGAACACGGATGATACCAGTGAGCTATTTGGCGCTGTTTTAATCAACTGTAGCGGCGGACGAATTGTATTGGCTGTAGTGTGCACCGCGCCCGAAACAAGGCCATCCACTTTATTCTCTGCGAGCATCATGGTGCCTAACACTACGTTATCTTGCAGTTGTTCTTCGGCAATAACTTCCGTTAAGCCTTTGTGTTTACGTAGCTCAACCATAGGCGCAATGTAGTTTTGTCGTACAATGCTCGGATCTTGAATTTCAACGTTATCGTTTAGCTGTACACCTTGTTGCTCAGCAATACGTTCAATTTCTTCGCGGTCGCCAAGTAAAACTGTACGGGCAATGTTACGCTCGCCGCAAATTGCCGCAGCTTTAATTGTGCGCGGTTCGTTGCCTTCAGGCAAGACAATGGTTTTTTGCGCTGAGCGTGCAGTAGATGACAGTAAATGACGAAACGCTGGTGGAGACATTTTACGATTTAGCGCAACGCCCTGCGTCAGTGATTCTAACCAGTCTTTATCGATATGGCGTGCATTATGGTCTTTTACTTTTTCGATACGTTGTTCATCGTCTACTGGTACTTCAAGATTAAAGCTTTGTAGTAGAATCGAGGTACGCCAAGTGTCGTTTTCTGTACAAATAATTGGCAGGCCAGTGTCAAACGCTTGTTCGCACAATTTTAAAATGCGTTCTTCAGGTTTAAAGCCACCGGTTAACAGTACCGCACCAATTTTTGTACCATTCATTGCTGATAAACAGGCTGCAACTAACACATCCGAGCGATCACCCGGCGTTACTAATAATGCACCCGGTGAAAAGTGGTTAAGAATATTTGATACGGTACGTGCACAGAATGTAACGCTTCTTAAACGGCGATGCTCGATATCACCGTAATTTAAAATTTCAGCGTTGAGGTGCTTGGCTAAGTCCATTACGCGCGGCGCAACTAAATCTTGGTACCATGGTACTGAACCTAATAGCTTAAACGGCTTTTTACGAAATAGTGGCAGCGATGCAATGCGATTAAGCTCAATTTGCAAGCTTTCATCATTACTTGGCTCAATAAAGTCAGTGCGAATATTACCTTCTTCATCTAGTGGTGCATTTACTTTATTGAAAATACAACCTAGTACGCGAGGGTGTTCAACGCCACCGTATAAACTTGCTGCTAGCTCAATACGGTCTTCAATTTCGTCTACGTCATCGTTACTTGGCGTTAAAACGAATACAATGTGCGCACCAAGGGTTTGTGCAATTTCACGGTTTACGCGGCCAACATAAGGTTGCTTACGTGTCGGTACCATACCTTCAATAATTGCAACATCATCTTTGCCAACATGTTTTTCAAAACGTCCAACAATTTCTTCAAGTAAAACTTCCGTTTTACCGTCGCCAATCATTTGCTCCGCGGTATGTAAATCGATTGATTTCGCTGGGTTAATGGTTGAGCCAATTTTAACGATTTCGGTAGATAACTCTGGCCCAGTTTTTTTACCGCGAGGCTGCGAAATAGGTTTAAAAAAGTTAACTTTTACCGATTTTTTTTCAAGGGCACGTACTAAGCCCACAGAAACCGAGGTAAGGCCAACGCCCGTTGATACGGGAATAAGCATAATGCGATGTGACATTAGCGTGCCTCCACAAGCTTATGAGCGTCCATCGCGATAACCCATTCTTCATTGGTTGGTACAACAAGCACTTTTGCACCTAATGGGTTTGACGCGATTACGCCACTATTACCGAAGCGCGCTGCAAGGTTGGCATCGCTATCAAGTTCAAAAGCAAAATAAGCCAATAATTGAATGACTTTTTCACGAATAAGTGATGAGTTTTCGCCAATGCCACCGGTAAAAGCAATGGCATCAAGCTGGCCTAATGGTACAACGTATGACGCGATGTACTTAGCAAGACGGTAACAAAACACATCAAGAGCAAGCTTAGCTTGTACGTGATTTTGTTCGGCTGCTTCTTCAATTTCTCGACAATCGCTCGAAAGTTCGCTTAAGCCAAGTAAGCCACTTTGTTTATTTAGTAATGCGTCGATTTGGCTGTTTGAATAGTCAAGTGTGGTTGATAAATAGTTGTAAAGACCTGCGTCTAAATCCCCTGAACGCGTACCCATTACAAGGCCTTCAAGCGGTGTTAAACCCATACTGGTATCAACGCTTTTGCCGTTTTTAACCGCTGTAACAGAGCAGCCATTGCCTAAGTGCGCAGTAATAATCGCACTTTGTTCTATTGGCTTATCAATTAATTTAGCAGCTTCATTAGCAACAAAGAAGTGGCTCGTGCCGTGGAAGCCGTAACGGCGCACCCCGTGCTCTTTGTATAGCGAAAGCGGTAGCGCATATAAGTACGCTTGCTTTTCCATTGTTTGGTGGAATGCTGTATCAAATACTGCAACTTGCGGTAGGTTTGCAAATGCCGCTTGTGCCGCGCGAATACCCATTAAATTAGCTGGGTTGTGAAGTGGTGCGAGGGCAACATTGCTTTCGATGCTATTTAATACAGCGCTATCAATGATTACTGAGCCGGTAAATGCTTCGCCGCCATGAACGACGCGATGGCCTACCGCAATTAAGCTGCTACTTAAGTTTTGCTGTTTAATTAGATTAACGATTTCTGCAATGGCAGTGTCGTGCTGTGCCCCTTTTGGTAATTCGATTTTATGCTTTTCACCGTTAAGTTTGTAACTTAGCGATGCATTATCAAGTGATAAACACTCGGCTAAGCCGGTTAGGCTTGCTGCGCCGGTTGTGGCATCGATAATGGCAAATTTTAAACTTGAACTTCCACAATTTAATACGAGCACATTGTGCGACATAGTTAATAGTTTCCTTAAATAGATTTTTCGGCAGTCATTTCAGACTATGGTATACTTGACTTTATTAGTTGCAATTTTACCCTAAAATTTACTTTTTCGTTAGGTAATTCTAGAAACTCAATGCAATTTCGAGGTGGTAATGCAAAAATCGATGTTAGCGCAAATTTCTGATGGGCATCACTACAGCAAAACATGGCCGTTGGAGCCTAAATTAGGCGCTGTATTTTTGGAGTTTCGTGTCATAAAGGCAACTAAGCTTGCCATTAAAGTTGTGCCTTTGCTTGCGGTGTTAAGTGTGTTTGTGCAGGTAAACTTTTTAAGTCTTGAATATTTACCGCAAGCGTTAACCTTTTCTTTATTTTTGTTGTCAATGCCAGTGCAAGGTTTGTATTGGTTGGGCAAGCGTGCCAATACGTTGCTACCGCCCCAAGAAGCGGTGTGGTTTCGCGAGGTTTACGGCAAAATGACTGAGCACGGGGTCGAGCCGCCAGTATCAATTAGCAAACCGCGTTACGGCGATTTGGCATATCTGCTTAAAGAGGTGTACGACAAAATGGATAATGCGTTTAAACGCGATCTTTTTTAAATACCCTGCGATAACCAAAAAGTATCAGGGCTTTAGCTGATACTTTTTTGTATTCGCGCAATGCTTTGTGAGATTAAGCATTGCCTTTGTTAAACACACTTACATAAAACGACAGGGTTACTGTAAAAGGTGTTTTCTCTCTGAGAGAGTGCCAATGCTCTGGGCGAAATTTCCACGCAAATGGTGTCATTTTAATTAATTCAGTTAACGCATCGAGCTCTAAACTAACTACTTGGGTATGTAACGTATGGCTTTGAAGGTTAAAGCCAGCCGGCGCTTCAACTGCTTGATGTGGTCTTACTTCGTTATAAATAATCGATTTTAACTCAGTTAAGTGGTTATCACCTGGGCTTGCAACAATTAGCGTACCGTTGTCGTTTACAAGACGATTTAATTCATCGCTAAACAGTGGTGAAAATACACTGGTTACAATATCAAACGCTGCATCGTTAAATGGTGCATTCGACGATGAAGCAACACTAAAATGGCAATTTTTAAAGCGCTTAGCAGCATATTTAACCGCAGGTTTTGAAATGTCGAGCCCGTAAGTCGTTGCGACATTCTCACATTCATCAAATTTGTGGGTATAAAAACCTTCGCCACAACCAACATCTAGCAACGTGCTGTTATTCGCCAGTGCTTCAATCTGTTGGCAAATCGCATCGCGTAAAAAATTATAGTGACAACGGGCTAAAAACGCGCGTCGTGCCATAACCATTTCTTTGTTATCGCCCGGATCTTTACTTTTTTTGTTTTGCACGGGCAGCAGGTTGATATAACCTTCTTTGGCTTTATCAAAACTGTGGTTATTGGCGCAAATTAAACGATGTGTGTCATCGGCAAGTGGCGTCTGGCACATAGGGCAAAAATAAAGTTGAGACATTTAAATCTGGTTACACGATAAATAATCGCATGATTATAACCTTAAACCACCAGCAGATACGAGATTAGTGCACCATAAACTCGGCTCTTTCAAAATATGTGGTTTAGCGCGCTAAATACTCGTTGTCGTAAAAGGTTCTTACCCAATGAGGGCGATAAATAATTAACACCGTCATTGCCATGCCGTTGATGGTGGCTTCTGGAAACCAGATGAGGCTTGCTAAAAAAGTGTAATTATCAAGTAATGTTTGCCAATCATAGTGGCCAGAAAAATAATGATAGCCTGTCATTAAGCCAATATGAAACACGGCGGTAAGGCCAGCGCCTAAAAAGCTATTAACAAAGATATAAACAAATAAATGGCGGGTAATGTATTGGTAGCACAATAAAAACAGTGCGTAGCTAAACAAAATAGGCAAAAGCGAGGTAAATAGGGCATAGCTGCCAATTTGCTCAAACGGTACTAAACCAAGGCCTAACTGTAAACTATGGCTAAGCGCTGCAGTGAGAATTGCAAGGCGAGGACCAAGCGTTAACGTTACACCAGTCAGCGCTAAAACGTGAATATCAAGACCGGGATAAAGCCCAGCCTTGAGTGACCAAAAGCCAACTAACATTAGGCTGATGGCGAGCACGCTTCGCTGCACAACTTGATTTGATAAAAGAATATGACGCGTGGTCGCATTCAGTGATTTAATCACTGCAATTGCAAATAACAACAAACAGGTTAATTCAGCTAAATCAAATTGCACAGGGTTACCTACCAATTGACTCGGTTAAATATCAAATGTTGCCCAAATTGGCGCGTGATCTGATGGCTTTTCAATGCCGCGCAGCTCGTAATCAATATCTGATTCGATGCACTTTGCTGCAAGCGCTTTGGTTGCTAGTACAACATCAATACGCAGACCGCGGTTATCATCAAACCCTTTAGAACGGTAGTCAAACCACGAGTACTTTTCTGTGGCGTCTGGCGTTAATGCTCTGAAGGTATCAACAAATCCCCAATCGAGCAGGCGAGCAAGCCATTCGCGTTCTTCTGGTTGGAATGAACATTTACCAGTTTTTAGCCAGCGTTTACGATTAGGCTCACCAATACCGATATCTAAATCGAGCGGTGAAATATTAATATCACCCATTACGATAATTTGCTCTTCAGGATCATGACTTGCTAAATAAGTCATTAAATCGAGATAGAACTGACGTTTGTATGGGAATTTAGTTTCGTGGGCAATGTTGTCACCCTGCGGGAAGTAGCCGTTTAAAATTTTAACCGGATTACCGTTTTTATCTGCTACTGTCGCAATAATCATGCGTTTTTGCGATTCTTCAGTATCGGTCGGAAAGCCTTTTTCAATTGCGATTGGCGCTTGTTTAGTAAGAACCGCCACGCCGTAATGGGCTTTTTGACCATGAAATGCAACGTGATATCCCATCGCTTCAACATCTTCGATAGGGAAAGCTTCATCATGTACTTTAATTTCTTGAAGGCCAATTACGTCAGGCTGATGCTTGTCGATAACCGCTTGTAGTTGATGCAAACGAGCACGTAAGCCGTTTATATTAAAACTGATAACTTTCATTGTTCACCTTGTTATCCACATCTGAGATTAGTGCGCACTAGTCTAACAAAAAACAAGCGTGTCACGTTAGCTTTTTACTCTTTCATAGTCAGCCGCATTTATTTAAATTAATATAAGGTAAACCAATTAGTTAGTTTGTTCTTAAAATGCTGCATATTATTCAATCAAACCGTATGGAAGCGCTTCAGCTTCACTTATCTCAGTCGCTGATGCACAGCCCCAATCCGAGCATTTTTAATAAAGAACAAGTATTGGTGCAATCACCCGGTATGGCGCAGTGGCTAAAGGTGTTGATTGCCGAGCAACATGGTGTCACTGGGCAAATCGATTATGTGTTGCCTTCAAGTTATATTTGGCGTTTGTATCAAAGCTTGTTGTCAGATGTGCCACAAGAATCCTCATTTAACAAAAATAATATGGCGTGGAAGCTATTTAATATTTTGCCTAATTGTTTAGAACAAGCGGAATTTGCACTGTTAAAACAGTACTTGGTGGATACGCAAACTGCGCTCGATAACGATACGCGATTATTTAGTTTGTGCGAAAAAATTGCCGATGCGTTTGACCAATATTTAATGTATCGACCAGCTTGGCTAGAGAGCTGGCAGCAGGGTGACGACGAACTTGCCGATGTCGATATATCAATTGCACCGTGGCAGCCCATATTATGGCGAAAACTACTTGAACATACGCAAACACTTGGGCAAAACCCATATCATCGTGCGAATTTGCATCAAGATTTAATTGCATCTCTAAACCAAAATGCAATTAATTTATCTCATCAAAATTTATACATATTTGGCTTGTCTGCCATTCCCAGTCAGCAACTTGAAGTGTTTCAGGCATTAGCCGAGCATATTGATGTGTACATTTATTTATGTAACCCAAGTAAACACTACTGGGGCGATGTAGTTGATGAAAAAACCAAAGCGAAAATTATTGCCAATTATGACGTTAAACCAAATATTGATGCCGAAGGCGAGGATTATTACATTGTAGGTAATCCACTTTTGGCATCATGGGGTAAACTAGGGCGCGAATATTTAGAGCAGCTGGTGGAATTAGATGCACAGTGGACGGATATATTTATTGAGGCGTTTGATGAGAATTTACTGGGTCAATTACAACAGGAAATTTTTGAATTAGCGTTTAAAGGCGTGCCGCTTGCTAGTGACCCAACTTGGTTTGTATCAGATGAGGGCAAGTTAACTTATAGTGAAAACAAAGGCTATTCGTCATTTCAGTTTGCGCGCTGCCATAATGCACTTAGAGAAGTAGAAGCGCTGCACGACCATTTGTTGAACTTATTTAGTGCTGACGATAGCTTATCACCGCGCGATATTATTGTGATGATGCCCGATTCGGGCCAGTACAGCCCATATATTGAAGCGGTATTTGGCAGTGCAAAAGACAACCGTTACATTCCATTTGCGATTTCTGACTTAGGTGTTGAGCAAGAAAAACCAATCGTAAACAGCTTTATCAAACTTGCCGATTTAGGCGCATGCCGTTTTTATGTATCTGATATTTTGGACTTATTACAAGTTGACGAAATTTCAGCAAAGTTTGAAATTTCGAGCGAAGAACTCAATCAAATTGGTTATTGGTTAGAGCAGGTTAATATTCGCTGGGGCATTGATGGCGAACATAAGGGCGAATTTAACCAACCGAAAATTGCCATTAACAGTTGGCGACAGGGGTTATCGCGCTTAATACTGGGGTTTGCTAGCAAAGACGAAAACACCGAATTTAACCAGTTATTTGCAGCCGATCAGGTTGAAGGTATGGCGGTTGAAACGCTGGCTAAATTAATTCGCTTTTTTGATGCACTTGAACAAACACAAAAAGAGCTAAAATCCAGTGGCAACTTAGCTGAAAAAGTAAAGCAGTTGCAACAACTTACAATGCGCTTTTACGCAAGTGATATAAGCCAAAATAACGACTTAGGCTTTGTACAAAAGGCACTCGAACACGTTTTACAGCACTTTGAAAACAATGATCATACTGGTGCGGTATCGCAAGTGTTAATGGTGCATATTCTCAAGCAGCAACTGATGCAAAAAGGGGTTGGCCAGCGCTTTTTTATGGGCCAGGTAAATTTTTGTACTTTAATGCCTATGCGTGCTGTGCCCTTTAAAGTGGTGTGTATTTTAGGGTTAAATGATGGCGATTATCCGCGCACTGTGCAGCCACTGGGGTTTGATTTACTTCAGCACAGCAAACCACAAAAAGGTGACCGTTCACGTAAAATGGACGACCGTTACTTGTTTTTAGAAGCAATTTTAAGTGCCCGTGAACATGTGTATTTAAGCTATATCGGTAATTCGTGTGTGGATAATTCGGAGCGTTTACCGAGTGTTTTAGTCAGTGAATTAACAGACTATTTATCCCGTGTGTTTGAGCACGATAAGGGTGAACTAATTGAATCGTTAACGGTGAGCCACTACTTGCAGCCGTTTAATCCTGCGTATTATCAACAATCGCACCTGCAAAGCTATAATCCGATTTGGTTACCAAAACAAGCGCTAGCAACGGGTCAAAACGAACCGTTAGTTGCAGATATCGACACACAGGTTGATTTATCGCTGTTTATTCAGCAATTATTTGCACCACAGCAATCGTTTTATCGCTCCACCATTGGTGCACGATTAGGTGACTATCAATTTAATAATCAAGATGACGAAACCTTTGCCTTAGACGGTTTAACGCGTTACCGCTACTTGCAAGAAATTATCGAGCGCGATTATCTCAGTAATGCCCCTAATTTAGCGGCAATTATTGCAAGGGGCGATTTACCGCAAGGAGCGGGTGCCGAGTTGGCGTTTGATAACATGGTGAATACTGCAGAGCCTTTGTTGATGGAGTTAAAGCGCCATCAGATTATTACAGGTGATGAAACACCCATTGAGCCAACACGTGTTGATTTGTCACTATCAATGCTGAGAATAAGTGGTGCATTAAAACCTGTATCGTTAGCGACGCAATATTTGTATCGTCCTACAGCTAAATTAAAAGCAAAAGATAAAATTGCTGGGTATTTATATCACCTAGCGGGCTCAACCAGTGGTGACGTAAATAGCACCGTGTTTTTATCCCTTGATGGCTATATTGAATACCAGCAACTGAACCAAGACGAGGCATTAAGTCAGCTTGAAAAATGGGGCGAGCTATATCTCTGTATGTTTACTCGGCCGTTGCCACTGTTTGCGACGACTGGATTTAGCTATTTGCAAAAACGCGATTTTGCCGCGGCAGAAAACACATTCTCAGGTGCTTCGTTTGTTGGTCAAAACGAATTGAGCGACCCGTATATTGCACTTGATTTTACCTCCCTAGAAAGTGTCGCTGACGAGTTTATTGAATTAACCGAAACCTATCTTGCACCGATAGACGCCATTATTACGGAGCATAAATATGCAAAATCTTAAACCTATGGCGATGCCGCTGTGCGGCGCAAACTTAATTGAGGCAAGCGCGGGTACCGGTAAAACGTATACCATCACAGCACTATATTTACGGTTACTACTTGGCTTTACCCAACAGGGCAAACGTACAACGCCGCTCAGTATTGAACAGATTTTAGTTGTAACGTTTACCGAAGCGGCCACCGCGGAAATTAAAGACAGGGTAAGGCAGCGTTTAATTACCTTGCGTGACACACTGCTGGGTAAAGAAACCAATGATCAGGTAGTTAACGAGTTAGTAAGCCAAATAGATGATAGCCACAGTGCGTTTTATCAAATCGACAGCGCAGTTAAATCGCTTGATGATGCCGCCATTTTTACGATTCATGGTTTTTGTCAACGTATGCTTAAACAACATGCCTTTGAATCAGGAATGGCGTTTAATTTGCAATTTATTATGGATCAGAGTGAATTGCTTGAGACCGCGATTAAAGATTTTTGGCGTCAGTTTGTTTTTCCACTTGAAAAGCAATGCTACGCGGCGGTAACCAGCTGTTTTTCTTCACCGAATGTATTGCTTAAAAATTTATTTGGATTATTGAGCCGCACAGGCGTTGAAATTACGCCGCATTATACCTTTGAGCAAGCGCTTTCGTTACAAAATGCCCTTTATGAGACTACAAGTACGCTTAAACAGCAGATCTTAGCGCAAGAGTTTATCGGCTTTATTGAAAACACGCCGTTTAAAAAATCAAAGCCCATTGCGAGCAGCAAAAACTTAGCATTATTAAACGCCTATTGCCAAAGTGATGAGGTGATTTTTGAAGGCGCATCAAAACGTTCGTTTGAAATCTGGGGTGAGCAAGCATTTGCGGATAAAGGCAATTATTTAAAAGATAAAACACCGGTTAGCCATCAACTTGCAGCCTTATTTGATGAAGCGGCAACGCTAAAAGCACAGGCCGAAGCAGCATTGCCAGTGTCGATTTTAATTAGTGCGTATCACTACCTCGTTGATTGGTTACTCAGTGAAAAACAAAAGCATCAGCTGATTAATCCGGATGATTTATTACAAAATTTAAGTTTAGCGCTTGAAACTAACACAAGTGGTGAGCTGGCGAATGCAATTTTAAGCCAGTACCCTGTTGCACTAATCGATGAATTCCAAGATACCGATCCTATTCAATACGGTATATTCGCCAATATTTATTTAAACAATAAAAGCGTATCGCGTAACGACAACGCATTGATTATGATTGGCGATCCTAAGCAAGCTATTTATGGGTTTCGTGGCGCTGATATTTTTACCTACATTGACGCCAAGCGCCAAGTACCGTTAGAAAGTCATTACACACTGGATACTAACTATCGCTCATCGCAGCAAATTGTTGATGGTGTAAACAGTATTTTCGCTAACAAAGACGATAGTTTTATTTTTAATAAAGACATTCCATTTAGCAAAGTAAACGCGTTTGGTAAAAGCAGCGAATCGGGATTATTTGTTAATGAAGAAAGTAAGTCAGGTATTCATTTTTGTGTCTTCGATGAACTTGATGACACTGTGGCTAAAGGACAAGGGGATAATCACCTTGCTAACATTTGCGCCTCGCAAATTGCCGAGCTATTAATTGATGCCGCAGCGGGACGTGCCAAATTGGAAGGTGACGCGTTAAAAGCAAGCGATATCGCGGTACTCGTCAGGGATCGCAACCAAGCAAATTCAATTAAAAGCGCTCTTTATAAATGTGGCGTTGCCAGTGTGTTTTTATCGCGCGATAGTGTGTTTGAAACGCCACTCGCCAGTCATTTATTGACCTTTCTTTCTGCGCTTATTACCCCCTACAATGAAGCGATTTTTCGCGGCGTTTTAGTGGGACCGTTGTTTGCGCTAAATTATTCACAAGTGCATGCATTAACGCAAAATACCAATGCGTGGGAAGAAACCTTAGAACACTTTGCCGAGCTAAAATTGTTGTTACAACAAAAAGGTGTAATGGCGGTGATTGAATCATTGGTCGAGTTAAATGCGCTTCCGAGTCGTTGGCAGCAAAAAGGCTGGGATGTACCGCGCTTGCTAACGGATATTCGGCATTTAGGTGAATTATTACAGCAAAAACAGCTGGCGCTGAACAGTTATCATCGTTTACTGCATTGGCTCTATGACCAAATTACTAAATTCGCGGCCGAAGGTTCGCAACTGCGTCTAGAAACCGACCAACAACTGGTGAACATTGTAACCATGCACGGCTCAAAAGGGCTGGAATACCCTGTTGTGTATATGCCGTTTGTTGCAAGCTTTAGAGAAAATAACGATGCGGTTTATCATAAAGACGATGGCACACTTATTTATGATTTAGCGCCCGACGATGACGCGAAAGCGCTGGCCAATAAAGAAAGTCTTGCTGAGGACTTACGCCTTTTATATGTTGCGCTAACGCGCGCAGTACATTATTTAGTGGTGGGCTTATACAACTGTAAAGATGGCCGCAGTAAAACCCCAGGTATTGCAAAAACGCCTTTAGGGCATTTGTTACTTGATAAAGATGATATTGATACGGGGCATGACTGGTATAACCAATTGCGCGGATTTTGCGAGAGCCATAGTGGTTTAAGCGCGTCACTTTATAGTGCACCAGAGTCGCCCGTAGTGTTACCTCAAGCAGCCACCACGTTTGATCAATTATTGGTTAAGCAAAAAACGAAAAGCGTACCAAACAAATGGCGACTTTCGAGTTTTTCATCATTAACTAAATCGTCTCATGGCGATAGTAGTTCGTTTGATTACAAGCAAGGTGCCAATGATGAAATGCATTTACTCGATTGGCAGGAGAGCACTACTGCAATCGTACAAAATGAGTTTAGTTTTCCAAAAGGCGCCAATGCCGGTAGTTGCTTACACGCCATTATGGAAGAAATTGATTTTAACGCTGCTGAACAGCCAGTTTTCGAGCAAAAAGAACCGCTTGCAGATGTTGTGGAAAAGCAGTTACTCGCATATCAAATAGATGATGGTTGGCAGGAGGTTGTTGAAAACTGGATTAAACAGTTATTAGCTAAGCCACTAGCGCCACTTGCCATATCGATGGAACAGCTAGATATGACGCAGTGCCTAATCGAAATGGAGTTTATGCTGCCAGTAAACGAATTAGTGACCCGCAAACTTAACGATATTTTATTCACACAGAGTCGCGACCATTTTACACCGCTTACAAGCGCTACCATAAGCGGCATGCTGAAAGGTTTTATCGATTTAATCTTTTGTTTTGATGGCCGTTACTATGTGCTCGATTATAAGTCGAATTATTTAGGTGATAGCGGTGAGGACTACAATCAAGACAATATGGAAACGGTGATGAGTTCACATCACTACCATTTGCAATATTTACTCTACACGGTAGCGTTACACCGTTTGTTAAAACAACGCATTGCTAATTACGACATTCACACCCATTTAGGGGGCAGCCTTTACTTATTTATGCGCGGTATGCCAACGGGTAATGGCGTGTATTACAAAGCACCCGATGTTGAGCAAGTGCTTGCATTAGATAGCTTATTTGATAAGGGGACATTCAATGCGTGAACTACTTATTGAATATGACAAAATCGATCAGTTTGACCTTAATCTGGCGAGCATATTAGTACCAGATAGCGATTCTAAAATATTTTACCTAGTACTGTTATTAAGCCGTGCGGTGCGCTCTCAGCACTCATGTTTACCGCTTGAAAGCATTGATAAAGACGACCCGTTTAATCTTGCTCTCACTGAATATGGTAAAAAGCAGTCGCCATTTACAAGTGATGATGACTTTTGTGCACTTTTGCAGGCACACCAAAGCGTAGGGGAGCAACAGCCACTTCGTTTGTTTGCAAAACACCTGTATTTTGCTCGCTATGATGATTATGAGCGTGAATTTGTAGAGGCGGTAAAGGCGAGAAATGTACTTTCCACTAACTTTGATTTAACTGAGTTGGGTAATTTGCTGTCGCATTATTTTAAAAACTCAGGGGCCCTTGATTGGCAAAAAGTGGCCTGCGCCGTAGCCTGCTTAAAACGTTTTTGTATTATTTCTGGTGGACCGGGCACAGGTAAAACCACCACAGTGACTAAATTGTTGGCAATTCTACAGTCGCTCTACAGCAAGGTGCCGCTAAAAGTGCAACTTGTTGCACCAACGGGCAAAGCGGCGGCGAGATTGAGTGAATCGATTGCCGGTGCAAAGCAACACTTGAATATTGATTCGCAAATTGCAAAGCATATTCCAGACACAGCGCAAACCTTGCACCGTTTGTTGGGGGTGATCCATTTATCTAACAAGTTTCGCCACAATCGACAAAACCCGCTCGACGTGGACTTAGTGATTTTAGATGAAGCCTCGATGGTTGATTTAGCCATGTTAGCTAAACTATTTGATGCATTACCAAGTCATGCGCGGGTTATTTTATTAGGTGATAAAGACCAACTATCGTCGGTTGATACGGGTAATGTACTGTCAGATTTATGTCGCCCATTAACGTTAGGTGTCGATCATAATTACACACCAGAGACGGCAAAAGCCCTTGCGCAGCTACTTAATATGCCAATGAATGCGGCAAAACCAACTTGTTATGAGCTCAATGATAACCTTGCTTATTTGCAAGTTAGCCACCGTTTTAAAACCGACAGCGGCATAGGGCGATTGGCAAAAGCGGTTAATAGCAATGATTTGAATGCTCTGAATGAGGTATATCACTCAAACAGCGCAGATTTGATGTTTAGTTCGCTTGAAACTGATTTTAAGGGATTTATTGACCGCGCAGCCGAGCACTACAGTGTTTACCTAAAAGCAATACGCAATGGCGATAGCATTCGCGACATTCATTTAGCGTTTGCAAACTACCAAGTCCTGTGTGCAACGCGTGTTGGGCCGTATGGTACCAACGAGCTCAATATGAAAATCGAAAAACAGCTTAGCCAGCAGCAGTTAATTAAACGCACCGGTAATTTTTATATTGGTATGCCAATTATGATCAGCGAAAACAATTACCAGCTTAATTTATTTAACGGTGATATTGGCATTATTATCGAAGACGAAAACGGTCGATTGATGGCGAGCTTTATTGACGACCAAGGTGCTGAACGCGTGATTTCAACAACCCGTTTACCGCAATTTGATACTGTTTATGCAATGACAATTCATAAATCGCAAGGCTCTGAATTTAAACATGTTGCTATGTTACTACCAGTTAATTCACCGGTACTTAATCGACAGTTGGTATACACCGGCATTACGCGTGCGAAAGAATCGTTTGAGTTGGTATCGTTAGAGGGTGGCTTAGAGCGCGCCATGGCACGCACAGTATCGCGATATTCTGGTCTGTATGCGCGTTTTCAACGTAATGAACGCTAGATAGAAAAAGCGCACAAAAGATAACTAGACTTTAACTCGAACAGGCGACTTATGACCTACTTTTTTGATAGTAAGTCGCTAACAGCAAGGTTAACGGTAAATATCGTTTAAAGTTTTATCTGATAGGTCGATAGCAAGTTAGGAGCGAGGGTAAAAAGGAACGCGAAGGCACATTAAAACTTGGTAACGATTATGCATAATCTAACTAAGTGTGCCAAACAGGTATGTTGGTATAACACCGATACTACTATGAGGGTTCTATTATGATTAGTCGTGAATATTGTAAAGCATTAGAGTTGAAAGTTTTTAAAACGTCTAAACAGGTACGCAGTTTAAAAGGGCAGTTGTTCTTTTTTCGATTACTTTCAATGGTATTCATGATGTTGTTTATTATTGGCAACATTAATTAGCAAAACGAATATGACGTTAATACTCGAGTTAATGGTTTGAGTTTTCGTTAAGGGTGTTCACGCTAACGCGTCATTTTCTTAACGAAAACTACCACGAACAGGGCTAGAGAGAAGCTACCGCAAAAAGCTTCGACAGCGGCGATAAATCGGGAATAGCCAAGGGGCGTTATGTCACCGTATCCTAAGGTTGTAAAGGTCACTACGCTAAAGTAGAGGCTGTTAACCAGCGCCATTAAATTTTCTTGCGTGTTTTGCGTTGAACTGAACTGAATTGTGTCGCCATTAAAGCTTACGCCAAATGTAAAGTAACCTAGTGCGCAAAGCAGAATCAGCATCATCGAAAAGAAAATAACGTTTACAGGGCGCTCGCCATAGCCGCACAAAATATCGAAAAACTTAGAGGCAATGCGATGTCTTGAAAATTTGGGATATTGATGCCTGCGCATAATCAGTACTTTGTGATTAAATTTGCCTGATAGCTCTAACAGTCCTTGATTCTCTGCGGCATTTCGAAGATCGCGATAGATCTCTTCAGATTGTTCAAAATAATCCAGTGCTTTGTCACTGTCGTTTTGCTTTTCAGCTTTTCGCGCAAGATTTTCTTGCAATAAGGTGTGGCCCAACTTCATATTATCGATACGTGCGCCGACTAGTTTGATGCCAAGTAGGTTTGTTCCCTCTAATTTGGCGCAATGCAAATTGGCGTCACGTAAATCGGCTTTCATCAGTGAGGCATCACGAATACAGGTATTGTAAAGATGCGCGTTTTGCATATTTGCGCGATAAAAGTTGCTGTACGATAGGTCGAAATCTTCACCGTGGTGATTGACTAGATTAAGCCCGGTAAGGTCAGCTCGTTTTAGCTGTAAGCCTTTTAATAAACCGCCGCGTTTGGCATAGCGCTCTAATTTTTCAGTTAACGCTAAGCCACTTTTATCGTATTTTTGATCGTGCCAAAAACAATAGCCGCCACCCATATCAAGCTCACGACATTGCTCGTTTTCAGGCGATACATATTTACATTTTGGTGCATTGCTCATAGATCAAAAATATCAGATATTGAATTCTTTAAGCCTAGCACCTAGCTAAGGTTTTGCTAATTTGATTGTGAATAAAGTTTAGCTAACTTGTTGTATTCAAACTTAAGATCTTCAAGTCGTTTAGCGTGTTGACGCGGCAATGCCATACCTTCGACCAAGCGAAAATTACTGCGACATTTTTCCAAAATAACATCGGCTGCTTGATTTGCTCGAGGCAAAAGCTGTAATAGGGCTTGCAGTAAGTTAAGTGCGCTCCCCGTATTCATAGGTGCGTATTTAAGTGCCATTTCAAATTGCTCAATAGCGTTTTGAAAATCGCCTTGTTTATACAGCTCAATGCCACGTACATTGTGCTGCTCAAACTCGGTCTGATGATTTGCAAGCGACTCGTTACGCTCTTGTAATTGCTTAAGGGTTTGCCCATCGCATTCGTTCAGTCCTTTGTATTTTTCAAGCTGAGCGTTGGCATCGTCAAATTCACCTAAATCAAATAGTGCCATAACAGAATCAGGCAATACCGAGCTACTTAATGATTGTTCAGCAATATAAGGCGCTATCATTTTTTTCGCATCTAAAAAGTCGCCTTCACTGACACTTAATCGCGCTTCGCAAAAAGTATTAAACTCTTTAAACAATGCATGTTGCTCTGTAACGGTAGGGTCGTTTTGTGCTTGACGTAAACTCCCTTTAATTTGATTACTTAGGTCAGCTTTTTCTTCTTTTGAGTTAGCCAAATGGAGTTGGCTGAACATGGCACGAATGTAGTTAAACTGATAATCAATATGGGCAAATGCGGTGCCTTTAGACATGGCAAGCAGGGTGCCGTGTGCTTTAATAAGCGCCTCAAGATCGTTGTTAGCTTGTGCGATTTCAGCGAAGGTTTTTTGCCTTGCAAATGAATGCGGTGAAATATTACAACTTTGCTCGATAAGGAAAAGTGATTCTTTCCCTTGATCAATATGGTTTAAACATAAGGCTTTAATGTCTAAGGCGTCGATATTAAAGCGGTTTTGCCCGAGTAATTCGTCACAAATACGAATTGCTTTGTCGTATTGCGCTAAAAACATGCAAGTTTGTGCCATATAAGTTAGCGCCCAAGTGGGCCGTGCTGTTGCTAAAATATTACCAAGTAATTCAAAGGCATTTTGGTATTGCCCTAAGTCAAAGTAGATCTGACAGACACGTTTATAACAAAATTGGGCATTACGCGGCCTATCTTTGGCTATTTTTAAGTAAATTTGCACTGCGGCTTCTAGTTGGCCGTCTTCAATAGCCTGATTCGCGTCAAAAAATAACTTCTTTTTGTTGGAGAGCTTACTTAAGCGTGTTTTTAACATGCCACTTGAAAACGGCTTAATTAAATAATCGTCAGGCTCAATTTCAAGTACCGACAAAACAACTGAGCGAGTACTTTCCCCTGTAACTAAAATGGAAATACTGTGGCGAGATAATTTGTTTAAATACTTAAGCTCTTCTAAAAACTGTTTACCATTTCGGCCTTGTCCAAGGTTATAATCGATAAACACAATATCAACAGAATCTTTGTCAATTTTATTAAGCGCGGCTTCGCCGGAATCGTAAAATGAGACATTATTGGCACCCAGTTGTATCAACATACCTTTAAGCAGTTGTTGGAACGATTTCTGGTCATCAATAATTAAAATGGACTTATCTTTGAGTGGATTTTCGCTGTTTTGACTCATTTATATACAGATTAGCGCTAGATTCTTATAACTATAGCAAGTTAACCACAATAGAAAATAATGTCGATCAAATATCAGTTAAAACGTAGTAAAAATCGTAAAACACTCGCTATAAAAATTAAAGCAAAAGAAGTGTTTGTTTATGCTCCTATGCATTTAAAACACGACTTTATTGAACAATGGTTAATGCAAAAACAAGGTTGGATTAATAAACACTTAGAAAAGCAGATTAAACGTGTTGATGCAGCGTCGGTATTAACGCAAAAAACACTCACTATTTTAGGTGAAGAGATCAATTTAATATTTGTTGAAGGGCAGGTAAAAAGTAACGTTGAATTAGTTGACGGGGTACTGTCTATTAATACATCGCGACGGGTAAAAAATGTAAGTGATAAGCAGCTGGCATTAATCGCTGATTTTGCAAAAAATAAACTTACTAATTATTGCAGCGCCAAGGCGCAGCGATTGGCAAAGCAAATCAAGGAGTCATTTCACAGTGTAAGCATTAAACATGTGCGCAGTCGTTGGGGCGCATGTGATTCGAAACGACGATTACAATTTAATTTGCAGCTAGTAAGTGCGCCATTATGGGTAATTGAATATGTTGTTGCACATGAGGTAGCGCATTTAAAAGTGATGGATCATAGCCGTAGGTTTTGGCAAACGGTTGAGAGCATCTATCCAGATTATCGAAAAGCTGAAAGCTGGCTTAAAGAAAACGGATATAGATTGGATATATTTAAGCTTGAATAGATTTAGATGAGCTTCAGAGAGAAAGTGGTGGAGGGGGACGGATTCGAACCATCGAAGGCAATGCCGTCAGATTTACAGTCTGATCCCTTTGGCCGCTCGGGAACCCCTCCACTGAAGTAGGCGCAATATTAGTGAAGCTTTATCTTACTGTAAAGCACTTTTTATAAAAAAGCGGCCAACCGCTCAAAATGCAATCATAACAGCTAAATTTCATACAAAACCACTCAAAGTAACCGCCAAAAGAACTTTTGTTATTCATATTTGATGTTCGAGACACATAGCGACACAAGTTAATTTGTTTAGTTGGAAAAGAATAATTTATGTTAGGCAGTGACGTTCGATTATTTGTTAACGTAATCAAGCGCTAAATTATGTGCTGTGAATACACGCATTTTTGATAACGAGTAGGTCAGTGTATTTTGCGTGTTAAAATTTAAATTATAGGTATGTAATTAATCGCTAAGTGAGTATCAATAAGATAATTAGTTTGACTTAGCACCAGATAACATTTCACTTTTTGGAATTTGGAATTTGGAATTTGGAATTTGGAATTTGGAATTTGGAATTTGGAATTTGGAATTTGGAATTTGGAATTTGGAATTTGGAATTTGGAATTTGGAATTTGGAATTTGGAATTTGGAATTTGGAATTTGGAATTTGGAATTTGGAATTTGGAATTTGGAATTTGGAATTTGGAATTTGGAATTTGGAATTTGGAATTTGGAATTTGGAATTTGGAATTTGGAATTTGGAATTTGGAATTTGGAATTTGGAATTTGGAATTTGGAATTTGGAATAAAAGAGAAGTGGTGGAGGGGGACGGATTCGAACCATCGAAGGCAATGCCGTCAGATTTACAGTCTGATCCCTTTGGCCGCTCGGGAACCCCTCCACGAGAACGAGGCGAATATTAACAAACTAAAAAATTAAGTAAAGGTTAAAACTAAAGTTTTTTTTAATTTTGTCGATAACAGCTTTGTTATTAATCAGATTGACTATTAAAGATGCAAATCGAACAAATCATCACACATGAAGCGCAACTTGGAGAGCAACTTTCTCACAGTGTTAAAGAACAGCGCCATTCTGATTTTGCACTTTTACTTTCTTTATTAAGTAATGATGCGACGGAGTTTTCGCAATTTCAGCTAATAAAAAGCGAAAAGTCGGCGACTATTGATCCGGTTTTTTCATACGCAAAGGTCGCAGCAGGCCCGAAAAAGCCATTAGCAAGTGAACCGTTTAACGGCTTGCTTGGCGAACACAATCGTACATTGTTAGAAAACCAAGGATTAATCGCGATTCAATTTAATGAATGTTTAAAGCCTGAACCTTTCACTTGTAAGAATGATAAAAACTACATTCCGCCCCTAGTTGTTGATAATTGCCCGCCTGCTGTGCAAAAGAAGTTACACAGTGCTAAACAAGTGGGACTTAACAATAACGAAATGGATATCGACAATTTCTATCAAAGTATTGAAAAGAGCCAAGAGTACAGCTTCGCTTCTGTCGCTTAGTAAAATTGGCCGTAGCGGCTCACACGGCTCTTTTGTTAAATACTTACTAAATCTTTCATAACGTTAATCTTTGTATAAATAGCGGCAGTTAATAGCGTGCTTGCCATTAAATATATATTTGACGGGTTTATGTCTTTTTTCAAAATGCGTTACGTGAATGCTTGTTGGTCGGGTAGTGGCTTAATGTGTGGGCTATATGTTTTGCGTTTTGTTCGTGGTTTAGCCAAGAAGAAAAGTTAAGCGGAAAAAACTGCATAAAAACTTATCGCGAAACTCAATTATTATCATCCATGTGCATTATCTGAATGTATCTAAAAAATGGGTATTTTGGTATTGGTGGATGGGAGTTGAGAAATAGGGGGCGCTATCTAATTGGGCCACCCTATTAAAACTTTCAGTCAACGTCTTAATCTTAGTGATAGGATAAGACAATGTTGCTTATGCTAATACTACATACATTTAAAAAGTGAATAAGGCTTACTTAGCTACCATGACACTTTTTAAACTTTTTACCACTATCACATGGACAGGTATCGTTTCTGCCTAGCTTAGTTTCGTTATGAGGGGTAAGGGTGCCATCTAAATAGCGCCATTGATCTTCTTCAACAATAAAGTTTGATACTTCTTCTAGCTGGCAGTAGTAGCCGTCGCAAATATACTCTGCTTTAAAATGCACTTGGGCTGAATCGCCTTGCTCATTAAAACTATTCACCGTAAGTTTTATAAAATCAGCAAGTTCAGCAAATAACTTTATTTCTCTAACACTGTTTTCGGCACGTTTAGCCAGTGCATAGGTGTTATGAATATATTCACAGTTATTTACACAATATGCAGAATAGCGAGAGCGCATTAGCTGCTCTGCATTATCTGCTTTTTTTTCACCATTGATGATGGGTGCACAACATTGCTCAAATGCTTGTGCTGTTCCACAGTAACACATAAATAGATTTCGTTTTTCAAAACCAGCATTTTAGCAGAGAGTAGGGTTTGCCGTCACACCTTTGCTGGCTGCAAAGTGGTAAAAATAGCCATTAAACTCTGTTTGGTTTGCATAGAGTGAACTTAGCGTTACTTCATCAAGCATATTTGTCCACGATACCACTGCGCCAAAATTGCCATTTTTTAGCGCCGAATTAACCACGTATTCAATGTTAATAAGATGGCGCTGACGAATAATAAGCAGTTTGCTGTGGTCGATAGATAAACTTTCTAACAGGGTTTTACTTGGCACCGCATCGGGTGCAAGCAGCAGTGTCCATTTATTTTCGCAGGTATGCTTTTGCAGTATTTCAATAAGTGCCAATGTTTCTTGAATGTCATCTTGCACATTAATAACTTTCAGCTTGTCTGTATCTTGTGTTGAAACCTGTACTGCGTGCTGTGATGAAAGGTGTTGAGCTTGTAACATAACGATACCTGTTTAAATATACAGTGAAATTATCTATACAGTAGTTTATACAGTATTTTGTTTCAAGCACTTTTTGTTATTTTTTACACAATTTTTTCAGATTGGATTATTGCGTCATTAATATTCTCATATAAATCAGCGGCTTGCTTTTTGGCATCAGTGATTTGTTTTGCTTGGAGTAGCGGCTGCAGCTTGCCAATTGCCTCTACGGCTTCTATCGAGCCTTGGCTTTCAGCTAGGTATAACCAGGTATATGCGTGATACACGCTTTGTGGTAGTCCGGCGCCTTTAGCGAACATCATGCCTAAATAAAACTGCGCTTTTACATGACCTTGCAGGGCTGCGAAACGCATATATTTGGCAGCACCAACATCATTTTTGGCTTTTGACATGGTGACTGAGGTTGCAAACAAACGTTCGGCATCTTGCTCTACAATAGTGTGTGCTTTTTGTGTCAGTTCTTTTTTGATCGCAAGTAATGTAGAAAGAATCAGATGTTCTACTTCCTCTATAGTTAATGAATCTACTTCAATGGATTTATGTTCGTCGGGCATATGCTTCCTTATTGCTAATCAACCTAAGGCAAGGCTAATAACTTTTTTACAATGATTGTTAGAAACGTTCCGATTAAAACGTGTTTAAATAAAATTACGAGTGACCAGACGTTGATCTGGTACCTTTAAAATTATGTCGCATGGTGAACGTTTATCTAAATCTAAGCGTGATGAATTACCCTAAGTTTAGAAGCTTTTGTTTTTTTCACTTAATTTCATTTCGAAATGACTTAAAAATTTAATTTTTGCTGTGTCACTGGTATGATCATCGCCCCCTTAAGACACAGTAACGAAATCATGTTTGAGCAACTTTTTAAAATTAACCAACAGGGCAGTACGGTTAAACGTGAAGTGATCGCTGGCATCACCACATTTGTCACTATGGTGTACATAGTATTTGTAAACCCTGCAATGTTAACCGAAGCAGGCATAGACCAAGGCGCAGCATTTGTAGCCACCTGTTTAGCCGCAGCAATTGGTTGTTTTATTATGGGGTTTTGGGCGAATTACCCAATCGCACTGGCACCAGGCATGGGGCTTAACGCATTTTTCACATATGGTGTTGTGCTAGGTATGGGCTACAGCTGGCAAAGCGCACTTGCCGCGGTGTTTTTCTCTGGCATTATCTTTTTACTGTTAAGTTTATTTAAAGTGCGTGAGTGGATTATTAATGCCATTCCTCTTGTTTTAAAGCGCGCAATTGCCACCGGTATTGGTGCATTTTTAGCGTTAATCGCCCTTAAAAACTCGGGTATTATTGTGGCAAGCCCTGAAACCTTGGTACAGCTTGGTGATATAACCCAAGCGGGCCCGTTACTTGCAATTATTAGTTTCTTTTTTATCGCTGCGCTTTTATACCGAGATATTAAAAGTGGCGTGCTGTTTAGTATTTTAGGTGTTACCGCTATCGCGTTAGCATTTGGTTTAGTTGAATACAACGGCATTGTTTCAATGCCACCATCACTTGCACCGACCTGGATGGAACTGGACTTTGCCAGCGCATTAGAGCTTTCAATGCTTAGTGTGATTTTTGCTTTCCTTTTTGTCGACTTATTTGATACCTCAGGCACACTTGTTGCGGTGTCACAAAAAGCCGGTATTGCTGATGAAAAAGGCAATATTCCACGTATGGGCCGCGCTCTTAGTGCAGATAGTTGCGCAACGATCGCGGGCGCAACGTTAGGTACATCAACAACGACTTCTTATATTGAGTCTGTTGCTGGGGTATCGGTTGGCGGCAAAACAGGTTTAACCGCCGTTGTTGTTGGTATCTGCTTTTTATTAATGCTGTTCTTTGCACCGCTTGCGGCGATGGTGCCGGCTTACGCCACAGCTGGCGCAATTTTATATGTTGCTGTATTAATGTTACAAAACTTAAAACTGATTGATTGGGATGATATGACAGAAGCCGTGCCTGTGGCCGTTGTATTATTAATGACACCGCTTACGTTTTCGATAGCGCACGGTATTGCATTAGGTTTCATTGCTTACACAGCAGTAAAAGTAATGTGCAATCGTGCAGAAGAAGTGAGCATTAGCGTTTGGGTGTTATCTATTCTCTTTGTGGTTAAGTTCGCTCTACTATAAAAATAAACGGGGCGCTGTTTGCGCCTTTAACACAACGGATTATTTATGCGTAAATACCTTTTCTTTATCTCTCAAAATTACAGTTATGCGATTTTACGCCCGTTACAACAAGAAATTTGGCGCCGCGGTGGCGAGGTTGCTTGGTTCTTGTGGGGTAATGAAGTTAATGCGAACTATTTAAAAGAAGATGAGCAGGTACTTAAATCAGTTGATGCGGTAAAAGCATTTAATCCAGATGCGGTATTTGTTCCTGGTAATACGGTACCGCGCTTTTTCCCAGGCGTTAAAGTGGCGGTGTTCCATGGTTTTAACGCGGGTAAGTTAAATAGACGCGGTAACAATGACCATTTCAATATTCGTCAATGCTTTGATTTATATTGCACCCAAGGACCAGATACTACCGAACCGTTCAAGCAGCTTGCCAAGCAACATGGCTATTTTAATGTGGTCGAAACAGGCTGGCCTACGCTTGATCCATTATTTACTGACACGCTAACCGAGCCGACAGTCAATAAGAGTAAGAAAACGGTGTTAATGTGCTCGACGTTTTCTCGCAATTTAACGTGTGCACCGCATTTGTTCGAGCAAGTTAAAAAACTCAGCACAACGGGAAAGTGGCAATGGCTAGTGCAATTTCATCCTAAAATGCCAAAACATATTGTTGAGCAATATAAATCCCTTGAAAGCGAACATTTACAGTTTGTTGAAACCGATAACGTATTGCCGCTGCTTAAACAGGCAGATGTGATGTTGTGCGATACATCGTCAGTGATTCAAATGTTTTTAGTGCAAAATAAACCGGTCGTAACGTTTAACAATATTGATCCTAAACCGTATATGGTTAATTTCACTGAGCCTAATTTACTTGAAGAAAAGCTGTCATATGCATTGCAATCTCCACACGACCTTACTCAGCAGATTGGCGAGTATATAAAGCAATTGCATCCGTATCGCGATGGGCAATCGAGTGGCCGAGTACTGGATGCGGTTGAGAAAGTATTACTGGGTGAACTTACTGTTGAAAAAACTAAGCCACTTAACTTTATTCGCAATTTTAAGCTAAGAAAAAAGCTCAAATACTGGAAATTCAATTAAAAAACTTTGCCTGATGTTAAGTTTTTGTGAGATCATAAAAATGTCACATAAATCGTTTAGGCAGTTCAATGAAGGTTATTTTTGATATTCAACATCTGTATTATTTACCGCAGTATTTACCGGTAATTGATGCATTAAAACAGCATAAAACAGATATTGAGTTAGTCGCTTACAAAACAGATGATAATGACCTAAACCGCATCGTTGAAAATGCTTTAAACGACACCCAGTTAACTTACAAAATTGTAGGCAATTGGCAAGACGCGTTAGCACATTATCTCGCACAAAAAGCCGATTGGATTGTGTTTGGTAACGCCGTATCTGATTTAGAGCAACTCCATAGCGCAAGCAAAACGGTATTGATGCAACACGGCGTTGGCCCTAAAAGCTGTTATTACGATGTATCGAAAAACCCAACCACAGTGCGCTTTGTTGAAGGTGAAAAGCGCCGAGCTAATCTTCAAGCCATGTTTCCAAACGGCAATTTTGTAGACAGCGGTTATGCTAAGCTCGATCCTGCGATTAATCGCACATCACTTAAGCTCTCATTAAGCGCGCTTGGTTTAGATGAAAATAAGCCGACAATTCTCTACGCGCCAACATTTTATCCAAGTTCAATAGAACTATTTTCTGCAAATTTTGCCAACGATTTTGCAGACTACAACATTATTTTAAAGCCGCACTTTTTCTCGCTAACTAAGCCGCGTTACACTAAACAAAAAGCCATATTAGAATCTTGGGCGGCCAGTGAAAATGTCTATCTAGCTGGCGTTGATGAGTATAATCTGTTGGAGTTTATGGCGATTTCAGATGTCATGCTGTCGGATGCATCGTCTGCTATCTTTGAATTTGCAGCGTTAGATAAACCCGTTATCTGGTGTGACTTCTACAAATTACGTTGGGGTTATCGCGGTATATTTTCGTTCCGTTTTAAAAAGCGCATAGATGAAAGCATTACAGTGTTTCACGAACTCTGTGATAGGGCGGCGAGTTATCAAGCTCTTAGCGAAGTAGTTGCAAATGCGGTTAAAAACCCGCAAATCAAACAGTCAATAAGAAAGCAAATATGTGATGAATACGTGGGCAAGCTAGATGGTAAATCGGCAGAGCGTATTTGTGATTATTTAATCTCACATTAACACGAGTTAAAAGAATATATTATGAGTAAAATTGTTTACGTATCAGGTACCTTTGATCTGTTTCACCGCAATCATTTGAAAATGATTGAATATGGCAGAGGACTTGGCGAAACCTTAATTGTAGGGGTAAGCACCGACGAGCTTGTGTGTAGCTATAAAAACCCACCTGCGGTACCTTTTGAAGAACGTATTGCGATTGTTGAAGCGCTAAAACACCCTGATGTGGTTATTCCACAGCGCTCGTTAGAGCATACACAGCGCATAAAAGATCTGAATATCGATATTTTTGTGGTAGGCGATGATTGGCGCGGTAAATATGATTACCTCCGCGATCTCGGTGTAAAAGTATTTTATTTCCCATATGGTGCTGGTGTAAGTAGCTCAAACTTAAAAGAGCGTATTTACGATCAATACAGAAACTTAATAGATAAGTCGGATAAACATGAAAACCCAGATATCGTCTAAAAAATCAATTTTAATTACTGGCGGTGGCGGTGATTGGGCACAAAGCTTTGCTAACGAATTTAGCGATGCCTTTGATATTACCTTAGTCTCACGCAAACAATTGGATGTCACGCAAGATAGCGAAGTGGCGTCTTATTTTGAAGGTAAAGCGTTCGACGTTGTCATTAATAATGCTGGCTGCATTCACCCAAATCGATTACTTGAATCCGATTCAGCTGAGTGGATTCAAGATATTTCAGTGAATTTAATTGGTACCTATTTGGTAAGTAAATACGCGCTGAAAAATAATCAAAACACACTGATAATTAATATTTCATCAACTGCTGGGTTTAACGCTTATAAAGATTGGTCATCGTATTGCAGCTCAAAAGCAGGTGTGATTACGTTAAGCAAAAGCATGGCAAATGATGGCTTTGAAGTGATCTGCATGGCACCCGGTGCAATTGAAACTAAGTTTAGGGATAAGTTTAATATTCCTAACAACAATATCATGACATGTAGCGAGTTTAGCAAACATGTTGTTGATGTTCTAAATGGGCAATACCAAAGTGGTGATGTACTGTTTATTCGTAAAAATGAGTTTGTACTTAATCCATAATTCAAAAAAAAGGCTAACCCAGATGGGCTAGCCTTACGTTCACATGGGAAGAACAATACGTAATTCTTTCAATTAGTTAAAATGGTAATTCCATTTACCCTGCGTTAGTAACTTTTACACGTCCTCTTTTGCAAATATCACATAGCCAAAGCCACTTAATGTCGCGCTTTCATAGTGGTTTGCTTTAATTACTTTACCTTGTACGTCAACCGTTTGGCTTTGTTCGCTTAGGTTGAAATAACAGACTAATGTTTTGCCGTTATAGCTGCGCTCAAAGCCTAAAATATGTTCGTCGCTTTGGGTAAATTTAATGTCACCAAAAAGCAGCGCATCATGTTGCTTGCGCCAAGCTAAAAATTGTTGGCAATGTACTAGCGCAGAAGTTTCGTCAGCTTGTTGTGCGTCAATCGCGACATCTTTATGCGCGTCAACTACCGGTAACCAAGGTTCAACAGTTGAGAAACCACCGAATTCATTTTCACGCTGCCAAGGTAATGGCGTACGACAGCCATCGCGACCTTTAAAGTTTGGCCAGAAGGTAATGCCATAAGGGTCTTGTAATTGCTCAAAGGTGATTTCAGCTTCACCTAAACCTAACTCTTCACCTTGGTACAAACACACACTGCCACGCAAACTTGCAAGTAACGCATGTAGCATTTTTACTTGCTCATGATTAACAATACCATTGTTGCTCCAACGTGATGCAACGCGCTCTACATCGTGATTGCTAAATGCCCAACATGGCCAGCCTTCAGTCATTTGCGATTCAAGGGTTTCAACTGTGTTTCGAATGTAACTTGGGCTGTAGTCTTTTGTTAATAGCTCAAAACTGTAACCCATGTGCAGTTTGTCGCCACCTGCTGTGTACTCATTCATGGTGGCAAGTGAATCTTCAGAGGAAATTTCACCAAGGGTCACAGCGCCTGGGTATTTGTTCATTAGCGTGCGAATAGCCTGCATAAATGCCAGGTTTTCGGGCTGGGTATTATTGTAATAGTGATACTGAAATGCGTATGGATTATCTTCACTAAACCCACGACCTTGCCTTAAATGCTTTGGCTTTGCAGGGTTATCACGCAGTTGTGCGTCGTGATAACAAAAGTTAATAGCATCTAAGCGGAAGCCATCTACACCGCGAGCTAACCAAAACTCAACGTTATCTAATACAGCATTGCGCACATCTTCATTGTGGAAGTTTAAATCGGGCTGCTGGGTTAAAAAGTTATGCAAATAGTATTGGCAGCGACGCGGCTCCCATTGCCATGCACAACCGCCGAAAATTGATAACCAGTTATTTGGCGGTGAACCATCTTCATTGGCATCAGCCCATACATACCAATCGGCTTTATCGTTTGTTTTGTTTTCACGACTCTCAATAAACCAAGGGTGTTGATCTGAGGTATGACTCAATACTTGGTCAATCACAATTTTAATATCGCGTTGATGAGCTTGCGCGATGAGTTCGTCAAAATCAGCAAGTGAGCCAAATAATGGGTCGATATCGCGATAGTCGCTAATGTCGTAACCAAAATCTTTCATTGGCGACTTAAAAAACGGCGAAATCCATACAGCGTCAACACCAAGCGCTTTAATATAATCAAGTCGCTTTATTATTCCCTGTAAATCGCCAACACCATTATTTGTAGTGTCTTGAAAGCTGCGTGGGTAGATTTGGTAAATTACCGCGCCTTTCCACCAATTTAGTTGCGCTGTTAGTTTCGACATCGTTTTCTCATTACTATCTGATGCTAAATGCTTTTTTACGTTTGCGTTGCCATTTCACAGTATCTGTTTACTGCGAATAACGGTCAGCTTACGTCATATAGTGGCTGCGAGTAAAAAGCCTACATACGTATGCAGTGAAAATAGTTTTAAGAAGAGAAGTCTTTGGAACGATGTTTATTGGTCACACTAAATAACCAATTTTAATATTTATTATTAAAATGCACTAAAATAAAGGTTTAAATTGGTAATACCAATTTATCATTGGTTTTGTGTTGCACCTTTTAAGTGCAGGTTATATTCACTTTGTGCTGAATTTGCACTGAATTGGCCCGTATTTGTAATGATTTTATGTCATTTTCTTTAAGTTAACGTTTTGTTTTATGCTGCTTTTAAAAAAGACTTATTAATCAATGTGTAACAAAATATAAATGTAAAATATTTGTAACCAAAAGCGCCGTTGCATAAATTTGAATACGTATGCAGTTTGTTGTGGTTGCTAAATTTATAGCGTTACTATCACTGTCGGCAACAAACGCGAACTCA
Organism: Pseudoalteromonas sp. NS-SX12; assembly: GCF_057367955.1. Lineage (NCBI taxonomy): Bacteria > Pseudomonadati > Pseudomonadota > Gammaproteobacteria > Alteromonadales > Pseudoalteromonadaceae > Pseudoalteromonas > Pseudoalteromonas sp. NS-SX12. The sequence goes on along the minus strand of NZ_CM170634.1, from coordinate 2,643,076 downwards.
TTTGGTGCAACTGCTACAAATACTGTCAGTAAGCTATATTCGTTTAGTGATGTTATTTCGCACCATGATTTGCACTAGCAATAGTCAATCGGGAACAAAATTTATGTCTATTTTCAAACCAAGTATGCTGACGCTGGCAATGGTCGCAGCAGGTGTAGGCTCTGCAAACTTATATGCTGCAGACAACCAAAACAACGATAAAGAACAAGAAAAAGAAGTTGAGGTTATTGAGGTTACAGGCTTTCGCGCAAGTTTAGTTAAAGCCATTAACACCAAGCGCTTTTCACCAGAAGTGGTTGAATCAGTATCAGCAGAAGACATCGGTAAATTACCAGACTCTTCAATTGCAGAATCAATTGCACGCTTACCTGGTCTAGCCGCTCAGCGCTTAGACGGTCGCGCAAGTCGCGTTACTATTCGTGGTTTTGGTGAAGACCATGTTGGCACAACATTTAATGGTCGTGAACAAGTATCGATAACCGATAACCGCGGTGCAGAATTAGATTTATACCCATCAGAAATTATGAGTGCGGTAACGGTTTATAAAACGCCGAGTGCCGATTTAGAAGCATCGGGCCTTGCTGGCGTTATTGATTTGCAAACAATTAAACCGCTATCAATGGATGAGCGCGTTATCAAAGTTAACGCCATGTATGAGCAAACGGGCTTTGAAAAATTAAATCCAGATGCTGACGATAATGGCTTTCGCGGTACACTGTCTTACATCGACCAATTTGCCGATAACACCCTAGGTGTGGCAGTTGCATTTAATACAATGTCATCACCAAACCAAGAAAAGCGTTGGAACTCTTGGGGCTACCCTGAATTCACGGGTGATGATGGTAATACCTATTCAATTTTAGGTGGTGCAAAGCCGTTTGTACGTTCATCTACCTTAGAACGTGATTCAGTTATGGCGGTGATTGAATATGCACCAAGCGAAAATCTACGTATGGTATTTGATAGCTTATATGTAGATTTTGTAGATGAAAAAATTCTCCGTGGTATCGAAGTGCCATTTGCTTGGGGTCAGGGTTCAATCAGTGCGGATAACGCAGTGGTAGACCCAGCAACAGGCTTTGTTACATCAGCGATTACAGAAGGGCAGCGTGTTGTAGTACGTAACGACTACGAAGATCGCAGCGCTGAACTCACATCATTTGGTTTTAATTTAGAATACGATTTAAATGATTCTTGGTCACTTGAGTTCGATGCAAGTCACTCAAGTGTTGAGCGTGAAATCTGGAGTATGGAAAGTTATGCCGGAACAGGTCGTGGCGATGCACGTGGTGTTGCAGATAACCTAGGTTACGCATTTAACTCTGGAAATACAGGCGCAACCTTTAGCCATGAGCTGGATTATAGTGACTATAATTTAATTCAACTTGGCGGCCCACTTTCTTGGGGTTGGAGTTCTGCACTTAATGAAAAATACGGCGTTGTTGGTACTGAATATGAAAACCAATTGCAAGACGGCTTTTTAAATACCCCTGAAGTTGACGATGAGCTAAATGCACTTCGCCTTGCTGCAACTAAAGTAATTGAAAACGATTATGTAACGTCTGTTGAATTTGGTTTGTCTTACAGTGAACGTGAGAAAACCAAGCGCTCTGAAGGTTACTTCTTAACAGTATCAAGCTTCTCGTTAGATAACCCAGGTATGATGATGGTGCCAGAAGAGTACCGTTTAGGTACTGCAAACCTTGATTTCATCGGTATGGGCGACATGATTGCGTTTAACTCACGCGCAATGGTTGAAGATGGTTACTACGATTTACTGGCAGAAAGCTTAACCGATCCAAGCCACGCAACTAAATCGTGGACGGTTAAAGAGCAATTAACCAGTGCTTTTGTTAAAGCAAACATTGATACTGAAGTAGCAGGCATGCCGTTAACTGGTAATGCAGGTCTTCGCTATGTTAAAACTGAGCAAGAATCGCAAGGTAACGCTTTCAATACACAAGACGGCAAAGTTATTACATCGCCAACGCATATTGAACACGATTACGCACATCTATTACCAAGCTTAAACCTATCATTGTCGATTGATGATGATCAGTCGGTACGTTTTGGTGCTGCAAAGACGATTTCACGTGCACGTATGGATGAAATGAATGCCTCGGTTAATGCTACTTACAATCAGCAGCCAGACGAAAATGGTAGCAACTGGGTAGTAAATGGCGGTAACCCGTCACTTGAACCGTATCAAGCAATTAATTTTGACCTAAGCTATGAAAACTACTTTAGCTCAGAAGGTTATTTTGCTATCGCGCTTTATCATAAAGATTTAAAAGACTGGATCTTTGATGGTAGCTATTCAATCGACATGACAGGTGTTGCAGATCCATCAACAGGCCTAGTACCTGCTAACCCAGATGGTACAGGTAATGGTAAAGTAAACGGTGGCGACGGCACGGTTAAAGGTGCTGAGTTCTCAGTAACATTACCATTTAACTACTTTGCTGATGCACTGGATGGTTTTGGTTTAATTGCAAGCCATACTGTTAATAGCTCAGACATGGTTGACCAAGATGGCAATGATTACGAAATTCCAGGTTTATCTAAGAGCATTCAAAACCTAACTTTCTATTATGAAAATTACGGTTTCCAAGCGCGTGCTAGCATGCGTAAACGTGATGACTTTAAAGGTGACGTTTATGGCCGCGGTTTTGACTCACAGCAAGTTGATATTCAAGGCGAAACGATTTGGGATGCACAAATTGGTTATGACTTCTCTGAAAGTGGCTTAAAGAGCCTAGAGGGCATGACGGTGACTTTCCAAGTGCAAAACATTACTGAAGAACCGTTTATCTCGTTATCAGGTGATAACGCATTGCAAGTACGTGATTACCAAGATTATGGTCGCACTTTCTTGCTAGGTGTGAACTACCAGTTCTAACCTGAATGTTGCAACAAAGCCCTGTAAAGGGCTTTGTTTTTATCTGAGGTTACCATGACAAATCAAATCAACAATGTTGTCATCGTCGGCGGAGGTACTGCTGGCTGGCTTACTGCAAGCTTACTTGCAAAAGTACTTGGCAAGCAGATTTCTATTACGCTAGTTGAGTCAAAAGACATCGCCACAATTGGCGTTGGCGAGGCAACCATTCCTCCCATCATTCCTTTTAATGCCGCCATTGGCATTGATGAAAAAGCCTTTATCAAAGCAACTAATGCAACTATTAAGCTTGGCATTCAGTTTGAAAACTGGGGGCAACAAGGCGAGCATTATATGCATGCGTTTGGTAGTTTTGGTAAGGACTTTCCATTTTGTAATTTTTTGAATTATTGGCTTAAAGCCAAAGAGCGGGGTGATACGAGTAGTTTTTGGGATTACTCGATTAATTATCAAGCAGCAAAGCGCAACCGCTTCGATAAGCTCCAGCATCTACCAAATACCAAATTACCGGGGACTAGCTACGCCTATCATTTTGACGCGAGTTTATACGCAGAGTTTTTGCGAAATCACGCAGAGCAGCTCGGGGTAAAGCGCATTGAAGGCAAAGTAACCCGTGTCGAAACTCACCATAACAATGGCTTTGTTAAATCACTCACGCTCGAAAACCAAGCGCTTGTAACAGGTGATTTGTTTGTCGATTGTTCTGGTTTGCACGGTTTATTGCTTGATAAAACCCTGAATGTTGGCTTTGAAGATTGGCGCCATTGGTTACCCTGTGATAGTGCTTTGGCTGTACCGTGTGAACATGATGAGAATGAAATTAAACCCTACACACGTTCAATTGCTCATGATGCCGGTTGGCAATGGCAAATTCCGCTAACCAATCGCATTGGTAATGGTTTGGTTTACGCCAGCAATCATCTCTCGGATGATGACGCAAAACAATTACTGCTAAATAACTTACCCGGTAGGGCGCTTGCAGAGCCAAAGCTTATTCGCTTTCGCACTGGCCGTCGCTTAAAACAATGGCATAAGAATGTCGTGGCGATAGGCCTTTCAAGTGGTTTTCTAGAGCCACTTGAATCAACCAGTATTCACCTAATTCAAACTGCGGCAACTCGCCTCGTAAAGCATTTTCCGTTAATGGGAATTAATGATGGCGTTGTAGCAGAGTTTAATCGTCAAAGTCAGGTTGAATTTGAACGCATTCGCGATTTTATTATTTTGCATTACAAATTAACCGAGCGCACAGACAGTGCTTTTTGGCGTCAGTGTAATGATATGGACGTGCCAAACAGCTTACGCCACAAAATACAGCTTTTTGCTGATAACGCATTGTTTTTCAGACAAGATGACGAGTTGTTTAGTGAAGTGGCCTGGCAGCAAGTGATGATAGGGCAAGGTATTACGCCAGCGCAATATCATCCACTCGCGCAAAACTTAAATGATGCACAAATTAAAGATTTACTTGAAAGCTTAAAAACCTTGGTTGCCCACACCAGTGAAAAACTGCCAACCCATAATGAATTTTTAAAACGATTTGGTAATTAAATGAAAAAGAAGATGTATGCCTTATTTGCGCTTATTGTGGCGTCAAATAGTGTCAGTGCCCAATCTAAACTTGTAGAAGAACAAAACAAAGTGCAAAAGCCAGTTGTTTATCAGGTGTTTACCCGTTTGTTTGGCAACACAAATACAACCAATAAACCCTGGGGTAGCAAGGCTGAAAATGGTGTTGGAAAATTTGCTGATTTTACCCCGAAAGCGCTTAATGAAATAAAAGATATGGGTGTTAGTCATATTTGGTATACCGGTGTACTTCATCATGCAATGGCTGAAGATTACACACAGTTTGGTATCAGTTTAGATGATCCCGATGTGATAAAAGGACGCGCGGGTTCCCCTTATGCCATTAAAGATTACTATTCAGTTAACCCAGATCTTGCAAATAATCCGGCCAAGCGTATTGAAGAGTTTGAAGCACTGATCAAACGTAGCCATGCTGCAGGTTTAAAAGTAATTATTGATATTGTGCCAAATCACGTTGCGCGCCGCTATGAGTCTATCGCGAAACCTAAAGGTGTGATTGGTTTAGGTGAAAAGGACGATACCAGCGTTACTTATTCCAAGTTTAATGATTTTTACTATATTCCTGGAGCAGCGTTTTCACTGCCTAAATTTCCTGAATATTATTCACCTTTAGGCGGTGATGCGCATCCATTAGTTGATGGAAAGTTTGATGAAACCCCAGCGAAATGGACAGGTAATGGCTCACGCGAGGCGCAGCCAAATTTTAATGACTGGTACGAAACAGTAAAAGTAAACTACGGTGTAAAACCTGATGGCAGTTATGATTTTGCGACATTACCAAGTGAATACGCAACTAAGAGCTATCGAGATGTTGTCGCGTTTTGGCAAAGTAAAGAGCTACCAAGCAGTTGGCACAAAATGCGCGATATCGCGTTTTATTGGTTAGACAAAGGGGTTGATGGCTTTCGCTATGATATGGCTGAAATGGTACCCGTAGAATTTTGGAGCTACTTAAATGCGCATATCAAGCGCAAAAACCCGCACGCCACGTTAATTGCAGAAGTATACAATCCAACACTTTATCGTGATTATATCCACTTAGGTAAAATGGATTATCTCTACGACAAAGTCGGTTTTTACGATACGTTAAAGTGGGTAATGCAAGGAAAGCAATCGGCAACGACCTTAATGCCTGTTCACCACGAAGTAAAAGACATTGCGCCACATATGCTTAACTTTTTAGAAAATCATGATGAGCAGCGCATTGCGAGCCCTGATTTTGTCGGCGATATGGATAAAGGCAAACCGGCGATGGTGGTCTCGCACCTTATCAGCCAATCACCTAGTTTAATTTACTTTGGTCAAGAAGTAGGGGAGCCAGGCGCTGAAAACGCCGGGTTTGGTAGCCCAACACGTACCAGTATTTTTGATTATGTTGGCGTGCCTCAACATCAAAAATGGGTGAATAATGGCAAATTTGATGGTGGCTTGTTATCAGACCAACAAAAAGCGCTGCGCGAATTCTATAAAACATTATTAAATTTGGCCAAGCGCGATGCCATTAAACAAGGTTCGCTGATTGATATCACCAGTGAGCTAGGTGAGGCTAAAGATAAGGTGATTGGCTTTATCCGTAAAAGCGAGCATGACACTTTGCTGATACTTGCTAATTTTGGCGATAAAGAGCAGTCAGTTACATTGCCATATAATGTGAAGCCAGCAAATCTGTTGCGCTTTGCTGGCAATAACAAAATTCAAACTAATAATAAAACAACTAACTTCACACTAGTGCCCGAGGGCGCAGTAGTTGTGGTAGTGGAGTAATTTATGACAACACCCGTGCAAGACAAACCAACGCTGTCGTTTTGGCAAATATGGAATATGTGCTTTGGTTTTATGGGCATTCAATTTGGTTTTGCCCTGCAAAATGGCAATGTGAGCCGTATTTTCCAAACCTTAGGTGCAAATATCGATGAAATTCCTATTTTATGGATTGCCGCGCCGCTTACAGGTTTAATTGTGCAGCCGATTGTTGGTTATTTTAGTGACCGCACTTGGGGGAAATTAGGTCGCCGTAGGCCTTTCTTTTTATACGGTGCACTGGCAACAACATTAGCACTGTGTATTATGCCAAATTCGCCCACCTTGTGGATTGCGGCAGGCATGTTATGGATTATGGATGCTGCTATCAACGTGACGATGGAGCCGTTTCGTGCACTTGTAGGTGACAACCTTCCGAAGAAGCAACGCGGTATGGGTTATGCAATGCAGAGCTTTTTCATTGGTGTTGGCGCCGTAGTTGCATCGGCACTGCCTTGGATGATGACTAATTGGTTTGGTATTAGTAATACCGCAGAAGCTGGTGTTATTCCAGAATCAGTAACATTTTCATTCTATTTTGGTGCTGTGGTATTACTGGTTGCGGTACTTTGGACCATTGTCACTACTAAAGAATATAGCCCTGAAGAGCTCGCGAAGTATGAAGATCCACAAGTAACGCTTGCATATTCAAACCAAGGCCACTTGCCGTTTGCTCGCATTGGCGTGGCATTACTTGGCTTAGGTTTGTTAGTTTTGGCGGCAGTGTATGTGTTATCGCTTGGTACAGATATCGTATTCTTAGGCGGCGCGCTGAGTGTATTTGGTGGGCTCTTTTTACTTTCAAACAGTATGCAAACTCGTGGTAAAACGCAAAACGGTTTTTATACGGTGATGTCTGACATGATGAGCATGCCAAGCACCATGAAACAATTAGCCGTTGTACAGTTTTTTAGTTGGTTTGCCCTTTTTGCGATGTGGATTTACACCACTCCCGCCGTAACCAGTTTTCACTTTGGCAGCAGCGACGTTGCAACAAAAGCGTATAACGATGGTGCTGATTGGGTAGGGGTATTATTTGCAGCCTACAACGGCTTTTCAGTAATTGCCGCAATTGTTATTCCGCTAATGGTGAAAAAGCTTGGCTTAAAAGTGAGCCATATGATCAATTTATTGCTTGGCGCTGGCGGTATGTTGAGCTTTGCCTTTATTTCGAATAGCGATCATCTTATTTATGCCATGGTAGCCATCGGCTTTGTTTGGGCATCTGTTTTATCTCTGCCATATGCCATGCTTAGTAACGCCTTGCCGAGCAATAAAATGGGTGTGTATATGGGCATTTTCAACTTTTTTATCGTTATTCCGCAAATGTTAGCAGCAACCATTTTAGGCGCATTAGTGCGCTTTGTATTCGATGGTGAAGCAATTTATGCACTCTCTCTAGGTGGCGTTTCATACTTGATTGCTGCCCTTGCGGTAACCCGTGTGACCTATAACAAGTAAATGACAACAAGTGAACAATTAACCATGTTTAAAACTAAATTTGTTAAACAATCATTGCTTGCAAGCGCAGTAGCACTTGCAATTACAGGCTGTGGTGCTGAAGTGGCAAAAACTAACTCAGCAAGTACAGCGCAAAACAATTTAACTGCCCCAGGCGCACCAGGTAGCAAACCGTTCTGGGCTTATTCAGGCAAAACCGGTATCGGTACTAGCTACGAAGCCTATTTAGATGGCAGTTACAGTGATAAGGCGGCAACAGGTGCCGTTTCAAAAGTGTGGTTTTCATTAGCGCAGGGGATTATTACCGAAACCATGTTTGGTTTAATTCATCAAGCACAGTTAAAAGAAATGCAATTTGTTGTTAAAGGCAACAACTTCATTGCTTCAGAACTTGATGATACCCAGTGGCAAATTGACTACCTACAAAAAGACGAACTAGGCAGACCCTTGTCACTTGCTTACAAGCTGACGAATACCGACAAACAAGGCCGCTTTAAAATTGAAAAGCACATTTTTACTGATAGCAACAACCAAACGTTATTTGTAAAAGTGGTTTTAGAATCACTTAAAGGCGAGGCATTATCACTTTATGTTCATGCTAACCCGTATGTGAATAATAACGGTGTTGGCGATAAAGCCATGGTGAAAGAGGATAAACTCGTTGCGGTTGATGGCGACAATTATCTAACACTTTCAAGTAACACCGCATTTGAACAAGCGAGTGTAGGTTTTGTTGGTACATCTGATTTGATATCACAAATGAAATCGGGCGAAACGTTCACAAGCTATGCAACAACCGGTGATAAACCTGGCAACGTGTCGCTTGACGCCTTACTTGGTAGTACATCAAGCAAAGCAGAATTTGATTTAACACTGTCATTTGGTAACACCTTGGATGAAAGTATTGCGGCAGCAAACGCAAGCCAACAAAAAGGTTACCAAGCGCTATTAACTGAATTTGGTGCAGATTGGCAAGGCTATTTAGCGTCACTTGATCTGGAAGCGCTAAGCTCGCAATCAGCCGATAATGGTCGTTTAGCGTATGCCAGTGCCTTAGTGTTAAAAGCGCAGGAAGACAAAACACATGCGGGCGCATTGATTGCATCACTGTCAAACCCATGGGGTGACACCGTACCTGCAATTGAAGGGCATACCGGATACAAAGCTGTTTGGGTACGTGATTTCTACCAAGTAGCAATGGCGTTTTTAGCTATGGGTGATAAAGCCACCGCGAAAACGGCGTTTGAATACCTAGAAAAAGTACAAGTGACCGATAAAACACCGGGTAACCAAGGTGATACAGGTTGGTTTTTACAAAAGACTCATGTTGACGGTGAGTTGGAATGGGTGGGTGTTCAATTGGACCAAACCGCGATGCCAATTATGCTTGGTTGGAAGCTTTATCTTGCCGATGTGCTTAGCAAAGAAGAACTGATCCTTTGGTTTAATAAAATGCTTAAACCTGCGGCAGATTTTTTAGTGGAAGGTGGTCTTGCTAAAATTTTATGGAATGACACCGAAATAAAGCCGCCATTTACTCAACAAGAACGTTGGGAAGAGCAAGCGGGGCATTCGCCGTCAACCACAGCCGCTGTAATTGCTGGTCTTATTACCGCAAGTGAAATTGCAAAGCTGGCAGGCGATGATGCCTTGGCTGCTAAGTACTTCAATGTTGCAAAGGATTACAACGCCAAAGTTGAATCGCGCATGTATACCACTAAAAGTACGTTACCGAGCGACGCATCAAACGGTCAGCATTATGTTCGCATTAGCCAAGATGACGATGCAAACTCAACAACTGTTTTAGGCGATAACAATGGGCGCAAAGGTTTAGTTAAACAAAGCATTTTGGATGGCGGCTTTTTGGAACTTGTGCGTTACGGTGTAAGAAGCGCTGAGGATAAGCATATTATTGATACGCTTGATGAATATGATGCACAAAATTTACCTGAAAACCTTAAAGTAAAATATAACTTTACTTTTGAGGGGGTAGAGGGACAATTCCCAGGCTGGCGCCGTTACGGTAATGACGGTTATGGTGAAGATGAGGTGACTGGCACCAACTACGCCGAAGGCGGCAATAATACCCCAGGACAACGTGGACGTGTTTGGCCATTCTTTACCGGTGAGCGAGGCCACTATGAAATTGCAAAACTCGCGCAATCTGATTCGTTCGATGCGAAACAGCAAGCCGCATTGACGCAAACCTATGTTAAAGGCATGGAACAATTCGCCAACGAAGGCTTAATGTTACCAGAGCAAGTGTGGGATGGTGTTGGTGTTAACCCGCATAATTACACATTTGGCGAAGGCACAAATTCAGCGACGCCACTTGCCTGGACACACGCGGAGTACATTAAGTTATTGCGCTCAATGTCAGATAAACAAGTTTGGGATTACTACCCAGTAGTCAAAGAAAAGTTGAATTAAAAAAGGCGCGTTAAGCGCCTTTTTTAATTTACTTTCAAAGAGTAAAACTTCTGGAAGCCCAGCAGTCAGTTATTTGAAAAACATACTTTTAAGTGGTAACGTTCCTATTAGTAGTTATTAATTTACAGGGAGTGTATATGGCAAAAAGATTGTTTTACATTGCAACAGCAACTGTTTTATTCGGGTGTAACTCAACTGCTGATATAGAAAGTCGTAAATACGCTGATTTGAGCGTATCAAACGATTTTTCGGAATTATTGCAGTTTAATTCAGTAAAGAGATTTGCACCACGTTATCCTGAAGAACAAGTGGTTTCGCGCAAGCAAGGGTGTGCAACTATCGAATATGTAGTAACAGCGGAACACAAAATTGAAGATATAACGTCAATAAACTCTACTCATAAAAGCTTTGCGAGAGAGGCAAAAAACGTTATTCCTAAATGGAATTGGCAAGCGTTAAGTGGAGCAGGGATGGATAAACCTATAAAGCTCCGAACTCGGTTTGAGTATTGCTTAGAAGATGGAAAAGGAAACTGTGCAATAAATAAATTAATTGCAAGGAGTCAATGTCCTGGCAATGATGTTGTGGCATCTGTTGGCACTTTAATAAGTAAAGAAATAGCATTTTAAAAGGCGCGTTAAGCGCCTTTTTTATGCCGAATGCCTCACAACCAAGGTGGGCTTTAGTTGGGTTTGTGCTGGTGGCTCGTCTTTTAATTGGGCTAGCAAATTCGCCACAAGCATTTCTCCCGCAACAGACGTACTTTGATTAACTGTGGTGAGTGCGGGCTCAGTAAAGCTCGCAACGGGAATATCATCAAAGCCAATCACGCTAATATCTTCAGGTACATTTAATCCCGCTTCTTTGATTGCGCGAATAGCGCCAATTGCAATTAAGTCACTGGCAGCAAAAATAGCATTAATAGGGCGTTTTAAGCTAAGCAAAGTCTTGGTGGCGTTATAGCCTGACTCATCGGTTGAAATCGCATTAATAATTTGGCGCGCATCAACATCTAAACCATGTTTATTAAGCGTGTCTTTAAAGCCATTAAAACGGGCGAAAAATTCAGGGCTGTGTTCTGATGCATCACCGATAAATGCACATTGTGTGCGCTTTTTCGCGACTAAAAACTCTGCAACTTGCTCACCGCCAAAATAGTTATCACAGGAAATGGAGAGCTCTGGGCGCGAATCAACACGGGCGCCCCAACATACAAACTTAGTGTTGTTTTGTAATAGTGTGGCAAGTCGCGCTTGGTAATCTATGTAATCGCCGTAGCCCAGCAAAATTAAGCCATCAGCGCGGTGACTGTCTTCGTATTGCGCTTGCCAATCTTGATCCATTTGCTGAAATGACACGAGTAAATCATAGCCTTGATTAGCACAGGCACGCGTGATTGAGCCCAACATTGATAGAAAAAACGGATTGATCATTGATTCATCGCTGGTGGGATCTTCAAATAGTAACAGTGCAATGGTGTTGCTTTGTTGCGTGCGCAGGTTACTGGCGTTTTTATCGACTTTGTAATTAAGTTTTTTGGCAATCTCAAAGACTTTCTTTTTGGTCTCCTCGTTCACTAACGGGCTGTTGCGCAATGCGCGCGAAACCGTAGATTGTGATACGCCTGCATAGTGGGCAATATCGAACGATGTGGCTTTGGATTTACTCAACTGTGCACCTTTTTATGATAAACACGCTAATTTAGACGGTATTTTAGCCATAAACTTAATAAAAAAACTAACTTTATGTGATGAGATATTGAATTTAATCTGACACCGGTGTCATAATTAGTCAACTTAACCGAAGTCAATTGGGTTTGTTGCCATTTAGTTGATTGTCTGTAGCAGGGCAAGATATAACTACTTACGAGTTGCAATTGCTGCACTTAAAAATTAGCTAATTCAATTGAGAGAATTAATATGTTTGAGCCTATATTAGTTGCGGATGTTGGCGGTACAAATGCACGCTTTGCACTCGTTACAGCATTTGATAAAACGACAAAAGAAATTGTATTTAATAACATTCAAAAGTTTTCAAGTTTAGAGTTTGATAGCTTTGCTGATGTTGTTGCAGCCTACATTTCTACCCTAGAAAGCGTGCCCAACAATGCATGCTTTGCCGTTGCGGGTCCACGTAAAAAAGACACGGTCTTTTTAACTAACTTAGGTTGGCAATTTAATGTAAGCGATATTAAACAGCAATTCGGCTTTGCTAATTTTAAAGTGATCAATGACTTTGCTGCATTTGCACACGCATCTCCTTATATTGATAACACTGCAAACTTAGTTATTAAAGACGGGCATAGTCACAGCGATGGTAATATTGCGGTGATTGGTCCAGGTACAGGGTTTGGCGCTGCCGCACTTGTGAAAGGCGAAGAGCAGAATGTGGTATTGAGCTGTGAAGCAGGCCATATCAGCTTAGCGGCATGTAATGAACTTGAACGCAACTTAATTACTGCATTAAGCGAAGAATTTGAACATGTTTCGGTTGAACATGTATTTTCCGGTCAGGGCATTGAAAACTTGTACCGTGCGATGGCGAAAGTCCATGGGCAAACAGCAAAGAACTTTGACGCGCCAACAATTACACAATTGGCGCTCGCAAATGATGACGACATTTGTGTAAAAACACTCAACCAATTCTGCGATTGGATTGGCGCTGTAGCAGGTGATTTGAGCCTGACCTTTAACGCGACCGGTGGTGTGTATATTGGCGGCGGTATTTTGCCCCGTTTTCAAGATAAGCTACTGGCGAGTGAGTTTGTAAAACGTTTTGTTGCAAAAGGAAAAATGCAGCACATTGTTAACGATATTCCGGTAATTTTAATCACTCAAGACAATATTCCGTTGTTGGGTGCAGCTGCCAGTTTAGATACGAAGTAATAATTAGAGATTTATATGGAAAAAGTGACGATAAATAGTGTGGCTAAACACGCTGGGGTATCAAAAAAGACGGTATCTCGCGTGCTTAATAACGAGCCAAACGTGTCTGATGCGACCCGAGAGAAGGTTCAGCAAGCGTTTAAAGAGCTAAATTATCGTCCTAATCCGATTGCCCGAGGCCTTGCCCATAACCGCAGTTTTATCATTGGTTGTTTGTATGACAACCCGTCAAAAAGTTATATCACCCGTGTACAGTCAGGCGCATTAGAAGCCTGCCAAGAGCGCAACTACAACTTGCTAATTCACCCATGTGAACTGCGCGGCGAGCCACTTATTGACAATATTGAAACACTTATTAGCACATCGCGCTTAGATGGTATTGTATTAACGCCACCATTTTCAGATAACCGCGAGTTAGTAGACCATTTAAAGCTACGCAAGATCCCGTATGCGCGCGTCGCACCAGTGACCTTAGACGACCAATCAATCTCGATTAAAAGTAACGACACGCAAGCGGCTTACGATATTACCAAGTTATTGCTAAAACTCGGCCACAAAGAAATTGCGTTTATTAAAGGTCACCCAGATCACAGTGCTACTGAAGCGCGTTTCGCCGGCTATGTTGATGCTTTGAACGAAGAGGGCATAACCCTTAAAAGTGAGTTAGTTGCCGAGGGTAACTTTAGTTATCATTCTGGTGAAGACAGTGCGCGACAAATCCTTGAATCAGCAGCTCGACCAAGTGCGGTATTTGCGTCGAATGATTACATGGCCGCAGCGGTATTAAAAGTTGCCTCGCAAATGTCACTTAAAGTACCTGATGAGCTGTCAATTGCAGGTTTTGATAATGCCCCGATTGCGCGCCATATTTGGCCGGGTCTTACAACGATTGCGCAACCGGTAGAAGATATGACATTTCGTGCGGTAAACTTATTAATCGATAAGATCAATGCGCCGGAAAGCGAAGACATCGAAGAAGTGTTCGCTGGCAAATTAATTGAGCGTGAATCGACAGCGCCTATGCAAAAATAATTTGTCACGTAAGACTTCACGCCTTACGAAAATAACGGTTGATAATTCCCAGTTAAAGCAAAGCGTTTCTTTTATTTAAGAGGCGCTAAACATTTCACTTATACCTTAGTAATACGCGGTTCCTTTGCCGCGTTTTTTCTTTATCGGCTTATATCTAAGCGTTCCTCGTAAATTATTTTTTCTTTCATTTTAATGTCATTGTCACTTGTTGAACTCAATTCATGCTTTTTATTGTAGATAAATTGGGCAGTTCACAAGAAAAGCACTAAAATTAGGGTTGACACCGGTGTCATGGATCGGTTTTAATAATGTGACACCGGTGTCATAGAGTGGTTGTGAGAGACGCTCGATATCGGACCTTTGAACGGGTAGACAAAGTCGCTCGGTACTTAGACTAGCAGGAGTCTCTAATTTAAGTACTGAGCCTTTTTCCCAAATCTTTATGAATGAGTGCGAAAATGCTACACCCAAGAATCCAAGAAGTAACCGAACGAATCATTGAACGCAGTAAAGCAACGCGTCAAGCGTATTTAGCGCGTATGACAGCAGCTAAATCTAAAAAACGCGTACGTGCTGGCTTAGGTTGCGGTAACCTTGCACACGTAATGGCAGCCTGTTCAAGCTCAGACAAAGCATTATTAACCAAAGACGAACAACCTAATCTTGGTATTATCAATTCTTACAACGACATGCTTTCAGCGCATGTGCCTTACAAAGAATACCCAGATCTAATTAAAAAGGTTGCAACCAAATTTAATGCCACTGCACAAGTTGCCGGTGGTGTACCTGCTATGTGTGATGGTGTAACGCAAGGCCGTGATGGCATGGAGCTTTCACTTTTTTCCCGTGATGTGATTGCAATGTCTACGGCTGTTTCACTGTCGCACGACGTTTTTGATGGCGTATTTTGTTTAGGTCTGTGTGACAAAATTGTCCCGGGCCTTGTAATTGGCTCACTGTCTTTTGGCCACTTGCCAATTTACTTTTTACCAGCAGGCCCAATGCCTTCAGGTATTCCAAATAAAGAAAAAGCGCGTGTACGCCAAAAATTTGCGCAAGGTTTAATCGGTCGTGATGAATTACTTGCAGCAGAAAGCGCGTCTTATCACAGTGCAGGTACATGTACTTTCTACGGTACCGCTAACTCTAACCAAATGTTGATGGAAATTATGGGTCTGCACCTGCCAGGCAGCTCGTTTGTAAATCCATACACAGAATTACGTGATGGTTTAACGGTTAACGCGGTAGAAATGATGCTTAACCAGCTGATCACCAGCCAAGATGCCAATCCAATTGGTGAAATTGTCAGTGAAAAAACGATTGTGAATGGTTTAGTCGGCTTACTTGCAACGGGTGGTTCAACGAATCATGCAATTCACTTAGTTGCAATGGCAAAAGCAGCAGGCGTAGAAATTACATGGAAAGACATGTCAGATATTTCTGAAGTTGTGCCATTACTTGCACGTGTTTATCCAAATGGTTCGGCAGATGTTAACCATTTCCATGCAGCAGGTGGTTTACCGTTCTTAGTGAAAGAGCTATTAAAAGGCGGTTTCTTACACGAAGATGTGAAGACCATTGTTGGTAATAGCCTAAACGATTACACCAAAGAGCCAGTAATTGATACTTCGGTAATTGCTACCGACAACCAAATTGCAGCGAAAGTGAAATGGCAAGATTGCCCAGAAAATTCGCACGATGAAGAAGTACTTCGCCCAGTTACAAATCCATTTAACCCGCAAGGTGGCTTGCAGCTATTAACGGGTAACTTGGGCCATGCGGTGATTAAAGTATCTGCGGTACAAGAGCAGCATCAAACAGTGACAGCACCTGCAAAAGTATTTAATTCGCAAGCAGGATTGCAAGATGCTTTTGCTCGCGGCGAACTTGAAACTGATTTTATCGCCGTAATTAAAGAGCAAGGTCCTAAAGCGAAAGGTATGCCAGAGCTACACAAACTAACGCCAATTATGGCAACGTTGCAAGACAAAGGCTTTAAGGTGGCGATTGTTACTGACGGCCGTATGTCGGGCGCGTCAGGTAAAGTGCCAGCGGCTATTCACCTTGCGCCTGAAGCAGTCGAGGGTGGCTTTATTGCAAAAATCCGCGAAGGTGATGTGGTAACACTTGATGCACCAAATGGCGTATTAAAAGTACATGTTGCTGATGATGAATTTGCACAGCGTGAAATTGAAATTAGCGAACAAGTTCAAACTTTTGGAACAGGTCGTGAGTTGTTTGAAGGTATTCGCCAAACGGTATCTAGCGCAGATTTAGGTGCCAGTGCATTTGGTCTTATCTACCCAAATACAAACCAATAACAGGAAGTAAAAATGAGTATTGAAAAAATTCTTCAAGCAGCACCGGTAGTCCCTGTTGTTGTTATTAATAACCTTGAAGACGCAGTGCCACTTGCAAAGGCATTGTACAACGGTGGCTTACGCGCATTAGAGATTACCCTGCGTACACCTGTAGCGGTAGAAGCAATTAAACAAATTAAACAAGCATTGCCAGAAGCGTATGTTGGTACTGGCACTGTAATAGATAAAGCTACGTTTAATGCATCAATTGAAGCGGGCGCTGATTTTATGGTGAGCCCTGGTGTTAACGATGAGTTGTTAGCGCTTGCCAGTGAAACTGATGTGCCATTTTTACCAGGTGCCGCGACACCAAGTGAAGTGATGCAGCTGGCAGCAAAAGGCTTTGGCTTTTTAAAGTTTTTCCCAGCAGAGGCCGCCGGTGGTGTGCCAATGTTGAAGTCAATTTTTGGTCCACTACCACATGTTAAGTTTTGCCCAACTGGCGGTGTAAGCCTTGCCAGTGCGCCTAACTATTTAGCACTGCCAAATGTAGTGTGTGTGGGTGGTACTTGGATGTTAGATAAAGAATTAATCGCAAATAAAGACTGGCAAGCAATCGAAGAGTTAGCGCGCCAAGCAAGTAAAGTGAATGAGGGTGAATAAGATGATCAGAGTAGCTATTAACGGTTATGGCCGTATTGGACGCAACGTATTACGCGCGCTTTATGAGTCAAATCGCGAACAAGAAATTAAAATTGTTGCAATTAACGACTTAGCACCAGCTAACGTAAATGCACACCTTACACAGTACGATTCAGTGCATGGTACGTTTGGTAAAAAAGTAACGCTTGCTGAAAACACACTGGTTATCGACAACGATGAAATTGCATTAGTACAAGAACGCGATCCTGCAAACTTGCCTTGGGCTGATTTAGCTGTGGACATCGTGCTTGAATGTACTGGTCTTTTCACATCGCGTGACGCGGCAGCAAAACACATTGAAGCGGGTGCAAAACGTGTAATCGTATCTGCACCAGGTACAGATATGGACGCAACGGTTGTGCACGGTGTTAACTCAGATGTGTTAAACGCTGATAGCATTATTATTTCAAATGCGTCGTGTACAACTAACTGTTTAGCACCTGTTGCTAAAGCGCTTAACGATACAATTGGTATTGAGCAAGGCAGCATGACAACAATTCATGCTTACACCAACGACCAAAACTTATCGGACGTGTACCACAGTGATTTATACCGTGCGCGTAGTGCAACACAAAGTATGATCCCAACAAAAACCGGCGCAGCAAAAGCGGTTGGCTTAGTATTGCCTGAGCTTGCTGGTAAGCTAGACGGCATGGCGGTACGTGTACCAACAATCAATGTATCACTTGTGGATTTAACCTTTATTGCTAAGCGCGACACGACAGCTGAAGAAGTAAACGCAGCGGTTAAAGCAGCAGCTGAAGGTGCAATGGCAGAAGTACTTGAGTACAACGAAGCACCGCTTGTATCAATTGATTTTAACCACAACCCTGCGTCTTCAGTATTCGATGCAACGCAAACTAAGGTTGATGGTAAATTAGTTAAAGTAATGGCTTGGTACGATAACGAATGGGGTTTCTCAAACCGCATGCTCGACCAAGTAACAGCATTAGGTAAGTTTTTATAATTTACTCTACCGACTAAGTAAAAACGGCTGCATCTGCAGCCGTTTTTGTTTTACAATGCTAAAAAACAAAGGATTGTTTATGAGTTTAGCATCACACCCTGCGACATGGTCGCACTCAATTGCCAAGTCTAAATTGCGCGTTATCGCATTTTCGCTTCTTCATTTCGCTTTACTATTTTTTGCCCTTTGGCTGATGTTTGACCAAATATCACTTAAGCAGGATATTAAGGCACTTACGTTTACTGATTTACTTAGTTCGAGCAGCTTAGTGTTATTTATTGGTGGGTTTTATCCGTGTTTCTATCTGTATGCCATTTATCGTTTACTTGAAACGAATGCGTCAGACTCTAAGTTATAAAAGTCTTATGGTCACTGTAAGCTTGTTATAAAATGCTCATTATCACCTAATTTTATTTACGTTTATTTTGTTTTAGTTTTTGTGAGGGAATATGAAAAAATCATTATTGGTTATTTTTGCTTTAGTGTTTTTAAGTGCATGTAGCGAACCGTTACCGGACGATAGATTATCGTATGCGGGGGAGTGGTCGAGTAAAGAAATGTATTTGCTAATCTTGCCTGACGGCACAGTATCTTATAAGCGCCTGAAGGGCGGTGGTAGCACTGAGGTTAATGGGCCACTTAAAGAGTTTCAAGGTGATGATTTTATTGTAGGTATAGGATTTTTAACGACTACATTCGATGTAACAGAGCCACCTTCGATTGAAAACGATCAGTGGGTCATGACAGTCGATGGTGTTAAGCTCACTAAACGTGAAGAATAATACCAATTCTGTTAAGTATGAGATCAGGGATAGCGCTGGATAAATGAAATGGTAACAAGGCAGAATTTTTCTTATGTAGTTGTTTTAAATTGATAAATTCTAACGCAGTTAGCATGATATTTAGTCCGCTAGGATAGGCTGCTATTTAAGTGAATTGGTATAATCCCAGCTCTGATTAAAAAAGCCGACACTGTTTGTCGGCTTTTTTATACGTTATAAACGGCGTCAGTTAGCTTGCAAGCGTTTCTGCTACATCGGCAATTTGTTGGCGCAGCCAAATATGGCTTGCATCGCGGTGTAATAATGGACTCCAAATCATATCGAGTTCAAACGGTGGAATAGGGAACGGTGGCTCGACTATTTTTAGCGCGTTATCACTTTCATAAATTTTAGCTACTTTGGTTGGTAGCGTGGCGATTAGGTTTTGTGCTTTAGCAAGGTGGATAGCCACATGGTAATTACGGGTAAATGATGCAATATTGCGGTGTTTACCAAAATGAGCAAGTGCTTCATCAACCCAGCCAAGTTTTTGTACATCGGCAGGATCCATGCCCACACCCACACCAAAACCTGTTTTACTAACCCAAATATGACGGGCTTTTAAGTATGCATCTAAACTGTAGTTTTCTAATACGGGATTGTTGGCGTTCACCACGCACGAAAAACTGTCTTTCCATATACGCTTTTGGTGGAATGATTGCGGTAAATTATCAAACCGGTTAATCGCCATATCCACTTTGCCATTTTCTACGTCGTGAAAGGTTACGTCGCTTGGCGTAACAATATCGAGCGTTGTATCAGGGGCTAAGGATTGTAAGCGGTTTAATAACATAGGCGCGAGGGTGCTTGCAGCGTAGTCGCTGGCCATGATACGAAACACGCGATTACTGCTTGCTGGTTCGAAATCGCGGTTAGGCTGCAGTGTTTCTTCAAGGGTTAATAATACCCCGCGGATCACAGGTTGTAATTCTTTAGCGCGTTCAGTCGGCACCATACCATCACTGGTTCTCACCAAGATTGGGTCGTTTAACAGTGCTCGCAGGCGTTTTAAACCGTTACTCATAGCGGGTTGTGTAATGTTTAACTGATTTGCTGCACGCGTCACATTACATTCTCTTAGCAGGGTATCTAAATACACCAAAAGGTTTAAATCGACTTTACTAATATTCATTTTATTTATGTGGCTAAAGTATTTTATAAAAGACTTTAATAAACGAATGAATAAATAACAAGATGTTATCGTAATTTAAATCTTAGACTTTCGGGGTAAGGGTAAATATCTGTACTTATGCCTTGTTTAATTTTTTGTTGTTCATCACGCCAGAAACTTGCGGTACTGAGTTCAGGGTGTTGGTCGAGCAGCAAGGCTTTTATATGTGGATCTGTGGTAACAAACGTGGTGAGTTGTTCAATAAAGACATCTTGTGGCGCAACTGAATAGGCATCGGGGTAATCAAAATAACCGTCGGATTTAGGTAAATCGCGGAAATTCATATCGGTTAAATACTGCACTTCGTCATAGTCATAGAAAATAACGCGTTTGTGCTTAGTTACACCAAAGTTCTTTAACAGCATATCGCCTGGGAAAATATTGGCCGACATCATCTCTTTAAGTGCTTGGCCATATTCGCCCATTACATGACGTTTATCTTGCTCGTTGGCATCTTGTAAAAACAAATTAAGCGGTGTCATACGCCTTTCAATGTAAAGATGCTTAATGATTAATAAGTCACCGTCAAATTCGAGTGAACCGGCAATTGATTTCTTTAGCCGGTTTAACAAAGGCTCTGGAAAGCGTGAAATTGGAAAGGCAACATCTGAGAATTCAATGGTATCGGCCATGCGTCCGACTTTATCGTGTTGTTTTACCAATTGATATCGTTCAAGTACGGTGCGTCTGCCAAAGGGTTTACCATCACCAAATTTATCGCGAATAACTTTAAATACATACGGAAAAGTAGGGTGGGTAAATACTTCCATAACCATGCCAGGAGTACCTGCGGCTACTTCGAAATCTTCTTTGCATGAGGCTAAATGATTTAAAAACTCGCGATAAAACTCACTTTTACCTTGTTTATGAAAACCAATGGCGTTGTACAGCTCAGCGGGTGTGCGGTTCGGCATAAGCTGATTTAAAAAGCTTACAACACCTGAGGGCGAGCGAGTATTGACCATAAAGTACGCCCGAGCAAAGCCAAACACTACCCGCATTTGGATTGAATTTGTTAGCACGGCATCAATATACAGCCCTTTATTTTTTTTGTGCAAAATAGGAATAATAAACGGCTGTACGCCATTTTTACTAACAATACGGCCGACAATGTAAGCTGCTTTGTTGCGATAAAACGGTGCTTTCAATATATCAAAGCGCATTTGGTGGTTGCGCGAGTTTACATTAGGGGCTTGCTTAACAAAGGCTTTAACAATATTTTTTATATCTGATTCAAGGTCGATAAACGGTGCTTTTAAATCGAATTGGGCGAATATTTGTTTAATGGTGGGTAAAAGGCCATCGACGACAGGAAAAAAGCTTTTGTATTCTTCTTCAACCGGTACCAGTGGTGCGGTTAAAGTACTTTCAACAAAAATAAAGTCGTTATTAAAATATTTGCGGTGGTATAAGCGGCAAAATACAGAGTTAAAAAAGGTTTCAGCCAGCTCGGCCTGTGGGTGAAAACTCAGTAAATCGGTATACTCGGCTTTCGTGGCAAGCCATAATTCGGTATCGATATGCGAGGCATCAATGCGGCGTTTTAACTTTTCAATACATTCATTTACGCGCTTGTCGTAGTAACTAATGCGCTCAGCGCTAATACGCTGCATTGATTGCCAATCGGCATTGGCAAAATGCACTTGAGCTTGCGAGGTTAATCCTTGAAACAATGAATAGTGATGGCTAAACCCTTTTAAAATTAAGTTAGCAATAACCTGGCTCAACTGCATTTTTATATCCCTTTATTGTTATTATGGTTGTTGACGACCCCGAGCGTGTTTAACAATAATCGCCACCGCTTCTTCGATATCATCGGTTACAGTGAACAACGAAAAGTCACTTTGGTCAATCAATCCTTTTTTAACTAGCTGTGCTTGCATCCAATCAACCAGCCCTTGCCAAAATTCTGAGCCAAATAGCACGATAGGCATTTTTGAAATGCGGCCAGTTTGCAGTAGCGTAAGTGATTCAAATGTTTCATCGAGTGTACCAAAGCCACCAGGCATACAAATATAGCCCATAGAGTATTTTAAAAACATCACTTTACGGGTAAAAAAATAACGAAAATCAAGAGGTTGATTTTGGTATGGGTTAGGCACTTGTTCGTGTGGCAGTTCAATGTTTAGGCCAATGCTTTTGCCGTTTGTTGCACCGCGATTGGCTGCTTCCATGATCCCAGGACCACCGCCAGAAATTACCGCAAACCCTTCTTCTACAAAGCGTTTGGCAATATCGACGGTTGCTTGATAGTACGTATCGCTTGGCTCTAAGCGTGCTGAGCCAAAAATAGAGATGGCAGGGCCTGTATCTGATAATTTATCAAACCCATCGGCAAACTCACTGATAATACGAAACATGCGCCATGATTCGTCACCCTTTAAATCATCGATCATTGTGCATCTCCTTTTAACACCATAAACCACGCGTCAATATAATCCGGCATATGTCGGTTTGCATCGTAATAGGCGTCAATGCCTGGGTAACTGCCTGCTAAATAGTCTAGCTGATACAAGTTATTTTCAAACGCGCCACCGGTATCGGCCATCACTGCCATTCGGTATTCGCTATGACTTTTAAAATCAAATTGCGCAAAAACTAATGCGCCCAGCCCGAGTTGATAAATATCTCCCGCAAACGTTACTTCCGGTAATACTTCAATTTTATGGTCTGCGTCTTTGCCATAGCCTAAAATGCCATCCACTTGTTTAAAGTACCAGTAACGATTTTGTAAATATGGCTTAATTGCTCGGTCGTAGGCAATGTCGTTATTGCGATGCACATTGTAAACACGCTGCTGTCCCTTAATATCAACAACGATAGTACCTTGTAACAGTGCTGACTCTAAATCTTCTCGTGACAAATAAACAAGCGGTTTTGCTAGCTTTTTGGCGTCAATCACACCACCTAAAATAGCTTGTTTACCGTATTTGAATCGCGTTAGGTGTTTTTGTGTATTTGCTTCTTCTAGTGATAAATGGTGTTCATCAAACGGCAGCGCATAGAGTGGAAACGGTGTTTCGCTTGTTTTGCTGTCACTGCCGCTCGCTAAATGCACATAGTATTTTGTCATTAACACTTTATCGGCGGTGAGGTTTTTAAGTAATGGCTTTTTGTTACTTAGTTTTTTCGCATGTTTTGTGTCTGAACTAATACGATAGAAATCATAATGTTTCGTTAGAAACTCAAAGTTTGTCAGCTGATGGGTCTTATTCATATCATCGTGTTTGGCAAATTCACACAGTGATTTAAGCGTTCGTTCGATGTCTTTTTCAGTAATCCCAAATTGCGAAAGTTTATTTGCATGGATCACCGCGGGATCGTATGCGTTACCCAGTGCACGATAGGCAAGGGTATTATCTGCAACCTGACAAAGTTTATCGCTGTCAGTATTAATTTTAAGGCTTGTTGGCGGCGTTTGTTTGCTAATTGAAAAAGCATTGGCTAACAGGTGAGTTGAGTATATAGCGCACACTAGAAAAGAAAGTAGAACATTAAACTTCATTTAAACATCAATAAGTAAGCTAAGTGATAGATGCCAGTTTACTGATTTCAAAAGTGAGAAGCTAGAAAAACGCATAGATGCTGAAGCTAATAGAAGAAACTTATGAACGTAAAATTAAATTAGAAACAATGAATATTTAAGGGAGAAGATATTTTGGAAGTAAATGGTGGGTCTGAGTGAATTCGAATCACCGACCTCCACGATGTCAACGTGGCGCTCTAACCAACTGAGCTACAGACCCTCTATTTATGGTTCGCATTCTACATAGAATTTTTTGTTGCACAAGCAGAATTTTCACCAAACGCGTTTAACTGATGGATTTATATGCAGTTTGCAGTGTTCTTTTATATTCATGTTAGACGAATGTAGATAGTGAGCGTCAGTCTAAGACGACGCCAACTCAACTACAAAAGAACATCGGGCTTAGCCTGGTTGAATGTTGCAGCGTTTATACAGTTGTTGCCACCAAGTAACATGCGTAACTGAATAGTGCTTAAGGCTGGTATCGAGCGAAAGCGGATGAATTTTTAAATCACTTTTGTAAGGCTGATGGTACTGATTTTGCCAAAGGCCAAGTAATGCAGGCTTTACTTGCATATATTCCTGCAACAGATCGTTGTGATAGCCTTGTATTTTGCTGCCATAAAATTTGCTAAAAATATTTGTGAGTACGGTGGCGCTTTTATTGTTATGTCCGGTTTTACAAATGTCGCTAAATGATACTGATTCGAGCGCTTTATTTTGCTGCTGCAGTATAAAAATTTGTTCGTACAAAGCTCGTAACAAACTTGGCAAATAGCTGTTTTTAAAAAGTGTTGCTAAATGCGCTTCTAATTCAGCGCTGTTTATTTGGTTAAATTCTTGATTTACCAACGCGCTTTTAACGCTCGCTAAATAATTTAAGGTATTAAGCGTGTGTTGCTTTTGTGTTTGGTTAACATCGAGCAGTGAATAAGATACAGGTAAATAAAGCGAGGCAAGTTGCTTGTCTAAAAACAGCATTTTTTCCCAATAGGTAAACAGCAAGTCGGCTTTTTGTTGTTTTACTTCGTTGAGCTGCTTTGTAAGCTCAGCGTCGTTAAGTGTCGCAACACAATTAGGCACCATTTGGATAAAACGCACGTTATATACAAATTCGCTGCTTGGACCGCTGACTTTCCCCAGCTGTGAATTGCGCTCAGCAATCAATTGACCTAATTGGCAGTGTTGTAACTTATTGAGTTGTAGAATGCCAATAGTGCTGGCATCGATATTGGAAAAGGTTGGCATGACCAACTTTTTACTGTCTTGATAGGGGGTAAGCTCGGGTAACGTGAGCTGCGTATTTAAGCGTGCGTGATAATCTAAATTAATCTCGCTAGGTGCCTTTGAGCACCCAGCTAGTATTAAAATAATTAAGGTTTTGGTACTAAGCGTTATTAAATGGCGCGTTAGCAAGGCGTTTCCTCACGGTATAAATTAATAAAACG
Organism: Pseudoalteromonas sp. NS-SX12; assembly: GCF_057367955.1. Classification (NCBI taxonomy): domain Bacteria; kingdom Pseudomonadati; phylum Pseudomonadota; class Gammaproteobacteria; order Alteromonadales; family Pseudoalteromonadaceae; genus Pseudoalteromonas; species Pseudoalteromonas sp. NS-SX12. The sequence continues at coordinate 2,618,044 of NZ_CM170634.1, read as the reverse complement.
GCTGCGGTTGATAACCCAACAATAATGCCGAGCCAAAAGCCTTCTGGTCCCATAGGCTCAACAATTAAATCAGTTAATGCTAATACGTAACCTAAACTAAAACCGATTAACCAGTACGATATAAACGTAATATACGAAATAGGTGCGGTGTACTTTAAGCCACGTAAAATACCTGTTGCAGCGACTTGCAGGGCATCGGGTAATTGATAAAAACACGCCAAAATTAAAATCGCGCTGGCGAGGGCGATTACTTCGCTATTATCACTGTACACACTACCGATCACGCTGCGTGACAAGAACGTAATAAGCGCTACTAGAGTTGAAATCATCAATGCTAATAATAAACTAGTTGATACGGTATTTTTTACTGCGGCATAGTTTTTTTGTCCGGTAAGATTACCAACTCGAATGCAAATGGCGAGCGCAAGGCTTAATGGGATCATAAATAATACCGTTGATACACTTGCTGCCACTTGGTGACCTGACACCGCAATAGCCCCAAGTGGTGCAATAAAGAGTGGAATACAGGCAAATAGCGTTACTTCAAAAAAGTGTGCAAGCGCAATGGGTGTGCCAAGCTTGGTAATCGTCAGCTGTGTAGCAAAGTGTGGTTTAATTGCGCGAGAAAATAGAAAACGACCTTTTAGGCGTTTTGAATACAGCATATAAATAAACAAACTGAACGCCATTGACCAATACACAATAGCTGTGGCGATTCCGCAGCCAGCACTGCCATAGGCGTCGATACCGAACTTACCGTGAATGAAAATATAGTTGGCGGGAATATTAATTGCTAAGCCAATTGCGGCAATGTAAACCGCAGGCTTGGTGTATGCCATACCTTCGCAGACACAGCGAAGTACATTGTAAATTAAAAAGCCCAGTAAGCCCCATTTAACATAGCTAATATAACCAAGAGCAAGACCTGCTACTTCCGGTTCCATTTTGATATAAGAAAGCGGAATATCAACAAAGAATATGAGCGCTAAACCAAGTGCAGCAAGCACCAAAGCTAAGTAAAACCCTTGATACATATCATGGCGAATTGCAAATAGCTTCTTTGCCCCGAAGTTTTGCGCCACCATACCCGTTAAAGCTAATAAGACACCTAGTAGTGTCAGTAGAACTGGGTTCCAAATACCCAACGCAATGGCAAGCGCTGCTAAATCATAGGCACTTACTTGTCCCGCCATTACGGTATCCACAACGCCCATTAGAATCATGGTAACTTGGGCAATAAAAACAGGGATAGCCAAGCGAAGAATAAATCTCGCTTCAAAAACATTAAAGGTCATACTTGCGCATTCTAGCAAAATAAGGAAAATCGTAGTTTACTGAATGTAGAGATAGATAGGAATTAAATGTTTACTGGTATTGTACAAACAAAGGCGTCGGTGGTATCTGTTTCCAAAAGTGGTGAAATTATGCGCCTAGTTTTGTCTACTCCCAACGCATATTTAAATCATTTGGACATTGGTGCGAGCATTTCAATCAATGGTTGTTGTCTTACTGTGGTGGAATACGAGCTCGGTCATAAAGACGTAGTTGGCCAAGTGCATTTTGATGTGATCGACGAAACCTTGAAGCTCACCAACTTAGGTAAATTAAAACAAGGCGAAAAAGTAAACTTTGAACGCTCGGTTACCTTTGGGACTGAGTTGGGCGGACATATCGTCTCTGGGCATATCCACACCGTTGCAAAGCTAACGCGTATTGAACGTGAGCAAGATAACTGCGCAATGTTTCTGTCGTTACCAGAAAAATGGCTCAAATACATTAACTACAAAGGCTTTATTAGTGTAAACGGCTGCAGCTTAACGGTTGGCGAAGTTACTCACAACGGATTTTATCTACACCTAATTCCAGAAACGCTAGAAGTAACCAATTTGGGCCTTGCACACATTGGTAGCGAATTTAATATCGAAGTTGACCAACAAACCTATACTATTGTTGAAACCATCGAACGTTATATGAAAGCGAAAGGTCTCTAATTGCTGCCGAAAGGTTTAAAAAACTTGTTCGTCATCACTGTCGACACTGAGCTCCACTTTGTTGTAAATCCTATCTATGTGCATATTTAAATGGATAGGATTGCAACAGGCTGCACAGTCTTCGTAGTATTCTTGGTCGCCGAGTGTTGTATCAAGTTCTACATCGACATGATTGCCACAATGCGGGCAAGTGATCCGTTGAAATTTATGGTCTCTCATAGCAGTTTCCAACAATAAAGACACTTGTTAAAGTGTAGTCGAAAACCTTAATTTTACCCGCTAGTCTAGACCATATCGTTGCTGGATTTTAACGACCTGCATATGTGCATCTTCAATATATTGATTACCAAAAATATTTCCATGATTAAGCAGGTGGTACAAGTTATAAATATGCTTTCTTTCTTGGTAAGTTTCGGGCAGTGGATAGGTATCTTGATAGCCAACATAAAAATCATGGTGAAATTTGCCAAACAGCTCGGTCATGGCAACGTCGGCTTCGCGGTCGCCATAATAGCATGCTGGGTCAAACACGCTCGGTTTGTGTTGGCAAAAGCCTACATTGCCACGCCATAAATCACCATGCAGTAATGATGGCTGACAATGATGGGTATGCAGTATTTGCTTTATTAAATCGACAAAGCGGTCAATATCCACCAAATGAACGCGTTTTTCCGCCAGCAGTTGCAGTTGAAACCCAATTCGCTGTTCGGCAAAAAAGGTATCCCATTTTTTATGCCACTCATTGGGCTGAGCAGTTAAACCTATGTAGTTATCTAAATCAAAGCCAAACATTTGTTGTTGATGTTTTTTATGAAGTTCAGCTAATGTCACACCAAAGTGATACCAATCAGTTTCTCTGCCGTCATCTAAATCAAGCCATTCAATTACATGGTAGGCAAACTCATTACTTTGACCGACAAGCAGCGAATCGGCAACGTAAAAAGTGCTTTCTTTGGTAAGGGTGTTTAAACCAATGCGTTCTTGTTCAAAGTTATCGAGTTTGTCTTTACTTGCGACTTTAACAAAAAAACTCTGTTTATCATCTGAAAGTTTATAAAGCAGGTCATCTCCAGAGTTCGACAGTTGAATTTTGTTCGATATAGCGAGGTTACAATGTAGGGTTTTTGACAGTTCGGTGATTAGGGCGTTCCACATAATTAAGTCCTTCGCAGCAATTTAGTTTGCTAATGGCGCAAGCACACAGTTGAGCAACAAACTAACTATAGTCAAGGCTCATTATTTTTGAGCACCGTTTACAAAAAAGCACATAAAATAAGAAGAAATTCGGCTTTTTGCCCTTGCTTCTAGCCAAACCCAAACTTTAAAATAGCGGCGATTTGGGTTTAGCTGGAATTTGGAGGGTTAGTTGAACAAGCACGCTATCACCAATCTTGTCGCTGTGGTGTTAACAGTGGCGGGTTTTGTATTGTCTTTACCGTGGTTACTTAGCATTGGTTTATTTGCGTTATCAGGCGCGTTAACAAACTGGCTTGCTGTGCACATGTTATTTGAAAAAGTACCCGGTCTTTACGGTTCGGGTGTTATTCCAAATCAGTTTGAACAGATTAAATTAGCCATTAAGCGCTTATTTATGTCGCAGTTCTTTACTCAAGAAAATATTAATAAGCTAATGTCAGCAGAGTTGGATAATAGTGAGAACGGCATCGATTTCACGCCGATCATTGAAAATACCGATTTAAACCCAGCGTTTGACTCGTTGGTAGACGTGGTTGAAAACTCACAGTTTGGCGCGATGCTTGGTATGTTTGGTGGTACAGCAGTACTTGAACCAATGAAACAGCCATTTATTGAAAAAATGCAGTCATCACTTATTGAGATCAGTAGTTCTGAAGTATTCCATAAAACTGTGCAAGCTCAGCTAACATCTAACACCAGTGCAGAAAAGCTCCAGTCGAAAATTGAAGCGATTATTGAGGCACGTTTAACCGAATTAACGCCTGAACTTGTAAAAGAGCTTATTCAAAACCTTATTAAAGAACACTTAGGCTGGTTGGTTGTTTGGGGTGGGGTATTCGGTGGTTTATTTGGCTTAATTGCTCATTTTATTTAAAGCCGATTATCTATTAAAAAGAATTACGTAAAACGGAGGGTGAGCCTCCGTTTTCTTGTCTTATTCCCGTCATTATCCAAACACCATGTTAAGGTTACTTGCTGCCTGAAACATAGACGATTTGCTTTTTCGCCATCGCTAAGTCTTGAATACTGGTTGATGTTTTAACTTCTAAATTTAAATATTTGCCAGTGCGGTTAAGGCCATATGTATTTGCAAATTTCGCCAGCGACATATCATTACAAGTTAGTTTATCCGCCAGTGAATGCTTTTTAAGATAAGTTTCTTTAAGTTCACGATGTAGTTTAAGCGGTTTGTTTGTTGTCATTGCCATACAAAGCGCAGTACCCGGCGAATTATCTGCTGCGACAAATTGTGTATCTGCAGATGCGTTTACTGAAGCGAAAAGGGTGGTGCTAATAAGTGCTGCTGCTAAAACTTTCATGTTAAATTCCTCATTCCAACATTAATTAAAGTAAGTGTTCACGTTTTCAATTGAACGTACTTATATAGTCGCTGAAACTCGAAAAAATGCTGTTAACCTAACGTGACAGGGTGTAAAAGAGTATTTCAAATGTGTCATTAGCGCATAAAAAACGCCACTTTTCATGGCGTTAATATGTGACATTTGCAATAAATAGCTGAAATTATTTTTTAACTTTTTTCATTGCTGAAGTAATTACACGTCGCTTTGTGTGAATTTACCAATCGATACCTTTACGCGCTTTAACCCCGTTATCAAATGCATGTTTAACATTACGTACTTCAGAGACAGTGTCAGCGAGCTCTTCTAATTTACGGTGCGCTGCGCGACCGGTCACAATCACGGATTGCTCTTTTGGGCGGTTAGCAATTGCCATTAATACGTCATCAAGGTCAATATAGTCGTAATTAATCATGTAGGTGATTTCATCAAGTACGACCAAATCTATGGTGTCATCTGATAAACACTGTTTGATGTCTTGCCATACAGCTTGCGCGGCTTGTGTGTCTGATTCTCGGTTTTGCGTTTCCCAAGTGAAGCCTGTCGACATAACAAAAAATGTGGCGCCGGCATTTTCAAGTAAATTGCGCTCACCACACTCCCAGCCGCCTTTAACAAATTGTGCTACTGCTGCTTTTTGCCCATGACCTACAGCACGTGCAACCGTGCCAAATGCACTGGTCGACTTTCCTTTGCCATTACCAGTGATAACGAGAAATAGTCCTTTTTCTATGGTTGCTTTGGCAACTTTCTCATCGACCGCTTTTTTGATTTTTTCTTGACGCTTTTGATGTTGTTCAAATTTATCTGACATTGTTATTCCAAAAATAATAAAACTAAGCAATATATCAATACTTCGAAAATTTGCTGAGCCGCGCCCAAACAATCTCCGGTATAGCCATTAATGTGTTTTTTAAACCAAGCGATAAGTACGCTGCGAACCGCGAAACAGGTCACAATGAGTGCTATAAGCTGTAGTAAACTCATGCCATACAAAAATAACACAGCACATAGTACACAAAAGCTAAGCCATAAACGGTTCTGAGCGCTGCTTGGCAAGTGTTTGGCAATTGGTTTTACTTTGCTTGTGGTGTCTTCTGTGACATATGGGCATGTGCCAATAATACTGGTGGCAAATGCACGGCTAATACCATGTGCTGCGATTAATGCCATGACAATATGACTTGTTGCAACGAGTGTTTGATACTTGATTGCAAACAGCGAAATCAGAGCAAGTGTACCATAGGTGCCAAGGCGTGAGTCTTTCATTATTTCCAGTTTTCTATGGGCATCGAATGCACCGCCAAAGCCATCGGCAACATCTGCTAGGCCATCTTCATGAAAACCGCCCGTAAGTAATAAACCAATTATTATTACAAGCACAACCGATACGCTAATTGGCAACACGAGTTGTAAAAGGTAAACACATAACCCGAGTAAACACCCAATAAATACGCCAACTAGTGGAAAATAACCAGACGCCTTGTTGAGTTTGTCATCACTGTAGTCGTCTATATGAATGGGAATACGCGTTAAAAAGCTGAGCGCTAACTTAAATAACGCGATTTCATGTTGTAGCGTCATTACAAGGAAATTCCCAAATCTTCAAAACTGGCCATCTCATTGTAAAAGTTAACCGCTGCCTCAATTAACCCTAGGCAAAGTACGGCGCCAGTGCCTTCTCCTAGCCTTAAAGAAAGATCAAGTAATGGCTCTACCGTTAATTTGTCTAACATTTGGCCATGTGCGGATTCGTTTGATTTATGGGCAAATACTAAATTAGTTCTAATACTTGGTTTGATTGCCAGAGCAATAGCCGCTGCGCTTGTTACAATAAATCCATCAACCAATATTAATTTGTTGTGTTTAGAAGCTTCCAGCATGGTAAAGGTCATGGTAGCAATCTCAAAACTACCTAGCTGGCGCAAAATTTCGAGCGGCTGGTCGCTGTCTACACGGTTAACCGCCTTACTTATAAGCGAACGTTTGTTGTTAAATTGTTGCTGGTCAATGCCAGTGCCATGTCCAACCACATTTTCTACAGGTAGCTTAAATAGTTTTGCAAATATAGCACTTGCTGGACTGGTATTACCGATCCCCATTTCGCCAAAGGCTATTAGATTAGTATCTAGCTGTTGTAGCAACTTTTCACTATGCAAGCGAGCTTCATCGAACTGTGTTTCAGTTAAAGCGGGCTCTACGCTTATATCACCACAAACATTACCTAAGCGCGCGTTTATTAAATTATTATGCGTTGGTAATTGGGTCTGAATACCGCAATCGACGACCTTTAATTGCCAATTTGTTGACTTTATAAAGCTATTGATCGCAGCTTGTCCGTTTAAAAAGCAACTCACCATCAGCGTGGTAACGTCACTTGGGGCAATGCTAATATTGTGTTTAGCAATACCATGGTCGCCAGCAAACACAAGTAACGTAGGGTTAAGAATAGATAATGAATTTGCACTATGTGGGGTAAGTTGTAGCGTAGCGATTTGCGCTGCAAGTTGTTCTATTTTGCCAAGCGAGCCTAACGGTTTAATCTTACCGTTAATAGTGTTTTGAATTGTGTCGGCAATATTGTTACTGATAGACATCTGGATTTCCAAATATTTTTTAGTTATTGTGCGTGACAAACCCAGTAGGAACAAGGGCTTTTGCTTTTAATGAAGAAAAATTTAGTAATTGGTGGTGTGCGTTCCGGTAAATCCCGTTATGCCGAACAAACAGCACAAGAATACGCAACTCAGTTAGGACTTTCGGTTGTTTATATCGCAACTGCTCAAGCATTTGACGATGAAATGAAAAGCCGTATCGAGCGCCACAAACACACGCGCCCTAAGCAGTGGCAAACCATTGAAAGCGGTCCCAAACTTGTTGACTCATTGAATGCAGTTGAAGAACCTTGCATTATATTGATTGATTGCTTAACGGTTTGGCTAAATAACTGTTTGTATTATCAACAAATTGATTGGCAAGAAGAAAAGCAACGCTTTCTTGATTGGTTAACGCGCACTAAACATACTGTGATTATGGTAAGTAATGAAGTGGGTTTTTCTATAACCCCCGATAATGCATTAGCGCGCCAATTTGCCGATGAGCAAGGTTGGTTAAATCAAGATGTTGCGCGCATTGCAAGCACGGTTACGTTTACCATTGCTGGGATCCCACATGAGCTCAAACACGACTAATATTTACTTACTACGGCATGGATTGCCAGAGGGTGATAAATGCTTACGTGGATTGACGGATTTTGCTATCACCGAACACGGGTTTTCACAAATGCAGCAGGCAAGCGATGGGCTAACTATCGATGCCGTTATTAGTTCGCCACTTAAGCGTTGTTGCCATTTTGCAAAAACCTACGCCGATGACAAAAATCTCAGTTTTGAAACAATGAGTGATTTTGCTGAAATGAATTTTGGCGATTGGGATGGCAAACCATTTAGCGAATTATTTGAGCACCATAACAGCCAAATTATGGCATTTTTTAAATCGCCGTATTCGGTATCGCCTCCTAATGGTGAAACCATGGTGGCGTTTAATCAACGTGTAACCACAGCGTTTAAATTTGTCTGTCAGCAGTATCAAGGAAAGAATCTGTTATTGGTAAGTCACGCTGGCGTGATGCGCGAAATTCTTCAGTTAGTACTCGGCGTACAACAATCCGATGGGCAGTTTCAGCAATCCATTGATTTAGCCTACGCTAGTTTGTTAAAGATTAGCGTGATAAATGACAAGGGCGACTATTTTTACCGATTACATTTGTAGCGTTTACATTTGTTTATAGCAAATAAGCGGGTGTTTACCGTAAAAATGTGCAATTGCGGCTTTTATTCGCTACATTTGAGCAGTATTTTTTCGGAGAATAACAATAATGCAAAGATTTATCCCTTCTGCGTTAGTTGTTGCTATGTCACTGGGGCTGGCAGCTTGTAATAAACAAGCACCACAAGGTGAGCACGTTTCAATTAACAAAAATCCATACCCGAGTACTTATCAACCTTATGAAAGTACAGAATTACTGATTAAGAATGCTACCGTATTAACAGGTACTGGCGAACGTCTTGATAATGCAGATGTATTGATTTTAAATGGCCAAATTTCAAAAGTAGGCGAAAACTTAAGTCATCCAAGTGCACGCGTAATTGACGCCAATGGCAAGTGGGTTACTCCGGGTATTATTGATGTACATTCGCATTTAGGTGCCTACCCAAGCCCGTCGGTTGAATCGCACCAAGACGGCAATGAAATGACTAGCCCGAATACCGCTTACGTATGGGTTGAACACTCAATCTGGCCACAAGATCCTGGTTTTAATACTGCCCGTGCTGGTGGTATTACATCACTGCAAATTTTACCAGGCTCCGCTAATTTATTTGGCGGCCGCGGCGTAACGCTTAAAAACGTGCCATCGCACACCATGCAAGCAATGAAATTCCCAGATGCACCTTATGGTTTAAAAATGGCATGTGGTGAGAACCCGAAACGCGTATATGGTAGCCGCAAAGAGTCACCAGCAACACGTATGGGTAACATGGCTGGCTATCGCAGCGCATGGGCTGAGGCAACAGAATACAAACTTGCTTGGGAAAAATACGATCGCGAGCATAAGTTAGGCTTAACCGTTGATGCACCTGAGCGTGATATCAAACTAGATACACTACGTGGCGTTTTAGATGGCGAGATCATGATCCATAACCACTGCTACAAAGCAGAAGAAATGGCGATGATGATTGACCTATCGAAAGAATTTGGTTACCACGCAGGTACTTTCCACCACGGTATTGAAGCATACAAAATTGCAGACTTACTAGCAGATAATGGCAGCTGTGCAGCACTTTGGCCTGATTGGTGGGGCTTTAAGATGGAAGCTTACGACATGGTGCAAGAAAACATTGCCATTGTTGATGCAGTTAAAAATTCATGTGCCATCGTTCACTCAGATTCTGACACAACAATTCAGCGTCTAAACCAAGAAGCGGCAAAAGTAATGTACCGCGCCAATGAAAACGGTTTTGATATTAAAGAAGAGCACGCAATTCGTTGGATCACGCAAAACGCAGCGAAATCGCTGGGTGTTGAAGATAAAGTGGGTAGCCTAGAAGCGGGCAAGCAAGCAGATGTTGTTATTTGGAATCAAAGTCCATTTAGTGTTTACGCACAGGCAGAGCAAGTATTTATCGACGGCGCAAAAGTATATGACCGAAACGATGATAAATACCAAGCGAAAAGCGACTTTATGTTAGGCCAGCAATAAGGAATACAGTGATGAAATTATTTAAACAGACCTTACTTGCTGCAGCGGTGTTAAGTTCAGCAGGCGCAATGGCGCAAACAACTGCAATTATTAACGCACAAATCCATACTGCATCTGAGCAAGGTGTTATTAAAAATGGTAGTGTGATCATTGAAGACGGCAAAATCAAGGCCATTACTACTGACGCAGCAACCGCAGATATGATTATTGATGCACAGGGTAAAATTGTAACGCCTGGTTTTATTGGCAGCATGAACCAACTTGGTTTAGTGGAAGTTGGCGCCGTTGCTTCATCGCGTGATGGCAACGAGAAAAAAGGTGGCATTACCTTTGATCCATCACTTGCATTTAACCCAAAATCAACACTCATTGCGTATGCACGTAAAGGCGGGATCACCCGTGATGTTATTGCGCCAAGTTGGGGTGAAAGTCCATTTGTTGGTTTAAGCTCAACGGTTAATTTAAGCGGCGAGTTTGGTACAAGTGTGGTTGATAGCCAAAATGCGATTATTGTTAATTTAGGCGGTACTAAAGATGGTTCACGTGCAGCGTCTTTAAGCGAATTTATCGATTCGCTTGAAGAGCAGCAAACGAAAATTGCGAAAGCAAAAAAATCTGACAAAAAAGACGATAAAGCAGAGCCTTCTAAAAAAGAAAAGCTATTAACAGCGGCATTAAACGGTGAAAAACCTGTTGTTGTGCGTGTATCACGTGCACAAGACATGCTTGAGCTAATTAAAGTGAAAGAGCGCTTTGGTATCGATTTAGTGATTTCAGGCGCGGAAGATGCATTGCCAATCAAAGCGGAACTGGCGGCAGCTAAGATACCTGTTATTTTAAGTGCGATGGCAAATTTACCGGGTGATTTTGATTCGTTAAATGCGTCACTTGAAACAGCAGGCGAGTTAGAAAAAGCCGGCGTGCTGGTGGCACTTACTATTGCAGGCGATAGCAGTCACAATGTGTATCAACTGCGTTATGACGCAGGTAATGCAATTGCCAATGGCATGAGCCGAGAAGGTGCACTGAAAGCGATTACGAGTAATGTTGCTGACATCTTTAATATTGAAGATGCAGGTAGCATTGAAGTTGGCAAGGCTGCAGATTTAGCTGTATGGTCGGCAGACCCATTTGAGTTCAGTACTACACTTGAAAAAGTGATGATTAATGGTGTTGAAGTATCGACTGAGTCGCGTCACGATAAATTACGTGACCGCTATATGGCTGAAACCAATATGCCACGTGCTTACACTAAGTAACTTAATTTATTGTTTAGTAATACTCAGTAAATACAAAAAAGGCGCCAATTGGCGCCTTTTTTACTTAAGCTTTATTATAAGTACGGTGCGTTAAGTCTATGTAGGCTGTAACAAAGGCCGTTTCTTGAAACTTTTTAAGGCCGGTATCTTCAAAATCAATTGGCAACGGGTTTTTCTTCAGCTGTTCTTTCATTGCCGTTGGATTAAGTAATACCACACGCATATCGTCAATCAATTGCAGTGCCGCTTCAATTTTAAAGCCTTGTGGGCTGCCCGCAAATTTACCTTTTTGTTGGCGTTCTTTGATGGCGATGCTATCAACTTGGTAATCTTGCATTAGTTTTGCAAAGTCGAACTGGAATTTACGGATTTCTTCAGCATCATCGCTTTTTGGTAATACAAAACGTGTTTGGCGCACATCACGAATATCAAATACGTCGTTGTCTTTTGCTAATACACAAATTAAGGCTTCAGAGCCTTTAATTTCAACACCACATGTTCTCATTGGGGCATTCCTAACTAAAAATTTTCGCTAGTTTACCACAGGCCTTATAAATAACATTAGTGTGTTCAGATAAATTACCATGATTAATGGCGCTGTTAGGAAAGGGTAATACAGACCATTGCATGGTCGGTTGTTACGTTAATTTCGTCTTGGCTGATGTGCTCGTCTTGCACCTTGAAATCAAGTGTACTCAAATTTAATTCACTTAAAATCGATTCAGGGCAAACGATGTAGTCGAGCACACTGCCTTTGCCATAATAATAGTGAGTCGGTTTACGGGTTTGTAATTGGCTCAAATAAAAGCTGTCGAGTAGTTTTAAATCGCCATCAAGGTCTTGTTTAAATTCAGTTTCTTCGGTAAAAAATGCTAAGTTCGATTGCACCGCTTGTTGATTAAAATCTCCCATAATAAAACTGGGAAGCGGGTGTTTAAGTTGCTGACTAATAAAATCAAAATACAGTGCCATGGCTTCATCGGCACGTTGTTTATCAGATAGTATTCGGCCAATATGGGCAATTGCGACAGGTGATATTTCGTCTGCGTTAGGCAGTTCGTCGGCGATATCGGTTGCGCGCTTTGATTTTAAATGTGTGCCGTACAACCGAATATGGCCATATTCAGGGTGAGTGATTTCACAATTAATAATTTCACGCGACAGCGCCGACATTTTTAAAAATGGCGGCACATCAATGCGCCTGACACTGGTAATTGGAAATCGCGATGCAATTAAAACAATTGGACGTTTATATAAATAAGGGTTGTGCTCATCAATCGCAGGTTCATCGCAAATAGCAAAGTGGGGAAGCCCGCATTGGGCGATTAGTTCAGTTAATGCGCATACAGAGAACACTTCTTGAAAACAAATGACATCGGGGCGGGTGTTTAATAACAATTGACTCAGCCATGCTTCTTTTTGCTGCCATTGTGCTTTAGTGTAGGTCGATTCGAAGTCATAAAAGCTGTAAGGTGGCTTGCAGTAATTGCATAAATTTAGAGAGGCTATGGTCAGTGACATTGTCTTTACTTCGCTTGCTGATTACCCCTAAGTATGTGTGATTTGGAAAATTAGTCAATCGGCTCGGTTTCTCCTTGTAATTCATAATTTGCTAGTTAAAATAACTGTTTTACTTTCATGAGCCGAGTATTTAAGTAACCACACTTATTGTAAAAGTGTTTTGAATGCTGGACTCAATTTATTAACTGCATGTGATGCATTGTAGGCATCACCACTGTAGCAAGGACAAAACATGCCAATTATTACTCTTCCAGATGGCTCACAGCGAGCATTTGATAATCCTGTTTCTGTATTAGACGTTGCACTAGACATCGGCCCTGGTTTAGCTAAAGCAACCATCGCTGGTCGCATTAATGGCGAGCGTGTAGACGCATGCCAGCTAATCACCGAAGACAGCCAGCTGGAAATCATTACCGCAAAAGATGACGATGGTTTAGAAATTATCCGTCACTCATGTGCTCACCTGTTAGGTCATGCAATTAAGCAGCTTTACCCAGATGTTAAAATGGCGATTGGTCCAACAATCGACAACGGTTTTTACTACGACATCGATATGGAGCACTCATTAACAGCGGAAGATCTAGAAAAACTAGAAAAGCGTATGTTAGAACTTGCGAAAACAAATTACGACGTTGTTAAAAAAGTTGTTACTTGGCAAGAAGCGCGCGATGCATTTGAAGCGCGTGGCGAAACGTATAAGATGGAAATCTTAGACGAAAACATCAGCCGTGATGACACGCCGGGTTTATACCACCACGAAGAATACATTGATATGTGTCGTGGTCCACACGTACCTAATATGAAGTTCTGTCAGCACTTTAAAATTATGAAAGTGGCTGGTGCTTATTGGCGCGGTGATTCAGACAACAAAATGCTACAACGTGTTTATGGCACAGCGTGGGCAGATAAAAAACAATTAAAAGCGTATTTAAAGCGTCTTGAAGAAGCAGAAAAACGTGATCACCGTAAAATTGGTAAAGCACTTGACTTATGGCACTGGCAAGAAGAAGCGCCAGGCATGGTGTTTTGGCACAATGACGGCTGGAGCATTTACCGCGAGCTAGAAGACTTTGTCCGTGAGAAACTGCGCGAATATAAGTACGAAGAAGTAAAAGGCCCATTAATGATGGACCGTGTACTTTGGGAAAAATCAGGTCACTGGGATAAATATGGCGATGCGATGTTTACCACTGAATCTGAAAAGCGCGAATATGCGATTAAGCCTATGAACTGCCCAGGCCACGTTCAAATCTTTAACCAAGGTTTAAAATCATACCGTGATTTACCACTTCGTATGGCTGAATTTGGTTGTTGTCACCGTAACGAACCATCGGGTGCACTACATGGCCTAATGCGTGTACGTGGCTTTACCCAAGATGATGCACACGTTTTCTGTACAGAAGAGCAGGTAATGGAAGAAGTGTCATCGTGTATCAAAATGGTATACGACACGTACGAAACATTTGGCTTCGAAAAAATCGTGGTAAAACTATCAACGCGCCCGGAAAAGCGCATTGGTGAAGATGAAATGTGGGACAAGTCAGAAAAAGCACTGGCTGATGCACTTGATGCAAATGGTATTGAATTTGAATACCTACCAGGTGAAGGTGCATTCTACGGTCCGAAAATTGAATTCACATTATACGACTGCTTAGAGCGTGCGTGGCAATGTGGTACGGTTCAGTTAGACTTTGCATTACCAGGTCGTTTAGGTGCAACTTATGTTGCAGAAAATAACGAACGTAAAACGCCAGTGATGATCCACCGTGCGATTTTAGGTTCAATTGAGCGTTTCATTGGTATTTTAACTGAAGAATATGCGGGATTATTCCCAACTTGGTTGGCACCAAAACAGGTTGTGGTAATGAATATTACCGATAAACAGTCTGAATATGTTACAGAAGTTGTAGAAAAATTGAATAATCTTGGATTTAGAGCCTGTGCTGACTTGAGAAATGAGAAGATAGGCTTTAAAATTCGCGAGCATACTTTAAAACGTATTCCGTATTTACTAGTTGTTGGTGATAAAGAAGTAGAACAACAAGAACTAGCAGTTAGAACACGTACTGGTGAAGACCTTGGCAAGTTATCAGTTGATGACTTTATTGCTAAGCTTGCTGAAGAAGTTAAAAATAGAAAATAAAATAGTGCAAGGTGTGTATAAATAATGTACATTACGCACCTTGTTTTTAATCTTGGTATTTCGTGGAGGAACGAACCATTAGAGGCGGAAAAAAGGGCCCAGCGGCTCAAAAAAATCGTATCAACGAAGAAATTACAGCAAAAGAAGTCCGTTTAGTCGGCTTTGAAGGTGAGCCATTAGGCGTAGTTAGCCTGCAAGAAGCATTTGATAAAGCAGATGCTGCCGGTGTTGATTTAGTTGAAATTAGCCCAAATGCAGAGCCACCTGTTTGTAAAGTGATGGATTTCGGTAAGTTCATCTTTGAAAAAAGCAAAGCACAAAAAGAACAAAAGAAAAAGCAGAAGCAGATCCAGATTAAGGAAATTAAATTCCGTCCAGGTACTGACATCGGTGATTATCAAGTTAAATTACGCAATTTAACTAAGTTCTTAGAAGCGGGCGATAAAGCAAAAGTTACTATTCGTTTCCGTGGTCGTGAAATGGCGCACCAAGAAATCGGTATTGATTTATTAAACCGCATTAAAGACGATTTACAAGACATCGCTCAAGTTGAGTCTTTCCCTAAAAAAGTGGAAGGCCGTCAAATGATTATGATGTTATCACCAATTGCTAAAAAGTAATGGTGAACAGATAAACTAGGTATAAAGTGAGGCTTTTAGCCTCCACCTTGTTTAGCCGGTTAAAGTGAACTTTGTTCCACCGGTAATTGGTAGTAAGTTAGGCCTGAAAAGTGAATGTAAATTCCGCCTACTTGCTGAATATTAAAGCAATATCAATTGGAGTTATTGCAATGGGCTATAAATTAAAAAGCCACAGAGGTGCTGCAAAGCGCTTCAAAAAGACTGCTTCAGGCGGTTTCAAGCGTAAACAAGCGCACTTACGTCACATTCTGACTAAGAAATCTTCTAAGCGTAAGCTTCACTTACGTCCTAAGGCTATGGTTCATAAGAACGATATCGGCCTTATCAACCGTATGTTACCATTCGCTTAATAGGGGTTTTTAGTCATGGCAAGAGTTAAACGCGGTGTTATCGCACGTGCACGTCACAAGAAAGTTTTAAAGCAAGCTAAAGGTTACTACGGAGCACGTTCACGTGTTTATCGCGTAGCGTTCCAAGCAGTAACTAAAGCAGGTCAATACGCTTACCGCGACCGTCGCGCTAAGAAACGTACTTTCCGTCAATTATGGATTGCACGTATCAACGCGGCAGCACGTCAGAACGGTCTATCTTACAGCCGTTTCATTAACGGTCTTAAGAAGTCATCTGTTGAAATCGATCGTAAGATCCTTGCAGATATCGCTGTATACGACCAAGTAGCTTTCGCAGCACTAGTTGCTAAAGCAAAAGAAGGTCTAGCTGCTTAATCTTTGATTAAAACGCTTTACAGATTTAAAGGGAGCTTATGCTCCCTTTTTTAATGCTTAGTACTTGATGAGGAATTGTTTTTAGCAATTCATCCATGAAGTTGGGTTACATCGGTCACCATTGACCTCACCTCATTGCACTGCAAGACTTCGGTTACTTCAGGCATCCTGCCTTACACCCTCTAGGCCAGTATCACTGTTCAATAATATTCCCGATATTATTGTGCTTACAATTCGCCTGAATCCTGAATCCTGAATCCTGAATCCTGAACCCGAAACCCTATCTCGACTTGGTTAAAATGCTGTCCATTAAGCGGGTCGATAAAATACGCTTTAAATAGCCAAATAAATAGGTAGGGAAGGTCACATAGTAACGTGGCTTTGCACATTTAGCTTCGATTGCATGCAGTAACTTTTTATAAACGGCTTCTGGGCCAAGTGTAAATGGCTGTGCTTTGCCTTTTACTTCAAGGCGCGCTTGTTGTTTTAAATAGTTTTCATAGTGGGCGCTATTTTCAGCGTCAATCTCAGCACTAAAAAATGCGGCTAACGCATTATCACGGAATTTCGATTCAATTGGCCCAGGCTCAATTAAACTAACCTGGATATTGGTATCTGATAGCTCTTGGCGCAGTGTGTCGGTTAAGCCTTCTAGTGCAAATTTACTGGCATTATAGGCACCACGATAGGGTAAAGTGACTAAACCTAACACAGATGAATTTTGAATAATGCGGCCTTGGCCACGTTCACGCATATGCTTTATGGCTAGGCAGGTTAAATGGTGCCAACCGAATAAGTTTGTTTCAAATTGGGTTCTCAGCGCATGTGTTGGTAAGTCTTCTACTGCGCCCGGCTGACCATATGCACCGTTATTAAATAGCACATCAATATGACCAAGAATATCGAGCGCTTGACGATACCCACTTTCAATGCTGGCTTCACTCGCAAGGTCGAGTTGGACACTGTGAATACCTTGTTGTTGTAGGCGCGCAACGTCTTCTAATTTACGGCAACTTGCGACGACCTTATAGCCACGCTCAACGAGCGCTTTTGCACAGTAATAGCCAATGCCGCTTGAACTACCTGTTATTAGTACTGTTTTAGTCATATGTTCTGATTTTAAAGAATAATTGGCCCTACCTTAACGCGTTCAATTGCAAATTCAAGTTAATTTGATTACCGTAAAGCCAAATTATTATAAAGAAATAACACGCATGTTTTTAAACGCTTTATTACTGACTGCGAGCCTTTCTGCAGTTGACCACTTACCGCCACTTAACGTGTGGCAAGGGCAAAGTGAACGCCTATTACAACCAACCAATCCACTGGCAACACAATTTGAACGTTCAGGTGGTATGGAATCCCCAAACTATCACGATACCATGGTGTATCTCGATAAACTGGTTGAGGCAAATAGTAAGCAGTTTAAAATCGAGTCTATAGGTACCAGTGACGCGGGTCGGCCAATAAAAATGGTTATCGCTAGTGAAACAGGTCAAATCGATAAGAATAAAGCGACTATTTTGCTACAAGCGGGTATTCACTCTGGTGAAATAGATGGCAAAGATGCCACCTTTATGTTGCTTCGCGATATTGCTCAAGGGCAGCGAAATGATATTTTAAAACGCGTAAATTTACTGTTTATTCCGATTTTAAATGTCGATGGACATGAAAATGCGAGCCGCTTTAACCGCATTAATCAGCGTGGCCCTGAGGTCATGGGGTTTCGCACTAATGGTCGCAATTTAAACCTAAACAGAGATTATACTAAGCTTGAAACCCCTGGAGTTCAGGCGGTGATGCGCGTGATTAATCAATATCAACCGGATATGTATGTTGATATGCATGTAACCGACGGAGCGGATTATCAGTATGATATTACCTATGGTTCAACGCCTAGTTTCGCTTCAGACTCACCAAAAATTGCGCAGTTTATTACAGAAAAGATCAATCCGGTAATTGACGCTAAGCTGTCACGTTTTGGCCATATCCCAGGTCCACTGGTGTTTGTTATGAATAAGCGTGAAATGAGCGAAGGTCTAGCAGGTTGGGTTGCCACGCCGCGCTATTCTAATGGCTGGGGTGATATTACTAATTTGCCAACCATTTTATTAGAAAATCATTCATTAAAACCATACAAACAACGTGTACTTGGCACTTATGTGTTTTTAGATGGTGTTATTGATGCCGTTTCAAATAATTTGAGCAAGTTACGTCGCACTGTGAAAATTGAAAAAGACTTTATGCCGCGTGAATTAGTCGTTACCCGTAGTTATAGCAAAGTACCGGTAAATATTGATTTTTTGGGTATTGAATATGAAAAATATTTCAGCGAATTAAGCGCTCAACAAGAAGTGCGTTACACCGGTAAAGCAAAAATTTACAAAGGGTTACCGGTTTTTTGGCGCAAAGAGGTGGTTGAAAAAGTGAAAGTGCCTGCCGCATATTATTTACCAAAAGCGTGGAGTAATATCGCAGCTAAATTACAGCAACATGGTATTAAGCTTGAGCGTGCCTATGGTGTTGTAAATAACTTAAAAGCAATTGCGGTTACCGATCACACTTTTGCATCAACACCATTTGAAAGCCGATTGCAGGTATCCGGCGAATTTGAGTATTCAAATGCCGCTAAAGTTGATTTAAGTACGTATTACAAAATAAGCACTGCGCAACCAAATGGTAAATTGGCGGTGCATTTACTGCAACCGGAAGCGGAAGACTCGTTCTTTAAGTGGGGCTTTTTTAATAGTATCTTTCAACGCACTGAATATTCAGAAAACTATGCGTTATTGCCGTTTGCAGAAAAAATGCTAGCAAATGACCCAGCGTTGAAGCGTGCGTTTGACGAAAAGCTAGACAGCGATAGTGAGTTTAAAAACAGTGCGCAAAAACGTTTAGCGTGGCTGTACAGCAAAACCCCATTTTACGATGGCGGGTACTTAAATTACCCCGTTTTAATTGAGTATGAGTGATTATGTTAGACGTTTTTACAAATCCTGTTACGCCGTTTGCACAAAATGCTAATTTATTAGTGTGTCAAACAACTAAACACGCTGCGATTATTGATCCCGGGGGGGATATTGAAAAGTTAATTGCGGCAATTAATAGTACAAATGCCTCACTAAAAGCGATTTTATTAACACATGGTCATTTAGATCATGTTGGTGCTGCGAAGCAATTGGCCGAAACCTACGATGTGGATATTGTCGGTCCTCATTTAGGCGATAAGTTTTGGCTAGATACATTGCCACGACAAAGTGAAATGTTTAACTTTCCGCTTGCTGAGGTGTTTACCCCTAATACATGGCTAGCGGACGGTGATACCTTTTCATTTGGTGAAATTACCCTAGAAGTGCGTTTTACCCCAGGGCATACGCCAGGCCACGTTATTTTTATTGAACATGACTCTAAACGGATATTCGTTGGTGATGTTTTGTTTAACGGTTCGGTAGGGCGCACTGATTTTCCAGGTGGCAATGCACAGCAGCTAAAGCAGTCGATTGAATCACAGATTTATTCGCTGCCAGAGGATTATACGGTTTACCCAGGTCATGGGCCAACCACAACTGTTGGTCATGAAAAACGTACCAACCCATTTACCAGTGGTCGCTTTGGCTAAATTATTAATAAATCAGCAGACGCAAAGACTATTGTATAGTATTATTTAACCATTAATGAGTAAATTTAAGAATAAGCTATGTCATTAAACCAAGTAGATCGTCAAATACTCGCATTGATTCAAAAAGACGCGAGCTTATCAACGGCAGAGATTGCTGACAAAGTAGGGCTATCACAGTCTCCTTGTTGGCGTCGTATTTCTCGTTTAGAACAAGAAGGATACATTAAAGGCAAGGTAGCGATTTTAGAGCCGAAAAAACTCGGTTTTGATATGTTGGTTTACGCGCATGTGCGCCTGTCTAGCCATGGCCGCGCACAACTAGCTGAATTTGAAGAACTTATTCAAAGCTATGATGAAGTAACTGAGTGTTACACCATGGCAGGCACTATGGACTTTATGCTTCGTATTATTTCAAAAGGCATTGAAGGCTATGAGCAGTTTGTGCGTGATAAATTATTAAGTTTAGATTACGTTCAAGAAGTACACTCGAACGTAACCATGACCTGCGTAAAACGCTCAACTTCGTTGCCGCTATAATTTCGAGTTATTGAGCACTCCAACGGGGCTCACAGATAACAATATTTATATTTAAACCGCCTTTAGGCGGTTTTTTTGTGAAATTTAATAAATTGTTATAAATCGTCGATTCTGCTAAACTTCGCGCCCTCAAAATAGACTAAAATAAACGCATTACAGCAAGTTTTGCTCAATGTTGTGCTACTCAATGGGAGATCCATGTTTAACTTATTATCTAGAGCCCCTAAATCGGCAAAGAACGATATTCTGTCTGGTTTAACCGTCGCACTAGCCCTTGTGCCAGAAGCGGTGGCTTTCGCATTTGTTGCGCACGTAGAACCTTTGGTTGGCTTGTATGCAGCATTTATTGTTGGTCTAATTACTGCTGTATTTGGTGGTCGCCCAGGTATGATTTCAGGTGCAACAGGCGCGCTTGCTGTGGTTATGGTGAGTCTAGTTGTCACCCACGGTGTAGAGTATTTATTTGCAACCGTACTCTTGATGGGTATTTTGCAGATCTTAGCAGGTGTGCTAAAGCTTGGTAAATTTATCCGTATGGTACCGCACCCAGTAATGCTCGGGTTTGTTAATGGTTTGGCTATTGTTATTTTCTTAGCGCAGCTAGGGCAATTTAAAGCGCCTGATGCAAATGGTGAAATGCAATGGATGACAGGCGAGCCAATGTTTATCATGGCAGGCCTTGTTGCGTTAACCATGGCGATTATTCATTTCTTACCAAAACTCACATCTGCAATTCCTTCATCACTTGCGGCAATTGTTGTAGTAACTGGTTTGGTGATTGGTTTAGATTTAGAAGCACGTACAGTTGTTGATTTCTTAAAAGATATGACAGGTGACGTAAACGCGACGATGGCAGGCGGCTTACCTGAATTCCATATTCCGAACGTACCTATGACACTTGAAACCCTGTGGATTATTTTACCGTATGCCTTAGTACTTGCGGCAATTGGTCTAATTGAGTCGTTATTAACGCTGACCTTAATTGACGAAATTACTGAAACACGTGGTAACGGTAACCAAGAATGTATTGGCCAAGGTGCTGCAAACGTAACATGTGGTTTCTTTGGTGCGATGGGGGGCTGTGCGATGATTGGTCAGTCAATGATCAACATTAACTCAGGCGGTCGCTCACGTCTTTCAGGTATTACAGCAGCTGTTATGCTACTGATGTTTATTTTGTTTGCAGCCAGCCTAATTGAAATGATCCCGCTTGCAGCGCTTGTAGGCGTAATGTTTATGGTAGTACTTGGCACATTTGAGTGGTCAAGTTTCCGTATTATGAAAAAGGTGCCTAAGACAGACGCGTTTGTGATTGTGTTAGTATCGGGTGTTACGGTAGTAACCGATCTTGCTGTAGCGGTATGTGTAGGTGTTATTGTGTCTGCGTTAGTGTTTGCTTGGGAGCACGCGAAACATATTTACACGACGTCTTACATCGATGAAAACGGCTCAAAAGTATATGAATTACACGGTCCGGTATTCTTTGGCTCAGTTAAAAACTTCTTAGAGCTATTTGATGTTAAAAATGACCCAGCGGATGTGATTGTTGAGTTTAAACACAGTCGTGTTGCCGATCACAGCGCCATTGAAGCAATTGA
This sequence comes from Pseudoalteromonas sp. NS-SX12, assembly GCF_057367955.1. Classification (NCBI taxonomy): domain Bacteria; kingdom Pseudomonadati; phylum Pseudomonadota; class Gammaproteobacteria; order Alteromonadales; family Pseudoalteromonadaceae; genus Pseudoalteromonas; species Pseudoalteromonas sp. NS-SX12. The sequence goes on along the minus strand of NZ_CM170634.1, from coordinate 2,596,195 downwards.
TAGTCTTGCTGAACGTTACACTAAACAAGGTAAAAAACTACACTTGCGTCATGTTTCTAAAGACTGTCAGAAGTTATTGTCTCGCGCAAAAGACTTAGTTGAAGTTAACGTAATTGAAGATCCAACCTATAAAGTTGCGTCTGATAAATTAGGTTAATTTATAATCACTTAACAATTGAAAGCTGGCTTCTGCCAGCTTTTTTTATGGCAAATTGCAACTGCCTTGCGATGAGTTGCATGGAAAGCAAGGTAGCTGTCAGTGCCTTTCTGGCCCACATTCTTATAATAAGAGATACCAAGGATACATGAATTTAAGAATTTTGAACTGGCAAAGACTAGTAGAAGACAGACAAAAGTTTTTTTGGGTATTACAAATAGCCGGCTGGGTTGGTTATGCCCTAGTAAACTATATTGGCTCACGCGTTTTCGAAATGCGCGACATCTACGTATTTGTTATCGTGCTAAATGCCTATGCAGGATGCTTGTTAACGATCCCTCTGCGTTATTTATATCGTAAGATTTGGAATGCCAAGCCGCTATTTTTGATTTTTGTGGTATTTGTCGCCTCCTATATTGTCGGTACATCTTGGTCAGTTATTCAAAAATTTAACTTGTGGGAAATTTATCGTCACGGCTATCGCCCCGACGAATGGTTTTACTATTTCAAACAAGGCTTAGATTCAGTTTACATTGTGCTGTGTTGGAGTGGTTTGTATTTTGGTATTAAATACTATCAACTACTGCAAGGCGAAAAGCAAAAGGCGTTAAAAGCCAATACCATGGCACATGAAGCGCAATTAAAAATGTTGCGTTATCAACTTAATCCACATTTCTTATTTAATACGCTTAACGCAATTTCGACGTTGATTTTGGTAGAAGAGAATAAAAACGCTAACCAAATGGTCTCTAAGTTAAGTGAGTTTTTACGTTATACCTTAAACACCGATCCCATCAAACGCGTGCCGTTTGAACAAGAACTACATGTTTTGGGGCTATACCTTGATATTGAAAAAGTACGCTTTGACGACCGCTTAAGCATTGAAATTGATGTAAGCGAAGAAGCAAAACATGCGCTGGTACCCAGTATGATTTTGCAGCCCTTGATCGAAAACTCAATTAAGTACGCCATTGCCAATTTAGAAAGTGGTGGGGCGATAGCAATTAAGGCACAGGTGTTTGCTAACGAATTATTATTAGAAGTATCCGATAACGGTCCTGGTACGGATATCAGTGAGGGTGAATTAGTGAAAAGTTCAGGCGTCGGACTTGCAAATACGCAAGATCGCTTAAAGACGCTTTACGAACATAACTATTCATTTGTATTATCTAACAATCAGCCGCAAGGTCTTGTTGTAAATATACGTATACCGTTTGAAAAAGGATAACCATGAACACAATAAAAACACTTATTGTTGATGACGAACCTCTCGCACGAAAGGGGTTATCAATAAGGTTAAGAGATTTCCCACAAATTGAAGTAGTGGGCCTTTGTAAAAACGGTGAAGAAGCGTTGGCGGAATGTAAACGTCAGCAAGTAGATCTAATGTTTTTAGATATACAAATGCCAGGGTTGTCGGGGTTAGAAGTTGTAAAACAACTGTCTGAATCGGCGTTAGGGATCCCTGCAATTGTATTTGTTACTGCATTTGATCAATACGCAGTGAAAGCATTTGAAATTCACGCATTAGACTACCTTCTTAAACCAGTAGACGACAACAGATTGAAGAAGGCGGTAGAAAAAGTGCAAACATATTTAAAATCACAAGAAGATACAAGCCATAAACGTAAACTTGCTAGCTTTGTAGCGGGTATTACGGGTAACAACTGTGAAGAAATTCTTAAAAAGCTTGCTGCTGGCGATAAACTAGAAGAAACCCGTTTCCCAGAGTCCATTGCGGTAAAAGAGCAGGGTGAGATTGTTCGTGTGCAGGTGAGCAGTATTCAATGGGTTGACGCCGCAGGCGACTACATGTGTTTACACTGTGCTGATGGTAAAACACATATTTTACGCAAAACCATGAAAGAGCTGGAAGCCGAACTTGATCCAAAAGAGTTCGTGCGCGTACACCGTAGCGCTATTGTCAATAGCAAGCAAATCAACAAGCTAGTCACGCAGGTAAGTGGCGAATACTTACTGGTACTAGAAAACGGTCAAGAATTAAAAGTAAGCCGCAGCTACCGCGATAAAGTAAAAGCCGCCTTAGCGAGCTAAGTTGATAAATCGCTAGCATGCAGTATCTGTTGCTCATATTGAGCAACAGATACTTTATTCACGGTGTATTGCCATATTTTCGCTGTGGCATTTTAATTGCGCTTCTTATATTTGATTTCTCAACTGCTAATTGCCTAATTATTCGAAATTGAGCACAACACGACCACGTCGCCCTTTTTGTAAAAATCGTGAGATAGCACTTTGGTAATCTTCGAATAGAAACTCACTATCAACACAGGTTTGGATTTCTCCTTGCGCAACCCAATTTGCTATCTGTGTTAATTTTGCGCTATCACCTTTATCCACGTACAAGTATTTGGTTTTTTTCTTTCTAAATGCATTCATAACAAAACTTAAGAAGTGTTTGTTAGGCTCAGCAGGTATAAAGACCCCATCACTCACTAACAGGTGTTTTACTTGTTTATATAATTTTGTATTGGATAAATCTAAAACAACGTCGTACGTGCTTTTTAAATATTCTAAAGGGTTCGCGTGATAGTCGATTACATCATCGGCGCCAAGAGATTTTAAAAATTGCAGATGATCATCACGTGCAAGCGCTGTGACGTGTGCGCCAGCGCGCTTAGCAATTTGAATTGCATATACACCAAGTCCGCCTGATGCGCCGATTATAAGCACTTTGCTGTTACTCGAGAGATTAACTAACTCGTTAAGCGCAACATAACTTGTTAGTGCACCAAGCGGTAGGGCCGCTGCGTGTGAAAACGACAAATTCGCGGGTATTTTTGCAATGTATTGCTCGTTTACGCTAACAAATTCTTGGTGGGTTTTATCGCTTTTTAGCAGATTGACGTAACCAAAAACCCTGTCGCCTTTTTTAAATGCGTGACCATCCGTTGCCACTAGACCTGAAAACTCGATACCTGTCTTAACTGTGTAGTTATTTCTTGCGAATTTAAGAAACAAATCATACTTACCTCTCGCAAACTCTAAATCGATTAAATTAATCGTTGTGCTTTTAATTTGAACTAGTACTTCACCTTCACCAACTAGAGGCATGTTCAAATCGCGTTTAATCACTAATTGCCTATTTTCAGCGACAAGTCCTTTCATATTTCACCTTATATAATTATTAGGTCATTCGACCTATTGTTATATTTGGTCAGTCGACCTAAAATGTCAATAGTTGGTGTATTTAAAATTTTAACGTTGGTAGATATCCCTTAATGACTAAACAAAACGATAAAAATAAAAAGATATTGCAGGTAGCAACTCAGCTATTAAAAAGAGAAGGTGACATGGGCTTGACGATGCGCAAAGTAGCAACCTCAGCAGGTATCTCGCTTAGTAACGTACAATATTATTACACCAACAAAAATGTCTTGCTTCAGGCGATAGCAGATCAATATTTTGATGATTGCGTAACACAGTTAAAGCAACAAACTCCGCTTGAGAGCTTTGAGCAGTTACATTTGTTAATTACATCTCAGCTTAATTATGCTCGAGAAGTATCGGATATGTGTCGAATATTCAGAGAGTATTGGGCGATTTCAACACGAAATGACGATATAAATGAATATTTACGCCGCTACTATGAAACGGTGTTTACAGTTATATGCGATGTGTTAAGGCCGCTAAGCAGTGATGATTGCACGCTTAAAACATCAGCAGCACTGCTTGCTTCTTTTGTTGAAGGTTACTCAGTAACAGGTAAATTTATGCCTGTTGAGAGTGAGCGTATCGCAAGCACCTTACTAGAGGCAGTGCGTGGCAGTTTAACTAAGTAATAAGCCTTGTCACCCAGCAGCAATTAACGTGTTTGCTGGGCGCGGTAAAAGGGGCTTGGTAGGCCAAAGCTAATCGGTTTTAATCTAAATTAAAGTTCAACTGGTTAAGACGTCTGATAATTTTCTGATTATACGTATTGCTATAACTGGTGGCGCTAAAGGCAGTTTCGGTGGCCGTATTATTTAGCATGCCAACCATAATATTGCTTTTATTCTCTTTTATTGCTTCAACCGCCGCGACACCTAGCTGAGTTGCGAGTACTCTGTCAGGCGCAACCGGACTGCCGCCGCGTTGAATATACCCTAAAATCGCTGCTTTGCTGTCTACACCGGTGTAGCGTTCGATTTTCTTACTCAAGTCATGAGCACTAAAGCTAAGCGAATTTTCCGCCATAACAATAATGTAGCTATCGGTACGATGGTTGCGAATGGCTTTATTGATGTTGACGAGTAGGTTATCAATAAACTGAACTTCATCTTCAATAATTTCTTTGCAAACAATATGTTCCGCACCAGAACCTATGGCGGACTCAACCGCTAAAAAGCCACAGTTTCGGCCCATTACCTCAACAATAAAAATACGCTCAAACGCGTTAGCGGTATCGCGAATTTTATCTATGCTGTCGAGCGCGGTTTCTACCGCGGTCCAAAACCCGATTGTTTGATCTGTGCCGTTAATATCGTTATCTATGGTGCCTGGAATACCGATGATATTACCTTGCCACAGTTCGCTAATAGCTAAACAGCCTTTAAAACTGCCATCACCACCAATCACAATTAATGAGTCGATGTTATTGTTTTCTAATGTCTCAACCACGCGTTTTGGACCACTACTGTCAAGCATTTCAGGGCAGCGTGCTGACTTTAAAATGGTACCGCCTTTACGAATAATATCGTCGACTTTATGGCAATCAAGGGTAATAAAATGGTTGTCAATTAACCCGTTATAACCGCCAATAAATCCAAGTACCTGATACTGATATTTCTCAGCTTGCAGTGTTACGGCGCGGATTGCGGCATTCATGCCGGGCGCATCGCCGCCAGAAGTAATTAACGCAATTTTTTTAGACATAGTAACGCGAGCCATATTGAGGGCTGATAAGCCAATACTAGTAAAAAACAGTATTAAATTAAACAGTTGTTTGATATGAAAAAGAAAAAAGGAAGCCGACGCTTCCTTTTATAAAGAGATAAGTAGCAAATTGATTAGAGTTGTATAACGTTCACGTCTTGTTCGTCAATTTCTAACCCAACAGGTACCGCAGGTACATCAGGTTTATCAAGGGCGATATCACCTTCATCAATCTGCGAATCTTTATTTAACTCAGCAAAATTAAAGATTGATGGGTCCGCTAAATGCGATGGCACCACGTTTTGCATTGATGTAAAAATAGTTTCTACACGGCCTGGGTGGGTTTTATCCCATTCATTTAACATTGCTTTAATGTGCTTACGTTGCAAGTTTTCTTGCGAACCACATAAGTTACACGGAATAATTGGAAATTCTTTGGCTTCAGCGTATTTTACAATGTCTTTTTCTTTACAGTAGGCAAGTGGGCGAATAACCATGTGCTGACCATCATCGCTTAATAGCTTTGCTGGCATGCCTTTCAATTTGCCACCATAAAACATATTTAAGAACATGGTTTCAATCATGTCATCACGGTGGTGACCGAGTGCGATTTTAGTTGCGCCCATTTCTTTTGCTGTACGGTATAAAATACCGCGACGCAAGCGTGAACACAGTGAGCAGGTGGTTTTACCTTCAGGAATTTTATCTTTTACGATGCTGTAGGTATCTTCTTCGACGATTTTATACTCAATACCCAGAGACTCGAGGTACTCAGGTAAAATGTGCTCAGGGAAACCAGGTTGCTTTTGATCTAGGTTGATTGCAAACAGCTCAAAGTTAACCGGCGCAGAGCGTTGCAAGTTTTGCAAAATATCAAGCAGCGTATAGCTGTCTTTACCGCCTGATAAGCACACCATTATACGGTCGCCTTCTTCAATCATATTGAAGTCTGCAATTGCTTGACCAGTAAAACGACGAAGTCGTTTCTGTAACTTATTAAGGTTATATTTCGCTTTAGCTTCTGCTGAATGCGACATACAAATACGCCCCTAGAACAAATAAAGGGGCGTATTATAGGTGAAAATATTAACGAGGTTAAGACTTATCTAAAGGGCTTTTATAACCTTGTGGTTTTAAGGCTAATACATCGCAATTTAAACTATCAATTACATGTTCAGCGGTGTTACCAATTAGTGCTGCACTAATGCCAGTGCGCCCAACGGTGCCCATAACAACCAGTTCTGCATCTAATTGGTTTGCTACTTGTGGCAGTACATCTTCAGGTAAGCCTTCGTTAATATAGCAATGACTTGGCTCGACTTGATATTGCTCTGCAAGCTTATGGGTAGTTGCAACATGGTGTGCTTTTACTGACTCCGCGTATTGACCTGCGTCGAATTCTGGAATTTCAATTGCAATATTAACCGGCGTACCTGGATAGGCATTGACTAAGTTAAGATTACCGTCAATTAAATCAGCCAGATAAGCGGCTTCTTTCATAATTGTATGGTTAAGCGCTTGATGGGTTTCTTCTTCGCTTGATGCATTAACTGCAGCTAAAATTTGTCCGCCTGCTGGCCAATCATGCTCTTTTACAAGTAACAAAGGCACTGGGCATTTTCGAATTAGGTGCCAGTCGGTAGGCGTGAAAATAACCGATTTAAGCGTATCATGCTGATGCGTGCCTTTTACAACCATGTCGTAGCTTTGCTCAAGCACCGCTTCAATAATGGATTCGAAAGGGCGGTTATGCCAAACCACTTGGCAATCCACTTTTATGTCACCGCCATGCTGGTTAATTAAAGATGTGATCCATTCTTTTCTGTCGTTGATAACCGCGTCGCGCATCGCATCGCGCTCTTCACGACTGAGCATAGTTGTCATTTCATATGAAAAGTCGTAAATAGACAAAAAGGCAGTAATTTGAGCGCCGGACTTCCTTGCCAACTCGAATGAGCGGTTTAGCGCGATTTGCTTATCTTTACTTGGGTCGATAACCGCAAGAATTTTTTTGATGGTATTCATAAAAACCTCCCAAATTATAAATTCAGTGTACTGGATCTATACTAATTTGAAAGGTTTCTAATAGATTATTTTGTTTTAGATCAAGACTTAATAGAAGCGACTTTGAATAATTCGTCAGCATCTAAAATGGTAATGAACTTACCTTCAACTTTGATGATCTCGGCTTTTTGGAAGCGGCTTAATAAACGGCTGATAGTTTCAACGGTTAGGCCAAGGTAATTACCAATTTCACCACGGGTCATGGTTAAACGGAATTCTTTTTTACTAAAACCACGCTCACCAAAACGGGTAGAAAGATTCGCTAAAAACGCTGCTAAACGCTCTTCAGCAGTCTTTTTGTTCAGCATCAGTAACATTTCTTGGTCGTAATTGATCTCATTGCTCATCATACGCATCACTTGGTGACGTAATTTAGGCAATTTACCTGAAAGGTCATCTAATGTGGTGAATGGAATTTCACATACCATGGCTGTTTCCATCGCTTGTGCGTAGCTTTTATGGCTCATCGTACTAATGCCATCAAAGCCAACAATGTCGCCCGCTAAATGAAAGCCTGTGATTTGCTCTTCGCCACTTTCAGTTAAGGTATATGATTTAAACGAGCCTGAACGCACGGCGTAAATAGAACGAAGTGGTTGTCCGGCTTCAAATAAGTAATCACCTTTATGAAGCGGTTTCTTTCGCTCGATGATGTCATCTAACTTGCCCATTTCTTCCGCGTTAAGAGAAACCGGAATACACAGCTGACTGATACTACAATCCTGACACTTAATCGCGCAGTTTTTCGATACTGATTTTTTGTTCAATTCCATGACACACCTAGAGAAAAGGAAATACCAGAATAATTTATACTAAAACCTTATAGTAACGCAATTATCAAAAGGTATAAACCGTAGAAAATGAAGATGTTACCAAACACCATACGCATCATCGTATGATTAAGTATTTGCTTAAATTTTTCTGCCGCAAATGCCAGTCCAACCATGGCGGGTAACGTGCCAATGGCAAACAACAACATAAAGGCTGCACCTTGCACTGCTGATTGGGTTGATATAGCAAAAAGCAGGGCAGAATAGACTAAGCCACAAGGCAACCAGCCCCACAACATACCATACGCAAGTGCTTTTGATTTTGTGTTAATCGGTAATAAGCGTTTGTTTAGTTTAACTAAATGTTGCCAGATAGCGATTTTACCAAAACTTTCAATCCAATTAAGCGAAAACGTAAGGCGCATAATATAAAGTCCAACCAAAATCATAAACACACCGCTTAATATTGATAAAGCATGTGAAAATGTGGTTGATTGCGAAGCAAACTGCTGACTGATGCCAGCGGCCAGTGCACCGGCGGTGCAATAGCTTAGTACGCGGCCTAAATTATAGATTAGGGTATAGCGCTTAATTTGTGCTTTGTCTTTAATGGCGAGCGTTAATGATGACGCAACACCGCCACACATTGCTAAGCAGTGTCCGCTGCCTAACAACCCCATAACAAGCGCTGATATTAAGTGACTAGTTGTCATTACTTTTGTTGTGCTGCTCTTTATCGTCTTCGAATAATATGCTGTGTGCTTGTTTATCAAGATTATTAAACTGCTCACTGCGAACAGCCCAAAAGAACACGCCAATTGCGACAATTACCAACAAAATAGCGATGGGAATTAATACATAAATAATGCTCACTGTTACGTGCCCCTTTATTTAAGTAAACGTAATGAATTACCGATTACAATTAGTGAACTTGCCGACATACCGATAACAGCAACCCATGGTGGTACCATGCCCATTGCCGCAAGTGGTAATATAGAGCCATTGTAACATAGCGAAATAGCAAGGTTTTGCTTTATCACTCGGCGAGTTAATTTAGCGGTATTAAATAATCGACTGATGCCTTTAAGTTCGCTGTTTAGCAAAACAACATCGGCGGTGTTTTTTGATATATCTGCACCCGATGCCATCGCAATTGATAAATGCGCACTATTAAATACCGGGCTGTCATTCACGCCATCACCGACCATAGCAACAATTTTGCCTTGATGCGAAAGTTGCTCAACCTCTTTTTGTTTATCGCTTGGGCTACAACCTGTTTTTACATGATCAATACCTAAGCTTGATACTAGTTGTTTACCTGCAAGCGAAGGGTCGCCCGTTAAAACTTGCAGCTGCAAATTATTAGCTTTAAGTGCACTTAAGGTATCTGCCGCATGGTCGCGAATTTTATCCTGCAATTTAAAGCCCGCGATCACGCGCTCGTTTAGGTATAAAAACACGTCGTGCGTTGTATCTGCAACTTGGCAATGCCAGTTTGCTTTACCGATTGCAACAGTTTGCTGTTGAAATACTGCAGAGATACCTTTTCCTGTTTCAATTTCAACATCACTAATTGCGACAGGTGACACATCTAATTCGGTAAAAGCTTTACTAATAGGGTGCTCTGAATAGGTTTCCAAGGTTTTTGCTAGCGCGTAAACCTGTTCTAATGACACGCTGTCATCATACAATTTGGTATCAAGTAAGGTGAATTTACCTTCGGTTAACGTACCCGTTTTATCAAACGCAATATCAGTAACCTTAGTTAAAGTTTCGAGCACGTGGGAGCGTTTAATAAGTACCCCTTGCTGGGTGAGTTTGGCAACAGCACAGGTAAGCGCTGTGGGAATAGCTAAACTCAGTGCACATGGACAGGTAGCTACCAGTACTGCGATGGTCACCCAAAACGCATGTTCTGGTTCGATGTGGTACCACGAAAAAGCGGTAATCGATGCAAATACAAGTAAACATGCCACAAACCATTGCGCCACTTTATCGGTAATTTCTGCGATTTTAGGGCGCGAAGTGAGCGCTTGATGTTGTAGGCGGACTATCTGATTAATAAGTGTGTCTTGACCAATTTGGTTAACTTCAATGCTAATAACGCCATCGTGATTGACCGTGCCGGCATAAACTTGGTCGCCAACTGTTTTAGCAACGGCGGCGTGTTCGCCTGTCATCATTGCTTCGTCAACAGACGTTTTACCGTCGATTAGAATACCATCCGCAGGGATTGTTTCACCTGCTTTGATCATCACTTTGTCGTTTAATTTAAGACGTTTTGCCGCAATGATTTCTTCTTCATCATTTACTAAACGGGCGGTAAGCGGTAACAGTTTTTGCAAGTTGGCAGTAAATTCAGAAGCCTTTAAACGAGCGCGGAATTCTAAATATTTACCTAACAATAATAAGAAGGTAAACATGCAGATAGATTCAAAATACACTTCGCCGGTTTCAAACACGGTTGCCCAGCAACTTGCACCATACGCGCCAAAAATAGCAAGTGATACCGGTAAGTCCATATTCAATTGCTTGGCTTTTAAACCGCGAATCGCAGACGTAAGAAATGGCAGGGCAGAGTAGAGAATAACCGGTGTGGCAAGTACTAAGCTGATCCAACGGAAGTATTGCTCAAAGCCTTCATCCATGCCTGAGAACATACCAAAGTACATGGCAAAAGCGAACATCATGACTTGCATGGTCATCAGGCCAGCGACACCTAACCTGCGCACATAGGATTGCGCTGTTTGTCGCTTTTGTTGCTCTTCATGATCTTGTTGAAAGGGGTAGGCACGGTAACCAATGCGTGCCAATGATTCAATAATGGTACTGAGTTTTAGTTTGGACTGATCCCATTTTACCATGGCGCGATAGGTTGATGTATTTACATCAACACGCACCACGTGACCTAGATTAAGTAACTGTTTTTCAATAAGCCAAGCACATGCCGCGCAACTAATGCCTTCGACACTTAGCAAGATTTCTGCGATATCACCTTGCTTGGTGAGAAATTCTGACTGAATATCTTCATCATCGTAGCTTTGGAACATTTTAATCTGTTCCGGCACAAGTTCTTGAACTTTACCTGCGCTGTCGGTGCGGTATTTGTAATAATCCGACATACCTTGTTCAATAATCGCCTCGGCAACTGCTTGGCAGCCCAAACAACACATCGGCTTTTCGTCATTTTCAAAGGTAATGTTTAATGAAATACCTGCTGGAATAGGCTCTAAGCAATGAAAACAATTTTTAGACATAGGTTACTTATATTCTGGCTTAATCTTAAATGCGCTGTCGTAAGGTAGTTTTATGTTTTCTTTTAATTTCCATTCGCCGCCAATCGGTTCAATAAATACCGTGTAGCGTGCATCAAGCAATTTTTCGCTAACGCCTGAATACGCACCGTTGGCGTTAGGTGCTAGCATTAAGTCAACGTCTTTATCTTTTAATGTGGTGTGATAAAACGATACTTTTAGTGCAGCCGGCTTAAGTGAGTCGCCCTTTGTGAAATTAACGGTAACAACACCGTTACTAACGGTTAGGTCTGCGTGCAAGTAAAGTGCTTTAGCACGGTCAAACTTAGAGAGTTCTAAGTTAATTGCTTTACCTTTTTTGTAGTAGTCGTCAACAACCATTGAAGGCCCTTTGTCAGACATATAAAAAAGCAGGGTAATACATGCGATAACGGCACTCGCTGGTACAAAGATGATAAACCAAGGCCAAAATTGTTTATACCAAGGGGTTGTAGACATAGTGAATAATCGTTAAATCAAATGTGGCGTTATTCTACTTGATGTGGTGTGAAAAGGGTAAAAAAAAGCTCCCGATTGGGAGCTTTTTTGATCTAGATTCGTACTCTTAACGCAATTTTAAAATTAGTTTAAATAACGCGTTAAGTTTAACTAATCAATTACTTATCTTGAGATAAGCTGTATACGTACGCAGTTAAGATATGTACTTTATCTTCGCCTAGGATATCTTTCCACGCTGGCATTACACCGGCACGGCCATTGCGAAGCGTTTCTTCAACCGCACGTTGTGAACCACCGTATAACCAAACATTATCTGTTAGGTTAGGTGCACCAAACGCGTAGTTACCTTTACCGTCCATACCGTGACACGCAGCACACATTGCAAATTTAGTTTGACCTGCAGCTGCATCTTTTTGGTTAACGGTACGACCTGAAAGGCTTAGTACATAGGCTGTAACTTCTTTAACGCCATCTTCACCAAGTGCATCAATCCACGCTGGCATAGCAGCAACACGACCGTGAAGAAGTGTTTGTTTGATAGCTTCAGGTGAACCACCGTATAACCAATCGTTATCCGTTAGGTTAGGGAAGCCTTGACCGCCACGTGCATCAGAGCCGTGACACTGTGCACAGTTTTGCGAGAATAAACGTTGACCGATTTCGAGTGCTTCTTCGTTAGTAGCAAGATCTTTAATATCTTGTTTTGCGAATTGCTGGAATACCGGACCAAAACGTTCTTCTGCAGCTTCCATTTCTTTATCTAGCTGTACGCGTTTGTCTGCGTTAGCTATTACAGCGTCTTTCGACTCTTGGATGTTCAAAACACCTTGGTTTGAACTCGTCCAGTCTAAAACACCTTTAAAGTTACCCATACCCGGATAAAGGATAAGGTATACAACGCCCCATACGAAGGTTGCGAAGAACATAATTGTCCACCACTTAGGTAGTGGGTTGTTTATCTCTTCGATACCATCGAACTCGTGGCCACATGTTTCATTTTCTTCAACGCCTACGTAGTTCTTTAAGTTCCAAACTAGTAGTCCGAAGCAGATTGCTAAGCATGCTATGGTTAATACAATAACCCAAATGCTCCAAAACGTAGTCATTTCTCAGACTCCTTTTTTTCCTTTTCGCCAACTGTATTGTTATGTACGTTTTCGTCTTCGAAAATCGCGTTTGCTGCTTCATCAAAGTTCTTTTTAGAACGTTTGCTGTAAGCCCACCATACAATGGCAATAAAAAGTACTAATAATACCAGAGTAAATATGCCTCTGAATGTGCCGTAATCCATAGTGGTTTACTTTAAGTGAGTACCAAGCTGCTGTAGATACGCAATAAGCGCTTCCATTTCAGTTTTACCTTCAATAGATTTAACATCAGCTTGTAATTCTTCATCACTGCCGTAACCACGACCTGGATACGCTTCTTGGTTAATACCAAAATTGTCACGGAACACTTGTAATTTCTTAAGTGTATGCGTTGTGTCAACTTTGTTTGTCGCTAACCAAGGGTAACCTGGCATGTTTGACTCTGGAACTACATCACGTGGGTTTACCAAGTGAGCATAGTGCCAATCGTCTGAGTAACGACCACCTACGCGAGCTAGATCTGGACCAGTACGCTTAGAACCCCACTGGAATGGGTGATCCCAAACGCTTTCACCCGCGACCGAGTAGTGGCCGTAACGCTCAACTTCGTCACGGAATGGGCGGATCATTTGTGAGTGACAGTTGTAACAACCTTCACGCACGTAGATATCACGACCTTCCATTTCTAACGCTGTTAGCGGACGTAAGCCATCTACAGGTTTTGTCGTATCTTCTTGGAACATTAGTGGTGTAATTTCCACAAGTGCACCAAAGCTGATTGCGAAAACCGTTAGGATAGCCATTAGGCCAACGTTCTTTTCAACAATCTCGTGTTTGTTTTGTGAATTATTCTGGCTCATACATTACTCCTTAAGCAGGCTGAGCTTCAGCTTGCAATGCACCTTTTTCAGCTGCAACAGTTTTAACAACGTTGTATAACATGATTAGCATACCAACAACGATGAATACACCGCCTACAAAGCGCATGAAGTAGAATGGATACGATGCTTCAAGTGACTGAACAAAGCTATACATTAATGTACCGTCAGAGTTAACTGCACGCCACATTAGACCTTGCATTACACCTGAAATCCACATTGCAACGATGTACAGAACAACACCTACTGTGTGTAACCAGAAGTGTGTGTTGATAAGCTTAGTGCTGTACATGCGAGCTTGACCAAATAGGTTAGGGATTAAGTGATAAACCGCACCGATTGATACCATTGCAACCCAACCTAATGCACCTGAGTGTACGTGGCCAACAGTCCAGTCAGTGTAGTGAGATAGTGCATTTACAGATTTGATTGCCATCATTGGGCCTTCGAACGTTGACATACCGTAGAACGATAGTGAAACAACTAAGAAACGAAGAATTGGATCGTGGCGAAGTTTATGCCATGCGCCAGATAGCGTCATGATACCGTTAATCATACCACCCCATGATGGCACAAATAGGATTACTGACATTACCATACCTAAAGACTGAGTCCAGTCAGGTAGAGCAGTGTAGTGTAGGTGGTGAGGACCCGCCCAAATATAAAGAGAAATTAGTGCCCAGAAGTGAACTACCGATAAACGGTAAGAGTAAACTGGACGACCAGCTTGCTTAGGAACGAAGTAGTACATCATACCTAGGAAACCAGCTGTCAGTAGGAAACCTACTGCGTTGTGACCGTACCACCATTGCACCATGGCATCTACTGCGCCCGCGTAGATTGAGTACGACTTAGTCAGAGAAACTGGAATTGCCATGCTGTTTACAATGTGTAAAACAGCAACAGTGATAATGAAACCACCATAGAACCAGTTAGCAACATAAATATGCGACACTTTACGCTTGATTAAGGTACCAAAGAATACAACCGCATAAGCAACCCAAACAACCGTAATTAGGATGTCGATTGGCCACTCTAGCTCAGCGTACTCTTTACCACTTGTGAAACCAAGAGGCAGTGTAATTGCTGCTAATACAATAACAAGTTGCCAACCCCAAAAGGTAAATGATGCAAGCTTGTCTGAGAATAAACGCGTTTGACAGGTACGTTGTACAACGTAGTAAGACGTTGCAAATAGTGCACTTGTACCAAATGCGAAAATAACTGCGTTCGTATGTAACGGACGAAGTCGAGAGTAAGTTAACCATGGAATGTCAAAGTTTAACGCAGGCCATACTAGCTGAGCTGCGATGAAAACTCCGGCACCCATGCCAACAATGCCCCAAATCACCGTCATAATGGCGAATTGGCGTACAACTTTATAGTTGTATTCTGTTTGTGATGCTACTGTTGTTTGGCTCATTTTCCGGTTTCCGCTGCAATAAATTGCAATAAGAAATGAATTTCCCAGTTCTAATTAAAGAAATGGGGCCTCTAAAATATTTACCAAATTCGTTACCTTACTAACTCGAACTTTTTTGTACGACTAAAGTCAAAGATTAAGCTGGCAAGAAAACAAACCCAGTAAAACTCTTTTTTTGCATGAGAAATAATAAAATTTTTGCTTTTAAAAAGATAGCGCATTTGCCCAAAATTATGACCTCAATCAAATATTCTCGGTGAGGGTGATTTATTTTTGTGCAAATTTAGTCTAAATTCGCGGCCATCTTACAAACGCCCGTTATTGAAGAGAAATTAATGCGCATTTTAACCATCATTTTTACAGCACTCATTTTAACAAGCTGTGGTGAGTTTAGTCGTTCACAAAAAGCATCGAGCAAAGAGCAACACATAAATTCTTCTGAGCTCAAAATTAATGAACAAACCGTCAAACCAGAAACCGAGTTTGAGATTGTTTTTACCCCACGTAATAAAATTGAAATCATCGACGCGCATATTGAGGGGGTAAATATGTATATGGGAAAAATCCCATTATTCTTTTCGCAAAAAGATGGCTCAACTTATCACGCCATGGGCATGGTTGGGGTATGTAGTAAGCGCGAAATGGTGTGGCAAATTCAGCTACGTTACCTTGATGTTTCAAGCCAGCGTGAAAAAACAGCAACTCTCAACTTTGTCGTAACAAATGCTTAACTGAGCGTCTACAGATGTAGCTTGGTTACAATTGATTACATCTGGTAACGCACGAAAACGAGTATCAATAAAAGCGCGTTATTAGTGTGTAACATACTGATAAATAAGCGGTACAGATGTTATTTCTGTTAATCTAATCGTAACAAACGGCGCATCCTAAGCGCCGTTTTTTATGCCTGAACAAAAGCTGAACTCGCATTCAGTTTTCATTCATTTTCACAAGCCTAGTTTGCTGCATCCGTTTTCAGATTTCTCCCTGGTTTTATATCCGAAGCCATGTTTCTAGCGTCAATTTAGGAACAACAATCTGTATCTGAAAGTGGGTAATGCAACAAGTTATTCACTTAGTTGAAGTGCTTTCAACTAAAGGGTTAGACAACTAATAAAGGTTTATTATGAATAAAACTAAATTGGGCTTAGCGATTGCCGCAGCAGTTCCACTATTCTCTGCTCATAATGCTGTAGCAGCTGAAGAAACGTCAGCAAGTGCTGTAGAACGTATCGAAGTAACAGGTTCACGCATCAAACGTACTGATATGGAAACAGCAAGCCCGGTAACAGTGATTGGTGCTGATGAAATTCGTGCCTCTGGCGCAGCGTCAATTGATGCCGTTTTACAAAAAATGACTGCTGCAAGCGGTGCAATGACTAACCCAGCAGTAAACAATGGCTCTGGTGGTAATGCGCGTGTTGATTTACGCGGTTTAGGTGCACAACGTACATTAGTACTTGTTAATGGTCGTCGTATGATCAACTCAGGTACAGGTGCTGCATCAACCGTTGATTTAAACACAATCCCAGTGTCAATGATCAAACAGGTTGAAGTACTAAAAGATGGTGCTTCAGCAGTATACGGTACTGACGCAGTAGCGGGTGTTGTAAACATTATCTTAAAAGATGATTTCGAAGGTCTAGATATGAACCTTAACGGCGCGATTAGCGGCGAGGGCGATGCAGACGAAACATCATTTGATATCACAATGGGTTCAAGCTTTGACCGCGGTAACGTGGTAATTGGCTTACAATACACAGACCGTGGCGATGCGTCTCAAGCAGACCGCGATTTCTCTGATTGTCCAATTGAAGAAGATTTCGAAAATGGTAGCTTCTACTGTGGTGGTTCTCCTTACTCACCGTTTGGTCGCGTATGGGGTGACACTGCTGACCTTCAAGGTAACGCAGACGGCAGCTGGCATGACTATGTAACTGAAAACGATGCATATAACTTCTCTCAGGCGAGCTATTTATATACGCCAATGCGTCGTTTAAACCTAACGGGTGTTGGTAACTTTGACCTAACTGACGATACACGTTTAGTAACTGAATTCACTTACTCAAAGCGTTGGTCAGATCAGCAAATGGCACCACAGCCAGTATGGTTTGATTTTAAATACGATGCTGACGCAATGGGCGATTCACTATTATCTCACGGTGTAGTTGATGGTGAGGAGATCTCTTACGGTCGTCGTATGACTGACGTTGGTCCTCGTGGTTACGAGCAAGTTGTTGATACAGTTCGCGCAGTAATTGGCTTAAACGGTGAATTCGATAACGGTTGGGGCTGGGATACGTCAGTTGTATTCGGTCGTAACGACTCAGTTGACCGCGCTACAAACTTACTAAACATGGGCTCAATTCAAGACGCTATCAGCAAGCAAGAATTCAACCCACTAGATCAAGGTGACTGGTCAAAAGAGAACTTAAAGCCTTACAACTACACTGAAAACAACTCAGGTGGTAGCCAGTTATTAGTTCTTTCAGCTGGTTTAAACGGCGAAGTAATGGAATTACCAGCAGGTTACGTAGGTTTTGCTGCAGGTATCGAGCACCGTGAAGAAAAAGCATGGTATGTGCCAGATTCACTTACATCACAAGGTTTAGCTAACGACCCTCGTGTTGATCCTACAGGCGGCCGTTTTGACGTAAATGAAGCTTACGTTGAATTAGCAGTACCACTTCTAGCTGACGCACCGTTTGCAGAAATGGTTGATTTAAGTGCAGCAGTACGTGCATTCGATTACAGCACATTCGGTTCTGACGAAACGTGGAAGCTAGGTTTAACATGGCGTGTAAATGATGAGTTTATGGCTCGTGCAGTACGTTCAACAGCTTTCCGTGCACCAACAGTTAACGAACTATATGCAGGTCAAGGTCCGTCATTCGAGCAAATTGATTTACCATATGCTCAAAAGCAAGCTGAAGTAACGGTTGGCGGTAACGAAAACCTAACACCAGAACAAGCTGACACACTAACAGCTGGTTTTGTATATGCGCCATCTTGGTTAGACGGTTTCTCAATGACGGTTGATTACTTCGATATCGAAATTGAAAACGCAATCGCACGTGAAAACGAGCAATACATTGTTGAAACATGTCTTGATGCGACAGGTCAAAACGTTAATAACGATTTAGCACTATGTCAGTTCGCATCTGTTAAATATAACGACAAAACACGTCGTGTAACGTTTAACAACCAACTTAAAAACATTGGTACTGAGCACACTAAAGGTTACGATGTAAACTTCAAGTATACATTCGACGCACTTGGTTTAGCTTGGCGTACAGGTCTAGATGTAACCATTCTAGACGAATACACAGTTGAATCGGCAGGCGCAGGCAGCGTAGATTACGCAGGCCTTATCACTTCAGGTTTAGGTAGCTACGCAGAGCTAAAAACTAACTTAAACCTTAAAGTGTCTGGCGACAACTGGGATGCACAGTACGAAGCGCGTATGATCGATGGTGTTGACGACTACTCGTGTCAAAAAGCAGACGCAAAATGTTTAGTACCAAGTGTTGGTACTGTGGTGTACCACGACATCAGCGGTTCTTACATGCTTAATGACACTGTGTCATTACAAGCTGGCGTAAACAACTTATTTGATAAGCAAGCGCCTTACTACACAGGTAACAACGATTCAAACACTGACCCGTACACGTACGATGTACTTGGTCGTCGTTTCTTCGCTGGTGTAAACGTTAAGTTCTAATTTAAGAATAATTAGCGATAAAGCCGCAGGTTAATAACCTGCGGCTTTTTTATTCACAAAACGATCATTGCGATGCCATTCAAATTTAATATTTGATATTAATTATCGAATAAAACGCGTTGTAAACTAGTTCTAGAATGCATTGCTCGCCTATTTAATTTACCTGTCACTAAACTGCAAACTAATTGTAATTAAACCCACCTAAGCTCTCGGCAAATCCACAATTGAGTTGAAAGCACATGGGAATCATCAGGAATAGAAGTTTAATTAGTCGTAATAAGCAGCAAGATAATCGCGTTTATGTACCGGCTGATTCAAGGGACAATCAGTATGTGATCGCGGAGCTCGCGGTAAATGACGCGCTTGTTGCACAATTATCTGACAAAACACTTAACCCATCGCCAAAAGAATTACTTTCGTTATTGCTTAACAAGGTAAGACGTATTGTCGCAAACCATGAGATAGATTTTGTTGCCTTGATTGCGTCAAACAAGTTTATCCGAGTACGTTATGGTGTTGATAATGAAATTAACACCACTAATGAGCAGCATATCGTTTACTACAACCCAGAAAAAAGTAAAGGCGTAGTGGGTGTATGCGCAGACGATGCAAGCACCATCCATTCTTTTCGCCTCGTGTGTTTTGCTACCGGCGAAAATTTACGTGAAAATGCAGCGTTATTTCATCAAAAAGTTGTGATGTTGGTAAATGAAATTAAAGCGGCGTTTAGCTTTGTTGATGCAATTAAACTGCAAGATCACCAACACATTAGTTTTGGACTTGAAAAGCACTCATCGGCGACCCAATCGAAAGCTCATGGTTTTCGTGTTATTGAAAAACGTTATGAAAGCTCTGGTTTAACCTTGCCGCAAGAGCGCAACAGTAAAGCCTTTATCGTGGTAAAAGCCAATTTTAGTGAACTGCTTAGTGAAAAAGTGCTGAATCATGAATACGATGTCAGTCAGATGCATGGTGAAGTATCACACTTGCTTATTCAACTAGCACAAGAAGCTGGCATAAGTCACTTAGCCTATGTTGCATCGAATCGCTATCCGGTTGTTAAGTCAAACTTAGTCTCAGGCAGTGCTAATCAAAACGGTGAGCTAGTGAGTTTAAATTTTGGCAATACAGAACATGAAGTGATCCAACTAATTGACGACGACTACATCAATAGTAACGCCTATTTAGTATTTTACATGGCTGAAAACTGTGTAGTGAAAGCAGGGTATGCTGCCTACATTAACAAGGTGATTAAATTGATTGATAAACTTGGCCAAAAGTTGCACCTCGCTGAGCACGACAAAGCCATGTTACTAAGGTTTTATCAACACTTTAGTTATAAAGCTTGAACCTAAGCTTACATATTTGTCATAGTGTAGGAAAATAAACCAATCAACCGCACTATGACAATCCAACCCAATCAAGAATTTTGTGTACCTTATGTTGAAGGTGATGGTGTAGGCCCTGAGTTAATGACCTATGCCCGCACTATCGCCGAGTACGTACTTAAAAAGTGCTATGGCGAGCAGCGTAGAATTATTTGGAAAGCTGTACTTTGCGGTGAGAAAGCCGCTGCGCAGTATCAAGGTGATTGGTTTCCTGAAGAAACATTGAATGTAATCGAACAATACAAATGCGCATTAATAGGGCCTATTACCGCACCGATAGGTTATGGTTTTAAATCCCTTAATGTCGCGCTACGCCACGAACTTGGACTGCGCACGTCGTATACACGATATGTATCACATAATGGTAATGCTCTTTATGTCCTGCGCGATAACAGTGAAGATTTGCCGATAAAGCTTGAATGGCAAACGGATTCATTTGATGGCAATTTACTTGCGACATTTTTAAAAGAAGAGCTAGGTGTCAATAAGGTGCCACTGGCAGAAAAAAGTGTAATGGCACTTAAGTATATTTCAGAAAGTGGCGTAGATATGCTGCTATCTTCTGTAATTGAGCTAGCAAAATTGCGAAATATTAAAAAAATCACTATAGTGCACCATGCCAATAGTTTACCGATTTCTGAGGGCAGTGTTGTGCGTTGGGCGCTCAGTTCAATCAAGCGTTACAGTCAAAAATCAGACGATGATTCATTGCCAAAATATGTTGATGATATTGCAATTGATGTGTGCTCTTTGCTGCAGTTTTTCACTCAAAACCGCACAGAGCAGGGCGATACCATTTATATTGCAGCGAACTATTTAGCGACCATTTTAAATGAATATTTTACGGGTAGTTTAGGGCAAATAAACAAGGTAAGCCAAACTAATTTTGGCAATGACATCTGTATTTTTGAACCAAAACACGGACCGTTGCACAGTTTAGTGGGTAGTGATGAGATAACCCCAGTTGCACTGATAAATGCGGTTGTTTCGCTGTTTTATCATTTGGGTTGTTTAGAAGCGGCTAACTATCTAACAAAGGGTTTATTTGAGGCGGAAAAAAGCTTAAAGGATAACACGATATCCTTTAAGCAATTTCAAGAAACATTAGCCTTAACATTAGGCTGATAGTTTTAGTTGTGATTGATAAAGCGGTCGCAAGTAATCAACGCATTGTTGATATACCGACAGCAGCGCTGCATCAATATTCTTAACATCAACAACTTGTGCATTACCTGCGGCAGCAATAAAAGCTGCAAATACTAACGTTGGTGTGGGACAGCTGTATTTATCTTTAATTTCTAAGGTTTCACCAGCCAACAGGCGAGCCGTAATGCTTGGTGTTGTAACGCTTGCCAGTTCACAGAGTGATTCATTGCTAATAGTGTGTACGCACGGCTTAGTAATCGCTTTTCTGATTTTGCCACCAAACTCTTTCAATAGTTTAATGTAATTCTCAATAAACTGCGCCTGACATTCTGCGTTATCTAAATGGTAAGTTGCTGTTAACTGGTTAAATAAGTTTTCTTCAATGTATAAGAATTGATGTTTATGAAATTGACCTGAGCTCATTGTAATGTTCCTCGTTTTTGTTGATAAATTGGCATTTGCCTTAACAAAAAGAGTAACTAACCTAATCAAAATTTAAAAATTGAATAATTCAATTGTTGATATAGATGTTGTCTATATTAGCTGTGCTAAATCTAAGCTTAACTCGGTAAAGTAGATGCAAACCCTGTCAATTGCTGGCGCAGCCAAGTGTGCGCTGGGTCGTAGTGCTTTATTGGGCTCCAAACCATGCTGATCTCTTGCGGCACCATTTGAAATGGCAATGGCAAGGTAACCAATGGTTCGTTTTGAAAACTCGCCAATGCCAAGCGGTTAGGAATAGTAAGCAGCAAACTTTTACTGCCGGTGATTAACGCTTGTGCTTGAAAATGGCGGGTAAATATCTGAATATTACGCTTTTTTTCCATCTGCCAAAGGGCTTCGTCAAGCTCGCCAAGCTTACTGGGATGACTATCTTTTGAAATGCGGTTTTCACTGATAATACCACTGCGACTCACCCAAATATGTGGCTGTGTTAAATAGCTATTAAGGTCTGGCGTTTGTGCAAACGGATTATCCTGATGACAGATCACCCTAAAATTATCGCGCCATAATCGTTTTTGGTGAAATGATGTCGGCGCTTGTTTAAAGCGGTTAATTGCGATATCAACACTGCCTTCTTGCAATTCACCAAGTGAACTGTCGCCAGGGGACGTAATGTTGTAGCTAATATTCGGATAACACTCAGCAGTCTTCGCTATAAACGGAAACAGTAAACAGCTTTCAATATAATCGTTGGTTAAAATTTTAAAGGTGTGTTGCGCAGTAATCGGGTCAAATTGGCTGTCGGATTGGGTGATTGATTCACTGAGGCGAATAAACTCATTGATCTGTGGTTTAAGTGCTAATGCTTTTTCAGTTGGTTGCATGCCACCTGCGGTGCGAACCAATAAAGGATCAGAAAAATATTCACGTAGTCGTTTTAATGCAGCGCTGACCGTTGGCTGTGTTAAAGCAAGCTTGTTTGCAGCGCGTGAAACACTTCGTTCTTCTAATAAGACGTTTAAATATACCAGCAGATTTAGGTCAATATTGCGAATATTCATAAGTTTCTGTACAAGCTTTGCGTTAAATCAAGGTACAACTTATACCAATTTGAATATTTATGCGATGCTTCTTGCACATAAAAATATGTATTCAGAACAGTTAGATGTGAATGAACTTAGCTTAATAATAAATATGTTTGTGCGGTAATTACGGCTTAGCATTAGTTAAACTTAGCGTTTTTAAAAATAAAAAAAGCCGAGATAGCTCGGCTTTTTATATTGTATCGGCAATATGCGATTAAAGGCCTTTCTCTGAGTAAAGGGTTACTTTACCGCCTACAAAGGTTACTTTAATGTTTGTGCTGTCATTGCCCCAAGTACAGTCTGTGTGCATGGTTTTTTCTTCACATTGTGATGCGCTGCCAAGGATCGCTTCAACTTCTTGCTTGTCTTGACCTACTTTAATTTTTTCGTAGTTTTCTAAGGTCACTTTTGAACATGCAGTTAACGTAAGTAGTGCAGCAGCAGTAATAAATAATTTTTTCATAAGACAAAGTCCTTAATGGTTATAACGACGAATTTGCATAATAATGCCGAGCTTTGGATGGTCGAAATAATGTATTTCGGAGCTTATCACACGACGGAATTGTGAAAATCGTTCGGTTTTTAATACAGTTTCAGTGAGTTGTTGCAAAGCCAAGCCATTGTCACCATCAGTAAAGTTGATGTTGTCAACGGTCTGTTCCACTAACTCGTTGAGATCAAAATCGGCTTCAATATTGAGATAATTGCGACGAATAAATACTTTAAATTTGCCTTGTAGCTGCCATGTTTGTTCAGTTAAAAGCGGACTAGGCGTGTTTTCGAACGGTTCAACGTTGTTAACAATATCGTTTGGAAACGCATCTATGTCTGAACTTTGCGGCACGCCATTTAAATCAATTGCATCGCTTTGTTCAAATTGCGTATATTCATTAAGCATTTGCTCAAGTGATTGCTCATTTTCTGACTTATTAATAACTGCCGATAAATTCTTACCACCATACAAGTACATAGGTGTCGCGTTACGAATATTACTTTCAGGTTGGCGCCAACCGGTGTGCAATAACGGCGTTAAGCCACGTCGTTTTAAGCGGCTTACGGTTTCGTTAAGCTCTAGCTGCTCTTTTGATAACAAGTAAATGTAATCGGTGTGTTCGAACGTCAGTGCATCTGGGGTAAGCGGTAACGCCTCTAATTCGGCTACATTGCTAAAACGTTGGCACTCAAGCTGCGCAAGGTTATCAAGTTCATCGCCGTTATTAATTTGTGGTGATGTCTCTAATGTTTCAATAACTTCATTGCTACTAATGGCAGGCTGGTCAAGGCCGTCAATCTGCTCGCCATTTTCATTATCGACTTCGATGCCCATGCATTCTTTATATTTCACATTTTGCAGTTCTTGATAGGCTTCAGCGATAATGTCTTTACTGTTAGTGTAGTTAATCGCTGGGAAGTCTTCGGCTGAAAGATCTTCTTTTAATTCGCTATCGGTGGGTCTTTCAAAAAAGATCAATTCAATATCAAACCAACGTAAATTGGCGCTGGCCATAAAACTTGCGCTAAGCAGGCTTAACGGCAAAACATATTTTATTATCATTATTTTACAACCTTTTGGGCAAAGTCTCTTAGCATTGCAGTAACGAGCTTTAAGCGCTCTTGGTTATTCTTTTCTTCAATCATAAAACGCAATTTACTGGCGCCTTCCATCTTATAAAATTGCGGATTGGATTGAAGTAATCCAATAATAAAGCTTGGATCGACTTTAGTATCTTGGCCAAATTCAAAATAACCGCCTTTGATATTGGCATCAATCTTAGTTATACCAAGGCTTGAGGCCGTAATTTTGAGTTGTTGAATTGCAAATAGGTTTTGCAATGCTTCTGGTAGTAAACCAAATCGGTCAATTAATTCAACTGACAATTCATCCATTGCATCTTTATCAGTACAACTTGCAATACGTTTATACATGCTTAATCGCGTGTTTACATCATGAATGTAGTCGTTTGGAATAAGCGCAGGAATTTTTAAATCAACGTCACTTTGTTTGCGTAGCAAGTTTTCAAGGCTTGGCTCTTTGCCTTGTTTTAACGCTTCAACAGCTTGGTCGAGCATTTCCATATACAAGCTAAAGCCAATGCTTTCAATTTGACCGCTTTGCTCATCACCTAATAGTTCACCCGCACCACGAATTTCTAAATCGTGCGTTGCTAAGGTAAAACCAGCGCCAAGATCTTCCAGTGATGAAATTGCTTCTAAACGTTTCTTCGCATCTTTACTAATCAGTTTTTCATTTGGAGTCAGCAAATAGGCGTAGGCTTGGTGATGACTACGACCAACGCGGCCACGTAATTGGTGCAATTGTGCAAGGCCAAAACGGTCGGCTCTATCAATCAAAATGGTATTTGCGGTTGGAATATCAATACCAGTTTCAATAATCGTGGTACACACCAACACGTTAAACTTTTGGTGGTAAAAATCCGACATTAATGATTCGAGTTCTTTTTCGCGCATTTGCCCGTGGGCGTACTGAACATTAGCTTCAGGTACTAACGCAGCAATGTCGCTTGCAAAGCTGTCGATGGTTTCAACATTATTATGTAAGAAGTAAACCTGGCCACCACGTTTAATTTCACGAATGATTGCTTCTTTAATCAGTTCATCGTCGCTTTGACGAACGAAGGTTTTGACTGCTAAACGTTTAGCCGGTGGTGTGGCAATAATTGATAAATCGCGCATGCCACTCATTGCCATATTTAGCGTACGCGGAATTGGCGTTGCGGTGAGCGTTAAAATATCAACATCAGCACGTAACGACTTAATTTTTTCTTTTTGGCGTACGCCAAAACGGTGTTCTTCATCGACAATCAGTAAGCCAAGATCATCAAACTTAATGTCTTGCTGCAGTAACTTATGTGTTCCAACAACGATATCAATTTTACCTTCAGCTAAGCCTTCAAGCGTTTGTTTTTGCTCTTTTGCCGTTTTAAATCGTGACAATAAGGCGACTTCAACGGCAGAGTTGGCGAAACGGTCTTTAAAGTTTTCAAAATGCTGTTGAGCGAGCAGGGTAGTTGGCACTAAAACCGCGACTTGCTTAGAGTCGTTTACTGCGACAAACGCGGCGCGCATCGCAACTTCAGTTTTACCAAAACCAACATCACCACACACAAGTCTGTCCATCGCTTGTGCTTTTTGCATATCATTCAGTACGGCTCCAATGGCATTTTGTTGGTCATCGGTTTCTTCAAACGGAAAGCTATCGGCAAATTGGCGATAAGCGCTGCTGTCATGGTTAAATGCGTAACCTGGCTTAACTTCGCGCTGGGCATAAATATCAAGTAATTCAGCGGCAACATCGCGGACTTTTTCGGCGGCACGACGTTTGGCTTTTTCCCACGCTTCGGAGCCCAGTTTATTGAGTGGAGCAGTTTCTAAGTCGCCACCTGAATAACGCGATAATAAATGCAGTGATGCCACAGGCACATAAAGCTTCGCGTCGTTTAAATAATGAATGGTAACAAACTCGGTACTGACACCCCCAGCGTCAATGGTTTCTAGCCCTTGGTAACGGCCGACACCGTGATCTAAATGTACTATGGGTTGACCAATTTGCAGTTCAGCAAGGTTACGAATAATTGAATCTTGACTGACTTCGTATTTATGTTTGCGACGGCGTCTTTGAGATATTTTTACACCAAGCAGCTCTTGCTCAGTGATAATGCATAAGTTTTGCGTAGTAAGGTGAATACTTTGCTCAAGCGGTGAAACAATTAAGCCAACATCACTGTTTGCTGCAGTAAATTGATCAATAGACTCGAACTCTGAAAGCTTTAACCCAGTTGGTTTCAGCAAAGTTAATAATGATTCACGGCGGCCGTCACTTTCTACTGAAAATAAAATACGCGTGTTATCACTTTTTAACGCGCTAATGTAGTTTAAGACGTGTTCAAACGGCTGCTTAAGTTGATGGTTTACACGGATATCAGGTATAGCATCAAGGGCGATATTGCTATTGCCTGCTTTCGTACCAAGCATTGCTTGAGAGAGCGCAACGCGCGGCGAACCATTTAGCGCAGAAAATAAGTTTTCTACATTAAGATAAAGCTTTGACGGTTCGAGCAGTGGGCGTAATGGATCAACTTTACGATTTTCGAAGCGTTTTTCAATATCTTGCCAAGTTTCACGGCAGCTGTGTTCAATATCGCCCAAGGTAAAAATAACGTTGTCACTTGGTAAATAATCAAACAGGGTTGCGGTGTTATCAAAAAACAATGGTAAATAATATTCAATACCTGCGGGCAAACTACCTTGACTGACTTGTGAATAGACAGAGCCTTTTTCATGTGCCATGCCAAAGGTTTCACGATAGTTAATACGAAAACGCTCGATGTCGTCTTCGTCGGTACCAAATTCGTGCGCGGGCAATAAGTCAATTTCTTGAATGTTGTCCCGTGAGCGTTGAGTTTCCGGATCAAATTGGCGAATTGAGTCAATTTCATCATCAAATAAATCAATACGTAGCGGCGTATTACTACCCATCGGGAATAGATCGATGATGGAACCACGAATCGCAAATTCACCATGGGCCATTACTTGTTGTACGTTGATATAGCCAACCGACTCGAGTGCGGTGCGCAACGTCATGCTATCGAGCGTGTCACCAACTTTATATTTGATTGCCTTACCGTAAATAAATTCACACGGGGCGGTGCGCAACATAAGCCCCGCAATAGGCACAATCAACACTCCGTTATGCTGATTTCTAAGCTGACTTAATAGGCTTAAGCGCTGGGAAATTATATCTTGGTGCGGCGAAAAATGGTCGTAAGGCAAGGTTTCCCAGTCTGGAAATAAGTTAACTGGGATATTAGGCAACAGGTAATTTAGCTCAGCTTCAAGCTTAAGCGCCTGCTGTGTGTTTTGAGTGACAATTAATTTAAATCCAGCGTGGCTTTTTACCGCATCTGAAATTGCTAAACTTAAGGCTGAACCTGCTAAATTGCCCCACGCAATTTTGTCGTTTTGGGTTTTGATCCAGGGTAAGTTAAGCCACTGACTTTGCATTAATGTCACTCCTTACTAATCTCGGTATAATTTCGTTAGATCTTGGTAATGGTCGATACGACGGTCACGTAAATACGGCCAAATACGACGTACGGATTCACTGCGTGCACGATCGATATCGGCATACAGGATTTCATCGTCATTATTTGACGCGTGCGCCAAAATTTCGCCCTGTGGACCAGTAATAAAACTATTGCCCCAGAACTGAATGCCCTTACTTTGCTCGCTTGGGTCGGCTTCATGGCCTTGGCGGTTACAGGCAATCACAGGCAGTCCATTTGATACCGCGTGAGCACGCTGGGCAATAACCCAAGCATCAAGTTGACGTTGTTGTTCAGCACTGTCGTCGTCTAAATCCCAGCCAATGGCAGTTGGGTAAATTAAAAACTCTGCACCTGCCATTGCCATTAAACGCGCAGCTTCAGGGAACCATTGATCCCAGCATACTAACACGCCCAGTTTACCAATTGAGGTCTCGATTGGTTGAAAACCTAAATCGCCCGGTGTGAAGTAAAACTTTTCATAAAAGCCAGGGTCATCAGGAATATGCATTTTACGGTAAGTGCCCGCGATTTCACCGTCAGTATCAAGTACAACGGCGGTATTGTGATACAAGCCCGTTGCACGTTTTTCAAATAATGAGGTAACAATAACGACATTTAACTCTTTTGCAAGCGCACCGTAAAGCGCGGTACTTGGGCCTGGAATCGATTCTGCTAAGTCAAAGTTATCGGTACTTTCTACTTGGCAAAAGTAAAGACTGCGATGCAGTTCTTGCAATACAATTAACTTGGCACCATTTTTTGCGGCCTCTTTTATGCCAAGTACTGTTTTGTCTTGGTTATGCTGTAAATCACCGCTATTTGAATGTTGAATTGCCGCAACTTTAATCGTTTGAGACATAATTAGCTCCGTAAAAAACCGTTAGGTAATTGCATGGTAATACAGTGTAAGCTGCCAAATTGGTGAATTAATGGCAGACAGTCAATACCAACAACTTGATGTTGAGGGTAGGCTTCTGCGATTACATCAAGTGCAGCTTGATCATTAGCATCTTGGTAAGTAGGTACCAATACCTTGTTATTGATAATTAAATAATTGGCATAGGTTGCTGGAAGGCGCTCGCCATCGTTATCGTATTTCGCGTGTGGCCAAGGTAAGGCGTGCAAAGTATAAGGCTCGCCACTTTTTGTAGTGAATGTCTGTAACTGCTTAGCCATTGCGTCTAACGCTTGGAAGTGCTCATCGTTTTGATCAGGGCATGAAACGTAAACTAAGGCATCGTTAGGTGCAAAACGCACTAACGTGTCGATATGGCTGTCGGTATCGTCTCCTGCAAGGTAACCGTGATCAAGCCAAAGAAAGTGATTAACGCCTAATAATTCCGTTAGCTTTGCTTCTAGCTGTGCTTTGTTTAAATTGTTTTCACGATTGTCGTTTAATAAGCATTCGCTGGTTGTTAACAGTGTGCCGTTACCATCGCTTTCAATACCACCACCTTCGAGTGCCAGCGGCACTTTTTGTGATGATGCGCCATTGGCTAATACTGTGTTAAATAGCTGCTGATTAATCGCATTATCAAGTTCTGATTGAAACTTATTACCCCAGCCATTAAAGGTAAAATCAAGGGCATGAAGAGTGTCACCACGATATGTGCTAATTGGCCCATGGTCACGCGCCCACGTATCATTAGTTGGGCATACAACAAAATGGACCTTGTCTAATGGTAGATCGTTGCTATGAAAAAGCGCACTAATATGTTGTTTTAACGCATCATTATGCGCAACAATCACAAGTGCTTGCTGCGACAGAATTTCTTTTGCGATAGCAAGGTAGGTGAGCTCAACTTGAGGCAAAATATCGGCCCAATCAGTATCTTTATGCGGCCAAGTTAAAAGCACGGCATCTTGCAATGCCCATTCAGCTGGAAAAACAGTGTTCATAGTAGTTAACAAGGGTAATTTTGGCCAATATTAGCAAATGGCGACACTATTTATTAGTGTTTAATTGATGTTTTTCTTTGATTGCTTCTTTTTTAACACTTTGGCTTGTGTATGCAGGCTTGCTCTAACCATAAGTTCTTGATCTTGTTCTCGAATGTGGCTGAATATAAATCGTGTCTTATATCCATCTTGGTGCGGTTCACTATCCACAACTTGGGTAAAGCAAAACACTGCTGCCGCTTCATCCGCTAAAAACAGTTTGCTCCGAAAAAAACTGTTGGGGGTATAGCAAGTGTTTGTTTGCAGTACAAAGCCGCTGCCACCAAAACTTACCGTTTCTAGCTGAGCTTCGTCTTCATTTTCCGTCGCTAATATATGCGACAAAATAAGGTCAATTTTACGTGACTGTAATTTAAGGTACTGCGCTAAATCATCTGCTACATCACCTAGCTGTCTGAGTGGGCGAAGGGCGGTTTGCTCTAGCACGTTTACTTCATTGGCTAGTTTAAATAGCGGTGGGATTATTTTGTCTATGTCACTGTCATCGCTAGGCAATTTATCTTCGTTAACCTGTTCTAAGTTAACGCTAATTGCGTGTTCGATTTGAAAGTATTGATTAAATTGTTCGATGAGGTCGGACATATGCATTGTAAATCATTAAATAATAAATAATCTTAGCCCGAACAGGGGAGTTCAGGCAAAGAATTTATTTAACTTTCAGTTAGCTGCCGGTGAACGGCACGTTCTCGATAACTTCTAACGACTGATTAAGTGCCTCAAGTCGTGTATTTACAAAACGTTCTTTACCGATTAATTCATCAATGCCAAGCCTTTCAAGTTGATGTTTAGCATCATTATTTGGGCAATATAAAAAGACTTCACAGCGTGCTTCTATAGCATCTTTAATGGCATTTTCTAAGGCGAGACCAACGGTCATATCGATCATCGGCACATCACTTAAATCTAGGATCATCGCTTTGTACTTATGTACAGAAGAATGCTGACGAGAAATCGCTTTAGATACACTGAAAATCATTGGACCCGACAAGTAAAAGAACAAAATATTGCCTTTTGCTTTATCTAAAATTGCCCGCTCTTGTTTATTTAACGGTACATCGTCGTCATCAGCATCACTAATAGCTTTGACTTGTTTTGCCTGCTCACGACTTAATCGTTCAATCACGATGATATTTGAGATAAATACACCCAAGCCAACCGCAATAAGTAAGTCAACAAAAACAGTTAGTAGCATTACCGCATACATAATCGCGGTTTGCTGCATGCTGGCTTTGTGCGCGCGCTGTAAAAAACTCCAATCGAGAATCGAGATACCAACATACAGCGCGATACCTGCAAGCACCGCCATTGGAATTGGCTCAATTAAACTGCCAGCAACTAATACCACAAGCATCAAAATAACGGCGCGGATAATTGCCGCGGCAGGAGAGCGAGAACCCACTTGAATACTCACGACTGTGCCCATGGTTGCACCTGCACCCGGCAGTGCGCCAAATAAACCTGAGATCATGTTAGCGATACCTTGACCTTTCAGTTCTTTATTTGAATCGTGTTCTTGACGCGTTAATGAGTCAGAGATTACGGCAGTTAAAAGGGTATCGATACAACCAAGTGTGCCAAGTACCATGGCTTCAATGATCATGGTAACGAATTGGTCGGCGGTAAACGTCGGGAATACTAAATTAGGTAACCCGGTTGGAATTTCACCGATACGGCGAATCGATTCATCGCTAAATAAAATAACGGAAACAAGCGTAATTGCGATAAGTGCAACGAGTTGAGCGGGGATATATTTACGGTATTTCTTTGGGAAGTAAAATAAGATACCGAGCGTTGCAAGACCTAAAAATAATTCTGAAAAGTGAAGATTGAAAATTAAACTGGGGAGTTCAGTCAGCGTGCCGACTACGCCACCAGATGGCGTTTGATGGCCTAAAAGTGGTGCTAATTGTAAGATAATTAAAATAACACCAATGCCTGACATAAAACCGGAGATAACACTGTAAGGCATTAAGGTAACGTATTTACCGAGTTTTAATGAACCAAGTAAAAATTGAAATGCGCCGGCCATCATCACCACGGTAAAGGCCATTGCCATGCCTTGCTCTGGGTGTTTGGCCATCATTGCGGTCAGTACTGCAGTCATTATCACGGTCATCGGACCGGTTGGCTCAGAAATGAGCGAGTTTGAACCACCAAACAGTGCAGCGAATAAGCCCACTAAAATAGCGCCCCAGATACCGGCTTCGGCACCCGCGCCTGACGCCACACCAAAGGCTAGGGCAAGTGGTAGTGAGATAATTGCAGTAGTGACACCACCAAATAAGTCACCACGGAGTTGAAAGTGCTTAAATCGCTCGAACAAAAGGCATACCCCTATATTGCAGACGCGGTATTCTACCTAGACTGTTTAAATAGTTACAGTAGCTTAACTGGAATTATGGCAAAAATTTCACTGATCAGATCTGTTATTTTGAGATTGCCTAGAAAATAATACACTTCTTATTAATAAGTGTTAAACTTCCAAAAAATTACACTTATTAAACAA
Organism: Pseudoalteromonas sp. NS-SX12; assembly: GCF_057367955.1. Lineage (NCBI taxonomy): Bacteria > Pseudomonadati > Pseudomonadota > Gammaproteobacteria > Alteromonadales > Pseudoalteromonadaceae > Pseudoalteromonas > Pseudoalteromonas sp. NS-SX12. The sequence continues at coordinate 2,563,873 of NZ_CM170634.1, read as the reverse complement.
TCAGTAATCTATGTTTCAGCCAGTTAGTTTGTTTATTGGCATGCGCTATGCGAAATTAGCCAAAGGCAACGGCTTTATCTCTTTTATTTCATTTTTCTCTATCGCGGGTATTACGCTCGGTATCATTGCGCTAATTTGTGTGACCAGCGTAATGAACGGGTTTGAGAACCGACTTAAGCAATCGATGCTGCAAATTACGCCGCATTTATCTGTTGTACTACCCGACAAGCAAAACCACCCCTTGTATCAAACCTTGGCAACACATCCAGATGTTACCTCAATATCACGTTTTAAAAGCAGTGAAGGGTTGGTTGTGTCAAATACTAAATTATTAGCGGCAAAAATTTATGGCATAGATGATAGCCAAGACACGCCTTTGACAGTCATGCTTAATAGTGAAACCGTTAAACAATTGGCGAACACTAAATATTCGGTAGCGATTACGCGGCGCTTAGCAACAGAGCTTAATGTTTCTGTCGGCGATAAAATTCGCTTAATGCTACCGAGTGTCACTACCTTTACCCCAGTTGGACGTATGCCATCGCAACGTTTATTTACCGTTTCAGTACTGCTTGATAACAGCGCGTTTCACAGTCAGGTAATTTTAACGAGTACACCAAACTTATTAAGACTTAATCGTATAAAACCATCGAGTTTTAACGAATTTGCACTGTATTTAACCGATCCATTTAAATTAGATGACCTAATTAATGACATGCCAGAGCTGAAAACGCTGAAGGTAGCAGATTGGAAAGATACCCAAGGTTCGCTCTTTTCTGCAGTGGCAATGGAAAAGCGCATTATGAGCTTATTACTTGGACTGATTATTTTAGTTGCGGTTTTTAATATTCTCTCGGCATTGACCATGATGGTATCTGAAAAACAGTCTGAAATTGCGATTTTACAAACCTTAGGTTTAACACCCAACGGTGTGTTACAGGTATTTATGGTACAAGGTTTATACAATGGCTTAGTTGGCAGTGTGCTTGGGGTACTACTTGGTTTAGCTGTTGCGCTAAACATTAATGAAATATTAGCACTGATTGGCATTCAAATTATTGCAGGTATGCAGTTACCGGTCGATGTATCTTGGTTGCAAGTAGGTGTGATCTTTACGTTAAGTATTGCGATGAGCTATTTAGCCACCTTTTATCCCGCTAGACGCGCTGCGAAATTAGCACCAGCACAGGTTTTACGATATGAATAATCACCTAGTAGTAAAATGTGAACACCTCGCTAAGTCTTATCAAGATGGCGATGTTAAAGTTGATATTTTAGATGATTTAAATTTAACCCTTGAAGCGGGCACAACACTTGCCATTGTTGGCAGCTCAGGTTCGGGTAAAAGTACGCTATTACATTTGCTCGGCACATTAGATAAGCCTAATACTGGTAAAATCGAAATAAAAGGTGTCGATACAACGACGCTTAATCGCAAGCAGCAAGCCGATTTTCGTAATAAGCACATTGGTTTTATATATCAATTTCACCATTTACTGATGGAGTTTAGCGCGCTTGAAAATGTGATGCTGCCGCTATTGATTGGGGGAATGGCAAAATCAGACGCCAAAATTCAAGCAAGTGAAATGCTCGAAAACGTGGGATTAAGTCATCGAATTACGCATAAACCGGATCAACTCTCGGGTGGTGAACGTCAGCGTGTTGCCATTGCCCGTGCGCTTATCACCAAACCTGCATTAGTGCTTGCTGATGAACCGACAGGTAACCTTGATAAAGATAATGGCGAGAACATATACGAACTGATTAACCAGCTAAAAACCACTCACAATACTGCGTTTATTGTGGTGACCCATGATTTAGAGTTAGCGGCAAAGCTTGATAAAACCATGTTTATTAAACAGGGAAAGTTGGTTAGCCAATGAGTTTAAGTGTTTATTTAGTTAAAGGTTTTCGACGCGGTAAAGGCGATACCACGGTTAGTGGCTTTTTTAGTAAGTCATCTACAATTGGTATTTCACTTGGTGTGGCGGTGCTTATTTTGGCGCTATCGGTGATTAACGGCTTTGAAGTTGCACTAAAAGATCGCTTATTAAGCGTTATTCCACATATTGAGTATTATGCGCCAGCAAAACCGCTGGATAATTTCGCTTCTCATCAAGAAAAACTACTCAGTCATCCAGAAGCGGTCGCAGTTGCCCCTTATATTAAGCTAAATGCGATGGTGTCGCACAAAGGTAAAATGCATGGCGTGCTATTAAAAGGCGTTGATCCAGAGTTAGACGCGACCGTGTCAGACAGTGCTAAGTACATTTCCCCTAAAAGCAGCGTTAATCTTGAAAAGGGTGAGGTTATTCTCGGTAAGGCTCTGGCAAATAAGTTACAGCTGGAAACTGGTGATACGGTGTCTGTGTTACTGCCAGAGCCTGGAACTCAATCGCTCGCGAGTATTAAGCGAATTAATTTAAGCTTAGTTGGCACCATTAATTTAGGTGGTCAACTTGATATGAATTTTGGCCAAATTGCATTAAGCCAAGCGCAACAGCTAAAAAACGTGAGCAATACCCAGTTTGATGGGCTGCAAGTTAAGATACGTGATGTATTTAATGTGAGAAACAGCGCCCTTGCGATAGGTCAAAAATTAGATGAATTGGTGTATATCGAAACCTGGTACCGTAGTCAGGGCAATTTGTATCAAGATATACAAATGGTGCGCTTAATTGTTTACATCACGGTGTTTTTAATTGTCGCTGTTGCTAGCTTTAATATTGTCTCTACCTTGATTATGGAAGTGAAAGAAAAGAGCGCGAGTATTGCGATTTTAAAAACCATGGGTGCAACCGATGGCACAATTGTGCGCTGCTTTTTACTACAAGGTATTCATCAGGCGGCAATAGGGTTAGGTATTGGTTTGATTTTAGGCATTATTTTATCGCTGACAGTAAGTGATATTTATTTACTAATAAGTGAATTGCTAGGCAAAAATGTGTTGTCTGGTGTTTACTTTATAGACTATCTACCAAGTCAGCTTAACGTAAACGATTTACTGATCACCGCGGCGATTACGTTTACAATGGCGATAATTGCGTGCATTTATCCAGCAGTTAAAGCCAGCAAAACGGACCCTGCAAAAATACTAGGACATTAGATGCTGATAGATGAACGGCTTACCTTAATGGCGGCAATACTGGTTTACTTTTTAGGTAAATGGTTAAACCGTCGTTATAAGCCGTTACAAAGCTTTAATATTCCAGAAGCCGTTACCGGCGGCATTGTTGCCTCAAGTTTAGCGGCTTTGTCGTTTTATGTTTTCAATACTGAAATCACTTTCTCACTTCAACAGCGCGATGTGCTACTCATCATTTTCTTTACCACGATTGGCTTAAATGCACAGTTAGATAGCCTAATAAAAGGCGGTAAAAGCTTAATGATTCTATTACTACTGGCAGTCGGTTTTTTAATCTTACAAAACCTTGTTGGGATTGGTGTATTTACCTCGTTTGGCATGCCACCGGTGAGCGGATTGCTAGGTGGCTCGATTTCATTAAGCGGTGGGCATGGCACGGCAATCGCCTGGTCGCCATTTTTTAGTGAGCAGTATCAGATTGAAGGGGCGTTGGAACTCGCTTTGGCGTGCGCGACATTTGGCTTAATTTTTGGTGGTGTGCTTGGTGGTCCTATCGCGAAGTTCATAATAGAGAAGCACCAGTTAAAACAAACGGTTTATTCTGCTAAGCCACTGAAAGTTGGGGTTTCCCATGACAATGCGAAATTTGCAAGTGTTAACATAGATCAGTTTCTGATCAGTATCTTTGTTATTTTACTGGCAATTGGATTAGGTAATCGTATTGAAGCCGCATTAGTTTATTTTGATTTTGAATTACCATTTTTTGTATGTTGTCTGTTTGCCGGCATCATTATTAGTAACACGGTACCACGCTTAATATCAGTTAAGCTTTGGCCTACTAATAGTGCGTCGTTGTCGTTTATTTCCGATGTCTGCTTAGGGGTATTTTTAGCAATGTCGTTAATGAGTATTAAGATTTGGACGTTGACGAGTTTAGCAATGCCATTTGTTGTGTTACTTGTTTTTCAGGTGTTGGCGACAATACTCTATAGCACCTATGTAGTGTTTCCTAGTCTAGGTAAGAACTACGATGCAGCGGTAATGGCTTCTGGCTATGCTGGGTTGACCTTAGGCGCGACACCAACAGCAATTGCTAATATGACGGCGGTAACGCAACACTATTCGCCTTCAGCTAAAGCATTTATTGTTGTACCTTTGGTGGGCGCATTTTTTATTGATATTGTAAATGCGTTGGTGATTAATCAATTTATTAGTTGGTTGGGATAATATGAATTATCAAGATATATACGACTTTTGGTTTACGGAATTAACACCTAATGATTGGTTTTCTGTTAATGACGCGCTAGATAAAACAATCAACAATAAATTTACGGTTATTCTTGATGCAGCGATTGCAGGCGAATTACATCATTGGCGACACACTGCGATGGGTTCGCTGTGTGAGATAATAGTGCTCGATCAGTTTTCAAGGAATATTTTTAGAGGCCAAGCTCAGGCGTTTCGCCAAGATCCGTTGGCGCTAGCTTTGGCGCAAACAGCAATTGATAAGGGCTTTGATAAGCAACTTAATGAAACTGAAGTCGGGTTTATGTACTTACCATTTATGCACAGCGAAAGCGCGAAAATTCATGAATTGGCGATGATGCTGTATAAAGATCATCCTAGTTATGAATTTGAAGCGGCGCATAAGTCAATAATCGACCAGTTTGGGCGTTATCCACACCGCAACGCCATATTAGGGCGCAAATCTACTGAGCAAGAGTTAACATTTTTGACACAACCAAATTCATCTTTTTAACGTTACATCTTGCTTTGCAAAGGGTGACACAGTACAGTGATGAAATTGAAATTTTCTAAAGATGTATTATGGAAAACCAAGAACAAAAACCACAACCAACTCAAGCAGAAATTCAAGCTGCTCAAAATCAATGGATCCGCTCTACACTTGATCGCGCTAATAAACATTTAGCAGAAAAAGGCGTTATTCCAAAGACGATTCTAGATAAAGAAAGCCGTTATATTGCGCCTATGTGTGCAATTTGGAAAATCAAAAGTCAACAAGGCAAAACTTATTGGGTTGTGTCTGGCAATTTACCGACAGATCACGTTGAAGTGACTGCGGCAACCAATGCCCGTGACGCACTTCGCCATTTTTCGTTTCAATGGCAATTAAAAGCAGACCAGCTTGCTAAAAACAGTGCAGGTGACAAAGCTCAAATCGATTTTGCTAACTTGCTTGTGAACCGTGCTGAAGGTCTGTATGACTTATACAGCAATGAAAAACTTTGGACTAATGAACCAAAGTAAAGGGTTTAGGGTCAAAACGCGATAACGGACACGATAATCGTTGTCGCGCTATTCCAGCCTCCATAAACACATTGCCTTGTTCGGCATAACCGCAGCGCTTAAATTTTTCTTTCTCAACAATATTACAATTGAAACTTAGTTCTTCGGCACCTAATTCTTTCGCACACAACGCAATTTGCTCAAACATTAGATTATAAAACTCATGAGTTCGGTAAGCTTGCAGCACAGCAACGCGGCCAATTTCACCTTGTTGCGTTATTCTTGCGGTTGCTATGCTGTTACCTTGATGATCAAACCCAAGCAGATGCTGACAACTTAAATCGCACTTATCAAATTCAACGTCTTTTGGGATATGGTATTCATAAACAAATACTTTTTCCCTCACTTGTTTGAGTTCGTTACGCTTTTCTCGCCATGTGACCTGTTTAAATGTGAAGCTCATCATTTCCTCTACTAATCGAAATACCAATAGCCCTCATTTAAAAGATTAGTAAAGTTTTGCATAAAGTGTGAACAAGTTGTGGAACTTTTAATCTGATCGGATGTCACTGTTACGTTTTGGCAAAGTGTTTCCACCCATGAAAGGCACGAAAGTGGTAGGGTAAGTACATCACCGTTTACTGCAAACAACACATTGCTTTCTGTTGATAAATAAAAGCAGCGAAGACCACCTAGGCGATGAATTTCAATATCTTGGTTTAGTAATTCAAGTACATAACTGGGTTCGTATTCATCTTCAAGCGGCGCTAAATCGAGATCGTGTTTTGCTTCGCTCAGACTTTGTAACAACCATAAATTAAAATCTTGATTGTTATTAAGTGCATCTAGCATTTGTCGTTTAACATCTGCGACTTCATTTGCTAAAAACTCGCCGGTGTTATTACGTAATTGAAGCGCTGGATCGCTGTAACGTGTATTACCCGAATCGTTATCAATGAGGTAATCTGAAAATGACGACAATAATTCGCGCTGATTTGGCGCTCTAAAGCCAACTGAATAGTTCATGGCGTTTTCGACTGCGTAACCTTCGTGAGGGCAGCCAGGTGGAATATATAAAATATCGCCTGGTTCAAGTACTTCATCAATACAGGCATCAAACCCGTCAATTTGCAGCAGATCTTTACACGGAATCACTTCATTGAAGCTTTGCTTAGATTCGCCAACGCGCCAATGTCGTTTACCTTGGCCTTGAATAATAAATACATCGTATTGATCTAAGTGAGGCCCAACGCCACCATCGGGCGTTGAGAAGCTGATCATCAAATCATCAATACGCCAGTTTGGAATAAAGCGAAACGGTTCGATTAACTCGGCAGCCTCAGGATGCCAGTGGTCAACGGCTTGCACAAGAAGTGTGCTGTTTTTTGGTGTTAATAATTCGAAATCTTCAAACGGGCCGTGGTGTGCTTGCCATTCATTGTTGTGATTAGAAATAAGACGCGACTCAATGCATTCCTCCATCGCAAGGCCTGCAAGTTCATCTGGACTAATTGGATCAACAAAGTCAGCAAACCCCGACTTGATTAACGCCGGTTTTTTTTGCCAATACTCATTAATAAATTCTTGTTGAGAGCGGGTTTTAACACCATCTGGTGTTTTGATATTGAAACTGAGTTGATACATAGGCGTCTCTAAAAATTGATAATAAAAAAGCGAAAGATATTAGAAATACCTTTCGCTTTTTATTCAAGCTAAAACTGCTGGTTATTTGATGTCGTCGATAAATTCAACTGCACGGCCAATATAATTAGCCGGTGTAAGTTGTTTTAATTCTTCTTTTACCGCTTCTGGTAAATCAAGATTATCGATGAAATCAGCCATGATCTCTTTGTTAACGCGCTTACCACGTGTTAATTCTTTAAGTTTTTCATATGGCTTTTCAATGCCATATTTACGCATTACAGTTTGAATTGGCTCAGCAAGTAGTTCCCAGTTTTGGTCAAGTTCAGCAAGTAGCTTCTCTTGGTTAACTTCTAATTTGCTAATACCTTTAAGCGTTGCTTGGTAAGCGATTAACGCATAACCCATACCTACACCTAAGTTACGTAACACGGTTGAATCCGTAAGGTCACGCTGCCAGCGAGATACTGGTAGTTTTTGCGCTAGGTGTGCAAAAATTGCGTTCGCAATACCTAAGTTACCTTCAGAGTTTTCAAAATCAATTGGGTTAACTTTGTGTGGCATGGTTGATGAACCAATTTCACCTGCAATTGTTTTTTGCTTGAAGTGATTAAGCGCAATGTAGCCCCAAACGTCACGGTCAAAATCAATTAAGATAGTATTGAAACGTGCAATTGCATCGTAAAGTTCCGCGATGTAATCGTGTGGCTCGATTTGTGTTGTAAACGCATTCCACTCAAGACCAAGACTTGTTACAAACTTTTCAGCGTGTGCATGCCAGTCGTAGTTAGGGTAAGCGCTAATGTGTGCGTTGTAGTTACCAACTGCACCGTTGATTTTACCAAGTAATTCTACATTAGCGATTTGGTCGCGTTGACGCTTTAAGCGCATGTACACGTTTGCCATTTCTTTACCCATAGTTGAAGGTGAAGCTGGCTGACCGTGTGTACGACACATCATCGGAATTGTTTGGTATTCTTTTGCAAGTGCGTGAACAGCATCAAGTAGCTTATCGCAGTATGGTAAAAGAACGTTTTCACGTGCTTCTTTTAACATTAAACCGTGTGATAGGTTATTGATGTCTTCTGAGGTACATGCAAAGTGAATAAATTCGTTAATTGCATTAAGCTCGGCGTTGTCAGCTACTTTTTCTTTTAGTAGGTATTCAACCGCTTTCACGTCGTGGTTTGTGGTGCGCTCAATGTCTTTAACACGCATTGCATCTTCTTCATTAAAGTTTGCAACGATGTTATCTAAGATTTGATTTGCTTCAGCGCTTAGTGATGGTACTTCGTCGATACCCTCGGCAGCAGCAAGTGCTTGTAACCAGCGAACTTCTACAGTAACGCGGTATTTAATTAGGCCATACTCACTAAAGATTTCTCTAAGCTCAGTTGTTTTGCTGCCGTAACGACCATCAACAGGTGAAATAGCAGTTAACGCTGAAAGCTCCATAATCACTCCTAAATATTTGTACTAGAGATTAACAATACTGTTTTGCAATTTTGACAATTTTACCTTTGCCAAAGAAAAAGTGGCGGCGTTTACCACCAACTTGGCGCCATAATACTGCGGCGCGTATACCAGCTAACAACAGGGCGCGAATACGATGTTGCACCGATTTTTGTTGTAGCAATGCTGGTTTACCAAATACTTGAATACGTTGTCCAAGCGGACTAATTACATCGGCATAAATGTCCGCAAGGCTTGCAATAATGGCGTCATCTGAAATTGATAAATGTGCCAATCGTGCGTCGATTGAATTAATGCGTGAGCCAAGTTCATTTAATGCTTTGGGGTTTGCGTTTAAAGCACGTTCTAACTGAATTAAACCGCCAACGTACTTTACAAGCTCAATGCTTTTATTTTGGCCTGATTCGAGTTGTTCAACAACTAATTGATAACCTTGGCGTAAATCCATATCACGAAATACATCTGACGGTGCATCTGGATTGGTTACTAAAATACCCGAAAGTAGTTGCTGCATTTCATAATCGGTTATTGAACCGGTTTGCGCAACTTTTTGCACTGCTTTGGTAATTTGGCACATGGCGGCAAGCGCCATAACCTGATTTTTATCCATTAGCGGATCACCGAATCAATAATACCGCCACCTAAACATGTTTCATCTAGGTAAAATACCGCAGATTGACCTGGGGTAACGGCTTTTTGCGGCTCATCAAATAATACGCGTGCAACACCGTCTTCACCAACAAGTAAAGTGCATGGAATATCAGTTTGGCGATAACGGGTTTTCACTGTGCAACGTAGCGTTGATTGCGGACCTACGCGGTCAACCCAGTGCAGCTGATTTGCCATTAGGCCGTTTGAATATAGGCGAGGGTGATCTTTACCTTGACCAACAACAAGTACGTTACGCGCGATATCTTTATCTACAACATACCAAGGCTCACCCGAACCTTCCTTCATACCACCAATGAGTAGGCCTTTGCGTTGACCTAAGGTGTGATACATTAAGCCTTCATGCTCGCCAACATCGTTGCCTTCGCAATCTTCAATTTTGCCAGGTTGAGCTGGTAAGAATTTTTGTAAGAAGTCTTTAAATTTGCGCTCACCAATAAAGCAAATACCTGTGCTATCTTTCTTATCGTGGGTAATCAGGCCTTGTTCTTCCGCGATACGGCGTACTTCTGGCTTTTCAATTTCGCCTACTGGGAATAAGGTTTGCGCAACATGCTCATGACCAAGGGTGTATAGGAAATAGCTTTGGTCTTTATTGTCATCAAGGCCACGTACTAGCGTTGCTTTACCGTCTTTTTCAGCGCGACGAACATAATGACCGGTTGCAATATAGTCTGCACCGAGCGCTTCTGCAGCAAATTCAAGAAACGCTTTAAACTTGATTTCTTTGTTACACATAATATCAGGGTTAGGTGTACGGCCTGCTTTGTATTCAGCAAGGAAATACTCAAACACGTTATCCCAATATTCTGCGGCAAAGTTTACCGTGTGTAACTCAATACCCAGTTTTTCGCATACAGCTTGCGCATCTTTTAAATCTTCCGCAGCTGCACAGTATTCATCAGTATCATCTTCTTCCCAGTTTTTCATAAACAAGCCTTCTACCTGATAGCCTTGTTGCTTAAGTAAATAAGCTGAAACGGAAGAGTCTACACCGCCAGACATGCCAACGATGACTTTGATGTTACTGTTATCACTCATGGTATTGAATTACTCCGAAAATTTGAGGCGCGAATTATATCATAGCTGTTTTAATAAAACATGTTCTAAAATGCGCGAGTAAGGTGCTTATTTATTCTCTGTTATAAGTCTATATTCGCCATTTTCAATACCGTCCAAGGTGTATTTGCCAATGGCGTAACGAATTAAGCGTAACGTCGGAAAGCCAACATGTGCTGTCATACGTCTTACTTGGCGATTTTTACCCTCGGTGATGGTGATTGACAGCCAAGTTGTCGGAATTGCTTTGCGCTCACGAATAGGTGGGTTACGTGGCCAAACTTTGGGCTCATTGATCCGCTTAACGTCTGCCGGTAGGGTTTTACCATCTTTCAGCACAACGCCTTGCGATAGGGCGTTTATGGCATCTTGTGTTACATCACCTTCTACTTGCACCCAGTAGGTTTTCGGTGATTTATGTTTAGGTGAAGCAATTTTATGTTGCAGCTTACCGTTGTTGGTAAGCAGTAATAATCCCTCACTGTCTCTATCGAGACGACCTGCGGCATACACATCTTTAATGTCGATAAAATCAGCGAGTGTTTTGCGATTACCTTCATCGGTAAATTGGCTTAGCACATCAAAAGGCTTGTTAAATAGCACGATATGAGTTGGTCCTTGGTGTGGCTTTACATCACGAGTTTTGATGTGTTTTTTAGCTGCTGCGACACGTTGTTTATTTGGTCGTGTTGGCTTTTTAGTAATTTGTGCAGATTTAGGTTTAGATAATCGAGTCATGACTTTGATTAATTACAAGCAAGGTAGGTATTGTAGCAAATAAAAAAGGGCAACAACATGTTGCCCTTTTTCTTATTCAAACAGTACGATTATGCGATTTGCGCGATAATGTTGTTGAATGTTTCGCTTGGACGCATTGCTTTGTATGCAAGCTCTTCGCTAGGCTGGAAGTAGCCCTTAATGTCAACTGCAACGCCTTGTGCATCGTTAAGCTCTTTAACGATAACCGCTTCATTTGCTGTTAATTGCTCTGCAATTGGCGCAAACTTAGCTTTAAGTTCAGCGTCTTTGTCTTGTGCAGCAAGTTCTTGTGCCCAGAACATCGTTAGATAGAAGTGGCTACCACGGTTATCTAATTCGTTTACCTTACGAGAAGGTGATTTGTTCTCAAGTAAGAATTTAGCTGTTGCCGCGTCAAGCGTATCTGCTAATACTTGTGCCTTAGTGTTACCTGCGTTTACTGCAAGGTGCTCGTAAGAAGCCGCTAACGCTAAGAATTCACCAAGTGAATCCCAACGTAAGTGGTTTTCTTTTTCGAACTGCTGAACGTGCTTAGGTGCTGAACCACCTGCGCCTGTTTCAAATAAACCACCACCGTTCATTAATGGAACGATTGATAGCATTTTAGCACTTGTACCAAGCTCAAGAATTGGGAATAAATCAGTTAGGTAGTCACGTAGTACGTTACCTGTTACTGAAATAGTATCTTGACCTTCTTTGATGCGCGCTAATGAGAATTGCGTTGCTTCAAATGGTGCAAGAATGCGAATATCAAGGCCGTTAGTATCGTGGTCTTGTAGGTATTGGTTAACTTTCTTAATTAACTGCGCATCGTGAGCACGGTTTTCGTCTAACCAGAATACCGCTGGCGTGCCAGTTGCACGAGCACGATTCACTGCAAGCTTAACCCAATCTTGGATTGGTAGGTCTTTAACTTGACACATACGGAAGATATCGCCCGTGTCAACGTCGTGAGACATTACAGCAACACCTGCTTGGTTAACTACGCGAACTTGACCTTTTGCTTTAATTTCAAATGTCTTGTCGTGTGAACCGTATTCTTCCGCTTTTTGAGCCATAAGGCCAACGTTTGGTACGCTACCCATAGTTGTTGGATCAAATGCGCCATTTTCTTTACAGAAATCAATCGTTGCTTGGTAAACACTTGCATAACAACGGTCTGGAATAAGTGCTTTGGTGTCTTTTAGTTTGCCATCTGGACCCCACATTTGGCCTGATGAACGAATACATGCTGGCATTGAAGCATCAATGATGATGTCACTTGGTACATGTAAGTTTGTAATGCCACGGTCAGAATCAACCATTGCAAGTGCAGGGCGGTTTGCATAAACAGCTTGTAAATCAGCTTCAATTTCAGCGCGTGTTGCGTCATCTAACTGCGCGATTTTAGCGTAAACATCGCCAATACCGTTGTTAGCATCTACACCTAGCTTTTCAAACGTTGCAGCGTGTTTTGCAAATACGTCTTTGTAGAATACTTTTACAGCGTGACCGAAGATGATTGGATCAGATACTTTCATCATGGTTGCTTTCATATGTAATGAAAGTAATACGTCTTCGTCTTTTGCTGCGTTGATTTCACGCTCTAAGTATGTATTTAACGCTGCAACATTCATTACAGAGCTGTCGATGATTTCGCCTGCAAGTAATGGAACTGATGCTTTTAATACTTCAACATCGCCATTTTCGTTTACGAATTCAATACGCACATCATCAGCTGAATCAACCGTTACTGATTGCTCAGATGCAAAGAAGTCGCCTTCATTCATTGATGCAACGTGTGATTTAGAATCGCTTGACCATGCGCCCATTGAATGCGGGTTATTTTTCGCATAGTTTTTAACAGAACCAGGAGCGCGACGGTCAGAGTTACCTTCACGTAGTACTGGGTTTACAGCACTGCCTTTAATTTTGTCGTAAGTTGCTTTAACTTTCGCTTCTTCTTCGTTTTTCGGTTCTTCTGGGTACTCAGGAAGTGCGTAACCTTGAGCTTGTAATTCTTTGATTACTGCTTGTAGCTGAGGAATAGATGCACTGATGTTTGGTAGTTTAATGATGTTTGCGTCAGGTGTTTTTGCTAGTTCACCTAATTCAGCTAGTGCATCACCGATACGTTGTTCTTCGGTTAAGTACTCTGGGAAGTTTGCGATTACGCGACCTGCAAGAGAGATGTCACGTGTTTCAACGTTTACGTCAGATACAGCGCTGAAGGCTTTAACGATTGGTAAAAACGAGTACGTGGCAAGTGCCGGTGCTTCATCCGTTTTTGTATAAATTATCTTAGATTTACTAGTCATTATTATTCCTAACTTTTAAATGCCATTACTATGGCGTTCAATACTTACATTGAAAGGGGTGTGATTTTGCAAAATCACAAAAACTGAATGTAATTGACTTAGTCTAGCGTTATTTATAGTGCTGACAATTGGCCGATAGTATAGCAGGGCTAGTTTAAATAAAAAGAATTAGCAATCACAAAATGTTCAATTGACATGGGAGGGTAAATTTTAGGCATAAAAAAAGCGGGCGATCCGCTTCTTTATTATTATAATGTGTCGTAAGCAGTACTACTTAGACTTCGCCTTCAGTTGGCGCAATATTGGTCGCGTGTAGGCCTTTCGGACCTTGTTGCAACTCAAATGTTACATCTTGGCCGGCTTTAAGTGTTTTGTATCCATCCATTTGAATGGTTGAAAAATGCGCAAAGATATCCTCCGTGCTGCCTTCTTCTACGATAAACCCAAACCCTTTTGCGTTATTGAACCATTTGACTTTTCCGCAAGCCATACCTCAACATCCTTCTATAAGTTGACTAAAATCATGTTATTCTACATGGTAAATTACTTAACAAGCTTAAAACGAACCAGTGCTGCGGATTACACAAGCTTTTGTTCGTAAATTGCTTAGTAAATAATCACATATTGACTGTAGTTTAATTGAACAAACAGTCAAGTTTTTTTTAATTGTTTTTAACAATTTAAATAATTTTTTAATTTTTAAGACTCAAAGTTGCTTGAGTTTACAAGAGATGACTATATTAAATTATGAGTGGGACACAATTTTCAGATTTAGTAGATAGCCAAAAGGAAAAACAGCGACAAAGTATTAAGCCGCCGCGCAAGTATAAAGTCATTTTAAATAATGACGATTACACGCCAATGGACTTTGTTGTTGAGGTTTTAGCACGATTTTTTAATATGGATTCAGACAGGGCGACTGAAATTATGTTAAAGGTCCATTATGACGGCAAAGCTGTCTGTGGCGTTTACAGTGCGGAAGTCGCTGAAACCAAGGTAGCGCAAGTGAACCAATACGCGCGTGATAATGAACATCCACTGTTATGTAGTTTTGAGCCCGAATAAAGAAGTATTTAGAGGAGTTTATTATGCTTAATAAAGACTTAGAAATTACCTTAAACTCCGCATTCAGAGAAGCGCGTAGTCGCAGGCATGAATTTATGACTGTGGAGCACTTACTGTTAGCGCTATTAGACAACCCATCGGCAATTGATGCGTTGTCGAGCTGTGGCACCGATTTACAATCACTTAAAATCGCGTTGTCAGATTTTATCGATGAAACCACACCATTAATCCCCGACTTAGAAGAAGAGCGCGAAACTCAGCCAACGCTTGGTTTTCAACGCGTATTGCAACGCGCTGTTTTTCATGTGCAGTCGTCTGGTAAAAGTGAAGTGAACGGTGCTAATGTACTTGTTGCAATTTTTAGCGAACAAGAAAGCCAAGCTGTTTACTTACTTAAAAAATGCGACATTACTCGTCTCGATATTGTTAATTATATTTCACACGGTATTTCGCGTTTAGACGAGGAAGAAAGTCACCACCCAAGTGAAGAAGAGCAAGAGATTGAAAACAGTGCCGAGCAGGGCGCAGATGAGAAATCTAAACTAGAAAACTTTACCACAAACCTTAATACGCAAGCAGAGCTTGGTTTAATCGACCCGCTGATTGGTCGCGACAGTGAAATTGAACGCACTATTCAGGTGTTATGCCGTCGTAAAAAGAACAATCCATTGCTTGTGGGTGAAGCGGGCGTTGGTAAAACGGCTATCGCAGAAGGTCTTGCTTATCGTATCGTTAACGAGCAAGTGCCAGAAGTTATTTCAGATGCGACAGTATTTTCACTCGATATGGGCGCGTTGCTTGCTGGTACAAAATACCGCGGCGATTTTGAAAAACGTTTTAAGGCGTTGCTAAAACAACTTCAGCAACACAAAAACGCAATTTTGTTTATTGATGAAATCCACACAATTATTGGCGCGGGTGCAGCCTCTGGTGGTGTGATGGATGCATCAAACCTAATCAAACCGTTACTATCAAGCGGTAAGCTTCGTTGTATGGGTTCGACCACGTACAACGAATTTAAAAATATTTTTGAAAAAGACCGCGCTTTAGTACGTCGTTTCCAAAAAATCGATATTGTTGAGCCGTCAGTTGCCGACACTACTAAGATTTTAATGGGCTTAAAAGAACGTTATGAAGAGCACCATGGCATTCGCTATACGCAAACAGCACTGAAAGCTGCTGCTGAGCTATCGGCTAAGTATATCAATGAACGTCACTTACCAGATAAAGCGATAGACGTAATTGATGAAGCGGGTGCAAGTCAGCGTTTGTTACCCGCATCGCGTCGTAAGAAAACAGTAACGGTATCGGATATTGAACACATTATTGCCAAAATCGCGCGTATTCCAGAGCAAAATGTATCAAACTCAGATAAGCAAGTTCTGCAATTACTTGATCGTAATCTGAAAATGGTGGTATTCGGTCAAGATGATGCCATTGATGCACTAAGTGCAGCAATTCGATTATCGCGTTCAGGTCTATCTAGCGAAGATAAACCGATTGGCTCGTTCTTGTTTGCAGGGCCAACGGGTGTTGGTAAAACCGAGATCACCAAACAACTTGCAAAATGTTTAGGCGTTGAACTTGTACGTTTTGATATGTCTGAATACATGGAAAAACATGCGGTAAGTCGCTTAATTGGTGCACCTCCTGGTTATGTGGGTTATGAACAAGGTGGCTTATTAACCGATGCAGTGATTAAACAGCCTCATTGCGTTGTATTACTCGATGAAATCGAAAAAGCGCATCCTGATATTTACAATGTATTATTGCAAGTAATGGATCACGGCACGCTCACGGATAACAACGGCCGCAAGGCAGATTTCAGAAACGTTGTACTCGTGATGACCACTAATGCGGGTGTGCAAGAAACAATTCGTAAATCAATTGGCTTTAAGCAACAAGATCACAGCCACGATGCGATGAGTGAGATTAATAAAACGTTTACGCCTGAATTTAGAAACCGCTTAGATAACACGATTTGGTTTAATCATTTAGATGAAAAAGTGATCTTGCAAGTGGTTGATAAGTTCATTGTTGAGCTGGAATCGCAACTCGATGCTAAATCAGTGTCACTGGAAGTGACTGAGCCTGCACGTAAATGGCTTGCAAAAGAAGGCTACGATAAAGCGATGGGCGCTCGCCCAATGGCTCGCCTGATCCAAGAAAAGCTGAAAAAGCCATTAGCCAATGAAATTCTATTTGGTGAGTTGAGCGATGGTGGTAACGTAAAAGTAAGCATTAAAGATAAGCAGCTTACATTTAGTTACGAAAATGAAAGCGTTGAAGCATAAACAAAACGTCAATAAAAAAGCCCGCAATTAGCGGGCTTTTTTTATATTCGATACTACTTAAAAATTAGCGAGCACGGAATACAATGCGACCTTTCGAAAGGTCATATGGCGTTAACTCAACCGTAACCTTGTCGCCTGTTAAAATACGAATATAGTTTTTGCGCATTTTACCAGAAATGTGTGCAACAACCACGTGACCGTTTTCTAATTCAACGCGGAACATAGTGTTAGGGAGTGTGTCAAGGACAGTGCCTTGCATTTCAATTACGTCTTCTTTCGCCATATTGAGCGTATAACCTCAGTTGTATTCTTTAAAGCTGCAGATTTTGCCGAAAACCCATGCATATGTAAAGCTATGATTGGCATTTACAGTCATCTTTTTATAATTCCAGATGCCAAACATTATTATTGAGCTTTTGGTAAGGTTTAAATTTGGTTTTGTAATTCATTTTGCGACATTCATCGATTTGGTAACCCAAATACAAATATTGCTTGTTGATGCTATTAGCAAATTCGATTTGTTTCAAAATCATCATGGTGCCAAGACTGTAATCTTCAAAATCAGGGTCGAAGAAAGTGTAGATAGCAGAAAGCGCATTACTTAATGTGTCTGTGACCGCAACTGCAATTAAGGTGTTGTTGTGCCAAAGTTCAAGGTAGTTAATTGGTAACCAACTACAGGTCAAAAAGCTTTCGTATTGTTCAACAGATGGTGGAAACATAGCACCGTCTTGGTGTCTTAGCGTGATGTATTTTTCGTACAGTGTGTAATAAATATCTTTGCTGACACTACTTACTTTAAGTTCGAACTGCTTACTTTTATTAATGATGCGCTTTTGTGATTTACTTGGTGAAAACTGTGACACATCAAGTCGGATGGCTTCACAGGCAGTACAGTTAGCACAATGTGGACGATAAATCTGGTCGCTAGAACGACGAAAGCCCAGCGCAAGAAGGTGTTCAAAACGCTGTTGGGTATAAAAATCGTGGTCTAGCACCACCAGTAAGCGTTCTTGCTCTTTATCGATATAACTGCATGGGAATTGTTGGCTTATCCCCAATTTTACCGGCATATGCTCAGTCATAAATATCCGTCAATTGCGCCTTATTCCACATAGTGTGGTGAATTGGTTGATCATCTCTTACAGTAAGTTTAGCCAAAAATTCTTCACGTGTAATGCAAGTAGCACCTAATGACGACAAATGCGGGTTTTCGATTTGGCAATCAATCAAGTTAATATTATGGTTTCGCAAGTGATTATGTAGCGCCCAAAATGCTAGTTTTGAACAGTTACTTTCAAAATGAAACATCGACTCACCACAAAACACATGGTTAACCATAATGCCATACAGTCCGCCAACTAATATGTTGTCTTGATTATACACTTCGATACTATGCGCATACCCTTGATTGTGAAGTGCGATATAGGCTGCCTTCATATCATCGGTTATCCACGTACCTTCAAGTTGTTCTCGTTGCTTAATACAATTATTTATAACACCGCTAAAATCAGTATTAACGGTAATGGTGTATTTACCCTGTCGAGCTAGTTTACGCAAACTGCGGCTGATGTTGATGTCGCCGATTTTTAATACCGCTCTGCTGCTTGGACACCACCACATAATTGGCTCACCTTGATTAAACCAAGGAAAAATACCATTTTGATAGGCGGTTATTAATCGTGGCGTTGATAAGTCGCCACCAATTGCAAGCAAACCATCAGGCTCGGATAAAGCAAGATCTGCGGGAGGAAATTGAGTTGATAATGAATCGAGTAGTGTAAGTTGTGCTGTCATAAAAAAGGCTGCGTTAGTTGCAGCCTTCAGTTTAGCGAATTTTACTTGAGATTGTCTAGGTAGCGCTCGGCATCAAGTGCGGCCATACAACCCGTACCCGCTGAGGTAATTGCTTGGCGATAAATGTGGTCGCTTACGTCACCTGCTGCAAATACACCTTTAACACTGGTTTGAGTTGCATTGCCGTTTAAGCCTGACTCAACAACTAGGTAGCCGTCTTTCATTTCAAGCTGGCCTTCAAACATACCTGTATTTGGCGAGTGACCGATAGCAATAAATACACCTGCAACGTCAAGCTCATTAGTGCTTTCGTCTGTGGTTGATTTAGTACGAAGACCTGTTACACCCATATCGTCACCAAGTACTTCATCAAGCGTTTGGTTAAGGTGCAGGGTAATGTTACCGTTCTCAACTTTATCCATTAAACGATCGGTTAAGATCTTTTCACTGCGGAAAGTGTCACGACGGTGTACTAAATGTACTTCAGACGCGATATTAGATAGGTAAAGAGCTTCTTCAACAGCTGTGTTACCACCACCTACAACCGCTACTTTTTGATTGCGGTAGAAGAAACCGTCACATGTTGCACATGCCGAAACGCCACGGCCTTTGAATGCTTCTTCTGAATCTAAACCTAAGTAACGAGCAGACGCACCTGTTGCAATAATAAGTGCATCACATGTATACGTGCCTGAATCGCCTGTTAGGGTGAATGGACGGTTATTTACATCAACAGTGTGAATGTGATCAAAAATGATCTCAGTCTCAAAACGTTCAGCATGCTCTTTCATACGTTCCATAAGAGCAGGGCCGGTTAAACCGTGCGCATCACCAGGCCAGTTTTCAACTTCAGTTGTCGTTGTTAGCTGACCACCTTGTTGCATACCTGTGATTAATACAGGGTTTAAGTTTGCTCGTGCTGCGTATACTGCAGCTGTGTAACCTGCAGGGCCTGAGCCTAAAATAAGTAATTTACTGTGTTTGCTTGCGCTCATCGCATTTCCTAATTAATACTGCTTTTGCTAATTAATGCGGTTGATTCTATTAAAAACAAGGCAGATGTAAATTATTTTACGGAATTTGATATTACCAACTTGGCGCAAGCGTCAATTTAACGTAACACCCGTCGTAAATTTAGCCACTTAGCAAATCTTTCTCTCAAAAATTGTGCGTTTAATCTAATAATTTGTTATGTTTACGCTTTTATACAAAACTGATGCTATAGGATAACAGCGTGCGTTTGGATTTTTGGCAAAAAGAGCCAAGCTTTAAACTTGATAGCGAGCAAATATCAATATTGCTTGATGCGTCGTCTTATCGAGCAAAATTATTATCGTTAATTAAAAATGCTAAACAGCGCATTGTTATTACCGCGCTCTATTTACAGGATGATGAAGCGGGCCGTGAAATTTTAGAGGCACTTCATCAAGCGTCAAATGCGAACCCTGAACTACGCGTCGACATTTTGGTTGATTATCACCGTGCCCAGCGCGGCTTAATTGGTGAAGCCCAAAGTGAAGGTAATGCGGCACTATACTTAAAACTGCAACAAGCCCATCAAAATCGTGTGCGTGTTTTTGGTGTTCCTGTAAAAGGTAAAGAAGTGTTTGGTGTGTTGCACCTAAAAGGTATGGTGATTGATGATACCGTGCTTTACAGCGGCGCGAGCTTAAACAATGTTTATTTACAATATGAAGAGCGCTATCGCCTTGACCGTTATTTCACAATTGCTAATCAAGCACTAGCAGACTCCTTCACACAGTTTGTTGATGACTACCTGATTGCGTCAAGTGCGGTAATTCGTCTTGATGTACGTCCGATTAAAAAATTAGCAGAGTGCAAATCTGACCATAAAGCCCTGATGAAGTCACTAAAACGAGCGAAATATCCGTTTGTCACATCGTCAGACGAAGGCTCAATTGATAGCTTTTTATTTTTAGGTTTTGGTCGTCGCGGCAATATGCTTAACCGAGCGATTAAAAATCTGTTTGAACTCGGTGAGAAAGAGTTGGTTCTTTACACCCCTTACTTTAATTTTCCAGCGCCACTATTGCGTGTACTTAGAAAGAAATTAAAGCAAGGGCTAAAAGTGACTATTGTTGTGGGTGATAAAACCGCGAACGATTTTTATATTTCGCCCGATAAGCCGTTTAGTAAAATTGGTGCGTTGCCGTATTTGTACGAAACTATATTGGCTAAGTTTTTAAAACTTAATGATAAGTTTGTGCAAGATGGCCTTTTAAATGTGCATCTTTGGCGTCATGACAGCAACTCATTTCACTTAAAGGGGATTAGTGTCGATAACCGTTATCAAATGATGACAGGGCACAACTTAAACCCTAGAGCGTGGGGTTTAGATATCGAAAACGGTATTTTATTTGATGACAGCCAAGGTTTACTAACTGATGTACTTGAGCAAGAAAAGCAACAAATATTAACGCATTGTACTAAATTAAACAGCTACAAAGAGCTGCAAACAATGCATGATTACCCAGAACCGGTTGCTAAACTTTTAGGGCAAGCGAAGCGTGTTAAAGTTGATTTTATTATTAAGCGCTTTATTTAAGTAATGTTTGAAAATAAAAAACACGCATAAAAAAAAGCAGCTTTCGCTGCTTTTTTTTAATGCTTTGCAGAATGATTAGCTATTTAAAGCATCTGCTGGCGCTACGTATTCCATGTTGAAGCCTTCAGCAACTTCTTTACATGTTACTTTGCCTTTGAATACGTTTAAGCCATTCATGAAGTGTGAGTCTTCAAGTAGTGCAGCTTTGTAGCCTTTGTTAGCAAGCTTAATAATGTACGGTAGTGTTGCATTGTTAAGTGCAAACGTTGACGTACGAGGAACTGCACCTGGCATGTTAGCAACACAGTAGTGAACAACGTCATCAACAATATAAGTTGGCTCTGCGTGCGTTGTTGCTTTAGAAGTTTCAATACAACCACCTTGGTCGATTGCAACGTCAACAATAGCTGCACCTGGCTTCATGCGTTTGATGTGGTCTGCTGTTACTAGTTTTGGTGCTGCAGCACCAGGGATTAGAACACCACCAATTACAAGATCAGCTTCTAGTACGTGCTTTTCTAATGCATCAGCAGTTGAATAAACAGCTTTAACGCGGTTACCGAATTGTGCATCGATACGACGTAAAACATCAACGTTACGATCAAGAACAACTACATCAGCGCCCATGCCAACCGCCATTTGCGCTGCGTTGTTACCAACCATACCCGCACCAATAACAACAACTTTTGCTGGCTCAACACCTGGTACACCACCAAGTAGCATGCCGCGACCTGCATTTGATTTTTCAAGTGCTTGTGCGCCTGCTTGAATTGACATACGGCCCGCTACTTCAGACATAGGCGCAAGAAGTGGTAAACCACCGCGTGCGTCTGTTACTGTTTCGTAAGCGATACAGATAGACTTAGACTTAATTAGGTCTTCAGTTTGTGGAAGATCTGGTGCTAAGTGTAAGTAAGTGAATAGAATTTGGTCTTCGCGTAGCATTGCACGCTCAACTGCTTGAGGCTCTTTCACTTTAACAATCATGTCTGCTTTAGCGAAAACTTCTTCAGCAGTATTTAGAATTTCAGCACCTGCGGCTTCATAATCTTCGTTTGTAAAACCAATGCCAATACCCGCATTCGTTTCTACAAACACACTGTGACCGTGGTTGATTAACTCACGAACACTTGCCGGAACCATACCTACACGATATTCGTGGTTTTTAATCTCTTTAGGTACACCGATAATCATAAATTCACCTTACTTTGAACTGTGGTAATAGATAATACTATTTTATCTAGCTTTAATTAGTCGATGTAACTTTATTTAATTGAAATGTTGGTTAATAAAACCATATAATCAAAAAACAAAGAGTAATATTCTAATTTGGTTAGCTAGTGTTAGATCGCATTGATAAAAAGATAATAGTCGAATTACAAAAAGATGGCAGAATTTCGAATGTGGAACTTGCGCGCCGCATAGGTTTAAGTGCAACACCTTGTTTGGAGCGGGTAAAAAAACTCGAGAGGGAAGGGTATATAAAAGGCTATAAAGCCATTATCGACCCAAAAAAAGTAGGCGCTGCGTTATTAGTTTACGTTGAAATTACTCTGACAAAAACCTCACCCGATGTATTTGAAGAATTCAGTAGCGCAGTAAAAACCCATGATGAGATTTTAGAATGTCATCTTGTTTCTGGTAATTTTGACTTTCTATTAAAAACCCGTGTAGCAGATATGTCTGCATATCGTGACTTATTAGGTGATATATTGCTGCGTTTACCGGCAGTTTCAGAAAGTCGTACTTATGTTGTCATGGAAGAAGTGAAAAGTGATGATGTTTCGCTTCTAAAAGTAGCACCATAGTAATAGAATAAGCACACTACATACTATTTGTATCTTAGAAAGTGTTATTTGCGCTGATGTAGTCGGAAGTAAAGAATAATAAAAAGGGGAGTTGTAATGCGCCTTAATGGTGTTCAAAGATTATTAGAAGCAGGCCTTATTTTAACGACTGCATTTGCAGCGTTTGTGTTAGTTGCTTTATTAACATTTGACCCAATCGATCCGTCTTGGTCTCAAACGGGTGACTATATCAAAGTAAAAAACATGACAGGTACAGCAGGGGCGTGGACTGCCGATTTACTGTACTTTAGTTTTGGCTGGTTGGCGTTACTTGTTCCTGTCATTATTCAAGTCATCGGTTATTTACTGTTTAAAAAAACACACCAAGTATTTAAGTTAGACTACCTCACTTTGTCATTACGCGTTGTTGGTTTGGTGCTGTTTGTCGTGTCATCAACGGCAATTAGCAGCATTAATTTTGATGACTTCTATGAGTTTTCTTCTGGTGGTGTGATTGGCGATGTGTTTGCCAACGCCATGTTACCTACCTTTAACTTTACTGGCACAAGTATCATTTTACTGTGTTTTTTCTTTTCAAGCTTAACCCTACTAACAGGGGTTTCTTGGGTACAGTTTGTCGACCAAATTGGCCGTTTTGCAATGCACGCTTTTCTATGGTTAAAAGCGTTACCAGAACGATTAGCAGAACGAAAAGAAGCGAATAACGTACCGATTAAAACCGTAACTAATGAGTCGGTTACTCAAGCGCCAAAACAAGTAACCTATCATGTTGACGAATTACCAGAGCAAGAAGTAAGCGCTGAGCCACAAGTGCCGACAATCGATGTCCAGCCTGAAACCACAATTGAACCAACTTTTGGCGATGATATTGCAAATACTGACATTGAAACAGCAAAACAGCCTGAGTCAAACAGCAAAGGCGAAATGCACCCGGCATTACAAGAATTCGACGAGATCATTAGTGATGACTTAAGTTTTTCAGCGCTTGACGATATTCCGTTTGATGACGATAAACAAACGAATGCGCCAAAGGCTGTATCGGAAGATTTCTTAAGCACGCTAGAACCACAATCAGATGCAGAGCCTACGTTGGCACCCGTTGTGCAGCCAAGCGAAAATCAAACCCCAACAGAGCCAGCGCGTAAATCTACATATGTTAAGCCAAAAACAGCCAAAGAGCAGTTTGAAGACTTACTTGAGGCGACACCGCCAGCAACACCAATGCCAACGTTAGATTTGCTCGATAGACCGGATAAAAAAGAAAACCCAATTACACAAGAAGAGCTGGATGCGGTTTCTCGCTTAGTTGAAACCAAGTTATTAGATTTTGGTGTGCAAGCGCAGGTAGTAGGAGTTTACCCAGGCCCTGTCGTTACACGTTTTGAGCTTGACTTAGCACCGGGTATTAAAGTCGCGAAAATTAGTGGTCTCGCGAAAGATTTAGCGCGTTCACTTTCAGCAGTAAGCGTGCGCGTTGTGGAAGTGATCCCTGGTAAAACCTATGTTGGCTTAGAGCTGCCCAATCAGCACCGTGAAATTGTACGCCTCTCAGAAGTTATTGGTGCGAAAAAATTTGCTAATAATCCGTCTGACTTAGCAATGGTGTTAGGTAAAGATATTGCAGGCGTCCCTGTAGTTGCTGACCTTGCAAAAATGCCACACCTTCTAGTTGCTGGTACCACAGGCTCGGGTAAATCAGTTGGTGTAAACGTAATGATTTTATCATTACTGTTTAAGTCGACTCCTGATGATGTTCGCATGATCATGATTGACCCGAAAATGCTTGAATTATCGGTCTACGAAGGCATTCCACACCTGTTGTGTGAAGTTGTAACAGATATGAAAGAAGCAGCTAACGCGCTACGTTGGTGTGTTGGTGAAATGGAACGTCGATACAAACTCATGTCTGCATTGGGTGTACGTAACTTAAAGGGTTACAACCAAAAAGTGTTAGATGCCATTGAAGCAGGTGACCCAATTAAAGACCCGCTTTGGAAAGATACTGATGGTATGGAAACGGAAGCGCCTGACTTAGGCAAGTTGCCAGCCATCGTTGTGGTTATTGATGAATTTGCCGACATGATGATGATTGTTGGTAAGAAAGTTGAAGAACTCATTGCCCGTATTGCCCAAAAAGCACGTGCCGCGGGTATTCATCTAGTACTTGCAACACAGCGCCCATCGGTTGACGTGATCACAGGCCTAATAAAAGCGAATATTCCAACGCGTATGGCGTTCCAAGTATCAAGTAAAATTGACTCGCGTACGATCTTAGATCAGCAAGGCGCTGAGCATTTATTAGGTATGGGTGACATGCTTTACTTACCGCCAGGTACTAGCGTACCAATTCGTGTGCATGGCGCATTTGTTGATGACCACGAAGTTCACGCGGTGGTAAATGATTGGAAAGCGCGCGGTAAACCAAATTATGTCGACGAGATATTGAACGGAGAAGCCGTTGAAGATGTCTTACTACCAGGTGAGACTGCCGAAAGCGACGAAGAAAGCGATCCGCTTTACGATGAAGCGGTCGCATTTGTAATTGAAAGTCGTCGTGCATCTGTATCGAGTGTTCAGCGTAAATTGCGTGTTGGTTACAACCGTGCAGCACGCTTAGTCGAGCAGATGGAAATGTCCGGTATCGTATCAGCGCCGGGGCACAATGGCACTCGTGAAGTAATTGTTCCGAATAATGCAGGATAATATGACAAAAAAAATCACATTAATTGTTGCGAGCGTATTCGCGATGAACACGGTAAGTGTAACAGCTGTGCACGCGCAAATAGAAACAACGCAACACGTTGTAGACAGCAAAGCGCAAAGTGAATTAAAAACGCGTTTAACACAGCTAAACAACTTACAAGCAGACTTTTCTCAAACCGTAATCGACAATACCGGTAGCGAAATTATGCAAGGTACGGGTTTATTAAAAATTAAGCGTCCAGAAAAGCTTTATTGGAAGCAAACATCACCAGATGAAACGGTGCTGGTTTCTGATGGCATTAAAACCTTTTATTACGATGAGTTTGCTGAACAAGTCACTATTTTAGATAGCAAAAAACTAATCGATAATACGCCGTTTGCGTTGTTAACATCAGCGGATGAAAGCTTATGGCAAAACTACGCAATAACGCATGCAGATAACGCGTTTGTGATTACACCGACCAATCAAGGTCAAAGTCAAGTAGAGCGCTTAGAGCTTAAATTTGATGCAGATGCATTACGCTCAATGACAGTGTTTGATAACACAGGTCAAACATCCGTTTATGTGTTCTCAAAGCAGCAAGTTAATCAAACCATTGATGATGCGTATTTTCAATTCACCATTCCAGCTGACGTATTAGTGGACGATCAAAGTCAAGGTGAGTAATTTAAGCTTTTCATTTGCCCCAGAAATTAGGCCGCTTGCAGCACGCATGCGGCCAACTAATTTAAGCCAATACATAGGGCAAAAACATCTGCTTAGCGAAGGTTCACCACTGTACAACGCTATTTTAGCCGGTCGTTGCCATAGTTTAATTTTATGGGGGCCGCCCGGCGTTGGTAAAACAACGTTAGCTGAAGTCATCGCCCATCATGCAGATGCAAACGTGATCCGTTTATCAGCAGTTACCTCAGGTGTGAAAGAAATACGAGAAAGTGTTGCATCGGCAAAAGATCATTTAGCAATGCAAGGGCAGCGTACACTGTTATTTATTGACGAAGTGCACCGCTTTAACAAGTCGCAGCAAGATGCGTTTTTACCACATATCGAAGATGGCACCTTTATCTTTATTGGCGCCACAACGGAAAACCCTTCGTTTTCACTTAATAATGCAATTTTATCGCGTGCACGCGTGTATCAATTAAAAGCGCTTGAACAGCAGGACTTAATGCAAGCCATACATAGCGCGCTTAATAACGATGAGCAGCTACAGCAAAAACATATCGAAATTGATAATGCTGCGATTGAAAAGCTGGCACTTGCAGGAGATGGTGACGCTAGACGCACGCTTAATTTACTTGAGCAAGCCATTGATATGGCCGATCAACAAAATGATAAACTGATTGTGAGCGAAAATGTGCTAGCAAATGTTCTGCCTGCACATATTGCAAAATACGATAAAGGCGGCGATTTATTTTACGATCTTATTTCAGCGTTTCATAAGTCAGTTCGCGGCTCTAGTCCCGATGGTGCGCTTTATTGGCTTTGCCGTATTTTAGCAGGTGGCGGTGACCCGCTTTACGTTGGTAGACGATTATTAGCGATTGCTACAGAAGATATCGGCAATGCCGATCCTCGTGCGATGCAAGTCGCACTTAATGCTTGGGATATTTATCATCGTGTAGGGCCTGCAGAAGGTGAAAGGGCGCTCGCCCAAGCCGCGATATATTTAGCCAGTGCACCAAAGAGTAACGCAGTTTACACAGCGTTTAAGCAAGCAAAACACGATATTGCCAATGAGCCAAGTTTTGAAGTGCCGCATCATCTGCGTAATGCACCAACCAATTTAATGAAAGACCTTGGGTATGGAGCCGAGTATCGCTATGCCCATGACGAACCAGGTGCTTATGCTGCAGGTGAGAAATATCTTCCGGAAGAAATCGCAGATAGAAAATACTATCAACCAACAGAGCGCGGTCTTGAGCAAAAGATAAAAGCAAAGCTCGATTATTTAACCGAGCAAGACAATTTAGCCACTAGGAAACGTTATGACAGGGATTAAACTCTATTTTTACGTTGCTCTTGGTGGTGCAACAGGTGCGTGTCTTCGTTATTTTATTAGTGAATCAATGATAAAACTTTTGGGAAAGGGATTCCCTTTTGCTACCCTGACAGTTAATATTCTCGGTTCATTAATGTTAGGCGTTTTATACGGCCTACTAGAAAAAGAATTAATTGTTGTTAACCCCACCAAATCACTTATCGGAATTGGCTTTTTAGGGGCGTTAACAACGTTTTCAACCTTCTCGATAGATACGCTATTGCTGTTACAGCAAGGGCACTGGTTGAAAGCAACACTCAATGTATTTTTAAATGTAATTGGTTGTGTTTTTGTTGCCTATTTAGGTATGCAGCTAGCAATGCAAAAAGGTTAAAAAAGAATGTTAGACCCACGATTTTTACGTCAGGATATCGAAGAAGCCGCAGAGCGCCTAAAAGGCCGAGGTTTTGAATTAAATGTAGCAGAAATTCAAGCGCTTGAAGAAAAGCGTAAAGCGCTACAAGTTAAAACACAAGAATTACAAAATGAGCGTAACACACGCTCCAAAGCAATTGGTCAAGCAAAAGCAAAAGGTGAAGACATTGCACCTCTGTTGGCTGCTGTAGGTTCCTTAGGTGATGAGCTTGACGCTGCTAAAAAAGAACAAGACGAAATCCTTGCTGAATTAAATGCCATTGCTGCAACGATCCCTAACTTACCAGATAGCGAAGTACCATTTGGTAACGATGAAGACGATAACGTTGAAGTGGTTAAATGGGGCGAGCCAAAACAATATGACTTTGAAGTAAAAGATCACGTTGATTTAGGTGAAGGTTTAGCAAAAGGCTTAGATTTTGAGGCGGGTGTTAAGCTTTCAGGTGCACGCTTTACTGTAATGCGCGGTAAAGTAGCACGTATGCACCGTGCCCTTGTGCAATTTATGCTTGATACGCACACAGACACAAACGGTTACACCGAAATGTATGTACCGTATTTAGTAAACAAAGACAGCTTGTACGGCACAGGTCAGTTACCTAAGTTCGCAGAAGATTTATTCCACACAGAAGCAATCAGCGAGCATAATGAAGGGTTTAGCCTAATTCCAACGGCAGAAGTACCATTAACTAACCTTGGCCGCGATGTTATTTTTGATGAAGCTGAATTACCATTAAAAATGACTGCACATACACCGTGTTTCCGCAGTGAAGCAGGTAGTTATGGCCGTGACACGCGTGGTCTTATTCGTCAGCACCAGTTTGATAAAGTTGAATTAGTTCAGCTAGTGAAACCTGAAGACTCAATGCAAGCGTTAGAAGATCTGACTAACCACGCAGAAGGTATTCTTCAAGCACTTGAACTACCGTACCGTAAAGTAATTTTATGTACTGGTGATATGGGCTTTGGCGCAAGCAAAACATACGACTTAGAAGTATGGCTTCCAGCGCAAGACACCTACCGTGAAATTTCAAGCTGCTCAAATATGCAAGACTTCCAAGCACGCCGTATGCAAGCACGTTTCCGTCGTCAAGGTGAGAAAAAGCCTGAGTTATTGCACACACTAAATGGTTCTGGTTTAGCGGTTGGTCGTACACTTGTAGCGATTCTAGAGAACTATCAGCAAGCAGATGGCTCGGTAGTGGTACCAGAAGTACTTCGTCCATACATGGGCGGCCTAGAAGTTATTACTGCATAATAGTTAATAATATTAAAAACCGGCGATATGCCGGTTTTTTTATGCCTGTTAAATAGCCTGTCTATTACGTAGATAAATAGTGTTTCGATATCGACACACATTAAAAATGGAAACTGTATCGAAAGTGGCACAGTTATCTGGATTTATTCTAATGTTAAATTTATAAGTGTATGAAATATATATAAAATAAATTTGGCCTGATAATTGTAATTAACCATGTAATGCAATTATTGGATTATGCTTTATGGACATAAAAATAGAGAACAAATCACATAAGCTCAAAAGGCCATTGACCTACGCAGTTTTTGCGTGTCTGTTACTAAGCGTTGTTATGTTTATTCGTCACTATACCCAAGGTGCGTCAAATTTAGTTAAACGAGACGAAATCTTGGTCGCAAAAGTTAAACAGGGCGATTTCGCGATAGACGTAAAAGGGCTAGGCAGTCTAGCACTTGAAAAACGCCATTTGATAACGACAAATGCAGGCGGCAAGGTTGTTGAAGTGTTGGTAAAACCGGGTGAATATGTAAAACGAGGCGACATTATAGCGCGTTTAGACAACCCGCAAATCAAAGAGACACTCATTCAAAAAAATAGCCTTTTGCTTAAAATGGTTGCGCAACATAAAGCCGAGTTGGCGCAGCAAAAAGCGTATCTTCAAGAAGCTGAAACCGCCTACCATGATGCCGACCTCGCCCACAAAGCCAACACAATGGAGTGGCAAGCGCAGGCAACTTTAATTGCACAAGGCAATAGCACTATTTCGAAACTTGAACATCAGCGTAGCGAATTCACCGTAAAGCGCAGTTTAAAACAACTTGCGTTACAAAAAGCGAAAGTGGCGACGCAAAAAGAAATACTCGCCGCAAAACAAAACGCGCAACAAGCAGAGCAGCAAAGTTTAAAATCGGAAATCAGTTTGCTTAGTCAACATATTTCACAGTTAGATGTGAAATCACCTATTACTGGGCAAATCCAAGATGTGTTTGTTGAGCTAGGCACGCAGCTGGCAAGTACAGGCTCAGTTGCCGAAGTTGCAGATCAAACCAAGCTAATTGCCAAAATAAATGTAGCGGAACTTGATGCACCTAACGTTAAAGTAGGCCAGCAGGCTACAATCGATACCTATACGTCTCGCTTAGATGCACAAGTCACTCGCGTATCGCCCAAAGTGAACAACGGTCACGTGGAAGTTGAGCTTTCATTAATTGATGCAATTCCGTCTGAAGCGCGCGATAAACTCAATATTGAAGGCATTATTAACACTAGTTTTAAAACACACACGCTATTTGTTGCGCTACCGCGTAACGCCATTGCCGAAAGCACAAACAATGTATTTGTGTTGGAAAAGCATCTTGCAACCAAACACGCGGTCACATTTGGTAAACGCTCCGTGAATTATATTGAGGTTGTAGCAGGGCTAACAATCGACCAAGAAATTATTATTTCAGATATGGAAAAATACACCAACGACACGCAAGTGCTTGTACGCTAGAAGGGAATTACAATGAATCCAGTTATCACTTTAAAAAATATCGAAAAACTATTTAAAACCGATGAAATTGCAACGCAAGCACTTAATGGCATTAATCTAGTGGTTAATCCTGGGGAGTTTGTGGCTATAACAGGGCCTTCTGGTTGCGGTAAGTCGACGTTACTTTCTGTGCTAGGGCTAATTGATGAGCCAACAGATGGCGACTACACCATTAGCGGCAAACAAGCGGTTAATTTAAGTTCTGATCAACGCGCGCATATTCGCGCTAATCATATTGGATTTATCTTCCAAGCATTTAACCTTATAAGTGACTTAAATGTACTCGAAAATGTGATGTTGCCACTGACCTATATCGGTGGCTACTCTGAGCAAGAAATGATTGAAAAAGCGCGTAAGGCGTTGATGTTAGTTGACCTTGAGAACCGCATTAATCACTTTCCTTCACAGTTATCAGGGGGGCAACAGCAGCGTGTTGCGGTAGCTCGCGCGCTCATCAATGAGCCTGACTTAATCTTAGCGGATGAACCAACTGGTAACTTAGATTCGAAAAACGCGCAACAAGTATTGCAGTTACTAAAAGATTTACACCTGTCAGGTAAAACAATTTGTATGGTAACCCACGATGCAGAGTCAACGCACTATGCCAGTCGTACGTTGAACATGTTAGACGGCGCAATTGTGCGCGATAAACAGAAAACCTTTGATACTAATCCTTCAGCGGCGATAGAGGTATAAGCTATGGGGCTGTTATTAGACTTTCGCTACGCGCTGCGCAATATCGTTAAATCACTGCGTTTTTCACTGTTAATGATCTTTATTATGGTAGGGAGTTTAACCATTTCATTGATAGGGTTTAACTTTATTCATACCATCGCGTTTTCGCACTCAAGTTTTAATCACAACAAAGAAGACATTCGCATCTTAAAGGTATGGAATTCGTTAACATCGCAACGAGAATTTACGTATTCGATGTTAGATGGCTTTAAACAGCTGGATGAGGTCAATTCACTTGAAAGCTGGAGCACCATTAAGCGCAGCAGTTTATGGTTGAGTACGCAACATTATGGTAAGCATTTTCGAGCGTCTTATGTTGACCCGTCATTTTTTAAGTTTTTGGGACAAGAGCCGGTAATTGGGCGAGGCTTTACGAACGTCGATTACAGCAGTAATGCACCCGATGTGGTAGTTATTTCACATATCGTGTGGCAGCAACTATTTCAGGGCGATAGCGCTATTCTTGGTAAACAGTTAAACGTGGCAGGCAAGCCGCATACTATTGTTGGCGTAATGGAAAAACGTAATCATTTTCCGATTTTTTCAAAGATTTGGCTGCCGCTAAAGCAGGCGAATATGAAGCCTGATGATGGTATCGATATTCTTTATAAGTTGCCAAATGCCGAATTCGAACGCACCTTCGAAACCCAAATCGCTCATTATTTTTACAACGCAATCAAAGATCAGGTAAGTGACAGTGATAAACAAACCGGGCAGGGTGTGCGTATTGAATCACTCACTTTGGTGGAACTCAATACCGATGGCGAAGCCGTATTCGTATTTGGTTTATTTGTGTTTGGTATTGTGATTGTGCTGTTTATCTCAGGGGTGAATATTGGCAACTTACTGTTTGCGAAAATCATGGAAAAGCAAAAGGAGTCTGCTATTCGCGCTGCAATCGGTGCAACACAAAAGCGTGTGATCCAGCAGCATGTTACAGAAGGTCTAATATATTGCATCGTGAGTTGGGTATTTGCCTTGATCTTTACGTCGCTAGGACTGGAAATACTGAATTTTTACATGAATGTAATGTTTGGCGGAAAAATGCCGTATTGGTGGTATTGGCATTTAAATGGGCAAACAGTTTTAGTCTCGCTGTTACTATTAGCCATTATTTTTACATTTGCCGTGTTACTGCCGGCATATAAATCGGCAAAGTTTAACATTAGCAATGTACTGCGCGATGGTACACGAGGCGCAACGGGTAAAGAAACCACACTGATGTCACGTCGTTTATTATGCGTGCAAGTATCATTGGTGAGTTTTTTGCTAATGATTGCAAGTACTGTTGGCTATGTGATGTATTCAATTGCAACGAATATTGATGGCGAGCTCAGTAAAGGCGTTTACTCGGTTTATCTGGATTTTGATAATAATGATGAGCTAACCAACGACGAACAATTAACGCTAATAAATACATTAGCGGCGGGGCTTTCAAAGCAAGGCAATATTATTGACGCGGTAGTGTTTGATTCGCATATACACGCTGACGTACTGTACCCAAATGGTGATGTCTATAATGAGAAGTTTATCAGTATTAGTGCAGAGTCACATTTGTTTGCCCGAGAGTTGTTAACTGGGCGAAATTTCAACAGCAATGACAACAGTGAATCAAAACCAGTAGTAATCATTAGTGAGTCACTTGCTAACGCTTTGTTTGGTAGTCAAAATGTGATCGGGTCGCAATTAATGTTGAAAGACGCAAAGTGGCCAAGTGCTAAGATTATCGGCGTTGCAAAAGATGAAATCAGCGGAGTATCAGGTGACTCGCGCCATGAGCTCTACTTTAGTTTACGCCAAACGCATTTTATGGATGACAGTGTAAACATTCGATTATTGACCAATAACACGGCAAATGAAGCATTAGAGGACTTCTATCGCGTTAAGATGCAATTATCTCATGATTTAACCATGTATTACATGTTCGACCATTACGATAACCACACATCCATGATTAATTCATTTGCAGCAATTATTTATGTATTTTTGCTGGTAGGTGGTTTCGCTCTAACACTATCGCTAATCGGTATTTATGCGATGGGTATTAGCAATATCAATAAATCCCGTTATGAGATAGGAATTCGCCGCGCGATTGGGGCTAAAGATAGTCAAATTATGCGGTTATTTATTAAAAAGAACATTACGCATATTTTGTACGGTATTGGTACGTCGTTGTTAGTGTTTGGCATTCTATGTTATCTTGCAGAAAGCTTTTTAAGAGGAAATGTGCCAATTAACATTATGTTAGAGGCGGGTGCATTGACTGTAGTTGTGGTACTTGCAGCGGTTTGTCTCGCACTATACGTACCAGTAAGGTACGTTATTAAACAGCAGCCTGCAACAAGTTTAAGAATGGATTAAGGTTTCTTGAAAACAATTTTAGTTGTCGACGACTCGCTTGATATTCAAGCGAGTCTCAAGTTCTTTTTAGAAGACGAAGGGTATCTTTGTCACGGTGTGCTTTCACCGGATACAGCGCTCGATTATGTTGCAAAAAACAGTGTCGATTTAGTGCTGCTCGATATGAATTTTAGCCAAAATACTACCAGTGGCGAAGAGGGGTTAACTGCAATTGAAGTGCTGAAAGAACTAGACCCGCTGTTACCTGTGATTGTGATGACGGGTTGGGCAACGCTTGATTTAGCTGTTAAAGCGTTAACCACGGGGGCTGCAGATTTTATCGAAAAACCGTGGCAAGATGAACGTTTAGCCCATGCAATTAAATTACAGCTAAACACTCGTCGCGATAAGCAAGATTTAGCGCGATTAACCCAAGAAAAACAACGCTCAATTGTACCCCAATCCGCATTACACGCATATAGCACACAAAAGCAGCATGTTTTGAGTCAACTCGAAAACTTAGCAAAAAGTGATATGAATATACTGCTAACGGGTGAAAATGGCACCGGCAAAAGCTATTACGCGAAGTATATTCATCAGCATTCTAATCGCTCTAATGCCAGTTTTATCGCTCTCAATATGGGGGCGCTGAGTGATGAGTTGTTTAACTCTGAAGTGTTTGGCCATAAAAAAGGGGCGTTTACTGGCGCAAGCCAAGATCGTTTAGGAGCGTTTACCTTAGCTGAAGATGGCACCTTGTTTTTGGATGAAATCGCTAACTTATCCGCACAATCACAAGCAAAGTTATTGCATGTACTTGAAGAGCGAAAATACACAGCCCTTGGTAGCAGCAAGGTGTTAGAGAATAAAGCGCGTATTATTTCTGCAACCAATACGGATTTATCTGAAGCAATTGCAAACGAGTTGTTTCGCCAAGATTTATATTACCGTTTAAATACAGTTGAAATTGAAATCCCCCCGTTAAGATCGTGTAAAGACGATATTTTACCGCTAGCAAACCAGTTTTTAACATCATTTTGTAAGCAATACGATAAGCCTGCTTTGTCACTAGCACAGTGCGCTAAACAGGCACTGCTTAACTATGGTTTTCCGGGTAATGTTAGGGAACTGAAACATATTATTGAGCGAGTTATATTTATGGCGAATGGACAGCAAATAACTGCTCAAGATTTAATGTTAAGTGCTACAACAAGCAATAATAAACCAAATGTACAACACACAGTTGATATGACGCTCAGTATCGATGAAGTCATTGAACAAGCGTTATTATCGCGGCTCGAACACTTTAATGGCAACGCATCAAAAGCGGCCAAAAGTTTAGGAATGTCGCGCAGTGCTTGGTATCGCAAAATGTCTAAGTATGATGCGGTTTAACGCATTTTCAGGGCGCTGGCTGACAAGCCTGCTGTTATTGATACTCGTCAATGGCTTATTGATCACTCATGATTACCCGTTAGCGCTTATTTTATTGGTAAATCTCATCTCAGCATTATGGTTTTCAATAGAGACCTATCGCGATGCGATAGCTAAACGCAATACCATTAATTTAATCGATACGTTATTGATTTCATTGCGCCAAGGTGAGTATGCAATTAGAGCAAACGAGGCACAAGATAGCGCGTTAAGCTCTACTGTTGAACACTTAAATGCCCTTGCAACTAAAATGCAAAAAGACCAGCGGTTAGTAACCGAGCAACAAGATTTGCTAGCGCAGATAATCGAGAAGGTTGATTTTGCATTGCTGGTGTTTAACGAACACAGCTGTATATTCAGAAATCAATACGCGGCGCAAACATTCGATGCAAGTGACCAAAGTAATATGTGGACTTGGTACAAGGCGTTACTAGCCAATCAACAACAAGGGAAAGTGGCCTTAACAATTAATGGCAAACAGCATGCATTTTTAATCGAGCAATCGTACTGTCGTATCGGTGAACAAAATTACGTTTTGTTAGTTTTAAAGCAATTGGATTCTATTTTATATCAACAAGAAAAAGACGCGCTTAAAAAGTTTGTTCGTATTCTAAGTCACGAGATTAATAATACACTGGCGCCAATTGGCACAGTCGCGCGCAGCCTAAATAAACGGCTCGCAAATGACATTGACAGGGATAGTTTTACAACGGGTTTAACGCTAATTAATGAACGTGCGAATTACTTAAAATCGTTTATGGATAACTATGTGTCACTGGCAAAATTACCAGCGGCTCACAAAAACATTGAAAGCTGTGATACGTTATGCGAGCAGTTAACGGCAATTTACCCAGATATCAAAATTCAATATGAGCAAAGCGTGTTTGGCTTTTTCGATATAAGTCAGATAAAGCAAGTGCTCTGTCATTTAATTAATAATGCACGTGAAGCATCTAGTCCATCACCACATGTGTTTTTAAAGCTTAGCGCAAACGATACAGACATTATATTTGATGTCATCGATACTGGACCTGGCTTTTCTAATTTGGAAGACGCCGGCACTGCGTTTTATACAACAAAAAGCGGGGGGAATGGTATCGGTTTAATGTTGTCACGCGTAATTATTGAAAATCATGGTTCGGTACTTAAACTTCAAAACCACACAGAGGGTGGGGCGTGGGTGCAATTTGCATTAGAACGGGTTATTAACAATACCAATTCATTTAAGTAGTGAGCATCTTAGCGCGCTAAATATCATGCGAACTGCATTAGAATTTATCAATGTTCAGCAACTACATAAGAAAAATTTCGCCTAGTTTGAATTTCACTAAACCTGAGCTCTCCCTGCTCACGTATTTAACGGAATTGATATAATTAGCGGTCAATTGATAAAAGAAAGTGCCTGTTGGTTGCTAACAAGCATTATAAAAACAACATAATACAAACAAAAAAAGCGCCAATTGGCGCTTTTAAATCATCGACTTAACAATTAGCTGTTATCGTCTGCATATTTTTTACATGCTTCTTTATCTTCACATTCACCGTAAAGATAAAGCGAGTGGTTTGTTAGCTTGATGCCGTTGTCTTTAGCAATCTCTTCTTGACGCGTTTCAATCACGTCGTCTTCGAATTCAACTACTTTACCGCACTTTAAGCATACCAAGTGATCATGGTGTGTGCTGCCAGCTAGTTCAAATACTGATTTGCCGCCTTCAAAGTGGTGACGGGTAACAATACCGGCATCATCAAATTGGTTAAGAACACGGTAAACAGTGGCAAGACCAATTTCTTCGCCTTTATCTAATAAGATTTTATAAACATCTTCAGCGCTGATATGTTGATTATCTGGCGACTGTAAAATCTCCAAGATTTTGATTCGCGGCAGTGTTACTTTTAAACCTGCTTTTTTTAGCTCTAAATTGTGATCAGTCATCAACTTGGTCTCGTTTTTCTATTGTTTTGTCTATATTTGCACGACGTTTTAGTAAGGCTATACTAGATATAGCCTAATGTAAACGCAGGTTTAACTTTAATCTTCTAATTCTGCCAAGCACATTTCATCATACACTTGAGCACACCAATCTTTAATGCGCTTTTCTGTTAGTTCAGGCTGACGGTCTTCATCAATACCTAAACCAACAAAGTGGTTGTCATCAACTAATGCTTTTGACGCTTCAAATTCATAACCTTCAGTCGACCAATGGCCAACAACAATAGCGCCACGTTCAGTAACGATATCGTTAATCATGCCCATAGCGTCAAGGAAGTACTCGGCGTAATCTTCTTGGTCGCCGCAGCCAAAAATAGCAACTAGCTTACCGTCGAAGCTAATTTCTTCCAATTCAGGGAAGAAATCATCCCAATCGCATTGCGCTTCGCCGTAATACCAAGTTGGGATACCAAATAAAATTAAATCAAATTCAGCAATGTCTTCTTTTGAGCTTTTAGCGATGTCATGAACATCCACCATTTTCTTACCTAGCTCTTTTTGAATTAGCTTGGCGACGTGCTCTGTATTACCTGTATCACTACCAAAAAAAATGCCTACGCTTGCCATAGTTTATTACCTTTTTGTCGCTAATTTCTCTTGTAATATAATTTCTATTAATGCGCTTCGACTCACGTTCTGCTCTTCAGCCATATCATTTAATGCTTGATATAGCTCTGAAGACACCTTGAATTCGACGCGTTTTAAACCACGTGCTTTATCACGTTTAAGCTGATTACGCTTATTGATTTTAAGCTGTAATTCTCGTGGTAAGGGGTTGGTTTTTGGACGCCCCGGTCGCTTATCGTGTTCAAATAAGTCTCGGGTCGTTCTGTCAGATTCCGCTTTGGCCATTATCCAACTCCAGCACCTTGCCAAAATACCTGAATAAGCCCTTTCGCAATAAACCCAGAACAGCCTAAAAACAGCACTAACCAAACGACGTAACGCCCAAATTTAGGAACGTCACCTTTTTTTAAAACGTCTTGGATTGCCATACCGATTAAAAAGAATATTCCGGCTAAGCCGAAATAGAGTCCAAGTATATCAATACCATCTAATAATTTATCTAACATTATTATTCTGTATCTGCGCGAAAACGGCCGCAACTATAGCATAGTAAGCCGTTAAATACATTATCAAAGATCAAAAATAGTACCACTTTAAAAAGTGTGGTTTTTAAGGCTAACAAAATCACAAATAAGTAAATCCACTAGGGAGGGTTTCGGTTTGTATTTAAAGCATTTTAGTGTGCTTTGTAAATTTCGTGTACGTTTGTAACATCAACTATAAAAGCATGAATTTAGTGAATATAATAAATAGATAATTTACTAAATGTATAAAACACGGAGGGGAAAAGAACCTAACTAATCGTTTGCATGTTAAACACAGCTAGGCTCTTGATAAAAACAAAACTATTTAATCTGCACTTAGAAACTGAGCTATTGCCAAATTCACTTGGCTTGGTTTTTCAGCATGTAGCCAGTGACCTGCACCTGCGATGATCTTGGCTTTCGCATTTGGGAAAAGCGCTGCAATTTCACCGCGATGGGCTTCTAAAATGTAGTCTGAGTTAGCACCTTTTATAAATAAGGTTGGCTTTTTAAACGCATCACCTTGCGGCTTATCTAAAATATTATCGTACGATGCAATTAGTTGAGGCAAATTAAAGCGCCATGCAAACCCGCTATCTGTTTTTGCAAGGCTCTTTAATAAAAATTGCCTTACACCATCCTCTGGAATGTACTCTGCCAATTGTTTATCGGCGTCGCTGCGGTTAGTGATTGCCTGTAAATCAACATTATTTAATCCATTAAATACTTGTTGATGACGAGGTGAATATTTAGTTGGTGCGATATCGAGTACAACCAACTTTTCGACACGGTTACAATTCGTTAACGCCATTTGCATTGCGACTTTACCACCCATAGAGTGACCAATCACAATTGCACGAGAAATAATTAACTCATCTAATAGTTTAAAAACATCATCTGCCATCGCAGTGTATGTCATTTCGCTATTGTGAAATGATTGTCCGTGATTACGTAAATCAATGTTGATTACACAATTTTGCTCGCTCAGAGGTTTGGCGATTACATTTAGGTTTTCTTTTGAACCAAATAGTCCATGAATAATGACAATTGGGAGCGCGTCGGTTTTCTCACCTAGCTGAGTGTAATTTAATTGCATAGGGGTCGCTAAGCTAATGTAAAAGCTGCATTGTGCCGAGTGAAACTTGAAAAAGCAAACATAGAGAAATGAATTTAAACTGGGTATACTATGCGGGATTTTTGCTAAATTCGTCTAACAATTAGGATAACCATGAAAAAAATCGAAATCGACGACGAGTTATATCAGTATATAGCAAGTAATACGCAGAGTATTGGTGAAAGTGCATCGCAAATATTGCGCCGTTTGTTACAGCTGGATACGGAACTCCAAGAAAAGGCAGTAACAGAAACGCAAGAAGAGGCGCCTGAAGCCGCCCAACCAGAACAAAAAGAACATAAATGCGACAACGTATTTAATATTCTTAATAAAGAAGAGTTGGCAATGCAAAAAGGCGTGGTTGGCCGCTTTTTGTTTATTCTTTCTGCGCTGCACCGTACACATAAAGGCATTTTTAATCGTGTACTGGATATTAAAGGACGCGACCGTATTTATTTTGCAACCAATAAAGAAGATTTAATTGCATCGGGTAGCAGTACTAACCCAAAAAATATTATGGATAGTGGCTATTGGGTTATGACGAACTCAAACACGACACGTAAAAAAATGATGGTTCACGAAGTTGCCATATCATTAGGCTACAGTGAAGAAGAAGCCGAAAAGCTACGCGATTACTTATAAATATATTGAAGGTGAATCATGGCAAACCATGAAAGAGCAGGGCAGCGCGCCGTACAATCTGATTTAGTCAACATTCCTAAACTGATGTCAGCTTATTATTTGTATGAACCAGATATTGAGCAAAACTCAGAGCAAGCTGTTGCGTTTGGTACATCAGGGCACCGTGGGTGTTCGTTAGACACAAAATTCAACGAGTCTCATATATTGGCAATCACTCAAGCGATTTGTGATTACCGTAAACAAAACAATATATTTGGCCCACTGTTTTTAGGCAAAGATACGCATGCGTTATCAGAAGCTGCGTTTAACTCTGCTATTGAAGTATTGGTTGCGAACGAAGTGCAGGTTGTAACGCAAGAAAATGATGATTTCACACCGACACCTGTAATTAGTCATGCGATTGTCACGCACAATAAAACGCACAGTGCTGAACTTGCGGATGGTATCGTGATTACACCTTCACACAACCCGCCACAGGATGGTGGTTTTAAGTACAACCCGCCAAATGGTGGTCCTGCTGATACCGACATTACAAAGTGGATTGAAAATAGAGCAAACCAATTGTTAATTGAAGACTTGGTTGAAGTTGAGCTATTTCCATTTGTAAAAGCCAAGCGTTCGGGCTTTATTCAATACCAAGACTTAATGACACCGTATATTGACGATTTAGCTAACATTATTGATATGCAAGCGATCAGCAAAGCAGGCATTAAAATTGGCGTTGATCCACTCGGTGGTTCTGGTATTAATTTCTGGCCACTGATTGCTGAAAAATACAATCTTGATATTACTGTGGTTAACGAGAAAATCGACCCACAGTTTTCGTTTATGTCGTTAGATAAAGACGGCAAAATTCGTATGGATTGTTCATCACCACACGCAATGGCAAGCTTAATTGCCATGAAAGATAAGTTTGATATTGCGGTAGGTAACGACCCTGATTATGACCGTCATGGCATTGTTACGCCCGATGGTTTAATGAACCCGAACCATTATTTAGCTGTTGCGATTGATTACCTAATTAGTCATCGCCCAGATTGGCCGGCCAACGCCAAAGTAGGTAAAACTTTGGTATCGAGTGGCATGATTGATAAAGTCGTCGCCAAGCATGGTCGTGAAGTATTTGAAGTGCCTGTTGGCTTTAAATGGTTCGTTGATGGTTTACTAGAATCAAGTTTACTGTTTGGCGGTGAAGAAAGTGCAGGAGCCGCATTTTTACGACGCGACGGTAGCGTTTGGGAAACCGATAAAGACGGCTTTATTTTAGCTTTACTAGCCGCTGAAATTTTAGCGGTTACTGGTAAAACACCGAGTCAGCATTATAAAGCACTTACTGACGAATTCGGTGCACCACTTTATAAGCGCTTAGATGCCCCTGCAAATACGGCGCAAAAAGCCAAACTGTCAAAACTATCGGCGGAAGACGTTAGTGCAAATACCTTAGCAGGTGATGAAATTACCGCAAAGCTAACGCACGCACCGGGCAACGGCGCGGCAATTGGTGGCTTAAAGGTAACAACGGCTAATGGTTGGTTTGCTGCCCGTCCTTCAGGTACCGAAGATATCTATAAAATTTATCTTGAATCATTTGTCTCTGAGGCACATTTAAACGAGCTTGAAACTGAAGCCATCGCTTTAGTTAATTCGGTTATTTCATAACATTATTAGAAGTTTTAAAAGGCGGTTTACCGCCTTTTTTATTATGTAAAGAACAAAGATGAGTACTATGACAACAACAAATCTAGCAACTTCAGGCGATTTTTTATCTATTACCCGTAATCATGAATGGCATTTAGACCCTTTTGAGTTCACTTTAGAGAACGGCACGCATGTCAGCGTTAAAGATACAGGCGTAATTGAGTTTACTCCAACTAGCTATGGCAAAAAGGACATTGTCTTATCGTCAGCTGTGCATGGTAATGAAACTGCGCCTATAGAAATTTGTGATGAGCTTATCCAAAACATTATCAAGGGTAAATTAACCCTAGCGCATCGTGTGCTGTTTATTTTTGGTAACCCTGCATCTATTAATATTGCGAAGCGTTTTGTTGAAGAAAACCTCAATCGTTTGTTTTGTGGTGCACACAAAGCGGGTGAGCAGAATAATGAAAAAATACGTGCGGCAAAACTCGAAAACTACGTAAGTGATTTCTTTAATAAAGAACCCGGTGAAAACAGAAAACGTATCCATTACGACTTGCACACAGCCATTCGCGATTCTAAGAATGAAAAATTCGCGGTATACCCATTTTTACACGGTAAACCCTGGAAAAAAGAAGAATTAAGCTTTTTATTAAGCTGTGGTGTAAATACCGTAATGATGATGAAGTCTGCTGCAACCACATTCAGCTATTTTTCTAGCAGTACCTTTGGTGCCGATGCGTTCACAATCGAACTAGGTAAAGTAAGACCGTTTGGCGAAAACGATATGTCACGCTTTGAAAAGGCTAAGCAGAGCTTAATTCAGCTGATCTCTCAACTTGAGATGCAATATCCCGCGTTTAACTTTGATGACTTTGAGTTATTCGATGTATACCGCACCATTAATCGTACAGAGCAAAACTTTAGTTTTCCGTTTAGCGACAGCGCTGCAAACTTTACAGGCTTTGCCAAAGGAGCGCTATTGGCAACCGACGGCAATACCGAATATTTTGCCGATGTTGATGGCGAAGCCATTATTTTCCCTAACGCAAAGGTGGCACTTGGTCAACGTGCATTATTGACTGTTATCCCGCTACAAAATAAAACAGATTTTGTATAAATATCTTGCCACACCTTTTCGGATATTCAGCTAAAATTAGTTGAATATCCGTTTACGTTAACGTAAAGTCGAGCTAACTTTAATTTAATATCAGTCCAATTTATGGGTGATATGTACTAATCATACCAGTCATTTGCATAAATTAGTTGTTTAATGGTTATTGTTAGTTGAATTGATGCATTTATTTCAAATAACCTAGCTGTTATGCGTATCTCAACGTATTGCTAATTATGTTGCTAAATTGGATATTTACTCATTTTTAAAGCGCTACATCATTAGAGGTAAGCTATGACGAACCCGCAAAATGTGTCGTTAAATGCGTCAACGGAACTCGAGTTTATCGATCCATCCGCATTAGACATACCTACTGTTAGTTTATTAGATGAAAATGGTCATTTAGTAAAAGGCGCGGTAGATCCAAACATTGATAAAGACACTGCACTAAAAATTTACAAAACCATGCGATTCATCCGTGCGTTAGATGAACGTATGCAAGCAGCCCAACGCCAAGGTCGCGTTTCGTTCTATATGCAATGTTTAGGTGAAGAAGGCGCTGTTACGGCCAGTGCCGCAGCGCTAAAAGACAGCGATATGATTATGGCGCAGTATCGCGAGCAAGCTGCACTGCGTTATCGCGGTTTTAGCTTAGAGCAGTTTATGAACCAAATGTTCTCCAATGAGAAAGATTTGGGTAAAGGTCGTCAAATGCCAATTCACTATGGTTCAAAAGAATTGCACTACATGACGATTTCATCGCCGCTTGGAACGCAAATTCCACAAGCAACAGGCTATGCGTATTCACAAAAAATTCCACACGTTAATGCGAAATCGGGCGAGCTTGATTCTGAAATTGATAA
Organism: Pseudoalteromonas sp. NS-SX12; assembly: GCF_057367955.1. Taxonomy (NCBI): domain Bacteria; kingdom Pseudomonadati; phylum Pseudomonadota; class Gammaproteobacteria; order Alteromonadales; family Pseudoalteromonadaceae; genus Pseudoalteromonas; species Pseudoalteromonas sp. NS-SX12. The sequence goes on along the minus strand of NZ_CM170634.1, from coordinate 2,520,237 downwards.
CATCACGTTATGCTATTTTGGTGAAGGTGCTGCATCTGAAGGCGACTTTCACGCGGGCCTGAACATGGCTGCTGTTTTAAAAGCGCCGGTTATCTTTTTTGCGCGTAATAACGGTTATGCAATTTCAACACCGGCAGACGAGCAATTTGCAGGTGACGGTATTGCCAGCCGCGGTGTTGGTTATGGCATAAAAACAATTCGTGTTGATGGTGCAGATGCGCTTGCAGTTTATGCTGCGACGCAAAAAGCACGTCAATACAGTGTAGAAACGGGTGAACCAGTATTAATTGAATCGATTGCATATCGCTTAGGTGCGCACTCGACGTCGGATGACCCTACGGGATATCGTTCAAAAGAAGAAGAAAGCACCAATACTAAATGCCCAATTCAACGTTTCAAAGGCTACTTAATAAGCAAAGATTGGTTAGACGAAGCGCAAGATAACGCAGAAGATGAAAGCTTGCGTGAAGCGATTTTAGACGCTGTAAAAGTAGCTGAAAAAGTAGCTAAGCCACCGATTGAAGATTTAGTTACAGATGTGTACGACACACCAATTCCATTACTTGAAAAACAACTCGAAGCATTAAAAGAGCATGTAAAAGCGCATCCAGACGCTTACCCGACAACCGCAGGGAGAATCAAATAATGGCACAAATGAATATGTTACAAGCGATTAATTCTGCGCTTGATATTTCAATGTCGGAACACCCACTTGCCTGTATTTTTGGTGAAGATGTGGGTTATTTTGGTGGTGTATTTCGTGCTACCAGTGGCTTACAAGAAAAATACGGTAAACACCGTGTGTTTAATACGCCGCTTACAGAACAAGGTATTTTAGGTTTCGCTAACGGTTTAGCGGCAGCAGGTGCACCTGCCATTGCAGAAATCCAATTCGCTGACTATATTTTCCCAGCGTTTGACCAAATCGTAAACGAGTCTGCTAAGTTCCGTTACCGCAGTGGTAATGAATTTAATGTGGGTAAGCTAACTATTCGTACACCATACGGTGGCGGTATCGCCGGTGGTTTATACCACTCTCAATCGCCAGAAGCGTATTTTGCTCATACACCGGGTTTAAAATTGGTTGTGCCACGCAACGCTTACCAAGCAAAAGGTTTGTTACGCGCATGTATTAAAGACGATAACCCAATTATTTTCTTTGAGCCTAAGCGCTTATATCGCGCCTCTATCGGCGATGTGCCAGAAGATGATTTTATTATCCCAATTGGTAAAGCGGAAGTGGTTTCTGAAGGTTCAGACATCACGCTGCTTGCATGGGGCGCACAAATGGAAATCATTGAAAAAGCAGCTGAAATGGCGAAGCAAGATGGCATTAGCTGTGAAGTGATTGATTTACGCAGTATTCAACCTTGGGATGTTGAAACGGTTGCTAAGTCAGTAACTAAAACTGGCCGCTTAATCATCAGCCATGAAGCACCTATTACGTGCGGTTTTGGTGCCGAAATTGCTGCAACAATCCAGCAAGAGTGTTTCTTACATTTAGAATCGCCAATTAGTCGCGTATGTGGTTTAGATACACCGTATCCGCTTGCACTGGAAAAAGAATATATTCCTGATGCATTAAAAGTGTTATCAGCAATTAAGCAGTCAGTGCAGTTTTAAGGAGTGGTTATGAGTCAAGATTTTATTTTACCAGACATTGGTGAAGGCATTGTTGAATGCGAAGTAGTCGAATGGCTTATTAGCGAAGGCGATACGGTAGCTGAAGATCAGCCTATTTGTGATGTAATGACCGATAAAGCACTGGTACAAATTCCTGCGGTGCACAATGGTGTTATCACTAAGCTGTATTATCAAAAAGGTGAAATAGCAAAAGTGCATGCGCCGCTTTTTGCGATGGATGTTGATGGTGCAGCGGTTGCCAGTGCGCCTCAAGAAGCAGCGCCAGAAACCAGCACTGAGCAGCCAGTGGTAAGCGATGCGCCACAAGGCACCGCACTTGAAGATTTTATTTTACCGGATATCGGCGAAGGTATTGTTGAGTGTGAAATTGTTGATTGGTTAGTTGCTGAAGGCGATGAAATCAAAGAAGACCAAGCGGTTTGTGATGTAATGACAGATAAAGCGCTGGTACAAATTCCTGCTAAACACACAGGCCGAGTAACCAAGCTTTACCATCAAAAAGGTGAGATTGCCAAAGTACATGCGCCGCTTTTCCAAATGCAGGTTGCCAGTGCACAAGTTATCAATATCCAAGAAAAAGTGGTGAACGCCCAGCAAAATGCCTCAGTTAAACAGCTTGAAGCGACACCATCACAAGCTGTTGCCAGCGGCAAAGCCGTTGCAAGCCCAGCAGTGCGCCGTTTAGCGCGAGAGCATAACATTGATATTGCGAAAGTGGATGGCTCTGGTAAAAATGGCCGTGTTTATAAAGAAGATATTAAACGTTTCTTAAATGACGGCAGTACAGCGTCTAAGCGCACTGACGACACATCAGCGCCAGCAGTAGCAACACAAACGCAAGCAACGCGCGTTGAGCCTATTCGTGGTATGCAAGCGGCGATGGCGAAACAAATGATGGAGTCGGTATCGACCATTCCACATTTCACATTGAGCGATGAGATTGATTTAACAGAACTTATCAGTTTGCGTAAAAGTCTTAAAGAACAGTATGCAAAGCAGGGCGTTAAGCTCACCATGATGCCGTTCTTTATTAAGGCATTGTCTTTAGCGTTAAAAGAGTTCCCTGTGATCAATTCGCAAGTTAATGCGGATTGCACAGAACTTACATACTTTAATGATCACAACATTGGTATGGCGGTTGACTCAAAACTTGGCCTGTTAGTACCAAATATCAAATCATGCCAAGCTAAAAACATGGTGGACATTGCCAATGAAGTATCTCGCTTAACAGAACAAGCGCGCGAAGGCCGTGTAACGCCTGCAGATTTAAAAGGCGGCACAATTTCAATTTCAAATATTGGTGCAATTGGTGGAACAACAGCAACACCAATTATCAATAAGCCAGAAGTTGCGATTGTGGCACTCGGTAAACTGCAACATTTACCGCGCTTTAATGCTAAAGGTGAGGTTGAATCACGTGCAATTATGCAAATATCGTGGTCGGGCGATCACCGCATTATTGATGGTGCAACGATGGCACGATTCAATAACTTGTGGAAACACTATTTGGAAACGCCAAGTGCCATGTTAATGGCAATGAGCTAATTAATAAAAAGGGGTCACATGACCCCTTTTTTAATTGACTAAAAAAAGAAGATTAAGTAGCCGATAGCTAAACTAGGTATGGAGGTATACAAGGTTGCAATGAGCGCCGCTTTTGGTGCTAGTGCAATCGCCGGGAAAAGGGCATCACCATCATTTGAAATGGCATTCGCCATAAGTGCCGAAAAGGGTACTAATCCTTGCATATAAAGTGAGGTGACAAGAATTTGTGGCCCGCACCCTGGCAGTAAACCAATTAAACAGGCAATAAGCGGCAGTAACACGGCGTAGTTTTGAAAAAGAGCTGCTATATTCATATCAGACCACAGCACGAATAATTCATAGCCAATAAACGCAGCCACCACCCAACTGGTGATAAAGTGTGTATCTTGCAGTACCTTTGTTGTTAAACTTTCTTTACTGCAGTCGTCTTCAGCGGTGACATCTTGATAGCTCTTACCAGGAGATGAGCACGCCCATAAGAGCGCTACAATAAAACAACAGGCCGCAGCGATATAACCTAAGCCTTGGTTAATATTTTCACCAAAGTCATATTGAAATGCGACAAGCAGAGCGGCAAGTGTCATCGGCAAGGCGACAATACGCCAAAATTGAAGGCTAATAAAACCAACAGGCTTAGGCAACCTTTGGCACTGTAGTTGTTGATGTGATGGTGTATTGGGCGCAAGAAAATTAGCTGGATGCAATAAATTCACGAACCACCCAAACAGTGTTGCAACTGTAAAACTAAGGGTTAATACCAACAGTGCCGTTTTTGACTCTGCAGCGATAAGTAAGAATGCTGCATCGCCCATAGTGGCAATGAGTACCGCCACCAAGGAGCCAAAACTGGCTTGTTTTTTAGTGTATTGTGTTACTACTATTATTGCGCCGCCGCAACCTGGTAGTGCACCGAGCAAAGCGGCAAACGGAATTTCAAGCTTTGGTGCAACCCGTGCAATATAACTCAACTCGAGTTTAGGAAATCGATTAACCAATAAGTAATAGCCATAAAGCGTTGCAGCAACAAACATAGTTACTTGTAAAAATGCATCGGCGAGGGCGCCAAGCACTACAGCGCGGGTAGACTCATTAAAAATAAGGCATAGCAATGCTATTGGTAAAAACAAGCGTTTATAAGCGAGAGTGCTTTTAATTGCGTGTTTTGGTAGCGCGAATTGTGAGAGGGAAAACAACATACAGTGTACCTAATCGAATATTAGCTTCACTATAGTACTAACGGTAATACGAATCAATCACATTACCGTTTAATTTAATCAATCGCGGTGATTATTTTTTTCGTTGGAACTCTGATTGACTGTACCACTTTGGCCAAGCCGTGCTGTCAGCTATATCTAAACCAACTTGATAAAACAGCTGTAAGTCCTCAACAGCACCTGAAAGATCCCAGCCTTTACGGTATTGATCGCATGGTTGGTGATAGCATCCACGTAAAATCAGCCCCATACGTTTGCGATAACGGGCTGTTTCGTCGTCAATCGCTTCGGTGCCACCGCCTGAGTACATCGCTGGAATGCCCATTTGTGCAAATGCAAAGTGATCAGAACGATAATAGCCACCAGCAGCAGGGCGCGGATCGCCTGATAGAGTACGACTTTGCTTTGCAGCAGCGCGCGCTAAGTACTCATCCATTTCTGATTTACCAGCGCCAACTACGCTCATGTCTTTTACACGACCTAGCAGGTTCAAACTATCCATATTAATATTGGCAACCGACTTATTTGCGTCGATAACTGGGTTTGCAGCGTAGTATTTGGCCCCTAATAAGCCTTGCTCTTCAGCTGTTACAGCTAAGAAGGTCACTGAACGTGCAGGTTTGTTCGGCAGCATTGCAAATGCTTCTGCGATTTCAATCATACCCGCTGTACCGGTTGCGTTATCATGCGCACCGTTATAAATGTTGTCGCCTTTTTTACTTGGATCTTTGCCGAGGTGATCCCAATGCGCTGAGTATATAATGTGTTCGTCAGGTGTTTCAGCACCAGGCAATGTTGCAATAAAATTACGCGACACTGATTTTTTGATTTCGCTTTTAACCGTTACAGACGCTGTTAAATCACCCATATCAACTGAGTATCCACCTTTAGCGGCTTTTGCTTTCTCTTTTGTAAAATCAAGTCCGGCTTTCGTAAATAGTTCATTGGCAACATCAAGCGTGATCCAACCTTCAACGGCTACGCGATCCATATTCTTGTTTTCTTTTTGAAAACCAAATTGCGGTCCTGACCACGAGTTTTCAACCACCGACCATGGGTAAGAGGCTGGGGCAGTTTCATGAACTATAATTGCGCCAGCAGCACCTTGGCGTGATGCTTCTTCGTATTTATACGTCCAACGGCCGTAATAGGTCATTGCATTACCGGTGAAGAGTGACTCGTCTTGCGTAGCAAAACCAGGGTCGTTAACCAGCATTACGACGGTTTTACCTTTAACGTCTAATCCTTCGTAATCGTTCCAGTTATACTCAGGCGCGTTAATACCATAACCGACAAATACCAGCTCTGAATTTTCAATGGCTTCAAGCTCGCTCATGCGACTCGTACCCATTACCATATCTTTTTTGTATTGATATGTTTTGCCATCAATGGTTAGCGACATATCAGGTGATGCTTCGATTGATACAAGTGGCACTTCTTGATAAAAGCTACCTTTGTTGCCACCGACAAAGCCTAATGCTTTAAAATGTTTTTCTAAATAGGCAAGAGTGAGCTCTTCACCTTTAGTGGATGGCGCACGACCTTCAAACTCATCTGATGCAATTGTTTTTATATGTTGTCCGAGTTGTTCGGCATTAATGCTGTTATAAGCAGCATCTAGCGCGTGTTGATCATTGGTAGTTGCACAGCCACTTAACAATAAAGAGACGGCAATACCGATTGGCGTTAGTTTTTTCATAATTCAACCTGTGTCACAAATTTAGGCGATTATAAAAACTAGTTTAGTGTTGTGCTAGTAAATGCGTTAAAGTACGCGTTTTAGTTTTTACTTTTTAAATCACCAGAATGAAATTTGAAGCCCCAGCACATTGGACGACTGATTTTTTACATCATGGGATCTTTGACGATTTAAACGCCTTATTTAATTTAACGCAATTTTCCAACTGGCCAACACTTGATTGGCTAAACTCCTTAGCTATAAACATAACAAACCGAAATAACCAGCAAATTTCATTTGTTGCCAATGACGATGTTGACTGGCAACACGGTTATTACGAAGAAATCATTTTTGATAAGGGAGAGATCCCAACGCGTTTGGAGAACTGGCACGATTTGTTTGGTGCCTTTATTTGGTTACTCTTTCCAAAGACAAAGGCATTGCTTAATCAATTACATATTGAGCAAATAAATAAACATGGTAAAACCGAGCGCTCAAAAAAGCGCAATGCCATTACATTATTGGATGAATGCGGCGTGCTAGTCGTATGTGATCAAGCACAGGCAGATTTATTGAAAAATCATTTATGGATTGAAGGTTTTTTTAATCAGCGTGAACAGTGGCACAGTACGATTTATCCGTTTATGTTTGGCCATGCAAATTACGAAATGGCAACACGCCCTTACCTTGGATTAACCGGAAAAGCCCTATATATCACAGTTGAACATCAATTAATGCCAAAATGCCTGAAAGATAGGTATGCTTGGCTAGACAGTTATCTTGAAAATCTTATTGAAAACGAAGACATTCTTTGCGATAACAGCAGTTTGTTTCCATTACCGTTACTTGGCGTACCAAATTGGTACGAGCAAAACAAAGAAAAAGCATTTTACGAAAATACCGATTATTTTCGTCCTAAACGAAGGAAGTTGAAATGATAGAAGTGTCGGCGCTGAAAAAGCGTTTTAAGCTTACTAAAGATCATAAAGTAAAAAACCAAGAAAAAAAGGATCCTAGAGAAGACAAAGATTACTTTCACTCAGTTCGTGATGTGTCGTTTACCTGTAATAAGGGCGAAGTATTGGGTTTATTAGGACCAAATGGAGCCGGTAAAACTACGACATTACGCATGCTTTCAACTGCATTGGGCCCTGATGCTGGGAAAATTGAAATTAACGGAATAGACGTTGTTAAAAAGCCACTTGAAGCACGTAAAAAAATTGGCTTTTTATCAGGTTCTACCGGACTTTACGGGCGTTTAACGGCGAAGGAAAACATCGAGTATTTTGCACGGCTTCATGGCATGAATAAGCAAGCGGTAAAAACGCGTTGTGAAGAGTTGTTTGAGATGCTTGATATGCATAGCTTTTTAGATAAGCGAGCGGAGCATTTATCAACCGGCATGAAGCAAAAAACCAATATTGCCCGTGCAGTAGTGCATAACCCCGAAGTGATTGTGCTTGATGAGCCAACAACGGGCCTTGATATTATGACAACGCAAACTGTGATCAGCTTTATTCAAAGTATTAAAGCGCAGGGCACGCCGGTTATCTTCTCAACTCACCATTTAGATGAAGTTGAGCTTTTATGTGAACGCGTAAGTGTGATTGATAAAGGCATTACCTGTTTTGATGGTACGATTGATGAATTTAAAGCACGTGGCCAAAGCGATGTATTAAACAATGCGTTTTTAACGATTTTGAAGGAGCAACAAAGTGTTTGAGGTATTTTTAAAAGAGTTAAAAGAACTGCTGCGCGATAGAAAAACCCTTATCTTTGTCGTTGCCTTACCGGTTGCTATTTTCCCGGTGATTTTTGCGCTGATGGGCTTTCTAATGAGTAAAGCAGCCTTAGAGGCTGAGCAAAAGGTACATAATTACGCGATTATCAACGCTGAGTACGCACCTGAATTTAAAGACAAATTGTTTTTTCATAAAAACTTTAAGTTGGTAGAAGGAGACTTCAAAACCGTTGAAGAATTAAAGCAAGCGGTGAAAGACGAAGTAATTGATGTAGGTATTGTTATTCCTTCAGATGCGCGCGACGCGTTGGAAAATGGTAGCAGTAATGAATGGCAAATTGTATTTAACGATGCGTCATCACTGAGTTTTATTTTTACCCGCATTAAAGAAATGGCGGAAGAGTTTTCGCAAACATTACAAAGTGAGCAATTTAACAAGCTTGGTATTGCGAAAGAGCATCAAGAATCACTGTTAAACCCTGTTGTATTAGAAAAAGTAGATACCGCCGATTTACGTGAAAACTTAGGTGAAAAGCTCGGCGCGTTAATTCCATATTTATTGATCCCATTAGTGCTTGCGGGTGCAAGTTATCCAGCCATTGACTTAGGCGCGGGTGAAAAGGAACGCGGTACATTAGAAACTCTACTGCTTACACCAATTCCACGTACCGAACTGGTATTGGGCAAGTTCTTTACAGTACTTTTTACCTCGCTTGCCACGGCATTAATAACCGTTGCCAGTATGGGAGTCTGGATGAAGTTGGCGAGTAGCTTCTTTGATGTTGAAAAGATAACTGATGCATTTTCAATGCTTGGTTTCATGGACTTTGCATTAATCTTATTACTGCTCATTCCACTTGCGTGCGTGTTTTCATCACTCGTGCTTGCGATTTCAATCTACGCACGTTCGTTTAAAGAAGCGCAAAACTATATGGGACCATTGTCAATGTTGGCGTTTTTACCGCTGATTGTTGCAATGATGCCAAATATGGAACTCAGCATGAGTACAGCTATGGTGCCAATTACCAATGTTGCATTAGCTATTAAAGAAATTATTAAAGGCACAGTAGATTATAGCTATGTTGGTATGATTTTTATTGCTACCGCTGTTTTAGCTGGTGTATTAATGGCTGCATGTGTACATTGGTTTAAGAAAGAAGAAGTGTTATTCAGATAACAATTTCGAAAAATAGAATTTTAAAACGCCCAACATCTGTTGGGCGTTTTTGTTTACAGCAAGTCTGTGCGTTTAACTAGCTCGACACGGCGGTTAGATAAACGCCCGTTTTCTGATGTATTGCTTTCTTTAGGTGAAAACTCACCGACACCAATTGCAACTAAACGCGATTTTTCAATACCTAAATCACTTAACTTAGTTTGAATAGCCAACGCGCGCTTTTTCGATAATGTTTGATTGTACTGAGCATTACCACTGTCATCCGTATGACCGACTAAATAGAAGTTTTGATTAGGCACAGATTTCAGGTAAGTTGCCAGCTTTTCGATGCTTTTACCCGAAGATTCGGTTAACTCATCACTATCAAACTTAAATTGAATATTGGGGATTTGATACTTTCCTTGTTTGTCGATAAGCGAATCTATATACGCCTTGTCGACAGATACTGTTGAATTGTTATTGCGTTTTTCCACAACCTGAACATTCAGATTGCGCGCTTTATCGTAACCCGTTGCATAAATGGTGACATAAAGGTCGTCTTTAATGGCAAAAGAGCGAAACTCTTGCGTCTCATCAAACCCAAATGGTGCAGAAATACCTAGTGCGTTAGCCATACTCGCGATACTGCCACATGCCGATGCAGAGCATTGACTTAATAGGGTAAAACCACTTTTTTCAAGCGCTGCTTGATATTGTTCAACAACATCCACTTCGCTCAATGCAAGCGGAATACTATAGCTAGTCGAGCTAAGCGATCCTTTGACATCTTTACCTTGATAGCCAGTTTGTTCAAACCCAACCAATACGGTTTTTTTAACGTACTTTTTGTAATCTTGATGGGTTATCGAAGACCCTTCAATATTCGACATAAATTGCGCTAGTTGATTGGTTTTTGCATTTAAAGCGAATGATGCAGAAATTGCTATTGTGGCACAAATAGCAAGGGGGTTGATTTTCATAACACGTCCTATGTTGTACTGAATTTATAAAGTTACTAAATTACAAAGCGTTGCAAAATGTAAAATAATATGTTCCCATAAAGTAGTAAAAAGGTGAAGTGACATCACACGATTATTTTCAAGGATTGAAGCATGATACGACTCTTTTCTATTTCCCTCGCCATTGCGCTATTGCAATTTTCACCACGCTTAGCTGCGGACGTTTTGCACTTCCATTTTGAGGTGTTTAATGGTGAACAAGATTATGGTACCAGTGACTTTTGGGTGTCTGATACGTTTACGCGTTTTGATTTAAATATTCCTGAACACTACCATAAAACCGAATACGTTTCGTTAAAACAGGGCGTAAGTCAGTTATACGATCATGAGTTAAAAACGTATGTGTCGATTAACGATCAAGAAATAAAAGCAAGGGTTAAAAAGCAGATTAATTTTACAGGTTCAGATGAAGAGTTTGATCAACTTGTTTTAGCTACTGCTAAAGAAGAAGGCTTTCCTGATTATTTAACATTTAAACAGAAGAGTGGCGAACTAATTGCTGAATATGATGGCGAAAATTTGTTTATTGTCACACCGATTACAGATAAACGTTGGATGCTCTCAGCGAAAGAGAAAAATATGCTTAGTATGGCGCTCAATAAACGTCAGCGAATGAATCCACCTGAGGTCGGTATGATAGAAGTGTTACCACCAGATATCATGTTTTTCTTGTTAGACAATAGCCAATTTGGCTTTGCACAGTACCATAATAAATTATATGAAAAGCGGTTTAGATTAAAATCTGTAGAACGTTTAAAAACTAAGGATTTTAGCGTCAAAGATGCGCAAACATATCGTAAATTAAGTTTCTAGGTGTAATTGAGAAAATGGATTTTTATATTATAGGCAAAGAAAATAAGTTGGCGAGTAAAGTGTTTAAATGTGCCAACTTGCTAGACACTAAGGTACGTTTTGTACTGCCCGGGGATAAAATTAACACGCAGCACTCTGATAAGTATGTGTGCTTTGTAGAGTCAACATATTTACGTTCTTATTCGTTATATGGATTAGAGAAACAGTCAATTATCGTGTTGCAGCAATCTATAAGCTTTGAACAAGAATGCGATTATTTACGCAAAGGCTATCGAGGCGTATTACAAACAGACTTATCACCTCAGCTGATTATTGATCAACTACAAGTGCTTTCAGGAAACTTTGAATTGCTCTTTAGTAGAGCGGCATTATCAAAAATAGCGTCTGAATATATCAATAAACGAGTCGAAGAAAGTAAACCTATAAGTGTATTAACACGTAAAGAAAATCAAATAGTTACCTACCTTCATAGTGGCTTACAAAATAAAGAGATTGCAAAAGAGTTGGCGATTTCTCCAGCGACTGTTAAAACACACGTACAGCGTATTTTGAAAAAAACAGGTGCAAAAAACCGCACACAAATCCTGAGTAAAACAGCGAGTTTGTAAGTACGCCATTAGGTGTATTTTTTTCAAAAAAATTTAATTTTGTAACAAGTTTTGTCATCCCTTTGGTGAATAGAGCATTCTCTCTAAAGCACGTATCATTTTTGGTGCGTTTATTCTATTTAAGGAGAAAACAGTGAAAAAACGTCAACTTGGTCAAGGTATGACCGAATACATTATTATCGTTGCACTGATTGCGGTTGCAGCTATTGGAGTATATAGCTTCTTCGGTAAAACAGTACGAAACCAAGTATCAGCGCTTGCAAATGAAGTGTCTGGTCAGGACTCTGCAACACAAATTAAAGCGTCACAAGATTCAGCTAAGGCTGCTACTGACGTTGCAAATAAAGACTATAACCTAGGTAACTACAATGATGCAGCGAATAAGTCTGCTAAAGGTTCTAAGTAATAATTTACCTATTACTTTTAAAGGTGGGTTATGAAACGTAGTCAGTTTGGTCAAGGTATGACCGAATATATCATCATTGTTGCACTCATCGCGGTTGCGGCAATAGGTGTATATAGTTTTTTCGGTAAAACGGTACGGAATCAAGTCTCAGCAATATCGACTGAAATTTCGGGACAAGATTCTGGAAACCAAATTCAGGCGGCAAAAGACGCTGCTGGTGATAGTGCTACTGTAGCAGATAAAAATTACAATTTAGGAAATTACAACGATGGTGCGAATAAATCATCAGGTGGTACTTCCGGTGGTGGTTCTGGTACAGATTAGTACTTGTTAAGACAAGGTAGTTGGGGAGGCATCTCCCCATTTTTCACAAGGTTGTGTTATGAGAAAACAAAGCGGTCAATCGCTAGTCGTTGGCTTGATTTTTTTACCCGTAATCGTTCTATTTTTACTTTATTTATATAACGTATCACAACAGAACCTGCACAAAACTCGGCTACAAAACACATCTGATGCGGCTGTGTTAAGTGGTTCTCAATTTTTAGCACGTGAGCTAAATTTCAAGGCGTACACAAACCGTGCAATGATCGCAAATCATGTTGCAATTGGACAATATGTAGGTCTTTCCTCTTGGTTTAATTTTGCTGTAGAAACATTCGATAACATCGAAGATGTTGCCCGCTTTATTCCAGGTGTCGGTGCATATTTTACGCAGGCTGAGCAGTACATCGACAGTATCAATGATACGGTTTTACAACCGGGGTTAGAAGTAGCAGTGACGCTAACGAATGCAGTGAATACGGGACTGTCAAAATCGCAAAGTATTATGTCGTATGCGTCGTCGGCTGCGATGGTTGATTCACTCAATGGAATCGTAAAGTTAAATGATGCTGATGCCGAATTGGACATTATTTCTGCAACAACATTAATGAATACTATTTTCAACGATTGGCGCGATTATCAAGGTGGGTTTAATCGGACAGATAACACCGGACGTTATCAAGAATTTTTCAAAGTAGTCACGAATTCTCGCGATCAATTTTTAGTCAATCGTTCACATGATTGGGGTTTTCCGTTTTCATTTACATGGCCTTGGTGCACAGGCTACTACAAAACGCGTCAAGCCGGAGGCACAGATTTAATTAACCACGGTGAACGAGATAAAGAGACCTGGACATCAATGGATACATTAAGTATTCACTACAAACGTTGGAAACGGTTTCGCTGCAGAAAACGTGAAGCGCGCATAGGTTGGGGCGGATCGCACGCAGGTGAAGATAATGATACAAGACGATACTCAAGTCGCAGCCTATATGGACAATCAAGACGTATAAACCGCAGCGCTTCAAATCGTGCATACGCACGGGAAAGTGCGATGAATGATGCATATAGCGGCATACAACAGTTCTATTCTGTTAAGAAAATTGATCAATCGAATGATGCGCCTCCAGTAACGATTGTTGTATCAAAATCTATCGATGCGTTACAAACATCAAAGTCGTTAGGTATAGGCACCACGAAAGAAAATGAGACACGCAATGTTGACATCAACATTGAAGAGGGCATGGACGTACCTCGTGACCAATTCTCATCGGCAGCAAAGGCTCGAATTTACTATTATCGCGCGACTGACTTGTGGCCAAATACTCGATTTGAGTATGGAAATCTATATAACCCATACTGGCAAACAAGTTTACAAGATATCGACAATTCGGAACGTACTTATCTTTTAGGTGCTGTTTTTGGTTTAGATTTGGCAGGGATGTAAATGAAGAAACAACATGGACAATCGTTAGTTGAAGTAGGCATTTTGTTAGCGTTTGTAATAGCACCTCTGATGCTGCTTTTACCCTATTTCTCGAAGGTAATTGAAGCACGACATTACAATGATATGAGTGCGCGCTACATCGCGTTTGAAAAAACAGTATGGCTTGAGGAAGGAAAGAAAAATTACTCCAACTCGGGACAAGGAAGGTTGGCAATTAAGCAGACGGATGTAATAAAAAGCGAAGTACCCAATCGTCTTTTCGCAAAGCTTTCTACACCGATTGACTCTCGCCCAGTTGATTCCAGTCAGGGGTGGAACAGTGTTGACGATGGGTATGCATCTTTTAAGTTTACGCAAGCGAAATCAACCAAGGCGCACCAAAGTTTGTTTGCAGCGTATAACCCTAATGAAGAAAATGAAGCAAAACATCGCTTTTTTGAAGTGAAAACGACGCATGAAAAGCCACCTGGCGATATCACAGCGCTTCTTAATGGGGCACTTTCATTACTTGAGATTGGTGGCACTGAATTTAACGATAAAGGTTTTTTTAAAGGGCAATCAGAACTTCAGATAGCAAGTCATTTACTGCTCGAAGACGAAGATGGAAGAAACGCGATGTCTAGCGAAGCTGGACGTGAGAAGAAGCGTGAAAGTGAATTTGAAATTGCAATGAATAGTGAATTGTATGTGCTTGCCGATGGTTGGAATGTAGGCGGGCCTCGCCACAATATTGATCAAGTTAAAGGATTAGTGCCTTCTAACCTTTTTGATAACGCGGTAATTAACACATTGCGTAATTTTTTGTCGCATGTACCAATTGCAAAGCATTTAAATTCGCGCTCGTTAAAGTTTGGTCATGTTGATATTGAAGAATTACCGTTAGAGCGTTATCGCGAAGATATTCCTGGTGATGATACCGGTAACCCTGGCGATGGTGATGATACAGATCCAGACAAGGATAAAGACCATGTTATTGATTAGATTTATTACGTTACTTAGTTTGTTATTTATTTACTCTGTTAATGCAGCTGAACTCGTTTTTCCTGAAGATAGTGAGGTTACAGTTGTAGCAGAAGATATTTTTATGAATGGTAGCCAAGTGAGTATTTGGCAAGTTGAAACGCCACTCAAACGTTCAGAACATGCAGAGTTTTATGCTAAGGCTTGGCAAGGTGATGGTAAGAAGTTCGGTGTAAAGGAACTTGAAAGTGAAGTTGTAGTGAGTAAATTTTTCGATGGAAAATTGTTTACAGCGCAAGTCACGCAGCATTATCCAAAGTCGATTGCCGTGGTATCAGTGTCACATTCGCCGTCAAATAAACTAGCTCGTATTGTTAGTAAAATTAGTGACCTACCAAAACCCAGTGGCAGTAAAGTACTTAATGAAATCAAAGCAAAAGATGGCGCGAAGTACTCAGTAACACTGTTGTTGAGCAATAGAAAAAGCATTTCAAACAATGTGTCTTTTTATACACGTTACCTTGAACAACAAGGGTTTACGATTGACCGAGCTAAAACTCATCACAAACAAAAAGAGGGGGTTATTTTAGCTAGACGAGGTCCAAGTGAATTTAATGCGACGTTCCATATTGAGAATAATCAAACATTTATAACGGCGATCAGAGTAGATGCAGACATTTAAACGAAATCAAAAAGGACAATCGGCAGTTGAGTTTTTCGTCGTAACAGGTGCGCTCGTAGCCGCTTTGTTAATGCCAATTCCAGAAAACGAATTAGGCGGTTTTCTTGAAGAACATCAAGGACACAATGCCATAGAAATCCTAACGCAAAAAATCAAAGACAGTTATCACGCGTACAGTTATGCCAAAAGCATTACCCCATTACCATCGAAGATAATTAATAAATAAAACTCAGAGGTTATAACTTAATGAAATCAATTAAATTTTTAGATAAAAACTGGGTTCTTTTGTTTATATCGTTATTGCTTGGCGGTATAGCAGCCTGGGCTGTGGGCCAGTATCTAAAAGTAAAAGAAGGTGAAATTCAGCAACAATATTCACGTACCGATATAGTAAAAGTCCCTGTTGTGGTAGCAGTTGGACCGCTATCAAAGGGTGATTTACTAACACCAGATAAAGCGGTTGTGCGTGAAATTCCACAAGACTATGTTCCTGATGATGCAATTCATCCAAATGACTTTGGCTTAATTGCAAATAAGATGGTGTTAAATGATGTGCAGCCTGGCAAACCAATTTTATTATCGTATGTACCAAAAAGCGGTGAAGAACAATTTTCGGATATTTTAAAACCTGGGCGTCGTGCTGTAACTATCAATATTAACGAAAATAACTCTAATGCAAATATGCTAATGCCGGGTGACTACATCGATCTTTACCTCTCACAAAAGCAAAGTGATAAGAGTCTTCATTTGATTCTTGAACGCGTAACGGTGCTAGCAACAGGTCGTCAAAGCATTTCAGAAAAAGACAAACTAAAGAAATCTATTTTTGGCGAAACAGAAGCATATTCAACCGTTACCTTAGACTTATCAACAATGGATGCGGGCCGTGTATCACTGGCTCAAGAATATGGTTCGTTTGTTGCGCTATTGAGAAACAGAAAAGATGAATTAAAGGTTAGTAGTACACTAATTAAAGAAGCGGATGTGTTTTTGCACAACGAGCGCGAACACCAAGTGGAATACATTATCGGAGGTAATGGCGGGATAGCCCAAGGCGTTACACGAGAAAATAAAATAGAAAATCCAGTTAGCCAATTTAAGACATTTGCTAACAAGGTTAATAGCAGTTTTTAGGGATTAAAATGAGACGTTATTTTATTAAGTTGAGTATGTTTTTTGTACTATTTCCAACACTTTGTTTTGCAAACATTAAACTTGAGCTTCATGTTGGTTCTATCGAAGTACTGCCAGTATCAAAAGTGACACGCGTTGTAGTAGGCCAAGGTGGAGTAGTTAGCACCAAAGTACTTGATGATAACCGCCTGTTACTTATTGCAGAAGGAGCAGGGCAGACTGAGATTCAAATTTGGAATGCGACTAACCAAACTCAAAAAATTTATGTCAATGTCGACCCGACTAATATGAATGAGCTTGAGCAACAAGTTCAGTCATTGGTTAGAGACTTACCGGGCGTAAAAGCTCGTAAGCTTGGTAGCCTTGTAGTGCTCGAAGGTGAAGTTACAGCTGATGTGATCGCAAAGGCTGAAAGCTTATCAGAAATGATCCCAAATCTAACTTCTATGTTAAGTCTGGCACCTACTACTGTAGATTTAAAACATATGATCCGGATGGACGTACAGATTGTAGAAATGCGTAACAACACGCTAAAAAATATTGGTATTAAGTGGGGCAGTGCTATGGCAGGGCCTGCATACGGCGGTATTAAGAACTTTGTAACGAATGATATTTTCTCGGTATACACCGAAAACCCAATGGGTGACCAAATTGTAGACGCAGTAGGCAATATGGCGATTGGTAACTCTGGTTATGCTGCGTTTGGTATTGCCACTGGTTTAACAAGCCAGATTCAATTATTAGATGAGCAAGGTGATTCTCGCACATTGGCCGAGCCAACACTAAGTACGCGAAGTGGTGAAAAAGCGCGATTTCTTGCTGGCGGTGAAGTACCAATCCCAATTGTTGATTCAAACGGTGGGTTAAATGTTGAGTACAAAGAGTACGGTATAAAATTAGAAATTGAACCAACTTCAGATGCTAAAGGTAACATTGTCTCTTTTGTGCGAGCTGAAGTCAGCTCAATAGACCCATCAGTTACCGTCGGCGACTATCCTGGTTTTCAAACTCGAGAAACTGAGTCTGTTGTAAACGTAAAAAATGGTGAAACACTTGTTATATCGGGCTTAGTAAGTAGTGATATGTCAAAGTCTGTTAACAAGGTTCCACTACTTGGTGATATCCCAATTTTAGGCGAGTTATTTAAATCACGAGACTTTATTGACAAGAAAAGTGAATTAATCATTTTAGTGACTCCTAAAATCGTACCGATTGAGGATGAATCGCATCAAAACCGCTTACAACGTGCGAAAGAGCTAATTGGTGAAGCAAACAAACTTGAAATGTTTAATATCTTGGATTAGCCAGTATGTTTGAAGTCAATATTAAAACGGCAAAAGGTACTGAAGTTGGTAAAATTCGCTGTAGTGAGCCAACATGTGTCATCGGTAAAGACAAAAATCACCTGATAAAACTCCATGGGTTTAAGGTATCACGTGAACATGCAAAACTTTATTACCGCCCAGATGGTATTTTTTTGGAAGATCGCGACAGCCGAACAGGCACGTTTGTGAATCAAGAGAAAATTGAATCTGTAGGGCCACTAGATGAATCGGATTTGATTGAAATTGGTGGCTATCATATTCATGTAAAAGCAGAAAACAAAAATTCTCCTAAACACGCGTTCTCCGAACGGCCTAACCATTCACAGTCGAACACGCACAGTGATAGCACACCAAAAGCTGATTCTATTCAGCCCAGTTCTGCTGTCAAGGAGCACCACGAACTCGCGCAGGGCGATACAGACGAAACTAGGCAAAAAATAAAAGAACGTAATGAGTGGCGCAGACGTGTTCATAAAGAACTGATTAGTCAAATTGATTTAAGACGCGTTAATGTGTCGGAAATGTCTGACGATGAGCTAAGAAGTCAAAGTGGCAGTTTAATTAACAGTATAATTAGTGGGCTTTCACTGCCTGCTGAAATCGACAGTGCGGAATTAGCGAAAGAAGTACTTGATGAGTCAGTTGGTTTGGGTCCGTTAGAGGCCTTGGTCAATGATAAAGCAGTATCAGAAATAATGGTTAATGCTTACGATGAAATCTTCTATGAACGTTCAGGTAAGTTATACCTTTCTGATATTAGTTTTACCGACCCACAAGCCGTTTTAAGTGCTATCGAACGTATTGTTACGCCAATTGGTCGTCGTATCGACGAAGGTCAACCTATGGTTGATGCTCGCTTAAAAGATGGTTCACGTGTGAATGCGATTATTCCACCATTAGCGCTGAAAGGTCCGTGTATTACAATTCGTAAATTTATGGATAAGAAGTTAGAGATTGAAGATCTCGTTAACTTTGGTTCCATGAATGAAGATATGGCTAACTTCCTAAAAACAACAGTAATAAATAAACGAAACGTTGTTATTTCAGGTGGTACAGGTTCAGGTAAAACGACGTTACT
The DNA here is from genome assembly GCF_057367955.1 of Pseudoalteromonas sp. NS-SX12. Lineage (NCBI taxonomy): Bacteria > Pseudomonadati > Pseudomonadota > Gammaproteobacteria > Alteromonadales > Pseudoalteromonadaceae > Pseudoalteromonas > Pseudoalteromonas sp. NS-SX12. The sequence continues at coordinate 2,501,466 of NZ_CM170634.1, read as the reverse complement.
TAACGTGTTATCAAACTTTATTCCAGATGACGAACGTATTATTACAGTGGAAGATGCCGCCGAACTTAAGCTTTATCAACCTAACTTAGTATCACTGGAAGCAAGACCACCTAACCAAGAAGGCAAAGGTGCTGTTGAAATTCGAGATTTGGTTAAAAACTGTTTACGTATGCGCCCCGACAGAATTGTAGTAGGTGAGTGTCGTGGTGGTGAGGCATTAGATATGCTGCAAGCGATGAATACAGGTCACGATGGTTCATTAACAACCGCACACGCGAATACACCACGAGATTGTGTATCACGTTTAGAGGTGATGGTTATGATGGCGGGCATGGACTTACCAATAATGGCGATACGCGAACAGATTGGCTCAGCGGTTAATATGATAGTGCAGCAGTCCCGATTCAGTGATGGTTCGCGTCGAGTTACCTCAATTACCGAAGTAACCGGGGTAGAAGGGAACACCTTACAGCTATCAGAAATCTTTAAATTTAAACAAACAGGTTACGACGAAAACGGAAAGGTTGTAGGCCACTTTATGGCTACCGGAATGGTTCCTGAGTTTTATGAGAATCTTCGTGATCGTGGCATAGACGTGGACCTTAGTATCTTCAAGCCAGAGGTGCCAAATGTCTAGCATGGTATTGATGATCATCGTGGGGGCTTCAGTCGCACTGTTGATTTTTGGTGGGTCATTTATTTCACGAGAACTTGCGCAGAAATACCACGAAACGTTTAAATACAACGCGAAGCGCAATTTATCAGACATGTTTTTATTTATTGAACCGGGTAAATTGTTTGTCGGCAATATCGTATTAATGTTCATAACCTTTATCGTTGTTTGGGCTTACACTGGCGCTTGGTTTTTAGCTGCACTTGCTGTTATTGGAATGGCAATATTGCCCCCTTATCTTTATAAATTTTTGCAGAAAAAGCGCCGTAAAAAATTCATTGAACAGCTGCCGGATGGGATCAATATGATTTGTGCGTCAATGCGTTCGGGTTCAAGTTTAATAAGTGCGATAGAAGCGATGGTTCAAGAAGCCGATGCGCCAATATCTCAAGAGTTCTCACTCTTTTTACGTGAGCAACGCTTGGGTGTCGATTTTATTGAGGCGCTCAATAATATGGTTGAACGTATGCCTGAACAAGACTTTAAGTTAGTGGTTGCGGGCATGCAAATATCTAAAGAGATCGGTGGTAATTTAGCTGAAACATTAGAAAGGCTAGGTGACACTTTACGTAAAAAAATTGAGATGGAAGGCAAGATTGATAGTTTGACAGCACAAGGTCGAATTCAGGGCATTGTAATGACGGGCCTTCCTATTTTCCTTGGCTATGTTTTGTACCATATGGAGCCTGTTCATATGTCTCGTTTATTTACCGAACCTATGGGATGGGCAGTGATAGCTGGCTGTTCAATCATGCTTTACATCGGATATTTCTTTATTAAGAAAATCGTAAACATCGACGTGTAAAAAGGATTTGTTGAGATGTTATATTGGATACTAATTTTCTTTGCTGCATCAATATGTTTATTCGCGTACAGCGTTACCAGGATAAAGCAAAATGTGCCAGAAGATAGCCGTGATTTTATGGATCCCTTGCCTCCTTCACTTCGGCTTATTTGGCCGCTTGTTAAGATAGCATCGCATTATATCGGTGAGCGCTTACCGATAGATTATTTAGTTAAAACTAACAAAAAGCTACAAATTTCAGGGTTGTCTTACATCATTTCAGCAGAAGACTATTTTGGTATTCGTATTGTCGTATCAATCATTTCAGGTCTGTTATGTTGGTTTTGTTTAGCTGCCCTCAATTCAGTTCAGCTTAATTACTTAGCGTGTGCGTTTATCGCAGGCTACTTTTTACCTCTTGTAACACTCAATGACTTAAAGAAAAAGCGTCAAATGAAAATAGTTAAAGCACTGCCTGTGTATTTAGATTTTATTACCATGGCGGTTGAAGCTGGTTTGAATTTAACAGGTGCTATTTCTCAAGCTGTAGATAAAGGTCCGGAAGGGCCACTAAAAGTTGAGTTTGAAAAGGTGATGCGGGATTTACGCGCAGGTGTTGGCAAAATTGATGCGTTTCGTTCTATGGCAGAGCGTGTCCAAATTACTGAAATCAATAACTTAGTTAGCGCATTGGCGCAAGCAGAGCGGACGGGTGCAAGTTTAGGCTCAACATTACGAGTTCAAGCGGATCAGCGACGAGTCGAACGTTTTCAACGTGCTGAAAAGAAAGCCCTTGAAGCGCCGGTTAAACTGGTGTTTCCACTTGTTGCATTCATTTTCCCTGTAACCTTTGCGATTCTGTTTTTCCCGATCGTGATGAAATTTATTTACGAAGTTTAATATGAAGCTAGTTGAATTAACAATAGACAACGAAAACGTAAATAACTTTAGGCTAGGGCTTGCTAATACCGCTTGGTTAAGGCTGAGAGGCCTACTAGGCCGAACAATTGATTCTGGCTTTGGTTTACTCATAAAGCCATGTAGTAGCATTCATACAATGTGGATGGGTTATCCGATTGACGCCGTATTTGTTGATAAAGCAGGCACAGTTACTGATGTTTATGAAAATTTAAAACCTTGGCGAATGGCGAGGTCTAAAGCTGCTTACTGCGTGCTTGAGCTGGAGTCGGGTAATGCTGAAAGGTTAAATATCAAAGTAGGAAGTAAAATCTCATGGTAAGAGCATTAATTAAAATTATAACGTTAGTTTTATGTGTAAGTACGCTTTTAGCGTGTTCAACTACACCTAAGCATGAACCAACAAAATCGACGAAACTTAATTTAATTGCGATAGAAGCAAATGCAGAAACCGCTTATCGCTCCGGCCAGCTTGAATTGGCCGAAGGACTTTATCGCCAATTACTTTCTGAAAAACGAAACTATGCTCCGGCTTGGTTTCGTTTAGGTAATATCTATACGCGCACAAATCGCCTTGATGCTGCGGTAACTGCGTATCAAAATTGTATAAATAGCGATAGTGAACATGCGAAAGCATGGCATAACCTTGCAATTGCAAGGGTGAGACAAGCTACCGATATTTTAATTGAGGCTCAAAACCACCTTGTTGTCGACACCAATGCAAAATCACGCATGGATCAGTTGTTTTTAGAATTAATGAGAATTCAGTCTTCTAAAACTACTGACACGACTGTTGCAAGCAATGATTAATTTAATGATGAGTAGAAAGTTTCAAACCGGTCAAGCAATGGCTGAATTTTCGATCAGCATTCCGTTCTTAGCCCCTATCGTTCTTGTCATGATAATGCTGTTGATTCAATGGGCAACTATCTATCGCGACAAAATGACGCTTAATGCAGCCACATTTGAAGCAGCAAGAGCAGGATCGTTAAATAACGGAAGTAAAGCCAAAATGCGAGATGCCTTAGCACAAGGCATGGTGCCAATATTTATGCGAGACGAATCAAGTGCGCTTGAAGTTGGTAGGGCTTATTTAATGTCAAAGTTGTACGTTGAGGGAAGTGCGATTGCCAAAGCAGGTGCCCAAATAAATATTCTTAGCCCGACGCCTGAGATTTTTGATAAACACAAAGTAACTAGGAGTGACCGCCACGGTAATCGTTGGCAAGAAATACCTAATGACAATCTTATGTATCGTAAGTCTGATGCAAAAAAAATCACAGATGAACAGCACGTTAATATTCAAGATGCCAATTTGCTTAAGATCGAAGTTAATTGGTGTAAAAAATTAGAAGTACCAATTGCGAATTGGGTAATAGGGAAAATTTTAACCCTAACTGATCCATCGCCAAACCCTTTAGACGCTGAGTTTGTAATGTACAGCCCGCACAAGCACCAATTAGGCTGCAATGCACTGGGGGCTATTGCAGGCGCGGGGAGTGGATACAGCGATTATTATATTTCAATTAAGTCTTACGCGTTAATTAGAATGCAAACACCATTTAAGATTTAAAGGACTAAAAGGAAGCAAAATGAAAACTAAAACGCTTATAGCGATGTTTTTAAGCGGCGTGCTAGCGCTCAGCTTAACTGGTTGTAATGACCCTATTGAAAAAGAACCAGATATTGTTGAACCAGGAAATGGAAACGGTGACGATGGTAACGACGATGGTGGTAATGATGGCGGCGGGAACAATGACCAGATTGACCCTTCAACCGGTACTTGGGAAAACAAAGACGAAGATGGCGACGGCGTTTTAGATGAAAACGATGATTTTCCATTTAATGGCCAACTTAGTCAGTACCCCGAAATAGAAGAGATTGAACCTAACGATAACCCAAGTGTTGCTGTACAAGTCACTAGTGACCTCCCTTTCAAGGTTAAGGGGGTAATTTCAGATTCGGGTGACAATGGTGATTTATATCAGTTTAATGCTACAAAGGGTGATTATATATCGGCGCGCATCACGTATCAGTCGAATGAATTCAAGCCTAGAGTCTACTTTTCAGATCAAAGTGGACTTGTAATTAATTCCTCAGAGATCCATAACCATAGTGCGTTAAATATGGCGCATGTTCTTACTAAGATCCCACATAGTGGTAAGTTTAATTTAAGCGTGATTGATGACTTGTCTGGTGGTGCACCTGACTATTCTTATGAAATCGTCGTAATTCAAGATAATGATACAGATGGTATTGATGACCACGCAGAATACGCAATAGGTATTGAACCAAGTCGCATAGATACCGATGGAGATTCCATTCATGATTTCTATGAATACTATGTTAAACAAGGAATAACTCTTGATGAAGACAACGATGGAATTATCAATTTATTAGATTTAGATAGCGATGGCGACGGCATTGAAGACAAGCTTGAAGGTGCTGGGAATCCAGATAAAGATGATAGATTGAACTTTCTAGATCTAGACTCAGACAATGACGGTGTGCCAGATGTTGCTGAAAAGAAAAATATAAAAGGGTTGCCTGAAGACAGTGATAAAGATGGCGATCCCGACTTTAGCGATTTGGATAATGATGGTGACAAGATCCTCGATGTGTATGATGCGTCACCATATGAACGGGCTGAAGGATTTCGTTTAAGTGAATCACCAAGTATTCAAATCTTTAGTCAGTATGGGTATTTTAATGGTAAAACAGAAGGAAGATTTTATCGTGTAGGAGATAATATTTCTTTTACTGGTGAGGATTTTGGTGAGCTAGAACAACCTAAAGTTGTAGTTTACAACGGAGAAGAAATTTATAACATCAATCCGACATTTCACAATAGTTCGGAATTAACTTTTAAATTTGATGTTCCTTTTGGGAAATATAAAGCGTTTATATATACAGGAGGAAAGCGTTCAAATGAAGTTCTACTGAGTCCCTATAAAGCAGGTTCTCCGTTAATATTTGGATATTCAAAAATTAAAGTCCAAGAGGGAGAATTATATGAACTAAGGGGCGCGGGTTTTGATAGTAACACGAGTATTATTATGGGTAATAAAACACTCGTTCCATCTAGTTATTCTGAATCAAGACTTTCATTCACTGTACCCTCTGATATTACAGATGGCACGTTATATCTAACGAATAATATTGGTGCAAGTAACAAGATTCGATATGAGGTTGCTTCTACGATAAAGCTTTCTGTTAAGGAAGCGAATGAATTTTCAAACCAATTGCTCGTCGCTTCGAATCCGATGGGCATTGGTGCTATTCCATATGTTGACGGGATGGATTATCACTTTGATTTTACGGACGGTGCAAAACTTCATTTTTTTGACAAACGCTCAGGCTACTTAACACGTGAGTTTCAGGTGAATTTGGAAATTCAAAGTGACAATAGTTACGAATATCAAATTAAGAACACGCGTTTTGATGTGGCATTGGTTAAAGGCCAATATACATTTAATAATTTTGAAGAAAGTTATGACAGGAATACTAAAGCTAACCCTTTAAAATATAACAAAATTAGAAGTTCTTTGTCTGCGAATAATGTAAGTAATACGCTTAACCCAAACGTAACTGATTACATGGACAGCTATTTTAATTTTACGATTTCGGCAACAAGTCGCTTTGAGAATTTTGCTGAAGTAATGAACAATTGTAAAGAAGGAGAAAGCTGGAGGGATATTCTTGGTTATGACGGGTGTGTAGAATTACAAAACCGTTCACAGCTTTACCTTAGTACTCGTATTTATAAGACCGATGAGATAGGGAATTTAGATTTAACCTCAGATAAATTAAACAAACCTGAAATGGAACATATTTTGTATCCTTGGGACTCAAATATGGCGGGCCCAATAAACCTCACATTTTTAGGTGTCGAAATTTTCGCTGGCGACAAACTATATGACCCAAAAGAGTGCATTTATAAGCCATGTTTATATCAAGTATTAACGCCTGGCGTTGGTCAACAGTTTGGACCTAGTCCGTTTATTAACAATGATTCTACTCCATACAACGACGTAGCTACTGAAGCTAAAAAAGCATTAGCAATTCGAACAATAATCGACAATATAATGATCCGATTTTTTTCGGTTTTGCTTGACCAAATGGGTATTGATGCAGATGCAGAATTATATCTTGATATTGCAAAAGTAGTTTATCGAGATTTACCAAAAGTAAAGGAAGAAGTCGCGAAGCTTATGGAAATGAATAACCCTAAGGCGTCAGACTTTGAAGAAGCCGGAAAACAAATCCTAAAGCAATTGTATAATAATGAAATCAAGACAATTTATTCAGAAAACCCACATTTTGGCCCTGTAATGACAAGAATTCTTGAACTTGTTAACTTAGATCCTTTAGAGGCATTAGGTGGATTCTTAGAAAAGCAAGCAGAAAAAGCAATCCCTTTTTACGGCCAACTAAAAGCAGCGTTTGAACTTGGTCAGATTGCAAGTATCGTTGTTGATTTTGGTAAAACTATACATGATTTTGCAACGGTTCCTGAAAAAACTGATTTCATCGTAACATGGGGGCTTTCGATAGTAGATATCGACCCGAGAGTAGTTTCTAAAGAATCTGGCGATCAAACGATAACGATCTATGGTGTAGGATTTGATATTGACGAAGGGTTCTTTAGGGATAGATACCCTGAGTTTACGTTTACTGATTCAAATAATAGAGATCATACCTATACTGTGAGTAAAGATGCAGTAATTAATGAAGAGGGAAATCAAGCTACAATCACGTTACCAGAGACTTATATCAACGATGCAGTTGGACCAATTGAAGTGTCTGTGGAACATTTAGACGAAACAGCTTATTCGGCAAATAATATAGAAGTTACTTTCGGTTTAGTTATTACGGAAATTACACCTGACGAAGGTAAACCATCAGATGTTATTACAATAAAGGGATCGGGGTTTAGTGTTGAGCCTAGATTTAATATTGTTGAATTTCAGAGTAAAAATGGCAGAGTAGAAGCAATTGTTGAATCTGCAACGTCAACAGAGCTGAAAGTGAAAGTTCCTGTTGGAGCTAAGACTGGTGATGTCACTGTGAGAGTTGGGAACAACGAAAGTAATGGTTTATTGTTCACTATTCCATTCACGATCACAATTACTTATGGCGATAATGGTAATCACAATGATGATGTCTTTAAGCTTAAAGTTGGTGGTAACGTTGTTTATGATAATGACCAACCACAACGTCAAATTGGGCCAATTGAGATTGCGTTAACACAGGGTGTTCACAAAATAGAGCTTGAAGGTACTAAAGCAGATGATGGTATTGGTACTTATTATATAAGTTTTGGAGGCGATGTTCAGTCAGTTTCCGGAGATGCCCTTGAGGGACGTGATTTATGCCCTGAGGTTGTCAAAACTTACAATGTCACTGTAGGTCCTACTTTACATCGAACTAGCGTTAAAGCTGTTAAGATGCCAATAAGGTTACAAGCTGAGCAGAGTGGTGTAGCCACAGAGTGCCAAACGTCAAGTAACCTTTAACAACAAAATAAATAGGCCTACTTTAGAAGTAGGCCTTATATTTGAATAATAGATGAGCTAATTTCAAGTTCACAACAAATTCGCACAAAGTAATAGTATTCGCGTATTCAAATATAATTAACGATTCACATATCAAGCTAAACAAGGACTGTTATGAAATTTAGATGGACTATGTTTGCACTAGCATTGTCTAGCGCATCACTAATTGCATCACCAAACTACGGTATCGCTGCAAAAAATAACCAAGATCCAATTTTTATAGAAAAATGCGATGTTTATCAACAAGCGCAAAAAGAGGGAGACTTAGAAACTCTAAAGTCATTTGTAGATAAAGTGTGGTTTGAAGGTGATAAAGCTAAAAGAGCGGAGCAAGCTTTGTTAAAGAAAGCAGCCCGCTTTGAACAAAGAGTGTCAAAAGCCGGTAACTATATCGTTAAAGAAAAGCGTCTTTCAGATAAAACGCAAGATAATTTCGCAGAAGTACTCATAAATTGGACAAATGGGGACAAATTTTCATCAAATGACGGTTGTGTTTTTGAAAAAATAAAAGATAGCGATTTGTGGAGAATTCACTTATAGCGTTTTTATTTACTAAAGTCGCTTTATGATGACGGTTAAACCGTGAACATAAATAAAGTAACAAGGATTGTTATGATTTTTCGTATAGCGTTAATAGTGCTCACATTATATAACGCAGGCGCGTTTGCGGCGCCTACTAATAAAAACCTCGAAGCGCCTAAGGGCACTTGGGAAAACAAAGACGAAGATGGCGATGGCGTTTTAGATCAATACGACGACTTTCCATTTAATAAGAATAAAAGTCAGATGGTGGTGCATTTTGATACTGAGCCCAATAATTCTCACTTACGTACTAATAACAAGAATGTTTCCTTGCCTATTAGAGTTAAAGGTGTGATTTCTGAACGTGAGGATAAAGATACGTATAAATTTACGGTTACAAAGCCGAAAAAAGTTACATTAATCCTCCATTCAAACAGTTCATCGTTCATTCCTAATGCACATATATTGGGATTCGATAACGCTTCGTTGGCATCATACAAAGGAATAATGAAACCTACAGGCCCTTTAAGGTTTATAGCCACATACGATATTCAGCAATCGGGAACATATAATTTATCTATTTCAGATTTTTATTTTAGAGGTGCTAGCGCTTACTCGTATGATGCTGAAATTTTTGTCGACGAAAATGTCAATGGGATACCAGACAGAACTGAACCAGCAATAGGAATGCACGATGCACATTCTAACGACCAAGATAACGACGGCGGTAAAGACGCATTAGAGTATTATGTATATAAATACGGTCGGAGTTTTGAACACGATGTTGACGCAGACAATATCCCAAACTGGTTAGACCGTGATTCAGACGGCGATGGAATTAGCGACTCCGTTGAAGGTTCGATTGATGATGATTACGATGGCAAAGCGTCACGCTTTGATTTAGATTCAGATAATGACGGTAATCTAGATAGTATTAGCTTTAATAATAAGCGTTTAAAGGATACAGATTTTGACGGTATCCCAGATTATCGGGATATCGATGATGATGGGGATAAATTGTTAGATGAAAATGATTTAGAACCCTTAAAGATGATCGAAAGTTTTAAACTTTCTGACACTAACTACGTAGAAATAACACGTGTTGCATATAACTATGGCGACCAATTTCAAATCCCAAATATGGCATTTGAGAATGAGGCCCACTTTGTGCAAGTCGATGGTGACGCAACTTCTGGTTTTCTTGTTATTGAAACAGACACAAGTATTGTTAATATTCCCGTAATGCTTTCTGACAAAGGGTATGTGTTCACATTGCCATATAAAGCAAAAAGTATTTTCTTTTCAAATGGTCAATTCAAAACAAATACTATTCAAATATCACCGCTTTTAAGTGGCCATGTAATGATTACAGATGAGCAATTAGTCTTAGATCGAAAAGCAGCTAAAAAGGTCAATATTGGAGAAACGCTTGAACTCCGAGGTGTAGGATTTCAATCAGGTATGAAAGTTTTGATAGATGATATTGAATACAATCCGAATGTGGTTGATAGTGGGCACTTGAGGCTGACTATTGATAGCACAATTTCATCTGGTGTACTTCAACTTAAAACAACGTACGGTTTATCCAATCCAATAGATATTGATGTGATTAGCATTAAAGAAGTTATTGTTGATGAGCCTTTTTCAACTGTTTCCACAAATCTTGTTTTTAAAAGTAGTGCTGGGTCAAATCACGTGATATCTGGTGAAGTACTTGTCTTAAACTCGCAAGGTTTAGACTACTCCGGTTATTATGTGTCATTTGTAACTGGCGAGGTAGAGACAGATTATCCATTTTTTATCTATCTGGAAGGGGTAAATAATAGAGTTTCGTCGTTACATTTTGCTGTATCAGAAATTTGGGCCAAATTAAGACCTGATAGAATTTTAACAAGCAATGATGCAGTGAGCTTCTATAACCAAGTTATTAAAAACGAACAAACAATTTCCTTAGCAAATAACATTGCACTTTTGTATAAGACTCCGAAGCAGCTAAACATCAATGATGATAATTATAAGCTGGTATTTGAATCTGCTTTGAATAAAGCAAGGATGCAGCTTGCTAGAAAACGTAAATGAGTTACGCCAATGTTTATCGATTTATACTACACCACCAAAACCTTGGTTGGTAAAAACGTTAAAACTCGTATTATAAAAAAGTCGAGCCTAAGCGAAATAGCTAACAAAGATTTAGAAGCTTTAATATGATGTATCAAATCATACTAGGGCGATGCGTTAAAACTACATTAGGTGAAATTTTATGAAGCAAGTAAAGCATACCCTATTATTGATTTTGTTAGGGCTATCTTTTTGTTCGGTTGCGCAACAACAAATGCCTGAGAAAGTTGATGAGTTAAGCAAAAAAATGTTAGCAGCTTACAACACTTCAGATGTGGGAGTATTCTTGTTCAAGTTTGCGAAAAAGCCTAGAGAATCGGCAGGCGATAAACTACTTACGTTGAAGTTTTTGAAGAAAGCTAAACGATTTCAAGGAAAAGATTATCAATTTACCTTAGATAGCGATTTAAGTGGATATCGTAAATTTAATTATCCGATGAAAACTAAGTATTACCCTAAAATCGATAAATTTTATGGTGTTTATTATAGCTATCTAGAGCCTGATGCTGAAGGAAGATTCATTAAGTACTATGCCATACTCAAGTATATAAATGATGAAGGTGATTGGTATTTGATAAACTAGGTGCAGTACATAACTGCCCATATATTAATAGATTTGCTGAGAAAGTTTTTCATACCGGCATTAACAAGGATTGTTATGATTTTTCGTATAGCGTTAGTAGCGTTTACATTATATAACGCAGGCGCGTTTGCAGCGTCAACTACACAAACACTCGAAACGCCTAAGGGCACTTGGGAAAACAAAGACGAAGATGGCGATGGCGTTTTAGACGAAAACGATGATTACCCATTCGATGCTCGCAAATCACAATACCCTGTTTACCTTGAGCAGGAGCCAAATGATAATCCAGGTATAGCAACGCCGATTAAGCTCGTTCAAGGAGTGCGTGTAAAAGGGGCAATATCTTCAAATCTAGATAAGGGAGATTTATATCAATTTGAAGTAGCAGAGCGTAAATCGCTAACCGCCGTTTTTTACACCAATTCAAAAGATTTTAAACCGCAAGTATATGTTTCAAATGAAACCGGCAGCGTTATCGATGAAATCTTTTTGTACAAATACCAAAAACCTAATATTTACGTTGTTAACTTTCCAATTTTTACTGCTGGCAAATACCAACTAAGTGTTATTGATGAAAACTACGCAGGTACACCTAATTTTACGTACGAAATTATATTTTTTTCTGATCGTGACGTCGATGGACTAGACGATATCAAAGAAACTGCATTTGGCGCTAACACACAATCAAATGATCAGGATAACGATAAGATCCTCGATGGAATGGAGTTTAATCAATTTAATAGTGATCTCGACAGCGACGGCATACCAAATTGGTTAGATACCGACTCTGATAACGACACATTTAGTGACCGCATCGAAGGTTCAAACGACCTCGACAATGATGGCATGCCTAATCATCTCGATAAGGATGCTGATGGTAATGGTATAGAGGATAAATTAGAAAGCGGGCTTAGCAATAAACCAAACAATTTTGATAATGATCGTTTTATTGATCACCTAGATTTAGATGATGATAATGACGGTGTATCTGATACGTACGATAAATATAGACTTGAAAAACTGAAAGTTAAGCCGTGGCAACGAACAGGCGGTTTATCAATTTCCTCACTTGATACCTTGTTTGATAATAGTAAAGTAAATTACTTTACACGGGCTAACGATGAGATTGAGCTAATAGTTGAAGGCTATCCGGAATCCATAGAAAACCCAGTCGTTATAATAAAAACCAAGAAAAGGCAGCACTACAACGTAATCGCCAGCAAAGTAAATAAAATAAACGATAATACCGTCATGAGATTTGTGATGCCAAATGCAAGTGGTGATGCAAATGTATCTATCGTTGCTGACAGATTTAAGTCAGAGCCTTACCCAATTGAAATTAAAAGTGGGCAGTTACCATTATTATCAGCGCTAAACCCTAAAGTACTAATTCCTGGGGAAGTGATCGTGTTAAACGGTGACAATTTTGATAATGATACTAGTGTACTGTTTAAAAGCATGCCAGTTAAAGCAACTATAATTTCACCGAGCGAAATCACGGTACGTGTACCACATAATGTAGCGGGTACTAGTTACTCAGTTACAAATCAACATGGTCAAAGTAATTACGTTAATTATAGTGTTCAGCAATCTATTACGTTTAGTGTAAGTGAAAAATACGCAAAACCGATTGACGCAATTGGTGGTATTTACCCCACAATGGCAAAGCCTATTACGGGTGATACGTTCCTCTTGACCAAAACCGATGAACAGTCTCAAGTTGTTTTCACTTACACCAAAGGTAACCTTGGTGAGTTACAAGCATACTTAAGCGCAATTCATTTTAATGGGCAAACGCGCGTAGACTTTAGCTTTGAATCCACAGCACTCGCCTGTATTTCCTTGCCGATGACACACGTGTATCAATCCAAAGGGTTAAATACAAAAGAATTTATCACAATAATCCAAGCGTCTACTATATATGAGCGTTATATAGACGAGGCAACAGAGCATATAAAGCAGGATAGTTCGTTTTTTAGTTATAAAAATAGAACCCAACAAACCGAAGATTTTATCGCTAAATATGAAGTAATGTTCGAAAAAGCGTTATCGCAAGCACTTGCTAAGAAAAGCTAAGTATCTAACAAAAGCACGCAGCTTGCCTGAAAGTTAGTTCACTAAAATAATAAGGACGTTAATATGTTAAAGCCATTTATAACAATAACAGCGACTACGCTATTATCCTATGCCCATGCAACAATTGATGTAGCTATACCCAAAGAAAACTGTTTAAAGGCCGTTGAGATAGTAAAAAACAAAGACGTTGAATTAATGAAAAGTATCTATATACCGCTTGACGTACCTGATTCGGATTTGAAAAAGGCTATTAACAAGGTTCATGACTGGGCTTATCTTAAAAGCTATTCAGGAGTAAATAATTTTATTGTTCACGATGTTAGAGTTTTTGAAAACGCAAAGCAATCGGACAACTATGGAGTTAAAAGTTCCGCTCAGCGACGAGGCCATGATGTTGAGGTATGGGTAAGGTATTCATTCGAAACTATCGATCGCACTACAAATGCTGAAGCGACTAGGGGAGGTCACTGTAAATTCGCGCTCTTTGATGATACGTGGTACATGATCAACTTATTAAAATAAAAAGGATTGTGGTAAACAACCCATGGAAGAGACGATAACAACCGACGATAAACATTGGTTTAAATACACCGACTTTAACGGTAAAAATGAGCTGTGTGAAAACAGTGTTATCCAGTTAAGAGTAACAAAGACATTTTATCCTTTACCTTTTTGGCTTGAACTTATTTTCTTTGTACTACTGTTAGCAGTTTCGCTGTTTCCGCTAGTTAATCATCACGTTGCAATAGTTAATATTGCTTTTAGAGACTTAACCTTAGTCTATCTGCCCATTGTCCCATGTTATTTAGTTATACGAATGCTACTGGTGAATTTGTACTATCAAACAGGTAGCAAACTGTTTGTGTCAGTCAGTAACAGCGCGTTAGTGCTGCCTGCAAATCGCTTAATTGGTCATAAAAAAGGGCAATTAGTTTTAGCAAAAGGCGATATAAAAGAGATAAAAGTGCAGTATATGCAAAATACTACGAGTCATAGTTTGTCTTGTCGCGCCTTACAGTTAACAATAAAGTCAATCTCTAACAAAGCCATCACACTAAAAGTGGACTATTTTCCAATTCAATCAATGCTTTATTTACTAACTTACTTTGATTACCCGCTTAGTTTCGAAAAAACACATTTTGGTATATTAAAAATGGCACGTATGTTTATGTTAATTATTCCGGTACTTTGTGTAATTGCGATAAGCGGAGCATTATTCAGTGATAGCTTTTTATAACAAAAATAAATTATGAGAAATACGTGATAAATTTGAACTAACTTATTTGCATCGATTTTATTATATCAAGCTTATATGGCATCTAATTATTCCTAACACACGTAAGATATATCCAAATGAATATCGAAGAGTTACTTAAAAACCAACATCAAGTATGTTTAGCGCATACTCGGCAAATACCTTATACACGGTTTACCTCGTTTTTAATCATGTTGATTGCATCAATGGTTATTGCATTTTTTATCGATGCTGGACCGCTTTATAATACACGGGAATCACAAACAAGCGTTATATTAGCGGCAACACCGTTTATTTTTATATTGTTAGTGTGGTTACAGGCTTTTTTTCAACGCAGTACCTGTTATAACTCAGATGTGTTTATTACCCGTAAAGGCGTGAGTATTCCTGATTTAAAAGGGCAGCAAGACTACTTTATAAAATATGCCAATATCGTAAGTATTAACGTGTATTATTTACCGCTAACCCCATTATTCAAATTTGGTCCATACATTACAACGCACTTTTCCCTAACGGATATGTTAAACGCGTCTCATGGGGTGCATACATTTAACACCAAAAATTCGGAATTGCTCATTGCGTTTTTAAAGGCGCGCGGGGTAAAGGTTAAATATCGTATCGCACGTTGGCCTGTTATTTATATTTTGTTGTTTCCATTGTTTTTTGCGCTTTCGTGGTTGATATAAAATTAGTTTCGAGATCGTTAATTATGTACTTGAATAAACAAAGCACCGTCATTATCAACACTGTATGTAAATAGTCGAGAAAAACGCACTTTTGTGCAATATTTTTATAAACATCTTTATTAATAAATGGTATATGACTAACTTAATAAAGTAGTCACAATTTGAGTTAATTATGAGAAGTTATGTTATCGCTATTATTACGGGTTGTTTGTTTTGTGCAAATGCATTTGCATCAGACAGTGATAACGATAAAGTACTTGATACCTTTGATTTAAATCCATCTTCTAAAGTAAAGCCGTTTGCTAAAGGTTTTATTCAAATAAATGAGTTGGGTGGTAATTTTAACAACGTGATTGAAAAAGGACGCTATCGTTTTGGTGACGCAATCACGTTAATAGGTGATAATTTCAGTGCGTTAAACGATCCCGTTGTGGTTGTGTATCAACACAATAATGTATTTAACTTTAAACCTAACTCCGTAAGCGCTAATCAATTAACCTTTAATTTTGATGTGCCAAAAGGCAAGTATGCCTTGTTTATTTACGATGCTGATAGCAAAACAAATGAAATGAAGGTCGATGCGTTTAATAACGCGTCTCCGCTTATTTTTGGTCACAGTGAAATATCACTTAGTAAAGGCAAGCCGTTTACCTTAAACGGTGTTGGTTTTACAAAAGACAGCAAAATTGTCATTGGTGCATTAAAAGTAACCCCGTCAAACGTCACCAGTACACAAATACAATTTGATGTTCCCAATAACGCTGCAGGTCTGCAGTTATACGTCGAAAACGCGTCTTCAAAGAGTAACATTGTACGAATTGTTAGTTATTAAAAACTGTTGATTATTTATGATTGCTTATCGCAGTTTGAATAGCGTATCGGATTAGGTGTTACGTTGAACGACGCGAAAAAATACAATTAACAAGAGCTAAAATAGCACAGCAAAATTCAACATACCTGAGATATAGGTAATTTAAAATGATGTACTTAAATGTTAAGGTAACGGTTAAAACCTAGACGGGCTTTACTAAGTCATACACAAGCTGACACTAGCCCGTTTATTAAAAGGATTGATAAAGTTAAAAGGAAACAATTATGTCTGAATTTCTCACAGCAAACTGGTTGCTCATTTCAATTTTAGTCGTATTTATTGTTATTTTTTATGCGTGGTATGTCTCAATAATAACCAAACGCAACGCGATGGAAGAAGCGTTTTCTGGCATTGATGTGCAACTTAAAAAACGCACCGACTTAATTCCAAATGTATTAGCAATCGCGAAAAAATTTATGACACACGAAAAGGAGTTACTTGAAGAAGTCACCCGTTTGCGAACTGATGTCTTAAATGCGGCCAGTAGTAACAACAACGAACAACGCTTTAAACTTGAAGGTCAGTTAGAAAACTCGCTATCTGGCTTGATGATTGCGGTAGAAAATTACCCTGAGCTAAAATCTGATGCAACAATGCTTGATGCGCAACGTACCTATGCCGATGTAGAAGCTCATATATCCGCGGCAAGACGTAATTTTAATAGCGCAAATCGTGTATTACGTAACGCAATTCAAGTGTTTCCAGGCAACATCATTGCCGCCATGGTTGGCGTAAAAGCGATGGCATTTTTCGAAATTTCTGAATCTGAACGACAGCCGGTTAACGCCGCAGAACTTTTAAACTAGTTACGGGCTTTTTAGCAACAAGGAGAGTTTATGTCATCGGATAAACATGAGTTTGCAGATTTTTTGTCGAAAGAAATAAAAGGGTATATTGACGCTTTGTCATTACGTTTTAGACGTCATAAAAAAAATGCCACCGATGTGCCAGCATCAGACACCTTAAAAAACACGTTTGAACATGAGATCAAACCTAAGTTAGACCTTATTGAGCAGCAACGAGATTCGTTTAACAGCGAGTTTGAAAAGCGAAATCGCCTGCTTAATTTTAAAGTATTTCCTGCAGTGGTAATTATTGTTTTGTTAGTGGTTGCGCTAGGGGGCGATGGTAGTTTCTTTTCTACACTTATATTTGCGTTTTGTATTGGCACCAGTTGGGCGTATAAACCAGCGCTTGATTATATACACTTTTACAAACGAAACGTGATGCCGATATTAGTTAAAATGTATGGTGAATTTAGTTATTCACTGACCTCAGAAATCAAAAAAGACGAGATTAAAAAGCTCGCAATCTCACCTAGTTTTGATCATATTGAAACAGAAGATAGTATCGTTGGCGAGCTTGATAATATTGGCTTTCAATTTTGTGAACTAAAGCTTGAGCGCAGTGGTAATAATGGCCGACACACTATGTTTAAAGGCTGTATGGTTAAGTTAACCATGCCGTTTGATTTTAATTCGCACACTATCGTTCAGCAAGATCGCGGTAAAGTAGCAAACTGGCTAACAAAAGATCCCAAAGCAACAGAAAAAGTTGAATTAGAAAACAATTACTTTGAACAAGCATTCGAAGTATTTTCAACTGATCAAGTGCTTGCTCGCTATATACTTACGCCTGTGATGATGGAACAGATCCTAGCGCTTTACACCATGTTTATGCACAAAGCCGGTGCACAAAGCTTTGAGTGTGAATTTATTGATAACACAGCGATATTTTTAATTAGTTATAAAGCGAACCTGATTGAACCGGCGTGGATTAGTCAGTCAGCTTACGATATTGATGCGTTACCACTGATTGAGCAAGAGCTTGAATTATTAACCTCTATATCAAAACAACTCAACCTTGATTTAATGGCAGCACGAAAAGTGTCAAGTGCACAAATGGCCGTAAATCAATAATCGTTTGTGTGTTTTATTTATGGTTTTATGGCTAGAGCGCTTGATATTAAAGGCGCTCTTTTTATGTAAAGGGGTATTACAAAGTGCAAAACAATATGCGTAACTTAGCCTTTATGGCTTTATTTAGCGCGTTAATTGGTTGCAGTTCACATGCTGAAAATCAACTAATGGTTTCGGGTCTAGCTTTTTACAACGACAGCAACGAAACCATTGAAAATGTAACGCTTAAAGTAACAGAGACTGGAAAAATGGTGAGTTGCACGCTTGTAGAGCCAAAGCGTTATTGTGCGACAGGTTTTCCGCAAACACATTATAAAAATGCGAAGCTCTCACTTAATTGGCAAGTGTCGGGAAATAACGCAGCAACCAATGAGGTTGTATTTACTAAACCTGCTCCGATTGATAGTGATATAAGTTACATAGCGGTTATAAAATTTAATTCAACTACAGGCTTAGATGCGTTTTTCACTAAAAATCCAAGACCGTTTTAAATTAAAAAGCCCGATAATTCGGGCTTTTTCATGTTATATAAAGTGAATTATTAATACGCTTCGTTATGAACACCCGCTGCACGACCTGATGGATCAGCGTTGTTCTTAAAGCTTTCATCCCATTCAAGAGCAGCTTCAGTAGAGCAGGCTACCGACTTACCATGTGGTACAGTTTTCGCTGCAGCATCACCTGGAAAGTGTTCTTCAAAAATTGAACGATAGTAATAGGCTTCTTTTGTTTGTGGTGTGTTAATCGGATACTTAAACGCAGCAGCTTCCATCATTTGGTCACTTACGATTGATTCAACATGCTCTTTTAAAGTATCAATCCAACTATAACCAACGCCGTCTGAGAACTGCTCTTTTTGACGCCATAATACTTCATCTGGTAAATAGCCATCGAACGCTTCACGAATAATGTGTTTCTCGATTTTACCGTCTTTACACATCTTACCTTCAGGGTTGATTCGCATTGCGGTATCAACAAATTCTTTATCTAAGAATGGTACACGCGCTTCAACACCCCAAGCTGCCATCGATTTGTTTGCACGTAAACAATCGAATTGGTGTAACTTACTTACTTTACGGTTTAGTTCATCATGAAACTCTTTGGCATTTGGCGCTTTGTGGAAATATAAATAACCGCCAAATAACTCATCGGCACCTTCACCTGATAACACCATTTTAATGCCCATGGCTTTAATATAACGTGCCATTAAGTACATCGGTGTAGACGCACGAATGGTAGTTACATCGTATGTTTCTATGTGGTAGATGACCTCTTTAAGCGCATCGATACCTTGTTGAATTGTAAAGGTAATAGGGTGGTGTACTGTGCCGATGCTGTCTGCTACTTTTTGTGCAGCGGCTAGATCTGGCGAACCTTCTAAGCCAATAGAAAAAGAGTGTAACTGAGGCCACCAGGCACTTGATTCATCGTTATCCTCAACACGTTTAGCGGCAAACATTTGCGTGATTGCTGAGATTACCGATGAGTCTAAGCCGCCCGATAATAATACGCCGTAAGGCACATCACACATCAATTGACGTTTAACTGCTGCTTCTAAGCCTTCTTTTACATCGATTACTTTTGCTTCGTTATCTTTTACCGCATCATAACTTTGCCAGTCACGTGCGTAATAAGGGCGAATTTCACCATCTTGACTCCATAAGTAATGACCTGGAGGAAACTCCTCAATGGTTTTACAAATAGGTGCAAGGGCTTTCATTTCAGATGCAACATAAAAGTTACCATGCTCATCATGACCGGTATAAAGTGGAATTATACCAATGTGGTCACGGCCAATTAAGTAAGCGTCTTTTTCTTCATCGTATAAACAAAATGCAAAAATACCGTTTAAGTCATCTAAGAATTCAGGCCCTTTTTGTTTATAAAGTGCCAATAATACTTCACAGTCTGATTCGGTTTGAAATTCAAAGTCTACGGTTAGATCTTGTTTTAATTGTTTGTGGTTATAAATTTCACCGTTTACTGCCAGTACGTGTGTTTGCTCTGGGTTATAAAGTGGTTGCGCGCCACTTGAAACACCAACGATGGCTAAACGCTCGTGTACCAAAATTGCTTTTTCTGATGAATATACGCCCGACCAATCTGGGCCACGGTGACGAAGTAACTTCGACATTTCGATTGCTTGTGAGCGCAGCTGTGCTGCATCTGATTTAATGTCTAGTACGCCAAAAATTGAACACATACTTCTTTCCTCATTCCTGTCAATTTTTCTTATCTTGGATAAGTTTGTTAATTAATTTGTACCAAACCAAAAATCAAATGTCACATCAAAATGAACAAAAAATAATGATTTATCAATTTGATTGTGAATTCTTCAAAAATACAAGCTTGCAATGATTGGATTGTTAATAATTAAAGATGATTTACAATGAATATTATCAAATCGATAATTTAGTGTGTTTTTCGCACAAAAAAGTATTTTTGAGCTAGTTTATGCAGTTAATCAAAAATCAAGATTTTGGCTTTAACAAAGACTTCTATTAGCCTTTTAACGCGACGTGATTAATACCAATTCACTTAAATAGCTGATCATTCTAGCGGGTTAAATATCATGCTAACTGCGTTTGAATTTATCATTGTAGAACAACTACATAAGAAAAATTCAGCCTTGTTATCATTTCATTTATCCTACGCTACCTCTGATCACATACTTAACAGAATTGGTATAATTTATGAAGTCGTTTTGTCGATAGGGTTAAAAGAAAAAACCCCTCAATTGAGGGGTTTTTGTTGGGTTTCTCAGTGTTCATTACACCGGGAATGAGGAACTGTTACTGTGTAAGCGGTTTACACCGTCATCTCAGGAATATCACCTTCAACGATTAATTTACCAGCCGTTTTATTGATAATTTCATCAACGCTTACACCTGGTGCGCGTTCTAACAAATAAAATGCACCGTCTTTTACTTCTAACACGGCTAAATCGGTTACGATTTTCTTAACGCAGTTAACGCCTGTCAGTGGTAACGTGCATGATTCAAGTAACTTTGATTCACCGTGTTTATTGGCGTGGGTCATGGTAACGACAATATTTTTTGCACCTGCCACTAAATCCATTGCGCCACCCATGCCTTTAACAAGCTTTTTAGGGATCATCCAAGAAGCAATATTTCCTTGTTGATCAACCTCAAACGCACCAAGTACTGTTAAATCTACATGACCACCACGGATCATTGCAAAGCTTTCGGCACTATTAAATATTGCCGCACCTGTGGCTGCTGTAACGGTTTCTTTACCCGCGTTGATCATATCCGCATCAACTTGGTCACGAGTAGGGTATGGCCCCATACCTAATAAACCATTTTCAGACTGCAGCATTACTTCCATACCATCGGGTACATAGTTAGCAACTAAGGTAGGAATGCCAATGCCTAGGTTAACGTAATAACCGTCTTGTAGTTCTTGTGCAACACGCATTGCAACTTGTTCTCTTGATAACGCCATGTTGCCTCCTAGTCTTTTGTAGTTACACGTTCGATGCGTTTTTCAAAGTTACCTTTAATCACGCGGTTAACATAAATACCTGGGGTGTGGATTTCGCTTGGTGATAGTTCACCAGGCTCAACAATCTCTTCCACTTCAGCTACGGTAATTTTACCTGCTGTTGCGGCCATAGGGTTAAAGTTCATTGCTGTGTGGCGAAACACTAAGTTACCGTAGCGATCTGCTTTCCACGCTTTTACAATGGCAAATTCACCCGTAATTGATTCTTCTAGAATATACGGGCGACCACCAAATTCTTTAACTTCTTTGCCTTCAGCTACCGGTGTACCGTAACCCGTTGCGGTATAAAACGCAGGGATACCGGCACCGCCAGCACGCATTTTCTCAGCAAGCGTACCTTGTGGCGTTAGCTCTACTTCAATTTCACCGTTAAGTAACTGCTGTTCAAAAATCGCGTTTTCACCAACGTATGATGCGATGATTTTTTTTATTTGCTTATCATGTAATAAAATACCTAAGCCAAAATCATCCACACCACAGTTATTTGAAACAACGGTAAGATCAGTGGTTTTTCTACGTTTAATTTCTGCGATTAAGCCCTCTGGAATACCACATAAGCCAAATCCGCCTGCGATAACAGTATCGCCGTCTTTAATGCCTTCAAGTGCGTCTTGATAATTGTCGACGACCTTATTAAAACCTGCCATAAAATTCTCCTGAACGAGTAGGGCGAGAAATCGGTTAAGTTAGTTTGGCTTTTAATGCCAGTGAAACTTTACTTGTTGGTTGTTTATTTAATGCTTCACTAATTTGCCAACCTGCTTGGGCTAGCATTTCTAAATCAATTCCATGCTCAATGCCAAGTCCATTAAGCATATAAATTAAATCCTCAGTGGCAAGATTTCCTGACGCACCAGCAGCATAAGGGCAGCCACCAAGGCCTGCAACGGCGGAATCGACGGTTTTAATGCCCATATTAAGCGCGGTATACACGTTAGCAAGTGCTTGGCCGTAGGTATCGTGAAAGTGTACAGCTAACTTGTCAGCGGATACTTGCTCCAGCAGGGCGTTTAATAATTGTTCAGTAGATTGAGGTGTGCCAACACCTATGGTGTCACCAAGCGATACTTCGTAGCAGCCCATAGCTAAAAGCTTTTTGGTTACTTTTACAACAGTATCAAGGCTAACAGCACCATCGTATGGGCAACCCATAACACACGACACATAACCGCGTACCGGAATATTATGTTGCTTAGCAAAATCCATCACAGGTTGAAAACGTGTTATAGATTCATCAATCGAACAATTAATGTTTTTCTGAGTAAAGGCTTCGCTTGCTGCGGTAAAAATTGCAAACTCATTGGCGCCTGCATTAAATGCAAGCTCAGCGCCTTTTAAGTTAGGTGTAAGTGCGCTGTAAGTACTGAGTGTACTTTTATCAATTTGCGCTAAAACCTCGTTTGAATCTGCCATTTGTGGCACCCATTTGGGTGACACAAATGCACCTGCTTCAAGATGCTTAACGCCCGCATTTGCAAGCGCGTTAATCAGTAGTACTTTATCTTGTGTTGATACAGCGCTTTCATTTTGTAGGCCATCACGTGCGCCTACTTCAACTACTTTTACAAACTTTGGTTGCATTACGCTTCCTCAACTTTAGCAAGTAGGTCACCGTGCGACACAAGATCGCCCTCAGCAAAATAAAATTGGCTTAACTGGCCATCAAATGGTGCCGTTAAGGTGTATTCCATTTTCATCGCTTCGATAATGATAACCGCATCACCTTGTTTAAGGGTATCGCCAACGCTTGCAACTTGTTTGACGACTGTGCCATTAAGTGGTGCTTGTAAACTATTACCATCATTTTGTTTTTCAGCCACATAGTGCTTACTTTTTAAAGCAAATAGGTGAGTGTTACCACTGTGCATAATCGCAATAGACTGCTCATCTAATACAAATTTCGCCGTGTGTTTTTCACCGTTGATAAATGCGGTGAGGCTATTACCGTTAAAATCGGCATTTACAGCAAAGTGTTCATTATTGTAAACCAAGGTCATAGCATCGTTATTACGTTGACACTCAAGATTAAAATCAACAAATGGCAAGGTGTAATGGTTACTGGCATTTAAGCTAAATGCGGTAAGTGTATTCCAAGGTGATGTACTTGTTTGACACGTATTAGCATTAATATAAACAAGTGCCGCCATTATTAATTGCAGGCTGTGTTCTTGTTCATCTTGTTGCGTTAGTTCACTAATGTGATCATCAATAAAATGGGTGCTTGTTGGGCTTTCGATAAAGCTTGGGTGATTTGCTAAGGTATGTAAGAAACTCACATTAGTCGCAACACCTGAAATAGCTGTTTTCTCAAGCGCGAGTGATAACTGGCGCAGCGCAACTTTACGGTTTGCACCGAGTACAATCAGTTTTGCAATCATTGGATCGTAAAATGCCGAGATTTCAGAACCTTCAATTACACCCGTATCGATTCTTACTGCTGAAAGATCACTTATATGCTCATTTGGCATATCAAATAGCGTTAATACACCCGAAGATGGCATAAAGTCATCACTTGGCTCTTCTGCGTAGATACGCGCTTCGAAAGCATGGCCAGAAATCACTACTTGGTTTTGCTCTAGCGGTAACGGTTCGTTACTAGCAACGGCTAATTGCCATTCTACTAAATCTTGACCCACCACACATTCAGTAACAGGGTGCTCTACTTGCAAACGTGTATTCATCTCCATAAAGAAGAATTCATCGCCACACAATAAGAATTCAACGGTACCTGCGCCTTTATAGTTAATTTTTTTGGCGCAGCGTACCGCCGCTTCTCCCATTTCTTTTCGAAGCTCTGCGCTTAAACCTGGTGCTGGGGCTTCTTCAATCACTTTTTGGTGACGACGCTGCAGTGTACAGTCGCGATCGCCTAAATAGATACAGTTACCGAAGTTATCTGCAAACACTTGTACTTCTACGTGACGCGGTGCCTCAACATAGCGTTCAATTAGAACTTTATCGTTGCCAAAGCCTGCAAGAGCCTCACGCTTTGCACCTTCTAACTCTTTGTTAAATGATTCGCTATCGCGCACCACACGCATGCCTTTACCGCCACCGCCATAGGTTGCTTTTATTAATACTGGAAAGCCCACTTTTTCCGCTTCTGCCAGTAAAAAGGCTGGGTCTTGGTTTTCACCATAGTAACCTGGTACAAGCGGTACATTGGCTTCAAACATCAGCTCTTTTGAGCGTGATTTTGACCCCATTGCGTTAATTGCTTCACTGCTTGGGCCAATAAAAATAATGTTATTTTGCTCGCACTTATCAGCAAAATGCGTATTTTCTGATAAAAAGCCATAGCCTGGGTGAATTGCATTTACGCCGGCTTTAAGCGCAACATTAATAATTTTATCGCCATCTAAATATGATTCACGGCTTGGTGCTGCGCCAATATGGTAGGCTTCATCGGCTGCTTTTACATGCTCTGCATGAATATCCGCGTCGGAATAAACCGCAACTGTCTTAATGCCTAAACGACGTGCTGTTTTGATAATGCGACATGCAATTTCACCGCGGTTTGCTATTAAAAGTTTATTAATCATGGTGATGTTCTCTATTGCCAGCTTGGTTTACGTTTATCAAAAAAGGCTTGTAGACCTTCTTGTCCTTCATCCGATACACGAATTTGGGCAATACGCTCTGCGGTCAGTTGTCGTAAATCGTTATTTATCGGTTTGTTTGCTACATCACAAATCAACTGTTTTGCTTGCTTTGTAGCCTCTGGGCCATTTTGTAAAATTGTATGAAGTAGGGTGTCGAGTGTGTCTTCAGGTGAATCTGATACTTCATGAACTAAACCAAGGGCAAGTGCTTTATCGGCAAAGAATACTTCAGCCGTTTGGAAATAACGGCGCGCTTGTCGCTCACCAATTGCATTA
Source organism: Pseudoalteromonas sp. NS-SX12 (assembly GCF_057367955.1). NCBI lineage: Bacteria > Pseudomonadati > Pseudomonadota > Gammaproteobacteria > Alteromonadales > Pseudoalteromonadaceae > Pseudoalteromonas > Pseudoalteromonas sp. NS-SX12. Next base: position 2,476,103 of record NZ_CM170634.1, on the reverse strand, counting down.
ATTACATACGGGCTAATTACCGCCGGGATAAGGCCAAGTTTTACTTCGCTTAGGCAAAATTTCGCTTTTTCATCAGCCACAGCAATATCACAACAGGCGATTAAACCTAGGGCACCACCAAAAGCCGCGCCTTGCACTAAACATAGGGTAGGCACTTTGGTTTCAAACAGTACTTGCATTAAACGGGCAAGTTCCATTGAATCCGCGACGTTATCTTCAAACGTATTGGACACCATGGATTTCATCCAGTTTAAATCAGCACCCGCGCTAAAATGCTTGCCTTCGCCTTTTAAAACTAACGCGCGAATATCTAAAGTGTTGGCATATTCAATTTGTTGAATTAGCTGTGCGATGGTGTGTGCGTCAAATGCGTTATGTACTTCGCTGCGTTCAATTGTAAGGGTCGCAACTTTTTGTTTTGTTATTGTTAAGGTTACAGACATCACTTACTCCTACATTCTAAATACGCCGAACTTCGATTCTTGCTCTGGCGCATTTTTAGCTGCACTTAAAGCAAGTCCGAGTACGTTTCGTGTTTCAGCAGGGTCGATGATGCCGTCATCCCATAATCGTGCACTGGCATAATACGGATGACCTTGTTCTTCATACTGCGCAATAATAGGCTTTTTGAATGCCGCAACTTCATCGTCGCTCATTGCAAGGCCTTTGCGCTTTAAACCGTCTTGTTTTACTTGGGTTAATACCCCAGCAGCTTGTTCACCACCCATTACTGAAATACGGGCATTAGGCCACATCCACATCATGGTTGGCTCAAATGCGCGGCCACACATACCGTAGTTACCAGCGCCATACGAACCACCAATTAAAATGGTAAATTTTGGCACATCAGCGCAGCTCACAGCTGTTACCATTTTCGCGCCGTGTTTTGCGATGCCTTCAGCTTCGTATTTTTTACCCACCATAAAGCCGGTAATATTTTGTAAAAACACCAATGGAATATTGCGCTGGGCACAAAGTTGAATAAAGTGCGCGCCTTTTTGCGCTGATTCTGAGAAAAGAATTCCGTTGTTGGCAACAATACCTACAGGCATACCAAAGATCTCAGCAAAGCCGGTGACTAAGGTTTCGCCAAAGTACTGTTTAAACTCATCAAACGATGAATCATCGACAACACGGGCAATCACTTCACGAACATCAAATGGCTTTTTAAGGTCGGTACCAACAATGCCGTAAATTTCTTTCGCATCATAACGAGGTGCTTTGAAATTTGTTAAAATTGGTGCGGTAGGGCGTGTATGATTTAAACGCGATACACATTGGCGCGCAATTGACAGGGCATGCTCATCATTTTCAGCGTAGTGATCGGCAACACCGGATGTTTTACAGTGTACATCTGCGCCGCCAAGCTCTTCGGCTGATACTTCTTCACCTGTTGCTGCTTTTACAAGCGGTGGTCCTGCTAAAAAGATGGTGCCTTGTTCTTTTACGATAATACTTTCATCTGCCATTGCTGGCACATAAGCGCCACCTGCGGTACATAAGCCCATTACAACAGCAATTTGCGGAATACCTTTTGCTGACATACGGCTTTGGTTATAGAAAATACGGCCGAAGTGTAATTTATCTGGGAATACCTCATCTTGCTCAGGCAGGTTAGCACCACCTGAATCAACAAGATAAATACACGGTAAATGACAACGCTCTGCAATTTCTTGTGCTCGCAGGTGTTTTTTAACCGTAATAGGGAAGTAGGTGCCGCCTTTAACCGTCGCGTCGTTTGCGATAATCATACATTCAACGCCTTTAACGCGGCCAATGCCTGCTACCACACCGGCACATGGGATTTGCTCTGGATACACACCAAAAGCTGCAAATTGCGATACTTCTAAAAACGGTGAACCTTCATCTAATAAACAATTAATGCGGTCACGAACAAATAACTTACCACGACTGCGATGACGTTCAACTAAGCGCTCGCCACCGCCTTGAGTTATTTCTTGCGTTTTAGCTTTTAAGTCATCAACAAGTGCCTGCATTGATTCAGCTTTTTCTAAAAAGTCTGAATCAAGCGGGTTAATATTTGAAGTTAATATGGTCATGGCACATCCTATTTACTTTCGTTAAATAGTTCACGACCAATCAACATACGGCGAATTTCAGATGTACCCGCACCAATTTCATACAGTTTTGCGTCACGCAGTAATCGGCCTGTGGCATATTCATTGATGTAACCGTTACCACCTAGAATTTGAATTGCATCAAGTGCCATTTTGGTAGCAAGCTCTGCAGCATATAAAATTGCGCCAGCGGCATCTTTACGGGTTGTTTCACCACGGTCGCACGCTTTTGCAACGGTATAAACATAAGAACGCGCGGCATTCATTTGCGTATACATATCAGCAATCTTGCCTTGAATTAACTGGAAGTTACCAATTTCAGTATTAAACTGTTTACGTTCGTGAATATAAGGCACAACAATGTCCATACATGCTTGCATAATGCCAAGTGGACCACCTGCAAGCACAACACGCTCATAGTCAAGACCACTCATCAGTACTTTAACACCTTGGTTTAATTCGCCAAGAATGTTTTCTTCTGGTACTTCACAATCTTCAAATACAAGCTCACAAGTGTTTGAACCGCGCATACCTAATTTATCGAGTTTTTGTGCTTGGCTAAAACCAGGATACGATTTTTCAACAATGAAAGCAGTAATGCCTTTAGGGCCCGCTTCTAAATCTGTTTTTGCGTAAATAACAAAAGTATCTGCATCAGGACCATTGGTGATCCACATTTTATTACCGTTAAGAATGTATTTATCGCCACGCTTTTCGGCTTTTAAACGCATTGAAACAACGTCTGAACCAGAATTTGGCTCACTCATCGCAAGTGCACCAATATGCTCACCTGAAATAAGTTTTGGTAAATATTTTTCTTTTTGCGCTTGGTTACCGTTACGGGCAATTTGGTTTACACATAAATTTGAATGTGCGCCGTAGCTTAAACCAATTGACGCACTGGCACGGCTGATTTCTTCCATTGCAATTACGTGTTCAAGGTAACCTAGGTTTGAGCCGCCAAACTCTTCATCTACGGTTAAGCCCAATAAACCCATTTCACCAAACTTTGGCCAAAGTTCGTTTGGAAACATATTGTCGATATCAGTCTTTTCTGCGAGTGGGGCAATTTCGTTGGTTGCAAAACTATTTACGTGGTCACGGATCATGTCGGCTGTTTCACCAAGACCAAAATTTAATTCTTTATAAAGAGAAACGGTGCTCATTGTGTGTATCCTATTGATGTGTTGTTGCCATAAGGTGTGATTATTATTTTAAGCGTCGTCTAGGTTTTTAAGTGTGTCACGACAGCGTCGTTCAGCGGTAACCAGTTCCATTAAAACAACTTTAATGTCATCCATTTGCTGTTCTAGATGTGCTTTTTTATCAGAGATTAGCTCAAGCATAATTTTAAGTTGAGTTGCACTTGATTTGTCGGCATCATACAGCTCGAACAAACGGCCTGTTTCAGCTAGCGTAAATCCTAGGCGTTTACCTCGTAAGATCAGTTTTAAACGCACTTTATCGCGTTTACTATAGATACGTGTTTGCCCTTGACGGCGGGGCGTAACCAAACCTTGGTCTTCATAAAAACGAATGCTTCTAGTTGTTATGTCAAATTCTTTTGCAAGTTCGCTAATACTAAAGGTCTGTTCTGTATTTTCTGTACTCATCTAAACTACACCTCATTAATTTGGTAATTAACTATAAGTGAAGTTTACGTAAAGGTAAAGCTGCATGCTTGGGAGAGGGTATTTATCTACCCCAATTAGTCGTAGGTATATGCAGTAAATGTTGGGTCGCCAACGATCTTTACCAAGCTTACAGCCTTAATTTCATTACATAGTTGCCATTCATTGTCATTATTTCTTAACACTATAAAAGGTATGACATCTAGATTTACGTTTGCGTAAACGTAATTTTTATGTATGCTGAAAACATATAAATTTTGGAGATAACAAATGTCTGTTGAAAATTCTCAAATCGATCCGGTAGTAATAGTGAGTGCAAAACGCACTGCAATGGGCGGTTTTATGGGTGCTTTATCATCGGTAAATGCAACTGATTTAGGTGCTACAGCAATTAAAAGTAGTATTGAAAGCTGTGATTTAAACGCTGATATCATCGACGAAGTCATTATGGGCTGCGTATTACCTGCAGGTCTTGGCCAAGCTCCTGCACGTCAAGCAATGATAAAAGCAGGGCTTAATTTAGCAACAGGCGCTACAACCATCAATAAAGTATGTGGCTCTGGCTTAAAAGCAGCGATGTTAGCTCATGACTTAATTAAAGCAGACAGCATTAATGTTGCCGTTGCTGGCGGTATGGAAAGTATGAGTAATGCACCTTACTTCTTACCAAAAGCACGTGGCGGTTTCCGTATGGGCCATGGTGAAATTAAAGATCATATGATGGCCGATGGTTTAGAAGATGCATACGACAACAAAGCAATGGGTTGTTTTGCACAAGAAACAGCTGATAAGTATGGCTTAACCCGTGATGATATGGATGCGTTTGCCATTTCATCTCTTTCAAAAGCTAACGCTGCAATTGAAAGTGGTGCATTTGAAGCGGAAATTGCGCCACATACTTATTCAAGCCGTAAAGGTGATGTGACAGTAGCAATTGATGAGCAGCCAGGTAATGCGCGCCCTGAAAAAATACCAAGCCTACGTGCTGCATTTGCAAAAGATGGCACCATTACAGCAGCAAACTCATCGTCAATTTCTGACGGCGCTGCGTCACTTGTTTTAATGAAAGCGTCAAAAGCAGCAGAACTTGGTTTAACACCACTTTGTGAAATTAAAGCCCATGCGACTAATTCACATATTCCAGCTGAATTTACGACAGCGCCAATTGGTGCGATGGAAAAAGTGTTAGAAAAAGCGGGCTGGTCAAAAGAAGATGTTGATCTTTGGGAAATTAATGAAGCATTTGCCATGGTAACTATGCTTGCTATTAACGAAATGCAACTTGATAACAATAAAGTAAACGTGAATGGCGGTGCATGTGCACTTGGTCACCCAATCGGTGCCAGTGGCGCGCGTATTTTAGTAACGCTTATTCATGCACTTAAAAACCGCGGCCTAAATAAAGGCGTGGCGTCACTGTGTATTGGTGGTGGTGAAGCGGTTGCAATGGCAATCGAAGTAAAATAACTAAAAATGAAGGCGCGTTTATGCGCCTTTTTTATTTGGGGAGAAGAATAATGGTAAAGGTTCCTTTATATATTAATGGCGAAATGCGCCAATCGGGATCAAATGAATGGTTAGATGTTGTAAACCCAGCTAACCAAGAAGTACTGGCACAAGTGCCTCTAGCAACAGACAGCGAAATTGATGAAGCAATTGCCTCTGCTAAAGAAACGTTTAAAACGTGGAAAGATGTACCTGTAACAGAACGTGCACGCATTATGATGCGTTACGCAGCTCTTTTAAAAGAACACCATGACGAATTAGCAACCATTATTTGCCACGAATTAGGAAAAACGTTTGAAGATGCAAAAGGTGATGTGTGGCGTGGTATTGAAGTGGTTGAACAAGCAGCTAACGCGCCTGCATTAATGATGGGTGAAACTGTTGAAAACGTAGCGCGTAATATCGATACTTATTCGTATATGCAGCCACTGGGTGTGTGTGCTGGTATTACACCATTTAACTTTCCTGCGATGATCCCACTTTGGATGTTCCCAATGGCGATTGTTTGCGGTAATACCTTTATTTTAAAACCGTCTGAGCAAGATCCACTTACACCAATGCGTTTAGTTGAACTGTTTGAAGAAGCTGGCGCACCTAAAGGTGTATTACAGGTTATTCATGGTACAAAACACCAAGTAGACCGTATTTTAGATGAGCCAAGTGTACGTGCAATTTCGTTTGTTGGTTCATGTGGTGTTGGTGAGTATATCTATTCACGTGGTACTGCGAATCTTAAGCGTGTTCAAGCCTGTGTTGGTGCTAAAAACCACATGGTAATTATGCCTGATGCGAAAAAAGAGCGTGCCATTTCAAACCTTGTTGGTGCATCGGTTGGTGCGGCTGGTCAGCGCTGTATGGGTATTTCAGTTGCTGTATTTGTTGGTCAATCAAAAGAATGGATCAACGAATTAAAAGAAGAATATACCAAAGTACGTCCTGGCGTTTGGAATGACCCTAAAGCTGCCTATGGCCCGCAAACATCGCCACAAGCAAAAGCGCGTATTTTATCAATTATCGAAAGTGGTAAAGCGCAAGGTGCAACGTGTTTAATTGATGGCTCTGACTTTGTTGTTGAAGGTTATGACAAAGGTAACTGGGTAGGCCCAACATTATTTACAGATGTAACGCGCGAAATGGACTTATATAAAGAAGAAATTTTCGGTCCTGTGCTTGCGTGTATTTGCGTTGATACGCTTGAAGAAGCAATCCAAATCATCAACGAAAGCCCATACGGTAATGGTACGTCTTTATTTACTGCATGCGGCGCTGCAGCACGTAAATTCCAGCATGAAATTGAAGTAGGCCAAGTAGGTATTAATGTGCCAATTCCGGTTCCACTTCCTTTCTTCTCATTTACGGGTTGGAAAGGCTCATTCTATGGCGACCAACACACCTATGGTAAACAAGGTGTTCGTTTTTACACTGAGACTAAAACAATTACTGCACGCTGGTTTGAAGATGATATCGCAACCGGTCCAAATATGAGTATCAACCTACGATAAGGCGTTTGCCTTATCTGCCGTTCAAAGGGGTGACTATGAATTTTAATCTAACTGAAGATCAACAAGCGTTTGCAGAAACCGCCAAACAATTTGCGATGAGCGAATTATTACCAAATGCGGGCAAGTGGGATCAAGAACATATTTTTCCAAAAGACGTAATCCAGAAAGCGGGTGAACTAGGATTCTGTGGTTTATATACGCCAGAAGAAGCTGGCGGTCTTGGTTTATCGCGTCTTGATTCAAGCATTATTTTCGAACAACTGGCGATGGGATGTACTGCAACGACCGCCATGTTAACCATTCATAATATGGCTACTTGGATGATAGCAAGCTTTGGTACTGATGAAGTTAAAGCACAGTATTGTGATGAGCTTGTGATGGGGCAATTGCTTGCATCGTATTGCTTAACAGAGCCAGGTTCAGGTTCAGATGCTGCATCTCTTAAAACTAAAGCGGTTTTAGAAGGTGATGAATACGTTATTTCTGGTTCAAAAATGTTTATTTCAGGCGCTGGTGAAACCGATTTATTAGTAGTAATGGCGCGCACTGGTGAAGATGGCCCGAAAGGTATTTCGGCGTTTGTTGTTGATGCAAACGCGGCGGGTATTGAATACGGCAAAGCAGAAGAAAAAATGGGCTGGAATGCCCAACCTACACGTCTTATTTCGTTTGATGGTGTGCGTATTCCAAAACAAAACTTACTTGGTCAAGAAGGCGAAGGCTTTAAATTTGCCATGATGGGCTTAGATGGCGGCCGCATTAATATTGCGACCTGTTCAATTGGTACTGCGCAACAAGCACTTAACACAGCTAAAGAATATATGCTTGAGCGTAAGCAATTTGGCAAACCATTAGCAGCATTCCAAGCACTGCAATTTAAACTTGCTGATATGAATACAGAGCTTGTAGCTGCCCGCCAAATGGTACGCCTTGCTGCATTTAAATTAGATGAAAAAGATCCTGAACGCACTACGTATTGTGCAATGGCAAAGCGCTATGCAACCGATGTTGGCTTTAAAGTATGTGACGATGCACTGCAACTGCACGGTGGCTACGGTTACATCAAAGAATACCCGTTAGAGCGTCACTTCCGTGATGTGCGTGTACACCAAATTTTAGAAGGCACAAATGAAATTATGCGCCTAATTATTGGACGTCGTATTTTAGCTGAAGGTTCACAAGAGATTCTGTAAGGAGAGCATTATGAGCGCACAAATCAAATTATCGATTGAAGGGCATATTGCAGTTGTTACTATGTCTAATCCACCGGCAAATACGTGGACCAAAGAAACACTGACGCAACTTCGAGATATGGTCGCTGATCTGAATAACAATAAAGATGTGTATTCGCTTGTGATCACAGGGGAAGGTGAAAAATTCTTCTCAGCTGGCGCTGACCTAAACCTATTTGCAAGCGGTGACAAAGGCGTTGCCGCTGAAATGTCGATTATTTTTGGTCAGGCGTTTGAAGCGTTAAGTAATTTCCGTGGTGTGTCTATTGCTGCAATTAATGGTTACGCCATGGGCGGCGGCTTAGAAGTAGCACTTGCATGTGATTTACGCATTGCTGAAGAACAAGCGCAAATGGCATTGCCTGAAGCAAAAGTGGGTTTATTACCTTGTGCTGGCGGTACGCAAAACCTTGCATGGCTGGTAGGTGAAGGCTGGGCGAAACGCATGATTTTATGTGGTGAGCGATTAACTGCCGAGAAAGCCCATAATATTGGACTTGTGGAAGAGGTTGTTGCCAAAGGCGAAGCGTTTGATAAAGCAATGGCGCTTGCAAAACAAGTTGAAGAACAAAGCCCAACTTCGGTTGCTGCGTGTAAATCACTGATCCAACATAGCCGCTCAGGCACTATGAGTTCAGCTTTACCACTTGAACGTGAACTTTTCATCAACCTATTTGATACGCAAGATCAAAAAGAAGGCGTGAATGCCTTTTTAGAAAAGCGTAAAGCAAACTGGGTGAACGGCTAATGGCTGTTGTTACGTTTGAAACAAAAAATACCGATAACGGCTTTGTTATCGGTATCGCAACCTTAAACGTTGAAAAGGCACTTAATGCGCTTAATCTTGAAATGATTGAGCTGCTATATAACCAGCTGCTCAATTGGCAAAGTGATGAACACGTTAGCATGGTGCTATTACAAGGTGCAGGCGATAAAGCGTTTTGCGCCGGTGGTGATGTAGTTAGCTTGTACAATGCAATGCATACCGGCGAGCCAAGCGATTACATCGAGACGTTTTTCACTAAAGAGTATCGTTTAGATTACCTTATCCATAATTATGCAAAACCACTATGTGTGTGGGGTAACGGCATTATTATGGGTGGCGGCCTTGGTTTAATGGCAGGTGCATCGCATCGTGTATTAACCGAGTCATCACGTATCGCTATGCCAGAAATTACCATTGGTTTATACCCAGACGTCGGTGGCAGTTATTTTCTAAATAAAATGCCAACACAAGTAGGCTTATTTTTAGGTTTAACGGGCGCATCGGTGAATGCCCAAGATGCACTTTATATTGGTTTAGGCGATACAGTAATTGAACATCACTTTAAAAGTGAGTTAATAGATTCACTTATAAGCGCAAAGTGGTCAACCAATGCTGATGAAAACCATCAAGCATTAAGTCATTTATTAACAGCGTTTAATGCGAAAAGTGATATTAACCTGCCAGCCAATGTTGAATCGCACAACGCAGTATTTGCTGCAATGGCAGAAGTAGACGCACTTACCGATAAAGTAGATGCCATTTTATCGTTTGAAACAGACGATAAATGGTTAACACGTGCGCAAAAAGGCCTTTCGCATGGTAGCCCACTGAGTGCCCATTTAGTATATCAGCAGCTTAAGCGTGCAAATGGCTTATCACTCAAAGCCTGCTTTCAAATGGAACTTGGTATGAGTGTACGTTGTGGTCAGCTTGGTGAGTTTAAAGAAGGTGTGCGTGCATTATTGATTGATAAAGACAATGCACCTCAATGGCAATTTGACGCCATCAGCAATGTAGATAGCGATGTGATTGAGTCATTCTTTAATGTTGAATGGTCAAACGGGCATCCACTAACGGATTTATAGGAATAATCATGGCAAATATTGGATTTATTGGTTTAGGTAATATGGGCGGCCCAATGGCTGCAAACCTTGTTAAAGCGGGTCATGCAGTTACGGTATTTGATTTAAATGATTCAGCAGTGTCTGAACTGGTTGAAAAAGGTGCTAATAGCGCCACAACAGCCTTAGCATGCGCGGAAGAGAAAGACTTTGTCATTACCATGCTACCTGCTGGCAAGCACGTTAAGTCTATTTATTTAGATGAAAACGGTGTTGGCGCTGCGCTTACAAATAATACACAAGTGATTGATTGCAGCACCATTGATGTAGATACGGCTAAATTTGTTGCAAGCGAGCTTGCCAAACGTGGTGTAAGTTTTGTAGATGCACCTGTTTCTGGTGGCGTAGCGGGCGCTACGAATGGCACATTAACCTTTATTGTTGGTGGCAGTGTTACTGAATTTGAAAATGCTAAAACCGTACTAGCTGATATGGGTAAAAACATTTTTCATGCGGGTGACCATGGTGCAGGTCAAGTAGCTAAAATCTGTAATAACATGCTACTTGCTATTTTAATGGCCGGAACCAGCGAAGCGCTTCAAATGGGTATCGATAACGGTCTTGATCCTAAGATTTTATCAGACATTATGCTGCAAAGTTCTGGCCGTAACTGGACGTTAGAATTATATAACCCTTGCCCGAATGTGCTTGAAAATGTGCCAAGCTCAAATGACTATAAAGGTGGCTTTATGGTTGATTTAATGGCAAAAGATCTTGGCCTTGCGATGGATACTGCAAACAGCAGTCAATCAAATGTACCACTTGGCCGTTTATCGCAAAGCTTATATCAGTTAATGCAAAATCAAGAGATGGGTAATCTCGATTTCTCTTCAATCTTTAAGTTGTTTAATAAGGATTCATAATATGCAAGTAAATGGTAAAAACATTGTTATTACCGGAGGTGCGCAAGGTTTAGGGCTTGCGATGGCAAAACATTTTGCAGATAAAGGCGCAAGCATTGCCCTTATTGATATGCAAGAAGAGATGCTTGCAAATGCGAAATCTGAATTAGGCACCACAACGGGCGTTATTCGCACTTATGTGTGTAATGTTACGCAAGAACAAGAAGTTGAAGACACCTTTAACCAAATTAATAGCGACTTTGGTCAGATTGATGGCTTAGTAAATAACGCAGGCATTTTACGTGACGGTTTATTTTTAAAAGTCAAAGAAGGCAAAGTGGCAAAAAAAATGTCACTAGAGCAGTTCCAATCGGTCATTGACGTTAATCTAACAGGTGTATTTCTATGTGGCCGTGAAGCGGCAAACCATATGGTTAATAACGGGAATAAAGGCGTTATTATTAATATGTCGAGTGTTGCCCGAGCAGGCAATATGGGACAAACCAATTACGCAGCATCAAAAGCGGGCGTTGTAGCAATGACTACTACTTGGGCACGCGAACTAGGCCGTTATGGTATTCGTGTAGCTGCTATTGCACCCGGTGTTATTCGCACTGCCATGACAGATGCAATGAAACCTGAAGCGAAAGAGCGTTTACTTAAAATGAAGCCTGTTGGTCGTTTAGGTGAAGCAGATGAAATCGCGCATACAGCAAACTTTATTTTTGAAAATGACTTTGTTACTGGCCGCGTAATGGAAATTGATGGTGGTATCACTTTCTAACCATTAAAGCGCGTTTAAATCTAAAAACGAGTGGTCTTTCACTCGTTTTTTTCTTTATAATCAATAAAAACACAGTTTATTTCCTTTCATGTCTAAAGCCATTCGTAATTTTTATATCAATGAAGAGCAATCTATTTATTTGCTTTCGCACATTGATGCTAAAAAACATAAGCAATGGCTGAAAATTTGCGAAAAGCAGCTTGAAAAACTTGGCTACCATAACGTTAAAGTAATTGGCTCAGGCGCATTTGGTTTTGTTTTTGTTGGCACAAATACCCAGGGTAAAGAATGCGTATTTAAGTTTTCACGTATTACCCTTGCACAAAGTGTTCGGGATCGCTTAGAAGATGAAGGCTATATGCTTTCTCAAGTAAAAAACCCTATGGTGCCTGAATTTTATGCCTTTGAGCGTATAAAGAAGCAGGGCATTTTAATGATGGCCTATGCCAAAGGCGATAACCTTGAACAAGTAAGCTTACAACATGGCCGCGTGTCAGTGCCTTTTTTGGTAAATCTGGGTCTTGAACTTCGCAATATATTGCTGGCCCTTCGCAATCATAAAACAGGCTTTACCGAACAGCCTATAGTGCATGGTGATATTAAACCTTCAAATATTGTGTGGGATGAAGACACAAACCAGTTTTCGTTAGTTGATTGGGGCTCAAGTGTGTTTGCGCAAGAAGACGGTTTTGGTAATCCCGTTGCAGCCAATATGATGGATTTAATGAGCCATGATGCCAATTATTCTAATGCACGTATGGGTGATGTTTATTTTATTGGTGATGAGCAGATGTCTGGGGCTAAATCCTCGCCACGTTTTGATGAACAGGGTGTTGCGTCCACATTATATGCATTAGCGTCTGCGCAATCATGTCGTTTTGGCAGCCTTGTGTTGCCTGCAAAAAGTTTGGGGTTGCCGATTGAATTTGCCAGTATTATTGATGGTATGCTGAGTAAAGATAAAACCACCCGCGATTTATCTGGCGATTATTTTATTAAAAACATGCCGAAAATTGCCAAAAGCTATCTGCCTGACTTACCACTTCATAAAGACAAAGCACTTATTCCATTTTGGCATCACCCCTTTGATGATAAGCCTGATACCGTAGTGTATAGCTCTCGAAAACAATTTTTACGTCAAGCAGACAGTGAAAAACAGTTAGCTAAGGTTGAAGATGCGCAGTTAGATCGTTACTACAAAGAGTTTTTGGTCGATATGGGTGATACTGAAAAGGCGTTTTTAGCGTCTATTTCACGTTTAGCAAAATACCCAGTGGTAGGCGGCTTAAGTTATCAATGGCGTGAAGATAATTTGTATGTTGAATCTAATTTGGTGCTGCACGATGAATCATATCGCACAGCCTTTACTCAAGCGGTTAACAATACCATTCGTATTGCTCAAGGCATTAAGCAAAAAGGCTTATTTAAGTGTTGTTTATTCGATGCAAGGCAGACTATTCAGCTTGAGCGCGATCAAGAAGGTGCACTTATTTTCGATGAAATGCCAACCTTGCATTATTCGACCTCTGAAATGCCTGATAGCGAAATAGTAAGGCCGCACAGTTACTTTGAAGATGGTAAAGATCCAGACGAGCAACTAACATTACCCAATGAAATTTTAAAAGCAGTATTTGGCTTAAACCAAATTCACCATACAGGTTGCATTATTATTGAATCACTGCCTGAGCGTATCAAAGTGCATTATTACTATCGCTTGTTAGAATCTAGCAAAAAAGGCCTGTTTGAAAATCTGTTAAACCGCATTATGGCAAACATCGTACGTATCAAAGATCATGGTGTAGCGGGCTTTATGAAGTTGCCGTATAAAAACACTCGTGAGTTTTCTCTTTGCGATCAACACCCTAGCTTTTACTACCCGAGAAACCCGAAACTATTCATTGAAAATCAAATAGATAGAGGTAATAAATAAAGTTCAACAATTGTTTTAAAAAAAACACAAATAAAAATATTTATTCGCTTATTGTCACTTCATTAAAAAATAATTTTCCTATTTACACAAAACTGCATTGATTTCCCAAATATGCAATTAAATCTTCATACATTTGTCATGTTTATTCTATCTAACATGTTTTCTGTGTTTGATCTAACCTTATAAATATGGTCTTCTAGACATGTGGCCTTTGAGCCAGTTCACTTACTCATAATGTAAAAAGGAGCAACTTAAATCTATGTAGAGCACTTCCATTTGTTAGCAATGATTGCTGACAAGGAAATGTTAAACACCGTAACTGTAACGTGAAACCGTTACGAATTTTTTAAGTTATTGGTTAAGGGCCTTTGCCCAACTTCAACATCCAATTAGTTTAATAAGAAGGTGAGGACATTACCTATGAAGAGACAAAAAAGAGATCGTTTAGAAAGAGCACATTCTCAAGGTTACAAAGCAGGCCTAGCAGGTCGTTCCAAAGAAATGTGTCCGTATGACAATATTGACCCAAGATCTCAATGGCTCGGTGGATGGCGAGAAGCGATGGAAGATCGCACAATGTTTAAATCATAGTTTTAGGAGACGACGCCCACATAAAGTGGGCGTTTTTGTATCTGCTCGTTTTAAATTAAAACGCGCTAGTATCTTGGAAAAGACCTACTTTTAAGTCTTTTGCTTCGTAGATTACACGGCCATCAACTTCTACCGTACCATCGGCAAGACCCATAAATAATTTACGCTTGATTACACGTTTCATATTTAAACGATACGTTACTTTTTTAGCTGTTGGTAAGATTTGGCCTGTAAATTTAACTTCGCCAACACCTAATGCACGGCCAAGACCTGGACCACCAGACCAACCTAAGAAAAAGCCCACTAACTGCCACATAGCATCAAGGCCTAAACAACCAGGCATTACTGGGTCACCTTTAAAGTGACAGTCGAAAAACCACAGGCTAGGGTCGATATCAAGCTCAGCAATGATTTCGCCTTTACCGTATTCACCGCCTTCATCGGCGATTTTAATGATGCGGTCCATCATTAGCATATTATCTGAAGGAAGACGGCAATTGCCTTCTCCAAACATTTCACCACGACCACATGCTTCTAATTCGGCTTTGCTATAACTGTTTTTCTGTTCCATAACTTCTTTCTTCGTAAATTTTTCCGGCTACTTTAGCTTACACTTGTACGCCAAACAACTCCGAACAGTTGAATTCCAACAATTTGCTACTAATAGCCACGTTATCCCTTTATAATTACAGCATTGTTAAAAAGCGCAGCTTATCTATGATTTTATTTGTAAAAGACCTAACCGTTATTGATTTTTCTTACCTTTGTAAAGACCGTGGTCCATTGGGAGAAAGTTGGATTGTCGACCTTGAAATGCATGGCGATTTAAACGACGAGTCAATGGTGCTTGATTTTTCACTGGTTAAAAAACAAGTGAAGCGCATTATAGACGATGTAATTGACCATAAATTGGCGATTGCAACACAAGGCGATGCGGTTATATCTGAGGCTGGTGAACAAACCAATGTTAGTTTTAGCTTTGGCGATCATCAGCTTGCCATCAGTTCGCCTCATCAAGCGTTTTGTCTGATTGATACAGATAAAATCAATGAAACCAGTGTTAAAGGCTTTTTAGAACAAACAATACTGCCGCAACTACCTAGTAATGTAAGTAAAATCGTACTTAAATTAAGACCAGAACACACCAACGGGTTTTATTATCATTACAGTCATGGTTTGAAAAAACACGATGGTAATTGTCAGCGTATTATTCACGGTCATCGCAGCACCATTGAAATTGAAGAAAATGGCATGCGCAGCCCAAGGCTTAACAAGCTTTGGTGTCAAAAGTGGCAAGATATTTACCTTGTAAGTGCAGAAGATCGTATCAACGCAGACGAACTTAAGTTTGTAGCACCAATTGAAAATGGTGTTCACTCTGCCTACAACGCATCGCAAGGGTATTTTGAGCTAAGCATTAGTGAAGCGGTTACCGATATTTTACCGGTTGATTCAACCGTTGAGTGCATTGCACAACATGTTGTACAAACATTAAAAAATGATAACCCAGAAAATTCTTATCGCGTAGCCGCCTATGAAGGTGTCGGCAAAGGAGCTATTGCATATGCTTAAAAAACTGTTTGCATTAGGTCTTTCTATTATAAGTTCAGCACAAGCGCTAGAGCTAAAAGGGCATTTAACCCAAGGTGGCTTAGTAACAGGTCATATAAAAAACGCTAAGCAGGTTAAGCTAAACGATAAACCGCTTGCGATTACCCCTGGTGGCCATTTTGTTTTTGGTTTTGGCCGCGATGAAACATTAACACACACGCTTTCTTGGCAAACTGCTGATGGCGGCTGGCAAACGCAACCGCTAGTAATAACCAAGCGTGATTACGACATTGATAAAATTACTGGTGTAGAAAAGAAATATGTTTCTCCGCCAAAATCGGTGCTTACGCGCACTAAAAAAGAAGCAAAAGCAGTGAAAGAGGCACGCAGTACCTTTTCTCATCGAGAAGATTTTTTGTCGCCGCTTTATCGCCCTGCGACAGGACGTATTTCTGGCGTGTATGGTAGCCAGCGTTATTTCAATGGTACCCCTAAACGTCCACACTTTGGGTTAGATATTGCTAACAAAAC
This sequence comes from Pseudoalteromonas sp. NS-SX12, assembly GCF_057367955.1. Classification (NCBI taxonomy): domain Bacteria; kingdom Pseudomonadati; phylum Pseudomonadota; class Gammaproteobacteria; order Alteromonadales; family Pseudoalteromonadaceae; genus Pseudoalteromonas; species Pseudoalteromonas sp. NS-SX12. The sequence continues at coordinate 2,460,038 of NZ_CM170634.1, read as the reverse complement.
CGGTACACCTGTTTATGCACCCGTTTCAGGTAAAGTTGTATTTGCCAATAACGATTTATACTACTCAGGTGGTACGCTTATTCTTGACCATGGTTATGGCGTAACCACAACCTATATTCACCTTCATAAACTGCACGTTAAAGAAGGTCAGGAAGTCAAATTAGGCGATAAAATCGCTGAAATAGGCGCAACAGGGCGAGTAACTGGCCCGCATTTAGATTGGCGCTTAAACTGGGGTCAAGTTCGCCTAGATCCCGCACTATTAATGCAAGTGCAGCTTGCGAGTAAACAAAAGTAATCATGACAAATCAAGATATTATTGAACAACGTATTAAAGACTCAGTTACCTCTGTAACTAAAACGGTATTTCCAGGCCGTACAAATCATCACAACACCTTATTTGGTGGTGATGCACTTGCGTGGATGGACGAAGTGGCATTTATTGCTGCAACACGTTTTTGTCGTAAACCTTTAGTAACCATCTCTTCTGATCGCGTTGATTTTAAAGAGGCGATTCCTGCAGGCAGTTTTGCCGAGCTTGTAGCTAAAGTGGTACACGTAGGTAATACCAGTTTAAAAGTAGAGGTAGTTATTTACCTTGAAACTATGCACAAAGACGATAAACACCAAGCCATCTCAGGTAGTTTTACATTTGTTGCTGTCGATGCCGAGCATAAGCCAACACCGGTTGTATGTGACAAAATGATAAATGGTTTCGGATAGAATATAGCAAATTAGCTTTTTATACCTCAGTGTATTATTGTTGTTAGTTTAATTATTCTAATAAATCTAATAACACTGAGGTAATTATGAAAACGATTGAACAATGGTTTTCTTTGTATGGCGAAAGCCATCAAAACCCCACTAACATTAAAATCCACAAAGTCGCAGTGCCGCTTATTTACTTCTCTGTTGTAGCGCTAATTAGTGCAATACCAGGGCTAACGGGGCTCGTTATTCTTGGTGCTATCACGCTGGCCGCATTACTCTTTTATTTTATACTGAGCATTAAACTTGGTTTTGTAATGTCGATTTTTACTGGGCTGTGTATTTACGTTGCGAGCAGTATTTCAATTTATGTGATTGAAATTGCCATTGCTGTATTTGTTGTCGCTTGGATATTTCAGTTTGTGGGGCATAAAGTAGAAGGTAAAAAGCCATCATTTTTTGATGACTTGAGCTTTTTACTCATAGGGCCTGCTTGGGTATTTAATCCGATTTTTAGTTTTGATAAAAAGTAAAAGGCCAAATAAGGCCTTTTTTTATAATACCATTGCAGCAATCCAGCCGAATATTAATAACGGAATGTTAAAGTGAATAAAGGTTGGTATAACTGTATCTCTTATATGGTCATGTTGATTATCGGCATTGAGACCAGATGTCGGTCCTAAGGTTGAATCAGAAGCAGGGGAGCCGGCATCTCCTAATGCACCCGCCGTGCCCACTAACGCTGCAGTAGCCATTGGCGAAAAGCCAAGTGTGATGGCAAGTGGTACAATAATCGTCGCCACGATTGGCACAGTGGAAAACGAACTGCCGATGCCCATAGTGATCAACAGGCCAATTATTAAAATAAGTGCTGCGGCAAACGCTTTGCTATCACCAATTGAACTCGAGATACTTTGCACAAGCGTTGATACTTCATTGGTTTGCTGAATAACAGAGGCAAAGCCTTGGGCTGAGATCATAATAAACCCGATCATCGCCATCATTGCTGCACCTTTACTGAAAATATCAGACGACTCTTGCCATTTTACAACACCAAAAATAGTAAAAATAAGTACGCCGATTAAGCCTCCTAGAATCATTGAATTGGTAATGGTTTGCGCATAAAGAGAAGTCACTATCGCAATAAAGCCAACAGCAATCACTTTGCTTTTGTTTTTAGGCAGTTTAATTTCGGATGTTTGGTTTAACGCTTGATAAGTTCGCTCGTTGCGATAAGTAAAAAATACTGCGATTATCAAACCAATTAACATGCCTATCGCTGGAATAATCATCGCAAACGGTACACTGGTAGCGTCAATTTCTAGCGCATTTTTTTCAAGATTAGTGTGCACAATGTCATATAAAAATATTCCACCAAAGCCGTAAGGTAGTACCATATAGGCGGTTGCCAAACCAAAGGTCAATACGCATGCTATTGCGCGGCGATCGAGTTTTAAATGATCAAAAATAATAAGCAGAGGCGGTATCAAAATTGGAATAAACGCAATATGCACTGGAATTAAGTTTTGTGAACTGATTGATACAAGTAAGATTAAGCTCAATACGCTCGCTTTAATAAAGAGTTGTGAGTATTGAGTTTGTTCACCTTTTATCTGGTTAATTAATTTGTCTGCCACGATATCGGTTAAGCCTGATTTGGCAATAGCAACTGCGAACCCGCCAAGCATTGCATAACTTAGAGCGGTTTTTGCACCGCCTTGCAAACCATCATTAAATGCTTGCAGTGTTTGTTCAAGACCAAGACCTGCAGTTAATCCTGTGGTAATTGCGGCGATTGTCATCGCTACGATCACATTAATACGCAGTAAACTTAAAATCAGCATTACACTAACGCCGAGTACGACTGAGTTCATAATTGTCTCTTATATTTTATGTTATTGACATTACGTTTAAGCATCTTAGTTTGTGCCTTTGTAAGCGTTTTTTCACCATAACGGTGACGACTATAAAGGCTTAAGAAGCTCATTAAATCGGTTTTATTATTAGGGAAATGTTCGCATAATCGAGTTAAAAAATGTGCTACAGTTTCGCCATTTTCACGTGCGAGATTTTTGCCTTTCGCAAAATGCTCTAATGCAATTAAGTAAGCCGCGACTGGGTCGTCAATTTGCGTACGTCGTTGCCATAGTTTTATCACTAAAAAGCTTACCAAAAATAATCCAATTAACGACATCACAATCACTGCTATTTTGAGCGCACTGGTTTCCTTTATAAGCTCTTTTAATAACTTATTTTGTGCTTCGTTATCAAAACTCAGCACCCATGCTGTCCATTGATAATCTAATTGTTCGAGATAAAGCCTAAGTTCATTAAAAACAGCAATATCACTTAACGCGGTTAGGCCCACGCCAATATTCTCTTCGAAGTCATCGCGTGTATTATCAAGTTGAGAGAGTGACCCGTATAGGCGATCAGGTTCGACAAATGCAGTCGCATCAAATTTAACCCAACCTTTTGAAGGTAGCCAAACTTCCGTCCAAGCGTGTGCATCGTATTGATAAACTGATAAATATTCAGCGCTACTTGAAGCTTCACCACCTAAGTAACCCGATACTACCCGAGCAGGAATACCCGCTGCTCGAAATATAAAGGCGCTGCTACTTGCGTAATGCCCACAAAAACCTTGTTTTTCCCCAAACATAAACTCATCAATTGAATTATTACCAGTATAAATAGGTGGCTTTAACGTATAGCTAAATTGTTGTTGAGTGTAATAGCGTGATAGCAATTGAATAAACTGCTCGGTTGATGTTGATTGTGCTTTTAATTGAGAGGCTAACGCAACGGATTGTGTATTGATATCTTGTGGTAATGTAAGGTTTAACCGACGTTTACTAGACGTTAAGTCGTTAGCAAAGTCTATTTCGGTTATGTCATACGTAAATTTTTGGTTGTTAGGGTTAACTCGATATAAACCACCGTCAACTGTAGTGAAAATATTACCGGTGCTTGACGAACCTGCATACAAAGTAGGTAGCCAGTTTAATGATGTTTGTTCATGGTAGATCTTAATTTCGCGACCGCCTTTTTTAAGCGCGCTGTTGCGTAATTTTAAATCCGCTGAATCAATGATATTCCATGAACGACCATCAAACTCTTCATGTATCATAGTGCGCCAATAGTAAGGAGCAGCAATATTGTCTGGCACAACAGCGCGAAATGCGAGTTTATCTGACTTAGTGAGATCAGAGATATTAAAAGGGTTTACTGATTCAGATAACCCAACTTGCGCGGTAGATAAACTCGGCATTCGCCAAAAGGCTGGCAGTTTTGGTAAAAACAGGAAAAGTACACAGGTTATTGGCAAACTTAGCAGTAATAGTTTAAAAGCACGTGCGCCGCTTTGCTTTATGATTTTTCGGTTGGTAAGTAAATACAGAGCGGTGATGTTGAGCAAAAATAAAAACAAAACCAAAAGCGTCACTGGCAGCGAGTGATAAAACAAAAACACACAGCTTGAAATGAAAAAGTTAACTAACACAATTGATTTGATTTGACGTGGCTTTTCAGCAATCAATAGTTTCAGACAATTGGCTTGCAATAACATGGCAATAAATAAATTTACAAGCTCACTAATGCCGATTGTTAAGAATAAGGTAAGCGTACATACCAAAGCGAGTATATTACCAACGATAACAGTTGGTGCACTGGCCTTTGTGTACGCAATTGCAAATACCCAAATAATTAAAAGTGCAACGGTAGCAACAAATAGTACCGCAAGTTCATCAAATAATAAGGCGCTAACAATAGCGATGATCAGCGCAGATAAGCTTTTAACGCTTTGGTGATTAAACATTGCTTAATTCTTCCAAACATTTGGTCATATGCGGTGTACCCGAACCTAAATCTACTTTAGCGTGAGGTAACACTAGGCTATATCGTAAATTTTCATTTTCCGCATGGGTTACTAAATAGCTTAGATGTTGCAGTTTTTGCTCTAGGTTGCCGGGTACTGTTTGCAAGCTGAATTCGTATTCACTGGTACTGCCTGAAGAAAAGTCTTTAGTTGCAAGTACTTGGTGTTTAGCATAATGTTTCCACGATATACGATTCACTTTGTCGCCATCAATATAAGGCCTAACTCCTTGATAGTTCTCACTAACCGTTGCTTGGTTAGATTGAGATTGACTGTCTGATTCAATTTCAGCTTGGCTTACTTGGTGAAATGAAAACGACAGTGGAGTGGGGTATACATACGTTTTTTTATCGGGAACGAAGTAACTCCAAGTGGTTACTAGACCAAAAGGATAGCGAGAAAAAAACTTTAACCGTGGCAAACTATGCAGACCGCGATTAGCGATATTAATTTGTAACTCTAATTTTTGCGTAGTCTCCTCAATACTATCAATAAATTGGCTACGAATATGATCACCACTAACTTCTAAACTCGTGGTGCCATCTTTATTGACCAATTGAAAGTAGGCAAAGTATCCGGTGTGCTGATAACCCGCTACTGTGTGAGAAAGTGATACTTTAAGATTATACAGATTGATAAACGCAACGATAAAATTCACTAAAAGAAACGAAAACATTAAGTAACTAAACATAATTACTAAGTTGTTTTGGTAATTAATACCTAACACATAGACCAAAACGTTCGATATCAAATACGCCATGCCAAACTTACTCGGTAAAATATAAATATTTTTATGAGTAAGGGTAATAGACGTTTCGCTGTGCTTACGTTTTTTTAATTGATTGTTAAACCAAACATTTACGTGCGATTTTATTGACTGCACAAGACTAGTTATAGTATCGGACATAACTTAAGGGTTGATTTTAACTTTATTTAATAAGTCGTATGACAAACTATTTGAGGTATTACTGGTTAGTCCAAGACGATGTTCTGCCACCGATGGAAATATAGCTTGTACATCATCTGGGATAACATAATCACGTTGGTGTATAAACGCCCACGCCTTAGCTGCGTTTGCTATCGCGATGGATGCTCGTGGCGATAATGCCATTGGGTAATCAGAGCTATCGCGTGTTTCATTTACTAAATCTAAAATATAATCAGCAACAACTGAAGAAAGTACGACCTCGCTAACGATTTGCTGCATCTCGACTAAAAGCTCTGGTGAAAGTAATGCATTAATTTTCTTTGCCGCGTTATTTATTTCACCAAGAAGAATAGATTTTTCTGAAGCTTTATCTGGATAGCCTAAACCGATACGCATCAAAAATCGGTCTAACTGAGACTCTGGCAATGGAAAGGTGCCAGCTTGATGCATTGGGTTTTGTGTAGCTATCACAAAAAAAGGAGAAGGAAGTGTGTGACTTTTACCATCGATACTTACTTGTTGTTCTTCCATTGCTTCAAGCAAGGCACTTTGTGTTTTAGGGCCTGCGCGGTTTATTTCATCTGCCAACACAACTTGATTAAATAGTGGGCCTGCATGGAAATGAAAAGTTTGCTTGTTTGGATCAAAGATGGTGCTGCCGGTAATATCCGACGGTAACAGATCGCTAGTAAACTGCACGCGTTGATAATTGAGACCAAGAACATTGGATAACGCATGCGCCAAAGAGGTTTTACCCATACCAGGTAAGTCTTCAATTAATAAATGACCCTTAGCGAGCAAACAACATATTGAGAGTTTAATTTGTTGTTGTTTACCCAAGATGACCGAATTTAGTTGTTGTATTATCTGGTCGAGTGTTTTGTTCATTATGCTAATGTTTAAATAAACTAATAATTCACAACAGCATATAACAAAGAAGTGGACGCAACAAATAGGAAAACAGTATCAAATACTTAATTTAACATAATATACATTATGGGATATAAAGGTTAGGCGAAAGTCTCCTGACTTTCTGGTTCTGCTGCAAGCCCTAAACATAGACCCACAATCGCACAAGCAGCACTAATCTTTTTTATAACATCTGTCCATACTGCCGATTCTTCTTTTGATTTCGATTTTTCTAATGCTAATTGCAATAAAGCCTCTTTAACATCCATTTCCATCGCTTCGGCAATGTATATCACTTGATTTGCTGTCAGGTGTCTTTCACCTTTTCTAATTTTAGACAAGTTACCCTGATGTAAACTTTCAACATCAGACAGTACTTGTTTATCCTGAGTGTAGTCTTTAAATTTTTTATACTTATCAATAAGTTCGCTACTAAAAGCCATAAGTGCCTCCTTTATAAATCTATTATAAATACAAAATCTCAAAAATGACATTTTGAAAAATATCACATTTGACATATTGACACATGTCAAAATTGACATTACGCTAAATATCAAATTTGACATATGTCATTTTAAGACGGATTTGATAAGGAAATAATTATGAATTTAGCAGCTACACCTAAAGAATTTGATTTATATCGTTCTGATATTGTTGTACTCGACACTGAAACTACAGGCTTAGATGAATACGCCCGTGTATGTGAAATCTCAATTATTGATGGTTCTGGTAATACGCTACTAGACACCCTTATCAATCCAGAAATCGAAATCCCTCAAGATGCTATCGATATTCATGGCATAACAAATCAAATGGTTGCTGATGCACCAACGATTATTGATGTCGGTCTTCAAATCCAAGAAGCGCTATCAGGCAAAACACTCTGCATCTATAACTCAGGCTATGATGTTCGCCTCCTTAATCAATCATTTAATGTTCATTTAGATTTTCAGAGACACGTTTGGAATACAGCATTTGATATACGCTGCATCATGCAAACCTACGCTGAATTTTACGGTGAATTAAAGCCTAACTTTGGTGAGCTTAAAGAGTTATATCCAACTTATTCATATCGCTGGCAAAAACTAGTAAACGCTTGTGCTCAACAAAATATCGATACAACTAATTTCACTGCTCACCGCGCACTAGGTGATTGCCAGATGACCTTAGCCCTTATGAATGAATTCATGAATATTCAAGGCTAACTAATGAAGTTCTACTGGCAAGAAATCCCAAACCAAGACGAATACGGCCTTATGTTTAGCGGCTTAGACACGTATTTATCTTTTTATTCAAAAGCTGAAATGTTGGCTTGGATAATTGATTACCAACAAGGTGCGGAATTCGAGCTAGTAGAAGTTGACGAAAACAATCGCGAAGATTTGTTAATGTCGGGGGCGTTTGACTAATGAAACTAGCGCCTAAACCACAACACCAAAATGTGACTAAGGTTGATTATTTAACCGTTACTTTTTGTCCTGCTGAAATCCAACGCCTTAAAACAATGGCTAAATGGCACGTTTCAACGGGTGAATATAACCACTATCGCGAAGCGTACAACGCGCTTATTTGTGCTGAGGTATTCGACGAAAACGGCACAGACGACTTTGATATTGTCACCGAAACAAAACGTACAACTGACCGTTTCTTTACCGACGAATCAGAAAAGGCTTACAACGATTTATTTGATAACAATAAACGTTATCCAAACAACATGCCTTATGACGAAAAGATAGCGCTTTGCAAAGTAGTCGTTAAAAAAACACAGAAATACAAAGTATTAGATAGCCTTATCGAGGGTGAACTACAACACTTCTTAACCCTATTAAATACAGTTGTTGCTACCAAAGCCGACTGTATGAACGCAGATGAACAACCGTGGACTATTCGCCAAAACACAGGCGGAATGTTTACTTATGACCATTCAGCAACTCTTTACCGCCACGGGGTAAACAGCGGTATTGTAGCGTGGGGCGCAAATAACGCTGGCTGTATGGTTTCTTTTTCGGGCACTGGCTGCAAAGGCTTAGACCTAACGCTATTACATAAAATGCTTTCAAAAATGCCTCACGCAAAAATTACACGATTAGATATTGCTTACGATAACTACCAAGGCGAAATACCTGTTGATGAATACTTACGCCAATATGAAATGGGTAACTTTGCTTTAACTAATCAAATGCCTAACTGGTCATATATTTGCGGTGGTACTTACGTATCACTATCAAAAGAACAACAAACCGAATTTAAGAAAAAACACGGCTGGCAAAAGAAATATGACCTAGTACCTAATGCTGGTTCAACGCTTTATGTTGGCTCACGTTCTAACGGCAAAATGTTTAGAGCCTATGAAAAAGGCCGTCAAATGGAATGCGAAACCAATCCTAATTGGGTACGTGCTGAGCTAGAACTGCGCGCAACTGACCGCACTATTCCACTTGATGCACTGATTAACACAGATGCGGTATTTGCTGCGGCCTATCCCGCCCTCGCCTTTGTATCTGAAAAACGCTTAGTTATCGAAACAACTAAACGCAAAAAAATGGATTCAAGACTTGTTGATATTCGCATCCAGCTAGAAGCAACAGAGCAACGCTTATTCAAATATCACAAACTCGCTTACGGCAAGTGTGTGAACTACATGAAACAAGCATTACAGCTATCAGATAGCGAAATCGTTAAACAATTAACCAAAGGATTGGCTGTTGATGACATGCCAACCAAGATAAGGCAAACGTTCGTTATGCCACCGAATTTTAACCAACCGGAGAACATCCCATGTCATTAAAAGTTGTTTTATTAGGCGCTACTTTAGGTAGTGGTATCAGCACTAAATCTGGTACACCAAAACCATATTCAATTGCATCTATTGATTACATCGTACCAGCAAGCAGTTATCACGCTGGTGACCATAACATCGATAAATGCGGCTTTGATAAGAAGTCAGTAAACATGCAACACAGCACCGACCTATTCAACAAGGTTCAAAAGCTTAGTGTTCAACATGGTGTGTGCGAAGTTGACCTAACACTATCGCCAGACCCAGAAAATCCAGCACGTAACATCGTAACTGATATCGCGTTAGCTAAGGACTAATTATGCAATGCGTAACGGTACTACAAGACGGCACTTTACAGGCCAGTAACACAGCTTGTGATTTCGTAATCGTTACGCATGAAGAATACCTAAATTTAGGTATGCAAGGATTAGCGAATTTGCTTACTGAGCTATTCGCTTTTGATTTAGCAACATTTTCAATGATTAACGCATCGTGTTTTGTTGCTTTCATTGCTGGCCATAGTATCGGGCGTGTTGCTCGGGCTATGGGCAAATCTTAATTATTTAATACTCAATCTATACAAGGAATTTCATCATGAAATTAAACATTCTAGCTCTTAAACAACGTGCTGCATCTGTATCTAAAAAAGCAGCTTTAGCAACAACTGGCGTTCTTGCTTCTGCGTCTGCATTTGCAACTGATCACACTGCAACTATCAACACAGCTGTTACTGAGGGTACGGCAAACTATACCGCTGTAATTCTCGGTATTTTGGGTATGTGTGCTGTTGGTTTCGGCGTTGGTCTAATTATTAGCAAACTTAAAAACTAATGGTTACTAGTATCGGTCTCGCTTGTTTCTTCGTATGGGTCTTTGCCGAGGGTTTTACCAGTGGGGTTCGTACTAGTTAATAAATGGCGGTTTTATACCGCCTTTTTTATCGGTGATTTATGCGCTTATTATTTTTACTTTTTTTATTCAGCATACCTTTCTACTCTCTCTCAAACACAGATATGTATGACATGACTGATTTGAAAGAACCAGAAGAACAAACAGTTATTGATTGGGAGTGTTACGGGAATGCGACTGTTTATTCGTCAGGTATTGCTAACGACCCTGCTCAAGTCGTACCCGAAAAGTGTGTTGATGGTCTAACTGCTGTGCTTGTCGATACTCCAGAGCCATCCGGTTATTCCATTTGTGGTACACGATTATCAGACCCTATTTATTCAAGCGCTACAACTGTTGGTCGTGTAATGTGGTTTTTGAAAAAGAACATTTACGGTTCATGTTCTGATAACGCAGCCAGCGTTGTCCTCGAAGCACAATTCAGAATAATAGATACGAATATAAACAAGGCCTGTTTATACCCACCTCACATCAACATGATACAAACGCAAACAGGCAAAAAATGCGCAAAGCTTAAGGACAACTTCTGCCCTGAGCCTACACCTAATGATTTTCAGATATTCGGTAATGGTCAGCCTCAAACTGTTTGTTATACAAATCCAGATGGTAGCCAATGTAAAATTGAATCAGATGAAAATGGTAATTTTTTTCAACCATACGCTTACGGTTCTCAGGAGGCAGACGTTTGTCACAACGAACAACATGAGTCCGAAGACCCTGACCCAATTACACAGCCTGACGAAGTTCCTGACGCTGACAAGCCAACACCAGACGATAACACCGAAGCGGACGATTCAGACAAAACATTAGAAATTGACGCTTTAAACCAAATAAATGACAACCTAAAAACAATTAACGACACAATTAACATTGCATCAGATACTAACTCTGAGCATTTGGTTCTGATTAAAGACAACATAGACAATACAAATTCATATCTAACCGAAATCGTCGATTCAACAGGTCGCGCATTAGGTGCAGAGCAAGACCAAACTGGCCTACTTGCCGAGATTAGGGATGGTATAGGGTCATTAAATAGAAAAGTTGATAATTTGCCCGCTGATAATTCAGAACCTTGCTCTGGTGATTCTTGTGATAATTCTCAAATAACAGCTACTGCAAACCGCAAAACAGGTGGCTTAAATGATTTGTTTAGCTCAACAAACTTAGCATCTTTAGAAGCAGAAAGCGTTCAAGTGCAAACAGATTTAAAAGATTACTACTCACAAATTCAATCAGAAATTAAAGGTATGTTCGACATACAAATAAATGCAACAGGCACGTATGAAGAAAGAACGATGGTGCTCAAAGGTCAATCTATCGACTATGGCTTAGGCCGCTTTGCTACGTTCTGGCAGTCACTTGGCCCTGTTGTTTTGTTTGTCTTTTCTTGTCTCGCTTTATATGCCGTTTTAGGGGGTGTTCGTGCTTAGGTTTTTATTGCTTGTTTTAATACTAATACCGTGTTTTGCATTTGCAGACACCTACACAGGTGAGCAAGGGGTTGCTCAAATGCAGGGTGACTTCTTTAGCGATTTTTGGTCATTCTTTGATGATGACTTACCAAGTTTTATAGATAGGTTTTGGGCGTATATTACTGTTTGGGCGGTTAAGTTTTATTTTGAAATGAAACTAGAAAGCATCAAGTTTGCGTGGTTTGTAGCTAAGCAAATACTAGAAAGTTTTCAAGTTGGTTCTCAGATAGCAAACCTTGCTAATGCACTCCCACAAGACGTAAAAGCCGCGCTTGTTGATTCACGCTTCTTTGATGGTTTGAACATTTATCTTAATGCCCTAGTCACCCGATTTATTCTAAGGATAGTGTAATGAGTACGTTTCTTTTTCATGGTGCCCCAGGTTCTTTCAAAACAGCATCAGCAACTTGGTTCGAAGTTATCCCTGCTTTACGTAAAGGCCGTTTAGTTGTAACGAACATAGAGGGGATTTTACCACTCGAAACAATCGAGCATGAACTTGGTGAAACGTTTCCAGAATCAGCTCAGTTATGGCGCTTATCATCACAAAACGATGTTGGCGAAATGCTATGGCGCAATTGGTTTCACTGGATGCCAGTTGGCGCGCTAATTGTCATGGACGAAGTACAAGACATTTATCCGACTGAATCGCGTTTCAAGCCTGAATCCTGTGACTATAAACATATATCGAACTATAAGAACGTCTTACCTGATTATATGTACGATTATCACATGAAAAAGCTGGAGGAAATCAAACCCGAAGATTTAACAGAAGCTGATACCGATGATTTAGGAATAGAAAGGTTTAATGAACATGGCCACGTTATATACCCAAAAACACTCAAAGAATCCTACATGCGACACCGTAAGTACAACTGGGATATCCTCTGTTGTACGCCCGATATCGGGAGTGTCCACAAATATATTAGAGCCGTCACTGAATATGCCTACGCACACAAGTACTTTGATGGACTTGCAAAAATCCCTTACTACTACCGACGTCCGAGAATCCACGAACACAATCCCAAGTTCGACGGCAAAAAACCAAACAAAAATGAAACAATCAACTGGAAGAAAATCCCGTTGGATGTCCACAAGTGCTACAAATCAACCGCTACCGGAAGTATTACGCAAGGAAAAGGTAAAAATTTTCTTCTCAGTCCGCAGTTGTTTATTGTTTCCCTTTTATTCATTTGTTGTGTCGGCTTTCTACTATGGTATTTCTTTGCCGATAAAAGCCCTGTGGAGGATAACGGCCAAGCCACGCAAGTTCCTGTCGAAAGTACTTACAAGACTCCTGTTGTTAGTAATCGTGATGATAACAATCAGGTATCTACTAGCTCTAATGTTCTTTTAGAGCTCCCATACAACGCTAAACATGTATTTGTTTCTGGCATCGTCACAAAAAAAGATGGTGCAGCGTTTTCAAGACATATCATTTTTGAATTACTAACGCCTGATTTTGGTTCCGTATCAATCACAAATACCGAGCTACTTGGAATGGGTATAAACACAAAGTACATAAACGAATGCAATGTACTCTTACAGTCTCAAAAATACGAGTATCGAGCCTTATGCAACCCAAGGCCAGTAGACAGCCAAACACAAGAACCTAGTAAATCATCAATAGAATTACAACCGTTTGGCATTGGTAGCGAGTCAAGCGAAGTCTGAGCGTAACGAGCTAACAAGCCATAAGGATTAATATGACTGATAAACAAATTGTAGAGATAATTTTGCCGCTAACCATCTTTGAGATAATGCTGGCTGTTTTAATGGGCCTGTTTATGTACGATGGATTAACGTTCTTATTACGTAAACTCTTGGAATCTATATCCAAAGGTAAATATTAATGACCTTGCATGAATTAACATATCCAATAATTAATTTCGTTAGCAATCACCCGTTCTGGACTGTCATTATAATACTCTGGGTTTATCTAGGCGTTTGCGCTGATTCTTGGGTTAGGGTGCAACCTAGAGCATCATCTGATAACGATAAAGCTTAATTTCACTCTTTTGGGGTTATTAGGGGCTTGCCCCTGATGCAAAACCAACATGCCACATATCAATACCCGTACATCAAATCGACAAGGGCAAAACCAGCAACACTTGTATAAAAGTGGCTGGTTCGCCCCCTGCTAAACCAAAACAATGTATAAATTTAACTCGGATGTATCAGCCCTCCCCCCTAATACTAATAGGGGGGGAGCAAAAATTTTACCGTATGGGCACGTAAACACCCTGTTCACCACAGCACTCAAATGTAATTGCATACAATCTTATGAAAACAATAATTCAACCCCTTAACCACTGAAATATAAGGAGTTAACAATGGTTAAGGCAGACTTTGAAAGTCAATTCTATTCACTATTCGGCACTGATTACGAATTAGCATCTAAAAAGCTTGGTAAATCACCAAGGCAAATAAGGCGTTATATCGAGACTGGCCGTGTATGTGGAACTGTAAGAATACTGACTGACGTTATGTATCGAGGATATTTACCCAATTCGCATGGCTGGGATGATGCCTATATCGATAAAGACGGTGTGATGCACTCCCCTTACGGTAAAGTTACTTCGGGTGATTTAGCTTATGTGCATAATTACAAATGGGCTGCACATAGAGCAACAGAGCAACTTAAAAATGCAAGGAAAAGGATCTCTGAATTAGAACAACTATCAAACAGTGATGATATACAAGACGCACTATTGGATATAGTGGCTAAATTAGCTAGAAAAACAGGCTAATATCATTTAAGTTAGGTATATGCTTACCTAACTTATTCAGCATTTAAATGGATTTATTAATATTTTCTGTTAGCTCACTTTTACAGCTCTATACCGACTCAGTTCACGATCATTTCAGTGATATTTACGGTGCTGATATGAAAACCAAAACCGTACAATATCAAGGTCATAATATTTCTTATTCTTATCACCTTTGGAAACTTAAACCCAAATCAGTTTGTTCTAACAAAAAACAAGATTACACAAATTATTCTAGTTGTACTGTCAGCGCTAAATCACTATTCAATGATATTTGCCAACACTTAGAAAAAAACCCAGAAAAAGGCTGGCGATACGTTAAAACAAAGAACATGTATTGCAACGCATCTCTAAACTACAAACCTGTTATAGCGCAAGTTTCTTTTTCATCTGGCCAAGGGAATCAAGAATTAGAAAAAGCTTGTAGCACAGCAATTTTACGATACATGCAACAAAACAATGCTAAAAACAAATCAATACGAGATGAGGCATGTAATAAGGCAAAAGCGGCAAGATAAATTCCAAAATGACACTTCGAAGATATAATGTTAGTTATTGAAAATTAAAGGGAATATGACTATTCCACTTCTTAATGATTAGTTCCCCCTTAATAGAATTAACAGGCAATTTGCCTGTTTTCCTCAACTTATAAAATGTTAATTTTCAAATAACTATATGACTAGTAACAATTAATTATTAGTGTTATAAATTGCTTTAGAATGTAAACAGGCGATGTTGCGGTAGAAAAAGAGGTAACTTGCCTCTTAATAAACTGTTATAAAGCAAAAGGAAACACGTCATAGATAAGTTATTATTAAGGTCTTCAGAATATGAAGACTTTGTCATACATGTCCTTAGTCACCCTCTTTATGACAACTCTGAGAGAATTAAAGTAAGTAAAATAATGTGTAGTGTTTCACTTGAGCACGCGGAGAGTTTTAAAATTTTGCTTGCCTCAAGGAATTTCACTTCAGCAATTGGGCTATTACGCCTTCAGTTTGAAAGTTTGGTTCGTGGTATGTGGGTTCTATACGCAGCTTCTGATTTATCTGTCAGTAAGTTAACAGCTGAACTGAATGAAGAAAACCAGAAAAGGGCAAATAACTTACCAATGCTGAGTGAGATGATCAGTCAGCTTGAGAAAAAAGCTCCGAAAAATGCAGTTGGTCCAATTATTGAATTCAAAGAATATTCGTGGAAACCGTTAAGTTCTTATGTTCATGGAGGTTTACATGCTATAGATCGTCATAGTAAAGGATATCCCATTGAAATACTTGAGCAAGCACTTAAAGCGTCAAATGGTGTTAATGGTTTAGTAGCAGTGTTTGGCTCAGTTCTAACAGGACAAGCAATGCTTACCAAACGTGTATACAAGTCATTTCATGAATATTCTGAATGTTTTCAAATGAAAGGTGCAATTGCTTTATAACAATAAGTTCAAGTTCGTTGCGCTGCTGCGCCGCTTAACTTGGCGTTATGTGTTCGTACAGGAGTTGAGCATTGGGTAGACGTAATAGACCAAAAAACAAAGATGCTTTAAGACTTCCCGCAGATAAAGAAAAATGGGGAGTTAATGACAATACATACTCTTCACCTCCAGATTACTATTATGATCAAGAGTACAAATGTAGGGATTGTGGCAAAGATCAGGTTTGGAGCGCGGAACAGCAGAAGTATTGGTATGAAGAGCTTGGCAAAACTATTAACTCTATAGCAGTTCGTTGCCAAGCTTGTCGCGCACATATCCAAGCTCTTAAGGAGCAACAAAAGCTGCATATGGAAGAAATGAAAAACAAGCCAAAACACCCAAATGAGAAGTTTTTCAAAAACACATAACAAGCTGTTTAGCAAGGACAAAATACAGTTGGCTTTTGCTCCTTCGTCGCTTATTCTAGCCAACTATATTTAGCCTGTTAACAGGGCGTTAGGTTGCCTTCGGAGTTTCAGTGAACGGAATCAGTATTTTTGTTATTTCAGCAATAGCTACACCGCTAATAATCGTGGTGTGGGGACTTGCATTTCCACCTTCAGAAAAATCACGATTCAATAAATTCTCTGCTGAAGAACTAAAAAAAAGAAATAACTTACTGGAAGTGATTACTCAGTGGTCTTCGCTTCTTGGTATTGCTTTTCCATTACTATATTTTAACGAAAGTGAGTTAGATGCTTTTGGCCTTTGGGTTGTAGGATTTGCTTTCGGGTCAATGGTTGCCATACCTTGTTTTATTGTGACTCTAGTTACTTTACCTAAAGGGCGTGAACGCTTTTTTGAGTATTGGCGCTTTTACGAACTTAAATATGGTATTGGTATTAAAAGTATTCTGGTACTAATAGTATTTAGTCTTGCTTTACTAGGTTTGTCAGCAGTAAAAATGGCAACCTAACAAGTTACTCAAAAGGACGCAAAACGCTTGGCTTGCGCTCCTTCGTCGCTAATTTTAGCCAAGCATTTATGCGCCCATTAGTAAGGCGTTAAGTTGCTCATGAAATTTATACTTATAATTCTAGCTTTGTTATCAATTCAAACTGAAGCTAAAACAGTTACGATAGGGCCGCCTGATGGGTATACATTCTTCGGGTCTTACGAGGCTGAGTCTGAACTTGAGAGAAAAGCGTACATTGCTACTTTATCTTTTTTAAAAGAAAAAGGTGATGAAGCATATGACTATTATTTAGAGAAAAGTGGATTAAACATAAAACCTGGATTATTTGAGTTTAAATTAAAGCATCGTTCTACATTTCGTAATAGTAAATCGGTAATGGATCAATCTTATAAAAATGGGGTAATTCATTATGACTTTTCTACAAATAAAATCGTTAAATTTGTTAGGAGCAAAGCAACTTCACAAGTCACTCAAAAGGACGCAAATGAAATTTGTGATACTGAGTCTGGAAAATGTGAAAAAGTGGGTACTGGTGGAGCCTGGATGCTATCGATAATTGAAACATCTGTAATTCCTTGTGGTAACCCAACTGAAATTACAAACTGGTTAGCCGAGCATGACTGGTTACTTGATAGAGTTAAAGCTAAATCAACAGAATATGATCACTTATTAAAAATGCAAAAAAGGTTATTTTGGAATGCTGAGAATAAAGATAAAACTCAACATTGCTCAAAACTCATTACATTAATAAAAAATGGCAACCCGTTAAATTCAAATCTAAGGTAAATGCCATATAACAAACGCATTAATGAATGGACGTCTAAAGCTTGGCTGGCGCCGGGCGTTATACGTTTAATTACTCTATTTACAAGGATGCACTATGAAAAAATTATTACTAGCCTCAATTTTAGTATTAAGTTTTGTTACTTCTGTATTTGCTCAATCCAAAAAGGCTACTGTAATTATTACAGATACACCAATGTCCGATGCTGTTACTGTTATAAATATTCTCTGTGACGCAACATTAGATATAAATGAATTTGCAAACCCAAACAAGGAAGTATCACTAAACTTTAATGATGTTGAGTGTACTGATATAGTTTCAATTATGAACGATTTTGGTCGAGGTAATTAATATCACGTATAACAAGTTACTCAACAGGACAAATTACAGTCTGCTTGCGCTACGCGCAGTTTAGCAAATTTGTAATTTGCCCATTAGCAAAGCGTTATATTTTTATCGAATTTTGGCACGTATAAATAAAAGGAAGTATTAATGAACTACGATGTTATTGCGTTAGCATGTGAGCAGTTGGATTACAGAGATAAACTCCGACTTGCTCAGCTACTAATTCAAACTGCGCGTAAAGAAGAGGAAAATTCTAACCCTCAAAAACGAGCAGAGCCTCCTACAAAGAAAGCACCTCAAAAAATAGTTGAAGAAGCTGAAGTAGATACTATTTCTTATGTTACGGAGCGACTATCAAAGTTAAAGCCCGTAAAGGTTAAGTCTTTGACAAACTCTATTAAATCAATGTTTCAGTTTCAAGGCGGTATTTCTGACTCTGATGTTGATAAAATTATTAAAGAGCTTCAAAAACAGAAGTACATAAAACTAGATAATAACAATGTCAGTTATGTGTAATTAAAAGTAAAACAAGGCGCTTAAACGGAAAAATTACAGTTGGCTAGCGCTCGTGCCTCGCACATTATAGCCCACTGCATTTTTCCGCTTAGCTTAGCGTTAGGTGTCAGGGATGAAAACGGTACTACTGTCATTTATTGTTATTGTGTTAGCTGGGTGCACGTCAGTCGCTAGACCTACTATTCACCTCCACTCAGATGGAGTTAGCGAAGCAAAGTTAACTAACCTAAGAATCAAATTAGAAAAAAGTGGATATACCGTAGTAAGTGGCAATCAAGACTTCTCTCATTTCTTATTCACGCCACTCATAGTTGTTCCAAAAAAATCAAGTTTCAATACACCGAAGCTTCAACAAAAAATAACCAGCACTTTAGGCTCTGTCCCAATTGTAAAACGTGGTAACTTTAAAAATCATAAGTATTCGGGCGACCACATTGGTGTGTATCTTCGAGGAAACAATGCCACCTAACAAAAAAATTAAGTCACTCACTTCGTTAGCTGGGACGCATACACGTGGGCTGCTTCGCATTTTAGCCCACGCGCCTGCGCCCCTTATTTAAAAGTTAGGGTTACAAGATTGTATTTGACGATTATAGTTACTCCACTAGTTCCAATCTTGGGCTTGTACCTCTACTTTAAAGTGGAGAGTGCTAAAAAGTCTAAACACGGTATAAATCTGAAAAACAGAGTGAATTGTCCTACCTGTAATAAACAAATGCCAATAATTAGGCTGCCCAAAAATCAATATCAAAAATTTTACGGGGGCTGGACTTGCGATAGCTGCGGCACAATGATGGATAAATGGGGCAATAAAGTTGATGAATTTGGCGAGCCATTACTGTAACCCTAACAAGCGCATCAACAATGGGCGTTACACATATAAATGTCACTTTGACATATTTAAATATTTATTTAACTCTCTAATAAAAAAGAGGAAACTATCATTTCCTCTTCAATCACATACTATACATTATGGGCATTTTTTTATTTAATTACTTTACTTAGTTAAGTTGCATTCATTACTTTCAATCCATGATTTAACTTAATAATTCATCTC
Organism: Pseudoalteromonas sp. NS-SX12; assembly: GCF_057367955.1. Classification (NCBI taxonomy): domain Bacteria; kingdom Pseudomonadati; phylum Pseudomonadota; class Gammaproteobacteria; order Alteromonadales; family Pseudoalteromonadaceae; genus Pseudoalteromonas; species Pseudoalteromonas sp. NS-SX12. Next base: position 2,440,599 of record NZ_CM170634.1, on the reverse strand, counting down.
ACACCTTAATAAATTAATCTTTGCTAGATTTTAAATTTGTAATTAATTAGATTTTAAACATAAAACTTGAATGATATGGAAGAAATCAACCAGATCTATCTGCAAAAACACAAAATATATTTAAATACATGTGTCTAATAATTGGAAGTGCTTATTTATGTGGGCTGTGAATGCGTTAATTTCTTATTTTAAAATGATGTATTACTATGCGTTTAAATAACTCGTTAACAACGATATGTGTGTTGTTTGTTAGTGCCTTATATTTCAAAGCATTACGCACGCTATTTAAACTAACATCTACTTGAATATTTTTCTTATACTTAATGTACAATTTAAGTATGTACGCTAATAAATGAGGAAATTATATTCCCTCATGAATAACATTAACAATTTCACTCGCGATATGGTATTTCGACTTAAAAATGAGTAACTGTGACGAAAATTTTTAGTAAGCAGAAATAACACAACCAGCTAAGCTAAGAAGTTAACGATTCGTCGTTGGTATTTTGGGTCTCATTGGCTTGTTTTAATTCCTTTTCTTGCCGTCGTTCTTGGCCTTTTTGATATTCTTCAGCGATCATTTCTTCTAATGCTAAAACTTGTTTTTGAAAATCTTCTTGGCTAATGTCACCCGTTTCGAGCATGCTTTCAAGTTCGGCTATTTTTTCTTTCAACTGTTTCACTTTTTCAAGATCGACGCCGAGTCGTTGCATTAAAATCGCTTCTTGAATTTTTTTTAAAAAACTCGCGTTGCGCTCTGATTCGAACATGCTTTTATTTTGATACTTTTGTGATGTTTCAGATGCAGTCTGACTGGGCATTTCTTTTGTCAATGCGTGGCTAAATGTTGCCGAATTTTCATCAGCTAACGGCATTTCCTTGCCAGTTTTATTTTCATTAACGTTGTTGTTGTGGTTTGGTTGCTTAATCTTGTGATCTGCGTTGGTTGATGATGTGCTAAATAACAACATAATAATCCCTTAACCTTTATGTTGTTCGCTGTGCGAACAGTTAAATACGTATGTTAATTTACAAATATCAGGCCATGTTTTTACTGAATGCTCATCAATAGATAAGAATTTTATAATCCCATAGTTTATTTGTTACCAGTACTCACTTTTTTACAGGAAGGTGCTTTAAGGAAAGAAAATAAATATTACTAAAAACCCCCTATTTTTTATAGCCTTATCTCATGTGTTTTTTTGCGTTTATTATTGAGTAGTGTTTATTGAAAGAATAAAAAAATCCGATGACTACACGCCATCGGATTTTAATGTAAAACAACGTTTTTATATTGTTATGAAGCTTTTTCAGATTGTGCCTTTTTACGCGCGGCTTTTTCAGCTTTACGTTTGATGATAGCTTCTTGTGCTTCGTTACCAATGTGGCCTTCTCCGCGTGCTTTTGCTAGCTCAATTTGTTTTTGACGCTCTGCAAAACGCTCACGTTGCTCGTCACTTACTGTATCGATACAATGATGACATGATAAGCCTTCTTGATAAGCTTCAAGTTGCTTTTCTTCTTCGGTAATAGGCATACGACACGCATGACACTGATCGTATGAGCCTTTATTTAAGTCGTGGTCTACAGCAACGCGATTATCAAATACAAAACACTCGCCTTTCCACATGGTGTCTTCTTTTGGTACTTCTTCTAAGTACTTAAGAATACCGCCTTCAAGGTGATAAACTTCTTCAAAGCCCTGCTCTTTCATATAAGCTGTTGATTTTTCGCAGCGAATGCCACCGGTACAGAACATTGCTACTTTTTTATTTTTGCTTGGGTCGAGGTTTTTCTCAGCCCATTGGGGAAACTCGCGGAATGTTTTGGTTTTTGGATCAACGGCATTTTCAAAAGTACCAATTTCGATTTCGTAATCATTACGTGTATCAACTAGCACAACATCAGGGTCTGAAATAAGTGCATTCCAGTCTTTTGGTTTTACGTAAGTACCAACAACTTCTTTAGGGTCAATGCCTTGTACACCCATAGTAACGATTTCTTTCTTAAGTTTTACCTTGGTGCGGTAAAACGGACATTCGTCATCAAACGATTCTTTCGATACAATATTATCAAGTCCTGGTTGCTTATCTAACCACGCTAATAATGCATCGATACCCTCGCGCTTTGCGGCAACCGTTCCGTTAATACCCTCTTCAGCTAACAATAATGTACCGCGCACATTATGTTGTTCCATAGTATTAAGTAAAGGTTGACGAATTTCTTTATAGTTAGGTAAAGAAACAAATTTATAAAGGGCACACACGACGTATTGTTGAGACATAATTTTCCTAATGTTTAGCTTTAAATACTAACCGGAGCGTAATTCCGGCGCCAAAATGGGTCGCTATTGTATCAGAAACTTTGTGCTGTTCAATTCTATTGTCTATATTTTGCACACAAAACCATCGCTAATTAGCTATGTTTTTGTCTTTCATGTAAAATGCTCGCTTTATTTTATGCCACAAACACATTGAGTGGAGAGACACATTTGTCCTTTGAAGATTTAGGTGTTGATAAGCGAATTGCAAGTCAACTTTCACACATTGGTATTACTACGCCGACGGATATTCAGCAACAAGCAGTTCCTGTTGCCATTGCTGGACACGATTTACTTGCCCAATCAAAAACAGGTTCGGGCAAAACATTTGCATTTCTATTACCTGCAATTACACGCTTAAGTAAGCAAAAAGCGTTAAGTAAACGTGATCCGCGTGCGTTAATCATTACGCCGACACGTGAATTGGCGAATCAAGTGTATAAACAGTTAACCTTGATTATTGCAGGCACAGGATTAAAAGCGACAAAAATTGTTGGCGGTGATAATTATAACGACCAAGTTAAAGCGCTTTCTAAAGACCCACAATTTGTTGTTGCAACACCAGGTCGACTAGTTGACCACCTTGATGACCGTAATTTCTACTTAGAAGGTCTTGAATTATTGATTCTTGACGAAGCGGACCGTGTATTAGAGCTTGGTTTTAAAGAACAAATCGAAAAAATAAACACTGCGGCAAATCACCGTTTACGCCAAACTTTATTTTTCTCGGCTACATTAGAGCATGCCGAAGTAGATGCGCTTTCGCGTAATTTACTTAAGAATCCAAAACGCGTAACCATTGATGCCAGTACACAAGAACACAACGACATTACGCAAAAGTTTTTCTTAGCGGATCACTTAGATCACAAGATTGCGCTATTAATCGCCGCAACAAAAAGCGCTGAATCCGGCCAACAAATCGTGTTCACCGCAACCCGTGATGACACAGTAAAGTTATCCGAAATCTTAGAGCAAGAAGGCTATAAAACGCTTGCGTTATCGGGTGATATGAATCAAAGCAAACGTAATTCTATTATGGATGTGTTTTCTCGTGGCCAAGCACAAATCTTAGTGACGACAGATGTTGCATCTCGTGGTCTAGATTTGCTCAATGTATCGCAAGTTATTAATTTCGACTTACCGAAGCAAGCTGAAGAATATGTGCACCGTATCGGTCGCACCGGACGCGCTGGCTTTAAAGGCAACGCATTGTCTTTAGTAAGTGCAAAAGATTGGCAGAGTTTTAAAGCAATTGAAAGTTACTTATCTAAGCGTATTGGTTTTTCAGAAATTGATGGCTTAGTAGGTAAATTTAAAGGGTTTAAAGAAAAAACACATCAACCAAAACAGAATGTTAAAGCAAAATCCGTCAATCAAAAAACAAGCAAACATAAAAAACCATTCAAAAAGCCAAATAAAGCCAAAACTGCAAAGGCTATTCCGGCACCGTTTGATGTTGATGGTGTTGCACCGTTAAAGCGTCGCCCAAAAAAGGATGAAGAATAATGACAATTCAACTTGGTAAAATGAATAGTTTAGTTGTTAACGAAATTGCGTATGAAGGTGCGTATTTAACAGATGACAGCGGTAATGGTGAAGTTTTTCTTAAAAAAGAAGAAATGCCCAATGGCTTAGCAGTAAAACAAGTGATTGAAGTATTTGTATTTGAGGAGCAAGGAAACTTAACCGCAACAACCAAAACCCCAATAGCACAATTAGGTGACTTTGCCCTACTCCAAGTCACATCAATTAATGCCATTGGTGCGTTCGTTGATATGGGCATTGGCAAAGAGTTACTGGTGCCTTACAACGAGCAGCGTCCAAAATTTGAGTTGTCACGTTCATACTTAGTACACCTTTATTTGGACAAAGCATCACAGCGTTTATGTGGTTCATCAAACCTAAACAAATTTGTTAAACAAGAAGCAACAGGCTTTAAAAAGTCTCAAGAAGTATCCATTATTGTTGCTGGTCGCACAGATCTTGGTTTTAAAGTAATTGTGAATAATGAATACTGGGGCATGGTGTTTACTGACCAAGTTTTTAAACCTCTATTTATTGGTCAAAAGCTGCAAGCTTATGTCGCAAAATTACGTGAAGATGGCAAATTAGATATTCGTTTAAGTAAGCCTGGCGTCGCAGGTTCAAATGAACTATCTGATGTAATTTACGATAAGTTAACACAGGAAAATGGTGTTATTCATTTAGGTGATAAGTCAGATCCAATCGCCATCAAAAAAGCATTTGGTTGCAGTAAAGCAAACTTTAAACGTGCTATAGGGCATTTGTTTAAGGAAGGTAAGATTGATCTTGCCGCGACTAAGATTACGTTAGTTAAATAAAAAAGGCACATTGCGTGCCTTTTTCTATAAATGATTTGTTGAATCTACGAGATCAGCAAATTGATTACTATAAACACATTTCTGATAACGTTTGCCATAATCTAATGCCTCATTACCGTCTTCGAACTCGATAGGCGCTAAACGGAAAATTTGCAGCTCGCATTCGTCTTTATATGTTTCAATTAAATTCAAGCACTCTTTCATTTTTGCTAAATCAGTTTCGTTTTTACCAATTGCTTGGCAACGAGCTTCAACTTGCGTATTTAATGAAAGCTTTAATTCAAATTGATTAATTGGCTGGTGATTAATGGTATCTAGTATATCTATAAACGCATTTTGGCGTGTTTCGTTATCGTAATGTTGATAACCTAGGTAGGCTGCAACAATAGCAGCAATTACAAAAATAAAACGCATGAAGTACTACTCTTCTTATTCTTTTTAGCTTCAAACGGGAATGCACTAATGCCTTAATTTACATTAGTGCAACTACTTTAATCAGGTTAACTTAAAGTGTTATTTATTTCAATTAAAGTAGCTTGTGGATCAGGAGATTGGGTAATTGGGCGACCAATAACAAGGTAATCACTACCGGCATCAATTGCGTCTCGTGGTGTCATAATGCGTTTTTGATCGCCTTTATCAGAACCTGCAGGTCGAATACCTGGAGTGACTAGCTTGAATTCGCTACCCAAAGTCGACTTTAATACCGACGCTTCTTGAGCTGAACACACTACCCCATCAAGGCCTGCATCTTTTGCTAATTTCGCTAAAAACTGAACTTGTTCGTTTGGTGTTTTATCAACACCTAAGCGTTTTAATTCTGCTTCGTCCATTGATGTTAGTATTGTTACTGCGATCAGCAATGGTGCGTCATCACCATACTTTTCAAGTGCTTGTTTGGCTTTGCGCATCATTTCTGGGCCGCCACTGGCATGTACATTGACCATCCAAACGCCTAATTCCGCCGCTGCAGCAACTGCTTTTGCAACTGTATTTGGAATATCGTGAAATTTTAAATCTAGAAATACATCAAAGCCTAAATCAATCAACTTCTTCACAAATTGAGGGCCAAAATACGTAAACATTTCTTTGCCCACTTTTAAGCGGCAATCTTGTGGTGAAACGCGTTTTACAAAATCTAACGCGGCGCTTTCATCTGCGTAATCTAATGCAATTAATACTTTGGCATCGTGGTTCATTAATAAATCCTAACTCAAAAAAAGGAATAACATATTATGTGTTTTGTTTAAAACCCGTCTACGCCACTCAATGGCACCAATGACTCAACATGTTTACAAGAAGGACAAAACCAATACATTTTTTTACTTGTAAAGCCACAATGGTTACATTGATACAATGATTTTGTGGCGATGTAGTCTTGGACTAGATTATTTATTTCCGTTAATACTGTTTTAATGTCTTGGCTTTGTTCAGACATCAACATTAATAAGTAACTAAAGCCCCTAATATTGGGCTGCTTACGCAAAACTTGTGTAATATAGTTTCTCGCTTCATCAACCTTACCTTGGGCCATAAGGCTTTTACAATAATGTATTTTTATAAGTACACTATCGCTTTTTAAATGCTTAGAAAGATGAGAAAAATAATTATCTTGTAAGTTAAGCTTTTCGTAGCTTACTTCTAATCTATCTAAAAAAATTGGTGCGAATGCGATATTTTTATCGAGTAAACTGCCCCAGTATTTAATCGCTTGAAGAAAATCACCATCATCAAATGCTTTTTCGCCAAGCATGTACTTTGGTCTAACGAGATCTTGTGTCAGTTCCGTTACGACATCAAGAGGTTTTAAGTCTTTGTCTTGAATCGCCTTTTCGCAATAAAAATTAGCGATTGTTTTCTTTAATTGGCTGGTGTTAAAGTCGGACTCGTGAGATTGAAATAGTGCAATGCCTTTATCCCAATCATGACTTTGCAAATACAATAGCATCAACTGACATAGCGCGTTGTTATCTTTTAATGAGAGCAGATAAACAAGGTTTTCTTCTGCGCGGTCAAGCAATCCAGCTATCATATAATCTTGCGCAAGTTCATAAAGAACATGTTTTTTTTGCTCTAATGAAAGGCCGTCATGTTTTAACAGTAATTCGTGTACTTTAATTGCGCGGTCTAACTCACCACGTCGACGGAATAATGTTGCGAGCGTTAAATAATGTTCAACAGAATTTGCTGAAATTTCTAGTAAACCAATTAGGTGTTCTAAGCCTTGGTCTTCTTCACGGTCAAGTAAGAACTTTAAACCTTTACTATACTCATTAATAATTTCTTGGTTTTGTTGTTGGGCTTCATTATTAGCATTGTTTTTACCCATGATATAACCGTAAGCTGCCGCTACTGGTAACAACAAAAACAGCAATTCGATCATTAACTATCCATGACTTTGAGAAGTAAGCTTCTGATTTTGTCTTCTTAAACGACGGTTTTGCAGTTTAGCTTTTGACAATAGAATTGTACTGAGTGCAATACCTAAAAATAGGCCTAAAGCACAACAAATACTTATTATGAAAGCAAGAGGGATTTCTGCACTTGCTATTATAAAATTAATTTTTACCAGATGAGGGTTTTGCGACCCCAATACAAATAAAACAAATAGCAAGCACAGGAGAAAAGTTACTTTGAGAATTTTGGTCAAAACAGCCTCAAATTATGCAATACTTGCATTCACGCGGTCGCGCAGTTCTTTTCCTGGCTTAAAGTGAGGTACGTATTTGCCCTGCAATTCTACTTTATCACCCGTTTTTGGGTTACGACCAACACGTGGTGCACGATAATGTAGAGAGAAACTGCCAAAACCACGGATTTCAATTCTATCTGAACTTGATAAAGAATCAGCCATAAGTTCTAACACTTCTTTTACTGCATTTTCTACATCTTTCGCTGGAATATTTGCGTGCTGTTCAGCAAGTTTTTCAATCAGTTCTGATTTTGTCATGTAAGTACCCTTTATAATTGTAATAGGAAGAGCAGCTATTAAGCTGCTCTTCCAAGTCGACTAATTAGTCTTTTTGAGCATTTTTGAAAGCTGCTGCCATAGCGTTTTCGAACTGTGGCTCTTCTTTCTTAAGCTTATCTAGCGCTTCTTTCTCTTCAGCTTCTGAAATTGCTTTGATTGAAAGGCTGATTGCGCGGTTCTTGCGATCAACACCAACAAACTTAGCTTCTACTTCGTCACCTACAGAAAGAACTGTTGAAGCGTCTTCAGTACGCTCAACTGCTACGTCAGCTACACGGATGTAACCTTCAACACCTTCGATAAGTTCAACTGTAGCGCCTTTAGCGTCAACTTCAGTTACTTTACCTTTAACAATAGCACCTTTTTTGTTTGCGTCCAGGTAGTTATTGAAAGGATCAGCTTCGATTTGCTTAACGCCTAGAGAGATACGCTCACGCTCTGGGTCAACTTGTAAAACGATAGCTGTGATTTCGTCGCCTTTCTTGAATTCACGTACAGCTTCTTCGCCTGGCGTGTTCCAAGAAATGTCTGAAAGGTGAACTAGACCGTCAATGCCGCCTTCTAGGCCGATGAAGATACCGAAGTCAGTGATTGACTTGATCTTACCAGTAACTTGGTCGCCTTTGTTTTGTAGACGAGCAAATTCTTGCCATGGGTTAGCTTTACATTGCTTAAGACCTAGAGAAATACGACGACGCTCTTCGTCGATTTCAAGAACCATAACTTCTACAGTGTCACCTAAGTTAACAACTTTTGAAGGGTGGATGTTCTTGTTAGTCCAATCCATTTCAGAAACGTGTACTAGACCTTCTACGCCTTCTTCGATTTCAACGAAACAACCGTAGTCAGTAAGGTTAGTTACACGACCAGAAAGCTTAGAACCTTCTGGGTAACGACCAGCGATAGCTGCCCATGGATCTTCGCCAAGCTGCTTAAGACCTAGAGAAACACGTGTTTTATCTTTGTCGAACTTAAGTACTTTAACTAAGATTTCGTCACCAACGTTAACGATTTCGCTTGGGTGCTTAACGCGTTTCCAAGCCATATCAGTGATGTGTAGAAGACCGTCAACACCACCTAAATCAACGAATGCACCGTAGTCAGTAAGGTTCTTGATGATACCTTTAACTTCTTGACCTTCAACAAGGTTTTGTAGAAGTTCTTCACGCTCTTGTGAGTTTTCTGACTCGATTACAGCACGACGAGAAACAACAACGTTGTTACGCTTCTGGTCAAGCTTGATAACTTTGAATTCTAACTCTTTACCTTCAAGGTGAGCTGTGTCGCGTACTGGGCGCACGTCAACTAGTGAACCTGGTAAGAATGCACGGATAGTGTCAACTTCAACAGTGAAACCGCCTTTAACCTTACCATTGATGATACCAGTAACAGTTTCTTGCTCTTCACATGCTTTTTCAAGACGGATCCAAGCTTCGTGACGCTTTGCTTTCTCACGAGAAAGGATAGTTTCACCGAAACCATCTTCGATTGCATCTAGTGCAACATCTACTTCATCACCAACTGCTACTTCTAATTCACCAGCAGTGTTTTTGAATTGCTCAGCAGGGATTGCGCTTTCAGACTTAAGACCCGCGTCTACTAGTACGATGTTGTTTTCAATTGAAATAACAGTACCTTTAACGATTGAACCTTGTTCTGCTTCAAAACCCTTTAGGCTTTCTTCAAATAACTGTGCAAAATTTTCTGACATTATAAGTCTCTAAATAAAATATCCATTTGGCTATCCTGCCGCGTGGGGTTGTTGTAAAAATTAACTCTTCCTATGAGTTAACCAATTAAATTCTTTTCGATACACAAAGACACCACTTGCTCAAATGCTTGATTTGCATCGAGTTCGGTAGTGTCTATAACAATTGCATCTTCAGCAGGCACAAGCGGAGCAACTGGGCGATTCATATCGCGGTCGTCACGTGCTTTGATATCTGCAACTAGGCTGTCTATTTTAACATCAACACCACGTTGCTTCAACTCAAGAAAACGGCGATTTGCACGCTCTTCTGCTGATGCTGTTAAATATACTTTTAGCACTGCATCAGGGAACACTACAGTGCCCATGTCGCGACCATCAGCAATTAAGCCTGATTCGCTTCTAAATGCACGCTGGCGGCGTAATAACGCTTCGCGAACACTCGGCAACGCGGCAATTTTAGATGCCATGCCACCAACCTCTTCAGTACGAATCGATTTGGTAACATCTTCACCTTCTAAAATAATTTTACCATTGCCGGTTTCATTATCTACCACAAATTGCACATCTAAATTAGCCGCTAACGGCAATAAAGCTTCTTCGTCTGTTGGCGCTATCATATGGTGGCTCGCTGCTAGCGCTAAAACACGATAAATCGCGCCACTATCTAATACGTCCCATCCAAGCTTATTTGCTAATAAACGGCAAACGGTTCCTTTACCTGAACCACTTGGTCCATCGACTGTAATTACTGGTTGACTACCCAACATTACAACCTCCCAAAATGTACAAAACTAAAATCGCCGCGCAGTATACGCGATAATTAAAAAATTATCGCTACTTTACGGTGAAAAATCTGTGATTTCTATTTTAGACGATTATTCCGACACACTTGCAAGTGTTTCAAAATAGGTAGGAAATGTTTTATAGGTACATTTAGGATCATTGATAATTACATCATGACCACCTACCGCCACCATTGAAAAGCACATGGCAATTCGGTGATCATCATAGGTGTCTATTTCGGCAAGTTGAATGTTATCGGTTGGGGTTACTTCAATAAAGTCATGCCCTTCTACCACCTCTGCACCGAGCTTTTTAAGCTCCGTTGCCATCGCGTAAAGACGATCCGTCTCTTTTACTCGCCAGTTATAAATGTTGCGTATCGCTGTTTTACCTTTTGCAAAAAGCGCAACGGTTGCGAGTGTCATCGCGGCATCTGGGATTGCATTGGCGTCGATATCTACGCCCTTAAGCTCCCCCTTAGACACAACAAGATAATCGTCATGCCATTCGATTTTTGCACCCACCTGCTCCATCACTTTTGCAAAACCAATATCGCCTTGCACACTTGCTGCGCCAACACCATTAATACGAATTGTGCCGCCGTTAATCGCTGCCGCCGCAACAAAGTAAGACGCACTTGATGCGTCACCTTCAACCATAATTCGACCAGGCGATTGATACTGCTGGTTACCGGTCACTACAAATGATTGATAATCGTTATTTTCAACACGAACGCCAAATTTGGCCATTACGCCTAACGTAATATCAATATAAGGTTTTGAAACAAGCTCACCTTTTATCGTGATTTCTGTGTTGTTTTTAAAAAGCGGCGCCGCCATTAACAGTGCAGTTAAAAATTGGCTCGAAATACTACCGTCAATTTCTACTTTACCACCGGCTAGTTGATTACCCACGATTTTAAGTGGCGGATAATCTTTATTTTTTAAGTAGCTAATATCTGCATCTAATGCGTGAAGCGCATCAACAAGGTGACCAATTGGCCTTTCTTCCATGCGAGGTTCGCCGATTAAATCATACTCACCATTGGAAGTCGCTAATACTGCGGTAAGTGGACGAAATGCGGTACCTGCATTACCTAAAAATAGTGGTTCAGAAGGCGTTTCGAAATTGCCGCCTTTACCATGAACTTGGGCAATTGTTTTATCTTCATTTAGCGATACCTCAACGCCCATAGCATTAAGCGCTTTAAGCATATGACGAATGTCATCGCTATCGAGAAGATTCTCTACTTGCGTTGTGCCCTCACATAGTGCTGCTAGTAATAGAATGCGGTTAGATAAACTCTTAGAGCCCGGTAACGTGACTTCGCCATTTACACGCTTAATCGCTTTTAAGTGTAACTGTTCCATTACTTATGCTCCTGTTCGAACTTATGCATGAAGTCTACTAATGCTTTTATGCCGTCAATTGGCATTGCATTGTAAATACTGGCACGCATACCACCTACCATACGGTGGCCTTCAAGGGCGAGTAAACCAGCTTGTTTCGACTCTGCTAAAAAGGCTTTGTTCAGTGATTCGTCGTTGAGCCAAAATGGCACATTCATGCGTGAACGGAAGTTACGAGCAACGGTATTTTTATAAAACTTGCTATTATCAATAAAGTCATAAAGTAATGCCGCTTTTTCGATATTTTGTTGTTCTATTGCGGCAACGCCACCCTGTGCTTTTAACCATTTAAAAACTTCCGCAGCTAAATACCAAGAATACGTTGGCGGCGTGTTATACATGCTTTCTTTTTTAGCTTCTAAGGCGTAATCAAAGATACTCGGCTTCTCTGTACCTTCACGTGAAAGCAGTGATTTTTTCACAATAACAATCGCAAGGCCTGATGGGCCGATATTTTTCTGTGCGCCTGCATAGATCAAATCAAACTGATTAACGTCAATTTCACGCGAAAGAATGTTTGAAGACATATCAGCAACGATTGGTGCACTGTGTTTTACCGTATCAAAAATTTCAATGCCGTCGATTGTTTCATTTGGGCAATAGTGAATGTATGACGCATCGCTCGGTAATGGCCAAAGTTCAGGCGTTAAACAATTAAACTCGCCGTTTTTATCATCGCGTACATTAATTTCAATAGCATCAGTAAACTTTTGTGCTTCGCTAAATGCGCCATCAGACCAAATGCCACTATTGATGTAGACAGCCTGTTTGTTTGCAACATGAAGATTCTGCGGTACTGCAGCGAACTGACCGCGACCACCACCGTGCATAAATAACACGGCATAGTCATCAGATATGTTCATTAACTCACGTAAATCACGTTCGCTTTGCTCAGCAAGCGCAATAAATTCGCTACTGCGATGACTTATTTCCATCACATTAACGCCAAGCCCTTGCCAATCTAAAAACTCTTTTTGCGCTTTTTCTAATACTGCTCGGGGCAAACTTGCTGGCCCTGCACAAAAATTATATACACTCATTCCCAAAACCTCATTTGTACATAATTAGAAAACAAAAAAGCGGCTGTTAGCCGCTTTTAACATTGTTCATACTGTAACTGATTAAATATCAAATTACCGCATGATAAAGATGAATATTTTTCTATTCAGCTGGTTGCTCTGAATTATTTTCATCTGTATTTGGTGTTTCATTACTTTCGCTTGAAACTGCTTCATCTTCACCTTCTTCAGAAAGGAATTGAGACTCTTCAATTTCATCGATACGCTGTAAACCAACAACTTGTTCGTCATCAGCTGTACGAATTAAAATAACACCTTGTGTATTACGACCAACGGTAGATACTTCATTAACACGGGTGCGTACTAATGTACCTTTGTTAGAGATAATCATGATTTCATCATTATCTTCAACTTGCACCGCGCCAACTACTTTACCATTACGCTCAGATACTTTAATCGACACAACACCTTGTGTTGCGCGGCTCTTCGCTGGGTAATCTTCAAGTAGTGTACGTTTACCGTAGCCATTTTCAGTGATCGTCAATACCGGACCATCGTTCTTAGGTACAATAAGTGACACAACTTTCACGTCATCTGGCATCTTAATACCGCGTACACCTGTCGCTGTACGGCCCATTGGGCGTAACGCTAGTAACTCTTCACCTGTTTCTGGGTCAAGTTTCACTTCACCTGTTTCTGAATCACGTTGCTTTTCGTTAAAGCGTACTACTTTACCGTGATCGGTAAATAGCATGATATCGTTTGTACCATCAGTGATATCAGCACCAATCAAGCTATCGCCTTCGTTTAGATTGATTGCGATGATGCCCGAAGCACGCTGGCGACTATATGCCGTAAGTGGAGTTTTCTTAACTGTACCGTTCGCTGTGGCCATTAATACATACTTATCTTCTTCATACTCACGTACTGGTAAGATAGTGGTAATACGCTCATCAGCTTCAAGTGGTAGTAAGTTAACAATTGGCTTGCCACGCGCCGCGCGGCTCGCTAATGGTAACTGATATACTTTCAGCCAATATAAACGACCTGACGTAGAGAAACATAAAATAGTGTCGTGGGTGTTTGCAACTAACAGACGTTCAATAAAGTCTTCATCTTTCATCTTAGTTGCAGACTTGCCTTTACCGCCACGACGCTGCGCTTCGTAATCAGAAAGCGGTTGATACTTAACGTAACCTTCGTGTGATAGTGTTACCACAACGTCTTCTTCAGTGATTAAGTCTTCAAGACTAATATCGTGCGCAGCTGCAGTAATTTCAGTGCGACGCTCATCGCCAAAGTTTTCTTTAATTTCAACAAGTTCTTCACGAATAACTTCCATTAAACGCTCAGGAGTTGAAAGGATATAAAGTAGCTCAGCGATTAGATCTAATAGCTCTTTATATTCATTTAAGATTTTCTCGTGTTCTAAACCTGTTAGCTTATGTAAACGAAGGTCTAGAATTGCATTCGCTTGTGCTTCTGACAAGTAGTATTGACCATCGCGAATACCTAAATCTGGTGCAAGCCATTCAGGGCGAGCAACGTCGTCTTCACCTGCTTTTTCTAGCATGCCTTTAACGTTACCAAGTTCCCAGTTACGAGAAAGTAAGGCTACTTTTGCTTCTTCACGAGTTTGAGAACGACGAATAACCTCGATAATAGGATCAATATTCGCAAGCGCGATTGCTAAACCTTCAAGGGTATGTGCTCTGTCACGTGCTTTACGTAAATCAAATACCGTACGACGCGTTACTACTTCGCGACGGTGCGTAACAAACGCTTCAAGCATTTCTTTTAGGTTAAGTAGTTTAGGTTGACCATTATCTAGCGCAACCATGTTCATACCAAACACTGTTTGCATTTGTGTTTGTGCATAAAGGTTGTTTAGAACAACTTCGCCTACTTCACCGCGTTTAATTTCGATAACAATGCGCATACCGTCTTTATCAGACTCATCACGCAGTGCACTAATGCCTTCAATTTTCTTGTCTTTAACAAGTTCAGCAATCTTTTCAATTAAACGTGCTTTGTTAACTTGGTACGGGATTTCGTGAACAATGATTGTTTCTTTACCCGTTTTATCGTTAACTTGAACTTCTGCTTTGGCGCGGATATAAACTTTACCACGGCCTGTTTTATACGCTTGCTCGATACCTTTTTTGCCGCTGATAATACCCGCTGTTGGGAAATCAGGACCTGGGATATAATCGATAAGCTCTTCAATTTGTATTTCAGGGTTTTCAATAACCGCTAAACAGCCGTTAATTACCTCTGATAAATTGTGTGGCGGAATGTTAGTCGCCATACCTACCGCGATACCCGATGCACCGTTTACTAATAAGTTAGGAACTCGTGTTGGTAGTACCGCTGGGATTTTTTCCGTACCATCATAGTTATCAACGTAATCAACCGTTTCTTTTTCGAGATCCGCTAATAATTGATGGGCCATTTTAGCCATACGTACTTCGGTATAACGCATCGCAGCCGCGCTGTCGCCGTCTACCGAACCGAAGTTACCTTGACCATCAACTAATAAATAACGAAGTGAGAACGGCTGAGCCATACGTACAATCGTATCGTAAACCGCGCTATCACCATGTGGGTGATATTTACCGATTACGTCACCTACAACACGTGCAGACTTTTTATAAGGTTTGTTCCAATCATTATTGAGTTCATTCATTGCGAAAAGTACGCGGCGATGAACTGGTTTTAAACCATCTCGTACATCAGGAAGCGCACGTCCTACAATTACGCTCATGGCGTAATCGAGGTATGAATTTTTTAATTCATCTTCAATATTGATTGGAAGGATTTCATTGGCGAGATCTGTCATCCGATTTCTCTTCCTTCAATCGTGTATTAATTCAGTTATTATTTTTATAACCAAAGCATGCTAACACAAAAAATCATTATTTACAGGTTGTAAGCGGTAGTCTTTTTATAAAAAATCCCTTTATAATGCCCTCAAATCACTCTGGATGCTTTTTATGACCGTTCAACAAAATGTAGATGCAAGTGAAATTGCAAAATTTGAAGCCATGGCCGACCGTTGGTGGGACCTTAATGGTGAATTTAAACCACTACACGAAATAAACCCGCTTCGTTTAGACTTTATTAACTTATATAGCCAAGGCATTTTCTCAAAAAATGTATTAGATGTTGGCTGCGGTGGCGGTATATTAGCTGAAAGCATGGCTAAGCTAGGCGCGCAAGTGACGGGCATTGATATGGGTGAAGAGCCCTTAAATGTTGCTAAATTACATGCATTAGAAGTGGGCGTTTCCCTTAACTATGAAAAAGTGACCGCTGAAGATTTTGCCGAGCAAAACCCTCAGCAATTTGATGTTGTTACGTGTATGGAAATGCTTGAGCATGTACCGGATCCTGAATCGGTAATCGCATCATTAGCAACATTGGTCAAGCCCGGTGGTCATGTATTTATGTCAACGCTAAATAAAACACTTAAAGGGTATTTATTTGCCATTGTTGGTGCTGAGCACTTACTTAAGATTGTGCCAAAAGGCACGCACGACCACGACAAATTCATCAAGCCTGCAACGTTAATTAATTGGGCTGAAAAATACGGCCTTAAAGCGCGCGTTATGAAAGGGTTAAGTTACAATCCGCTTGGTCAAACGTATAGTTTAACCAACGATGTGTCAGTTAACTATATGATCCATTTCGAAAAGTTAGCATAAAATGTATCAAGCAGTATTGTTTGATTTAGATGGCACCTTAATCGACAGTGCGGATGATTTAGGTGCTGCGCTTAACTTTGTGTTGGCCAAACATAATAAACCGACGATAAGTGCAGAAACATATCGTACGCAGGCCTCTAACGGTACGCTTGCATTACTCAAACTTGGTTTTGGTGATGAATGGCAACATTTCTCAAACGACGAACACACACATTTAAAAGAAGCGTTTCTTACTTATTACGCGAACAATTTATGGTGTAAAAGCAGTTTTTACCAAGGTATTGTGCCACTAATTACGTTTTTAGATGAGCACGCAGTTCCTTGGTCGATTGTGACAAATAAACCAAAGCACTTAACTAACCCCCTTGTTGCGCAAATCACACAATTTGCAAACTGCAAAAATATTGTATCGGGTGACACACTTGAACGCGCCAAGCCCTACCCTGATCCTTTGCTTTACAGCTGTGAATTAATGAAGGTTGATCCTAGGTGTTGCATCTATATCGGTGACGATGAGCGCGATATCATTGCTGGCAAATCTGCGGGGATGAAAACAGCTTCGGCGCTTTGGGGATATTTAAATGGCAACCCTGTTTCAAGCTGGCAATCTGACTTTAGCTTTACCAACGCCTGCTCACTGCTTAACCATATATCTAGTTGCTTTGATAAAAAATAACCACTAGATATAGTGGTTATTTTAATCTCGGACCCAAAAACAATACCTTGTGAATTTGCAACAAATAAATTTTAAATATTTTTTTTTATCGTGTTTTTTTCGTTGTTTTTTCACATGGACCAAATACACTTTACTTAACAAGTTAGTGGATGCTAACAGACTAGTTAGTAAAAAATTGATCACAAATTATCTCGCTTTTCTAGGCCTTGAAAAAAGACGCATACCCCTCTATCTTGTGATCATCTGTGATGGCGACACCATATCTAGTAGCTAAGCGAAAAACGAGCACTAGTGGTAATTTCGCCTGAGCCGTGCGCTTAAATAATAGGACAAAAGTCCAGTTTAATATTTCGACATAATAAAAATTTTTTGCTCGTTTGAAGGAAATTGCAGGCATAACTATGAACCAAGAGCTTTCAGTCAGTAAACGTGACGGTCGCAAGGAACCGCTTGACCTAGACAAAATTCACCGCGTTATTGCATGGGCAGCAGAAGGCCTAAATAACGTATCTGTATCGCAAGTAGAACTAAAATCACACATTCAGTTTTACGACGGTATCCGTACAGAAGATATTCACGAAACCATTATCAAAGCTGCTGCTGATCTAATTTCGAAAGAAACACCAGATTATCAGTATCTTGCTGCGCGTTTGGCAATTTTCCATTTGCGTAAGAAAGCCTATGGTAAATTTGAGCCACCGAAACTATATGATCATATGGTTAAGATGGTTGAAATGAACAAGTATGATCCACATCTACTTGCCGACTATAGCCTGCAGGAAATCGAAGAGCTTGACGCATATATTGATCATTCTCGTGATCTTACCTTTAGCTATGCTGCTGTTAAGCAGTTAGAAGGTAAATATCTTGTGCAAAACCGTGTTACCGGTGAGATTTATGAAAGCGCGCAGTTCCTTTATATTTTAGTTGCAGCATGTCTATTCTCGAAATATCCGAAAGACACGCGTTTAGACTATGTAAAACGTTTTTATGACGCGACATCGACGTTTAAGATCTCATTACCAACGCCAATTATGGCGGGTGTGCGTACCCCTACACGTCAATTCAGTTCATGCGTACTGATTGAATGTGACGATAGTCTAGATTCAATTAATGCAACGTCATCGTCGATTGTAAAATACGTAAGCCAACGTGCTGGTATTGGTATTAACGCAGGTCGAATTCGCGCACTAGGTAGCCCAATTCGCAGCGGTGAAGCATTCCACACTGGCTGTATTCCTTTCTACAAGCACTTCCAAACGGCAGTTAAAAGCTGTTCACAAGGCGGTGTACGTGGTGGCGCGGCAACCCTATTCTACCCGTTATGGCACTTAGAAGTTGAAAACCTACTGGTGCTTAAAAACAACCGTGGTGTTGATGACAACCGTGTTCGTCACTTAGATTACGGCGTTCAGTTTAACAAAGTAATGTATTCGCGTTTAATTAAAGACGATTACATTACGCTGTTCAGCCCGTCAGACGTGCCTGGTCTTTACGATGCATTCTTTGAAGATCAAGATGAGTTCGAGCGCTTATACGTACAATACGAACAAGATGAATCAATTCGTAAAAAACGTATTAAAGCGATTGAATTATTCTCTATGTTTGCCCAAGAGCGTGCAAGCACAGGTCGTATTTACCTACAAAACGTAGACCACACAAATACACATAGCCCGTTTGATTCAAAAGTAGCACCAATTCGTCAGTCTAACCTGTGTCTAGAAATTGCGCTTCCTACTAAGCCATTAAAACACGTAATGGACGAAGAAGGTGAAATTGCATTGTGTACGCTTTCTGCGTTCAACCTTGGTGCGATTAAATCACTTGATGAATTAGACGAATTAGCAGAACTTGCTGTACGTGCACTAGATAACTTACTAGATTATCAAGATTACCCTGTACCGGCTGCATATAACGCAACTATGGGTCGTCGTACGTTAGGTATTGGTGTAATTAACTACGCTTATTACCTTGCGAAAAACGGTGTTAAGTATTCAGACGGTTCAGCAAACGCGTTAACTCACCGTACATTTGAAGCAATTCAATATTACTTAATGAAAGCGTCAAATGAACTTGCTAAAGAAAAAGGCGCATGTCCTAAGTTTAACGAAACAACGTACGCAAAAGGCATTATGCCAATTGATACCTACAAGAAAGATCTTGATGCGGTATGTAATGAGCAATTGCACCTTGATTGGGATGGCCTACGTGAAAGCATTGTTAAACACGGTATGCGTAACTCAACATTATCTGCGTTAATGCCGTCAGAAACGTCATCACAAATCTCTAACGCAACCAATGGTATTGAGCCACCGCGTGGACACATCAGTGTTAAAGCGAGTAAAGACGGTATCTTAAAGCAAGTAGTACCAGAGTACGAGCGTTTGCAAGATGCGTACGAGTTACTTTGGGATATTCCAAGCAACGATGGTTACTTGCAATTGGTGGGTATTATGCAGAAGTTTATCGACCAAACTATTTCTGCTAACACGAATTATGATCCAAATAAGTTTGAAGGCGGTAAAGTTCCAATGAAGCTATTGCTTAAGGATTTACTAACTGCATACAAACTTGGTGTTAAAACACTTTACTACCACAACACTCGTGATGGTGCATCGGATTCTCAGGACGAGCTTAAGCCAGAGCCTGAAGATGACGGCTGTGCAGGCGGCGCGTGTAAAATCTAAATCCCAGCGGGCAAAGTATACACTCTTTGCCCGCTAGTTTGTTTTCTCTAGAGTTAATAATAATATGTCGTATTCAACATTTAGTCGCGAGCATAATGACCAACTAAAAGAACCAATGTTCTTTGGACAAACTGTTAATGTTTCGCGCTATGATCAACAAAAGCACCCTATTTTTGAAAAGCTAATTGAAAAGCAACTTTCGTTCTTCTGGCGTCCTGAAGAAGTTGACGTAAGCAAAGACCGCATCGACTTCGAAGGTTTACCAGAACACGAAAAGCACATTTTCTTGAGCAACTTAAAATACCAAACACTACTTGATAGTGTACAAGGTCGTTCACCAAATGTTGCGTTACTCCCTATCGTATCAATTCCAGAACTTGAAACGTGGATTGAAACGTGGGCGTTCAGTGAAACAATTCACAGCCGTTCGTACACCCACATTATTCGCAACGTAACAAAACAGCCTGAACTGATTTTTGACGACATTGTTACCAATGAAAAAATTGCAGAGCGCGCAGAAGAAGTAACGCGTTACTACGATGAATTAATCAGCTTAACGACGATTTACAACGAATACGGTGAAGGCAAACACCAAATTAACGGTGAAGAAGTAAAGATCAACTTATTCGATCTTAAAAAGAAACTGTACCTTTGCATCATGTCAGTAAACATTTTAGAAGCGATCCGCTTCTATGTTAGTTTTGCTTGCTCGTTTGCGTTTGCAGAACGTGAATTGATGGAAGGTAATGCGAAAATCATCAAGCTTATCGCACGTGATGAAGCGCTTCACTTATCGGGCACACAGCACATTCTAAACATTATGCAAGAAGGCGATGACGACCCTGAAATGGCCATTGTTGCAGCGCAATGCCGCGAAGAATCGATTGCAATGTTCACCAAGGCAGCAGAGCAAGAAAAAGAATGGGCAGAATACTTATTCAAAGACGGCTCAATGATTGGCTTAAACAAAGACATTCTTTGCCAGTATGTTGAATACATTACAAATGTACGTATGGCAGCCGTTGGCTTACCAACTGTATTTGAAACCAGCTCAAACCCAATTCCTTGGATCAACGCGTGGTTAGTTTCAGATAACGTACAGGTAGCACCACAAGAAGCTGAAATTAGTTCTTACCTTGTTGGTCAAATTGATTCTGAAGTAAATGCTTCTGACTTTGGTGACTTTGATCTTTAATGAGCAAAGTTACTGTTGTAAATACTGATCAGAGTCTTGAATTCGACTCTGATCAGCCAAATCTACTTACCTTCTTAGAAAAAAATAAAATCCAAACACAATTTCACTGCCGTGAAGGGTTTTGCGGTGCCTGCCGCTGTAAACTAGTCAGTGGCAAAGTCGACTACCAACAGGAACCGTTGGCATTTGTTCGTAAAGGTGAGATTTTATTGTGTTGCGCCACGCCACTTGAAGATATTGAAATAGACATTCCAAAGTTTTAATCCTATTTACTGCCCTTTCTGTGAATTACCTTCATCGTTTCGTAATTAGAAATAATTAATATATGTAATGATATAACAATTTATTTATTTGTGCGTGCGATGATGTTACAGTATCTCATAACACGTATTTGTTTTATTCTTACTGAAGTATTCGTTATGAAAAAATCTCTCATCAGCTTGGCAGTGCTAAGCGTAGTATTCCCTCTTAGCTCACACGCAGCACAGATTTCAGGACAATTAACTGATAATTCAGGCCAGCCAATCGCTGGTGTTGCAGTGCATGTTCATGGTAAAGAAAAAACCGTTACAACCAACAATGCGGGTCAATATCAAATTGAACTGGATGCCGATAGTCAGCTACATTTCAGTAAAGATGGTTTTTTAGATAAACGTATTAGCGTTAAAAACGAAGCTCAAACAATCAACTTTGTACTAGAAAAATCATCAATTGAAGCGATCACTGTATACGCTTCAGCACTTCATAAAAGTAACTTAGACATGACCTCACCGGTAACCGTGCTATCAGGTGAAGAATTAAAAGACAAATCATCAAATACACTCGGTGAAACCCTTAATAAACTGCCGGGTGTTAGCCAAACATATTTTGGTCCTGTTTCGTCATCTCCGGTAATTCGTGGATTGGATGGTCCACGTGTACGCGTAATGCAAAATGGTTTAGAAAGTAGCGACGCATCGCGTGTCGGACCTGATCATGCGAACACCAACGAAACACTCAGCGCAGAGCAAATTGAAGTACTGCGAGGCCCTGCGACATTACTGTACGGTTCAGGTGCAATTGGTGGTGTTGTTAACGTTGTTGATGGTCGCATTCCGACAACTAACTACGAGTCGTTAGAAGGTGCCGTTGAATACAAACACGATACCGTTAACGAAGGTAATACAACTGCATTTGTACTAAATGGTGGTGATAACGGTTTTAACTTCCACTTAGATGGTTTAAACCGTAAAACAGAAGACACTGAAGTGCCAAAGTTTGAAGCGCATCATGAAGAGCACGAAGAAGAACATGAAGGTGAAGACCACGCAGATGAGCATGATGAAGAAGTTTTAAACTCAGTTGAAAACAGCTTTATTGATACAACTGCATTTAATTTAGGCACAAGTTATGTGAACGAACACCTAGTTGTAGGTGTTTCTTATGGCAAGCTAGAATCAGATTACGGTATTCCGGGTCACTCTCATGCACATCACGACCATGATCATGGGCATGAACACGAAGAAGAAAACCATGTACAGGAAGATGAGCACGAAGAACATGGTGATGTATTCGCACGATTAACTCAAGACCGTTATCAAGCGCGTTTCACTTACAGCCTACATGATTCTATGATTGAGCGTTTTGATGTGAAACTTGGTTATACCGATTACCGCCACGCTGAAATTGAAGAAGGCATGGAAGGCACAGTATTCACCAATGAATCGAAAGAATTACGCGCAACAGCAGAACATAACCTGTTAGGTTGGCACGGTGTTGTCGGTTACCACTATTATGATTCGGATTATGGCGCTGATGGTGCAGAAGCATTTACGCCACACAGCGATACAACACAACATGCACTTTTCGTTTTAGAAGAGAAAACGTTCGGCGATTTTCGCGTTGAATTAGGCGGTCGTTTTGAAAATACAGAAATCGATGCACCAGAAATTCACCTTGGTCATGACGAACACGATCATGAAGCACATGATGAAGAGGAACATCACGGTGAAGAATACGCATATGTTGGTGAATTCGACAGCGTAAGCTTATCTGCAGGTACTATCTGGAATTTCCAAGAAGGTCATTCAGTCGCACTTGCTCTCGGTCATTCAGAACGTGCGCCAAGTGCAGCTGAACTACTATCAAATGGTCTGCATATCGCAACGAGTACTTATGACCTTGGTTTAGGCTATGAAATTGAAGACGGCGAAATTCACTTTGAGCCAGAAAACGTTGAAAGCGAAACATCGAATAATATCGACCTAACACTACGTAAATTCAATGGCGATTTTGGCTATACCATAAACGCTTTTTACAATCAGATTGATAACTTCTATTTCCAGCAAGATACAGGCTTAGTAATTGATGCGCACCATGACGAAATGCTTTCTATGGATGAGTATTTATCGCATGGTCACGACGAAGATGAAGCGACACGTGTTTTCCAATATCAATATGCAGATGTTGATTTATACGGCATTGAGTTTGATGTTCACTACCAAGTAAATGATCAACTGCTAGTTAAATTAATTGGTGATCATATTCGTAATGATGTTAAAGACTCATCGGAATATTTACCGCGTTTCCCGCAAAATAAATTAGGTTTTGAGGCTGAGTATGACTGGCATGCATTGCAAGTAAACTTTGCTGCTACGCATTACTTTGAGCAAGACAAGTTAGGCGCACACGAAACTCACACCGACAGCTACACATTATTTGATGTATCTGCGAAGTACAATCTTGATGTGTTAAACACCGATTCGTTTGTATTTGCAAAAGTGCAAAATATTACAGACGAACTTGCTTTCAGCCATACATCGTTTATTAAAGATATCGCACCATTACCAGGTCGTAACGTACAGTTAGGCCTACGCGTTTATTTCTAATACCCGAGAAAATACCAACAAAAAGGGCGTATTAACACGCCCTTTTTTATTGTCTACCTGTAGTAACATACCGAGAAATCATCAATATAAACGTCATCAAACGGCATGTTGCCATATCACAAAGGGTTATTGTTTAGCCTGTTAGCCGCTAAATCAATGATAGTTATCTGAAACATTCCTACAATCTGCTAAAATTCTATTAAATTTATAATAAAACCCTACCTGAGGCTTTTGTGAAAATAACAACACATCTTGTATCACTCGCAGCGCTTTGTCTTTCAACAACGGTTTCTGCAAAAACACATTTCTCTGACTTTAGTGTGAGTTACTTAAACGGTAATAACTATGAAGTAGGCGACAATAAAAAACAAATCGTAACGCTAGAACACTTTGCGGTTACAAGCTGGGGAGACAGCTTTACTTTTGTTGACCGTCTGGAATCTGACAATGGTGATAAAGAAACCTACGGCGAATTTTCGCCACGCTTTAAAATCACCGACTTTGAAAACAATCCCGTTAAAGCGCTTTATGTTGCCACTACAATTGAGTACGGCACGTTTTCATCCCATGATGGTTTTGGTTCAAGCTTAACAAACTACTTATACGGCGTAGGTGCAGGGTTTGATGTGCCCTACTTTGATTTTTTCAATGTAAACCTATACTACCGTAACAATGAGCATGGTGATAATAACTACCAAACAACCGTTACATGGGGTTTACCAATTGGTCCGCTTTATTATGATGGTTTTATTGATTATGCAACAAGCAGAGACAACAGCGACGCACAGATGAATTTCACGTCGCAGCTAAAATATGATGTTGCCCCGCATTTAAATATCGATTCAAAATTATACATAGGTATCGAATACGTTTATTGGCTTGATAAATTTGGCATACGTGGTGTTGACGAAAACAATGTCAATTTGCTAGTTAAATATCATTTTTAAACTAAAAAGCCCTGCATATTTGCAGGGCTTTTTATTATCAAACGATAAACCTAAATGCTTACGCGCTTATAATCACGGTATTCAGGTAACCAGTAGTTCTTTTCAATTAGGCTCGCTAATTTTTCATCTGAAATCTCAAGCGCCACGCCTTGTTCAATGGCTTTTTTCGCAACGTTAAACGCAATCTTTTTAGAAAGCGATTCAACTTTAGTTAGCGGCGGTAACAAACTACCTTCACCTGTATTTGCTCTTGGCGATTCTGCGGCAAGGGTTTCACTCGCTATCATCAGCATTTCGTCGGTAATACGCTTGGCACCCACTGCAACTACACCTAGGCCAATGCCAGGGAAAATATAGCTATTGTTACATTGTGGAATAATGTGCTCTTTGCCATTAAAGGTAACTGGTTCAAATGGGCTACCCGTTGCCACAATTGCCTCACCGTTGGTCCACGCAATCACGTCTTCAGGCATCGCTTCAACTTGTTTGATTGGGTTACTTAGCGGGAAGATAATCGGCTGCTGACTACCTTGATGCATTGCCTTAATTACCTGCTCAGTAAATAGACCTGGTTGACCCGATACACCAATTAAAATATTTGGTTTTGCGCAGTTCATTACATCAAGCAAAGATGCATAATCGCCGCTGTAATTCCAATCGCTAATAGCATCTTTTTTCTGTGTTAATACTTGTTGGAAGTCACGTAAATCGCGCATACCTTCGGTTAATAAACCAAAACGGTCAACCATAAAAATTTGCGAACGCGCCTGCGCTTCACTAATACCTTCACTTACCATTTGCGCAATAATTTGCTCGGCAATCCCGCAACCTGCAGAGCCGGCGCCAACAAATACCACTTTTTGTGCAGATAGCGCTTCACCTTTAACACGACACGCAGCTAATAATGAACCTACGGTAACCGAAGCTGTGCCTTGAATATCATCGTTAAAGCTACAAATGCGGTCACGGTAACGTTGTAATAACGGCATTGCGTTTGGCTGTGCAAAGTCTTCGAACTGCAACATAACATTTGGCCAACGGCGTTTAACTGCGTTAATAAATAGCTCTAAAAACTCGTCGTATTGTTCTTGCGAAATACGCTTATGACGACGCCCCATATACATAGGATCATCTAGTAGCGCTTGGTTATTGGTACCCACATCAAGCATTACCGGTAATGTATACGCTGGGCTAATGCCGCCTACTGCGGTATAAAGTGATAATTTACCAATAGGAATACCCATACCACCAATACCTTGGTCACCTAAACCAAGAATACGCTCACCGTCAGTAACTACGATTACTTTTACTTTACCTTTGGTGGCGTTACGTAAAATATCATCGATACTATGGCGGTCTTCATACGAAATAAATAAACCGCGGTGTTTGCGATAAATATCAGAAAAACGCTCACACGCTTCACCTACCGTTGGAGTATAAATAATCGGCATCATTTCTTCTAAGTGATCACGTACTAAACGGAAGAACAAGGTCTCGTTAGTGTCGTGAATGGCACGTAAATAAATGTGCTTATTTAAGTTATTGGTGAAGCTTTTGTACTGCTGATAACAACGCTCAACTTGTTCTTCGATTGATTCAAAAATTGGCGGCAATAAACCCGCTAAGTTAAACTGTTCGCGTTCGCGCTGGCTAAAAGCACTGCCTTTATTTAATAGCGGTGTTTCAATTAGCGTCGGCCCAGCATAAGGGATGTACAAATAATTTTTATGTGTGTGTTCTGTCATTGTATTCTTGGAGGTGTGTTGTAATAGCTTTAATTATTAGACTAAAGTTTAAAAATGCAAAACTATAAGATAAATAACGAATAATTGAAAACATTATCTAAGTAGCAACACGTTAAAGCAATGATTCTTGCCTCAAATTAACCAAGTTTAACGTATTGCTATCAATCTATTTACTTTGCCTCAGTTTATTGTCCGAGTGCTATGCCTTCACGGCGCGGATCCGCAGCACCGATAAGTTTATTACCCTCAATCATTACCGCGTGAATACCCGAATTTAAATCGCGAATAACGACTTTGTGGCCGCGTGCTTCAAGTGCTGCTTTATAACGTGTTACGTCACTGCCTTTTTCAAGTGTCGTCACACGGTTACGGTTAGTAATGTTGGCAAGCTCTATCGCCTGTTGTGGCGTTAAACCAAAATCAAGTACGCCAACAAGTGCTTTGGCTACATAATTGATAATGCGTGAACCACCCGGCGAACCGATAACCATTTTTAAACTACCGTCGTGATTAAACACCATAACCGGCGACATAGAAGAACGCGGACGCTTATTTGGCTCAACACGATTTGCCACAGGTTTACCGTCAATCTTAGGATTAAAGGTAAAATCAGTAAGTTGGTTATTTAGCAGGTAACCATTCACCATTAACGCTGAGCCAAAACCCATTTCAATTGATGTTGTCATTGAAACCGCATTACCCGCGCTATCTACAATTGACACATGAGACGTTGATGGTTGTTCGTAATTAACCTGCGCGACAGACCAATCTTGTGAAAATTCGCCAGGTAACGCCATGCCCATGTCTTTATCACTAATTAGTTTACTACGCTCTTGTAGATAATTTTTATCCAACATTTGCGCGACAGGTACGTCGATAAAGTCAGGATCAGCAATATAGTGGTCACGATCCGCAAACGCTAGGCGTGATGCCTGAGTAAACGCATGAATTGATTCAACTTCCCACGATGTATTAAGTGGTGCTTTACTGTTTTCAAGTAACGCCATAATTTGCAGTACCGTAATACCACCTGAACTCGGCGGCGCCATAGAGCACACTTTATATGTTCTATACGGTGCACATACGGGCTTTCGCTCAACACTTTTATAATTGGCTAGATCTTGAAGGCTGATTTTGCCTGGCGCAATGGATGAATTTGTTACGGTTTCAACAAGTTGCTTTGCATTTTCGCCTTGATAAAACGCGCCGATACCGTTTTTAGCAATCGCTTTATATAAGTTCGCTAGCTTTACATTAGTTTTAACTGTGCCTGCCTTTAGCGCTGCGCCATTTGGCATAAAGTAATCTTTGGTGGCATCAATTAATGCAACCCCAGGGTTTATTTGCAGACTGACCAGTTTTTCAAGTCGCGGTGATACCACAAAGCCTTCTTGCGCCAATTGTATCGCATCAGTAAATAATGTATGCCATGGCAATTTACCATAACGACTGTGCGCTTTTTCTAGCGCAGCTAGCGCGCCAGGTACTCCCACTGAACGTCCACCTACTACCGCATTAATCCAGCGAATTGGTTTACCATTTTCATCTAAAAACAAAGATTCACTCGCATTCGCTGGCGCAGTTTCACGTCCATCAAAGCTAGTTAAATGACTATTAGCTTTATCGTAATGCATCAGAAACAACCCGCCGCCAATACCAGACGATTGAGGTTCTACTAATGTTAGTACTAATTGAACTGCAATTGCGGCATCAACGGCGCTACCACCGTTAGCCAAAATTGCGTGACCTGCTTTTACCGCATAAGGGTTAGCAGCCGCAACCATAAACTTATCAGCAATGACTTGTTGTTTTTTAGTAAAGCCGGTATTTGCTTCTGGTTCACCAACGATGGTGGCGCTAACATTGAATGAGAATAAGCTCGATGCGATAAGTATTTGTGAGAGAGTCTGTTTTAATGTTTTCATAATTAAGCAAATCTATTATTTGTGATAATCTTACAGACATTTGATATTGATTAACACAGATAGCGAATGTTAAACCTTCCAACCGATAAACGTTATATCACTGCCCCGCTTGTTCTTATTTTTGCCGCGATAATTATTTTTGCAACGCCGCTCAGTGAGTTATTTGAATATAACCGAAGCTTATTTTCTCATGGTGAATACTGGCGACTTATTACTGCTCATTTTAGTCACTCAAATAGCTACCATTTAATGTTAAACCTAGCAGGCGTTGCGCTCATCTGGGCGTTACACGGCGAATATTATGATGCGAGAAAATACGCATTAGCACTTCTTTTACTGGCGCTATACACCGGCGGTGGGCTTTATATTTTTTATCCAGAAAATACACTTTACAATGGGTTAAGTGGTGTTTTACATGGTTTAATCATTGTTGGCGCGTTAATTGACTGCCAACAAGGTATGAAAACGGGTTATCTTTTGTTTATTGGTGTTTGGTTAAAAATTGCATGGGAGCAATATGCTGGACCAAGTGCTGAATTAGGACAACTAATTAATGCACGGGTGGCTACCGAAGCACACTTGATTGGTGCAATATCCGGTATTTTTGTTTATGCGAAATTAAACCGCCATGCACTTCGCGAAAATATTACCCAATAAAAAGGCCGCTATGCGGCCTTTTTAAATTATAAGTTTTGTTCAAACAACTTATAAATACGACGGTACTCATCTAACCACGAAGAAGGCTGTTTAAAGCCATGTGGCTCAACCGGGTAAATTGCCGTTTCGTAGTTTTCTTTTTCAAGTTCAATAAAACGCTGTACTAAGCGCACTACGTCTTGGAAAAATACATTGTCATCAATCATTGGCGCATTAATTAACAATGGTTTTTCTAACCCTTCAGCGAAATAAATCGGTGAGCTGCGCTTATAGGCAATTGGATCTACATCTGGGTGGTTCAAAATATTCGATGTATACGGATTATTGTAATATGCCCAGTCCGATACAGGACGAAGTGCGGCACCCGCTTGGAATAATTCTGGACGGGTTAACAATGCCATAAAGGTCATAAAACCACCGTAAGAACCACCATATGTACCAACGCGCTGGTCGTTAACATTAGCGTTTTCAGTCATCCATTTTACACCATCGGCTAAATCTTCAATTTCAGGCTTACCCATATGGCGGTAAATTGCGGTACGCCAATCGCGTCCATAACCTTTAGATGCACGGTAATCCATGTCCATCACCACATAACCTTGCTCTGCTAGGAATGAGTGGAACATAAATTCGCGGAAATAACCTGACCAACCTAAATGTGAATTTTGTAGATAACCTGCACCGTGGTTAAAGATAACCGCTTTGCGTGCTTTACCTGTTTCACCTTCTTTGTAATCACGTGGATAATACACTTTTGCATAAATAGGCTGCTCAGTATGGCTTGATGGAACGGCTACAATTTTTGGTGCAACAAGTTGCGTATTTAGGAACTTATCAGATACGGTATTGGTTAAACGCGTTACCGTATCGCCATCAACATTAGTTACGTACAACTCTGGTGGTAATGCTAATTTTGAGTGTGTTAACAATAGCTTTGATTCATCCGGGCTAAGCTGGTAATCGGTCATGCCGTTTAAATCGGTTTGAGCAACGCTCTCACCCGTTGTCAGATCTAGCTTGTAGATTTCGTATATGCCAGGGTGTTTTTTGTTTGCTTTATAAAAAATTGACTGGCTATTACGAGCTTGTGTTAGTTCTGATACCACAAACTGACCGCTTGTTAGCTGCTGTGCTTTACCCTTAAGCGCTTTTGTATAAATATGGCTGTAACCAGATTCCTCAGATAAATAATACAGCGTATCTGGTTGTTGATTTAACCAACCAAAATTATTGTACGTATAGTTAACCCAGGCTTTATCATGTAAGCGATGTTGTGAAACCAGTTTGTTGCTTGCAAAGTCTACAGTTGCAATCCAGCGATCTTTATTATCAAACGCTTCAAGCATCACAGCCACTTGTGAACCATCACTATTCCACTGAATTGCATTTTGTGACCAACCCCAGTCCATCATTAAATTAATATGACGAGGTGCTTTTTCTGATTTGTATGTTTTACCTTGTGCTTTTGCGTTTTCGGCTTTTACACTTGCTAATACGTCTTCATCAAACCCTGGTAATGTATCGAATGGTAGGCTTGTTTGGGTATTTTCAGTGAGGTCAATCATTACCAACTCTGAGCCAGATGGCTTAGTATCGGCAACACGACGTCTTACTTTTTCAGCAACAATTTCACCGTTTTGACCAATGTAGTTTGGCATAATATCGCCATCATCACGCCATGGTGAACTTTTAGTAACAACTGTAATGAGTTTGTCGCCCGCTGGTGATACCACTGCACTGACAATACGATTACCTTTACCAAGGTAATATGTATCGTTCATAACGCTTTCGTTTTGCGTTTTTAATGACTCGTTGTAGGCGTGTTTATCTTGTTTGTTCTTGTGGGTTAGTGCTACATAGTCAATGAGTTTATGTTGCTCTTTAGCAATATAACTTGTTGGCTCTTTTACGCCTTCTGGTTTATCAGCAACTTTAAGTGCTGCTATTTGTGAGCGTAGGCCCGTTTCTACATTAATTTTGTAGAAATTATTGTTAACTCGATATGCAAGTTCACCGCTAGTTAAAAATAAAAGCTGTGATGCATTATCATCACTCAAGGTCAGCTGCTTTAATTTACCCGTTGCTTGCTCAACGGCAAAAATATTGCCTTTAAAGGTATACGCTACCCACTTGTTATCTTGACTAAAGGTTAATTGTTTCGCACCGAGTGTGTGCAATTTATCAAGCGATACTAAATCACCATTGCCTTGCTTGTCCAACATACGAGTGTAGGTATCGCGTAATTCGTTACCCGCTTGTTTGCGCGCATAATTTACCGACTTAGAATCAAACGACCAAAATGCACGCTCAGGTTGACGACCTAACCAATCTGGGTGTGCCATAGCTTGTTTTAACGTAATGGTTTCTGGGCCTTTATGAGTCGTTGTTTCAACTACTGGTGAAAATTCGTTAGCAGCTGCGATAGTCGATTGTTCAGTGGTTTTACAACCCGCCAAACTAATACACGCAGTTACAGCAAGAGCAATAATAGATTTATTATACATTGTGTGTTTTTTTGTAATTAAAATTACACTAATTTAACCAAACAATTGGCAATAATAAAACTGCGCTTATCGTTTTATTATGTGATTTTAGCGATTACATTTGTAACAAAAAAAGGCCAACAAGGTGTTGGCCGAATACTCTGCGCTAGCAATTTAGGTCGAAACGAAAAGTAATTTCTCGTTTCAAAGTAATAGACCGTGCGATTCATCGATTAGTTCAAAATTTATTCAAAAAATTTATTTTAATTTCTCAAATCCAATAGTCATTGACTACCCTTTAACTATATCCAATTTGAATAGCCTGTTATGAGCAAGTTTAGATTACGTATTTATCGCGGACCTGATAAAACAAGTTTAGCTAAATGGCTTAAACAAGATGAACTTGAAAACTGGTCACGCTATCAACACTTTTATTGTGATGGAAACGAGTCAATTATTTCGCTTGATATCGGAAGTTTTTGGCAAACCATGATAAACAATAAACAAAGTCACCATGAGCAATACTTAGAAGGACACGAACGGTTATTGCAAGGTAAATACATTACCAACAACGCAGTACCATTTTATGTTGAAGTAGATATTCAATCAGAATTAAATTAAATGGTTTTATCTTTACGCATAATTAAACGCATAAAAAACGGTTATACACACTAACGCGTACAACCGTTTTTTTTAATGCACATGCTGTATTGTTAACTAAACAGCTTATTTAGACAGTTCAACTGCACGTGCTGCAACGCCTGGATAAGCATCTTCTGGTAAATAGTTTGCAAGCACTGCAAGTTTTTTACCTAGCTCAACATTACTGCTCGCTACGACATTGATATGACCCATTTTACGACCTGCGCGAACTGCTTTGCCGTACCAATGACTGGTTACTCCAGCAACGGATAACACATCAGCAGGAATGCTCGGCTCACCAAGCACATTGATCATTGCACTTGGCCCAATCATAGCAGTATCACCTAATGGCAACCCAGCTACAGCGCGTAAGTGGTTTTCAAACTGGCTACACAGTGTACCTTGCTGTGTCCAATGACCTGAGTTATGAACGCGAGGTGCAATTTCATTAACCATTAATTGGCCATCAACATCAAAGAACTCAATTGCCAGTACACCAACATAATCCATCGCTGCTGATAGTTTATTAAATGCCGCTAACGCCTGGCTTTGAATTTGCTCATCAATATCAGTAGCAACTGATAACGTAAGTACACCGTTGGTATGTTCGTTTTCAGTGACAGGGTACACCGCAGTATTCCCCTGCTTATCGCGTGCACCAATCACTGAAACTTCACGCTTAAACGGAATCATTTTTTCAGCAATAATGGTGTGTGGGAAATCTTCACTACCTGCAGCAATAAACTCAGCCATTTCTGACCAAATGTGATCTACATTAGAATCTGCTTTAATACGCCACTGCCCTTTACCATCGTAGCCTGCTTGACAGGTTTTGATCACAAGTGGCAATCCTAAATCGATAATGGCACGGTCTAAGTGTTCACGTTCGGTAATAAGTAAATACGGTGCACAAGGTACATTCGCTTGATCTAATAGTGCTTTTTCAATGCTACGGTCGCCGCCAGCCTTAATGGCATCTTTACCTGGGTAAAATTTGCCACTTTGACAACATAACGCTAATACATCATCAGGAATATGTTCAAACTCTGCGGTGATCGCGTCACATTCCGCAATAGCAGCGGCTAAGTCTTGCTCATACACTGCGAGTGTTAGCGGGTGAACAACGTGCTTAGAACCAACATCATAGGCTTTGATATTTATATCAAGAGGCGCACCTGCCAAACTCATCATACGGGCAAGTTGGCCTGCGCCGAGAACTAAAATATTCATATTATTCTGCTGGGTTTGGATGTGCTAACACAGTGTCAGTTTGGTTTTTTCTAAATTCGTCGATTTTCGCTAGCAATTCAGGCTGCTGACAACCCAGAATTTGCGCCGCTAATAATCCAGCGTTTGCAGCGCCCGGATCACCAATCGCAAGCGTACCTACCGCTACACCTTTTGGCATTTGGCAAATTGATAGAAGTGAATCAACACCATTAAGTGCTTTAGATTTAACCGGAACGCCCAGTACCGGTAAGCTGGTAAATGCAGCTGCCATACCCGGTAAGTGTGCTGCACCGCCTGCACCTGCAATAATTACTTTAATACCGCGCTCAGCTGCTGTACTGGCATAATCGGCTAATAACTGTGGCGTACGGTGTGCAGAAACAACCTTTGTTTCATATTCAACACCGAATTTATCTAGCATATCTGCAGCGTGTTGCATGGTAGGCCAATCTGATTTTGAACCCATAATAATGCCAACAGTCATAGTCACTCCTCATAGTTAGGCACTCAATTCACATTAATTGCACTTTTAGATTATTAACAAGCGCATTGTGAATGTTAAAAATTGTTTTCGCGATGTGGGATTGCGAGTTGCGAATTATCCAATAATCCCTTCGTTTTCTCAATTAAAAACTGTGAATTCTCTAATCTGTAAGGTAAATTAAGCCAATTGTTTCACTAGTTAGAAAAACCAATGCCTGAATTTAAAGTGATACCACCAACGACAACTGTGTATTGTGAAAAGCGTGGTGAAGGCTGGACGCTCACAGGCATTACTGGCATTGACGAAAATGCTTCGGTAATGTTTGACGGAACGCGATATACCATTCCAGCAAAAGAAATTGTTGAAACGTTATTACCCAATCAACTAAAACGAGAACAACAAAAAGGCGCCTAATGGCGCCTTTTTCATATGTATTAAATCAGTACTTATTTTAATGCATTAATACGCGCATCAAGTGGAGGGTGTGAACTCATTAAGTCCATTAAACCTTTACCAGATGCAATACCAAATGCCATCATCGATCCTTCTAGTTGTGACGGATGATTAACTTTAAGGCGCTCAAGTGCCGCACGCATTTTGTCTGCACCAACAAGATCTGCAGCGCCTTTGTCAGCAGCAAACTCTCGTTGACGGCTAAAATACGCCACAACAAAGCTTGCTAAAATACCGAATAATACTTGGAAGATCATATCAAAGATAAAGTATGTCCAAGAACCACCCGACTCTTCTTCATCGCTATTTAAGAAGTTATCGACAATACCTGCAAGTACCTTCGAGATGGCAATTACAAACGTGTTTACAACGCCTTGAATAAGCGTAAGTGTAACCATGTCGCCATTGGCAATATGAGACACTTCATGGGCGAGAACGGCTTCTGCTTCGTCTTGACTCATGTTGTGTAATAAACCAGTACTTACCGCAACCAGTGAATTATTTTTACTTGGCCCTGTTGCGAACGCGTTCATTTCAGGACTGTCGTAAATAGCTACTTCTGGCATTGCAATGTTGGCTTTTTTAGCTTGCTCTGCAACACGCTCAACTAACCACTTTTCTACGTCAGAACGCGGTTGCTCAATAACATGGGCACCGGTTGATTTTTTCGCCATCCATTTCGACATAAACAGCGAAATAAACGAGCCACCAAAACCAAACAACGTGGCAATTAATAAAATGCCACCTAAGCTTCGGTGTTCTATGCCTAGTACTGACATAATAACCGACAGCACAATACCTAACACCAGCATCACCGCTAGGTTAGTAATTAAAAACAATACGACTCTTTTCATTGTTACCTCAAAATGTGTTTTCTACCGCTTTATATAGTGTCTTTTGATTACGTTTCAAGATAAATTTACAAAATGACACACATATTATTTAAAACTAAACACACCATGAAATTTACATAAAGTTATTTAGAGGGTGTTGATCTTTATGGTCTAAATTTTGTTCAAATCCAAACCACTTTGGTCGCGGCGTCGCTTTGTAGATTTAGTGGGCTAAATCAAAAAGCGACAACACGCTCTCGTTTCAATTAGCTAAATTAAGCGCAGTGTTAAGAGCTTGATAAACTTGAAGCTTAGGTTTTTCGTTTTTACAGTTAGGTGCAATGGCCAATAAGGGGCAATCTAAACGTGCTTTTAGGGTTTGCAGATTTTCGTCTTGTTCTAACATGCCATCGTCAACATAATTGGCTATCCAACCAACACATTTCACGCCGCTTTGTTTGATATGACTTAACGTCAATAATGCATGATTTAAACAGCCTAATTTTAGACCAACAACTAAAATCACCGTTAAGTTTTGTTCGGCAACCCAATCTGACAATAAGTCATTATCATTAATTGGCAATGCCCAACCGCCTGCACCTTCGATTATCAAATGGTCAAGCTCTTGTTGCTTTAACACACCTAAATGGCTTGATAGTGCGGTTTTACTTATCTCTACTCCGGCTTTTTTTGCTGCAATATGTGGCGCAATGGGTGGTTCGAAGCAAAACGGATTAATCAATTTGTACGGCAGTGCTACATTGCCAGACTCCAGCAGTGTTAACGCGTCTTCATTGACGAGCTCACCAAACGCCTGCTCAGCCCCTGCGGCAATCGGCTTGAAACCGGTAACGGCTCGCTTATGCTGTTTAATATATTTAATTAAAAGGCTCGATACATAGGTTTTACCTACTTCTGTATCTGTGCCAGTTATAAAAACTTGATTCATTTCTCTATCACTATATAAGCAACTTGGTAACTTACCGGAAATTGCCCCTGCTCTTTTGGATAATTTGCTAACAATGCACGGTATTTACGTTTACCCATCAATCCACTGGGTTGTTCGCTACTATTAACTTTATGATTTGCACCAATTTCTTTAATAGAGTTTAAGGCAAGCTTAGGGCTATCGTAAAATATTTTATGATGACAAAAGCTACTACTGATTAATTTAAACGGCGTATGTGCAACTGCATTGGCGATATCGTTTTGTGTTACAAAGCGATTTATGTGAGGTTCATTGTCGAGCACTGAGAAAGCATGTTTAATTTCTTGCAACGTGCCATCGGCCACAATACTAAAGTGTGCGCGACCACCTGGTTTTAAAACACGGTAAAAATGGGTTAAAAGTGCCGCTAAATCACTACTCCATTGCATTGCAAAATTACTAAATATCAGGTCAAAACA
This sequence comes from Pseudoalteromonas sp. NS-SX12, assembly GCF_057367955.1. NCBI lineage: Bacteria > Pseudomonadati > Pseudomonadota > Gammaproteobacteria > Alteromonadales > Pseudoalteromonadaceae > Pseudoalteromonas > Pseudoalteromonas sp. NS-SX12. The sequence goes on along the minus strand of NZ_CM170634.1, from coordinate 2,404,109 downwards.
GTCGCCCTGAAACGGTAAGGTATCCATATCAGCGCAGATACTAGGTGTAACACCTTGCTGTAACATGCTTTCACTTAAATCCATGCTTACAAGATAATCGCAGCGTTTTTTAAGTTCAAACGAATTAACAAAGGGGCCACAGCCTAAATCAAGCGCGACCTTATACCTTGCACCCAATGATTTTAACAGTATATCGGCTGCTTGCTTTTGCACATGGGCATGACTTTGATAGCGCTCGGCCGCTTTAGAAAAATGAGACGCAGTGGCTTGCTTTTTGGTTAACGCAGACAACATCATAACAATTTTAACCCATCAACAAGCTGATTTATCAACTGTTCTATATCTGCTGCTTGGTGTGCAGCGGTAATCGTTATTCTTAGCCGTGCTGTATTATGAGGGACCGTTGGTGGTCTAATTGCCGTAAGCCAAATACCATTTGATTTTAAATACTCACTCAGCGCTAAACAGCTTTCACTATCGCCAAGCACCAGCGGTTGAATGGCGCTATTTGACGGCATGAGTGCAAGGTTATGATTACTTGCAAGGGTTTTAAAATACGCAATATTGTCTTTAAGGCGTGCCCGTTTTTCATCGGCACTATAAAGCCGTTCTAATCGCGAAAGCGTTGCCGATGCAAGCCAAGGCGACATTGCGGTTGAATAGGTATAATCGCGGTTAAATTGCAATAAATAGTCGGCCACATTTTGGCTACATAACACAGCTGCCCCGCTGCTTGCGCAAGCTTTGCCAAAAGTGATAATCAGTATTTCTGGTTTAACGTCATCACAGCTGCCTAAACCATGATTACCCATTACACCAAAACCATGTGCATCATCAATCATTAACCAGGCATTGTGTTGTTTTGCGATGTGCGAAAGCTCAGCAACTGGTGCACTATCACCATCCATAGAAAACACCCCTTCACTCACAATCAACTTATGCTGCGCTTTAGATTTTTCTAAGCGACGTGTTAAATGTTTTAAATCGTTATGATTAAAGCGAGTATTCGTTGCGTTTGCTGCGAGGCCGCCGTCAATCAAGCTGGCATGATTTAGTTTATCTTGAAATATTTCACTATTGGCTTCATTCATCAAACTTTTAAGCACACTAGCGTTAGCGCTAAAGCCCGAATTAAACAATAAACACGCTTGATAATTGAGCTTAGACTTGAGGTAATTTTCAAGTGCAATATGTGCATTTTGGTAGCCGGTGACTAACGATGAACTACTCGCACCTAAGGTGTTTTCTAAACCCGTAATTGGCTCTTCACCTAAACCAAGGTAGTCATTTGATGCGAAATTTAAATACTGTGTATTATTTCTAAGCAAAAAACGTGGACCAACACGCTCAAAGGCAATGCGCTGACGGTATAAAGACGCTTGCTGCCTAGCGGCAAGCGTCTTACTTAAATATTCGAACGCCATTTATGCTGGATAAAATAGTTCTGATGTTTCTTTATCAGCGATTGCTGATTCTAACGACGCTTGATATGCCTCATCGGAATAATCTTCAGCACTTTCAGGTGACATACCCAGCTTTTTAATTAGCATCATATCGCTGTCTGCTTCTGGATTATCCGTAGTTAGTAATTTATCACCATAAAAAATTGAGTTAGCACCAGCAAAGAAACACATTGATTGCATCTGTTCATTCATCGCCGTACGCCCTGCACTTAAGCGAACGTAACTTTTTGGCATCATAATGCGCGCAACCGCAATCGTACGAATAAACTCAAAATGATCTAAATCGTCCACATCTTCAAGTGGCGTGCCTTTTACTTTTACTAGCATGTTAATTGGCACACTTTCTGGCTGCTTTGGTAAATTTGCAAGCTGCATTAATAAACCGTAACGGTCTTTTGCTTGTTCTCCCATACCAACAATGCCACCCGAGCATACTTTCATACCCGCGTCACGCACGTGATCAAGGGTATCGAGTCTGTCTTGGTAGGTTCGTGTAGTGATGATTTGTTGGTAATATTCAGGTGAGGTATCTAAGTTATGATTGTAATAATCAAGTCCCGCATCACGCAGTGCATGTGCTTTATCGTTATCAAGCATGCCCAGCGTCATACAGGTTTCAAGACCCAGTTCTTTCACCTCTTTCACCATTTTTGCAATATACGGCATATCGCGATCTTTCGGATCAGACCAAGCAGCCCCCATACAAAAACGTGTAGCACCCTTATTTTTAGCAATACGCGCTTGTTCGACTACTTTCTCAACTTCCATCAAACGCTCGCGTTCTAGATCCGTTTTATAATGACCTGATTGAGGACAGTACTTACAATCTTCAGGACATGCGCCCGTTTTAATAGATAACAGCGTAGATATTTGTACTTTGTTTGGATTAAAGTGTTGACGATGAACACTGGCAGCTTGAAACAGTAAATCGTTAAACGGCATATTAAATAATGCCTTGACTTCACTGAGTGTCCAGTTATTACGCACCTGAGCTTGTTCCATGGAATTCTCGTTTTTATTTGTTTCTCGAACTTAATTTCGCTAGTCTACGCAGCAACATCTCATTGTCAACCAAACGCAACCTTTAAGGGTTTACATTTGAATAATAAAGAAACAATTGATTTGGATTTTGATAAAAATCATTTATGGCACCCCTACACGTCAATGATAAATCCTCTGCCGGTGTACCCAGTTACACATGCTGATGGCGTGCATATTCATTTGGAAACGGGTGAAAAATTAATTGATGGAATGGCCTCATGGTGGAGCGTTTTGCATGGCTACAATAACGTTGAACTTAACAACGCAATAAAGCAACAAGTTGATAAAATGAGTCATGTGATGTTTGGCGGTTTAACCCACCAACCTGCAGTTGACCTTGGCAAAAAACTACTCGACATTACACCACACTCGCTTACGCGTATCTTTTTAGCCGATTCAGGCTCCGTTGCTGTAGAAGTTGCCATTAAAATGGCAATGCAATATTGGCGCAGTAAAGGTAATACGCGTAAAAACAAACTTATGGCACTAAGTAAAGGTTATCACGGCGATACATTTGCGGCGATGAGTGTATGCGATCCGGTTAATAGCATGCATTCGTTGTACAAAGGCTTTTTACCAGAGCACTATTTTGTTCCCGCACCAAAAAGTAAGTTTGGTGACGCATTCGACCGTGCAGAGCGCGATATATTAGCGCAATACTTTGACGAGCATCACTTGGATATTGCCGCCTTTATTTTAGAGCCGATTGTACAAAATGCTGGCGGTATGAATTTTTATCACAGCGACTATTTAAAAGCGGTGCGCGAATTATGTGATGAGTACGACATACTGCTAATTTGTGATGAAATCGCTACGGGCTTTGGCCGTACAGGAAAAATGTTTGCCGTTGAACATGCCAATATTGAGCCTGATATTATGTGTATTGGTAAAGCAATGACCGGTGGTTATATGACGCTATCGGCAACCTTAACAACGGATAAAGTTGCAATTGGTATTAGTGAAGGCGATGCAGGTGTGATGATGCATGGACCTACATTTATGGCCAACCCGCTCGCGTGTGCCGTTGCCAATAAAAGCATTGAATTACTGCTTAAAACAGACTGGCAAAGTAACATTACGCGCATTGAACATTGTTTTAAAACACACTTACAAAAGCTTGAAAATGTGGATTCTGTGGCAAATGTTCGTATTCTCGGGGCAATTGGTGTTGTTGAAATGAAGCAAGCTGTTGACGTTGCCAAAGTGCAAAAACAGCTAATTGAACACGGCGTGTGGTTAAGGCCGTTTGGCAAACTGATTTATATGATGCCGCCTTACATAATGCAAGATGAGTCAATCATCAAAATGTGTAATGCAATTAAATCGATTTTGTAGGATTTAAGGCCTAATGGCTTACCATTCAAATAGGTAAGCCATTTTGTTGATGGTTTTTAGCGGTACTTTATGAATGTTGCGCTGATAATAAAGGTGCTGCATCGCTTTATCTTTAATTTCACCCACCACCACTTCTTTTACTTGATAACCAAGCGCGTGCGCTGCTTCAGCATACGCAATAAATTCCCACTTTTTAATGTTGGTATTATCCAAAATCACCAAAGGAATGTGTTGGCTCAACGCACGTATAAAACGCGCTAAATTAAGGTTGTGGTATTCACTTAGCTTGGCTTTATCAAAACGATATTGACCGTCGCTGATAAAAAAATCGTCGGTTGAACAAATGACAAATTGGCCTTCATCGCCATTTACCATTTCATCACACAAACTCTGAGCGTAATGACTTTTCCCTGAGCCTGGCAGACCCCTTAAAATAAATACTTGTTTCATCTAAACAAAATTACCAATAAACAAATAATACAAATAACTAATAAACTGATTTGATTAACCGCGATAATATCATCACTGCGGCGGTTGTAACGCTGACGCATGATGATTGAAATACTCGATATAATACCAGTTAAGATTAAAAAAAGAATCAGCAAGTTACGTGGCGTCATCAACCAATGATCACGATGCGATAAACCAAAATAACGGATAATGCCATATTCAAGCTCTGGTCTTGCGTAGTGAAACATAATCAGCGCAAGCAAAAAGAAAAACCACGCGATAATTGATAACGCATGTAATACGTTTTGCCTTACAGGTGATTTGCTGCGCCTTTCTTTTATCATACGCGTCAGTTATTCAATGAAATTTCACTATTTTTAAGCATATTACACATTATCGGGAAATTTGCTGTTTTTTTATTTTTCTTTCACAGGTAAGATAACAAACTTTCTTAGCGCATGCTAAGTAAGAACAACAAGAATTTATTTAGGCATTTTAATCATTGGAGTGAAAATGAGCCATATAGCTATCACAGACCTTTTGAAAGGCCGTGTAGAAGTAGGTGCAACCGTTACTATTAAAGGTTGGATCCGCACACGTCGCGATTCAAAAGCAGGAATCTCTTTTTTAGCCGTTCATGACGGTAGTTGTTTCGATCCTATTCAAGCTGTGGTACCGAATTCACTCAATAATTATGAAGAAGTGACCAGGCTAACCGCAGGCTGTTCAGTAACGGTTGTTGGTACAATCGTAGAATCACAAGGACAAGGCCAATCGTTTGAGATTCAAGCTGAATCTGTAGAAGTAGTAGGTTGGGTAGAAAACCCAGATACATACCCTATGGCTGCAAAGCGTCACAGTATTGAATATTTACGTGAACACGCACATTTGCGTCCTCGCACTAATATTATCGGTGCAGTAACGCGTGTTCGTAACTGCTTATCACAAGCAATTCACCGTTTTTACCACGAGCGTGGTTACGTTTGGATTTCTACACCGATTATCACAGCAAGTGACTGTGAAGGTGCGGGCGAAATGTTCCGTGTATCTACGCTTGATATGCAAAACTTACCGCGCACTGATAAAGGCGATGTAGATTACAGCGAAGACTTCTTCGGTAAAGAAGCGTTCTTAACAGTATCAGGCCAGCTAAACGGCGAAACTTACTGTTCAGCAATGTCAAAAATCTACACTTTTGGCCCAACATTCCGTGCTGAAAACTCAAATACCTCTCGTCACTTAGCTGAATTCTGGATGGTTGAGCCTGAAGTTGCATTTGCAGATCTTAACGATATTGCAGCGCTTGCAGAAGATATGCTGAAATACGTATTTAAAGCAGTACTTGAAGAGCGCCGTGATGACATGGAATTCTTTGCACAACGTGTTGAGAAAACCGCTATTTCACGTTTAGAAGACTTTGTTGAAAAAGACTTCGCGCAAGTTGACTACACAGACGCTGTTGAAATTCTTAAAGGCTGTGGTAAGAAATTCGAATTCCCAGTTGAATGGGGTGTAGATTTACAATCAGAGCACGAGCGCTATCTTGCAGAAGAGCACTTTAATGCACCAGTAGTTATTAAAAACTACCCGAAAGACATTAAAGCCTTCTACATGCGTCAAAACGAAGACGGCAAAACAGTTGCAGCAATGGACGTTGTTGCACCTGGTATCGGTGAAATCATTGGCGGCTCACAACGTGAAGAACGTTTAGACGTACTTGATGCACGTTTAGAAGAAATGGGCTTAGACAAAGAAGATTACTCTTGGTATCGCGATTTACGTAAGTACGGTACTGTTCCTCACTCAGGTTTCGGCCTAGGTTTTGAACGTCTTGTAGCATACGTAACGGGTATGGGTAACGTACGTGACGTTATCGCCTTCCCGCGTACAAAAGGTTCAGCTAGTTACTAAACGCGTATCGTTTAATTAAGCACACTTAATGAAAAACCGGCAAATGCCGGTTTTTTTGTTTTTGTCATTTTAGCCTAGGGTCTGTTGATCTTTGCTGTTCTATTTTTGTTCTGTTTGAGCGTGCTTTTATCGCGGCGCTCGATGTGTGGCCTAGTAATCTAAGCGAATATCGAGCAACAATGAGAAAAGTGCGCTCAAAAGAACCGTTCGCCAGCGCTTGATTGGCTTTTCAACTGTGTTATCGGCTGGCTCACATAGAATAACTATGCCACGCAGCCTCCGCCTTGTATAAAACCCAATCAAACTGCTGCAAAAACGAACTTGAAAGGTCAACAGACCCTAGTAATCTACTACATCAACAGGCTTATAAAGCACATGATAATCAATAATCTGCTCACGCAACTTTTTACACGTGTAGTGTTTTGTGACGAACCAGCTTAGGTTTGGAAAATTAAACTAAAAAGAACCATAAAAAAAGCCTTGCTAAAGAAGCAAGGCTTTTACAATTGGAATAAGGTTGTGTTGTTACAAAGATGCTTCTAGTTCTGGAAGTACATCAAATAAATCAGCAACTAGACCGTAATCGGCAACTTGGAAGATTGGCGCGTCGGGATCTTTGTTGATTGCAACAATCACTTTAGAGTCTTTCATACCTGCGAGATGCTGAATTGCACCGCTAATACCTACCGCGATATAAAGCTGAGGCGCAACAATTTTACCTGTCTGCCCTACTTGCATATCGTTTGGTACAAAGCCCGCATCAACAGCTGCACGCGATGCACCAATCGCTGCACCAAGTTTGTCTGCGATACCATTTAACAATGCAAAGTTTTCGCCATTTTGCATACCACGGCCACCTGAGATGATCACATCTGCTGCGGTAAGTTCTGGGCGTTCACTTTCTGTTTCTTGTTGTGAAACAAAACTGCTTAGCGCGTTCTCTTTAACTGCATCAAACGATGAAACAGCTACTGGCGCTTGCTCACCTACTACATCAAACGCACTCGAACGTACCGTAACAATGTGTTTATCTTCACTACTTTGTACCGTAGCAATTGCATTACCAGCATAAATTGGACGCTTAAATGTATTTTCGTCAATCACTTCGATAATGTCAGAAATTTGCACTTTGTCTAACAGTGCAGCCACTCGCGGCATAAAGTTTTTGCCTGTTGTGGTTGCAGCTGCGAAAATATGTGAATAATCACCTGCTAAATCGACAACAAGATCTGCCATATTTTCTGCAAGTTGATGCTCTAATGTTGCATTATCGGCAACAATCACATTTGATACACCTTCAATTTTGCTTGCAGCTTCTGCTACTGCGGCTACATTAAAGCCTGCAACTAAAACTGTGATCGACTTACCGAGTTTTTGCGTGGCTGAAACTACTTTAGCTGTGTCGTTTTTAAGCACGCCATGTTCGTGCTCTGCAATAATAAGTACTGACATTAGATCACCTTCGCTTCATTTTTTAGTTTTTCAACTAGCGTTGCAACGTCTGCGACAATTTCGCCTGCTTCACGCTTGCTTGGCTCTTCTACTTTTAAGGTTGTAATACGCGGCGTAACATCAACGCCAAGATCCGCTGCGGTTAATACATCAAGCGGCTTACGCTTAGCCTTCATAATATTAGGAAGCGTTGCATAACGAGGCTCATTCAAACGAAGGTCCGTAGTCACAACCGCTGGTAAATTAACCGAAATTGTTTGTAAACCACCATCAACTTCACGTGTCACATTAAGTTTATCGCCATCAACTACAACTTCTGAGGCAAATGTTGCTTGTGCTCGGTTTGTTAGCGCTGCAAGCATCTGACCTGTTTGATTGTTATCTGAATCAATCGCTTGTTTGCCTAAAATGACTAACTCTGGGTTTTCTTGCTCTACAACTTTGGCAAGTAGCTTAGCTACATGCAGCGACTCCAAACGTTCGCTGGTGTCAATTTGGATTGCTTTGTCTGCACCGAGTGCAAGTGCTGTACGAAGCTGTTCTTGGCAAGCCTTATCGCCAATTGATACAACGACCACTTCGGTTGCGTTGCCTGCTTCTTTAATGCGGATAGCTTCTTCCACCGCAATTTCACAAAATGGGTTAAGGGCCATTTTTACATTATTAAGATCAACATCACTATTGTCGGCTTTTACGCGCGCTTTTACGTTATAGTCGATCACTCGTTTGACCGGAACTAGGATTTTCATAACCTCTCCTTTAATGTTTACGCGTACGTAAACCTAGGTAAACTTATTTAACCGTTATTTGGTTTTAAGGCTACTTCCTGTTGACGTAAACGTCAACCTAAAATATGCTAAAGCCTATAACAGGTTATTTGGTTAACAAAGACCAGCTTAATTCAACAGGGGCAATATCATGGTACAACGTGAAACCATGGAGTTTGATGTAGTTATTGTAGGCGCTGGGCCTGCAGGCTTATCAAGCGCTATAAAACTGGCACAACTAGCACAAGAAAATGAACAAGAATTAATGATTTGTGTTGTTGAAAAAGGTTCAGAGGTCGGAGCTCATATCTTATCAGGCGCGGTATTTGAACCCCGTGCACTTAATGAATTACTACCAAATTGGCAAGAACTTGGCGCCCCACTTAATACTAAAGTGAGTCAAGATGACATTTATTGGTTCAATGATGAACGTAGTGCGAAAAAGCTACCTGCTTTTGCCACGCCAAAAACGTTCCATAATGACGACAACTACATCGTTTCCATGGGTAATGTATGTCGTTTTTTAGCACAACAAGCAGAAAACCTAGGCGTAGAAATTTTTCCAGGGTTTAGTGCGCATTCACTGATTATTGAAGATAATGCGGTAAAAGGCATAATCACAGGTGATATGGGCGTAAGTGAATCTGGCGAAGAAAAAGATGGCTTTATGCCAGGTATGGAACTTCGCGCTAAATACACTATTTTTGCTGAAGGTTGCCGCGGCCATTTAGGCAAAGAGCTGATCAGTACATTTAAACTAGATGAAGGTAAATCACCACAACATTATGGTTTAGGGTTTAAAGAAATCTGGGAAATTCCGAGCGAACACCATAAACCCGGGCTTGTTGTACATGGTGCAGGCTGGCCACTTGATAAAGATACCGGCGGCGGCTCTTATATGTATCATGGCGATGACAATCAAGTGGTTGTTGGTCTAATCATTGATTTAAACTACAGCAATCCGCACCTGTCACCGTTTGATGAATTTCAGCGCATGAAACATCACCCGGTGTTTGCAGATACACTGAAACACGGTAAACGCATAGCTTATGGCGCACGGGCCATCGCAAAAGGTGGTTTGAACTCATTACCTAAAATGACGTTTCCAGGTGGTGTGTTAGTTGGCTGTAATGCTGGTACGCTTAATTTTGCCAAGATTAAAGGTAATCACACCGCAATGAAGTCAGGCATGCTGGCCGCGGAAAGTATCTTTACTTCGATACAGGAAAATAAAGCTAATACAGAACTCGATGACTTTGCATCGCGTTTCGAGAATTCATGGCTTTATCAAGAATTAAACAGCAGCAAAAACTTTGGTCCAGCAATGCATAAGCTTGGTAAGTTTTTTGGTGGTATGTATAACACCATTGATCAAAACTTGTTTAATGGCGGTTTACCGTTTAACTTTAAAGATGACACACCTGATCATGCCTGCCTTGAACCAGCGAGTCGCCATTCGGAAATTAACTATGCAAAACCCGATGGCACACTTAGTTTTGATAAACTAAGTTCGGTGTTTTTATCAAGCACTAACCATGAAGAAGATCAACCATGTCACTTGAAACTGGCAGATAATACCATACCGCTTGGTAAAAACTTATCTGAGTACAATGAGCCTGCACAGCGCTATTGCCCAGCAGGCGTGTATGAAATTAACGAAGTTGAAGGGCAACCGACGTTCGTTATTAATTCGCAAAACTGCATCCACTGTAAAACTTGCGATATTAAAGATCCGAGCCAGAACATTACTTGGGTCACACCTGAAGGTGCTGGCGGACCAAATTACCCGAATATGTAATTTCCAATTGTATTTGTCAAAGGCATGCTCTCCCACGTGAGCATGCCTTTTTTATTACTTGTTAAAACCTTAGTTATCGCTAATACTCAATAAACAACACACTGATTATCAAGTAATTATGGATAAAGACAGCGTTACATTTAGATTTTTGGCAGAACCTACCGACGTTAACTTTGGCGGTAAAGTACACGGTGGCATTGTTATGAAGTGGATTGACCAAGCGGGTTATGCTTGTGCAGCGCTGTGGAGTGGTCATTACTGTGTTACCGTATCAGTTGCGGCAATAAAATTTCATCGCCCTATTCTTGTTGGGCAACTCGTTGAAGTTGAAGCCAAAATAGCTAATACAGGTAAAACCAGTATGCAAATATTTATCGCTGTTCGCTGTGGCGATCCGAAATCTGGGCAGATGGTAGAATCGAATAATTGCATCATCAATTTTGTCGCTACGGATCAAGCGGGTTACCCTGTACCGGTTCCTGCCTTTGAAGCAAAAACCGCAAATGAAAAGCGTATTCAAAAATACGCGCAGAAGATGAAAGACATGTCACTGCAAGCGGAAAAAGTGTTCGAACAAGAAATGAAAGAAGAATAATTTTATTCAAGACGTTTTATGGCAAAATAGGCACTTTTACAGTGCCTATTTAAGTTTGTTAGTGTTATGAATGACTACCAATTAAGTCCAATTGCCTTTATCGAATCTCCCTATAAACAAAAATTTGCGATACCTCGCCAGCCTCGCCTTATTCCAGAAGCAAAAGCCAAGTGCAAATTTGTTGGTGAGTTTAACCGTGAAGAGTTTGTCCGTGGTATTGAAGGCTTTAGCCATGTTTGGCTTATTTTTCGTTTTCATGAAACAGCCGATAAAGGCTGGTCGCCATTAGTTCGCCCACCTCGTTTAGGCGGCAACGATAAAAAAGGTGTGTTTGCAACCCGCGCGACCTTTAGACCAAATGGCATTGGTATGAGTGCGGTTAAGCTCGAAGGTGTGCACTATGAACATGGTCAACTTTGGCTTGAGTTGTCAGGTATAGACTTACTAGATGGAACGCCAATCTTAGATATTAAGCCCTACTTGCCTTATTCGGATAGTTTGCCAAACGCGACCGCAGGATTTGCCGATACGCGCCCAGAAACGCCATTAGTTGTTGAGTTTGCAGATAAAGCCATTACGTTTTGTGAGAATAACTCGGCACTTTACCCTGAGCTACAAAGCTTTATTGAGAAGGTATTAAAACAAGACCCACGACCGGCCTATAAAAAAACGAAAGCCGGGTTACAAGAATACGGCATGAGCTTGTTTGATTTAAATATTAAATGGCAAGTGATTGAAAGCGACGTTACCGTATTAGAAATTAGTAAAAATAGCGAAAAGCCAGCATAGTAAGGCTTTTGAATTTTTACATACACTGATAAACTTAGCGCCTTACCTTATAAAAATAGATTTAACATTTCGGAAAGCAAATGCGTACTAGTCAATATATTTTAGCGACGTTAAAAGAAACGCCATCTGATGCTGAAATTATCAGCCATCAGCTTATGTTACGCGCGGGAATGATCCGCAAACTAGCATCGGGTTTATACACTTGGTTACCAAGTGGTTTAAAAGTACTACGTAAAGTAGAAAACATTGTTCGTGAAGAAATGAACAAAGCCGGTGCGATTGAAATGTTAATGCCCATTATCCAACCAGCCGACCTTTGGCAAGAGTCTGGTCGTTGGGAGCAATTTGGCCCTGAATTACTGCGTATTAATGATCGTCACAACCGTCCTTTTGCGTTAGGTCCTACACACGAAGAAGTTATTACTGAATTTGTTCGTAAAGAAATCAGCAGTTACAAACAACTGCCGGTAAATCTTTATCAAATCCAGACTAAAGTACGTGACGAAGTTCGCCCACGTTTTGGTGTAATGCGCGCGCGCGAATTCACCATGAAAGATGCCTATTCTTTCCATTTAAGTGAAGAATGCCTAAATGAAACGTATAAGAAAATGCACCAAGCATACTGTAATGTTTTTGAGCGTTTAGGGTTAGATTACCGCCCAGTAATTGCAGATACTGGTTCAATCGGTGGCTCAGTTTCGCATGAATTCCACGTACTTGCAGAATCTGGTGAAGATGCCATCGCATTTAGCTCAGAGTCAGACTACGCAGCGAATATTGAAAAAGCAGAAGCGGTAGCACCAAGTATCGAACGCCCTGCACCAGCAAAAGAGCTAAACCGTTTCGATACGCCTAATGCAAAAACAATTGAAGATCTAAAACAGCAGCATGGTGTTAAACCACACCGCGGCGTTAAGACGTTAATTGCCTACGGCGCGCCAAATGAGAATGAAGAACGTGGTCTAGTTGCGCTCGTCGTACGTGGCGATCATGAACTGAATGAGCTTAAAGCTGAAAAGCTAACACTGGTTGATTCACCACTTGAGTTTGCAACGGAAGAAGACATTGTTAAAGCAACGGGTGCAAAGCCAGGTTCCCTTGGCCCGGTTGGTCTAAATATGCCAATTATTGTTGACCGTTCAGCGGCTGTAATGGCGGATTTTGTTGCGGGTGCGAACGAAGATGGTGTTCACTACAGTGGCATTAACTTTGACCGTGACGTTACCGACTACACAGTTGAAGATATTCGTAATGTTGTGGAAGGCGATCCTAGCCCATGTGGTAAAGGCGTATTAAATATCAAACGTGGTATTGAAGTTGGTCATATTTTCCAGCTTGGCACAAAGTACTCTGAGGCAATGAAAGCAGGCGTACTTGCTGAAAGCGGTAAAAACCAAATTATGACCATGGGTTGTTATGGTATCGGTGTTTCGCGCATCGTTGCTGCTGCAATCGAACAAAACCACGACCAATACGGTATTAAATGGCCGACTGCCCTCGCTCCGTTTGAGCTGGCAATTGTACCAATGAATATGCACAAGTCGCATCGTATTCCAGAGATTGCCGACAAGTTATACGCAGATCTTCAAGCTGCTGGTATTGATGTACTATTTGATGACCGTAAAGAACGCCCGGGCGTAATGTTTAACGATATGGAATTAGTTGGCGTACCGCATACGTTAGTGATCGGTGAGCGTAATCTAGATAACAACCAAATCGAATACAAAAATCGTATTACAGGTGAAAAAGAACTTATTGACCTAGATAACGCGATTGAAGCAATTATTAACCTAGTTAAATCATAATTGTAAGATAATAAAAAAGCGCTGTGTTATCACAGCGCTTTTTTTGTGTCTTTTAAAAAGGATAGGCATAACCCCTATCCTTATTTGAAATTAGCCTTTGTTTTCTTCTTTCGCCCAAGAATCACGTAAGCCAACAGTACGGTTAAATACTAACCCTTCTGCTTTACTATCTCGACAGAAATAGCCTGTACGTTCAAATTGGTAACCTACTTCAGCTTCTGCATTGGCAAGTGCTGGCTCAACAACCGCAGAAGTTAAACGTACTAAAGACTCTGGGTTCAATACTGTGGCAAAGTCTTCTTCCGCTGCCGGGTTAGGCACAGTAAATAAACGGTCGTATAAACGTACTTCTGCAGGAACACCTTGGCTTGCACTTACCCAGTGAATAACCCCTTTTACTTTACGACCATCAGTTGGATTTTTACCCAGTGTTTCATCGTCGTAAGTACAGTAAATAGTAGTAATGTTGCCTGCATCGTCTTGGTCCACACGTTCTGCTTTAATAACATACGCACCACGTAAACGCACTTCTTTACCAAGCACTAAACGCTTATATTTCTTGTTCGCCTCAAGACGGAAATCTTCACGCTCGATAAATACTTCACGCGTGAAAGGAACGATACGCGTGCCCATTTCTTCGATATTTGGATGATTTTGAACAGTCAGCTCTTCCACTTTATCTTCTGGGAAATTTTCGATAACTACTTTAATCGGATCAAGTACTGCCATTGCACGCGGTGCATTTTCGTTTAGGTCATCACGGATACACGCTTCTAACATGCCCATTTCTACCATATTATCTTGTTTTGTAACGCCAATACGCTTACAGAATTCGCGTACCGAAGCGGGTGTATAACCACGACGCTTTAAACCCGCAATCGTTGGCATACGCGGGTCATCCCAACCTTCTACATGCTTTTCTTCAACTAATGCATTTAACTTACGCTTACTCATTAGTGTGTATTCAAGATTTAAACGAGAAAACTCAATTTGTTGTGGATGACATTCAAGTGAAATGTTATCTAAAACCCAATCGTATAGACGACGGTTATCTTGGAACTCAAGAGTACAAAGCGAGTGAGTAATACCTTCTAGCGCATCTGAAATACAGTGTGTGAAATCGTACATTGGGTAGATGCACCACTTATCACCTGTTTGGTGGTGATGTGCAAAGCGAATACGATAAATAATTGGATCGCGTAGCACCATAAATGAACTCGCCATATCAATTTTTGCGCGTAAAACACATTCGCCTTCTTTAAACTCACCATTTTTCATTTTTTCGAAAAGCGCTAAGTTTTCTTCAACACTGGTATCACGGTAAGGGCTGTTTTTACCTGCTTCTGTTAAAGTACCGCGGTATTCTCGTGCTTCATCTGGTGATAAGAAACATACGTACGCTAAGCCTTTTTCAATTAGCTCTACCGCGTAGCCGTATAACTCGTCAAAATAGTTTGACGAATAACAAATATCGCCATCCCAGTTAAAACCAAGCCATTTAACATCTTGTTGAATTGAGTTTACGTAATCGATGTCTTCTTTTTCAGGGTTTGTATCATCAAAACGTAAGTTACATAGGCCTTTATAGTCTTGTGCAATACCAAAGTTTAGGCAGATAGACTTGGCGTGACCAATATGTAAAAAACCATTCGGCTCTGGTGGAAAACGTGTATGTGTTGCTGCATGTTTTCCTGATGCTAAATCTTTATCAATTAAATTAGTGATAAAGTTTGTTGCTCGATTTTCTGCTTCCGCCATTGCGAAATTTTCCTATATTCATTAAATAAATTAACGGCCTAATTATTACAAATAAAAACCGTATCGCCTAGGTGCAAACTAACCAAGGGCTAAAAAAATGTGAAATAAAAAACTAATTTCGAATCTGTTAAGTATGTAACCAAATAACACGCTAATTTAGCGCATTGAATCCAATAACTAACCCGTTAAAGACTAATTCCATGTGCGAGTAATAAATATACTTTCAACGCATTTTTATGAGTTGATATAACTTGGGGTGATGATCATTAATTTCAAGATGTGAAATTGAGACAATAAAAAAGGCTGCAGATGCAGCCTTTTTCAATTGATAGGTAGATTACCAGCCAGTTTTTTCAGCTAGTGCTTTACCGATATCAGCTAGTGAACGAACAGTTTTAACGCCTGCTGCTTCTAGCGCTGCGAATTTCTCGTCAGCTGTACCTTTACCGCCAGCGATAATCGCACCAGCGTGACCCATACGCTTACCTGGAGGAGCAGTAACACCAGCGATGTAAGAAACTACAGGCTTAGTTACATTAGCTTTAATGTATTCAGCAGCTTCTTCTTCAGCTGTACCACCGATCTCACCGATCATTACGATCGCTTCAGTTTGTGGGTCTTTTTCGAACATTTCAAGAACGTCGATGAAGTTAGTACCTGGGATTGGGTCACCACCGATACCAACACATGTTGATTGACCGAAACCAGCATCAGTTGTTTGCTTAACAGCTTCGTAAGTAAGTGTACCAGAACGTGATACGATACCTACTTTACCTGGCTTGTGGATATGACCAGGCATGATACCAATTTTAGTTTCACCCGGAGTGATAACACCTGGGCAGTTTGGACCAATCATGCGAACGCCAGTTTCGTCAAGCTTAACTTTAACGTCAACCATGTCTAGCGTTGGAATACCTTCAGTGATACAAACGATTAGCTCGATACCTGCATCGATAGCTTCAAGGATTGCATCTTTACAGAAAGGTGCTGGAACGTAGATTACAGATGCAGTTGCACCAGTAGATTCTACTGCTTCACGTACTGTGTTAAATACAGGAAGACCTAGGTGAGTTTGACCACCTTTACCTGGAGAAACACCACCAACCATTTGTGTACCGTACTCAAGCGCTTGCTCTGAGTGGAAAGTACCTTGGCCGCCAGTGAAACCCTGACAGATTACTTTAGTATCTTTGTTAATTAATACAGACATTATTTGCCCTCCGCAGCAGCAACAACTTTCTCAGCAGCGTCAGTTAGTGACTCAGCTGCGATGATGTCTAGGCCAGAGTTAGCAAGAACGTCACGACCAAGATCAGCGTTAGTACCTTCTAAACGTACAACTACAGGTACATTTACACCAACTTCTTTAACTGCACCAATGATACCTTCTGCGATCATGTCACAACGTACGATACCACCGAAGATGTTAACTAGTACTGCTTTAACATTGTCATCAGATAAGATGATCTTGAATGCTTCAGCTACACGCTCTTTAGTCGCGCCGCCACCTACGTCTAGGAAGTTAGCTGGCTTGCCGCCGTGTAGGTTTACGATGTCCATCGTACCCATTGCAAGGCCTGCACCGTTAACCATACAACCAACGTTACCGTCTAGTGCTACGTAGTTCAGTTCCCACTGAGCTGCGTGTGCTTCACGCTCGTCTTCTTGTGACGGATCGTGCATTTCACGGATTTTAGGCTGACGGTATAAAGCGTTACCATCTACACCGATTTTACCGTCTAGACAGTGAAGGTTACCTTCGTCAGTGATTACTAATGGGTTGATTTCTAATAGTGCGAAATCGTGGTCGTTGAACATGTTAGCAAGACCCATGAAGATCTTAACAAACTGCTTCATTTGCGTAGGGTTTAAACCTAGTTTGAAGCCTAGTTCACGTGCCTGGTAAGCTTGAGGACCTACTAGTGGATCGATCTCAGCTTTGTGAATTAGTTCTGGTGTTTCTTCAGCAACTTGTTCGATTTCAACGCCACCTTCAGTAGATGCCATGAAAACAACTTTACGAGAAGCACGGTCTACTACAGCGCCAAGGTATAATTCGTTAGCGATATCTGTGCAGCTTTCAACAAGGATTTTAGCTACTGGCTGACCATTTTCGTCAGTTTGGTAAGTAACTAAGTTTTTACCTAACCAGTTTTGTGCAAATTCTTTGATTTCTTCTTTGCTGTCAGCAAGCTTTACACCGCCCGCTTTACCACGTCCACCTGCGTGAACCTGACATTTAACAACCCACTTGTCACCGCCAATTTTATCAGCAGCTTCTGCAGCTTCCTGAGGAGTGTCACATGCATAACCCTCAGAAACTGGTAAACCATAGTCGGCAAATAATTTCTTTGCCTGATACTCATGCAAATTCATGATGCTTTTCCAATTGTATTACGTAAAGGGTTGAACCGTTGTTCAACCATCCCAAATTGCGCACCTAGTATAGTCGCACCAATCAGGTATGAAAACCCCAGTACGACCAAAGGCGCAAAAAAAAAGCTGCGAATCACTCCACAGCTTATTTTTTAATCCAAATCTATTATACGTCTAATAATAAACGCGTTGGATCTTCTAGTAGTTCCTTAATTGTAACTAAGAAACCAACTGATTCTTTACCATCGATTTGACGGTGGTCATACGATAGTGCTAGGTACATCATAGGTAAAATTTCAACTTTACCATTTACCGCCATTGGACGATCTTGGATTTTGTGCATACCAAGAATAGATGATTGCGGTAAGTTGATGATTGGCGTAGAAAGTAGTGAACCAAAAACACCACCGTTAGTAATTGTGAAGTTACCACCTGTCATGTCATCAACAGTAAGTTTACCGTCACGACCTTTAAGTGCTAGTTCACGAATACCTTTTTCAATCTCAGCAACTGACAGCTTGTCACAGTCACGAAGTACTGGAGTTACTAGACCGCGCGGCGTAGAAACTGCAATGCTGATATCGAAGTAGTTGTGATAAACAATGTCATCACCGTCGATAGATGCGTTTACTTCAGGGAAACGCTTAAGCGCTTCAGTAACTGCTTTCACGTAGAAAGACATGAAACCTAAACGGATGCCGTGACGCTCTTCAAATACATCTTTGTATTGCTTACGAAGATCCATGATTGGTTTCATGTTTACTTCGTTAAACGTTGTAAGCATTGCTGTTGAATTCTTAGCTTCTAGAAGACGGTTTGCAATTGTCTTACGAAGACGTGTCATAGGAACACGCTTTTGCGTACGCTCACCAAGTGCAACCGCTGGTGCTGCCGCCGCAGGTGCTGCTGATTTAGCTGCAGGTGCTTTTAAGAACGCGTCTACGTCTTCTTTAGTGATACGACCGCCTTTACCAGAACCTTTGATTTGTGAAGCATCAAGGCCTTTTTCTGCAATTAGACGACGAACAGAAGGCGTTAATACGTCTGAATTTTCGTCAGATGCTGCTGGTGCTTCAGCTGTTGCAGCTGGCGCTGCCGCCGCAGGTGCTGCACCTGCAACTAGTTTACCGATTACTTGTTCGCCAAGTACTGTGTCGCCTTCTGCGTGAATGTGATCACCCATTACACCATCTTCTGGCGCTACAACTTCAAGAACAACTTTGTCAGTTTCGATGTCTACTAGGTTTTGGTCACGGCTTACCGCTTCACCTGGTTGAACATGCCATGTTGCAATCGTAGCGTCTGCTACTGATTCTGGAAGTACAGGAACTTTAATATCCACTTCTTTACCTTCTGCTGCTGGCGCCGCTGCTGGCGCTGCTGTTGTTTCTGCTGGCGCAGCTGCTGCATCTGCCGCACCTAATAGTGCAATCACTTGTTCACCAAGTACCGTTGCACCTTCCGTTTGAGAAATTTCTGTAACTACACCATCTTCAGGTGCAACTACTTCTAACACTACTTTATCTGTTTCAATATCAACAAGGTTTTGATCGCGGCTAACTGTATCACCAACGTTCACGTGCCAAGTTGCAACTGTTGCATCTGCAACAGATTCAGGAAGAACAGGAACCTTAATTTCGGTTGTCATCTCTTATTCCTTATTTTTTAATTGTTAGAGCGTCGGCGATCAACGCAGTTTGTTCTTTAGTATGGGTTGACATATAACCACATGCTGGTGAAGCTGATGCCTTACGGCCTGCATAGCTTAAGTTAGCACCTTGTGGAATTGCTTCCCAGAAATGGTGTTGCGAGCAATACCAAGCACCTTGGTTTTGCGGCTCTTCTTGACACCATACGAAATCTTTAACATGTTGGTAACGCTGCATAATTGTTTCCATTTCCGCATGTGGGAATGGGTACAATTGCTCAACACGTACGATAGCAACATTGTTTAGTTCTTGTTCGCGACGCTGTTGTAGTAGCTCGTAGTAAACCTTACCACTACAGAACACAACACGCTCAACTTTACTTGCATCAATATCATCGATTTCATCAATCATATTGTTGAATACACCCGTTGAAAGCTCTTCAAGGCTTGAAACAGCAAGTGGGTGACGCAGTAATGATTTAGGTGTCATAACAATCAATGGACGACGCAGAGGGCGAACTGATTGACGACGGATCATTGCGTAAACCTGAGCTGGCGTTGACGGCACACATACTTGCATATTGTGGTCAGCACATAGCTGTAAGAAGCGCTCTAAACGTGCAGAGCTGTGCTCTGGACCTTGGCCTTCATAGCCATGCGGTAGCAATATAGTTAAGCCACATAAACGGCCCCATTTTTGCTCACCAGAACTTAAGAATTGGTCAAATACAACCTGTGCGCCGTTGGCAAAGTCACCAAACTGCGCTTCCCAACATACTAACGATGTTGGTTCAGCTGTTGCATAACCATATTCAAACGCAAGTACTGCTTCTTCAGATAATACTGAGTCATATACTTCAAAAACACCTTGGCCTTCGCGGATATTTTGCAGTGGTAAATAAGTTGATGCGTCTGCTTGGTTGTGCACTACTGCATGACGGTGGAAGAACGTGCCACGACCAGAATCCTGACCGGTAATACGAATATCTGTACCTTCGTCTACTAGTGATGCGTAAGCAAGTGTCTCAGCCATACCCCAGTCTAGCGGCTTTTCGCCCGCTGCCATCGCTTTACGATCATCGTAAATTTTCTTGACGCGAGACTGTGCTTTGTGGTTTTCAGGGTAATTAGCAACTGATTCACCCAATGCTTTTAGCTTATCAAGCGGCAGCGCTGGATCGTATGCTACATCCCAATCGTGACCAACAAACTTAGACCAATCTGATGAGTGTTTTGTGTCTGGTTGAATTTCATCAACAACACACAAACCGTTGTCTAAACCGTTACGATAGTTATCAGCAAGCGCTTTTGCTTCATCAGCACTTAATACGCCTTGAGACACAAGTGTATCAGCGTAAATCTGACGCGGCACAGGGTGCTTTTTGATTTTCTGATACATTAACGGCTGGGTCGCATTTGGCTCATCCGCTTCGTTGTGACCATGACGACGGTAACAAACTAAGTCAATTACTACGTCACGCTTAAACTTGTTACGGAAATCAAGCGCAAGTTGCGTTACGAAAGCAACTGCTTCTGGGTCGTCTGAATTTACGTGGAAAATAGGAGCCTGCACCATTTTCGCAATATCAGTACAGTATTCAGTTGAGCGAACGTCTTCTTGCTTAGAGGTTGTAAAACCAACTTGGTTGTTTACAACGATACGAATCGAACCGCCAACACTGAATGCGCGTGTTTGTGATAGGTTGAATGTTTCTTGAACCACACCTTGGCCAGCAATTGCCGAATCACCGTGAATCGTGATAGGTAGTGCTTTTGAACCATTGGTACAACCTAAACGGTCTAAACGTGCACGTACTGAACCCATAACCACTGGATTAACGATTTCTAAATGCGACGGGTTAAACGCAAGTGCCATGTGCACGTTACCGCCCGTAGTTGCGAAATCAGATGAGTAACCCATGTGGTATTTAACGTCACCAGAACCTGCTAATTCGCCATATTTACCAGCGAATTCATCAAAAAGCACTTGTGGGTTTTTACCAAGTACGTTAACTAAAACGTTTAAACGACCACGGTGTGCCATACCAATAACGGCTTCTTCCTGACCACTTTCCCCTGCTCTGTGAATTAATTCTTTAAGCATAGGTACTAGCGCATCACCACCTTCTAGTGAGAAACGTTTTGCACCTGGGAATTTAGCGCCTAGGTATTTTTCAAGACCATCAGCAGCCGTAAGGCCTTTTAAGATGCGTAACTTAGTTTCGTTGCTAAATTGAGGCTGGGCAAAGTTAGATTCTAAACGCTGTTGTAACCAACGTTTTTCTTCTGTAGACGTGATATGCATATATTCAGCGCCAATCGAACCACAGTAGGTTTTCTTAAGTGCTGCATATAAGTCTTTTAGTTTCATAGTGTCACTGCCTGAAGCAAATGACCCTACATTGAATTCTTTATCTAGGTCAGAATCCGTTAAATCGTGGTGTTCAAGTGTTAAATCACGTACTTTTTCACGCTGCCACAAACCTAATGGGTCAAGGTTTGCATTTTGGTGACCACGGAAACGGTATGCATTAATTAATTGCAGAACCCTAACCTGTTTTGCATCAGATGCGCCACCTGCTGCAACGACTACTTCTTTATGCTTGTTTTTCGCAAGCTCGGCAAATTGTGCTCTTATGTCGGAATGTTTTACATCGACATCTACACCTTCTACTTTCGGTAGTGCATCAAACACTTCACGCCATTCGTCAGAAACTGAACTCGCGTCATCTAAGTACGCTTCATACAGCTCTTCTACGTATGCGACATTACCACCGTTAAAGTGAGAAGACTCTAGCCATGCCTTCATTACACCTTCGTGCATTTATAAGCCCTTTTTACTAGCGCAGAATACTAAGTTTTAGTTAAACGGCGATAACAAAGTTATCGCCGCGGTGTTTTGTGTTACTGCCGTTTTATACCGAACGGTTTAGTAACATAGACTTAATGTGACCAATTGCCTTAGTAGGATTAAGGCCCTTAGGACACACGTTGACACAGTTCATGATACCGTGACAACGGAATACGCTGAATGCATCGTCTAAATCTGCTAAACGCTCTTCTGTCGCCGTGTCACGGCTATCAGCTAAGAAACGGTAAGCGTGTAGCAAACCAGCAGGACCAATGAACTTGTCAGGGTTCCACCAGAATGATGGGCATGAAGTTGAACAACATGCACATAAGATACACTCATATAAACCATCAAGCTTGTCACGTTCTTCAATTGATTGAAGACGCTCTTCACCGCCTGTTGGCTTATCGTTGATTAAGAATGGCTTAACTTTCTCGTATTGTGAATAGAATTGAGACATATCAATTACTAAATCACGAACAACTGGTAAGCCTGGTAATGGACGAATAACGATTTTACCCTTACCTAGTGCAGATAATGGAGTAATACACGCTAAACCGTTTTTACCATTCATGTTTACACCGTCAGAACCACATACACCTTCACGGCATGAACGACGGAAAGAAAGTGTTGGATCTTGCTCTTTTAATTGTAAAAGTGCATCCAATACCATCATATCGCGACCTTCTTCTACCTCAAGGCTATAGTCTTGCATACGCGGTGCGTTGTCTACATCTGGATTGTAACGATAGACAGAAAATTGTAATTGTGCCATTGACTTCGCTCCTAGTAAGTACGTGCTTTAGGTGGGAAGGCTTCACGTGTTTTAGGTGAGAAGTTCACCTCACGCTTAGACATTTCTTCCGTCACTGGGCTATAAACTGAGTGACATAACCAGTTTTCATCGTCACGCTCTGGGAAATCGAAGCGCGAATGTGCACCACGGCTTTCTGTACGGAAATTCGCAGCAACAGCTGTTGAGTACGCAGTTTCCATTAAGTTATCTAGCTCCAAACACTCAATACGTTGCGTGTTGAACTCAGATGACTTGTCGTCAAGACGTGCGTGCTGTAGACGTTCACGAATTTCTTTAAGCTCTGTAAGACCTGTTGCCATTGCATCACCTTCACGGAATACCGAGAAGTTAAGCTGCATGCATTTTTGTAGGTCTTTCTTGATCTGTACTGGGTCTTCACCTTGGCCTGGTTTAGAAGTTTCCCAACGATTGAAACGAGCCATCGCTGCTTCTAGATCAGATTCAGATGCGTCTTTCGAAATTTCAGCATCTTTTAGGTATTGACCAAGGAAGTTACCCGCTGCACGACCAAATACAACAAGGTCAAGTAGTGAGTTACCACCTAAGCGGTTTGCACCGTGTACAGATACACATGCAATTTCACCTACTGCGAATAAACCTTCAACTAATTTCTCATTACCTGCACCATCTACGTTAATAACTTGACCATTAACATTAGTTGGTACACCACCCATCATGTAGTGACATGTTGGGATTACTGGAATTGGCTCTTTTGCAGGGTCAACGTGTGCGAATGTCTTAGAAAGGTCACAAACACCTGGAAGACGTAGGTTTAGCATCTCAGCACCTAAGTGATCTAACTTAAGTTTGATGTGCGTACCCCATGGGCCTTCACAACCGCGGCCTTCACGGATTTCTGTCATCATTGCACGAGCAACAACGTCACGACCCGCTAAGTCTTTAGCGTTTGGTGCGTAACGTTCCATGAAGCGTTCGCCGTCTTTATTTAGAAGGTAACCACCTTCACCACGACAACCTTCAGTAACTAGTGTACCTGCACCTGCAATACCCGTTGGGTGGAACTGCCACATTTCCATGTCTTGCATTGAAATGCCAGCACGTGTTGCCATACCAACACCGTCACCTGTGTTAATGTGCGCGTTTGTTGTGGATGCGAAGATACGACCTGCACCACCTGTTGCTAAAACAACCGCTTTAGATTTGAAGTAAACTACTTCGCCGCTTTCGATATCAATAGCAGTACAACCAACAACGTCACCCTTGTCGTTTTTAACAAGATCTAATGCGTACCATTCAGAGAACACATTTGTTTTGTTTTTAACGTTTTGTTGGTATAGGCAGTGAAGAAGCGCGTGACCAGTACGGTCAGCTGCTGCTGCAGTACGTGCAGCTTGTTCACCACCAAAGTTTTTCGATTGACCACCGAAAGGACGTTGGTAAACACGGCCATTTTCAAAACGTGAAAATGGTAGACCCATGTTTTCTAATTCTGTAATTGCTTCAGGACCTGTTTTGGTCATGTATTCAATCGCGTCTTGGTCACCGATGTAATCAGAACCTTTTACCGTATCGTACATGTGCCATTCCCAGTTATCTTCGTGGGAATTACCTAAAGCAACTGTGATACCACCTTGTGCAGACACCGTATGAGAACGGGTTGGGAATACTTTAGAAATAAGTGCACAAGTTTTACCTGATTCACTGATAGCCAGTGCAGCACGCATACCCGCACCACCGGCACCAATTACTACAGCGTCAAATTCTCTTGTTGAAATAGCCACTTACACACTCCAAAGAACAAAGAAACCAACAGCTACATATGCAAAAGCCATCAGGTTTAGGAAAAAGCCTAGGATTGCGCGCAATTTAGCGTTCTTAACATAGTCAGTTAGAACTTGCCACAAACCAATACGGGTATGAACCATCATGCAAACTAGCGCAGCTAAGGTATACACTTTTACTGCTAAGTTAGAAAATAATCCCTGCCACGCTTCAAACGTTACAGTTGGAGTAGTAAGAAAATACCCTAAGATAAACAGAGCATATGACGCTAATACAAGTGCTGTTGCACGTAATGATACAAAATCTTGTACACCGTCGCGTTTTAGAGATGCTTGATTAACTACCATATCCATACTCCTGCTAACACGGCTAATACAACCCATAGTGCCATTACAAACTTAGCACTTGCGTTACCTGAACCTAATTCTTCAAAACGACCCATATCCATTAGAAGGTGACGTACACCTGCAACTAAGTGATATAGAAGCGCGATTACCGCACCCCATGCAATGAATTTGGCAATGAACCCGGTAAACAGGCTCTTGACGAATTCAAAACCTTGAGGAGAAGAAAGTGATTCAGACCATGCCCAAATTACAAAAGATAAAGCGAAGAACAACGCCACACCAGAAATACGGTGCAGAATTGAAGCTTTAGCAGTTGCTGGCATCGAGATAGTAGATAAATCTAGATTTACAGGTCTTTGCTTTTTCACTGTTACTTGCCCATTGACTCTAAGGAGTCCAACTATTGTTGTTATAACCCACCAAAATATTGGTGGAACCATCAAAGCGAAATTTGCCACACAGCGATGACGAGTCGCAGTATGAAAAAACAGCATTCGCTCCAGACGAAAGGCATTCACGTTTTAGAATGCCTACCACAGTATATAAGACCATATGGCCTATTACAATTCTTGTTTAATAAGAGGTGCTTGCGAAGTAGCCATTGGTATAATATTTATTCGATCGAAGAATAGTTATCATCAATTGATGCATTTAAATTGACTTTCTTCCCTATTTATAAGTTAGAATAGATAGAATTTGCTTAACATCCGTATCAAAAATAACAAACTGGTTTGTTATATTTAAAGGAGATAATTAGATGGCAGACAAAAAAGCCACGGTCCATATTGATGGGCTAGATCCTATCGAACTTCCTATTTACTCTGGCACAGCTGGTCAGGACGTTATCGACGTTCGTACCCTAGGCGGCCATGGTTACTTCACGTTCGACCCGGGTTTCATGTCTACTGGTTCATGTGAATCAGCTATCACATACATTGACGGCGCTAAAGGTGTTTTACTACACCGTGGCTACGCAATTGACGATTTAGCTGAACAATCAAACTATATCGAACTATGTTACTTACTATTAAATGGTGAGTTACCAAATGCCGAGCAGTTAGCTGGTTTTGAAAACGAAATCACAACTAACACTATGCTTCACGAAAAAATTGGTGCTTTCTTCCAAGGTTTCCGTGTAGATTCACACCCAATGGCAATGCTATGTGGTGTTGTTGGTGCACTTTCTTCTTTCTACCACAAAGATTTAGACATCACAGATCCAGCTCAACGTCACCGTAGTGCTGTTCGTCTAATTGCTAAGTTACCAACAATTGCGGCGATGTGTTACAAGTACAACATCGGTCAGCCGTTCGTATACCCACGCAACGATTTAAGCTATGCAGAAAACTTCTTACACATGATGTTCTCTGTACCTGCTGAAAAATACGAAGTAAGCCCTGTTCTTGCAAAAGCAATGGACCGCATCTTCATGCTTCACGCGGATCACGAACAAAACGCGTCAACATCGACTGTACGTTTAGCTGGCTCATCTGGCGCTAACCCGTATGCATGTATCTCCGCTGGTATTGCATCACTTTGGGGCCCTGCGCACGGCGGTGCTAACGAAGCTTGTCTAACGATGTTAGAAGAAATCGGTTCAGTAGACCGTATCGATGAATACGTTGCGAAAGCGAAAGATAAGAACGACCCGTTCCGTCTAATGGGCTTTGGTCACCGTGTTTATAAGAACTTCGATCCACGTGCAACAGTAATGCGTGAAACGTGTCACGAAGTACTTAAAGAATTAAACATTGAAGATCCACTACTAGACGTAGCAATGCGTTTAGAGCAAATCGCACTAGAAGACCCATACTTCATCGAGAAGAAACTTTACCCTAACGTAGATTTCTACTCAGGTATCATTCTTAAAGCGATTGGTATTCCAACAAGCATGTTCACTGTAATCTTTGCAATGTCACGTACCGTTGGTTGGATCTCTCACTGGGATGAGATGTTATCTCAACCTGGTCAGAAGATCGGTCGTCCTCGTCAGTTATACACTGGTGAAACAAAGCGTGATTATAAAGACGTAACGTCTCGTTAATCCTCTTTGAGTTTAAAAAAGCCGCTACTTGCGGCTTTTTTAATGTCTAAATCCCGTCAATAATTGCGAAAATTAGTGTATTTAATTAAAATCGCCGCTCGCATTCTCAGGTGGCACTATGTTAGATAATCAAAAAATTCGTTCTCATTTTCCATTTTTTAAACACACTGAATTTGTTTATTTAGATAATGGTGCAACCACACAAAAACCTCAGAACGTGATTGATGCAATCACCGATTTTTATACATACCACAATGCCAATGTGCATCGAGGCGTCAGTGAATTTGCGTCAAACACTACCGCTTTATATGAGCAAGCGCGCACAAAATTAGCACACTATTGTCAGGTAACAGCGGAACAAATTGTTTGGTCCAAAGGCGCTACCGAAGCGATAAATCTGGTTGCCAGCTCGATTGATGCACATATCGAAAAAGATGATGTTATTATTATTTCGGCGCTTGAACACCACGCTAATATTGTGCCTTGGCAAACGCTGTGTAAACGCACAGGTGCAAAGCTTCACATTCTGCCAGTCGATGCAAATGGCGTACTAAATTTAGATGTTAGTTTAGCCATGATTAACACACTAAAGCCAAAACTGATGGCGATTAGTCATGCATCGAACACCTTAGGTAATATTTTACCAATACAAGACTTGCTTGATGCCGCACATGCCATCAACGCCATCACTTTGGTTGATGGTGCGCAAGCGATGCAACATTTAAGGCCAAATATTAGTGCGCTAAACTGTGATTTTTATGTGCTTTCTGCACACAAAATGTTTGGACCAACAGGCGTTGGCGCATTAATCGCTAAACCACACAGCCTATCTTTACTGTCAACTTACCAAACAGGCGGCGAAATGATAGAACGCGTAAGTTTTAATGAAACAAGTTTTCGCCACGGTAACGCCCGTTTCGAAGCAGGTACGCCGAATATCGCCGGTGTGATTGGTTTTGCCGCTGCACTTGATTTTATGGGCTCAAGCGAGATGGCAACGCAACTAGCTGTTGAAAAAGAACTCTATCAATACACGCTAAACGCACTTAAACAGATTGATGGAATAAAAATTTACGGCGATTTAAACAATAATATCGGCACAATTAGTTTTAACTACAAAGATGAGCATAACCTTGACGTTGCGACCCTACTCGACCAAGCCGGCATTATTGTACGTTCAGGTAACCACTGTACTCAGCCATTGATAAATCTACTCGGTGTTGCGGGTACCATTCGTGTCAGTTTAAGTTGCTATAACAGCTTTGATGATATTGACCGCTTTATTGTTGCATTAAAACAAGCTATAGAATTACTAGATTAACTATGACAGAACAATATCAAAGATTAAAACAGCACTTTATCGCCAAAAAAGCATGGCAAGATAAGTACCGTGAAATTATGTTGCTTGGTAAACAGTTACCAAAATTACCAGCTGAACTCAAAGTTGACCACGCAAAAGTGAATGGCTGCGAAAGCAATGTTTGGCTTTATGTCGACTTTGACGAAAGCGAAAAGCATATCGTGGTGACAGCAGACTCTGATACACGCATCGTGAAAGGACTCATTTATATTATTTCTACACTGGTTAACGGCTTAACTGTGGATGAAATTAAGCGCATAAATATTCAACATGAGTTCAATGAATTGGGGCTTTTACAGCACTTGAGTCCAAGTCGCGGTAACGGAATTTTAGCGATTGCGGATGCGATTACACAATTTGCAATACAAAGTGATGATTAAAACCAGTCTACAAGATTATATTGTATACATCTTTTATAACAAAATTTCATAGGTAACAATCAAAGTAACTAACTTTGATTGTTACGCTCACATTTTTCTAAGTATTTTTTCACACTTTTTGCCGCTGCAAAAAACGCAAAACTACCTGTCACCATGGTTAACGAGCCGAAACCTGTTTGACAGTCCATATTCATATTGCCATCAGCACCGGCTTTCGCATGACACACACTGCCGTCACTTGATGGGTACACCAATTGCTCTTCTGAATAAATACAATCCACACCAAATTTACGTTTTGGATTACTTGAAAAGTTGTATTGCTTACGCAGTAAATAGCGTACTTTCGCAAGCAACGGGTCTTGCTTGGTTTTAGCCACATCCCCTATTCTGATTTGGCTTGGATCGATTTGCCCGCCTGCGCCACCTATTGTGATAATCGGTAATTTGTTGCGCTTACAATGGGCAATAAGTGCCGCTTTAACTTTTACTTGATCAATACAATCAATAACATAATCAAATTTTTCAATATGTTCTCTGATATTCTCAAGTGTTAAAAAATCATCGATAACTGACACATTACAATCAGGGTTTATCTCGTTAATTCGACTTGCCATGGCGTCAACTTTCGCCTTGCCAATAGTCGATGTCAACGCGTGGATTTGACGGTTAACGTTGGTAACGCAAATATCATCTAAATCAATTAAGGTAATGTTACCAAGTCCCGTACGGGCTAAACTTTCAGCGACCCAACTACCCACACCGCCAATGCCAACAACACAAAAATGGGCATTATTAAGCAGTTTTTGTTGTTCAATTCCGTAAAGTCGTGCAATGCCGCCAAAACGATTTTGATAAGACTCTGTCATGTAATTTTTAACCTTAATTAAATTCGTGCCAAGGCGTGTGCCATTCTTCGATAATCTTTCTTGTTTCACCGTGCTCAAATAAGCCACCGCATGGCTTAACACTAAAATGATATGGTGTATTACCAAACGTGAATTTAATCGCATATGCATGCAAATGACCACGTTCGCTATGCTTACCGCCATAGCGTTCATCACCTAAAATAGGCACAGATAGGCTTTTAAGTACAACCCGCAGCTGATGTTTTTTACCTGTAATGGGTTGCAGCAAATAAAGACGTAAACTGGGCTCAATTAACTGCGATTGGAACCGCGTTACAGAGGGGTTTTCCATGGTTTTTTGTAGCTTATAGCACCCACGGCGCGCCTTAACCAAGTCGCCTTTCACCCAACCCTGCTTTTTTGTAGGTTTACCTTGCGCAACGGCTAAATAGTATTTTTCCAGTGTGTTTTTGTGCTTTTGACTAAACAAATCACCAAATTCTGCAGCAGCTTGTTTGGTCCTCGCAACAATAACTAAGCCCGATGTCATTTTATCTAAGCGATGTACTGGATAGAGCTTTTCATTCACCTGCTTTTCAAACAGTACAAAAAAACCCTCTCCATCTTCGCTATGGAAGCTTACATCATGGGGTTTATTCACCACATAAAACTCATCGCATGCGAATACTATTGGATAACTCATCAACTTACTTGCTTAAAAAAACATTCACCTTAGCGAGATCTTCAGGCGTATCAACACCTGGCTGCGGCGCTTCGATTGCCGTTTGTACTTTTATCTTTTTGCCATGATACAACACACGTAGCTGCTCTAAAGATTCGATTTGCTCAAGCGGTGATACGTCGAGTGTAATATATTCTTTAATAAAACCCGCACGATATGCATAAATACCAATATGGCGTTGATAGAAATTGCCAATTTCAGAAATTTCATCTTTGCCTAAAAAGCGGTTTCGATCATAAGGAATCGTTGCACGCGAAAAATACAATGCATTATTGTGATTATCAGCCACAACTTTTACCGCGTTAGGGTTAAGGGCTTCTTCAATATCGTCGATTGCCACGCTTAACGTTGCCATAGGTGCCGAATCAGATGCTAATAAGCTCGCTACTTGCGCGATGTTTTGCGGTGGAATTAACGGTTCATCACCTTGTACATTCACTACGATTGTGTCATCTGGTAAGTTAAGTTTTGTCACTACTTCAGCAAGGCGTTCTGTGCCCGACTCATGATCTTCACGAGTCATTAAAACTTCACCATTAAAGCGTTTAACAGCCGCTTCTATCTCAATATGATCCGTCGCGACAATTACCCGTTTTGCACCAGATGCCAGCGCTTTTTCATATACGTGCTGCACCATTGGCTTGCCTTGTATATCAGCCAGTGGTTTAGCCGGTAAACGGCTCGACGCATAGCGCGCTGGAATAATGACTACGAATTCCACTTTTCAACCTCTTCAAGTGATAATTCGCGTGCCTCTTCTTCAAGCAATACCGGAATATCATCTCTTACTGGGTAAGCCAGTTTTGCTTGAGTGCTAATAAGCTCTAAATTCTCGCGGTCAAATTTAAGATGACCTTTTGTTACAGGGCAAGCAATGATTTCGAGTAATTTTGTGTCAAACGCCATGATTATGGATCCCTTTTTCAATTAATAACTGGTCGAGTTTGTCGACCAGTTGTTTAGTCGGTTTAGCGGTAACTTTTAAATAATACCAATTAGCTTTCGCGAATGACTGGCATTTTACCGCATCTTTTTCAGTCATTAAGATTGCACCGTCTAGTGCGGCAAAGTCACTTTCACTGTATGTGTGATGATCTTTAAAAATAGTATGCCCGTGCACCAGAATATTCTGCTCATTTACACTTTGCTCAAAGCGGCTGGGATTACCTATTGCGCTCACTAAGTGAACAGGGCTGTCTAAATTGGAAACTTTTTGCCCATCAATTATGCGATATACACCATCTACCACAAGCTGGTACCCGCTATCCTCTGCAGTGCCATTAGTAATGGTTAAATCAACATGCTTTAATCTGCTTTTCGCTTCGCGAAGTGGACCGGCAGGCATAACAAAGCCATTGCCAAATTGACGTTTCCCATCAACAATGCAAAGCTCCATAGCACGCGCCATTTGGTAATGTTGCAACCCATCATCAGCAATAATCACATCAGGGTTAATGTGCTTCTTTAAATAATCGATACTTAAATTTCTGATTGGACACACTACAACAGGTGCACCTGTGCGAACGGCTATCAACTTTGGTTCATCACCACAGACCTCTGGCGATATGTTATCTGTCACTAATAAAGGTTGGCTTTGAGTTTGACCACCATAGCCACGTGAAATAACCGCAACCGATAAGCCTTTTTGCTTCAAATAATCGACAAGAAACAAGGTAAATGGTGTTTTGCCTGTGCCGCCTACCGCAATATTACCAACAACAATGACTTTTGGTTTATCAGTCGCCAATTGTAATCTTCGCTTGCGAACGAAGCGATATAGCGTAATTAGGTAAAACAGCGCACTTAATGGTAATAAAAGCCAAGTAATACCAAATTTTTGATACCAGCTTTTTTCAATCACATTCATTAGTCATTAGCCTGCATTTTTTGCAGTGCTAAATAGGCACCTTGCTTTTCAATTAGCTCAGCATGCGAACCTGACTCGATTATTTGCCCTTTATCTAATACATAAATGACATCAGAGTTTTCAATCGTTGATAAGCGGTGCGCAATAACAATTGACGTGCGCCCTTTCATTAAATCGTTTAACGCATGTTGAATTAATTTTTCTGACTCGGTATCGAGTGCTGACGTAGCTTCATCTAAAATCAAAATTGGCGCGTTTTTAAGAAGTGCTCGCGCTATAGCAATGCGTTGACGTTGACCACCTGATAACATTACGCCATCTTCACCGACAATGGTTTGTAAACCCTCTGGTAAATCTTTAACAAATTCCCAAACGTGCGATTGCTCAACAATTGTTTGCAGCTTTTCAGGGGTGATATCACCTTTAAAACCGTAAGTGATATTGTTCTCGATAGTGTCGTTGAATAACACAACTTGTTGCGACACGATGGCAAATTGTTCGCGTAACCAAGTTAAATCAAAGGTATTAACCGATAGCCCGTCGAGTTTGATATCGCCATTAGTATAGGTATCGTAAAAACGTGGTAACAGGTTAGAGAGTGTTGATTTGCCAGAGCCTGAACGGCCAACTAAGGCTACCGATTGGCCAGGTTTAATATCCATGGTTAGTTCGTTTAAAATATTGCGCTCGGTATTTGGGTAGGCAAACGACAAGCTCTCGATTGTGATATGGCCCTGACATTTTTCCAGCGTTTTTGAGCCGGTGTCTTTTTCATTCTCCAAATCTAAGATATCAAAAATACTTTTTGCTGCGGCAATACCACGCTGCAATTCTACATTCACATTTGATAGCTGTTTTAACGGGCGCAGCATCATCATCATTGCAGTTAATAAGCTAACAAATGCACCTGTAGAGATAGGCTCAACAAGTTTAAAACCAATTGCGGCCAACACCATGGCGATGGCAGATGCAGCAATAATTTGAATACTGGCAACGCTCAGCGCTTTCGTCGCATCCATTTTTACGCGTTGTTGGCGATTACGGTTATTCACATCAGCAAAACGCTGCTGTTCAATCTCTTGACCACCAAATGAATGAATTACTTTATGCCCTTTTACCATTTGTTCTGACGCACGTGTTACGCCCCCCATGGCATCTTGAATACGTTTTGCAATAACACGAAAGCGTTTAGACACGATTGATACAATGCCTGCAACAATGGGCACGACTAAAATAAATAACAATGATAATTGCCAACTGGCAATCAACATATTGATCACTAAGAAAACAACAAACGCCCCTTCTCGCACTATGGTGATCAAGGCTTTTGTTATCGCTGTTTGTACTTGTTCTGCATCAAAGGTAATTTTGGAAATTAATTCACCGGTTGAATGCTGATCGTGAAATGACACTGGTAAATGAAGTAACTTAGCAAACAATTCTTTGCGAATTGCCATCACAACATGTGAGCCCACATTAGCTAAACAGTAACTTGAAACGAAGTTAAACACACCACGAAATAGCACCAATAAAATCACCACAACCGGTGCCCACTTCATCACCTCTTGATTCTTCGCCGTCAAACCTTGCTCAATAAACGGGTCCATTAAATAAACAAATAATCCGTCCATTGCGGCATAGCCTAACATTCCAATAATGGCGAATGTGGCTGCGAGTTTATGCGGTTTGACGTAGGTTAATAAACGCTTGTAGTAATCAGATGAGGTTGTCATGGTGCTAACTTGAATTTATTTGCGCCTATTGTATAGCGCTATGATGCAAAACCCAAGAATTTCGCAGTGTTAATCAACGAGAAACCAGTAATTTTGCTGTTTTGCATAACTAAGTGTATATCCGCTTGATGTAACCACTATTTTAACTGCGCCGCGTGTGGTTGCCAGCTGCTTGGTGCCATAATCGGCATAACGTGTAACAACCGCTAAACTTGGTAGTCGCCAACGATTATATGCATTCACCGAATGAACCACCCAACGTGGTTGCGTTTTATTAATAAAGCCTTCGGTTGATGAACTATTACTGCCATGGTGGGGCGAAATAAGCACATCGATATTCTGAATGCTCGGCTCTGATAACAACATATTCTCCCGCTCAGCTTCAATATCTCCTGTTAATAACAGTTTAAATTTGCCACTTGTGATAAGTAGAACACAGGAACTGTTATTATCGCTGTGTGCTGTATGAGGTGCTGAAAACGACTTAAACCTTACATTTTCTAACCAATTTGCATTTATATTACAGGCTTTTTCAAACCCACTTATCGTGGAAAAATAACCAGCATGTCGTAAATCGGTTAACCCACCACTGTGATCATTATCATCATGACTTATCACTGTTTTGATTAAGTTCAAACGGTTTATCGCTAAGGTGGGTAACACCAGATGATTAAAATAGCTGAAGTCTTGATATCGCGCGCCTAAATCATAGAGCACCGCTTCACCTTGTTTACTTATGATCACCGATAAGCCATGACCTACATCCAATATACGTATTGTCAGGTTCGGCTCTTTATTAAGAGCATGGGCATAATAAAATACTAGAATAGGTAATGTCAGCAACGCGCTTCGATAATAATAAAGCAGCAATAAAACAGCAGCGATTGTTAGCATTATTAACTGCCAACTAATTTGAGGCACATAATGCCATGTTATATGTTCACCAATACGCTCGATATACTTGATAAGTAATGTCAATAGCGCATCCAGCCAACGATACGGAGTTGAAAAAGAAAACGCATAATCAACTAACACCACACAAAGCATTAATGGCATTACAAAGAACGAAAACAGCGGAATTGCTATAAGATTTACAAAAACACTAAATACACTGGTGCCGTTAAAAAACAACACAGTCAACGGCGCTAACGTAATGCTAATTACCAATTGAATAAATGCGAGTTGATACAGAGGACTGGAGATACGCCGCTTATTTGTCAAATCAAGGGCAACCAGAATGCTGGCAACTGCGATAAATGAAAAATAAAACCCAGCACTTAACAATACAAATGGATTAACTAATATAACCAGCAATAGCGCGCACAACAATGCCCGTTTACTGGTATAGCTACGATTTACTAATAAGCATAAACATACTAATGCAATCATAATAAATGCACGTATTGCTGAGGTGGCATAATCAGCAGCGTGAAGATAAGTTGCGCACGCCGCTATGGCAATAAAATAAGGTGTAATTCTCAGTGTATTGTGAGATGCAAATTTGCTCACAAGTAATAGCGCTAATTTCCCTAACCAAAATGAAAAGCCAAATACAATTGCCATATGTAGGCCAGAAACTGCAAATAAATGTGCAATTCCTAAGTTTCGAACTGCGCTTTTAATATTTGCAGGCATTGCACTTGTATCACCAAATAATACGCCTCGATATAGCCAACTATAACGAGATAAACTCCCCAGATTAGTAATGTGCGACGGCGTAGCGCGTGTTAACACAGCAAATTCATCAGTTTTCGAAACACTGCCTTTGTACTTTAATCCCACATAAAAGTTATGTAAGCGCCTGTCAAACAACCCCTCATTTAACCTGAGTTTAATTGGTTTGAACTTGGCACGTATTGATATGGTGTCGCCTACTTTGGGGCTATACTGATTGGTGATAGCACGAGATATATAAACTTGTGCTCGCATTAACGCATAAGGCTTTAAATTCGTATGGGCAATTTTTGTTGTTTTAACAATTAGACGGTCATTAAATTGATAGTTATCTATTTGTTCTATAACCCCGTGCAGTACTTGTTTTTGTTGTAACTCGTCGTAGCTTAGGTTGCTACTATAAACACAGTGATAATATAAAATGGGGTAACTAGCACCGACTAGTAGCGTGATTATCGCATAAAATTTGGCGGTGTTTTTTGTTGTAATAGCGACGATGACTAGTACAACCAGTATAATTGTCGAAAAAAAGACTAGCGTATTGAAGAAAAATAGTGACAATATGCAGCCAACAACAAAGCACACTATGCTTTGCCAAAAAGGAAGATGTAAACCGCCATGCCAAAAAAGACGATCCAAAAGCTGTTACCTGATCATAATAAGATTAAGCAAAACAAAACGCTTAGTATTTTTGGCGATATGTTACACGATGCAAATTTATGGCATTTAAATCGACGCTCAGCGCGTGGTGCATTTGCAGTTGGGTTATTTTGGGCATTTATTCCAGTTCCTTTTCAAATGCTGCTAAGCGCAGCAATCGCGATTCCATTTCGCGTAAATCTCCCGCTATCTGTAGCATTGGTTTGGATCACCAACCCTTTAACTATGGCACCGATTTTTTATTTTAACTACCTTGTTGGCTATTTGGTGTTAGGACAACAAAAACAAGATTTTACCTTCCAAGCAAGCTGGCAGTGGTTTGTTGACAGCTTATCAAGCATTGGCCCTGCGTTTATGGTAGGCAGTTTAGTGTGTGCAGCAGCAGCCTCTGCTATTGGTTATTTTGGTATTGATTATTTATGGCGTTATTCAGTGCTAAAACAATGGAAAGCACGTAAACACAGAGGCTAACGCCATTTAACTTGGTATAAGAAAAGCATTAACTGCATATTCTCATTTAAGCACTAATGAAACTCCCGAGATTTCGCGGCTAATTTATCTAACTTATCAGTTAGGTCGATAAGTTTGCCTGCAATAATATGAATAACATCGCCTTCTCGTTCTAATATTCCTTTAACTTGTAAAATTTTCGCGCCAAGAAATGCTTTTTTCTGTGCGTGTGATGTGCCCTGCCACACGACCACATTGATATTTCCTGTCGCATCTTCAAGCGTAATAAACGTCACGCCAGCAGCAGTGCCCGGCGCTTGTTTTCCTGTCACAACGCCAATCACTGTCACTAATGATTTATGTGTTTTTCCTGTTAATTCATTTGCCTTACAAAACGATGGTAATACTCCCTCAGCTTCTAATAAGTCAATTGGGTGTAAACCAAGGGAAAACCCGGTTGATTGATAATCTTCAACGACATTATCTAATTCACTGGGTGCTTGATGAAACGGCACTACTGGCTTTTGCTCTGTTGCCTGATTAGTGTTAAAGCCGGTAAAAAGTGGTAAATCACTTTCACTGTTCATGATCTGCCAACGTGTTGCAAAGCGGTTTCCTGCAAGCACAGATAACGCGTTGGCACTAGCAAGTTGCGCTAAGAATCGAGCTTTAATGCCCAGTTGTTTAAGCTGCTCAATACTTTCATAGCCTGTTTTAGGTCGCAGGCTGATAAGTTGTTCAATATCAGATGCAGTAACACCTTTAATAATACAAAAACCGATTTGTAATACACCTTCTTTAGTAATTGTATGTTGATAATATGAGTGATTAACACATACCGGAGCAATTTCAATATTGTGTCGTTTTGCATCTTGCAGTAACTGCGACACACTATAAAAACCAAGAGGCATGCTATTTAGTAAGGACGTATAAAATTCGACAGGATAATAATGTTTAAGCCAAGCCGATACATATGCAAGTACGGCAAACGACGCCGAATGCGATTCAGGAAAACCATACTCGCCAAAGCCGCATATTTGTTGATAAAGACGTTCTGCAAACTGCATTTGGTAACCTCGAGACAACATGCCATTTATCAGTTTTTGCTTAAACTTTTGTAATTCCCCTGACTTTTTCCAACTGGCCATCGCACGCCTTAATTGATCGGCTTCACCACCAGTAAAACCCGCGGCGACCATGGCTATTTTGATCACTTGCTCTTGAAAAATAGGCACGCCTAACGTACGCGCCAACACCTCTTTAACCTCATTTGAGGGATATGAAATGGCCTCAATGCCATTACGTCGCTTTAAAAACGGATGCACCATATCACCTTGAATAGGCCCTGGCCGCACTATGGCAATTTGGATAACTAAGTCGTAATAACTTGTCGGTTTTAGCCTTGGCAACATGCTCATTTGCGCTCGCGATTCGATTTGAAATACCCCAACCGTATCGGCTTTTTGGATCATCTGATAAACCGCTGCATCATCGCTTACCCGGGTAATATCAGCGATAGACAGCTGCCTTTGATGACGCATTTTAATTTCTTGAAAACATTTACGTATCGCATTGAGCATGCCCAAGGCTAAAATATCGACTTTTAATAAACCAAGGGTTTCTAAATCGTCTTTATCCCATTGGATCACCGTACGTTCTTTCATCGCGGCATTTTCAACAGCAACCAGTTCATATAACGGGCCTGATGAAATAACAAAGCCCCCAACATGTTGCGATAAATGCCTTGGAAATCCTAAAATTTGCTCCGTAAGCGATACAAAATGCTGGGCTTTATTTGATTGCGGATCTAAACCCAGCTGCTGTAACTGCGTTTGCCAGTGCGTTGTTTTGTCTCGACGATTGATATTTTTAATAAAGTATTCAAGCTTGCTGCTTTCAATATCCAGCGCTTCACCAACCTCACGAATGGCACTTTTAAAACGAAAACTCACCACAGTTGCGGCTAATGCGGTGCGTTCTCTACCATATTTTTGATAAATATATTGGATCACTTCCTCACGCCTTTGATGTTCAAAATCGACATCAATATCAGGCGGTTCATTTCGCTCTTTGCTAATAAAACGCTCAAACAATACGGCTATTTGTCGCGGATCAACTGCGGTAATTTCAAGGCAATAACATACTACTGAGTTAGCAGCAGATCCCCGGCCTTGGTACAAAATGCCATTGTTTTTAGCAAACATGACAATGTCATGAATAGTTAAAAAATAAAATGGATAATCCAACTCTTCAATTAATGCGAGTTCTTTATCAATGGTCGCCTGTATATCCGCAGTGATCCCTTCTGGAAAACGATGCGCAATGCCCTGTTTCACTAATTGCCTTAAATAAGCTATTGCACTAACGCCTTTTGGCACTAATTCACTTGGATACTCATACCTCAATTCATCAAGGTTGAAATGGCACCGGTTTGCAATAGCCGTCGTTTGCGCTAGAGCATCAGGTGAGAATAAACGTGACAACTTTTGTTTTTCACGTAATGCATATTCTTCATTGGAAAGTAGTTGTTGTCCTAATTGAGCGACGGTTTTACGTGCTTTAATGGCACTTAATACGTGCTGTAACGGTAACCTATAGGCTTGATGCATCAGCGCATGACCACATGCCACAGGCGTTATGTCATATTGCGCCATCAAGCGTTGGCAGTGCTCCATATACTCTGACTCGTGCGCTAATAAAAAGCGTGTTAACCCCAGCCATAAACGATCTTCATAGTGTTTTTTAAGCCAATTAGCCCAATGATGATCAATATTTTCGCCCTTTGGTAACCAAATAAAAAGACAGTGTTTGATAGACATTAAATCCCACCGAGTCAGCAGGTAGTTACCTTTTACACTGCGTCGCCGTGCATTGGTGATTATTCGACATAACTCTGCATAAGCCTTTCTTGTTGGGCATAACAAGACAACTGTTAAACTATCTTCAAGCGTAAATAAGCTACCAACAATTAACTTAATTGCCCGTTTGTGATTTTTAATCTCCCGGTATGCACGTACAACTCCAGCAACAGAGCATTCATCTGTAATCGCAATATGGGAGTAACCAAGGTTATCGGCAGTGGCAACCAGCTCTTCGGGATGTGATGCCCCATGTAAAAAAGAAAAATTTGATTGGCAAACTAATTCTGCATAATTCATTAGCTAAAAAACCCATGAATAAACCATTGTTTTTTTGGCGTACGAAAAACCCACAGCCACCGTCCACTCTCATCTCGTGCAATAAAATAATCACGAGCAACATTATTATTATCCCACCAACCCGTTACGATACGTTCAGGGCCGTGCGATATTGTAATTGGCTGAGTGAGCTCTACAGGTGAGCGCAGCATAAAGCTTGGCCGGATTAAATTCATTTGTGGCGCACTTGATAACGTGTTGAATGTATTCTCTTGGCTGGCTATTTCCGGCCTTATATCATTATAAACAGTTAAGGTTTTAACCTGCTCCTGCCCAAGTTTTGCCTGTAATACTGCAGTTAACATTGCAGTATCTAAGCCTGATTTATGCTGTGAGAACAAATCGCCTTCTTCACCTAAATTAGATACAAGGTAATCACTTTTTATAGTTAATGCGATAACTGGTGCTGGTAACTCGGTATTTTCTAAACGTAATAAAAAAAGCGTTAACCAGTGCTCAGCGCGATATTCAGCATGCGCTGACGATAGTTCAAATACCAAATTGGCTACTTCTCTAAAATGCAAAATAAGGGTCACTTGCTTTGCTAACTTACAAGTAGAGAGTAAAAAGGCTTGTTGTTGCTTTAATACAAGCAAAAGTGGTTTTTCAAGATGCTTAGTAAGTGATACTTCATAATGTAAGGTTAGTTGTTTTTCAAAATGCGTATCAGGTATGTAAAACGTTACTCGATGCGGATATTGGCCTGTTAATTTACCTACATACATTACTAATTCAAGTGAGTAGCGCTTAGCTAATTCATCAAGCGATACACTCAATAACTGCTTAAAGTGCGTAATCCCTACGCGGGTTAGCAAAGCAATTTCTTTTGTAGTGATATCAGCAAATTGTAATGACAATAACGCAAGCTGATTACGCGCATTTTGCTGGTTTGTAAAAATCACATTAGTACCCGCTTGTGCTAATGCTTTTGCCAACAATGGTGAAGATGCGCTTGCGAAATAATACTGAACCCCCATTGTTTTTAACTGTGTTTCAAGCACATGCCAATACTGTTCACTATTGTTATATAAGGACTGCATACCATCACACGCTATCAGTAAACCTTTTGGCGGCATAATACAAATATCTGCAGTGTAGTTATAAAGTATACTAGCTATGCGCTTAAGCTCTGCTACTTCGACTTCTTCTTGATAAGGGTAAACAGCCAGATCAGAAACTAATAAGCTAGCTTGCCCTAACCCTTGCCCTTGCGTTAATCCTTTTTTTTTAGCCGCCGTTGAAAGTTGTACTAAATTACCTTGGTGATTGGCCAAGGCAATTACCTCGGTGCTCGACATTGCAAATTGCGTATCGAGTTGTAACTGTGGAAAGTAAAGGTAAAGCCAATTTAACATTAACCAGCCTTATCAACCGGAAATGCAATAACATTGCTGATAGGCGAAGATGCAATAGTGCAATAAGGCCATGTCGTTTGCATATCAACAATAAAATAATCACTAGGCCAACCACCTTTTCGACGGTTTATCTTTACTTTCAGTCCTTGTGGATGTGCTTGTAATGTTAGGCTTAAAGTAACAGGCAAACTCGCTTGACTGGTTTTATAGCTATTTAAGTAAAACAAACGGTTTTTACCCGATTTACTTGCTTGCTGAAAGCGCTGGATATGGGAAATCGTTAAATCTTGCTGCGGCCAGTAAATAACATCGCTGCAGCTGCCACTTTGTAAACATTGCTCTACTGCCCAAAGCGCATCTTTATGTTGCTCAGGATACAGTACTAACACTTGACTAACATCAACTCCTAAATGATGCAAAGCAGCACTATTAACTAACGCAGGCGGTGAAATAAACACAATAAAACGGCTTTGCCGCATTTTAAAACTGGGTGCAATCAATCGAAGTTCACCAATGCCGGGAGTACTCAATAGTTCTATCACGCCATTAGTGGGCATGCCGCCAGCGAGCTTGTCATCTAAAACCGCAAAGCCCGTTTGATGCTTTTCTATCTGCTGCGTTTGAATACGATTGGATGCATACCAAAGCAGGTTGCGATGATGTAATTGCTTGATCAGTGAATTCATGAATACACCAAAGGATTGTACTGTATTTATATACAGTATAATCCTTTGGTGTTGAGGATCAATGGATCCGCAATAAAAAAGGCCAACTGTTTCTGCAGTTGGCCTTCAATCATAATTTTATCAATATGTTATGAATATGAGTTTATAGCTTATCTTTTAATAAACGCATCAAAACATTAGGGTATAAAACACTTACTATTTAAAAAAGCGTCGTCTAATTGCTACAAGTGGCAATAATAATAGCCCTAATGCACCAAACGATGCACCTTGGCGTTCATATGTTTCTTGCGCTTTTTCAGGACACTTCTCAGCTACACCATCAGCGTTATATTTCAGTTTCACTGAAACAACCACACTTTCTTGCTCTACTTTACCGTTAGCATCAACCACAACATTACCTTGAGCATCACGCTTATCTACAGTTTTTGTCGCTGTGCCATATACAGTACCATCATTTGAAATGCTGATTGCTTCCGCAACCACATATGGGAATGATGATTCACCATCGTTTGCAAAACACGGTAATAAGTCATTTAGATTAGTGAACGTGTCTTTATTAATATCGTAAATAAACGCTTCTTTACGACGGCTTGCTGACGAGCTTGTTTCAACTTCGCCTTGACCAATAATAAGGCCATTATCATTTATGTCTGTCGCAACCGCAGAACTACTTTTAAAAAAGTCTGTTGGAAAAACTGTCTCACCGGTAGCAACATTATGATAAAAGAACTTACTCCGCTCAGTGTTTTCAATACGTTTAATTGCATAGCCTGCAATAACATTACTGTTATTGATAGCAACTGCTCGACCACCCGGGCGGTAATCGTATTCGTTAATAAACTCTACTACATTACCATCTTTGTAGTACACCGGGTATTGCGTAATACCGTCACCATCACGATACCTAACAACAGAATAACCAACTGCAATTTCATTTTCATTAACCGCTAATGCGGTACTGCGCCACGCTCTTTTTTGCTCATCTTCATCAGGTACAATACCTAACCCAAGATCAACAGTATCAGTTACGTTTAATGCATTATCTAAACGCCACATTGTTGCATGGCGGTTATAAAGAGCACGACTTGACGAATTCACATACGACTCATGACATACCTCTACTGGAAGTTTATCGCCGTCACAACTTTCGTCCAATGACTCTTGTGAATCAGAAGCAATACTGACTGACGTTTCACCCACTACCAAGTAACCATCACTTACCTGAACGATATTATACGCACCAGAAATACCGCCATAAGTAACTTCTGTTGGCATTAAATCAACTCGTTCGCCGGTGTTGGTCATTACAAAACCACGGCGTGTAAAATCACGAATATAATGTGTTTCTGATTCAGTTTCGCCGTCTTCAGTAAATTGAATCTTGGTATAAGGTGCTGAACCCCAGCCAGCTTTAACACCATCTTCTGCAATTGATGTTAAAATGTTCTCAACTGAGCGTGTTAAACTACCGTCATAATCAGGATGCTCTACATCATAAATAACACGCTCTTGCGTTGGGTTATTATATTCAATGGCAACATTAAATTCGGAGCCGCTATTTGAAGAAATTTTCTGATAGCGACTATCAGCATAAGATGACAATAAAAAGTCTT
Source organism: Pseudoalteromonas sp. NS-SX12 (assembly GCF_057367955.1). Classification (NCBI taxonomy): domain Bacteria; kingdom Pseudomonadati; phylum Pseudomonadota; class Gammaproteobacteria; order Alteromonadales; family Pseudoalteromonadaceae; genus Pseudoalteromonas; species Pseudoalteromonas sp. NS-SX12. The sequence continues at coordinate 2,360,557 of NZ_CM170634.1, read as the reverse complement.
GTAGAAATCGTTGCGCATCGCTATTAATATTGCCATTTTCGATATCATCTAGTGTGAAGGTAATTTCTTCATCACGATTTTCAAAAAAACGCTCACGGTCTTTATACGCATTTGTCAAACGTGTGTCTTCAAAATCTAATTCCGCAATATCAATAACAATATTGAATACGCCTTGCGCCATACCAACGGCTTGACCCGCTTCGTTTGCATCAGTTACATACGCGTGTTTAGCGTAATCTAGATTGCCAAGCTCTTCTAAAACATATGGAGTAGCGCCTTGAACCTGTGGCGTGATTGCAGCAAAAACTGCCGCTGCAAGTAATTTATATTTCATTTTTATTCCTACTACTGATCCTGTAATTGTTCCAATTCTTCCCAGCGCATAAAAGCGGTTTCAAGCTTCGACTCTGCTTGCTGTAATTGGTTCAAGGTTTTCTGAGTTTGCTCGCTATCTTGCTTGAAAAAATCGGGGGAGTTAACAACTTCTTGAAGTTCTTCAACTTCTTGTTCAAGCGATTCTAATAAAGCGGGTAGATCTTCGAGTTCTCGTTTTAATTTGTATGATAACTTGCCTGCTTTTTTAGCTAAAGGCTTATCTGCGACTTTTTTGTCCTTTTCTGTGTCTTTTTGTTTTTGTTCAATTACTGTTTTTTCAGCAAGTGACTGCGCATAATTTTGGAAATCTTGGTATCCACCAACCACTTCCACTACTTTGCCATCACCTAAAAAGCCCCATACCGTACTACAGGTATTGTCGATAAATTCACGGTCGTGACTTACAACCAACACAGTACCTTGATAATTAGCGAGAATTTCTTCAAGTAATTCAAGTGTTTCAACATCTAGATCATTGGTCGGCTCATCGAGTACCAATACATTGCTTGGTTTAACAAATAATTTTGCCAGTAATAAGCGGTTTTTCTCTCCACCAGATAACGACTTAACAGGTGAACGCGCTCGTGCTGGTGGGAATAAAAAGTCTTGTAAATAGCCAAGCACATGGCGACTGCGGCCACCGATGTTGACCTCTTGTTTACCGTCAGCAACATTATCTTGCACGCTGGCTTCTTCGTCGAGTACCGAGCGATACTGATCAAAATAAGCAACTTCTAAATTAACACCTTGCTTTACTTTGCCTGATTCCAGCGCTAATTCGCCAAATAGAATTTTCAGTAATGTTGTCTTACCAACACCATTTGGCCCTACTAACCCAATACGATCACCACGCATAACTAAGGTAGAGAAATCTTTCACTATTGGCTTATTTGTAAAGCCTTGGCTAATGCCTTTAGCTTCAAATACTAACTTGCCAGAACGCTGAGCACTTTCTATGTTGAAATCGGCCTTGCCTTGTTTTTCAACACGGGCTTTTCGTTCTACACGCAGTTGTTTAAGTGCACGAACACGACCTTCGTTGCGCGTACGGCGCGCTTTAATACCCTGACGGATCCATGCTTCTTCTTCCGCGAGTTTTTTATCAAACAAGGCATTTTGGCTTTCTTCAACTTTTAATGCATGCTCTTTTTGCTCTAGATATTTTTCATAATTACCAGGGTAAGAGACCAGCTTACCTCGGTCTAAATCAAGAATACGTGTTGCCATTGAACGAATAAATGCACGGTCGTGAGAAATAAATACGATCGCACCATTAAATTCTTTTAAGAATTTTTCCAACCACTCAATGCTAGCAACGTCCAAGTGGTTAGTTGGTTCATCCAGTAATAACAGATCTGGCTCACCTACCAATGCTTTCGCAAGCGCTACTTTTCTAAGCCAACCGCCCGACAGTGAGGTTAAATCACTGTTTGGATCGAGTTCTAACTGACTTAACACTTGGTTTATTTGCGTTTCGAAACGCCAACCGTCGTTTGCCTCTAACTGAGACGATAAGCGCTCAAACTGTTTAAGTGTTTTTTCACTGTTATCTTGACTTAATCTCGCGCTCACTTCGTGATATTCAATCAACAGTGTCGCAATGTGCGGTAAGCCATTGGCAACATAATCAAATACAGTGCCATTTGCCCCTTTTGGTGGGTCTTGCTCAAGGCGTGCTACTTTTAATCCACTCAGACGGTTAATTTCACCATCATCCAACTGAATTTGACTATCAAGCACTTTAAGTAAGCTTGATTTACCAGCGCCGTTACGACCTACAATACAAACCCGCTCGCCATTTTCAATCAGCATTTCTGCATTATCAAGCAATGGGTGTGTGCCGAACGCTAACTGCGCTCCTGTAATTCTAATTAAATCCATGATTATTTATTTTTTAAAATGTCTTCAAGATCAAATGGCCAAAATAGTTTTGTGCCAGTGCTAAACTCAGCTACCGGAATCGTCGTCTGGTACTCAACCATTAACGTTTCATCGTCAACAATGTCGACTAAATCTAGCTCTGCAGCTAAGCCGGCTTGCACAAATAATGCATGCGCTTGCTCACATAAGTGACAACCCTCTGTGTGATACAGCGTTATCTTAGGCATTGCGGATCAGCCACGCGTTGTGAATTTGCTTGTTGCGTTTAAAATCAGGTGAAAGTGTTTTATCGCTGATATTTTCTGCTATCAAGCCAAGGTCTAGTAAGCCTTCTTCGTTCATCGTAAAACCGCGCTTGTTATTTGAAAACAACAAGGTACCGTTTGGTGCCAAAATACGTTTTACCCAAGTAAACAACTTAATGTGATCACGCTGAACATCAAACTCTTTTTTCATGCGCTTTGAGTTTGAAAATGTCGGCGGGTCTAAAAAGATAAAATCAAACTGACCTGTTGCTTGCTCTAACCATGCAAGGCAATCCGCTTGTTCAAAATGATAACGTGGGCTGTTAAGGTTATTTAACGCAAAGTTTTCACGGCCCCATTTTAAGTACGTGTTACTCATATCAACACTGGTCACCGATTTTGCACCACCTACCGCTGCGTGCGTTGATGCGCTACAGGTATACGCAAACAAATTAAGTACACGTAAATCTTTGCAATTTTGCTGCATATAACGACGTGCTAAGCGGTGATCTAAAAATAGTCCTGTGTCTAAATAGTCGTGTAGATTAACTTTAAACTTCACACCGTATTCTTCTACCGTCATATTATTTTTTGACTTGTCGGTACGCTGTGCTTTTTGATACTGCGATGTGCCCTTTTGCTGCTTACGCTGTTTTACAACAATGTTGCTTGGTGCAATATCAAGGGTTTGCGCAGATAAATAAATAATATCTTGTAAGCGCTTTTCTGCTGTTGCTTCATCAATGGTTTTTGGTGGCGCATATTCATAAATCACCAAGTACTCGTTATAAACATCAACGGCAACGTTGTACTCTGGAATATCCGCATCGTATAAACGGTAACAGCTTACGCCTTCTTTTTTAAGCCATGATTTAAGACCTTGACGGTTTTTCTTAAGGCGATTTGCAAACGCCATCGAGCCATCGTAGTTAAGTTTAGTTTGGCTTGATTGCTCAGTGTTTTTCTCGTCTAAATCATAAAGATTAAGCACACAATCTAACGGACCATTTTTCAGTTTGTATTGCTTTTTCTTAGCAAGTTTTAAGAGGGCTAACAAACTAACGTCGGTTGCAAATAGCGCCAAATGCCAAAATTTAAAATGTTTTTTAAACGCATCGCCTAAGTGACGATATAAATTAACAAGTTCTGCTTTTTCACCTAAACGCTCACCATACGGTAAGTTAGATAGCACTACCCCAGGTTGTTTTGCTACAGCAGTGAGTTTATTGGCATCTGCTATTTTTAGCTGAATAAACTTTGCAAAAGGTAAACTTTCAATATTATTTTGCGCTTTTTGTAGTACGCGTTCATCAATATCATTACCAATTAAATACAGCTTTTGATCAGTTTGTTGGTCTTTAAGTTCTTGCTTTAGTTCTTTAAATTTTGCCGCGCGAAACCCCGGAAGTGATTCGAACGCAAAATGTTTGCGATATAGACCCGGTGCAATATTCCATGCCATCATCGCCGCTTCAATTAATAGCGTTGCTGAACCACAACATGGGTCAAACAACGGGCGCGAGGTATCATTTAGCCAACCTGAACGACTCACTAACGCCGCTGCCAAGTGTTCTTTGATCGGTGCATCGCCTTGATGAGGGCGATAACCACGTTTCGAAAGGCCAGGGCCTGAAAAGTCGATATATAAAGCACACTTTTCTTTATTTAAACGACCAACAATACGCACATTAGGTGACGTTTTAGAGATACTAGGACGTTGTTGATGACTTGCAAAGAAAGAATCGACAATTGCATCTTTTACTACTAGTGTTGAAAACTGAGTATTTTTCAGTTCACGATTAGTACCGCTAAAATCAATTGCAAACGTTTGTGTTGGTCCAAAGTACTCTTGCCAATCAAACCCTTTAGCAAGCGCGTATAAATCATCTTTGGTATTAACAGTATCCGATTCGGTCAACAACATCATAACCCGTGTCGCATAGCGACTCGCTAAACACAGTGTTTGTGCTTGTTTATTGGATGCGTTAAAACGAATAGAACCAATACTCTGTTTAGTAATTTCAGCGCCAATCGCTTGAATTTCAGAAGCGAGTAAGTTTTCAACACCAATCGACGTTAGTGCAATAAAAGAAAGCGAATTGCTCAAAGCAAAAAACCCAGTTAAAAAATCTGGCTGAAGTATAACAGTTTTAAATTCGAGTAGCGATAAAGCCTAGGCGCGTTTTAGCTGTGATTGGTTGATTAAGATAGGATTTACACGATCGTTAAGCACTTTAATGGTTTCAAAACGACTTAATGAAAAATTATCGTCTAGTTGCATTTGGTGCTCTAAACACATGCACACACTGGCATCATTACCACATTCAATAATCAAAAACTGACCACTTTGCTTCTGTGAATTCAGGGTAATAATCGCTTCGGTACTTGGGGTGTGACCTTGATAAGGCTTGAAAAACCAACTTTTCGCAAGAACTGGTTTAAGGTGTAATTTAGCTGCTGTCGCATGTAGTGCAATAACGGCTATTTCGCCTTCACTCCAAATGCTAAAAGCTGAAAGATAATGGCAAATCTGCTCGTACAGGGCGGCATCTTCGAGGCTAAAGCAACTGCCCTCGATTGCTGCTTGCGTAAGTTGACGCGTTTTATATGGCATAACAAGCTCTTCGCGTGTTGATTCGACATACAACACTAAACGGTTTCGCTCTTTACACGTTAGCCAACGCCAATCTTTCCCTGCTTGCAACATAATATCAAAAAATCCCCAAAACATGACATCTTGAGGATTATAGAGCTATGGTACTAAAAATAAACTATTTTTTAGAATATTTTCAATAGGATCATAATGTTAAATAACTGATCCTTATAAGGCGTTTATGATCTTTTTGATCATAGGTGGTCCTTGGTAAATAAAACCAGTGTAGACTTGCACTAAATCAGCGCCAGCGGCGAATTTTTCTTTCGCTGATTCGGCTGAATCAATACCACCAACACCGATAATTGGCAACTCACCGTTAGTTAAGCGTTTAATTTCTTTAACTATTTCCGTAGATTTCTGACGAACTGGATGACCCGATAAGCCCCCTGCTTCATTCGCATGTTGCATGCCTTCTACTGCACTGCGATCAAGCGTCGTGTTAGTTGCAATCACGCCGTCAATTTTATTATTGATCAATGATTCGGATACTTGCTGAACTTGAATTTGATCAAGATCCGGTGCAATTTTAACTAACATAGGTACTTGTTTACCGTGTTTTGCTGCTAAATCAAGCTGCTCATTCTTAAGTGAACCAAGTAAATCATCTAGCGCCTCACCATATTGTAAGTCACGTAGTCCAGGGGTATTAGGTGATGAGATATTCACCGTAATATAAGATGCACTGGTAAATACTTTACGCATACAGTGAATGTAGTCGTCTTTACCTTGCTCATTAGGCGTGTCTTTGTTCTTACCAATGTTAATGCCTAATATGCCTTTGTACTGCGCATTTTTTACGTTCTCTAGTAAGTAATCAACACCTTTATTATTAAAGCCCATACGGTTAATCACCGCATTAGCCTGAGGTAAACGGAAGATACGCGGTTTGTCGTTACCTGCCTGTGGGCGTGGTGTCACCGTACCTACTTCAATAAAGCCAAAGCCCATTTGTGAAAAGGCATCGATGCATTCGGCATTTTTATCAAGACCCGCAGCAAGACCAACTGGATTTGGCAATTCTAAACCTAAAAACGTGGTTGGTTTACTTGCAACCGATTGAGACCAGCACATCGATAACGGTGTATTGGCAAATCGCTTTAGGTTTGATAAAGCAAAGTCATGCGACCATTCAGCATCTTTACTAAACATAAAACGACGCGCTAAATCATAAAACATAATTGTGTTGACCTCTTAATAAAAAAATACCCCGGAAAATTCCGGGGTATTGTATCTAAATTTTTGTTATTGCGCAGTATCGCAATTGTGGCTTAGTAGCATTAATTCGCGTAATGCCACCGAGAATTTTGCAAAGTCGTGTGTTTGCGACGTTTTAAACTCAGCCAACATATGCTGCCAACGCTCGAGCAGTACTTGGTGCTCGTTCATCCAGCTTTCAATGATGGTATCAACATCACAACCCGCTGTTTCACAATTATTAAGCACAACTTGTGAAAGAGAACGCTGCTGCCAATCTAGCTCTTCACGGTACGATGCACGTGCAAGTGCTTGCCAGTGGTTGGCAACCGGTTGCTTAGTAATTTGATCTAAGAACCAGTGTAGACCCATGCCCGCACCAAGCTTGAAGTAAGTTTCAGAAACTTGTGAAATTGGTTTACTTGATGCATCTGCTACTTGCGCTAAGTCCATCACTGAGAACAAGCTTGAAAGTTGTGCAATGCGCTTAGCCAGTGCACTTGGTACACCTTCTTTTGCCAATAAGTTAATTTCTGTATTCAGTTTTTCAGCTTCTTCGTCAACCATATACGACGTGATGTTTTCACTTAAGTCATTAAACGCTGGTGCAAAGAACTCGATTGTTTGTTCAATGTTGAGTGCTTTGTTGCGGTGACGTAAGAACCAACGTGTCGCGCGACGTACAGTACGGCGTAATTGATACAACATTTCTGTTTGTACAATTGACGGGATCTGGTTATCAAGTGCAGAGATATCTTGCCATGCATTACCCAATTCAAATACCGCTTTAGCCATTGAGTAACAAAGTACAATTTCGCTTACTGGTGCACCTGTCTCTTCGCTCATGCGAACGATAAAGTTCAGACCCATATCATTAACGATTTGGTTCGCTAGTTTAGTTGCAATGATTTCACCGCGCAGTGGGTGGTTATCCATCGCATTGTTGAAACGTTCGCGCAGCGGTGCTGGGAATGCATCAACTAACAAGCTTCGGTAATACGGATTATCAGTGATTTCTTCGATTACAAGCTGCTCTTTAAGCACCATTTTAGCGTATGAAACAAGTACAGAAAGTTCTGGACGCGTTAAGCCCTTACCTGCTGCTTGACGTTCTGCTAACTCTTCATCAGAAGGTAAGAATTCGATATCACGGTTAAGTTTGCCATCTTTTTCAAGCGCGTGAATAAAGCGAATTTGCTCTTTTAGCGTTTGTGGGCCTTTTAACTGTGTTACAGAAATTGTGTGCGTTTGACGGTAACAGTCTTTTAATACCATCTCTGATACTTCATCCGTCATTGAATAAAGTAATTCGTCACGCTGTTTCTTAGTTAAATCACCTTCAGAAACCAGACCATTTAATAAAATCTTAATGTTTACTTCGTTATCTGAACACGCAACACCACCCACGTTATCGATGAAGTCTGTGTTCATGCGACCACCGTTAGCAGTGAATTCGATACGACCTAATTGCGTTGCACCTAAGTTGCCGCCTTCACCGAAGATCTTCGCGTTCAGCTCTTCACCATTAACACGTAGCGCGTCGTTTGCACGGTCGCCCACATCAGCATGCGTTTCAGATTTCGCTTTAATGTAAGTACCAATACCACCGTTCCAAATTAGGTCTACCTGCATCATTAAGATTGCACGTAACAACTCATTTGGTGTCATTGTTGCTTTCTTAGTACCTAGCATTTTCTTAATTTCAGGCGTCAGTGTAATTGATTTCGCACTACGTGAGAAAATACCACCGCCTTGAGAAATTAGATCTTTGTTATAGTCTTCCCACGATGAGCGTGGTAATTCAAACATACGCTTGCGCTCTAGGTAAGAAGACGCTGCATCTGGATTCGGGTCGATGAAGATATGCATGTGGTTAAATGCAGCTTGCAGACGAATATGCTTAGATAACAGCATACCGTTTCCGAATACGTCACCAGCCATGTCACCAATGGCAACACAGGTAAAGTCAGTCGTCTGACAATCAATGCCGATTTCGCGGAAATGACGTTTAACTGATTCCCACGCACCTTTCGCTGTGATACCCATGGCTTTGTGGTCGTAACCAATTGAACCGCCTGATGCAAATGCATCACCTAACCAGAAACCGTATTCTTCAGAAATGCCATTTGCAATATCCGAGAAAGTCGCGGTGCCTTTATCGGCTGCAACTACTAGGTATGGGTCGTCTTCGTCATGACGTACAACATCCACAGGCGGTACAATTTCACCGTGGTGAATGTTATCTGTGATATCTAATAAACCACGGATGAATAGTTTGTAACACTCTTGACCTTCTTTAAAGAAGGCTTCGCGATCAGTTGGCAGCTGTTTACAAACAAAACCACCTTTTGAACCTACAGGTACAATTACGGTGTTTTTAACTTGCTGCGCTTTAACAAGACCTAGTACTTCTGTACGGAAATCTTCACGGCGGTCTGACCAACGTAAACCACCACGAGCAACCTTGCCACCACGTAAGTGAACACCTTCAACACGCGGCGAGTAAACAAAAATCTCAAACGCAGGCAGTGGTAATGGCATATCAGGAATTAGGCTTGGTTGAACCTTAAATGAAATGTAAGACTTGTTGATGCCGTCTTTATCTTTTTGATAGAAGTTAGTACGCAGTGTTGCACCAATCATATCAACGTAAAGTCGAATAATTCGGTCATCATCTAAGTTCGCAACGTTATCAAGTTCAGCAATAATATCGTTAACGATTTTCTCATAGCCTTTTTCAGTAAACTTAGACTTAGGTGAGAACTTCTTATCGAATAATTTTACAAGTAACTGTGCAATATGTGGGTAGTTCTCAAATGTGCTTTCGATGTAGCTTTGTGAGAACGTCACACCAATTTGACGCATGTATTTTGCGTAGGCACGAATGATCGACGCTTCGCGTCCTTTTAGGCTTGCCGCAAGAACAAGTTTGTTGAAACCATCATCTTCAAGCTTGTTGTTCCATACATTAAGCAATGCAAGTTGGAAACGCTCCGACACCTTCGAGAAATCGTCAAGGTCATCGTTGCTCATTAGCATGCTGAAATCCATAATCCAGTTTACTTGACCATCTTCGGTCTTCACTGAATACGGTGTTTCACCAATAACACGAAGACCAAAATTCTCAATAATTGGCATTACATCTGATAAGTGAATTGGTTCGTTTTTGTGATATAGACTTAAACGTACCTGATTTGTATTGGCACTTTCTTGTGGACGGTAAAACAGCATTGCAAGCTTGTTTTCGTCTGACAAGCTTTCTAGCTTTTCAATATCAACAACAGCAGCACTTGGCAGTACTTGTTCACGGTAGGCACTAGCAAAGGCTTTAGAATACTTACGAGCAAGTTCATTGCCGCGCGACTCGCCTGCACGCTCTAGTAATGCACTGTGAAGTTTATCTTCCCATGTACGGGCCGCTTCAATTAGGTTTCTTTCGATTTGTTTCACTGTATATTCAACATTTTGGTCGCAACCACGTACCGTATAATGCGTACGTGCTAGCATTGATTCTGAGAAGAAGGTGGTAAACTCAACTTTTTCGTTTGAGCCGAACGCATTCGCAAGAATGTTTTGCGTTTCACGACGTAATGCCGTGTTATAGCGCTCTCTTGGTACATAGACCATGCACGAGAAGAAACGACCATAGGTATCTTGGCGTACAAATACACGTGACATATCACGTTCTTGCATATGGTGAACGCCAAGAGCAACTTCTAATAATTCTTTTTCGCGTGCTTGTAATAACTCATCACGTGGGTACGTTTCTAAAATATTAAGTACCGCTTTGTATGCATGCGTGCCCGGCGCAAAGTCTGTCATATCAAGTACGCGCTTGATCTTACTTTTTAGTACCGGTACGTCTGCTGCACTGTTGTTATAGAAGCTTGAAGAGAACAAACCAATAAAGCGATCTTCACCAATTACATTGCCTTCGTCATCGAAACGTTTAATGCCGATGTAATCAATATAAGCTGGACGATGAACGCGTGAAAGTGAGTTTGTTTTGGTAAGGATAAGCAAGTTATCGCTGTGTGCTTCTTTACGTGCAACTTCTGGTAAATCAGAAAGGCGACGAGATTTAGTCTCATCTGATAACTTCATCATACCTAAGCTTGTATCAGCCACACCTGTTAACTGATAGTCACCTTTAATCGGTGATAAGTCGTATTGGCGATAACCCATAAGTGTGAAGTTATCTTTTGCTAACCAATCTAAGAACTCAACTGTTTCTTTAACTTCAGTTTTATTTTTAATGCCTTTACGTTTTGGCAGCGCTTTGCTGATAGACACAAGTTTATCTTTAATCGCTAACCAGTCTTCAACGGCTACCGAAACATCTGCCAACACTGACTCTAACTCTTTTTTAATAGATGCAATAACCGACTTATCAGACTGACGGTCGATTTCAATAAAGAACACGGTTTTGTTTGAGTCAGACTCTTGCTCTGTCTTCATACCAGACAATGCAGAGATTAAACCATCTTTGTCGCGCTTAATTTTTAACGGAGAGTGAAGTAATAAGTGTGAAACAATATTTTCACGCGCCAAAGCCATGCGAACAGAGTCCACTAAAAACGGCATGTCTTTTGCGATTATTTCTACGATTGTGTGAGAGGATTGCCAACCATTATTAGCGAGTTCTGGATTAAATACACGGATAAGCGCTGTATCATCAGTGTGTTTTTCCAAGCTATTCCATAAGCTAAGCGCTGCGCCATATAAGTCACTGTCATTACGGCTTGCTAAGTCTTCAGTCGACATATTACTGTAGAGTGTTTTAGCAAACTTTTCGACAAGCGACACATTTGTGGCTTTTACCTTACTACGGATCAAAGACGATACGTTTTCAAGTAAAACTGAGGTTTGGCCTTCTTGTTGAGTCATTATGTGTTCCTTATCTATACCTACCTGTGAACGGTAACTATTTGCAGTCTAACAAACTGCAATGGAGTCAGGTGAATTCTAACTCTTTTAGCATAGATATAAATAGCATTTTTTGTAGCAAACCAGTACATATTTCAACCAGTTGGCTTACTATTCACAAAATATAGATAGAAATGGCCATTTCTGGCCATTTCAGTACACATTTATTCAGAAGTTTTTTTGCGCCACAGTAGTGTACCTAGCGCTGGTAGGAGGAGTACAGCACCTAACATGTTGACCAAAAACATAAAGGTTAGCAGAATTCCCATGTCCATTTGGAACTTAAGTGCAGAAAATACCCAAGTGCTTACACCAACAGCTAAGGTAATACCGGTAAACAGTACCGCACTACCACGCTCAATCAACGCACGGCGATATGCTTCTGTTAATGGTACGCCTTGGCGCAATAACCCACTCATTGACGACAGAATGTAAATACCATAGTCAACACCAATACCAACACCCAGTGCAATTACCGGTAATGTACTTACTGTTAAACCAATTTCTAACGACACCATCAGTGCTTGTGCAAGTGTTGATACCACATAAAGCGGTAACACTACAGCAATGGTGGCACGTAACGAACGGAAACTGATTAAGCAAAGTAAAATTACCGCACCGTAAACGTAAATCATCATCGGCAATTGCGCTTCACTTACTGACTCGTTTGTCGCAGCCATAACACCAACTGGACCCGACGCTAACTTAAATTTAAGTGTCTCTGTGCCCTCTTCTTGTGCGAATTGCTTAACCGCATCGACAACGTGATTAATCGTTTTCGCTTTATGGTCTTCAATAAAGGCAACAATTGGCATCACAGAGCAATCGCTGTTTAATAAGCCTGAGCTTGTTTCTACGCGGCTAGACGCTTGAACAAGTGACGCCGTGTTGCGCGGCAGGGTTTGCCACTTTAAATTACCTTCGTTGTAACCAGCGTTAACCTGCTGTGCGATACTGCTAAGAGAAACAGCCGATTGCACACCGTCAACGTTTTGTAATTTCCACTGGAAACGGTCAATTCGCTCCATGGTGTCGTGGAAAGTACACGCTTCAGGCTCTGCCTCAACAATCACTTTTAAAATATCAACCGAGATCGAATATTTGTCGGTGATAAGGAAAGTATCTTGGTTATAACGGGCATCTTCATGAAGCGACGGCGCACCTGCATGTAAGTCACCAATTTGCATTTCGTTTGATTTGATAAATCCAAATACAAAAAGAGCAGCGGCAATAAATAAAATCACCTTGCTCGCTTTTGGCTCAGTGGCTTTAACAAGCATTTCACGAATACCTGCAAATGCATCGTGCGTCTCGCCATTACCATCATCAACACGCTTCATTTTGGTGTAATCAAGGTAAGAGGCAATCACGGGTAGTAATACAAGGTTGGTAAAGATAATTACCGCTACACCAAGGCTCGCAGTTATCGCGAGCTCACGAATAATACCAATGTCGATTGATAATAATGTGATAAAACCAACAGTGTCAGACAATAATGCAATACCACCAGGAACAAGCAATGCAGCAAAACTAGATTGCGCTGCAACCTTATTAGACAAGCCCTTCGCCACTTTCTGACCAATACTGTTGATCATCTGCACGCCATGACTTACACCGATAGCAAATACCAAAAATGGTACTAAAATTGACATTGGATCAAGACCAAAGCCAACCAGATTTAATAGACCAAGCTGCCAAATTACCGCAATAAGTGAGCACACAATTGGTAACACGGTTAGCTTCATACTCTTACAGAAAAGCCAAACCATCACAGTTGTGATTAAAATTGCAATTAAGAAAAACAACACAACATCTTTTGCGCCATCGGCAACATCACCTGCCATTTTAGCGAACCCAATAATGTGAATAGATACGTTATCGGTGGTAAATTTATTGCGAATTTCCGATTCAAGCTTTTCAGCAAATACTAAGGTATCCAGTTTTTCTTGCGTCTTTGGATCCGTTTCCATTAACTGAGCTGTTACCATAGCGCACGAATAATCGTTCGCTACCATACGGCCAACAACTTTTGCTTTTTCAATGTTTGATTTAACAGTTGCAAGACCGCGCGCATCGGCTTTGAAATCTGCTGGAATAATTGGTCCACCGGCGAAGCCGTCTTCAACTACTTCAACAAAGCGCGCGCTCGGTGCAAATATCGAACTTACAAGCGGTCGATTAACACCTGGAATAAAGAATAACTGATCGTGCACATTTTTAAGCTGGGTAAAGAACTCTTCATTAAAAATGTCACCACGCGTATCACACACTGAAATTAAAATACCATTAGCACCGCCAAATTGCTTTTCGTGCTTAAGGTAGGTTTTCATGTACTCGTGGTTTAACGGAATATTCTTATTAAACGACGCATCGAGTTTAATTTGAGTAGCTTGGAAACCTAAAAATACAGTGGCCGCAATAAAGATAAACAATACTGCTAAGCGGTGTCTAAAAAGACTTGTTTCTATTTTTGTTAATAATGAATTCATAATTACTGCACGCTAAGTTTATGTATTCCCGCTTCTGATGCGACGATTAATTCATTATTATTCTTCGCACCCGCCAAAAGTGATTTGCCGTCTTTTGTAACAAATTTAACTAACTGGTTATCACTGTAGGTAAACCAAACACCACTATTTGCCAAAAGCACCGCTTTATTACCGACAATTTCAATATTATTTATTGATGCAGAGGTGTCAGTTTCTAATTGTGTCCACTCAACACCATCAGTGCTAGAAAACGCAGTACCGCGCAAGCCACCGACTAGGTATTGATTATCTAATTTATTGAATGAGAAAAATGAACCGGCATAGATTTCATCTAAGCGTTGCCATGTTTTACCCATATCGCTACTGGTTGCCATTAAACCTAGCTCACCCACTAGCCACAGTTTTTCGCCATCTAAAAATATTTTATTAAAATGCGGTAGAATCGCTTGGGTTTCTATTTTGTACCCTTCTGGATCGGATTCTTTTAGGTCATTCAGATATGCACGATCTTCTTCATACAACAGCGAATCATAAAATTCTTTTTGCCATGTTTTACCACCATCAGTTGTGCGATAACTTAAGCCATACGCGCCAATTGCTAATCCGTGGTTGGCATCAAAAAACAGAATATCAAGTAACGGCTTATCTAATTCGGGTAAAAACTGCTGAATTGTCCAATTTTTTCCGCCGTCTTTAGTATGCAAAATCGTTGCGTCGTGGCCTACCGCCCAACCAACATTTGCATTTATAAAATAAACACCCGTTAGCAAGCTTTGTACTGGAGAGTTTGCTTGTAGCCATTCTTGGTTGTCATTGCTATAAACAATGTTTCCCCACTTACCAACTGCCAAAGTTTGGCTGCCGACACGGGTAATATCGGTTAATAGATTTTTAGCCGCAAGTTTAGCTGGAATTGCCGCCTGTGGTGTAACTTGCGCAATTGCGCTAGTCGTCAATAGAGAGCCGATTAAAAATAGATATTTTTTCATATAGGTAGCGTTGTGAGAAAAACGGCCCTCGCGGGCCGTATTATTATTTAGCGTCGACCAGAGCGACGTAATGCGTTTGAAGTAAACTCGGTGTCTTTGAACATTTCTTGGAAGTCATACATCTTCTCTTCGTTATCTAAGCCAATTGCTAAGTAACGACGTGAGTTAAGATCGTGATAAACATCCAAAGTACTCCAATGAGTTGGCACTTCGTAGTAGTTCACACCATGAGCCATTGCTACACGGTATAACTGGTCGCGGTTATCATAAAGATCTGCAACATGAATTTGCCAGCTATCTTCGTCAATAAAGAATACACGCTTCTTATAAATATGACGCGTACCATCTTTAAGATTCGCTTCTACTACCCAAACACGGTGCTTTTCATAACGTACGTGTTCTGGGTTGATATGACCTGGCTTCAAAATGTCATCATATTTCAGCTCATTGCTATGTAGCTTGTAACTGTTATATGGAATGTACATTTCTTTTTTGCCTAATAACTTCCAGTCGTAACGGTTTGGTGAACCGTTAAACATATCGAAGTCATCAGTTGTACGTAAGCTATCCGACGCCGTTCCCGGTGCATCATATGCAACGTTTGGTGCACGACGAACGCGGCGTTGACCGGTGTTATAAGTCCAAGCCTGACGTGGTGTTAATACTTGGTCCATTGTTTCGTGAACAAGTAGTGCTGTACCTGCTAAACGCGCTGGTTCAGTTACTTCTTGCTTAAACTTAAACAAGATATTCGACTTTTGCAGAGACTCAGGCGTTGCATCTTGCTCTGAATACTTAACCAGTAGTTTTTCATCAAAGCCAACAATATTGTATGAACCACTTGCCGTTGGAGCCGCTTGACCACCGTAACGCTTAATTGAAAGACCACGGTAACGTAAAATATGGTTCCAAATTGCTTCTAGACCGGTTTCAGGAATTGGGAACGGAATACCAATTGCAGTATTTTTAATACCATTACCCTCTTCAACAAGCTCTGCTGTTGTTGCATACTTTTTCGTTGCATCATAGATGAACTGTGGGTATGACGCACTACGACGCGTTTGGTAAATATTCATTTTGAAGCTATCTGGATAAGCTTCAAACATCGCTACCTGACCCGGAGAAAGCATCTCTTTATACTGTTCAACATTCGACTTATCGATAGTGAATAATACTTTATCGTCAGCAAATGGATCTGGGTGGTGATCACCTACTTTATAGTTGTCAGGTGCTTTTGTAATACCACCTTCCCATGATGGAATTGAGCCATCCGCATTACCCGCTTTTTCAGCACCAAGTGGTGTTAAATCTTGACCTAAACGAGCAACTTGTTCTGGTGAAATTTTAGCTAAAGCTTGTGAAGCGCTAAATACGCTACACAATGCTAGAGCCACTAGGGTAGGTTTTTTAATCATATTGTTACCCTTAAATAGAATACTTAATATTAAATGAAACATAATCGCGGTCTGCTAAGCCATTGGCTGTACCGCCACCCCAGAAACTATTGTAACCAAAGTCAAATGACCACTGGTTTTGATAGTTAAAGTTAAGGTTTACAGACGCAGACATACGGTCTTCAACAAATAAGAACATTGGATCCGGTGTAGTACCATTCACATCATGTGAGAACACAACTCGAGGTGAGAAGTTCACACCTGCGAATAGATTGTTGTATTCACCCTTAGCAACTAGGCGGTAACCCCATGATGTTGCTGATGCAAACTGCTCCGTTTCAGGACCGTTAGATAATAGCAAGTGAAGTGCTGTGTAATCATCAGCTGGGCCTTGCATAATACCACTACGGCCTGTACCTGGCGCATTCAAACGAAGTTCATCATACGCTGGCATATCAAGAACATGTACACCACCTACTTCACCTAATACCGCCCAACTATCGGCACCTAAAGACGGGCCAAATAAGTGAGTTAAGCTAAATTGAAGTTGTGCTGTATCGCGTAAGATATAACCTTGTGCAACTTGACCAGGCGATACCGTTTCTACTTGTGAGATGCCTGCAAACATGTCCTGACGTACCGCATCTGGTACACCTGGGTTTGCCAACTGCTCAGCCATACCGGCATATAACAATTCTACGTCATCAATTTGTAACGGTTCGTCTTGACGATACGTCACTTCACCCGCAAACGCTGTTTCGCCAATAGCGGTGTTCCAGCTTAATGCATACATCTTGATATCTTCTGGATATTCAAGTTGTGCTTCGGTGAATGCTTTTAGATCGGTGATATTATCAGCGTTAATTGTGTTATTCGCGATATACCCTAAATCGTGACCAATTGCGGCAGCCGTAAAGTTTGATGCTTTACCAGAGATAAGCGGACGACGGCTGTGATAGTTTACATAGTATAAACCAAATTCCGTCTCGTTTAGCTCAGGCACGAACCAACCCAGTTTCAAACCATATTGGCCTGAATCTTTAGGCTCTTTCATCGCCTTTTCACCATTAGCTTTAATCGCAACTTTAGTTGGGTGAGCTAAATACATGCTAGCAAGTAGCGATTGCGCTTCAGCGCTTGATGGATCCATACCTTGCGCAGCAACAACTTGGCCCCACTGACCATACATGCTGTTTAGCGAGTTTGTTAAGTATGCTAAATCAATGTCTGGGTTCGACGTAAAACCTAGTTGAACATTGTTCGCGTTACCGTTTACTGCCGCAAAATCATTTGTAGATAAGTACGTACCGGCAACTGGAAGACGTGTTTCGTGCCACTGGTATTGATAAAACATTTCCGCAGAAACATTTTCTGTAATACCTAATGATGCCCAAAGCATACCTACAGGAATAAAGGCTTCTTTAACTTCCGCACCTGGTGCTTTTAAACGGTCAATATCAACTGGGTTAATATTAATACCATGTGAAATTAAAGCACTTTCACCCCAGTTAATTACTTGCTGACCTAAACGAACTGATAATGGGTTGTAGCCATCATTCAGATCAAAATCTGCATACACAAACGCGTCAAGTAAACGAAGATCTTTACACACAAGCTCTTCTGACTCTTTGCTAGCGCATGGATCAACACCCTGACCTGATGTCGGGTTTTTGTATGCTAAGTCTTTATCATTAAGAGCAAAATCATAGAAATACATAAAACGCGTAAAGAAACCGAAGTTGTCTTTGCGTATTTCTAATTCATGGGTGCCTTTTAATAACTGTGAAAATGCTTCACCGCTATCAAAGTTAAGGTTACCGGCATCACCATTATTTGAGTAAATACCTTGTTCTGCCCAGATTTGGTCTGATGTGTAGATTGGGTTAAGTGCTGGGTGATAACCAGTCCAATCAAATTGAGGGTGATTAGATTTACCGATTTGAGAATCGAAATCACGGTCTTCTACACGGTAGCTCGTACCGTAAGAAAAAGTAGAGTCAAATTGTACTTCAAAACCACCAACTTCAAATGATGCAGCTGAAGCACTTTGGCTTGCAAGTGCCATACACGCGGCTGTAACACCTAAAGCCAGTTTATTTTTGACAAAAAGAGGACTTTTTATCATATATATTCCCCCTATGGCGGGCTGTTTTGTTATCAAGTTATTGTTTTTAGTATGCTTGTAACGATAGAAAGCAATTCATAAAATTACAAGTAAAACATGAGATATAGCGTAATCTATTAATTCGATTACATATTCGCTCTTGTTATTTGATATTCTACTTTCTAATCACATAGGTAAGACATCTTACCAGTTAAACAATCGAAATGAAAAGTGCTTAATGAAAAGAACTTGAAAAAGTTCTAAGAACACCTCAAAAACAACACGCAAACACATGATTTTAATTGATTTTTTCTATTGAAATAAATTTATTTTCGGTGGTTAAATGGATGCGAAAACGCCCTTTTATGCCAATTGATGACATAAAAGGTCGTAATTTTTCTGCGGCGAAGCGAATTGTTTTACCACAATCACTTAGTACCTGAATGCTGGTGTAGTGGCCTTTATAGTAGGCCATACACTCTTGATAGTTTAAATTAATTGAAAAGTAGTAGGTTTTACGCTCCATTTAACGCGTTACTCACCTTTTCAAACAAATCAGGGCTTAGGCCTGGTAAATCAGCAAGACGTTGTAATTGCGCTTTAACGTGCAATTGACGTTCATCGGTATGACGCTTAAAGCTTAACAGCGGCGTAATTAAACGTGCTGCGTTTTGTGGATTAATTTTATCGAGTTTAATCAATAAATCCGTCAGCAAACGATACCCTTCACCATTTCGCGCATGGAATGATTGCGGGTTAAACATACAATAACTCATTAGCAAAGCACGCACGCGATTTGGGTTAGTAATATCAACTTCACCACTTTCAAACATGGCGCGGATCACATTTGTTGTATTGTCACCTTTCAATCGACCTTTCAGCGCAAGCCATTTATCCAATACCAGTACATCGTGACGCCATTTATCTTTGAAGCGTTCGAGTAAGCTTTCGTGGCTGGTTCGTTTATTTTCACATGATGCTGACAGTGCGTTTAAGCTATTTGTCATGTTATCGCTGATAAACTGCGTCTCAAGCTCACTCTCTACATCCTGCCAATCTGCCGCTGCAAGATAATCTAGTAAGCGACCTTTTAATGCACGCGTTGCAATACTAGTTGCATCTAAATCACCGTTTTCGCTTAGTGTTTGATAACGCGCCGCGATATCACTTAACAATGTAGTCGCTAAAAATGATTTTACTGCATGCAATTGTTCAGTAATGGCATCGACAGGAATTGGGTGATAATCACTTGCAACCGTATCAAAACTCGGCAGTGTTAAAAGCTCGCTTAATAACGCGAGGTCCTTAACGTTTGAGGTAAGTAAATAGCGAAACAACGCCACTATTTCTTCATCAAGTTGCGTGCCGTTATCGATGCCGGCTTTTAGCGCGTCAACCATTATACGCTGCATCGCATCCCACTTCGAAAAATCGCTGCGCGCATATTTAACAATCGTGATTAATTCAGCAAGAGATTGTTCAAACTTCACTTTACATGGCGATGAGAAATCTTCCAAAAAGACGACCGCAGTGTCTTTTGCAATATTTTCAAATATAAATTGCTGACGTGCATCTGTTAGGTTGATGACGCGTTCAACCTTAGTGCCGTCAATAACTAAAGGTTGTGATTTGCCTTCAGGTGAAATAAGTTCTAGTGCGATTGGAATATGCAATGGCGATTTATCGCTTTGATCTTGCGTGGCTGGTGTAAACTGCGACACAGTCAGGGTTAGTGTATTGTCGGCTTCATTAAATTCTCGCTCTACCGCAAGTTCTGGTGTACCTGACTGACTATACCATTTCGAGAAAAGCGAAAGATCAATGTTAGATGCGTCTTGCATACTTTTAACAAAGTCATCGCATGTCGCCGCTGTGCCATCATGGCGTTCAATATACAATTGCATGCCTTTTTGGAAGTTTTCTTCGCCCAAAATTGTATGCATCATGCGGATCACTTCTGAACCCTTGTCATATACAGTAACAGTATAAAAGTTATTCATTTCGATAACTTTTTCAGGGCGGATTGGGTGTGCCATCGGGCCTGCATCTTCACTAAACTGCGGTCCACGCATCACTTTTACTGCATCAATTCTATTTAATGCACGTGAGCCAATGTCTGAGCTAAATTCTTGGTCGCGAAATACCGTTAAACCTTCTTTTAACGATAATTGGAACCAATCCTGACACGTTACTCGGTTACCTGTCCAATTGTGAAAATATTCATGACCCACAATGCTTTCAATGGTGTGATAATCTCGGTCGGTCGCGGTAGCTTGGTTTGCTAATACACATTTTGAGTTAAATACATTTAACCCTTTGTTTTCCATTGCCCCCATATTGAAGAAATCAACCGCAACAATCATGTATATATCAAGATCGTATTCAAGGTTAAAACGCTCTTCATCCCACTTCATTGCACGCTTTAACGAAACCATTGCGTGATCAGCTTTATCAAGATTACCTTTATCAACAAATAGCTCGAGTTTTACATCGCGGCCAGAGCGTGTTTTAAAGTTATCATGTAATACATCGAAATCACCTGCCACTAATGCAAACAAATAGCTCGGTTTGTTGTAAGGGTCTTGCCAAGTGCTAAAGTGACGCCCATCAGCCAACTCGCCAGACTCAATTTTGTTACCATTAGACAATAAATGGGTAAACGCCTGATCTGCAATGACCTTTACTGTATATTTGGTTAATACGTCGGGACGGTCTTGAAAATAAGTGATCTTGCGAAACCCTTCAGCTTCACATTGTGTACAGTAAGCACCATCGGATAAATATAACCCTTCAAGTGATGTATTGTTTTGTGGGTCAATTTCAGTTTCGATATGTAGTTCGAACTCTGCTGGCAAGTTTTTCAGCGTCAAACCTAGCTCAGACATTTCATAATCGCTAAACGGTAAGCCATTTACGTTAATGCACAATAGTGTTTGATTAACGCCATCTAGCCATAACTCATTATTCGCGCCGACACGCTGATACTGCGCTTTTTGCAATACACGGGTTTGCGTCGCTTTTAAGTCAAATTCTAAATACAGTGACGAAACCGTGTAATCCGGTGCTTTATAATCAGTTCTGAACTTAGCTTGGTTAGTTGATTTTTCTTGTGTTGTCATAACGTTTGCTCCACAAAATTATTCATCGCTTGTCTGTAAATGCTTTGGCGTAATTTTTAAAATTTTAATGCCTAAGTAGGCGTAAATAATTGCCAATAATGGATTAATTAAATTAAAGAATGCATACATCGCATAATCAAGCGGGTTAATGAGTAGTACGCTTTGCATATACGCACCACAGGTATTCCATGGGATAAGAGGACTTGTGATAGTACCGCCGTCTTCTAATGTTCGTGACAAGTTAACGTTAGCAAGCCCGCGTTTTTCATACTCTTCTTTATACATGCGCCCAGGCATTACGATTGCCATATATTGATCTGCCGCGATTAGGTTAGTGCCAATACAAGTAGCAATGGTCGACGCAATTAATGAGCCGGTACTTTTTGCGATTTTTAAAATGCTAGAAACGAAGACTTTTAGTAGGCCCACTTTTTCCATTACAGCACCAAACATTAACGCACATATAATTAACCAAGTCGTATTAAGCATGCCCGACATACCGCCACCACTTAATAAGCTATCCATTTTTGCATCACCAGTTGTAATGCTAAAACCGTCAAATAGTGCGGCCCATACCAATTTAAACGTACCAACAAAGTGAGATACACCCGACTCAACCTGCCCTGCAATTAAGTCTTGTTGAAAAATAATCGCCCAAACCGCACCAAATAGCGCACCAATGGCAACCGCTGGGAATGCGGGCATTTTTTTAATTGCTAATGTCAGTAACACAACTAAAGGCACTAACATCTCAATACCAATATTGAAATTCTGCAGTAGAATATTAGAGATCTCTTCTATGCGTCCTTCGTTTGGTACGCCTTCAGCATTAAAACCCATCACTAAGAAGATAATCAGCGCGATAACAAAGCTCGGCACTGTAGTCCAAAGCATATGATGGATATGGTCAAATAAATTACTGCCAGCCACCGCCGGTGCTAAGTTTGTCGTTTCCGACAATGGGCTCAATTTATCACCAAAGTAAGCACCCGAAATAACCGCGCCCGCAGTGACAACTTGATCAAGGCCAAGACCCGTTGATACGCCGAGCAAGGCAACACCGATTGTTGCAGCTGTCGTCCATGAGCTACCAATACTCAAAGCAACAATAGCGCACAATATACAACTTGCGGCATAGAACCAATGCGGGTTTATCAGCTGCAAGCCAAAATAAATTAGCGAAGGTACTGTGCCCGATAATAACCAAGTACCTATTAATGCCCCTACCATAAGTAAGATTAATACCGCGCCAAGAGAAATGGTGATACCTTTAATCATCGCCTCTTCTAGTTCGGCCCATTTAAAACCATTTTTAAGACCAATGATCACTGCTATTGCAGCTGAAAATAGTAACGCTATTTGGTTTGGGCCATACGACGAATCGTCGCTGTATAGATAAACGGATGTGCCAAGCAGTAGCACTAAAACGCTAATTGGAATTAACGCGTCTAAAAAGGTCGCTTGTTTTACTTGCTTCACAAAGATACCTCAAATTGTTGTCATTATTTATCAACTGACTTCTGTCTAAGCACGAAGCGTTGAGTTTTATTATTTTTAGTTTTACATAAAAAAGCGCCGACTTTGTAAAAATCGGCGCTTACTACATTAGTTATAAATTAATGTTTTGCGTAACGGCCATACTTAATAAAATCTGATGTTATATGAACCGCTTCTTCAAGTCCCGGGTCGATTTCATCAAGTACGTCTGGTGCATCGTCAAGTGATGCAATTGGGTCAAGCCCTAGACGTTTTAACCTTTCATTCGCTCGAGCCAGTGATTTTTGCTTGTCTTCTTCACGTTGCTTCTCACGTTTCGCCTTAACAAGCGTCACTGATGCACGGTCTTTCTCTTTTTGATACAAGGCAATGTCATCATTGAGATAGATAAACTCAGGCTCGCCTGCAATACGCTCTTTATGTTTATCAGTCAAAAACGTAATCGCTGGCGTTAGATCGTCAAGTTTTGAATAATTCGCTTTACGAATGTGATCCCAAGGTAATGCGTTGTCTTCTTGGCTTTCACCCCACTCAGCGGGATCGATTGGCGATGGGTATGTGATATCTGGGATCACGCCTTTATGCTGCGTACTGCCACCATTAATACGGTAGAACTTAGCAATTGTGTACTGCACGCTGCCAAGCGGATTTTCAAATAAATCAAATGCTTTTGTTAAGCTACGGTGCTGTTGCACTGTACCTTTACCAAAGGTTTGCTCACCAATAATAACCGCGCGACCATAGTCTTGCATTGCCGCAGCAAAAATTTCTGACGCTGATGCGCTGTAACGGTCCACTAATACGGTTAACGGACCGTCGTAATAGGTAACGCCGTCGCGATCTTTTTGTTTTTCAACTTTGCCGTTAATGTTGTGTATTTGTACAACTGGGCCTTTGTCGAAGAACAAACCAGATAATTGTGTCGCCTCATATAACGAACCACCACCATTACCACGCAGGTCGATAACAATACCGTCTACGTTCTGTTCTTGTAATTTAGCTAGCTCTTTTTTAACGTCTTTAGACAAGTTGTTATAAAAACCTGGGATCTCAATGACACCGATTTTGGTATCAAGTTCTGAGTAAACTGGTTCAAATACACTTGATTTAGCTGCTTTATCTTCAAGGCGAATTTTATCACGGATAATTTCCACTTCATGCGGCGTACCGTGCGAATCAGAGCCCTTTAGATACTGTAACCTTACTTTGGTGCCCTTCGGTCCTTTGATTAGATCAACTACGTCATCTAAGCGCCAACCGATTACATCAACAAAGCTTTCTTGACCTTGTGCAACGGCAATAATGCGATCATCAGATTTTAGTTTTTCGGTTTTAGATGCTGGACCACCTGGGACAAGTGAGCGGATCACAGTGTAATCTTCATCAACACCTAACACTGCGCCAATACCTTCTAATTCAAGCTGCATGTCTTGCTTAAACTGTTCAGCGCGGCGTGGCGATAGATAAGAAGTGTGTGCTTCGATGCTTCTTGCAAATGAGTTCATTGCAATTTGGTATGCATCTTCGCTATTTGTTTGTGAAATACGTTTTAACGTGTAACGGTAACGCTTTTTCAGAATTTCTTGGATTTCAGGCCATTCTTTGCCTGTAAGCTTTAAGCGAAGCGCGTCGTACTTGACGCGTTGGCGCCAGATTTCATGCAATTCCGCCATCGTGGTTGGAATTTTTGCATCTTCGCGATCAAAAAAGTAATTGTCTTCAACGTCAAATTTCATTTCTTTATCAAGTAAAGAAAGTGAGTATTCAAAGCGTTCAAAACGACGACGCATATTCAAGTTAAAAATTTCAAACGCAAAAGACATATCGCCTTTAATTAATGCATTATCAATTTCATACTTGAAATGGTCGAATTTAGCCAAATCTGATTGCATGAACAAGCTTTTGTTACTATCAATCGACTCAATAAATCGGTCGTAGATTTGGCTCGATAAGTCATCGTCTAATCGAATAAGTTTGTAGTGCGAGCGAGTAAATAAATTGGTTATTCGCTTGGTTGCAGCAATATGCTGAATTTCCTGTTTTAACTCAGGTAAGTTTTCGATGCTAATATTATCGGCAGAAGCAAATAAATTTGCTGAAAATAGCGCTGCCGCCAGTGGAATAAGCCTAAACTTCTCACTCATACACTGTCTCCTTATACGATAAATAGACTCTCTGCTTTCGTTTTCACCTGCATGCCTGTTACAAGCACTACATGAATGTCTTCCTTGTTCACTTCGGTGATGGTACCTTTTACTAAAGCTTGGCCAAGTTTAACTTTTACCTCAGCATCCACTTTAATATCACCTGAAGGTAGCGCTTCTACTTTATTAGAACGACGCGCAGGTTTGTCTTTATTAGTGTTGCTAGAACTAAATTTAGTTCCTTTTGCAGCATTTTTATCAGCAAAATTGCCTTTCTTTTTGTAAGATTTCTTTTCACCAGCGTTACGCGGTGCAGGTTTCTTACGTTTAGCAAGTTTAGCACGGCTTTCTTCTAGTGCTTTATTTGCATGCTCAACGTGTTCTTGCTCAACTTTTTCTGCATCGTTACCATCAAGGTCAATACGGAACTCGTGTTTTGTAACAGATTCCAAATAACGCCAGTTAGACGTATATTTGCGAAGCGCTTGGCGAACCTGTGTTTTGCTTACGCGCTCATCGTTTTCGATGCGCTCAGCAATATCTTTAAAGATACCAACCTTCAACGGCTTGATGCCGTCTTTCTCTTTGAAGCAGGCTGGAAACTCTGTGAAAAGGTAATTTAATACCTCTTTGATGTCTTTTAGCTTGTTAGTAGAGTCCATGTGTTTAACCTTAAGTTTTAAATCTCTTCGTCTAAGTTGTTTTCCAATTGGTTTGTCACGTAATGTAACACCCAATCGATTAATTCTTCGTGTTCAGCTTCCAAAATTGCAGTATCACCGCGTAAATGTTGCCAAATACCTTCAATAATTTTGTCAATCGTATCTGCGTCTGTTTCGTCAGGCAATTGTTGCCATGCAACATGAATCAGTTCATTCAAGTTTTCCGCAACGGTTTCTTCTTGTCCTTCCCAATCACCTACCTGATCTATACCAAACAAATAGTCTTGTACGCTAAGCCAGTCCTTCATATTAAAGATGCTCTGCCAATGACGCCATAATTCGCTCTAGGCCAGTTTGATCATCACTATCAAAACGACTTAGGCTTGGGCTATCAATATCAAGCACGCCAATAAAATTGCCGTCTTTAATAAGTGGAATAACGATTTCTGAATTTGATGCGGCATCACATGCAATGTGCCCTTCAAAGTCGTGAACATTGTCAATGCGCTGTGTTTGTTTTTCGGCAAATGCTGTACCACATACGCCTTTACCAACAGGGATACGAACACACGCTGGATTACCTTGAAACGGTCCCAAAACTAATGTGTCGTTTTCCAGTAAATAAAACCCCACCCAGTTAATATCTTCAAGTGAAAGATTTAACAAAGCACTTACATTTGCAAGGTTCGCTATCAGGTTGGTTTCGTCTTCAATCAAAGCAACTACTTGGTTGTTCAGACTTTGATATAAGCTTTCTTTATTCATTACGTAGAAAAGTTAACAATTCAATATTCACAAAGCTTAAAGGTACTCTTTCATAACAACAAATGAAACCTTTTTAAGCTAAAAAAAGTGAATATCGCTAAATATTCACTTAATTGTTTACTAATTATTCGACTCTAAAATTTATTTTTGCTGTTTTAATGTAAAAATAAATATGCCTGCTGCGAGCGTTGCCATTAACGTATTTACAACAAATACTTGCCCTGACGCGACATTAAACATAAAACTAAATAACGCACCACCAAATATCGCTGCCATTATCATTGCAGTGTTATTTGATTTATTTCGCTTTTGCAAATACATGTAAACAGGTACAACACATATCGCCATGGTTAACCCTACTATATGTGCATTTGCAACCGCACTTAATACAATCGACAAAAATAGTTTAGTTGTCGCGCCATCTAATACTGCAACATAATAAATACCGATTAAACAACCAATCAGAAAGGGAGAAAACAACGAGTAGGCAACACCCTTGAGTACAATTTTTTTATCCATAATCGCGCCAAATGCGTTAAACACACGATAAGCATGGCAAATAGATAAATAATTAACAGTAGACTTAAGTATATAGAAAGGAATAAGTGGCGGAGAGATAGGGATTTGAACCCTAGATAGGCTATTAACCTATGCCGGTTTTCAAGACCGGTGCTTTCAACCACTCAGCCATCTCTCCGCATAAAAAGAAAGTGGCGGAGAGATAGGGATTTGAACCCTAGATAGGCTATTAACCTATGCCGGTTTTCAAGACCGGTGCTTTCAACCACTCAGCCATCTCTCCGCAGCGGGGCGAATATTAGGGGATTCTATTTCACTTGTGAAGCTTTTTTTTCAATTTATTTGTCAACCGCGCAATAAACATGCAACCCGTACATTATGCAATCAAGTTTTAAAATTAAATTGAACTAAACGCCCTACTTCACCGTTCTAATAAAGGAATAGAATTGCTACCTAACATGTTAATTGATATGCTGTTCGCAGTTCTGAAACCTAACAGGAATGCGTTTCAATTTAAGGAGTTATTTATGAGCTTTAATCACACGTACTCTTCGCCAAAATCGGCGCAGTCGGTACTTGAAACAAATAAAGTACTACGCAACACCTATATGCTTTTAGGTATGACATTGTTATTTAGTGCTGTTACAGCCGGCATTTCAATGGCAATGCAATTACCTTACTTAATGGGTCTTGTATTTAGTATCGGCGGTCTTGTCACCTTATTTGTAGTTAATAAGAAAGCAGACAGTGCATCTGGCTTACCATGGGTATTTGTTTTTACAGGTCTTATGGGTGCGGCACTCGGTCCAATGTTAAATTACTATGCTGCAATGCCAAACGGTCCGATGCTTATCATGCAAGCACTGGGTTCTACAGCACTGGTATTTTTCGGTTTATCAGCCTATGCAATGACTACTAAGAAAGACTTCTCTTTCCTAGGTGGTTTTTTATTCGTAGGTTTAATTGTTGTTGTACTAGTAAGCCTAGTAAACCTATTCGTAGGTAGCTCAATCGTATTTATGGCGATGAACGCTGCCATCGTGTTTATTATGTCTGGTTTAATTTTGTTCGACACTAGCCGCATTATTAACGGCGGTGAAACAAATTATATCCGTGCAACTGTTAGCCTATACTTAAACGTATACAACTTATTTACGTCTATCCTGCATCTACTTGGTGCAAATAATGACTAAACGTTAAAAGTTTAATAAAATAAGCCCCGTTCTTCGGGGCTTTTTTATGGGTAAATTTTGGCCAATATTATTATTAGTTATCATGCAAGTGTTACCGCACACGACAGTTTGCAACATTTGTTACGTTTCACTAAAAGCGCACTCGCGCTAGGAAACACTGTATCTGGGATTTTTCTCTATCAAGATGCGGTGTTTCACGCCAGTAGTCATTTTTCACTGCCGTCAGATGAGTTACAAGTAACTGATAGTTGGCAATCGCTGGCCGATTTAGGTATTAAACTGACACTTTGCGTTACTGCAGCCGAAAAACGTGGGCTCGATATTACACGCTGTGAACCCTTTGAAGTTGCTGGTCTTGCCGAGTTTGCGATGGATGCTAGCAAAGCTGATAAATGGGTGCAGATTAAATGAAAAACTACCTAATTGTATGTAATGCTTCTCCTTTTAATGACGGTAGTCTCAAAGAAAGTCTTGATATGGCGCTAATTTTTGCCGCTATTGATCAGCAAGTTAGTTTGCTTTTACAAGGCGATGCACTTTATGCCCTACTTCAAGGCCAATCAATTGAGTCACTCGAGATTAAAAATTACTTGAAAGCCTTTGGTACCCTGAGCCTTTACGATATTGAGCACATTTATGTGTGCGAACACTCAATGAAGCAACGCGGATTAGATATTACGCAGTTTGCATACGACATCATTACGCTCGATACCTCTGAAAAACATGCATTACTTCAACAACAGCATCAGGTGGTAACAATATAATGCTGCATATATTTAATAAGCCCTTATCGCATTACCAAAAGCAACAACTTATTATTGCCCCCAACGATAAGCTTTTACTGTTATCCGACGCCTGCTACAGCGTTAATTGCTATATTGATGCATTTTGTCAAAACACCCTATACGCACTTGATGTGGATATGAAGGCACGCACTGTCTCAAACGAAAAGATCATCACAATTTCTGATCAACAGTGGGTAGAGCTCATTGTTGACAGCGAACAACATATTACTTGGTAATTAACATGAGCTATTGCATAAACGATAAAACTATCGATACTGATAAAGAGGGTTATCTGAAGGATTTTACCCAGTGGAGCGAAGCGCTCGCCCCTATCATTGCTGAGCAGGAAAACATCTCGCTCAGTGATAATCACTGGGAAGTTGTGCATTTTGTGCGAGATTTTTATCTTGAATTCAATACCAGTCCAGCAATACGTATGTTAGTAAAAGCCATGGCAAAAAAACTTGGTGAAGACAAAGGAAACAGCAAGTATTTATATAAATTGTTTCCTAAGGGACCGGCGAAACAAGCTACAAAAATTGCAGGGCTACCGAAACCAGCGCGCTGCATTTAACCTGTCGGATAATTTACACAAATAAAAAAGCCAGCATTAACGCTGGCTTTTTTAGTAATAAGCAAATGCTTATAGGATATCTAATAACTCAACATCGAAGATAAGTGTTGAGAAAGGTGCGATTGATGCACCAGCACCACGCTCGCCATAAGCTAGGTCGTGTGGTACGTATAAACGCCATTTTGAACCAACTGGCATCATTTGTAATGCTTCAGTCCAACCTTTGATAACACCGCCTACTGGGAACTCAGCTGGCTGGCCGCGATCGTAGCTACTATCGAACACGTCGCCATTGATTAATGTACCGTGGTAATGAGTACGTACTGTTGACTCAGCTGTTGGCTTGTCGCCTTCACCTGTTGTTAGTACTTCATACTGTAGACCTGATGCAGTTACAGTTACTTCAGCACGCTTAGCGTTTTCAGCAAGGAAAGATTCGCCTTCAGCTGCAAGTACTTTTGCTTCTTCTTCACGACGCTTTGTGATTTCAGCATTAATTTCTTCAAACGCTGCTTGAATAGCTGGGATCTCAACTTGGAAGTCAGCACCAGTGTAAGCATCTTTCATGCCTTCAAATACTGAGTTTAAGTTTAAACCTTCAAATGGGTTCGACTTAAGTTGCTCACCCATTTGTAGACCGATACCGTAGCTTGCTTTTTCAGCATTTGAATTAAATTTATCTGACATAATCTCTATACTTTATTTAAGTTATAAAAATGCCAGTCTAACATAGATAACACCCACTTGTTACCGCAATTACTGACTTTTACTGTGTAACAACTCTAACTTACTTTGTGCTAACAATGCCAAAATTGAAATCACGACATTAGCCAGTAACAAAGGCCAAATCAACGCCAATTGATAAGCAAATAGTGTCGGTAAAAGTGCCGATGCAAATCCAACTGTTAAAGAGAAAAGTAAACGCTGATGCGTTTTAAAGTACTTACGTGTGGTTTGTGCGACAAGCAAGTTAAATACAAATAAGCCCAATGCTGTTTGCCACTTGCTAACCAAGGCGTCCGCCCCAACTTGCAAATAATCGGTAAGCAACAAAATGCCTTGTTGCAGCACTACTGCATAAATAACCGCAAATGCTAACACCAGAAAAATCGACTTCGCTTTATTATTCATAATCAAACTCCAAAACGAAAAAAACCGCCTAAAGGCGGTTTTGGGAATGAGGTGGCGGAGAGATAGGGATTTGAACCCTAGATAGGCTATTAACCTATGCCGGTTTTCAAGACCGGTGCTTTCAACCACTCAGCCATCTCTCCGTTGTTGGGGCGCATAATAATGAGTTCGTATCACGTTGTAAAGTAAAAATTTAATATTTAGTAATATTCTTTTGGCTGACGCGCAATTAACGAACAAACTAAGCTAAAAATAACCGTTACCAGTGATAAAAGCCCCACTTTTATCGCAATATCTGCATTTTTTAATAAGCTAACCGCTTCAAAATTAAAAAATAATACCGGTGTTATTGCAATCGAAAACACCACAAGCGAAATCTTCATCGCACGCCAAAACGAAAACCGTTTCAAATACGTCATATACCAAGTCAGTAGCGAAAAAACGCCAAGCTTAATAAAGACAATATGACTAAAATCATTTGTTTGCGTTGCTGTTATATACACAGCAATCGCTGAAACGACTCCCCACATAAGCCATATTGACCAACTTTCTTTTTCGCGCAAAAACAAGTTATTCATAACTGCGCCTTTTATTATTTTGATGGATTAAATTGGTTGTTAATACATCACCTTAACAAAAAACGAACAGTTTTTAAATAGCCCATTTTGGCTTTATGTCAAGAAATAAAAACTCACTAACGCAACGATTGACGCAACTAAAACATTGAGTGCAACGCCTTGTTTTGCCATATCTTTAATTGACACTTCGCCACTGGCAAAAACAATTGAATTAGGTGCCGTTGCAACCGGTAAACAAAATGCGCACGAGCAACTAATCACCACAGGGATCATTAAAAGTTCAATTGGTAAATTAAGTGCAATGGCAGCACTTGCGATAATTGGCATCATAAGCGTCGCTGTTGCCGTATTAGAGGTAATTTCGGTTAAGAACGAGACCCCTATCGCCAATGCAAACAAACTAAGTAGTACAGGTAACGTACCCAGTGCCACAAAAAACTGACCAAGTAACTCACTTAACCCGCTTGAAACAAACGCTTTAGCAATACAAATACCACCGGCAAATAACAGCAGCATGCCCCAAGGGATTTCTTTCGCATCCTGCCATTCGAGAATACGACCCCCTTTGCCATTACTGGTTATTGCCATCGCAAGTACGCCTAGTAAGGCAACCGACGAATCCCCTACGGTATTAATATCAAGCATCTGTGACCAGCCGCCAAGCGGCTCTTTACGAAATACCCAAAGTAGCGCAACCAAAGCAAAAATCATTAACACGCGCTTTTCTGCAATGCTCCAACCATCGCACTTAGGCAGATGAATAGCCGACGACAAACGAATTCCGCGGGCAAGCCATAGCGCCATTAATGGAATTGAAATCACAATAATCGGCACGGTTACTTTCATCCAGCGAATAAAACCGTATTCCTCTCCAGCAAACTCTTCATAAACCGACGCAAAAATCACATTTGGTGGCGTACCAATCAGTGTTCCTACCCCACCCAACGATGCCGAATATGCAAGTCCCAGTAATAAGGCGATTTTAAATCGATTATCATCGGTTGATGCGCAAATCGCGAGCACCACAGGGAGCAACGCAACGACTGTCGCGGTGTTTGAAATCCACATAGACAAAATGCTGCTAGTTGCCATAATGGCAAAAATAATGCGAAGTGCGCTGTCGCCGCCAATGACCTTCAATATGGCAAATGCAATGCGTCGATGAACGCCTGATTTTTCAATTCCCACTGCTAACATAAACGCGCCCATCAACAATACAATAACGTGTGAGCCTAGCGATGATGCGGCTTGCTGGTGCGTTAATACGCCAACAAATGGAAACAAACCAATTGGTATCACAGATGTAAGCGGTATTGGCAGTGCCTCAGTCACCCAAAAATAGGCGGTAATAACGGTAATTGCTAAGGTAAAGGAAATGGTATCGGGTTGCAGCCATAAATATCGTGATGCTAAATAAGCAACCAGGCACAAAACAACCCCAATCAAAATATGTTTATTATTGTTATTCATATTATTTGTAGGTTAACTTTTTATCAGTTTTTGGCAATTTTGCCATCGTGCATCACGTTTCACATCATCCCAACTTGGATAACGCTTTTGATGAAACACCTTAATACGTGAACCATGTTCTTGAAAATCAGCTATCGAAAGCCCATCAAGTACTTGGTAAAGTCCTTCTTTTTCATTGCACAGTAGTACGTTATCGCACCCGGCTTGCAAGGCTTTTGTCACTCGGGTGACATAATCCCCCACTTGCACTGCGCCTTGCATTCCCATATCGTCAGATATCACAGGGCCGTTGAAACCAAGCTGCTGTCGTAACACCTTTTGCAACCAAAATGGCGAAAAACACGCTGGATTTTCATCAACTTCAGAGTAGATCACGTGCGCAGGCATCACTGCATCCGCAATGCCTAAATCAATTAACGCTTTAAACGGCAGTAAATCAAACTGACTTATCTCTCTAAAGCTACGATCATCTTTCGGCATCGCAATGTGCGAATCTGGACCAACCGAGC
This sequence comes from Pseudoalteromonas sp. NS-SX12, assembly GCF_057367955.1. NCBI lineage: Bacteria > Pseudomonadati > Pseudomonadota > Gammaproteobacteria > Alteromonadales > Pseudoalteromonadaceae > Pseudoalteromonas > Pseudoalteromonas sp. NS-SX12. The sequence continues at coordinate 2,327,358 of NZ_CM170634.1, read as the reverse complement.
CGTGACCCGGAAAATGCTTAATAACCGATTTCATACCCGCACTGTGTAAACCACCAATCAGTGCTTTCGCGCCATTTATTACATCCGTGGGTTCAGCCGAAAAAGCACGATTGCCAATCACTTGTGAAATACCATTCACATCAACACAAGGGGCGTACGAGAAATCAATTTGACAGGCAAGTAACTCTGCAGCCAGTGTCCAGCCAATGTCATTTAAGCCGCTATTAGCAAACATAAATGCATCCGACATACTTGGCAATTCAGTAAACCCGTCACGAAAACGCTGTACTCGACCGCCTTCATGGTCAACTGAAATTAAAAGTGATGGATTGATGGTTTTAATGTGTTTTGTTAACGCACACAGTTGCTCGATATTTTCAAAGTTACGGGAAAACAAAATAACACCGCCCACTAATGGGTGCGCTAATAGTTCAAGCTCTTCTTGAGATAATGTTTTATCATCAATGCCTGTGGTAATCGGTCCTAGCATGTTGCCCCTACAAGCTTGTGAAAAAATCATTAACGTCGATATTTCGCGACTTTTTAAAATCGTTTACTTTGCTGCCAAGATACAAAAAGCCAACTAATTCATCTTCTGGAGCAAGATTAAGCGCTTGTTTTACATAGTCGTCTTGTGCATAACTACCCGTGCGCCATACACCGGCAAGCCCTTGCGCAAATGCCGCTTGTTGCATAGCCATTACCGCACACCCTGCTGATTGTACCTGCTCGATTCTTGGCACCTTGTCATGAGGCTTATACTTAGCAATACAAATAATAATAAGCGGTGCACGCAAAGGCAGCTCTTTGGCACGCGCTAACACGGTGTCATCGGCGTTGTTGTTCAATGCGGCTTGATAATAGATTTCGCCAAGTTTCTCACGGGCATCACCTTCAACAAGAATAAACTGCCATGGCTTAAGCGCTGCATGATCTGGCACGCGAAGCGCTGCTTGTTTAATAATGTCCAACTGCTCAGTTGTTGGCCCTGGTGTAGTAAGTTTACTGTCTGATTGACGTTCTAATAAGAGTTCTAATGCGTTCATTAAGCTGACAAGTTAGTTTTTTGCCAAGCTTAACAAACTGCACTGAAAAGAAAAGAGTTTAACGCACGATGGTCTAGCTATCTTGCTGGGTGTTTGGCAAAAACTTGCGCGCAAACCAATAATCGAGGCTGACGTATCTTCCGCCGCCATTAAAAAATAAGCTCAACAACATGGCAAAATAAATAAAACCAAACTCAATACCGTTATTTAACACAACGGGTTTACCGGTTTCATACAAGTATTCTGTAAATCCATGTTCATCAAGGATCTCGCGCATCTTGTTCAATCGCTCTTGTGCTGCTTTTGAATTTTCTAAACTGGCCTTTGCACCAGGAATAGCTAGCCAATCCAATACTTTTGCGGCACTGGTTTCACTATTTGTTGGGGTAATTGAAAACCAACCGTTGTGCCAATGCACCGTGGTAATCGCGACAACCATAGTAAACGCTAATGGAATCGCAACGGCGCGGGTAAATAAGCCAATTAGAATCAACCACCCACCCAGAAACTCTGTCCACCCAGCTAAAAATGCCAATAACCCCGGCATTGGTAAGCCTAATCCCCATTCGCTATTACCAAACCATGAAACAACGCTAGGTAACGCTGTAATGGCTTCGAAAAAACTAGCAGGGTTTTCGCTCATACCGAGCTTACTGTAACCTGCAATGATCATTACAGGTGCGAGAATTAAGCGGAACAGTAAAAATGGAATACCAGAGAAGATCTGGCTTTTTTGAATTAATGTTTGATAGTGATTAAGCAGTGTCATACCGACCTCTAATTTTTATAACTAAATTAAAGACCGGTAAAACACAGTTATTTATTCACTAAATTTTTCGAGCAACTTGCAGCGCTTCGAAAATTGCGCGTTTTGCATCGATTGCTGAGGCCAATTTTGCACCACCGATCACATCAATTTTAGACGCATATTTTCCATTTTCGAGTTGTGATTCAAAGGTATTGGTATTAGACACTTGGCCAATACAGGTGATCACCGAATCACATGGAATGGTTTGTTGTTTACCATCTACCTCGATAACAAGGCCGTCTTTATTCAATTCAACATAATTACAACCACTGATCTGTTGTACATTTTGTTGCTTCGCTACCGCACGATGGATCCAACCAGTCGTTTTACCTAGGTCGCTACCAAAACGGCCTGGACTACGCTTTAACATAGTAATATTGTGTGGAATGTGATGTTGATGCCCTTCGACATTAATTGCCCATTGCTGCTTGAATTCGTCAACTGACTTATTCGCTTTTTCAGCTAAAAACGCAACCATATCAAAACCAATACCGCCGGCACCTAAAATAACGACATCTTTGCCAATTTCTACTTCGCCACGGATCACTTCATCATACGCTAGCAAGGTTCTGCCATCTTTTAACGCAAATGACGCTTCACGCGGGCGAACACCGGTAGCAAATACCAGATTGTCGTATTGTTCGTACATGCTATCTTCAAACGCAGTTTCAAGCTGAACATTTACCTTTAACTTAGCTAGTTCTGATTTAAAGTAATCAAGGGTATAGTTAAAGTCTTCTTTACCCGGCACACGCATCGCTAAATTAAACTGACCACCCAAGTACTTTGAGCGCTCAATTAACGTCACTTTGTGCCCTTTCTCAGCTAAATAGCAACTTGCCGCTAAGCCTGCTGGCCCACCACCGACAACCAGTACATTTTTAGGATTAGTTGTTGGTTCTAATGAATAATCTAGTTCAAAACCTGCTCGCGGATTGACAAGACATGTGGCGCGTTTACCTTTAAATACGTTATCTAAACAACCTTGGTTACACGCGATACACACATTAATGTTGTCGCTTTTGTTTTCAACGTATTTATTAAAAAAATCTGGGTCTGCCAGTAACGGTCTTGCCATTGAGATTAAATCGGCAGATTTATTAGTTAAGATTAAATTAGCAAGGTCTGGCGTGTTGATACGGTTTACCGCAACACATGGAATAGATACATGCTGTTTTAGCATTTCGGTTGCTTCAACAAACGCACCTTGCGGTACCATACTGGCAATGGTTGGAACACGCGCTTCATGCCAGCCAATACCGGTGTTAAAAATATCAACACCCGCTTGTTCTAACACTTTTGCTTGTTCAATCACTTCATCTTGGGTTGAACCTTCTTCCACTAAATCCATTACCGAAATTCGGAATACAATAATAAACTTATCGCTTACTTCACGGCGTACAGCTTCAACAATTTCTTTTGCAAGACGCATACGGTTTTCGTTTGAACCACCGTATTTATCGGTACGTTTGTTGGTACGCGGAGCCATAAATTCATTAATTAAATAACCTTCTGAACCCATGATTTCGACGCCATCATAGCCTGCACGCTCTGCAAGTCGAGCCGATTTAGCAAATGACTTAACCGTGCTTTGAATATTGCTAAGCGACATTTCTTTTGGTTTATATGGGTTGATTGGCGCCTTAATTGCGCTTGGCGCTTGATTAAATGGGTGATAGGCATATCGCCCTGCATGAAGCAGTTGCAAGCAAATTTTACCACCGTGTTCGTGCACCGCTTTGGTTACTGGGCGATGCTTTAACACATCAAAGAACGTATTAAATGACGACGAGATTGGGGTTAATTTACCAACCAAGTTTGGGCTGAAGCCCCCTGTAATAATTAAACCAACACCGCCTTTTGCGCGTGCCTCATAAAACGCTTTTAAGCGCTTTATGTTCCAAACACCTTCTTCTAAACCGGTGTGCATTGAGCCCATTACAAGGCGATTTCGCAGTGAATTGTTTTTCAGTTTTAATTCTTGTTCTAACATACTTGCTACTTACTCTACTGGTCATACCTCAAGCACTTTAACTGGTTTAACCAGTTAACTCAAGCTTGTCCAAAGTGATCTCTTAACTTACTCACTAACTATAATGTTTTATCTAAACTTTTTTGCTAAACACTTAGTTACGTTTTTCATTTAAGTTTGCCTAAAAAGTAAGTTAAGATGGTAATAGATGATAAATCTATATATAGGATAGGATTTTGGTTAAAAAGGCATTTGTAGGCTTTTGGAATATTTTAAATTTTTCAAGACGCCTCGTATTAAACATTCTGTTCTTCTTTATTCTAATTGCACTGTTTGTATCAATTATGAGTTCAGAAGACGAAATTATTGTTGAACAAGACTCTGCGCTAGTACTGTCATTATCTGGCAATATTGTTGAAGAGAAAACATACATTGACCCTGTAGAAGCAGCACTTAATGACTCTATGGGTTCAAATGATGAGCCGCCTGAAGTATTGCTTGACGATATTTTGATGACGATTAAGTACGCAGCAAAAGATAAAAAAATAAAGCTGTTATTACTCGACCTACAAAAAATGCAGGGCGCGCATCTTAATAAATTAAAGGCTATTGCAGCACAGCTTGATAAGTTCAAAGAAACTGGCAAAAAAGTATATGCATACGGTGATTATTATTCGCAAGCGCAGTATTACATTGCCAGTAAAGCCGATGAAATTTTAATGCACCCATATGGCGCTGTTGATATTTCAGGTTATGCAACTTACCCGCTTTATTTTAAAGAGGCGATTGATAAGTTAGAAATCTCACAACATATCTTCCGCGTTGGTACGTTTAAGTCAGCTGTGGAGCCACTGATCCGCAGCAACATGTCAGAAGCTGCAAAAGAAGCAAACAAAGCATGGTTAGACGCGCTTTGGCTTGAATATAAAACAGACGTTGCAGCACACCGTGGTTTTGAAATAACAAACTTTGACGAAGATATGGAAACGTACAAAGAAAAGTTTGCCAAGGTTAATGGTCATTCAGGTCAATTCGCATTGCAATATAAGTGGGTAGACCAGTTAGTTAGCAAAGAGGCATTACGCCAAAAGCTAATTGCAGAAGTAGGCAGCAATGAATCAGGTAAATCATTTAAACAGATTTCATTTAACAAATATTTAAAAACGTTAAAACCTCCGTTCCCAATTGAAAACCCAATTACGGACAAAGTTGCTGTGGTTGTTGCAAAAGGGAACATTGTAGATGGCGAACGTAAAGCAGGTGAAATCGGTGGTGATTCAACAGCTAAACTACTGCGTCGCGCTCGCTTAAACGACAAAGTAAAAGCCGTTGTACTGCGTATTGATTCAGGTGGCGGTAGTATGTTCGCATCTGAAATTATTCGTGCAGAAGTGTTAGCGTTAAAAGACGCAGGTAAGCCTGTTATTGCCTCAATGGGCTCTGTTGCTGCATCAGGCGGCTATTGGATTGCAGCAAACGCTAATGAAATTTGGGCGGCGCCAAGTACTATCACTGGTTCAATCGGTGTATTCGGTACTATGATGACATTTGAAAAGACCCTCGCTAAGTTAGGTGTTTATTCAGATGGTGTAGCAACAACCGATATGGCATCGTTTTCTATGCTGCGCCCACTTGAGCCAAAGCTAGCTGACGTTATTCAAATGTCTGTAGAAAGTGCGTATGACCGCTTCTTAACGGTTGTATCTGAAGCGCGCGGTATGGATAAAGCGGAAGTTGATAAAGTAGCACAAGGTCGCGTTTGGATTGGTACAAAAGCAAAAGAGCTTGGTCTTGTAGATGCTCTTGGTAATAAGCAAGATGCAATTAAACGCGCAGCTGAGCTTGCTAGCTTATCGATGTACGATGTTATCACTATTGAGCATCAATTAACTGAGCAAGAAATGCTAGTGCAAAAGATTTTTGGCGAATCTCAAGCGGCTGCATTTGTTAAAGCGTACATTAGCAAAGACGATTACGCGCCAGTTAAAAACAGCATAATGCAAACAGCACATGGTCTTAAACAGCAGGTATCAAGCTTAGAGCAGTTTAACGATCCAAATGGCGTTTATGCTAAGTGTTTAGTGTGTACAGTTAGCTACTAAACGCTACTTATACCCTAACTTTTACACTATAATAGCCCGGTACAACTACCGGGCTATTTTTATGAAAAGAAAGAAAATATATATCGCCTACACAGGCGGTACCATAGGTATGAAGAAATCAAGCAAAGGCTATATTCCAGCTGAAGGATTTCTTACTCAAACAGTTAAAGCCAGCGCTGAATTTAATCGTGAAGAAATGCCATTATTTGATATTCACGAGTATTGCCCGTTAATTGACTCTTCTGATATGAGCCCGATGCATTGGCAGCAAATCGCTGATGATATTAAAGCAAAATACGCAGATTACGACGGTTTTGTCGTACTACACGGTACCGATACCATGGCCTATACCGCATCTGCCCTCTCCTTTATGTTGGAAAATTTAACCAAACCGGTGATTGTTACTGGGTCGCAAATACCACTATCGCAATTGCGCTCAGACGGTCAAGTTAACTTACTCAACGCAATGTATCTAGCGGCTAATTACCCTATCGGTGAAGTAAGTTTATATTTCAATAATCAACTTTACCGCGGTAACCGTGCAACCAAAATGCATGCCGATGGTTTTGCTGCCTTTGGTTCACCTAACATGTCGCCGCTTGCTAAGGTAGGCATTAATATTGAGTTAGTTGCCGGTCAATTAAGCCCAAGTTTAAACAATAAACTGGACGTCACTAAAATTACGCCTCAGCAAATTGCCGTATTGCACTTGTATCCAGGCATTTCTGTCGACCTGATTAAAAGTATGATGACAGACTCTTTAAAAGCACTTGTACTATTGAGTTTCGGTGTAGGTAATGCACCTCAAAACCCTGAAATGCTTGAATTATTTAGTAGCGCAACACAAGCAGGGTTAGTAATTATCAACCTTACTCAATGTATTCAAGGCAGTGTTAATATGGGTGGTTATGCAACCGGTAACGCACTATTAAATGCGGGCGTAATTAGCGGTTACGATATGACATTAGAAGCCTGTCTTACAAAACTACATTACTTACTTAGTCAAAACTTAGAAGTTGAAACGGTACGTCATTTAATGCAAGACAACCTAAAAGGTGAGCTCTCTCGCTAGAGCAGATGTAATATGCCAATAAAAAAGCGCCCTACGGCGCTTTTTTTTAACTAACTTGTAATTACTTTGCTTTAAAATCTAAACACACTGAGTTAATACAATAGCGTGTACCCGTAGGCGGCGGACCATCATTAAATACGTGGCCAAGATGCGCATCACACTGCTTACAACGCACTTCGATGCGTTCCATGCCATGTGAGCTATCACGTAAGTAACGAATACTTTCTTTTTCACTGAAACTAAAAGCCGGCCAACCACAACCAGATTGAAATTTATCTTCCGATTTAAACAACAAAGCATTACAGCAAACACAGTAATAATCACCCGACTCAAAGAAGTCGTTATATTCTCCCGTAAATGGGTATTCAGTGCCCCCATCTACGCACACATGTTTTTGTGCGTCGGTAAGGTGTGTTTGCCATTTTTTATCCATTATCGTACTTTTGCTTCTATATGAGTTAAGTCAGTTAAATGACAAGTTTCGCCTTCGTGCGTTTTAATACCATGCTCACCAAAGTAATCGCGTTGTGCTTGCACTAAATGACCATTGCTTGGTGTTGTAAGCGTTGCATAGTAAGTTTGCGTAGCTGCAAGTACTGGGAACGCAAGGCCTGATCTTACTGCGTCAGCGGCAATGTTGCGAAGTGCGATCACTTCATCATTTAAACCATCAATAAAGCCGTTACCTTCTGCGATTTGATCTAAGTAATCTGCACGAATAATACAGCCTGCACGCCATGTTTGTAACGTTTTAGCTAAATCCACCTTCCACTGATGTGAGCGTGATGCACCTTTAATCAAGGCTAAACCTTGGCGGTAACATAAAAGGCTCGCTAAGTGGAATGCTTTGCGTAATTCTTCTAGATCAATGTCTACTTTCGCAGGTTGCTTTGCTGCGTACGTCATTTCTAACGCTGCGTGGGTATCTTGCGTATTGGTTAAGTGGCGAGCTTGAACCGCTGCGACTAACGACGGTACCGCAATACCTAATTCAAGGGCATTTTGTGCAGTCCAAAGGCCTGTGCCTTTTGCACCAACTTTGTTATCGATTAAATCAACAATCGGTGTATTGTCGCTCGAATTAAGCTTTAAAATATGGCTTGAAATTGACAGTAGGTAACTGTTTAGTTCACCTTCAGACCAAGTATCAAAAAGCGCTGCAATTTCATCATTTGATTTACCGCAGCCTAAACGCAGTAAATGATACACTTCAGCAATTAACTGCATTAACGCATATTCAATGCCGTTGTGAACCATTTTTACAAAATGACCTGATGCCGATTGACCAACACGAGCAAAGCACGATTCGCCATTATGACTTGCCGCTACTTTTTCAAAGAAAGGAATAATGCGTTCCCAACCGCCTTCAGAGCCCGATGCCATCATTGCCGGACCATGACGCGCTCCTTCAGCACCACCCGAAATACCCATAGTGGCAAATTCAAACTTATTTTGATATTTCAGTTTACGGGCAATACCGTCTTTATAATTACTGTTACCGCAATCGACAATAATATCGTTAATATCAACGCCCGCTTCAATTAATTCTGAACACACTTTATCTACCAACTCGCCTGCTGGTACTAAAAGTAAAATTGAACGCGGTGTTTCAAGACGACGAACCATATCGGATAAGTCGCTTACAATATGCAGTCGTTCGGCAAACCCTTCTTTTTTCGCTAAGCTCAGTAAATCTTCGCCTGCATCTGGGTTTTTGTCATAAGCGACGAGATTTAAACCTTTCTCAATTAAATTTAAGGCAAGGTTCTTACCCATAACGCCTAAGCCAACTAATGCGACTTGCATATAAAATCTCCTAACTGTTAGGTGTGAATTCATTGCTAATCTAAATTTTAGTCAGTGCGATGTTTACACTGGATTTTTAGATTAGTTAAGCGGTAATGGCGCGCATTATATGGCTTTTCGACCAGCATGCAATTTTATTATTAAAAAAATTATAGAATATAATTTCTTTGCTAGGCCTTAATTTTACTCGATTTGTTCAATTCTCTACCGAATATCAATCGTCTAACGACCGATTTCAGCGGACTTATGTCCTTTTTGAGGGCTATTAAGATAATTTAAAAGGCGTATAATAAAATTTACATAAATATTATTCATACTAAATCTAGTGTGCAATCAGTTGACGCCAACATGACACCGGTGTCATAATCTACTAACCACACAAAAAGCAAGTATATTAAGCTAGCCTCTTTAGCTTAGTTGTTGTGTAATACAAAGAATATATAGAAATAGCCAACGGGAGCTACTAAATGCCAAGACGTACCAAAATCGTTGCCACACTCGGTCCTGCTACAGATAGAGACGATAATTTAGAAAAAGTAATAAAAGCAGGTGCCAATGTAGTACGCCTAAACTTCTCTCATGGCGTCGCACAAGATCATAAAGATCGTGCAGCAAAAGTACGTGAAATTGCTAAAAAATTAGATACACACATCGCTATTCTTGCCGATTTACAAGGCCCTAAAATCCGCGTTTCAACGTTTAAAGAAGGTAAAGTTGACTTAGCAGTAGGCGCAAAGTTTATTCTTGATGCTGAAATGGAAAAAGGTCAAGGCGACATCGATGGTGTAGGTATTGATTATAAAGAGTTACCACAAGATGTGTCATCGGGTGACTTATTGCTATTAAATGATGGCTTAATTCAATTAACTGTTGATGAAGTTGTTGGTAAAAAAGTGCACACCACAGTCACTGTTGGTGGCGTGTTATCAAACAACAAAGGTATCAACCGTTTAGGCGGTGGTTTAACCGCGCCAGCGTTTACAGATAAAGACAAAGAAGATTTAATCACTGCAACTGAAATCGACGTTGACTACATTGCGGTTTCTTTCCCTCGTTCTGGCGATGATATGCGTTATGTACGTTCACTGGCAGAAGCTGCGGGTTCAAAAGCGCAATTACTTGCAAAAATTGAACGTGCAGAAGCCGTTGAAACGGAAGAAGCCATTGATGATATCGTATTAGCATCTGACGCCGTTATGGTTGCCCGTGGTGACTTAGGTGTTGAAATTGGTGATGCGGCGCTTGTTGGTAAGCAAAAAGCAATTATCAGCCGTGCACGTACACTAAACCGCACAGTTATCACTGCAACGCAGATGATGGAATCAATGATTGATAACCCAATGCCAACTCGTGCAGAAGTAATGGACGTTGCAAACGCCGTACTTGATGGCACTGATGCGGTAATGCTATCAGCAGAAACTGCAGCGGGTGACTACCCTGCTATCACAGTTGAAACTATGGCGCGTGTTTGTTTAGGTGCAGAGTCTCAGCCACAAACTGCTATTTCTAAGCACCGCTTAGATTCAATGTTTGAAAACACATCTGAAACAATCGCACTATCAGCAATGTACGCAGCAAACCACTTAGATTCTGTAAAAGCACTTGTTGCATTAACTGAATCGGGTAGCACGGCAAAATTAATGTCGCGTATTAGCTCTGGTTTACCAATTTACTCGCTATCTCGCCATAACCGCACTCTTGGTCAAACAGCACTTTATCGTGGTGTTTATCCGGTGTATTTCGATTCAACAGAATACGATTCAGGTTCATTGGTAAAACAAGCATTAGCGACATTAGTAAACAAAGGCTATTTACAATCTGGTGATAAAGTAATTTTGACCCATGGTGATGCGATGGAAACTGTTGGTGCAACAAATACACTTAAGTTAGTTACGGTAGATTAAGCCGAAATTAATATAAAAAAACCAGTTCAAATGAACTGGTTTTTTTGTTTTTAACAATGAATAAATCGCTTATATCAATTCTGTTAAGTATGTGATTAAGAATAGCGCTGGATAAATGAAATGGTAACAAGGCGGAATTTTTCTTATGTAGTTGTTCTACATTGATAAATTCTAACGCAGTTAACATGATATTTAGTCCGCTAGGATGATCAGCTACGTAAGTGAATTGGTATTATTTTGCGATATATGGGATCACTTGTTTAATTGGTTGTGAAAACGTTAAACGCTTGTCTTCCCCTTCCACATCAAGCGATTCAATTGTACAGCGATTGTCTTTACACTTAATTTCATCGCCCGCGCCCATTGGTGCAGCTACTGTGTTGTCAAACACTAAGGTGACACCCTTAACTTCTGGCATCATAAACGAGAACAACGTACGCATTAAAAAGCCAGACAAACGGCCAATTAAATCATCAAACTCAGTTTGCAGCTTTGCCATTTGTCTTAACGACACACTGTCACCGTAATCTTGGCTTGATTCCATCTGCAATTTTAACTGACATTGCTCACCCGCTTTTGGCTGTACCACGATAAGGGCTTTGTCTTTATCGAGCGTTTCGTCAAACGGTAACAGCAATTTGCTGGTTTTCGTATAATTAAGCGGATACTCATTGGTTTTAGTAATAATACTGCCGCTTTCAATCGTACAGGGATTGGCGTTTTGGTTAATTAAATAAAAACCAACATCTGCGCTTGCGTAATCCCCTTTCGACATCACTTTTAAACGGTCATAAAAGCCATCATACGAGACAACAAATTCAGACGCATTTTCTGCTAACGAAAGTGTTGATGCAAAAATGCCTGCCGCCACTAAAATCTTATTCACCGAAATACCTTTGATTCGTCATTAACATGTGATTTAGTTCATCAATATAGGCTTGACCACGTTCTGAGTAGCTGCCAAGACCATTCAATAACTTCTCGGCTAGTATAATCTGCTCGTCGTAGCGATTGCTTTGCCTTAGATCACGAAGTTGTTGATATGCCGGGTGCGTATTAATATTTCTGAAATAGGCCCGCACACTTTGCTCAAGTGTTTTAAATGCCGCAACTTCATGGCTTCGCCCCTCATTACGCTTATTAGGTACCATGCCGCAGCCTTCTTTAAAGCACCATAAACCAAAGAAGTTTAAGCCAATACGTGCAAAACGCGAGGTACCCCAGCCTGATTCGTTAGCCGCCTGTGTTAACACCATGGCACGTGGAATCATATCAACACGGCGTAATGCACGGGTTAAGTTTTCTTCGTTAACAGTGTCGTCGAGCTTATATTCAACAAGAATTTTCTTTAACGGTTTGATTTGTGCATCGGGAATGGCAAAGCCGAGTTCTAGCTCGGTTAAGGCTAAATCAATTTTTTCCCGTTGCTTTAGTATGCGTTTGTTTTCCGCGATTACATGTGGCTTCAACAAATCAAAAAATGCTTTTTTGCGCGCTTTCACATCACGAATTTTCGCAAAATCAGGCAATTTGACATTATGCAACGGCTTTTCAACAACCACTTTTTTTACTTGTGTTGTTTTATCTTTAGATTCGGCTTGTTTGTCAGAGTCAGTGAGCCAAGGAGCGACCAACATGTAACCAAACAAACACACTATAATTAGTTTTAATAATAACTTCATATAAAATTTAAGTAGTTTAGAAATGTCTAAAAAAAGGAACAATTCTACACTAATGCATACTAGGACGTAAGCTTTTTAATCTTTGCCCTATCCCAATAAATACTGTGACCCACTAATGAACTAAGTGCTTTATTAAATAATTCGAAACTCGCAAACGGCGTCATTTTACCCGTTAAGCAGTACCAAGAATGTGAATAACAATTGCGTTTACTCACATGATAATCGTGATAAGCAAACACCTGACGAGCAACGTGTTCTTGGTCAAAATCAAATATGATTGGCTTGGCAAGCGTGTCTGTTGCAACAAAAATATGCTGACCACTGCGGTCTTGTAAAAAGCGCTTAAAACTAATGGCGCGCGATAACCCAGAACCGTGTAGCTCTAACACAAGATCATCGTCAATTACTAAGCCTGTGTGGATAAACCCGTTGTACACACCACAGCACACTATACTGCCAATTTCCGGCGTTATTTGAAATTCACTCGGTAGATGGTCGCACGGATAGCGACCGACCGCACTGCGTGCCTTTAGACCTAGCTTACGTTGTTTATCTTGCTTTTCTATCTCACTACGATAAAACGAATTTGCTAACACTGCGGCCGCTGAAACGCCGAGCAAAATTGGTAATGGCATAATCTCACTCCAAATATCACCCTAGCTTTAACTATGGCACAGCTTATACCTTAATAGTGTTTTAAGTTGTTGCAATTTATGTCTAAAATAACACTATGATAGAAGTAGATTAAATCGGATTTATGACTGAAGAATGGCTTGCTAGACGTTATCAAGAAAACAAACATCGTCCCGACGATAAACGTTCCCCGTATCAAAAAGACCGCTCTCGCATTATTCACGCAGCCGCTTTTAGGCGTTTACAAGCAAAAACCCAAATTATGGGCATTGGCGTAAATGACTTTTATCGCACCCGATTAACCCATTCACTCGAAGTAGCACAAATTGCCAGTGGTATTTTAGGTCAACTAAGAGCAAATCCGAGCAATGCATCATTTTCAGCATGCTTACCTTGTCGCAGTCTTATCGAAACGTTATCACTAGCACACGACATTGGTCACCCGCCTTTTGGTCACGGCGGTGAAACGGCTCTAAATTACATGATGCGTGCGCACGGTGGATTTGAGGGCAACGCCCAAACACTTAGAATTGTGGCTAAACTAGAGCCTTACAGTAAAGGCTACGGTATGAACCTAACACGCCGCACTTTATTAGGGTTTATAAAATACCCGCAGCTGATCAAATCGTTATGGAATATTCCACATGATGATGGCACAGATAAATTTATCAACTCTACTCGTTGGCTTCCCGCAAAAGGGCTTTATTGCGAAGAAAGCACGGTGTTTGATTGGGTATTAGCACCGCTTTCAGATACAGACAAAACCATATTTACATCATTTGCCGAAAATGCAAATGGCATTGCTCGCACCCAATATAAATCCCTCGACTGTGCCATTATGGAACTAGCCGATGATATTGCGTACGGTGTGCATGATTTAGAAGATGCGATTGCCACAGGCATGGTAAATCAGCATCAATGGCATGAATTTGTCGCAAATCATTTGAGTGAGTTAGAAGACGGTTGGCTTAAAACCAATTTACCACGTATTTCTGCCCAACTATTCTCACGCGATGAAGCCGATTTAAAAGAAGTAATTGGCGAACTAGTTAATTTATTTATTACGCAGGCTAAAGTGAAAAAGCTTGGCGTATTTGACAGCCCGTTACTCGATCATTCGGTATATTTAGAGAAAGAGTTATTTATTTTACTTGAAGGGTTAAAGCAATTTGTGTTTCGTAACGTAATTCGCCACCCAGAAATGCAGCAAATTGAATTTAAAGGACAAAAAATTATTTCCGATTTATTTGCCGCGTTTGCCAGCGATCCGCTAAGGTTGTTACCTCATACCCGTCAAACAATTTACCAAGCGGCACTTGAAAACGGCGAAACCGGCTACCGTCAACTTTGCGATTACATCTCATCAATGACCGATGAATACGCCATAAAAGTACACGGTCGCTTATTTACTACTGAGTACTAAGCTATTTTTGAGTCGTCGTAAAATACTGTACCATCGTCTTTTGATACATTACGACTACAGTGACTTTCTTGTGTTTCAAGTAATTCACTGGGTCGTAAACTACGTTCTTTTAATGCTTCGCCACAATGGGGACATACATCAATTAAACATTCGCTACTCAGATGAAAACAGTTGGTGCACTCAAAGCAACTCACATCCGTTTCACTTTGTGCTTGTTCGCTTTTTTGACAATGGAACAATGCGTGTTCTGCCATATTTGACATTACGATCCTCCTTTTTGTTTGAACATAAAGAAAGCAACCCTGTTTGACAAGCTTATTTAATGAACAATTACTAAAACCAGTAAAAAGTGCTAATTAGTGCATTTTAATTGTCACAATAGCGCCATATTTATTAATCCATAAATGTGACGAAGCGCACTAATCTTTCCTCGTACTCAGGTGCGCTAGCATAAATGCATTATAGCCTGTCATTTGTTATCTAAATATGACTCACCACCCCATGATGCTGGGAGTGCTTGGCGTTTATATTCCTCGATGCGCTCAAGAAACAATCTACATAAAACCATTAACTCTGGTTGAGAATAAAGTGATTGGTAGTTGGTGTGCGCTTTTTGCCAATCTCTATCGCAATACGCTAAAAATGCTTGTGTTAATGTCTGTTGGTGCAATGAGCTTTCAAAATAACAATAGATATTGATGGCCTGCGATTTACCTTTTAATACCACTTTGTCAATTAAGGTAAAATGGGATTTGTCGTTGAGTTGCTCATAAACAGCTTGTCCAATCAACACATCACTGCCGTACAATCTATTGACGCTTTCCAGGCGCGCCGCTTGGTTTACTGCATCGCCAATGCAGGTGTAATCGAATAAAATATCTGAGCCAAGATGACCAACGATAACTTCGCCATAATTTACACCTATACGCAGTTTCAGTTCAGGAAGCCCCTGGCGTTTGAATTCTTCATTGAGTTTTATGCAAGTTGCGTTCATTTCAATTGCCGCAGCAACCGCTTTTTCAACCGAGTTTTCACAGGCTACCGGTGCACCCCAAAATGCCATTACCGCATCGCCTAAATATTTATCAAGCGTGCCCCCGTGTTTTACGATAATGCGACTATGCGCTGTCAGCACCTGATGCAAAATATCCGCAACCTGTTCAGCCTGAGTTTGCTCAGCGAGCTTGGTAAACCCAGCTAAATCAGCAAATAAAATCGCTAAAAATTTACGCTCACCGCCAAGCTCTAACGTTGTAGGGTTGTCTTTAAGCTCATGTAATACCTGATCGGATACATAGCGTGAAAACGCATTGGTAATAAACTGCTGCTGTCTTTGCTGTTTTTGAAAGCCAAGGACAAAGTAAAATAAATAACTACTAATTGCTATCGCACACAAACTTACTAGCGGCAGCGAAACACTATGATAAAACGTAAAAGTTGAAATAATCACAATGAAACCAAGTAACTTAGCCAAACCTAGTAGTGATTTTTTCAACGACGCTGCAGTAAATAGATAACTTGCAAACAATGCAACTAACAAAGCTAAAAACGCGGTTTGCAATACAGTTAACGTTGAAATACTTAACCCGTTTTGTACATTAACAATCGCGTTAGCATGCACCTCAACACCCGACATTGTATTGCCAAATAACCAGGTAAACGGCGTACGATAGCGGTCAATGGCCGTATCACCAAAGCGGGTATTGGCAAGAATATCGATGCCTACTAATACAATTTTATCTTTGAAAATATGATCGGGTAACAGATTTGCACTTGCAGCCTTGACGAAAGGTATCGTTACAAAGCTGTTTGTATCGCCAATAAAGTGAATTTGGGTATTATTTGTGGGGTTTTGTGCGCTAAACGCGTAACTTATACTATTGCTGCCACGCGGTAAACGTCTTATCACACCATCAAGATCAGATGACAATTCAAAAGACTTAATTTTTGCACCCGCATCTCGATAATAATTTAATAAAGAATCGTCCTGCCCGCTTTGACTCTTTGCAAAATAAACAGGCAATTTGCTAGCTGTTATACTGCGTGCAAAACTAGAAGCTTCTTTCTCATTTGCATTAGGTAAAGCATCTATAGTTAGGTTTAATACAACCGCTTGGGCGCCTGCCTGATTTAACCGTTTTAGTAAATTAGTGTAATAACCTGCAGGCCAAGGCCAACTAGATTGATAGTGGGCAAAACTTTGCTCGTCGATTGCGACAATTACAATGTCAGTTTTACTGACTTTGGCGGGAATAATACTGGATTGTGCATCAAATGCCGCGTTTTCAAGTTGCTGCCAAGCATCACTTTGTGACAAAACGTACACACAACACGCACTTATTAACGACGATAACAGGCTATACAACAACCACTTTTTGCTAACCTGATTAAACATACAAGTAATTAACCTTGAAATATGGGTTCACGCGTTGTGCTAGTCTATTTTACGCAAAGTTTGACTTTACTGAACGTTTATTCGCCTTCCGCTTCTAACAAGGTGACAGGCTCCATTAAACGTTCTGTGGTTTTTTCTAAACGTACCGCCAAGCCTTCTATTATGCGTGCGGCAATACCCGCGTTATTCGCTAACATTTCTTCAAAGCGTTCGCGCTCGTATACTTGCAATACGGTATCTTCTGTTGCAATGGCACAACAACTACGCAATGAATTTGTGATAATCGCCATCTCACCTAAAAACTCACCCTCGCCTAAGTAACTTAATACCACGGATTGTCCCATTTTTGATTTGACCAGCTTAATTTTACCTGAGCGGATCACATACATACGCTCTGCTTTGTCGCCTTGTTGAAACAAGGTTTGACCTTCTAATAGGGTTAATTCGCGGGTCATAGTATTCCTTACTTATAAATTGACTTAAGGCTAAATTATCGCGATTAATCAAGGTGATGTCTACGACTTAATGACTAATTAACCTGAGCTAGGGATAACAAACTGCTTTCCAGAAGGAATAAAACAAAATGGTTATTATATTTCAGATGCTTAGCTAGTTTCTCAACCCACATTCAGGTTAACTAAAATCTTTTAACATTAAAAAAGGAAGCCAATGCTTCCCTTTTATAAGATTACAATCAACGGTTCTTTTAGAACTGCGCTGTTAGGTTAATTTGATACATATCGTAATCATAATCGCTATCTAGATTTGTGCCATAACTACCCGATAAAGCCCAGTTGGTATTAAAGTAATAACGCCCACCAACTTGAATATCATCAGATTTATTAACTGATGCAAATACTGATAAACCTTCATTGAAATAATAGTTTGAGCCTAATAACCAATGATCGAAATCACCTGCATTAATATCAAGGTTTACAGTTAGATAACGGCCTTGCCCAAGCTCTGCATAATATTTTGTATCTAGGCTTAAGTAATCAAACTCGTCGTCAACAGATGCCGTAAAGCCAACATAATCCGTTGTGTTTAAACTTAAATTATACTGTGCAGTTGCATAAAAGCTGCCATCTATACCTCGCGCATCAGAATCACGGTAGTGAATACGTGCAATTAAATCAGGTGTAAATAAATAACCAAATGACGCCTCATAATAATCTACATCACCCCAACTTGAATCTGAATTTCTGTAGCTACCACCAGCTACAAAGTTATTGAAGAAATATTCACCGTGCACACCAATTGTATCAACATCATCATTGTCGTTATAAAACGCACCAATGTTCGACTTGGTATTGATGTAAGAAAATTCATTGTATGGGCCAAGTGCTTTACGTGCATCAAAGTAATATAAAGTTTCGATATGGAACAGGTTGTCTTCTTCAACATCCGCATAAGCGGCGTGACTAATTGATTGATACTCATTTGCACAGGCTGCAAATGATGTAAGCGTAACTAAACTCGCTAATAGTGTTTTTTTCATGCTACTTTCCTTGTGTAGTGATTTTCTCGACGGTGGGTATTATAGAAAGCATTGAATCACGGACAACCATAGCGCCATTTACATTAAATCAATAATATCCTTTTCTATTCATAGACTTAATGCTTTTTAATCAGATTTAACACCGGGTTTACAATGGCGTTTATTTATTATATCGCACTATAGAGATCTCTTACACGACTTTAAGACAAAACACCCGCTTATAGAACGAAAAAAGGAAGCCACAGCTCCCTTTAAAATTAATGATTTACAGCGTATTCACAAAGGTACGTGTAACACACCTTCCATTATGACTCTTGCACTTCGGCTCATACTGGCAAATTCTGCTTGCCAGCCAGTGTCAGTTTCAACTGTTTTGGCGCCGACTTTCATGGTGCCTGATGGATGACCAAAGTTCACATCAGCAATATCACCGCCACCAGCAGCTAAATTTACTAATGTGCCTTTTGTCACAGCAGCGCAGGCAATCGCAACTGCTGCTGTACCCATCATCGCATGATGCAGTTTACCCATAGAAAGCGCTCGCACATTTAAATCAATGTTTGCACTTTTAACCATATCACCGCTTGAGCTGATGTAGTCTTGCGAAGGTGAAACAAACGCAATTTTTGGCGTGTGCTGGCGCGTTTTCGCTTCACTCGCATCGCTAATTAGCCCCATTTTAAGCGCCCCTGCGATTCTTAGCTTCTCAAAAAAGGCCAGCTTGTCACTATCATCATTGATGTCTTCTTGCAGCTCCACACCACTGTAATTAATATCATGACTATTAACAAAAATAGTGGGAATACCCGCATTAATCATAGTAGCTGGAATATCCCCTAATCCCTCAACCGTTAACGTATCGACCAAATTCCCTGTTGGGAACATGTTTTCGCCCACTGGGGATGGCGCAAGGAATTGCACTTTAATTTCGCTGCTTGCAAATGCGACACCATCAAGTTTGAAGTCACCAAATTCATTAACTTCGCCGTCTTTGACGGGTACTTGCACCACCAGCGTTTTTTCGATGTTTTTTTGCCAAATACGTACTTCAACATCGCCATTTTGAGGAATACGTGACGCATCCACTAAGCCATTGTTAATGGCAAATGCGCCAACAGCTGCCGTTAAGTTACCGCAGTTCCCACTCCAATCAACACTTGGTTTATCGATTGCAACTTGGCCAAATAAGTAATCAACATCGTGGTCCGCTTTATCGCTTTTAGCGACAATCACTGTTTTACTGGTGCTGGACGTTGCACCGCCCATACCATCGATTTGCTTCTCGTAAGGATCTGGGCTGCCAATCACACGCATTAGTAACTTATCGCGAAATTCGCCAGGCGCTTGTGCTTCAAGCGGTAAATCACTGAGCTTAAAAAACACCCCTTTACTGGTGCCGCCACGCATATAAGTTGCTGGAACTTTATATTTTGTTGTCATAGTGAGATATAGCAGCGATTAACTCGCTGCTGTCTCCGCTAAAAAGTCTTGTGCAAAGCGCTGTAAAACACCACCGGCACTGTATATAGAGACTTCTTCCGCTGTATCTAAACGACAGGTTACCTGCACCTCTACTACTTCACCATTTGCGCGATTGATAATCAGCGTTAAATCACACCCTGGCGCAGGTTCCCCTTTTACATCAAAGGTTTCTGTACCATCAATTGAAAGCGTTTTACGCGTTGTGCCAGTTTTAAATTCAAGTGGCATAACACCCATACCAATTAAGTTAGTACGGTGAATACGCTCAAAGCCCTCTGCCACAATGGCTTCAACCCCTGCTAAGCGCACACCTTTTGCCGCCCAGTCACGAGATGAACCTTGGCCGTAATCAGCACCGGCAATAATAATTAGCGGTTGTTTACGTTCCATATAGGTTTCAATTGCTTCCCACATACGCGTTACTTTGCCTTCTGGCTCAATACGCGCAAGTGATCCTTGTTTTACTTCACCGTTCTCAATCACCATTTCATTAAACAGTTTAGGGTTGGCAAAAGTAGCTCGCTGCGCTGTTAAGTGATCGCCTCGGTGCGTTGCATACGAGTTAAAGTCTTCTTCTGGTAACCCCATTTTGGCAAGGTATTCCCCTGCGGCACTGCTTGCTTGAATAGCATTAGACGGTGATAAATGATCCGTCGTAATGTTATCGCCAAGTACAGCAAGCGGACGCATGCCTGTCATAGTACGAGGTTTTGCAAGTGCGCCTTCCCAATATGGCGGACGGCGAATATAGGTACTCATTTCACGCCAATCATACAGTGGGTTATTGTCTTCGCCGTAATCCACGGTTAAATCGAACATTGGCGTATAAACCGCATTAAATTGCTCTGGCTTAACGCTTTTTGCAATTACCGCATCAATTTCTTCATCGCTTGGCCAAATATCATTTAAGCGAATTTCTTTACCCTCAGCTGACACACCCAGTACATCGTTTTCAATATCAAAACGAATACTCCCTGCAATTGCATAGGCAATAACCAGTGGTGGCGACGCTAAAAACGCTTGATTAGCATGTGGGTGAATACGGCCGTCAAAGTTGCGGTTACCCGAAAGTACTGCTGTAGTATATAAATCGCGCTCAATAATTTCTTGTTGAATAACTGGGTCTAGTGCGCCACTCATACCATTACACGATGTACAGGCAAAACCCACCACACCAAAACCTAAGCTTTCAAGCTCTGGTAATAAGTTTGCTTCTTCCAAGTAGCTTTTAACCACTTTAGAACCCGGCGCAAGCGAAGATTTAACCCAAGGCTTACGAGTTAAACCGAGTTTATTTGCATTACGTGCAATTAAACCTGCGGCAATCATGTTGCGTGGGTTTGATGTATTGGTACAGCTAGTGATAGCCGCCACAATTACCGCACCATCTGGCATTTGTGTATCTGTATGCGAGTAATCACCCAGTAAGTCGGTGTTTTTAAGTTCACTCGTTGCGACACGGCGATGCGGGTTTGAAGGCCCTGCGATATTACGGCCAACGGCACTTAAATCAAAGGTTAATACGCGCTCGTATTTCGCCTCAGTCATTTCAGAGGCCCAAAGGCCTGTGGTTTTTGCGTATTCTTCTACTAGCTTAATTTGACTGTCTTCACGGCCTGTTAGCTTTAAGTAATCAATGGTCTTTTCATCAATGTAGAACATGGCCGCAGTTGCGCCGTATTCTGGCGTCATATTTGAAATGGTTGCACGATCACCTAAATTTAAGTGCTGCGTACCTTCGCCGAAGAATTCAAGATAAGTAGACACCACTTTTTCGTTACGTAAAAACTCGGTAATTGCTAACACAATATCGGTTGCTGTAATGCCAGGCTTACGCTCACCTACAATTTCAACACCGACAATGTCAGGTAAACGCATATACGAAGCTCGGCCTAACATTACGCTTTCCGCTTCAAGGCCACCCACACCAATGGCGATAACGCCTAATGCATCTACATGGGGTGTATGGCTGTCTGTGCCTACTAGCGTATCTGGGAAGGCAACACCATCACGCGCTTGAACTACTGGCGACATTTTCTCAAGGTTAATTTGGTGCAAAATACCGTTACCTGGTGGGATAACATCAATATTTTTAAATGCCGTTTTAGTCCAATTAATAAAATGAAAGCGGTCTTCATTACGACGATCTTCAATCGCACGATTTTTTTCAAATGCGTCTTTATCGTAACCACCGTGCTCTACCGCTAGAGAGTGGTCAACAATCAGCTGTGTTGGTACAACAGGGTTAACTAGTGATGGGTCGCCGCCTTGCTCTGCGATTGCATCACGAAGGCCTGCTAAATCAACCAGTGCGGTTTGGCCTAAAATATCGTGACAAACAACACGTGCTGGAAACCACGGAAAATCAAGGTCACGCTTGCGTTCAATCAATTGTTTTAACGAATCAGATAGCATTGAAGGCTCGCAGCGGCGAACGAGGTTCTCAGCAAGCACTTTTGAGGTATAAGGTAATTGTTGATAGCTACCCGGTGAAATGGCATTCACCGCAGCTTCAACATTAAAATAATCTAGGCCGGTATTGCCTAGCTTTTGACGGTATTGGGTATTCATATGGGCTCCACAACAAACTCGGAGTAAAGGCATG
Source organism: Pseudoalteromonas sp. NS-SX12 (assembly GCF_057367955.1). Classification (NCBI taxonomy): domain Bacteria; kingdom Pseudomonadati; phylum Pseudomonadota; class Gammaproteobacteria; order Alteromonadales; family Pseudoalteromonadaceae; genus Pseudoalteromonas; species Pseudoalteromonas sp. NS-SX12. The sequence goes on along the minus strand of NZ_CM170634.1, from coordinate 2,304,930 downwards.
CTAGGCATGCCTTGATATAATGCGAATTACATAGGGTCTGTTGAGCTTTACTGTTCTGTTTTTGTTCTCTTTGAGCGTGCTTTTATCGCGGCGCTCGATGTGTGGCCTAGCAATCTAAGCGAATATCGAGCAACAATGAGAAAAGTGCGCTCAAAAGAACCGTTCGGCAGCGCTTGATCGAGTTTTCTACTGTGTTATCGGCTGGCTCACATAGAATAACTATGCCACGCAGCCTCTGTCTTGTATAAAACCCAATCAAACTGCTGCAAAAACGAACTTAAAAGTTCAACAGACCCTAGAAATTAACGCGCTGAAATAGGTGGTACTTCGCGTGCTTCTGGGCCTGTGTAATCTGCACTTGGACGAATAATACGGTTATTAGCACGTTGCTCTTTCACGTGTGCTGTCCAGCCTGTTACACGGCTCATTACAAAAATTGGCGTAAATAACGCTGTTGGAATACCCATAAAGTGATAAGCCGATGCATGGAAGAAATCAGCATTACAAAATAGCTTTTTCTCACGCCACATTACTTCTTCACAGCGCACAGACACTGGGTAAAGCACGTCATCGCCTACTTCTTTTGCAAGTAATTCAGACCACTTTTTAATGATCACATTACGCGGGTCAGACTCGCGGTAAATTGCGTGACCAAAGCCCATGATTTTTTCTTTACGCTCAAGCATACCCATCAGTGCTTCTTCGGCTTGATCAGCACTTGTGAAGTTCTCAATCATATCCATTGCCGCTTCGTTTGCACCACCGTGCAGTGGGCCACGCAGTGAGCCAATTGCACCGGTTACACATGAATGTACATCAGACAGTGTTGATGCACACACGCGCGCTGTGAAGGTAGATGCGTTAAATTCATGCTCTGCATATAAAATTAGCGATACATTCATCACCTTAGCAAATAGCTCGCTTGGTGCTTTGTCGTGTAATAAATGTAAGAAGTGCGCGCCAATTGAATCGTCATTAGTTTCAACATCTACACGTACACCGTCGTGCGAGAAACGGTACCAATAACAAATAATACTTGGGAATACCGCAACCATACGGTCGATATGATCATTCACATCGTTAAAGTTGGTTTCCATTTCAAGGTTGCCGAGCATAGAACAACCGGTACGCATTACATCCATTGGGTGCGCTGTTTTAGGAATCGATTCTAGAACGGTTTTAAGTGCCGCAGGTAAACCACGTAGTGATTTTAGTTTTGCCTTGTACTCATCAAGTTGTGATTGATTTGGTAATTCGCCACGGCTTAAAAGGTACGATACTTCTTCAAATTCAACTTTATCTGCAAGTTCTGAAATATCATAACCACAATACGTTAAACCACTGCCTGATTTACCTACTGTACATAACGCTGTTTCACCAGCAACTTGACCACGTAATCCTGCTCCGCCTAATGCTTTATCTACCATTTTCCTGCCCCTTATTTATTATTCTGAAAAAGTTTATCAAGTGTGTTTTCAAACGAGTGGTAATCTAAAAAGTCATACAACTCGGCGCGAGTTTGCATTGAATCAATTGCGCTTGCTTGCGAGCCTTCACTTAAAATAGTGTTGTACACATTAAGCGCCGCTTTATTCATAGCTCTAAACGCACTTAGCGGGTAAAGCACCATACCTACACCCACTTCTTCTAATTGGGTTTTTGAATAAATTGGTGTTTGGCCAAATTCAGTAATATTGGCAAGAATTGGTACATTAAGCGCATCGCTAAATGCTTTATAGTCGGCAAGGTCGTGCACGGCTTCTGCAAAGATTGCATCGGCACCTGCTTCAATACATGCAGCTGCGCGGTCGATTGCGGCATTTAATCCTTCTTTTTGAAACGCATCAGTACGCGCCATAATATAAAAATGCTCATCCGTTTTTGCATCAACCGCCGCTTTAATGCGGTCAACCATTTCTTGCTGACTTACGATTTCTTTGTTTGGACGGTGGCCACAACGCTTTTGCGCGACTTGATCTTCAATATGAAAACCCGCTGCACCTGCTTTTGTCATTTCTTTTACGGTACGAGCAATATTAAATGCGCCGCCCCAGCCTGTATCTGCATCTACTAGTAGTGGTAAATCAGATGCACTGGTAATACGGCGAATATCTTCAAGCACATTATCTAAGCTGGTCATGCCCAAATCAGGTAAACCGTAACTTGCATTGGCAACCCCTGCGCCCGATAAGTAAATGGCTTTATGCCCTACCTTCTCTGCCATCATTGCAGTATAGGCATTGATAGTGCCGACCACTTGAAGTGGTTGGTTCTCTGCTAATGCTTGGCGAAACTTCAAACCTGCTGACATGTATGTCTCCTTTGAACGGTATTTTTATATTTGTACGCTAGCGTTACACTAACTAAATTTGTTTACACTTTTATTGGCATCACACATTACTGAAACTTACGTTCAATATTGCTGCCTGACGCCGCGATATGTCTTTTCATTAATAATTCGGCTAGTTCGCCATCGCGCGCTGCAATGGCATTAATAATAGCCAAGTGCTCATCAAATGCTTTGCTAACACGTGGGCCATTCATGCCCATTTGCACTCGGTACATTCGCACTAATTGGTATAATTCGTTGCATAATAGATTAATTAAATGGCTGTTTTTACTGCCTTTAATAATGCGGTAGTGAAAATCTAAGTCACCTTCTTCTTGGTAGTAAGACTCCCCTTGGCGCACCCGTTGTGTCGACAAATGCTCATCAAGTAACGCTTTTACCTGATTGATTTCATCGTCTGTCATATTGCTTGCTGCTAAACGGCACGCTAAGCCCTCAAGGGCGCTACGTACTTGATAAATTTCATCTAACTTTTCAGGGGTAAGCGAAATTACACGGCAGCCCACATTGGCTTTGCGCTCGATTAAATGACAGCTTTCTAGCCGATTAAGCGCCTCACGCAAGGTTGCGCGACTAACTTGATGCTTTTTGGAGAGTTCTGGCTCAGAGATTTTTGAGCCTTGCGCTATTTCACCTTCCACAATGGCTTGGCGAATGTCGACAAAAACTTTATCTGACGCTGTTTTTACTTCATTTTCCAATTTAAAACCTAACTATTGTCGACAATAACTAGGGGTAATATAGGAGTGATTTACGAAGAGATCAACAGATTGTCGACAATTTTAGCAATGAATTTTATTAAATTAGACTAAAGCGGTATAAATTGTCGACAATAGAGAACAAAAAACACTTCTGTAAGCGTTCCGCTATTAACGTATAACGACCATTAACTAGACGTTGTGCAGTAAATCACTTCATTAAACCGCTTGATTCAAAAGCCCTTATAATTCACGTTCAACGCCGAAAAAATGTAGGCCATCGCTAAACACGCCACCTACACTTAAATTTGTTCACATACTGCCATTAAACTAATAAAGGCCTTTAAAGTGTTGCACCGCAAATAGCGTTTCGTTCTTCTAAGTTCTTAACTAATCTGTGATTACACGCCTTTGCAAAATGATGTTTCGCATCTTCAGATTGCTTAAATTGGTTACCGATCACAGCAAATAACTGTAACGATTTACTCGCTAGGTTTGACCAAAGTAATTCATAGGCAAACGATGTCATCATGCCTTCATCTAATGTGTATTTGTTGGCTTTAATATCGGTTAATACCTTTTCAAAGGTGCCAGTGGTAATCGCTTGTGTTAATGCAAGCGCAACATCATTTTCACGGTTAGGTGCCTTCTCGCCATAAAGCACCTTGGCAATATCCCCTACTAGTTGGCGTTTCAACTGATAACTCATACCATTATTGCTAAGTAGAATAACGCTGTGTTTATCATCTATAAGACGCAGCACCATGCTGCTGTAGCCTTTTATTTTGCCATCATACATATGGACATTCACATTACGTGACTCTGTAATTGGCAATTTGCCTACTCGCCAACTGTAAGGTAAATCAGGGTTAAACAATTGGCGCTTGCTTTGTTCATTAATGAGTTCTGTGCCATAAAGCGCTAAATCAAATCGATATAAATCATCGGCGCTACTATAAATGGCGGCACCTGCACCAAATAATTTGTAGTTGTTGTCTGATTCACGTTTATAGCCACCAGCATCTTGCCATTGGTGCGCTTTAATCACGCGATCACTTTGTGTATTACCAGGGGCAACACCAGAATGCGTCATATTAAGTGGTGCTAAAATGTTGGTTTTTAGACTCTGTGCAAATGATTGCCCTGTGACTTTTTCAATGATTTTACCTAACAGAAAATACGCAGGGTTTGAATAATTGTGCTCTTCACCAGGCTCAGCGCTTAACGGCATATTTGCTATAACATCAACAAATGCCTGCTCAGTGGTTACTTTGTGAAAGTCACGATTAAACCAGTTATTGAGCGTAAAGTGATTAGGTATACCCGATGTATGATTCAATAAATGATGTAATGTGATTTGTCGGCCAATATCATTATCAAATTCAGTAAAGTAGTCGGCTAATGTACTTTCAAGCTTTAGTTTACCTTGCTCTTTAAGTTTAAGCACTAACGTGGCTGTAATGGGTTTACTAAGCGATGCAATTTGAAACGAACTGTTTACGCTAAGTGGTGTACGATTGTCATAATTGGCAAAGCCATACGCCCGCTCAAATATTTTTTCGCCCGATTGAGAAACCAGTAACACACCTTCAAATGCACCATGTGAAAAGTAACTATTAACCACGCTTTCGATAGCGCTTTTTGTTGTTTGTGTTGTGGGCTGCTCTTTAGCACAAAGGCTAAAAGATAAAACAAGCCCAATGGTCGCAGACGCGATTTTTGCTGTGAACACAATTAAGTTCCCTGTTTTTGCATAGCGTTAGATGGTGTTTAGTATCTACTGCTTAATTACACTCAGCAAATCAAAATTGTTTAAAAATATTAATGGGTTATTAGTGCGTGTTACCCTTTAGGCTCAAAATTTGAAGGCAAAATTCGCTGGCTTTCTATCGCTAAGTAATAAGCTTATTGCAAAAAAATAGCCCAACTATTTAAATGTTTGGGCTATCACAAATTTCTACGTTTTGTTATTTGTTGTATCCCGCGTTAAATATAAAAACACACCTAAAGATGCTAGTAAAAACGCGGTGCTTATAATAATGGCTACGGGATAATACAAGTTACCTGCTAGTTCAAGTTGGCTGTATTTAATAACCATAATCAGCCCCTCTAACGAAAGCGCGATACTCACAGTACCAATAAAACGCGGAATTGTGCCACGCAAACTCTCAATGGCATTGTTACTTTCTTCGGCCACCGAGTATTCTTTATGGATCACTAAGGCTAGCTCAAACACTGCCAACGCAATAATGCCTGTATTAATGCCGTTTAAGAAGATTTGGGTAACGTCTTCACCTGCCAAAATGCCGCTTAATGTCGATTTTCCAAGTGAGTATAACAAGGCTAACGCCATGCCTAAAAATATAAACACAAAGATTTTAGCAATTACAAAACGGACTTTTTGAAACAGGTCATTACTCATAAACTCTCCAGCAACATTGATATAAATACCAATACATCTCAACATATCGCGTATTATTAAACAACAGGTTAGCTATGACGCTTTGTTATTAAAAGTAATCTATAGACGTAGTAAATGTGAGAGTTGAAGTTAAAAAAAGATGTGAAAATATTGTGGTTAATGAATTCAAGCGTGCGATAAGGATATCAATCTAATTGGCTTGTTATGTACACTTGTTGATTTCTGCTAACTCTAAATCAATATTGGCAATAATATAACCATACTCTTTTTTAGATAATTCTTTAGATTGAAACTGTTGCTTAGCTAAATCATGATTCCAAGCTTTACCACAAGGTGCCGCAGGAATAGCGGTATCAACCTTTAGAAGATAGATATCTTGTTCTTGAACAACGCCACCTTTTTTTACAATACTTTTGGCACAAAGGCTTAAAGCATACTCAACCGCAAATTTATCTACACTTGGCATTCCAATAAACTCAACATCACAACCAAGTTTTTTATTACCCTTAGTATCAACATAATAAAGTTGCCCTGACGTTGTACAGGCTGAGCACGTAAAGGCTACAAAAATTAAAAAGATATGTTTAATACTCACAGGGACTCCTTGTACCAACGCCCGCAGCACGGGCAAATTTGGAGCGCAGCGAGTAATTTTTCCGAGTGCAGCAACTTGTTATGCATTTCTCTTTTTTCTGCTGCCTTTTCCATAAACGAGTATCGGTTTCCAGTTTTCATCTGCATTTGTATGATTAAACTCCGACATAATTTGCTCGACAGTAAAAAATGCATCGGTCATGTAGATAACTGCGTAAAAGTACTTCCAGTCTTCGCTACCACTATATCCACGCATATCTTCGTAAAGACCTCCTACAGCCTTCTTTACTTCTTCTTCACTGTCAGCAAATTTATACTCTGCTGCTGTCTTAAGTGACTTTACTCCTAGATCGGGCTTATATGTCTTTGTTTCTTGAGAGATGGGGATTTCTCGAACCGTGTCAGGAAAAACGTGAATCAGAACGTCATATACACATTTTCTCACTTCTGCTTCGTTACTAGGTTCAACACCGCGATCTTTTACTATTTTTGGAGTGTTTATAAAAATACCTTCCAGCTTAGATCTTAGCGCCAACTCCTTTTCTCCAGTCACATCATGATCAATTAATGAAGAAATCGTTTAATGATATTTCCAGAATAATCCGAGCGGCTGACTATGAAATTCCCCAATATAGGGTAGCATATCAAGGTCGGTAAGTTTTCCCTGAAATTTTTGAAAATCACTGTTGTATTGTTCTAGTAATGATTTCATTTGAAGTGCCTCTAATAGAGCGCACATTGAAATATGCAGTCTTTCTATCTGAGACTCAAAAGATAAGTTCTCCATGTCATGTTCTTCATCATAGTAGTCTCTTTCACTAGTCAAATACCAACTAAGACTCTGAAGCTTATTAACACTTTTCCAACCATCTGATATCTGTTCCCCGATATCATCTAATAAGTTTTTTATAGCTAGTTCCATATGTATATCTCTATTTCAACTGCATGCATAACGCCTCAATAACCGGCGCAGCTTTGCTGCGTCCGGCGCCGTAGCCGCGAAGTTGATTGACTTGTTATGCGCTTAGAAACTGGCATAGGCTTTCAAAACGCTCTGTCCAAGTACGTTTGCGGTCGCCAAATATAAAAATTGCTTCGGTTGAGTGCCTAAAAATTCACTCATTAACCACTGCTCTTTATCAGAGAAGATCTTGTCGAACATATATGGATGGTAACGAGTGATAGACCCCAAATAAAACATCATCATGTAAATTATCGACTCTTGGCTATATCTATTATCCGGACAGGTTGATAGGTACATCGTATAGCCACTGTTTCCTATGAAATACCAGATTCCCTTGCTTTTTATCTGTGTTGATAAAGCCGCATAATCAGCCCTTTTTGGCTGATAGCTAGTCATTGTTATTGACTCCGTATATACGGAATTTCCATCTTCATCTGTAGATATATTATATCCTCTAGCAAGTAGCTCCGTTGATTGTGAAGAACTGCATTGGAGAATAGCTTTAAAAATAAGCGTCTTGCCATGCTTATAGAGAGTATATTTTTTTATTCGAACGAAGATTTCTGGCTGATTGTAGATCTCACTATATGCGCGGTGAACGCCGACACAATGGTTTAGGATGTTTTTAGTGTTAAGAGTCAAATCACCAGTGGTTATTCCTGGGTCAAAAAGTGAAACCAACTCATGTGCTACCTGCACTATTTGCTGCTTCTGCTTTTGCTTAACTATCTCGGAGTTTATGAACTTGTGTTTATGATCTTCTTTCATTCCATGCATATACATTTTCGAAGGCCCAAATGTGCCTCGAATGTTGATCATGATTTTAGAAAGGTTTAGAAACGAGTAGTAATAGAGTAACGGCTGACTTTTTGCTGGGCTTCCTTCCGCACTTTGATAGAAGTGTTTTGCTTGCTCAAGCAAAGATCTGAGAAATTCTTCTCCCTTTCTATCCGATGATGCTTTTTTGATGACATAGTCCCAAAAAGACCAGATATCAGAAATTACCAGCTTCTCATTTTTCCCCAAATTTACTACAGATGACTGTCTAGCAAACAAAGGAAATCCATATTTTTCTTCAACTTCTACCATGAATACGTCTCAATAAAACAACTGCTGTGCAACGCTTTCGGCGCATAACGCTGCCAGCAGGGGCCGAAAAACCAGAGCGAAGCGGCGGTTTTTTGATCCCTCTGGCTGGCTTTGTTAGCTAAACCGACCACCCGAACCGCCTGGGCCACTTCTTCCTCTTCGGCGAGTATTTTCTTGCGCTAATTTTTTCGCGTTTTCAGCAACCCATTTTTGCATCTTTTCTACGCTAGTAAATGGCACTCCTGCGGCTCTTCGGTTAAACGGGTTAGAAACTAACAGCTCTAGATATCCATTGGTATTGGTTTCATCGCCTAAATTCAGCAACCATTGCATATACTCATTAAAGACCCTGAAGCTCGCTCCTTCTTTCCCTGCGAGGAAGGAGTCTATGAAGTCATTTTCACTTTGGCGAGTGTTTATAGTTGGCGATTCAATATGGCTGAAGCTATTACCCCAAAACTTCCTATTACACACTTCGTTGTAGTAAATATTAGCTTCGATCGTTATTTCTTCTTTGTTTTCGCTCCATGCAGCAAAATGACATTTATTATGCAAGGGACGTATTTTAGTGTTCTCGTGCAAGGCCTTGCATAGTTGAAGCCTCTTTTCCTTCTTAACTTCTGACAGTAAGTCACCTTCTCTGTACTTGAATTCTACTATTGAAAATGAAGCGTGATTCGTGAATAGATAGTCAGCTCCGACCAATCTATCCTGCCCATCTAATGAGGCGGATGTGTATATATAACCTTTTTCACGAGCAGCTTCTTCAAAGTTGTCTTTGAATATATTTTCAACTGACTTCTCATGTTTAAATTTTGTACTCAATATTAAAGTTCCTTGAGATATAAGTTGATATGTAAACTAGCTAACGCCTCAGTTAAAAGGCAAAATTTGGTTGGCTATAATATGAAGCGGAGCGAAATCAGCCAACTGAATTTTGTCCGCTTGATATTGATCTGACATCTCAAACGACTCTTCGCATTTTAACAATGCATTTCTTCGACTCATCAAAGTGCCTGTGTGCATCTTTTCCAAGTCAGATTTTGATATTACTTCTAACTTTTTCGACACTCAATACCTCAGAAACACATAACAGTTTAATAAGAAGCAAGTTGCCTCTCTTTCTACCGCAACATCGCCTGTTTATCTTCAAGCCAATTTATAACATTTGTTATAAACATTTACTAGTCATTAACTTAGCTGAATAACTCTTCATAGTTAATTGGTAAAAAGGGGCAAATTGCCTGTTGATTTGATTAAGGAGGAAAACTGCAATGCTGTATATAATTACAGTAAAATAAAAGTCAGTTCTTATGAAAACACGTTCTCCATTTTTAAATTTAGTCATTGAGGAAATGCATTCTAAAAGATATGCAAAACAAACAATCGAATCATATATTCATTGGATAGCTGCCTATATTAATTTTCACAATAAACGTCATCCAGCTTCAATGGGAGATACCGAAGTTGAAACGTTTTTAAACTACTTAACAGTACAGCGAAATCTTGCAGCAAATACACAAGCACTTGCTCTAAATGCTATTGTCTTTATGTATCGGCACATTATTAAACAGTCGCTTTCGATAAAATTAAATTTTATTAAGAGTAATCGCCTACAAAAGCTTCCGACCATTTTAAGTCGTGAAGAAGTTCGCTTGTTACTTTCAAATTTAACTAAGCGGAATTATTTAGTTGCGAGTTTAATGTATGGCAGTGGCTTAAGAAGTAGAGAAGTGGTTAACTTGAGAATTCAGGACATTGATTTTGATTATCTCTGTGTGCGTATTTGGAACGGTAAAGGAAACAAGCACCGCATAGTCACTCTTGCTAGAGAGCTTATTCCTTTATTAAGGAATCAGATAATTCAAGTCAATGAGTATTTAAAACGCGATTTAAACAACAAACTATTTGCAGGGGTATGGATGCAAACTGCCCTTGCTAAAAAATACCCTACAGCCAATAAGTCACTCGCGTGGCAGTTTTTGTTTCCTTCTTATAAGTTAAGTGCTGACCCAGAAACAGGCGAAATAAGGCGTCATCATTTTGATGTAAGTTGTATTCGTAAAGCAATAAAACAAGCTGCTAAACAATCTGGCTTTATAAAGCTTGTAACACCACACACATTACGGCACTCCTTCGCGACTCACCTACTGCAAAGTGGTGCAGATATTCGTACTGTTCAAGCACAATTGGGGCACAGTGATGTGCGCACCACACAAATTTATACGCATGTTTTGCAACAAGGAGCGAACGGTGTGATTAGTCCCTTGTCGCATTTGTAAACATTTTGCTTTTTGGCAACTAACCAAAAAACCATTAGCACACGCCAATGGCTGTGAAAAAACAGCAAAATCTGCAGCTAAACCACAACCCAGTGCATGACGAGTATTCATAGTTTCTAACATCACTGCCTGGCGTCAGAATCCGCCATTCCTAAACATATTGTTATGCGTAATCTTTATAACAAGCTAAAAGGTTGATGGTTTTTACATGTATATATTTCAGTTAGTAAATTAGTGGCATTAATGCAAAAGCTAATATTGTAGAGGCGATTAATGATAGTAATGAGCCTGTACGTACCATAATCTTAACCACCAATTCAAAAGTAATGGTTGCTGAAAAGCCTACTCCAGCGATTGGAAGCGCTTTACTTGCACCTGTAACGGAGGCTATCGTTATTCCAAGCCAAATAAGTATAAACCCAAGGGCAGAACCATAAGCCACCACCACCTCTATAAATAACGGCAACTCTACCAGCGACCAAATCACGCCAAAGATTGCCAGAGCCATGCCGCACTGAACAGCTGTTAAATGACCTGAAAGCGCCATTCGGGAGTTTTTTGCTCTAGGTATTACCGCACCTTGTATTAAACCAATAAGAAAAAACACAATTCCAATAAATATTAGGTGCCCCCCGATTTTAGTAAGTTCAATCATAAAGACCTCCATGTATTAACAGCGCGAACTGCGTCGTCCGGGAGGCTTAAGAGAGAAAAAACAAGATCAAATTTGCGTAACAACAACTGCCAATTTTTTGTTTGTATATGGAGATTAAATTGTTTTTGTGTCTTCATTGCTTAAGTCCATTAATAAAAATGGAATGTTAAACAACAAAATACTGTAATTCATTCACCTAGATTCATTTTTTAACTTGCTTAATGTTTGGGGAGCAACGCCTAGATATGAGGCAATATGATAGGATTTAACTTGTTTTAATATTAACGGGTATTCGTCTAGTAAGCGAGTGTACCTTTCAGCAGCGGTTTCTGACATAAGTGATAGTACTCGCTTATATGTTGATGAATAATATGTGTTATGTAGCCAGATTCTCGCTAATGTCTCCCACTTTTTTTGTTGCGCAATAAACTTATCAAGGGTTTCAAGAGACGTTACATAAAAAACCGAATCTTCAAGAACCTCAAAGTTAAGCATTGAACCTGTTTTTTCATAAAAACTGACACTGTCATCCATAAAGTGATTTAAGCCATGTTTGCTCTTGCCTCGAAAATAGAGCTGCCACGTATGATCTTTGCCATTTACATCAGTAAGGTAAGACCTCGCTAACCCACTTTTTATAAACCAGATTTCACCGAAAACTTCACCTGCGCAATGTACCCTTGTGCCTTTTTTAACATGTTTTACATCAAACATTGCACACGCATGTGCCCACTCAGCATCATCGACAGGAATATAATGTTCAATCATTTTTCTAAAATATTTCATAGGGCTACAGTAATCGGTTTTATAATGCCAAGCCAAGTTATTTTACTAAATTTGTGTGTTATGGAACTTAACGAACAATTTCGACTTCCCTAACGATAGCTATCTAACCAAAAAACCAATAGCACACGCCAATGGCAGTTAGAATACCGGCAAAATCTGCAGCTAAGCCACAGCCCACTGCATGACGAGTATATTTAATGCCTACCGCGCCGAAATACACAGCTAAAACATAAAAAGTAGTTTCGGTTGAACCTTGAATGGTGGATGCTAAACGCCCTGCGAATGAGTCTGCACCATGAGTATTCATGGTTTCTAACATCATTGCCCGCGCGCCAGAGCCTGAAAGTGGCTTCATAAAAGCGGTGGGCATGGCATCTACAAATTGTGTATCACCGCCAAGCGTAATCACTACAGTACGTAGCCAATCCAATACATAATCAAGCGCCCCGCTCGCTCTAAACACGCCAATGGCACACAACATAGCCAATAAATATGGGATGAGAGAAATAGACAGCTCGAACCCTTGTTTAGCACCAGTAATAAAGCTGTCGTATACATCTATTTTTTTAATACTTGCCCAACATAAACACACAATAATAAACGCGAATATTAAAAAGTTACTGAAAATCGCGGAGTGCGTTTGCATCAGTTCTGTGGTGAGGTTCATAAAATACAAAATAAGTGCCATTACAACCGCTACTAACCCACCGAGGTATAGCAGCACAACAGTATTAAACAGTTTAATTCGTTGAATAGCACAGGTAACAAGCAAACCAACAAAGGTTGAAGCAAAGGTTGCTAATAGGATTGGAATAAATACATCTGTTGGGCTGGCAGCGCCTTGCTGCGCGCGATAAACAAATACCGCAATCGGAAATAGCGTCACTGAGCTGGTGTTTAATACTAAAAAGAGAATTTGCGCATTGGTTGCGGTATCGGGCGTTTTGTTAAGTGATTGCAAGTCATGCATGGCTTTAATGCCCATTGGCGTTGCTGCATTATCAAGACCAAGTAAATTAGCGCTTAAATTCATAGTAATTGAGCCAAACGCTGGGTGGCCTTTTGGCACGCCGGGCATTAAGCGGGTAAATAGTGGCGATAAGCCTTTGGCAAGCACATCTACCATGCCGCCGCGCTCGGCAATTTTCATTACCCCTAACCAAAAGCACAGCGCGCCAATTAAGCCTATAGCAATTTCAACGGATACTTTGGCCATACTAAATACAGCTTGTACCAACCTTTCAAATACTAAGCCGTCACCACCCATCCAAGTAGCTAATGCAGACACAAACGCGATAATGAAAAATGAGAGCCAAATTTTATTAAGCATAATCAGATTATTATTATTTTGAATGCTGCTTAGTGTGCCACATTTCCTGTATTATTGTCGCAATTACCCTTACATGGCAGATAAAAAGTGCATTCTAATATTTATATTCCACAAACGTTTATTGATGATGTTGAAAGCTATATTCCAAATCACCTCTCAATAGATGATTACCTCGCCTCATGTAAGAAGCCACTTAGAACGGCCGTTCGCGTAAATACCAAAAAAATGTCAGTTGACAGTTTTAAACAGTACGCGCAACAAAACGACTGGCAAATAACGCAAGTGCCATGGTGTGAAAATGGCTTTTGGCTAGAACGCCCTGAAAACCAACAATCACTTTCACTGGGTAATACCGATATTCACTTATCTGGTTGCATTTACGTGCAAGAAGCAAGCTCCATGATGCCTGTTACCGCCCTATTAGATGGTAACGACTTAAGTAATAGCTGTTGTGTACTTGATATGGCAGCAGCTCCCGGTAGTAAATCAACTCAAATTGCTGAGGCCCTTTCAAGCGAAGGTGTATTGGTTGCCAATGAGTATTCGAGTTCGCGTATTAAGTCGTTAAGTGCCAATATGCAGCGTTTAGGTATTAGCAACTGCGCCCTTTCGCATTTTGACGCCAGTATTTTTGGTCAATATATGGAACAGAGCTTTGACCATATTCTGCTTGATGCACCATGCTCAGGCGAAGGCACTATCCGTAAAGACGAGAATGCATTAAAAAATTGGTCTATTGAATCTAATATTGAAATTGCTGATGTACAAAAGCGCCTAATTGAAAGTGCATTTTATGCGTTAAAAACCGGTGGTACTTTGGTGTATTCCACCTGCACCTTAACGCCACTTGAAAACCAAGCGGTATGCCAATATTTACTCACCACATTTGCCGACCATATTGAGGTAGTGCCGCTAACTCACCTATTTGAAAGTGCGAAAGACTCGGCAACCGAAGAAGGTTATTTACATATTTGGCCGCAAATTTACGATACCGAAGGTTTTTTTGTTGCCAAGTTTGTTAAAAAGTCCCATGTACCTCAGCCTGAGCCTAAAGTTAAAAAAGGCGCTTTTCCATTTACTGCTGCCGATAAAAAAACAACCGAGCAATTTAACCAAATAATCAAAAAGCAATTTGGTATGAAACCGCTTGCAGGCGAGCTTTGGCAACGCGAGCAAGAGCTTTGGTTGTTCCCTAGCAATATAGACTCGGTAATAGACAAAATTAAATACAGTCGCATTGGAATTTTGCTTGGTAAGGTGCATAAAAATGGCATTCGATTACATCATGAATTTGCAACTTGCTTTGGCGCTAAAGGCCTTAAAAACACCCATAAACTGTCAGTTTCAGAGGCTTGTGACTACTTTCAAGGAAAAGATATTAAATTAGCACAAGTTACTAGCGCGAAAGACGAGGTATTACTTTTGTTAAACGATACTTGCGTTGGCTTAGGCAAATGGCAAAAGAACAAAATCAAAAATGGCTTACCACGTGAGTTAGTTCGGGATAGTCGGTTGATAACTTGGGAATAACTCAATGAAAACTTGTTAACAATTTCTTAAACAATTTATAACCAATTGTTTTTTATAAGTTTATTTTTTGAGCAAAAATTTCCTTTTTTTGATTAATTTAACTACAATTATTAATACTTTTTCACTTCTCCCTATGAAATGATCAAGTTTGTAAGTTAGCGCACGGCTCATTAAATGAGCCATTCCCCTAAGCCCAGGACAATGTGGATTGGTCCTGGGCGATTTTTATTGGGCGTTTGTAAAAGCGCAACAAACTTGGCTTAAGCCCCGTATTTTGCAACTTTTGAGCTGTATTGAAGGTTAAAATCGGGGCTTAATTTAACTTTTCTCTTTTAGATCAAATTCTGTAATGTTTCCATCACCATGTAATAGCTGGTAGTGGGTCAGCCGTTCGTTGTCTAAACACACTAAACTAATTGCCGAATCACTCACTAAATGCTTTGTTGATTGTTTATGGCGGTGTTTATGCACCTTCATTTGCCAACGTTTGGTAAAGAAATTAAGCGGGCTACTTGGATGGTACAAAATGCTATCTAAGGTGTTTAATTTGCTGAGCAAAGATTTGGGAAATTCATTTTTAATGCCGCTGGCAGTCAATTGCCAAATACGGTTATCACGATTTGAAAAACGGCTTTGCACCGAAAAACAAAACGAATAATGCACATCACCTGACAAAATAAGCGTTTCAATTGGCGTGTCTGCGCGTTTGAATATTTGCATTAATTTTCGCGCCGCCCCTTCATGGGCCATCCAGTTTTCCACATCAACTAATAATGGCTGACCACAAAAGTTAAAAATCGCTTGAATCGCTTCAATTGATTTAACACCAAACACCGGCGCTGGTGAGATTAAAATAACCTCCTCAAGTCCTGTCATATTATCGTCAAGCTCGACCAATTGTTCCCAATCTAATAAACCTGACGGTTCGTTAAAATCGGTTTCATTACGCCAGCGGTGTGTCCGGGTATCGAGCGCAATAATTTTAGGGTGAGTATCAAGGGTGTAATGCCATCTATCAAATGCCAATATTTGATTATCAAATTGCTTTAAATGACGATACTGGGTGGTTATTTGCTCATCTAATGCATTTAACAGCGCTTTGGTATATTCGCCGCCATCGTTACCCACACCTTGAAATACTAAGTAACTTATCAGGCCGTTAGCAATAATGCGTTTGCTTATCGGATTTGAATAAACTGCCTGCTCCCACCCCGCTGTTAAATTCCAATCATCGGTGACATCGTGATCGTCAAACATGGTGATATGAGAAATATTAGCAAATAGCTTTTCAACTTCCGGTAAACCATCAACAAAGTCGATTAAGTTTTGTTTTTCTTGTAAAAATGTACTGCTGTGTTTTTGATTATTCGATTCGAATGTTAAATCATCTAACCCAACCAACTGCCAACACGCTGCACTCGTTGTTAATAAATAAAGCGCAAAAAACTCTTCAAGATGTACCAAGTGGTTATGCGATTTTAAACTGGTAAAGTGCTCTAAATCTTGGCGCAGCCAATAGCCAAACTCGAGTTTAGAGCGCTCATGCCATTTCGTTATCGGTAAAACGGTATCACGCGTATAAAGCGTATGTTTAGCATCAGCCTGAAGTTCTTCAATCAGACTAGGCTCTTTTAACAGCTTTAGCTGGTGGATTAACTGTTCAATCGCTAATAACATAGGACCCGCAACATCATCGGCGTATATCTGATCGCCCGACATCACCAGTAAACTTGGTTCTGGCTCATTATTTTTGCGTTTACTTGCCAAGAAATGGCTTGCGGTTATAAGCGCATCTTTTGATTCATGATGTGGATTACGACACGAGCCATGCAAAATGCTACTAAGCTGTTTAGCAATAACAAAGCTGCACGATGATTGGCCATCAAGATAAAACGCCGACAAGTCAACGGGCGCATTGTTGTGCTCTAATTGATATGAAATTAGCGTATCAACTACAAACCCTGTAGTCGATGTGCTATTTAGAAAGTAAAAGTGGCAAAAACAGTGTTCGCCAAGTGCCAAAATTTGTTGAGTTTGTTCAAAGTCACCAAGCGCCTGTGCATTCACTTTAAACGGCGCTTGCTGGGAACTAACAATAAATAACGTGACCTGTCTCGGTTCTGCTCGCCGGATCATAGGTCCTGTTAACAGAATAGGCAGTGTCACGCAGTTATCCTGTTTACTTGGCTAGTTTAAAGAGGTCGTAAAAGTTATCTGTAGTTGCCTTTGCAAGCTCTTTAAACGATAACTTTTTAAGATCCGCAATAAAGTACGCAACATCTTCAACATATGCAGGTTGATTAGTTTTACCACGATGCGGTACTGGCGCTAAATAAGGCGAGTCCGTTTCAATTAACAGACGGTCAAGCGGAATTTTTTCTACTACTTCGCGAAGCGCTGCGGCATTTCTAAAGGTTACAATGCCCGAAATAGAAATATAAAAACCTAAATCTAGCGCTTGTTTTGCCATTTCCCAATCTTCAGTAAAGCAATGCAATACGCCACCACAGTTTTGTGCGTTGTGGGCGCGCATAATATCAAGGGTATCTTGCTTTGCATCGCGGGTATGAATGATTAACGGCTTGTTTAATTCATTGGCAACATCAATATGCCCTGCAAATGAATCTTGTTGTACTTGGTGAGTGTCTTTACTGTAGTAGTAATCAAGACCTGTTTCACCAATCGCCACTACTTTATCGTGCGTTGCAAGCTCAACTAAACGTGCTTTATCAAGTACATCGTTTTGGTCTAGCGGGTGCACACCACAACTAACTGATACATCGGGATACGCTTTAACCTTTTCCAACATACTTGGAAATTGATCTAAGGTTACCGAGACACATAAAAAGTGCTCTACGCTTTTAGCGCGGGCGTTTTCTAATACTTGGTCAAGAGAAAGACCAAGCTCATCAAAATTAAGTCTGTCTAAATGACAGTGAGAATCTACAATCACAAAAAATCCATAAACTACATGGTATAAGTGGGATCGCTAGAGTTTAACATACCGCCTAGCATTTTTTCGATTTTATCGCGCACTTGGCTCTTATCGTCAATAAAGCTCACACCAACACCCGGTGGGTTTGAGTTTTGGCTACCTTGTGGTGTGATCCACACTACTTCACCGGTAATAACATCTTCTTCAAGTGCATCTGGCAAGCTAATGCGCAATGCTAATGGTTGAGACATTTCAAATTGCATATTGGTGCGTACAAATAAGCCACCTGTTTTTAAATAAGGCATGTAGCTCTTGTACAATTCACGTGTATCTTCAAAATCGACTAGTAATTCTTGCAAAATAATGTCCTATTTATAAATAACTTAATTGTTTTAACAGTTGGTTTAACTGCAACGATAAATTAAGTCCTTTAACTTCTTTAAACTTATGCGCAAAACTGAGCAATGCTTGATTTTTTTCTTGATAGCGTTTTACATCAAGCGTATTACTGAGTAGCTCAGTTTGCAATTTTTGTGCGCAAAATTGCGCAAATATATCTATATAATCAGTGTTTTGGTTAAAAAGTTCAAGCAATTGCTTATGACATGATTGTAGCGTTTGCTGCTGAGATAACTGATACAAAGATTCAACAGCACTTAGTTGCCCGTCTTCTTGCCATTGCTTTAAACATAACGGCCTATGTAAAAACGCATTAACCCAAGGTTGTGTGGCATCAATGCCTAAATCACTAATAAACTGTTTTGCGTGATTGGCGTCTACCGTTAACGTAATTTTGAAGCACCGGCTTAAAATTGTTGCTGGTAGTGGCGTATTGGGATCACTTAACAGTACCAAGTAGCGATTAGCGTTGGGCTCTTCTAAAGTTTTTAACAGTGCATTACTTGCTGATAAGGTTAAAGCATGGGCATCTTTTACGATAACCACTTTATTACCTTGGAAGCTTGCTGTACTGACAAAAAAGTCGCTGATCGCACGCACTTGTTCAACGCTAATGCTATCTTTTTCAGCACTGACCAACATAAAATCTGGGTTTGTTTGGCTTTTATTTAAGGTACATGCTTTACAAACTCCACATGCCTGAGTGCCGTTAGACATACACAATAAATCTAACGTCAGCTGATATGCTAAATCGAAACTACCAACGCCCTCTTTTCCAAGTAGCAATAGGCCGTGGTGCAGCTGCCCCGTAGCGCCTAATTGCTGAAGCTGTTGGTAATTATGTTGAAGCCAGCTTGGGATCACGCATTCGCTCCGTCAATAAACTGCTTAAGTGCTTTTTCAATGTGCTTGTGAACAGTTTCCATTGGTAAGCTGGCATCAATGGTAACAATTGAACTATCGTTTTTTGCGGCGTTTAAATACACTTCGCGAGTACGTTCAAAAAAGCTTAATTGTTCAAGTTCAATACGGTCTAACTCACCACGATTCGCAGCGCGCGCTAATCCAATCTTTGGGTCGATATCAAGGTATAAGGTTAAATCTGGCTTAAGCTCGCCCAAAACAATATCAGCTAAGGCTTCAAGTTTGTGTTTATCGATTTCACGGCCACCACCTTGGTATGCTTGCGATGATAAATCATGTCTGTCGCCTAATACCCAGTCGCCGCGATTAAGCGCAGGATTGATAACATTTTCAACCAATTGCGAGCGTGCTGCGTACATTAACAGTAATTCAGTTGCATCACTTACTTTTTCGTCGTGCGTTGCTTTCACTAAACTGCGCAGCGATTCAGCAAGCGGTGTCCCACCGGGCTCTCGGGTATTAACAAATTTAACCTGCGCGTCATTTAATACGCGCTGACACACTGCAATTGCAGACGATTTACCAGCCCCTTCTAGGCCTTCAATAACAACAAATTTACCGTTCATTTTTTTAAAATATATTTCCTAACTGCTGCATTATGCTCAGCTAATGTTTTAGAGAAATGGTGTTTACCATCTCCTGATGCAACAAAATAATAAAAATCAGAGTATCGTGGATTTAAAGTCGCGTAAATAGCCTGCTCTGATGGCATGGCAATGGGTGTTGGCGGCAATCCATTTATACGATACGTATTATAATCGGTGTAGCGTTTTAAATGCTCTTTTTTGATATCACCTTGATATTCATCTCCTAACCCGTAAATCACGGTCGGATCGGTTTGTAAGCGCATGCCTTTATGAAGACGATTTACAAATACCGAGGCAATTAAATCACGCTCTGCATTGTGGCCTGATTCTTTCTCAATGATCGATGCCAGAATAAGTGCATCGTATTTTGATTTAAGTGGTACTGAGGTATCACGAGTTTGCCATGCGATATCTAAGGTATTAGCCATTTTTTCATAGGCGCGGTTTAAAATATCTAACTGGCTATCGCCAGCAGAATAATGATATGTATCTGGGTAGAACCACCCTTCAGGATTAGTTTGATTAATGCCCCACATGCTTAGTGTAGTTCGCAACGATTGCTCTGACACCAGTTCTAAATACGGTGCGTCTTTAAAACTGGCTAACACCTGTTTAAAGGTTGAGCCTTCAACAATGGTAAACGCAAATTGATGATCGCGCCCTTTATTCATCTTTGAAATTAATGATAGAAAAGGCTGCGAATCAATTAAGTACATGCCTTGTTTTAATTCCACTAACTGAGGGTTTATTTTGGCGTATACCTTGAGCCAAAAGCAGTCGTTTATCCAACCATTTGCTTTAAATGTGCGGCACATTGCGTTAACGCCCGTACCTGCCTTTACTTGATAAAGTGTTGATTCAGAAATGCTAATTTGTGTCGCTTGTAACTGCTTAAGCTGAATACCCACAAAGGCAACCGCTGCAATTAAGGTCGTAAATAAAAACGCAAACGCTCGTATCATAATGCTTGCTCGTTTAAAAATTGAAGTGCGTTTTCAAGGCTGTAGTAATGTGTGTCAAGGCGTGTAATTGGTACGATCCCCATTAAGCTATTACAACAAAATAAATTATCTGCGCTGTAGCAGTCGCTTAAAGACACAGTATCAAATTTAATATCGATATGCTTCGCTAAATGCGCTAAATAAACACCAAACACACCCGATTTGTCGAGTTTTGGGGTAATTAACTGGCCATTTTTTAAGAGCAAAATATTAGCAACTGTAGTTTCAATGACTTCATGATTACAGTTAAGTAAAAGCCCTTCGCTAACACCTTTTTGTTGTAATTCTTGCTTTGCTAACACCTGCTCCAAACGGTTAAGGGTTTTTAATCCTGCGAGTAAGGGGTTAATTGCCAATTGCGTTGATAAGGTATCGAGGGCGATGCCCTGTTGTTTGAGCGTTAAATAATTCTCTGGAAAATCAGCAGTGTAAATATAAACCTGCGGCGCTTGCACGGTAGGTAGTTGATAGCCCCGACCACCTTGACCACGACTGACAATGACTTTGATAACGGCCAGAGAATGGCCGCTTGCAAGCGCATTTATTTGGTTTTCAATAGCTGATAAATCAACATTATCAAAATACAAACGCGCCACACAGCGCGCTAGCCGTGCTAAATGCAGTTCTAACAAACATGGTTTGCCATTTTCTACTTTAATGGTAGTGAAAAAGCCATCGCCATATTGCAATGCTCGGTCGTTAGAGGCGACAGTTTGAGTTTGGCTATTTTTTATTATTGTTATATCCATACACACAAAAAAGCCTAGGAAATCCTAGGCTTTTATTCGCAATTCGATTTCTGCTAACGATTATATCTTCTTAAATAATAAAGAGCCATTAGTTCCACCGAAGCCAAATGAATTACACAGCGCGTAATCCAATTTCGCATCGCGCGCAGTGTGCGCAACGTAATCTAAATCACAACCTTCACTTGGGTTATCAAGGTTGATTGTTGGTGTTACTTTTTGATCACGCAGCGATAAGATCGTTACGATTGATTCAACAGAACCTGCAGCACCAAGTAGGTGACCCATCATTGATTTAGTTGAGCTAACTAGCACATCACTTGCTGCGGCGCCATAAATAGACTTAACCGCGTTGGTTTCAGCAATATCACCTGCCGGCGTTGATGTTCCGTGTGCGTTGATGTAACCCACTTGCTCAGCATTGAGGCCTGCGTCATTTAGTGCGTTTTTCATCGCTAACGCCGCGCCTGCGCCGTCTTCTGGTGGAGACGTCATGTGATACGCATCGCCACTCATACCAAAGCCTACAAGCTCAGCATAAATTTTTGCGCCACGCGCTTTTGCGTGTTCGTATTCTTCTAGTACGATTACACCTGCACCGTCTGCAAGTACGAAACCGTCACGGTCTTTATCCCACGGACGCGATGCCGCTTGTGGATCATCGTTGCGTGTTGAAAGCGCGCGTGCTGAGCTAAAACCGCCCATACCGATTGGTGTTGATGCTTTTTCTGCACCACCTGCAACCATTGCATCTGCATCACCGTAGGCGATCATACGTGCTGCATGACCAATATTGTGAAGACCTGTCGTACATGCCGTAACAATCGAAATATTTGGACCTTTTAGGCCGTGCATAATCGATAAATGACCTGAAATCATATTGATAATGGTTGAAGGCACGTAAAACGGTGATAATTTGCGAGGGCCACTGTTAAGTAATTTAACATGGTTTTCTTCGATAAGTGTTAGACCACCAATACCTGAACCCACAGCGACACCAATGCGCTCAGCATTTTCTTCAGTTACTTCTAAACCTGAATCCTTAAATGCTTGTACACCAGCAGCAATACCGTATTGAATGAATAAATCCATTTTTTTGGTATCTTTTTTCGCCATATAAAGTGTTGGGTCAAAATCTTTTACAAGACCCGCGAATTTAGTACCAAAATCAGACGTATCAAAATGGTCGATTAAACCAATGCCACTTTGACCCGCTAATAAACCTTGCCATGTTGAATCAACATCATTACCTAGTGGGGTTAACATACCTAGGCCAGTAACCACTACTCGACGTTTAGCCACAGTCATCTCCAAAATATATTAGGTGCAGATAATACAAAAGCCCTAATGAGGGCTTTTGAAAAACTAAAGGCAGCTGGAATGCTGCCTTTAATGTCTATGCTTTAATTACTCAGCGTGAGCAGTAACGTAATCGATAGCTGCTTGAACTGTAGTGATCTTCTCAGCTTCTTCGTCTGGGATCTCAGTGTCAAACTCTTCTTCTAGAGCCATTACTAGTTCTACAGTGTCTAGTGAATCAGCGCCTAAATCATCAACAAATGATGCTTCTGCTTTTACTTCTTCTTCTTGAACACCTAGTTGCTCTACGATGATTTTTTGAACACGTTCTTGGATGTTGCTCATTCTTGTTTCCTTAATTAAAAAACGCTTTTGCGTTATTTTTCAGATTGCGGCGTAGTTTACGCTGCAAAATTTTATGATTCAAGATTCATTTCGATTTTTATTATCTGGTCGAACCTCATAAATCTAAAACTAACCTTTTATCGCCTACTTTCACCGCAATTTCAACCCTAAATTTCACTATTTCGCCGAAATTACGATTGCGTGACGACTTAGATCATGTACATACCGCCGTTTACATGTAATGTTTCGCCGGTTACGTACGCAGCCGCGTCAGATGCTAAATAAGCCACTGCTGCTGCAATTTCGTTCGGTTGACCTAAACGGTTCGCAGGCACGTTAGCAAGCGTTGCTGCTTTTTGGTCATCTGTTAGCTCGTCAGTCATATCTGTTTGGATAAAACCAGGCGCTACTACGTTAACCGTAATGCCACGAGAAGCCACTTCACGCGCCATAGATTTCGAAAAACCAATTACGCCCGCTTTTGCTGCTGCATAGTTAGCTTGACCTGCATTACCCATAGTGCCAACCACTGAACCAATATTGATAATACGGCCATTTTTCTTTTTCATCATTGGACGTAATACCGCTTTTGATAAACGGAAGATTGATGATAAGTTAGTGTCGATAATGTCATCCCACTCGCTGTCTTTCATGCGCATAAGTAGGTTGTCACGAGTAATACCCGCATTATTTACTAATACATCAATATCGCCTAAGTCAGCTTTTACAGCCGCTAATGTCGCTTCAATTGACTCAGCGTCTGTTACGTTAAGTGCATAACCTTTGCCGTTTTCACCTAAGTAATCACTGATTTTACCTGCACCACCTTCGCTTGTTGCAGTGCCTGCAACTTTAGCACCTAGCGATACCAATGTTTCAGCAATTGATTTACCAATACCACGGCTTGCACCAGTTACTAGTACTACTTTGCCTTCTAAAGAGAATAAGTTACTCATAAAATTTTCCGTAAATTATGCGTCTAAAACGCTAGAAAGAGTGTTTAAATCGTTAACTGCAGCGCAACTTACCGATTTATCAATACGTTTTGCAAGACCCGTTAATACTTTACCTGGACCAAACTCATAAGTCGTTGTTAAGCCATCTTGCGCTAATTTTTGTACTGTTTCAGTCCAACGAACTGGGCTGTAAAGTTGACGTACTAATGCATCTTTAATTGCTTCGCTTGCAGTTTCAGTAGCCACGTCAACATTATTAATTACTGAGATTTCAGGTGTATTAAATGTAATCGCTTCTAAATCAGCCGCTAACTTATCAGCTGCTGGCTTCATTAATGCACAGTGTGACGGTACGCTAACAGCTAGCGGCAATGCACGTTTTGCACCTGCTTCTTTACACAGTTCCCCTGCACGCTCTACTGCTGCTTTTTGACCCGCAATAACAACTTGACCAGGTGAGTTAAAGTTTACTGGCGATACTACTTCGCCTTGCGCTGCATCTTCACATGCTTTTGCAATTGCATCATCGGCTAGTCCAATAATTGCGTACATTGCGCCAGTACCCGCTGGTACTGCTTCTTGCATATAAAGGCCACGTTTTTCAACAAGCTTTACTGCTTCTGAAAGTGAAATAACGCCAGCACACACTAAGGCTGAGTATTCACCTAAGCTGTGACCCGCCATTGCACTTGGCTTTTCGCCACCTGCTTCAATAAAGTGACGATAAATAGCCACACTTGACGTTAATAACGCAGGTTGAGTACGGTGCGTTTCATTTAATGATTCTGCTGGACCATCAAGCACGAGTGCTGCTAAATCGTAACCAAGTGCGTCACTTGCCTCGGCAAAGGTTGCTTTAACAACATCTGATTCTGCAAGTAGTTCAGCCAGCATGCCCACAGTTTGTGAACCTTGGCCTGGAAATAAAATCGCTGTGTTATTTGACATAGTTTCTTCTTCTATAACAAAACAAAACCAGCATTTGCTGGTTATAAAATTCTTTTGGTGGTGAAAGTGCCGCTATTTATTGCACGGTGAACAAAGTGGATCATTTTCCTCATTGTCCAACGAGAGTTGTTGCCCTTTCAGCGCAGCAAATCGTGCTGCTATTTTCTCAGGAAGTTGCTTTTCAACCTCCCGCACGGCTTCATTTATCGCCGCCAAAAATGCCGGCGATTTTGCATTACCGTGACTTTTAACCACAATACCGCGTAATCCTACCAAACTTGCACCGTTATACTGGTCGGGGTTCATCTTTTTATAGAGTTTTTTTAGCACTGGAAACATTAAAAGTGCTGCGGCGCGGTAAAAAATGCTTTTTTTGAGGGTTTTATTGAGTTTATGAATGATCATTTTGGCAATACCCTCACAGGTTTTTAATGCAATATTGCCAACAAAGCCGTCACATACAATAACATCGGCCTTGCCTTTAAAAATGTCGGTGCCTTCACAATAACCGATGTAGTTAAGTGCATTTGATTGTTCAAACAACTCCGACGCGCGTTTGATATCTTCATGCCCTTTAATATCTTCTGCGCCGATATTAAGTAACCCTACAGTCGGGTTTTCAATGCCTTGCGATTGTTCGGCAACCACACTGCCCATTACGGCAAAGTCAAACAATGTTTCTGGATCCGCTGTAACATTAGCCCCTAAATCCAATAAATAAACTGGTTTAGGTTTTTCAGTTGGAACCGAACTGATTAATGCAGGTCGACTAATGCCCGGCAGCATTTTCAAGATGCAATACGCCATTGCAAACAGTGCACCAGTATTACCGGCAGACACACATGCTTGTGCTTCTCCTGATTTAACTAAATCAAGGGCTTTTCGCATTGAGGAATCTTTTTTACAGCGTAACGCAGTGGATGGTTTATCGTCGTTATTGACGACTTCGCTACAATGTTTAATCTGTAATCTAGGGTGTTGCAAAGCGTCGAGCTTTTCAAGCTCTGTGCGAATGAGGGTTTCGTTACCGCATAATATCAAGGTGATATTATCGTGCGAGTTTACAGCTTCAATTGCTGCAGGCAACGAAGAACGGGGGCCGTAATCGCCCCCCATTATATCTAACGCTATGGTTAGATTAGACATCAAAATAGCTCTATTAAGAAACTACTTTTTCGCCTTTGTAGTAACCGTCTGCAGTTACGTGGTGACGACGGTGCGTTTCACCTGATACTGGATCAACTGTTAGAGTTGGACCATTGATCGCATCGTGTGAACGACGCATACCACGCTTAGAGCGAGACTTCTTGCTTTTTTGTACAGCCATTGCCTTATCTCCTAAGAATCTTTCTTAAGTTGTTTCAAAATTTCAAATGGATTTGGTTTGTCATCTTCTGCTTCTATTTCACCAAAGCTCAAAGGCTTTTCTGAAAATCTGCAATGAGACTCTTCATGCATCGGTACTATTGGGATGGCTAACATTAATTCATCTTCAACAAGTTGATGTAAATTAATTTCACCTTCCTCATCCATCTCTACCACATCATAACATGACGGTAGATGCTCAGATGACTTACCTATACCTATTGGCGAATAAGCAAAGTCTAGTTCCAAATCCAACCCTAACTCTTCATTACAGCGCTGACAAATAGTTGTAATGTTGGCGTTGGCATGGCCTTCAACAACACTAATTCCCTGTTCGTCTTTTCTGAAATGAATTTTAACTTCGACCTCACCCTCGTTCCGTACAACTACATCGAGTAATCGAGGAAGTTGCTCGAACAACACAATACCGTCATAAGTGACCTGTTTTTGTGCGGTTCGTATAGGATCAAGCGTGATCGGAATCTTCACCTTTTGCATAGGGGCTGCATCATATAGATTGTTAGACTTAGAGTCAAAATAAAATTCAACTTTCCTTTGCATTTAGCGCAATTGAATCCTATTCTGCGCAAAAAGTAAGTATTCGATGAAAATTATCATGAAAACCCCGTTTATTTTAGCGTCAAGTTCGCCGTTTCGAAAATCAATTTTAGAAAAAATTTTACCGGTATTTGAGAGCTTTTCACCTAATATTGATGAATCGCTAAAAGCCAATGAAAGTGTGATTGAATTGGTTGAGCGATTAGCGCTTGAAAAAGCCAAAACAGCAGTTCAATTTTATCAACAAGGTGTGGTGATTGGTTCTGATCAAGTTGCCGTATTTGAAACGCCAAATACCAAAGTACAAATACTCGGAAAACCACATACGCGCGATAACGCAATTAAGCAACTTTCGTTATTTTCAGGTAATAAAGTGCGTTTTATCACCTCACTTGCCGTGCTTGATATTGCAACTAACAATACCTTAGTAACTCACGACACCACCGATGTGTACTTTAAAACCTTGCGCCAAGCTCAAATTGAACAATACATAGATAAAGAACAGCCACTGAATTGCGCGGGCAGCTTTAAATCGGAGGGGTTAGGTATTGTGTTATTTGATAAGATCTTAAGTGAGGATCCCAATTCCCTTGTGGGTCTGCCTTTAATTAAGCTAACCAACCTGCTTGCACAAATCGGTATTGACCCACTGGAATTAAAATAAATCGACTAGCTGCTCGAACTGATCGATGATCGCAAGTGGCGCATAAGGCTCTAATTGAGAAACCGGATGTGCGCCAAAGCTAACACCAATAGAGGCTACCTTGGCATTTTGAGCCATTGCTAAGTCCATGCTGGTATCGCCTATCATTACAGCCTTATTAGCAGCTATATTAAGTTCGCTACAAATTTCTAAAATCATTTCTGGTGATGGTTTAGAGGCGCACTCACAAGCGGTACGTGTCGCTTTAAAAAATGAACTTAGCTGAGTTTCGTGCATTAAACGATCAAGCCCTTTGCGACTTTTGCCCGTCGCTACAGCCAATGTATAACCTTTGTTTTTTAATGTTGTTAAACATTCAAAAACATGGGGAAATAACGTCGATGGCGTATCGTCTTCTGACACATACACCTCTTTATATGATTGCGCTAATTCAAACGTTGCACTTGGTTCATTAAAAAGCCTCTCAATTGCCACCTCTAAGCTAAGACCAATAATTTGACGAATAGCATCGTCACTTGGCCTTGTTAACTGGTGACGATCTGCAACAAGCTTTACCGTATTCACAATTTTTGGCACGGTATCCATTATGGTACCGTCCCAATCAAAAATGATAAGTTCTTTCGCTGTCATCTATGCTTCTTCACGCAGTGTTTTGATGCAGTTCTTTAACTGATTATCCAATGGCGCTTCTACTCGCATCGACTCTTCTGTTTTAGGGTGAATAAAGGTAAGGTCATGTGCGTGTAAAAATAGGCGATTTAAGCCTTTTTTCTTCATTTCGCTATCAAACTCAGCGACACCATATTTATCATCGCAGGCAATTGGGTGACCTTTACATTGCGTATGTACACGAATTTGATGGGTTCTACCCGTTACTGGTGACGCTTGCACTAACGTCGCGAATTGACCAAAACGCTCTAAAACACGAAAACGTGTTTGGCTCGGCTTACCTTCAGCTTCGTCTACGCGTACTACTCGCTCACCCGACTGCAAGGTATTTTTACGAAGTGGCTCAGTAACATTCTTGATTTTGCTTGCCCAGCTACCTGTAACCAGTGCCCAGTAATTTTTTTCCATGGTTTTTTCACGCAGTTGTTCATGTAACCCACGTAATACCGAACGTTTTTTAGAAACGAGTAAACAGCCTGACGTATCGCGGTCTAGTCGATGCACCAGTTCAAGATTACGTTCATCTGGGCGAATGCTGCGCAGTGCTTCGATTAAGCCATAACTTAAGCCACTGCCACCATGAACAGCCATACCAGATGGCTTATTTAGTACCATAAGGTATTTATCTTCAAATAAAATTGCGTCTTCAAGCTTTGCAATTTTATCTAAATTTTTAGGTACAAACTCTTGCTTCTCAGCCACTTTCACTGGCGGAATACGTACCACATCACCCGCTTGAAGCTTATAAACTGGCTTAATGCGTTTTTTATTTACACGCACTTCGCCTTTACGCAAAATTCGGTAAATTGCACTTTTTGGCACCCCTTTTAAAGCGGTAATTAAAAAGTTATCAATTCGTTGCCCATGGTTGCCTTCATCGATGTCAACAAATTGGACCTGATTTTTTTGCTGTTCTGACATTGCCTAATCACTGATTTGAGTAATAATTTAGTTGCGAAGCGTCCATATTTAATGGGATAATCGCGCTTGAAATTGACCTTTTGTGGGCAAAATTCACGCTCCACGTGTCAATTTGGTGTTTTATTAGCCAAAGCTAACGATGAAACACGCTTTAAGACGCAGATCATACAGGTCTATGACAGCTTTCTAAAGCTTTTAACGATCTTAAAGCGCATGTAGCGGCCCCCTGAACCAATGAGTGTACTAGATTGTAATTCAGAAAAGCCCCATCTAACTCAGCTAATAAACGTATTTTAAAAGATAAAATACGAGATTTACGGCCAAACGTCGTTCAGAATAAAATTAAATGAATTTTTGTGCTGGGTAAGAAACAAATACCGAGCACCTGCCTAGAATGGCAATTTAACAGAAAATCGGAGTTATACTCCCCCCAGACAGCCCAGTCGTGAGACTGCACAAACTCGTGGGTGTCTGAACAACACTGGTTGTTAATCTCTTACTACTATTACAGAGTTTAACAATATGAAACGTATGCTGATCAATGCAACGCAACAAGAAGAAATGCGCGTTGCACTGGTTGATGGACAGCGCTTATATGATCTAGATATCGAAAGCCCTGGCCATGAACAAAAAAAAGCAAATATCTATAAGGGTAAAATTACCCGCGTAGAACCATCTCTAGAAGCTGCTTTTGTCGACTACGGCGCTGAGCGTCACGGTTTCCTCCCTCTTAAAGAAATTGCCCGCAGTTACTTCCCAGAAGGTTACACTTTCAACGGTCGCCCAAACATCAAAGATGTTGTAAAAGAAGGCCAAGAAGTAATTGTACAAGTTGATAAAGAAGAGCGCGGTCAAAAAGGCGCTGCACTGACTACCTTTATTAGCGTTGCTGGTAGCTACCTAGTATTAATGCCAAACAACCCACGTGCTGGCGGTATTTCTCGTCGTATAGAAGGTGATGAGCGTACAGAGCTAAAAGAAGCACTGTCTCGTTTAGAATTACCAAAAGGCATGGGCTTAATTGTACGTACTGCCGGCGTTGGTAAATCTTTCGAAGAACTTGAATACGATTTACGCGCCCTGCTTGTGCATTGGGATGCTATCAAAAAAGCATCAGAAAGCGGCCCTGCACCATTTTTAATCCACCAAGAAAGCAATGTAATTTTCCGCGCTATTCGTGATTATTTACGTCGTGATATTGGCGAGATTTTAATTGATAAACAGCGTGTATTCGATGAAGCAAAAGCACATATCGAACGTTTTCGCCCAGACTTCATTAACCGTGTAAAACTTTACACAGGTGATGCGCCACTGTTTACCCATTATCAGATTGAAAGCCAAATTGAATCTGCATTCCAACGTGAAGTACGTTTACCGTCAGGTGGATCAATCGTTATTGACCCAACTGAAGCGTTAACATCAATTGATATCAACTCGTCTAAAGCAACAAAAGGCGGCGATATTGAAGAAACGGCACTAAACACTAACTTAGAAGCAGCAGATGAAATTGCGCGCCAACTTCGCTTACGTGATTTAGGTGGCCTAGTTGTCATCGACTTTATTGATATGACACCGCCTCGTCACCAACGCGCTGTTGAGAACAAATTAAAAGAAGCAGTAAAACCAGACCGCGCACGTGTACAAATTGGTAAGATTTCACGTTTCGGTTTACTTGAAATGTCGCGTCAGCGTCTTCGTCCATCACTGGGTGAAGCAAGCCAAGGCACCTGCCCTCGTTGTAACGGCCAAGGTACTGTACGTTCAAACGAATCACTTGCATTATCGATTCTTCGTCTACTAGAAGAAGAAGCGATTAAAGACAATACGTCACAAGTAAATGCACAAGTACCTGTGCCAGTAGCAACTTACTTACTAAACGAAAAACGCAAGAGCGTGCGCCGTATTGAAAAACGCCACGGCTGTCATGTAGTGATTATTCCAAATCCACATTTGGAAACACCACACTACGAAGTATTACGTTTAAAGAAAGATGAAACGATTGAAACGGTAAGCTTTGACCAAGTTCAAGCACCAGAAGTAAAAACGGATGCCATTGTTCACGCTGAAAAAGCGGTTAAAGAGCAACCAGTACTCCAAGGTGTTGTTGTACCAAGCGAGCCTGCACCAGTTAAAAAAGAAGTAAAAGAAGGCTTATTCACTAAGATTGCTAAGTGGTTTGGTAGCCTGTTTGCTTCTGAAGAGCCAGAAAAGCCAGTACAAAAACGCGGTGGTCGTCGTAATAACCAACGTGGTAACGACAATCGTCGTCGCAATCAGCGCAAACCGAATAACCGTAACAAGCAAGCTGCTGGTGAGCAAAAAGAGCAACGCGAACAGCGCGATGAAAAACGTAACTCAAAAGAGAACAACAATCGCCGCCGCCGTAACAACCGCTCAAACGCTAACAAGGTTGAGAAAGAACAAAAGCCTGTTGAGGCGGAAGCAAATCAACAACAGCCGGTTAAAGTAAAAGAGCGTCGTCAACGTCGCAATATGCGTAAAAAAGTGCGCATTGAGAAAACCAATGAAGCGTTAGAGACAAATACAGAAACGCAAGCGCCTGTAGTTGAAAATGCAGCTCCGGTTGAAAAGCAAAAGCCACAGCGTTCTAAGCCTGTAAAAGCGAAAAAGCCAGCAAAAGTGACTGAAGAAGTAGAAAACGCTGATCTTGTAGCTGCTTCAGAAACAAACGCTGACGCGCCGGTTACAGAGCAAAAAACACATGAAGTTGCCGAGCAACAGGTTGTTGCTAACGACGTAGCCAATGAACCTGTAGAACAAGTTAGTGAGCCAAAAGCCGCGACTGAAAACGCTGAATCACAAAACGACGACGAAAAAGAGACGCGTACTCGCTCTCGCCGTTCGCCGCGCCATTTACGTGCAGCCGGTCAGCGTCGTAAAAAGCCAAGCGAAACTAAGTCTGATATTGAACTTGAGACAACAGAGTCACCAGGCTTTGTACCAGTTGCTGATCAAGCAATGGCAGAAGTGGAAGTTGACTCAGTTGCAACAGCTGAAGTGCAAGAGACTAAAACCGAAGCTGTTGAAGCACCGATTGTTGAAACAAAGGTAGCAGAAAATGAAGCAGCTGAGGTTGTCGTTGAACCAACTAAAGCTGAAGAAGCTCCAAAAGTTGAACAAACGCAGCCTGAAGTTCAAGCTGAAGTGGTTGAAGATGCTAACGGTGAAAACCTTGAAGCTGTCGCTCCAGCTGCTGAAGACGTTGTTGTTGAAACGCAACAAGCAGAAACGACAACAGTTGAAACACCAAGTGTTGCAGCGGTTGCTACTCAAGCTGATACAAACACAGCACCTGCGACAAACGGCGTAGCTTATCGCCATGCAAGTGCGCCAATGACAAAAGCGTCTGGTGGCGCAATGACTGAAGGTTTTGAAATGCCATCAGCAATGCCACATAGTGAACGCCAAGTACCAAGTGCAAGCAGTATGCAACCGGGTAGCATTAACCCAGTTGGTAAAGCAAGCGCACCAATGGCAAAAACAGTTTAATCTTAAGTTGTAACTAAAAGAGCCGCATTATGCGGCTCTTTTTTTGTCTGAAATTTAGAGCGAGTTGAAATAGTAGCTCTTCAGCTAGCGTTAATTGTAGCAGCTAATATTTGTTCTTGTAGTTTCTATGAATAGGTTTGAACTTCTTCTGACAAGCCGCCATGAGCGAATAGCGGTCTTTCAAAATCACTTTTCTATTTCGTCAAAGTATATTGCTTGCATAGTCAGGAAAACGACCCATTTGGTCGTTTTTACCCTTTTCATTATTGCTATAATGATTAAAAGTTTATCTGTGGCAACAAGTTAGTTAATGTGGTAGAACTGGTTCAATCAGATAAACGACCCAACCAATGGTAGAAAAACGACCCATTGGGTCGATATTAAATTGTTAACTGGCTTCCTGGGCATTACCTATTGATTTGACAGGTGTTTAGTGTATATTAAGCGATAAGTTTCCTATGGAAACAACGGTGTTGCCTTCTACCAATCAGTAATGGTTGGTCTTCAGATGTGAAATTCACACTGGCGGGGGTGGAACGTCATACTTTCATCAACCAAGTGGTAACTTACTTTTACTTGGGTTTATACCGTGGAAAAGCTCGAGCTAACGCTCGGGCTTTTTTGTATGAGGAATATATGAGTTTAGAGAAGCATTTAGCTAGCGTAATTAAAGAGGAAGCGGAAAAGCTAATACAGCGTTACCATGAGTATCATAATCGTTTGCATTTGGAACATGAAAGAAATCAAAAAAGGTTAGGTGTATCAGCACCCCCAAAGATTGTTCATCAACCAGACTACTGGTCTATTGATAAAAAATTTAACCCTTTCTATGTTCGCAAGAAGCATAAAAGTATCGCTAAATCTATTGCGAGAAAAATTGAACAACGTACTTATGCTCCAAATGAACCGCATATCAAAATTGTTCCTAAGGCAGAGGGTGGAGAACGAAAAGTATCTATTTTCCAAATTCCCGATGCGGCAGTGTCAAAGCTTTTCTTTAATCGTTTGTTAGCGAAAAATAAACACAGGTTCAGCTCATTTTCTTATGCTTATAGAAATGACAGAAATGTCCATTTTGCTATTCAAGACATATCCGTTGATTTACGAAGAAATGAACGTACTTTTCTAGCCGAGTTTGACTTCTCTGACTATTTTGGCTCTATCTCACACGATTATTTGGTTAAACAGTTTGATCAAAATGGATTCTTCATTAGCCCAGAAGAAAGATACATAATTAAAGTTTTTCTAAAAGATCGCAATGTAGGTATTCCTCAAGGAACTTCTATAAGCTTGTTTTTGGCAAACTTAACTTGTTGGAACTATGACTCTGATTTAGAAAAAGAGGGAGTCAAGTTTTCTCGATACGCCGACGACACAATAGTATGGACTCCAGACTACTCTAAAATATGTAATGCATTTGGCTTGATTAATCGTTTTTCAAACGATGCGGGTGTAAAAATAAATGCAGCAAAATCTGAGGGTATTTCACTACTTACTAAAGAGGATTTTCCCTCAGAAATATCTGCCAAAAGTAGTTTGGACTTTTTGGGATATACCTTGTCAGTAGATAATGTTTCTATTAAAGATAAGTCCGTACTAAAAATTAAGAAACAAATTTCTTACATTCTATACCGAAATCTAATACAGCCGTTGAAGCAAGCATCCTTAGCTGGTCAAGAGATCCCTGCAAATGACAGAGATAAGAACTTTCTTAGTGCTATGATGCAAATTCGTCGTTACATGTACGGTGGTTTGAGCAAGAAGCAACTCAAAGACTATTTGTCAGGTCGTACTAAACGAATCTATTTCAAGGGCGTAATGAGTTTCTATCCTCTTGTTAATGATACCAAACAGCTGACAGAACTAGATGGATGGCTATTGTCTGTTATCTATCGTGCAGTTCAACTCAGAGAGCGGTTACTCCGTGTTAGTTGGAAATATAATCGTTCTCACAGTTTTCCATTTAACCAATCACGAGAACAGTTGTTAAAAAAGTGTGCGAAAACTAAAGTTAACGGTAAGT
Organism: Pseudoalteromonas sp. NS-SX12; assembly: GCF_057367955.1. Lineage (NCBI taxonomy): Bacteria > Pseudomonadati > Pseudomonadota > Gammaproteobacteria > Alteromonadales > Pseudoalteromonadaceae > Pseudoalteromonas > Pseudoalteromonas sp. NS-SX12. Next base: position 2,270,380 of record NZ_CM170634.1, on the reverse strand, counting down.
ATTTACTTGAAATACCAAGCTTTTTACTAGTACATCAAGCATTGAAAAAAGGTCTGTTGGAATCGGGAATCGAAAAAGTGATGAATCCTGACTCTTTAAACTACGATTACTAATACAAGCCAGTTAACAAACGCATCAACACGGATTCGTACAACTTTGGCGCTTTTTGCTATTCCCTTCGGGGCAAAGAGTGCCTTAAGACCAATGGGGTCAGGTCAAAGTCGTTGATTTGACCCTTTCCCAACGCCAGCTTCTGGCACAAATCGGCTATTCACTGCCAGATTTGATTCAGCTCTGTAAATCAAATCTGGCAGATCGAGTTAAAACTTATTCACGTTAGTTTTCTTCAAAGAAACGCTCTAATTGGTCTTTCAAGTTAGGTGGAATTCCTTTAATGGTTAAGGTGTCGCTGTACTTATCATATAAAACACGTTCGCCTAAATGCTTGCGCTCAAAACTCACACTTACACCACTGCCTTGACCAGAAAATTTCACCATAGACGTTACCGTCTTTTTATCAACTGGGAATGACTCTTCTAAATCGTAGGCTTGCTCTTTATAAAAGCTATCAAAGCTTACTTCATCATCTTTACTTATGGTGCTTGATAACTGTGATACGTCAGCATCGCTGCCGGTAGCAACACAGTCTGAGCAATAATCAAAGACTTGCTTGCGTAAGTCATCTTTTTCGGTTTTATCAAATTGTCTATCCGATAAGTAGTCTTCAACCGCAGATAACATCGCTTGCGATTGCTGACGCGCATCAATCCCCTCTTCACAGCCTAAAAAGTCTAAGAAGAAATCGGCCACTTTACGCCCTGCTCGCCCTTTAATAAATGAAATATAACGGTTGTCTTCAAGCGCTGTTGCCATACCGTTAAGATCGATACGTGCCGCTAACTGCATTTTCGCGATATCTAAATGACGCGACGAAGTAAGATCGAGCTCTTGGTTAATTGAGTAATGCTCTTTTACATTCACTAATGCAATCATCACATAGTCGTCGGCAACAAAGCGGTAGTGACAAAAAATAAGGTAACCCGTTTCATTAAACGCGTATTTGTTTAATTCTTCTTTTAAAACCTCGGCAGCCTGTTCAGTTAAATGATAAAAATGCATTTCACCTTGACGATAACTTTGAATACTCGAACTTACCACGCCGTTTTTTTCTGGACTAAAACCGCAAAAGCCTTTTCCTGGCTTACCGTTGTAGGCATGGTGTAACTGCTCGATAAACACATTAACCTTATCGTTGACTGGCATTTCATCATTACGAAGATGAATTTCAACTGTTTCGTCTTTTTTGTCGACATAGTGAACGACGAGTCTTTCTACTTGCACTGTCATCTTTGTTTTTCGCGCCTCAAATGTTAAAATATGAGTAATTTTATAAAATTAGAACTTAATTGATGCCTATCTTATCAAAATATTCAGACCAGCAAGTAGAAAATCTTGTTGATGACCTTTTAAAAACCCTTGTAGCTCACAAAGCGCCATTAGATTTAAGCCTAATGAGTCTTGGCAATACACTTTCACATATCATTAATGAAAAAGTGCCTGCAGCACAACGACAAGCCCTAATAGATAATTTTACACAAGCATTAAAAGACTCAGTAAAGTAACGCTATGAATTTGTCATCACAACAAGCGTTTTCGTCTAAAGCGGCAAAACTGTTGAGCTGGGGCCACTGGTTCACTTTTGCAAATATTTTATTTGCATTGATTGTGAGTAGCCTCTATTTAGTTTCAGATCCAATGCCGATGACGTTTAGCGGCAAAATATTCTTGTTGTTAAACTGGCTAGGCCACATTAGCTTTTTGACATTTTTATGCTTTGTGCTGACAATTTTTCCGCTCAGTCTTATTTTTCCATACCCGCGGCATATTCGGGGCATGGCTGCGGTAATTGCAACCTTCACCATGTCGCTTCTGGCATTAGACGCCTATGTTTATTTTCAACTTGGCTATCATTTGTCGCCGCAGGTATTTGAACAGATTGTGTCCTTGATCAGTGACACTATTTCTACTAATCCTAGCCTTTCGCTATTTATCGCGGGTGGCATTATTTTTGTAATTTTGTTTTTTGAACTCATTGCCAGTAACTTTACGTGGCGACACCTCACAGAATTAAGACAAAAACCGTTTCGCCGTTATATCTCTCCGGTATTTATTATTGCCTTTGTCGCCAGTCACCTGCTTCATATTTGGGCTGATGCTAATGTTAAGCTAGATATCACCAAGCAAGATAATGTTTTACCGCTTTCTTACCCAACCACAGCGAAAAGTTTATTAGCACGTTACCAACTGGTCGATTTAGACGAATACAAAGAAGCGCAAAATGTTAGCTTTGCCAATGAAAAAGTGACTTATGTTGCGCCAAACCAGCCGCTAACTTGTAATACAAATTCAGCTTCTGCAGAAATATTAGTTTTTGATAACCAGGCCTTATTAACTCAGTATTTAAGCGACAAAGCGCTTAATGCCACAGATAACTTTTATCAGCCAGTAAATAAGCGTGAATCACTTTTCAACCTAGTTTATGGCTTGCCAAGTTACTATCAAAAAGTGATTCGTGCACAGGGGATTTTGCCAGCATGGAGCAATAGCGTTAATGCATCGTTTATTAATCTTCCGCGCTTAGCAGAAGATGAAAACGCCAGCTTAACGGTTCACTATGTGAAAACACAAGACGAACTTGCAACCATTAAAAATAGCGTTGTAGATTTTGCATTTTCTCTGGCAAACAGCGAAGAAGATGCATGGTCAAAATCAACACTTTATACAGCTGCACACATTACACCTGCAGGCATTATCACACCACAAGATGTGATTACAACCGTGCTTGCCAACACGTTTAATTGCCAAAACGTGCAAAATACGACGTTAGGTAACAACCTGTATAATGGTAGCGACACAGGTGTGAATATTAGCGGCAATACCTTACTTATCTATAAAAAAGATAAACTAACCTTGCTTACGTCTGACGGTAAACATGAAACAGTATCAGCACAGCAAGGCTTCGCGATTGATAGTCACCTTGAAGTGCCATTTTTAGTGCAAAGCCTGAAGAAATTAAAGCAATTTGAGCAATAGCTATTCTCTTTCTATAATCTAGTGACGAGACAGGATGTCACTAGATTATGAGGGAATCGCAATGAAACTACTCACCACCCTACTCTTTATTCCATTCACATGTTCAGCGCTGGATTACTATAAATGCACAACGGAAAACGGCATTATTTTCAGTCAATTTCCATGTGAATCGAAACAGCAACAACAAACACTGACATTGAAAGCGGTTAACACCAGCTCGAAGCCCTTCGCAAAAAAAGACACTATCGATCGCTACACCCAAAAACAACATGTGCTGAAAATTAAATCCGACATAAAAGGGGTTGAGCATAAAATAAGTGCACTGAAAAAGGCGCGATTAAATGAGCTGGCACAATTAAAAACACAGCTCGATAAGCACATGTCAAAAGAAGATAAAACAGCCTTAAAAAGAGAGGTTAAAACCAAACGCAAGCAAATCAAGGAAGAGTACAGGGATTTGATCGACTTGCAACAAGACGAATTAAAAAGGCTAAAGAAAAAGCTCAGCAACAGTCGAAAATAACTATCATTTTCTAACGTTTTTTAACTTGCGTACTATTTAACTAATATGTGAATAAACGAAGTCTAAATAGCTAAGTACTAACCCCGTTCTGCTGATGGTTATCTACAGTGGAATGGCAATAAAAAAAGCCACCAATGTGGCTTTTTAAAACGGACTTTACTCAATTTTAAGAGTTAAAAGTCCATTATACAAACGCTGGTTTAATGCGTGCTAACAGCGCTAACGATTCACTGTCAATTTCACCTTTACTAAGCCAGTGCTTTAACAAGGTTTCATTATCTAACGCTGCACCATTCACTTTTTCTTGAAGCAATGTTACTTGTTCACTCAGTCGTACCGCATCATCAGATTCTGGAGAACCCATTTCGTTTAACAATTCAATACGAATAGTAATTTGTTGGCGCGTTAACTCACTAGGTACTTTTTGTTGCCAAGACGAAGGAATGACACCTTGTTCAAGCTGTTCAAAAAGTGAAATTAACTTTTCTTTATCTTTACTGTTTTTGAGTACTTCTTGCTTTGCTGCATACTCTGTCAATGTACTGCTTACCTCATTTGATAACTGAGATTTCAGTAAATAGGCCTGCTTCAGTTCATCACGCAAATTCGCTAGCGCTGAAATTGCGTTTGTTAGTGAATCTACATTATCTAATTCAACGTCTTGTGTAATGCGCGTGAACTCGCTTTGCAGTGAAACGAGTTTCTCGTCTTGCTGCTCTCGCTTGGCTTGGCGCTCACTGTCGCGCAATGAAAACGCACGATCATTAACTGCTCTAAACTCATTCCACAGCTGGTTTTCAAGCTTTTTACCGGCAAAGCCGATGTCTTTCCAACGTTGTTGCAATGACTTTAATTGCTCAATCACGTTTTCAATATTATCGTCTGTTAAACAGGCTTCAGCCTCTTTTACGAGTTTCGCTTTTGTATCTGCATTAACCGCATACGCCGCTTTAATAAACGCAAATATTTGGTTATCAATCGGTTTTAGCTCTGCAAGCAGCTGTTTATAATTTTTGTTATCGACTTCGCCTGCATTGCGCCAATTTTGCTTAAGCTGCTTATACTGCTTTTCTACCTCTTTTAGTGTTAGCGTACTTACGCTATCTGCTAACGCTTGATATTGCACAATCAGGTTTTTACGTGTCACAACATTTTGTTCGCGAGCGGCTTCAAGTGCAGCATAGTGCTCTCGACACGGCGTAAACGCGATTTCTAACTGTTGATTAAAAGTTTCATCTAGCGTTTTTTCTTCATCCGTTGCAATGTAGCCAAGCTCGTTCCAACGTTTACGTGCTACCTTAATCCATTGGCTTAACTCGGCTATATCTGCATCATTTTGTGCAATTTTCTGCTTAACTTCTTCAATTAACTCATGGCGTTTCGGCAAACTAATTTCACGTTGCCACTCGTTTACCTTCGTTAATTCTTGATCAACAAGCTGATATTCTGCTTCAAGCTTTTGTTGTGATGACTTAGGTAACTTTTCAATATTTTCTTGTACACCTTTAAAAATACCAAAACACACCTTGTAGCGACCCGCGTCAATTAAACGTTTGATATCTTTAAGCTGTTTCGTTACATCCTGCTGAAGCGATTTAACTTCTTTAAGCAAGTCTTGATGCGACGCTTTCCAGTGCTTATCCATTTCGCGCATTTGCTTTTGATAGTTTTGCAATAACGGTTTTGGTAACTGTTTTAACATATCTGACGTGGTGCTATACCACTGAGACTTAGCTTCTTGCGCTTCATCAAGCCCTTGTAAGTCACTTGCAACAATTAATGCTTTACCTAAATTAACTTGCTCAGCAATCGCAGGCAATGACTCAATAACATCTTTTATTTCAGCACATTGCGCTGTTAAACGCTGAGTGAACTTAGTAAAGTCACTATCGCTTTGTGATAAGCTATCTAGCTCTGCTTGATGCGCATTCATTGCTGATAATGCCGTTTCTAGTGCTGATACGTTATCAGCCGTCGGTTCAAGCAATAGCGCATCTAGCGCATTTTCACCGCGTTCTTTCAAGCTTACGCTTGTTTGCTTTACTGACTTAATTTTATCTTGTCTTAACTTAGCCGCTTGTTCTTCATCAAACTTAGCTTTTAAACCAACTAAATGCTTTTGTGCTTTTGCCGTAATATCTTGGTATTTAGCAATCACACTTTGCTTATCGTCTAAGTAATCTAATTCAAGCTGCTGCCACTGGGCTTCAAGTTGTTTGTATTCGGTATCGCACTTTACAAAATCAAACTTATCGCGCAATGCGTTTAGCTTAGCCAATACTAATGTACTTGCCTTATTCACCTCGATTGGTTTAAGCGCTTCGCGTTTGCGTGTTTCTTCTTGTTGTTTTAGTTGTTCAGCAAGTGCTGGTTTTGCATGCTTTAACAATGCTTTATCTAATTGATATTGTTGCATAACTGGAACTAACTCCAGTTGTTGCGAATCGCTGGCGTGAGCAAAGAAATCTGTGATTAACGGCTTTTTACCGATTCGCTTTAGTAACGAAACTTGCACATTAAAATCGTTTACTAGTGGCAGTAACGCTTCTAATTGTTGGGTTTTATCACAACGTTTTACCAGTAACTCAAGTTCATCGTTAGTTGGCTTTTTTTGTTCAAGCTGATTAAAAATTTCTTTTTCAGCTGCACTAACAACTGGCTGGCTGTTTTCTTGTTTATATGTTTGCCACCATAAACTAATGTCATTAATGCGTTTTAATGCTGCAATCTTAACCTTGTCGTCATCATCATTATTAGCTAACTGGTTTAAGATTGTATTATCTTTTACTTTATTGGCATCAAGTTGGCTAATTGCTAATAAACGATCTGATGCTTTTTTACTTTTCCATTTCGGCGTGAATAAACTACTAAATATCATCTTGCGCGAACCTTGCGATCTCATTTTTAGGACTGAATTCTTTCTTTAATTCTGCTTTTGACTTTTGCACCATCTGGCCATCTTCACCAATCGTGAATTGTTCATTGGTTTTAGCTACTTTTGCTTGGTACAACATCACTAGCTGAACAGTTTGCTCTCGTTGCTCATCAGACAGTGGCGTGCCATCTGGCCACTTTCCAGTTGCAGCGCCGTACTCAAGGCGTTCGAAAATTTCTGGCGTTAAGGTGTTAACTAAGTGTTCAATGTTCATGCTAAGACTTTTTCAATAAAATGATGCGAATACGGTTAATAAGGTACCAGATAAAACCCACGGCAATGGCGCCATAGGTTGTCATTTGTTCAATGCTATCTGCAGCTGGCTCTCGTGAGTAAAGGTACAAAAAGCCGCCTAAGAAAATAATCAATGCAACAAATGACTGATTGAGCAGCGCTTGCTTACGCTTAACGTAACGACGACTGGCGAGCCTAGCTCTTTCATGATCATCAAGCCCTGCTACAGCAGTATCACAATGTGGACATACTTTATGTTTATCGGAAATCGGTTTACTACACGCTGGACAACTTATCCTCGCCATTTACTGCTCCATTAAACTAATAAAAAAGGCGCCTTAAGGCGCCTTCTATTTTACTCTTTTTCTTGGCTGTTGTCTTTTTTAAACTTCACCCAATAGTCATCTACTGACTGTTTCATTTCTTTACGCAGCAACATAATGCCGAATAAGTTAGGTAAGGTCATTACAACAATGGCAACTGCAGCCAATTTCCACACTAAAGTGGTGTCTGCAAATGATGCCCAGAAAAACGCTGCGACATAAAATACGCGATAAGGCATTACTGAACGAGTTCCTAGTAAATAGGTCATTGCGCGGTCACCATAGTAAGACCATGCAATTGCCGTAGAGAAGGCAAATAGTAATAAACCGATCGATACAATGTATTGACCGTTTTCACCAAAGTAACCACGCTGGAATGCAAGCGTTGTTAGCTCTGCTGAGTGTACAAGCGATTTACCCTTAACAACGATGCTTTTATCAACAATTTTACCTTTTTTGATAACAATTGTACCAGTATGCAAGTGATCGCCATCAAGTAAGAAGCGAATTTTCTCACCCACTGAGCGATTGTGTAACACTGTAAAGTTTTGATTTACAGCCTTACCTTCAACAACATTTAGCGTACCATTAAACGGCTTAACGCTTGACTCACCGCCATTTAAATACGCGTAAAGTTCGTTGCGCTGTGCATCAACACGCTCATGATATGTACCATCGATGAATTCCATGCTGGTACGTTCAAAACGTGTATCAAATTTTTCTGTCCACGCGCCTGATGATAAAATTACAAGACCCGTTAACGTACAAATAATAATTGTATCGATAAACGGTTCAAGAATTGACACCATACCTTCAGATACTGGCTCATCCGCCTTCGCTGAGGCGTGGGCAATTGGCGCAGAACCTTGACCTGCTTCGTTTGAGAATAAACCACGGTTTACACCACGGTTAAACGCATAGGCAAATGACGCACCAATAAAGCCGCCTGCTGCTGCAGAACCCGTAAAGGCATTAGTAAATACAGAGGCAAATGCAGGGCCGATATTTTCGATGTTATAAAAAATTACGCCAAACGCACCAATGATATAAACGGCTGCCATAAATGGCACAACGCGTGAAGTAATTGCCGCAATACGTTTAATACCACCTAAAATAACCAATGCTAATAAAATTGCTAAAACACCACCCGTTAGCATCGGTTCAAGACCAAAGCTTGCTTCCATACCTTGGGCGATATTATTGATTTGTGGCAGTGAACCTGTACCAAATGAGCTAATTACGGTTGCGATTGCAAACAGTACCGCAAGCCATTTCATATTTAAGCGACGGTCCATGTAGTACATTGGGCCACCCGCCATAGTGCCGTCTTCTGTTTTAACACGGTATTTATGAGATAACGTTACCTCAACAAATTTGGTTGTCATACCGAAAAACGCTGTCATCCACATCCAGAAAAGCGCCGCTGGACCACCAATTGATATTGCCAGTGCAACACCACCGATGTTACCCGTACCCACGGTACCTGAAAGTGCTGTTGCTAACGCTTGGAAGTGCGTTGTATCACCTTCGTGTTCTTTTTTATCGTATTTACCACTTACAATTTTCCAGGCGTGTTTAAAATACAACACCTGTGGAAATTTTAAGTAAATGGTAAAAAATAAACCAACCCCTAGTAGCACGTAAGGAAACCAAAAGGCACTCCCTAACATACCATCTAGCATATCTAAAAAATTGCCAAATGCTTCCACAACTTGTTCCTCTTGTTATTATTTTTTTGGGGAGCAATACCAATTCTGTTAAGTATGTGATCAGAAGTAGCGCTGGAGAAATGAAATTCAAACGCAGTTAGCATGATATTTAACCCGCTAAAATGATCAACAATTTAAGTGAATTGGTATAAGCTCCGCTATTTTTATTATCGTAGTTTATCTACCACACTTACGATTGCCGCAAGTGTGTCTTGTCCAAATGAATACGAACGGCGATCTGACCAGCCGTAATCAACATCTGGTAAATTATTATTATCTTTAAATGGCATTTCAATCGTGTATGAAAGGCAGTTAAACTCTTGTCCAACCCAGCTTGAACCTACAGTAAGATTTGCCTGACCTGGTTCATCTTTTGGATAACCATGTTCATCTTGGAATTCTGGTGTAGTAACAAACATCGCCGCTTTAAAGCTATCTTCTAGGTCTTTTAAGCGCGCATCGTAGCGTGGAATGCCTTCACTGCCCGCAAAGAAGTTAAACGGAATCGCTTCATCGCCGTGTACATCAAGACACATATCAACACCGGTAGCGAACATTTTTTCGCGTACAAAATATACTTCTGGACTCTTTTCGATTGATGGTGTTTGCCATTCACGGTTTAGGTTAACGCCCGCCGCATTAGTACGAAGGTGACCACGTACACTACCGTCTGGGTTCATATTAGGCACAATATAGAAAACCGCTTTATTTAATAGTGCAGCGGCATGTGCGTCTTCGTCATCCAATAGTTTGTGAAGCACACCTTCAATGAACCACTCTGCCATGGTTTCACCAGGGTGCTGACGTGCGATCATCCAAATTGTTTTCTTATCGTCAGCAGGTTCGCCGATTTGTAATACGCTAATATCGCGGCCATCAAGTGTTTCACCTAATGTTTCGATAGTACAGCTTTCGTGTGATTGCGCCCAAGAAAGTAAGTCTTGGTGACGCTCATAACTGTATGGAGCAAAGTATGCGAAATATACTTGTTCGCACTCTGGTGTAAACTCGATAACTAATTGGTTATTTTCAAACTTAGTTGGTACTCGGAACCATGTTTGACGGTCATACGATGCAACTGCTTGGTAATCAACCCACCCTTCTGGGTACGCTGATTTATCTAAATCAACAATCGTCAAACGATGTAATAAATCAATTTGTGATTCTAATTTAAAGTGAAACCACTGGAAAAATTCAGACTGGTTGTCATTTTTAATTTTTAATTGAATATCTTCACGGTTTTCAAGGCTAAGTACCTCAATATTACCGCTATCGAATTGGCTTGTAATTCTCATAAACTGTGTTCCCTAACGCACAATATCTTTAAGCCTATCAAAATAACGAGTGGGCTGAAACAATATGCGAGTAATTGAATAAAAAAGCCGGCACAATGGCCGGCTTTTAGATAAAAAATTAGATTAACGAGGTAAGCTTGGGTGTGTTACTTCAGCCATATCTTGCATACAGCGAACAACCTGACAGCTATAACCAAACTCGTTATCGTACCAAACGTAAAGTACTACGCGATCACCATCAACAATCGTTGCTTGTGAATCAACAACACCTGCATAACGGCTACCAACTAAGTCAGTTGATACGATTTCAGTAGATGCTGTGTAATCGATTTGGTCACGTAAATCTGAGTAAAGAGCCGTTTCACGTAAGAATTCGTTTAACTCTTCAACTGATGTTGCAGTTTCAAGGTTAAGGTTAAGAATTGCCATTGACACATTTGGTGTCGGTACGCGAATAGCGTTACCTGTAAGCTTACCTTCAAGCTCAGGTAATGCTTTAGATACTGCTTTTGCAGCACCCGTTGACGTGATAACCATGTTAAGTGCCGCAGCACGGCCACGGCGCTCAGCGCTGTGATAGTTATCAATTAAGTTCTGGTCGTTCGTGTACGAGTGAACTGTTTCAACGTGACCGTTCTTAATACCGAACTTGTCATTTAATGCTTTTAGCGTTGGCGTAATCGCATTTGTTGTACAGCTTGCTGCTGAGATAATTGTATCTTCAGACAGGATATCTTTGTTATTTACGCCGTAAACAACGTTTTTGATATTGCCTTTAGCTGGTGCTGTAAGAAGTACTTTTGACGCACCTTTTGCCGCTAAATGCTGACCAAGGCCATCTTCGTCTTTCCAGATACCTGTGTTATCAACTACAAGTGCATTTTCAATGCCGTATTGCGTGTAATCTACTTCGCTTGGCGAGTTAGCGTAGATAACTTGAATGTAGCTACCGTTTGCTTTAATTGCATTACGCTCGTTATCAACAGTGATTGAACCGTTGAAAGGACCATGAATTGAATCGCGGCGTAATAAGCTTGCACGCTTTTCAAGGTCGCCTTTTTTACCGCCACGTACAACAATTGCACGTAAACGTAAATCTGTGTGAGGACCACTTTTCTCGATTAGAAGACGTGCTAATAAACGACCGATACGGCCAAAACCGTAAAGTACTACGTCGCGAGGTTCAATTTTGTCTTCTTTATTGTGGATTTCAGCTAATTCTGCTGCTAGGTACTCTTCGATTGAACGACCTTCACCCGCATTTTTATAGATATAAGCATAAGCTAGTTTACCTAAATCGATACGTGCTGAAGTCAGTTCCATTTTGTCGATAGCTTCTAAAAACGGGAAGCTTTCGCGAAGACGTAGTTTGCTGTCTTCAAATTGTGCAACAGTTTTGTGTGCTTTAATAACGTCAATTGTGCTTGCATTAATTAGTGGACGACCGTAGATGGCAATCTCGATGCCACGGTTACGGTAAAGCTTACCAATAATTGGTTGCATGCTTTCAGCGAAGTCTTGGCGTTCCTGCCAGCTATTCAGATAATCTTGCTCGTGAGATGAGGTCATTTTGTCTACCTAAACGTAAAATTTTGAACGGATAGCCTAAAGCGTTAATTGTGAGAAGTGCTTTAGACGCGTGCATTCTAATTGAAAAACATTGTTTTTTCCACCATTTCAATATCAGACTTTTGCCGTGTACCGATAATCCCATTGAGCGAAAACAAATTTATGCGAATTATGACCAATGCACTATTACATTTAAGCAAAGGATTCGCTAAGCTTAGAACATCCTATTGTAGTTATGTCATTAAATTGTGTTAAAAAAACTATCTGCACTTTGTTTGCTTTCTCTTCTCGTTGGCTGCGACAATGCCAAAAGTATTCGTGAAATTTGTGACGAAAATAGCCAGTTTTGCGCCGATCTTAATACCGACAGCCATTGTAATACCGAGCGTGCCGACGTTATTTTAGGGCGTTATGCAGAATCAAAAACGCCTGATGATGCAACTAAATACAAACTACTCAGCGCATTTCACGATTATGCGAAATGTGTTGAGCTAGCAGCTAGCATTGAACACATTAAACTAAAAGAAAAAACCACGTCGCGCGTAAATGGTCACCTCACTGCACTAAAAGAGATAAACCGTTTATCGAAAGAGACACGAAATTCACAATATCCACACCTGCTATTCTATCACTGGTCACGAAATGGTGATGAAGGCGCCATTCAATCACTGATTGCAATGGATGAAAAACGTGAGTTAGAAACGTCTGAATTCCAATACAAATTAGCTACTTACTACACTAAGTTTGATAGCGATTTGGCAATAGATAAGCTTTACCATGCGCTTGAGTTAAACCCTGCTGGTAACGAAGCCAAGCCAGAAATCTACACTGCACTGACAAATATGTTTTATCAAATGGAAGAGCATAAGCTTTCTTATATTTGGGCATTAGTAGCAAAAGAAGCTGGCGTGCAAAATATTGACTTAGCACCGCTTGAATATGAACTTACCAATCAAGGTAAATCATTAGGTGAGCTCGCAAATCTTGCGGCAGATACCCTCTCGCGTATTGAAGACGGTAATTTCACGTCGCCACGATAAGGTTTTCACATCAAGTAAAATTCGATTGCTTGTAGGGTCTGTTGAACTTTGCTGTTCTATTTTTGTTCTTTTTGAGCGTGCTTTTATCGCGGCGCTCGATGTGTGGCCTAGTAATCTAAGCAAATATCGAGCAAAGCTTCCGCATCCTGCTCACGCCCCTTACCTACATCCATATAGGCAACAATGAGAAAAGGGCGCTCAAAAGAACCATTCGGCAGCGCTTGATTGGCTTTTCTACTGTGTTATCGGCTGACTCACATAGAATAACTATGTCACGCAGCCTCTGCCTTGTATAAAACCCAATCAAACTGCTGCAAAAACGAACTTGAAAGGTCAACAGACCCTAGTAAAGAGCAAATAAAAAAGCCTGCATTAAGCAGGCTTTTTCGAATTGGCTTCATACATACGCTTGGTTAGTCTTTACTGGTACCAACTTCTACGCGTGTCTTCAGTTTTTGACCTGGGCGGAATGTAACAACTCTGCGTGCAGAAATTGGAATATCTTCACCCGTTTTAGGGTTGCGCCCCGGACGCTCTTTCTTATCTCTAAGATCAAAATTACCAAAGCCAGAAAGCTTAATTTGCTCGCCTGCTTCTAGTGCAGTACGAATCTCTTCAAAAAAGCTTTCGACAAGGTCTTTAGCGTCTTTTTTGTTAATACCCAGTTTTACAAATAGGTGTTCAGCTATGTCGGCTTTTGTAAGCGCCATAATCTAGTCCCTCAACGATGCGTTAAATTGTTCAGCCAATTCGGCCACCACTAAGTCTACAATTGAGTTGATGTCTTTCTCTTCAAGGGTTCGCTCTGAATTTTGCAGTGTTAATGCAATCGCTAAACTCTTGTGATCAGCCTCAACTCCTTTGCCCTTATACACGTCGAATAAGTTTAGGTCAACTAGTTGATTTCCGCCAACTTTTTTAATTGACTCTAAAATATCACCAGCATTTACCGAATCTTTAACAACAATCGCAATATCGCGTCGGTTAGATGGGAACTTAGAAACCTCAACCGCTTCAGGTAATACACGGTTTTCTAAACCTAACAACTCGATTTCAAAGGCAAAAACTTGATTGTTAATTCCTAGTTTAGACTGTATTTCTGGGTGAATACAGCCTAAGTAACCAATTTTTTTACCATTTCTTATAATCGAAGCTGATTGACCTGGGTGTAAACCTTCATTTTGCTCAGCAACAAACGAAATATTCGCCATATCACCAGTCAGGTTTAATAGTGCTTCAACGTCGCCTTTTACATCAAAAAAGTCGACTGGTGTTGATGCGACACCCCAATGTTCGTTATGCGTGTTACCGTAAATCACACCACCAATAATTTGCGTTTGCTCAACACCATTTTCAGCGGCATCGTTTTTAACAAACTTTAAGCCTGATTCAAATAGGCGAATACGTGATTGCTGACGGTTTTGGTTATATACCACTGAGCCTAATAAGCCTGGTAATAAGCTTACGCGCATTGCCGACATTTCAATTGAAATTGGGTGCGGTAATACCAGCGCATCAGCACTTGGGTGTAGCAAGCTTTGTACTTTAGGGTCAACAAAACTGTAGGTGATTGCCTCTTGGTAACCACGGCTTACTAATTCATTGCGAAAACGCTTCAGCGGCAGCACGGCTTCTTGGTGATCTGTCATCGCCAATTTCGCTGTTGGTGCTACGTTTGGAATATTGTTATAACCAAATACACGTGCTACTTCTTCAATTAAGTCTTCTTCAATTGAAATATCAAAACGGTAACTTGGTACATCAGCTTGCCATGTGTCATTTTCAAAGCTAACTGTAAGACCTAAACGGGTAAGAATATTTGTTACCGTTGCATCATCAATGTGGTAGCCGATAACACGGTCTAAACGTGCGCGACGTAATGTCACTGATTTTGCTTTTGGTAGGTGTGCTTGTGATACAGCTTCAACTACAGGGCCTGTTTCACCGCCAACAATATCAAGTAATAGTTGGGTTGCACGCTCCATTGCGTCATGCTGAAGTTTGTAATCAACGCCGCGTTCATAACGGTGCGATGCATCCGTATGTAAACCGTAGCTACGCGCTTGTCCAGCAATTGCCAGCGGGCTGAAGAAAGCACTTTCTAATAAGATATCGTGTGTTGTTTCGGTAACACCTGATTTCTCACCACCGAAGATACCAGCCATCGCAAGTGCTTTTTGGTCATCAGCAATTAACAGCGTGTTCTCTTTTAGCTTTGCCGTATTGCCGTCAAGTAATACAAGCTCTTCACCTGGATTTGCGTTACGTACTTTAATACCACCTTCAATTGCGTTTAAGTCAAACGCGTGCATTGGGTGACCAAGTTCAAGTAATACGTAGTTTGTTACATCAACAACAGGATCAATTGAACGAATACCGCTACGACGTAATTTCTCAACCATCCAAAGTGGTGATTCAGCGTTTAAGTTAATGCCCTTAATTACACGACCTAAATAACGAGGACATGACTCAGGATTAACTAATTCGATGTCAATTTTGTCATCAATTGTCGGTGTAACCGGCGTAATTTCAACGTTAGTAACGTCAAGGCTGTTTAATACGCCTACTTCGCGTGCAAGACCTTTAATACCAAGACAGTCACTGCGGTTTGCCGTTAAATCAACGTCAATAGTCACATCATCTAAGCCGAAGTATTCGCGAATATCTGTGCCAATTACTGCGTCTTCAGGTAACTCTAAAATGCCGTCTGAGCTTTCAGCCATGCCTAACTCTTCGAACGCACATAACATGCCGTGAGAAGGTTGACCGCGTAATTTTGCTTTCTTAATTTTAAAATCGCCCGGTAATACCGCACCAACTTTAGCAACCGCTACTTTTAGACCTTGGCGACAGTTTGCAGCACCACAAACGATATCAAGTAGTTCATCTTCGCCAACATCTACTTTAGTTACGCGTAATTTGTCTGCATCTGGGTGTTGGCCACATTCAACCACTTGACCAATAACAACGCCTGTAAAATCACCGGCAACGGCGTCTAAACCATCCACTTCAAGGCCTGCCATCGACAGCTGCTCAGAAAGTGCATCAGTATCAATTGCTGGGTTTACCCATTCTCTTAGCCACTTTTCACTAAATTTCATTGTTACTTCACTCTTACTTGAATTGGTTTAGGAATTTTAAGTCGTTTTCGAAAAATGCACGTAAGTCATTTACGCCGTAACGCAACATGGTTAAGCGCTCAACGCCCATACCAAATGCGAAACCTGTGTATTCTTCAGGATCGATGCCAACAGAGCGAAGTACATTTGGGTGAACCATGCCACAGCCTAATACTTCTAACCATTTACCGTTTTTACCTTTCACGTCCACTTCTGCTGATGGCTCAGTGAATGGGAAGTACGAAGGACGGAAACGGATTTCCATATCTTCTTCAAAAAAGTTACGTAAGAAATCGTGCAAAATCCCTTTAAGCTCTGTGAAGCTTACGTTTTTATCAACCATCAAGCCTTCTACCTGGTGGAACATTGGCGTATGCGTTTGGTCGTAATCATTACGGTATACACGGCCCGGTGAAATGATACGCAGTGGTGGTTGTTCCGCTTCCATAGTACGGATTTGTACACCACTTGTTTGCGTACGCAATACCAGCTTAGGGTTAAAATAGAAGGTATCGTGATCAGCACGTGCTGGGTGATGTTCAGGAATATTCAACGCGTCAAAGTTATGGAAATCGTCTTCCACTTCCGGACCAGATTTAACAGCAAAACCTAGCTCACCAAAAAAGCTTTCAATTCGTTCGATAGTACGTGTTACAGGATGTAGACCCGCAGTCGGTTGAGTACGACCCGGTAGCGTCACATCAATAGTTTCTTTTGCTAGCTTCTCTGCTAATGCTTTTTCTTGTAGCGCTTCGCGCTTCGCATTGATTTTTTCTTGAACTTGCTGCTTTGCCTGGTTAATTACCTGACCTGCAGTTTTACGTTCTTCTGGGTCCATTTTACCTAGGCTTTTTAATAGGCTAGTAATTTCGCCTTTTTTACCTAAGTAATTTACGCGCACATCTTCTAAATGAGCGATTTCACTGGCTTTCTCAACAGCTTCAAGGGCTTCAGCCAAGATTGCTTCTAAATTCATAAGGGCTTTTCACTCGTTTTTGCCAACCAGCTCAATATCACATTGAGTTGGCTTGATTTCTCGTAACGTTTAACTATCGATTAACGTAACATTTTTTAATAAAAATTAGCCCATTATGATACCCGAAAAACAATTGTTTTTACTAGAGTGATAATGGTTAAAAAGGCACGTTATTGTTAATTTTAGGTGGTTTTTTTAGGCTTATTTCGATTGCACTAATTTAGTGGTCGTATATTGCGATAAAAAACAATTTAGAACTAAGCTGAAGATTTAATAGATAGCGGGCTTATATTTTGACTTTCAACACAGTCTTTGCTTCATTTCGCTCGCATCGATGCCTGTGTTACAAATAAAATAGACAAAAGCACGATTTTTCAAAACGTGCTCATGCTTTATAGATCTAAAATAGACTTGATAAACGGAATGGTAAGCTTGCGCTGTTCAACGATTGAAGCATGATCAAGCTTATCTAAAATATCCAGTAATGCACGCATATCACGACTAACGCGCGACAATAAAAAACGCGTCGCTTCTTCAGTGAGTGTTAGGCCACGCATTTTCGCACGTTTTACTAACGCTTCGGCTTTATCATCATCACTCATCGAGCGGATTTGAAAAGTGGTGCCCCAGTTGAGTCGCGATTCGAGATCTGGCAATGCAATATTAAGCATATTAGGCAGTAAATCCCCTGCTACTACTAACATTTTTCCTTCACTATTGAAGCGATTGAAAAAATTAAATAGCGCTTTTTCCCACAGTGAGTCGCCTGCAACTTGCTGAATATCATCAATGCAAATAACATCGAGCTTTTCTAAGTCGTCTAGTACATGTGGGTCAAGCCAAGCGAGATCTTTACAGGATAACAAAAAACACGATAAACCGAGCTCCTGTGCGCGAATACACGTTGCATACAGTAAATGTGATTTACCTGAGTCAGAAAAACCACACAAATACACATAATTAAATGGCATTGTTTGAAGTTGTGTTAATCCCACTTCAAGTTGTTTAACAACATGGGAATTTTCACCGCCAAAGAAGCTCATAAATGTTTCGTCGTCTGGCAATGTTACCGGCAACGCCATTTGTTGATATTCACTCATTACTGGCTTAGCCATTGATACTCAAGTTGTTGTGTACTTTGATGACTAAATGGATCAAAAATAATCTCAAATTGTGAATCCAATTGTAGCGCTTTTTTCAAGCTATCTACGTGCGCATTAAGGTATAGCACTAAATCCACACGTTCCCCTTGACGGAAACTTATATCTAATTCATCAACTTGGGTAAGCGTACGTAAGCGAGTTTTTAACGCTTCAAGCTGTTTAATACCTTTTACACCAAAAAAGCGTACTGTCACACTGCTGGTAACCTCAGTTTCACTAAGTGATGCATACTGGTTGGCGATTTGCGTTGAAATACTACTAACAAGCTCTCCGATAATCGTGAGTTTGTCACCCTTAAGCTGGTGTAATTGGAATGTGCCTTGGTTGGTAAACTGCCAATCCAAATGCCATACATTCTCGCGTTGATACAGCCTTGCCGACACAATGACTTCAGGTTCGTAACGACGTGACGCATTTAAAATTTGCTGCGGAAAGTTAGCCCACACATCTGTAACCGTTAAATTCATGCGATCTTCGAGATCAAGTAACGGCATAACAATCGGTAAGCCCGCATTATTACTATTGGTATCGAGTAAATGAAAAATTTGTGGGTAGTCTTCTTTGGTGACTAATGAGCGTTGCACGTCTTCTTCAATTGCAAGCCAAATTAACGTCAGCGGTCTGCGGTTACCCCAAATCGGGATTTCCATCTCATTAAGTACGCCGTCGATTAATTGTGGCTGATAACGAATTTTTAAATACGTTTGGTATAAAGACTCTTCATACTCGTATTTGAGTACAAAGCGAGACAGGCTTTTAAACGCATCACCAATTGCTGGGTGTGATTTATCAATACTGCGGCCGGATACTTTTTCAAGCACACCAATAAAACCAACACGGTTTGCTCGGCGTTGTTGCGCTTGGGATTTATCATCAACTACCGCTTTATATTGATAAAGGTCGGTCACTTCAACGGCTAGAATAGCCTTACTGAAAACCAGTAATAAAGTAAAAATCAGTGCGTTTTTCAAAGTGTTAAACTTGTATTCCATCGTGGGTCTGATCCTAAAACATCAGATGATGCAAAGCAAAGTAAATTTAGCTAAAAATATGCTTAGAATTATAAGGAATTAAATTTGATATAAAGTGGTGCCCGGGGCCGGACTTGAACCGGCACGTCATTACTGACGAGGGATTTTAAATCCCTTGTGTCTACCAATTCCACCACCCGGGCATCGGGCTGCTTTCGCATGTGGAGAGTATTATCTTTCGATAATGGAGGCGGAACCCGGAGTCGAACCGAGGTAGACGGATTTGCAATCCGCTGCATGGCCACTCTGCCATTCCGCCAATGTCTTCATAATGAAGCTGGATAAATAATTGGTTCGAACTATTAAAGTTAGAAGTTCTGGCTTGGTGAAACCAAGTTATTAATTATTTTTCCTAAAAATTGGAGCGAGTAACGAGGTTCGAACTCGTGACCTCGACCTTGGCAAGGTCGCGCTCTACCAGCTGAGCTATACTCGCATTCCATTTCAACCGTTTTTTAGCTTAGTAACCAAACGTTACTTCGAGCAGTTGAACTATACTCGCTGCCAATGGCTTTTTGTGAGGCTTAACTCAAATAAGTGGTGCCCGGGGCCGGACTTGAACCGGCACGCTATTACTAGCGAGGGATTTTAAATCCCTTGTGTCTACCAATTCCACCACCCGGGCATCGGGTTTCTACGTTGCAGCAAAAACCAATTTGGAGCGAGTAACGAGGTTCGAACTCGTGACCTCGACCTTGGCAAGGTCGCGCTCTACCAGCTGAGCTATACTCGCATCAAATTGATTCTAAAATCAATGGTGCCCGGGGCCGGACTTGAACCGGCACGTCATTACTGACGAGGGATTTTAAATCCCTTGTGTCTACCAATTCCACCACCCGGGCATCGGGCTGCTTTCGCATGTGGAGTGTTGAAAATGGAGGCGGAACCCGGAGTCGAACCGAGGTAGACGGATTTGCAATCCGCTGCATGGCCACTCTGCCATTCCGCCGACTTCTTTAAGAAGTTGGAGCGAGTAACGAGGTTCGAACTCGTGACCTCGACCTTGGCAAGGTCGCGCTCTACCAGCTGAGCTATACTCGCGTTCCATAAACCGTTTTTTAACTTAGCACTAACACGACCTTGTCGTATTCTTGCTTCGAGCAGCTTAGCTATACTCGCACTTCCAATTGGGCAGTTAGTTAACCACTCCCCTCTCAACACCGACGCATTCTACATAGATTATTAAACGCGTCAACATAAAAATGTCGGAAATAAGTTGTTTGATTATTTTTTATCTAAAATGATTTAAAAACACTCGTTTATGCACTTATTTCAATGCACAAACACCAATTTAATTGTTTGATTGAGACAACGCGCCCCAGCCAGCAACCAAATATTGCACCATCGAAATAAAGGTTAAGATAGTCGCAATATAAAATAATACAAATGATAAGGTGATCATTTGGCTATCGTACTGCCAAATCAAACCAATAATCGCCAACATTTGTGCTGCGGTTTTAATTTTACCTAATTGCGATACCGCCACATTGGCGCGCTCACCCACTTCCGCCATCCATTCACGCAATGCCGATACGATAATTTCTCGACCAATAATAATAATGGTCGGAATCGTAATATAGAGCGATTGGTAATGTTGGGTTAATGCAATAAGTGCAACTGACACCATTACTTTATCAGCAACAGGGTCAAGGAACGCACCAAATGGTGTTGATTGTTCAAGTTTTCTTGCTAGATAGCCATCTAACATATCGGTGACTGAGGCAAGCCAAAAAATAAACGCGGCCCAGAAAAAAGACCACTTAGCTGGAATAAAAAAGAAAACAATAAAAATCGGAATTAAGATCAGGCGAAAAGCTGTAAGTGTATTTGGAATGTTCCACATATTGGTATTTTATTTATTTGTCATCATTTAGATGATGATAGATTCGTTCTGCGATGCTACGACTAATGCCCGGCACTCGCTCCAATTCAGAAATAGTAGCGCTTTTTACCCCTTGAATGCCACCTAAATATTTTAATACGGCTTGACGTTTTTTCGCGCCAACCCCTGAAATCTCTTCAAGCACAGATGTATTGCGCTGCTTTTGACGTTTATTACGGTGCCCTGCAATAGCAAAGCGGTGACTTTCGTCACGAATATGTTGAATTAAATGTAACGCTGGCGCATCCGATGATAAATTCACCGTGCGCCTGCCGCCGTCAATTAATAACGTCTCTAAACCCGGTTTTCGTGATGTGCCTTTGGCAACACCTATTAATAGCGGTAATTTGTTGTGTGACCAATCAGCAAAATAATGTTCAGCTTGTGATAACTGCCCTTTACCACCGTCAATAAAAATAATGTCGGGAATTTTACTTTCGTCAGTCAGTTTGTTGTAGCGCTTTCTAAGTGCAAATGCCATAGCAGCATAATCATCACCCGGTGTAATGCCTTCAACATTAAAGCGGCGATATTCTTTATTGGCTGGACCTTGGTCGTCAAATACCACACACGACGCAACTGTGTTTTCGCCCATGGTATGACTAATATCAAAACACTCCATACGATTAATGCTTTCTAAACTTAGCGCTTCTTTTAATTGAGCATAACGTTTCGCAATGGAGTCTTTTGCACTTTGTTTTACTTCTAAGGCATTTGCTGCATTTTTATTAGCAAGTGCCAAATAGTCAGCCTTTTCACCACGCAGCGCTAATACAAATGCAATTTTCTTACTGCAAATTGCCGATAACCCTTCTGCTAACGTATCACTGCCTGCAAATGCAAACGGCACAACTAATTGTTTTGGAATTCGTCCGGTATTGGATAATTGCACATAATATTGTGCACAAAACGATTCTAAGACTTCTTCATTGCTACTGTCTTTTGGCGTTTTTGGAAAATACGTTTTGGATCCCAAAATCTTATGGTCGCGGATCATCAATACATGTACCGCCACCAAACCGTTTTTAGCCGAGAAACCAATTACATCGAGCTCTGCAACATTGCCCGATACCGCTTGTTGTTCTTGCATTTTGCGCAGCAATAAAATTTGGTCACGCAATTGCGCTGCTTTTTCAAATTCGAGCGAGATACTCGCCGCTTCCATTTTTTCAACCAATGTTGCGATTACTTCTGACGAGCGCCCCGCCAGAAATTTTTTCACCATATCTACTTCTTGCTGGTAATCCGTATCGGAAATTTTACCTACACATGGCGCTGAACAACGCTTTAACTGATATTGTAAACACGGGCGACTGCGTGCCCGATAATACGCATCTTCACATTGACGCACTGGGAAAATCTTTTGCATTAAGCGCAAACTTTCAGACACGGCGCCGGCACTTGGATAAGGGCCAAAATACTCGCCTTTAATTTTTCTAGCGCCACGGTGAAATGCTAAACGCGGATGCGTATGGTTAGTTACTAAAATATAAGGATAGGATTTGTCGTCGCGCAACAAGATGTTGTAACGCGGCATGTATTTTTTTATTAAATTATTTTCAAGCAGTAGCGCTTCGGTTTCGGTATTCGTCAGTGTAACTTCAACACCGCAAATATTCGCCACTAACGCTCGGGTTTTGTTTTCGGGAATGTTGTCGCGAAAATAGCTTGAAAGACGCTTTTTTAAATTTTTTGCTTTACCAACGTATATAACTTGCCCTTTGACGTCTAACATTCGATAAACGCCGGGTTCATTTGATACGGTTTTTAGAAAGGCTTTTGCGTTAAACGCCGACATCGTGTTATTCGGCGTCAATCTCAATCATTTTATGGCGGATAGCAAGGTGTGTTAATTCTACATCGCCACCCACATTAAGCTTTTCAAACATACGGTAACGGTATGAATTGACCGTTTTTGAGCTTAAGTTTAGCTGATCTGCAATAGTTTGTACTTTCTCACCTTTAGTGATCATCAGCATAATCTGTAATTCGCGGTCTGATAGGCTTGCAAACGGGTTTTCATCATTGCGTCCGCTAAACTGCGCTAGTGCGATCTGCTGCGCAATTTCTGGCGCAATATAACGTTGCCCTGTTTTCACTGCACGAATAGCATTAACCACTTCTTCAGGACCTGCACTTTTGGTCAGGTAACCGTGTGCACCAATTTGCATTACTTTGCTCGGGAATGGGTCTTCACATTGCATGGTCAATACAATGACCTTTACATCTGGGCAGAATCGACAGATTTTTTTAGTTGCTTCTAACCCACCAATACCTGGCATATTCATATCCATGAGTACGATATCTGGGTTATTTTGACGGCAAAACTGAACCGCCTCTTCGCCAGTTTTCGCTTCACCAACCACTTTAAAGCCACGTACGTCATCAAGTATACGCTTTATACCTGTGCGAACGAGTTCATGGTCATCAACTAACAATACGTTAATCAAGGAGTTACCTCACGGTTATCAATGTAAGACAGATTTAAGAGGCCTAACCATAGCACATTAGTTATCAAAGTCGAACAACTTAAATTGGATTTCCATGGCTATTTTGACCGATTGTTCACTAACTCACCGATTTATAAAAACTTCATCATTTACAATCTATTACATTACGAAATTTTAACGTTCTAACAGCAATTTAATGACGATAACAACACATCGATTGTTGTTAACATTGAAATATTACACTCACTGTAATATTTCTTTCATATTTCTTTGTTTTAATCCGCGTCGTCACAAAAATGACATGTAAATGTCACATAACACGACCAACGAGGTCGTCGAAAACAAGAGAAATGAAATGAGTCAAAATACGTCAAATCCAATAAACGGCCAACAAAGTGTTACGGCCAAGTTATTAAACTGGGCTGCTATCGCATTTTTAGTTTATTTGGTTTTAGTTGCCGTTAGTACCGTAAGTGGCGGTTTTAAACTAGCATCAGGTGGCAGTGAAGGTGCGAAAGAAATTTTTGCATTCGCGACCAACCCATTTGTTGCATTATTGCTCGGTGCACTCGCAACTGCGTTAGTACAATCATCATCAACCGTTACCTCGGTTATTGTTGGCTTAGTGGCTGGCGGATTACCTATTCATATTGCAATTCCAATGATCATGGGTGCGAACATTGGTACAACTATTACAAACACCTTAGTATCAATTGGTCATATTCGTTCAAAAGAAGAATTTAAACGTGCATTTGAAGCGTCAACAGTACACGATTTCTTTAACTTAATTGCTGTTGCGATTTTCCTACCGCTTGAATTAGCGTTCGGCATTTTACAAAAACTATCTCAAAGCCTTGCGCATTTATTTGTGGGCGACGCTGACCTATCACTTAAAAGCTATAACTTTATCAAACCACTTGTTAAGCCTGCGGTAGGCGTAATTAAAGATGGCCTTGCATTTTTCGATGGCAAAACTCTTGGTATTGCTATGGTAATTGTGGGTATTGCACTGATTCTATTTGCAGTAACAACACTTGGTAAACTATTGCAAAAAGCGCTTGTTGGCACAGCCAAAGAAATGCTACACCGTGCGATTGGTAAAGGCCCTGTTGCAGGTATTACATCGGGTGCTGTCGTTACGGTTATGGTGCAATCATCGTCAACAACAACAAGCTTAATGATCCCGCTTGCAGGTAGTGGTGTATTCTCGACTAAACAAATTTACCCATTTACGCTAGGTGCAAACATTGGTACCACCATTACTGCCCTACTTGCTGCAACATCAATTACAGGCGCAGCTGCCGAAGTGGCATTAACAATTGCCCTTGTTCATGTAATGTTTAACGTATTTGCTGTTGCGCTTATTTACGGCACACCATTCCTACGTGAATTACCGCTTCGTGCTGCAAGTAAGCTGGCTGAAGTGGGTTCAAATAATAAGTCTTTAGCGTTAGGTTATGTGCTAGGTGCCTTTTTCGTTGTGCCTGGAGTAATGATGTTAGTGGCGCGCTAAAAACTACCTACCTTGTAAAAATAACGATAAAGTGGTTACTTTATCGTTATTTTTTGTTGCTTAACCTTATCTAAATTGCTCGAAAAACTGCAACACTCTAAAATACTGCGAAACAATAAAAACTCGTGCAATTAAAATGAAATACCCGCTAGCACTGTGTGCTGCTCTACTCTCTACCTCTGCAATAGCAAAAACCGACACCACACTTGAAATCCCATTTTTATCAGATTCAGTCGTTATTGATGGCAATATAAATGAGAGTGTGTGGCAGCAAGCAAAACGCATCGAAATCAACAATATCACTTGGCCCTATGAAAATATGCCAGCCAAGGAGCAAGCCTACGCACTTGTTTATGAAGATGGTGAATCACTCAATGTTGCTTATGTGGTAAGTGATTCAAACCCAAATGCAATTCGTGCGTTTTATCGCGACCGTGATAAAAACTGGAGCGATGACTTAGTGGGTTTGAAAATTGACTCATACAATAACGAAAAGCTGGCGTATCAGTTTTTTATTAATCCGCTTGGCGTGCAAATGGACTCCATTGAAAACGTGCTAACAGGCCAAGAAAGCGATGCGTGGGATGGTATTTGGCATAGCTCGGGGCAATTAACAGAAGCGGGTTATGTTGTTGAGATTTCAATTCCGTTTCGTATATTAAATTTCGAACAGGGTAATAACAGTAAAAAAATGGCGATGGAATTTGTTCGCTTTTTACCACGAAATGAACGCCTGCGTATTTCATCAATAAAAATCGACCACGCTAACAGCTGTTGGGTTTGTCAAATGCAAACCGTGTCAGGTTTTGAACAAGCCGAACAAGGCAATAACCTAACGCTAGTGCCAACCATTGTAGCTGGCAGCAGCGAAAACCGCGATGTCAGTGTTGCACCCATTGAAGATTGGCAAGCAGATAACACCTTAGAACCGGGATTAGACCTAAAATGGGGGATCACGCCAGAAGTTACGCTTACCGCAACCATTAATCCTGACTTTTCACAAGTCGAAGCCGATGTTGCACAGCTTGGTATCAACAACAGTTTCACTTTGTTTTTTCCAGAAAAACGTGCCTTTTTCTTAGAGAATACCGATTACTTTTCAACACCTTGGAACCTTATTTATACCCGTAATGTGGCAGAACCTGACGCCGGTGTAAAACTTACGGGAAGCGTTGGCTCGCATACCTTTGGTAGCTTTATCGCTAACGATAACCAAAGCAATGTGATTATTCCCGGTAACCTAGGCTCGACTGTTGTCTCGTTAGAAAGTAAAAGTAACAATGTTGCGGCACGTTATCGCTATGACTTTACCAATGACTTCTCTATAGCCGCAACGACAACCGCACGAAGCGCTGATGACTACTACAATTATGTTTCGTCACTTGATAGCAAATACCGTTTAACTGAAAACGATACCTTTATCGCACAACTTGCGATGTCGCGAACAAAGTATTCCGATGAATTTAGAGACCGCATTTGCGACGCCGATAACCTTTCAACGTGCAAACAACAAGCGCGCATTCAATGTGAAAATGAGCAAGATTGTGAAATAAGCGAACAATATTTACGTGTCAGTGCTGAAGAAGCAATTGATGATATTGCCTATAAGCTTAGTTATGAGCACAACGAAAAGTATTGGAGTCTATTTGCACGCTACGACAACCTTGGTGAAGATTTCCGCGGCGATTTAGGTTTTATGAACCAAGTTGATTTTAATAAGTTTGTGAGCGGTGGTCGTTATCGTTGGTACGGTGAGCAAGGTGTTAATTGGTATAATCGTATCGAATTTTACAGTGACTGGGATATTAGCCATAACGCCAATGGCGAACTGCTGGAAAAAGAAGTTCAAGCAGACTTATCATTTAACGGCCCATTGCAAAGCTACGGTAAAATTGAATTGCTCCAGCGCGACCGCGTTGGTCTTCGCCATAATAAAGCGCGGTTAGATATAGATGGTAACACCTCGCTGTTTAACGAAAACCTCGTTGGCGTGTATTTAGAATTTAAACCAATCTCAGGCATGTTTGCCTCACTTTACGCTAATACAGGTAATCATATCGACTTAGCAAACAATCGTTTAGGCGATAAAACCCGTATTCGCCCTGTACTAAATATGAACTTAAACCGCCATATAGAACTGCGCTTGCGTCATACATATGAATCGATGGACGTGGATGGTGCCGATCTATTCACTGCAAACTTAACCGATGCGCGATTAAGTTATCAGTTTAACAATCGAAGTTTTGTACGATTAGCCGTAATTTATCGTGATATTGAGCGCAATCCAAATAATTACATTGATGATGTAACAGCGCACTACAAAGGGTTTTCAACTCAACTGCTCTACTCTTATAAAGTGAATCCGCAAACGGTATTTTTTGCTGGCTATTCCGATAACGGTTATCAAGATGATGACTTATCAAAAATAGAAAAGACAGACCGTTCAGTATTTATGAAAATGTCATACGCTTGGATGCTATAAGTTAAAGACGTTTATGGGAAGCTAAGGCTTCCCTTTTTATTTCTGAGATTTCGTTTTTTAACGTGTTATTTCACGTTCTTTACCAATAACACTGCTAATTTAGCCATAAACGCCTATTTCAGGCAGTTTGGCTATATATTATAGCCAAACTTTCCTTTCGTTTTTGCAACTAGTCAGTATGCTTAGCGTAAATGAATCCGAACATTTAGGGATACACATAATGAGTAACATTTTTGAAGATAATTCACTGAGCATTGGTAATACACCACTGGTTAAACTTAACCGTGTAACGTCAGGTAACGTATACGCGAAAATTGAAGCGCGCAACCCAAGCTTCAGCGTTAAGTGCCGTATTGGTGCATCAATGATTTGGGAAGCTGAAAAGTCAGGTGAATTAACCAAAGACAAAGAGTTAATCGAACCAACTTCAGGTAACACAGGTATTGCACTTGCGTTTGTTGCTGCATCACGCGGTTATAAGCTAACGCTAACGATGCCAAACACAATGAGCCTTGAGCGTCGTAAGCTATTAAAAGCGTTAGGTGCAAACCTAGTATTAACTGAAGGCGCTAAAGGCATGAAAGGTGCGATTGAAAAAGCACAAGAAATTCAGCAAAGCGAACCTGAAAAGTACATTTTACTACAGCAATTCGAAAACCCAGCAAACCCTAAAATTCACTTCGAAACAACGGGCCCTGAGATTTTCGACGCAACTAATGGCGATATAGATTTCTTCGTAGCCGGTGTTGGTACAGGTGGTACTATCACAGGTACTAGCCGTTTCTTAAAATTAGAAAAAGGCCTAGACGTTAAATCAATCGCAGTTGAGCCAGTTGATTCACCTGTGATCAGCCAAAAAATTGCAGGCGAAGAATTAAAGCCAGGTCCTCACAAAATCCAAGGTATTGGTGCAGGTTTCATCCCAGGTAACTTAGACGTTGAAATGATCGACGGTGTTGAGCAAGTTTCAAATGACGACGCAATCTCAATGGCGCACCGCCTAATGAAAGAAGAAGGTATTCTTGCGGGTATTTCTTCTGGTGCTGCGGTTGTTGCAGCAAAACGTATCGCTGAACTGCCAGAAAACAAAGATAAGAAAATTGTTGTTATTCTACCAAGCTCTGCAGAGCGTTACCTAACTAGCCCACTGTTTGCTGAAGAGTTTACAGATCAAGAGTTAGTGCAGTAATTTACTGCTTTAAAAGTGCGAAGCACCGCTTCGCACTTTACATCCTATCAAAATCATTCCACACTTAGCCTAAATAAAAATAACGACAATTAGGCATATGTTACGTAACATTCTTCTTTCATCTTTGTTTATATTGCTTGCTGCGTGCGGTGAAACTGCACCTGAAATAAAAGCAGATAACGACTCACCTGAATATAAAGCATCTGAATTTTTCTACGCAGTATTGCTTGAAGACGACATCAATAAAGCAGTCAATGCATCGGTGCCAAAATATGGCCGCATTATAAAATCATACGGCTCAACAAAGCAATTTGCGCGCAATGTACTAAATATGCGTTTTGACGAAGTGGAAATTGAAATCGACCACGGCAGCCGCAGTGTGCGTAAGCGTTTTGGCGATTCAGCCGTGTTAAACGTTATTTTACACGGTAAACATAACGGTAACCGTATCGCCGATATGCGCCAGATTAAACTTGTTAAAGTAAAAGGCACTTGGTATATCGAAAAAGTACTCGACGACCCTTACGCGCGCTAATACTTTGCTTATTAAACCGCTCAGCGCAATCTGTGCATTGCAAAGAGCGGTTTAATTTAACCTCAGTTAATCAAACGATTCAAACTCATCTACTTTTATTACCGCTTGACGCAGCGTTTCATATTCAGTGAGTTGCGCTAATTCTTCTTGATTAAACTCATCACTCAATGTGTTTATCGCATTCAATCTGTCAAACTTAATATCAAAACGCGCATGTTTAATGGCTTTTTCAAAACGCGATATTAAGGTTTTGTGCTCAGACAAAATCACTAATAAGCGCTCCATATTATCAATATCACTACCTGCTTTGATATGACACAAGTTGCATAATCGCTCTCGCATTACTGCGTTGTTACTTAAACTATTAACCACTTGATTTAATGTCATATCACTTGGTTTGTGATACGGGTTTCCCCACGGGAAAACCGCAAAACGAATCACACCGCCAAATGAAATATTGGCAAAAAATGCATCAAAGGCTTGGCCTATTTCATACAAACAATGGTCAATGGCGTAATTAACAAAAGGTAAGTCGGAGACTTGCCTACCGTCGTCTTCATAGCGTTTTAACACGCTGCTGGCTAAATAAAGCTGACTTAAAATATCACCTAAACGTGCTGATGTTGCTTCTTTACGCTTCAATGCCCCGCCCAAACGTAACATGGCGTAATCGGCGCAAAATGCAAATGACGCACTGAGTTTTGTCAGCGTTTGATAATAATGTGCAACAGGTCCTGCGCTTGCTTTAGGCACAAACCAATTTGCGGTTAACCCATGGAAAAAGCTAAAGCCAAAATTACCTAATGTATGTACGATATGTTTGCAAAGATACTCATCAAATTGATGTAAGCCACTTTGTTCGTCATCCATTGCCACCGCTTCCATTTCTTTCAAAATAAATGGATGACAACGCGTCGCACCTTGACCAAAAATCATTAAACAACGTGTTAAAATATTTGCCCCTTCAACCGTAATAGATACAGGCGTGCCTTTGTAGGCACTCGCTAAACTATTACTTGGCCCATTTTGCACCGCTTTACCCGCTTGAATATCAAAACCATGATTTACGATATCTCGGCCAATTTCAGTAAGGTGGTATTTAGTAATGGCAGTGATCACCGCAGGGCTTAAATTAAGGTCGAGTGCCGTTGTTGTCATACGTCGTGTCGATTCGGTAAGGTAACTCATCGCAGCAATGTGCGCTAAACTTTCGCCTACGCCTTCAAACTGTGCGATTGGCAAACCAAATTGCTTACGAATTAATGCATACGCACTGGTTGTGCGCGTAGTTAAGTGAGCTGTTGCAGTCGCAAGTGCAGGCAACGAAATACCTCGCCCCGCACTCAAACATTCAACCAACATGCGCCAGCCTTTACCAATGTAATCTTCACCGCCAATTAGCGCATCAAGTGGCACAAAGACATCTTCCCCTTCGGTTGGGCCATTCATAAATGCCATGCCCATCGGGTCGTGACGTTTACCGGTTGTAACCCCTTTTGTTTTTGCCGGAATAAGTGCACAGCAAATGCCTAAATCTTCTTGTTCGCCCAATAATCCATCTGGGTCATATAATTTAAATGCTAAGCCAATAACCGATGCAATCGGCGCGAGTGTGATATAACGCTTACGCCAATTGAGCTTGATGCCCAGTGTCATTTTGTTTTTATAGCGTTTTTTACACACCACACCGTAGTCTTGAATTGCCCCAGCATCAGAACCCGCATCTAAGGCAGTCAAAGCAAAACACGGCACTTCCTCGCCATTTGCCAGTTTAGGTAGCCAAAAATCTTGTTGCTCTTTAGTACCATAATGAGCAAGTAATTCTGCAGGCCCTAAACTGTTTGGCACCATCACCGTGACCGCGGCTGATAAACTCGAACAGGCAATTTTACTGACAATGGTTGAATTAGCGTACGCGGAAAAACCGTGACCACCGTGACTTTTCGGTACGATTAAGGCAAAGAAGCCCTCTTCTTTTAAGTACTTCCACACCGCTTTAGGTAAATCGCGTTCGGTCACAATTTGGTGATCGTCCAACATATCCAGTAATGTGGATACTTGATTATCAATAAAACTCTGCTCTTCTGTGCTCAGTTTTGGGTTGGGGTATTCGCGAAATGTTTGCCAATTTGGCCTGCCAGAAAACAGTTCGCCATCCCACCAAATATCACCCGCTTCCATTGCTTGGCGCTCTGTATCTGACAGAGGCGGCAAAGCCTTTTTGAAATAGTTAAAAACAGGTTTTGTTACAAATCTTAAGCGATTGGCACGAATGCCAAAAATCGCGGCAATAACAAAAACAATTATTATAAAAATCAACATTGTAAAAACTATCCCTTGAATTTATTTAACGCTTACCCAAGTATGACTTAATCCCTGAAAAAGTCTAACTGGCATTTACCCAAAAACCACGACTTGCTAATATGCATTGTTGGCTTTAGGCCATTACTTTAAGGGAAACAATAATGACATCATTTAAACTCTCACTACCCGCATTACTCGTCGCATCAGCGGTCGCGATTACTGGCTGTAATGCAACTAGCAAACAACAAGAAACACAATCGGCACAACAAGTAACAGCACAAGACGCAAAAGCGTTTTTAGCAAATACTGAAACAGAATTAATGGCGCTTTATAACGAAGTTAGCCGTGCTGAGTGGATTTACGCAAACTTTATTACGCACGATACGTCAGGCCTATCTGCTGCAGCAAACGAAAAGATGACTGCTGCTGTAGTTCGTTTAGCAAATGAAGCGTCTAAGTTTGATAAATTAGACCTAGACGAAGATAGCCGCCGTAAACTAGATAAACTGAAGCTTGCACTCACCCTGCCTGCTCCACAAGATCCAGCTAAAACTGCTGAGCTTTCGAAAATCGTTGCTGAACTTGGTGGCCTTTACGGTAAAGGTAAATACTGTAAAGAAGACGGTAAGTGCTTAAGCCTTGGCGATATGACTGCAACCATGGCAACAAGCCGTGATTACGACGAACTACTTGATATATGGACTGGTTGGCGCGAAGTTGCTAAACCAATGCGTCCTCTTTACGAGCAACAGGTTGAGTTAACAAACCAAGGCGCAAACGAGCTTGGCTACGCAGATACTGGCGCTATGTGGCGCAGTAAATATGATATGCCTGCCGATGACTTTGCCAAAGAGTTAGACCGTATTTGGGGTCAGGTTAAGCCACTATATAATTCACTACACTGTCACGTTCGCGCAAAGCTAGGCGAAAAGTACGGTGAAGACAAAGTACCTCAAGATAAGCCAATTCCAGCACACTTACTGGGTAACATGTGGGCACAAACGTGGGGCAATATCTACGATGTAGTTGCACCTGCGAATGCTGATCCAGGTTATGATGTAACTGAATTGCTTGCTAAGCACAACTACGACGAACTAAAAATGGTGCGTGGTGCTGAGAAATTCTTTACGTCAATGGGCTTTGCACCATTACCTGAGACATTCTACGAACGTTCACTGTTTACTAAACCACAAGATCGCGACGTGCAATGTCACGCTTCAGCTTGGAACTTAGATAGCAAAGACGATTTACGTATTAAGATGTGTATCCAACGTACTGGCGAAGAATTCTCAGTAATTCACCACGAACTGGGCCACAACTTCTACCAGCGCGCTTACAACACACAACCAATTTACTATCAAGAAAGTGCTAACGATGGCTTCCACGAAGCAATTGGTGACACTATCGCCCTTTCTGTAACACCTGGTTACTTAAAAGAAATCGGTTTACTTGATGAAGTACCGGATGAATCAAAAGATATCGGTCTTCTAATGAAAATGGCAATGGATAAAATTGCATTTATTCCATTTGGCCTACTTGTTGACCAATGGCGCTGGAAAGTATTCTCTGGTGAAGTAACACCTGAGAACTACAACCAAGCATGGTGGGAACTGCGTGAAAAGTACCAAGGTGTAGCAGCACCAGTAGCACGTACTGAAGAACACTTTGATCCGGGTGCGAAATACCATGTACCAGGTAACACACCTTATACACGTTATTTCTTAGCGCATATTCTACAATTTGAATTCCACCGCGCATTATGTGAAATCGCAGGCAGCAAAGAGTCAATTCACCGTTGTAGCGTTTATAACTCAAAAGAAGCCGGTGAGCGTTTAGATGCGATGCTGAAAATGGGTTCTAGCCGTCCATGGCAAGAAGCGCTTGCAAGCGTAACAGGTAAACCAGAAATGGATGCAACAGCAATTCTTGATTACTTTGCACCATTACAAAAGTACTTAGATGAGCAAAACAAAGGCCGCCAGTGCGGTTGGTAATCTAATACCAATTCTGTTGAGTATGTGATCAGGGATAGCGCTGGATAAATGAAATGGTAACAAGGCGGAATTTTTCTTATGTAGTTGTTCTACATTGATAAATTTTAACGCAGTTAGCATGATATTTAGCCCGCTAGGATGATCAGCTATTTAAGTGAATTGGTATAACTTAGCTTAAACAAAAAAACCGCTGAAATTCAGCGGTTTTTTATTGTTTAATACGTTTAAAACTGGCCATACACGGCAAAAACAAGTGCTTCATCAATATCTTGATAGCCAATTGAAAAGGCAAAATTAGCGTCGGTATAATATTTCGCTTTTACTTCAAACTTGCCATCATTTACACCCAGGCCTGCAGAGATTGCTTGGTTTAAATAATAAGTACCAAATACACGGGTAACGATATCATTCCCGGTTTCAGTCACAGATGCATCAACGGCTAAATGCTGCGCACTGTTTAGCGCCATAAAATAGCGAGACGCCAGTTCCCAGCTATCTAGGTCTACCTCAGTATCAAAACTAAACGCAAGATAATCAATACGGTTAATTTGATGATTGTATTCAGCACGCGCAAATACTTCGCCGTCTTGACCATCGGCATCGCTATAGCGTGCACTGACTTTAAAATCATCGTTAATCAGGTAGCCAGCACCAGCGCTAAAGGCATCATAATCACCTTGTTTGGCAACGTCTGCGGTGATAAATACATTATTTGGTAAAAAATATTCGCCACCAATATTGTAGAAGTTATCATCGTAAAAGTTATTAATTGAGCCGTACAGGTTGGTATCGGTATTTAGATAGCCAAACTCATCTAACACACCAATCATTGCTTGCGGTTTAAAAAAGTAATGGCTGCTAAACGCAAAACCATCGTAGTTATCGGCATTAACATAATTAAATTCGTTAAACGACTGATAACTCGCGGCATTTACACCAGTCGCCGCCATTAATAAACCTGATAAAAGAAATTTCTTCATATAAAACTTGCCACTATCCTAATGTGTATTGACTTAAAATTTTGTAAACCTGATCGATATCGTCTCCCGCCTTAAACTCTTTTGTTAGCGGATTTGGCTCAGAGCCTAACCAGATTTTTAATTCAGCATCGAGATCAAATGTGCCTGCTGACTCTTTGCTAAATTTAGTTATTTTGCTGTAAGGAATTGAAAGTACTTCGGCTTTATTACCGCGTACGCCTTGGCGATCAACCAAAATTAGGCGTTTATTGGTAAACACTAAAACGTCGCGAATAACTTTATACGCCTTTTCAACTTGCTCACCGTCAATCAGCGCTGAATCAATAAAACGCTCAACTTCCTCGCTGTCTACTTCACTTGCATTACCCAATAAGCCTGATAAAAGTCCCATTGTTGTCTCCTTAGCTGTTATATCGGAAAAAGATACTGTTCAGCATCTTGCCAATTTTTGCATTGTTTTACACCGGGTACATATTCAATTAAATAATTTAAGTTACCCGTGTGGCGTAACAATGTCAGTGTCATTAAACTGTTTAGTAACGTTCGTTTATCGTCAACTTGATAAAGGTAGCTTTCTAAAAATTGCTGAAAAACCTTAGTTTTACCTTTTGCTACAAGTAAGCCAACTGTTGTGACTTCAAATAGTGGCTCGTTGCACACTAACGCATCACCAAAGTCAATCACACCACAAAGTGAAATGCCGTCATCACCACGTTTAACTAATAAATTACCCGGGTGCAAATCACTGTGTACTAAATACAGATTAGTGGTGTCTGGTGCGGTATAAGGCGTATGCGCAATATAGGGAATAAAATCCGCTAAAAAATCTGCACGCAAGCCTTGGCGCTTTCTCCTGGCGTAGCTATTGTGGTATTGCTCATCAATAAATTTTTGCCAATCTTTGTACAGTACGCTTGTTTTTTGCATGGGAATACTGTGCATTTGCAGGCAAAAACGTCCTAATTGCGCGGCTATCGATTGTTGTTCATCGTCTGTCAGTTCATTGTAAATATCTGACAGAAGTTGCCCTTCAAGCCCTTTTGTAATTAAGTAACCCCAGTTATTGAGCTCACCGTTCGCAATCAATTTAGGTGTCGCAATCGGTAGTGTTGCCGCGTCGCATAAATTGAGCGCTTCTTTTTCATGGTGATACTGAAATAGCCAATTTGGCGCAATAAATTTAATGTAAAAGGCTTGATTGCTAGCACTGTGCAATAGAAATGTGGGATTTTCGCCTGAGCTAACGCGCTCTACTACACTAAGCGCTAAATCATTATTTTCACATATTTGCTCAATCAGCGGCTGCCAATGTGTTTCATTGGTAAAATCGCAAATAGCGCAAGCATATTCATAGCTTGGCGCTTGAGGCAGCGCCATAGCATCAAAATCTTTAATCAAATAACTGGTTTTCAAGCGTTTTTCCGTTGTAAATTTGTTGGTATGCAATCTGCTTTTGATGCAAGTGTTGCAGCAACTGAATATCAAAGTTTGTGACACTGGCATCATATTCAATTAAGTATTCGCGCGATTGCGTTGTTTTTATTTGTGTTAGCCCATTGAGCCCTGAAATTGTTTTATCAAAATCATCACTATGTTGTTTTAATCGCAAGGTCAAATACGCATGGTTTTGCGTATCGATATCTCCTGAGTATTGTTTCAAACTACCAGCTTCAAACACAAATACACGCTGGCACAGGCGCTCAAGCTCTGCTAAATCGTGTGAGCTCAAAATAAACGTAATCTCAGAGCTCAAACCCGCAATTAATTCCCTTATCTCTTTGGCATGAATTGGGTCGAGCCCTGCCGTGGCTTCATCGAGTAATACAAATGAGGGATTGCCTATCAGCGCTTGAGCAATACAGGCGCGTTTTCGCATACCGTGTGATAATTCTTGTGGCTTTTTTGTTTTGTGTTCAATTAACCCTACTTGCGATAACACACGTGTCACTTCACTAAGCGCAGGCGCTTTTGCAAAACCTTGTAATTTAGCAAAAAAAGCAAGTTGTTTTTCAATACTAAAGCGCGGATCAAGCTGTGCATCTTGCGGTAATACCGCCAGTTTACCAAACTGCGCTGCATGAGGAATTGTGTCGCCATCAAACAGTACTTCACCACTACTCGGTGAAATAAAGCCCGAGATTAAACTAAATAGCGTGGTTTTACCCGCACCATTAGGGCCAATAATCGCAACAGGCTCGCCACTTTCAATGGTCATTGAAACGTTCGTTAATACTTGATTGCTAGCAAAGTGTTTGCTTACATTTTTAAGTTCAATCATGGTTACACCCCTTGCTTCTTAAATAACGTAAACGTCAGCGCACCGTAGATGAGCGTTTGTGCAAGTGGCAGCAAATATTGTTCAGACACGCTGGCGCTTAACGCTAAGGTGTCAAACAAGCTAGCATTAGGCAGTAAGTAACCTAAAAATGAAAAGCCCTGCCAAATATACTCTGCCAATAAGCCAATAATAATGCTGCCTAATGTAAGCAACAGTAAACAATGAACAATGGCTTGTTTAGATGATGTTGAATAAACATTTAACAGCAGCATAAAGGCAATCATCGGTAATACAACAAACATTAAATCAACCAATATTTGGCTGCTTAAATGCAGTGACCCTGAAAGTTGACCCGCATCATTCCAAACAATCAACATAATACTTGCCAATAAGGCAATACCTATAAACGCGGCAACTACCAATACTTGACCAAGAAAGCGGCCAAGCAATAAATCTTCACGTTTTGCGCGCAACAGTAAAAATCGAATCGTGCCGCGCGCTTTATCACTGCATAACTGATCGGCTGCGGAAAACATGGCAAAAAATGGAAAGGTCAGCACTGCGACTAACCAAAATACGATTAATTCAGGAACCGCCCACGTAGATAAGTTTTCAAGCCCCACTTCGCCAAGTAATTGCGCCATAAAGCGTTCAAACTGGGGATCTTTAAAAAATGCAGCGCCTTTCGCTACCACGTTGGTCAAAATAAGTGACCAAATCGCAAGGTAGCTAATAATGGCAACTAGCCCTCTTTTTGAAAATAGAAACCGTGAAAATTCAAATTGCGCAAATGCAATAACACGATGAAAGCTAGTTGAACCCATACAAATCCTTTATTTATTTTAATTGTGCTTGAAAACGTTCAAGTCCTTCGGCAAGGTCCAGTTTAAGATCATCTACGTCTTCAAGTCCAACATGAATGCGCACCAAAGGCCCTGAAAAATCGTAGTTTGTTACCGTGCGAATGCGATTAAAACTGGTTGTTACAGTAATTAAGCTTTCAAAACCACCCCACGAGTAACCCATTTTAAAATGTTGCATACCATCTAAAAGTGCAGTAATCGCAGCTTGATTACCCTCTTTTAGTACAAAACTAAAAAGGCCTGTGCTGCCGCTAAAATCACGTTTAAATACATCTGAACCTGGGCATGTGTCGAGCATTGGGTGACGTACATGATCAACTAACGGATGTTGAGCCAACCAATTGGCAATTTCTAATGCTGCTTGTTCGTGTTGCTTTAGGCGTACCGGCAATGTACGTAAACCTCGCATGGCAAGGTAAGCATCATCTGCTGATGTGCATTGCCCCATTAGGTAGGCATTTTCACGTAACTGCTCCCAACATGCCTCGTTTGCAATTGCTACGCCCATCATCACATCTGAGTGACCAACAATGTATTTAGTCGCTGCTTGAATTGACACATCAACACCGTGGGTTAGTGGCTTAAAGAAATAACCATTACCGTAGGTATTATCAATAAATACCAGCAAATCATGTTGTTTCGCAATTTTAGTGAGTAAAGGTACGTCTTGCACTTCCATGGTAATCGAGCCCGGCGCTTCTAAAAAAAGCAATACCGTGTTGTCTTGAATCAAATCGGCAATGCCTTCACCAATAAGTGGGTCATAATAAGTGGTGCTCACACCCATATTTGCGAGAATTTTTTCACAAAAATCACGTGTCGGTTCATACGCGGTATCGACCATCAAAATATGATCGCCCGTTTTTACAAACGATAAAATGGCGTTACTAACCGCTGCCGCACCACTTGGAAACAAGGCACAACCTGCACCTTGCTCAAGTTCAGTAATTGCGTCTTGTAAAGCAAAGTGGGTATGCGTACCACGGCGACCATAAAACAGTGCTTGCTCACCACGCTTTGCGGTGTTTTCTTTCATCTGCGCTACTGAGTCAAAAACAATGGTAGATGCGCGTTGTACAACCGGATTAACCACCCCTTGGGTGTATTTTGACTTGCGACCTGCGTGAATAATTTGGGTATTTGCTTTCATAAATCGATTCTACTCTTGGTTCTGTAACAAACATTAAATAGACTTTTAGACGTCTAATCAAATCTAATTTGTTATGAGTTAATCCAATGCTCTAACAGGAAGCGACTAATCGAGCTATAACGCGGCTTTTTAAAACTTGATGAGTCATCACCCCACTCACCAAATTGCGCTAATTCGTCTCGGCTAAACCACTTAGCGTCTTCCAGTTCATCTTCACCAATATCAATTGTTGTGCTGCTTGCCGTTGCAATAAAGCCAATCATCACTGAACTTGGGAACGGCCAAGGCTGCGATGCGATGTATTCGACCTCAGAAACATCAATGCCCGACTCTTCTTTTACTTCACGAATAACCGCTTCTTCGAGCGTTTCACCCGCATCCACAAATCCGGCAAGTGCTGAATAGTTACCTACAGGCCACGATGCTTGGCGTCCAAGCAAGCAGCGCTCAACACCATCGTCAAATACTTTACGAACAATCATAATAACCGCCGGATCATGACGAGGAAACGTAATGTGACCACACTTTTTATTATCACAGCGACGGGAATATCCCCCTTCATACGAGGTATTTTGGCTGCCGCAGCGCCCACAAAATACGTGTGTTTTGTGCCAATGCAATAAGGTTTTTGCATAGCCTGCGATCGCTACACTAGCAGCAGGGAAACTGGCGAGTTGGCTGCGAAATGGCAATGTTTGATAACAACTTAATTCATCAAGCGCTAATTCTTGCTGGGTTATTTCGATAGCAAAGTACGGGGTATTATTCTTAAGTCCTAAAAAGAGGTGCGGCGCACGCCCTAAAATTGTTGTGACTTGCTTTACACTTAACCACAATAAATCATCAAGGTGGCTAGTCGATAACATCATATCTTGATAAAAAAGCAGTACTTTGGCGTTGTCGCTATTAAGTTGTTGCGTGATAAATTCAGGTTTACTGCGTTCGCGCGAGCAACGCGCCAGTGGCATTTGACTAAAAGGCAGATTTTGCATAGCTAATTTGTTGAATTTAATATGCTTACATTTAAACATAAAAAAAGCGCCAATGGCGCTTTTTAAAACAAAAATGATGTTACAAAATGATCAGTGCTTTAGCTCAGCTAAATATTGTTGTAACTTTTGATTTTCGCCTTCAATGTGCTTGTATAGTTCAGCGTTTACAAGTTTACTTGCCGCTGCTTCGTCAATAACAATCACTGCATCTTGATGGAATTGTAGCGCAGACGCTGGGCATACTGCAGAAACCGCACCTTCGCACATATCACGCACTGCATCAGCTTTATTTTCGCCAGTTGCGAGCAATACCACTTTTTTCGCTTCTAAAATCGTACCAATACCCATGGTAATTGATAAGTGTGGCTGGAATTCACCTTCTGCAAAAAAACGGGCGTTATCTTCTACCGTTTCTTTGGTAAGCGTTTTTACACGCGTTCGCGATGCAAGGCTCGATGATGGCTCATTGAAACCGATATGACCGTTACGACCAATACCTAATAATTGAACATCTACACCGCCGCTTTGTGAGATCTTGTTCTCGTACATTTTACACGCGGTGATCGGGTTTTGTGCATCGCCCGGCGGAACAAACGTGTTACTTTTGTCGATATCAACGTGATTAAATAACTGCTCGTTCATAAAATAACGGTAGCTTTGCGGGTGGTCGCCGTCTAAACCTAAGTATTCGTCTAAGTTGAAGCTTGTTACTTGCTTAAAGCTAACTTTATTTGCTTGATTTGCTTTGATCAGTTCTTGATAAAGCGCTACAGGTGTCGAACCCGTTGCTAATCCTAATACAGAATCTTGTTTTCTATTAATTTGATCGATAAAAATCTGAGCACCGTATTCGGCCACTGCAGCTGCATCTTTTAAAATAACTATTTGCATAGGAAAGGCTCTAGTAAGGGGTTAAATAAAAATGGGATCTATGGATATCTGTCCGTGCAAGTATAGATAATCCATAGATCACAAAACCTAATCGGGATACAACGATATTAGGCTTTACCATTATGACAACGCTGTCATTATTGCGTCTATTTACATATTTGTAAAGTAAAAGTGAATATAAAAGCGTTATAAAATATAAAGAAAATAAAAAAGCAGGCGGTGCCTGCTTTTTAAAATAGTAAGCGTTAAACGCTGATTAGAATCTTGCGTTTATATAGCCAATGCAGCACTAACAATTGCACGCCAAGTAAGGCAAACACGCCTATTAATGGCTGCCAAGGTGCCGGTACCGCAGCAATAAATCCACCAAACACACTGCGTGAAATGTATTCCCAGTTAACTAGGCTTGATGCGAGGTAAATCACAATTGAGTTAGCGCCAATAATTACGAATAGATATGCAGCACGTTGTTGATTAAGTAAATCAACAACAGCATAAAACACCGCCAGTAAAATAAAGCTCCAACCTACCGTTACCATAACAAATGACGACGTCCATAGGTCTTTATTAACTGGAAATACCATATTCCACAGCCAACCAACAGCAAGTGCAACTAAACCTGCAGCAAATAAAATACCTGCAGTTTTCCATTCGCCACGCTCTTGTGCTTGTTTAATATAGCGGCCCGCAATAACACCAAATAACGCGTTAGCAATAGCAGGAATACTCGACAAAATACCCTCTGGATCCATTGGCTTGTTTTGATAAGTAATGCCTGGTAGTAAGTTTGTGTCGAACCATGCGTTCCAAGAACCCGCACCGCCCGCAGATAAATCACCCGCAACACCACCTGGAACAGGTATGAAACAAAGCCAAACCCAATAACCAATCAAGATCCCTGCAAGGGTAAACATTTGTGTTCTAAAGCTGGTATGCCATACCAGCATCGCCGCAACAAACCAAGCGACGGCAATACGCCCAAGTACACTTGCGTAACGTACTTCTTCTGGGTTAAGTGGTACCCCGGTGCCCCAGCCATGGTTGTAAAGTACACCAAAAAAGCACAGCAATAATAAACGCTTAAATGCTTTTATATAAATAGGTTTACGGTCAACAAAAGGTAAATGGTCGATACGTTTAGGTGACAAACCCATCGCAACGCCTGATAAAAAGATAAATAAAGGGAAAATCAAATCGTAAAAGGTAAAACCGTGCCACTGACTATGTAATGTTTGCGCCTCTGCAACTTTCCATCCAGCCCAGCCAGTTAAAACAAACAAGGCGGCAAAAATTTTCTCACCGCCTAAAATCCAAAACATGTCAAAGCCACGCAGTGCATCAAGTGATGCTAATCGTTTCTTCGTTTTCTTATTTGTATCGCTCACGACAACCTCGTTTTTATACTTGTAATACCAATGCTGTTACGTGTGCTCTCAGCTCTAGCGCTTAAAAATAATATGCCAAGTAAGTAGAATTTCTCTTATGTAGACATGTTACATAAATAAATTCGAACGCAATAAGCAATAAATTTAGCTCGCTAAAGTGATTAACGCGTTAAGCGAATTGGTACAATAATACCGAGTGAAACAATCCGTTGGTATCACTTAAGTCTAATTACGTGTGTACTTCCCCTAAAAATACACGCTGTTTTTTTACTTTCTTTTAGATAAAAAAAAGCCCCGCTTGTTACTTCAAAGCAGGGTTTTTGCCCAGGAATCAATTATCGCTTTGCACCAGCAACATAGGTTTCTCGTGCATAAAATTCATTGTCCATCACCACAAAGTCAGCATCTGCGCCAACCACTAATCGCCCTTTTCGATTACCTAAACCTAGGTACTGTGCTGGGTAAAGTGATGCCATTCTCAGTGCTTCAGCATAACTAACATCAAGAGTATTAATGGTATTGCGCACCGCTCCTGCCATGTCTAACACACTGCCTGCTAATTCACCTGTGGTTGAATTTAATCTATCGCCAGTGCGGATCACTTTGCGACCATCAAAGAAGTCAAACTCCATATCGTCGGTACCCACAGGTGGCATCGCATCTGTTACTAGCATAATTTTGCCACGGGTTTTGCTATCGATAGCAAATTTTGCAGATACTGGGTGAACATGATGACCGTCAACAATTAAGCCGCACCATGCGTTGGTGTCTGTTAATGCTGCCCCAACTACGCCGGGTTCGCGTGAAGTGAATGCACTCATCGCGTTATATAAATGAGTAAAACCGTCAGCACCGGCTTCAAGTGCAGCTAATACCGTTGGATAATCAGCATTAGTGTGACCAATTGATACTTTCACACCCGCTGCAACGAGGCGTTTAATGTCGCTGGCAGATACATTTTCTGGTGCTAAGGTAACTACCTTGATGCCTAAATCTTGGCGCTCAAATACTGCAAATTCCGCTTCAGTAATTGGGCGAATAAACTTTTCGCTATGTGTGCCCTTTTTCGGCATTGATAAATGTGGGCCTTCAAAATGTACGCCCACAATACCCGGCACTTTATCTTTAATTGCCTGAGCTGTGGCATCAGCTGCTCGTTCCATTACTTCAACACTGTCTGTGATAAGTGTTGGTAATAATGCAGTTGTACCAAATTGGCCATGCGCTTTTGCAATCGCATCAACGCAATTTACACTTTGCTCGGC
Source organism: Pseudoalteromonas sp. NS-SX12 (assembly GCF_057367955.1). Lineage (NCBI taxonomy): Bacteria > Pseudomonadati > Pseudomonadota > Gammaproteobacteria > Alteromonadales > Pseudoalteromonadaceae > Pseudoalteromonas > Pseudoalteromonas sp. NS-SX12. Next base: position 2,227,217 of record NZ_CM170634.1, on the reverse strand, counting down.
GTTAAAAAATGCACCACCACCGCCATTGACTTGTACATCGATAAAGCCCGGAACAACGGTGCCTTCAAGTACAATCGCATTGTCACTTTGACCTTGCTCAAACGCTGTGATCACGCCATCTTCAACACTAAACGTCACATTTTGAACAAACTGTTCACCGCTAAATAAGCGTGTCGCAAAATACTTCGTAGCTGACATAATTACCCTTTAATTGAGTTTTGCGCAAAATAAACGGCGCCCATTTCTGGCGGCTGCATTGCAGGTTTAACATTTGCCACCACGTCTTTATCTAACCATTCTTGCAATGGCTCGGCTAATCCGCCAATCATTGATAAACGCGGTGGGTTATTTTGTAATAGCTTATTGGCTAAATCGCTGATGTAACGTGCACCATCTTTTACGATTGCAAGTGCAATCTCATCGCCTTTCTTTGCTTCTTCAAGTACTGGACGTGCCAACTGCGCATAGCTGCTTGATGGTTTGCCCGCCATTGCTTCGGCGATGCCCATTGCATCTGTTACTTTAAAATGCGCTAACAGTATATCGGCAAGTGATGTTTTTGGTCCTAGACCATCTAAGCTTAATAATGCTGATTTTACTGCTTCTAAGCCAAGCCATGCACCGCTACCTTTGTCGCCTTGTGCAAAGCCATGTCCGCCTAATATCGTGCTTTGACCATTCACAAATGAAAAACCACACGAGCCAGTTCCGGTAATAATCACTGCCCCATCCTGCCCTTCGTGCGCACCAATACATGCAGTGTGGAGATCAGTTGTCAGAAACATCTTTTTAAATGGATGGTGCCAATCTTGAATTTGTTGATATAAACCAGGCAGATTGACGCCAGCAAGACCAAGACCTGCAACCACATCGTTTACTTTATCGAGGTTTAAGCCTGCGTCTTGAATTGCTAACTGAGTTGAAACCATAATGGATTCAAGCGTGCGATCTAGGCCATGTAACGGGTTAGCAGGACCGCCCAAGCCCGTACCTAATACCCCATTTTGGCTCGAAAATACGGTTGCACGACACTTCGTACCGCCACCGTCTATTCCAATAAAGATTTGCTCTTTATTTGCACTACTTGCAACCATTAAACAACCTCAATTCTTATAATTTTTCCGTAAAAGCACTAAACACATCTATTTGTTAATTGTGTTTACTATCCACTTTTACGCATTTCCTCAACCCAAGTGTTGATTTAATGTTACACAAATAATGACAGCGTTGTCATTAAATTTTTATAGTTTTTGCTTATCATTAATTAATATCAGCATAACCATATGTTTTATTTAATATTTAATTTAGGCTTATACGACTAATAGCGAACCGACTTTCGCACTTATCAACGATCAAATGATTACTTTTAGTCGTCTAGATTGTATTCAACAAAAAAGCCTATCGTATACTTTTAATTACAATCGTTAGCTTAGCGAACTAGAGTGTGCTGACCTTTACTGTCTATTTATTCGGCAGGTTCAACCCAATGGCAGATACCAACTACTCTTGTAATGCATGGTTAACGCTGCCATTTCAGATTCGCGCTTTGTGCCTAATATGTCAAATTAATAAGCCAAACATTACAATTTCCGGCTCGTAAAAATTAATTGTCATATTTTAGTTTTACCGAGCGTCTATCTCTTTGGCAAATCACAAAGTTACAAACTAAGCTTAAGATAAACAAAGCCAAAAGAGACCGTGCCATGAATTCAATTAAAGTAAAAGATTACATGACGCATCGCGCCGTATCCTTTTCAGTTCATATGACTGTTAGCGAAGCGTCTGAGCGACTGTTAATCTCACATCAAACTGGCGGACCAGTGCTTGATGAACACAAACATGTGGTTGGTTTTTTATCTGAGCAAGATTGCCTTGAGCGTATGCTCGAAGACACCTATCAAAATGAAAGCCATTATAAAGTGGTTGATATTATGCGTACTGATGTACTGGCGATAGATGAAGAACACTCAGTGCTAGATTTAGCACAGACCATGTTAACAAATAAACCCAAAATCTATCCCGTTGTGGATAGTAGCAAACGCTTGGTCGGGGTGATCACTCGCAGCGATGTGCTTCGCGCAATCGATCAGCACCATCATGCAATTTATGAACAAGGCCACAGACGTTTTGTCTAAAAGCGCTGTCAAAATTTTCAGCGAAACAAATTATCGCGCAGTCATTAAAAATGTATTGCGCTTTAAAATTAATAAATAATCGCTAAACAATACAAAAATAACGGAAGAATACATCCAATTTACTAAGGTTTTTTAGTACGAAATAAGAGTTACAAGGAGAAACTCATGGCGCATATATTAGCAGTGGATGACCAACAAACTATTCGTTCAATGATCCAAGCAATACTAACCGGTGCCGGTTATGACGTAGTAACCGCAGTTGATGGTGTTGATGCAATGGACAAACTGCGCGCACAACAGTTTGATATGGTGATCACTGATATTAATATGCCCAATATGACAGGTTTGAGCTTAATCCCAAAAATTAGGCGACTACCTGAACATCAATATGTGCCAATTCTTATGCTGACCACCGAATCGAGCGGTTATAAAAAAGAAAAAGCCAAAAACAGCGGCGCCAGTGGCTGGCTTACAAAACCATTTGACCCCACGCGTTTACTTACCGCAGTAGAAAAACTGCTTAAAAAGTAAACTTTTTCAATTTATAGTGTATACAAAATACAAATTTCCTGTTACAACTACACTAACTTGGTTAAACGCAGCAACTTAGGCAGGTACAACCAGTTTAAGATAAATACAATTACAATTTGCTGTTGTTAAATTACTGAGTGTAAATTTTCGGTCACTTTTTATAAGTTTTGTATAACTTAACGTGACACTAACGCAATCACCAATGACAACAGGAATGCAGAATATGGGAAACTCAACAGGCAGCTTATGCCCGCCCGCTAACCGCCAACAACCGGTTAATAACAAACATGCTAGTAAGCCGTTTCAACCGACTCAAGATGAAAAGTGTTTTGAACGCGGTTATAACTAACTAAAAAAGCCCGCAGTTGCGGGCTTTTCTTTGCTTAAATAACACAATATGGTTTTGTGTTCGCTCAGGTTATTTTACACCCAATTCTCTTAAACGTTCGTTTAAGTACTCATCAGCTGTGTAACGCTCTGAAAGCACGACATCTGGACGAGGGTGTAAGAACAGCGGCAATGAAATACGTGATTTATCTGACGCTTTACCTGTTGGGTTAATTACGCGGTGAATTGTTGATGGGAAATAACCACCCGACGCTTCTTGCAACATATCACCAATATTAATGATTAAGTTACCAAAATCGCACGGCACGTCTAACCAACCGCCATCTTTGTCTTGTACTTGTAAACCTGGCTCATTTGCAGCCGGTAACACAGTTAGCAAGTTAATATCTCCGTGTGCCGCAGCGCGAATAGCACCTGGTTCTTCATCACCTGTCATCGGCGGGTAATGTAACACACGTAATAATGTTTGCTCGGAATTTGAAATCATGTCTTTCAAATCGATTGAGAATTTCGCTTTCACATCTGCTGGTGCGTATTCTTGTACCCAACTAAGTAATGTCGATGCAAACTCGTTTGCTAAACGATAGTACTCACGGATCTCAGCTTCTAGCTGCGCAGGTACTCGTCCTTTTGGATAAACGTGATAATATTCCTTGATATCTTTTTTAGTGAAGCCTTTCGCTACCTCAGACACCTCTGGCGGAAAATAACCATCTTGCGTTTCTTTACTGAATAAAAAGTCGTGTTTTTCATTCGAATTAAAGAATGCCTGCCAATTTTTATAAATAGATTCGACTAATTCTTGCGAAATTGGGTGGTTTTTTAATACACCGAAGCCAGTATTTCGTAACGACTCAACAAACTGCTCAGCCGCATTTTCAGCGGTATAATCAACCGTAGGTAATTGCATAAAATTCACCAAAATAAAAAAGTGAAGAGCCGTTATGGCTCATACACTTATCAAATAATTTCAAGGGATGTGTTTGCACCACACATTCTTACTAAAGTGATTATAGATTATAAGGACGAATGTCCGCACTATTAGGCCGCAAGAATATCTTTTGATTTAAATCAAAATACATTGTTGGCACAATCAAGTTGTTACATGCATCAAATGTTACTTTACCAAGATTATTCGTCTCGAATTACCAAAATTAATCCACTACGTTAAACTGCGTGGAGTAAGACAAAAATACAGTTAAATGATATGCTAGCGCACAATAATACACAGATGGCTAAGAGTTACTCGCTCAAACACCACATACATTAAGAATGAACTAAGTATTTATGCAGAACCAAGACCAACCCACAATTTACTGGCACGACTAAGATACACCCAAATAAATAAAGGGCTGTAAGCTTAATTATAAGGTTGGGGACACACTGGAGACACAGAAAGACTTTTCAGACTTTAAATTTTATCTCTAATTATCAGAAGCTTAAAAAACATTAAATTTTAGTACTTTGGTTCTTTTTCTAATTTTTTAGACATTTTGAAAAGACTCCTAAGCCTGTTTTCTAATGTGTTAAGTCCGAACGAATATCACTATTAATAGACACGCGCGGTCACTCCATTGCTAAGTTAAGAAGTAATTTCATTATTCCTACTGAATCTTCATCTACTCAGTTAGTCCATCTCCAAGTTTGCTACCTACACAAACTTTATGTTATCTAATACGAGCAGTCTCATATAACTTAAATTGTAAAATACTTGGCACCCATTTATTAATTAGTATGGCACTCCTTAGAAATTAGAAATACATCAAGGCTTTTATAAATCAGCATATCGTTGAAATATAAGATTATATTTATTAATGTATCATCCGCGATAAATTCATAAAGCTTTTTTGCTTTGCCAATACAAATTTCACTTCCTAGCTTTGAAGTAGAGCAATTTGAAAGGTTCAATAAAGCTGTTAACCATCATGGATAGAAATGAGTAAATATGAATCATGGGTAGATGAAATACTCCCCAAACAAGAAAGATTAACTGATGCTGTTATTTCGATAATAGAAAACTTATTAAAAACTAGTGAAATTGAATATTTAACTGTTACTGGCCGCACTAAAACAAAAGATAGTGTTTTAGAAAAGATAGATAGAAAGTCATATAAAGATCCATCAAAACAACTAACTGACTTATCTGGTATTCGTGTTGTTGCTTATTTTGAGTCTGATATCAGTAAAATTTCAGATTTAATTAATGATGCATTTAATGTAGATGTTGATAATTCATTAAATCAAGATGAAAAACTTTCCGTTGATCAAATTGGGTATAGATCTGTTCATTTTGTGTGTGATATTGGCCAAGCAAGAGCAGCGCTACCAGAGTTTGCCAACTTATCATCTTTAAAATTTGAAATTCAAGTTCGTACAGTATTACAGCACGCTTGGGCGGAATTAGCTCATGATCGAAATTACAAATTTTCTGGCAAATTACCTCCCGAAATAGAACGTAACCTCTTCCTTTATGCCGGCATGTTAGAAATAGCAGATAAAGGCTTTAGCGAGATATCACAAAAAATTGATTCTTACATAGAAAAAGTACATACAGATACAGCTCATGGAAATCTAGAATACAGCTTAGACTCCCTTACACTTCCTCAATTTATGGAAAATTGGTTTGATGTTAACGAGCTAGAGCTAGAGCCAGTAAATCACAAAGGTGATATCAAGCAATTAATTAAAGAATTAAATTCACTAGGTATAAAGAAAGCCTCAGAGTTAAATGCGATTATTCCTCCTAACTATGCTCAAGTGTGCAAAGAAACAAAATATTTCACTAATATTTGGGGCCATATAAGAAATTGGCTAATTATTCATGATTGGAAACAATTATTAGAAGAAAATGATATCGATTGGATTGTGACTCCTGATGAGTTCCTTAGAAAGTTTTTTGACGAACCGGAGTATGAAGACATTATCAATGCATTTGGATATGAAGATGATGATGATGATTGGGCAGAAGAAGACTAGGAGAGTAAAGTGTTCGAAGCTGGGAAAATATATAACCGAAGAACTGACATACATGGAGTTTATAAAGGGCAGCAATATGGTGGTATATCGACTCCATCACAACACCCATATGTATTTATTTTCACCAGCAAAGCTGGTGAAGAGTTTGGTTATTCGGATGGTTTTAGTTCCGATGGAACATTTAGATATACTGGCGAAGGTCAAGAAGGCGATATGTTAATGACTAAAGGTAATTTAGCCATTCGTGACCACCAAAAAAATAATAAAGAGATTCTCCTTTTTGAAGCTGTATCTCAGGGAATGGTAAGTTATGTTGGTAAATGCAATTATATAACTCACCACGTTGAAGAAAGACCTGACAAAAATAGGATACAAAGATCAGCTTATATATTTCATTTAGATATTATTCCTGAAATAAAAAGTTATGGTGTTGAATCACCAAAAAGGACTTTCCTTACAAAGCCAACTAAAAGTAAATCATTAAAACAATTACGTGAAATTGCATTAAGTATTACACCTAACCAAACAAGCGGAAAAGAAAAACTAATTCATGTTAAATATCGCAGCGATGCAATTAAGCTATACGCTAAAAAACGAGCAGAAGGTCATTGCGAAGGTTGCGGAAATAAAGCTCCTTTCGAGACAAAGTCAGGTCCTTACCTAGAAGTCCATCACCTTACTCGCTTATCAGACGGCGGAGCTGATTGTCCTGAAAATGTTATCGCTTTATGTCCGACATGTCACCGAAGAGCACATTATGCCATTGATAAAAAAGAATTTAATTGTAAATTAATGTACAAAGCAAAAATAATCGAGTCAAACATTACTCAACAAGAAATTAGTAATAATTAAACTTACTTAAATTGATTTTTTTACTCTTATTGCAGTTTATCAATTTGACTATGAAACACCGGGCGAATAATTAAGCACCTAAATTTGCCAAATTACCTTATATCTTTACCCTAAAACACAATTAAATTAGAATAAATCTGGTTGTTAGATACTATTCCGTACAGCGACACATATTCTTAATTTAGCGACACAATAGAGACACCAAAATATCTTTTGGGTAAGAAACTCACAATATATTCATAAAGACATTGGTTTAAATTCGATAAAATACAAGAGCTTACCTATAGATGAGTTATACAAACGAACCTAATACACCATCAATATTTTGGCACGATTATGAAACTTGGGGGGCAACACCACAAAAAGATAGACCAAGCCAATTTGCGGGTATTCGAACCGATTTTGATCTTAATATTATTGGTGAACCACTGGTCATTTACTGTAAACCACAAGCTGATTATCTGCCCCACCCGATGGCGGCGCTAGTGACAGGTATTACACCACAGCACGCAATGAAACACGGCCTCTGTGAAGCAGAGTTTATTAGCAAAATTCATTTGGAATTTGCTAAAGAGCAAACCTGTGTTGCAGGCTACAACAGCATTCGTTTTGATGATGAAGTATCGCGTTATACTTTTTATCGTAATTTTTACGACCCATACGCAAGAGAATGGCAAAACGGAAATAGCCGCTGGGACATTATTGACTTAGTGCGAGCAACCTATGCACTAAGACCCGAAGGCATTAACTGGCCCGAAAAGGAAGATGGTACGCCGAGCTTTAAACTCGAAGATTTAACCGCAGCAAACGGTATTGATCACGGCAACGCCCACGATGCATTAAGCGATGTCACTGCTACCATCGCATTGGCAAAACTCATCAAAGACAAACAGCCAAAAATGTACCACTACTATTTTAATTTGCGCTTTAAAAAAGCTGCGCAGGATTTAGTAGATGTATTTAATATGACGCCACTGGTACATGTGTCTTCAAAAATACCAGCAAGCCAAGGATGCACAACCTGGATTGCACCAATGGCGTTTCATCACCAAAACAAAAATGCAGTTATCTGTTTTAATTTAGCACTTGATCCAACGCCCTTAATTGAATTGAGTGTTGAAGAAATTCGAGAGCGTCTTTATACAAAACGTGAAAACCTCACAGATGAGCAACTTCCTATTGGGTTAAAGCATGTCCACGTTAATAAATGCCCATTTATCGCCCCGGCAAAAACCCTGTTACCAGAAAACGCAGAGCGATTAGGCATAGATAGAGAAGCGTGTTTGGCAAACCTTAAGTTGCTGCGCGCCCACCCAGAATTACGTGAAAAAGTAGTTGAAGTATTTAACGACGATAGTCATTTAACCCCTATCACAAATCCGGACTACGCACTTTACCAGGGTTTTGCATCAAGTGGCGACAAATCGAAATTTGATATTATCCGCACCACAGAGCCAAGCCAACTCGCCGGTTTGCAACTGGAATTTGACGATGCAAAATACAACGAATTACTGTTTCGCTATCGCGCCCGCAATTGGCCAGAAAGCTTAAGTCACCAAGAGCTTGAAAAGTGGCGAAAATACTGCCAAGGCAAACTCATGCATGGCGAAGATAGCCCGTCAATTGATGCCAATGAGTTTATGTTAAGCCTAGAGAATTTAGCGCACGAACATGAAAGCGATGAGAAAAAAATGGCAATATTAAAAGCCTTGTACCATTACGCTCAAAGCTTGTAGCAAAACAAATGGCTAAGCGTATTTCATGCAGCTTATACGACTACTTTGAAATTGTGTGTATGCGCAATAGCGAAGTAGTTATATCGCTAAAAAATAAACAACAATTCAGTGGCATCGCGAAAGCACTTATTCATGAAAATGGCACTGAATTTCTCTCTCTTATGCAAAGCGACCAAACCCTAGTAAACATTAATCTCACCGATGTCGCCATCTTGAGTGCCTGCAATAACGCCATAGAACACCATAACTTCAGTGTTTCATTAATATAGTCGCTACTTTCATGCTATTTTTTTGGTTTCGATCACGCCTTTAACTTGCTAATAAAAACAACCGTTAGCTGCTTGAAAAATAGACAACTTGTTCTAAATTTAATATGCCTGCATATCGTTTATCAACAAGGAAGTGCGCATGTTAGACAACCTTTCTTTCAAAAAAGCCATTATCGCAATATCCGTTGTTTCATGTTTGTTTATTTTTTTACTCATAGGTTTTTCTATCCAGGAAGATATAGACAACATAGACAGTGCAAAAGGCGATCAATTACTGCTTGAATTGGCTCTGAAAGCCGACAACGTTGCGCATAACTTCGCAGTAGAAAGAGGCCTGTCAGCGGGCTTTATTGCCGGTGGCGCAGCAAGTCAGTTTACGAAAGTAACAGCGCAACGCAAAAAAGCCGACAACGCATTGCAAGCGCTAAAAAATGCCGATATGAACACCCTCTCTAGTGAAGCAATACTGTTGAGAACACGGCTTGAAAACTATATTGCTAACCGCACAGCTATTCGCCAACAAGTAGATAACCGAAACGGTAAAGAGGCCTTTAATTTTTACTCAGAAGTTAATTTAATGGCTCTTGATTTAGTAAAAGCCATTACTGTTTCAATTGATGATTCACAAACTCGTGCGCAGTTTATGCAGGTTTACTTTTATTCACACCTAAAAGAGCATTTAGGGCAAGTAAGGGGCAAACTCAACGGAATTTTATCGGCAAAAAAATTCAATTCAACACAAGCGCAAGAGGTATCAAGTTACATCGCCAATATTCGACGTTTTAAATCGCTGCTGTCGGATAGCTCAGAGCAATCGCGTTTTTTCAAAGATCCCAGTATTGCCAAATATAACGACTATATTAATAACACCATTAATGATGTCTTTTTAAATCAAAAACCAACAAGTTCATGGCCAGAAGCAAGCGCATGGTTTGCCACAACGACCCAATATATTAATCAAATTAAACAACGCGCTACTGAATTTACCACTGAGATAAATACGCAAAAGCATGCAACGATTAACAGCTATTACCAAGGTTTAACTGGCAAACTTGTGGCATTATTAGTGATTGCCGGTGTCATCGTATGGGCAAATATTCGCGTAATAAAAGGCCTTACGTCAAAAATAAACCATATTAAAGAAACCTTATCGTATGTGTCGGATTCTGGCGATTTGACCATTCGATTAAACGATCAATCTCATGACGAACTCGGTTCCATTAGTCGAGATATTGATAAGTTGCTCAATTCACAAAAGGATTTGGTTGGTCACTTATCAAACGCTCTGCATATTATGAGTGGCAGCATTGACAAAATATCTGATGTCAGTCGCCATGTTATTGATCAGATTGTTAAAAATGATGGCGCACTGCAGAATATCGCCAGCTCAACTGAGCAGCTTTTTCAAACCACGCTAGGTATTAAAAATGAGATGAACGAGTCGATGGATAGCACCTCACAGCTTGACGATGTGTCAAAGCATACCCGCTCCATCACAGAGCAATCAAAAGGCTCGCTCGATACCCTAATCGAGTTAAATGAAAACGCATTTAACTCCACCGAAAGCTTGCACCATAAAAGTCAATCAATCGTATCGATATTAGAAAGTATTAATAGTATTGCTGAGCAAACTAACTTATTAGCGCTTAATGCCGCAATTGAAGCAGCCCGCGCTGGTGAACAAGGTCGAGGCTTTGCGGTCGTTGCCGACGAAGTCAGACAACTTGCTATTCGCTCTAAAGATGCCACAAGCGAAATCAGTGGTGTGTTGGAACTGGTGAAAAATGACGCAGAAGAATTAAAAAGTTTAATGGAAAATATACACGAGTCGAGCAAATTCACCTCAACTAACAGTAACTCTTCACTTGAAAATATAAACACACTTTATAATCAAATCAGTAATATTCAGGCACGCTTAAAATCAGTATCAGTGTCAACTGAAGAGCAATCGGAAGCCGCATCTCATATTACCCAACAAGTGAGTGTTATTAGTGAAGAATCTAATTCCATTACCAGCGATATGGAACAATTAAATGAATTGATTGAAGGGCTTACACAATCAAATCAACAACTAAAAAGCTCAATTACTCACTATAAAACAGCCTAAGCCGTGAGTTAACTGAAAACGCCACTACTTTGCAACAATTAGCGGCGTTTTATGTGCGATTAGTGTTTACCTTTACTTGCTTCTAAACGCGCTAATAAGCTAGATGTATCATAGCGGCCACCGCCAAGATTTTGTACTTCACTGTAAAACTGGTCAACAATTGCTGTTACTGGCAACTGTGAACCATTTTTACGTGCTTCATCTAGCGCAATTCCTAAATCTTTGCGCATCCAATCAACGGCAAAACCAAACTCATACTCGCCCTTAAGCATAGTTTTATGACGATTTTCCATTTGCCATGAACCCGCAGCGCCTTTGGCAATGGTCTCAACCACTTTTTCGCCATCAAGCCCCGCATTCATCGCAAAGTGCATGCCTTCAGCAAGTCCTTGTACCACACCCGCAATACAAATTTGATTGACCATTTTGCAAAGTTGGCCTGAACCAACCGGCCCCAGTAATTGGCTAAACTGTGAAAATGCCGCCATAACCGGCTGCGCTTTTGCAAACACCGCATCATCACCGCCACACATTACGGTTAATACACCATTTTCTGCGCCAGCTTGTCCGCCTGAAACAGGCGCATCTATAAAATCATTGCCTTGCGCTTTTGCAAGTTCGGCTAGCTCCTTTGCAACTTCAGCCGAGGTTGTAGTGTGGTCCACAATAACAGCGCCCGGTTTTAATCCAGCAAGTATGCCATTTTCACCTTTCACCACTTGTCGTAAGTCATCGTCGTTGCCAACGCAAATAAACACAAAGTCTGCGTTTTCAGACGCTGCTTTTGGCGTTTGTGCAAAGCGACCCAAATATTCATTAGCCCACTTTTGCGCTTTTGCTGTGGTGCGGTTATAAACACATGTTTCATAGCCTGCATTTTTAAGATGACCCGCCATTGGGTAACCCATTACACCTAGGCCAATAAACGCAACTTTTAACGACATAACTTACTCACTTTTAATCTTTACAAAACTGCGATTGAGTATAATCATTTAACACATTGAATTATAGGCCTACATTTCGCCAAGGATATCTATATGACTACAGCACCATTTCGCATCGCGTTTTTTAGCGCGCAAAAGTACGATATCAGCGCATTTGACAGCCAATTGCCAAACGATATAACAGCTGAATATTTTACGCAGCCACTTAACGAAATTTCAGTAAAACTTGCCGAAGGGTTTGATGCGGTATGTTGCTTTGTAAATGATACGCTCAATGAAACAGTGATTAACGCCTTAAACGAAATTGGCATAAAACTCGTTGCCCTGCGCTGCGCAGGTTTTAATAACGTGGATATTCCAGCCGCAAATCATTGCAAAATGGTCGTAGTACGGGTGCCTGCGTACAGCCCTGAAGCAGTTGCTGAGCATTGCTTAGCACTTATTCTTACGCTTTCTCGTAAAACTCATAAAGCCTATAACCGCGTTAAAGAAAACAACTTTGATTTAAATGGCTTACTTGGTTTTAATCTGCATAACAAAACGGTTGGTGTGATTGGCCTTGGTAAAATTGGCAGCGCTTTTGTTAAAATTTTAAATGGATTTGGTGCAAACGTGATTTATTTTGATCCATTTGCCAAAAGTGAGCTAGCTAAGCCAGTTAGCCTAGAAACCCTTTACCAACAATCAGATATTATTGCCCTGCACTGCCCGCTTACCAACGATACGCTGCATATCATCAATGAAGAAGCACTTGAGCAAATGAAACCGGGCGTAATGCTTGTCAACACTAGTCGCGGCGCGTTAATTGATACTGCTGCGTGTATTCGCGCACTTAAATCGCGCAAATTAGGTTATTTAGCGCTTGATGTATATGAGCAAGAATCAGAACTATTTTTTAAAGATATGAGCTGTGAAATTATCGATGACGATGTATTTCAGCGTCTTCTCACCTTTCCCAATGTGCTGATCACTGGCCACCAAGGCTTTTTCACACAAGAAGCTATGAGCGAAATTGTGGCGACCACACTTGACAATATTTCGGCGTTTCGTTTGCAGCAACCACTTGAGAATCAAGTAAGTTAAATCGTGTTAATAAACACGCAAAGTAATGAGTAATAGCAGTACACATAATTACAATTTTAAATACTATTACCCGTTATAATTGCGTGCTTATAATGCCAATTACATTCATTAATGTGGTTACAGTTCACGGTCGAATAACGCTACCATTAATAAGACGTTTGGCTCGCGACAATGGTCGTTTAATTAATAAAGCTTTGTGTGATTTTTCAATCGCCTTTCACACATAAAAAGCACTATATTAAGTTACACACTATGTAACAAGATAAGTGCTTTCATCCCGAACACGTCAACTTAATAGGTAAATTTTTATATGATTGACTTTGCAGCAACCTTTATTTTGTTTTTTGCGGTTATCGACCCCATTGGCACAGTACCTGTATTTATAGCTGTGACACGCGGTTTCGACGCTAAAGCAAAACGAAAAATTGCGATGCTTTCTGGACTTGTTTCCGCTCTGATCCTGCTATTTTTTGTAATTGCCGGAGAGTACATTTTAAGCGCCATGGCAATACCCTTATCGGCGTTTCAAATCGCTGGCGGCATTGTGCTGTTCTTATTTGCGCTTTCAATGATTTTTGGTGAAAGTAAACCTGAAGAAGAAGTACGCTTGGTAAAGCAGTATCATGAAACCGCCATCTTCCCGTTAGCCGTGCCCTCTATTGCAGGCCCTGGTGCTATGCTTGCGGCAGTACTTGCAACCGAAAATGCCCGCGTTGATTTGTGGCAGCAAGCGCAAGTTGCTGGTGTAATGATAGCTGTAGTGTTCTTAGCATTTTTATTAATGCTAATGGCAGGCAAAATTCAAAAGCTCATTGGTAATGCAGGCGCTATCGTTATCAGTAAAGTAATGGGTTTAATTTTAACAGCGGTTGCAATCACTAACGTACTCACCGGCTTTAAAAGCTATTTTAACTTATAAAAAAAGCGCGTTTAAAACGCGCTTTTTTGTACCAATAACCTATTACTTAAATGCCACGTTAGCAAACACCGCTAACATTAAGATTGGGCAAATAAAATAAAAAGCAACATATGATATTTATGACTAATAAAATGTAGCTTTAGCCTCTTGGAGCAACTGTAAAAGGGGTTTTTTCTGAAAGTTTTAATTTATTCTTATTGTAAAACTCTCTTCTAGCTTCCTCTCGAACTAGTCTCTGCTGTTCACTCGTACACACTTTCTTTTTAATTCTAGAACCTGTTTTAGGTTTATGTGAACATCTAAATCCAAGTTTATCAGCAGCAGCCTTTAACTCAGCAGCAGTAAACTTAGTTTTGTTAGCCAAAGCTTGAAGCTCGCTGTCTGTTAGTGTTTGGCTTTGTGAATGCGTACTATCATCTGTATTTGATGTACTATTACAGCCTGTCAAAAAAAAGGCAACGATCACATAAAAAACTGTTCTTTTCATTATTTTATACTTATTTTTCTTAAACTTAGTAATAACTTATCTAGCAACACAAAAATATCAACACTTTTGTGTTTAACGGCGCTTAAATTAGGACAAATCATAACACTAAAGGTATAAAAGTCTTGCCGAAGCTGTTATGTCAAGATGTTTCGCAAGCTGCGACCTAATCTCCTACTTTAATGCCACGTTAGCAAACACCGCTAACATTAAGATTGGGCAAATAAAGCGAATATAATTTGCTAGCACTTTATAACCAAGTTTGTTTGATTCGTGCAGTTTGTTACCGCGCTTCCAAAGCCACCCCACAACCACAAAGTAGAATAACCCCATTAATGGTAATTGATATTGGGTAAATACGGTGATCACTAAGCCAAACAACCATTCAAAATTAACGATAATCACACTCGAACAAATACCCACAATAACCGTTACCAGCCAAGTTGCTGGTTTTCTATCAAAACCATGGTTTTCGACTAAAAACGATACTGGAATTTCTGTCGATGAAATTGTTGACGTTAGCGATGCAATCGACATTAATACAAAAAAGACAAACGCCACCACTAAACCAAAGGCACCTAAGGTAGCAAATAACTGAGGTAACACAGCGAAAATTAATTGCCCTTCACCAATCAACTTGCCACCTTGCATAATCTCAACACCCTGCGCTTGTGCTACATAAAGTGCAGGAATAATCAACAAGCCCGCTAAAAACGCAACGCTGGTATCAAGCATGGCAACTGAAATCGACATTTTTGCCACGTTTGCATCACGTTTTAGATACGAGCCGTAAATCATCATGCAACCAACACCCAGCGATAACGAGAAGAACGCTTGCCCCATTGCTGCAATAATTAAATCAGGATCAGTGACTTTACTAAAATCAGGCACTAAATAAGCATTAAACCCTTCGCTTGCGCCATCTAACGTCGCAATATAGGCAATTAACGTAAGCAGTAACACCAATAAAACCGGCATTAATCGGCGCGACCAAACCTCAATACCCGACTTAACCCCTTTTAAAATAATACTGGCGGTTAATATCAGCATCAGCGGCGTAAAAATAAAGTTGCGCAATATTGAATCTGATTTTAAGAAGTTTGCAATGTCGGTAAGGCCAAAGAATGTGGCGATTGGTTCAAGTGCAAATGCCAGCATCCAGCCAGCAACAATGCTGTAAAAGCTGAGCATAACAATGGCGCCGCCAAGGCCAATATAACCTGCTGCCGCGCCCATTTTCTTGCTGGTAGATTGGCACGCTTCAGCCAACGCCTTTACGGGGTTCGCTTGTGCACTATGGCCAATATAGAGTTCAGTAAAAAGCGCAGGTAACGCCAGTAAAAAAATTACAATAAAGTAAACCAACAAAAATGCACCACCACCGTGGTTTGCCGCTTGTGTTGGGAAGCCCCAAATATTACCTAAGCCAACCGCGGCGCCTGCCGCCGCTAATACAAAACCTAAGCGACTTTGAAAGCCATCTCTAATTTGTGCCATATTGAACTCTTATTTTTATTATCTACACCACGACTTACGTAACCAAGCAAGATATACTGCAGCAAATTGTAAAACTGCGCTTGGCTAAAAGACTAATCTATCGGGTATGGAAACGATTAACAACAAAAAACCACCAATCACAGGCATCTCGCCTGAGCGCGCGCATTTTAGCGTGCTAAGCCCTAAGTCACCAATTAATTTAGTTATAGCCAATAGCCAAGCCCTTAATTTCGACCAAATAAACATCACAAGTTTATTATCTGCGCATGAAATTAGCATTTTAGAAAGGCGCAAGTTAGAAAGCGCTAAACGCGAATACTTAGCCTCGCGTTATTTAATTAAGCAATTAGCGCAACAGTTTTTGGCGTATGAGGCAGCTGAACTCACCACCTTTTTTGATGAACACACTGCACGTTTGGTAATTAAATATCAAAACAACACCCTGCCACTTTCACTGGTGATAAGTCATTCCAAAGGCTGGGTTGCGGTATATTTAGCACATGAGCCAGAGCGTATGGGCATCGACCTTGAGTTTATGTCGCAAAAGCGCCCTTTTTTAAAACTAGCCAAACACTTTTATCATCAAGATGAAGTTAGAGAAATTGAAGCGGCAAACCCTATGTCCGATACTTTTTTTCGTATTTGGACATTAAAAGAGGCCCTTGCTAAAGCTGTTGCCATGCCAATTGCCCAGCTGCTTTCACCTAATGTATATGATGGATATGCAAAACATAATTTAGCAGCTTATAGCTGCCAAATTAATGGGTTTGATTTTAGTTTGGCAACGCCAATGACTGTTAAACAGCCACCAGCGCTTATTGAAGTTTCCCTTAAACCCGATTTAACAGGCTTCGAGCAAACGGCTGTGAATCGCTTGCACCACGTTATCTGATTCAGTTTGCTCAACTAAGAAACACAGGTTGTGCTTACTTGCACCATGGCAAATTAAACGAATATTAAAATCACTGAGTACACCCATTAAGTTAATTTCGCCATGACGTAATTGAATTTCAGAGCCAATCAGTGCAACTAACGTTAAGTTATTCTCAACCGTTACATGACAAAACTCGCTTAACTCGTCAAGACAAGCTTGTTCCAACTCCGGACGCGATGCATTCGGCGCGTTATCTAGCGTTAACGCGACACTGATTTCAGAGGTAGTAACTAAATCTACTGAAATATTGTACTTTGCTAAAATGGTAAAAACACGTGCTAAAAAGCCGCTAGCAAGTAGCATTTCTGGGCTTTTAACCGTTAATAATATTTGGTTTTTACGCTGGGTTACCGCGCGAATACCCGCTTGTTCTGATTTTTCTTTCTCAATCCAAGTACCACCTTGTTCTGGCGCTTTACTTGAACCAACAAACACACTAATACCACTGCGACTTGCTGGTAAAATAGTGGCTGGGTGCAATACTTTCGCGCCAAAGGTTGCCATTTCTGCTGCCTCATCAAAGCTCAGCTTGGCAATCGGTGCCGCTTTTACACATAAACGAGGATCTGTACTAAAAATACCCACTACGTCTGTCCAAATGTAAACAGCTTTTGCGTCAACCGCTTCAGCCAATAATGCTGCACTGTAATCAGAACCACCACGGCCAAGCGTGGTTGTGTCACCTTGGCTATTTGCACCAATAAAACCTTGGGTAACAACAATGTTTTCGCTTAATAACGGCAATAAATTTGCTTGTGCTAATTCACGAGTGCGTTCAACGTTCGGTTCTGCTTTACCAAAATGTGAATTGGTCGCTAGCACTTCGCGTACGTCAAAGCGCAGCGATTGTGCACCTAAGCTGCGTAAAACTTGGGTAAATAAATACGATGATAAACGCTCACCAAAACTTAATAGCTCGTCGCTTGCTTTGTCATCAAATTCGTTTTGTAATGCAAAGGTTTTAAACGCTTCAAGTGTTGCTAAAAAACCTTCGGTAATGTCGTCATCTAATGTGAGTTTTTCAGTAATTTTGTGCTGAATGGCTACCACGGCGTCAATATGCTCTTGGCGCGCAGCGTCCGTCAAATCGTCATTTGCAAGGCTTACTAAATGATTGGTAACACCAGAGCTTGCACTTACGGCAACTAAACGGGTGCTTGGGTTTGATATAACAATTTCGGCGCAGCGCACCATAGCGTCATAGTCTGCGACACTGGTACCACCAAATTTTGCTACATTAATACTCGAATTAGACACGGTCTCTCCTTTAAATCTTAATAAGGAGAACTTGGCAAGGAACGTGATTGATTACATCAGGATAGTCTCTGCCAGAAGCTCTCCACCTGTTACAGGTGACAGTCCCGAAGATTCAACTTCTAGAACCGAAGCAAGCTGGCCACAAATCCAGATCACTCCTCGGCAGTTAACCCCCTGATAGACCGTCGTCGGGAATGTGCCCTCGAATCTACTACCTGGTTAATGCACCTCTTCTGTGTTTGAATACTTAATAAGCACACAAACAAAAGCCTTCTAAAAAGAAGGCTCTTGAAATTTACCGTTTAGCCGTCTAGCTGTCAATCACTAATTAAGAAATAAACAACCAACTAAATACGATGATGAATAACCAATAGTGTAGGCAATCATCAAATACATAAACATACGTAGGTAACTTACAAAGGTAAGCTCCTTAATTTTGCTCATCGCAATAATACCCGCAGCTGAACCGATAATCAGCATTGAACCGCCTACACCGGTTGCATAGGTAAAGGTTAACCACTGACGTGTATCCATTACGATATCTGCTTTTAAAAGTGCTGCGGTAAGCGGTACGTTATCAACCGCTGCTGACAAAATACCCATAAAGTAGTTTGCATATTCAGGTGCAAGCACTTCATAAAGGTGGGTAAATTGATTCAACACACCAATCTCTTTCATCGCACCTACAAGTAGTAACACACCTACAAAGAATAATAAGGTGTCGTACTCAATTTCACGTACGTAATCGATAATCTTTTTATTCACGTCTTTTTTGCGCATTAAGAATTGCGCAACTAAAAACATTAGCGATAAACCAAATAAGAAAGTTAATAATGGCGGAATGTGATACCACACACTAAACATTAGTGTCGCTACGATGGTTGAAACAAAGATACAGGCAATGGTGATATCGGTTTTTTCAATACGGCGCAGTTCGACTTTTTCAAAAGTAATAGTGCCTTTCATGCCCATACTTAGCATCGCCGCTAAAATAAATACCGATAACGCTGCAGGAGCCACAAGCAACAATAAGTTAGCAATGGTGACTTTATCAGCAAGGAAAATCATTAAAGTCGTTACATCACCGGTGATAAGCGATACCCCACCCGAGTTAACCGCAAATACAATAAGCGTGGCATACTTAATGAGTTTTTTGGCATCAAGCTTTAACGACATCACAACCGCCAGCGATATCAGCGTTGCCGTGATGTTGTCAGAAATCGACGAGAAGAAAAATGCAAACGCACCGATTAAATACATCAAATTGCGTTCGCTCATTTCATTAGGCAATACCCTATGCACCAAGCTTTGAATAAACCCTTTGGAGTTTAAATATGCAACAAAGGTCATCGCTGCCATCAAAAACAACCACAAGGTCGCAATTTCTAAAATATTATGATCGAGTTCTTTTTGAACAGATTCTGGACTTTGCCCATGTAAAGGGGAAATAAAGAGAATAATCCAGCACAAAGTTCCAAAAAATAGCGTTGTTTTGGCTTTGTTTACATGGATAATATCCTCTATAACAATCAGCACGAATGCGATTATTATCAGCGCGAGAATAACACCTGACACCATCTTGTTATTTTAACCTGTAGAGTTGAGTTAAAAATTTGAACGAACACCCAACCTGCGGTCGATAAGAAGCCTGTTGAGCGGCGCGAAGTGTAGCACTGAAGATTACCTAAAACCACTACGGTTTTAGTCTAATTACACATTTTTTTTATAAAAAATTTACTTTTTGGATAGATATCAAGTTAACGTGGATAAATATGATCCCACCTAAAAGAATTCTAGCAACCTTGGTAGACAATTGGTCACTGATTGAAGCCCTAATTAAACGCTTTGATTTTGGCGATTTTAGTTTCCAAGATGCCCAAAGCTTGTTAAAAAAATTAGAACCAAAACTCTCTTCCGAGGCGGTATTTAAGCAAATTAACAAGTTGATCCAGCTAGAGATCATCATACCTTTAGCTAAATCGTCACAGCTCGAAATTAACCGTGCTATTGCCGATTTCTCGCAGTTTTTATTGCAAGAAGAAAGCCTTGGCCTCGTTGGCGAGATTCACGTACTCGTTGACGATTTGGCGCGCTTAAACCAACGTTTATCTAACGCTGGCTTTAACGACGATGAAATGGAAATTAAACGAAACGCCCGCATTATGGATGAGCGCGTGCGTAAAATTGTTAAATTATTCCAACATAATCAAAACGCTATTTTTAACCTTGTTGAACAAGCTAAATCGAACGACTCTAATTTAACGCTGGCAAAACGCTATAAAGCAGTCATTGAAGCATTTGATGAATACATTGAACCAATGCTCAATATGGTCGATATTGGCGGCGAATTTAAGCTCTGTTTTGAGCAAATTGAAGCCTCTCTGAGTGACTTGATTATTCACTTCACGACCCTTGGCAAATTTAAACACGAAAAACGCCAGCTTGAGCAATTGCGTAGCCGTATTTTAGATATGTATTTAATTGGTCAGCAATCTCTTACCAAAAGTGCCGATGTATTATTGCCACTGCGAGAAGAGCTGCGCCGAAATACCCAGCTAACCAAACAAACTTCAGAGGTACTTGCGCTTATTCGTAAACAAGGGGTGGATAAAATCCTTGGCGAATTTATGCCGTACTTTAGCTCAGAGGCGCAGCGATTGTCGCTTGGTTCTAACAACCAAATCACTGCGTATATGGCTGAGCTTGCGGAGTTTGAGCACGACGAGTACGAATTACCGGATATGAGTGCGGTGAATCAATACATTGCACCTAATATTCCTGATTACAATCACGTAAAACAACGCTTTACGCAAGCTAAACGCAGCAAAAAAGCGTCTATTATGGATTTCTTAACGACCACCTATGATGAACTAGAAACTGACGAGTTATTATACCTTTACCAAAAACTAGCAAGCGATAACACGCTCGCTATTTCGCATGGCGAGCAAGTAACCATTCAAAGTGGCAATAAACAGCTTACGCTCAAGCCGTATCTCGCACGTTCAGTTTCATCGGATTAATTTTTATGTCTCAAATCGATTTATCATTGCTTTCAGAGCTTAAAGCAATCAACAAAAAACTGGTGTCTGGCTACCATATTTGCGAGCAAGACAGCCAACTATTTCAACAACTTGATCAAGAGTTTGATGCTTATGAAGCGCTTTTTGCTGCTCTTGGCCAAACCCTTGTTCACGATGCCCGCGGCTTTTATTACCTGCAAGCGGATGAGGGCACCCCAAATATGGGTAAAATCTCACGCTCATTTGCCCTTACCATTTATGTACTGATTGAGCACTATGCCAACCTCGGTAAAGATCCGCTGGTTGCCCTATTCGATAGCGATATCGACCTTGAGCTGATGATGACCTTAGTGCAGAACAACAAGCACTTGTTTGATCAGCTAGAGATCTTTTCAGGAAGCGATATGCGCCGCGATGTGTTTTTACGTATGGTAAGACTTGGTGTTGCCCGCGAAACTGAACTGGGTTTTCGTATTCTTGCCTCAGCGCACCGCTATTTAGATGCGCTAAACGACATTAGCAATTTTCAAAGTCACATGGACGAGGAGCAAGTGTAATGACTGAATTATATGGATTAACCAAACTTGCCCTATTAAATACTGCAGGTTACGCAAAATGTGTGATCCCGCTCAATAAAAGTAGTTCTATTTGTGCGCCTAATAACACAGGTAAAAGCTCGGTTATCAACGCTTTACAGTTTCCGTTGATTAACGATTTACGTTTAACCGAATGGGACGGACACGACCTTGACGAAACCCGTAAATTCTATTTCGCGTCTGATCAATCGTATATTCTACTTGAAGCAGAACTCCCCCATGGCCCAGTAGTAATTGGTGTAGCTGGCCTTGGTAAAGTAGCAGGTTATGGCTACCAGTATTTTTGCTACCACGGCAAATTGGATTTAGCCGACTACACGCAAAACAAACGCATTTTAAAATACACTCAGCTATTTAAAGAGTTAGGTGAAAAAGGTTACGCCCCGTATGAGCTTAAAGCACAAGAGCTAAATGCCCTACTAACTGGCGGCGCAACCCCATTTGATAGCGTGCTTAACCTTAAAATGATCCCGCTTAATCATGCCCATGACGCACCAATTTATAAAGAGATCTTCCGCCGAATTCTTAACTTACATAAGCTTGGCGCGCAAGATGTAAAACGCTTTATGTTAAAAGTGTTTGAGCGTCATATGTCAAACGCCAAGGTGGACTTTTACGATGTGTGGCAACGCGCCTTTGAAAAAGTAAATCGTGCAAAAATTGAGTTAAAAGCGCTTGAACAAAATGGCGAAGCCATCACTGCGCTTGAAAGCATGTTAGAGCATCAAAGTGCACTAAAAGGCAAACTTGCGGCCTTTGCGCCAAAAATTGATAAAGCCTTAATTGATTACAGCGACTTTAACGACAACAAACTGATTGAAATCACCGAACAGCTTGAAGGCATTGAAAGCGAGAAAATCGAGTTTGAACAGCGCCAAAGCCTGTATGTCGGACAACTTCGTGAAATAGAACGTAAACGCACCCAACTTGATGCTTGGTTTAGTGAATTTTCTACCCTTAAAAATGAATTTGAGCTGGTTAACGAAGCGCAGTTAAAAGCAGAGCTTTCGCAAGTTAAAAAAGAATACGATGCGCTCTCGCATACCCTTGCCAGCGCCGAGGGGCAATCACTTGTTACCCTAGATTTCCGCATTAAAGATGCCACCAAGCAAATTAAGAGCTTAAAACAGCAGCTTAAAAACCTTGAGTACAACTTATTTACTCGCATGCGTGAAGACTTATCACTGAAAGAAGTAGAAGATATTTCGTGCCTGCTTAACCACGATATTATGACCATGGCAACGTCGGGTAAAAACGACATTACCATTCATGATGAAACCGCATTTAGTGAACTGCTTGATTTAATTTCCCGCTCAATTGAAGGCAATGTCGCAAAATTGCCGGGCATTGATATTCCATTAAAGGGTTTAAACGCGCTTAAAATGCAATCGGGCGATGATAAAGAAACCATTAAAGCGCAAATTAATGCGTTTGAAACATCGCTAAAAGAATTACTGGCACAAAAAGAAGTTGCCGTTGATTTAGAAGGCAAAAAGCAGGAAAAAGAAACCCTGTACCAAACGGTAATGGCGCACGAAGCCGCACTGAGTCAATTTGCTAAATACACCACTATGCTTGCTTCAATTGAGGCGCAAGAGTTACTGTTGTCACAACTTGAAAGCGAGCAAGACGAAGTAGAAGGGCTACTGGGCGAAGTGCAAAACGCCGTTGCCACCATTGCAGATAGACGTTCAATTATTAAAGCTAACCGCGATATGCTGGCGCGCCAAAGTGCCCGTTTAGCGCAAGTAAAATCTGAGCGTATTGACCATACTCTTGATTTTTACTCAGGTAAATCAACGCCCTATCCAATTGATATCACCATTGATTTTGATAACTTAGCCGATTTAATTCATGGCTTTAATAAAGACTGTCATGAGCTAAGAAATTTTGCGGTTAATGTATCAAACACCTACCTGCATATTTACAACGCAGGCCTGACAAAATTTGATGGCGAAACGGACGAATACTTAAAGTATCAAAAAGTGATAAATGCATATCATAACCTTGATAACGAGCAACAAGCGGTGGAACGCCAAGCGCGTGTGGCATTGACTGAAGTCGCTGCCACCATTAAAGGGCTGCGCGAAGATTTAGATCGCCTGCGCCGTGAAATGAACAGCTTTAATAGCGGCATTAGCCAGCACCGTATTTCAAACTTAAAGAGCTTTAAAATTGAAGTACTGCCGCGCAAACAACTTATTGAAAGTATTGATACCATTATCTCTACCTCAAATAAGCTCGATAACGGCGATACGCTCGACTTACTTAGCCAACAAGCGTTTGATGAAAAAGAGATTAATCGCGCGAAGGATCACTTAATTGAGCTTGCCACAGGTAATGGTGGTTTAACCTTAAGTGATTTATTTGATATTCGCTTTGTCGTGGTCAACCGTGCGGGCGAGCAAGATACTTTTGATAAAATCGATTCTGCTGGTTCAAACGGTACCCGTATTACCATTAAGCTACTGTGCGGCATGCTGTTTATTCGCTACTTATTGGCAGATAAAGAACAAAGCAAATACCGTATTCCTATCTACATTGACGAAGCGGCAGATATCGACCCGCAAAACCAACAAGCGATTATTGAAACAGCTTACAGTTTTGGTTTCGTGCCGCTGTTTGCCTCGGTTAAGCCGCAGGTCAGCTGCGAATACATCGTACCTATTCGTACAGTAAGCGATGGTAAACAAAACTGGGTGGATGAAAACGACTGGATTGAAGTAAGCGATACTGAAAGTAATTTAGTTGCAAGCTGATTACCCAGAACTCACGTTATTTAAAAGCGGCACAAAATAAGTGCCGCTTTTTGTTTTGTTCTCTTTTACCTATATTCGCCTCGGTTAAACCGCAAGTCAGCTGCGAATACATCGTGCCAATTCGCACAGTAAGTGATGGTAAACAAAACTGGGTAGATGAAAACGACTGGATTGCAGTAAGCGACACTGAAAGTAATTTAGCTGCAAGCTAATTTAACCAGAGCGCAAATTAATTAAAAGCGGCACAAAATAAGTGCCGCTTTTTGTTTTAAACTGTTGAGTTCTTCGCAGTTCTTGCGTATTTTGGTCACAATTTTGTTGTAAAACCGTTAATTATGTTTAATACACTTCTGCCTTTTATTTTTATTTCGGCATACAGTCACATTTACTTTGATAGCTTAAAAAAAGACGCACTCTGTTATATTTTTAAGCCACTAACTACCATTTTGATCATTTGCCTTGCGTATTTGCAAACCACTACCTTCACATCGGTACACTATTGGGTATTTGGCGGATTAGTCTTTTCACTTATTGGCGACATTTTTTTAATGTTGAAAAAAGACTACTTTTTGCAAGGACTTATCGCATTTTTTATCGCTCACGTAGCCTATGTGATTGCCTTTACCGACACCACAGGCTTTGAGTTTAATGCGTGGTTACTGCTCTTTTTATTAGCTTATGCAGGCATACTCATTGCCGTTTTAAATAAACATTTAGGTAAGTTGCGTATTCCGGTTTACGCCTATGCAACGGCACTGACGTTAATGGTGCTTACAAGCTACAACTTCTTCCAGCTATCGTGGCACTACATGAGCCTTTACGCTTTTGTTGGCGCGCTGTTTTTTATGGTGTCAGACTCAATTTTAGCGTATCGCCGTTTTGTTAAAGAATATGCGTGGAGCCAACCTGCTATTTTAGCGACCTACTACATCGCGCAAAGTATGATTGCGCTTAGCTTAACCAATTAGCCTTGAATGGGTTTATAGAATAACGAGTATTAACAAGGACTGTTTTAAATGAATGCCGTATTTTGCTTCGATGGCACCTGCAACGAACCCAGCGATGTGGATGATGTATTTTACAACAGCAGCATCAGCAATATTTTAAAAACCCATATTTTTTGTGGTGGTGATTTAATCAATACAAGCCACGCCTTTGAGCAGCAAAAAAGTTTTTATTACGCAGGTATTGGCACCTACGGCAATTGGTTAAGCCAAGTGTTTAATACCATGTTTGCACCTGAATACGCTGATTTAGAAAGCATTTACAACCAAGCCTACAATGACTACCTCACCCTTCGCGGTGATGACCACATTTTTATTTTTGGTTTTAGCCGCGGCGCCGCAATTGCAAGGCGCTTTGCCAGCAAACTCACTGAGCAAGGTCGAAAAATCACTTTTTTAGGGGTATACGACACTGTTGCGTCTATCGGCATGCCTGATTTAAGCGCACACACTCAGCCTGCGAGCGATGTGGTTTTTGAAAACAACAGTGTAAGCCCGCTAATTCAACAGGCAGTGCATTTAGTTGCTATAGATGAACGCCGTATTGCTTTTCAACCCTTGCTGATGGCACCTGGCGCTAATGTAAAAGAAGTATGGTTTGCCGGTGTGCACGCAGATATTGGCGGCGGATTTTGGCACGATGGTCTTGCCGACATTTGCCTAAGCTATATGCTTGAAGAGGCAAAACACTTTGGTTTACAAGTGCTTGAACTTCATCAAGTCGATTACTCAAAACTTAGTGAGAATGAGGTATCCATCGGCTCTGACGATATCGCCATTTTCCCGCAAATTGATGGCCCACTGCACCAAAAAGCCCGCACTGGTTTTATGTCATCAAAAACCTTAAACCCAAGGCAAGTGCGCGTTGATTGCTTGGAAGACTGTATGCCGCTGGTACATTACAGCGTGGTAGAACGTTTTCAAGCTATCGCCGATTACCGCCCAATCGCCCTTCGCAATAAACCATTTCAGTTGCTATTACCCAATGGTGAACGCAGTGGGATGATTTTTGGGATAGAGGGTATGAGGGAATATTCGGTTTTATAGATTTTGATTCAAGCGTCAGAGTTTAAAGTGCAGCTTTGCTTCCATGCGGGGTATCTTGCGCCATCCATGACGCCCTCGTTCATTCTTTTTAAACGGCCAAAAAGAACGAACCAAGAAAAAGCCGACCCAAAATCAAACTAATTCTTCAAATAAAAATTGAAATGAACGCAAACAGCATACAATCGATATCCCTATCTCAGGTATGCTTTTGCCAGCATCCTTGCTGGCAATTGCTCATCAATTTTTCTTTTCAGGTTTGATTAAGGGGTGAATGAGTGAATCTAAATTCCTGCTTCTAAAGACTGTTCAGTGCCAAACTCGGACGTTCGGTACCATAGTCTCTCGTTATACATTTTTGACACTGCCAGTTATCTGATAATGCCTTTCAACATTGCGACTAACCTTGCCCCAAGCAGAGCTTTTAACCCTCAGTTGGTGTTTGTCGAATGATTTTTGATCCATGAACTCTTCATAGACCGTGAATTTGTTTAACTGGAATTTATCTTGAACAACTTCAAATTTAATGCAACCAGTTTCTTGGCGAGTCAACTCAATGTGGGTAGCTAGCTCATTTTTAACAACCACTAATTCTTGGTCTGGAACTAAGATATGTCCTTGTAAGATAATTTTCGACACGCTCGATTTCCCTAAAATGTCCATTTTAAACAGTTTGTTATGTGTTCGATTGAGACCACATTTCAAAATGTTTAGAGATTACTGACGCCACTTTATCATATGTTTCCCAGGTATCTGGTACATGATAAATAGTTTCGTATTTTTCTTCTGGGTCAACAGCCTCAACATATACGGAAAAATACTCATTTTCGTAGAACTCCGAAGCAAACTTATTGCCAATATAATTGAGATCTTCATCAGTGAATTTACCATCACAATTATCAGCAAGAAATTGACCGCCAGTTTTAAGTTTGCTTATTACGGCTTGCACATCTTCTGGCCGCTCAAAGTTATGTACTTCACCAACCATGCCATGAATTAGAGCCCACGCAAGGAAAACTCCAGTATGAGTATAAGCATTTTTTTCTGGCAATCCTGCGGGGTAGTCACCACCATAATGCCATGATGCATCATCGTACTTCATAGTTTTTCAAACTCCATTTAGAACACAAAACGCCTTGCTAAAAGGCGAGTAATTGTTGGCTAAAATGTAAAGCGAAGCGGAACCGAGCCAACTGTTACGAGTCCTGCTTGAGCAACTTGTTAAGGTTCTGTTCACTCAAATACTTTGAAAGAACAGAGTATTTATTTAAATGTTCAGCAGAATAAGCCGGAAGTACAAATAAGTTCATATCAGCCGCTAAGCTGAACATTTTTTGACAATCTTCTTGTTTTTTATATTTAAAGTGGATTGTCCAGTTGTCTTCAAACCACAACTCTACACCTAAGTCAGAAAATACTATGTTTGGGTAATACACGTCATTAAACAAATCTGAGACATATTCACCTACTTTTGAACTTTCGATATAACGAGAGAACTGTATGCGCTGTTTCGAATTACGCCCGACATATTTATATCTAACAGGTTGCTCTATGTCGCAAAGTTTGAACAAAAACGTTTTTATACGTTGATCCCATTCTAGTTTTTGTTCCTTTGTCGCTTCGTCAATAATATTGATTGAGTTGGTTTCATAGAGCCAATGATCAAAAATTGTTATAGCTGCCCATGAGAAATCTTCTTCTGTGCAATCTTCATTGTACTTAAGAAGAAAAGAAAACTTTTCAGACAACTGATTGTTTTCTTTTTTGGGAAGATTTCGAAACTTTCTCATAACAACCTTAACGCCCCACTAAGGTGCGAGTAATAGTTGGCTAAAATGTGCAGCGAAGCGAAACCGAGCCAACTGTAACGAGTCACGCTTTAGTGGCTTGTTAGGCTTTGTTACTTAAAGTGCCTATATTTTCTATTGCAATCAAGAAAACCAACTACAAAAAAAGCGAGGCCTATGATACCTGTTATGTCTTTATATAAACTAACCAACACGGCTACGATACAAACTAGCAAAACTACCAGAATATAAGTATAAAGCCTTTTATTTCCTTGAGGCTTATGCTCAATATAGCCTCCGAGCAAAGCATAATTAGTTCCCACGAATAAAATTAAATAATTAAAGTATTCTTTTGGAAGCAACACAGCTACATTTGCATTCCAAATTGCCATGAATAGAATCACAATGAATGTAAAACAAAGCACTAAATGATAGTTTTTTAGCATCCATACTCTCGGAAACATGAAAGAAGCCTAACAGTTTATTAAGAGGCAAGTTGCCTCTTTTTCTACCGCAACATCGCCTGTTTACATACTGAAGCAATTTATAACACTAATAATTAGTTGTTACTAGTCAAATAGTTATTTGAAAATTGACATTTTATCAGTTGCAAAAAACAGGCAAATTGCCTGTTAATATTATTAAGGGGGAAATAATCATTAAGAAATGGAATAGGCATAATTTTTACTTCTAACAACTAAGAGTTTGATATGTGCATTGAGTAATTTGTTCAATGACCGTTCCTCGCTCATTTGTGACCTTGAAGTCTTTTGCTGAGATTAACTTCCCCCTTTAATCAAACCTGAAAACGGATTTTAAATGAGTAATGCGAGACAGGGAGCGAAGCGGTCGAGCAAGCCATGTACAACAGGGACGTTGCTTCATGGCGTTTATGTTCACATTTAAAAGACGTTTGAAGATTAAGTTTGATTTTAGGGGCGCTGGGGGAATCCAAAGGGGGGCTGGCGTTAGCCCCCTTTTGGCTGCCGTCGCCAGCGCGACAAATATGGTTTATTTTTATAACGATTGTTTACGTGTGTTTAGATAATATAAATACGCAAGTCCAATAGGTGCGATGAAAATTGCTAAGCCCCAGCATAGAAGCATTGTGACAAACTTAACTATCAACATAAGCAATGCATTTACAAAAAATACATTTTTTCCAAGTATTGCGTCTAACAGGCTTTCGTAAGCAAACCTTGAGTAAGGATACAGTACAGTATTCACAACAAAATAAGCAATTTGATCAATTCTAACTGATTGATCAGAAGTAAAAATTACATAAAGTGGAAAAATAGCAAATAGTGATCCAAACAATAGATGACGTACATATAGTTGGGTATTCATCCCACCAAAAGTGTTTTTAATTATATGATTCATAAATCCTCCTTGATTTCATTTTTAAGTTGTCACTAGAGCCTTAAAAACAATGACTTTTTATTAATATCAAATAATGTGACCGACCGCCACAGTTAGATGTTATAGACAATACTCGAATAAAAATAAGTTACTCTCAATTACTAACAAAATTCAACCTCAAAAACTCCAACTTCCCCCTTGGAAATCCCCTCTCAATCCTCTAGTATTACTCCTAACCGTGCAAAAAAGTATTTCAATGAAATCATTCCCTTCGCTTTATTTCACAAACTTATTTTTGATTGGTGGAACGGGTTTACTCACCACTTACCTAGCGCTTTATTTAGGCCAGCATAATGTCTCTACATTCTGGATTGGTTTACTCACTTCTTTTTATTATTTAGGTTTGTTACTTGGCTCTAAATTAGGTTACCACTTAATTAAATCTGTAGGGCATATTCGCACCTTTGTGGCGAGCACTGCCGCGGTAACCGCTTGTGTTGCAGCGCATGCGCTGAGTGATAATATTTACCTGTGGCTGGCACTTCGCTTAATTGTTGGCCTTAGCATGATGTGTAATTACATGGTGTTAGAAAGCTGGCTTAATGAGCAAGCAGCGCCCGAATCCCGTGGCCGGGTATTTTCGTTTTATATGATCACTTCATACCTAGGTATGGTGCTTGGTCAATTAGCGCTATCGCGTTTTCCAGAGCTCGGTTATGCCCCACTCTTTTTAGTCTGTATGGCGTTGTCGCTTGGTATTATTCCAATTTCTATTACTCGGCGTATTCACCCTAAACCGCTCAAACCAATTCAAGTGAGTTTATTTGGCTATTTTAAAAAAGTACCACAGTCGCTTACGGCAGTGCATTTTGCAGGCATTATTAATGGTAGTTTTTATGGTTTGGCACCTACGTTTGCAAGCCTTTCGGGCTTTAGCGCCCAAGAAATTGCATTATTTATGTCAATCACCATTTTTGCAGGTTTACTGGCGCAGTGGCCGATGGGTGTTATTTCCGACAAAATTCGCCGCAGTATTTTAATTCGCAGTAACGCGATTGCCATTGGTGTGGTGAGTTTGGCCTTGTTTTTATTACCGCTTACTCAGTATGTCGCTTATGCCCTAACTTTTGCCTTTGGCTTATTTGCATTTACGCTCTATCCGCTGTCATCTGCACTGGCAAACTCGCGTGTAGAAGATGAAGATCGCGTTGGTGTATCGTCAGCTTTACTGATTATGTTTGGCGCAGGGGCAGCGCTTGGTTCGGCAGTGAATGCCCAAATCATGGCGTTTTTTGGTCACCAAGCTTTGTACGGTTCAACTGCGGTGCTCACTGTGGTGATGTTTGCACTCTTAAGCTTTATTAACTCTAAGCAAAAAGCGGAGCAACCCGAGCCAAGCGATTATGTGGTAGGTACATCCGATGTTACTGCATCGCCACTGGCTGCAACTATGGATCCGCGTATTGAAGAAACCACTGCGCACGAGCAATTGCTGGTGGTTGAAGAAGAAAATCTTAGCTCTGAAGATTTAGACGATGAAGAATTTGATGACCAAGAGTTTACTAAGCAGCAACACTCAGATTTTGATGCAAGTTCAGAACAAACCTTAAAAAAGAATGAAGAAAAAACGTAGCCATTAAGCTAACTTTATTTATATAACACAAACAAAAAAGCCCGCAATTAGCGGGCTTTTTTACATTTGGAAAATGTATTTGTTACTTCACTTTCCACGTGATTTCATCGCCTGCGCGAATTGGCACAACAACGTCATCGCCTAGTGGGTATGACTCTGGCACTTGCCACGTGTCTTTTTCAAGTGTCACTGTGTCGGTATTGCGTGGTAAACCGTAGAAATCTGGGCCATTAAAGCTAGCAAACGCTTCTAACTTATCAAGTGCACCAACTTCTTCAAATGCTTCTGCATATAGCTCAAGTGCTGCGTGCGCAGTGTAAGAACCAGCACAACCACATGACGCTTCTTTTTTATCTTTAAGGTGCGGCGCTGAATCCGTACCTAAGAAGAACTTTTTGCTGCCGCTTGTTGCCGCTTTAATTAACGCTTCTTGGTGAATATTGCGCTTTAAAATTGGTAAACAGTAATAATGTGGACGAATGCCACCTGCTAGCATGTGGTTACGGTTATACAGTAAGTGGTGCGCCGTAATGGTCGCTGCAACATTATCACCTGCTGCCGCGACAAACTCTGCTGCATCTTTCGTCGTAATGTGCTCAAGTACAATCTTAAGATTTGGGAAATCATCCACAATTTTGCACAGAATGTTTTCAATAAATACTTTTTCGCGGTCAAAAATATCAATGCTTGAATCAGTTACTTCACCGTGAATAAGTAACAACATACCTACTTCAGCCATTGCCTCAAATACCGGGTACATGCCTTCAATTGAAGTTACGCCTGAATCTGAATTAGTAGTTGCGCCTGCTGGGTATAATTTAGCAGCAACAATTTTACCGCTCGCTTTCGCTTTTTTAATTTCTTCTGGCGTTGTTTTATCTGTTAGATATAGCACCATTAGCGGTTCAAAGTTGCTGTTATTGTGCGCTTGAATTCGCTCGAAGTAGCTCAGGGCAGAATCAGTACAGGTTGCTGGTGGTACAAGGTTAGGCATAATAATCGCGCGACCCATGTAACGGCTTACGTCACGTACGGTGTCTTTTAACTGGTCGCCATCACGTAAGTGAATGTGCCAATCGTCTGGGCGAGTAATGGTTAATTTAGCAGTTGTGTCTGTCATGATCCTACCTTTTATTGACGGTGAGCGGACGAACGTCCGATTGTGCTGATCTTATTGACTTGTGATGCTGCTGTAAAGCGCTAGCGTTGAGGTTTATCGATAATAATTGTATACAATATCCCTTTTTGATAAGTTAGCGCACACATTAATAAAAATAGAGACCAAAAATGAAACTAACACGCGCTACTTCTCTGTTATTAACAGGGTTACTTGCTTCGGGTTGTGCATCGACAAGCAACGAGCCAACAGCCACGCTTTTAAAAAGCCCTATCACAATTAACACACAAGCTTATTGGCAATTAGGTTTAACCAGCAGTGACTTTGATGCCCTAGTCACCAATTTAAACGCTGGCGCCGACATTAATGAAACCCTTTATGCCCTGCGCGGTTTTAGCTATTTTGGCAATACGAAGAATTTAACAGCTGAGCAATTAACAGCACTAGACAGCGCGTTGTTTGCCCGTATGCAAACCATCGCTAAAGACGACTATCGCGCCATCGAAAACTACGCGGTAACGCTTTACCGTTATTACTACTTTGATGATTTAAAAGATAAATTAGCTAAACACTTACCTTTATTACCAAATGTAACACTAAACAACTCAAGCTCGCTTGCAGCACAATATGCTAAGTGGGAACAACTTCGTGCTATCGGCTTTTTAGCATTTGAAGCACGCAGTAAGGATGAGATTAAACAAGCGGTACTTGCACAAACTAAGTGGCAGCAAGAATTACTCGACTTGCTTCAAACCGACAACAGCTGGCAGCAAGCGCACGCGGCTTGGGCACTTGGTTACATCCATTATATTTTAGATGATGAAGCAGCTGAAAAAGCACTTGATGAAAAAGTGTGGGCAGCACTTGAGCAAAACCCAAACACAAATAAAGAGTTTATCTTTTCACAGCGTTATTTAGTTAATAGCTTCCGCGGTAAATCAGCTTGTGATGAGGAGTTTAAAGGCCGCTGCAGCGAAGTAACACTGGATGATGCCCTGCCAATTAACCATAAGTGTTCAGATTCGCTGTTTATTCGCGCACAAACTTTGACTACCGAGCAGCTTAATATCAGTTGTGAGCGTTTAATTTCGCAAGAATCACATTTCCATGACGTATACGCCACCAACCGCCAGCCTGTGCCTAACGATTTTAATGAAGCGCTGCGTGTTGTTATTTTTGATAACTACACAGGCTACAACCAGCACGGCCAAATGATTTTTGATATCAGCACCGACAATGGCGGTATGTACATTGAAGGTAAGCCGAGCAAACCAGGCAACCAAGCTACTTTTTATTCTTTTAAAGCATTTTGGAAAGAAGATTTTTCGGTTTGGAACCTAAACCACGAATACGTGCACTACTTAGATGGCCGTTTTAATAAATACGATGGTTTTGGCCACTTCCCTAGCCACTTAGTATGGTGGAGCGAAGGTGGTGCTGAATTAATTGCACAGGGTAAAAGCAATGACCGCGTAAATAAATTATTGCACGAAACAGAGCAAGCAAAATGGCCTACTTTGCGTGAAGTCTTTGACACTACCTACCAAGATGGTTCAAAACGTGTTTATCAATGGTCGTATTTAGCGCACCGTTATTTATCAGAAAATGCTTTAGATGATTATCGTCAGTTAGCGCACTTTTTACGTACTGACTACTTTGATGGCTACAGTGAACTACTTGACAGTTTAGTGGCGAAACACAGCGATAAGTTTGCAGACTATTTAGCTAGCTATAAGCAAACCAATCCACACCAAGAAGCGGCGCAAAAAGAAAAGCCAAATAGACTATATCGTTATTTATATCGAGATTATTTAATGCCTAAAACGCTTAAAATTAACGCCGAGCATAATCATATTTTATAAAGGCAAAACAAACTTTTATTGAGCAAAAGTGCTTGCTGAGTTACATTTGTGTTAATTTCTAATAACACACGGCTAGCAAGCGCTTTTATGCAGTATTCATCGGGCGACAATGTAGACGCAATTACCACCAGAGCTAATCAGTTAAGTATTATTAACGAGTTTGCCTCGTCGCTCATTCGTATTGTTGATCTCGACGAGCTCTACGACTATGTGACGCATCAAGTAGTTAAACGCCTCGGTTTTGATGAGTGTTCCATTTTTATCGCCGATTTAGAAAAGCAAATACTCAACCAAGTTTCGTCCATTCATAAACACAATGATATTGAAAACGAACAGCTCGCAATTTCGATTTCAGAAGGTATTTGTGGCCATGTGTTTGAAACCGGCTGCGCCGAAATTATTAGCGACGTATCACAAGACAAACGTTACTTAGATATTAGCGGCAACGTGCTATCTGAAATATGTGTACCATTAGTTTACGACGGCCAAGTACTTGGCGTAATTGATTGCGAACACCCTGAAAAAGACTACTACACAGCCGATCACTTAAGTATTTTAACAACTGTTGCGTCCATGCTTAGCGCTAAAATTGATCAATGCAAAACGGTTGCCAATCTTACCGATACTATAAATCAACTTAACTACGCACAGCTGCTTGAAAAAGGCATGTTGCAAATTGCTAACTTAAGTTCAGATTCGCAGACTATGGACAGTTTTTATACTGGCCTGCACGACATTGTTAAAACCTTACTGCCTGCCGAAAATTTGTTTATTGGTTATTACAATAAACAAACCCGTGGCTTAGAAATTCCTTACATTATTGAGCATGGCGTCGAGCGTATTACGTTAAAACGCTTTAGCAATGCACAAATACAAAAAACCGCATCGGTTTATGCTATCAATAAGCAACAAGCCGTGCTGATCAATGGCGATGAATACCAACGCCATATTGATAACGGTGACTTTGATTTAATTGGTGCACAACCTAATTCTTGGCTTGGTGTACCGTTTGAATTAAACGACGAGCTATCGGGCATTATTGTGGTGCAAAGTTACAACCACAGCGTTAGCTACACCGAGCATGATAAAGACTTATTAACTTATATTAGCCAACAAATTCGCCTTGTAATTAATCGCGTTTTTGCAGAGCAAGCATTGCAACACAAAGTAATGCATGACGAACTCACGGGCATTGCCAACCGTGCGTTGTTAATTGACCATTTAACCCTTGCGATTAACGCACTTGGCCGCAGTAATAACCCTAAAATTCATGCCCTGCTCTATTTAGACTTTGATCGTTTTAAAATGATTAACGATACTTTAGGCCATCAAGTCGGGGATAAATTTTTAGTTAAGATCTGCAACATTATTGGTCAATGTATTCGCGAAACCGATACCTTTGCACGCTTAGGTGGCGACGAGTTTGCTATTTTACTGTGTGATATTTTTGGCGCTGAAGACGTTACACCTGTAATTGAGCGCATAAAGCTAGCGCTGAAAGATCCTATTTTAATTGATGACCATTTACTGCAAGCATCAACCAGCATTGGTGTTGCCTTTGCCAACAAAGACACCGACGAAGCCTATAAAATTTTGCAGCGAGCAGATGCCGCAATGTACCAAGCAAAATCACTTGGCCGTGGCAAAGTACAGTTTTTTAACGACACTATGCGACAAAAACTGAAAGGCGCAGCACTATTAGAAAGCGATATTCAAAGTGGTATGAATAAACACGAGTTTGCGCTTTTCTATCAGCCTATTTTTACCATTCAAACGGGCGAAATTATTGGTTTTGAAGCCTTAGTGCGTTGGCATCACCCTGAGCGTGGGTTTATTTCACCTGCTGATTTTATTCCACTAGCAGAAGAAACCGGGCAAATCCTCGCCCTTGATTTACATATTTTAGAACTTGCGGCAAAACAATTACGCCTTTGGCACGGCACATTACCCGAAGACTTTAAAGTAACCGTAAATGTATCGTCTAAGCATTTTTCAACGTTAGAGTTTGCTGATTTTATTCAGCGTCTTTACTTTGAATACAAATTGCCATTAGGTAGTTTATGCATTGAAATTACTGAATCGGGGCTAATTGAAAACCTTTCCCTTGCGACAGAAATTATTGAAAAGCTGAAAACCTGTGGCGTAAAACTGTGTTTAGATGACTTTGGTACCGGTTATTCGGCACTCGGTTATTTGCATCAATTACCTATTCATATTTTAAAAATTGATAAAAGCTTTATTGATAACCTTAACTGTGGCGAAAACCACCCATTGGTTGATGCTATTTTAACGCTTGCCAGCGCCCTTGAATTTGACGTGGTAGCTGAAGGAATTGAAACACAAACCCAGCTCGATGTACTGAAACAAACTAAATGCCAATATGGCCAAGGCTTTTTGGTAGCTAAACCTATGCCTGCAAAACAAGCTTTTACCTTTTTAACCACAGGAAAACTGAGTTAATCCAAACTCAGTTTTCCTACATATCACACGTGACTTAAGCGAGTTCTTGTCTGAGCTCTTTTGCTGCGGTTACCATGTTTTTAAGTGCTGCTTGGGTTTCTTGCCAGCCACGGGTTTTTAAACCGCAATCTGGGTTTATCCAAAGACGTTCCACCGGTACTTTTTTCGCTGCCTCTTTCATCAACTGTTTAATCCACGTTACCTCTGGAATATTCGGGCTGTGAATATCGTAAACGCCAGGCCCTATCTCATTTGGATAATCAAAATCTTCAAATGCGTTAAGTAATTCCATATTTGAACGCGACGTTTCAATCGTAATGACATCTGCATCCATATCGGCAATCGCCGCAATAATATCGTTAAATTCTGCATAACACATATGGGTGTGAATTTGCGTGCTGTCGCTTACGCCAGATGCCGATACGCGAAACGCATACGCCGCCCAATTTAAATAGTTTTGCCACTTTGATGCTTTTAAAGGCAACCCTTCACGAAATGCAGGTTCATCAATTTGAATAATGTTTATGCCCGCTTTTTCTA
Organism: Pseudoalteromonas sp. NS-SX12; assembly: GCF_057367955.1. Classification (NCBI taxonomy): domain Bacteria; kingdom Pseudomonadati; phylum Pseudomonadota; class Gammaproteobacteria; order Alteromonadales; family Pseudoalteromonadaceae; genus Pseudoalteromonas; species Pseudoalteromonas sp. NS-SX12. The sequence goes on along the minus strand of NZ_CM170634.1, from coordinate 2,189,964 downwards.
AATCAACCACTTCGTCGCGCAGCGCCAACGCTATTTGATTGGCGATGATTGGTTTTGCGAGGTCATCGCGGATAAACGACCAAAACAAAATCGTCACAGGACCTGTTAACATGCCTTTCATCTGTTTATTAGTGAGTGATTGTGCATATTCGCTCCAGTTAACCGTCATTGGGTATTTGCGACTAATGTCACCCCAAATAATCGGTGGTTTAACACAACGTGAGCCATAAGACTGCACCCAGCCAAATTGTGTAAACGCAAAGCCTTCGAGCAATTCGCCAAAATACTCCACCATATCATTACGCTCTGCTTCGCCGTGAACTAACACATCAAGGTCCACAGCTTCTTGCTGTGCAACAGCATAAGAAATTTCATTTTGCATTTGAGCCGTGTAATCAGCTTCGCTAATATTACCGGCTTTAAAATCGCGACGCGCCTCACGGATAGCCGTTGTTTGTGGGAAAGAGCCGATAGTAGTCGTTGGTAAAATAGGTAAACCAAGCGCTTGCTTTTGAACCAACTGACGTTTAGCAAAAGGGCTCGTACGCTCACCATCTTGCTTGGTTAGGCTATCAAGGCGTAACTTCACAGCGGCATCGTTTACACGCAGCGATTTAGCACGCGCTTTCACTGGCGCTGAATAGTCAATGAGTGAAGTTATATCCCCCGACAGCAAGGCCTGTTTCAATAACCATAATTCGTGCCCTTTTTGTTTTGCAAATGCAAGCCAGGATTTAATTTCACTATCAAGCGTTGATTCTAAGGCTAAATCAACAGGCGTATGCAACAACGAACACGAAGGCGCTAACCAAACATGCTCACGTGATGAAACGAGCGATTGTATTTGGTTGTAAACCGCTTCGAGATCCGTTTTCCAAATATTACGGCCGTTGACAACACCTAAAGACAATACTTTGTCTTTAGCTATGCGCTCATTAATGTTCTCTATATCTTGCGCTTCGGCAACCAAATCAAAATGCACGCCGTCTACTGGGTACGCTGCAATATCATCTAGGTAATTTTCTACTGAACCAAAATACGTTGCCAGCAGCAGCTTTACACCTTGTTCTTGCAGTTTATTAAAACTGGCTGTAAGCGCATATAGGTATTCTGGCGTTAGTTCTAACGCTAAAATAGGCTCATCTATTTGCACCCATTCAACACCTAAATCAGCTAATTTACTCAATACATGTTGATACGCTGTCAGTAGACGTGGCAGCAGGGCCAACTTATCAAATTCGCCGACAGTTTTTGCCAAATGCAAATAAGTTACCGGACCAACCAATACAGGTTTCACCTGATGACCGAGCGCTTGCGCTTCTTTTACCTGATCAAATAGCTCTGTAAAGCTAATTTCAAATGTTTGATTTTCAGTCAGTTCAGGTACGATGTAGTGATAGTTGGTGTTAAACCACTTGGTCATTTCACTTGCAGCGCATGCACAGCCAGACGGAGCTCTTCCGCGCCCAATACGAAATAAGGTGTCTAAATCTACCGTTTGTGTTTCATTTTGGTGACGTGTTGGTACCACGCCGAACAGCAAAGAGGTACTAAGTACATGGTCGTACCATGCAAAATCCCCTACAGGCAACAACTCAACCCCTTGGCTTTGTTGTAGTTGCCAATTGTCTTTGCGAATTGCTTGTCCTTGCTCTTGCAGTTCTGTGAGTGAACTCTCATTTCGCCAATAGGCCTCAACCGCCTTTTTAAGTTCGCGCTTTTTCCCGATACGTGGAAAACCTAAGTTGTGAATTGTAATTGCCATCTTGATATCCTTTTTACTTAAGACGTTTAGATGGCTAAATATTAGTGGTAAATTTAATTCAACAAAATCGCAAGTTTTTCCAATTTAACTTGAAATAAATTAATACAAAATAGAAAAGTAAAGTTTCACATATAAACCAAACACAGATTGACAGCGCTATCATAATCTATACATATATATAAAATAGAAATTTATTATTAAAATGACGGCGATATGTACAAATCAACATTGAAACATGAAAAATAAACAGCTAGTATCAAATCTCTCTCACGGTCGTTCAAGTTTAATATGAGTATTCCTAAAGATGATTGATGTAAAACACCTTAAAACCATCGCAACCCTTAAAGAGACAGGGTCTTTGGTTAATACCGCACGAGAGCTTTTTCTAACCCAATCTGCTTTATCTCACCAAATCAAAGATTTAGAAAACAAACTCGATTGCCAGTTGTTTGAGCGTAAAACACACCCCGTACGTTTTACCCCACAAGGTATGTTGTTGTTAGAGCTTGCTAACGATGTACTGCCAAAAGTGGAAGCAACCAAATGCAGATTAAAAGAAAGCTTAAACCAACCTATCTCGCAATTGCGTTTAAGCGTTGAATGCCATGCATGTTTTCATTGGTTATTGCCAACAATTAAAGAATTTAATAACTTTTGGCCAGATATTAAGGTGGATTACGAGCGAGGTTTTAGCTACGACGCCATTCCGGAGCTGTTAAACGATGAGTTGGATTTAGTTTTAACATCGGATATTCGTGAAACAGAGCGCCTTGAGTTCGCACATTTATTTGATTTTAAGTTAAAGCTAATTGTCAGCCCAGATCATCCGCTCGCTAAAAAAGCGTATGTAACCGCGCTTGATTTAAAAGACGAAACGATTATTTCGTATCCGATCCCACGAGAAAGACAAGATATTTTTAAGCACTTTATTCAAAATGCGCGTTTCGACGGCACCTTAAAAACTGTCGATCAAGGCCTGCTTATTTTTCAGCTTGTAAGCGCCGGTATGGGTGTTGCCGCTTTACCAGATTGGTTAGTAACCCCTTATGAAAGCCAAGGATTAATTAAGTCAATTCCATTAGGTGCGCTTGGTTTATCACGCCCTATGTATTTAGCAATGAAAAAAACCATGAGCGACAACCCAGTTTATCGCCACTTTTTAAATACCTGTAAACAAAAAAAGGGTTAGCACATGCTAACCCTTTTATCCATTTAACTACAAATTAGCTTTCTAGTTCTTCATTAATTTGCTCTTCGCCACTTAATAACATTGCAAGCCAGCGCCCTTCTTCACTGTTTTCAAGGGCAATTTTCACAACCATGGTAAGCGGTACAGACAGCAACATGCCAACCGTGCCAAGTAACCAGCCCCAAAACAATAATGATAAAAACACGACAAGTGGTGATAAGCCTAAGCCTTTACCCATAAAGCGCGGCTCAATCATATTGCCCATTACGGTGTTAATTGCCATGTAACCAATGCCAATTAAACCTGCAACGCCAGGTCCTTGCAGTACAACAGCCAGTAATACCGCCGGAATTGCCGCAATGATAGAACCAATATTAGGGATATAATTTAAGAAAAACGCCAACACGCCCCACAAAATAAAGTAGTCGATGCCAAATGCCCAAAGCATTACCGTAACCAAAACACCGGTCGCTAAACTAACCAGTGTTTTGATAGCGAGATACGAATTAACCGAGTCTAAAAATAGGTCGATTTGTTTTTGCTTCATATCGGGATCATCAAGGGCTAAATGCACTTTCTTACCGATGTAAGGCGCTTCAACAAGCATAAATACAACGGTTAAAATAATTAAAAACAAGTCAGCCATTACGCCACCAACACCCGCGAGTGTATTCGCAGCAAGGTCGATAAGTTTGCCGGGATCTAAAAACGACATAATGCGATCTTTATCGATCAAAATATTATACTCAGCCAACATGGTTAATAAGCCTGAGAACTCGGTTTGTAATTGCTCTTTATACACGGGAACATTTTGTGAAAAGCCATTAACCGATTGACCAACAAGCCCTGCCAGACTGACCACAATTAACATAATTAGTAAAATAACCAGTGTAATTGCTGCGCCTTTTGGTACGCGATAACGTCCCATTAAATTAATCAACGGACTACAAATAATGGCAATAAATACGGAGAGTAAAAACGGAACGACAATTGCGCTTGCTAATTTCAAGCCGGCTAAAACAACGATTAAGGCCGCAAAAATCAATAAACTTTTACTGGCACCAGTAAAATTGGGCTGAACCATAGCTATCCTTAGTTCGTATTATCACTTTGTTCTAATTAGCGCTATGCTACATTATAAGCGTGGCAAATAGGAAGCTATTTGATTTATCTATGAATATTTTAATCACTGGGGCCACAGGCCTAATTGGCTCACACTTGTGTAAGCACTTAGCAAACCATCATAAGTTAATGGTGCTTACCCGCAAAAAAGAAAAAGCGTTTACCATTTTGGGACACCATGTAAATGCGTTTGAAACCCTCGATGATATTGACTTTAACCAGCTAGATATTGTGATTAATCTTGCCGGCGAACCGATAGCCGATAAACGCTGGAGCAAAGCGCAAAAACAAAAAATTGAATCTAGCCGCTGGCACATTACTGAACAAATCACCGACAAAATTAACGCAGCAGATAACCCACCACATACTTTTATCTCGGGCAGTGCCATAGGCTATTATGGCAGACAAACCGAGCCGGTTGATGAACAGCATAACCAACCTTTTGATGAATACAGTCATTATCTTTGTAAACAATGGGAAACGCTTGCCAATAAAGCGCAATCGGATAAAACCCGCGTGTGCATTTTGCGCACCGGTGTGGTGCTGGCAAAACACGGTGGCGCACTGAAAAAGATGGTACCGCCGTTTCAGTTTTGCCTAGGCGGCCCTATTGCAGATGGTACACAGCAAATGTCGTGGATCCACATTAACGACATGGTAAACATTATTCTGTTTTTAATCGAAAACAGATCGCTAAACGGTGTGTTTAACGCAACGGCGCCTAATCCGGTTTCGAATAATCAATTCTCCGAAAGCCTGAGTGAAACGTTAGAAAAACCTAACTTTTTTAGAATGCCTGAATTTGTATTGCGATTAATATTTGGTGAGATGGCTGATTTACTAGTATTTGGTCAAGCAGTTAAACCAAAAGCGCTGCAAGACGCAGATTTTAAATTTCATTTTCCACATTTAAAACCTGCCCTTGAAAATATATTAGGTGGGCGATAACGCCCACTTTTTTATAGCGCCCTTACAAGCCCTTGGGTGTTTTTTCGCAGCGTTTTTGCCACTAAACTATAGCCAAGCACAGCTACAAATAAGGCACCAACTACAGGCCCGTAAAGCCACATTGTTGGATGCAAATTACCAATTTGCTCAAACATACGGTACTGCACAACGAGCAATGCAATATCGCTAAACAGTGCTGCAGCAATGCCAGCAAATAAACCCAGCAATACAAATTCGTAAAGTACCGCATTTTTAATAAGCTTGGCTTTAGCACCAAGGGTTCGCAATATCACCACTTCTTGCATACGGTCGTGCAAACTTGCCTGCACTTGCGACACCAATACTAACGCACCGCAAATCACCACAATAATCAGTACAAAACTAATGGCCGTTGCCACTTGGTCGATAGTTGAACGCACCTGCTTTATCATTGAATCTACATCAATAATGCTCACACTAGGGTGATTGCGCACCAGTTGCTGCAACGCACGTTTAGATTCGGTCGGTGTGCTAATGGCAGAAATATACGTTGCCGGAAATTGTGACAGCACTTTAGGACTTAAAATAATAAAGAAGTTGGGCTGCATGGTAGACCAGTTCACCTCACGCAGGCTGGTAATTTTGGCACTAAAACGCTGTGAGCCAATTAAAAACTCAAGCTCATCGCCAATTTTCACACCTAAACGTGCTGCCATAGATTGCTCCATGGAAAGCTCGTTGGCATCTGGGTTTAACCACTCACCTTCAACAATTTCATTGTGTTTCGGCAACGTATCACGCCATGTTAAGTTAAGCTCGCGACCAACACCCGAACGCGCTTCTTCATCGCGTTTTTCGTTTTCTTGCGCCGATACAGAACGTGCTACTTGCTCACCGTTAATGCTATTTACGCGACCGCGCACCACAGCATAAAAATCGGTTTGCTGAATATTGTTTTCGGCTAAGAAATCGGCGATATCACTGCGTTCATATTCGCTAATATTTACCAAAAAGCCATTTGGCGCGTTTTCAGGTAGTTGCGATTGCCAATCGGCAATTAAATCGTTCTTCATTACCACTAAAAATAAAATAAGTTTAATTGCTAGCGCAAAGCTGATCACTTGCACCGCATTGGCGTTTGCGCGTTTTTGTAGTGACGCAATTGCCAAAGACCAGCTATTACTTGGCTTTAATCCCAATTTACGTGACGAGGTAAACAGTAGTCGGCTTAAACCAAATAACATACCCGCTAAAAGCGCACACGACACAAACATAATGCCCGCAATCACAACACTGCGACTAAATAAACACATCAAGCCAAACACGGTAAGTGTTGCAAGTAATAAATGCAGTTTTGATACTTTAAGGGTATCCCCTAAATTACGGCGCAACACGCGCATTGGTGGAATATCAAATAAGTCCATTAACGGTTTAAGAGAGAACATAACGGCGCAGATCAAGCCGGTAAAGGTGGCCAGTCCAAGCGGCCAAAGTGATGCTGGCGGCAGTGCTTTACCCATTTTTTCACTCAGCACATCGATTGCGATAACTTGTAAAATAAAACCTAGCAACAAACCAATAATGACTGAAAACACAGTCACTAACAGTAAATGCACAATGTAGATATTACGAATAGTCGTGCGCGAACCGCCCAGTGTTTTCATCATTGCAACGGGGTCGTACTGACGCTCACAGTAGCGCCTTGCAGAAACGGCAATTGCTACCGCCGCAAGCATAATACCGAGCAAGCCTGCCAGTAATAAAAAGCGCTCAGCGCGGTTTACTGAATCAGATACTGGACCTTGGCGATCTTTTACGCCATACCAACGTTGGTTTTCAAGCAATTGCGGTTTGAGCCAAGCGTAATAATCATTAAGTTGCTGCTCGGTGCCGGCATATAAATAACGATAAGAAACGCGGCTACCCGGTTGGATTACTTGTGTTTTTTCAACATCGGCGATATTCATTAGTACCCGACGCGAACTTGAAAAAATCGCAAATGGTGCATCAGGCTCTTCAGCGAGGATTTTTTCTGCAATGAAATTGGCTTCACCAATTTCAACCACGTCCCCTACTTCAATATTTAAGCTGTAAAAAACCGTATCGGATAACCATATATTGCCAGGCGCTGGGTGCGCATCAGTAACATACTCAGGCCCTTCAAAGCTGTCTTTAAGTTTTAATTGGCCTTTTAGTGGGTAGCCTTCGTCGGTTGCCTTAATGTACGCTATTTGCATTTCATCATTGGCAAACAGCATGCTATCAAAACCATACCAAGTGGCCGTTTTCAGGCCATCATCAATCGCTTTTGTGAGAAATTCTTGTGGTAGTTTGTGGTTACTTTGCAAACCACGGTCAGCGGCAATAAATTCACTGCTTTTTTGATTGATAGAAAGACCGATGCGATCAGTGATTGAAGACAATGTCATTACCGTCATCACAGCGAGCGCAATCGCCAATAAAATAATATTGAGTTCGCCTCGTTTTAATTCTTGGCGAAATAATTTAAACGCTAATTTAGCCCACATCAGCCTGTACTCCGATACGGTCATCGATTAATTGGCCTGCATCAATATGAAGTGTGCGTTGGCACTTTTCAGCAAGGTGTTCATCGTGCGTAACCAATACTAAGGTTGTGCCGGCGACTTTATTTAAATCAAATAAAAGTTCTTCAATGATGCGGCCATTTTTGCTGTCAAGGTTAGCCGATGGTTCATCTGCGAACAGTACCTTAGGTTCGCCAATATATGCGCGCGCAATCGCAACGCGTTGCTGCTCACCGCCCGATAATTGCGATGGAAAATGATGTAAACGGTGTGAAAGCCCTACTTTTTCAAGCAGTTCTTTGGCTTTTTCTTCAGCGTTTGTTTCTCCTGCAAGCTCTGCCGGTAGCATTACGTTTTCAAGAGCAGTAAGGCTTTGTACCAACATAAACGATTGGAAAATAAAACCGACGCTCTTAGCACGCACCGCTGCACGCTGCTCTTCATCTAAATGATGTAATGGCTCGCCATCTAAAAATATTTCACCTTGAGAGACACTATCAAGGCCCGCAAGTAACGCAAGCAAGGTAGATTTACCTGAGCCCGATGCTCCGACAATCGCAATTGACTCGCCCGGCTTGACATTAAAACTGATGCCAGAGAGGATAGTTAGGTCGCCATCAAGTGTTGCGACAGTTTTTTCAAGGTCTTTGACCTGAATCACATTCATTTGCGAAAGCTTATTCATAGGACTCTCAATGTTGTTACGTAGTTTATTCGTTATCTTACTTGTTATTAGTTACACGGCAATCGCCAACACCGATCACACTGATGGTAAAAGCGACAAAAATCAAGTAACTAAATTACTTATCTTAGGTGACAGCTTAAGCGCAGGCTATGGTTTAAAACAAGAACAAGCGTGGCCTCAGTTGTTACAAAATGCGTACAACCAAGAAAAATCCCCTATCACATTGATAAATGCAAGTATTAGCGGTGAAACCAGTGGTGGTGTATTGCAACGTCTTCCCGCTTTATTAGATGAACATTCGCCAAACTGGGTATTAGTAGAAATAGGCGGTAACGACGGTTTGCGCGGTTATCCGGTAAAATTACTCAAGAATAACTTACGTCAAATTATTGATAAAAGCTTAGCTGCGAACGCAAACGTCATTTTAATGGAAGTAGCTATTACTCCTAACCTTGGTAAGCGCTACGCAACAATGTTTCAAAACGCCTATAAGCAAGTCGCAAGTGAAAAATCTGTACCAACCATTCCATTTTTTATTGAATCGGTGGTGACCAAGCCTGAGCTTATGCTACCCGATGGCATTCACCCTAACGCAAAAGCACAACCTTTATTAGTAGAGATAATGAAACAACATTTTGCAGATATAATTTTAAATAATTACTAATTACTAATTACTAATAATCAGCTTATATTTACAATAACGTTAACTGACAAAATAAAAGTTCCATTTTAATCAGGCTGCTGAGTAAAAGGATACTCATTTAGGTGAGTTAGCTGGATTGTTTTAAATACGTTTATTTTTTGAGCTGTTAAATTAATAGGTCTTAACAGTGAGCCTCGAAAAAATATCTCTCGTTGTTTAAAAGAAAGCACTACTATATTCGATGTATTAGGTAAAAAGTAACAATCGTACGTGACCAGTTATATTCAAAACAAAACAACTCACACTTTCATTAAATCGTATATTTATCACGCAGTTAAACTTTAACTAGTTGCTTTTACATAAATCCGAGAATACACTAGCAACAATGTCGGCATATAGCGCAGCTTGGTAGCGCACTGTCATGGGGTGTCAGGGGTCGCAGGTTCAAATCCTGCTATGCCGACCATTCTTTTCTCACCCTAATCAGATACTTCGAACTTTTAAATAAGTAAGAATATCAAACTATCTATTTCAAATTTAGTTGAACAGCTCTGCTTTTAACCACTACAAAATTTCATAAACCGCTTGTTTCAAATCAACAATCCTTGACTATTTAGCCCACTACTTTAAGTTATTTATACTATCGGGGTTGATTATTTAAAGGACTAAACCATGCCGGGTGCGTTTGCACACATTACAGCGGTTAATTTCGCGACCGAAAATAAATCGCTACACCAATTAGCTATATCCAAAAAAGCCAAATTAATTTTAAGTAACAAACAAAAATATCTGGAATTAGGCTGTGTTTCACCTGACTACCCTTATTTGGTGGTGGGTTTAGATAAAAAACTACAAAATAAATGGGCTGATCTTATGCATTACGAGCACACAGGAGACGTCATTAAAGCCGCTATTGCCTATTGCAAAACTCTGGAAGGAAGCGCGCAAGAAAAATCATTTGCTTGGCTGTGTGGCTATATGGCTCACGTTGCTGCAGACATTACTATTCACCCTGTCGTTGAATTAAAGGTGGGGCCGTACGAGCAAAACAAAAAAGCACATAGAGTATGTGAAATGAATCAAGATGCCTTTATTTGGCAACGGCTTAATCTTGGCGAAATTGGTTATGCTGATCGGGTCGAGCTCAATATTGGCTCATGCACTAATGCAAATAACGAATTGGATGACGATATAAAGCAAATTTGGCGTTTTTGTTTAGAGCAAACTCACCCTGAATATACAAAAAATGTAGCACCTGATTTTGATGCATGGCATTCAGGCTTTCAGTTCGTGGTTAATAATGCTGAAGAGAGCCACCGGCTTTTTCCTTGGGCCCGACATGTGGGTGTTGACCTTGGTCTAACCTATCCAATGTTAGAAGAAGTCGATTTAGATTTCATTACACAACTTGATACGCCTCACGGCAAAATGCATTACAACGATGTGTTTGATTTAGCGATTGAAAATATCAAACACTATATTAGTGTTGTCGCCAACAGTGTGTTTGAAGATATGCCTTGCGACGCGATTTGTAATTGGAATTTAGATACTGGAAAAGACGAAACGAATAAGTTAACTGTATGGGAGCACTAAAATGAAACACCTTATTTTAATTATGGGTATGCTCTTTTGCATCGCCTGTGCCAACAAGCCAAATGATTATGAGCCTGAAAGAATGGCGGACCTAGCGTCACAATTAAAAGATATTGCAGCAGCACTAGACGGCACATTGAAGTTTAGCGACACACATTACACTGAAGGACAGCAGTTGCTCCAAGACACAATTAATAATGATGCCAATCGGTTAGCACCGTTTAACCAATACCAGCTTCACGTTATTATTGACAAAAACAACGCAGCCTTACTGCTTTGTGATAACAATACCTTACTAATTGAAGATGCTGGCTGTACGGCGCAATCAGATGTGCAACATTGGCGCCAGCCTAATAATGAGTGCAAAGCAACTTTAGCGTTAAGCCAAATATGTAACTAAAAACCCTAAAGATACTAGATATAAAAAACGCAGCCTATTGGCTGCGTTTTTTTAATTTACGAATTAGTTTTTGGCTTTCGCTTTAGATTTTGGTTTTGCTTTCGCTTTTGATTCTTCTACCCACTTGCCATCAACAAATTGTGCTGTCCAACCTGTTGCTTTACCTTCAACTTCAGACATTACATATTGTGATTTAGCTTTGCGGCTATAGCGGATAATCGCGTCATTACCATCTGGATCTTTCTCTGGCGCGTCTGCTAAGTAATAAAACTTAGGTGAAATACGATCGCGAAAACGTTTTAACTCAGACACTTTAGGCGCTCGCGTTTCACGTGATTTCGGGAACGTTGACGCAGCCATAAAGATACCTGATGCGCCGTCACGTAGCACAAAGTATGCTTCCGACTTTTCACACGGTAACTCTGGTAAGTGAACCGGATCTTCTTTCGGAGGCGCAGCTTCACCATTTTTAAGCAGTTTACGGGTGTTTTTACATTCCTCGTTAGTACAACCAAAGTATTTGCCAAAACGACCCGACTTTAATTGCATTTCAGACTGACACTTGTCACATTCGATAACAGGGCCGTCGTACCCTTTAATTTTAAAGCTACCGCTTTCAATTAAATAGCCGTCACAGTCTGGGTTATTACCACACACATGCAATTTTCGCGTTTCGTCAATGAGGTATGAATCCATCGCTGTTTCGCATTTAGGACAGCGTTTCATCTGACGAAGCACTTCTGTTTCTTCGTCTTCCACATCTGCGGCTACCGCTTCTTCACCGGGTACCAAATTCATCGTTTGCGTACAACGTTCTTTAGGTGGCAATGCGTAACCAGTACACCCTAAGAAAACACCTGTTGAGGCGGTGCGAATGCCCATATTGCGACTACATGTAGGACACGACAAATCGATTTCAACCACTTGGTTAGTGCGCATGCCACCTTCATTCTCATCGGAACTGGCTTTATCTAAGTTTGCTGAGAACTCTTGGTAGAACTTATCAAGAACGTGTGTCCACTCACGCTCGCCTTCAGCGATATCATCTAAACGCTCTTCCATTTTCGCAGTGAAATCGAAATTCATTAAATCGCTAAAGCTTTCAACCAAGCGTTCATTAACAATTTCACCCATTTTTTCTGCAAAGAAGCGACGATTTTCTACACGCACATAACCACGGTCTTGAATAGTAGAGATAATTGATGCATACGTAGATGGACGACCAATACCACGTTTTTCAAGCTCACGTACCAAGCTTGCTTCACTAAAACGTGCAGGAGGCTTGGTAAAGTGTTGTTTAGGATCTAGTTCAACAAGTTTTAATACATCACCCGTTTTAACCTCAGGCAAGGCTTGTTCTTCTTGGTTTTTCTTTTTAACTGACGGCTGAACACGTGTCCAACCATCAAACTTAAGTACTCGCCCCTTAGCTTTTAATTCATAGTCATTAGCCGCAAGGGTAATTGTTGTTAAGTCATACTCTGCTGGTGTCATTTGGCATGCCACAAACTGACGCCAAATCAGCTCGTACAGTTTCTTCGCGTCAGCCTCTACACCGTCTAAATGGCCCGACAAAATAGCAACATTAGATGGACGAATTGCTTCGTGCGCCTCTTGCGCACCATCTTTTGACGAATAACGAATTGGCGATGCCGGTAAATATTTATCACCAAACTCATTTTCGATATAGCCTCTACAAGCCTCTACAGCGTCATTTGATAAATTTGTAGAGTCAGTACGCATATACGTAATAAAACCAGCCTCATAGAGCCTCTGAGCGAGCATCATCGTCTTTTTCACACCGTAGCCTAAGCGCGTACTCGCTGCTTGCTGCATTGTTGAGGTAATAAATGGCGCTGATGGTTTGCTTTTGCTTGGTTTTTGTTCAGTTGCAGCAACCTTGTATTCTGCTGCTTTTAATTTGGCAACGGCTTCATCTGCATCTGATTTATTCTTTGGTTCAAACGCCTTGCCTAAATATTTTGCTACCGCAAAACGAATTTGATCTTCATGAGATTTCAGCTCTGCGTGAATATCCCAAAATTCTTCCGGAATGAACGCTTTAATTTCACGTTCACGTTCAACTAATAAACGTACTGCTACCGATTGTACTCGACCTGCTGACAAACCGCGTGCTACTTTCGCCCAAAGTAACGGTGACACCATAAAGCCAACAACACGGTCGAGAAAACGACGCGCTTGCTGCGCGTTAACCATGTCGGTATTTAATTGACCTGGTTCAGCAAAGGCATTCTGAATCGCGTTTTTAGTGATTTCATTAAATACAACGCGTTTATACTTTGACTCATCGCCACCAATAACCTGCTCAAGGTGCCAAGCAATTGCTTCCCCTTCTCTATCCAAATCGGTTGCGAGATAAACGTAGTCAGCGTCTTTTGCGAGTTTTTGTAATTCAGCAACAACCTTTTCTTTACCAGGAAGCACTTCATAATGTGGTTGCCACCCTTTATTAGGGTCAATACCCATACGCGCAACTAAATTCGCATAATCTTTCTCTTTGCGATATTTAGCCTTTTCTTCTGGTGACATTTTGCGTACTTCAGCTGGCGATTTAGTAGCGGCTTTGTTCGCTTTACCAGATGTTGGCAGATCACGAATGTGGCCAACACTGGATTTTACGACGAAATCCTTGCCCAAATATTTATTGATTGTTTTCGCCTTGGCTGGTGACTCAACAATAACTAACGACTTACCCATATTTGCCTATTTTTACTTACGCAGTGCGATTTAATTTGTTAACCCATTTAGGGCGCTATTATTAAAGGTATATCGACAAAGTGCCAGCCTGACAAGCATATTTTTAAAAAACTCGCTATTTTTATATGTGTTAGCGCTAAAAATACACGGCTTGATTAAAATTTGAGTAGACGAGATTGAAGTTTTGAAATTTATCTGGTGCAAACTACAAGTAAGGTTTAGTTAAAAATCTAAATTTAAAAAACAACATAAACACGGTCAAATTAGTTTGTTACAAAATTAATTTTAGCCCTACACCTAAATCCCCAGAATATATTAAATATAGTCAAATATTGATAATTTCAACAAACACGAAGGAGACATTGATATCCTGTATTGAGTATTTAAATTCTCATAAAGTTATTCATTACATTAATTTTATTTTCCCTAATTAACATAATTAAAAAACGCTCGATAATTCATATCGAGCGTTTTTACAATTGGATTAAAATTATGTTGTTAGATTATCCATCATCAAACACATCCATACTAATTTGACTTACATTACCTTTTGGAGTTGTGAATTTTACAGATAAATTACCAAATCGTTTGTTATTCGGAGCCCCTTCTCGCCCAACTCCTACATTGATAAACGTAGGCTTATCAGTTCCTGTACTCGGCATTGAAAAAGGACTTGAACCAATATATGCGCCATTAGTTGCATTTGGCTCAATGGTCGTCTCTGCTGGCATCGGATTACCATAAATATCGGTAAAATAAAATAATGGAGAAATTAATGGTATACCTACTTCTATGGTAACATCTTGCTCAGCACATAATTGATTTTCCTCATTCCAAACTGCACCTCGCCCATCACAGTCATGCGGCGTATCAGGGTTATTATCATCGTCGACATGGATACGATAATAAGATAAATCAACAGATGCAATATCGCAATACACTCCGTCATACCCTGTGATCGAAGATAATTCATCATCCGAGCGCTCTAACGATAATATTGGGCGAGTTGGCCCTTCGCCATAAAAAACCCACTGAGCATCTGCCCCTGAGGGAGCTTGTAAGTAAACGTCCTCACACTGTGCTGTAATCCCATCAAAACCTTCAAGCAAATCACCTGACTCAGATTTCAAATTACGCTGCCAATTTAGCGCATCATCACGAATAGCGAATCTTCCATAAGCTGTGCTTCCTGACATTATAATTTCAACGTTACGGCGTAAATGAATTAAGCTACGATTACAAGCTCCCAGAGCTTCAGCTTCCTCAGTACAAACCAATCCATTAAAAATACCATCAGCTTCATTCCAAACACCGTCATCATTGCTATCATCAAAACTAGCTAAGAACTCTTCTAGCTCACCGCCATTAGTAGTTTTAGGCGTGCATTTCTCGCCAGTACTGCAATCAACATTACCATCAAACTGCCCATTTTCATTATTATCTAAAAACGCTTCGGGCAGATCATAAAGGCTGTAAAACTCTCCATTATCAAAAACACCGTTTCCATTTCTATCTATATAGCTCTCTTCCCCTACAGCAGTAGCTAAAACAGTAACCCTTGCAGCTAATGGAACACCTCTATCAGCTTCTGGGGTATCAGCTGTATTGCCATTTGCGCGTTTTAAACCCGTAGCGCAAGGAGCAGGAGAACCAAAATATGTGTCACAGTTTATTTCACCTGTATTAGGGTTAATTGAATTAATCGCATTCCCCCACAGAGGATCAGTATAAGGTTGAGGGTTTTGACTTCTCCACTGAACCGTGCAAGCACCGTCAACCGTTTCACACTGTTGCAAAGGAGTGAACTTTTCGCCATCAATTGTACCAACAGCGCCACCCTCTGAGCGGATATGAACAGTAGTTCCGTCTGGAACAAAATTATTAAAATGGTCAGCCAGGTAAACCGAAAGGTCAACTATTTCATTAACGTAATTCAATGCTTCAACATTATACGACTCAGCAGATAGTGTAAAACTATCGTTATCAGGTAGACCCGAAGAAATCGTCAATAAATCCGATACCCCTGAAATCTGAGCATCTAATGAAACTAAAGACAAATTACCGTCAGGACATACAGAATCATCTTTATTAGCCTTACAACGATCATAAATTTCTTTCCAACAAGTAACATCGTCAACAGGGAAGTTTTCGGGTATCTGATCGTTTGGTACGTAGCATGCTTGAACTCGAACTGGCATCGGTACAGTACCCGCAGTAACAGTTACCTCAGCTATCCCTTGACTGTTAGTATCGACCGATTTCCGATTTAAATAAACACCACCATTATAAGAGTTTAATTTGAATTCAAGACGATTATTCGCCACGGGCTGACCTAATTCGTCTTTAAGTTTAAACGAAACATTAGTTGATTCTGTGCGGTTTTTTCCACCCGTACCTTTCAAAGCAATTACGCTTTGAGTTGAATCAACGAATTCAATCGACGCAACTGCTGAGCTTGAAAGAGGAATAAACGTACTGATAGATTTGCCATTTACCACAGCAGTAACTGTATCTTCAGGATTACCATTACATCCCAACGAGCGGTAAGTTGCTTGAGCTTTACCACCAATGCTTGTGACTGATGGGTCTAGTTCTGCACCACTAGCCTGAGTACAGTTTGACGAGAACTCAACATCTAGAGGTAACGTCAATGGTGAACCGTCGGTGTCAGTTAAGCTTACAGTTATAACTGTTGTCGCCCCTGAAGCTAAAGGTTGATATTCACTTTGGCTGCCAGGTTTTAAATCAAGGCCGTTATCAATATCAAGTGTAAATTCTGCTACACCAACATTAAAGGCTTTGCTAGCCTCAACTGATTTTGCTGTTGCAGTAATTATACCCGCTTCGTTTTTTGTACCTGGCTGTAAAGTTAACAATGCTATACCAAAACTATCAGTTACCGCTTTGCCCGATTCAGGTGATAATTTACCTACGGTAGTAGAAACATCAACAAGCATACCATTGAACCCGTCCCCAGTGCTGGCATTAGATGCCGATACAAAGACAGTACCTAGTTTGTCCGAAGAGATATCGCGAGTTACCACTGTACACCCTGAAGTAGGTTCCGTCGGATCTAATTTTACTAAATCTCTATTCTCAGTCCAATTTTCATTACAGTCGGTAAGAAGCTTTACATCAACCACAGCTTCTGCTTGCTCGACAGATGAGTCATCCCCCGAAGAATAAAAGAAAGCTGATTGACTCAGCTGCTCTCCATCGAGAGTGGCTGTAATCTTTCCTGCGCCTTTAAAATCACCCGCACTTAGCTGAACTGTAGCCTGACCTTGAGAATTTAAAGAAGCGGTTCCAGTTTCAGAAAGAAGCCTACCAGTATATTGCGTTGAGAAGATAATTAAGCCATTCGTGACAGGCTCGCCCTCTTGAGTAACCGTTGCTGTAACTATACCTAGGTTATCTTTCGTAATAGGGTTTGCATCAGTGAAGCTGTTATTGTTTTTATCAAATACATTTACCGTAATAAGCTTATTACCTACCGAACCTGTATCGCCTTCATCGCCGGTACTCGAAAACGCTAATGCAACTTCTAGATCATCATCGCGATCAATTGGATTGAAAACTGCTGTAACTTGACCGGAACCAGCTATCGAACCTGCTCTTAGTGCTATTTCAGCAACGCCATCTGCATTTGTTTGTGCGGTACCAACTTCTGGATCCAATGACCCTACTGTACCACCATCAAATTCGGCTAAAGTAAACGTAATTAACTGGTTTGAAAAAGCTTTACCATTTTTCTTTAATACAGCCTTTAACAAACCAGGTTGAGCAGCAGATACTTGAGAAATACCATTCCCACCATCTGTTGAGTGAAGAGTAACTTTAAGTTCGTAGCTGTTTGCTGAACCACCACCATCTGGTGACTCTAAGCTACCACCACCACCACATGCTGTTAGCATAAAGCTACACAGCAGAGCGAAGAGTAATCGGATCGAAGGCATAACTTCTCCCTTGCATAAAAATTATAATTAGAGTTATTCAGTCTATATTAAACTAATAATCCAACAAAAATCATAGCATTTTTAAAAAAACTTACCGTATTTCCTTTAAATTTTTATGTTCACTGGTACGCTATGCAGAAAATCACAATAAATATACATACTAAATTATGACATCCACTATTTCACAACCTACAGGTTTGGGGTTAACAGGCAAGATCCTCATCGGTATGGTTTTAGGTATTATCACCGGCTTTTTGTTCAAAGCGCTAATGGGCGAATCGGGCGATTTCACTCTAACTGCGGGTGAGTTTACGTTTTCATTTAAAGGCTTTTTTGTTGACGGTATTTTTCATATTGGCGGTCAAATATTTGTTAACAGTTTAAAGATGTTAGTCGTACCTTTAGTATTTATCTCGCTTGTGTGTGGTACGTGTAGCTTAAGCGACCCTAAAAAATTAGGTCGCTTAGGTGGCAAATCAATTGGTTTGTACCTTCTTACGACTGCCATTGCGATTACTATTGCAATGACCCTAGCGCTTCTAATCACCCCAGGTGAAGGCATTAATATGCCAAGTTCATCTACGTTTGATGCGAAGCAAGCGCCGACACTTGTTGATGTCATTATTAACATGTTCCCAACCAACCCGATTAACGCAATGTCTAGCGGAAATATGCTACAAGTAATTGTGTTTGCACTATTATTTGGTATTGCAATGGCACTTAGCGGTGACGCGGGAAAACGCTTAACGGCAGTGTTTGAAGATCTAAATACAATTATTTTAAAGCTAGTAACTATTCTAATGAATATTGCACCATACGGTGTGTTCTTTTTAATGGCGAAGCTATTTAGCTATATTGAAGGCGACTTAATCGTTAAGCTTATCTTTTACTTCGGCACTGTTTTACTTGCGCTATTTATTCATGCATTAATTGTATACCCAGTACTACTTAAAACATTTACAGGGTTAAACCCACAAACATTTCTAAATAAAGTAAAAGAGTTGTCTATTTTTGCGTTTAGCACTTCAAGCTCAAGCGCAACTATGCCAGTAACGCTAGAAACAGCCACTAAAAAACTAGGGGCCGATAACAAAGTCGCTTCTTTCACAGTCCCCTTAGGTGCAACCATTAACATGGACGGCACCGCAATTATGCAAGGTGTTGCCACTGTATTCATCGCACAGGTATTTACTGTCGATTTAAGCTTTACCGATTACTTAATGGTTATCTTAACTGCAACACTTGCCTCTGTTGGCACTGCGGGCGTTCCTGGTGTTGGATTGATTATGCTTGCAATGGTTCTTAACCAA
Source organism: Pseudoalteromonas sp. NS-SX12 (assembly GCF_057367955.1). NCBI lineage: Bacteria > Pseudomonadati > Pseudomonadota > Gammaproteobacteria > Alteromonadales > Pseudoalteromonadaceae > Pseudoalteromonas > Pseudoalteromonas sp. NS-SX12. Next base: position 2,171,110 of record NZ_CM170634.1, on the reverse strand, counting down.
GTAGGCTTACCAGTTGAAGGTATCGCCATTATTATAGGTGTAGATCGCCTGTTAGATATGACTCGCACTGCTGTTAACGTAACAGGAGATTGCATGGTTACGTGTATCGTTGCTAAGTCTGAAGGCGAATTTGATGATGCGGTATTTAACGATAGCGATGCCGGTAAAGAGTTTGAAAATATACGCTAAGCGTTAGCGTATATTAAAAAGCCGCTAATTTTAGCGGCTTTTTTGTTGCAAGAGCTTAATTATTAATGATATAGCTCTTTGCTTTTTGATAATAATTTAGCGATTACATTATCAATGATTCCTGTTACGCCTAACCCGAGTTTATCTGATAAGCCTTTTTTGGTTTTATAGGTTATCTCAAGCAACTCGAATTGCTCATTTAACGCTAGCAATAAATCGTCACTTGTCTGGATCTCATCAACTAATCCTAACTTGTGTGCATCTGTACCAAACCAAGTTTCACCTGTCGCCACTTTTTCTACATTTAGGTTTGGCCTAGCAGATTGAACATGTTCGCGAAACAATACGTGAATTTGCTCTAGTTCTTGCTTAAATTTTTCACGGCCAATGTCATTATTTTCACCGAACATTGTTAGCGTGCGTTTAAACTCACCGGCAGTGATTTGCTCGAACTCTACGTGATTTTTCTTTAGCAATTTATTGAAATTTGGTAACTGCGCAATAACACCTATGCTGCCAACCATAGCAAACGGGGCACAAACAAATTTATCTGATACGCAGGCCATCATATAACCACCACTTGCTGCAATTTTGTCTACACTAACAATAAGCTCAAGTTTTGCCTGTTTAAGGCGTGCCAATTGCGATGCTGCAAGTCCATAACCATGCACTACGCCACCACCGCTTTCAAGCTTAAGGACCACTTTATCGCTTGGCTTTGCTATCTGAATAATCGCCGTCACTTCATTTCGCAGTGACTCGACTTCCTTCGCATCAACGCCGCCCTTAAAAGACAGTACAAATACTTTATTTAGGTTTTCGTTAGCAGTGTTTTTAGATGCTTTTTTTTCGCTCTTCTCAAAATCTTTAAAGGCATTTTTATCAAGCGTTACGCTTAATAGCGCTTTCTTTTGTTGATCTAACTTTTCGCTTAAGCTTTCAATCGCTAATTCACCTTTACTTGCTTTAGGTTTACTTGAAGCCCCCACAATCAATACAACAATAATGGCAAACGCTACTACAAATGTGACTGTTTTTGCGAGAAATAATCCATATTCGTATAAAAATTCCAAACTTTAACTCCGTAATTAATGTTTTGCGTACTCTAAATAAAATCGAGGCAAAAAAAAAGCCGCACTAACGAGTGCGGCTTGATATTGTGTTTAATATTATTCAGTTACAACAGCTGTATTTGTAACTTGTAGCATTAAGCCTCTGCTCGCTAAGAATGACGCGATCTGGCTTTGCATTTCAGCATTGGCAGCTGCAGCATCCGCTGCCGTAACACCATATGCAGGCGCTGGCGTTAGTACTGAGCCATGGTGGCCTTTGGTAAACTTAACTAGGTAACTATTAGGCGTTTCAGTCATTTGTGACGTCGCAACTGGCGTAAGACCCATTAGCATGCCCGATGGCACAGTGCCTGATACCGGGTTAATTGTTGAATATGGTGGAATAACCGTATCTGCTGGGTTACCCGCACCGTCACCAATTACGACATTTTGATAGATAGCTGTACCCTGTGACGCAACTTTACTTGCTAAAGAATTAGAGTCAGCTGCATCAACTGCGGTTTGAATAGCAAAAGCAAATTGACTAATCGTACCTGAAATATTCGCTAATTTTGCTGTTTCTTCAGCCTGTGCAAGCATAGTTGTATAAGCAACAAATGCACAACCCGTAAGTTCACTTTGTGAGTCCTCATAGGCGGCACATGCAGCCTTAACCTCATCAGAACTCATAAATGCAACAAATTCTGCTGATTCAGCTGTACCCGCTCCCGCTAATACAGAACCTTTAATTACGTTACCAAACGCGTTCGATTCAAGTAAAAAGCCCGCTAAACCGCCGCTACCACTTGCAAGTGCTGCTGTGTGCACCCTGAATAGCGGGTCAATAAGAGCCGCATCTTCTGGCTTTACTATAGAAGCAACTGACTCATTTGCAGCAGCTAAGAAACCTGGCGCAACCACAGCACCAAGAGAGTGACCAACAAAGCTTACGTCTGTCGGATTGATTCCTTGTAGGTTTGTCGCCGCTAGTGATAAGCGTAAACCAAGTAAATCAGACATTGATTGACGTAAATTATCTCGCGCCACTAAGCTTGACGATAAGTTCATGTAGTGAAGTACGTTACCGTTTTCACCCGAAGCAATAAAGTCTATTGTGCCATTGTTATCAGCGTCGATGCCACGTTCACCGTGTAATGGGTGATCAATTGCAACCGTTACAAAACCTTGCAATGTAAGCGCACCAGTAAGCGCTAGCATGCTTTCTTTTGTACTGGTAATACCGTGTTGTAAGATAACAACCGGCCAACCGGTTGCAGGCATAGCGAGTGCTGGCATACCAAGTTGCGCACGTACCGCGTTAATGACCGTTAAGTCATCTGCTGGCGTTGTAACTTGAACTGGAACATTTGCCGGTGTTTGAGGATACGGAAGTGGATTATATTTAGTTAAGTGGCGCTGCTCATCTATACCTCGGTCACGCAGTTTTCCGTTCGATGCGTTAAAGCAAATCGTATCTTTACCTTCTGCAGGTTGTTCCGGAATATAGCCTCCATTTGCTACGAAACCAGCAAGCGTTGCCGCGCCATCACACAACGCTTTCCAGTATGTATCGTTTAACGCAGAATCATCTGTGCCTTGTGGCTTTCTTAAGTAATGCGGTAATACAACCGAGCCACGCTCGTACTTGATTTGATCAAAAACAGGCGAAGGCGGCTGCGCGCCTTGAGAGCGGAACAATACGTCACCTACAGTCATACCAGTAGATGGCCCCATCATAAGTTGTGGCATGTTTTGTTTTGTAGCGGCACTCATAGCATACATATTTTTAACCATACTCATTACAGAGCCAGCTGATTGAATGCTCATTGCGCCAGTATAGATAATATCGTCTTTGGTCAAAGAACCTGATTGAGTAACAATATTTTCATAGCTATTAATTACGCCTTGCAGCGCTTTTTGCTCATCAGTTACCAGTGGTAATGATTCAATGTCGAGTTTAACTAAGCCGTAAGTTTCTGAAGGTTCAAATGACTCACCGCTCGTATCACGTAGTGCTTTTGTCACAACGTTGATATATGCAGAGCCTTGATTAAATGGTTTAAGCGGAACAATCGCGATATTGTTGCCGCTAGCTTGTGCAACAAAATCAACACCAAATGTTAACTCTTTAACGTACTTACACGCTAAACCCGCTTGTACTTGCGCACATTCTGTGTCAGTAATGCTTGCGCCCATTACAACTTCAAACAAACGCACTGAATCACCATTAACAGTGCTAGTGTCAAGCACTAAACCTGCAGGTACATCTAATGCGATTTGATAAGGTGATTGCGTTGACCAACCATCAAGGGCGCCTAAGGCCGTTTGTGGGTCAGCATAGTTAATTTCTTCGGCGGCTTCGCCTGGCATATTTAGTGTGCCGTCAGTTGTTCCTAAAAACAGTAAATCATTTGGCACTGACACGACGCCGTTTGACGGATCAAATGCGACAGTAGCTGCAGTCCTTGCAGGCGCGATTACTTCTGACTCATTTTTAACATCTTCTAAGCTCTCACCACAGCCGTATAACGCTGTAGCAATCGCCATTGTGAGTAGCACTTTTTTCATTTTATTGCTCCAAACCCGATCTTTTTTATTGTGTGTATTTGATATTAAACATCAAAAATTAATTTGTCGGTGGTTATTATTAAGACATTAGACCAGTTAAAGTTAACTTAAACAAAGCAATTTCTCCACCTAAATTTAAATAAATCACGAAACTATTTTACTTGACTATGGTATGATGGCGAAAAATTTTGAACACCTAAACTAATATGCATGATTATCAAGCAAGTAATGACGCGCTTAACAACAAAGTCATTCTCGTAACGGGTGCCGGTGATGGCATCGGTAAAGTTGCCGCAATTGAATTTGCAAAACACGGCGCAACGGTAATTTTATTAGGTAAAACAGTTGCAAAACTTGAAGCCGTATACGATGAAATTATCGCATTAGGCGCGCCCCAACCTGCAATTGTACCGCTCGATATGAAAGGCGCAACAAAACAACACTATCGTGATTTAGCAGCCACAATTGAAAATGAATTTGGTCGCCTTGACGGATTATTAAATAACGCATCTATCATTGGTTCATTAGGACCACTAGAGCATTTCTGCGTATCAACATTCGAAAACATTATGAAAGTGAACGTTACCGCACAAGCTGTGTTAACTAAGTCACTTTTTCCGCTGTTAAGAAAGTCTGATAACGCATCAATAATATTTACATCAAGTGGTGTTGGCCGCGAAGGAAGAGAGTTCTGGGGTGCTTACGCAATTTCAAAGTTTGCCACAGAAGGCATGATGCAAACTTGGTCTAAAGAAGTTGGTAAAACGAATATTCGTATCAACTGCATCAATCCAGGTGCAACACGCACAGCAATGCGTGCAATTGCGTTCCCTGGTGAAGATAAAGACAAGTTAAAAACACCAGCCGATTTAATGCCAACATACCTGTACTTAATGTCGGATGATTCAATTGGTGTGAATGGCCAATCGATTGACGCGCAACCTAAAGTATAAATTGCAAAACACATAAAAAAATAGCGCAGTAATCTGCGCTATTTTTTTGCCTTTAAGCTTTGACTGTCTCGTGTTGATTCGACATTGACCACGCATTTAGTAGCGCTCTCACGAGCGACGCTAACGGAATTGCAAAGAAAACGCCCCAAAACCCCCACAAGCCACCAAAAAACAATACCGCAACAATGATGTAAACCGGGTGTAAGTCTACCGCTTCAGAAAACAGCAGTGGCACCAATAAGTTTCCATCTAACGCCTGAATAACACCATAAGCAATGATCACATACAAAAACTCACTACCCACACCAAATTGAAATAACGCCACAAGCGCTACGGGGATTGTTACCAGCGCCGCACCTACAAACGGAATAAGCACCGAGAAACCAACTAACGTGCCAAGTAACGCCGCATAGCGTAAGTCTAATATTGTAAAAGTAATAAACGTGGTTGACCCAACAATTAAAATTTCAAAAATTTTGCCACGTATATAGTTCATAATTTGCTGGTTCATTTCCTGCCAAACCTGACTGATTAGTTTTCTCTCTTTTGGAATAAACTTTTCAAAACCCGCAAGTAGCAAATGTTTATCTTTCAACATAAAAAACACTAAAAGAGGCACAAGAATTAAATAAACTAACCAAGCCACCACATCTTTCAATGAATTAAGTGAAGTAGATAGCACCGTTTGACCAATCGTCACTGCGTGCCCTTCCACAGACGATAATATCGATTTAACTTGCTCAGGGTTAACCAACTCAGGATAACTACTCGGAAGCGTCATTAAGTAGCCTTTCCCCTGCTCTAACATGGAAGGTAAATCTTGCACAAAATTAGATAATTGGTGCCATAACACCGGTATGATACCCACCACAATCGATACAACTAACCCACTGAATATCAACATCACCAGAGTGCTAGAAATAACGCGAGACACGCCCGTATGCATTAGTTTTTGTACCGGCCAATCTAATAGATATGCGATAACTAAAGCCACCATAACCGGAATAATATACGTGCCAAAAAAATAAAATGCCGCAGCTAAACCCAGCGTCAGCATTAATAATGTAATTGAATTTGGATCTGAAAACTTGCGCGAGTACCACTGTTTAAAAATATGTAACACTAATTCGCTTCCTCAATGGGGTTAGTTACAGTTAATACATTAGATTGCAATGTATAGGTTCGCTGTTGGTTGTCAAGATAGCGAAATACATCGTTGAGCTGTGCATCTTGAGCAAACTTAAACACCACATAATTGGCCGTATTGTTTTGTTTTAATAGATATTTAAATTGAACAAATAATTGAGGACATTTAAGCCCTGTTAAATCTTTCATACAGAATAAAAAACATGTCTTTTACGCAATTAACGTTATCACAAAACGCATCGTGAAACAGCTTGATAAAGCAGTTACCACTCAGTAATTTACAAAGCGCAAGCATGTTTTTGATGATTATGCTAAATTCACAGTATACAAGCCGAATTTGATCATATTAGCTTTCTGTTTATGACAAAACAAAATAAAAAAAATGAACTACCGAAAAACCCCACGTTAAAAGACATTAACTGGTTTAAAAAACAGTTAAATTGGGGTGAACTCCCACCTTTTTATCATTTGGTGGCAGCTTCTGTTGGTGAAGCAGAAGGTGTATTTAGTCATGGCTTTGATAACGCGATTAAGCGTATTACCGATAAACGCAACTGGAACTTAGCACTCCTTGGTGGCGAAGAACTCGAAAACGGTGAAATTAAGTGCGATAACCCACCAAGACTTGCCCTTTATCAAGTATTCACTGAACGTGGCTTTGAACTTTTTGCCTTTCCTTATGCCAAAGACAAAGAAATCGACCAGTACGTAAAAGAAAATAAATTGATGGAATTTAAAGTATGGGATCCCCATGCAATGCGCAATGTGCTGCGAATTAATCAGCTCCATAAGTACATCCAGTTTTATTTTCAACGCGGTGATGAAGCAGACAAAGCGTTAATTCTGCATTCACATAAAATAGTGCATAAGACCATTGAATTTTTAAAGAGCGAACTAAACGTTATAAAAGTCTCGGGAGTGTCAATTAAAGAATACTACCAAAAAGCTGAACGCTCAGCCGACGCTTGTCAGGACGAACTTGCACTCGCTCATTTAATGGCAAATGAAATGCTACAAAAAAAGGAATAACATGCCAAAACCCAGCCTTTTAAAAAAGCTAACGTGCTTTTGTTTCGCACTTTCGCTTCCCGTTGTGGCACAAAATAATTTTAAGTTACCCGATCTCGGCACCTCAGCAGTACAAGTATTATCAATCGAAAAAGAACGCGCCATCGGCGATGTTATGATGATGCAAGTGCGTGGCACCTCACGTGTAATGCAAGACCCCGCACTCGATGAATACCTTACTAATATTGGTAATCGTCTTGTTGCCCATGCTGATGACATTCGCTTCCCGTTTGAGTTTTTCTGGATTAATAGCAAAGATATAAATGCGTTTGCCTTCTACGGCGGTCATGTTGGCGTGCATACAGGGTTAATAATGAACGCCGATAACGAAAGCCAGCTGGCGTCAGTACTTGGACACGAAATCGCTCACGTAACACAACGTCACTTAGCAAGACGTTTACAACAAGCAAAAGACAATCAAGGACTCACCATTGCAGGGATGATAGCCGGCATTTTAACAACCATGATTGCCCCCGACGCAGGTATGGCTATTTTGGCTGCAAGCCAAACACAAGCGCAACTAAGTCAGTTAACGCACAGCCGAGGCGCAGAACAAGAAGCAGACCGCGTTGGCATGCAAACACTAAATAGCGCCGGATTTGATCCAAGAGAATCAAGCGAATTTTTAGCAAAACTTGCCGATCAAATGCGTCATATGCCCAAACCACCAGCATTCTTACTGACTCACCCATTACCCGATTCTCGTGTTTCAGATGTGCGTATGCGCGCACTGCAATACCCTGAACGCTTTATCGATTCGTCGTTAGATTTCTCGTTAGCAAAAGCACGCGTAATTGCACGCTACGGGCAAGAAAGCGCGAAAGCAGAACAAGAATTTCGTAAACATTTACGCATTAACCGTTTTGCACTTACCACAGCAGCAGAGTACGGCCTTGCCTTAACACTGATAGACCAAGAGAAATATGATGAGGCAAACGACCTTCTCACTAATTTAGAGAAAAAAGTACCTGGTAGCTTATTTATTCTTGATTCAAAAACCGATTTATTACTCGGTCAGAAAAAATACGACGAAGCACTCGCCATGCTAAAAAAAGAGTATCAGCGCCAACCTAATAATCAGGTGGTCACGCTCAATTATGCCAATGCCGCTATAACAGCAGGCAAACTCGATTTAGCACACCAATTACTTAAGTACTTTTTGCTCGAAAAACCAGAACATGTATTAGGTAAAGAACTGCTAGCACAAACTTATAAAGAGCAAGATGACAAAGCGTCTTACCATGAATTAAGAGCCAGCATTTACACTGATTATGGTGCCTATGCTCAAGCTTCAAACGAAGTACAAAAAGCATTGAATCATGTGGATACGGAAGATGAAATTAAGCAGCAACGCTTAAAAGCGCGATTAAAAGAATATCGCCTAATGCAAAAAGAGCTCGCGAAACTTTAATTTCATCTTTAAGCACATTACAATCACGCAAAAAATAGATTTGAGAATCCTATGACTGTTAAAATTTTTCACAATCCTCGCTGTTCAAAATCACGTGAAACCCTTGCATTGCTTGAAAAGAATGCCGTTTCTCCTGAGATTGTTGAATATTTAAAAGATGTGCCAAGCGCGCAAGATATTAAACAACTTTTATCCCTATTAAATTTTGATTCTGCGCGTCAATTAATGCGCACTAAAGAAAAAATTTACAAAGAGCTTAATCTAAAAGATGAAACAAGCGAAGACGCATTAATTGATGCAATGGTTGCTAATCCTAAATTAATTGAGCGCCCAATCGTTATCAATAATGGCAAAGCAGCAATTGGCCGCCCACCTGAAAGCGTGCTTGCAATTATCTAATGTCTTATTTATTAGTGCTGTATCATTCTCGTACCGATTCAGTAAAAAATATGGCGTACGAGATCAGCGACGCAGCACAACACGCTGGCATCGACGTAAAAATTCGCTGTTTCAGCGATGATTCTGACGACCTAGTTGTGACCATTGACGAATTAAAAAATTGTGCGGGCCTTGCCTTTGGTAGTCCAACACGGTTTGGCATGATGGCCTCACCAGCAAAACAGTTTTGGGAAACTACTAGTGATTTATGGTTAGCCGGTCAATTGATTGATAAGCCCGCTGCTGTATTTACGTCATCAAGCAGTCAACATGGCGGTAATGAATCAACATTACTGTCAATGGCATTGCCTCTGTTGCATCACGGCATGCTGTTATGCGGCGTACCCTATGATGTGCCTGCGTTATCAGCCACACAAACTGGTGGCACCCCGTACGGTGCAAGCCATGTATCCGGGCTTACAAATTCAAGTAATTTAAGTCAGGACGAAATCGCCATTTGCCAAAGTGTTGGCAATCGACTCGCTAAACTAATTAAGCAATTACAATGAGTAAAATAGAGAAACAAGCAATTACAAAGCGCTATCAAAAAATTGCGCTATTCGGTTACATTGGGTTATTAATTTTAATGCCAACCTGGTTACTCGGGTTATCACCACGTGAAGGTTACAGCACTGGGTTCGTTATTGGCCTTTACATTGTGCCTTTATTACTGCCGCTCAAAGGTATTATTCAAGATAAACCCTACACCTACGCTTGGGCTAACTTTATTGTCATTATCTATTTTTTGCATGGCTTTACCTCCTTGTGGGTGGCGCAAAATGAGATGATTTTTGTTTTGCTTGAGCTGCTTTTTGCCAGTTGTATGTTTATTGGTTGTACATACTACGCTCGCTATCGTGGCCAAGAGTTAGGGCTTAAAATTAGAAAGCTAAAAGAAGAGCTTGCTGAAGAAAAAGCAGCCTTTGAAGATAAAGAATAAAAAAAGCGGCAAATATGCCGCTTTTTTTAAATCTCTCACTAACAATTACTTATCTAATGTTTCAAGCAGTGAGTTAAACCAAGGTGTCGCCACAGGCAAAGGATCAAAGTGTTCACTCGCATCGACCTTTAACAGTTCTATCACTTCATTTCCTTGCAACTCAATGAGTAACTCTCTAAATTTTCTGCCAGCGCCACAGTAAGTTTCTCCATAACTACTGTCGCCCATTGCAATCACAGCAAATGGCTTATTAGAAATTAACGGAAACTCCGACTTAAGGGCCAAATACAAAGATTCAAGTTCAAAAGGAATATCCCCCTGCCCAGTTGTTGATGTAACTACCAAAATCACATCACTTGAAACAAAGTCAGCGATACTGCCTGGGTTATAGAGTTCAAATCCATGACCTTTTGACTGTGCAATTGACTCTAGTTGTTCAGCAAGGGCTTCTGCCCCACCGTAAACGGTACCAATGAAACACTTAATATTTGCCATTTTTTCTCCTAGTGTTAGTTCCCTAAACCAACTTTATTAATGGGTAATGCCCCACATCTTTAACCTTGCAAATGAGGTAGTTAACTTACTCCCAAATCAATAAAGCTGGCACTAAAACAGTTTAGGCAATCAGGTGTTATTTTAGCAACCGATAATCTTTCTCTTCACCTGGCCAGCCTAAGCGCTTAAATAATTCAAGCTCCGGCTCGCCTATTGAGGCCTCAATATGAATTGTCTGCTTACTAAAGGGATGCTCAAAAGTGAGTTCTTTAGCAAATAACATCAAGCGATTTAAGCCAAACTCTTGCTGGAAAAAATGATTCTGCTTGTTATCACCGTAATTTGCATCATTCAAAATGGGGTGATTAATATGGTTTAAATGGCGCCTAATTTGGTGCTTGCGGCCAGTTTTTGGTAAACACTCTACCAGTGAATAACGCACCGTTGGAAACTTACCAAGTGGTTTATTGATCACAGCTTGGTGTAAACACTTAAAGTCGGTTTGTGCTTCTTGCGCTGGTTTTTCTTTATCGGCAAACTTATCGGCAATCTTATCGTGTTTGTATTTGAGTGCATGATCCACATGTAACGACTCTGGCGCAAAACCACGGGTTAGCGCTAAGTACCGCTTGCTGATCTTATGCTCTGAAAAGAGTGAACTTGCGGTACGCGCTACATCACTACTTAAACCAAATAACAACACGCCAGAAGTAGGCCTGTCTAACCGATGAAGCGGAAACACATGTTGATCAATTTGGTCGCGTAGCATCTGCATCGCAAAATGAGTTTCACGTTTATCTAAAAAAGAGCGATGCACTAATAAACCCGACGGTTTATCAATCGCAATAAAGTGTTCATCACGATATAAAATCGGTAATTCACCAAACATTAATTAAGCGCCTTATCTAATTTTTTAATCACATCAATCACTTTTGGATAATCGCCTAACATTTGCTCTGCCATCGGCGTGATATTGGCACCTTTTGGCAACGGTTGATTTGCGGCAACGAGTTGCTTCATTTTGATAATAAATACAAATTGTAACCATTGTTCAAACCGCATTGTGTCATAACAAAATGGCGCAGTAGATGCGAATGCTGCAGTATTTGGTGGTGTGTTTGACCACAGTTGATGTACTTTTAACGTGTCACTTAATTCGTCGAGCAGTTGAATGATCATATCGGTGTTATATTACTTAGCTATTCACGTATTTTATCAAAACTTCGCTGCTTTTCATTGTATAATGAGCAAAATGCTCGAATGGATAATTATTAATGCAACACACTATCTCAAGCCTTGGCGAACTTCTTGATAATGCAGGCACCACATGGCGCGTTTTTGACATGGGTCGCCGCATTCAAAAAATTGATAAGCAAACATTTTCGCAAATAGAAAATAATCAAATCCCCTATCCATTTCCATTGCAACAACATGCGTTTTTAGCGATTCAATTTTGGAATAGCCACGAGACAGAAACGCCCTACATTTGGTTTTTGAAAATGCCGCTCGACGAACAAAGTAAACTGGTTCAAGCAAGCCGCAATCATTTTGCATCAATGGTACTCGAGGCACTTGGAAATCAACTTACAGGCAATGACGAAGCGCAAAGCCAGCTCGATAATAACCCGTATGTATTTACACCAAACGCAAATAAACTCGCTGCGTTTAATGCCATTATTAAAAAAGAACTAAAACAAAGCGCATCAGCCTACTATGAACATGTAGAACTTTATTTTAGCGGTAAGCTTGGTTTTAATGAATGGCAGCAACTTGGCTTGCAAGGCATAGCTGATTTTGCAATGCGCTTAACAGATACCAATCAAGACAACTTAATAAAAGCATTAGATCAGTTACCACAGCCCGTTGTTAATTCATTGGCTGCAACCCTTGAACACAGTGCAATTTCGGTTGCTTTAACGGAAGCGTTGTACGTTCAGTTTGAAAACGCTGTTAAACAACAAAACAGTGAAAATATCATTAACTACTTACGCATGATGTCAAATACTTCTGCCACGGGTATTTTAGAACGTGCTGTCGCAAAGTTAGTAACGACACCAACCTTGCTTAACCTTGATACCGTATTAACGCTCACAGGGCGCTGCTGGCATGTGCTCGCAAATCATGTTGTCGCTCTTATGGATTACCTTGCATCAGAACACGACCAAGATGTTTTTGCTGGCATTTTTGCTGATCTTGTTGCAATTCCAAGTTTACGCCCTCATATGTTAGCAATGATCCGAATGCAAAATAGAAGCGAAGCCCTTTCGCGTGCAATTGGAAAACTATTTCAACAATAATTATTAGGTAACGTTATGGCGTCAATCTGGCTTATTCTGGCTGTTGCTACACTGATCTACTTATTTTGGCTTGACCGACAAGCTGCTGAAAGTGCAAGAGAATATGCCAATCGCCATAGCGAAAAACTGAATGTACAGTTTCTTAGTATTGCGTGTACCAAAAAACGTATTGGTATTTTAAAAAATGGAAAACCAGGGCTTAAATCAACTTTTGTTTGGGAGTTTTCGAGCAATGGCGAAGACAGTTACAATGGCGTCGTTAATTTAGAAAATGACAAAGTAATTAGTGTTGATGTGCCGCCACATAAAATAAACTAATTTTTAGTACGTCAGAAAAAGCTAAGGCGCAACATAATGCCGCGCCTCAAATTCGAAAAAACATCCATTTTTCCCTGGTTATCCATCACCATTTATGCTTTCGCACATCCATTTCTCATCCATTGAAGGAAACCAATCCATGCTTCCCTGGCTATCCTTGTCCCAATTCCTACCCTCATCCTGAGGTGTCCTCTTTGCTCCTAGCCTTTCCCTGTATTTTGGTTTTTCCTAAACCATCCTTTAAACGCTCCTGCGTTTATCCCTTTTGCATCTTTGCAAAACACTAACTCATTTAGTGCACCGCCATCCCTGCATCCTTGTCCTTTGCTCCCTTGATACGCCCTGTATCTATGCCTAAATTCCATTCCTTGGCATAAAACATACTTCCTGTATGTTTGCTTCCTTGTTGATGTTAATAATAGTGAGAATTTGTGACTAATGTAATGAGGTAAATTGATTCTAAATTTATTAATCTTTTATACATATTATAATTTTTCTTTTATTACATAGAGTTAAATGAAAATAAGTGCTATTTACAGCACTTAAAGCATCACAAACTCACATCATTGTGAGATATTTCTTACACACTATTTGTCAGAAAGCGACTTAGCCCTTTTGCTTAACAAACAGTTTTCCAGACACTTTGGTAAATGTAAGTTCAGTTTCACCTTGGTAACCTTCACTTATAAATAAATCGTGAAAACGTTCCCGTGTAATGAACACCGCACTTGCTTGCGCCCCATCAGATTTAACAACGTCATCAATTGCTCTTAATAAGTAGCGGCCGATACCTTGGTGTTGCACATGAGGATCGACTGCAAATAAGCTAATAAAGCAGCAGTTAGAGAAGCTTGCGACGGCTTGGTGGATTGCTTTTTCTTTTTCGATAAGCTGATTGGTAGATAATACCCCGGTGTTAAGCATTAATTTTAAGCGCCAGTGCCATACTCTGTCCGCAGCTAAAGCATCATTGGCTTTTTGCACACAGCTAACCGCGAGCAAATTGTCACCGGCAAATACGCCGATAATATGCTGATGGCTTTGCCAAAAGCTGGCTAGCTCTTCACGTATTAATAAGCGGAGTTTTTTCTCGTAAGCACCTTTATTTGCTTTATCGTATCCCAAGATTTGCTGAAATAACTCATCATCGTGATACGCTTGATACAATACACTTGCTGCGATTTTGCAGTCTTCTGCGGTTAAATAGCTGGCTTTTAATGCGGTATCTAACGCTGGGGTTGCTAATGTTTCGTCGGCCATAATATCTTCCTTTATTATTATTGTTCACACTTCAAGTTAGCACATTATTTGAGCTATTCTATAGTTATAGCGTTAAAACAACCTTCTTTAGCAAACATAGGAGCAATATTATGGAATCAGGTTCACATGCAATGAATGATCTGTTTTCACAACTTGGGCTCGATTCGACAGATGAAGCGATTGAACAATTTATCGCTACCCATAAAATTTCACCAAGCCTAATACTTGCCGATGCGCCATTTTGGAGCCAAAGCCAAGCGAGCTTTATTAAAGAATCAATCGAGCAAGACGCTGATTGGTGTGAAATTATCGATCAACTCGATAGCCTGCTCCGTTAGATTACAGTAAAATTGCCTAATGGTTTAAAAAGGGCACATTTATGCAAGATATCGTCATCGCAACTATCAGTAAGCTGTTAGCTGCCAACAAGCAACCCAACGTTGCACTCGTAAAAGCAAATTTACCTCAACCGGTGCCAATGCCTATCATTATTGATGTGCTTGCACGTTATAAACAAAACCCAAGCGATTTTGAACGTCAAACACTAAAGCAAGTGCAACAGCCAGAACAAACCTCAAGTGCGTCGCAAACGCAACTCGATCGTATCGAAGCTAAGCTCGATAAATTGTTATCCCTGCTAGAAAATAAATAATCCCATGTACATTGTCGACCTTACCTTTGATTGCTATCAAGACACCACACTCGATGCGGCTGAACAAGCCATAGTGCGTTTAGTTAATGCACTGCGCTTTAATGGCCAAATTATCGGGGAAGAATTTCCAACAACGCTAAAAGATGGCTTTTTTATTACCCGTGTTATGTGCCCAGAAGAAGACGCACTGCATCCGTTAAATCACAGTCCGTTTGTAAAATTTAGCTTAGAGAAACTCAATGAAGCTGGCTTATTACAGCCAAAAGTAAAAGTAATTGGGCAAGATATTCATTCCAATGGCTCTGACGCTTGCTCATCGCCATCGAGCTATATTTTATATACTACCTATTTGCATACCTGTAGCCCGCTATACTGTGGTGACGACTTTATGCCCGTACCACTATATAAAGTGCCTGCTGTTGCCAATGGTGACTTCAAAGCCCTGCTAAAGTGGCAAGAAGATTGGCAAGCCTGCGACCAAATTCAAATCAATGGTGCAACACGCTGCGAATTTGCAGCAATTAAAGAATTAGCCGATATTGATAGTGACCTTTTTAGACGCGGTATGGATTTATCAAAGCGCATTCGCTTCCTTACGAAAAAACCGGTGTATTACTATTTATACCGAGTGGGCGGGTTATCAAAAGAGCAAGAGTTGTCGCGTAAATGTCCTAAATGTGACGGTGATTGGCGCTTAGAGGAGCCATGGTTTGGCTTGTTCGATTTTCGCTGTGATACCTGTGAGCTGGTATCTAATATTTCATGGGACTTTCAGTAACTTCAAAACAGTAATAAGGCGCAAAGCGCGCCTTATTACTTAAACAAAAAACGATTCTGCAACGGAATGAAAAGTTTGGCTGTTGCTGTCACGGCAATTTTTCATCGTAGGTGATGGTGCTTTGGCTCGCAAGCACGACCACATAGTTAATCACCTTGATATTAAACGTTATTGTGCGTAGTAGAGACCAGAGCAGTCAGCTAAAAATGCTTCCATTGAGTCTGCTAATTTATGATGTGGTTCTTTGCCAAGGTATTCAAGCCAGATACTTGCATCCTCTAATTTCATTACAAGTAGCAAATCATCTTCTTCACAGGTTGCAAAAAACACCGTATCAGCTTGTTTTAATCGACGCTTCATAAGCACATGGCCGGTTATATTTTGCTGTAAACGATCAAAGTCTTGTTCGCTCCAAGCTTGCAATAAACAAAGATTATGCTCTTGATAGCTGGCAAATAAATTATCGCTGTAAAAGCTGCCAAAATAGGCCTGAAGTGCCGCCGGAAATTTTGTTTCAAGGGCTTTTTCTAAACCTCGCATATTGCCGTTTTGCGCCACTTGCTGCCAAGCAACCGAATCATTTTCGACACTATTTGGTATTTCACATGGACTTGGCCAATCGCTATCGTGAAACACGCGTGGTGCCTGCCCTGTTTTTTGCTGTGCTAATTGCGTAATTTCCGTGTACACGCGTTGTAAGTTTTCGCTAATTGACATACTGCCTTTGCCCAATTTATTCGTTACAATAGTTAATTATTTTACCGATTTTAATCTGATTATGTCACATTACCAAGACGCGCCTGAATTAAAAGGTGCATTACTCGGACAACAAACCGAATATAAAGACAGTTACGATGCATCGTTACTGTTTCCCATTGCACGAAAACTTAATCGCGACGATTTAAATATCGATGAAAGTGCATTGCCATTTAAAGGCGAAGATACATGGACAGGCTATGAGCTTTCTTGGTTAAATCAAAAAGGTAAGCCAGTCGTAGCTGTTGCTGAGTTCATTTTCCCAGCCACCAGCAGCCATATTATAGAATCAAAGTCATTTAAACTGTATTTAAACAGCTTTAACCAAACTAAATTTGATTCTATGGCGCAGGTTCAGCAAATTCTAACCAGCGATTTATCTAAAGCAGCAAATTGCGATGTGGTTGTAAAACTTTTCAATGCAGACGATTTCGATTGCTTAATGCCAACCCCATTTACTGGCACGTGCTTAGATGATTTAGATATTGAAGTAAGTGAATACGATCTCAATACCGAGCTACTCAAGGCCGATGCGAGCAATGAGATTGTGACTGAGACACTGTATAGCCATTTATTAAAGTCTAACTGCTTGATCACATCACAGCCAGATTGGGCATCGGTGGTGATCCGCTATACCGGCAAAAAAATATGCCATGAGAGTTTACTCAAGTACCTTATTTCATTTAGAAATCATAACGAATTTCACGAACAATGTGTCGAGCGCTTGTTTTGCGATATTCAGAATAAGTTTTCGATGACGCAACTTGAAGTATTTGCACGCTATACGCGTCGTGGTGGTTTAGATATCAACCCGTATCGCTCTACCGATTTTACGACAACACAATTTAAGTTAAAAAGTAACCGCCAATAAGCGGTTACTTAAACTATCTTTATTTTTCTGTGGTTTTTGCGCGTTTAGGCACGTTTAAGCCACAGACATCGATGTAATTTGCTTGGTGGTGAAACCAAGGTTCCGGGCGATTGCGTCGTGATTCAATATACCGCTTAAAACTATCACTATTGGTTTTCATCACTTCAATATTATGTGCTGGCGAATCGCTTAAATCTGCTGCCACAACAAAATTGCGAATTGGATTAAAGCTAACATCTTCAATCGTCGTTTTTGCTTTTCTATCTAGTCGTTGAATATGCTCAATACCCGTTACAACGCGTCCAAACGATGTGATATTTAAATCTAAATAACGGTGATTGCCCAAAATCATGTAAAACTCTGTACCACCACTATCAAGCTCGTTGCCTCTTGCCATGGCAAAATTGCCAATACAGTGGGTTTGCCATGTTTGGGTGCTCGCCGCATTTTGCGCCACAGCAAAACCATTTAAAAATCCAGTTTTATCAGCATAACCATCTTGTGGATCCACAAGCTGAATCGCGATTGGCTTTTGTGTTGTTTTTGTAAATTCCGCGGCGATGGATTTGCTGGCTGTTTTCGGTTGTTTCTTTTCTGAAATATCACCACCTTGCGCAACAAAGCCCTCGACAAAACGATAAATATTTAAGTCTTTATAAAACCCTTCTCGTACTAACTTTTTAAAGTTAGCAACGTGATTAGGAGCGAGCAACGGGTTTAGTTCAATTACTACATCGCCAGTGTTTAGCGATAGTATTAACGTGTTTTCTAAATCGAGCGCACGCCATTCACTTTGGCTTGATTGTGCTATCACTTTGGCAGGTGATAATGGTTTATCATTGCTTTGGCTTGCTGTGCTGGTAACAGCCAACGCGCCTACAACCAGCGATATTAGGGTTTTTCTTATCATTATTAGTCCCAATCAAATTTATATAAAATATCGAGCGAATCATTTAGGCCACTAATCGCTTCAATATACAGTTTTGGTAGTAATTGATAACGCACTGCAACTTCGCTCATCGAATCAAATATGCCAATACTGTATCGCACTTGAATGCCGGGCGCGACATAACCTGAAATCTCTACTTTGGTTTCTTCACCACTGCCGCGTGATGATAACGACACATCTTCAATACCGATTGCTTCACCGATTTTTGTAATACTGCCCTCACCACGCGCAAGACCGCGCGATAATAAAAGCTGGGTTAACATGCCATCACTCGATGAATTAGAATCGCTAAGCGGACGCCCTGACAATAAATAAGACAACGCCATAGCTTGATCCATTTTGGGATCTGAAAATACTTCAAGGCGTGGTTGTTCAACACCACCTGTAAGTTTTATGCCGGCGATAACACCGTCTTCAGTAAGGTCAGGATTACGAATGGCTCTTACATTCAGTAGCGGTTTATCAACCGCACCATTAAAGGCGATTTGCCCTTTTTCGATTTGTAGCTCCTGCCCTAACCCGCGATAGTAACCTTCTAATAACGCCACTTCACCCGTTGCAATCAGCGGCGTATCGCCCACTTGTTTAAACAGCACATCGCCCTTTAACTTTGAACGTAAACCAAACGAATCAATACGCACATTGTCATCAATGACAACTGAAAGGTCGATACCGTAGCGAATTGGTAACGGTTTCTTCGTTTGTTTAGCAGCATCGACAATAACTTCATCATCGGAAACGCTTACAGCACCTTCAGGTAGTTCTTTTACTTTAATGCGGCCATCAACGACACGTACTTGCCCTGAGATATTGGCGAATTGCTGTTCATAGGTCATATTAATATTTGGTGATATTGCAAACCACAAATTAGGCTCAAGGGCGATTTTAAAACCATTGCCTTTAATATTGGCACTCGCACTCGGTTCGCCTTGCCAATTTGCTTGGCCATCAAGCGCTAAGCTGCCTTTATTGCTATCAAATAATTCGCCGTTGAGATTAGCACTATGATCATTAAAGTTTATAGCCATATTGCCTTGTTCAATGCTCAATGGTGTCCATGGCGCGAGAAACGCAAGCCCTTGCAGAGCTAGTTTTCCGTTTATTTGTGGCGAAAACGCGCTACCTGATAAGGTAACATCGGCATTAAGTTCACCGTCGAGCTTATCAATTTGCTGGCTAAAGCCGGTTAAATTACTAAAATAGAGCGCTTGTAATTGTATTTTGCCGGTTAACGCACGTTTTCCGGTCACATCAGTAATATCGATATCACTAATAATGTTGCCGAGCACGGACGATGCTAAGTTTGCGTCTAGCATTACGCTTTTTTGGTCCGCCTTAGCGTTCAAATAAAACTGTTCGATTGGTACTTGCGTTTTAATAAAGCTTTCGTTGATTGCAAAATTAACATCGCTGGATTTTATCTCACTATTTAAACTCAATAACTTGCCATTTTGCCAGCGTGCATCTAAATGACCGACTAATTGGCCTGTAGGCGTTATGGTTTTAGGAAGCGCTAACGTTAATACAGAAAGATCAAAGTGCGTTAATGCTAACGATAATTCACCTTGCTCGGCCGATGCGGTTAAAGGTTTTAAACAAAAGGCTGTATTGGTGCCTTGCCAGCAATGTTCGCTAACATTAACTTGCCCTGAGTTTACGTGATAACTGAAATCTATCGCTTGCTGATTGGTTAAATTGATTTTTTGATTTTTAAGCGCCAGCTTATTTACGCTACCAGCATATTGGTTGTTGATTAAACCACCGTTAATTTGTGATTTTGCATTTACTGTTTCAGATTCTAACGATAGCTTAGCCAAATGTTGCTTTAAGTCGCCCTCTATCAAAACGGAAACCGCATGAATTGGCTGATCATCAAGTGAGATCCCTTTGGCATCAAATGCAATCTTACTTAAATAATTTTTTGCAACATCAACATGGCCTTCACTGCTTAGCGCATCAATTCGGTACTCTTCAAATGCCAACTGTTTTAAATTTGCTTGCCAGCGCGCTTTTGGTTTTTCGAGTTCGCCGGTAATTTTAAACTCAGCGTTTCCGTGTCCTGACAACCTTGGGTCAAGCCTATCGGGGTTTACTAAATTCAGGTTACCTGAAATATCCCACTCTTTTGTTATTTCACCGTGTAACGTTAATTGGTTTTTGTCACTGGTAATCTGTAACTGAGATATTGACGCTTTTAGGCTATCATCAACGTTCATCGCAACAATCGCATCGATAGGCGCATTGTTTATTTGACCGGCAACTGCAAATTCCGGAATATCGAGTTGCCACTCGTTACCATTTGCGCGTACCGCCAAGTCACCTTTTAGCGCCAAGTTAGAGGCAACCGAAGGCAAAAATTCCTCAGTACTAATATTCTCAGATAATACTGAAATAGAGGCATCAACCCCTTGTTGCCAATTGACCTTACCTGCGAGTGTTAATGTACTTTTTTCACTTTCGATACCCAAGCGTTCAATATTGAGTTCAGAGAAGTTACCTTTGCCCTCACCATCAATCGCAAGCTTTGGCATATCTGTAACACTTAGCTTTGTGTTCAAACTATAATCAAAAGCGGTCAAATCGCCTTTTGCACTAACGCTTGCGTCATCTACGGCGATTGTTTTATCGTCTTGTACTAGCTCTAAGTGCTTTGATAAAACGTTCAGTTCAAACGGTAATTGCTCATTCAGCAGCGATGCACTGCCATTAAGTGATGCACTGTATAAGCCCGTTAATTCACTGCTTATTGTTAATGCACTTAAATCACCTTCAAGATTCGCCTTAATAGCGTGTTTTGGGTGTTCAACGGTTGCGGTTAAGCTTATTGGGTTATGGTTTGCTAGTGACAACGCGCCGTTCAGTGCCGCACTGATGTCCTGATAATCAAGGCTTAAGTGAATAACATTTAAATCACTTGCTTGCTGCTTTGCCTGCAACGATACATTGTGGATCACTTGCGATGCGTCTGCTTGAACTAGCTCAAATTGCGATACACGCAGCGCGTTTATTTGCCAATCAAGTGGGGGTTCAAAGTGCAGTGGCGATATTTTTGGCATCGTTATTGGCGATGTTGTTTTTGTAGCACTGGTTTCTTTATCTTGTGTAGGCAACGCTAACTTAATCTTATTTACTGCTAAGCGTTCAACGGTCAGTTCACTCTTTTGCGCATTAAGTTGGGTAAAAAACTCACTGACATCAAGCGCCAACTCGCCTTGGGTGAAACGAAATGATTTTATTGAAAATGTTTTTACCGCTAGCGACACTGGCAGCTCTATTTTGCCAAGTGGCGATTGCGTATCAGGCTCTTGGGTATTGTTACTTGCTGCTAACTCAACCGCTACAGATTGCGCATTAAACTGCTTCACACATATCGCCGCACAACTATAAAAACGCACATCAAGCTGCGCATTAACTAACGTAAGCGCTAACTGTTCATTTTTATAATTAACGCTAAACTGACCGCCGCGTAACAAAGGATCGTCTTTCATGGAAATAGAAAGATTAGGTACTAGTTTGTTTGCACCGTAAACTATCAGTTGATTACCAACACCACTGAATACCAGCGCGACTAATCCAATAAGCAGTACTAACAAAGACCAAAATAGATTACGAAACACGCGTAAAACCGTTTTCGTAAGCGTGGTTTTAGTTATCGTTTCACTCATATTTCTGGCCCTATGGTAATACTAAAGCGACCTGTACGCGTGTCATCAGTAACAGCAAAGGCATAATCAATTCTTACCGGGCCAATTGGCGTTAACCATCGCAAACCAAGGCCTGTACCTACCTGAATTTTATCTTCGAAATCGTTGGTTGCAGTACCGGCGTCAATAAATAACGCGGCCCGCCAATTCGGTAAAAAGCGGTAGTTATATTCGGCACTGGTAGTCGCTAAGTACTGCCCTCCAACAACTTGATCATTAATTTTTGGTGCTACTGACTCGTAACGATAACCGCGAATACTTTTATCACCACCAGCAAAAAAGCGCATCGAAATTGGCACATCATTAATATCGTCAGTGATTATGGCGCCTATATTAATGCGGCCAAATAGCATATGGCGTTCAGCAAAAGTGGTAAGGCGTTGACCTAATAGCTGCACTTTTACTAAGTCTGTGTCGGATGCGAGGCTTTCGCTGGCAAATTCGGTGGAAATTAACAACTGCTCACCCCAATATGGCGTAGTTCCACCTAACGTACGTTTTCTTGCGTAACTAATGCCCGGCAGTACCATATTGCTGTGATAATGCGTGCTGTCTATTTCGTAATTTTCGATTTCATACTTTAAAAACGCGGTACGGATCCAATTACTGTCTGTAAGCCATTGTCGTTGTGCTTGCACCGTTGCTTTTCGGGATAGTTTGTTATCGTCATAAATATAACCCGCGCCAAAACGCCAAACATCATTATTCGGATCGTTCACCGGAATGGTATAGCTAATACGTGCTTGTGGGTCTACTTGACTGGCTTCAATATTGGTTTCAAGGTAATGGCCATTTTCGCTGATCCATGGTTTAGTCCATTTAAACCGTAACTTTAAACCGTTATCGTCGGTGCTTACACCACCACCGACCTCGAAACTGTTCTCAGGTTTATGCAGCAGTTGCACGATAACCGAGATCTCACCATTTTCACGATTAATAATATCGGGATAAACACGCACACTTTTAAAGTAAGGCATATTTGACAGTTGAATATTAAAATCAGTTACCGTGTTGTTATCATATGGATTGCCAACAACCATTGGATTTAAACGATGCACCAACTCGTACGCTTTTATTTCTTTGTCTAGCACAACAGGGCCAAATTTATAGCGAATTCCCGAATCCACATGTAAGCGAATAACCGCGCTGTAAGTACCACGGCGTACTTCAATGGCATGCTTTAACCACTTTGTGTCAAAATAACCATATTCGAAAAGCACAGAGCTTATCTGGCTTTTTGCTTTTTCATACGCGCTATGATTAAGCGCCTGACCAACCGCCAAGTTAAGCTTTGCAATCTGTTCGTTAATTTCTTTTTGCTTTGCAGCGTCACCGAAAATCTGAATATCGAGCTGGCTAATTTGTGTCACCGTTTTTGCATCGACATTAACAACGAGGCGTACTTTCCCGCCGTCATCTTCTGCTTTAACGTCAATGGTTGGTAAGTAATAACCAAACGGTTTTAACGCATTTTGCGTAAGCGTTTTGGCTTTTTTAATGATACTTGGAGAAAATGACTGTTGTTTGAGTTCATTTAAATATAACTCGACGTTGCGTTTTAGCCCGTCGTTGTCTGTTTTTACAGTAATGCTCGAAACAATTGGCGATGCCAATACTGAGCAAGAGAACAAACATAACACTGTAAAAATAATAATGCTGCGGAACAATTTATACTCAATTAATTTTAATTATGAATTCGGAGGCGATTGATTCTATAAACGCGCATCAATCTTTAGTTATTGAAGCTCACGTAAATTACAAGGCGAAACATCAAACTCCGTAATAGAAATACGCTCAACGAGCACAAAAATAGAACGTCAAAAATCAACCGTACCTATTCTAACCTGCCAAAATGTGCGAATAAACAAAAACATTCACGATTACATATTTACCCCGTTTCACGCACGCAGTAAACTTAGCGCTATAAATTATTACGTGAGTACCTTGATGGATTTTCCAACAGACGACAATGGGCAAATTTTGGCCGAGATGCACCAAGAAGGTGTCGATTTAACCAAGACACACACGCTAGACTTTTTTATTCTTTTTGAAAAAGTCAGTGATGCAGACAAGTTTGCCAAAGTTATTAGCGAGGACGATCTTGCACCTAATACCAAACAACAAAAATGCCCAGACACGGGGGTGTTTGAAGTGTTAGTGAGTGTTGAAATGGTACCAGACCATCAGCTTATTACTGATTTAGAGAACTACCTAGAATCGGTTGCTAATCCGCTTAATGGCTACGGCGACGGTTGGGGTATTTTAGCTGAGTAAGTAAGCTAGTAGCGTTAGTAAGTATGTTAACTTGCTAACGCTAAGCCAGCAGAATTACGCCACATTAATGGTGTTTCTCCCTGCTTCTTTTGAACGATATAGTGCTTTATCGGCGTCTTCAATCCACTGTTCGTATTTTGTATATTTACCATCAAACTGCGCAATACCTATGCTTATAGTAAGCGTGATTTCCGACTCTTCGTAATGGATCACCGCATCTTCTATGGTTTTACGCAAACGTTCGGCAAATACTTTGGCGCCATCTAAGTCGGTATCCACTAACGTTACAGCAAATTCTTCACCGCCATAACGCCCTGCTACATCCGACTCGCGCAGCACTTTTTTCAACGTTTGTGACACGAAACACAGCGCCGCATCGCCACCTTGGTGACCAAATAAATCATTGATCTTTTTAAAGTGATCGATATCGAACATTAACAAGCAACTTTTTGCCTGACTGCGTTGCTGACGCTTAAATTCTTTTGAAAAGCTTTCTTCCCAAAAACCACGGTTATAAAGGTTCGTTAACCTATCAACTCGGCTTAACTCTTCTAGTTTTGCGTTCGCTTGTTCAAGCTCTAGTTTGTTAACCGCCTCATCAGTCACATCGTAAATAATCACGCACAAGTGAGAAACTTCGCCTGTGGTGTTCGTCAGCGGAATAAGAGTGCCATTTTGGTACATGTAATCCGCTTTACCGGTGATTGGTCGGTAATTTTTAAACTTAAAAATATACGGATGCTGTTCCCAAATGGTGAAAGAACGAGTTTTTAACACAAATACCGATTCGGCCTTCGAGCGAAACCATGTTTCATCGATGCCTGGGAAAGCATCAAATACGTCTTTACCTTTTACCGCACTGGGTAACAAACCAGAATGAGCTTCCATAAAGCCATTCCAAACACAAATATTGTATTTTCTGTCTAACACCACCAAACCGACGTCTATGGTGTTAAACATATCCATCATCCAGTGAATTTCATTGAGTTCAAAGTCTACGCTCATAGTGTTAGTCTTCTAATAAGTATTGTGTTTTAAACTTGAGTGTTTTTAGTGAGTCTTCAGTAAATAACAGCATTAGATCACAGTTTACGTTGTGATTTTCAATGCCGTAACTGATCTCAATTGCTAACGTACGCTGCCAACGATCTTGGTTAGTACTGACTAAATCGGCTACGTTACAGTGCTGCCCCATTACCACAGGGTGCCCTTGTGAAAAGTGCATATCAAGCTGCTTAGCAAGTCCCGTTAATACTGCGCCAATGAGAATATTCCCCACATCCATTAACAGCTCTAGTTCCACTTTTTGATTCAGTTCACCTTCGTAATTCATTAAAGATGCGATTTCAACAAAACTTGAATCATTGAGTAGTAACAATGCTTCACCCGATACGCCACCGCCTATAAAGCCTTGACAAACACCAGATGTGGACGCATTGGTATCGATTGATTGCAGCGCCATTGAAAGCTCATTGACTTCTAATACGTTAACGTTAGGAATAGGTAGTTCAACAAAGACATTAAGCAAACGTGCTAATAAGTTACCCGCTTGTCCCATCGCTACGTTAGTGATCTCTTGATAGATATCTCGCAGTTCAGGATCGAGTTGCTCGCCAAGAGAATGCTGCAAGCGTTCGCGCATGGCTTTATCTTTAATGCCATGCTTTTCAATAATCTCTTCTAGCTTAGCGCCATCACACGGCTTAGTGATAAAATCAATTGCCCCCAGTGCCATCACTCGTTCATGGGCTGTTGGCTGAATATCACCAGACACCACCACCACCAGCACATGCAAATTCTCTGCTTTGATTGCTTGCAGCACTTCGTAGCCGTCCATTTGTGGCATATTAAGATCGAGAAACAGAATTTCAGGTTGAATCGCTTTTATTTGCTCTAAACAATGAAGACCATTTTCAGCGTATTCAATTTGTATGTCCCAATCATCTGGTAGCGAACGAGCGAGCTGTCGCCGCGCCAAACGAGAGTCATCACATATTAAAACTGGGGTTGCCATACTATCACTCTTATTTTTTGTCTTTATAAGTTTAGAGCAGGAAGTAGGTTTTAACTAGCACTGCATGAAATCTACGACTATTGTGCTAAAAATTGTAACAAATTACAAAAGTTTCGTTCACAAAGTTACCAATTTAATCAAATTGTAACGCGTTGAACTGTTCGCTTAAAGCCGCTAACAGATAAGTATTATTATCACTTTATCAGTGTCTTACACGTGTGCTAAATTAACATTACTTATAGCAGAAACTGTGTTTTTATTATGTTAAAAAATTTAATGACGTTAACGGGTTTAATTAGCGCATCTCTTTTGTCTTTAAACCTAGCGGCAGCGCAATATCAATTACCTCTGAATCAAACTGATTCTGGTAAAATTTCAGCCAACAGTAAAATGCTGACCTTGCGTGGTAATGCGGTTGAACTAGGACAACAAGCGCCCGATTTCAAAGCGGCAAACAATAAATTTGCACCAGTCTCTTTAAGCGACTTTGAAGGAAAAGCAGTGCTTATTAGCACAGTACCAAGCCTAGACACCGGTGTGTGTAGCTTACAAACAAAACACTTCAATGATAAGTTTGCAGCGAATTACAGTGATGTGGTGATGCTTACTATCAGTATGGATTTACCATTTGCACAAAGCCGCTTTTGTAAGGCCGAAAACATTACCCAAATGCATACTTTATCAGACGCGGTATGGCGTGAGTTTGCCCAAAACTATGGCTTGCTAATCCAAGATATGGGGTTATTAGCGCGCGGTGTGATCATCTTAGATAAAGACCACAAGATTGTTTACAAGCAGTTAGTGACTAATTTAGCAAAAGAACCTGATTATGTATCAGTAGAGTCAGCTCTTAAGAAGTTATAATTAACGTTCAGATATAAAAAAACCGCCGAGATGGCGGTTTTTTATTTATTGGGTATTAGCCCAGTAAATCTGCAAGTTGTGCACTTACTGCTTCAACTGCTTGTGTACCATCTAATTTGTGGTACTGCGTGTTACCTGCGTCTGCTTCAGCACGGTAGTAATCAACTAACGGCTTAGTTTGTTCGTGGTAAATTGCTAAACGCTTACGTACTGTTTCTTCTACGTCGTCATCACGAATAATTAAGTCTTCGCCTGTTACGTCGTCTTTACCCTCTGTTTTAGGTGGGTTGTAAACAACGTGATAAACACGACCAGAACCTGGGTGTACACGACGGCCGCCCATACGTTCAACAATGATTTCATCTGCAACATCAAACTCAATACAGTGATCAACTGTAATGCCGTTTTCTTTCATTGCATCTGCTTGAGGAATTGTGCGTGGGAAACCATCTAATAGGAAACCGTTTTCACAGTCAGCTTTAGCAACACGCTCTTTTACTAGGCCAATGATAATTTCATCAGAAACAAGCTGGCCTGCATCCATTACTTTTTTAGCTTCAAGACCAAGTGGTGTACCCTCTTTAATCGCAGCGCGTAACATATCGCCTGTCGAAATTTGTGGGATACCGTACTTATCCATTAAAAATTGTGCTTGCGTACCTTTACCTGCACCTGGCGCTCCTAAAAGAATAATGCGCATGACTTTTCCTCAAGATGTTTTTTTAATTGGGGGAATTCTTTCACAGTGGCAGTTGATTCTCAATAGTGATTAGCCAAAAGTTTAACCTTTGTTTAACCAAGTAACTGCAAAGCCATTATTTCGCGTATTTTTGCTTAAGGGCTGGCGAGCTTTGTTTAGGGTCTGTTGACCTTTCAAGTTCGTTTTTGCAGCAGTTTGATTGGGTTTTATACAAGGCAGAGGCTGCGTGGCATAGTTATTCTATGTGAGTCAGCAGATAACACAGTAGAAAAGCCAATCAAGCGCTGCCGAACGGTTCTTTTGAGCGCACTTTTCTCATTGTTGCTCGATATTCGCTTAGATTGCTAGGCCACACATCGAGCGCCGCGATAAAAGCACGCTCAAAAAGAACAAAAATAGAACAGCAAAGGTCAACAGGCCCTAATAATCAAGCTAAAGATATAAAGAAGCTTAAGTCAAAGCGAAATAAATAGCGCCGTGTTATGCCAAAGTCTCAGGCCAAACACTTGCTTTTACAACATGCTGCTTTAAGCTGGTTTAAATAACAATCAATTATAAGGAACACCTATGCAATCTGTCGTTATTGTATTGCTCGGCATTATCGGCATGCTGTTTGGCTGGTTTGTCTATTCTAAGTTTATTGCAAGTCGCATTTTCCAAATGGATGACAAGTACATTACCCCTGCTCATCAAATTAATGATGGCGTTGACTTTGTACCAACCAAAAAAGTGGTACTTTGGGGTCACCACTTTACCTCTGTTGCTGGCGCTGCACCGATTGTTGGTCCTGCCATTGCGGTTTATTGGGGCTGGGTACCCGCTGTTATTTGGGTAGTACTCGGGACTATTTTCTTTGCTGGTGTTCACGATATGGGCGCACTTTGGGCGAGCAGTCGCCACAAAGGTAAATCAATTGGCGCACTATCAGAAGAAGTTATCGGTAAACGCACCCGCGCTTTATTTATGATAGTGGTATTTTTAGTGCTGTTAATGGTTAATGCGGTATTTGGCGTGGTGATTGCCAACTCATTTGTTAGCCAACCAACAGCAGTATTACCAGCGTGGGCTGCGATTGTGTTTGCCTTAATTATTGGTCAGTTAATTCGCCGCAACTTTAACTTAGTGTTTTTGTGTTTGTTAGGAGTAGTGGCGCTTTACTTAACCGTGTATGCAGGTAGCGAAATGCCATTGGCACTGCCAAAAGAAATGTTCGGGTTAAGTGACAAAGCTAACTGGATAATCATTCTATTTATTTATGCTGCGGTTGCGTCATTATTACCTGTGTGGGTGCTGCTACAACCTCGTGACTTTATTAATGGTGTTCAATTATTGGTGGGGTTAGTGTTACTTTACGGCGCCGTATTTATGTTTATGCCTGACATTACCGCACCTGCTTTTAATAGCGAAGTTGCAGAGTCTACGCCCAGTATTATCCCACTATTATTCGTTACGATTGCCTGTGGTGCGGTATCGGGTTTCCACGGTATTGTGTCAAGCGGCACCAGTTCTAAACAATTAGATAAAGATACCGATGCACGGTTCGTTGGTTATTTAGGTGCGGTTGGTGAAGGTTCGCTTGCCCTTATTACCATAGTTGCTGTCAGTGGTGTAACACTCGCAATGAGCCCGCAGGAGTGGCACGAAGTATATAGTCATCTCGGTGCTGGCAGTGTCGGCGCATTTATTCAAGGTGGCTCAAACCTAATCTTCCAAGGTTGGGGTATTCCATCTGAACTTGCGTCTACCTTACTTGCTGTAATGGTTGTATTGTTTGCTGGAACAACAATGGATTCAGGTGTTCGCTTACAGCGCTATATTATTCAAGAATGGGGCGAGATATATCAGATCAGCGCATTTAGAAATGGCATTATTGCTACACTTATTGCCGTTGCGTGTTGTTTACTTTTAGCGTTTGGTGCAGGCGGTTCGTCTGGTTCGGGCGGCATGATCATTTGGCCATTATTCGGCTCAACTAACCAAATCCTTGCCAGTTTAACACTGTTAGTTATTTCTGTGATGTTAATAAAGATGGGGCGACCTGCTCGTTACACGTTAGTGCCCATGCTATTTGTGCTAGTGATGGCATTTTTCGCCGGCATACTTAAACTGCAAGAATACTACAGTGCGGGTAATTGGTTATTAGTTACCTTAGATATTATTGTGTTAGTCGTGTGTGTTTTAGTAATGCTCGAAGCGTGGACAGTAATCAAAGCGCAAAAGCAGCAGTTAGCGCCAACGACCGAAGAAAATGACTAACTTAAAGATTAAACACTTACAATAAAAAAGGGCGCTAAGCGCCCTTTTCTTTTAACCAGATTGGTTACTTGCTTAAATCTAACATTAGTTTGTTTAAGCGAGATACAAAGCCTGCAGGGTCTTTCAAGCTGCCACGCTCTGCAAGTAATGCTTGGTCAAGCAGTACATCAGCCCATTGTGCAAAGTTGTCTTCATCTTGCACATCATTTAAGTGCTTAACAAGTTGATGCTCTGGGTTTAACTCAAACACTGGCTTAGTTTCAGGTGCTTGTTGACCAATTTGCTCCATTAGCTTTTGCATTTGCGAGCTCATGTCGTGTTCATCGGCAACCACACAGGCTGGCGAGTCTGTTAAACGGTGAGTAAAGCGTACTTCTTTCACTTTATCACCCAGCGCTGTTTTAACACGCTCAATTAAGCCTTCTACTTCTTTTTCAGACGCTTCTTGCTCTTTTTTGCTCTCTTCATCATCCAAATCACCAAGATCTAAATCACCACGAGTAATTGATGCAAGCTGTTTACCGTCAAATTCCGTCAGGTGGCTCATCATCCATTCATCAACACGATCTGAAAGTAATAACACTTCAATGCCTTTCTTACGGAAGATCTCAAGGTGTGGAGAACTTTTCGCTGCTTGGAAGCTATCAGCCACAACATAATAAATCTTATCTTGACCTTCTTTCATGCGTGCAATGTATTGTTCAAGCGATACATTTTGTGTTTCAAGGTCTGAATCTGTAGAAGCAAAGCGTAGTAACTTAGCAATGGCTTCTTTGTTCGCCATATCTTCAGCTGGACCTTCTTTAATCACTTGGCCAAACTCATTCCAGAATGTTTGGTATTCTTCTGGCTTGTTTTTACCCATGCGATCAAGCATCTTAAGCACACGCGATGTACAGCCTTTACGAATTGCTTGCGTTACTTTGTTATCTTGTAAAATTTCACGCGACACATTAAGTGGAAGGTCATTTGAATCTAGTAAGCCTTTAACAAAGCGTAAGTAGTTAGGCATAAACTGCTCAGCATCATCCATAATGAATACGCGTTGCACATACAGTTTTAAACCGTGTTGACGTTCGCGATTCCACATATCAAATGGCGCTTTTTTAGGAATATAAAGTAGGCTTGTGTACTCTGTTTTACCTTCTACTTTATTGTGAGCCCATGTTAGTGGCTCTTCCCAATCGTGACCAACGTGCTTATAGAATTCTTTGTATTCTTCATCAGAAATTTCTGATTTATCACGTGTCCAAAGCGCTGTTGCTTTGTTAATTGCTTGCCACTCACCTGGGGTTGCTGGAATTTTCTCGCCATCAGGACCTTCTGACTCTTCCGTTGGCGCTTGATACATTTCCACTGGAATTGATACGTGATCTGAGTATTTAGTTACGATTGAACGTAAACGGAACTCTTCTAAAAATTCTTTTTCATCGTCACGTAAGTGCAGAATAATTTCAGTACCACGCTCGGCTTTTTCGATATCCGCTAGTGTGTATTCGCCTTCACCTTGTGAATGCCATTCAGTTGCTTGCGCTTCACCCGCTTTACGCGTGCGCACTGTCACACTGTCAGCAACAATAAACGCTGAATAGAAACCCACACCAAATTGACCAATCAGCTGTGAATCACGCGCTTGGTCACCGGTTAAATTTTGGAAAAATTCAGCGGTACCTGATTTAGCAATAGTACCCAGTGAACTAATCACTTCTTCGCGACTCATACCAATACCGTTATCTGAGATAGTTACGGTGTTTGCATCTTTATCAGCGCTAATACGAACGCGTAACTCGCCATTACCTTCGTAAAGGTCGTTATTCTCTAGTGCGAGAAAACGCAGTTTATCTGCTGCGTCGGATGCGTTTGAAACAAGTTCACGTAGAAAAATCTCTTTATTTGAATAAAGAGAGTGGATCATAAGCTGTAGAAGTTGCTTTACTTCGGTTTGAAAACCAAATGTTTCTTTTTGGGCAGACATTGAAAACTCCGTCAAAATCTTAGGTTTTTGCTATATTGCAATTTGATATAAGGTTGAGTTTCGAGATTTCAAGAGCAAACGTTCAAATCCGAAATAGTTGCCGAAATTAAGCGCAATCAGATTGACGCTTGTTTTAAATATTCCCCGTAAACGATACAATCACCGACTAAGCTGTATTGAGTTAATAACAACAATGACAATCGCAATTCGTACTCTGATTTTTATACTAATTATTTGTTGCACAGCCTTCGTTTATTCAGCGATCCATAATCGCAATGTGCAATTAAATCACTTTGATTTTCTCTCAAGTCATCAAATTTTATCGCTGGAAGAAAAACCTGCGCTCAACGATTGGTATTTTTTTGCTTATCCATTTAACAATTACCGCTATGGGCTATCAAACAAGGAAAAAGTTGATGGTAAATCAAGCGTATTTCTAATTAATAAACTGCCTAGTAAAGAGGGTACTGCAACCATAAGACAAACGATCGATGCAAAGCCGTATGAAAATCAAAGAATTGAGTTATCAGGTTACGTGAAAGCCAGTAATTTAGATGGTGAAGCCTTACTGCGACTTTATTTAATTGATAATGAAGACAGCATTACTCGTCGCGCTGAAGCGAAATTTATTGGCACTAACAGCGACCTTGAATGGCAACGTTTTTCAGTAGTTGCAGATATTACGACCGACATATCGGCATTATTATACTCTGGTGTACTTCAAGGCTCGGGGCAAGTGTGGTTCGATAAATTTGAAATTAGCGAAGCACCAAATGATGCAAAAGATACGAGTACCCCTTTTGGTTATGTTAGGCCAAAAGATGATGCCCCAAGCAAAGAACGCACAAAATATTTAAATATTGTTGGATACAACACAACGCCATTTGGTGAATTTACCCTAGGGCCTCAATCTATTGATCTATCAACCTGGAAGATCAGTGACGAACTCAATGGCGAATACCAAGCACGAAATGATGGCGACACCCTATTGCTCGAAAGTGTAATTGATAACCCTTACTTTGGTGTGCTGTTAAAACGATTTAACTTCGATACGCCTCGTGCCAAAAAAGAAAACGTCACCGGAATAACGTTTCGCGCACAAATCAAACACCAATTTGTAAAGTCAATGGCAAGTATTTGGATGCGCATCGAGGACAAAGACAATAATTCCCTAGCATTTGATAACTTACGTTATACAAGTAGCGGTGGAACAAGAGACTGGCGCGACGTTGAGGTAACACTACCCATTACAGATGAAGCCACCATAGTGTCGTTTGGTACCTTACTTATTAGTAAAGGTAAGCTTTGGCTACGTAATCCACACATTGAATATACCTACGAGCCTATCGCACACAATACACAGTTATTAGCAAAGCCAAGTAATCTCAGCTTTGAATAATTGGCTCATTTAGTAACTTAGTGTATGTTATAGCAAAATTGGAAAACTCAAACTCCTTATGAAATTAACATCAGGCGTAAGCCAACTTGTTGAAGCCTTGCGCTGCTTGCCTGGCATCGGCCCAAAATCAGCGCAACGTATTGCATTTCACCTATTAGAACATGATCGCGATGGCGGTCGTCAATTAGGTCAAAGTTTAACGTTTGCAATGGAAAACGTCGGCCATTGTAAAACTTGCCGAACGTTTTGCGAAACTGAACAATGTGATATTTGCTTAAGTACAAAACGCCAAGATTCCGGTCTGTTATGTGTCGTTGAATCACCAACGGATATTCTAGCGATTGAGCAAACGGGGCAATTTCAAGGCCGTTATTTTGTATTAATGGGTCACTTATCGCCACTTGACGGTATCGGACCAATGGAACTTGGTCTGGATGTATTTGAGCAACAATTAAAGTCGGGCACCATTGAAGAAGTTATCTTAGCGACAAACCCAACGGTAGAAGGTGAGACAACGGCGCATTATATTGCCGATATGTGTGCTAAAAATAACATTAGTGCATCACGTATTGCCCATGGCGTGCCGGTTGGTGGTGAACTTGATTTAGTAGACGGTATGACACTCTCCCATGCGTTTTCAGGCAGAAAGAAAGTCAATTAATCTTAACAAAATAAACACAAAAAAGCCCGCAATGCGGGCTTTTTTGTTTTAACTTTGGCGTAAAATTTTAGTTTAGTAACTTAGATTCAATACGTTGCGCTGCAACATAACAAATCAGTTTAACAATGGCACCGTAGTAAAACGTCAAAATTGATACCGCAAATGCAGGGCCAATTACACTGCTAAACTCTTGTGCACTAATATTTGATGCCATTGCTACCCAACCAATCAAGGTCGTAATGCCGCCACACCACAACGCAGAATTTCCTAATACCGAAAAAACACGCTTTGATTGCACAAGTTCTCGCTCACTAAAGCTTCTTTCATCACTTACCACGCAACCGAATGCAAAGGTAAACTCTTGCCAAGACGTAGCAGCAATAGCAAAAAAGATAGCTGGAGGAAACACCAACATTGCAGATGGCACATCAATAAACGCGGTTACATCCGAACCCATAACCATGCCAAATACCATCATCGACATAAACACAATTAGACTTAAAATAAACATGATTAACCCTCTTTGAGTTGTTGGCATAAAACGGTAGGCTAGATTAAACGTCTGCTGCCAATACCAATATTGAATCGCAATCGGCGCGAGGCCTTGTTGTTGTTTTAAATAATACGTTTCTTCTAAATCGCCAATTACCGCATCGCGTATTGACGCAGGTAAGCACCAGCTCAGCAGTTTATTAGCTAGCACCATTTCGTGTTTGTTTTTAAGCGGAGATGAACTATGCATAACGTGCTAACTTACTTAACTGCACACCTTGCCATAAGGTATCAAGTGCATTTTTAGCACGATTAAGCGCCTGCTTTCCTTGACCGGTTACAGCATAAAACTTCTTTGCTCTACCACCTCGTTCAGCAATTGCTTCCCCTTGCGAACTTGTTAACAAACCTTTTTTTTCAAGGCGTTCCAAAGTGGTATACAAGGCCCCTACGCTCACATCGCGATCAATTGCTTCAACTAGCATGTCGCGAATAGACACCCCGTATGCATTGTCATTGAGTTTTAAAATGGCAAGCATCACCATTTGTTCAAACTCACCTAAAAACTTCTCTTTCATTGCTATTTAGATATATTATTTTTATCACAATGTAGAATAAATAATTCAACCCGTCCAATTAATTCTACAATGTAGTATTAATATACGAATAAAGCGTGAGATAAGATAACCCGCATTAAAAGTAGTTTGTGCACCAAATTAACCTGAGTTGAGGTTTAATAGAATTTACAGATTCAATGATTTAGAGAAAAGTGGACGCAAGTAATAAAGCCAAACCTGGTTATAACAGCTTGGCTTCGCTTAATGTATATTTTGTTATTTTTGACTTAGTATATTTTGCAACTCAACAATTTGCGTTGGCGTTAAGTCGGCCGTGTTCAAAAGGTGTTTTAACGCATGAAAAGGTCCATCCGACTCATCGCCTTCGAATTTAAACTTAAATACTTGAGCCTGCTTTTCACCGTCACTCAAAACAAATACATTGCTACCGCTTTGTGACGACCAAGCTTCATCGGCGTGTATTTCGATATGCTTTTCAATATCGCCCTCACCACTTTTAAATGCAAATACCTTCAATCCTTCATCATGTTCAACCTCAAGGTTACGTAATAACTCTCGCACCTTTTCTTGTTTTTCAGATGGTAAACCCGCAACTGCATCTTCAATTTGCTGCTCACTCGGCTTGCCATCGAACTGTATCTTAATAGGCGTTGTTGCCCCATCACTTATCAGTTCAATATCGGTTTTGTATTCAATAACTTTTACTTTTTTCTCTGTATCACCCGCCATCGCTGTAGTACATGCAAGTGCTAATGCCGCTAATGGTAAAAAACGTGTTTTTTTAAGTAACATGGTTAATTCCTTGTTTAATTGGTTTTGTTGTTAACTCTGTTTGTTGCTAAGGAATTATCATGCCAAAAGCATAATCGCCTGATTTAAAATGATTTTTGCTATTTTTTGATAATTTTAACGAAATTGAGTTTACCTATATGCGGGTCGCATATCCTGATATCAGGATTTACAGCACAAAAGCGGTGAGTAGTTTTTAAATGCTTAATTACATTTGAGTAGTAACTATATAACTTTCAATGTGTTGTATAGTTATTCTTAATTTAGGCATTAGCTGATAATCTGGTACAAAGTTTGAATTAAGATATGACCACGTGTTATTTACATTCGATAAAAAAGGAAGCCCTCTTTGAGTATCAGAAAACTGTTAATTATTACTTTAGTTGTGTTGTTTGCCAGCGTCGCATTAATTCAAACGGCACTCACTATGTATTTTAAGCAGCAAATCGAAAGTGAAATCTTAAGTAAAAGTGAAGTATTAACAGAAAAAATATTAGCCTCGACCAAAGATAAGGTTCGTAAAAAGCTAATTGAAATTGCCCCTAAAAGTGGGGATAACAGCGATATGAAATTTGAATTTCATATCGCTGCAGAATCCGATAGCGATGCTCATGCAGCATCTAACGCGCACGAAAACAGTACCACGGTTGTAAAACGCCATGTGGTAATTGATAAAGATAACGAACGCAGTATTGAAATTATTAGTCAGAATGCAGAGCAGATTGAAGCGGTGTTTATGGCGGTAGACGACTTAGACAATATGCAAGTACATCGTCAAATTAGTACCGAATACCTTACCGACAGTGCGAGCTTTGAACGCTTTACGCAATCAATTCTTTGGAGTATCGCTATTTCCTCTGCTCTTGCATTGCTACTGGCGCTTTGGCTTACCAACAAAATCACGCGGCCAATTAATCAGCTAGTGCAAGCGATGGATGAGTTAGATAACGATAAACTCGGTATTCAAATTCCTGCAAAAGGTGTAACCGAACTTAAGCGTTGTGCACAGCAGTTTAATTCAATGAGCAGCAAACTAGCCGAATTCGCCAAAGTACAGCACCAATTAGAACAGAAAAAACACCTAGCGCAGCTTGGTGAATTAAGTCGCGGTATTGCCCATGCACTTCGTAACCCAGTTCACACCCTAAACTTAACCATAGACCAATATTTTAAAGCACCCGAAACAGAGCGCACTAAGCTAGAACAAATTGCGCATACTAAAATCGAGCATATTGATAAAAATATTAATGCACTTCTAACCCTCTCCAAAGATAAAGTCGACAGAAGCACTGAGGTACCGCTTGCTGCCGTACTAACGGATATAAAGCTCGAACTATTATCAGAAAATATACCCATTAACATCAATTGCGATAACAGTATTAAACTCGTTGGCCTCGAAACGGAAGTTCGCAGTATTTTACATACGCTTATCGTCAACGGTATTGAATCAGGCGGCGAAAACAACGCTATTGATATTGATGTGAATACACATGAAAACACGGTACACGTTGAAATTAATGATAAAGGTAAAGGTGTAAATTCAGCTATTCAAGCGCAATTATTCCAACCTCATGTAAGCGACAAGCCAGATGGTGCCGGCATCGGCCTTTACCTCGCTAAACAGATTATCAATTTGTATTACGCGGGCGATATTCAACTTGTTAACACCAGTCAAAATGGTAGTCACTTTCGCGCAATGTTTAAAAGAGAAGTTTAATGGATAACGTACATATTCTATTGGTTGAGGACGATACTGCTCAAAATGAGTTAATCGCTGCAATGCTAAGTGCTGAGGGGTTTACCGTCACAGCGACATTTAGCGTGGAAGAAGCGATTGTGGCACTTAAAGCAGATAATCGCATTAGCTTAATTTTTAGTGATTGGAAACTGGGCCAATTAAGCGGGCTTGAATTATTAGAGTTTACGCGAAAAAACAACTTTCCTGTGGGTATTGTTATTGCCACCGCCTATGGCTCAATTGATCATGCAGCCCTTGCCATAGAAAAAGGCGCGGATGACTATTTAGCAAAGCCATTTCAGCGCCAAGAGCTATTACTGGCACTCGCCAAAGCAAATAAAGCCAATCAGTTACGTTTAACCAACCAAACACTTAATAGTCAACTGAGCCAGCAAGACAGCATGGTCGATTTGATTGGTAGCGCTTCATGTATGCAAAAGGTATTTCAGCGTATTGAAAAAGTGGCATCCACTAACGCAACCGTTTTAATTAGTGGTGAAAGCGGAACCGGAAAAGAGCTTGCAGCCCGTGCACTTCATAAAATTTCACCGCGCAAAAATAGCCCATTTATTGCGATTAACTGTGGCGCAATTCCTGAATCCATTGCCGAAGCTGAATTATTTGGCGCCAAAAAAGGGGCTTTTACCGGTGCTAATCAAGATAAACTCGGCAAATTTGCCGCGGCCGACGGTGGTACGTTATTTTTAGATGAAGTAGCGGAGCTTAGCCCGCAATTACAAACTAAACTACTGCGCTTTTTACAAGAAGGGGTGATCACCCCACTAGGCTGTCACCATGAAGTAGCGCTTGATGTGCGTGTGATTGCAGCAAGCCACAAACAATTGTTAGCGCAAGTTGAAGAAGGCTTGTTTCGTGAAGATTTGTATTATCGCTTAAACGTTGTGCCTATTCATATGCCAGCGCTACGTGAGCGAAGTGAAGACATCGGCAAGCTTATTCATTACTTTAAAGACAAATTTAGCCAACAATATGGTGGAAATATTGAACCATTAAGTGCGCACACACTAAAACAGCTATTAAGCTACCCGTGGCCTGGTAATGTTAGGCAGCTGTCAAATTGCATTGAGCGTTACGCCCTACTTGGCGATGAAGACGAACTATTAGAGAGCCTTACACGCGAAAACGGGCAACTCCAGCAAGGCGATCAATATATTTTGCCAAGTGAGGGAATAGATTGGCATCAGTTTGAACGCGATATTTTATTACAGTCGCTTAAACGCTGTGAAAATAATAAAACTGCAGCCGCAAAATTATTAGGGCTAAGTTACAAAGCCTTTTTATATCGACTCGAAAAACACCAAATTTGACCGCTTATCATTAAATTTCACATTGTGTATGTTTTTGCATTAAGCTAAAGCCACATTTACTCGAAGGTTAGGAGCGACAATGAGTGGCACAACGATGATTGTAATGATCGTATTTGTCTCAGTAGGTTTTGGCGTATTGGCAGATATGTACAACAAGCACATTAAATTTAAAGAGAAGACGTTAAAACACAATCAAGCAAGTGATGCACAAACAGAAGATTTAAAACAACAAATCACCAAGCTAACTGAACGTGTTCAAGTACTCGAAAAAATTGTAACGGACGATGGCTACCAAGTAGCAAAAGAAATCAATAAGTTATAAAAAAAGCGCTAAGTGTTTTACTTAGCGCTTTTTTTGTTTTGCATCGGCTACTTATTTTACGCTAAGCGATAAACTAGCGCCTTTAAATTTGCACCTTCTGGCTCTTCAAAACGCGGAGCTGCTGGTAGTCTTTCAACAAAGCTCAGTCGCCCTTCGGTGGCATCACTTATCATCTCGATAAACAGGTTTTCTGATACATCAGGGCTGTTAGCACATAACAATAACTGCGTATTGCTGTGGCATAAATCCGGCAAACGTCGTAAGATTTTTTGATAATCTTTGGTTAGTACGAAACTGCCTTTTTGAAAACTCGGCGGATCAACCACAATTAAATCAAACGGCGCGGCCTTTTTTAATTTACCAAATGACTTCAAAATATCGTGAGGTAAATAACTAATATTTTCCGCCACGTTATTTAGTCGATGATTATCAGCCCCCGTACGCAACACTGATTTATTCATATCCATATTAATAACTTGTTGAGCGCCACCTAATTTAGCGACAACCGAGAACGCACAGGTATATGAAAATAAGTTAAGTACTTTTGCATCGTGACTATTATTTTTAACAAACGCCCTGCCCTCACGCATATCAGGAAAAATACCCGTATTTTGCGTTTTGGTTAGTTGTACCCAATATTTGGCACCAAGCTCTGCAACTTCGAATCGGTCTTGCACCTCACCAAACGGCACAGACACTTGCGTATCACGTCCGGCACGATACTGAAACACAAGCCCTTTTGCGTTAAATCCGGCTGCTTGCTGTGCTTGCCAAACGGCTTCTGTTAGTGCGTTTTGCGTTGTTTCATCAATTGCGTTGTAGCACGCAAGAAATAAATACGGCGGGTACCAATCTAAATTGATGAAATTAGTTTCACCTTGGCTATCACCACGACCATGATAAACACGGCACACTTCATCGTTAAACGGTGCGCCTTTGGCAATAGCGCTTAGTAAATTGGTTAAATCGATATTAGGCATTTATTAATTCTTGATGTAATTGTTGAATTTGATCACGTACGCTTGCTGCCTTTTCAAATTCAAGGTCTCGGGCAAACGCCAACATTTCAGATTCAAGCTGTTTGATTTTCTTGTTAATTTCATCGGCTGATAAAATTTCAGCGGTCGCTTTACTAACCGTTCTCTTGCTTGCTTTCGGCGCATCATCAACTTGCTCACCCACGTCCATAATGTCGGTGATTTTCTTATTCAAGGCTTGTGGCGTAATGCCGTTATCTAAGTTGTATTGGTGCTGAATACTGCGTCTACGTTCGGTTTCGTCAATTGCGCGCTTCATTGAATCTGTTATGCGATCAGCATATAGAATTGCGCGGCCGTTAATATGACGGGCAGCACGGCCGATGGTCTGGATAAGCGATCGGGTTGAACGCAAGAAACCTTCCTTGTCAGCATCTAAAATCGCCACCAAAGACACTTCTGGCATATCTAACCCTTCACGAAGCAAGTTAATTCCGACCAGTACATCAAATACGCCAGCACGTAAATCACGAATGATTTCAACACGTTCAACGGTATCAATATCAGAGTGAAGGTAACGCACTTTTACATCGTGATCATTTAAATAATCAGACAAATCCTCAGCCATGCGCTTGGTTAATGTGGTAACTAATACTCGCTCGTTTAGTTCAACACGTTTATAAATTTCAGACAATAAATCATCCACTTGCGTTCCGACTGGGCGAATTTCAAGTTCAGGATCTAATAGGCCAGTTGGACGAATAACCTGCTCAGCCACTTCGTTATTGGAGCGTTCTAATTCATAATCTCCAGGCGTTGCCGAGACATAAATCGTTTGCGGCGAAATCGCTTCGAATTCTTCAAACTTTAACGGACGATTATCGAGTGCCGATGGTAAACGAAAGCCATATTCCACAAGGTTTTCTTTACGACTGCGATCGCCACGATACATTGCGCCTACTTGCGATACAGTTACATGTGATTCATCAATAATCATTAAGGCTTCATCTGGCAAGTAATCAAGCAATGTCGGTGGCGGCTCGCCAGGTGCTCTACCCGATAAATAACGCGAGTAGTTTTCAATGCCCGAGCAATATCCCAGCTCGCTCATCATTTCAATATCGTATTGGGTGCGCTGTGCAACGCGCTGCTCTTCAACTAAACGGTTATTATCAAGTAACTGTTTACGACGAATTTTCAACTCTTCTTTAATGTTATCAATGGCAGCAAGAATTTTCTCACGTGGCGTCACATAGTGGGTTTTCGGGTAAATTGTGGCGCGAATAATATGCCTTTCTACCGCGCCTGTAAGTGGATCAAAAATGCTTAAGCGGTCCACTTCATCGTCAAACATTTCAACGCGAATAGCCATGGTTTCAGATTCAGCAGGGAAAATATCAATTACTTCACCGCGCACACGATAGGTACCACGTTGAAAATCAATGTCATTGCGGGTGTATTGCAGTTCAGCAAGTCGACGCAGTAAGTCACGCTGATCTATGGTGTCACCTTGTTTTATCAGTAACATCATCTTTAAATAAGAGTCAGGGTCGCCCAAACCGTAAATAGCCGAAACTGATGCAACAATAATAACGTCTTGTCGTTCAAGCAACGCTTTGGTCGCAGATAAACGCATTTGTTCGATGTGGTCGTTTATTGAAGCATCTTTCTCAATAAAGGTATCGCTCGCAACTACATAGGCTTCTGGCTGGTAATAGTCGTAGTAAGAAACAAAGTACTCCACGGCATTCTCAGGAAAGAATTCTTTCATCTCACCGTATAGCTGAGCAGCTAGGGTTTTGTTATGCGCCAAAATAATGGTCGGGCGATTTAGCTCTGCAATAACATTCGCCATGGTAAAGGTTTTACCTGTACCGGTAGCACCCAGTAAGGTTTGGTGGGCCAATCCTGCTTCGAGTCCATCAACTAGTTGCGCGATGGCAGTGGGTTGATCGCCATTGGGTTTAAAGGGCGATACCAATTTGAAATCTGAAACATTTTCTTTACTCATATTTCCCTCTAAACAGTGTGTGGCACAATACTATTATGGCATTTGGTTAACTGCTTTTTAAACCATGTGTATGAAACACATGCAGTGAATAAGTTACCCACTAACGCACCAATAAATAGCCCTTGTAAGTCGCCGATTAAACTACCGGCATAGGCAAATGGCAAATAAAACACAAATAAACGTACAATACTAAGTACCAGCGCGTGCATTGGCTTGTGTAATGCGTTTAATGATGAATTAGTTAAAATTATAATACCCTGCAAACCGTAGCCTAACGGTAAAATGTAGATAAACAGTTTTATCACATCGATAACACTTTGCTCTTCAGCAAATATATGGCTTATCACACCACTTAACGCGATAAGCACTAGGTAAATAACGAACTGCCATATAAGTACAAACTTCAGGCTCGCCATATAAGCTGCCTCAACACGGTCGTAACGATTTGCACCGAAGTTTTGGCTAATAAAAGGTGGTAGTGTCATAGAAAGTGCTAACACCACAATACTGGCGATTGATTCGATACGACTTCCCACACCAAATGCCGCCACCGCATGCGCGCCATAGCTTGCGACAATCGCAGTCATAATTGCCATTGCTATCGGCGTTAGCATATTTGCACTGGCTGCTGGTACGCCAATTTTTAGCATTTTTACCGTTGCAGTCATTACACTTTGCTGGCACTTTTCCCAGGCCACAAGTTTGCGCTTAATAATCAGCAGATAAAGAATAAAGGCAACACCAAATGACCAGGCAATAACACTCGCAATCGCAGCAC
Source organism: Pseudoalteromonas sp. NS-SX12 (assembly GCF_057367955.1). NCBI lineage: Bacteria > Pseudomonadati > Pseudomonadota > Gammaproteobacteria > Alteromonadales > Pseudoalteromonadaceae > Pseudoalteromonas > Pseudoalteromonas sp. NS-SX12. Next base: position 2,128,109 of record NZ_CM170634.1, on the reverse strand, counting down.
CTTTAATGCCCATGGCAGGCACGGGTCCAAAGCCAAAAATTAAAATAGGGTCCAAGATTGCGTTTATCACCCCCGCCCCGCCCATAATAATGCTGGGTGTTTTAGTATCGCCACTGGCACGCAAAACGGCGTTACCGATCATTGGGGTAATAAGTAGCGCGCTGCCGATAAACCAAACCGTCATATAATCACGAATATAAACCAGCAGTTCTGGTGTCGCGCCAAGTAATGTAAAAATCGGTGTGATCAGTAAATAGCCAATAAATGACGTCACCACAACTAACAATGCAGACACGATTAATGCGACTGCACCATCGAAACGCGCTTCAGCGTGATTATTTGCACCAAGTGCTTTAGCAATTATTGCCGATGTGGCGATACTGAGGCCTATTGCAAGGCTGATAACCGTAAATGTAACCGGAAAGGTAAAACTAATTGCAGCAAGTTGTTCTGTGCCCAACATACTGACAAAAAAAGTATCGACAATATTAAACAACATTAAGGTGATCATGCCGAAAATCATTGGCACGGTCATTTTAACAAGTGTTTTTTCAATCGGCGCTTCGAGAAGCGATGCGGCGCTATTTGCTGATTGCGATTTAGACTGTTGCATGAGGACCCTTATATAAGCACCGCAACATTCTAATGAAATGAGCGCGTTGATACCATCGCAAATTAACTTTTTACAAACCCGCCCAGCCAATGTAAACAAAAAGTAAACCAAAAGAATTTTACATTTACATTTGATTTATATAAACACACTGATATTCCGATAGATACTCAGTTAGTAACAGCTAACAACCACTGCTCCGACTAGTTTTTACACAACAACTTGCGCAATAAATATACCGAGATTACATTTCGAACAATTTTCAACCAAAAACCATCAAATAAATTAAAGCATTGAATTTATTGGTAAATATTTTTTATTTGAAAACTATTGCATTTCTCTTACAACCGATAAATAAAGGGCTTGGTTATGTTCTCAAAGATTCATAAACAGAGTTATCCACAGATTTAGTGGATAACTAAATGTAGCCCTTTATTAATCAGCGATTACAAAAATAAATATGTCATAGAGTGCGCTAATATCAGTATCAAAAAAATTGCCAAGAAAAATATTGATACTTTTTCACTAGTGATTAATTCATTAATCGTTAGGTAAATTAAAATACTTATTATTAGAACCAATTGCGCGTTTTATTTGCTCTTAGCTCTTAGCTCTTAGCTCTTAGCTCTTAGCTCTTAGCTCTTAGCTCTTAGCTCTTAGCTCTTAGCTCTTAGCTCTTAAATAAGTATAAGGTGATTTACAACCGAGTATGTCTTTTTATAAGTGTCTGATAAGAGAAACACATACGTTATAAGTTGCCAATCACACTTATCGTTAAACTAGGCATAGCGTATTGCTTTTTAGCATTACACGTTTTCACTAGTTTAATTGTTCTGGGCTTAATCCTAATTGTGATGAGTATTAGCGCCTTTTAGCTTTTTTATAAACTCGAGTTTGAGATGTATCACCACTGTTTTGCATTAATCTGTCAGTTCAGTGAAGCAAATAAGTCACAAAGTATTCATAAATGCCCGCTTTAGCATTTAAATCTAAAAGCACAATTAGAAGTATATGAACTTAAGTCTGCGCTCTATTGTGAATTCGACTCAGTAATAAATAGCATTTAAATATTTACTGACAATCGTTAATTACTTAAAAGTGTTAAAAGTAAAAACCAAGTTCAGTGTTTATATAATCTGTAAGCATAATTTTAAGGCAAAAAAATGAATGGCAAGGTGGCGAGTGTCTAATTTTTAACTTTAGATACTTCATTTTAATATGTAATTTCCATCATTTTTAAAACGCTAATGAACAAATAACACACGAAAGCAGTTAAAAAACTAGCAAGTTGCACAACAAATATGCATTCAAACCACTTTTTTAACTTTCTTAATTAATAGTTGTTGACACTTCCCCATGCTGTCATTAATATTTCGCCCCGTTGAGAACAACGCCATTCCCCCTTAGCTCAGTTGGTTAGAGCGACGGACTGTTAATCCGCAGGTCCCCCGTTCGAGTCGGGGAGGGGGAGCCAAGTTCTTAGCATTTAACGATTCCCCCTTAGCTCAGTTGGTTAGAGCGACGGACTGTTAATCCGCAGGTCCCCCGTTCGAGTCGGGGAGGGGGAGCCAATCGTTAATCTACTTTAAGTATGCTTGTTCCCCCTTAGCTCAGTTGGTTAGAGCGACGGACTGTTAATCCGCAGGTCCCCCGTTCGAGTCGGGGAGGGGGAGCCAAAGCACACTGCCCTATTGTTGTTCCCCCTTAGCTCAGTTGGTTAGAGCGACGGACTGTTAATCCGCAGGTCCCCCGTTCGAGTCGGGGAGGGGGAGCCAACACTTACCTTTCTATATAACATTTTATTACCTTTATTAGACTTTTCTTAGAATATAACTTACCATTTCATAAGTGATTTTTTGTATTAGTGACAGAGTCTTGGTCTTGCATAACTGACAAGTATGCTGATCTATCGTTGTCCCCTATTTCATTTAATACAATCTACCGATTAATACAGCGTGAGATAAGAAAAAACCATGGCAGGATTAACTCGCTTTATTACAATCCAAGTATTTTTTTGCTTGCTAGCAACAGCACTTACTGGATATATGCTTAATTCAGCGTTGCATCAATATGCAAACTCGCAACAATTAAAAGTGCAAAGAGCAATCGATCTTGAACTGGCTCAAATAACAACTGAGCAAGATATCGAAGCATTCGCAAAGAACATAAAATTACAGTACAACCTTGATAAATTAGTTATTAAAGACAAAGAAAATGAAACTATTTTCAGCAATCAAGGCAACTTAAACTACCTGCCCTTTTTAGTAAAACACTTACAAAGTTACAAACCGTTTATTCGCTCTCAACATGGCGCGGGAAGCGATTTAGGTCTAAAAATCGAGTTTACGCTACGCCTACAACAAACCGCTGAAATCGTACAAAATGCGTTTTTGATTTTATTTTTGATCATTTTAGTGCTCACCCTTGTGCCTTTTATCACCTTAAAGCTGACATTAATGCAAGCGTCAAATCGTATGGGCGATGCCATTTCAAATATGGTCGATAAGTACATTGAGAATGACAGTAAAGATGGCAAACTCGACTCATCGCTTGCTGATAACGCAGTGAGCAATATTTTTCCTAGCATTGTTCGCTTAAATGGCTTTTTAAAGCGCAAGCAAAAAGACATTGAATCCTCTGCCCTTGATATTAAACGTGAAGCATATAAAGACACAGTGACAGGGCTAGGCAACCGTAATTTATTTATTGAGCACTACGAACACCAAATTGAAAACGCCGATAAACCGTGTTTCGGTACCCTTGCCGTTATTCGCTGTACGGAATTGAACTTAATAAACCAAACGCGCGGTTATCAGCAAGGCGATGAATACATTAAAGATGTGTCAGATCTCATCACCCAAGCTATTGGCACTTACTCTGGCAGCACCAGTTATCGCTTAAATAGTTCAGACTTCGCAGTACTGTTAATCAACGTACCAATTAAAGAAGCAGAAAAACTTGGCGAAGTACTGCAAAGTAAATTCACTGAATTTCAACAACACGTTGAACTTACCAGTGTCGCAAATACCGGTATTGTGTCTTTTGAAACGGGCAAGCCACTTAGCCCACTATTGGCGCAAGTAGATACTGCTCTTAGCCTTGCGCAAAGTAAAACTACAAATGGCTACCATATTCAAAAAGAAAGCGACATTATTGATAACGTTTCAGCAAGTTTTGGTAATCAAAATTGGCGTCAAGTGATTGATGATGTATTAAACAACAATCGCATTCAGCTAATGATCCAAACCATTATGCCAACAAGTCGTAGTGCTAAGGCCTACTCTGAGATATTCGCGCGTTTTAAAACGTCTGACGAACACATTTTGCCGACCTCTTCGTTCTTAGCAATGAGTGAAAAGCTCAATCAACACGCACATGTGGACCGCCTTGTTATCGAAGAAGCAATTAATGCAATTAAAACGCGTAACTTAAACGACCAGTTTTTCGGTGTAAACGTATCGGCTAAAAGCGCTCACGACGAGCAGTTTTCGATTTGGCTTGAACGTCGCTTACTAAAAGATAATGCCATTGCTGCTAAATTAATTTTTGAAGTGAGTGAATTCGGTTTACAGCAAAATGTAAAAGCATCAAAACGCTTTATTGATATGATCCACCGTGTAGGTGCGCGTATTACCGTTGAACGTTTTGGTGTTGGCTTAACCTCATTTAAGTTTTTCCGCGATTTAAAACCTGATTTTATCAAAATGGATGCAACCTACACGCGCGGTTTAGAAGAAGATAAAAACAACCAGTACTTTATGCGTTTAATGGTTGATTTGGCCCACCGCATTGGCGTTACTGTACTTGCCGAAGGGGTCGAAAGCCAAGAAGAAAAACACATTATTGAACAACTGTGTTTAGATGGTGCACAAGGCTATTACATCGAAAAGCCGAAAGAGATTTAATTTACACCATTTAAAAAGGGGCTTTATCGCCCCTTTTTAACGCCACAATTACCTTTTGTTTAAATTTCACACTAAACTCCCCCACACTACTTTAACAATTGAAACTGAATGAGATTTGTTTAGCGGAATCAGTTGAGCTTTAATCCGAAAATTTGGATAATAAGCGTCAAATGTAGCGCATATAAGATTTCAATGACCGAATACCTACTGTTACTCATTGCCACAGTATTAGTAAACAACTTTGTTTTGGTACAATTTTTAGGACTGTGCCCGTTTATGGGTGTGTCTGGCAAGCTGGATACCGCAATTGGTATGTCTCTTGCGACCACTTTTGTACTCACTTTGGCATCAGTCACCAGTTACCTCGTAAATCAATATATTCTTATACCGCTCGAGCTCACTTTTCTGCGCACTATGAGCTTTATTTTAGTAATCGCAGTTGTTGTGCAATTTACCGAAATGGTGGTACGTAAAACCAGCCCGACACTGTATCGCTTACTGGGTATATTCTTACCGTTAATCACCACCAACTGTGCAGTACTTGGCGTAGCATTATTAAACACCCGTGAGCAACACTCATTTTTACAATCGGCAATTTACGGCTTTGGCGCCGCAGTCGGTTTTTCATTGGTACTTGTTTTATTTGCCGCAATGCGTGAACGCTTAGCAGCAGCAGACGTACCAGCCCCATTTAAAGGCGCGTCTATCGCCATGATCACAGCCGGTTTAATGTCGTTGGCATTTCTTGGCTTCACCGGACTGGTAAAACTGTAAATGACTTTATTCTACGCCCTACTCGCCTTAGGCGGTTTAGCGCTGTTATTTGGCGCAATTCTTGGCTTTGCAGCAATTCGCTATAAAATTGAAGGCAACCCTATCGTCGAACAAATCGATGAAATATTACCGCAAACGCAATGCGGTCAGTGTGGCTACCCTGGCTGTCGCCCTTATGCGGAAGCCATTGCTAATGGTGATGACGTTAACAAGTGCCCACCAGGGGGCGAAGCTACGGTACAAAAGCTCGCGGATTTAATGGGAGTTGAAGCCAAACCGCTTGCTGGCGGCGAAGAAAAAGAACCGATTAAAACGGTTGCCTACATTCGAGAAGATGAATGTATTGGCTGTACTAAATGCATTCAAGCATGTCCTGTTGATGCCATTGTCGGCGCAACACGCCAAATGCACACGGTATTAATTGACGAATGTACAGGGTGCGATCTGTGCGTTGAACCTTGTCCGGTAGACTGCATCGACATGCTGCCAGTTAAAACCACAAGTAAAAACTGGAAATGGGACTTACAAGCCATTCCAGTAACAAATATCGATTAGAGGTTGTTGGTGGAATCTATTTTAGAACAAATTGAACGTGGTAAGCTTTGGTCGATTCCGGGCGGTGTGCACCCTGCGCCGAATAAAGCGAGTTCAACACAACAACCAATTAAGCGCTTACCGTTACCTGAAAGTTTAACTATTCCGCTTAAGCAGCACATTGGCGATAACGGGCGTTTACTCGTTAAAACGGGTGATCGTGTATTAAAAGGTCAAGCCTTAACCGAACCCGCAGGCCACTGGAGCGTGCCTGTACACGCACCAACCTCTGGTACGATCAGCGAAATCGCGATGAAGCCAACCACACACCCAAGTGCATTGCCTGAGCCGAGTGTAGTCTTACTGCCAGATGGTCAAGACACATGGTGTGAACTATCTCCATGGCCTGACTTTTATGCCAAATCTGACCAAGAGATTGTAACCCGTATTCACAATGCCGGTATCAGTGGTATGGGCGGTGCGGGTTTTCCTGCGTATGTTAAAGCCCAACCTAGAAATGAAATTGAATTTCTAATCATTAACGGTGTTGAATGCGAGCCATATATCAGCGCCGATGACATGCTGATGCGTGAGCATGCTAGCGAGTTAATTAAAGGCATTGAGGTATTACGCAAACTTTATCAGCCAACCAAAATTTTAATTGGTATTGAAGACGATAAGCCTGAAGCGATCGCTGCACTGAAAAAAGCCTGTGAAAATGACCACTATACTCAAGTATGCCCGGTGCCAACTAAATACCCATCGGGCGGTGAAAAGCAACTTATTCAACTGTTAACGTCAAAACACGTACCACAAGGTGGGATCCCATCTGATATTGGTATGGTGGTGCATAATGTCGGTACTATTTTCGCTATTTATCAGGCCATATATGAAGGCAAACCGCTCATTGAGCGTGTTGTAACGGTAACGGGTGAAACAATTTCAACACCGGGTAATGTCTGGAGTTTACTCGGTACACCAATCAAGTTCTTGCTCGAGCAAAGCGGTTTTCAGCCACAGCAGTGGCAACGTGTAATTATGGGCGGCCCAATGATGGGCTTTACCTTACCGAGCGTACGCCTTCCAATAATAAAAACCAGTAACTGCGTGCTCGCGCCAAGTGAACATGAAATGCCGATGCCCGGTGAAGAAAAAGCCTGTATTCGCTGCAGTGCGTGCGCCGACGCCTGCCCTGCTACACTACTACCACAGCAGCTACAATGGTTTGCCAAAAGTAAAGAATACGACAAGTTAGAAGAACATAACTTATTTGACTGTATTGAATGCGGTGCGTGTGCCTATGTATGTCCAAGTGAAATTCCACTGGTGCAATATTACCGTGTTGCCAAGGCAGAAATTCGCCAAGAGCGCGAAGATAAAATTAAAGCAGAACGTGCCAAAGAGCGTTTTGAAGCACGTAATGAGCGTTTGAAGCGCGAACAAGAAGAACGCCAAAACCGACACAAACGCGCAGCAAAACGAACGAACGATGACGCTAAGTCGAAAGTTGAAGAAGCCTCGAAACGAGTTTCATCAAATGATAAAAGTGCAGCTGTTCAAGCAGCTTTAGCGCGCGCTAAAGCAAAACGTTCAGATAATGGTGAGCCAGATAATTCTGAAATGGCAAAGCTGCGTGAAGAACGAAAAGCACAAGCTCGCGCATATAAAGAAGAAAAACCAGCAGCGACAAGTAATGACAGTAAAAAAGATGCCGTTGCAGCTGCAATAGCACGTGCAAAAGCGAAAAAAGCTGAGCAAACAAACGAGCAAGATGTAAAAGATAATACGAGCGACCCGCGTAAAGCAGCCGTCGCCGCAGCAATAGCTCGCGCCAAAGCAAAAAAAGAAGCGAAAGGTTCCGATGACGCTGCCAATAATAGCGCTACTATTGATACGGACACATCAAGCGATAACGATCCACGTAAAGCCGCTGTTGCCGCTGCTATTGCTCGTGCAAAGGCTAAAAAGGCTGCACAGCAGGCTGAAGAACCATCAACTGAAGCGCTAAATGAAACCAAGGCTCAAGACGCAAGCGAAAGCACCGCTGATGATCCGCGTAAAGCAGCTGTTGCCACTGCTATCGCTCGTGCAAAAGCCAAAAAGGCAGCAAAGCAGGCTGAAGAATCATCAGTTGAAGCGCTTGACGAAACCAAAGCTCAAGACGCAGACGAAAGCACCGATGATGATCCACGTAAAGCCGCAGTCGCTGCTGCTATTGCTCGTGCAAAAGCCAAGAAGGCGGCAAAGCAGGCTGAAGAATCATCAGCAAAAGCGCTAGATGAAACGGAAACCCAAGACGCAGACGAAAGCGCCAGTGATGATCCACGTAAAGCTGCTGTTGCCGCTGCTATTGCTCGTGCAAAAGCCAAAAAGGCTGCAAAGCTGGCAGAAGAATCTTCAGCTGAAGCGCTAGATGAAACCAAAGCTCAAGACGCAAGCGAAAGCACCAGTGATGATCCGCGTAAAGCTGCAGTCGCTGCCGCTATTGCTCGTGCAAAAGCCAAAAAAGCAGCCAAGCAAGCGGCTGAGCAAAACGACTTGCCACAATCTAACGATAACGATGTAGAGCAACAAGATAACCTAGCTGCAGTTGAGACAACTGAAAAACCAAAACTCGATGCTGAAGCGAAGAAAAAGGCAGCGATAGCCGCTGCAATCGCAAAGGCTAAAGCCAAAAAAGCGCAACAAGATAAAGGGTCGGAATAACGTGCAATTATCCTTAAGCAGCTCGCCACACAAACACAGCCATAAGTCGCTCGGTGCACTTATGCTCAAAGTTGCCTTTGCAGCAAGCCTAGGCATTGCCTGTCAGGCTTACTTTTTTGGCTTTGGTGTAATTATTCAATTATTGCTAGCAATTATCACGGCAATTGCCGCCGAAGCTTTTGTGCTAAAACTACGTAAGCGCAATATAAAATCAGCGTTAAGCGATTATAGCGCGGTACTTACTGCCGTGTTACTTGCTATCAGTATACCGCCGCTTGCGCCTTGGTGGGTGATTGTTATTGGTACCGCGTTTGCCATTATTTTTGTTAAACAACTGTATGGCGGCCTTGGTTTTAATTTATTTAACCCAGCGATGGCAGGCTATGTGCTGTTACTAATTTCATTTCCGGTACAAATGACAACATGGTCACCTCCCATTGAACTTGCATTTAATCAACATACCCTGTTAGATGAAATTAGCGTTATCTTTACTGGCATAACCCAAAGCGGACTCACAACAGAGCAGTTAAGACTCGGCGTGGATGGCGTGTCTATGGCAACCCCACTCGATACGCTAAAAACGAGTCTTAGCAAAGGGCTCACCACTTCTGAAAGTTTACAAAACCCAATATTTGGCGAACTTGCTGGAATCGGTTGGCAATGGGTTAATCTAGCATACCTATTAGGCGGCATTTATTTATTAAAAGCGCGCGTTATTAACTGGCATATTCCAGTGAGCTGTATAGCTAGCCTTGCTATTTGTGCCAGCATTGGTGTGATGTTTCACCCAGGTGTTAGTACTGGTCCTGTGCTTCATTTATTTAGTGGCGCAACCATGTTAGCGGCATTTTTTATTGCCACCGACCCGGTGTCTGCATCAACAACGAATAAAGGCCGTTTAATTTACGGCGCCTTAATTGGCCTACTGGTTTACCTTATTCGTACTTATGGTGGATACCCTGACGCTGTTGCGTTTTCAGTATTGTTACTCAATATGGCGGTGCCTTTAATTGACTTCTACACGCAGCCAAAAGTGTATGGTGCTAAGGAGCAATAATGTTATCTAAATCAATTTCTAAAAACGCACTAATTTTAGGCGCGTTTGCAATTGCCAGCACTGCGGTAGTAACCCTAACTTACATCGCAACTAAGCCTGCAATTGAACACAATAAACAGCAAAAACTAATGACAACATTAGGCCAGGTTATTAGCGAAAATGACTACGACAACACACTTTATTTAGACTGTGCGCAGATTAAAGAAGATTATTTAAATCACGCGAGTGTTACCAAAGTGTATCGCGCTAAAAGTGGTGATAAGCCAGTCGCGGTGGTCCTGCAATCAACTGCACCAGATGGTTATAGCGGTAATATTGAAATTCTTTCTGCCATTTATATTGATGGCACAATAGCTGGTGTACGCGTTATTGAACACAAGGAAACGCCAGGGCTTGGTGATAAAGTAGAAATTCGTCGCTCAGACTGGATAACCAGTTTTGATGGCAAACGCCCTACTTCAATTAAAGATACGTCATGGGCAGTAAAAAAGGATGGTGGTCAATTTGATGCATTTACAGGAGCAACAATAACGCCTCGCGCCGTGATTAATGCCGTTAAACGTGCAAGTCTTTATACCCAAAATCAGCATCAAGCACTGTTTAATCAAGATAATTTGTGCGGAGTAAATAATGACTGAACAACTGCGCGATATAATTAACCAAGGACTGTGGAAAAATAACCCAGCATTGGTACAACTGCTTGGTTTATGCCCATTACTGGCGGTATCGGCCACTGTAACCAATGCCCTTGGTTTAGGATTAGCCACCTTATTTGTATTATTAGGGTCAAACGTCACCGTAGCAATAGTACGTGAATGGGTGCCAAAAGAAATTCGCATTCCGGTATTTGTGATGATTATTGCAGCCTTTGTGACAATGATCGAGTTATTAATGAATGCCTTTAGTCACGAACTGTACTTATCACTGGGTATTTTCATTCCATTAATCGTTACCAACTGCGCCATTATTGGTCGTGCCGAGGCATTTGCCTCTAAAAATTCGGTACCACTCGCAGCATTTGATGGTTTGATGATGGGACTCGGTTTTCTCGCTGTGTTAGTGCTATTGGGCGCGATGCGCGAATTATTAGGACAAGGTACTTTATTTGATGGTGCACATTTACTGCTGGGTGACTGGGCAAAAGTGTTACGCATTGAAATAATGCAAACCGAAACAAAGTTTTTACTTGCGATTCTATCGCCAGGTGCTTTCTTAGGCATGGGCTTGCTTATTGCGTTAAAAAATTACATTGACGCCAAACAGCAATCACAACAAGACGAACCAATTACTGAAAAAGCGCCACGCGCACGTGTAACAAGCCTGGACTAAGCACATGAATAAAACAAAACGCCGCGAAATATTAGAGCGTTTACGCGCCGACAACCCAGAGCCTAAATCGGAATTAGAATATTCAAATCCGTTTGAATTATTGGTTGCGGTTACCTTATCAGCACAAGCGACTGATGTTGGCGTTAATAAAGCAACGCGTAAGCTATTTCCCGTAGCCAATACGCCAGAAGCCATTGTGGCACTTGGCGTTGAAGGCCTCAAAGAATACATAAAAACCATTGGCCTTTATAACTCAAAAGCTAACAATGTTTATAAACTTAGCCAAATATTAATTGAAAAGCATAACAGCCAAGTACCTGAAAGTTTAGAGGCGTTAGTTGCCCTACCCGGTGTTGGCCGGAAAACCGCAAATGTTGTTTTAAACTGTGCTTTTGGTTGGCCAACGATTGCAGTCGACACCCATATATTCCGTGTATCAAATCGCACTAAATTCGCCATGGGTAAAGACGTTGATGCAGTAGAAGCAAAACTAGAAAAAGTAGTGCCAAAAGAGTTTAAGGTTGATGTACACCACTGGCTTATTTTACACGGCCGATACGTATGTGTTGCGCGTAAACCTAAATGCGGCAGCTGTTTAATTGAAGATCTGTGTGAATTTAAAGAGAAGATTGATTTGTAGTTCACAGATATTTAATAAAGTAAAAAGGGCATTTAAATGCCCTTTTTTGCGAGTATTTCACGTAAACAAAGTGATTAAGCACTTACAACTAGGTTGGTGCTCTCAACTTCATTTAATACCACAGTAGCTGCGCGCTTAAAGAAGTTAAAATCTGTTGCCGTACATGAAGTATACGCGCCCATCATAGTTGAGATAATAAGGTCGCCATTTTCCAGTTTAGGTAACATAATTTCTTCGCGGATCACATCAATGCTGTCGCATGTTGGACCTGCAAGTACCGACATAAAACGCTCACCGGTTGTTTGTGCTGAATCAATTTGATACTTAGCTTCATCAAACATTAAGCCGCTAAACGAGCCGTATAAGCCGTCATCCAAGTAATACCATGTTTTACCACCGCGTACCGCTTGCCCCATTACCGAAGCAATATTGGTTACTGCCGTTGCCACAATAAAACGCCCAGGTTCTGCAATCACGCGTACTGTTTCTGGTAATTGTGCTAATGCATCACGAATAGGTGCACAAAAGTCAGCAATATTTGGCACTTCTGGTGTGTATTTCACAGGGAAACCACCACCAATATCAAGTGTACTCAGTGCAGGTAAACCCGCACCAATTACCGCCAACATAATGTGATGGCATTTGGTAATCGCATCGGCATATTTCACACCACTTTTGGTTTGTGAGCCAACATGGAACGATAGCCCTTTAATGCGAATACCTAAATAAAATGCATGTTGAATTAGTGTTATAGCATCTTCAGGTAAGCAACCGAATTTTTTCGATAAGTCAGCCAATACCTCAGGGTTTGGAAAGCTAACGCGTACCAATAACTCAACCTGATCTTTGTATTTTTCAAACTTATCAATTTCGTTGATGTTATCAACCACAAACACATTGCAGCCATACGCAAGTGCATGTGAAATATCAATATCACGCTTAATTGGGTGCGTTTGAATCGTGCGCTCACTCGGTACACCGACCGATTGTACAAGGTCAACTTCACCGTTTGTTGCTAAATCAAAATACGCACCTTCCGCAAGTAACGTAGTTACAACAGCTGGGTGTGGTAATGGCTTTAGCGCATAGTGCAAATCAACATTAGGTAATGCGGCCTGTAACGCACGATATTGTGTTCTGATCAGATCACAATCTAGCACCATAAGCGGTGAACCAAATTGAGCAACTAATTGTTCAGCTTGTGGTTTTTCAATTACTAAACCGTGACAAGCATCAACATTGGTAATAGGGGCCATTACAGGTGTTAAAGACATAGCGATTCTCCGAGCAGTGTCAATAAAACTAAACTAATCAAATAAACTCATTATGAGTTCGAGCGAGTTAAACATACTTAAACATTCAAGTTCACTCTTGGATAGTTGCTCTATCGCCTTGCTGCAATAAATTGCAATGTACTCGGATTGGCTATCAACAAGAAGCGTGCGAATAATAAATCAGATTTTTTTAGATGCAATCTTTTTTTATTAAAATTTAATAAAAATATTTAAAATGAAATTAAAGCTATAAATATCAATTAACTATGGCGTTTTATAAAAAGTAATAATCAATCGTAATGCTTAACTTGTAATGTGAGCAAGCAAGAAAATGCCGAAAACAACAAAATAAAAGCGTTGCGCGATTTTATTATGAATAATTCAAAAGCAGCCAAATAAACTAGCCTCAATTTGGCGCTAGCAATTTATTTAAAGGCTTTGTCCGCAAAGCCTTTAAAAATACTGTACTGAGCCCAATAATCTATAACAGTAAATTACTTTTTTACGCCTAGCAATCAGCAACAATTTTGTTAAGCGTAAAAATATAAAACCTGTTTATAGGGGCACATATGCGTTTGTTACACACCATGATCCGCGTGGCGGATTTAGATAAGTCTGTTGAGTTTTATACCAAAGTACTCGGTATGAAAGAGCTGCGACGGTCTGAAAATACTGAGTACCGTTATACGTTGGCATTTGTTGGCTATGGCGACGAAAAAGACAATGCGGTTATTGAGTTAACCTACAACTGGGATACAGACAACTACGATCATGGCAATGCATTTGGTCATTTAGCCATTGAATATGATGACATTTACGCTGCGTGCGAAGAGATCAAAGCGCTAGGTGGGATTGTATCGCGCGAGCCAGGCCCAGTAAAGGGTGGCACAACCGAAATTGCGTTTGTCAAAGACCCTGATGGTTACTCAATTGAGCTAATACAAAATAAATTTAAGTAGTAGCCAATTGGCTATCGGTTAGCTCATGATAATCACTGAGCTAACCAAACCAACAGATATAGTCTTGTGTTACACCACCACGACGCCTAAGTAATTTAGCAATGACGCTTGCTGCCACGGGTTAATTTTCACACCCGTTAAATCCACTCGACGGGGATCTAATCCGTCTAGATCGATATCGGTCAGATCGCAGCCCGTTAACTTAAATTGTCGCCAACTTTCCAGTGAAAATTCACCGCCACTCAGATCCGAGCCAGACAAAGATGCGTCTTGTAAATTAGCGCCAATCCAGCGGTTATTATTGAGCTTACATTTTTCCATGCATTGATTATCGAAATTCGCATACGATAAATTGCAGCTAGTCATTTCAACACTGCAAAAATAGTTCCGGTATGAGATTTGATTTGCAAAACTTGTTCTGAAAAAGTCCGCGCCTTTGAGGTCACACTGGTTAAACTTAGCACCAAAACAATTTGCACCAATAAACGAGCAAAGAGACAACTGACAACTAATAAACTGAACATCTTGCAATTTGGCATATGAAAAATCACACCCTATTTCATCGCCTTGCTCTATAAATACACACTCAATAAATTGCGTATCTTGCAGTTGTGTTCGTGAAAAGTTGCAGCGCAAAAAATGACATTGAATAGGGTCTGTTGACCTTTGCTGTTCTATTTTTGTTCTTTTTGAGCGTGCTTTTATCGCGACGCTCGATGTGTGGCCTAGTAATCTAAGCAAATATCGAGCAAAGCTTCCGCGTCCTGCTCTCGCCCCTTACCTACATCCATATAGGCAACAATGAGAAAAGTGCGCTCAAAAGAACCATTCGGCAGCGCTTGATTGGCTTTTCTACTGTGTTATCGGCTGACTCACATAGAATAACTATGCCACGCAGCCTCTGCCTTGTATAAAACCCAATCAAACTGCTGCAAAAACGAACTTGAAAGGTCAACAGACCCTAAACACACTATGAGTAAAATCTTGTTGAGAGAAATCTTTTTCAATATAAGTCTGCTGTTCAAACATGCCGTTGTCCATTAATTTAATTTGCGGCAGATTAACATTAGAGAAAGATTATTCAATAAAAATAATTCTTTAAAATACAACAATTTAAAACCAGTCAAATGTGGATTCTAAGACACCTAATTAACGACTGAAAGCAATAAAATAATTCAAGCCAAGAAACCGAGCTGAAAAATAATTTATGCGCTTAAAAGCGATTCTAGCGTTGATTTGAAAAAATAATTAACGGTTGGCTTTATTTAATTATTAACAACCGGTAAGTACTTGTTGATACACAGGTGGTGTGCTGGCTGATGCGGCTTGGGTATAACGAAAATAGCAATTATCATCGCTTATTTGCGTATCTCCATCAAAATCCCAACCAATATAGGTGAATCTAATACCTTGATATTGGATTTGCAGATCGTCAGATAAGTTAATGCGCTTCTCAATATCTGTGTTATCCAAGTAGCCCCACATTAGTCGCGTCTCAAACGAGCCGTTATTATCAAGATCAACGTCGAAGAGATCAGGTCGTCCGGGAACGGCTTGTGTTGAGTAGCTTTTCATTAAGGATTTGTAGTGAACAAGATCATTGGCTTGTTCAACGCTTACTTGTATTTGATTGATTACTTCACTACGCGCATCACTCGATAGTCCCATAAACCTTGGCATAGCAGTAACAGCTAATACACCGAGTATTACAATGACAATAATCAATTCTATAAGCGTAAATCCACGTGATTTCATAACAGCGTTAAATCAATAAGAACTTGGACGTTTATAATATAGCAATTATCTGATAATTCGAAATTAAATGAGGGGTAACTTGATTTAGATACAGAGAGATTCAGAAGAGTAAATTAAGAATAAGTGGCGTCCCCTAGGGGATTCGAACCCCTGTTACCGCCGTGAAAGGGCGGTGTCCTAGGCCTCTAGACGAAGGGGACGCAGTATCTTTAAGATAATGTGTCACTAGGACTGGTTATTTACACTCTTACCATACGAGCTTTAATGACTCACCCCACTCTTTTAACACTAAGCTTAAAAGTAAGTGGCGTCCCCTAGGGGATTCGAACCCCTGTTACCGCCGTGAAAGGGCGGTGTCCTAGGCCTCTAGACGAAGGGGACAACATGGTGTTGTCACTAGGACTGGTTATTTTTACTCTTACCATACGAGCTTTAATGACTCACTCCACTCTTTAAAACCTAAGCTTAAAAGTAAGTGGCGTCCCCTAGGGGATTCGAACCCCTGTTACCGCCGTGAAAGGGCGGTGTCCTAGGCCTCTAGACGAAGGGGACAACATGGTGTTGTCACTAGGACTGGTTATTTTTACTCTTACCATACGAGCTTTAATGACTCACTCCACTCTTTAAAACCTAAGCTTAAAAGTAAGTGGCGTCCCCTAGGGGATTCGAACCCCTGTTACCGCCGTGAAAGGGCGGTGTCCTAGGCCTCTAGACGAAGGGGACAACATGGTGTTGTCACTAGGACTGGTTATTTACACTCTTACCATACGAGCTTTTAATGACTCACCCCACTCTTTTAAAAATAACTTCAAAAGTAAGTGGCGTCCCCTAGGGGATTCGAACCCCTGTTACCGCCGTGAAAGGGCGGTGTCCTAGGCCTCTAGACGAAGGGGACAACATGGTGTTGTCACTAGGACTGGTTATTTACACTCTTACCATACGAGCTTTTAATGACTCACCCCACTCTTTTAAAAATAACTTCAAAAGTAAGTGGCGTCCCCTAGGGGATTCGAACCCCTGTTACCGCCGTGAAAGGGCGGTGTCCTAGGCCTCTAGACGAAGGGGACAACATGGTGTTGTCACTAGGACTGGTTATTTTCACTCTTACCATACGAGTTTTAATGACTCACCCCACTCTTTTAAAACTAAGTTCCAAGTAAGTGGCGTCCCCTAGGGGATTCGAACCCCTGTTACCGCCGTGAAAGGGCGGTGTCCTAGGCCTCTAGACGAAGGGGACAACATGGTGTTGTCACTAGGACTGGTTATTTATACTCAAACCATAAGAGTTATTGGTGGAGCTATGCGGGATCGAACCGCAGACCTCCTCGCTGCCAGCGAGGCGCTCTCCCAGCTGAGCTATAGCCCCAAACTGCACCTTCAAGAGATAACTCGTGTATCGCTGAAGACGGGGCGCATTTTATGGAGCTAGCAAAACAAAGTCAACATTTTTTTAAGCATAGTGCATTGTTCGCACCATTTTTAATCAAGATGCACACTTGTTCACCAACATTGTGATTTTTCGACCTGTTTCAACAGCCTAGCTATCAAAATTTATACATGTAATAGAGGCAATTAGTGCGTTATCAAGTTAATGTTAACACTTTATAGTCGAAATAAAGCTGATACTTGGTAAAACCTGAACATCGATTTTCACTTTACCAACTAAGATTGAATATAAGTGCATTAATACACACAGGTCTCGCCGCTATTTGGGTTTACGCAAAGTTCATTGTCATCATTTTTCTTCATACATTCAATTAACGTCTTGCTATGAGTATAAAGATCATCAATTGAGTAACCTTTTATTCTTAATACAATGGGGATTTGCCCTTCTCTATTGAGTTGTTTATTGCTTTATTATGTTCAACACAATAAAGGTTCTTTCCAAATCACAAATAAACAGCTGGTTCGTACTTTTACTATTTAAGTGAAAGCAAACTCATTAAGCGAAAGTAAACTTGGATTTACTTTAACCTTAATTAAATGCTTAACCAAAAGTAGATTATTAACAGGTAAGAATTTCGGATAAAAACCGAAATATCAAATTCCATACTCTGCTTTATATTGCTCCTACTTATATTTCTATCTTTTGCCAAAAGAATAATTTGGCGCTTGATTAGATAACAACAATAGACAACCTGGCTACACTGCCTTATTTATTGCTGCCATTGCATTGAATTTATCGTTGAAGATTTCATAAAGAGTCTATTAGAGAAATCGCAGTTAAATAGTATTTCACCACTCTTATTAAAGGTTAGCTCTTGGTTTGCATTAATTACGGCAGGGCTCAATTTAAGCCGTTTCACTTAATATCAATAAATTGGTTATTGTTTGCGGGTTACAATTGCTTGAAGCTGTGTGTTATTTATTATGTGTAGTTTCCATTGTCTATATAGTTTCAAATCGTTGTTAGCTAACTGATGTAAAGTAACACCTTCTACCATTAGTCTTTATAAATTAATAAAACCGTCTATTTTTGTTCCTTCAACCTCGAAAAGCCAAAAGAGTGTTTCACCTTATTTATGAGTGCGTCTAACTATTGTTATCTAACAAAATAAAAATCCGCATCTATTAATAATAATTTAAAGCGAAATTCATCCCATATATTAAAAGTGCCTACCAAGCTGTTGTTTATCAAATTTCGTTGTTGACTCAAATGCAGGCCACTTTGCAATGAATCATTTAATAAAGCAAAGCTAAGTTGTTTGCACATTATGCAAATACCACAAAATTAATTGCAGAAATTAAACATTATCTTCAAAAGAGGATTATTTAAGTGCTGCAATAATCATAAAACCATTAAATTTCTTTTTTACAAATGCTATTTTTTATAAAGCTTAATTTAAACGCGATAGATAAATGACTAAAAATCAATCGCAAATCGTATTTTTAGAGCTAAGCCTTGCTCTAAAAGCACTCAAGGCGTTTGACATTTATCCAAGTTGTTCATTTTAAGGCCACTTAACACATTTTTGTGAAAACAAGTATTGACTATAGTTGAACTAAATCTATAATAGCGCCCCACAACAACGCAGCAATGTGTTGTGATTCTAAAGCGGGTCGTTAGCTCAGCTGGGAGAGCATCGCCCTTACAAGGCGAGGGTCACTGGTTCAAGTCCAGTACGACCCACCACTTTAGAAATGACTATTTGGGGTCGTTAGCTCAGTTGGGAGAGCATCGCCCTTACAAGGCGAGGGTCACTGGTTCAAGTCCAGTACGACCCACCATTTAGTCACAGTTTTGCATGGGTCGTTAGCTCAGTTGGGAGAGCATCGCCCTTACAAGGCGAGGGTCACTGGTTCAAGTCCAGTACGACCCACCATTGCAAAACGCTTTAATTTAGCGGGTCGTTAGCTCAGTTGGGAGAGCATCGCCCTTACAAGGCGAGGGTCACTGGTTCAAGTCCAGTACGACCCACCACTAAATTAAAAATCTATAATGGGTCGTTAGCTCAGTTGGGAGAGCATCGCCCTTACAAGGCGAGGGTCACTGGTTCAAGTCCAGTACGACCCACCATTATAGAACATCAATATGGGTCGTTAGCTCAGTTGGGAGAGCATCGCCCTTACAAGGCGAGGGTCACTGGTTCAAGTCCAGTACGACCCACCATATTGAACCTTCCTTTTATTAAAAAATCCTTTAAAATCAAAACTAATTCACTATTTCAGCGTTAATTTATTGCTACTATTGCCACTGTTTTATATAGTTTAACTATGACCGCGCAGATAGAAATGCGATGAAAAATAAACGCTTATACGAATCCAGTATCTTACTTATAGACGATCAACCATTGGCATTAAGCTATATGAAACAATCGCTTGAAAGCTTAGGCTTTAGTGATATTTCAATTGCTGAAAATGCAAAAATGGCGTTGGGTCTTTGCCAAGAGCATACCTTTAATTTGGTTTTATGCTCATTTAACCTTGGTAAACTCAAAGACGGCTATCAATTATACGAAGAACTAAAAACCAAGCGTTTAATTAAAAACATTTGTGGCTTTATATTTATTAGTGCAGAAACGGACACTAGCCTAGTACACAGTGTGATTGAACTTCAACCAGATGACTTTTTAGCAAAGCCTTTTTCATTGAAAGTATTTGGTGAGCGCATTATTAAGCTACTAAAGCGCAAACAAGCATTGGCGCAAATTTACGATTTTATTGATGTTGGCAATGACTCAAAAGCGTTACGCTACGTTAATGAAATGCTGGCAGACAGCAGCAAAAACCACCTATCCCCTATTCTTTTAAAGTTGCGTGGTGAACTATTACTGCGTTTAAAACGCACCGCAGAAGCCATCGACTTCTTTAAATCTGTGCTGAATATTCAAAAATTTACGTGGGCACGTGTTGGTTTAGTTGAGGCCTACATTCAAAACAGTGAATTTACCCAAGCTAAAAATATCTTAGAGGTTATGCTAACCAAGCCAGAAACCCGCTTAGTGGGTTATCATTTACTGGGTAAGTTAGAGCTGTTTTTAGAAAACTATCAACAGGCGCAACATTATTTGTCGCTGGCCTCTAAGCTAGCGCCGCGCAATATTGAACGCCAAGAAGATCTGATTATTTTAAGCAAATTCAATCACGATCATGAAAAGCATTTCCGCGTTAATAAAGAGCTTGTGAAATACGCTAAGCACTCGATGCACGATAAGCCGGACATATACCTTAATTTGGCCCGCGCAGGTATTGATTATGCCCTTACGCTCGACCAAGCCGATATCGTAAATCGTCTTACTCGACAAAGTAACGAGTGTTTATCTGAATTACGCAAACAGTTCCCCGACAGCAAAGCACAAGAACAGATTGATGTGATCAATGCGCGTATACACTATTTAAAAGATGAACGCTCAAAAGCCATTGCGCTCGTAGAGCAACTTGAAGACCAGCCTATCATCCGCTCAGTAGATGATACTCTCGATAAAGCCAAAGCGTTTCATGAGTTAGGTATGCACCACAAAGCGAATCAATTGTTTGCCAAGTTAACCGAGCATTGTGGCAAATACCAAAGCGATAACGCACCTCTAAACGCCTATCTAAAACAAGAGCAACAAGAACGTGATGAAATTCGCCATTCACCAAAAGAATTAAACAATAATGCGGTGCATAGCTACGAAAAAGGCAAATACGAAGAAGCGCTTAATTACTTTACTCAAGCGTTTCGCATTATGCCAAAAAATGCCAACATCGCTTTAAACTTGTTACAGGTGATGTTAGATACGAAACACCCTGGCAGCCAAAGTCTTAATAAAGCTATGATTTCTCGCTGCATGGACACCATAAATAACGCCAAACTCGACGCGGAGCAACAGGCTAGACTCGATAAATTAAAACCGATGATTCAATCGGTTTTATAACTTGCTAATCTTTCTCTTTTGTCTCTGGCTCAGGCCACTCATTAAAATAAACGCTTAAATAACGACTTTTAAGCAAATAAAGCCCTGCCCAACTGAGTAACACCAGTTGCACGGCTAAGCCGATTGAGAAACTGTAATACTGGCTTTTTGCTTGTAGTAGTGACCAGGTTAAATCCATCACAACATTAGCAAGCAATAACCAGCGCGCATAACACCAAATGTATTTAGGCCACTGCATAGCATTGGGGCGCCTAAACAAATAGCAAAAGGTGACGATGATACTAACCCCAGCGATAGCAAGTGCAACAAAAAATTGTTGTTTTTGCGGGTAGAAAATCGCCATTAGGTTTAAATCTTCACGTCGTGATGCTGCTGCAAAGAGCCATAAAATATAAGGCCTTAAAAGCAGCAATAACACTAGCACAAAGCCGATTGGTGCTCTAAAGTAACCGTTTTTGTCCCAATATTCTGGGCCAAAGCGTGTCATACTTGATTTTTCCTATCAGCTAACACACCTAGCACTACAAACAACAGCAATACGGTTAACGGTAAATAACTGCGATCAATTTGTTTAATCATGCTTACCAAATAAGGGCTAACAAATACAATTAAACTACCGATCCCAACACCCGTTACTAAAATGAATACGAACGTACGCGCAACAAAATTTTGCTGACCGATTAATCGCTTTACCGCTTTATTTAGACTCGCGCCATACACCGACGTTAAACAAATAAGCGCTATCAATACTATTTGACTCAAGTACGGTGTAAGCCAAGTCGCAACTTGGCTATTGAATGAACTGAGCATATTCACGAATTCAGACATGGATTACTCGTACTTTGCAAATAACGCTAACATATCGTCTTCAGTTAAGATTTCAATGCCTAAATCTTGTGCTTTAGTGAGCTTAGAACCTGCTTTTTCACCAGCGACTAACGCGTGTGTTTTAGCGGAAACACTGCCCGACACTTTTGCACCGAGTGCTTGAAGTTTAGCTTTTGCTTCGCTGCGCCCCATTTGATTAAGTGTACCTGTTAGCACATAAGTCAAACCATCCAACGGCATTTCATCTTGTGACTTTTCTTCGATATCTGGCCAGTGCAAGCCAGCAGCGATTAAAGCGTCAATCACCTCTTGGTTATGTTCTTCTTTAAAGAAGTAATAGACGTGCTTAGCAACAATCTCACCTACGTCTGAAACGTCTTGTAAGCCCTCTATTGAGGCGTTTTGTAATGCATCAAGGGTTTTGTAATGATTCGCTAAGTTTTGCGCTGTCGCCTCACCTACTTCACGAATACCCAGTGAATATAAAAACTTAGCAAGTGTGGTTTGCTTGGCTTTTTCAAGTGCCGCAACTAAATTCTCGGCCGACTTTGGCCCCATACGCTCAAGCGACTCAATATGGCCTTGGCTTAAACTAAATAAGTCAGCTGGTGTTTGGATCAGCTTGCGATCAACTAACTGCTCAACCACTTTATCGCCTAAACCGTCTACGTCGAGCGCTTTACGTGAAGCAAAATGCTTAATCGCTTCTTTGCGCTGCGCTTCACATACCAAGCCACCGCTACAACGGGCAACCGCTTCACCATCAATACGTTCAACGTGCGATTCACACACAGGGCACGCTATCGGAAATACAATTTCTTTACTATTTTCTGGGCGACGATCAAGCACGACACTTGCGACTTGCGGGATCACATCTCCTGCGCGGCGAATAATCACAGTATCACCAATGTGTACGCCTAGGCGTTCAATTTCATCGGCATTATGTAAGGTGGCGTTAGATACTGTTACACCGCCCACATAAACAGGCTCTAAACGGGCAACCGGCGTAATTGCGCCGGTGCGGCCAACCTGAAACTCAACATCTAATAAGGTGGTTAATTCTTCTTGTGCTGGAAACTTACAGGCTATTGCCCAACGCGGTGCGCGGGCGACAAAACCTAAAGTTTGCTGAATCGCTTTATCGTTAACTTTGATTACTACGCCGTCAATTTCGTAGCCTAGCGCGGCACGACGAGCAAGAATATCTGAATAATAGGCAAAGGCGTCTTTGGCGTTGTCTGCAGTGCAAATCTCAGGGCATACTGGTAAGCCCCACTCTTTTAGCTGCATTAATTGCTCATAATGGGTTGCTGCCAGCTTAAACCCTTCAACTACGCCCGTGCTGTAGGCATAAAGCATCAGTGGGCGAGATGCGGTAATTTTAGGGTCTAATTGGCGTAAACTACCTGCAGCCGCATTACGCGGGTTAGCAAAGGTTTTATCCCCTTTTTTTTGTTGCGTTTGGTTAAGTTTGGCAAACCCTTTATCGTCAATAAACACTTCTCCGCGTACTTCTAAACGCGCTGGAATTGACTCACCACGCAAACGTAGCGGCACGTTGCGAATAGTTTTCACATTTTCGGTAATGTTCTCGCCAACTTGACCATCACCACGTGTTGCAGCACGCACTAATACACCGTTTTCATACAAGATAGACACGGCTAAACCGTCGAGTTTTGGCTCACAACAAAACGCTAAATCACTAGCATCTTTTAATCTGTCTTTCATACGTTTATCAAATGCGTAAAACTCACTTTCATCAAACGCATTATCAAGCGACAACATCGGTACTTCGTGGTTTACTTTTTCAAATGCAGCAAGCGCCATACCGCCGACTTTCTGACTTGGCGAATCTGCTGATTTAAGCGCTGGATTTGCCTCTTCTAACGCAATCAGCTCACGCATTAAACGGTCATACTCAGCGTCCGGTACCGTCGGATTATCTAGCACATAGTATTGATAATTGTAATTTTCAATTTGTGCTTTAAGTTGGTTTATTTGTTCAGCCGCGCTCACGGAGACTTCCTCTATATTCGTTAAAAAAGCCACCGCAAGGGTGGCTTTTGTTTAAATCTGGTTGTGACGTTACAGTTCGTCAAATTCTCTTATTTTTTCAACATATTGCCTAACAGTGGCAACACCCAGCTCTTCGCGGTTATGGTCGAGAATTGTCGCGCTAAACTCATCGGCAATTTTCTTAGCCGCGCTGTGAAGCATATTAAACGACGGTAAACTGTCACCTGCACAAGGCAGTGTCATAAACAAGCTTACGCCTTCAGTTTGAAGTTGTTCCATATTATCAATATCGAACGTGCCTGGGTTAAACATATTTGCTAAACGAAATAGCACTGGGCCCTGACCTGATGCATCTTCATGACGATTAAAGAAGCCATCCTCTGAATACTTAAAACCTAATGTAAGTAATAACGGCAGTAGCGAAGAGCCTTGCATCGGCAAACCTTCTTCGGTTTGAATATGAATGATGATGTAGTCTTGAACTGCTGTCTTACCTTCAGGCGCTTGTTCTGGCTCGTCACTGACTTGTGTGCTTGGCTCATCGTCATCAATGCTAATCGATAAATCACCTAGTTCTGGTTCATCATTCACATTTAATTTTGCGCTCATTTGTGGTTCAACCACAGATGCTTTTTCGCTTTCGGGTGCTGCTTCTTTTTTGTCTGGAGCGGCACTTGGTTCTTGAACAAGTGTGCGGCTGTCATTTTTACGGATTGACCAAAGGCCATGAAGCAGTACGCCGCCAATTACTAACGCACCACCAATAATTAACACCCACCTTAGTTCGTCACTCATTCAAGTACCCTTAAATTTATATTTTTTTCCGATTTACAAAATTATTAAGCAAGCGGCACTTAATTTCAACCGCTTATCTTATGCAAAGTGCACAGATAAGACTAGTTGCTGATAATTTATACCGAAAGCTAAGCGGATTCTGACATTTCTAACGCTTTTTCAATATCCACCGCAACCACGCGAGACGCACCTGGCTCAGCCATAGTTACACCGGTTAAGCGCGCGGCCATTTCCATGGCGATTTTATTGTGACTAATATACACAAATTGCACGTCTTGTGACATTTCTTCCACTAAACGACAAAAACGCCCAACGTTGGCATCATCGAGCGGCGCATCTACCTCATCTAACATACAAAATGGCGCGGGATTTAATTGGAAAATAGAAAAAACCAACGACAACGCCGTCAGTGCTTTTTCACCACCACTGAGTAAATGAATCGTCGCATTTTTCTTACCTGGAGGACGCGCCATGATTGCCACCCCCGTTTCCAGTAAATCGTCTGATGTCAGCTCTAAATAGGCCGAGCCACCCCCAAATACTTTTGGAAACAAGTTCTGCAAGCCATTGTTCACTTGATCAAATGTCGCTTTAAAGCGCTGTTTGGTTTCTCGGTCTATTTTAACGATTGCCGTTTCTAATGTATCAAGCGCGCTGATTAAATCATCGTATTGTTGGTCAAGGTAATTTTTACGCTCAAATGCTTTATCAAACTCTTCTATCGCCGCTAGGTTAATTGCACCTAATCCAGCAATATCGCTCGAGACTTTGTTCAATTGGCTTTGTAAACTATTAAGTTTGGCATCTTCAGGAAGCGCGGCAATCACGTCTTTTAGCTGTGTGTTTAATTCTGCAAGCGGTGACAGTGCCGCTTCCGATTTTAGCTGAAACCCTTGTTGTTCAAGTATAATATTTTGTCTTTGTTGTTTCAGGTTATCGAGCTTTTGCTGCTCAGTACCAATGCCCGACTCGGCTTGCTTTAATTTCTCTTTCGCATCATCTAGATTGCGCTGCTTTTGCGACTTTTGCTCGATAAGCGACTCAAGCATAAGGTGCTGTTCCGCAATCGCCTCGTCAAGTTCAACCAGCGGCAGTTGAATGTCTTCAAGTGTAAACTTTGCTTCTTCAAGTTGCTCGTTAAGCTCACTAAAGCGTGATGAAAACTGGCCTAATTTGGACTCACATAAGGCTGCTTGGTTTTTTACACTCTCTAAATGTAATTGTTGCTTATGGTGCTGATTTTTCTCATTTTCATAGGCATTTTGAAGCTGCCTAGTAACCAGTTTGGCATTATGATAATCCGCTTCTAAGGATTCTTGCTGCTGTTTTAAATCACTGAGGCGTGTTTCGGCTTTAGTTAATTGCGCAGTCAACGGCGCTTGTTCGTTGCCTACAGCGTCAAGTTGAGTAATCAGTGCCGCTAGCTCATTTTGTGTTTCGTCACATTGCTTCGTAATAGCCGCTAAACGTTCGCTAGCAAAATTATGTTCTGCTTGTTTTTGTGTGAGCGATTGCATTAGTGATGATAACGCGTGTTGCTTTTGTGTTGAAACAACACGCAACTCATCAACCTTTTTTTGCTCTGCAGTAAGCACTTTTTGCGCACTTTCGAGTTCGCTTTGTACCGCGGGTATCGCTTTCTCTATGTCTTTTAATAACTGGTGTTTTACGATGTGTGAACTTTCACTATCAAACTCACAGGGAATACACCAGTTAGCGCCGCGTAAATCGCCGCGCTGATCCACCGCAAATAAAAATGGCCCTGACCAAAAATCACCTTCTAACGTATCGATATTTTCAACAGCAGCAATCGCATTAAAGTATTGTGGGATGGGCCCTGTAGTGATTTTCTCAGCCAATGACCCATTTGTGCAATGGTGTGTTTGCGGCCAAATACTGGGTGTTTTGCATTCGCCATCGAACTGCGCGCTAACATGCGCATGGCTTAAATTAAACAAACTTGCTTCAACTGCCACTTGCCAAGATTTATCGACACTAAGCTTAGAGACAAGCGTTGGTGAGCCTGACTGGCTCTGTGTGTTTTCACCTACAACCGTTAAAAGCGCCGCTTGTTTTGCCGCTAAATCATTACAGGTTTGCTCGCTTTTCCTCGCTGCTGTATGTTTTTGAGCAAGCACATCTTGCGCTTGTTGGAGCTGAATATTTGCGCTTTCACATTCAGCTTCGGCTTGTTGCACGAGGGTTTTTGCTTGTGTTAAATCAATAGCTTCCAGTTGCTGCTCAAGTGTTTCACGCTCTGATTTCAGTTGGCTTTGGCGCTGCTGGCAAGCGCTTTGTTGCTCTGACAGTTGCGCGTATTTAACATTTAATGCAGACAGTGCTTTTTGCTGCTCAGTTTGCGCTTTTATAATTGTTTGGTTTTCCAACAAGGATGCTTGATAAGCGCTATAACTGGTTTCTTGCTGTACTTTTTGTTCTTCGTATTTGTGTAAGCTGATTTCTAACTGTTCTGCGGTACTTTCAAGCGCTTCGTTTGAAAACGCAACTTGTTCGCTAATGTCATCAAACTGTTGCTTTGTTTGCTGCTGCTCTTGCTGGATTTGCTGATACTGTGTTTGTAACTGCGCAATGCGTTGGCTGAGCTGAGTTTTTTGGCTTTGCTTATGCACTTTATCTTGTTCGTCACGCGCCAACTTGTTGCGCAACTGATATTCTTGGTGCTGCGCATCATTCACCATGTCATTAGCTTGTTCGATTGCCAATTTTAATGCCGAAATCACATCATCATGACCGCTGTGCGCTTCGCTAAGAAATGCGATTTGCTCATTAATTTGCGCCAGTTTTTCTTCGCTTTCGAGTAGTTTTTGTTGCAGTGCTTGCCATTTAAGCACGCATATTTGCGCTTTTAAGGTACGTTCTTTGGCTTTAGCAGTGGTGTAAGTGCGCGCTTTTTCTGCCTGCTCTGTTAGCACATTGAGTTGATTTTCAAGTTCGGTGCGTAAATCAAGCAAACGCTCTAGATTGTCGCGCGTGCTGTTTAAGCGCGTTTGTGTTTCGCGTCGTCTTTCTTTGTATTTTGAAACGCCAGCCGCTTCCTCGAGGAAAATCCGTAAATCCTGTGGCTTACTTTCAATTAAACGCGAGATCATGCCCTGTTCGATAATCGCATAACTGCGTGGGCCAAGTCCGGTACCCAGAAAAATATCCGTGATATCACGCTTACGGCATTTCTCACCATTTAAATAGTATTGTGATACGCCATCACGGGTAACTAAGCGTTTAATCGCTATTTGGTTACGTGACGCAAGCGTGCCCGGTAAACGTCCTTCAGTATTATCAAATAATAATTCAACAGACGCTTGTGAAACTGGTTTGCGTTCTGTTGAGCCATTAAAAATGACGTCGGTCATGGCGTCGCCGCGCAGGTTTTTAGCCGAGCTTTCACCTAGTACCCAGCGCACAGCATCGATGACGTTTGATTTACCACAGCCATTTGGACCAACAACACAGGTCATTTGATCGGGAAATGGAATTTTACTTGGCTCTACAAACGATTTGAAACCCGCGAGCTTAATTGAGGCTAGACGCATTTTATTCTTATTTGATTGTCTAAATAGTAAGAAAATTAAAGGCCAACTTTATCAGATTTACCCTAATTGAAACAACTTGTAACGCTTAACAACAAAATCTGGTTTAAAGGGAATATACGGCTTATTATAATCGCTAAGGTGAGTTGTTGTTTTATTGGAGTTTTCCATGCAATTAGGAAAAGGGTTCGAATATTTTTTATCGGGCTTTAGTTTAATCAGCCAAAAAGGGTTAAAACGCTTTGTGCTGATCCCATTACTAATTAACTTGGTGCTATTTGGTAGCTCGTTATTTTTTATTATTGGTTGGATTGAACAAGGCGTTAACTACCTCAATGGCTACCTGCCTGACTTTCTATCTTGGTTAGAATTTATTATATGGCCTATTGCATTGTTGCTGGTGTTGTTTATCTACTCCATGGTGTTTACGGTTATCACTAACTTTATCGCTGCACCATTTAACGGCTTATTAAGTGAAAAGGTCGAGCTGTATTTAACAGGGCAACGCGTTAACGACGATGGGTTAGCTGATTTACTTAAAGACGTACCACGTATGCTTGGCCGTGAATTGGCAAAACTGATGTACTACTTACCAAAAGCTTTGTTGTTTTTAATTTTACTGCTGTTTATTCCGGTGTTTGGTCAAGTGATGTGGTTTTTATTTAGCGCGTGGATGTTTGCCGTACAATACATTGATTACCCGTTTGATAATCACAAAATCCCGTTTGCTGAAGCGCGTCAGCACTTAAAGCAAAAACAGGGCTTAAGTTACGGTTTTGGCGGCGCAGTATTAATTTTTAGTATGGTGCCAATCGTTAACTTAATTGTAATGCCGGTAGCGGTATGTGGCGCAACGCGTTTGTTTGTTGAAAACTATCGTGTCAATTATCGCGCTTAGTATATAGCGTTCACTAAAAAGGCTGCAATTGCAGCCTTTTTTGATTTAAGTATCAGTAGCGATTAACTATAAACGTTTTGCGGTACTTTTAAGATTTGAATATGTACTGTGATTTCTTCACGGTCATGGTAGAGCTGCTTTGCTTGCAGTTCATACTTGATGTTGTACTTAGTCAGCTCTTCATGAATTAAGTTTAAACACTGATAAACCGCGTCAAAACGTTTTTTCATCGGCAGTTTTAAGTTGAAGATTTGCTCTTTTACAAAGCCGTTTACCGCCCAATCAATCATTAAATTAGCGACCTTAATTGGTTTTTCAACCATATCGCATACTAACCAATCAATATTGCGCTTATCCGGACGGAATTTAAAGCCATCTTCACGCTTATGTTTAACTTGGCCTGTTTCCATTAATGACTCAGCCATAGGACCGTTATCAATTGCTTGTACCATCATGCCACGGCGCACTAACTGATACGTCCAACCACCTGGGCACGCACCTAAATCAACACCACGCATGCCCGGTTGCAAACGTGACTCATGTTCGTCTTTTGGTACGAAAACGTGAAACGCTTCATCAAGTTTCAGCGTTGAGCGGCTTGGCGCATCTTTTGGCATACGCAGACGCGGAATACCCATATAAAATGGTGAATTGTTATAGCTGTAAGAAAAACCAACGTATGCAGCGCTATTTGACAAAAACATTACGTGTAAAACAGGACGGTTTTTCACTTCATTAGCAAGTAAGGTTTCTTGCGCCACTAACGATTTACGTAGTGGTACGGATAGCTTTTTACAAAACTTTTGCAGCTCTTTACCGTCGTTGGTGTCTGGTGTTTCTACCCGTAGCTCACCACACAATGGAAACTCGCTAACCGCCTCACTAATAGCTGAAACGCGGTCTTCAATCGGCATTTTATCAACCAGTTGACCAACAAACCATTGACGTGCAAAAACCATTTCTTTAAATGGCAACTTACGCACAACAACTTCGGCTTCTAACGGGTCATAGCAGTTAAAGGTGATATAACCGCTGTTATCTTTTGCTTTTACAAATCCACCAATTTCACGCAGTGCTGCATGGTGGCTTATTTCGGCGGCACAATCGTTTTCAAAACCCGGACGA
Source organism: Pseudoalteromonas sp. NS-SX12 (assembly GCF_057367955.1). Lineage (NCBI taxonomy): Bacteria > Pseudomonadati > Pseudomonadota > Gammaproteobacteria > Alteromonadales > Pseudoalteromonadaceae > Pseudoalteromonas > Pseudoalteromonas sp. NS-SX12. The sequence continues at coordinate 2,097,999 of NZ_CM170634.1, read as the reverse complement.
CAATAAATTACAATCGCAGACATTTTTCTCACTTACTTAACTTGAGCTGGTTTATGGTTAATAACCGAAACGGTAAACAGTAACCAACTCACAATAAAACACACGCCACCAAGTGGCGTTATTGGGCCAAAAATCTTTATACCCGTTGTTGCCAACAAGTATAGACTGCCACTAAAAAACAAAATGCCTACAATGGCAAAAATACTGGCCCACTTTAATTTGTACCCGCTGTTTCCCAGTAATCCAAACAAGATTAACGCTAAACCGTGAATAAACTGATAATCAACACCGGTTTGAAACACCGCTATCATTGCTGGGCTGATTATTGATTTTAATCCATGTGCTGCAAATGCACCTAACATCACGGCGAGGGCACAAAAAATGCCACCTGCTGCTAAGCTAAACCTGTTCATAGTTGTTTTGCGATAAACTGAGATGCAATTTCGGCTGCTGTTTGCCAATTTTGCAGTTGGGTTAAACCACTCGCTTTTCGTGGTACTAATGAATGATCCCCATCAGGGATCCAAAAAGTGTGCACATTATCGCATACTGGATAACTTTCTACCTCATCTTTTTTACCAAAGGTATCACGCTCACCTTGAATTATTGCAAGTGGCGCTTTGAGATCAGGAAAATGTTCGATTCGAAGCTTTTCTGGCTTGCCAGGTGGATGAAATGGGTAACCAAAAGCAACAACGCCCTTGACGCTTTGTTCACACGCCAACATTGATGCCATTCGTCCGCCCATTGACTTACCGCCAATAAATAAAGGTAAGTTAGCATCAACCTCTGCAAGTATGCTTTCAAAATAGGCTAATAGTTTTGGTGCACGTTGCGGCGGGCGTTTTTTGCCCTCTAATTTGGCTTGCTGCATATACTCAAAATCAAATAAGCCAACTGTGACGCCTAATTTCGCTAAATTGTTGGCCATGGTGACCATAAACTCTGAATCCATGCCTGCACCAGCACCGTGCGCCAAAATCAATTGCGCAATGGGTTTATCTGCATTTACCCAATTAATCATTAAAACCTGCCTCAATCTGTTCTTTTTCTACCATGCTGAGCATCCACTCTTTAAATGCCACGATTTTACCTAATTCAGACTGCGATTCTCTCAGCACTAAATAAAAGGCATTTTTACTTTCTAAGTGATGGCTAAATGGCACTATTAATCGCCCGGAATCGATTTCTGGCTTGGCTAAAACACTGTTTACCAGTGCGATACCCTGCCCGTGCACCGCGGCTTGCAATACCATTGAAGAGTGACTAAAAATAGGCCCCTGATTTACCCGCGAATTAGCAACGCCCAACGTTTTGAACCAACTTTTCCAAGGTTTACGTGTCATATCATGCAGCAATGTATGGTGTTGTAAGTCGTTTGGCTCTGCCAGCGGCTTGGGCCCGTTTAACAATAACGGGCTACATAAGGGCACTAAGTATTCGGTATGAAGTTTGTGACTTTGTACGCCACTCCAATGACCGCGACCATAATAAATCGCCACATCAACATCATCAGTTAACGAGTTTTCGTCTAAATCTTGCGCTTTAATACGAATATCAATCTCCGGATGCAACTCGTTAAACGCTTGCAACCGTGGTACCAACCATTGAATCGCAAAACTCGGGGTTAAACTTACTGCTACCGAACCTTTTGCGCCACGCGCTAATAACTTTTCTGTTGCATCAACCAATTGGGTGAATATTTCTTTAATATCGAGAAAATACGCCTGCCCTTCTTCTGTTAGTAACAGTGAACGATTTCGCCTTAAAAATAATTTTAAGCCTAGGTGTTCTTCTAAGGTTTTAATTTGATGACTAACAGCGGCTTGCGTAACAAACAGCTCGTCTGCTGCTTTGGTAAAGCTTAAATTACGGGCGGCTGCTTCAAACGCTTTGAGTGAGTTTAGCGGGGGCAATCTTCTCGACATGACAACCTGATGACGTATTCATTAGTTTTTTTTATCTGAACGCATTATAAATCATCGTTTTTAAAAGGCAAACAACTTGGTTATTATTTACTCCGAGAGGAAAAACTGCCAACCAAATTATAGTTTTCCCCCTTAATCATTTAAGTAGCATTTTAGAACTTAGATATTTATGCAACCCAGATGCATAAATTGAGTTTGTTTAATTTAGGCAAACTTAGTGATTTTTAGCAGCATAAAATAAGCGTTACACTGCGAATAACTTGCTGCTGAAACTCAAACAATTAAAACGTGGGTTATTCACGTTTAATCTGCCCAATAAAAAAGACGCATATTGCGTCTTTTTTAATGCCTTTTATGCAAAGGTATTAGAGCGTGTTGACCTTTATGGTTTAAATTCTGTTCATATCCAAACCGTTTTGACCGCAGTGTCGCTTTGTAGGCCTAGTTGGCTAAACCAAAAAGTGACAACAAAGAGCATAACCCGCTAATCTTCTTCGATGTTTTCTACACCTTTAGTGCCTTTGTGAGCTTTTAATTTGTGATGAATTGCCGTTTTAATTAGCATATAGCCACTGATTGGTGCCGTGATCAGTAAAAAGATCGATATCAAAATTTCTTTCGCGCTTGGCTCATTAACGATTGCACTAAAATAAACAATAGAAGCAATTAGCACACCCGCCATGCCCAACGTAGTTGCCTTAGTTGGACCATGTAAACGCATAAAGAAGTCCGGCATACGGTTCATACCAATTGAACCAATTAGAATAAACACGCCGCCTAACAACAACAGTAGTGAAACAATAATCTCTGCCATAATAATTACTCTATAATATCGCCGCGTAAAAGAAACTTACAAATTGCCACCGTACTGACAAACCCGAGCATGGCAATCAACAATGCTGCTTCAAAATAAAGCTCTGACGCCACTTTAATGCCGTACAATACAATAAGCGCAATACTGTTTATATACATGGTATCAAGCGCTAAGATGCGATCTGGCACAGATGGCCCGAGAATTAGGCGCCATAAATTAAGTAACAGTGACACGCCAATCATTGCCGATACAATTAGTATAACGGTGCTTAACATTGAAAAATCTCCTTAAGCGGTGCTTCATAACGGCTTTTAATCGTCGCAATTAGTTCTGCTTCGTTATCTAAGTCAAGAACATGAATAAGCAAATAGCGCTGCGTCACTTCTTCACCCTCGTCTAACGACTCAGGAAACGGATACACCTCTGCGCTCACAGTACCCGGTGTTAAGGAAACTGTGCTCGCTAGTATGGTGATTGGCATTTCATGAGTTAAATCAAGCGGTACTTTTACAAACGCCGGACGCAATTTTTTAATTGGCCCTAAAATCAGAAACGCTACTTGCACATTGGCGGTAACAATATCGTATAACACCAATAAAAAGTGCTTAAACGCAAGCCACTTGCGCATAATCAGCGGCTGAGGTTCACGAAAGCGCAGCGTTGCAAGTGGGATCACTGTAGCTAGAATAGCTCCTAACACGATATGCCCGAGCGAATAGCTGTTATTTAGCAGTAACCAGACGAAAAACAATAAAATGCTTCGAAATGGTGTTGGAAAAAGACTAAAACGAGCTTCAAAACGCATCTTACTTGCCTCCTAATACAGCTTGTTGCAAGCCAAGGGTATCGAATACTTGTGTTGCGGCAAGCGTGGTAATTTCGCTGATCGGTCCTGCGAAAATACTTAATAGTGGCGAACAAAGCAGCAAGCTGATTACGCCCACTAACTGACAACTCGTTGCCTTTGTCTCTGACGGCTCTTGCCCGTTATGACGCCAAAACAGCTGCGAACCTGCGCGTGTAAGCGTTACTAATACGAGTAAAGACACCACCAAATAAACTGCCCAGAACCAAGCTGCTTTATCAACGTTGAGGGCTTCTTGTAATAACCAAACTTTACCAATAAATCCTGAGAACGGAGGCATACCAACCACAGCAAGCACAAACACAATAAAGCTGGTACCCAATAAAATAGGTTGCCCAATTGGTTTGGCGGGTACAAGACGTACACCTACTTTGCCTCGCTGTTTACCAATCACATCTGCTAGTAAAAATAAGCCCGCTGTCACCAATGTTGAATGCACTAAATAATACAATGCTGCCGCAATGGCGCCTGGCGTATTAAATGCCACAGCAGCGATTAACGTGCCTATCGATACAATAACAAGATTTGCCACAATCATACGAAGGTCTTTACTAGCAAGTACGCCCAAAATACCAATAACTAATGTGATAATTGCCGCAGGCCATAACCACATTTGTGCGATATGGGTGCTTGCATCATTTGGGTCAACAAAAATTGTTGGGTAAACACGAATAATCGCGTAAATACCAACTTTGGTCATAATCGCAAATAACGCGGCGACCACTGGCAGTGCCGATGCATAAGTTGCCGGTAGCCAAAATTGCAATGGGATCACTGCTGCTTTAAGTGCAAACACGATAAGTAACAGCATGCCACCGATATTTAATAGTGCTCGGTCATCGCCCGATAACAACGCCGCTTTTGCCGCCATATCTGCAATATTCAAGGTACCTAATACGCCGTATAAAATACCGAGCGCAACCAAGAACACACTTGAGCCTACCAAGTTTAAAACCACGTAATGCAACGCAGATTGCGTTTTGTGTTTATCAGAGCTGTGCATCAATAATGCGTACGATGAAATCAGTAAGACTTCAAAGAATACGAATAGGTTAAATAAGTCACCCGTTAAAAATGCACCGTTCACACCTAACAATAAGAAATGTAATAGTGGGTGGAAGAAGCTACCGGCTTCATCATCACCACACAGTGAATAAAGTACACAAATCAGCGCAAGAAACGATGTCAGTGTCACTAACAGCGATGACATTACGTCAGCAACTAATACAATGCCAAAAGGCGCTTGCCAGTTCCCGATAGCATAAACAAATATTTCACCAGACAGCGCATTGTTTAGCATATAACCGCTTACTACGAGAGTAAGCAATGCCATGATGCTTGAAACAATGCGTCGCGCTTGTAAGTTTTTCCCTGATGGTGGTAGTAATAATAAAATACCAGCCAGCATCGGCACTAAAACAGGCAAAGATACAAAATGTGGCACGTATACTACTCCTTGCCTTTAATCTTCGGGAAACGCGCATGTACATGGTCATGCCCTAAATCTGCGCGTGCACGTATGGCAAGAATCACCACAAATGCCGTCATCGCAAAGCCAATTACAATAGCCGTTAGTACCAGCGCTTGTGGCAGAGGATCAGCATATTGTGCTGATTCACCTAATACCGCAGCCTTGTTACTGTGAATTCGACCTGATGCAAAAAGAAACAGGTTAACCCCGTACGACATCATAGTAAGCCCTAACACCACTGGAAAGGTTCTGCCACGTAAAATTAAAAATACACCGCAGGCAAATAACACCCCAACGCATGTTGCATAGAGTACTTCCATTATTTTGCCTCCTTCGGTTGGCTAGCTAATGTGAGTTTACCTAGGCTTGCTAGAATCATTAAGGTTGCACCTACTACCGTTAAATAAACACCTAAATCAAATGCAATCGCACTTGCTAGTTCAATTTTGCCGATAAACGGAATATCAAAGTATTCGAACCAAGACGTCAGGAATGGTCTATCGAAGAACCAACTACCGATACCCGTCACAAAAGCAATCGCAATACCGAATGCTATTATCTTACGGTAATTAATATCCAGTCGCTCATAGATCCAATCAGAACCACGTGCAATGTATTGTAATATCATCGCAATCGCGGTAATCAAGCCAGCGATAAAACCACCACCTGGTAAGTTATGACCGCGTAAGAAAATATACACACTTACCATAAGTGCTAATGGCAATAATGCTTGAGAAATGCTGGCAAGTAGCATTGGGTAACGCTCAATCGCCCACGGACGCCCTTCGCCATCACTCGCTGGCATAAAGAGTGGTAAGTTAAGTAACAATTTGTAGATACCCAACGCTGCGATACCTAACACGGTAATTTCGCCTAAGGTATCAAAACCACGGAAATCAACCAGAATCACGTTTACAACGTTAGTACCACCGCCGCCGGTTTTCGCGTTTTCAACGAAGAACTGTGAAATTGAATTAAGCGGACGGGTCATAATTGCATAACAGATAGAACCAATAATCACACCTACCGCCGATGCGATACCCACATCACGAACAAGACGCAGCGACGTTGACTCTTTTGGTGTGCGATGTGGCAAGAAAAACAGTGCCAACATCAGCAATACAATTGTCACTACTTCTACTGTTAACTGCGTTAGTGCTAAATCAGGCGCAGAGAAACGTGTAAACGCTACCGATACCATTAAACCTACAATCGAAATCATTAATAACGATGTCATACGTGAACGGTGGCAAATTACAGTAGCAACTGCACCAACAATAAGTAAGCCTGCGCCAATCACATTATGCGGATCGATTGGTTGCGGCGTTTGGTCACCTGCCAGTTCCAACATGTCAAATAGTGGAATACCTGCAAACACCAAAACGGTCACCAACAACCAAGCAATGTAACGCTGTAGTGAACCCGTTTCCATGCGGTACATTATTTTTTCAGACACTGTCGCAATACTATCTAGCGCATTTAAAAATGCCGATTTAGGGTCCACATCGGGTAACGACGCGTTAAATTGGAATAAATACTTACGCTGCCAGTAAATTAATAAACCAATGGTTACGGCAAGGAAACTCATAAGTAGTGGTAAATTCAAACCATGCCAAATTGCTAAGCTGTATTGTGGCAAACTACCATCACCAATCACCGCTAGCGATGCACTCGCCAGTAGCGAATCAACAACAAAATTCGGGAACATACCAACGATAATACACAGTGCCACAAGTACTTCTACCGGCACGCGCATATAGCGTGGCGGTTCATGAATTTCTCTGCTGATACCAACTGGCTCACCGTTAAAGAATACATCGTGAATAAAGCGCATTGAATACGCCACCGAAAACGCACCCGCTAAGGTTGCGAGTACCGGAATAAGCCAAGACATTGAGCCAAGCACGTGTTGATGCAGCGTTTCAGCAAAGAACATCTCTTTTGATAAGAAACCATTTAGCAGCGGCACACCCGCCATTGACGCGGCTGCAACCATAGCGAGCGTTGCGGTATACGGTAAATACTTCCATAAGCCATTAAGCTTACGCATATCGCGAGAGCCAGTTTCGTGGTCAATAATACCGGTTGCCATAAACAGTGACGCTTTAAATGTCGCGTGGTTAATAATATGAAAAATCGCGGCAACAGCTGCCATTTCGGTATCTAAACCGAGTAATAAGGTAATTAAACCTAAGTGCGAAATCGTTGAATACGCCAATAAACCTTTTAAGTCATGTTTAAATAACGCAACGTAAGCACCGACAATTAAGGTTGCCAAACCGGTCAAAGTGACAATAGCAAACCACAGCTCAGTACCTGATAGCGCTGGATAAAAACGCGCAAGTAAAAAGATACCTGCTTTTACCATAGTCGCCGAGTGTAAATACGCACTTACCGGAGTCGGTGCGGCCATCGCATGTGGCAACCAAAAGTGGAATGGGAACTGAGCAGACTTGGTAAAGGCGCCCAGAAGAATCAAGATTAATGTAACAGGATAAAGCGCGTGTTCTTTAATTATGTGGCCGTTATTTAAAATATCATCAAGATTGTAACTGCCAACAATATTACCGACTAAGATCAGACCTGCAAGCAAGGCTAAACCACCGCCACCGGTAATGGTAAGTGCCATGCGCGCGCCTTGACGCGCTTCGGATGTATGCCACCAATAGCTGATTAATAAAAATGAGCTAATACTGGTAAGCTCCCAGAACACCCACATTTGAATAACGTTGTTAGACAACACAATGCCAAGCATTGCTGTCATAAACAGCATTAAAAAAGTATAGAACCGCGCCATATTGTCTTTACTACTAAGGTAGTAGCGCGCATACAAAATAATTAGCAAACCAATGCCTAAAATCATTAGGCAGAAAAGAAGCGCTAATCCATCAAGTCGAAAACTGAGATTAATTCCAAGCAGCGGGATCCATTGCACACTTTCTCTTAGCACATTGCCATCAAGCACAGCTGATGTGTGATAAAGAACAATGGCGAGCGCTACAACCGGAAATATTGCAATTGATAATGCAGCGTAGGTACGCGAAAGTTTATTCGTCGTCGCTGCAAATAAGCTGCCTAATAGGGATAACACAGGTATCCACATTAATGACATAGTTTTATCCTTTGGCTTTTCCCTATTTTTACAACAAGGTTAAAGCGTGAGTTATGCTAGCAAGTAAGTTGCGTAGCCGCGCGTGATTGCGCTATGCATACATTTTTATATTTATACGTTAAAAACGCCTGTCATGTCTAGATTAAGCGTATGTAATTGAACACAAAACAAGCCATTTCGCAGTTTTAATAAATATAGTGTAAATACTAAATAAAGACTATTGAAAAAGGATGTAAATCTTTTAACTACAAGCTGTTAAATTCACTCATAGCCTGTTTTAGCCAAGTTTCATATAAATCTGGTAGTGGCAGGTCAAGCAGCTCTAGATTTGAGGTTGATTTAACCGGTTTGTACGCCTGCCCCTCTGCCTGATTACAGGTGTTGGTCAAATACCAAGTGTGCCCGTCAACCTTCAGCGTGCGGGTAACTTCTTTTTTCTTTGGCACAACAATTAAGTTTTTAGCGATGCGCGTTGGTTTCGTCACATTGCACAGTCGCTTTGCCAGTTGTTTTTTAAGTGGATACTCATCAATAAAACCGTACAAGTGCATTAGTTCATGCAGTAATACACGCTCTGATTGTTGAGAACGCATAAAAACATAATTACCCGACGCGTTAGCAATACCCGTTTCGCTAAAAAATGCGATTTTATCGTACGAAAGTTGTGAAAACGCTTTTTTATCACGTATTTCGCAGCGTATGCGCCTACCGGCTGCGCCATCACATTGCAATTTAGAACGATCAAAGTAAACAGGCTGACTTAAACACACGGGCAGCGAAAACGCTTTATCAAAACGCTGCTTTAGCTGAATGACTTGGTTGTAAGCCTTTAAATCAGTTACTGCTAGCATTATCTTTTGCATGCATTGCTCGTTTTTATAAATCGGCACTAATTGATGCGCTGTTGCCGCAAGCGGTAAACCAAGTGCCATTGCAACGCGAGTCTGTTGTTTGTGTGTTAGCGGCCAAGGGAAATCATGCAGCGCTTGCCACTGATCTGCTTCTTCATAATGGGCAGCTAACTGTTTTCTTGCAATCAATGAGCCCCGCTTTGCCGCGCTGATTAACGTGGATTGGTACAAATGTTGGTTATTTGAAAACTCATTGGCAAGCAGCGCCATCGCATCGGCGTTTTGATTATTGGCATAGACACGTAAATGGGCGATTGAATGGTGATAAGTTTGCACATTTGGCAATATTGCGCGTTCTGCCAAAGTTGCATAATACGGGTTTGGAAAAGCAGAAAACGCCTGTAACAGGCGTTTTTCGTTATAACAGTAACTTGAAGTAAGAAAGCTACTTAAAAAGAGGACAGTTAACCACTTCACTGTATTTCGTCAGGTGTTTGCTCGTCACTGTATAGTAAACGTAGCTCTAAGCGAGCATATTTATATTCAACAAATTCATACACGTTAGTTGCCATTGCCAAATTAAAATAATCTTCCGCTTTAAGCGGCTTATTATCAGCTACGGCATCTTTTGCCAGGTAGAAATAAGCTTCACATAAACGCTCTAAGTACTCTCGGTGGCTGGTTAAGTCTTTTTGCACATTAAGTAATAAATCGCGTTCGCTTAGCTCACCTAAAAAGTATTGTACAAGCTGATACGACCAACGTGATTTATCGAGTTTTTCAGCATGTTGCTGTAACTCGGTTAGCGCGCGCGTTGCATCAACTTCACGCGTTGCTAAGTAAACCCATACAGCACGATATGAATCGCTATCGTCAGCATTTAAAAATTTTTTTAAGTCGCGCTCTGCTAAATCAGGACGCGATCCGTAATAAAGCGCAATACCACGGTTTAAATAAGCATACTGATGTTCTGGTAATAGCTCGATTACCGCATCAAAGCTTTCATAGGCTTGTTCATACTGCATCGCTAAGGTGTAGTAAATTCCTGTAAAATTATACACTTCAGCAAAATCAGGCTTTAGCTTTAACGCATAGTTAAAATCAAGGCGAGCAAGTGTTGATAAGCCAACGCTATCGTATAGTGCACCGCGTTTATGGTGTAGTGCGGCACGTTGCTCGGTGGTAATTTCAGGGCTATTTAGCGCTTGATTAATACGTGCAATTTCCAACTCTTTACGGAAGTCGTGTTGTAATGGCCCAGCAAAAGGCACATTAACAACCGGGTGGTCGCCCTGTTCAACATCATTTGTCGCCTGACAGCCGACTAGGCTCGCGCCTATCGCTAAAGTTGCAAGAAGCCGTTTCAATTTATTCACTAAAATCTATCCTTAAAATTAACTGCTCTGCTATTAGAGCATAAAAAAAGGGGCTATTCAGCCCCTTTTTTATCGCTAAGTCTTATTTAGTCGACTTATTCTTCTGATGCTTTTTCTTCAGCGTTTTCTTCAGCTGGTGCGTCGTCTTTCTTAAGCGCTTCTTTGATGCTTAGACGTACACGGCCTTGGCGGTCAACTTCAAGTACTTTAACTTGTACTTCGTCGCCTACTTTTAGGTGATCAGCTACGTTGTTTACACGCTCTTCACTGATTTGTGAAATGTGAACTAGGCCATCTTTACCTGGTAGTACGTTAACAAATGCACCAAAGTCTACGATACGAACAACTTTACCAGAGTAGATAGTACCTACTTCTAATTCAGCAGTTAATTGCTCAACACGTGCGATTGCAGCGCGTGCGCTTTCGCCGTTCGTTGCAGCAATTTTAACTGTACCGTCATCTTCGATTTCGATTGTTGTACCCGTTTCTTCAGTAAGTGCACGGATTGTTGCACCACCTTTACCGATAACATCAGCAATTTTCTTAGGTGGAATGTTAACAACGTAGATACGCGGTGCAAACTCAGAAAGCTCTTCGCTTGGCTTGTCGATTGCTTGGTCCATTACTGAAAGAATGTGCATACGAGCCGCTTTTGCTTGGTTAAGCGCGATTTGCATGATTTCTTTGTTGATACCTTCAATCTTGATATCCATTTGTAGTGCAGTTACACCTTCTGATGAACCAGCAACTTTAAAGTCCATATCACCTAAGTGATCTTCATCACCTAAGATGTCAGAAAGAACAACAAAGTCGTCCCCTTCTTTTACTAGACCCATCGCGATACCAGCAACAGATGCTTTAGTTGGTACACCTGCATTCATAAGCGCAAGTGACGTACCACATACTGATGCCATTGACGATGAACCATTTGATTCAGTGATTTCAGAAACCACACGAATTGAGTACGGGAATTCTTCAAGGCTTGGCATTACTGCAGCAATACCACGCTTCGCTAGGTTACCGTGACCGATTTCACGACGCTTAGGTGAACCTACAAAACCAGTTTCACCAACACAGTATGGAGGGAAGTTATAATGAAGCATGAAACGATCAGTCTTAGTACCTGTTAGGTCGTCGATCATCTGTGCATCACGCTCTGTACCAAGTGTTGCAGTTACAAGTGCTTGCGTTTCACCACGAGTGAAGATAGCTGAACCGTGAGTACGCGGTAATACGCCGGTCATTACGTCTAACGCACGCACCATATCTGGTTCACGACCGTCGATACGCTTTTCGCCAGCAATGATGCGGCCACGTACGATTTTCTTCTCTAGAGAACCGAATAGTTTACCTACTTCTTGCTCGTCTAGTGATTCGTCTTCTGCTAGTTCTGCAGTTAGTTTTTCAACAACTTCAGCTTTTGCAGCAGAAATTGCTTCTTTACGTGCTACTTTGTCAGTGATTAAGTAAGCTGCGCCTACTTTCTCTTCTGCAATCGCTGCAATCTTGTCAGCAAGTGTTACGTTCTTCTCTGGAGCAGTCCAATCCCATGCTGGCTTACCCGCTTCAGCTTGGAATTCATTGATTGCTTTAATCGCTGCTTGTGATTGCTCGTGGCCGTATACAACCGCACCAAGCATCACGTCTTCAGAAAGCACTTCAGCTTCTGATTCAACCATAAGTACTGCGTTTTCAGTACCTGCAACAACTAGGTCTAGTTTACTTTCAACTAGCTCAGTTGCTGATGGGTTAAGTACGTACTGGTCATTGATATAACCAACGCGCGCTGCACCAAGTGGACCATTAAATGGAATACCAGAAATAGCAAGTGCTGCTGAAGTACCGATTAACGTTACGATGTCAGGCTTGATTTCTGGGTCAATTGATACAACTGTCGCGATTACTTGTACTTCGTTTACGAAACCGTCTGGGAAAAGTGGACGGATTGGACGGTCAATTAGACGTGCTGTAAGTGTTTCGCCATCGCTTGGACGACCTTCACGCTTAAGGAAACCACCTGGGATACGACCAGCAGCGTACATACGCTCTTGGTAGTTAACTGTTAGTGGGAAGAAATCTTGACCAGGTGCCGCTTCGCGCTTACCTACTACTGATACAAGTACTGCTGTATCACCGATGCTCGCGATAACTGCTGCATCTGCTTGACGAGCAACTGCGCCCGTCTCTAAGGTCACTTCATGTTGACCAAACTGAAATTTTTTAATAATTGGTTGCATTAAAAAATCCTTTATTTTGTATAGCTATTTGAATAACACCAATTACAGTAGTTAATCGTATTTGACGATAAATTAAGCGAGCAAAATCGATTAACTACTACAATTGGCATCAGTTTATTAAGTGAATGATTTAGCGTTGTTTAGCACCAAGCATTTCACTTGTGCGCTAGTATACTGCATAGCGCGAAAGATGGTAGTGTCGCAGCGTAAAAAAGCAGCCTATGTCATGCTTTTTTATGTCAAATGGCAAGGCTTTAATCTTATATATTGTCAAATTTCAGACACAAAAAAAGCAGCCGAAGCTGCTTTTTTGGCATCAAAGTGATTAGCGACGTAGGCCAAGCTCTTTGATTAGCGCTGAATAACGCTCAACGTCTTTACGCTTTAGGTAGTCAAGAAGGTTACGACGTTGACTTACTTTGCGAAGAAGACCACGACGTGAGTGGAAATCATGCTTGTGATCAGCGAAGTGACCTTGAAGCTTGTTGATATCGAAAGTTAAAAGTGCAACTTGTACTTCTGGTGAACCAGTATCGCCTTCAGCGCGTGCAAATTTAGCAACGATTTCAGCTTTTTCTTGAATGCTTAGCATTGTTAGACTCCAAAATTTAGTGAGTTAATTGAATTTACTTTAGCCGATCACTAATTCAGCCAAAGCGTTTAAGCTGGCGTATTCTACCAGCATTTAAAATTACTACAAGTAGCAGTAAATACTTTATTGCTAAGCGTTAGATAATCCACGCTTAGATTTAAGTTGGCCGTCACTATTGCGCTCACCAATGCCCATAAAGCGGTTATCGCTTTGACGGATAACTTTAAACTCACCGTCGGGTAGGTTTGGCATAGTTGCAGCCTGACCATGACTAAACGCTTTCGCCTGACCATCGGTTACCAACACTTCTGTCATACCATGTAATGCGGTATCCATTGGCAATAACAATGGATCAAGCTTTTCGCTTGGTGTGATGTCATTTGCTTTTGCGTCATCAAGAATCGCTTGTAATTCGTCAAGCGTCATCATTTGTTCAGCCGGATAATGACCCACTGCACTACGATGCAGCATAATAACGTGTGCGCCACAGCCAAGCTTTTCACCTAAATCGTCAACAATAGTGCGAATGTAAGTGCCTTTACTTACATGAGCAGTCATTTGAATTTCGTTATTGTCAAAATCAACTTCGTCTAGGGTTAAACTAAACACGTTAATTTTACGGCATTTACGCGGAACCTCGATGCCTTGTCTTGCATAGTAATATAAAGGTTTGCCTTCATATTTCAGCGCCGAGTACATCGATGGGTATTGGTCCGATTCGCCTTCAAATGATTTCACTGCATCAACTAACTGCTGCTTAGTGATATTAACTGGCTTAGTTTCAACAATTTCGCCATCTGAATCTGAGGTGTCAGTGCGTTCACCCAACTTAGCACGCACCACATAGGTTTTATCAGTGTCTAACAAAAACTGTGAAAACTTGGTCGCTTCACCAAAACAAATTGGCAACATGCCCGTTGCCAGTGGATCAAGTGCACCGGTATGCCCTGCTTTTTGCGCAAAGTAAATGCCCTTGGCAATTTGCAGTGCTTTACTTGATGAGATACCCGTTGGTTTGTTTAACAGTAAAATGCCGTCAATTGCACGACCTTTTTGCCTACGCCCCATTAGTCTTCTTGACCTTCTTGCGGTTCATCGCCACGCTTTTCGTTGTCGTCGCGAATTACTTGATCAACTAAATTCGAAATGCGCATACCTTCTAATAATGAAGTATCCATTACGAACTTAATTTCAGGCACAATACGTGCGCGAATACGTTTACCAAGTAATGAACGTACAAAGCCCTGTGCTTCGCCTAAAATTTTCATGATCAGTTTTGACTTTTCTTCGTCGTGATCATTAAGCGTTGTAACAAACACTTTGGCGTACGATAAATCACGTGATACTTCTACTGCGCTCACAGTGATCATACCAAGACGTGGATCTTTAATTTCACGTTGTAAAATAAGTGCCACTTCTTTTTGGATCTGTTGACCCACTCTATCTGTACGAGAAAACTCTCTCATAAACTTTTCTTATTCCTCTTAAATACTATTTGAGAAAATAGCATAAAGGGGGCATAAAGCCCCCAAAGAATTATCTAATTATTGAAGTGAAAGTTACAGGCTACGCTGAACTTCAACAACTTCAAATACTTCGATTTGGTCACCAACTTTAACGTCGTTGTAGTTCTTAACACCGATACCACATTCCATACCGTTACGAACTTCTTGAACGTCGTCTTTAAAGCGGCGTAGTGATTCAAGTTCACCTTCGTAGATAACAACGTTATCACGTAGAACACGAATTGGGTTATTGCGCTTAACAAGACCTTCAGTAACCATACAACCAGCGATTGCACCAATTTTCGGTGACTTAAACACGTCACGTACTTCAGCAAGACCAATGATCTCTTGCTTGAATTCTGGTGCAAGCATACCTGACATTGCTTGCTTAACTTCATCGATAAGGTCATAGATTACGCTGTAGTATCGTAAGTCTAGGTTTTCGCTATCGATTACTTTACGTGCTGATACGTCGGCACGTACGTTAAAGCCAACAACGATTGCGTTTGACGCTGCTGCAAGTGTTGCGTCAGTTTCAGTGATACCACCAACACCAGTACCAACAATCTTAACTTTAACTTCATCTGTAGAAAGCTTCACAAGTGCGTCAGAGATTGCTTCTACTGAACCTTGTACGTCTGCTTTAAGTACTACGTTCACTTCAGACACATCACCTTCGGTCATGTTAGAGAACATGTTTTCAAGCTTCGCTTTCTGCTGACGTGCAAGTTTCACATCACGGAATTTACCTTGACGGTAAAGTGCAACTTCACGTGCTTTACGCTCGTCTTTAACAACTGTTGCTTCATCACCAGCCGCAGGCACACCTGAAAGACCTAGAATCTCAACAGGGATTGACGGACCCGCTTCTTTAATTTCTTTACCATCTTCATCGCGCATCGCACGAACACGGCCGTACTCTAAACCACACAGTACGATATCACCTTGCTTAAGCGTACCTGATTGAACAAGTACAGAAGCAACAGGACCGCGACCTTTATCTAGACGTGATTCAATTACAACACCTGACGCCATACCTTCACGAACTGCCGTAAGTTCAAGTAGCTCTGACTGCATTAGAATTGCTTCTAATAAATCATCAACACCAGTACCTACTTTCGCAGAGATATGAACAAACTGTACGTCACCACCCCAGTCTTCAGGGATTACGTCGTGTTGTGAAAGCTCGTTCTTAACGCGATCTGGATCAGCGCCTTCTTTATCAATTTTGTTCACTGCAACAATCAGTGGTACTTCAGCTGCTTTCGCGTGCTGTACCGCTTCGATTGTTTGTGGCATTACGCCATCGTCTGCTGCAACTACAAGTACTACGATATCCGTTGCTTTCGCACCACGTGCACGCATTGAGGTAAACGCTGCGTGACCCGGAGTATCTAAGAAAGTGATCATGCCATTGTCAGTTTCAACGTGGTATGCACCAATGTGCTGTGTAATACCACCGGCTTCACCGTCTACTACGTTCTTAGAACGGATGTAGTCAAGTGTTGATGTTTTACCATGGTCAACGTGACCCATAACAGTAACAACTGGTGCACGTGGCGCTTGCTCGCCTTCGTCACCACGATCTGAAAGTACTTTCTCTTCCAGCTCGTTTTCTTTAACCAATACAACTTTGTGACCCATTTCTTCAGCAACAAGTGATGCTGTTTCTTGGTCTAGTACTTGGTTAATTGTTACCATCTCGCCCATTTTCATCATGGTCTTGATAACTTCTGTGCCTTTAACCGCCATACGAGAAGCAAGTTCAGCTACTGTGATTGTTTCGCTGATGCGAACGTCACGCGTTACTTCTTGAGTTGGCTTTTGGAAACCGTGTTGCAGTGACTGAGGTGCTTTAAGCTTGCCTTTTTTAGCGGCTTTACCTTTACCACGTGGTGCAGGTGCATCTTCTTTTTTCTTTTTCTTCTTGCTTGAACGACGGGCTGACTGCTCTTCTTTCATGTCAGACTCGTCTTCAGCAAGACGCGCTGCTTCAGATGAAGTGCTGTGGTAATCCGCCGTTTCTTCACGACGCTTACGCTCTTCTTCTTCCGCTTTCCAGCGCGCTTCATTTTCTTCTGCTAAACGCTTTGCTTCTTCTTCAGCACGCTTTGCTTCTTCTTCAACTTTACGCTTAGCCGCTTCTTCAGCTTCGCGTTGAAGACGCTCTTCTTCCGCTTTTTCTTCAGCGGTCATCTTAGGTGCTTCAGGTGCCTTTGCTTTTGGCTCAGCATTTGCTTCTGCTTTTGCTTTACGTTCAGCTTCTTCTTTTGCTTTGCGTTCTGCTTCTTGCTTCGCTTTCAATTCAGCCTCTTGCTTTGCTTTTAACTCTGCTTCTTGCTGTGCTTGTTGCTCAGCTTCGATACGTGCCTGCTCTGCTGCTTGCTCAGCCGCCTGCTCTTCTAGTGCACTTTTCTTAACATAAGTGCGCTTTTTACGTACTTCTACTTGCACTGACTTTGCTTTGCCTGAGCCACTTGGCACACTTAATGTGCTTTTGCTCTTACGCTGTAACGTCATGCGCGTTGGTGCACTTGTACCTTCACCACCATGTGCGCGGCTTAAATGATCAAGTAACTGCGCTTTTTCATCTTCAGTAACTTGATCTGACGGAGATTTCTCAATTCCAGCGTCTTTGAACTGTTGCACTAGCTTATCAACAGTTGTACCTATGTCGCTGGCGAGTTTATCAATACTTACTTCTGCCATTATTTACTTTACCTCCGTCAATAATTATTCGTCGCCAAACCAGCAAATATTACGTGCAGCCATGATTAGCTCACCCGCTTGTTCTTCGCTTAGTTCAGTAATGTCTACAAGTTCGTCCACACCTTGCTCTGCAAGATCTTCAAGGGTAACTACACCTTTGCTCGCCATTACGAATGCGAGGTGACGATCTAGACCTTCTAGGCCTAATAAGTCTGCTGCTGGCTCTGCGCCCTCTAGAGACTCTTCTGTTTTAAGTGCTTGCGTAGTTAACGCAGCCTTTGCGCGCTCGCGAAGTTCTTCAACTGTTGCTTCATCTAAGCCTTGAATTTCAAGGAATTCAGCTACAGGCACATAAGCTACTTCTTCAAGTGAAGAGAAGCCTTCTTGAATTAAGAACTCTGCAAAATCGTCGTCGATATCTAGACCTTCAGTGAATAAAGAAACCAGCTTATCTGACTCTTCTTCATTCTTCTTCTGCATATCTTCAACTGTCATTACGTTTAGTTCCCAGCCAGTTAATTGGCTTGCTAAACGTACGTTTTGACCGTTACGGCCAATCGCTTGCGCTAGATTATCGGCTTCTACTGCGATATCCATTGAACGCGAATCTTCATCAACAACAATCGACGCTACCTCTGCAGGTGCCATTGCGTTAATTACGTATTGCGCTGGGTTATCATCATAAAGCACGATATCAATACGTTCGTTTGATAGCTCAGTTGATACGGCTTGTACACGTGCACCACGCATACCCACACACGCACCTACCGGATCAATACGCTTGTCGTTTGACTTAACCGCAATCTTGGCACGTGAACCTGGATCACGCGCTGCAGATTTAATTTCAATCATCTCTTCGCCAATTTCTGGCACTTCAATGCGGAAAAGTTCAATTAGCATGTCAGGCTTAGAACGCGTTACAAATAATTGTGCGCCGCGTGCTTCTGGCTTAACTGCATAAAGTAAACCACGTACACGGTCGCCCGGACGGTGGTTTTCACGTGGTAACATATCATCACGGTAAATAACCGCTTCCGCGTTGTTACCTAAATCAAGTACGATTGCGTCACGCGTTGCTTTTTTAACAACACCGGTGATCATCTCACCTTCTTGATCTTTGTATGCTTCAACAACCAATGCGCGCTCAGCTTCACGTACTTTCTGTACGATTACTTGCTTCGCAGTTTGTGTTGTAATACGGTCAAACTTAACTGATTCAATTTGTTCTTCAACAAAATCGCCAAGCTGGATTTCAGGTTCATCAACCTGCGCAGCTTCAAACGTAATCTCGCGGAAAGGATGCTCTAAACTACCGTCTTCTTGTGGCTCTACCACCATCCAACGACGGAACGTATCGTATTCACCTGTTTTTTGGTCGATACTTACACGTACGTCAATATCACCTTCGTGCTTTTTCTTTGTCGCTGTCGCTAGTGCGAACTCTAGTGCTTCAAAAATTTTATCTCGTGGTACTGCTTTTTCATTCGAAACAGCTTCTGCCACCAAAAGTATTTCTTTTGCCATCTTCTTGCCTCGCTTGCCCTATTCCTTTCGCACGATTAAAACTTAGCGATGATGTTCGCTTTTTCAACATTCGATAGCATGATCATACAATCCGTACCGTCGATGTTAAGCGTAATCATATCGCCATTAACCTGGGTTAAGTCGCCTTTAAAATTGCGGCGACCGTCTTGTGGAAGCTTAGTGCGTAAACGCACTTCTTCACCTGTGGCTTTAACAAAGTGTTCTGGTTTAAATAATGGTCTGTCAATGCCTGGCGAAGATACTTCCAAGTTAAATTCATTCGTTATCGGATCTTCAACGTCTAAGATAGCGCTAATTTGTCTGCTGACATCGGCACAGTTATCTACATTTACGCCGTTTTCATGATCGATATACACGCGCAGCGTCGAATTGCGGCCCGCTTGCGCCAACTCTAAGCCCAATAATTCAAAGCCCATATCTTCAATGGTAGGCTCAAACATCGCTATTAAATCTTGTTCGAGTTTAGTCACAACATCTCTCCGTACAAACAAAAAAAGGGCATATGCCCCAACTTCTAGCGTTTCAGATACAACAACGCCCCGAACCAAGCGGGGCGTCACATCAAAAACTAATCTGTGTGGCCGTTGGCCAAGCTTGGTGCGGGTCGAAAACCAAATTAGGCAAATACTCTTTGCCTAAACGCAAAACGCGCATTAAGTAATGCGCGCAAGTTACAAAAGTAACAGGTAGTTGGTTGCGGGAGCCGGATTTGAACCGACGACCTTCGGGTTATGAGCCCGACGAGCTACCAGGCTGCTCCATCCCGCGCCAATGACTACTTAATTAGTCACGCAGTGCACGACTAAAAATATGGTGAGGATTATAAGCTTCCATAAGTCAATAAGCAACCTCTTATCAAGCTTTTATTGTTGCGATAATGTTAAATAAAAAACAATTAAAAAAATCATTAAATTCACAAAAAGCCATAAACGCCGTGCTACACTCGCGCTCCCCTGAAAAAGAACCATACGTTGCCACCACCGCCGATTTCCCAAAAGCCAATGCTTTTGCAGCGGTATAAGTGCGTTGCGTATGCCGACACAACTTTTTAAGGGAAACCATAATGATAAAAAAAGCACTTTTTTCAGCCATCGCATTGAGCTTTGCCACGACAACACTTGCCGATACCTGTGAGGGCTTTGGCCCGCAAACACCGCGCGATATTGATAACCTAGTTGGCGAAAATAAAGTGGTTTTCAGCAAAGCACCGGCCAAAGAACAGCTTAATTTATGTAATATTCACTTCCATAAAAATGCCGAACACAAAGCGAAAGATTTTTCTTTATTTGCAGGTGACGGTAAATATGGTGGTTACCAATGTAATATCTCTGAGTCACTTAGTGCCGCTGAATTAAAAGCGCCAAAAGGTAAAATTTGTAAAGGCTTAAAACCGGGTGACACCATTGAAGTGCATTGGGTACACACCTCATGTGATGTTAAACCGGGTAAAGGTTTAGGTTCATGCTTAAGTAACAAATGTGCAAACCCAGACTTACGCGTAGAAACTCAAGTATTTACCTTAGTAAATGATGACGATGCACTGGATTTTAACGACTTAAGCTACGACGGCAATGTCGTAAACGGTTATCACCAAGCTAAACATATTCCAAATAACACGGGGGCGCCAGTTGAGTTTTTAGGTTCAACTACAGGCCCAAGCTTTAGCGAAAAATCATGTTCACCACTTCAAGTTACATGGAATGTACGTCCACAGTGTGCAAAGCTAAATATCAATACTATTGGTAAATGGTGTGAAGCGAACGTATTTGAAGAAGATCACGCGCATGGCGTACGTCAGTTAGTGACCAATCCAACGTTATTAGCGCCAATTAACTAAGTTTTCGTTTCACGCTTACATAGCTTGTTACATTTGTTTTATGAAGGGTAATTTAATTACCCTTTTTTCTGCTTGACTTCATTCCCATTCCAAACGAATCTATAACTTCTTAAACGAAAACTTACATTGAAAATAAATGACACTCTTTAACTCGCATCTAGTATGGAATACATGGCAGGCCAACACGGTCAATGCCCTGCTACGTCGTACTTAACGCGGTTAAATGATTTAACCGCAGGTAAAAGCGGTTAGTCACTCCCCCCTCACTTCTTTTATCTGCCAAATTTAGGAACGCTATTATGCCTGTTAAGGTATCGTATTTTTTTGTCGTGCTAATTTGGTCAACTACACCGCTTGGCATTGTATGGAGCAGTGATTCTATTCCGCCAACCATGTCGGTATTTTTGCGCATGTTAATCGCCCTAGTACTCGGCGCATTTGTAATGGCGATTGCGAATATTCGCTTACCTTGGCATGGCAGAGCGATAAAGTTATACGCCTATTCAGCGCTTGGCATTTATGGCGGCATGATGCTCAGTTACTTTGCAGCGCAGTCCGTGCCTTCTGGCGTTATTTCACTGGTTTTTGGCCTTGCACCCATTTTATCGGGCTTGCTAGCGCAGCGTATTTTAAACGAAGCCAAATTTAGCAAAGTAAAAGTGATTGCCTTAATGCTCTCGGTGTGTGGTTTAGCGCTAGTGTGTAAAGATCAACTCGCTGGCGGTTCGGTGTTTAATGTGGGTCTTTTGTGTGTACTCGCTGCGGTGTGTTTCTTTAGCTTAAGCGGTGTGATGGTTAAAACCGTAAAGCTGGCTATTCATCCAATGGCAACCACCTTTGGCGCACTTATTATCGCAACGCCTCTATTTTTTATCACTTGGTTACTGGTGGATGGTACCTTTGCGCCAAGCAGTTGGAGTCATCGTGCCATCGCCTCAATTTTATATTTAGGTGTATTTGGTTCGCTACTTGGCTTTTTGGCGTATTTTCATGTGTTACAAAAGTTAGAAGCCAGCACGGTTGCCTTGATCACACTGATTACACCGGGATTTGCCATTGCACTGGGTACACTGTTAAACAATGAACCTCTGTCACTCTCACTAATTATTGGCGCGGTGATTATTGTCACTGGTCTTGGTTTATTTCAATTTGGCGATAAACTACTTAAAAGCAAAAAAAGAAGTGCATTGCGATATGACTAATACTTTATATATCACTGGAGCGGGCGTAAGTAGTGCCAGTGGTATACCGACCTTTCGTGGCGAAGACGGTTTTTGGACCATTGGCAGCAATAATTACACGCCACAAGAGATGGCAACCCGTGCCATGTACCAACATAATCCGGCGGAGTTTTTGGCTTGGTATTACACGCGTTTTGTAACTTACCGCAACCACGGCCCCAACAAGGCACACTGTTGGCTAGCCGACAAAAACCTCATTACACAAAATATAGACGGCCTTGATGGCAAAGCGGGCAATCAACATTACATTTCAATTCATGGCCGTATTGATCACGTTACGCTTTATCATGAACAAGGGCCGGTTGTTGAACGTTTTAACGCGCCATGGCAGGACGTTGACGAGCAAAACCTTAAAGCATCGTTACTCGATATTTTTAAGATTTCGAAACACGGGCCAGAGCTCAATGTGTCTCTAAAACCTTATGTTTTACTGTTTGATGAATTTTATACCGATTTGTACCAAATCACTGAGGCGCAAAACCGCATGTATAACACCGATAAAATGGTATTCATCGGCACATCGTTTAGTGTCAACATTACACAAATGGCGCTTGAAGTGGCACGTCAAAATGCTATTCCAATTGAGATAGTTGACCCCAATCCGGCTCATGTATTACACAGCGATGTCACTTATCACCAAATGACGGCGCTAGAATACATTGAAAAAGTAGGCTAGCGGTTTCGCGCTACTGCGCTTTTCACCAATTCAAATGGCACGGTATCGTATACCGCATATCCTGCCATTTTCGACGCTTTTACTTTTGTGAACACAGGTTGGGTTAAGCCTGTTAAAAAGCGTGCGGCTAGCGTATCGCTTAATTCAAACCCTTGCCCATTTAATGCAATATCTAATGGTGTTAAATAACCATTGATTTGATTTTCTATGAGCTGTTTTTGCGTATCAATATATTGCAACTTAGCAACTTGCCCACGGCACACACTGCAATGACCACACTGCTGTGGCGCACCTTGATCATCAAAATAGCGCGCCAAATTGTAACTTAAACACGTGTCTAGCTGAAAATAGCGCAACATGGTGTTGATACGCGCCACTTCGCTTTTTTCATTACTCGCAAAATAATCTGTTAGCTGACTAAGCAGCTCATTATTATCTAATAAGCTAGAATTAACGGCATAAACATCTACAAGCTGTTTGCTTTCAAGCTCAATATCGCCCTGCTCGTGTAAATACTCAAGTGCCGACAATACACGTGAACGGTCAAGCCCTGATTGCATGGCAAACTCGCTAACATCGATACTGCCCCACTTTTTCTTAAAGTCAGTTGCATCAAATAGCTGGTTTAAAAATGCTTGTCGCTCGGGGTTAAATTTAGCTAAGACGCTTGCTTTATCCGATTTGAAAAAATAGCGGTACTCAGCAAAATAACTGTACTTGGCGGTTAATAAACCTAACAACTCACATTGCACGAGCACCGTTTTTAACGTTAACTGGCGAATATTGGTTGTCTGTGACAGTGAATAAATTTGGCACTGCCATAAATTATCTTGGCTTTGCTCGCGTATGTCGTTAAAAAATCGCTGCAAACTCGTTGCTTCAGGCGTATCGCCGTAGACAAAGTTTTCAAGCGTAGTTACATCATCGAGATTACCCAACACAAAGCAATTAGCTGAGTTGCCATCACGCCCCGCGCGGCCAATTTCTTGCGAATAGTTTTCGATTGATTTCGGTAAATCATAATGCACCACGAAGCGAATATCGCTTTTATCTATACCCATACCAAAGGCAATGGTTGCAACAACCACTTGATTGTTGCTTTGCATAAATTGGTTTTGAATCATTTGACGTTGCTCAGCGCCAAGACCAGCATGATACGCGACTGCATTAATTCCCTGATCAGCAAGTATGGTTGCGACAGACTCTGCAGTTTGCTGCAACGTCACATACACAATGCCACAACCCTGTTGTAACTTTACAACATCAACTAGTTGCTGTGTTTTTTGCCCCGTAACCGCTGGGATCACCGATAAATCGAGATTATGACGATAAAAACCCGTTTGCACTATATGCTGTTGCTGGATTTGAAATTTAGCCGCCATATCCTGTTTAACTTTTTTTGTTGCGGTCGCCGTTAACAGTAATACCAGCGGAATATTCAGCTCTTCACGGTACTGCGGCAGCTTCAGGTAATCAGGCCTAAAGTTGTGACCCCATTCCGAAATACAGTGGGCTTCATCAACCACCAGCATAGAAATCGCAACCGAGTTAATAAACTGCCTAAATCGTTCGTTTTTAAAGCGCTCTACCGACACCATAAGAATTTTTATTTCGCCTTGCCTTACACGATTAACCACATCAAAGTAGCTATCTTTATCAAGGCTCGAATCTAAACTCGCGGCTGCAATGCCTTTGCTATTGAGAAAATCCACCTGATCTTTCATCAGCGCGAGCAAGGGTGACACCACTAAGGTTAAATGCGGTAACAACAGCGCGGTAAGTTGGTAACACAAAGACTTACCTGAGCCGGTTGGAAATACAGCAAGGCTTGAATGGCCTGCTAAAAGCTGCGAAATGGTTTGTCCTTGTCCTTCGCGAAAAACATCAAAGTTAAAGTGATGTTTTAGCGCTTGCTGTAACTGTGTTTGATTCATTTGGGCTCACTGAAAAATAATAATGGGCTGGCGAGTAGCAAGTTTATCGCAAAATCATGTTGCGAAAGGTAAAACTTTACTACAATCGTGCTCTTTGAGCTATTACAAGCAATTTATAATGACCTATTCAGAGATAGAACAACAAACCATTGCCATCGTTGATAAGCAACTTGATGCCTACAATAACCGCGATATTGATGCGTTTGCCGCGACCTACCACGATGACGTAGAAATTCATGCATTTCCTGGCGGATTGCAGTATCAGGGCAAAGACGAATTAATTAAACGTTATGGTGCTAAGTTTGCCTCGCTAGTGTATTTAAATGCCACGTCGTTAAACCGTATTGTGAATGGTAGTTTTTTAGTCGATAAAGAGCGTGCCTCTAGCGCATCACAAGACCCAAATATTATTGATACCGATGTAGTGGTGATTGCGAGCTACCAAATTGAAAACGGTTTAATTAAACGCGTATCCTTTATGCGTGACTAAAGTCTTTAAAAACTAACAAAAGGGTTAACTGTGAAACGACTATTTATGGTGTGTTTAGGCGGTAAAGTAAGCGGCTGCAATATCGAAATGCATGATATTCGTTTTGTCGTAGGCGACACCATAGAACAAACGTTTAACGCGCTGAAACAGCAATGGTGTGGCGATAAAGCCAAGGTGCATATCGACAGCTACTGTGAAATAAAACACATTGACGGCTTTGATATTTCGCTATCGGAGCACCCTGAGCCAAATCAACACACCCTGTTTTTTGTTAACTTAGGTGCGTATTACCCTGATCACATCATGGAGCAACACAGTTTTGAATTGATCGTGGCGCAATCACCCGAACAAGCAAAACAAATCGCACTTTCGCGTGTGCCGAACAATTTATCGAAACCACATAAAGACCGTTTAATGGCGGTGGATGATTTATTATCTATCGACTTAATTGATGGTTTTTATATCAAATTAAGCTATTCAGGCAAGCGCCAAGCAATCAAACCAGATTGGTTTGGTTACCACCCATTATAACTACGACTATTTTCGTAAAAAACACCTACTATTGCATTTAGAGCAAAAATTAACAAATCTAAATCACACTTTTGATCTCATGGTTTTGTATTAATTTCATAAAAACCAGACAAATGTCCTGTCATGAGAATTGTAAGCTATTGAAATATAGCTATTAACATCCATTTACATAGCTAACCTAGGTGGCAGACGAGCAATCACCTTGCTTATAACCATTTACTATTAACTTATAGCTTTTTAGTAATTTATTAGTTTTTGTTTCACATTAAATTAACAATAGATCCTCATTTGGGTCCAAAATGGCAACATCACAATAATTCTAGGGAATACTATGAATAATAATAAATTATTAAAAAAGAGCTTATTAGCAACGCTAGTACCGCTCGCAATCAGCGCTAACGCAAATACATTAAGCGAACCTTCACAACTTGCTGAAGTACAAGCTAAATTAGTGGGTCAAGCTCAGCTTTCGACACAATTCATTATTAAATACAAAACGCAAACCGCTGCAGAATTTGCACATACTGCAGATACGCAATCTTTTGCACCGCGCGCTTCAGCACAATCGTTTGTATCAAACTTCAAATCGAAGCTTAAAAAGCAATCTCGCTACGTGCGCCCTATGGCTATGCAAGGCCTTCACGTAGTAAAAGTAGACGGCAAGCTATCTGCACAAGAAACACAGCAATATATGCAAGACATGATTGCATCTGGTGATATTGAATACATTGAAATCGACCAAATGTTACAACCATTTGCTACGCCTAATGATCCGCAATATTCAGATCAGTGGCACTACTATGAAGCAAACGGTGGCCTTAACTTACCGAGCGCATGGGATAAAGCAACTGGTGCTGGCGTAACTGTTGCGGTACTTGATACAGGTTACCGTCCGCACGCAGATTTAAATGCAAACCTATTACCTGGTTACGATATGATTTCAAACACTTTCGTAGCAAACGATGGCGGCGGTCGTGATAACGATGCACGCGATCCAGGTGATGCAACTACAACGGGTGAATGTGGTACAGATAGCTCAGGTCAACCAGTACCACGCTCAGATCAAAGTTCAAGCTGGCACGGTACTCACGTAGCAGGTACGGTTGCAGCAGTGGCGAATAACGGCGAAGGCGTTGCAGGTGTAGCATACGACGCGAAAGTTGTGCCAGTACGTGTACTTGGTAAATGTGGTGGTTTAACGTCAGATATCGCTGACGGTATTATTTGGGCATCTGGTGGCTCAGTTTCTGGCACCACAGCGAATGCTAACCCTGCATCTGTTATTAATATGAGCTTAGGTGGTTCAGGTGCGTGTAGCGCGACCACACAAGCGGCAATTAACACTGCCCGTGCAAATGGCGCAGTAGTTGTAATTGCAGCAGGTAACGATAACGATAATTCTGCAAACTACAACCCAGGTAACTGTTCAGGCGTTGTAAACGTAGCTTCAGTTGGCCGTAACGGTGGCCGTGCATACTATTCAAACTATGGTGCAAATATTGATGTTGCAGCACCAGGTGGCGCACAGAGCTTTGCAAACGATCCTGAAGGCGTTCTTTCAACTTACAACTCAGGTTCAACAGGCCCAGGTAGCGACAGTTATGCATACTCGCAAGGTACATCAATGGCAGCGCCACATGTTGCCGGTGTTGCTGCGTTAATCAAACAAGCAAAACCATCTGCTACACCTGATGAAATTGAACAGATCCTAAAATCAACAACGCGTTCATTCCCTGCTACATGTAACAACTGTGGTACTGGTATTGTTGATGCACTTGCTGCTGTAAATGCGGCGTCTGGCGACACTACTACACCACCAACAGGCGATAACGTGTTAGAAGATAAGGTTGCTAAAACTGGTCTTTCTGGCGCTAAAAACGCACAGTCGTTCTTCACAATGGAAGTACCATCTGGCGCAACTAACGTAACTTTCACGCTAGCAGGTGGCTCGGGTGATGCAGACCTTTACGTGCGTGCTGGCAGCAAGCCAACTACCTCAAGCTATGAGTGCCGTTCTTGGAACTCAGGTAACGGTGAAACCTGTTCTATTGATAACCCAACAGCAGGTACTTATCACGTAATGCTAAACGCATACGAAGCCTTCTCTGGTGCGTCACTAACAGGTGATATCACATCATCAACAACAGGTGGCACGAATGGTGGCGGCGGTTCAGTTGATAACGTATCAGCAAGTCGCGGTGCTTGGAGCCGTTACACAATTGACGTACCAGCAGGTATGTCAACGTTCACAGTAACGCTTTCAGGTGGCACAGGTGATGCGGATCTTTATATTCGCAACGGTAGCCAACCAAGCACGTCATCATACGACTGTCGTTCATGGAACGACGGCAACACAGAAACCTGTACTATTAACAACCCAGGTGCAGGTACATGGCACATTGGCGCATATGGTTACAGAGCATACTCTGGCGTAACCGTAGACGCACAATACAGACCTTAGAAAAAACTCTCTGAAGACAACAAAAGGCCGCACATGCGGCCTTTTTTATATTTCAAAAACCTTCAAGCGCTTTGGCTCAAAGCAGCTATATTTTTTAAAACACACCTATCACTTTAATTGCCCTATCACCCTAACATCGCTTTCTTTCACATCCATTTCACATCTGCTGATTTAAAGTGCCTGTCATAAACCGCTCAGTCATAACAATGGCCTAGCGAATAACATTAATAATCGCACCCAAGGAAAAAACAATGATTAAGAAAAATTGGATGAAAATTACCCTTACAACAATCACCGTTCTCACATTGCTGGCAATTTTTTGGTATACCAAGTTTGCTTTAAAACCGTATCAGGTAACGCCAAATCAGCTAGCAGAAACCTACAGTTATCAAGTGGAAAACGCCAACGTAACGCTAACACAGCTTGAAAACGGCCATTACGCTATCAATTACCAAAGCTTTGATGGAGAAAACGTAAACGGCCAGTTGGTGTACCCTGAACACTATGATGGCAGCAAACCTGTGCCCTTGTTGATAGGTGTTCACGCAATGGGACGAAGCTACATTCGTTGGTTACAAGATTCATTTAAAAATACCGATACCATTGAACAAACCGATGAACTAGCCAATATGGCGCTTGCCAAAGGGTATGCGGTATTAGTTATTGATGCACGCAATCATGGCAAACGTAAGAACTTGGATTACAACATAAAAAAGGTAATGTATGATTTATGGTTTTGGGGCAAACGCGAACCATACGAAACCATGATAATTGATACGGTTAAAGATCACCGTGTACTTTTAGATTGGGTCGCAACGCAGCAGCAATTCGACCAAAACGAAATTAGCGTGGCAGGTTACAGCATGGGTGGTCAAATTAGCTTAATTTTGGCATCACTTGATACTCGTATAAGTAAGGTGTTATCCATTGTGCCACCAGCTTCGAGTGATAATGTTGCGCGTGTGTCACCACTCAATTTCGTTAAACAGCTGAGAGCAGAAAAAACCTGGTTAGTTACCGCAGATAACGACCAATATGCCAATAAACAAGAAAACATTGCGCTATTTAACGCAATTGCAAATACACAAAAACACCATATTGTTATTCAGGGCGAGCATGAGCTTCCTGAAGGCTACTACACACAATTAGAAGGTTGGTACGAGTGACAAAAACCTCACCACTACGCATTTTAGTGATTGAAGATAATGCAGCAATTGCCGAGAACATTGCTGATTTCTTCACACTAAAAGGCGACATACTGGATTTTGCATACGCTGGTGAACAGGGCGTCGAATTAGCCCTGACAGCGTATTTTGACTGCATTATTTTAGACATTATGCTGCCCGATATTGAAGGCCTTGAAGTCTGTAAACGTATAAGAGAAAAAGCTGACCGCCATATTCCCATAATCATGCTAACTGCCAGAGATACATTAGATGACAAACTGGCGGGCTTTCAACATGGTGCTGATGATTACCTCACCAAACCATTTGCACTGGACGAATTATATATGCGCTGCTGTGCGTTAACCCTTCGTCATACTAACCAAAAAAGCGAGCGAACGCTGAGTATAGGCGATGCAAATAAACAACTCGTGCTTAATTACCAGCGTCAACAAGTTACGCGCGCCGGCACACCGCTGCTACTCTCCCCTATGCTTTTTGGTATTTTAAAAATTTTGATGGAAAGTTACCCGCGTGCGGTATCTAAAAGTGAGCTTTGCGAACGTATTTGGGGTGAAGACGGCACTGATTCAGACTCTTTACGCTCACACATTTATCAGCTGCGAAAAGCGGTTGATAAACCGTTTGCCACACCACTTATTAAAACCATACACAGTGTTGGTTTAGCACTCGATATTTAGACGAGCCCAGTTATGACAGCAAAGCAACTTAGAAACAAAATCGTCACGTACTTTGTTTCCATTGTAGTACTTCTCAGCATTTTATTTTCACTTGTGACCTTGATGTTTAGTTTTGTGGTTGAAGACACGTTCTTCTATCAAATTCTAAACAGTGAAAAGCAACAAGTACTCAGCCAAATTAAAAACGGGCAAACACCTAAGCCTCATTTTGATTTTATTACTTACCATAAAGACCAAAGTACTTTGCCAAAGCCTGTGCAACAAGCGCTAAGCAAAGCACCTAAGCAAAGAGAATTTAGCGGTGCAAAAAACACGCATTATCACATTGCCTATCTCGATGATAATCAGCGTCAGCAACATATTTTACTGGCCGAAGTAAGCCAACAATTAGTGGTAAACCGCCTCACTAACAAGTTGTTTTATTTCTCGTTCTGCTTACTGTGCTTCGGTATTTTACTGGCGTTAGTGCTTGCGCTTGGCACAGTTAAATTAAGTAAAACCTTACTTAATCCACTCGATGATCTTATGACTATCGTCGATAACAGTCCGGTTGAAAAGTTACCGACAAAATTCGCAGCACAATTTAAACAAAACGAAATTGGCCGATTTGCCCAAACATTAGAAGCGGCGCTTGCTCGCGTAAGTGCATTTGTCACACGAGAACAACAATTTACCCGCGATGTGTCTCATGAGTTGCGCACCCCGCTCACCGTAAGCCAAGGTGCGGTCACATTATTAACCCATACCGAGCTAAACCAAGCACAGCAAAAATTTGTTACGCGCATTAGTGATGCCAACCAACATATGCATGAAATTATTGAAACGTTACTTGCCCTTGCCCGTGAGAAACATCGCGATACCGAGCACACCAACTTAAAATCGGTTATTGAAAATTGCATCATTAAAAATCAAGCGCTGTTAAAAGACGTAGTAATAGACATTAGCTTGGCCGATAACGCCAATGTGGCTATGGGAGCATTAGAGCTTTCACTCGTCGTACAAAACTTGCTGCAAAATGCCATTTACCATGGCCAAGGTTCGCACATAAAAATTGAGTTTCAAGACAATGTGCTCACCATCGCAGACAACGGTAAAGGTTTAACAGATACACTCTCATCGCAAAGCGTATTTGAAGCGGGGCAACGCGGGCCAAATAGTCATGGCAGTGGTATTGGCCTATCGCTAGTAAAAAGACTGTGTGAAAAATACGGTGTTGACGTATCACTTAATAGTGACAATGATGGCGTAACGATTACTTTAACCTTTACCTAAGCCCATTCACGTAAATGGTATAACTAACAGCGCACGTGGAAGCTGGCATTTAAGCCAGCGAGTTAACTAAGCCACTTTTTCAATTTGGCTATCACCATTTGTTGCGATATGGGTTTGGTCATATAATCGTCCATTCCCGCATCAAGGCAGCGCTGTTTATCTCCCTGCATTGCATTGGCGGTCATCGCAATTATTGGAATATCTATTACGTTATCGCCAGCCTCGCCCGATTTGATTTTAGATGCGGTTTCATAACCGTCCATTTCAGGCATTTGGCAGTCCATAATAATTGCCGCATAGTGGCTTGGTTTATCCATCGCTTTAAGTGCTGCTAACGCATCGTAGCCGTTTGAGGCAACGTCAGCAGTTACCCCTAAGTTTTTCAAAACACTCAACGCGACCATTTGATTTACTGGATTATCTTCAACTAACAATACGTGTACACCATTAAACGTAGTGGTGTCTGCATCATTTAAATTAGTCGGCTGCTCGCTTACATCACTGGTATGCTCAGATGAATTTTGCAGTGTACTTTTAAGTACTTTAATCAAGCCTTTTGGTGTAACAGGTTTCGCTAAAATCGCGCTAATATTACCCGCTTCACACGCATCATTATCGAATTGTTTATTAATTGGCGCCATCATAACTAGCTGTGTTTTATTGGTTTGCGTTAGGCGCGTTAATTGCTGTTGTAATAGGCCATTTTCATACAACTTAGCATCCATTAAAACCACATCGATAGTTGCTAAGTCACTATTTAAATGTGTTGTTACCTGCTCAGCAGAATTGGCAACGATTGCGTTTGCTGACTCGCTCTCTAAAAGCTGTTTTATCACTTGGCAATTAGTGTCATTTGCGTCAGCAATCAACACCGTTAACAACGCAAATAGTGGGCCTTCATTTACCGTGTTTGGCTGCGCGATGTTTTTCACTAAACAGGTGACGTTAAAACAACTGCCCTCGCCTAATTTGCTGGTAACCGTTACATCCCCTTGCAGCAGATTACACAGTTTTCGTGTAATACTTAGGCCAAGCCCAGTGCCGCCGTATTTTCGTGTAGTCGATGCATCACCTTGACTAAATGCATCAAATAGCGAGGTTACTTTATCTTTGGCAATGCCGATGCCAGTATCTTGAATTTCGCAGTTTAACTGGCTGAATCCTATTTTTTCAGAGTCACAAAGCTCTGCACGGATCACAATTTGACCCGACTCGGTAAACTTAACGGCATTACTTAAAATATTGGTGAGTATTTGGCGAATTCGCCCAGGGTCGGAATTCACATGACTGACCGAAATGGCGTTGATATCTAAAATAACCTCAACATCTTTTAACTGTGCATCAAGGGCCACAGACTCTGCGAGTTTTTCAAGTAAGTTGCGCAGATCAAAATCAATGTATTCAAGTTCAATGCGATCTGCTTCTATTTTTGAAAAATCAAGAATATCGTTGATCAGCGTCAGTAACGACTTTGCACTTGAACTGGCAATGCTCACGCGGTGTGCTTGTTCGTCCGAAAGCCTACTGTCTTTTAACAGTTGCAGCATACCAATCACGCCATTCATTGGTGTGCGGATCTCATGACTCATATTGGCTAAAAATTCAGACTTTAACTTAGTTGCGGTTTCTGCTTTTTGTAAGGCAAGTTTGAGTTCTTTGGCTTGTTGCTCAAGCGACGCCGTTTTTTCTGCAACTTGCTCTTCTAACGCCACTACAAATTGCTTTTGCCGAGTTATCTCGCTTTGTTGTAAGCGAGTGCGCAGATATATCATTAAAAAAATCAATGCACCGGCAAATAAAGTGTAAAGCGTATACGCCCACCAGCTTTTAAAAGGCGAAGGCGCCACATTTAAATCGATTGAAAGCAGTTCATTACTCCATTTGCCTGCACTGTTAGTTGCTTTAACTTGCAAGGTGTAGCTGCCGCCATCCAGATTAGTAAATGACGCAATATTATTGTTACCTAACTCTATCCAGTTGTTATCGTATCCCTCAAGGCGATAGGCGTATTGATTTTTGCTAGGTGCAGTAAAATCTAACACCGAAAACTCAAATGAAATAAAGTAATCTTGATACGATAAGTCGATTTCTTTCACATAAGAATACGGTTTATCGAGCTTTATCGGTTCGCCCATTTTGCTGAACCCAGTTAGTACCACATTAGGTGATTTAACTTCGTTTTCTTCAAGATCCGTATTAAAGTATTCAACGCCACGTTGGCTACTTGTAAATAAGGTATTATTGGCAGCCACAACGAGACTATTTGCATAATAATTTGCGCCTAAAATCCCTTCACTGCCATCATAGTTAACAACTTCATTAGTATTTGGGTTTAAGGTAGAAATACCCTTGTTAGTGGTGAGCCATAAGTTGCCGTTTTGATCATCTACCACAGCGCGAATTAACGATGTAGCGAGGCCATTTAACACGCTGTAATGCTTAAAGGTTTGGCTATTGGGTTGATATAAGTTGAGACCTTTTTGCGTTGCTATCCAAATCGCGCCATTTTTGGCTTGGTAAATATCTTGTACGATACTACCTAATAAAGTTTGCTCGTCGGCTTCATCCATTTTGTAAACGCGAAAACGCTGTTTATCGGCCAACCACAGGTTTGCGCCATTGCCAGTGCCAACCCACATTTTGTTGTCGTTATCGCGTATTATTTTTAGTACTTCAGGGTGCGATAAGCCGTTGTTTTCGTCTAAATGTGTAAAGGTTTTATGCGTTGTGTTGTATACGTATACACCATTTTTGTAGGTACCAATCCATAAGTTGCCTTGCTCATCGAGTGCTAACGCCCTTAGCTCTCTAAATTCTTGGTAATTTTCAGCGGTTTTAGGGTAGCGGATTATGTCAATTTGGCCAGTTGCTAAATTGTATTTGGCAAGCCCTTGGTCTTGTGCAACCCAAAGTAAATTGGTGCCTTGTTTTAATATAATGGGTTTTTCTACTGCGCCACTATTCGCCAAGCCATTTTCTTTAGTGAAAAGCGGGCCAGAAATAGGTTCTAAGCTTTTCGCCCGTACTTGCCATTTAAACAAGGCGGAAGAGGAAGCAGCAATAAGCACATCGCCGTTTTCATCAACTGTTATGCCATTTGGCGCACTTAGTTGCGAGCTATTAATCGATTTAAATTTACGCTGTGGTGTCAGTTTAAAAATGCCGTGCACTTCATTTGTGATCCATATAACACCAAAAGAGTCCTCAAAAATAATGCGAAAACCATTGTTGTAACCTAAATCTAGGCGTTCAATTTGCTCAATATCATTGGCATAACGATAAATGCCTGTTGCTGTAACAAACCAAACAAATCCGTCTTGGTCTTCAATCATCGAATTTACTTGGCCAAGCGCTTGCTGATCTACATTTAAAATAGCGGTGAAGCTACCGCTATTTGGCTCAAACAAAAACGGACCTTGTTGCGTGGCGACATAAAATGTTCCGCTTTTGGTAATTAACATACTTCTAATTTCGTTGGCCCCAGTTGGGGTTTTATTATTTGGGTTTGGAAAGAAGTGCTTAAACTGCTGAGTGTTTTTGTTAAATAAATTTACGCCATAGCTGGTTGCTACCCACAGAAAATTGTCGTCTTTGTCTGCAATATCCCAAATACGGTTATGAGATAAACTCGGCTCCGTGTCACCGGTTTTTGTAATGTGTTCAAATTGACCATTGCCCAGATATTTATTTAGCCCACCATCGTAGCTGCCTAGCCAAATAATGCCCGTTTGGTCATGTAATAATGATTGAATGCGATTAGATGATACCGAGCTTGCTTGCGATTCACTGTGTAGAAAGTTTTCAAATCGCCCCATTTTAGGGTCGTAAAGATTAGCGCCGCCGCCCCACGTGCCAATCCAAATTCTACCGTCGTTATCAAGCATTAAATTACCCGCGTCATTATGTGATAAGCCGTTCTCGTTCATTTTATTAAACTCAAACAACACAACCTTGCGACCATCAAATCGCATCACCCCATTTTCAGCGGTACCAAACCATAAAAACCCTTGACTATCTTGAACAATTGAATAAATTTCTGAAGACACAAAACCATCTTCAGTGCCCAGCTTTTTAATCGCATACTCGTTGATCAGCGACGACGATTGCCCATTAGCCAACGCATTACTCGCAGTAAATGCAAATAATGTCATTGCAAGCCAGATTACAAATAACGATATTTTTGGGGTCATGTCACGTTCAAAGACTTTTAGTTATTAACACAATAATAGACGTTAAATATTAAGACCTGTTGATTTTTGACGAGATTTTCATAAGTACTTAACTTTTATTTAGAACAGTTAACCCCTGCTCTTTTATATTGATTGGGCATTGCGATTGCACAAAGAGCTGCACTATTACCAATACAGCAAAGTACAAGTACAAAAAAAGGCAGCGGTAGCTGCCTTTTGAACTAGAATGAAAACTTATTTCGCCCACACATCGGCAACGCCAGGCTCTTCGCCTTTAGTCCACCATTTTGCAGTGTAAGTATTGTTATTGTGGGTCACCTTGTCACCTGTGTTGTAAACAAGGTCAGCACGCCATGCACGAACTTGGCCGTCGTTTGGAATAACTTCTTCCCACGGGCCGCCAAGATCTGGACGGTCGCCTTGTGTCCACCACTTCGCTTTATACTCAACACCGTTGTAAAGCACAGTATCGCCACCTGTGTAAATTGCATCGGCATTCCATGTTGTGCTGCCACCGCCATCTACATTAGTTACAGTTACTGTGAAGCTTTCTGTTACAGCATCAGTACCGTCTGATACCGTTACTGATACGTTCAAGTTTGTATCTGCTGCAACTTCGCCTGCTGTAAGCGTTACACTTGCACCGCTGCCAGAAAGTGTTAAGCCCGCAGGTACATTCCAGCTATAGCTTAGTGTATCGCCATCAGCATCTGATGCAGTTACGCTGACAGAAGCTGATTTACCTTCTTCCACACTAACATTAGCAATTGGTGAAACTACCGGCGGTTCGTTAATCACTACCGCATCTGATACAACGCGAATAATCGCCGATTTAGTTACAGTGTCTGTGCCGTCTGATACAGCAACGGTTACTGTGTAATCAGTATCTTGCGTTACCGTTGGCGCAGTAATTGATACCGTATCTGTGGTTACACCTGAAAGCGTTAAGGCAACATCGCCTGTCCAGCTGTATGTTAGCGGATCATTATCACGATCACTGGCTGTTGCGAAAAGTGAAGTACTTTCACCTGATTTAACCGTAGTTACACCCGGTACTGATACCACAGGTTTAGTGTTACCACCTACAACGCCTAGGCCTTCGTGCATTGCATTTAAAATATCGCCGTTATCTGCATCAATTTCCCATGCAAATAAACCGGCAAGGCCTAAATTGCGAACATACTGACCTTTCGCTTTTACTGAGCGCGGGCTATCGTATGTGATTAATTTGCCGTTTGATTTATTCCAAACATAGGCACCTTCAGCCACTTCATCATAACCAACCTCAAAACCGTTAATACCAGTTTCTGCCGCACCAATCATATGGGCTTTAATGCCTTTGTAATCAATTACGCCTGCTTCCCACACACCTTGCGCAGTAGTGCCGGTAAGTTTACCGTTACCCGGTGCAGTCATTGGGTTTGCACCGTCTGTTGTATTTGCAGGGTATACACCTTCCCAACCACGACCATACATCGCCGTACCTAATACAATTTTCGCCGGATCTAAACCTTGTTGTAGCAACAATTGAATACCGTTATCTGTGGTGTACGCCGGGCCTTTACGCGGCTCGCCTTTATCATCAAGACCAGTACCATTACACTCATCTGTGCTCATATGGCTACCACAGTAAAGCGCTGTTTGGTGACCGGTAACATTGTTCCAACCGCCGTAGAAGTCATAGGTCATGGCGAAAATGTAATCCATATATTGCGCTGCTTGCGGATAGTTTACGTCTTCAATTTTGTCATAACCCATGCCAATAGCAGAGGTAAGTTGGTACGGTTTGCCAATTTCAGCTTCTAATTCATCTAGCATAGCGCGCAGTTCACGCATGAGATCAATATAAGCTTGACCGTCTTTTGCTGGATCGCCAAGATTTGGATTTGGACCGCCGCCACCTGGGAATTCCCAGTCAATATCGACACCATCGTAGAATTTCCAAGTTTTTAAGAAGTCTTTCATTGATGCTACGAATACATCGCGATTCGCTTTTTCAGTAAAGCCATGGAATGGGTCTGACAGTGTCCAACCACCTACCGATGGTAAGATTTTTAAATCAGGGTAACGCTGCTTAAGCGCCATTAGTTGCGAGTAAGTACCACGAATTGGGTCTTTTGCATCTACACCCGGCAGTGACTTTTGAATCGCTGCCCACGGGTCGTGAATCACCACTTCATAATCTTGTGAGTCGCCACACGCTTTTTGTAATGCGCGCCAGCTGTTACCGTTTTCAATTTCTTTCAATGACTCGTTCGCGCCACAAATTGGAATAAAACCGTACAAGATATGCGTTAGGTTTTGGCCCGGCACTTTTGTTACATCAAAGTCACGACCATAAATACCCCACTCAACAAAATAAGCACCTACAACGGTGTCTGGCGAAGTACCATAGTTACCGTTATTTGGATCAACATTCATTGGTAATGGATCAAGGTGACCACCGTCTGTATCAGCGATTACAATTGGTTTTGGCGCACTTGCCGCACACACTGTGCCTTGGCAAAGCTCAACCGTTAATTGATGACGGCCCGATTGCGTGTATGGAAAGGTAATTGTGCCCGACTTAGTGCCAGCAGCAAGCGTACCTTCGTTTACTACTACACCGTCAAATTTTACTTTGTAGCTATCGCCACCTTCGCCGCTCCACGCATTCCATTTGATAGCAATATCAACCACATCTTTACGTGTAACTAATGACTTATACGAACCTTGACCGTCAATATTTACATCAACAAATGAATATTTTTGGTCTTCCCAACTTAAGCTAGGTGCAGAAGGCGCTGCAATTACATGCCCAGAACAAAGTGCAACTGCCACTGCTAGAGATAATTTTTTAATCATAATGTTTCTCTTTAAATTTTAAAAACCCGCAACGTCGCAAACCAAGCCGCCGTTGCGGCAAGGGGTAACTAAAGTAGCTAAAGCAAGCTTATGGCTCGCTTTAGCCGATTAAATTAAAGGGTTTGCCACACTGAGGCGGTACCTGGCTCATCGCCTTTGGTCCACCAGCGTGCTTGGTATTTTTGCGAGTTATGGCTAACAATATCGCCCGCCGAATACGCTTTTGAGCTTAACCACGCATCGTCAGTTGATTGTGAAAGCGATTGCCACGCATCGCTGCTATTTGGTTTTTCGCCTTGCACCCACCATTTGGCTTTATAAACCGTACCTAAGTAGCTAACTTTATCGCCGGCGTTATATGCTTTGCTGGCATCCCACGCAGGTACATCAGGGTTCGTTGCGGTATCGTTAACCGTTACCGTAAAGCTTGCTGGAGTGCTTAACTTGCCATCAGATACCGATACCTGAATCGTGAAGTTAGCGTTCGCTGAAACCTCAGGTGCATTAAGAGTGAGGTTTGGTCCGTCTACACTATAGGTGAACTCATTAGGCACAATGAACTGGTAACTAAGCGGGTCGTTTTCATCATCGAACGCATGCACGTGCACCAGTGTTTGTGAACCTTCGTCCATTACCACATCTGCCACAGGGTTAACATTCGGTGCGGTATTTTCTGATGCAGTAATCACCGACAGCGCAAAACTGTGATCGCTGGAGATTGCATATACCTGATTTGACGCCAAATTAACTTCGTCAAACACAATATCGCCACTGGCGTTTTTAACACCAATTTGCAATTCAGATGCGTAATCTAAATTAAGCTTAGCTGCCAGCTCACTTTGCCAAGTTGCTTGATTACTAGCGTTAACCGCAAACAACTGATTAACCACTTCAAGACCCGTTGCGTCAAACAAACGCACTTGAACTGTATCGCCAGCATTTGCGTTTTGACCTTGACGTACAAAGTAACCGAGCGGGAACCAGTCAACCGGTGTCACCGTGTCGCGCTCAATAATAATGTCGCTACAGTTGTAAAAACCTTCACCTACCACATCTACACGCTGCCAGCGGCTATAAAGCACTGCTTCACCGGCGCGTTCAGCAGGAATGGCAACGCTCATTTCATAGTAACGTTTACCATCAGGGTCTTTTACGAACTCAATATTGTCATGGCTTTGAATAAGCTCAATATTTTGCCAAGTCAGTGTATCGGTTGCAGGGTTAAAACCCGGCTTGGTTAAATAAAACTGCCAAAAGCTTGGGTTGTGCGGTGTGGTTGCGCGATAACGCACTTGAATTTCACCATTAGCGTTTGGCGTAACCACAGTTTTTTGCCAATGCGCTGACGGTAAATTCATACCGCGCTTTTCGTGACTACCCGCAGCGCACAAAGTACCGTCGGGCACATTTGCTTCAACCGCTGCTTGATTTAAGTAATCAGGCGTATTAACGGCAAACTCATGTTCTTGAATAAACTGCACATGGCCCGATTCTAAAAATGCAGCGCGACATGCCAAGTTTGGAATATTGCTGCCGTCTTCTGGCCACCAATACCCGCCTTGCGCTTGGCAAAATGCTTGTCGTGCTTTAGGACTATCCATATAACCGTGTGCGCTGGCATTAAACGGCGCTGCAATACATGCTAGTAGCACTGAACCAGAGAGCACGCTGATGTTAAATTTGGTATTCATAATCTTCTCCAAACAGTGAGGCGCATGGCCTCACATAGGTTGCGTTATAAAGTACACACACTATCCCAATCGGCAGATGTGCCAGGCTCAGTTGATGTCCACCACTTGGCTTTGTAAACCGCAGTAGATGCGCCATCAACCATTAAGTCACCGCCAGCAGCGTGTGACGGGTTGCCTGCCCAATCTGTTTGTGGGAAGTTTGGATAAACTGGAATATCAGCTACTGCAACACCTTCACATGTGTCGGTGTTGCCGCCGCCATCATTGCCACCACCGTTACCGGCTGTTGCATCTGGTAGATGTGGGTATTCAAATTTAGCAGCGTATTGCTTGCCATCTTTTTCAAATACAAGGTTCACTGGGCCAGTAATTGGCATGTAGTACATCACTTGTGCATTAATGGTTTCGCCCGGCGCGAACGACTTAGCAGCGCCGCCCCACTCGTTAACAAAGGTGATTGAGAAACGGTGGAACTCGTTTTCAAAGCCGCCAATGTTGTTGCCCGCTGCGTTTGAACGATTTACGTCAACTGCCATGCCGAGTTTTTCTTGCGCATTCCAGTTTGATTTGAAAATTGCCGATGTAGCCACTGGTACATCAAACGATACTTTTGCACCGCTCAAATCAATGTTTGAGTTGTTAGTAAAACTAAAGGTTGGCGCAATTGGGTAGTTGTCGTCACCAATTGGGAAGTCTTTCACTTCAAAGCTTACATCTACAGCTTCTGCTGGTACTTGGTGAGTTTTTTCACCTTTGTTGATGTCGTACTTAGAACCCGCTTGTGCAAACTTGTTGTAAGCAAGCGAGGTCATAGTAGAACCCATAAAGTACTCTTTCTTCACGCTGTCGTAGTCAAAGTCGCCAGCCAGCTCCCAGAACATAATACCGCCAAGGCCTTTGTTGATTACGTAATCAAGCTTAGTGCCCATTGACTCTTCATCTTCAATCGACAAGAACACGTTTTTATCAGCATTCCAAAGCCAAGGCGCTACTGCCACAGAATCATAATGACGAGTGTAAGTGCCCACTAGCTTATCAGTTGGATCATTCGCTGGATCTAAACCGTAAGCAGCAAGGTAACTTGGTAAAATGCCGTTTTGTAGGTTTTTAACATGCCATAACGGGTTGCTACCTGCAGGCATTTCATTACCGTTTTCGTCAAGATCATGCCACATGTTGTCGATGCCAACTGCACCGTTACCACATTTGTTTTTCTCGCCTACACCAGTACCTTTGGCACAATCAGCTTGGTTAGGTAACGCAGCACGCCCCCACAAACCGTTTTCGCCACCCGATACATCTTTAAAGCCACGGGTATAGTAAGGCACACCAATGTTAATGCGGCCTGCACTTAAACCACCGCGGAAATACGTCACTGCCCAGTCGGTATTTAAATAGCCAATGCCTTCAAACTCTTTGGTGCCATACACATTCCACTGCGCAAGCTCAGAGTCTAACCCTGTATCGTAAAGCGCTGCGTTATGACCCACGTGGTCGTTCCAAGCACCGTGCAAGTCGTAAGACATAATGTTTACGTAATCTAGGTACTTAGTTGTTTGGAAGGTTTCCATACCGCGTAATAAGTAACCTGATGACGGCGATGCGATGGTAAGCATGTAGTGTTTACCAGCTAACTCACCTGCTTTATCAAGCTCTTCACGTAGGGTTTTCATTAACACTTGGTAAGAGGCATTTAGCCCTGCACGGCGTGCATTTGAAATTGGGAAATCATCAGGGTGACCCGAATCATTCATTGATGATGGGTATTCATAATCAATATCAACCCCATCGAAACCGTACGTTTCAATAAACTCAACCGCACTTTTTGCAAACGCATTAATGCCCGCAGTGTTTACTGAGCCGTCTGCATTGGTTGTCATAGTGTAGAAACCACCGCTTGCAACACGGTTGCCGTTTGCGTCAAAGTAACCGCCCGTTTCTGCCCAACCACCTACAGAGATCAGTGTTTTAACGTCTGGATGGAGTTTTTTATATTTATTCAGTAAGTTGAAGTGACCTTTGTACGGCAGTGTTGGGTCCATTTCAGCACCTGCAACACCTGGCCATTCCATATTGGTAGCAGGGTTACCCGCCGCACTTGGATCGCCAATTGAAACCTTGTTATTGGCATCAACATGGGCAAACGCGTAGTTAATATGGGTGATTTTATCCCAAGGAATATCATCTACTAGGTAAGACGGTTGGCCATTGGCACCGTTGCGCCAACTGGTGAAATAACCAATGACACGACGTGGGTGATCGGCACCCATATCTTCACGGCCATCGGCATCGTAAATAGTACAATACGGCGTATTTACACCCGGTGTTTGGTACAAACCTTCCGGCTTACAGGCATCGCGGTCACCTGGCTGTGTAGTGCCATCAACAATACGGAAACTCAATGTTTGCGCATCAGATGTTGCGCCTTTGTCGTCGGTTGCAACAAGACTAAATTGCGTATTACCTGCGCTTGTTGCGGTAAAATTAAAACTGCCCGTTGCGCCAGAGATTTGCGCTACAGACGCGCCATCTTGAAACAATTCAAGACTTGTTACTGTGCCATCTTGATCGCTACCGCTCAAACTTAAGACAACGCTGTCATTTAAGTTCAG
Source organism: Pseudoalteromonas sp. NS-SX12 (assembly GCF_057367955.1). Lineage (NCBI taxonomy): Bacteria > Pseudomonadati > Pseudomonadota > Gammaproteobacteria > Alteromonadales > Pseudoalteromonadaceae > Pseudoalteromonas > Pseudoalteromonas sp. NS-SX12. The sequence continues at coordinate 2,055,351 of NZ_CM170634.1, read as the reverse complement.
GGTATTTGAACTCGCATTGCTAGTAAGGCTTGCCGTTGGTGCATAGTTATCTGGCACTACTTCAGCCACAGTCACACTATTTGCAGGGGATGTTGTTTCAGCACCTTTATCATCGGTAGCGCGTACCGAAATTTGATGCTGCCCTTTCACTGCAAGCCAAGTTGTTGAATATGGCGCAGAGCTTAGTGTTGCAATCGCCACACCATCAACCAGTACTTCTAGTTTAACAACTGTGCCGTCAGAATCTGATGCTTGCGCCTCAATGACAACGCTGTCACCTTCAGTAAAAGAACTACCGCTCATAGGTGAAAAAACCTCTGCGATGGGTGATTCGTTTACTTGACCATCACTACACGCACCTAAGTTTTTCCACTCTTGATATTGCCCTGAATGGGTTACTGGATCGGCTTGTGTCCACCACTTCGCCTCATAAGCAATATTGGCTTTTTGCACTTGCTGCCCGCCAGTGTAAGCCACGCCTGATTGCCATTCGGCAATGTTTGTACAGTCCACTGCTGCATGGGCTGCCCACCCAGAAACAGCTAACGACAACACGCTCATTTTAAATAAACGCTTGCCTACTAATTTGTTACTCATACTTCCCCCTAATGGAATTTAGCTAACGTCTTTCGACTATTTATAACTAACACATGATTAACAATTAGTGAAATTGGAGCAATAACACTACTCCAGGAAAACAAAAACAAGATTAAACAAATTAAAACAATAAGTTAAATAAAAACAAACACCTTATTACTAGGAAAAATAAACTAGGACACAATCATTAGGAACCCCTATTAGGTACATTTGTAAAATATAAGTAAATTTAAGTTATCCCCTCTCAAGAACTGCTATTGCTTGCTTATAACCAAACTAATTAAAGCTATGCCTTTATGTTCTAGCGCATTTACGAATTTTCACAATTAAGTAAACGTTTTGACTAATACCTATAATAAAAGTAGGGACAAATTGCACAAAAATGATGCATTCTATGCAAGTTAAGTATTTTAAAAGGTGAGATTTTTACTATTTTTGAAAGTCAGCTGCTTAATTTTCAACGACGAAAAATGAAATAGTTACTCAAAAGATGGGTTAGGTAAAACGAATTGACTAAGATATTGCAGTGCAAATTTCTAAATATCGCATTGCTTTGCCTTTACTTCGCTAATGTGCTGCTTAAAATCTTCACGTGTCGTAACCGAAATCACTTTAGCGAGTCGTGTGTTAAATTCTTCAAGCTGGCTATCGGTAAATTTAACGTGGGTAAAGCCAGATAAAAATGCTTCCAGCTCACTAACATAACGTACATTCGGTGGAAGTTTTGTTTTAAAACTCGCTTTATCATGAAACAACACTAAGGATTCAACGCCATCAACAACGCCAAGTAATCGGCTGACTGCTAAGCAATGTTTATAGTTTTGCCTAAGCGGGTTCATAAATTGGGTTTTACGCCCTGTTAAAGTCTGCGTCCATTTCGCTTGGTGCTGACTACCGAATATATAACCACTGTAATTTTTGCTCTCAATTACAAACACGCCAACTGGTGAAACAATTAAATGATCAATTTCAGTAAGCTCATCATTATCGTTCGTTAGCAGCACACTTGTATAATGACTCACATTACTCGCCGCAGATAACACTTTGTTGTTAATAATCTTTTCAATTAAATCATTTACAACAACCTCTCCTTGCTGGCCACTTGAGTTGCCTGCATCATTAGCAACAATTTCGGCAATGGTATCTTTTAGTACAGAGCAAGACTTATCTGAAACGTTTGCAGCAGTTTTGGGGTTAATGTCTTCAGCTTTTCTTACAGGCAAGTTACTTACAACGGGTTCAATACGACCTGTTACTTTGTTAAGTAGTGATTTAGCAGCGCGTTTGGCAAACAGCACAATGATTGCTTTGAGAAAAGCAAAAAGAAACATAATGACTAAAACCCACGCACCTATTTTGAGCACTAAGCTCTGAATATTGTTGACTGGAACTGATGTTTTGGCTTGATGTGGTTTCGTTACAACGGCTTGATTTGATGGCTCTGTCAGTTTCTGCGGTTGTAACTTTGTAGCTGCATAAATAGGCGTAAGCTTTTCTGAGCTTTTGGTGCTACTTGTTTGATTAACCGTAGATGATTTGACGGGGTTAACACAGTGTCTGTCAACAGAGCGCTTTGCCGTTTTGTAATGCTGAGATTGCTTATTAAAGCTAAACTCTTTAACTTGATTTTGTAATAAAATACACGTTCCGTCGCTGTACTGTACTGCAGCAAATACGGATAAATTAGTAACTAATACAAGCAAGCATAAAATTCGTAATATCACTGTAAAATCCATTTTTCATTATTTTGTTGTAACTGTTATCGATAATCAGTTCGAGCACTATTTGTTGCCGGTATCAGTCCATGCCAAAAATGCCCCTTACTACTGGCAACCGTATCATAAGCCCAATCGGAAACAGCAAGAGACTTCGCTGCATCACAATAAAAGTAACTCTCTAATGCTTTAGTAATTTCTTTTTCATGAATCACGAGGTTTTGGTTAATCCACTCATCTTTAAACTTTGGTGCGGCAAGTAAATCACGCTTTGCGTTATTGCATTTACCATGAGCTAACACAAAGTTGTGTCCTAGATCGTGAGCATAGCGGGCAAAAGGTATAAAATGGTCAACTTGTTTGCTATTACCAAGTGGCTTATTACAGTAAAAACAGTTGCCCTTTTGTATTTCAAAAAGAACTGGCACAGCCTTGGCTAAACTTTGGCGATCACAACCAAATAAAAAATCATACAACTGGCTTTGCGCACCAATAATATGTTGATTTTGCTTTATACTTTGAATTTTTAACAACCATGCATTTCTGGCAAGATGAACCACTAAATCATAAAAACGCCTAAAGCAATTCGCAATTCCAGGGTTGAGTGTAATAAACGTTTTGCCTTTCACATGCGGATATAAAAAGCATTCATCCACTTTCGATAGTTTTTGTAACCGCCATAAAGGGCCCTCTTTTAAAGTTTGCAACGTGGCTTTTTGTATCGAGTGCCAATATTGACTTTGTTTTAATGCATTTAGCGTACGAATATTTTTAGATTGGCAATAGTTTAGTTCGCTGATCACCTTAGATTGCTTACCCGCGTTTTGCAGCAATAAATCATTCGTTCCAGTTGTGCCTGCAAAGGGCGTGGCATGGTGCCAATACAGTTCTATAAACTTATCAACTAAGCTATCAAACTTGATACAAAGGCTCGCTCGTTCATCGTCTAGCGGATATTCAACTGCACAATCCGCTAATGCGTGTAATAACGCATACTTGTATGTTGCACTAAAGTCGCCCTCAACAAGAAGGCGTTGTATGTAGTTAATAAAGCCTAACTGTAATTGCAGGTTTGACGTCTGGTAGTTAGTAGTATTTGCAGTAGGACTATTCACACTGCACCTTTGATTATTAATGTATTCAACCAAGTGGTACTTTGTGTCGTTGAGCGCCTGTCTTGGCTGTTCCAGATTGATGAAATTGTCAGGCTAGGAATGTCTTTTACTATTTTGCTTAATATTGTTTCGTTAAGGTCGGTGAATCGTCTGCCATTTTCTTCTCTTTGTACAATTGATGGTTCGCCATATTTGAACGAGATATACAACACACCACTTGATTTAAGCGCAACTGCCAAACGTGAAAATACGCTGTTTAATTCGTCAAAAGGAACATGTAATAAACTCGCACAACACCAAATTGCGTCATAACAATTTACTTCATCAATTTCTTGAAACGTTTTATGCAGCACTGGAATGCCAGTATGTTCTGTAGCGAGTAATGCCAACTTTTCACTCGCATCCATAGCGGTCACTTGGAAGCCCAATGATTTAAATACTTTGCTATCGCGACCACTACCGCAGCCAGCATCAAGAATATGCCCATGAGTAATTACTTTACTTAGAAATTTGTCATAAACAGGCTGCATATCAACATCTCTAGTTGATAGGAAATATTCAGTTGCATGTGTGTTGTAGTATTGAGAATTGACGTCTGTCATTGATGGGCTCAAATGCTTACCGCTCCATGGTTACAATAGTCAAAAATGTAACAAAAACCCTTGATGAAAAACAAGTTTTTATTTAAGTAACCCTTTAATTTAATTATATGTTTTCAATATGGAAACACATATTTGTTAGTTTGTTATTACTATTTCTCAAATGATAAGGATTATTAGGAATTTAGGTATTACGTGTTATTACCAAAATTATGAAAGTAGATATATGGAGAACGGTACAACTAGTAAGGAAAGTGAGGTAGTAAAAGCCTCTTTGCTGAGGCTTTTAGGCTAAGTTTTTGTTTAGTGTTTGTTCTCGGCCAATATGGTTTCAATATAATCGGTCAGCTCACCTTTAAACTCAGCACGTTGAATGGCGTATTCTATATTGGCTTTAATAAAGCCAAGCTTATTGCCGCAATCGTGAGTTTTGCCCACTAGCTGGTATGCCTCTAACCCTGTTTGGTCTAATAACGTATAAAGCGCATCGGTTAGCTGAATTTCATCGCCAGCACCCGGTGGGGTTTTGGCTAAAATTGGCCAAATGCTTTCAGAAAGTACATAGCGGCCTGTAATGGCAAGGTTTGAAGGGGCTTCTTCGCGTGGTGGTTTTTCAACCATGCCGATAATTTTAGCGGTTTCGCCCGCACACAGGGTTTGGTTGTCTAAATCTACCACGCCATAGCTTTGTACCTGTGCCATATCTACTGGGTTTACCATTATTTGGTTAATGCCTGTTTCGTTGTAGTTACTAACCATTTTTGCGAGGTTTTCTACGCCCAAGTCTGAGTGGTATTTATCAATAATGACATCGGGCAAAATTACCGCAAATGGCTCTTCGCCAATTACCGAACGCGCACATAAAATGGCATGCCCTAGCCCTTTTGCCTCAGCTTGGCGCACCGAAATCATGGTAATGCCTTTGGGGTTAATGCTTTTAACTTCTTGTAAGAGCGAGCGTTTAACCCGCGACTCTAGCTGCGCCTCTAACTCAAAACTGGTATCAAAATGGTTTTCGATGGAGTTTTTACTAGCATGGGTTACTAACACAATTTCTTTAATGCCAGCAGCGGCCGCTTCTTCCACCACATATTGAATAAGTGGTTTATCTACCAAGGTTAGCATTTCTTTTGGAATGGCTTTGGTTGCTGGCAGCATACGTGTGCCAAGGCCTGCAACGGGGATCACCGCTTTGGTTACTTTTTTCATTATTATACTCCCTTACGTATATTGGTTAGCCAAATTGTTTGATATGGCAACAGCGCAAACTCGCTGTTTAAATCGTTAATTTGCTGATCTGTGAGTAAGTCGTACCAGTGTTCTGTTTCAATTAAATTAAGCTCGTTTAAACGAAGCGATACTGGCTTATTAGTAATATTAGCAATACAAAAGATACTTTGACTGCGATTCATACATTGTCGCCACACACCAAATAGTTCTGGCCCAAGTTGCAACACAAATTGTGTGGCATTAGGGTGAAAGGCATTTTGCTGTTTTCTTATTGCTAGCAAGGTTTTTAGGCCACTCAATACTTTGCTGTGATGGCTGTACGGATTGGCAAGTTGCTCATTTAACAATTCGCTTTGCCAGCGGTGGCGGTTAATCGCGCGGTTATGATGGGTGTTATTGTATTTTTCATAGTCGTTTTCGGTGCCAAGCAAACTATGAATATAAATACCGGGAATGCCTTCTAGGCTCATCATAATGCTGTGGGCGCAAATAAACCGCTGGTATTGATGCTTATCGGGCCCATCGATTGTGCCTTTAAGTGCATCATACAAGGCAATGTTCATTTCGTAGGGTTTTTGGCTGCCGTCTTCCCCTGTACGCCACGAAATAAGCCCGCCAAAGTTTTGCATGGTGTTAACCATAGTGCCGATTTCGCTTTCGCTCAGTAAACCTTCGGCTGGCCTTAAACCAATGCCATCGTGCGATGCAATAAAATTAAAATAGCAGGTGCCATTTTGTGCGGGAGGCATGCGCATTAACCAGTGTTTTAACGCTTGGCAATCGCCTGAAATCAAGCTGTAAATTAGTAACGGCGGCAGCGAAAAGTTATAAATGGCATGGGCTTCGTTAGCATTACCAAAATACGCTAAGTTTTGAATATTCGGGATGTTGGTTTCGGTAATTATGATGGCGTTTTCATTGGCGCATTCAATCAGGGTGCGTAACAGCCTTACTACCTCATGGGTTTGCGGTAAGTTAATGCAACTTGTACCTATTTCTTTCCATAAAAAGGCGATAGCATCTAAGCGGAAGATTCTCACGCCCGCATCTAGGTATTGTTTAATAATACCCACAAAGGCAATAAGCACCTCTGGGTTTGAAAAGTCTAAATCTACTTGATCATGACTAAAGGTGCACCACACAAACTGCTCGCCTTGTTTGGTGGTAACTGGTTTTAATAAGGGCGATGTGCGCGGCCTAACCACTTTATCAAGCGGGTCGCTTGGCGATGCAATAAAAAAGTAATTGTGGCCTGTGCCCTCGCCTTTTATAAAGTTTTCAAACCAAACGGAGCGCGCTGAGCAGTGGTTAATCACTAAATCGGCCATTAGTTTGTAGCGCTCGCTTATGGCGCTAATGTCTTGCCAATCACCCAGTGATTCATTCACGCTGGAATAATCCAGCACAGAAAAACCATCGTCTGAGCTGTACGGAAAAAACGGCAAAATATGTACGCCACTTAGCTCATTACTTAAATGGCTATCAATAAACTGTTTTAAAGTTACCAGTGGTTTTTCACTGTCGCTTACTATGCTGTCACCATAAGTGATCATCACAATATCCGATTCATTCCAGCGGTTTAAAAAAGGCGTTGGCCCTTGCGCGTTTTCACTTAACGCCATTTGGGTTAAAAGCTTATCGGCAATGGCATCAACTGAATCTTTTATTGCGACCCCTTCATAAATTACTTGCAGTTGCTTAAGCAGTTTTTCTTTTAATGGATAGGTCATCAGCTTACCTTTTTGCGCAGTTTTGCTGAAAATTCGAGGTAATCTTCTTCTACCGCCTCTTCTAAGCGCGAAAGCACATCGGGCATGGCGCTAATTACGCGGTTCCACGATGGAATAAACGGCGTTTCCATGGGTTTTTCTAAAAACGACTGCCCTGCTGCCATAATGTTTTTAGCGAACATTTCGACTGATTTTTCTTCGGTGTGAATATCCACTTTAAGGCCGTTGATAATCGCATCGTTTTTATAGGTTTCGATGTAATCAAGCGCAATGCGGTAATAAGTAGCTTTTATGGTACGCATGGTTTCGGTGTTTAGAGTGTAGCCTTGAGTGGCAAGTTTTCGAAAAAATGCTTTGGTTATGTCTATCGACATTTTTGATAAGCCACCTTCGCTATTGTGTAGCGATAAGTCTTGATGTTTGTGGTCGTACACGTTGGCAATATCTACTTGGCATAAACGGTTTGATGCATAGTTGCGCTGCATTTCTGACAGTACGCCAATCTCTAACCCCCAGTCGCTAGGAATGCGAATATCGTTTAGCACATCTTGTCTAAATGAAAACTCACCCGAGAGCGAATAACGGTAGCTATCCATATAATCTAGGTAGTCGTTATGACCCATCACGCGTTTAAGCGCCTTTAAAAGCGGCGTAACAAGCAAACGCGCTACGCGACCATTAAGTTTGCCATCGGAATATCGGGCGTAATACCCTTTGCAAAACTCGTAGTTAAATTGTGGGTGCGCCACAGGGTAAATTAAGCGAGCAAGTAAGCTGCGATCGTAGGTTAAAATATCGCAATCATGCAGTGCGATAGATTCGGCCTCTTTGGTGGCAAGCGCATACCCCATGCAATACCACACGTTGCGGCCTTTACCCATTTCGGTCGGCGCTACACCAAGCGCTTGTAATTCAGCGTCGAGCTGTTTTAATCGTGGGCCATCATTCCATAAAATTTGATGCGGTTGCCCTAAGTATTTAAAAAACTCAATGGCTTTACAAAACTCATCTTCGGTCGCTCTATCTAGGCCAATTATCACTTGCGATAAATACGGCACTTCACTTAAATGCTCAACAATTTTAGGTAGCGCTTCGCCTTCAAGCTCGCTGTAAAGCGACGGTAAAATAAGCCCCATAGGCCGCGTTTTTGAAAACTCAACCAGTTCGCTTTCTAACTCTTCCACGCCTCGATTTGTTAAGTTGTGCAGAGTGGTTACAATGCCATTTTGGTAAAAATCAGCCATAGTGTTTCTCCTTTAGAGGGTGGTTAGGGATCGATTTAATGCGTTCAATATGATGGTTATCAAGCTCGCTAATTAGTTGCATCATCACCTCGTGCCAGCCAGTTGGCCCAGGCATAGTTGAGCGCATAACGCCTTTTGAACGCTCAAGTGTAATAAACGGGTGAGTCATTGATTTGATTTGTACTGCAATATCGGCTTGCTCTAACATGGCGCTGTCGTTTTCGCTATCGCCTAGTGCCACACTCAGCCAATCTCCCGGCAATTCGTGCTTGATTAGGTTAAACAACCAATTCAATGCAACGCCTTTACTTTCGTCGCCACACACATGCAAAAAGCGCCCACCTTCAATAATGGTTGCGCCATTTTCACGCATACGTTTTATAAATGCCTTTTTTTGACAAGCATCACCTAACCAATGCAGCGGCTCTGAGTAGTGACGTAGTTTGGCTTTTTCGGCGTCTTTTTCACTTAGGCCTGTTAGCTCTGCCAATTCGCTATTAGTCATTTGCGCAAAGCCTTTGTATAGATGGGCAAAATCATTTGCGTATTGTTTTAGTTGGTTTAACCAAAAGCTGCGCGGCTGACCAAATTCTTTTATGTAAAACTCGCCGAATTCAATTAAGCCAACGGGATCAATTAAATATTCTTTCAACCACTTTTTGGGTAAAAATACGGCAGCGCCATTTTCCACAATAAACGGAGTACCTAGTCCTAACTGGGTGCGAATGGCGATAATTTCTTTAAAGGTTTTACTGGTACACGGAATAATGGGAAAGCCCAGTTCGTAGCATAAAAATACACTCACTTTTGCAGGCTGAAACTCATAGCTGTAATGATCTAATAAGGTGCCGTCCAGATCGGTAAATACCGCGAGTTTTTCAGGAAAGCATAACTGTTTAAAACGCCCTGTTACGTTAACAATTTTGCGTGTTTCATTTAGGTGTAAAGTGATGTCGGTGGTTTGGCTAAAATCAACTAAACCAACTCGGGTGAGCCTTTCAAAAAACAGTACAAAGCGCTCTATTTCTTGTTCGCTCATTATTTTATTGGCTGGCAGTTTATCTTGTTGCAAGCGCAGCTTGGCTTCTTGCTCTTTGCGCCACTGTGCTACTACATCAAAACTAGGTGCTTTTAGCATAATCCAGCGGTCTACCCGCTTGAACACATTTTGGTAAACACCACTTAGCTGATTATTTACGTATTCACGCCATGTGCCGTTTGGGTCCTCATTGGCTTCAAGCGCATTTATCGGTGTTTTTAGAGCATCTTGTGGCTCTGCGTTAAGCCCTACGCACCACCCCTCTAAAATAATCACATCGGGCGCTGATGTAACTTTGGTCCATTTATCTGATGGAAACGGATTGTCTGTGGCTTTATTAAAACGACGAATAAACAAAGGGCGTTTTAGCGTTTTACGCGTAAGCGCTGCTAAGTCGTGATCTAGCTGCTCAATTTTGTGGGTACCCGGTACACCGCGTGTACCAAGTAAAGGATGAATATGTGTGGCGAGTTCTTCGCGCTCAGATGCAGATAAGTAATAATCATCCAGCGAAATCGACACCACATTTAAGCCAAAGTACATGCGTAGATATTGATTTAAAAAGTCCGTGAGTGTGCTTTTGCCCGACCCTTGGCAACCATTTATACCAATCACCAATGGCTGTTTTGTTCTATTTTGGTGCAGTGCGATTTGTTCTGCGATTGGCGCGTACCAAGTTTTTATTGTTTTTTTAACTTCCTGAGAAAGCGCATGTTTTTCTAAAAATTTAGTCAGGAACTTGGTAGAGAGTGCTTGCACCATATTAATGCATCCTTTGAACGTTTTAATAAACTATCTAATAATATGTCAAGGAATGTGCCAAAACATACCACCTGCAGTTTGGCTTAAATAATATAAAGGCTTTCGTAATTGAAATTCCGAACTAATAAAGATGTACTTGTTAGCGTTATTGTTACGGTTTATACGTTCCATAACACAAACAAAGTGCTAAAAAGTAAGGTATTTGGTTAATCTTTAAATCACTTAATACTTGGTATTTAATGTAAAAATAAAATTCAGATAATAAAAACAACAGGCTGAAAATGAAGAATGTAATCGTAGCTGGCGTCGGTATGACACAGTTTTGTAAACCTGGCCAACAAGAGCCGTATCGCGTAATGGCTGCAAACGCTATTAGATTGGCACTTACTGACGCTGGCGTTAATGTAAGCCAAATCGAACAAGGCTATGCAGCCTATATTTATGGCGATAGTACCTGTGGGCAGCATGCGTTTTATGATGTTGCGCAAACCGGTATTCCTATCATTAATGTTAATAATAATTGCTCAAGTGGTTCAACAGCGCTCTATGCTGCAAGGCAGGCTATATTGTCTGGTGAGGTTGAGTGTGTTGTGGCTTTTGGCTTTGAGGAAATGCAACCTGGTGCGCTCGGCTCACATTGGTCTGATAGGGAAAACCCGTTTGATAGAGCCAATGCAGTGTATGATAAATTTGGTATTGCAAAAGCGCCGATTGCACTACGCGCATTTGGTGCAGCCGGAAAACATTATATGGAAAAATATAATGTCACTAGCGAGCTTTATGCAAAAGTGGCCGTAAAATCACGAAGTCATGCTATACATAACCCTTATTCATTGTTTTCAACACCACTTAGCGTAGAAAGTGTGCTTAATGACAAAATAATTTTTGATGATTATATGACGCGCACTATGGCTTGCCCGCCTACCTGCGGCGCTGCAGCTGCTATTCTGTGTAGTGATGCTTTTGCTAAAAAACATAATATTAAACATGGGGTGAAAATTATTGGCCAAGCCATGGCAACCGACACTGAAGAGTCATGGCAAGATCCTATTCTTTCGGTTGGGGCTGATATGACTAAACGCGCTGCCAATAAAGCCTTTAACCTAGCGGGTGTTTCACCTCAAGATGTTGATGTAATTGAATTACATGATTGCTTTACCACCAATGAAGTAATTAATTATGAAGCGCTTGGACTGTGTGAAGAAGGTGAAGCAATAAAGCTGATTTCAGACGGCGACAATACTTACGGAGGTAAGTTTGTGATTGGACCATCTGGTGGTTTGATGTCAAAAGGCCACCCCATTGGTGCAACTGGCATAGCGCAATGTGTTGAATTATGCTGGCATTTACGAGGCCAAGCAGGAAAAAGACAAGTTGAAGGCGCAAGGTTTGCGTTACAGCATAATGTTGGCTTAGGTGGCGCTGTGGTAGTTACCCTGTATCAAAAGTAGTTTTGAATTCTGATAGATATATCTAATACATATAAAAATAGCGCCAAAAGGCGCTATTTTTCAAAACATAAAATGCTTTCTAAATTAGAACGGCATTTTGAAGCCTGGAGGCATCTGCATACCGCCCGTTACTGTAGCCATTTTCTCAGCTGAGCCTTCTTCTACGCGACGTACTGCGTCGTTGATTGCTGCTGCAACTAGATCTTCGATCATTTCTTTGTCATCTTCCATTAATGACTCATCAATGTCGATGCGACGAACATTGTGGCTACCTAGCATAGTTACTTTCACAAGGCCTGCGCCTGCTTCGCCAACTACTTCCATATTTTTGATTTCTTCTTGGGCTTTTTGCATGCGCTCTTGCATTTGCTGCGCTTGCTTCATCATGTTACCCATTCCGCCTTTAAACATAATTTTTCTCTCTTTTAATGCATGGCAGCGAGGCTACCAACAGAATTATAATGCCTTTATTGTACCTTCATCTAGCTCTGCGTCAAAGTGTGTCATGAGCTGAGTGATAATTGGGTCGTTTTTAATGGTGTGCACCGCTTGTTGATGACGAAATGCATCAATTTTTTGCTGAATTTTAAACGGTGTTTGTTCTACCACATCGTTAAAATTAATAATTAATTCAACGTGCGTATTTAGTAAATTTGACAGTGCTTGTTGCAACTGTTCACGCAGCATAGGTGAGTCGAGGTGTCGCTGTTCACTGTCAACCAGTAAGCTCACTTCAGCCCCATTTTGCTGATAAATACTGTGCAGAGCAAATTGACGCACGCGACCACCGAGTCCCATGGTTTCAATTTTATTTGCCCAATCATCTTGCTGATGAGCAAAACGCTCTTGTGAAATTGGGCTTTCAAAGCCTTCAATAACTTGAGGCTCTGGGGCAGGTGCTTCCTCTTGCTTTGGCTCTGGCGTTAATTGTTCAATTAACTCAGGTGCCACATGCTGAGTTTCTCCGCGGTATTTTTCAAGTGGGCTTTGCTTTGGTTTTGCAAAGTTTTCGCCCCTTTGCTGGGGCTCAGTCTTTTTTATTGACGTTTCGCTACCGTCCGGTTGAATAAGTGAACCCGAGCCCGACACATTGCGGCGCGCTAAAATTTTCGCGATTGCTTCGGCTTCGTTATTAAAATTTTGCTCAAAGCTTGGCTGAGGTGACTCTTCTACTGGTGGCTGTTCATTTACCACCTGCTCAAGCATTTGCAGTGGCTCTGGTGCACTATCGAACTGTTGCTGTTGCTGTTGCTGTTGCTGTTGCTGTTGCTGTTGCTGTTGCTGTTGCTGTTGCTGTTGCTGTTGCTGTTGCTGTTGCTGTTGCTGTTGCTGTTGCTGTTGCTGTTGCTGTTGCTGTTGCTGTTGCTGTTGCTGTTGCTGTTGCTGTTGCTGTTGCTGTTGCTGTTGCTGTTGCTGTTGCTGTTGCTGTTGCTGTTGCTGTTGCTGTTGCTCAAACATTTCAGGCGCTGGCGATTGCGCTGTCAACTGCTCAGCTTGTGCAAGTACGTCATCCATTTGCTGATTTACTTGCTGCTCTAATTGTTCTTGAGATGGTTGTTCTTGTGAATGTTGTTCCTGAGATTGCACTGGTGCAGTCTGTACCTGTGGTGCGGGAACTTCTGTTGCAGGAGCAAGCGGTGCTGGTTTTTCTACTACAGGTTGAACAGGCTCAGGTTGAGGCTGCGTTACCTGTTTATTATCGAGAGCTTCTTTTTGTTTTTTTAATTGTTCTTTAAGAGAAACACGCGCGCTTGGCGTTGCTTGTTGAGCTTGTGGCTGTGTTTGCGCTGATTGGTTTTGCTGCGCCGGTGCTTGTGCCTGCATTTGTGCAGGTTCAAACGCCAGTAACTTTAACATCACCATTTCAAAGCCAAGTTGCTCGGTTGGCGCAAGCATTAAATCTTTTTTACCGTTTAGTAGGAGCTGGTAATACACCTGTATTTCACGGGTATCTGCTTCATTTGCCAGTTCACTAATAAAATCAGCATATTGGTCGCTCAGTTGCGCAGCACTTGGCACCAACTTAGACACGAGTATTAAATGACATAGCTTAATTAAGTCATCGAGTACTGCACCATAGTTGCCATTTTGTAAGCCCAATTTTGCGCTTAGCTCTAATAAGCTATCTCCATCGCTGGCCATGGCCGCAATCAATAAACTTTGTGCCCAAGTAATATCCATTAAACCAAGCATTTGTTTGGTTGCTTGATGGCTAATATTACCGTTAGTTTGAGCGATGGCTTGGTCAGTTAAACTCAGTGCATCGCGCATACTGCCTTTGGCACTTTGTGCCAATTGCTTAAGCGCTTCTGGTTCAAAACCCAGTCGCTCTTGCTGCAAAATATGCGTTAGTTGTGTTTCAATTTCATTTTCCGACAATGCGGCCAAATTAAATTGCAAACAACGCGATAAAATAGTGACGGGTAATTTTTGCGGATCGGTCGTAGCTAGTAAAAACTTAACGTGCTCTGGTGGCTCTTCTAGTGTTTTTAATAGTGCATTAAAACTGTGTTTAGAGAGCATGTGCACTTCATCGATGAGGTACACTTTATAACGGCCACGCGTGGGCGCGTATTGCACGTTATCGAGAATTTCGCGCGTATCTTCTACTTTGGTACGCGACGCTGCATCGATTTCAATTAGGTCGATAAAACGGCCCTGCTCGATATCAACACAGGCATTACAGCTGCCACAAGGCTGACTTGTAATGCCTGATTCGCAGTTTAAGCTTTTTGCAAAAATTCTGGCAATAGTGGTTTTACCTACACCACGTGTACCGGTAAATAAGTAAGCATGGTGCAAACGGTTTTGATCAAGCGCGTTTACTAATGCTTGTTTAACGTGTTGCTGCCCAACTAACTGATGAAAGTTTTGTGGACGCCACTTTCTTGCCAGAACTTGATAGCTCATTTACTCGCCTTCAAACTCAACTAATTTAAGTATGTTTAAACCTAGGCCGTCTAGGCGCGCTTCACCGCCTAGTTCTGGCAATGAAATAACAAATGCTGCGTCGGTTGCGTTACCACCGAGTTTTTCAACCAATTTAACGGTTGCCTCGATAGTGCCGCCAGTTGCTAATAAGTCGTCTACTAGCAATACTTTATCGCCCGCTTTAATTGCATCTTTATGAATTTCAAGGGTATCTTCACCGTATTCAAGTTGATACGACTGCGATACCGTTTCGCGTGGCAGTTTGCCTGGCTTACGCACTGGGACAAATGGAATGCCTAATTCAAGTGCAAGCGGTGCCCCAAAAATGAAGCCGCGAGATTCAGTACCAATAATTACATCAAATTCTTGGTTTTTGTATTTTTCTACCAGTGCTTTTTGCACGGTTTGGAACGCTTTAGGCTCAGCTAATAAGCTAGTAATATCGCGGAACATAATGCCTGGTTTTGGATAATCTGGCACAGTCGCAATGCTGTTTTTTACTAGTTCTAGGTCTGAAACTGACAAAGTCATGGTTTTCCCCAATATTTTAATTACAGGTCATTATACAAAGTTTGAAACAAAAAACCTCCGCTTCGCATAATTAATCGAGCCCTTTCGATTATCTATTGCACAACGGGGTATTACAGAAACAACAAAGGCCGATAAATCGGCCTAAAATCACAAAATATGTGGAAGGTATGGTATTAAGCGCTTAGTAGCGTCGCCCAACCTAGAATTGCATTTAAACAACCAATACCTGCAAATACAACTAGGAAACCAATAAAGTATTTTGCATTGAACGGGTCTTTAAAATCACCTTTGTGCGCCATCATTACCTCTACATCTTAAGCACGAAAAATCGCCGCATATAATAGTAGAAGTTGATCTAGATCAAAAGTGTTATTTTGTGACCAATACTGCTTTTTGTGCTAAATCGTTAAGTGTAGTGATTAAACCTGTTTCTAGCGTAGCTGGATCAAACTGGGGTAACAGTTGCTGCATTGTGTCGCGTACTGCACTAAATTTAATGCCTGGCGTTGACTCAATTAATTGTACTAAGTGCGCGGTTATCGCATTAATGGCAACGAACTGAATATCATCATCACCGTCGCGATAAATAACCAAATGATTACCTTCTTCAAGTGTCGATAGCTCGGAATTCTCGCTTGATGCGAATTGCACGGGGTAAGCATAACTTACACGCCACGCAAGCGATGAAAAATAAAGTGGTTGCGTTTGGATATCGGAAACAGCCCTTTCATTTGGATCTTGATCTGCGATTGAAAGTGCCAATTCAACCCACTCGTAGTGCGCAAGTTCCAGCATATATTCTGGGTCGGTCACTGTACGCGTATATTCATTTGATACAAACGCCAAAAACTCTTCAGAAATTTGCAAAAAGTAAGGTGATTTACAATCATGTTGGCTAAAAAACTTACGTACTAATACCAGCCACTCTTGTTCGCTATAAAGCGACTGAAGTACCGGAAACGCAGAACTGACAAAGCCTTCAACATTGTTAAAGAAAAGCTCTCGGTAAATTGCTAAGCGACGATCTTCAATATCGGGGAACTGGTGATTTTCAGGATCGCGAATATGCTGCATAAAGGCATTTTGGGTAGCTTGAAAACTCATTAAGCTGTTTCTCGCTTAATATTCTCTGCCTGAATTGCGGCAATAGTATCAACTTCACCTAATAATTTGGGCATCGCTGGAATGTTAAAATCACGCTCTAACAAGGTCGGGAATACGCCATGAATTTGATACGCCTCGCGTAGCAATTGCCAAACAGGGTCTATTACATCTGCGCCATGGGTATCAACAATTAAATCATCCGCTTCATTATAATGCCCGGCGATATGGCCGTAGCTAATGCGTTTGGTAGGAAGCCCTTTTAAAAATTCGCTGGCACTGTAACCATGATTTACGGCATTAACATAAATATTATTTACATCGAGTAATAACTCGCAGTTGGCTTCTTCTAAAACCAAGTTAGTGAAGTCTAATTCAGACATTTGCTGCCCGGGCGCTGCGTAATACGATACGTTTTCCATCGCGATAGGCATTTCAAGGATATCTTGCACCGTACGAATGCGCTCTGCGACATAACGGGCTGCTTCTTCACTAAATGGAATTGGCATCAGATCATACATATGCCCTGTACCCGAGCAATAACTTAAATGTTCGCTGTAGGCTTTAATATTATGTTGTTTAAAGAAGACTTTAAGATCTTTAACAAAATCAATATCAAGTGGCTCAGGTGAACCGATTGAAAGGGATAATCCGTGGCACACAAAATTATGTTGTTCGGTTAATTGCTTA
Source organism: Pseudoalteromonas sp. NS-SX12 (assembly GCF_057367955.1). NCBI lineage: Bacteria > Pseudomonadati > Pseudomonadota > Gammaproteobacteria > Alteromonadales > Pseudoalteromonadaceae > Pseudoalteromonas > Pseudoalteromonas sp. NS-SX12. Next base: position 2,038,616 of record NZ_CM170634.1, on the reverse strand, counting down.
AACTTTTTGCCTAATGCGCCACCTAAGATCAACCAGTTTTCAGGCGCAACTTCTAAAAAATCGATTTGTTTTGGGTAGTCTTCGATTAATGGATCAAGCATTTCACGTCGTAGACCAAGTCCTACCATTCCAAAATTGTGTTTATTCACCGCCCCTCCAAACATATTTATTCTTTAATTAACTAAAAGGCCAGCTAAGCTGGCCTTTTGACTAGTTAGCCTGAAATAGGGTTAACTAATTACTTGTGGCCGCCGCACTTGCCTTCGCCACACTTACCTTCTTTTTTAGCTTTTTTGTCGCCGCCACATTTACCTTCGCCGCACTTGCCTTCTTTTTTAGCTTTTTTGTCGCCGCCGCATTTACCTTCGCCACACTTGCCTTCTTTTTTAGCTTTGTGGTCGCCACCGCATTTACCTTCGCCGCACTTGCCTTCTTTTTTAGCTTTTTTGTCGCCGCCGCATTTACCCTCGCCACACTTGCCTTCTTTTTTAGCTTTGTGGTCGCCGCCGCATTTGCCTTCGCCGCACTTACCTTCTTTTTTAGCTTTTTTGTCGCCGCCGCACTTACCTTCACCACACTTGCCTTCTTTTTCAGCTTTTTTGTCGCCGCCGCATTTACCTTCACCACATTTGCCTTCGCCAGCGTCAAGCATATAACCAGATTGCATTGCGGTAACTTGGAAAGGGTTAGCGTTTGCCGCTGTAGAAACTAGGCTTGATGCACCAATTACTGCTGCACCTACTGTTAAAGCTACTGAATTTTTATTAAGTGTTTTCATAGTTGTCTCGTTTTACGTTTACTTGATTGTTTAAAATGACCTAGCTTTTAAAAATATTCTTTCAAATAAATTTAAATTTTTTTGATCAATTCGTTTTGTAAATCTCATTATGGTACAGCTAACCCATTGAGCAATATCAGTTTAGCCTTGTAATAAAAAAAATAATAGTGTTTCGCTCATAAGCTCGTTAAAATCGCCGCCGAGATAGCTATTACACGGGTTACAATGAAACTGATTTTGGCACCGATGGAAGGTGTTGTTGACTTCCATATGCGACAATTGCTCACCGATATTGGTGGATTTGACCTGTGTGTTACTGAATTTATCCGTGTTGTTGATGCATTATTACCTGCTCGTGTATTTCATCGATACTGCCCTGAGTTAAACAATCAGGGAAAAACCCAATCTGGCACCCCTGTGCGCATACAATTACTGGGACAACACGCAAATGTGCTTGCAGAAAATGCACAGCGTGCAGTTGAACTTGGTTCTCACGGCGTTGACTTGAATTTTGGCTGTCCTGCAAAAACAGTTAATAAAAGTAAAGGCGGTGCAGTACTACTCAAAGAACCAGAGCAAATTTACCAAATCGTAAAAGCTGTGCGAGATGCGGTGCCTGTGGATGATGAGGTATCAGCTAAGGTTCGCCTTGGTTTTGATGACTGCTCTCAAAGCCAAGAAGTTTTTGATGCTGTTTGCAGTGCCGGCGCCTCAAGTATCGCGATTCATGCAAGAACAAAACGTGACGGCTACCGCCCTCCTGCGTATTGGGAAAAAATAAAACCACTCAAAACCACCTCTGATATCAATGTGGTTGCCAACGGTGAGGTGTGGAATTTTGACCATTATAGATTGTGCCAACAACGCAGTGGCTGTGATGATGTGATGCTAGGTCGTGGTGCGTTGGCAAAGCCCGATCTGGCAGCTGAAATTGTCAGCAAGCGCAATGGCGAACATTACACTGCATTATCGTGGCAGCAAATACTACACCATATAATTGACTCATCAATGCATTGTGATGGCGGTAACAGTGAACGTTACTTCGCCAGTCGTACAAAACAATGGCTTGGCTATTTAAAACTACAATACACCGAAGCAAACCTCTTTTTTGAAGAAATAAAACGCCTTAAATCGAGTCAAGAAGTGCTCGATAAAATTTTACAGGCGAGTAACAAAGTTACTACTTGTTGATTCATATCATATCGCGCGTTTATCAAGTCCCTATAATTCAATATTGCACCCTTAGGTGCTAGGAATAAAAAGGGGAATGAGAATGACCGTGTCACTTGAGTTATTCAAACGTAGGCTTGAAGTAGAGTTGGAAGCGTTACGCAAAGAGGTAATTGAACATTATGGACAAGTTCAGCCCGCAATTGTTAATGACTTACATGCTATTAACTATAGCGATTGGCCAGATTTTCTGGAACAGCACTTTCTATTAAATCATGAACCTAAACTGAGTCGTTTAATTCAGTTGGAGGCGGCAATTGCGCAATTTGAAATTGGCCAATATGGCTATTGTGCAGACTGTGAAGAACCTATTGAGTTGGAGTTACTCGATAACGACCCAGCAACACAACGCTGTAAAGCATGTTCCCATTAGGCATTAGCCTAATGGGATATTTACCATCGCAAGCGCTGGCTCTTGTAATATTTTTGCTAGTACACGATTAGCGCGTTCTTCATCAATCTCTAACTGCTTGGTTAGCACTGTAAGTGCATGCTCACTACTCCATGCCTGCGCATGAATACCGAAATCAACTTCTGCAATTACAGCTTGTTCTTTACCAAACGGCACGGCTGCAAATTCCGCGCGGCGATCACTGTATTTTGTACGCCAGTCTAAGCCTGAGTTATTAGCGCATTTTGCGCTTGTAAAACAAATCATAAATTGTGGTTCACTGTTTACACTTTGCTTAATAATTAACAGACGATTTAACACATCCGCAGGTTTTTGAGCCGCATTGGTAAAGTAGTTTAAACGTGCTTGATACCAATCTTTACCATTAGGTAAGGCCCCAACGCCTGGGCTTCTACGTGGTGAGTAATCTTTTAAATAACTCTCAAATTCAGCTAATACGGCTTTTGCTGCTGGGAATGGTTCTAGCTGTTGTTCCGCGTTAGCTAGTTGGCGTAACAGCGCGTTTAGCTCAAAGCGACTGAGACGAACTTTGTCTTGATAGGCATTGCTCATTTTTTGCTGACTAAAGGCAATAAAGTCTGCGACGTCGGCATCTTCAACCTGAGACGCGCTCTGTAAATAATTTAATACCGGATTGGCATTGTACGGCCAAGGAAAGAAACGTTCGGTAAAGCGCTGCTCTATCGCCAACAACTGGGCTTCTGGGTGAGGTTTTTCGGATGCTCGCAATAATTGTTTAAATAGACTATCTCTTTTCGTTAAATAATGGTCGCTCATAGGCCACAAAACGTCGTTAGGTTCGCTCTGTGACGGGTAAAGTAAGGTATTAAGCTGCTTTAAAGACGTTACTAACTCGGCCTCTGAGTGGCTGTTTGAGGCGTCATCGCAGCCAAATAATAAAAAAGCGAAACAAATTGGTAGTAATAATTGCGTAAATTTAATCAATTTAATCTAACCTTAAAAGAGATGGTAATCTGGAGAGCGCTTATGATTTTTTCTTTTCAAAACGCCTCATTTCGCGATACGGAAACTGGATTATACAACCAAGCATACTTTATGGAAATTTTTAACCGCGAATGGCATAGGTTAATACGTGATAACGATAGTTTGTCTATTCTATTATTTAATCCACATATCAGAACCACTTCGGAGACTGAAAAAGCAAAACTAATTCAAGTAGGTAATATTCTGACCGAGCAAACACTGCGCAGCACCGATATTACGTGTCGCTTTAACGAACATTGCTTTGCGATGGGGTTATTTGGGCTCGATACTGAAGGCACAAAAGTGATTGTTTCCCGCATTCAAAACGCGCTATTAGAACAAGAGAAGCTGGGCTTATTGCACTGCAACTTAAGCATTGGTGCCGTGAACGTGAAGCCAGAGCTTACTATTGAACCTGGTGCTATTTTTGAAAAGACAATTACCGCTCTTCATTATGCAGAGCAAAGTGGTGTTAATGCGTATCAGCTAGAAACATATACCATTCACTAGCATTTAAAACGGCATTCTGAGAGTAACACCTAGCTACTTTGTAGTGAATAGATTTAGCGCAGCTTGCCGTGTTGTAGCGATTAAGTGATATATTTTTGTCGATATTCGACTAAAACTACTGCGGCTGGTGCATTTTATGTGGCGAGTTTGTGAATTAATCTGATTGCACGATTCAACATTTAATTGCCGTAAATAAACGATAAATTTTAGGCATTAAAAAAGCCCCAATTGGGGCTTTTTGTGCGCGTTCAGCTATTAAATTTTAACGCCCTTACGGATCGCTTTGTCTTTAATATACTGAGACCAGCTCTTAGCAAATTTCTTCGTTTGCGGATAATCTATCGCTTTACGAACATTTTGATAAGCCAGCTTATACTTTTCTTGCTGAAGGTATGCTTCTGCAAGATCTAAGTGGATCTGACCTTTCTTTTTATTGCCAAGCTCAAGTGCTTTGCTAAGGTTTTTAACCGCTAGTGCATAGTCTTCGCTCGTTACGAACATCGAACCTGCTTTACGATATAACTCAGAGTCATTATCGAAATCAGCTGCTTCAATGTAGAACTTCGCTGCTTTGTTATAATGCTTAGCATTATGGAAATATGCACCTAGTGTCGAAACCGTAGATTTGTCTTTCTTAACTTTCTTTGCTTTTACCGCTTTCTCAAGTGTAACACCTGCTTGGTAAGGCATTTCGTTAAGTGAATACAAACTTGCAAGGAATTTAAAATGGTTAGCTGTTTCTAACGCATTGTTACGCTCTGCTACTTTCGCAGCTGCAAGACCTTTTTTGTAGTCTTCAACTGTCATGTAGAAAGAAGCTAAACGAGTCCAAAGCTTGTACTCTGTTGGCCAAATCTTAATTTGCTCTTCACTTGTTTTAACCGCGTTATTGAACTGTTTAAGCTCAACATAAGCACCAACTTTTAAGTCGTAAGCACTTTTGATTGGCTCTTTTTTAGATAGTTCAATTGCACGGTCTGCTGGAGCAATGATGTTCTTATACTCTTTGGTTTCGTAGTAAATTGATGCAATCGCTAAATAAACTTTTGCGTCTTCTTCACCCGTAAAATCCATCCAAGCGTAGTAAGAATCACGAGCATCTTTATACTGTTTTTCTTGACGCTGTAAGTCTGCAATAAGCTTCATTACAGTTGCTTGGTCTTTAAAGTTAAGAACATCTGGCTTAGCTGCCGCTTTAGCAAGACGAATTGCGTCGTCAAACTTTTCAAGCTGGTAGCTCATTTGCGCCATGTAGTAGTTAACTTGTGCTTTATCAAATTCATCTGAAGGATCAATTTCCTTCATCATTTGAAGCGCACCAGCTACATCGCCCTCGATTCCTTTTTCCTGGTCGCCGTTGTATACATCGAATGCTCTAACAACTTTTTTACCAGTACGTTCACCCATAACCTTGGTTTTACGTTTCTTGCGCTCTTCAATCTTCGCAGGATCTGCTTTAGCCAAAGTTGGTGCAGAATAAACTGCACCACCAAGTGAAATTAATAAGGCAAGCGCGGTCACTTTAGATAAAGTTTTCATACTGCCTCCTAGTTACCTTGGTCAAGTTTGAAATCAAGTTGAACCTCGATGCCTGCTTGACGTTGTGGTTTACCATCAACAATCTTAGGCTTGTATTTCCATTTACGTAAAGCACGTTTTGCTTCACGGTCGAAAATACGTTTCGGTTCTGCGTTAATAACTTCAATATCAGTTACACCACCTACTTCATCGATTGTAAAGCGAAGTTGTACCCAACCTTCTTTACCATCACGCGCAGCTTGTGGCGGATATTTAGGCTCAATTCGAACGATTGGTGTAGCATCACCATCTCGGCCAAATGCGCCTGGGCCATCTAGACCACCTGCCGTACCACCAACATCAATTGATGGCATATTAAACTGTAATCCTGAGTTGTTATTACTCGAATTATCAGGTTGTGGCGGCTGCGGTTTAGGCGGCTGCTTAGGTGGCGGCGGAGGCGGAGGCGGTACACGCTTCCTCTCCTGCACCTTTGATTCAGGCGGATTCGTCATAATTTCGACTACAATCTGCTCTTGGTCATTGGCGGCGCGTTTATCGCCGCCAGAAATCAAGAACGCCATGAAATAAAATAAGCCGAAAGTAACTGCCCCACCTGCAATCAGTGAAAACAGAAAACGAATCATTACTTTTCTCCAGCGATTGAAATCTTCAGGTAGTCACCAGTAGCCTTGATCTGGTCCATAACCTTCATAACCACACCGTGCTTCGCTTCTTTATCCGCTTGGATAATCACGACTTCAGTAGGTTGTTCAGCTAATAGACGCTCGATGTTCGCAGATACACGTTCTACATCTACTTGGCGCTTATCCATCCAAACTTCACCGTTACCACGAATAGCAATAAAGATATTTGCATTTTTCTTCTTGGTAGCTTGTGCTGCTTTTGGTTTGTTAACTTCAATACCGGCTTCTTTAACGAATGACGTTGTTACGATAAAGAAGATAAGCATGATGAAAACGATGTCTAGCATCGGTGTCATATCTACCGCTGCGTCATCTTCTTCACGAATACGTTTATTACGTGCCATATTCAAATCTCTCTCTAGTGATGCGGCAAGCTATCGATAAGTTTATTCTTAGCCATCTTCGCTTTCGCTTCTAGACGTGTGCTAAAGAATACACCTGATAGTGCTGCAACCATTCCAGCCATTGTTGGGATCGTCGCCATTGAAATACCTGATGCCATTAAGCGTGCGTTACCAGTACCTTGAGTAGCCATGGTTTCGAAAACCGCGATCATACCCGTTACAGTACCTAATAAGCCGATAAGTGGACATACAGCTACTAATGTTTTGATCAACAACATACGCTCATCTAATTTCTCAGACGCTTCAGAAATCCATGCTTCACGGATTCTGTGTGCATACCAAGACGTAGTGTCCTGGCGGGCGTCCCAGTTAGCGATGATTCCCTTTTTCATTTTAGGAAACACGCTGGTCAGGAACCAATAGCGCTCAATCATTAATACCCACATAAGAAAGAGTGCTATTGCGACCACATATAGTACCTGGCCGCCTGTAGCCACAAAATCCCTGACAGATTCCCAGATCTCCATCAGGACTAGCATTAGGCTTTCTCCTTCTCCGCGTGAGCAGCAATAATACCAGCGCTTTGCTCATCTAGGATGTGTAGTACAGACTTAGAACGGCTTGCAACGATAGCGTGAACTAGGATTAGCGGTAGTGCCGCGATTAGACCTAGAGCAGTAGTTACTAGTGCCATTGAGATTGAACCAGCCATGATCTTCGGATCACCTGTACCGAATAACGTGATTTGCTGGAATGTTTCGATCATACCTACAACAGTACCTAATAGACCCATTAGAGGTGCGATAGCTGCGAAGATCTTGATGATGTTAACACCAGCTTCGATGCGTGGCGTTTCACGTAGAATCGCTTCATCAAGCTTAAGCTCAAGGTTTTCAACATCTTCTGACTTGTTGTCTTGGTAAACTTTAAGAATACGACCAAGCGGGTTGTTTTCGTTTGGTGTGTTAAGATTCTTAAGCTGTGAACGGATCTTACCAGTAGTTAGTGTAAGGTCAGCAAGACGAATAATCGCGATGATGAAACCAATAACTAGTAATACTGCGATTAGGTAACCAACTGTACCACCTTGGTGGAAACGCTCTTCGTGAGTCGCTTTCTGCGTGTTTAGACGTAGAATTGAACCACGAGTGATATCTGTATAGAAACCAGTGTAAGAACCAGCTGGAGTAGCACGTAGCGCTTCAGCAGAAGACAATACGTAACCATCAGGCTGACGACCTAGCGGCTGGATTTGCTTAGTTTCTGGGTGGTAAATTAAGTAACCTTGATCAGAGATAAGGTTGAAGTTACCAATACGCGTAACTTTAGCGTTAACTTCTGAACCGTCTAACTGAGCAACTGTAGTTTCGAAAGATGATACTTTCGCAGACTCAGTCATTTCAGTTTGAAGACCAATCCAAAGCTCTTCTAGTTCGCGAGTAGTTGGTAGTTCTTTAGCAGCAGCTAGAGAACGAAGAACTTCTTCACGTCCTGGCTTTTCAGCAGAAACTAGTGACGCTTCGATTGAACCGATTGTTTCAGATGCAGCACGACGTACAACACCGAACATTTCACCAAGCGTACCTTTCGCAGTTTCTAGTTCTGCTTCTTTAGACGCTAGTGTCGCTTCGTTTTGTGCGTATTGCTTCTTAAGACGATCACCGCGTGCTTCTTCAGCCGCTAGTTCACGTTGAGCTTTCTTTAATAACGCTTGCTTGTCAGCACGAGCTGATAAGAACTCTTGCTCACGTTGCTTGTTAATTTTGCCAGACGAGATACGGTCTTGCTTAACTTGCTCAAGGATTTTATCTAGAGCAGCTGTATCTGCGTGTGCATTTAGCGCAGCACCTGCAGAAACAGAAAGAACAGTAGCAACTGCTAAACCTTTAAATAGTTTCTTCATCGTGATTACTCCGCGCCAAAGATTGGAAGGCTAACAATATCGTAAGCTTTTTGCTTACGCGCCATACGAATAAGATCAGTAATAGGGCTGATGTATTCGTCACCTAGCTTGTCCCACTGCTTCGTAGAGTTGTTCCAAACCCAAGCATTCTTAAGGTCTAGAGACTGAGCTACGTAAGCGATACGACCAACACGACCGAAGTCTACAGTGATATCACGACCATCTAGGTTGATAGCACCTTGAGTAGCAGTTACAACAGTGCTGTAATCTTTCTCTGTAAGGTAAGCTTCAAGAACCTGACGGTACTTTTCAGAAGTCGTTACTGATGAGTTAGTCATTAACTCACGTAACTTTTCAACACGGTCTAAACGCTTTTCAGTGTCAAAAGGAACGTCCGCTTTGATGAATTGCTCAAGCGTATCGATCATGCGATACATCAAAGGCACAACGTTACGTTTAGTTGTATCGATTTCTTTGATTTGTTTATTTAATGATTCAATACCAGCATTTTGGTCTGCAACCAAACGTGCTAGGTGATCATTATAAACTTTTAGGATCTCAGTTTGGTTAATCGTAGTGTCATACTCCGCTTTCAGTTCAACTGTTTGCTCGAATACGTTATCGATTTTGTTCTGAGACTTTTGTGCAGCCTTAATAGTCTGACCTTCAACATTGTGAATGTCTTTCAAAGGATCTGCCATCACATTGCTGCTTGTAAGTGCAACCGCGCCAACCAACGCTGAAGCTACAAGACTTTTTCTGATTTTAACAGACATAGTTCCCAACCAATTAAGTAATGTTACTTTTTTAGAATTTAAACTGATTAAAACTCAATCATGAATGGTGCACATAAAAAATGCACCAACTCACCAATAATGCTAAATGCATAGAAGAGTGTCAACAGCCAAACTTAGTAAAATACTGCTCTAAGATAAACAAATGCTTTAATGCAACAATTTAATAAACAAACTGTTTACATTTAAGCTTTTGTTAATCGCGCTATACCGTCCAAGAAAGAGAGTTTATAGCCATATCAGATTGGCTTTAGTAAAAAATTATTAACAATTAACGCAATTAATTTTTTTTTCAAAAAAAACGCTTAGGTAGAAAGTTATTGAAAGGTTTTTAGGCTGAATTGATAAAGATATTCTGTTTTTAAATGACTAAATATGCGTTTGGGTACGCATAAGTATATAAAGAAGCATAAAAGTCATGCTTCTTTATATAAGATTACTTTAATAGACTCGACAAAACGATTATAAATTCATTCAATATGACTATGTTCGAAGACGACAAACCAAGCTAGTATTTCGCCAGATTCATTCAGAACTTCACTTTGTTCGGTAGCGGTCAATCCATTTAACTTCGCGTATTCAATAAGTGAAGATAATTTATCTGATGTTAAGGCCGCATCTACCAACTCAGACAAACGATTCTCTAACGTTTCGATCTGTGTCTTAAGATATTCGATAAATTGCTTTTTAACATGACGTTCTGAAATGACGCCAATTTTCATAAACTGAGATACATATTCAGGTAAGCTCGTATCCTTTACAGCCATTTCATCATATTCAAATAATTCTTTTAATAAGTAATTTAATTGATGTCGGTGATGTTCAGCATCTCCATTTACTTTTAATAGCCTAAGTGATTCTTTGCTCGTTATATCAAAAGAGCATTCAACGAGGTTAATGAAATGTCCCATACAGGCTCTAAACGCCTCTGACCTCACTAACATAAGCGTTCTTTCATTTCGCTGAATTATTACAGAATTAGAATGATGCATCATTAAGCCGATCTTACCATTAGCACTTAGACGCTTTTTAGATGCAATTATCGACTCACTTATATCAGAATATTCGATACCGAATTGAGAAGTAATTAGCTCATAATTGTCATCCAATTTGTCTACATTTTCAGCTTTAAATAGCTCTCTAAATAAAATATTGTTTTTAAACTTGTGTGCTATATCAATCGCATGGTTATTAATTTTAGCAAAATCAATTGCTGTTATACTGCCACTTATCTTATTAACGAATGCAAAATCATCAACTAAAATCGCTAACCCGCCATTTCCTGTTGCAATATCAAGGCATTTAAATCCGTCTTTTAGAGTTGAAAATAAAGGGAACCATTGATCTTTTAACACCCCTGTATAAGTTTTTTTATAACTTTCACCAAATGACGTTAAATGACCTTGCTTCCAATATTCGCTCCAATGTGAAGTCATCAAAAAAACTCCTTTATTATTGTTATATATTAGCTAAATCGATTCCATACAAATAAAAAAAGCCTGCAATTGCAGGCTTTAATACATCTTTAATCTTATTAGAATTTGTAGCGGAAACCTACAAAGTATAAACGACCAACGATGCTATATAAGTTTGAATCGTAACCTAAGTCACTATCTAAAACAGGATCTTCATCTGTTACATTATTAACACCAGCAGTAATGTCTAAATTCCAAGGTGTTGCATATGTATAGTTTAAGTCAACAATGTTGTAATCGTCTAACTCACCAACAGCAGTGAAGATGGTACCAGTTTCGTCTGTTTCAGTTTCTTCAGCCTGAGATGCGATATGGTTAAGATTCACATTAAGGGTGTGATCTTCGAATAACCATGTTGCACCTAGTGAAATACGACGTTCAGGAAGACCGTTACGACCAATCTTGTTAACTTTAGGTAAACCAATGATATCTGGCTCTTCATAAGACAGAACTTCTGACCAAGCGAAGTTTGTCTTAATTTCACCTGCACCACCTAAATCGAATAATGCATTTGCTTTGAAGTCAAAACCATCTGTCGAGAAACCAGGAATGTTCGCCATAGGTGCTGTAACAAGAAGTGAACGACCTGCAGGGTTACCACCACGGTCTACAGCTGCACCTTCATAACCTGGCGCGTTATCATTTGGATTCTCTGGGTCACCTAGTAAACCAATGTTTTCTAGATCAAATACGTCTTGAGTTGATAGAGAAGAAACTTGGTTAGTGATGTCAATATTGTAGTAATCGAATGAAACGTCAACATTGTCCGTTACATTATATACGATACCAAAGTTAATACTTTCTGACTCTTCTGGTTTAAGGTTTTCAGTACCAATGAAGTAAGTCGTGTGCTGTTGCGTGCGACAATCTGCACGGTTAGTTCCAGCTGATGAACAAAGTACTACGTCTTTAGCACTACTTGCAGATTCTGAAGGCGCTTTATATAGGTCTTCAAGTGTCGGAGCACGGAAACCTTGACCCCATGAAGCACGAACAACAAGAGATTCAAACGGTTGATAGCGAAGTGACGCTTTAGGTACAAACGATGAACCTACATCGCTAAAGTCATCATAACGACCGGCGAAGTTAAATTCTAAACTATCAAGTACTGGTACTACTAACTCAGCAAAAACTGCGTATTCTTCACGATCACCAGATGCAGAACCACCTGCTGTACCAATGATGTTCTTAGCTTCGTTTTGTGCCTCAGCTTGGTCAAAATATGTTGTTTCTTTATAGTTTGCACCAACATAGAGAGCTACTGAACCTGCACCTAAGTCAGCTAGATCGTTAAACGTCATGCCACCACTAAGTTCGCGAAGTGTACTACCTGAACGACGGTTACTGTTTGCAGCTAGGTCGGCAAGTTGCGAGGTGTATTTTGACTGGTCTGGGTCACGAGGATCCCAACCATCGCGAATTGCTTGCTCAACACTTGGACGGTGAACGTAACCTTGACCCCACTCGTTCATATCATAACGGTTATAGTGAGCATCAACATGCCAGTCAAATAGATCCGTTAGGCCTTCTAAAGAAGCAGCCCAGTCTTGCATGTTACTTACTTGCCAAGTATCACGTGATGAGCCAACGTTGTTGAAACGATAGTAACCACGGTCACCTTCGTTAACTGCTGTTAGACCATTTTCAGCTGGCATGTCCATAGGGAATGTAAACCAACCAGCTGCAGGAGCGTAACGGCCAAAGCTTTCGTTACGAGCATGTAGAGAACGGAAGTTAAAAGTAGTGTTATCACTTACTTCATAATCATAGTCTACGAATACTGAGTCACGTTTAGTTGACGCAGCATCTGCTGATACCGCTGTGTAATCGAAGTGACAGCCGTCATCATCTGGGAAGTCTGGCGCATCATTATGATAACTGAATAGGTCACCGTATTGTGAACAGTCTTGACCACTGATCATTGGGTTAAATTCAAACGTAGTCATATCTAAGATATTACGACCGTACCAGCTTAAACCAGTAGTACCACCGTAAGTGCCTGAACCATCGTCCGTAGAAGACGTAAACCAACGGTCGCGTGCGAAAATGATATCGCGTTCGTCGTGTTCATAGCTGAAAACAATGCTTGACTTGTCATTTGAAAGACCAGTGATGATTGAGAATGAAGACTCATCACCACCACCGTCACGGCTTGGGCTACCAGCTCGAGCTTGAACTTGAACGCCTTCAAAGTCGTCACGAAGAATGATGTTTACAACACCTGCAATTGCATCTGAACCATATACAGCAGACGCACCGTCACTCATAACTTCGATTCTTTCAACCGCAGCGAAAGGAATAGTGTTTAAGTCAGCTGCACCACCACCCATTACAGGTGAACCTGGCATTTTCTTACCGTTGATAAGTACCAATGTACGGCTTGAGCCTAAACCACGTAAGTTTACAGTAGCTTGGCTTTGTGCAGTATTACCAGATGAAGGTTGAATTGAACCAAAAGAGTTAAACGTAGATCTGTTTAACACGTCAGAAACACTTAATTGACCTGAATTGTCTAAAGACGCTCTGTCGATTACAACTACAGGGTTCGCACCTTCCATATCAGTACGCTTGATACGAGAACCTGTTACTTCGATACGTTCAACAGCTTCAGCTGCTTGTTCTTCAGCGGCATTAGCGTTTGCTGCAAACACAGCAGTGCTAGCACCACCGAAAGCGATCGCTAAACGAACCGCCTTCGCTAGTTTATTATTTAACATTTAGATTTCTCCCTGGACCACATTTGTGGATTTACTTTTATTCACAATCTAACAAATTGTTGATTGATTTTTTTGAGTCGAAACTCATTTATCCGAGAGCAATAATAATCATAAGGGCAAACATCGGTCAACATGTGTTTATAAAGTTTTAACATTTGCGCCTTAGATGTTTCAGGTGGATCACATTTATACACACTTAGAAACACTTCTACTCATGTTACAATAAAAACCTAAGCGACTGATTTTAAATACAATTTACTTGAAAGCATTAGTAAGTACAAATTGTAATCAAAAAATTACACTTTTTTTGAACTTTTTAGAAAAGGCTTTGTTGCTCATTAACCAATTGTTCAAAATTTAACATTAACGCCTTTTCAAGCGCCTCTACAATTGGCTTTAGTTGCTTATCTAAGTAATGTTGATAATCGATTCGATTTACTCCTGACACATCACCTTCAGCTACGTAAACGGGGCCGTCAAGTGTTACAAGATAATTCACCCAGTCGCCTCGTTTGATGAAAAAATCGGGGTGTTTTAGCTGGTAATCTAATACTGCTCTAACATGAGGTGGGATATTACGGCGATACATTTCAAGCTCTTGCCCCAAGCGCTTGCGATATACAAGTTTGTCATCAAATGCGCCTGATTTAAGGGCACTAACCTGTTGTGTGATGTATTCATCGACAGCTTGATTGCTAAATAGTCGTTGGTATAACTCGGTCTGAAACTCTTTCGCTAAACGAGTCCAATCGCCACGCGCCGCTTCAAGGCCTTTAAATATTAGCTCTCCATCTTGGGTAATACCGGCATAACGCTTCTTCGACCCGGTTGTTTCACCGCGCAATGTCGGCATAAAGAACGGCTGATAATGAGTTTCAAACTCAATTTCTAGTGCGCTGTCTAACCCTTTCTCACTCAACTCAGCCTGCCAGTAGCTATTTATTTTGTTAACTAGTTGCTTACCTATGTCGTTACATGTTGCTTTACAGGCTTCTCCGTCTATCGAGACAAAGGTTGAATCCGTATCACCATAGATCACTTGATAACCAGCCTGTTCTATTAACTGCCTGGTTTTTTTCATAATTTCATGACCACGCATGGTAATCGAACTTGACAAGCGCGGGTCATAAAACCGGCATCCGGTCGAACCTAATACGCCATAAAAACTATTCATAATAATTTTTATGGCATAAGACATAGTTTCATCTTTGGCTTTTTTTGCCGCTTCTCTTGCTTGCCATAGCTGACTGATAAGCGAGGGGATAAAATGTTTGGTGCGTGAAAACTGAGCGCCGTTAAATCCCTCGATCGCATCATCTTCCATTAACCCTTCAACTAACCCCATGGGATCAATCTTAAAAGTGCGAATGATTGATGGGTAAAGACTTTTATAATCAAGTACCAAGACATTCTTATAAAGCCCTGGAAGTGAGTCCATTACATAGCCACCTGGGCTTTCAAATTGTACTGGGGAGTCACCTAAATTAGGGGCGATATACCCAGCACGATGTAAATGCGGCAAATATAAATTGGTAAACGCTGCGACGGAACCACCTAGGCGGTTTAAATCAAGCCCTGTGAGTTTGGACCTTGCAATGGCAAAATCGATTAGTGATTTGTTCTGAAAAATATCCCATACCAGCTTACAGTCTTGCAGATTGTATTTGGCTAACGCTAGTTTTTCGTGTTTAAACTGGCGTTCGATTTCTGCAAGCGTATCGCCACCTTGGATCAGCTTTTCTTCACCGAGTAATTCGTAGCTTACTTGCCCTAAACGAAAGCTAGAAAAATGATAGCTTGCGTTTTTCAGCATATCGATGCCATCAAGCACCATACGGCCGGGTAAGTTAAGTTTATTGATTTTCGATTGCGTCACTCGAAGCTGACTTGCAAACCGCCCAAGCGACAACGTTATACCCAGTGCTTCTGCTCGCTTAGCTAGCATCGAAAAGTCAAAATCAATAACATTCCAGCCTATAAATACATCTGGGTCTAATTCTTGTGTGATAGCAACAAAGCGCTTAAGTAAGGCGGTTTCATCAGCAACCCACTCCAACCACTCGTGACTTTCACCTTGCCCTATCATTACCACTTTTTGGTAATTCACATTATAAAAGCCTATCGAATAGAGCACCCCTAACCCACTGCACTCTATATCGAGTGAGACACAAGTCAATTCGTGCGCGGCTAAACTCGCTTGTTCACTTTTAGCAAGTTTTGCTTGATACAAACAATGCACACCCTGGCTAAACTTATATTGCCCTTTTGCCCATGCTTGTCCTTGAATAAAACGCTCCATTAAATAGCGCTCAGCGTGGCGAATATCCTGTTCGTAAAGGATCACACCGGCTTCATTTGCTGTTTCTTTTGCAGCAAAAAAAGCTTTCAAGCTAATGAAATAAAAGCCGCTAACGTTACTTTGATTAAAATGTTTAAGCGACAGAGACTTTTGCTCAAAAGCAATCCCCTCTCGCTTAAGCGCATCGGCATACCATTTTGCATCTTCTGATAAACAAAATACCACCGCCTGCTCACCTGTCACTTCCACGCGTACAGGGCCTTCTTTAGACTTTAACCAAAACACTAAGGTCAGCTTACCGTCGCGGTCAAACTGTTGTTTGGTTAAAATTAATCCAGAAAAAGTACGCTCAATTACCATTACAACTATTATTAAACTTGATTATCGCGACAGTCTAACAAAAGAAAAAATGCCTGTATTGCATTGTTATTAATTACAAGCACCTTTAAAATCGCGAAAACGCCTTTTCTCGGACCTAACATGCTGGCTGACTCCCTAAAAAAAACCATTCGCACTATTCATACTAATATTGCAGCCAAATTACCTGATTACCGCTCACGTCCGAGTCAAAATTACTTAGTGGCAGAAATCGCTAAAACCTTAGCGGGAAACTACCACCGCACAGAGCGCATTGCAGTAATAGAAGCTGGCACAGGTACAGGCAAATCGTTAGCATATTGTATTGGTGCGATTCCCTACGCAAAGCAGCACAAAAAAAACCTGATCATTTCAACCGCCACAGTTGCGTTACAAGAGCAATTAATCAATAAAGAGCTGCCATTTTTTGCAAAAAATTCAGGGATTGAAATTAGCTTTGAGCTCGCAAAGGGACGTCAGCGTTATGTTTGCGCTGAGCGTTTATACAACGCGCTCGTTGACGATCCATCACAGCTTAATTTTTTAGCGACCACCGATGCGCCACTGAATGAAAAAGAGCAAGATAGTTTAAAACAACTGCAAGCCGCCTATAAGAAAGGCACATGGCAAGGCGATAGAGATACTTGGCCTAAAGTCATCTCCGACAATGTATGGCGTTTAATTCAAAGTGACAAACACTCATGCCAACGTCAATTGGCTAGCCATGCACACTGTCCGTTTCATAGTGCTCGCGATCGTTTAGCCAAAGCTGATGTGATTATTGTAAACCACTCATTATTACTCGCTGATCTAGAGCTCGGTGGTGGGGTTATTTTACCTGAACCGGCAGATAGTATTTACGTAATCGATGAAGCACATCATTTGCCGCAAGTAGCACGCGACTTTTCATCCGCATCAAGTACTTTAGTAGCTACCTTAGAGTGGTTAGATAAGCTAGCTAAATTTAACCAAAAAATGGCTAATGCGATTAGCTCAACACGGGCAACGGGTCTCAACTTTAAACTTGCAGACGCGATCAACGACAGTGCAAAAGACTTAAAAAATGTGAAAACGTTTTTTGCCGATAATTACTTTGAATTTAATGAAGATAATGTGCACCGTTTTGAGCAAGGGCAGTTACCAAAAGGTATCAGCAATTGGGTGAAAGATTTAAAGCAATCATCAAACAACATGCTTAAATTTCTTACCAAAATGCACGACGCGCTTACCTTAGATTTGTCTGATGGCGACGTGAGTAAAAAAGTCGCCGAGCCACTGCTATCTGAAAGCGGGCATTACTTAACGCGCCTAGATGGCTTCGCTAAGTTATGGGGAAACTTATCTATTGAACAATCTAATCCTCCCCATGCACGCTGGCTTAAGCAACTTGAATACAAAAATCACGTTGATTACCTGTTAGCAGACTGCCCTATTCAAGTCGGCTATTATTTACACGATAAGCTATGGCAGGAATGTGCAGGTGCGGTACTTTGCTCCGCTACCTTATCGGCACTAGGTTCATTTGACCACTTTGCTTTTGAAGCGGGCTTAAAACCTATCGAAGGGGTTAAGTACATCAAAGCGCAATCGCCTTTTGATTATAAAGAAAATGCTGTGCTGACTATTCCTAACATCAGCAAAGAGCCAAATCATAAAGAATTCAGCGATGAGTTAATTAAAACTCTGCCCAATTACATTAAAAAAGATCAGGCAAACTTGGTGTTATTTGCCTCTTATTGGCAAATGAACCAAGTGGCAGAGGGTCTTAGAAAAAAAGGCTTCAGTTTATTACTGCAAGGAGAGGCCTCTCGCGATGCATTACTTACGCTTCATCGCGACAAAGTTAAAAATGGAAAAGGGTCAATTTTGTTTGGCACCCAAAGTTTTTCAGAAGGGTTAGACCTACCAGGTGATTTACTGACAAACTTGATCATCACCAAAATCCCATTTGCAGTGCCCACCTCGCCGATAGAGCAAGCACAAAGTGAATATATCGAAACGAAAGGTGGTAATCCATTTTTGTCTATCACCGTACCCGAAGCGGCAAAGAAATTAGTACAAAGCTGTGGTAGACTGCTTCGTAAAGAATCTGATAGTGGTGAAATAACCATTTTAGACAGACGCTTAGTTACCAAGCGCTACGGTAAAGCCATGTTAGATTCGCTGCCCCCGTTCAAACGAAAAATCGAGTATTAATGATAGAACTAGCTTTAGAGCCAACAACTTGGCTTGTGCTTTGCTCCGCAGCATTGGCCGCAGGGTTTATAGACGCTGTTGCCGGTGGTGGCGGTATGTTAACCGTGCCTGCCCTTTTAACCGCTGGCCTGCCACCACATTTAGCACTCGGTACCAACAAGCTAGCCGCTAGTTTTGGGTCATTTACTGCAAGTTTTACGTATTACAAAAAAAAGCTTTTTAACCCACGTTTTTGGCTGGTATCAGCCTGTGCAACTGCCCTAGGTGCAATCTTTGGTACATTAATTGTTGATTTTCTTACCCAAGAGTTTCTTAACTTATTGCTACCTGTGGTGATTATTGTGGTGGCAATATATAGCTTATTTAATAAAAGCCAATTCGCAGAAAATATGCAGCTGCCAAGTCAAAACTCACAGCTAAAAGTAAAGCAAAGCTGGCAAGGGCTTATTCTTGGCTTTTACGATGGCGTTGCAGGGCCTGGTGCAGGCACATTTTGGACCGCTTCAAACAGCTTTTTGTATAAAATGGGTATATTGCTTAATTGCGGTTTAGCACGTTCGATGAACTTCATTAGTAATGTGGTATCGCTAGCTACCTTTATAGCCCTTGGCCATGTGCATTTTATGTTAGGTTTAACCATGGGCGCATTTATCATGCTTGGTGCATGGATAGGCGCACATTCGGCAATAAAATTCGGCAGCAAGTTAATTAAACCTGTGTTCAATACCGTTGTCATTGTGTTGGCCATAAAATTGATTTTAGATGTCTATGCTTAAAACAAGTGCACAAGTCGAAACGCTTAAAAACCAAGTTGAACGCTTAAAAATTAGCTGCCAACAGTTTGACCAGCAAAATTTGTTTAAAAGTGAGCGCTTTGTTAAAAACCAACACGGTTTATTTGAACACCACCTATTTCGCACTAAAAGCGTAAAGTTAAGCGATTACTTAAGTGAAGTATTTGATAACATCGACGCACTTCCCTCAAGTGAACGAAGACATGCTCAGCGTTTTGCCCTTGAGTCAATTTCACAGCAAATTGACGCTATTATCACTGCATTAAAAGCCACCAGCGTTTGGCAAAAAGAACAACAATTTAAGCCGGTTACCCGCTATAAAAAAGCAGTTAAAAAAATCATTCAATCATCGCAAGAGTTGTATCGTGAACTATCTCAAAATCATGAGTTTGAGCGTCGCTTACAAGAAATGATTGAACTTAGGCAAAACGAAAAAATAAACTGCAGTACTGAGCGCGCCAAGGTGTTAAATAACGAAATTCTTGTGCTGCATGGCAGGTTGGGCCGTTGCCGTAAGGCCATTACGGCTGTCGAGGAAAAAATTCAACTGGCGGAGAAATCAAACCGATAATGACCATACCGATTTTCTATCACCCTAGTTACTCATCTTTATCACTGCCCGACAACCATCGCTTTCCGATTGAAAAATACCAATTGCTCTACCAGTTTATTAAGCATGAATTGGCTGAGCAATTTCGCTTTATCACGCCAAAAAAAGCAAGTTTAGATGATATTAGCAAAGTACACTGCCCTATTTTTGTACAGCAGTTTGTAACAGGCACCCTTGAGCCAAAAGCGATACGTAAAATGGGGTTTCCGTGGTCGCCACAACTTGTTGAACGCACACTTTATTCAATTGGCGCATCAATTCAAGGAGCAAAGCTTGCGCTTGAAACACAAATCGCAAGTCAAATAAGCGGCGGGTATCACCATAGCTTCCCTAGCTTTGGTAGTGGCTTTTGCATTTTTAATGATTTGGTAATTGCCGCGCGCCATTTACTTGATAACAACCTAGTAAGCAAAGTTGTTATTCTCGACCTTGATGTACACCAAGGTGATGGTTCAGCGGTATGCGCACAAGCGATGGACGATATCGTCACAATTTCATTGCACTGTGAGCAAAACTTCCCAGCCAAAAAGCAACATTCAGATTACGATTTTACGCTCAATAAACACGCTAATGACCAAGAATACCAAACCATGTTACAGCAATGCTTGCTTACATTGCTTGTAGAGCAACCTGATATCGTGCTCTACAATGCCGGGGCCGATATTTATAGCGGCGACGAGCTGGGCTATTTCAACGTCAGTTTAGCGGGCGTAAAACAGCGCGAACAAAGCGTGATCTCGTTTTGTGCATCTCATGATCTCCCTCTTTTTACGGCGTCAGGTGGCGGTTACCAGCGAAATGTTGGCAACCTAGTAAATGTTCATAAACAACTATATTTAAGCATGACAAATGGATAGACGATTCCTAAGATATAAGCAATACTAAGAACAGTCACATTAAGTAATCTTAAGGAATAGCATGAAATTACATGACGATATTCATAATTATTACGAAAAATTATTAATCGACGAAATTGAAAAGCAAAAAATTGAAGCTAAGTATGACAACGACACATTGGCTGATTTTTGTTGTACTGCATTGAATCAATTGCCATCACGATACATTCGCTTTGAAGTGGATATGGCGTTTTATTCATCGCAAAGTGAACGCTTAGAAATGGAACAGCGCGTAAGAGACGCGATTGAGTTTGCAACCGCTGCCGTTGCAAAACGTGGTAACAGTGATGACTGAAAGCAATACCCTAGCAAACGCGCCTAAACACGTTCAATTAGCAGTAGATTTAATAATGCTGCTAGAACAACATGAACTTGATGCTAAAACCGTACTGCAAGCGCTTGAAATTGTACAAAAAGACTTTAAGCAAAAATGCCAAGAGCAAGCGACTTAACCCGTATTTTGGTTAACTAGTGCGGAGCTAAAAACTCAGCAGTTACAAAGCGTGTGACGTCTTGATGAAAATCACTATGATAGTATTTAAGATGAGCACGCAATAACGCCCCGTCTTGATTTAATGTATCAATTTGCTTATTCACTTTTTTAATAAACTGCCGTGTTTCCGAGTTATTTACACACATTAAACGGCCTAAAAGATATGGTTCAATGCCTGCAACCGTATAACTTACCGTTGATTCTTGCCATTGCTTCGCACTCATTTCGAGTGGATAAAAAAGCGCGTATTCACCGCGTTTTTCGCTAAACATATCCAGTATACCTTGCACATGAGATGCACCGCGTCGCACAATCTTGTTTTGCTCAGGCAATTTGGTAATTTGCTGATCTAATTTATCGCCGTATGAAATCTGGTCTGACACAATTAAGCGTCGTTGTGGATACTGCACAAACAATTCAGCCAAGCTAATCGGCTCGTTAATACCTTGCGACGATAAATCTGAGAACTGATAGAGCCGTCTGCCCAAAAACAAATTAATGGGTTTACTAAAGATAAATTGCTGAGCGCGCTGATGCGTTTTGATTTTATTCGTAATGCAAATCGATTGGCCTTTTGCCATAAACTTTAACGAACGCTTAAGTGGCACAAACTCAAAATGTAATTTATGCGTTTGCTGTGTTAAGGCTAAGATATTTGTTTCAGACGATAAGCTGCGCATGTCACTTTGTTTAAAGCTTGCTAAATCATGTGCATTATCAGTGTGCAATATTATTTTTGCTGTGGCTGGCAAACACCAACAAATAAAAACAAAAATGCTAAATTTAGTGAACGGGAATTTCAAAGGTAACCTGCTGGGGAAGTAATATTTAACGTGCTTATTGCTGTTTATCTAAACCAGTCATAAAAATTTAACAAAATTTTATAAAAGAAGCTATTGATTAGAGACACGCTGCATAATTTGGGGACAAACAACCGGTTTTAGTTATTGTAACCTAGGTCAGTTTATATTTTGTTTAGCTTATGCTTTTGATACAAATAACAGCCTAAGTTATAAATCACCTTGATAAAAGAAGATCAAAGGTGATTTAACACCTTCAGTGACTACCTATTTATTTTACATGAGGTAAAAATACTTTTACCACTAAGCCCGTTTTGCCACCTGAACGATTATGCAAACTGAGCTGGCCATGATGAGCTTCGGCAATTTCACGACACAGCGCCAAACCTAAACCACTGCCGCTGGCTTTCGTTGAGTAAAATGGAATTAATGCACTTGCCATAACTGCTTCGCTCATGCCGGGGCCCGCATCGATCACGCTGATAACGGTGCCACTTTGTTTATTCTCAATACTAACCGCAATTTCTTGCGGTTTCGAACCGGATTCATGAGCGTTTTTGAGTAAGTTAATCAACAATTGTTCAAGTTGAATATGATCAGCAAAACATCGGTGCTTTGGCACGTGCCCGTCAAGTTTAAAGGCATATTGCTGCTGCACATTGCTCAGCATACTTTGCCAATCAAGCAACTCCAATTTTGGCAATGGTAGTTTGGCAAACTTACCATACCCCTGAACAAACTCATTCAGGTGACTGATCCGCTCCTGCAATGTTGAGAACACACGTCCTAATCGCGGCTCATCCACATTTTCCGATAATAACTTGCCACTGTGCAACATCGATGACATTGGCCCTAACGAGTTATTTAATTCATGGCTAATAATACGTATTACTTTCTTCCATACCGCGACTTCCTGACGACTTAATTCGCGCGTAAGCTGTTTAAAAATATACAAGCGGTGTTGGTGATTGTTTAATAGAAATTGCCCTGTAGACAGATGCCATGTTTCACTTTCATCTTTTTCGTGCTGTAAGTGGAACAAACCATCTCTGCCCGCTTCCATTGCTTGTTTTATTTGTTCATTGGCGGCGTTGTAGAGTTCTTCACGCTGTAAGCCCTCAAGTTTGTGTTCACTATTAAATAATCGATTAGCACTGTGGTTACTAAACACCACATAATCATTGCTATCAATCAGCACTAAAGCTTGAGGAGAAGATTGCAGTACTTTGTCCAACATTAATTCTCGTTGATAAATCCACTGCTTTTCTTGGCGTAAATGGTCTGCTGTTTGATTGTAAATGTGGCAAAGGCGGCCTAATTCGTCGGGCGCATCGTATGCTAGTAGGCTAGAAAATTCACCATCTTTGAAATTTAACAATCCGGTTTCAAGGGCTTGAATGCCTGAGCTGACCGATTGCGTGAGTAGGCCGCTAATAAACCATGCCGCGCACAGAGTAATTAATATAACCACGACACTTTGTGTCAGCGAGACATCCAGTACCAGTAATAATGGGATCAGCACCAGAATAAGGCTTATTACAACCGCCAACTGCAATTTGGTTTGGGTACGATAATGAGCAAAAACAGTTTTCATAATGTGTTATCAATACTCAATATCAAATTTTTGCAAACGACGATAAAGCGCTTGGCGAGATAAGCCAAAATGACGAGCCACCTTTGCAATAACACCGTGATATTCGCGCATCGCCGCTTCGATTTCTATTTTATTTGGCTCGTGATTAAGCGCGGTTTTTACCTCATTCGTTGCTGTCGCCAAGCCAAAATCCGCTAATGCTAATGGACCACTTGGCTTTAGTACTGCAGCGCGTTTACAGGCATTTTCAAGCTCGCGTACATTGCCCGGCCAAGGGTAATTTACCAGCGCTTGTTCAGTTGCTAATCCACACTCTCGATTTGGTAAAAAGTGTTTAACGAGCGGCATAATATCGTCTTTTCGCTCAGCCAACGGCGGCAGGCGTAACTCAATGACATTGAGGCGATAATAGAGATCTTCTCTAAAGCGCCCCGCTTTAATATCGTGCTGTAAATCAGCATTGGTTGCCGAAATAACCCGTACTTTGACCTGCTTTGTTTGTACTGAACCCAAACGCTCAAACTCGCCAGTTTGCAGCACGCGTAATAGCTTCATTTGACCTGAAGGTGGTAAATTACCAATTTCATCTAAAAATAAAGTACCGCCATCGGCTGCCTCAAAACGTCCAATACGCTGTTTATTAGCGCCGGTGTAGGCACCCGCTTCCGCGCCAAATAACTCGGCTTCAATTAACTCTCCGGGTAATGCGCCTGCATTCACTTTAATAAATGGTTGATGGGCTAAATTTGAGTTAAGTTGAATAATTTCAGCGATGCGCTCTTTACCACTGCCATTAGGGCCTGTGATCAACACAGATACATCTGACTTAGCTAATTGCAGTGCCATGTCTACCACCCGCTCCATCGCGGTGCTTGCATAGATCAGCCCTGCTAAATTAGCTTGTTGATGTGGTAAGTGGCGTTCATCGTGCTGCCGCGCTAATACTGCATTATCTTGCTGCGCTTTGCCTAACGCGACTAAATTTGCAATGGTGGTAAGTAACTTGTTGTCATCCCATGGTTTGGCAATGTAATCAGCAGCGCCTGCTTTAACTAACTCGATTGCGGTTTCAAGTTCAGTCCAGGCTGTAATGAGAATGATCGGTAGGTTTGCATTTAATTGACGTAGCGTATAGAAAAGGCTAATTCCCTCTTCTCCAGAGGTGGTATCAGCGGCAAAGTTCATGTCTTGAATCGCCAACGCGATACGTTGATAACGTACCGTTTGCTCTGCCTCAAACGGCGTTTTGGCCGTTACGACATCATAGCCATGAATTTCCAAAAGCAGTGATAATGCATCAAGAACGGCTGGGTTATCATCAATGATTAGAATTTTATCCATTTGTTTTTCTTTTATTTATTCGTGCTACACCGACGGTTCTGAGTGTAGCACGAAGACATTGCAAATGGTTAAATCGTTCGTGTCGCAATACTTGGCGCAATATTGGCCGCGCGCTTAGCTGGGCCGATTACTGCAAGTAAGCTCATCACAAATACGCCTAACGCGGTGATTGCTACATACTCATACGATAGCGCTGGTACCGAGTATTGGGTCATTAATTGTTGGCCTAAAACGACTGCGCCACACACACCTAACACTAAGCCAGCCAAACAAATAATGCTATTTTCAACCACAAAAAACTTAACAATTGCGGATTTTCGCGCGCCTAGGGCACGTCGTGTACCTATTTGTTTTGTACGCTTATTAATATTAAACAGGGTTAAACCAAAAATACCTAGCGCGGTCACTAATACCAGTACACTGATTAGAATCACCAACATACGCATCATTAATAAATCTTCCGCTACATAATTCGCTTTTTTCTTATCTAACCCTGTTAAGTCTTGAATAACGCGTTTGCCGTAGTTTTGATGCATAACGCTTTCAATTTGCTTCATTACCTCAGCGCGTTGACCCGGTTCAGTGCGTACTAAAAATTGCTGTAACTTATGAGGGTATAGCAATGGCAAAATTACTGATTTATCTTTGCGCTCTTCTAACTTTAACCATGGCCCTTTCATCATGCCGATAATACCAACCACTTTTAGCGGTTGGTCGCCCATATACAGAATTTTACCTAGCCCGTCGCCATCGGGGAAAAACTCGTCCATCAATGCTTTTGTCGCTAATGCCACATTCGGGTGTTTGCTAAAATCTCGATTTATAACGACTTCGTCTTGGGTAAAGTTGCGCCCTGCGATAAGCTCTACACCCAATGTATCTAAACCATGCTCATCGGTTTCAAAATAACTGGCGTTATCTGTTTTCGCTTTATCAGGCGCAGGCTTTAAACGAAATGTCGTTGAAGAACCGCCGCCAGATAAAGGTACAGCGTTTATATGCACGGCATTTACAACACCTGGCATTTGACGCAACGTCGCTTCATCAAGTTCAACCTGCTGGATTAAATCCACATCGGTACCAAACATCATCACATTAAATTTAAACATATTGTCTTCTTCGTAACCGGTGGGTTGATTTAAATATTCAATACGGTCGTTAATAATAAACGCGGCGTTACTGACGATTGCAGTGGTAATTGCAATTTGAATAAGCAATAACACGGCTCCCACTTTGGAGCGTAACAGCGCATTAAAAATAGGCTTAATTTCTAACATAATACGGTCCTTATTGGGTTTTCAAATACGTCGATGGATTAGTTTTGCACACCAGCCACGCGGGATACAATGCCGCTATTATGCACGCAACAATCGCGATAACCGGCGCGGTTAGCAACATAATAAAGTCCATATTGGCAAGACTGTCGTAATAACTATAACTTTGGCGAATACCCAAAAGGCCGAGTTGTGCAATTAAAATCCCGACTACACCGCCAAATAAACCAAGCATCGCCACCTCAACAATATGCTGATAAAACACCTGACGTTTGCTTGCGCCTAGCGCGCGCCTAACACCAACTTCAGGTGCACGACGTAAAAACTTGGCGAGCAGTAGCCCTAAAATATTGGCAATACATACCGCCAAAAACATAAAGCTCAGTGCGACCATTATTTTGTTGTCTTCGTTCACAACTTCCCAGTAAGCAATCCACTCATTTACATCTCTTAGTTTGTACTGGGCATCTTTACGGTTAAAGCGCCCTTGAGTTTGCTGCTGTGCAATATAGTTTGCCAAATATTCACCGTAAGCTTGCTTTTCAGCGGCGTTATTGAGCTGCACCCAAAACTGTAACCATACTTTTTCTGAATTTAATTTATCTGTGAACGTTTTTACAACTTCATGCTTCCAACCATTGGTATTACCCCAGGTATTAATTTCATTCGCTTTAATTAACGAAAACGGAATAAAAATTTGTTCAGGATCGTTAAATGAACCATTGTTTAAATCATAATATTTAACGTGTAACTGCCAGTCTTTAATCACACCGACAACGCGCATACTGAGATCGTCAAGATAAAGCGTTTGGCCGACACTGTTGTCGCTGCCAAATAGCTTTTTACTCATGCTTTGAGATATCACCACCACAGGTGCAGCGCTTTCTTCTTGCTCAATACTCCATACACCGCCATGAATAAACGATAAATTAAACATTTCAAATGCATCACGCGAAAAGGCGCGGGTAGTTTCCAAAAACGGTTTAACCTTATCTGAGTTTAAATGTACCGAAAATCCCGTTTTCATCATGGCTGCGCGTTTGTACGGTAAATCTGCATTGAGCAGATTAGTTGTATCTTTATAGGTTAACTGATAAGGCAAATCATCTGACGAGAACCATGTTTCAACCTCATCCATAATTTGCAATTGAACAGCAAACAACTTATTACTTTTATTAGGAATTGGGTCCATCGACATCATGTGATACACAGATAGACTCGTCATAGTGACACCTATGCCAATAGCAATTGCCAGCACCATTAGAAAGCTGACTAGCGGCGTCCGCTTGAAGCTCCGCCAGCTTAAATCAATATAATGACTCAACATGGTTATGCTCCTACAGCCACATTAGGATTACCTTGATACAAGGTAAAATCGGCAAGCTGACCGTCAACAACTTGAATATTGCGTGGTGCACGACGTGCGAGCTCTGCATCATGAGTAACCATAATAATGGTTGCGCCATCGCGATTGATTTGCTCAAGTAATTCCATTACTTGACGTGCCATTAAGCTATCTAAGTTACCTGTTGGTTCATCAGCAAGTAAAAAACGAGGCTCACCAGCAAGGGCACGGGCAATTGCAACCCGCTGTTGTTGTCCACCAGAAAGTTGCTGCGGTAAATGTTTCGCGCGACTTGCAAGTCCCACTTGCTCTAAACATTGTTCAATCCGGCGCTTTCGCTCTGCAGCTTTAATCCCGCGGTAGCGCAATGGCACTTCGATGTTTTCATATAAATTAAGGTCTGGAATTAAATTAAATCCTTGGAAAATAAACCCAATTTTTTGATTGCGCAGATCTGCACGTTGATTGTCATTTAACTTACCAACATCAATACCATCTAACAAATACTCGCCGCTGGTAAATGGCTCTAGCATGCCGGCGATATTTAAAAAGGTCGTTTTGCCTGAACCCGATGGCCCTGTAACGGCAATAAACTCCCCTTCTTCAACACTTAAATTAAAACCACGAAGTGCATGAGTTTGTACCATTTCTGTTTGATACACCTTGCTTATATTATTCATTTTTAACATTTTTTTGCCTTCTTTCCTGTTGATTAGCGTAGCAATAGCGCATCCGCGTTTTTGAATGTGTCGTAGTTTGAAATAATTATTTCGTCGCCTGCGTCTAACCCAGCTAACACCTCTACATGATTAATACTGGTAACGCCTGTGGTAATTTCTGTTTTTTGTGCAAGGTCGCCGTTAATCTTGTATGCAACATAACCCCCTGCATTTAAAAACCCACCGCGTCTTACCATTAAAATATCACTTCGATTTTCAAGTAGAATGCGCCCTGACAATCGCTGGTTTTGACGAATATTACTAATATCGCTGGTTTCAAAACGCACTCGAGTGGTCACTTCACGATTGTTTACTTCTGGCGAAATTGCCGAGAGTTGCCCTGTGATTTGCTCTGAACCAATTTTTAATTCAACCGTCATGCCTATGCCTAAGTCATTCGCGTAGCTTTCTGGCACTTGCAGCTCAGCTTCAAATGCCGATAAATCGACAAGCGTTAACAAGGCTTGATTTTTTACCACCATCGCCTTTGGCTGTACCAATAAATTACCAACAATGCCCGATACACTGGCTTTTATTGCTAAATTTCCCACTTTACGCTGCAACTCATCAACCACCAGCTGCTGCCTTGCTACTTGGCTTTTTGATGATTGAAGCTCGAATGACAAGGTATCTTTTGCCAACTCAACTTCTTGTTGTGCATGTTTATAAGTGAGCTTGGCTTTGGCTAAATCATCAACCGCTTTTTCTAAATCGATTTGGCTGATCAAACGCTTTTCAATTGAAAGTTGAGCGCGGCGATTTTCGCGCTCTGCTGCGTTTAGCTCTACTTGGGCTAAATCAAGTGTTTTAGTAAGTGCTAAAGCGTGACGTCTGGCCGCCAATTCACTTCGTGCAAGTTCGCCCTTGAGCCTAGCCAATTCTGACTCTTGTTGTTTTAAGCTATTGTTAAGCTCAGGACTTTCAACCTCAGCAATCACTTGACCTTTTTCAACTGTGTCGCCTGCTTTTACATTCAATGAGACAAAGCCTTGTTCAGGGCTATACGCTTTTGGTGCATTCGCCGCTACAATTTTACCGGTTGCAGCAACATCACGAACAAGGTTACCACGCTCTACTTTTGCTAACTGCAGCTGCGCTTTATCTATCGACATACTGGCGTTATCGCTGTTAAACATGGCAACCCCCGTCCATGTAACAACAGATAGCATTAACGTAATTGCTAAAGCCGGTTTTAATAGTTTTGGCTTTTGTTTGATTACTTGATCTTGGCCACTGGTATCTTTAATCATGTTTTTCCCTAAAATCGTGTGTGTTGTTCAAATACGCTGATAAACAATGAAGCCAATAACATAAACGCTGGCACAATAAAGAAAGCGGACATTACTACCATTGTTCTATTCCTAAACGATAAACTGATTAACTTAATACCAGTTGCATGCCAAATTTTAATTTAAAACAATTTCAATAGGTTAACTTTGAAAATGCAAAAATCAGATTGTCCGCGGACAGAAAAAGTGTCCGCAACGGACACTTTTAAAGTGTCATCAATTAACCGAATAAAAACTAATAGCTAGATAGAACAGAAGCACACAAACAAAAACAAAAAATAAGAAAGAGAAAAAAGACGTATTCGAAACACAACTATTTAAACAAGCGTATTGCGTTGCTAAGTGCTAAGTAAATACAAGGCGTGACTATTTAATAATGACTGTTAAGCAAAGGAGTAAAATAAGAAAATATAACTAAGGATCAATGAGAAAGTAGAAACTGAGAAGCTAAACACTGAAAAATAAACGAGAGAAGTTGGGTGGCAATCTTACCAGCCACATCCCGGCACATAAGTCACACGCTGTGGCTGCTCCCTTCCGGGCCTGACCAGATTCACGCGCTATTATTGCGGGAGGACCAATAAGATCACCATAATAACGCAGTTAAACAAAGGGTTTTGCTCAACTGCGCGCAGGGATTATCACTATTTTACTGATGAAGTTCAAGCAAAACTTTGTGCATGCTAATCAACTGCGCAACAATTAACCTTAAAGCTGTTTTAACAAACGCGATAACTTGGTTTTCACCTGCGCCATATTATCTGGACCTAAACGCAGTAGCTGTTTTTGTGCATCAGATAAGGCTTCATACTCAGGTACCGCATATTTATATGTTACAGACTGACTTGTAAGCGGCGTATCTAGTGGAACAGCTGGAGTATCAAGTAAATGCTGAATCGCCAGTGCAAGGCGCTGTTCAAATTCATAATCCGATAAACCAATCTCGTCATAAGCATCTTGGATCAGCGGCTTATACTCATCAATTAATGCGATAATTTGTTTTTCTGAAAGCTTAGTAAATAAGCTGACATACGGATCGTAGCGTTCAAAACTCTCTGGATTTACGGTAATAATTGCACCGTCGTTTACGCTAAACGGCTGTTTTGGCGCAACAAACATTTGATGTTTTTTAGCAAGCTTACCGTCCGCTAAGTTTTCGGTGTAAACCACCGCGCGGCGAATTAAATCATCGCTAACTACAAGCTTTAACAAGTTCACTGATACAACATCCGCCAGCGACTCTCGTACAACTGAATCGCTATCATCAAGCGAAGGTAACACACGTGTCACTTCTGGCGTTACTGGCTCTTCAACTTCAGGCTCTTTAGTTACAACCACTTGCTCAACAACTGGTTCAATTACAGGATCGTTGGTCACAACTTGTGTTTCTTGCTCTGTCTCTACAGGATCAGTGGGTTGTGGCAATTCAATTACTTGCCGTTCACCCGGCTCTACTGGTTTGTCGCCTTTCATTAATTGCATGGCTGCTACCGCAATCACGATTGCTACCAGAGAGAGTCCGACAATGTAAGGTAATTTATTTTGAGAATTCGTTGTCATATTTTTCACTGTTCAAATATTTATTTTAGATCTAAAGTGCTCTAAATTAACAATAAAGGGAGAATACAAAGTATCTGATGAATAGTAGCGGGAATAGTTCAAAACATAAAACAAAAATTGCATTACTACTTACAGGTGGTGGCGCACGAGCGGCTTATCAAGTAGGCGTTTTAAAAGCGATTGCGAAAAGCCTGCCGCGTAATCAAGTAACGCCATTTGCCATCATAAATGGCACATCTGCGGGCGCAATTAATGCAACGGCGCTCGGTTGTTACGCTTCGTGCTATCAGCTAGCCGTTAAAAAGTTAGAACATGTGTGGAAAAATTTTCGCACCGAGCAGGTTTATCACACCAACTTTTCATCGGTATTTGGTCATATTTTTATTAATATGTTACGTAGTTTTCAGTCGGATTATGAAAACCACCCACCTGCGAGCTTGCTCAATAATCAACCATTACGAGAATTATTGCGCTCAGTGCTCGATTTAAAACGCATCGACAATAATATTCGCAACGACTACTTAGAAGCACTATCGATTACGGCTTCGAGTTATTCGAGCGGTGATTCCGTCGCGTTTTTCCAAGCTAAACATGCCAACTCTTGGCGCAGAGCTAAAAGGCGTGGTGAAAAAACTACAATTAATATTGAACATTTAATGGCATCCAGTGCCATTCCTATGGTTTTCCCGAGCACCAAAATTCGTCAAGGTTACTTTGGCGATGGCTCGGTGCACCAACATGCACCGCTGAGCCCTGCAATTCATTTAGGCGCGGAAAAAGTCTTTGTAATTGGTGTTGAGCAACCTATCGATAATAAATATTTTGGTTTTCAGCCACACTACCCCGGTATTTCAACGATTGCCGGCCATTTGCTCGATACCATTTTCTCCGATACCTTACGTGCAGACATTGAACGGCTAGAACGTATTAACCGAACGTTGTCCCTTATTCCTGCGCGCGATAAACATAAAGAACTTAAGCGCATCGCGCACTTTGTGATAAATCCCTCGCAAAACTTTAATGCCATTGCAACGCAGTACTACGACACTATGCCTGTGCCAATAAAAATGCTACTGCGCAGTATTGGTGTGAAAAAGCATTCAGAATCGTCACTGGTGAGTTATTTACTCTTTGAAAAGGAATACACCCAGCATTTAATTGATATTGGCTACCAAGATGGTTTGGCACAATTAGATGAAATCATGGCGTTTTTAGAGTTCACCAATATGCAGTAAGTTTACTATAAACGGGCTAGCGCCCTTCTAGTATAAAACGCTCAGCACGTTCGACACGGCGCGGTTTGCCGCGCACAATTAAAATATCCTGCGCTTTTAATACAGTATCACTTGGCGGGAAACTTAATTCATTACCATCACGGCGAAGTCCGGTTACATCGACTCGTCGTTTAGTTAAGTTTAAATCACCTAAAGATAATCCTCGTGCATAGGCATCTTCAGTAATCGCGATTGCATGCAAAAATTCAAGGTGATCAGATGAATCGGGTGTCAATGGCGTACTATCACCTGGGAAATAACCGTGCAGTAAGCCATAGCGATTGCTACGCTCTGCTTGCACACGCCTTAAAATACGACGCATCGGCACCCCGGTTAAAAACAGTACATGTGATACCAACATAAGGCTGGCCTCTAGCTTTTCCGGCACCACTTCTGTAACGCCTTTATCTTTAAGCTCAGATAAATACCTATCATCGCGCATGCGCACTAAAATTTTAACCTTAGGCGCAAGCTGCTTAATACTGTTAATAATTGCAAATGCACTGTCTTTATCGGCGAAGGTAATAATCACTAAGCGGCTTTTTGCAATATTGGCACCTTTTAGCACCTCTTTTTGCTTTGCCTGACCAAAATAAATATTTTCTCCAGCGGCTTGCGCCTCTTTAACGCGCACTGTGTCACTATCTATTGCAACAAACGGAATAGCTTCCGTTTTTAAAAAACGCGCGATAATTTGCCCTACACGACCATAGCCACAAATCACAACATGTTGACTAAACTCGTCGAACTGGGCATCACCGTTGTCATAACTTTGACTATTTTTTGTCAGTAAATTAGGGGCAACTTTGTTGAGAATTTTATACGACAGCAAAGCACCGTTATCCACCAAATAAGGCGTTATCGCCATACTTAATACACCAACCGACAACAGCAAGGATGCATTCGCCGAATTTAACAAAGCGTATTTTAATGCGAGTGATATTAAGACAAAGCTAAATTCACCCATTTGGCATAACATAAGTGCACTTGCCAACGCATTTTCATGGTTTTCGCCAGCCACTTTCGTCACAAAATACGTAATCGCCACTTTCAGTGTCAGCAAGCCAAATAACCCGAGTGCAATCCATTGCAAGTTAGCCACAACAAACGCCATATCAAGCTGCATGCCGATGGTAATAAAGAATAACCCCATTAAAATATCTCTAAATGGGCGGATATCGGCTTCTAGTTGATGTTTATATTCACTTTCACCTAACATCATGCCTGCTAGAAACGCACCTAGTGCCATGGATAAACCAAAAGCAGACGTTATCGCTGCCGCAATAAGTGCAACCAAAATGGTGGTCAACACAAATAACTCATCACTGCGTGTTTGCGCTATTTCACTGAAGATTCTCGGTAGTACCCACTTGCCAACAGCCATCAATAGCGCAATAACCACACCGCCTTTTGCCAACGCCGTTAAAATGGTGGTCCATAACGACTCTGAGCCATTTGCCAAAAGCGGAAGTGCGATTAATAAAGGCACTACCGCGATATCTTGAAATAGCAAAACGCCAATTGCCAGCTGCCCTGGCCTTGAGCGCAATAATGGTGAGCCACTGACTTGTTTAACCACAATAGCAGTGGACGACAAGGCAACTAAACTACCAATGCTAAACGCCGCTATCATTGAAATTCCAAATAACCACAATAGCACCATAACCACTAAGGTAGTTATTACGACTTGCATTACGCCAACGCCAAAAACAATGTGGCGCATAGCCAGTAAACGAGGAATTGAAAACTCTAACCCTAAGCTAAACAGCAAAAAAACGATGCCAAGTTCGGCAATAAAGTGCATTTGTTCACTTTGTTCAAGCCACGCAAAGCCGTCTTTACCGGCAAGGATGCCCACCGCTAAATAAGCTAAAATGGGTGGCAGATTAAAGCGTTTAAACAGCCAAATCAGAACCACAGCGGCAATCAATATATAGAAGTAAACACCAAACGTATGCTGCAAACACCACCTCTGCCATCGTAATAAGCATTATGTCGAAAAAATGACGAATTCATTAGAAGCGAGTCTCTCTAATCAATTAAATATAGCAAGTGTCTGTTTTTCTGCCACTTAATAAAAATGGCTTAGATTTTGCTTAAATATCCATGTACTTAATATTTTGCGGTAGTATGAGGGTAGTTAAGTGGAAAACGTACATGTTTTAACGCGTCAAACAGACAGCAACGGCGATTATTTGCCGTATGGCCAGATCTATTCTGAACAGAATGACATAAGCCATACCCATGCGTTAGTAACGCAACTTCAAAAAACACTTGAGCTTACAAAATTATTAAACATCTTTTCGGTTGAAGCATCACGCGTAGTGCAATTTGCAGGCCTACAGTTTCATAGTACCGAAGGGGTAATTGAAATGACTGGCAGTAAAATTGAAGGTGAAAACCACGCCTTTGATCTGATGGCTGATGGCGAACGTCTTGGCCAACTTATTTACTTTTGCCAAAATCTACCACAATACGCAAAGCAGAAATTAGCAAGATTACATACCGCACTTGTCTACCCTCTGCGCAATGCACTGTTGTTTTCACGCGTGAAAAAGCTGGCTACCAAAGATGCATTAACCGGGCTAAATAACCGCAGCATGTTTGACGATTGCCTATACCGCAAACTTGAGCGAAGCCGCCGCCATCACCGCAGCTTTGGCTTAATGTTGTTAGATTTAGACAACTTTAAGCAAGTAAACGATCAACATGGTCACCAAGTGGGCGATCAAGTATTGATTGATTTTGCCAATATTCTGACAGACTGCGTAAGAGGCACCGACACCGTATTTAGGTTTGGTGGTGATGAATTTGCCATTTTAATTGATGACGACAACTTTGAAGTAAGTCATATCTTAGCTAATCGCATTAAACAACGCGTGCACAGTCACCAACTGCTGAAAACCCATTCTGTAACCACCAGTATTGGTTTTTCATTAAGTAAGGCAAAAGATATTCCTAACAGTATTTTTGAACGTGCAGATAGAGCGCTTTATGCAGCAAAACAAGACGGACGGGATTGTTGCAAAACAAACTAAGGCGTAGCCAGAAAGAAAAAAGGAAGCATTAGCTTCCTTTTTTTAGACGATAACCGGTAAGCAGCAAACACAAACCGACAAAAAAAGCCCCGAGCACATTAGCTATTTCAAAAAAGCTGGTAATAGGTGTCACGATAATACAAATAAGGGGACACATTACCGCTAACAAAAAGAAACTTCCGCCTTTTCCTAACCAATAGCACAGCAGCAATGCAGCAGTAATCGCGCCAAAAATAGCGCCATAGAGCACCACAGTATGATTAAACGAAAAAATAAGGCTCACCGCCAACACCACTGCAAATACAATTAAGCCGATATAAGCTTGCCCGATAAGTGAAAAACCAACTGCTTGACTAGTTTTCATTTGCTTCCTTTTGTTGCCAACATAGCCCATTTTCGGCGTATGCATGTTTTGATATGCCCAAGCCAATTACTTGAACAAGTTGATTATTATAGTAAATTCCTGCAACCAATGGGCGTTGCCAAGGTGGTATACCAGCCTCTTTTAGCCATGTGCTAACCGATTTAGTACAGTTTCGGTGTTGTAAGGTAAACTTTTCAGCGCCAATATCAAAACGCAGATTAACGTGTTCATCCATAAATGGCGCGCGTACACCTTGCGCTCTTTTTTCTACACTAAACTCTTGGCTCTCAATAATCACTGAGCTTAGCCCAATGTTATCTTGATTTTCTGGCACCGCCTGAGGTAACACGATAAATAAAGCATCTTGGTAGCGCTTAATCGCAAAACCACAACATTCAATACTCACTTGCGCATCTATTTTTGCGTTAAATGCTTGCTGGTAAACTTGGTCTAGCACCTTTTGAGATGGCAAAACTAGGTTATTTTGCTGTAGCCAATAACGTATTAAATTATCAATGCGCGCGCGAGAAAAACCAATCACCTCATTGAGCAGAAAACGCTGATGAAAAATACACTTTTTCGCGTCTTCGGCAATGTATTCATCCAGCAATTGTTGTTGAGATTGCAGCAAATTCACTACGCGAGTGACGGTATTGCTAAAGCCCTTAAAGCGTTTGTTAAGTTCAGGAAGGATTTTATTGCGTAAAAAATTTCGGTCAAAGCGATCGTCGTGATTTGATTCATCATTGATATGCGAAAGCTGCTGAGCCTTTGCGTACTCAACAATGTCTTTACGCATAATGCCTAGTAATGGGCGAAATACTGGTAACCCATTTTCAATGCGCGTGCGCTGCTTCATCGCACCTAAACCCAACAGCCCTGCCCCGCGTTTTAAACGAATAAAAAACGTTTCCACTTGGTCGTCAAGATGCTGTCCAAGTAATAATTCTGAATCGCTATGCAAGTGCGCTTTTAGTGCGTTGTAACGTGCCGTGCGCGCCACCGCCTCTAAGCTTTCACGACTAGCTTTTTTCACGCTTACTCGGTATGCCTTAAACGGGATTTGCCATTGCTGACATAAATCGACACAAAACGCCTGCCACATATCGGCATTATCACTTAAGCCATGGTTGATATGCACAGCGTCGATTTCAATGTGCGTGAATTCATCGCGAAAACGCTTCGCTAAATGTAATAATACAACCGAGTCAACACCGCCAGAAAGCGCAACAGTAAAGCGCGTTTTTTCGGTGTTGTTAAGCTCATATTTAAAAGTGGAATAAATATCTTTCATAAACAAAAAAAGCCGCAAAATGCGGCTTTTTCCAAAATCTTTTAATTAGCAGTAACCAAAAGACATTAAACGCTCATAGCGCTGCTCTAACATTTCTTCTAATGATAAAGCTTTCAAATCACCTAAGTCACGTTTAATTTGTGCTTTAAGCGATTTCGCCATTGCATCGTAGTTACGGTGTGCACCGCCTAGTGGCTCTTCAACAATCGAGTTAATTAAGTCTAAGCTCTTAACACGATCCGCGCTTACACCCATAGCTTCTGCTGCAAGCGGCGCTTTTTCTGCACTTTTCCAAAGAATTGACGCACAACCTTCCGGTGAAATTACTGAGTATGTACTGTACTGAAGCATATTAACACGGTCACCCACGCCAATTGCTAATGCACCACCTGAACCACCTTCACCAATTACCGTACAGATCACTGGTACTTTTAGGCCTGCCATCACTTTAAGGTTTTTAGCGATTGCTTCACTTTGACCACGTTCTTCAGCACCAACACCCGGGTATGCTCCTGGCGTGTCGATAAACGTGATGATTGGCATATTAAAACGCTCAGCCATTTCCATTAAACGTAACGCTTTGCGGTAGCCTTCTGGTTTTGGCATACCAAAGTTACGCTTAATTTTCTCGGCTGTATCGCGGCCTTTTTGTTGACCGATAACCATTACTGGTTCGCCATCTAAACGCGCAATACCGCCTACAATAGCCGGATCGTTAGCAAATGCGCGGTCGCCTGCTAATTCGTCGAACTCGGTAAAAATACGTTCGATATAATCTTTGGTATACGGACGTAACGGGTGACGAGCAAGCTGTGAAACCTGCCATGGACCTAGATCAGAGAAAATTTTATTGGTCAGCTCTACGCTCTTATCTTTAAGGCGTGAAACTTCTTCTTCTAGACTCAGATCCAGTTCACCACCGCGACCTACGTTTTTAAGTTCTTCAATTTTTGCTTCCAACTCTGCAATTGGAAGTTCAAAATCAAGATAATTGAGACTCATGCTCTAAACTACCTAATTAAATTCTAGTTCAATATTCTGTGCTACTAAGCGTGAGAGGTTAGCAAGTAACTCGTCACTGGGTGTAACACACCACTGTGTTCCTAATGAAAGCTCAGTTGTTGCATCTGGGCGTTCATATTGAATTCTTATTGGGCAAGTACCAAATTTATACGGGGTGATGGTATGCTCTAATCGAGACAAGAAGTTATCACTCACTTCCTGCATTTTCACCGTCATTTTTATGTTTTTAACCCGCTTTTCACGAACAGATTCAATACTTGCAACTTCGCGAGCGGTCATTGTAATACCACCAGAGAAGTTATCAAAGCTGACCACACCAGATATCACCAAGATATTGTTCATTTGCAGCAGTTCTTGGTAAGTTTCGAACTGTTCAGGAAATAAACGAATATCAATTCGGGCACTTTTATCATCCAATGTCAGTAGTCCCCAACGCTTTCCTTTTTTATTAATTAAGGTACGCGCATTAATCACTAAACCTGCCGCTGTAGACGTTACATCACGTTCCGTCGGTTGTAAATCGACAAGTCGACCCGACACATAGTTTTTAAGCTCACTACGGTATTGATTAATTGGGTGACCGGTCAAGTAAAGTCCCAGTGTTTCGCGTTCACCTTCCAACCATTCGTTATCGGTAAATTTAGGCGCTTGCACAAATGCTGCGGCAACTTCCTCTGGCTCCGTTGCCAATAAACCAAATAAATCGCTTTGGCCTAGTGCTTCAGCTTTATTGTGTTGATCGGCCGATTTAAGCGCATCAGGTAAGCTGGCAATTAAAATAGAGCGTGCACTTTGTGTTTGCTCTGGACCCAATTTATCCATCGCGCCGGACATAATCAGTTTTTCAATCACACGTTTATTTAAACGCTTAATATCGACGCGCGCACAGAAATCAAATAAATCTTTAAATGGACCGCCCGCTTCTCGCGCTTCTAAAATTGCGTCTACTGGCCCTTCGCCTACACCTTTAATTGCCCCAATACCGTAAACAATTTCGCCTTGATTATTTACCGTAAACTTATATAAACCAGAGTTCACATCAGGCGGTAATAATGTGAGTTTCATATTCTCACATTCATCAACAAGGGTAACAATCTTATCGGTGTTATCCATATCGGCTGACATAACTGCCGCCATAAACTCTGCTGGATAATGGGTTTTCATCCACAGCGTTTGATAAGATACTAGCGCGTATGCTGCCGAGTGCGATTTGTTAAAGCCGTAACCTGCGAATTTTTCTACAAGGTCGAAGATCTTCATCGCAAGTTCGCCGTCTACGCCATTTTGCTTTGCACCATCCTCAAAGGTTGAACGCTGCTTGGCCATTTCTTCCGGCTTTTTCTTACCCATTGCACGACGCAGTAAGTCAGCGCCACCAAGGCTATACCCTGCTAGTACCTGAGCAATCTGCATTACCTGTTCTTGGTAAAGAATAATGCCATAGGTTGGCTCTAAGATAGGCTGCAAGCTTTCGTGCTGATACTGCGCATCAGGGTAAGATACTTCTTCTCGTCCGTGCTTACGGTCGATAAAGTTATCTACCATGCCCGATTGCAATGGACCTGGACGGAAAAGTGCAACCAGTGCGATCATGTCTTCAAAGCAGTCGGGCTTTAAGCGACGGATAAGGTCTTTCATGCCGCGTGATTCAAGCTGGAATACTGCGGTGGTTTCTGCGCGCAGTAGTAATTCAAAGCTCGGCGGATCATTTAGCGGAATAGCGGCAATATCGATATGTTCTTTTTGCTCACGCGTTAAGCGCTCATTGGCCATATCAATAGCCCACTGCAAAATGGTTAAAGTACGTAACCCTAAGAAGTCGAACTTAACGAGACCCGCTGTTTCTACATCATTTTTATCAAATTGGGTAACCGGGAATTTACCCTCATCATCACAATAAAGTGCGGCGAAATCGGTAATGGTTGTCGGTGAAATAACAACACCACCGGCGTGTTTACCGGCATTACGTGTACAGCCTTCTAAAATACGGCACATATCGATAAGTTCTTTTACTTCATCGTCTGTGTCGTAGGCCTCTGGTAAACGCGGTTCAACATCGAAGGCTTTTGCCAATGTCATACCCGGATCGCCCGGTACTAATTTTGAAATACGGTCAACAAAACCATAAGGGTGACCTAGTACACGGCCTACATCGCGTATTACCGCTTTTGCCGCCATCGTACCAAAAGTAATGATCTGCGATACCGCATCACGGCCATAGAGTTTAGCAACGTGGTCGATTACTTCATCGCGTCGGTCCATACAGAAATCGACGTCGAAATCGGGCATGGATACACGTTCTGGGTTTAAGAAACGCTCGAAAAGTAAGTCAAATTGCAGTGGATCAAGATCGGTGATCTTTAGCGCATAAGCAACTAATGAACCTGCACCTGAACCACGGCCTGGACCCACCGGAATAATGTTATCTTTACTCCACTGGATGAATTCCATTACGATTAAGAAGTAACCAGGGAAACCCATTTGGTTAATTACGTCAAGTTCAATTCTTAAGCGGTCATCATATTCGACGCGTTTGACTTTGCGATCTTCTTCATCAGGGAATAAGAACTGCAAACGTTCTTCCAGACCATCTTCCGATACTTTTACTAAGAAATCTTCAATCGACAAAGAACCCGTTGGGTAATCTGGTAAGAAGTAAGTGCCAAGTTGAATGGTAACATTACAACGTTTGGCAATTTCTACCGAGTTTTCCAGTGCTTCTGGAATATCCGAGAACAACTCACACATTTGTTCTTCGGTTTTTAAATATTGCTGCTCTGAAAAACGTTTAGGACGGCGTTTATCATCAAGGGTAAAACCATCGTGAATAGCAACACGAATTTCATGGGCTTCAAAATCTTCTTTATTGAGAAACACGACTTCGTTGGTGGCAACAACCGGCAAACCTGAGTATTGAGCATACGCCACCGCACTATGCAAATAATCTTCTTCTTGCTCGCGCTCAGTGCGCGTTAGCTCAATATAGTAATGATCTTTAAAGTGTTCTAAATAAAAGTTACCAATGGATTTGGTTAAATCATTATTGCCTTTTAATAAGGCTTTACCCAAGTCACCGTCTTTGGCACCTGAGAGTAAAATAAGGCCTTCTTTGTGCTCAATAAGCCACTCTCTATCAACCATAGGACGTTGCATAAGGTGGCCGCGTTGATAGCCTTTGGAAATAAGCAGTGTAAGGTTCTTATAGCCCGCATTATTTTTAGCAAGTACGACCAAACGACAAGGCTCATTGGGAAATTCAGGACTGTGTAACCACAGATCAGCGCCAACAATTGGTTTAATGCCAACACCATGCGCAGCACCGTAAAAGCGCACTAAACCGCACAAGTTCATTTGATCAGTAATGGCAAATGCAGGCATATTCAGCTCTGCAATTTTACCGACGATAGGCTTCGTTTTGGCGAGGCCGTCCACCATTGAATAATCACT
Source organism: Pseudoalteromonas sp. NS-SX12 (assembly GCF_057367955.1). NCBI lineage: Bacteria > Pseudomonadati > Pseudomonadota > Gammaproteobacteria > Alteromonadales > Pseudoalteromonadaceae > Pseudoalteromonas > Pseudoalteromonas sp. NS-SX12. The sequence continues at coordinate 1,997,237 of NZ_CM170634.1, read as the reverse complement.
GTGAACACGTAAGTGTATAAATTTAGGGTCTTGCATTATCTGCCTAACTTGATTGACCAAGCATTAATTAGCAATTGTTGGTCTGTTCTATTATTGTTTTTACGGGCTTAAAGCTTTGTCTATGATGCGGCGTAACACCGTGAAGTGCAAGTGCTTCTAAATGCGCCTTGGTTGGGTAACCTTTATGGCCGGCAAAGCCATAATTTGGGTACTCAGTATCGAGAGCTTTCATTTCGTTATCACGGGTCACTTTGGCAAGAATTGATGCTGCGCTAATTTCGGCAACTAAGCTGTCACCTTTAACAACGGCTTGTGCAGGTACATTGATATCGGGTAAACGATTGCCATCAATAAAGACAAACTCGGCAGGAATATTAAGCCCTTCCACCGCGCGCTTCATCGCAAGCATGGTAGCATGCAAAATATTAAGCTCATCAATTTCTGCTACGCTGGCGCGGGCAATATGAAAGCACAGCGCCTTTTCAATAATTTCTTCGTAAAGTGCCAAGCGCTTTTTTTCGGTTAGCTTTTTTGAATCGGCAAGACCCGCGATTGGCTTTGATGGGTCTAAAATAACCGCAGCCGTGACCACATCGCCTACGAGCGGGCCGCGCCCTACTTCATCAACACCTGCAATAAGTTGCGTATTTGGACGAATAATCTCAGTCATGTTTGTTCTCTATTACATTACTTACAGCCAGCGCCGCTTGTTTACTGGCGTCGAGCCTTAATGACTTATGCATTTCATAAAACGTTTGTTTTAATGCTGTTTGGTCGTCTTCTAGCAATGGTTTTAAAGTTGCTGCCAAGTTTTCAGGTGTTAAATCATTTTGCAATAACTCAGGTACTAACTGCTTGCCCGCCAATAAATTAGGCAGTGAAAAGTGTTCAATGTTAAATTTAAATAAACGTGTCACTAAGTGATATGTCAGGGCTTTTAGCTTGTAGCCAACCACCATTGGGCGTTTAAGTAACATGCATTCAAGTGCTGCCGTACCCGACGCTAATAACACCGCATCAGAAGCGGTCATTACTTCACGCGATTTGCCATCAACCAGGGTAAATATATCTGCCGCATTGAGCTTGGTTGCGACAGCTAAAAACTCTTCTTTGCGTTTTTCATTAACCAAAGGCACAAGTACTTTCAACTCGGGTAGCTCTGCTTTAAGTAACAACACCGCTTGAATATAGGGTTCACTTAATAAAGTAACTTCAGAGCCTCGGCTGCCCGGTAGAACAGCTAACACTTTATCTGTAGCTGATAAATCAAACAGCGTTCTACTGGCAGTTTGTTCATCTTCGAGCGGCAATTCATCCGCCAACGTATGGCCGACAAACGCACATGGAATATTGTGCTTATCGTAAAACGCTTTTTCAAATGGTAATAATGCAAGCACTAAATTAGTGGCTTCTGCCACTTTAAAAACACGTTTTTCACGCCATGCCCATACCGATGGGCTAACATAATGCACAGTTTTAATACCAGCAGCCTTTAACGGCTTTTCAACGCGTAAGTTAAAGTCGGGTGCATCAATGCCAATAAAAATATCCGGCGGATTATCGATAAAACGCTGTACAATTTGCTTTTTAATGCTGAGTAGACGAAATAACTTAGGCAGTACTTCAAAAACGCCCATTACGGCGAGTTCTTCCATTTGAAAATGGGTTTTAAACCCTTCAGCCAGCATACGCGGACCGCCAATGCCCTCAAATGTGGCATTTGGGTAATGTTGTTTGAGTGCTTTAATTAAACCTGCACCTAAAATATCGCCGGAGTGTTCCCCGGCGATAAGTGCAATTCGAAGTGGCTCATTCGAGATCATTAACGAATTAATCCTCGACTTGAGCTTTTAGCAAAATCAATCATGTTTTGCACTGCTTTAAACTGCTCGGCTTCTTTTTCCATTTCAACAAGTGCCGCATCCAGTTTATTACCTTTACGATATAACTGCTTGTATGCGCGACGTAATGCCATGATTTCGTCTGACTCAAAGCCACGACGTTTTAGACCTTCAGTGTTGATTGCCACAGGACGTGCTGGTGTGCCGATAGTTGTTACAAACGGTGGTACATCTTGGTTAACACCAGAGTACATGCCAATAAACGCATGTGAACCGATATGACAAAACTGATGAATACCTGAGTTGCCCGCCAAAATTACCCAGTCACCAATGTGTACGTGACCAGCCGCACTTGCGTTATTAGCGAAAATACAGTTATTGCCTATCACGCAGTCATGGGCAACGTGTGTATACGCCATAAATAAGTTATTTGAGCCAATCTTGGTGATGCCTTCATCCTGAATGGTACCACGGTGGATTGTGGCACATTCGCGGATCACGTTGTTGTCACCAATGATCAGCTTGGTTGGTTCATCCTTGTACTTTTTGTCTTGGCACGCTTCACCCACTGAAGCGAACTGGAAAATATGATTACCAGAACCAATTGTTGACGGCCCTTTTATCACTACGTGTGATTCGATGATACAATCATCACCAATCACCACGTCGTTGCCGATGTAGCTGTAAGGACCAACTTTTACGTTGTTGCCAAGTTGAGCGCCAGGCTCAATAATTGCAGTAGGATGGATCACGTATTATAACTCTCTTCTTGCACACATTAACTCAGCTGAACACACTACTTTGCCGTCAACTCTCGCTTCGCCGTAAAACTTCCACATGTTGCGGCGTTCTTTTAAGAATTCAACGTGTAAGTGCATTGTGTCACCTGGTAACACAGGTTGTTTAAAGCGTGCGTTATCAATGGCTGCAAATAAATATAGCTCATTGTCGCCACGGTTTTCAGTTGTTTTAAAACCTAATAAACCTGTTGCTTGTGCTAATGCTTCTAAAATCATTACGCCAGGGAAAATTGGCTGCTCAGGGAAGTGGCCTGTGAAAATTGGCTCATTTGCTGTGACATTTTTAATCGCGTGAAGCGTTTTGCCCGGCTCAAAGTCAACGACTTTATCAACCAATAACATTGGGTAACGATGCGGTAATAGCTTTAGGATTTCTTGAATATCAAAGCTGTTTAGTTGTTCTGCCAAAATGTGTTTCCTTAACCTAACTAATCTCTTCGCGCCCGTATTTATACTGCGCGATAATTTAGTACGTGACGAAGACTACTCGTCACGCTCCGGCAGTGATTTTTCCACTGCCTTTAATCGCTTATTAATTGCTGAAAGCTGACGTAACTGTGCCATATTACGACGCCAGTCTTTATTCTCACTGTGCGGTACACCCGAAGAATAAACACCTGGTTTATCAATGCCACTGATTACCATTGACATACCCGTTAAAACAACACCATCGGCAATTTCAATATGCCCTGCGATACCTGACAAGCCACCAATTTGGCAGTACTTGCCAATGGTTGTGCTGCCTGCAATTACCGTACACCCAGCAATCGCGGTGCCTTCTTTAACCACGACATTATGCGCGATTTGTACTTGGTTATCGATAATCACGTTGCGCTCGATGATAGTATCATCAATAGCGCCACGGTCGATGGTTGTACTTGCGCCAACTTCAACATTATCGCCAATAACAACAGTACCAAGCTGCGGGATTTTCACCCACTGACCTTTTTCATTGGCGTAGCCAAATCCATCGGCACCGATTACGGTATTAGCATGAACTAAACACGAATTACCAATTTCAACTTGATGATAAATCGTTACATTAGCCCAAATTTTCGTATTGGTCCCTATTTTAGCACCCTTACCAATAAAGCTACCAGCACCAATTGAACTGCCAGCAGCGATTTCAACACCTTCTTCAATTACCACATTGGCACCAACTGATACTGATTTATCAAGCTTTGCCGTTGGGTCAATGATTGCCGAAGGGTGAACATTAGTTGCAGGTTCTGGCGTGGTGTCCATCGCTTGCGCTAACAACGCGTAGGCTAAGTACGGATTCGCAACAATAATTTTATTACCAGTAAAGTAATCTGCATCTTGCGGTGACAAAATCACCGCACCGGCTTGGGTACTGGCAAGTTTGCTGCGGTACTTTTTGTTAGCGAGAAAACCAATCTCGTTGCCGGTCGCATTTTCTAGGGTTGCTATACGAGAAATGCTGAGCGAGTCGTCACCAACCAGCTCAGCATTTAAAATCTCAGCGATTTGCTGTAATTTCATAAGCTTTATTATTTAGCCTTTGCTACACGCTCTGCTACTTTAGAGGTGATGTTATCCACTGATTTTTCGTTGAAGTAAAGAAGTGAACCCGCTGGTTTTACTTCGTCGTACTTACCTGCTTTACCTTCTGCAGCGATAGCATCAAAGATCACAGTCTCTAGCTTTTTAGTTTCCTGTGCTTGACGCATTTGCATTTCTTGCTGAAGTGGCTGACCTTGCTCTTGCAATGCTTTTTGTAGCTCTTGAATTTTCTTTTGGCTTGCTTCTTTTTGCGCTTTGCTCATTGTTGCGTTTTCACGCTGGTATTTTTCAACTTCAAAACGAATATCGCCTTGTAGTTTTTCAAGTGCTTGTCTGCGCTCGCGGAACTCTTCTTCTAACGTTGCTTTAATCGCAGACGCCTGCGGAGAACCACTGAATACTTGTTGTACATTTACAACAGCAACTTTGTGAGCGAATGAACTTGCAGAAGCACCCATTAGAAAAGTAGCTAACAAAGTCATGGCGGTTGTTTTAATCATTTTATTCACGAATTTATTCCTTTTAGAATGTGTTACTAATGTTGAAGCTGATGCCTTTAGTCTTATCATCATCTTCTTTTTTCAGTGGGTAGGCAAAACTAATTACCATAGGGCCCATAGGCGAAATCCACTGGATAGATAAACCTGCTGACGAACGGAAGCGACTTGGGTCTGAATAATCTTCAAGTATCGCTCGCTCATCCGGCGTTAAGTTAGAGTAGCGATCTACATCGAACTCCGTATCCCAAACGTTGGCTGCATCAATAAATAAGCTGGTACGCACCGAACTACTGTTTTCGTCATCAAGAAATGGCGTAGGTACTATCATTTCAAGTCCAGCCACGGCTTTTACGTTGCCACCGATACGACCCGCAGTTCGAATTGTATCAAATTGAGGATCGCTACCAATTGGTCCTTGCGTGCCATCTGGATTTGGTGTGCCCGGTAACCAATTAGGAGATACTACAATCGCTTGTGGTAAGATTGTATTACGCTCAAAGCCACGTAAATCCATTTCAGAAATACGGAAGAATTCCTGTACTGGTAAAATTTGATCGTAACCATTGGTAGTTCCGTAACCATTACCGTAACCAAATCCAGCTTTCGCTGAAAATGCCCACTTGTGGTTAGTGCTTAATGGCCAGTAGAAACGCGAATCATAGTTGATCTTAAAGTAGTTAAGATCTGAATTAGGTGTCGTTGCTTTAAACGTTAAGCTTTGTTTAGAACCTGCCGTTGGGAACATACCGCGGTTAAGCGTTACACGTGACCAACCAGCACTTAATTCAAGCTTTAAGAATTCGAAACCTGCATCCGGATTTTCTGGATCTAAGAACGTCTCACGCATAATACGTGTTTGTTCATATTCTGATAGTTCAGATAAGAATTCTTTAGAAACTGTCGCACCAAAGTTAAGTCGGTTGTTGGCGTTTACCGGAATACCGATATTTGAACCAATACCATAACGTTTACTCTTATAGTTGATTAGGCTGTATTTACTTGCATCAAAGTTTGAGAAGAAAATTGAGTTACCTAAACTAATACCGTCTTTCGTAAAATACGGGTCGGTATGTGACAAGCTTACGTTTTGAGAACCTTTAGCCGTACTTACGTTAAACGCAACTTGGTCGCCCGTACCTAAGAAGTTCGATTCGCTTACACCAATATTAAATTGCAGCTTATTGTATGAACCGTATGCAAGGCCTGCGTTAAAGCTACCAGCTGATTGCTCTTTAACGGTAAAATCAACATCTACTTGGTCATCTTTACCCGGTACCGGCGATACATCAAACTCAACGTTTTCCATATACATTAAGCGCTGAACTTGCAATTTAGAGCGCTCAAGCGTGTTATTTGATAGCCACGCACCTTCTAACTGGGTAATTTCACGACGAATTACTTCATCCGACGTAATTTCATTACCACCAATGTTAATACGACGCACATAAATACGCTTACCTGGATCAACTGATAGCGTTAATTTTACTTCTTTATTTTCTTCGTCAATATCAGGAATGGTACGTACTTCAGCATTGGCATAACCAAAACGTGCAAGGTAATTTTTGATAAACTCTTCCGATGCAGTAACCACTGAGCCGTTGTATAGTTTGCCCGTTTTAAGTGGAATAACCGCACGAATTAACTCTTCACGGCCGAGCAAGTCACCCATAAAGTCGAATTCTTTAACAGTAAACTGCTCACCTTCGGTAACGTTTACTGTAACGTATACTGATTCTTTATCAGGGCTTACTGACACTTGCGTTGAATCAATATTGAATTTCAAGTAACCGCGGTCTAAGTAGTAGCTACGTACTTTCTCTAAGTCACCTTGTACCGTTTGCTTTTGGTATCTGTCATTTGACATAAACATATACCAAGGCAAATCTTGACGCGATTCAGCCAATGCGAGAAGTTCTTCGTCAGAAAATAACTCGTTACCAACGATGTTGATTTGACGAATTGACGCAGCATCGCCTTCTTTGAATTCAAGCTTTAGCTTTACACGGTTACGTGGCAAGCGTGACACTGATACTTCAATCTCAGCGTTGTATTTACCAATACCGTGGAAAAACTCAACAAGACCTTTTTCAAGGCCGTCTACAACAACCATATCAAGCGGTTCACCTTTACGGATCCCCTGCTGCTCTAAACTGTCGTTAAGTTGCTCATCTTTAATATCTTTGTTGCCTTCGAACTCGATAATGCTGATGGTTGGTCTTTCGGTTACTTGAAAGATAACCGCATCACCATCACGTACCACTTTGATGTTATCAAAGTGGCCGGAGCCGTAAAGCGCTTTGATTGTTTTTGAAATTGTGTAACTGTCGAGGTTATCACCAATGTTAATTGGAATATGCGTTAATGCTGCACCTAGTGCAACACGCTGCAATCCTTCAACTCTTAAATCTTCTACAATAAAGGAGTCTTGTTGGCCGAGAGCAGTAAAACTCGCTCCCAATAAACTTATTACAGCCAATTGTTTTCTTATAGCCATGTTATTATTTGATTTCCTTTATAACCGCGTAAAATCGTTAAACAGCGCAAGGCAAGTTAACAATATAAGGATTAGCGCACCAATCCTAAAACCTAATTCTTGTGTCTTTTCAGAGACTGGCTTTTTTCGGATAAGTTCAATGATGTAATACATTAAATGACCGCCATCTAAAATTGGTAGCGGCAACAAATTGAAAAAACCAATACTTACACTAACAAATACTAAGAACTCCAATAACGGCATAATGCCACTACTGGTGCTGGCTCCAGCGCCAATTGCCACTCCCACTGGACCACTTAGATTCGCAACAGAGACTTGTCCTGTTATCAAATTAACTACTGTTGCAAAACTGACATTGATTAGTTGAATTGTTTTATCAACACCCAAAACAATGGCATCAAATACGCCGTATTGTTGTGTTGAAATCATCCACGATGGCCAATTTTCAACAAAGGGTATCACACCTAAGTAGCCTTGATTAAGCCCTTGCTCACTTTTTTTGCTACCAGGAGTAACCTCAATATTTAGCTTGTCATTACCGCGGCTTATAGTAAGCAATAATGGCGTATTTGGCGAGCGCTGAATTCGAGTGACAAATGCATGCCACGATGGCATTGCTTCACCATTAACTAAATGAATTTCATCATCGACCTGAAGCCCACCAAATTCAGCAGGACTGCCTTTTTGCACATGACCAAGGCGCATGGTCTCTGCAGGTCTGAACGGTTTAATACCGATATCAACAATGGGGTTTCCGTCGTCTTTTAACTGCCAATTAGATAAATTAAGATACGTTTGTTGATAGCCTAAATCATCGTCTTTAACACTAACACGTACTTGCTGCTCGCCAATATTTTCCATCAAAACCAATAAGGTTTCACGCCAGCCATATACGTCTTTGTCGTTTATCGCGGTAATCTGTTGTCCTGCTTGCAACCTTGCTTGCTCTGCTAAGCTGCCAGGCACCACCTCGCCAATAACAGGCAGAAGTGAGCGCACACCAACCATAAACATAATGGCAGATACAATAATGGCGAAAATAAAATTCGCCATTGGTCCTGCCGCAACCACCGCAATGCGTTGGTAAACTGATTTGTTATTGAACGCTAAATGACGTTCATCGCTCGCAACCTCTTCAACACGTTCATCGAGCATTTTCACGTAGCCACCAAGTGGGATCGCCGCGACAACGTATTCGGTGCCGAGTTTGTCGTGCCATTTAAACAAAGGTTTGCCAAAACCAATTGAAAAACGCAGCACTTTAACACCACAGCGCCTTGCTACCCAAAAGTGACCATATTCATGAACGACAACAATAATGCCAATGACTAATATAAACGACAGTAAGTTCCACAAAAATTCCATTAACAACTCCCTGCAATCATATTCGTTGCATAATGACGCGCTTCGCTATCAAGCTGCAAAATAATATCTAGGTCATTAATTTTTAGCTGTTTATGACTCTTTGCGATTTTATCGAGTACCTGAGCATTGATTTTATAAATGTCTAAAAAGCTGATTTTCTTTGCCAGAAATGCGGCCACAGACACTTCATTCGCAGCATTGATTGTGGTTGTTGCGTACTGCCCTTCTGAACAAGCATCTATTGCAAGCTTTAAATTTGGGTAACGCTCAAAGTCTGGTGCGTTAAAACTAAAATCAAGCATATTAGTGAAATCCAGTGGTTCAACACCCGCTTCAATGCGCTTTGGAAACGCTAAAGCGTGTGCGATTGGCGTACGCATATCAGGATTGCCCATTTGTGCCAATACCGAACCATCGGTGTATTGCACCATTGAGTGGATAATACTTTGTGGATGGATAATTACTTGAATATCACTAGGCTCAGCGTTAAATAGCCACTTTGCTTCAATAAACTCTAACCCCTTATTCATCATGGTAGCTGAATCAACCGATATTTTCTGACCCATATCCCAATTCGGATGGGCGACAGCTTCATCTACTGAAATATCGGCAAAGGTGCTTAAATCACGCGTTCTAAATGGCCCGCCTGAGCCCGTTAACAAAATTTTGCTGACACCATGCTGCTTTAAATTTGCGCTGTAACAATGCTCTTGCACACTTGCTGGCATCGCCTGAAAAATCGCATTGTGTTCACTATCAATCGGCAATAACGTCGCGCCTGATTGCTTAACTGCATTAATAAAAAGCTCGCCTGACATGACAAGTGACTCTTTATTTGCAAGTAACACGCGCTTACCGGCTTTAATCGCTGCAAGTGTTGGCAATAACCCAGCTGCGCCAACGATAGCAGCCATTACCGCATCAACATTATCGTCACTGGCCACATCAGCTGCCGCTTGTTGACCACACAGCACCTTGGTTGAAATTCCCAAGCGCGTAATTTCAGCCTCAAGTTGTTTTGCCGCATCAGGGCATTGCATTACAGCGTATTGTGGTAAAAACTGCGTGCATTGCTTTGCCATTAAGCGCCAATTTTGACCAGCGACCAGCGCAAACACCTGATAAGCATCTGCGTTTCTTGCAATGACATCTAAGGTGCTAGTGCCAATCGAACCTGTAGAGCCAAGAACGGTAATACGTTGCATTACGCCACCAAGGTCCACGCATAAAATGCAGCGAAAAGCGGTGCCGCAGCAGTCAAACTATCAATACGATCTAAAATACCGCCGTGGCCAGGTAAACATGAGCCGCTGTCTTTCAAACCAACTTCACGCTTAAACATGCTCTCTAATAAGTCACCCACCGCTGAGAACAGGGCGACAACAGCGGCCATTGCAGCGTAAATAAACCATTTATCGCTTGGCACCTTAGTAAAATAGCAAAATGCTAAAACAAAAATCGCAGAACAAATTAGACCGCCGACTAGCCCCTCGATGGTTTTATTTGGGCTAACTAATGGCATTAATTTATGTTTGCCAAGATTTTTACCTGAGAAGTAAGCACCAATATCAGCACTCCACACAATACCCAGCACAACCATAATCAGAACTGAGCCTTGTGTCGCGTTTGTTGCATATTCGCTGCTGCGAAGCACATTAAGCGCTAACCACATAGGTAACAAGGTGAGTAAACCTGCAATTGCGCGCATCATTAAGCCTGCGTGCCATGCTTTTGCGGTTCTAGGGTAAGTCCATACCAGTGCGCAAGCAACAAGCCACCACGCAACAGCAAGCGTAAATACGTAATTAGCCGAGCCAACAAGTTGGCCATTTTGCCATAAGCTTTCAATCGGCCAGTACATGTTTGCAATAAATAGAATAACTGCCATGCCAGCAACATAGCTTATGCGAGAAGCGAATTTTTTAAGCCCCATAAATGCCGACCACTCCCACGCAGAGAGTAATACAATCAATCCGGCAATTAAGCTAAACAATTCAAGTGGTGTAAAAAAAACTAGTGCAAGTGCAGCTGGCGCTAGCACTAAAGAAGTCAGTATGCGTTTTATTAACAAATCAAATTACCCTATAAAAATCACGATTGAGCGAGTAGTTCTTTTATTTGTTCGCCAGTACAACCAAAGCGACGCTCTCGTGAAACATAACACGCAATTGCATCTGCAAATGCCTGTTCATTAAAATCTGGCCAAAGTGTATCAGTAAAATAAAGTTCAGCGTAAGCAGCTTGCCATAATAAAAAGTTGCTTATGCGTAAGTCGCCTCCTGTGCGAATTAACAAATCAAGTGGCGCTTGTTCTTGCATACTAATGTACTGTGACAGTTTAGTTTCATCAATATCATCAGCGGCTATTTCGCCATTCTCAACCTGTTTTGCCAGTTGTTTCGCAGCGTTTGCTATGTCCCATTGTCCGCCATAGTTAGCTGCGATATTAAGTGTTAAGCCGGTGTTATCCATGGTCATTTGCTCTGCTTTTGCTACACTTTTTTGTAGCTTCTCAGAGAAACGACTAATATCACCAATTACTTTCAACTTGACGTTATTTTTATCGAGTTTTTTTACTTCGTTGGTCAACACAAACATGAAAAGCTCCATTAAGGTGCTGACTTCTTGTTCCGGACGTCGCCAGTTTTCACTGCTAAATGCAAAAAGCGTTAATGATTCGATATTTAGTTGGCGACAAAACTTTACCGCATTACGCACCGATTCGACGCCCTTTTTATGACCAAACACACGAGGCTTACCCTTTGCTTGTGCCCAACGCCCATTGCCATCCATAATAATAGCAACATGACGCGGTAAGCTTTGTTGGGTAATAGCATCCTTAGTGATTGTCATTAAGTGTCGTTTCCTAAAGTAAAAAGCGCCGTCTAGTATACCCTAGACAGCGCTTTAAAACTAATAATTTAGTTGTTCAATGATTGAGCGCAAAAGCGTTCAAAAATTGATTTAGATTTCCATTAATTCCGCTTCTTTAGCAGCTAAAATAGCATCCATTTCTTTGATGTATTTATCTGTTAGCTTCTGAACTTCGTCATCACTTTGACGCGCTTCATCTTCTGAAATTTCTTTATCTTTAAGTAGTGCTTTAACATCTGAGTTAGCATCACGGCGAATGTTACGAATTGCAACGCGACCGCCTTCAACTTCACCACGTACGATCTTAATAAGATCTTTACGACGCTCTTCTGTAAGCGGTGGTAATGGTACGCGAATAACCGTACCTGCAGACATCGGGTTTAAACCTAAATCTGACGCCATAATTGCTTTTTCAACTGCTTGCGTAAGTGTTTTGTCAAACACAGTGATAGCAAGTGTACGGTTGTCTTCAATTGTTACATTACCCACTTGGTTAAGTGGTGTATCAGCACCGTAGTAAGATACTTGAATACCGTCTAAAAGGCTTGGGTGTGCGCGGCCAGTGCGAATTTTTGATAATTGTGAGCCAAGCGCGTCAACACTTTTTTGCATACGTTCTGCAGCATGCTGTTGGATTTCTTTAATCACGTTAATCTTCCTAACTAATAGCTTATTCTGCTGATTTATGTGTAATCAGCGTACCTTCATCTTCACCAAGGATAACACGTTTTAACGCGCCTGGTTTATTCATGTTAAATACACTGATTGGCATATTGTGGTCACGAGCTAGGGTAAATGCCGCTAGGTCCATCACCTTTAATTCTTTTTCGATTACTTCGTTGTAAGTTAATGTTGGGTAAAGCGTTGCTTCAGGGTTTTTCACCGGATCATCGCTGTATACGCCGTCAACTTTAGTTGCTTTTAAAACGGTGTCTGCTTCAATTTCAATACCGCGTAAACACGCAGCAGAATCTGTAGTGAAGAATGGGTTACCAGTACCCGCAGAGAAAATAACAACACGACCGGTTTTTAGTAAGCTAATTGCTTCAGCCCAGTTATACGCGTCACATACACCGTTAAGTGGAATCGCTGACATTAAACGTGCATTTACATAGGCACGGTGCAGTGCATCACGCATTGCAAGGCCATTCATCACGGTTGCAAGCATACCCATGTGGTCACCAACAACACGGTTCATACCGTTTTCAGCAAGTGTACCGCCACGTAGGAAGTTACCACCACCGATTACCACACCTACCTCAACGCCTAACTCTACAAGTTCTTTAATTTCTTGTGCCATACGGTCAAGAATTGATGGGTCGATACCAAAGCCTTCTTGGCCCATTAAAGCTTCACCGCTTAATTTAAGTAAAACTCGTCTAAAAACTGGCTTACGATTTGTGTTCATAGTAATCCTGGCTGAAAAAGTTGCAAAAAATAACCGCGCTAATGATAGCGCGGTTATTCTAAATAATTTTATCTCTTAGCGCAAAAGCAAAAGCCATTTTGCTAAGTGAAAAAAGTCGATTACTCGCCTTTAGCTGCTGCGATTTGTGCAGCTACTTCAGCAGCGAAGTCTTCTTCTTTCTTCTCGATACCTTCACCTACTTCTAGGCGAGTGAAACCAGAGATAGTCGCGCCTTTCTCTTTAAGGAATTCGCCAACTGTTTTCTTAGGTTCCATGATGAATGCTTGACCAGTAAGAGAGATCTCACCAGTGAACTTCTTCATACGACCAACAACCATCTTCTCAGCGATTTCTGCTGGCTTACCTTCGTTCATTGCGATTTCAACTTGAACCGCTTTTTCTTTCTCTACAACCTCAGCAGGTACATCTTCTGGGTTAAGGAAATCAGGCTTAGAAGCAGCAACGTGCATAGCAACGTGCTTAAGTGTTTCTTCGTCAGCTTCACCAGTAACAACAACACCGATACGGTCGCCGTGACGGTATGCAGACGCTTTGTCACCATCGATGTACTCAACGCGACGAACGTTGATGTTTTCACCGATTTTAGCAACTAGTGCAACACGTGTTTCTTCGAATTGAGCTTTAAGCGTTTCAATGTCAGTTTTTGATTCAGCAGCAGCGTCAAGAACAGTGTTAGCAAAGCCTAGGAAGTTTTCGTCTTTAGCAACGAAGTCAGTTTGACAGTTAACTTCTAGAAGTGCAGTGAAACCAGCACCTTGCTTGATAAGGATTGTACCTTCTGCAGCGATGTTACCCGCTTTTTTAGCAGCTTTAGCAGCACCGCTCTTACGCATGTTCTCGATCGCTAGATCGATGTCACCGTTAGTTTCAGTTAGTGCTTTTTTACAATCCATCATGCCAGCGCCAGTGCGCTCGCGTAATTCTTTAACTAGGGCAGCAGTTACAGCCATTAGTATGTCCTCAAATCCAAAATCTATTTAAAATAAGCGGGAGCAAGCTCCCCCTAATCATCAGAATACCAAGCTTTCTATGATCGTTTCATGAAAGCTTGGTAAGCGCTATTACTCAGCTTCTACGAAGTCGTCTTTTTCAGCTTGAACAGCGATGTTGCTTTCACGGCCTTCAACAGCCACGTCAGCTACAGCGTTAGTGTAAAGCTGGATAGCACGGATAGCATCGTCGTTACCAGGGATGATGAAATCAACACCGTCTGGGTTTGAGTTAGTATCAACAACAGATACTACTGGGATGCCTAGGTTGTTTGCTTCTTTAATAGCAATGTGCTCGTGATCAGCGTCGATAACGAAGATAGCGTCTGGAAGACCGCCCATGTTCTTGATACCGCCAAGGCTCTTTTCAAGCTTTTCCATTTCACGAGTAAGCATTAACGCTTCTTTCTTAGTTAACTTTTCGAAAGTACCGTCTTGGCTTTGAGTTTCAAGGTCTTTAAGACGCTTGATTGACTGACGAACTGTTTTCCAGTTAGTTAGCATACCACCTAACCAACGGTGGTTTACGTAGAACTGGTCAGAACGTAGTGCAGCTTCTTTAACTGCTTCGCTTGCAGCGCGCTTAGTACCAACGAAAAGGATTTTACCTTTGTTTGATGCTACGCCTTTAAGGAAAGACATTGCTTCGTTGAATAAAGGTACAGTTTTCTCTAGGTTGATGATATGTACGCGGTTACGTGCACCGAAGATGAACGGCTTCATCTTAGGGTTCCAGTAACGTGCTTGGTGACCGAAGTGTACGCCAGCTTGTAGCATATCGCGCATAGAAACGTTTGCCATTTTAATATTCCTCTGTAATTTTGGGTTAGGCCTCCACATATCCCATAGCACCAACAGTTCGCATTTTGCTCACTGCACCCAAGTGTATGTGCCGATATGTGTGTGTGTTAAAAATTAAAGTTTATGTGTATTCACTACAATCAACTTAAAAATCCCGAGGAAATTTAAATTTTAATTGTAAAAATACGGCGCGCTTTATACCATATTAACAAACAGAACTCAAATTTTATGAGTAATTTTCAGTCAAACAACTTAGCTAAAAAGTGTCGTGTTTGACCATAATTTAAAGAATTTTGGAGCCTAAATGAGTGCAGTGATTAAAACCCCAGCTGAAATCGAAAAAATGCGAGTTGCAGGACGCTTAGCAGCTGAAGTGTTAGAAATGATTGAGCCTCACGTTAAGGTTGGCGTGACCACAGAAGAGTTAAATCAGATTTGCCACGATTACATTGTAAACGAGCAAGATGCGATCCCAGCTCCTTTGAATTATCACGGTTTTCCAAAGTCAATTTGTACCTCAGTAAACCACGTAATTTGTCACGGTATTCCAAACGATAAAGCGCTAAAAGATGGCGACATTATCAATATTGATATTACGGTAATTAAAGATGGTTACCACGGTGATACTTCTAAAATGTTTTACGTTGGTCAACCGTCAATTCAAGCAAAGCGTTTATGTGAAATTACCCAAAAAAGCTTATACCTTGCTATCGAAATGGTAAAACCAGGTGTTCGCTTAGGTGACATCGGTGCCGCAATTCAAAAATATGCTGAAGGTTTTAATTACTCAATTGTACGTGAATACTGTGGTCATGGTATTGGCGCTGAGTTCCACGAAGAGCCACAAGTAATGCACTACGGCAAACCGGGCACAGGTGAAGTACTGCAAGAAGGCATGTGCTTTACCATTGAACCTATGGTAAACGTTGGTAAACGCCAATGTAAGCTGCTAAAAGATGAGTGGACTGTGGTAACAAAAGACCGTTCACTGTCGGCACAATGGGAACACACGCTCCTTGTGACTAAAAACGGAGTTGAAATTCTTACGCTACGATCAGATGATGAGCTTCCGAGAGTGATCGAACACAGCGAATAAGAAGGCCATCAATGGCAATAACAAAAAAATTTACCCAGTTGCTCGCAAAATGCGAGCAACTTGATGACTACAAACACCTTCTAGAACAGTTCTACCTTTGGCTCGAAGAACAATTTTCACATCAGCCTGTCGAGCGCTTAGTGAAAGCCCGCGCACAGTTAATCGACGCGATTTTAAGCCAGCTTTATGATCACTATCAATTACGCGAACACGGCGATTTAATTGCCATTGGCGGTTATGGCCGCGGCGAACTGCACCCTTTTTCAGATATCGATTTTTTATTGCTGGTCAATAAAGAACCCAACAAAGAAACACAAGAAACTATCGCTCAGTTTGTCACTTTCTTATGGGATCTGCGCCTAGATATCGGTCATAGCGTTCGCACTATCAAACAAACCATAGAACAGAAAAAAAGCGATGTTAATTTTGCTACCAGCTTGCTTGAATCTCGCTTGGTCTGTGGTGATCCGGATAATTTTGCTCATTTACAAAAAAAGTTAGTAGAAACGTCAGCGTGGAAATCGGATACCTTTTTTATCGCTAAGCGCGATGAACAGGAAATAAGGCATAAAAAATGTCATGGCACGGCATATAACCTTGAGCCCAATTTAAAAGAAAACCCGGGCGGATTACGCGACGTACAAACTATTATTTGGGTCGCAAAAAAGCATTTTCGCTCACAAACGCTCGAAGAACTAGTGGAACACGGTTACTTAACGTTTGAAGAGCATCAAGAACTGCTCGAATGTATTGTAAACCTATGGAATATTCGCTTTGCACTGCACCTAGCGGCTGGGCGCATGGAAAACCGGTTACTCTTTGATCATCAACCGGTAGCAGCTAAACTGCTCGGTTTTGGCGACGATGGGCGTGCCGCCGTTGAACGTATGATGAAACGATTATTTCGCATTATGGGGCGTGTGCGTGAACTTAATCAAATGCTGTTATCCTACTTCGAGCAAAGCATCTTAACGGGCCATGTAAACTACAAAGTAACCAGTATTGACGCTGACTTTGAACAAATTGGCCATCAAATTCGGGTGAAAGATCCGCAAGTATTTTTTCACCGTGAAAAAATTATTGAGCTGTTTTGGCACATTGCCGACAATCCACAAATTACCCATATTTACCCAAGCACAATTCGTTTACTGCGCCAAGTAAGACGTCGTTTATTAGGCGACTTACAAGATTATTCGCTGTGTCGCACTATGCTGCTTAAGCTTATTTCCCATCCGAATGGTATGGGGCGTGCCTTTACGTTAATGCATAAACACGGCATTTTATCGGCGTATTTACCGAATTGGCGTAATATCGTTGGGCAAATGCAGTTCGATTTATTCCATGCCTATACGGTAGATGAACACACCCATCGTTTAATTCAAAATTTGTATCATTATTTCCAGCCAGAGTGCGCCAATACGTTTCCGCTGTGTCGTGAAATTGTGGTACGCATGGAAAAACCAGAGCTATTGTATTTAGCGGGTATTTTCCACGATATTGCCAAAGGCCGCGGTGGTGATCACTCCGAGCTTGGTGCGGTGGATGCCAGAGAGTTTGCCAAATTACACGGCTTAACAACCTTTGAGGGTAAATTTATTGCGTGGCTTGTGGAAAACCATTTGCTTATGTCGGTAACAGCACAGCGCAAAGACATTAACGACCCTGACGTGATTGCTGAATTTGCAGCACGAGTTAAAAATGAAAAGCAACTCGATTACCTTTATTGCTTAACGCTTGCTGATATTCGCGCCACCAACGATAACTTGTGGAATGATTGGAAAAGCACACTGCTGCGCGATCTTTATACCCACACACAACGTGCGCTGCGCCGTGGTCTTGAAAACCCAATGGATTTACGTGACCAAATTCGCGATAAAAAAGCACAAGCAAAACAACGTTTACTTAATTTAGGTTTTGCAGAAGGTCAAATTGATGCATTGTGGCTGCGCTTTAAGCCCGATTATTTCACGCGTTTTTCAACGCAAATGATTGCATGGCAATGCGAGCATATCTTGGCGTCAAAAGATCCTAGTAAAGGATTGGTGCTGCTTTCTGGTCAGCCTATTAATGGCGGTAGCCAAGTATTTGTTTACTGTCCAGATCAAGCCAATTTAGTTGCGCGTTTGGTAGCGGTGTTGGGCGCTAAAAAAGCCAACATATTACACGCGCAAATAATGAATACCAAAGACGGCTATGCGGTTGATAATTTTGTTATTTTAGAACAAAACGGTGAGCCGGTAACGAGCCAAAGTCGCGCTAGCTCTATTAAGAAGTCAATTCAGCAAGTTATTGACGAACCAAATAAGAAAGTTCGAGTCAAAAAGAACCGTAAAAAGCGCTTTAAAGGCTTTAATATTAAGCCCCGAGTTATTGTGTCACCACATGGGCGTAAAGACCGCACCCTTGTAGAAATTCAAGTGGTTGACATTCCAGGCTTATTAACCAAAATAACCGATGTATTTTCAAGTTTAGCGTTACATATACACGCCGCACGCATTACGACCATAGGCGAACGTGCTGAAGATTTCTTTGTGGTATCTAACGCTGACTATAACGCATTAAATGAACAAGAATGTGGCGACTTAAAAAACCGCCTTCTTGAAAAATTCAATTCCGAAAACGATTAAAGGCACACTATGGAACAATTGAAATTAACCATCGAGCAAGCATGGGAAAATCGCGATAATATTTCACCGGCATCAGTTTCTGATGAGGTTTTCAACGCTATTAACGAATCCCTCGCTTTGTTAGATTCAGGTAAAGCACGTGTGGCTGAAAAAATCTCAGGTGAATGGGTTGTACACCAATGGCTTAAAAAAGCGGTGTTATTATCATTTAGAATTCGTGACAACGCACCAATGAACGATGGTGTAAACCAGTTTTACGACAAAGTACCGCTTAAATTCACTGACTACACGCCTGAGCAATTTAAGCAAGAAGGCATGCGCGTAGTACCAAACGCGGTGGCTCGTCAGGGCAGCTTCGTAGGTAAAAATGTAGTGTTAATGCCTTCTTATGTGAACATTGGCGCTTACGTTGATGAAGGCACAATGGTTGATACATGGGCAACCGTAGGTTCATGTGCACAAATCGGTAAAAACGTACACTTATCAGGTGGTGTTGGCATTGGTGGTGTACTAGAGCCACTACAAGCAAACCCAACTATTATCGAAGATAACTGCTTTATTGGCGCTCGTTCTGAAATTGTAGAAGGCGTTGTTGTTGAAGAAGGCGCGGTAATCTCAATGGGAGTATACATTAGCCAAAGCACACGTATTTATGACCGTGAAACAGGCGAAACTCATTATGGACGCGTACCGGCTGGCGCCGTTGTTGTACCTGGCTCACTGCCATCAAAAGACGGCTCACATAGCTTATACGCTGCAATTATCGTGAAAAAAGTTGACCAGCAAACACGTGAAAAAGTAGGTATTAATGCCCTACTTCGCTCAGTAAGCGAATAATGCGTTAAACGCATACTAAAAACACAAAAAAGAGCGCTAATTAGCGCTCTTTTTTTATTGTTTAGAAGCAATTAGTCTTCTAGCAGTGCATCTGTTTTAGCGGCACAAATAAAGTCGTTTTTATGCAGACCTTTAATTGAGTGGCTCCACCAAGTTACTGTTACTTTGCCCCACTCAGTTAAGATACCGGGGTGGTGACCTTCATCTTCCGCCATTGCGCCTAACTTGTTGGTGAATTCCAACGCGAGTTTAAAGTTCTTGAACTTAAATACACGCTCTAATTGCATAATGCCGTCAACCACAATTGGTGTCCAATCAGGAATTTGCTTAACTAATACGGCTAGCTCTTCATCTGAAACTTTTGGTGCGTCAGCACGACACGCTTCACATTTTTGAGCACTTAATTCAGACATAATAAACCCTTTTCTAACTTGCTTTCTTTTGTTTAGGTGGAAATAGTGGCTCGTGGAGCCCTAGCTCTTTTGCTTTTTCTACAAGCGACATAATATCGAGCTGTGAAATATCAAATAAATCTTCAATTGCATTAATGGTGTAATACAAAGGTTGCATAATATCGATACGGTACGGCGTGCGTAACACATCGAGTGGTTCAAGCGGCTTGATTTGTGGTACATCTGAGTACACATATTGGGTTTCGCCTGGGCTTGATAAAATACCACCGCCATAAATGCGTAGACCATCTTTAGTTTGCATTAAGCCAAACTCAACGGTAAACCAATATAAACGCGCTAAATATACGCGGTCTTTTTTCTCAGCAGCTAAGCCAAGTTGACCATATTTATGTGTAAACTCTGCAAATGCAGGGTGTGTTAACATAGCGCAGTGACCAAAGATCTCGTGAAAGATATCTGGCTCTTGCAAATAATCAAACTCTTCACGTGAGCGAATAAAAGTCGCTACCGGGAATTTTTTATTTGCCAGCAATCGGAAAAACTCATCAAAATCAATCAATGCAGGTACTGGCGCGCATTCCCAACCGGTCGATTCGCGTAGCACTTTACTTACTTCTTCTAATTGTGGAATGCGGTCTAACGGCAGGTTTAGCTTATCTAAGCCATGCATATACTCGTCACACGCCTTGTTTTTTATACATTCTAATTGACGTGCGATCAGTTCTGACCAAATTTGATTTTCTTCATCAGACCAATTGATAAACCCATTATCATCTGGCTGTTTAGAAATATAACTACTACTTTTGCCCATAAATTTCATCTCTTCATCAGCAAGTGACGTACTTGCTTAAGCACAACATTCAAACGCAAAACGGTGACATTACA
Source organism: Pseudoalteromonas sp. NS-SX12 (assembly GCF_057367955.1). Taxonomy (NCBI): domain Bacteria; kingdom Pseudomonadati; phylum Pseudomonadota; class Gammaproteobacteria; order Alteromonadales; family Pseudoalteromonadaceae; genus Pseudoalteromonas; species Pseudoalteromonas sp. NS-SX12. The sequence goes on along the minus strand of NZ_CM170634.1, from coordinate 1,976,762 downwards.
CGCTGAATTCAGATGTTCTAGATGTTATGACAAAGTTACTCAAAAGGTAATGACTGCGGCAGTTTTGGTACTTGCCACAAAGCTGCAAAATGTAAACTTAATATTACATACCAGTAAACATTTAAAACCAGCCTTATAAATAAAGCGATAAAAACCAATAAAGATGTAAAAATAAAATTACACAACATAGCTTTCACAAGGAGGTAAATGTTAACAGAAGCCTTTTTTAGTTTTTACTAGTTACTTAGAAACAAAAAAAGAGGCTAAACGCCTCTTCAACTTAGCCAAATAGAGAACATTAAATTTGCGCTAATGCTTGTGCTAAATCGTTAATAATATCGTCAGCTTCTTCAAGGCCAACAGAAATACGCACTAACCCATCTGAGATCCCTGCTGCTAAGCGTTCTTCAGGTGTATAAGGAGAGTGTGTCATCGATGCGGGATGCTGGATCAAGGTTTCAGCATCACCTAAGCTTACTGCTAACGTGCACAATTTAGTTGCGTTAATAAATTGCGCGCCCATTTCAAGTGTGCCTTTTAGCTCAAACGCAATTACACCACCGGCCGCTTTCATTTGCGTGCCAATAAACTTATTACCGGGATGAGATTTTAGGCCAGGGTAATATACTTGTTCGATTTTTTCGTGCTGTGCTAAAAATTCCGCGACTTTTTGCGCGTTGTTACAGTGTCTTTCCATACGAACGCTGAGTGTTTTCATACCGCGAATAATTAACCAGGCATCGTGTGGACTAATGGTTGCACCAATATCTTTTAACACAGTAAGCTTAATGGTTTCGATATGCTCTTTACTACCGCACACTAAACCTGCAACCACATCGCCATGACCATTTAAGTATTTAGTTGCGCTGTGCAGCACAATATCGATACCAAAGTGCTTTGGTTTTTGCAGTAACGGCGTCATAAAGGTGTTATCGATTACCGAAATTAAATTATGGCGCTTGGCAAAATCACCAATAAACGCTAGATCAATAACCACAAGGTTAGGGTTAATTGGCGTTTCAGCGAAGATCATTTTTGTATTTGGTTTAAGTGCGTTTTCAACTGCGCCGTGATCTTCCATATCAACAAATGTCACTTCAATACCAAACTTAGGTAACATATGAGAAAACAAAGCAAAAGTGCAGCCATACACCACTTTTGAGGCAATCAAGTGATCACCTTGCGCTAAAAAGCTCAGAACAGATGCTGATACAGCGCCCATGCCTGTAGCCGTGGCAGCGCCATCTTCCATTTCTTCTAATGCCGCGATTTTAAGTTCTAGCTCTCGGGTTGTTGGATTGCCAAGGCGAGAATAAATATAGCCTGCTTCATCACCAGCAAAACGCGCAGCGCCTTGCGCTGCGTTATCAAAAACAAAGGTAGAAGATTGGTAAATAGGCGTACTAAGAGGACCATGGGCGTGATCATGTTGCTTTCCGCCATGAATACATAAACTGTTATCCGAAAGTTGTGATTTCATACTACTTGCTTAAATTGTTGTCATAATTATTAACTACATAATTAATGCACAACTGAAAAAACAACAAGCACGCTAGATTGTTAGACGGCTAAAATTGTATACAAAAGGCTGAAAATGCGTAAAGTTTATTTTCCACTCTGTCCGTTGTCTTTGCTTTTTACACTGTCTATGGCGAGTTTAACGCATGATGTTAACAAGTTTTTCTTATTTGGTAAGCCTGGTAGCGGACGACTTAATTCCATTGCTTTGTAGCCGATACGTGCCGTAAAGATACTCACACTCACACCTTGCGCGGCGCGTGCAGATAACTTGCCAGCGAGTTCAGCGCTTAATGCTGTTGTAGCAAAATCGCTGATAAGCTCAGCACTGCCTGCAAACAGCATTTGCTTTAATGTCATACGATACAGCTTTATGCGACTGACATACCCTAACGGCAAACCATACACTTGGGTAATATCTTCAATCATTTTAGTGCTACGCCACAGCACCACCACCATATCGACTAATGCGATAGGCGATATCGCCACCATCACACCTGAGGTAGAAGCGTATTTTTTAATAATATTTTGTGCTTTCTCGTCCTGCTCAACCAAAACGGTATTAGCATACAGCGACATCACCTCTTGATCTGTGTGATGGGCATCGAGCTTGGAGAGCATTTGCGCTAACTTATCATTACTAAGGTGACCGTTGATTTTAGTTAGAAATCTTTCCGCTTCGCCAATTTGCACAGATTGCATTAATCTAGCGGCATCATGCTGCTGAATTTTTGTATTTTTTAATTTTCGTAATAAACGGAATTCACGAAAAGCGACTTTACCAACTAAAGCCAGAGCCGTTGACACCGCCACGCCGTACACAGCGGCTAAAAACGGTGACGTGCTAATTGCCTCAATAATCGTAAAAATGACTTCAGACAACACTAACGTCACCAGCGATAAAACAAAAATACGCGCCAGCCAGTTAGGCTTCGTTGGCTTTGTTAACGAATCTAATTCAGTTTCAAGTGGCGTTTCAGCCATTTCTAGTTCGCTGTGTGATTGGGCAACAACTTTACCTTGCTGCAATTGCTCACTTTGTTCGAATAATGAATCCAATTGGCTATCGTTTTGCGGGTCGCATTCTTTGATAACTCGGCCTTGTTGCAACTCACTCATAGCACCTTATCTCCAATTAAATACTCTATTACATGGTCTAACCTGACATGCTCAAGCTGATGCTGCGCGTTTAACATCGGGTAAAAGCTTGGAAAGTTAAAGCCATTTTTTGGCCACTGTTCCGGTGGAAGCAAACGCATTGGTGGTTGCGCTGGTAAATACGTTAGCAACTGCTCACTTTCGATTGATTTACCATAAATACAATTAAGTATTTCTCCGCTTTCCTTAACTTGTACCTGCTTGGTTGCTTTCACTGAACTCATCGCCATGGTTTCCACCATGACGCCTTGGTAATTCAATTCATTTTGCGCATCAAGCACTAAATTGTTAAGTAATAACGCTAAGTCTTTATGATGCTCAACACTCAGATGGTCCACTTTATTTGCAGCAAACAAAATTTTATCGATCTTGGGTGAAAACAAGCGGCTTAAAAAGTTATTTTTGCCATAGTCAAAATGCTTTAATAGCGACTTAAGGACATCACTTTGCTCTACCAGTGCATCGCGTCCTTTATCTAGCGCGCCTAATAAATCAACCAAAATAATTTGCCTATCAAAGCCGCCAAAAAAGTTACTGTAAAAGGTCTTAACAACGTCTTTTTTATATTGCTCATAACGTGTTTTAAGGGTTGCTAAATAACTGTTTTCAGGAGCGCTTAACAGTGTTTGTTGATCAATCTCAGGAATTGGAAAAAAATGAGTAATTGGTGCATCTTCCAACTCACCAGGCATAATTAAACGGCCAGGCTGTAACTGCGTTAATTGACACTGATTTTTAAATATCAGTAATAAATCTCGATATTCATGTGCGAACTGTTTAAGTTGGTCGAAGTCGACCTCTTGGGCCCAATCAAATTGCGATAATTTATTTACAAAGGTCTCACTATGAGCTGCTCGCGGCTGCTCTTTAAGCAATGCAAACTGACGGTTATTCCATGCCAGAAACGACTCATCAAGCATAGGTAAATCAAGTAACCATTCGCCAGGATAGTCAAAAATATCGATTGTTAGGGTGCTAACATCGGTTAGATGGGCGCGTAAACCACTATTCGGCTTATATTTAATGTTTAAACGTAAGGTGTTTAATCGGTTGGTTGATGCTGGCCATTTACTCAATTGCAACTGATTTAACGCGTTACCATAGTCAAAGCTAGCAACGCTTAAGTCATCCTGGCCTACGAGTTTGCCCGCAATAAAACGCTCTTGCTGTTGTAATGAAAAAAATGGCAGCTTGCTTTTGGGTTGCGTTAAATGATGAATAAACGATGTAATAAAAGCGGTTTTACCACTTTTACTCAGTCCTGTTACGGCAAGTTTTACATGTTGATCTAAACCGCGTTTTACTAGTTTTTGTGCTTTGGCACGCAGTTTTTGTAACTTTTCCGATTGGTTGATAACTTTCTCCTTAACAAACAAAACGGATAAGTTTGCCAATGGTGAAACTTATCCGTTTAGGTACGTTGTCTTATCGCTACAGTTTGTTGATTTCACGGCTTACAGTAAACTCCGGTGAAGTAACATACTTTTCCATCGCTTGTAAGCGGCCATCAATGCGATCAAACTGTTCTTTTAAGTCGTGAAGCGCGCGACGTGGTGGTTCACCTGCTTGCCACACTTTTGACTTAACTTCGATCGGTTTTTCATTATTAACCGTTTCTGTTTTACTTTGATTAGGTAAAGTTTCTGGCTTTACCTCCAAAATAAACCAGCATGCAATGTAAGCAACAATAAAGAATGGGCCACCGAGCAAGAGTACTGCTGAAATAAAAATAATTCTTACCAGCCATAGCTCCATATTAAAGTAGTCGCTTAACCCTGCACAAACACCAGCTACTTTGCCACGTTTTGGGTCACGATATAATTCGCCTCTACGTCTACTCATACCTTAGCCCTCCACTCAGGCGCCTCCGCATCTAAAATAGACTCTAGCGTTTTCACGCGGTCGGCCATTTTTTCTGCTTTGTTTGCCAGTTCAATTAGCTGACGATGTTCATGTTCACTTAAACCTTGGCTCACTTGCTTTTTGCTGCGGTAATGTAAAATTAGCCATAATGGTGCAACAAAAATCATAAACAAGATTGTTGGAACTGCTATTGCTTCAAACCCACTCATAGTGCCCTCCTGCTCTCCCAAGCTTTAATTATTACTTATCTTTTTTAGCCATGCTTTTCTTAAGAGCTGCTAGTTCATCATCGATTTTCTCTTCATCTTGAAGACTGGCGATTTCATCAGACAATGTTTTCTTACCCATTTCATACGATTCAATTTGCGACTCAAGGCCATCAATTTTGTTCTCGTAATGTTCAAAACGACTTAGTGCATCTTCCACTTTAGATGAATCAAGCGCTTTCTTAACACCTAAACGCGACTCAGCAGAACGTTGACGAAGAATAATTGCTTTTTGACGTGCTTTTGCATCAGCTAGTTTGTCTTGCAATGCTGCAACTTCTTGCTGCAATTTTTCAATGTGCTCTTCAACTTGCGCAAGCTCATGCGCTACTGCGGTTGCCGCTTCGGTTGATTTTTTCTTTTCAACAAGTGCTGAACGCGCTAGATCTTCGCGCTCTTTGCTTAGTGCTAACTCAGCTTTTGCTTGCCAATCAGCAGCTTCCTGCTCAAGTTTTTCAACACGACGTACTAGTTCTTTCTTTTCGGCAATGGTTTTTGCCGAGGTAGAACGCACTTCTACAAGCGTGTCTTCCATTTCTTGAATAATCAGACGAACCATTTTTTCTGGATCTTCTGCTTTATCTAACAAAGCATTGATATTTGAATTCACAATATCTGCAAAGCGTGAAAAAATTCCCATAATACTTTCCTCAATTTTAAAATTTATGACTGACCGCTTTTACTGTATCAAGATGCTTGCCAACTTTTAAATACACCTAAAGAATTGATTTTAAAGTGAAATATTTTGAAATACAAAATACTTTAAACACATCAAGAATTAAAATACACTAGATGTTAGTAAATTTGACTAAGAGTTAGCAAAAATGAGTCGCACTAATCAACAGGACAATCTTTTAGGTCAGTCTAACAGCTTTTTAGAAGTATTAGAGCATGTATCGCAAGTAGCACAGCTTAATAAACCCGTACTCATAATTGGCGAGCGCGGAACTGGTAAAGAACTGATTGCTGCACGTTTACATTTCCTCTCAAGCCGTTGGGACCAAAATTATGTAAAGCTTAATTGTGCGGCACTAAACGAAAACCTGCTAGAAAGTGAATTATTTGGACATGAGTCGGGCGCATTTACCGGTGCAGGCAAACGCCATGAAGGGCGTTTTGAGCGAGCTGATGGTGGCACACTGTTTTTAGATGAATTAGCCAATACCTCAGGCCTTATTCAAGAAAAGCTATTACGTGTCATTGAGTATGGTGAGTTTGAGCGTGTTGGCGGTAAATCCACTGTACGCGTTAATACGCGTTTAGTTTGCGCAACCAATGAGGATTTACCCAGTCTTGCTGAGCAAGGCGAGTTTCGCAGCGACTTACTCGACCGCTTGGCTTTTGATGTGATTACACTGCCGCCTTTAAGAGAGCGTAAAGAAGATATTTTGCTACTAGCTGAAAACTTTGCAATTAATATGGCGCGAGATCTTGAATGGGAGTTATTCAGCGGTTTTACACGAAAAGCACAAGAAACGTTACTTGATTACCACTGGCCAGGTAATATTCGTGAACTTAAAAATGCGGTTGAACGAAGTGTTTATCGCGCTGCTAACCCGCATGTGCCTGTACATGAAATTATACTCGACCCATTTATTAGCCCATTTAGACCAAAGCAAAAAGTCAAAACAAACGACCGTGTTAGCGTCGCCCCAACTGAGCCAACTAACGCTGTTGCGCCACCAGTTGTGGACGAGCCAGTAACCAGCAAGCCAGAATTTAACTTTCCATGTGACTTAAAAACATTATCAAATCAGTACGAAATTGATTTAATTAATGACGCATTGAAGTATTGCCAATATAATCAAAGAAAAACGGCCGATAGCTTAGGGTTAACCTACCATCAGCTGCGAGGCTACTTAAAAAAATACAATTTATTAGATGCCAATGCGCGAACGTTGTAACACAACAACACAAACGGATAAAAAAAGAAGTAACTTGCCAAAATTACTCGAATTACTTCGTACTAACTGCTCAAAGGTGTCGGCTATTTTCGCATGCACCTTGCTTGCTGCGTGCACCTTTGAAGAGCAAAAGACCATTAATGGCTTAGTGTACTGCTCGGAAGCAAACCCGGTGGCATTTAATCCACAGTTGACCACCACAGGGTCAACCATCGACATTATCTCTCATCAACTCTATAACCGTTTGCTATCAATCGACCCAACCAGTGGTGAATTTATACCCGAATTAGCAACCAGTTGGTCATTGCAAGATGGTGGCAAAAAAGTGGTGTTTAATTTGCGCCAGGATGTGGCGTTTCATCAAACCGATTACTTTACACCAAGCCGCTCACTTAACGCAGACGATGTGGTGTTTACATTTACCCGCTTATTTGATGTTTATAACCCTTACCATTTTGTCGGCGGTGGTAATTACCCGTATTTCCAAAGTATTGGTTTAGATCAGTCTTTTCGCTCAGTGACTAAAACAGGCGAGTACCAAGTTACATTTGAGTTGTTTAGCCCAGATAGCAGCTTTTTATCCAACATGGCCACCGATTTTGCCATTGTGCTATCAAAAGAATATGCCGATATGCTAAGTAAAAATGAGTCTTTGGAAGATATCGACCGCTTACCTATCGGCACAGGCCCTTATAAATATAAACGCTTTAAACGCGATGCCTTTGTGCGCTTTTATCGCAATGAAGATTACTGGAAAAGTGATGTAGCCATTGAACAATTGGTATTTGATATTACATCAGACTCCAACACCCGCATCGCTAAAGCGCTTACTGGCGAGTGTGATATTGCAGCTCACCCAAGTAGCGCACATATCGAAGTTTTAAATAACCGTGAAGACATCGCCGTTGAAAAATTAGCAAATTTAAATGTGGGCTATTTGGCCTTTAATACGCAAAAAGCACCATTTGATAAAGTTGAAGTACGTCGCGCAATTTCACACGCCATCGACAAACAGAAAATACTGCAAGCGGTCTATTTTAATAACGCGGATATGGCACAATCTATTTTACCGCCAGAATCTTGGGCCTACCAAGCCCAACCAAACTATCCTAGCTATAACTTAGAGCTAGCAAAATCATTACTTGAAACCGCTGGTTATAAAGATGGCTTCACCATGGATCTGTGGGCGATGCCAGTAACCCGTATTTATAATCCTAACGCCCGAAAAATGGCCGAGCTTATTCAAAGCGAATTAAAGCAAATTGGCATAAAAGTGAATATTATTGAGTACGAGTGGAACACGTTTCTTGAGCGATTAACCCTGCATCAACACGATTCGGTTTTAATTGGCTGGGCAGCTGACTCGCCAGAACCCGATAACTTTTTAAACCCAATTTTAAGCTGTGCATCAGTATTTAGCGGTAAGAACCCTTCTAATTGGTGTAACGCTGAGTTTGATTTACTGCTAACAAAAGCCCACGACACTGAAGATATTGAGGCGAGAAAAGAAATTTACTTTGCTGCGCAACAAATGGTTGCTCAGGAATTACCTTTACTGCCAATTGCCCATGGACTGCGCCTGCAAGCTAAATCAACACACATCACAGGTGTTGAAGTACCGCCATTTGGTGGTATTTCGCTCGCTAATGCGAGGAAAGCACAATGATGTTACGTGACTACCTTACGAGAAGGCTAACGCTATTCTTCTTTATGCTGCTGTTATTAAGCGCATTTACGTTTTCATTGGCGTATTTGTTTCCAGGTGAAGCGATTTCAAATTTAAGTGGTGTGCAAACACCCACACCAATGGAACGCGATGCGCTGAGCCAAAAATATGCCCTAGATAAAAGTTATATTGCGCAGTATGGCAAGTTTATTTCTAATATTTTCCATGGTGATTGGGGTACGTCTTTTTCATCCGGACAGCCGGTTTTTGAGCATATTAAAGAGCTTTTCCCTGCAACGATAGAGCTTGCATTTTATGCCCTTATTGTGTCGATTATTGTTGGTGTTCCGGCGGGTATTTTGTCGGCGGCGTATCACAAACGACTACCCGACTACACGATCAACTCATTTGCACTGATAGGTATTTCAACCCCGATATTCTGGCTGGCGCTTATTTTAATTATGGTGTTTTGCTTACAGCTAGGTTGGCTGCCAATGAGTGGCCGCGTCGGCTTACTGTATGAAATTCCTGATACGACTGGGTTTATTTTGATAGATATTGCTCTTAGCGATATCGATTATAAACAACAGGCGTTTATTGATGCGTTTAAACACTTAACGCTACCAACTTTAGTGCTCGCAACTTATCCAACCAGTGTACTCACGCGCTTTACCAAAGACTCTACGCTCACTGTATTAGATAAACCGTATATTAAAACTGCACGCGCTAAAGGGTTGACTCGATATGAAATTATCACTCGCCATGCGCTGAAAAATGCCCTACTACCAATTATTAAACAAATTGGTTTACAGTTTAGTACGCTGATTACGCTTGCGATGATCACTGAGGTTATTTTCTCATGGCCAGGCGTTGGACAATGGCTGATTAACAGTATTTATCAGCGCGATTACCCAGCAATTTCAGGTGGCTTATTAACCGTATCGTTATTTGTGATTATCGCGAATATTGCGGCAGACATTTTACACAACCTATTAGACCCAGTTTCGAGAAATCAAAGTCATGGCAAAGTTTAAGTTATTTACCGAAGACTCAAACAAGTCGCCATTACGCCATTTGTGGCGTAACTTTAAGTCGAATCACCTTGCATTATTGGGCCTTTGGGTGTTTTTGTTTTTAACGGTACTTGCCATGTTTGCGCCGCTTATTGCACCTTATGGTATCAACGAGCAGCATAATAATTCGCTTATTTTACCGCCGTCTTGGGATGATCAAGGTAGCGTAAACTTTTTACTTGGAACCGATGGCCTCGGGCGCGATTTACTTTCGCGCTTAATGAACGGTGCCACTATGACCTTTGGTCTTGCCATCATCACGGCATTATTAACAACTCTTTTTGGTGTCATTTTAGGCATTTTAGCAGCACTTACTAAAGGCTGGCGTTCTTCTGTTTTAAATCACCTACTTGATGTAACACTGGCGATCCCAAGTTTACTGTTGGCAATTATTATTGTGGCAATTCTTGGTCCTGGCTTAATGAACACAGTGTGGGCAATTATTCTGTCACTGTTACCGCAATACATTCATTCAATCCGAAATATTGTTAGCCAAGAAATAAGCAAAGATTATGTGATAGCTCACCGCCTTGATGGTGCGAGTAAATGGCGTATTTTATTAAAAGGTATTTTGCCTAATATATACGAGCAAATTGTATTAATTTTTACCATGTCGTTATCGACTGCCATACTGGATATCGCAGCACTTGGCTTTTTGCAATTAGGCGCTCAACCGCCTACTGCTGAATGGGGCGCAATTTTGGCAGAAAACTTAAGTTTGATTTACCTTGCCCCATGGACAGTAGCCCTGCCCGGCTTCTTGCTATTTATTACTATTTTATCTACTAACCTAGTTGGTGATGGTTTGCGCCAAGCACTGCAAAAACGTAAGGCCAGCTAAATGCAATTGCTTGATATTCGTAACTTAACGATAGAGTTAGATACCGGCGAAACGGTGATCCGCGCGGTGGACCGCGTTAGCTTTAGCTTAAAAGAAGGTGAAGTGCATGCCCTTGTTGGTGAATCTGGCTCGGGCAAAAGTTTAATCGCCAAAGCATTAATGGGCGTGTTAAATGCGCGCTGGCGTATCACAGCCGACCGCATGCATTGGCGTGGCATCGATTTAATGCGATTAAGTGGTGAAAAACGTCGCCAGTTAATCGGCAATGAAATCGCGATGATCTACCAAGAACCTAGTAGTTGCCTTGATCCCACAGCGAAAATTTACGATCAGCTGATTGAAAGTATTCCGCGCGATAAAATTAACGGTCATTTTTTTCAAAAGCGCTTATTGTTAAAAAAACGCGCAAAGGCATTACTACACAAAGTCGGCATTAAAGAGCATGAACACGTATTTGACAGCTATCCCCATGAACTTTCTGAAGGTATTTGTCAAAAAGTGATGATTGCAATGGCAATTGCACGCTCACCAAAATTACTGATTGCCGATGAGCCGACAACAGCGCTTGAGAGCACAACACGTGCACAAATTTTTCGTTTGCTACGCAGTTTAAATCAGCTCAAAAGCATGTCTATTTTGATGATCAGTCACGAATTATCTGAGCTAAGTGATTGGACTCATGGCTTACACGTTTTATATTGCGGACAAATGGTCGAGGCTGGACGTACTAAAACATTATTTACTAAGCCAAAACACCCTTACACACAAGCGTTACTTAAAAGTTTGCCTGAATATAACCAAAGCTTAGCCCATAAAGCACCGCTGTACGCGCTCAAAGGCACAATCCCGACCTTGCAGCACCTTCCTATAGGTTGCCGACTTGGACCACGCTGTCCGCAAGCTCAGCGAGAATGTGTGGCAACACCTCCGGTGTCAGATAGCCATGGTCACACCTATGCCTGTCACTTTCCGCTTAACCAAGACAAGGAAAAGTGCTAATGGAACCTATTCTTAAGGTACAAGCACTGCACAAACACTTTAATGTGCGCGCAGGGCTTTTTAGAAGTAAGCAGTTTAATGCGGTCTCTGATGTATCATTTTGCTTAGGCAAAGGTGAAACCCTCGCCATCATTGGTGAAACAGGGTCAGGTAAAAGTACATTAGGTAAAATTTTAGCGGGCGCTGATACCGCAAGCTCAGGACAAATTCTACTAGATGGCCAGATAATTGAAGATGGCGGAAAACGCGTAGAAAACAGTAAAGATATTCGCCTAATTTTCCAAGATCCGATGAAAAGCTTAAACCCGAGCAATACTATTGGCAGTATCTTGGGCGAAATCTTAGTGCTAAATACCGACTTAGATAAACAGCAGCGCAGAGAACGCATTAACCAAACGCTTTTGAACGTAGGTTTACTTGCCGAACACCGCAATTACTACGCGCATATGTTCTCTGGCGGCCAAATTCAGCGTGTCGCGCTTGCTCGGGCAATTATTCTCGACCCTAAAATCTTAGTGTTAGATGAAGCACTGTCCTCACTCGACCCGTCAGTACGGGCGCAAACGGTAAACCTTTTGTTGCGATTACAACGCGAAACAGGGTTAAGCTATATTCTTATTACTAACCACTTAAGCTTAGTAAAGCATATGAGTGACAGCTTGTTACTGCTTCATAAAGGCAAGGTGGTTGAGTATGGCGAAACACATCAAGTCTTTGCCAAGCCACAAACTAAGTTGGCTGAACGCATGCTCGCTAACTAAGCAACGCTCAAAGTAACTAAAGAAGCATTAATTAAAGACATAAAAAAAGCGCCCTTAGGCGCTTTTTTTAATTGCGAAACATTATAAGTTTGGCTCTTGCGTTTCAACTGCTGCTGTTTTCACTTCAGCATCGTCTTTTAACGCTTCGATAAAGCTCTCATAGTGTTTATTCATTTGCTGGCGTGCAATGCCATCACGTAGCTGGTCGTTAATTTCTGCCGCTGGCGCGTCATACACTTTATTTAACACAACTAAGCTAACATCACCGTTACCAAGCGTTACTAGCTCAGCACTTTGCGCATCACTTGGTGTTGGCATTTTAAATGCTGCTTGAACTACTTCATACGATGGTGCAAACGACTGGCGTGTTACCGCTTCAGTCGAAACTACTTCAGCATTTGCTTGTGTTGCGATTTCGCTAAGTGCAGTACCTGCTTGTAGGCTTGCGAATAACTCTTGTGCTTTAGATTTTGCAAGTTCGCTCGCTTTTTGGTTCTCAAGTGTTAATTGAATACCCGCAGTTACTTCTTCAAGTGGTTTTACCGCTGCCGCTTTATGCTCTTTTGCACGAATAAACACAATGTGTTCATCAGCAATTTCAATCAGCTCAGAGTTAACACCATCTTCTAAAATCTCTACCGAAAATGCTGTATTTAATACATTAGGGTTGTTAAGTGGCGCTGGTGCGTTATTACGTGAGAATAACTCAGTGCTCTTAACTTCAACACCTGCAACTTCTGCTGCGTCTGCTAAGCTGTCTGCAACTTCAAATGCAAGATCTGCAACACGTGTTTGTACTTCATAAAATTGATTTAAACGTTTATCAAGTTCTAACTGCGCTTTGATATCTGCAGATACTTCAGCAAGTTCTTTTACTTGCTCTGGCTCGTAATCTGTTAGTTTAATGATGTGGTAACCGAATTCTGTTTTTACGATTTCAGAAATATCGCCTACGCTTTCAAGCGCGAACGCTGCTGTTTCAAACTCAGGGTCCATCATATCGCGGTCAATCCAATCAAGATCACCGCCTAGCTCTGCACTGACTAAATCATCTGACTTTTCTTCAGCTAGCTTTGCAAAATCAGCACCGTTTTGTAACTCAGCTAAAATCTCTTCCGCTTTTGCTTGAGCAGCTGCATCGTCTTCTAAGTTCTCAACAAGAATATGTGCCACACGACGACGCTCAGGCTCCATGTATAGTGCCTTGTTTTCTTCGTAATTAGCTGCAACTTCAGCGTCTGTTACCGCCTCTTCAAGTGGTAGCTCTGAACCTTTTAACTCAATGTACTCTAATGCCACCATTTCAGGTGCCATAAACTGGTTTTGATTAAGCTGATAGTATTCTTTAATTTCGTCTTCTGAAACCACTACGTCTGATTTGAAGTTTGCAGCGCTTAACGTCACAGTTTCAATATCACGTAATTGGTTTTGCAGTTTTACTGCGCTCGCAAGCTCGTTATCTAACGTGAAGTCAGTTGCAATTAACGCTGTCGCTAATTGGTTTAGCGTCATTTCTTTACGTAAGTAATCGCGGAAACCATCTGGTTGATAGTTCATTTGGCGAATTACTTGAAGGTAGCGATCATTATTAAACTGACCAGCAACTTGAAATGCAGGAATATTGCGGATTTCTTTTTTGATTGCTTCGTCGCTTACACGCAAGCCTAGTTCTTGTGCAAGTTGCATTTGTAGTTCTTGTTGCACTAGGCGTTGCATTACGTTTTCACGCATACGTGCAACATATGCAGGGTCTGACGCGATTTGTGAAAAATATTCACCAAATTGCTGCTCTAGACGACTGCGTTCATTCTCGTAAGCACGAGCGAAGCTCATCTGGCTAATTTCCTTGCCATTGACAGTTGCAACAGGCGTTTCCGTAGGTTGACCTAAATAACTACCAATACCGGCAAGAGCAAATGATAAAATCACTAAGGTTAAAATGACTTTTGCCGTAGCACCTTGTGAGCCTTCTCTAATTCTCTCTAGCATTGTTTTTCTCTTTTATTCTGTTTCAGTGTCAATTTCAGACTGAAATTACAGGACGCTATATATGTAAAAAGCGCATCTTAGCAGATGCGCCTTTTTACTTGAAGATTAAAATTGCTGTTTCAAAGGTTATTTTGAAATTGGCAAGTTTAGCCTTCTACAGTCAATTAGTTTACTGCGTCTTTTAGCGCTTTACCTGCTTTAAAAGATGGAATATTTGCTGCAGCAATCTCAATTGATTCACCAGTTTGTGGGTTACGGCCTGTACGAGCAGCACGCTCACGTACTGAGAAAGTACCAAAACCTACTAATGCAACAGAATCACCGTCTTTAAGTGCACCTGTTACTGATTCGATAAATGAATCTAACGCACGGCCTGCCGCTGCTTTAGAAATATCTGCATCTGTTGCGATTTGATCAACTAGTTGAGACTTGTTCACTATATCATCCCCTTCCATTGTTATTATTTAATCGTGGTATAAGACCACACAAAGGCTAAGTTAATGCACCAAAATAATGCGTTAAATTAACAATAAAAATTCGCGCTAATCACCGTATTTAAAGGGCTAGCAAAATTACAGTGCCTAAATTAGCACAGACATTTTATTTGAAAAGCCCTTTTCGACGGTTTTTGATGAATTTTTTTAATTTTTTGCCGTTTCGATTGAAAAACTAGCAACTGGCTCGGCTAAAGCGAGTTCAAGTACCTCTTCAATTCGCTTAACAGGGTGGATAGAAAGCCCTTCCATTACGTTTTCTGGGATCTCTTTTAAGTCACGCTCATTCTCTTTTGGAATAATCACGGTCTTAATGCCACCACGGTGTGCCGCTAACAGCTTTTCTTTTAAGCCGCCAATTGGCAATACTTCACCGCGTAAGGTGATTTCACCTGTCATCGCCACTTCTGAGCGCACGGGATTGCCCGTTAAGCTCGATACAAGTCCTGTCACCATTGCAATACCCGCACTTGGGCCATCTTTTGGTGTCGCACCTTCTGGTACGTGAACGTGAATATCGCGTTTTTCGTAGAAATCTTCATTAATGCGCAGCGCTTCAGCACGGCTACGTACTACTGTCATTGCCGCTTGAATCGACTCTTGCATTACATCGCCAAGTGAACCTGTGTAGTTAAGCTTACCTTTACCCGCCATTGACGCACATTCGATAGTCAGCAAATCACCGCCTACCTCAGTCCATGCAAGACCGGTTACCTGACCGACTTTATTACTGTCTTCCGCTTTGCCGTAATCATGACGCTTAACGCCGAGATAGTCTTCAAGGTTGTCTTCATTGATTACTACTTGTTTCAGTGACTTATCAAGTAAGATGTTCTTAACTGCCTTACGACACAGCTTTGAAATTTCACGCTCTAAGCTACGCACACCCGCTTCACGGGTGTAGTAACGAATAATGCCGATAATTGCGCTGTCTTCAATTGATATTTCAGACTCTTTTAATCCATTGCGCTTAATTTGCTTTGGAATTAAATGACGAATTGAAATATTCAGCTTTTCATCTTCGGTGTAACCAGAAAGACGAATAACTTCCATACGATCCAGTAACGGACCTGGAATATTGAAGCTGTTTGACGTTGCCACAAACATTACATCGCTCAAGTCGTAGTCAACTTCTAAGTAATGGTCGTTAAAGCTCGTATTTTGTTCAGGATCAAGCACTTCTAATAATGCTGATGACGGATCACCACGCATATCAGATGACATTTTATCGATTTCATCTAATAGGAATAGCGGGTTTTTAACGCCTACTTTCGACATATTCTGTACGATTTTACCCGGCATAGAGCCGATGTAAGTACGACGGTGACCGCGAATTTCAGCTTCGTCACGCACGCCACCGAGTGCCATACGCACGTACTTACGGCCTGTTGAGCGAGCAATTGATTGACCTAGCGACGTTTTACCTACACCAGGAGGACCTACTAAGCATAAAATTGGACCTTTTAGCTTATTGGTGCGGTGTTGAACTGCAAGATACTCAATAATGCGTTCTTTTACTTTATCAAGACCATAGTGATCGGCATCTAAAATCTCTTCTGCTTTCGCAAGATCTTTTTTCACCTTAGAGCGTTTTTTCCAAGGTACACCTATCATAGTATCGATGTAAGTACGTACCACTGTCGCCTCAGCAGACATTGGTGACATCATCTTCAGCTTGTTTAGCTCAGACTTGGTCTTTTCTTCTGCTTCTGCCGGCATTGCCGCTTCTTCAATTTTTTTGGTTAGGCCTTCAAACTCATCAGGTACATCATCCATGTCACCCAATTCTTTTTGAATCGCTTTCATCTGCTCATTGAGGTAATACTCACGCTGGCTTTTTTCCATTTGCTTTTTAACGCGTGAACGAATCTTCTTCTCAACTTGCAATAAGTCAATTTCGCCTTCCATCAGCGCCATTAAAAACTCTAAACGCTCTTTAACATCAGCGTATTCGAGCGCTTTTTGCTTTTCAGAAACTTTAAGCGGCATATGTGCAGCCATGGTATCAGCTAGGCGTGCTGTTTCTTCAATACCTTGCACTGAGCTTAATACTTCTGGCGCAATCTTTTTATTTAGCTTAACGTAGCCTTCAAACTGGCTTACCGCGCTGCGCATAAATACATCTTGCTCAGCTTCTGGGATTTCAGTTGATTCTAAAAACTCAGCAGTCGCAACAAAAAACTCATCAGTGCTTACAAATTCTTTTACTGCAGCACGTTGCGTACCTTCAACAAGTACTTTTACTGTACCGTCTGGTAGTTTTAATAACTGTAAAATAGTAGCAACTGTGCCTACTTCGTAAATATCTGACGCTTCTGGCTCATCAATATTTGAGTCTTTTTGTGCAACAAGCAACACTTGCTTATCGTTATCCATTGCGGCTTCTAAGCATTTTATTGACTTTTCACGGCCAACAAAGAGCGGAATAACCATGTGTGGATACACAACTACATCGCGTAATGCGAGAACTGGAATTTCAATCGTATCGGTACGTTCAAGGGTCATACTTGTTCCTTGCGTAAAACTGGTAACTTTAGCTTTTTTAAACTGTATTCAGTTTAGTCAGCAAATTATAAATTTTTAGATTATTTGTGAATATGGGGATAGTTAATCAAGAGATCAATGCTTTTATAAAAAAAGGAGCCATTTGGCCCCTTTTTCGTTCAATAATCAAACAACTATTCTGATACTGCTTTATCAGGCGTTGCATTCTCGTAAATCAGAATTGGGTCTGACTCACCTTTGATTACTGTTTCATCGATTACGACTTTTGATACTTCATCCATTGATGGTAACTCATACATAGTATCAAGCAGTACACCTTCAACAATTGAACGTAGGCCACGTGCACCTGTTTTGCGCTCCATTGCTTTATGCGCAATCGCTTTAAGTGCATCTTCGCGGAATTCTAGCTCAACGTTTTCCATTTCAAACAATGAACCATATTGCTTGGTTAATGCGTTTTTCGGCTCACTTAAGATTTGCACAAGTGCAGCCTCGTCAAGCTCGCCTAGTGTTGCAACAACAGGTAGACGACCAATAAACTCAGGAATAAGACCATATTTAACCAAGTCTTCTGGTTCAACGTCTTGGAACGCTTCCGTAAGTGAACGTTTTGAGTCGCTTGATTTTACATCGACACCAAAGCCAATACCGGTATTTTTGCTACCACGTGCTTCAATCACTTTATCTAGGCCAGCAAATGCACCGCCACAGATAAATAAGATTTTAGAAGTATCTACTTGTAGAAACTCTTGCTGTGGATGCTTACGGCCACCTTGTGGTGGAACTGACGCAACCGTACCTTCAATTAGCTTAAGTAATGCTTGCTGCACACCTTCACCCGATACATCACGGGTAATCGATGGGTTGTCTGCTTTACGTGAAATTTTGTCAATTTCATCAATATAAACAATACCACGCTGCGCTTTTTCAACATCGTAATCGCATTTCTGTAGCAGCTTTTGAATGATGTTTTCGACATCTTCACCCACGTAACCTGCTTCAGTTAACGTGGTTGCATCTGCCATCGTAAATGGTACATCAAGTAGCTTAGCCATGGTTTCAGCAAGCAATGTTTTACCACTACCTGTTGGACCGATAAGCAAAATATTACTTTTACCTAGCTCTACAGGGTTTTTGCCAGTTAAATGACGTAAACGTTTGTAGTGATTGTATACTGCAACCGAAAGTACTTTCTTCGCATGCTCTTGACCAATTACATAGTCATCTAAGTTACTGCGAATTTCTTTTGGTGTTGGTAAGCGATCTTGGCTAGCTTGCGCTGGCGCAATATCTTTTATTTCTTCACGAATAATGTCATTACACAGTTCAACACACTCATCACAGATATACACTGATGGTCCTGCGATAAGTTTACGAACTTCGTGCTGGCTTTTACCACAAAATGAGCAGTAGAGTAATTTTCCGCTCTTATCGCCGTCACTCCGATTTTCAGACATTAAGCTACCTCTTAATATTCTTCCCGACCTTTTTATTTTACCTAAATAAAAGGCGTTTGTTTACAACGAGCTTCTTTACCATTATGGCAAAGGTTTATTAGCAACGCTAAATTAATCTCGCTGTGAAAGTATGCCGTCAACTAAACCGTAGTCAACTGCTTGCTGAGCACTCATAAAGTTGTCACGATCTGTATCATTCGATACAACTTCTAACGGCTGTCCAGTGTGCTCGGCCATTAATCTATTTAGTTTATCTTTGATTGATAAAATTTCTTTAGCATGAATTTCAAAATCAGATGCCTGACCTTGGAAGCCACCCAGTGGTTGGTGAATCATCACACGAGAATTTGGTAAACAGAAACGTTTGCCTTTAGTACCACCAGATAACAAAAATGCGCCCATGCTTGCCGCTTGACCAATACATACCGTACTGATATTTGGCTTGATAAACTTCATGGTGTCGTAAATTGCCATACCCGCGGTAACCGAGCCACCTGGCGAGTTAATATAAATAAAAATGTCTTTTTCAGGGTTTTCTGATTCTAAAAACAATAATTGAGCCACAATTAAGTTAGCCATATTGTCTTCAACTTGACCTGTTAGAAAGATAACACGTTCTTTTAATAATCGCGAATAGATGTCGTATGAGCGCTCACCTTTAGCAGTTTGCTCAACTACCATAGGCACTAATGCATTTAAAGGATCGACTGGGTTATTTAACATTATTAATACTTTCCTTTTGTGCTAACAAAGTCCAAACGTAATTTTGTTAACATATGACGCTGAAACTATGCGGAATTAACATTCCAACTGATTATCAGATTACCGGCAATAAAAATGGCCCGGTACAAACTGCAAATTTTGCAGAGATACACGAGCCATTTAATCGTTAGCTAACGTTTAAGTCAATGACTTATTGCGCAGCTTGTGGATTCATGATGTCGTCAAAGCCTTTTGCTACTTCTGAAACAGTTGCTTTTGCAAGTACTGAATCAATTGCAGCTTCTTCAAGCGCTACATTACGCATCTGTTGCATAAGTTGCTCGTTTGACTTGTAGTACTCAACAACTTCAGTCGGATCTTCGTATGCTGAAGCCATAGTAGCGATTAGTTCTTCAACTTTAGCGTCGTCTGCTTTGATCTCGTTTGACTTGATTACTTCACCTAAAAGTAGGCCAGTCTTTACGCGAGTCGCTGCTTGCTCTTGGAATAGTTCAGCAGGAAGCTCAGGCATGTTTTTAGCGTCGCCGCCAAAACGTTGTGCAGCTTGCTGACGAAGTACGTCGATTTCTTGACCGATAAGTGCTTTAGGCGCTTCGATTTCGTTAGTTTCAAGAAGACCTTTAATTACCTGATCTTTAACCTGTGCTTTAACAGCTTGGTCAAGTTCACGGCTCATGTTTTTCTTCACTTCTTCTTTAAGTGCGTCTAAACCGCCTTCTGCAACACCGAATGTTACTGCGAATTCATCTGTAAGTTCAGGAAGCTCTTGAACTTCAACTTTGTTTACAGTGATAGTGAACTGAGCAGGCTTACCTTTAAGGTTTTCTGCGTGGTATTCTTCAGGGAAAGTTACGTCAACAACAACTTCTTCGCCCGCTTTCTTACCAACGATGCCGTCTTCGAAACCTGGGATCATACGACCTTGACCAAGTTCTAGTGGGAAGTTTTCAGCTTTACCGCCTTCAAACTCTTCACCGTCGATAGTACCTACGAAATCGATTGTTACACGGCTTTCTGCTGCAGCTGCTTCTTCAGTTTCAACCCAAGTAGCGTGCTGCTTGCGAAGTGTTACAAGCATGTTTTCAAGATCTGCGTCAGTTACTTCTGCAACTGGTTTCTCTACTGAGATTTTTTCTAAATCTTTGATTTCAACTTCTGGGTAAACTTCAAAAGTTGCAGAGAATTCTAGGTCTTTACCAGCTTCAAGCGTTTTTGGCTCAAATGAAGGCGCGCCAGCTGGGTTTAGTTTCTCAGCGATTACCGCATCAATGTACTGACGTTGCATAAGGTCACCAGCAACTTCTTGACGTACTGCTGCACCGTAACGCTTATTGATGATAGACACAGGAACCTTGCCTGGACGGAAACCATCGATACGCTGTGTTTTTGAAAGTTGTTGTAAGCGTTTTTTAACTTCTGTATCAATGTTCTCAGCTGGAACAGTGATTGTAATGCGGCGCTCTAGGCCTTGAGTAGTCTCAACAGAAACTTGCATGTTTTACCTCAATCTTTTAAATATGGCGTTTTTACGCCTTCCTTTACCCAGTGACATGTGCAAAAAAGAGTGTGTATCGCTTTATTGCTCACTGTGGAATAACCCTAATACCAATCTGATAATCAAACCATCAAATTTGCTTATCAGATTGGTATGAAGCGTTTCAAGTTAAACTTTAGACGCGGCATTATAACGCAATAATTGAGATAGTCGAGCATCCTAGTGAAATTAATGAAAATGGATAAAAACACGGATAATTTCGATGAATTTTGAAGCAAAATGAAAGATTTTTGAGGGAGATAAAGTGGTCGGCGTTGCAGGATTTGAACCTGCGACCCCTTGGACCCAAACCAAGTGCGCTACCAAGCTGCGCTAAACGCCGACTATAAGATATGTGTACTGTAAAAATGGTCGGCGTTGCAGGATTTGAACCTGCGACCCCTTGGACCCAAACCAAGTGCGCTACCAAGCTGCGCTAAACGCCGAAACAGTACTAAAGTAAGATGGGGCGACTGACGAGACTTGAACTCGCGACAACCGGAATCACAATCCAGGGCTCTACCAACTGAGCTACAGCCGCCACTACTTTATGCAGTGTGTTGTTTACTTTTATAAAATGGCGCACCCGGAAGGATTCGAACCTTCGACCGACGGCTTAGAAGGCCGTTGCTCTATCCGGCTGAGCTACGGGCGCATTTCGAACCACACCTTACGTGCAGAAACCCTTTATAAAAAAGTGGTCGGCGTTGCAGGATTTGAACCTGCGACCCCTTGGACCCAAACCAAGTGCGCTACCAAGCTGCGCTAAACGCCGACTGTTTTGAACATTCATGTGAGTGCTCGTAAACAACGGGGTGCATAATAGTGATTTGACCTTGCCCCGTCAAACCTTTTTTTTGAAAAAACTGTTCAACTGGTTAAATTTAACCCTAAGTGTTCACATTTTGTTAAAAGCATGACTTTAACGCATAAAAGATAACCAAACATATCGGACATTTGTCCGCTAACACCTGTTGGCTATTGTTTAAATTCATGAGAAAATGCGCCCCACTCCACACTTTAGTATCTTATATGTAGGTTTTTTAATGTCAGCAAACATCATTGACGGCAAAGCAATTGCAAAACAAGTTAGAACATCTGTTGCAGAACGTGTAGCAGAACGTAAAGCACAAGGACTACGCGCCCCCGGCCTAGCGGTTGTGTTAGTAGGTCAAGATCCTGCTAGTCAAGTTTATGTTGGCTCAAAACGTAAGGCATGTGAAGAAGTGGGTTTTGTGTCTAAGTCGTTCGATTTACCTGGTGATGCAACACAACAGCAACTACTCGATTTAGTAGAACAGCTAAACAATGACTCAGAAGTTGACGGTATCTTAGTACAGTTACCGTTACCTGAAGGTTTAGACGCAGAGCAAATCTTAGAAAGAATTACACCACATAAAGATGTTGATGGCTTCCACCCTTATAACGTAGGTCGATTAGCACAGCGTATGCCTGCGCTTCGTCCATGTACTCCTAAAGGTATTATCACATTGCTTGATTCAACTGGCGTTAAATACAAAGGTATGGACGCAGTGGTTGTTGGTGCATCTAATATTGTAGGTCGCCCAATGGCGTTAGAACTGTTACTTGCTGGTTGTACAACAACGGTTTGTCATAAGTTTACTAAAAACCTTGAAGAGCACGTTCGCCGTGCTGACTTAGTCGTTGTGGCTGTAGGTAAAGCTGAATTTATTCCTGGTGAGTGGATTAAAAAAGGCGCAATTGTTATTGATGTAGGTATTAACCGTTTAGAGTCAGGTCAACTAGTGGGTGATGTGGCATATGATGTTGCAGCTGAAAACGCGAGCTTTATTACCCCTGTACCAGGTGGTGTTGGCCCAATGACAGTGGCGAGCTTAATTGCTAACACGCTTGAAGCATGTGAGACATATCACAGCTAGAGTTTAGAGTTCTAATCCCAATAAAAAAGGTTGCCGTGGCAACCTTTTTTATTGTTCAAACTTAAAAAGTTAAGCTTTACGCCACGTTGTTTTACCTGTGCTATCCTCTAGCACAACACCCATAGCGGTTAGCTTATCACGGGCTTCATCTGCTAGTGCCCAGTTTTTGTCAGCACGTGCTTGATTACGCTGTAAAATCAGCGCTTCAATTTCTGCTACTTCATCATCGGCTTGCTCACCTTGCAAAAAGCTTTCAGGATCTTGCTGTGCGATGCCTAGAATTTCACCGAGTGTTTTAAGAATAAATGCAAGTTGACCAGCTTGGTTCGCATCTTCATCTTTTAAACGGTTAATTTCTTTTGCCAGTTCAAAAATAACAGGCAATGCTTCAGGTGTATTAAAATCATCATTCATCGCAGTGTTGAAGCGTACTACATAGTCATTTTCAAGTGATGTTTCGACCACCTCAACACCACGAAGTGCGGTATAGATACGCTCCATTGCTGCACGCGCTTGTTCTAAATTCTCGGTTGAGTAATTTAGCTGGCTACGATAATGACCGTTAATTAAGAAAAAGCGTACCGATTCACGATCATACTCTTTCAGTACATCACGCAAAGTAAAGAAGTTGCCTAACGACTTAGACATTTTTTCTTTATTTACTTGTACCATGCCAGTGTGGATCCACGTATTCACATACTTTTCACCGGTAGCGCAGCATGACTGGGCAATTTCATTCTCGTGGTGAGGGAATTGTAAATCTGAACCACCGCCGTGAATATCAAAATGCGCGCCTAAATGCTTGTTGCTCATTGCTGAACATTCAATATGCCAACCTGGGCGACCTTCTCCCCACGGGCTTGACCATGATGGTTCGTCTGCTTTAGCTTTTTTCCAAAGTACAAAATCAAGTGGATCGTCTTTGCCTACAGCAACGTCTACGCGCGCGCCTGCCTGCAACATATCTAAATCTTGTTGCGACAGTGAACCGTACTGCTCAAAGGTTGATACATCGAAAAGCACATCACCGTTGCTTGCTACATAGGCATGCTTTTTTTCAATCAAACGTTCAATCATCTCAATGATTTCATCCATATGACCGGTTACTGTTGGCTCGATATCAGCTGGCAACATATTCAGAGCATCAAAATCTTCGTGCATCGCTTTGGTCATACGTACGGTTAGCGCATCAATTGCTTCGCCATTTTCGTTTGCACGTTTAATAATTTTATCATCAACGTCTGTGATATTACGCACATAAGTAACATCAAAGCCACTGTAGCGAAGAAAACGATTCATCACATCAAACGACACATACGTGCGTGCATGACCAACGTGACAGTAATCATAAATGGTGATACCACACACATACATGCCTACTTTGCCAGCTACAAGTGGTTTAAAGGCTTCTTTTTGTCGTGTAAGTGTGTTGTAAATCTGCAACATTTATAATTTCCTCTATGTTTGCGCATACTAAAGCGGCATTTTAACATGGTTGTGGTTAACGGATAAATCTTTCTTTGTTCTATTACCAGATATTTTATAAAATAGCCTGACACTTATTAAAAACTAACAGTTGGAATAAACATGGTTACTATTAAAACCAATTTTGGCGACATCAAAATCGCTTTAAATGCAGAAAAAGCACCGAAAACAGTAGAAAACTTTATTAACTACGTAAAATCGGGTTTTTACGACGGTACTATCTTCCACCGTGTTATTGACGGCTTTATGGTTCAAGGTGGTGGTTTCACTGCTGATATGGAACAAAAAGACGTTCAAGCACCAATTGAAAACGAAGCAAATAACGGCCTAGAAAATAAAGTAGGTACGATTGCAATGGCGCGTACGCCAGATCCACACTCAGCAACAGCACAGTTTTTCATTAATGTGAACAACAATGACTTCTTAAACTTCACTAGCGAAACATCGCAAGGTTGGGGTTACTGTGTATTTGGCGAGATTGTTGAAGGCATGGACATCGTAGAGAAAATCAAAGCAGTACCAACAGGTAGTTATGGTTTCCACCAAGACGTACCGCTTGATTCAGTTGTGATTGAAAGCGTAACTATCGACGCTTAATAAGCATATTTGCCTCGGGTAACTGGGGCAAATTCTTATCTATTATGAATAAAACCTACTTTATTGCAGATCTGCACTTAAGCGACGACACCTCCTTGATCAATCAAGGCTTTTTTAACTTTATAGATAACTTAAAGCAGAACGCAAAATCGGTAGATGCCCTGTATATTTTGGGTGACTTTTTTGAAGCCTGGATTGGCGATGACAATCAAACAGCACTCAATCAAAAAGTTGCCAATAAATTAAACGAATTGAGTCAGGCAGGCATCAAACTCTATTTTACCCATGGTAATCGCGACTTTTTAATTAAAAAGCGCTACGCCAAAGCCTGCAATATGACACTCCTGCCTGAGCAAACAGTCATTAATTTATACGGCACGCCAACGCTAGTTTGTCATGGCGATGAGCTTTGCACCGACGATATCGAATACCAAAAATTTCGTAAAAAAAGTCGCTCTTGGTGGTGGCAAACATTAATGCTTAATTTACCGCTCAGTTTTCGCCAAAAAAAAGCGGCTAAGATTCGTGCTCACAGCAAACAATCAAAAAAAATGAAGTCACAGGCCATTATGGATGTTAACGAGCAAGCTGTGAGTGACACCTTTACTAAATTTAACGTCAGCCAGATGATCCACGGCCACACTCACCGCCCTAATGTGCATAAGTATGATAATAATAAAACGCGCTATGTACTTGGCGATTGGTATACTGATTTATGGTATATCGAGGCATCACAACAAGGCATTAAACTGATTAGCGAGCCTTTATAAAATGTAACACAATCCAAAAGAGCGCTAACTGCGCTCTTTTGGTTTTCCACTGTGAAATTTAAAATCATCATCCGGTGATGAAATAAGCTCGGCTTCTATTTCACCGAAGAACTTTACGCGATCGGAAATATCTTCTCCGGCAACTTGCTCTGCAAGGGCCAGATAATCTTCATAATGACGCGCTTCTGAGCGAAGCAATGAAATATAGAACTTACACAATTCATCATCTAAGTGTGATGCGAGCTTGGCAAAACGCTCGCAAGAACGTGCCTCAATGTAAGCGCCACAAATCAGTTTATCAACCAAGATTGCAGGCTCGTGGGTACGTACATGAGTCATCATGCCTTTAGCGTAACGGCTTGCCGTAATATTTTCATATTCAATACCACGAGCAACCATTATCTCTAATACTTGGTAAAAATGATGAAGCTCTTCTTTAATTAGCAATACCATTTTATCAATTAAGTCTTGGCCAAAGTTAGAGTCACTCTTTGGCACAACTTCTTTACTTAATTTGTAATGTTCAGCCAAGGATTCAAGCGAACCTTCTTTTTTATAGACAAACTTCTCATAAGGCTGAAACCACTCAAGCAAAGCTTGGCCACTTTTTTTGTCTGCGGCATATTTACGAATTAGCCACATAGCCGTTTGCCCAGCTTTTAATTCACAAATTAAATGATCGAGTAATAAAACAGGTAAGTTTTCTGCTTTTTTGGCTTCAGTGATCCATTCATCGGGAGTTTCACACTGTAAAAACTGATAAATGGGCGCTAATAGTTCCTGATATTTCGCTAGACTCATATCTATGTTAGACAAAAATGAATAATAATTAATTTTATCATAACAACTTAAACTAAGTCTTGATTCTTCTTGCACCGCCTTTGCTTAGATTGCTCTTTATCAGATTTCAAAAGCAACCCTAAATTATATTTCTTGACATTTTATTAACAATAACCAATAAGTAGTAGTGAGCTTGTTTAAAAAAACAACAAACGCTAAGTGATGAATTTGAAGTCAAAAACCACATTAGCCAATCCGTTTAGGGTAATACAAGGAACACAATATGATATTAAATCATCTTTGGGGCTTATATGCTCACCCAAAAGAAGAATGGCAAACAATTGATGCTCGCCACGAAAGCTTTGGGTACAGCATGTCACACATTTTACTGATTGCTTTAGTACCAAGCATTATGGGGTATTTTTCATCGGTTTACTTAGGCTGGAGTGTTGGCGTAGGCGACCGGATTTTCTTAACTGAATCAAGTGCAATGCTACTTGCGATATCAATGTACTTCGCCCTTATTGCCGGCGTATTTACACTTGCCTACCTAGCGCATTGGATGGCAATTACGTTTGGTGCAGAGCCAAGCTATACACAAACACTTGAGCTTGCAGCTTACACTTCAACACCTATTTTTATGTCGGCGCTTGCTGCGGTATATCCAGAGCTTTGGTTTATCGTGATTGTGGGTTGTGGCGCGGTCGCTTACTCAGTGTACTTACTGTATACCGGCGTGCCTATTTTAATGCACATTCCTGAAGAGCGAGGTTTTATTTACGCAAGTTCAGTAGTGACCTGCGGTTTAGTGTTACTGGTGATAATTCTTGCGGCAACCGCAATTATGTGGACATCGGGCTTTGGACCTATGTTTACATCAGGCTAAAATCAATTAATTCCTATTTCCAGCAAACTATATAGTTAATAAAAACAAAAAGGAGCTTTAAGCTCCTTTTTTATCGATTAACTTCTTAGAAATTATTCACTCGCATCTTGGTTATGAAGCTCTAAACCCGATGACATCGCTGATTCGCGACCAGATTTAGCCGCATCATTACGCAGTGCATCGATACGATTTAAGTAAGCTTGGTCAATATCACCTGTAACGTAGTTACCATCGAAAACAGATGTTTCGAAGTTGCTGATTTCAGGGTTTTCTTTACTTACAGCACTAATAAGATCAGGCAGTGATTGATAAATTAGGCCATCTGCACCAATGCTTGCATTGATATCTTCAACTTCGCGGCCATGTGCAATCAGCTCTTGCGCTGATGGCATATCAACACCATATACGTTCGGGAAACGAATTTCCGGTGCTGCTGATGCAAAATAAACATTCTTAGCACCTGCTTCGCGCGCCATTTCAACAATCTGTGCCGATGTTGTACCACGTACAATTGAGTCATCTACAAGTAATACGTTTTTGCCTTTAAACTCTTGTGCGATGGCATTTAGCTTACGGCGAACCGATTTTTTACGTAGTTCTTGACCTGGCATAATGAAAGTACGGCCAATGTAACGGTTTTTAACGAAGCCCTGACGATAAGGAAGGTCAAGTACGTTTGCCATTTCTAGCGCGATATCACACGAAGTTTCAGGAATTGGAATAACAACATCAATTTCTTTGTCAGCCCATTCGCGTTTTACTTTTTCACCTAGTTTAGTACCCATGTTTACACGTGCAGCGTAAACCGAGATTTTATCGATTGTCGAATCTGGACGTGCGAAGTATACAAATTCGAAAATACATGGGCTGTATGCTGCATTTTGTGCACAATGCTGTGAATGTAGCTGACCATCTTTTGATACAAAAATGGCTTCGCCTGGCGCAACATCACGAATAAATTCAAAACCACACGCATCAAGTGCAACACTTTCTGATGCAAACATGTACTCAACACCTTGCTCAGTTTCGCGTTTACCAAATACCAGTGGGCGAATACCGTTAGCATCACGAAATGCGATCATACCGTGGCCGATAATCATCGCAATTGACGCGTAACCACCAACAACTTTGCTGTTTACAGTCGTTACCGCAGTAAATACATCTTCTGGCGATAGCTCAAGTTTATTCGGTTTGGCTAGTTCATGGGCTAAGATATTCAGTAATACTTCTGAATCTGATGTGGTGTTAACGTGGCGCTTTGCTGTTTTGAACAAATCTTCTTTTAACGCTTCTGCATTGGTTAAGTTGCCATTGTGCGCAAGCGCAATACCAAATGGCGAGTTTACATAAAACGGTTGTGCTTCAGCTGAGCTTGAAGAACCAGCCGTTGGGTAACGAACATGACCAATACCCATATCGCCTTGTAAACGCTTCATATGGCGTGTGTGAAATACATCTTTCACTAGGCCATTGTCTTTACGTAAGCTAAAGGTGTTATTGTCAATGGTAATAATACCCGCCGCATCCTGACCACGGTGCTGTAAAACGGTTAAACCGTCATAAAGAGTTTGATTTACCGGGGTAGTTCCGACGATACCAACGATACCACACATGAGAAAAATCCTCGCCTGATAAGGGGTTATTGAGTTAAGAAGCTTGAATTATCTTCGAGGTATTCAAAAAACCATTCGATAATAAAGCTAAACTCTGGAATTAAACTTGAACTACTCCACCAGTCTTTACTTGGGGCACTGGTGAAAGCATCGAGAAAAAATAATAGTGCACTAATTATGAGCACGCCACGCAATGCGCCAAACACTAGACCAATAATTCGGTCTGTACCTGATAAACCTGTGCGCTGAACGAGTTCTCCAAGTACATAATTCACTAAACTGCCAACAATCAAGGTAGAGAAAAACAAGATTGCGATTGCAGCGCCATTACGTACTAGGGGTTCGGAGATAGTGTCAGCAAGGAAGACGGCGAGATGTTCATAAAACATGCTTGAGATAAAAAAGGCAGCGATCCAAACAGCAAGCGACATTGCTTCTTTAACAAAGCCGCGCATCAAACTTACTAAGGATGAAAGTCCGATGATACCCAAAATGGTGTAATCTACCCAGATCATATTAACCTGCCCTTTTATGTTTCGCGCGCATTTTATATAAGCTTACGCCTAATTGCCAGCTCAATTTGTGATTTCAAATTGTGTCACTCGGCCATTCAGCTTGGTTAATTTTTTCAATTGGGGTAATTGTGATTCTAACTTTTGCTTATCTAACTCAGGCCCTACAAACACTTTTGTTAGTGTGCCTGATGGGGTTTTAATCGGTTTTGTAAACGCGGTAAAGCCCGCACCTTTAAGCTTCGCAAGTAACGATTCAACGTTCGCTTTATGAGAAAAACTACCTAATTGAATCACCCAAGCGAAATCCTCAAGATTGCTTTTTTCAGGTCGTTTAACCGCAACTTTCGGTTCAACTTTAGTATCGTTCACCGTTGGTGTTTCACCTAAATCAACCGTTGCAACTTTCTTTTCTTCCGTAAACTCGGCTTCATTTTGCGCTTGTTCGACTAAATCACTATTGAATGGCGAATTGTCGCCTTCATCGATTGCGTCTTCTTCAATCACTGGCGTACTTGGCAATGACTCACGTGCAAGTACTTGATCGGGTTCTGGATCTAAATCGATAGCTTTAAATTCTGGGCGTTCAGGTATATCTTTAAACGTTTCGCGTTTTTGTACTTTTTCGCCATCTAATATATTAGGAATAAATACAATCGCCGCTGTTACAACAATAACCGTACCCACTAAGCGATTGATAAATTGACTATTCACCTTTACTCCTTATTTTGCCAAAACGCGATTGCATCAGCCACAGTGTAGAATGAGCCAAATACAATTAGCAACTGATCTTCCGTCATATTTGCTAAAACCGATTGCAAGCCACTTGCGACACTGTCATGAATTGTTGCATTTGGCTTGTCCACTTCACTGTGTAATTGCTGTAATAAATTATCGGCTTTATCGCCTCTAAAGCACATTAGATTGGCTAAATGCCATTGATCAATATTTGACTTAACCGCATTAAACACCGCTTTTTGGTCTTTGTCTTGCAGCATTCCGGTAAGTGCAATGACCGTTTTACCTAGTGCTTTATAGGTCGCTAATTTCGATGCTAAGTATCGTGCCGATTCAGGATTGTGTGCAACATCCGCATACACCAAGGGCTGTTCGCTCAAGCATTGAAAACGTCCTTCAACCGTAAGGTTAGCCAATACATCACAAATGGTGTTTTCATTTGGCAGCAAACCTAGTGTGTAAAGCGTTGTAATCGCCGTTGCCACATTTTGCGCTGGAATATTCGGTACCGGTAAAGACAAGGTTAAATCGCCATTTTGGTACGTTAGCAAATCAGTTGTCAGTGCAAACGAATAGTTTTGCTGTGCCGCAGTTACCTGTGTGCCCAGCTCTTCTGCATATTGCCAAATAGAGCTTGGGATAGCCAAATCACCAACAATCGCAGGGGCATTAGCTCTGAAAATACCTGCTTTTTCGCGACCAACTAACTCACGTGTATCACCTAAGTATTCTTTATGGTCCAAATCGATAGTTGTAATAACAGAAGCGATGGGCTCTACAATATTAGTTGCGTCTAAGCGCCCGCCTAACCCTACTTCTAATAAAATGTAATCTGGCTGTTTTTGCTTAAATACTTCAAGTGCCGCCAGTGTGCCAAATTCAAAATAAGTCAGACTAATTTCACCACGCCCCTGCTCTAGCGCATGAAACGCTGCGACATGATCTTGGTCTGGTAATTCCGAACCATTAATACGTACACGTTCGTTATAACGAATTAAATGGGGTGATGCATAAGTGCCAACTGAATAACCTTGAGATAGCAGTAAGGCTTCTAAACAACGTGCAGTTGTGCCTTTACCATTGGTACCTGCGATTAAAATAACATTAGGAAGTGCGGTATAGCCGAGCTTTTCACCGACTCGGCGAACGCGCGTTAAACCCATATCAATGTTTGAAGGATGAATACTTTCTAAATAACAAAGCCAATCATCTAGACTCGATGATTGGCTTGGTACAACATGTGTCATAGTGCAATAAGTTGCTAAATCAGTTTAGATTATGCAATTCTATGCTCTTGTTCAGTTGACGGCAAGTGCATATATTTCGCAACTAGGCGTGCAATGGTGTCACGCATTTCACGACGGTCAACAATCATATCAATTGCGCCGTGCTCTAATAGGAATTCAGAGCGCTGAAAACCTTCTGGTAACGTTTCACGTACTGTTTGCTCAATTACACGCGGACCAGCAAAACCAATAAGCGCTTTCGGCTCAGCAATATTAATATCACCTAACATTGCTAATGACGCAGAAACACCACCCATAGTTGGGTCAGTAAGTACTGAAATAAACGGCAAGCCTTGCTCGCTCATTTTATCCAGTGCAGCACTGGTTTTTGCCATTTGCATTAGTGACATAAGGGCTTCTTGCATACGTGCACCACCTGATGCAGAGAAACAAATTAGAGGCATTTTATGCTCTAAGCATTTGTTAACTGCTTCAACAAAGCGCGCACCAACAACCGATGCCATTGAACCACCCATAAATGAGAATTCAAATGCCACAGCTGCAACAGGTACACCTTTTAAGCGGCCAGTCATCGCAACAAGTGCGTCTTTTTCGCCACTTACTTTTTGTGCGCTTGAAATACGGTCTGAGTATTTCTTTGAGTCTTTAAATTTTAAAACATCTTTTGGCTCAAACTCTTGACCAAGCTCTAGACGCTCACCGTCATCTAAAAACTGCTCAAGACGTTTACGTGCGCCAATACGCATATGATGATCACATTTAGGGCAAACATGTTGTTGTTTTTCTAGTTCTGCCTTGTAAACGATCGTGTCACAATCACCACATTTCGCCCAAACACCTTCAGGAATTTCTTTACGACCCGTAGACTTGGTTGTTTTTGGTAAGATTTTTTCTAACCAGCTCATTTAAATCTCTCTCACTGCTATATCTGCTTTGAACTACACAGAAAATTTTTGCAATTAAAACACTAATCGTGCGACTAAGGTATAAAAAACTGGTCTAATATGTCGCTAAATTGTGTTAATTAATCGGTTTTTTATAAGCTATTTGGTAAAAATAGCGGCCCTGGATTCGATTTAGGTATTTCAAAATGTTCAGGGTAGTCCACTTCCACTAAATATAACCCACCAGGCTTTGCCGTTGCAGATGCCTGGGTGCGATCTTTAAGCGCTAATACTTGTTGCATCCACTCTGGTGGGTACTTGCCTTGGCCAATATCAATTAAACATCCGGCAATATTTCGTACCATGTGGTGAACAAACGCATTGGCTTTAATATCAATCACAATAAAGTCGTTATAACGTTCAACATTTAAATGCATAATGTTTCGAAATGGCGTTTTTGATTGACAATGCACAGCGCGCACCGATGTAAAGTCTTGCTCGCCCAACAAATAAGGCGCAGCTAACTGCATTTGTTTTACATCGAGTGGGTGGTGATAATGACTAAGACCCGAACGTAAAATGCCTGGTCGATAAGTACTGTTATATATAATGTAGCGATAGCGTCTTGCTGTAGCGCTATAACGCGCATGAAAGTCTTCACTTACTTGTTTTGCCCAGCGAATTGCAATGGCATCCGGTAAGTTGGCATTCACACCGAGCGTAAACGCTACCATGGCTCTATCAGCGGTGGTGTCAAAATGCACTACCTGCCCTGTTCCATGTACACCAGCATCGGTTCTACCCGCACAAGTCACTTCTATTTTTTCGTTACAGATCTTTGAAAGCGCGTTTTCGAGCTCTTCTTGTACACTGTTTACGTGTTGCTGGCGCTGCCAACCACTGTACTGAGAACCATCATATTCTACGCCTAGAGCGACTCGCATGAACACTATTCCATGAATTTGAAAAACCCTAATTATACCGAGAGCTTGTCTTGATACCAAGTATAAAAAAGCCCGCTATGCGGGCTTTTTCAAATTAAACTTAAGACAGTTGCTGTTTTAATGCAAGCGCTTCGTCTTGTACTTCAGGCGGGCCGTCTTTGATCACTTCGTCAATAACTTTCAGCGCACTTTCTGAATCGTTAATTTCAAGGTATGCGCGAGCAAGGTCTAGTTTTGCAGAAAAACCTTGGTTCTCGGTATCTACATCTAGTGAGTCTTCCCCAGCCAGTAAATCCTCAAAATCACCTAAACCAACGTCCATATCTACATTTTGATAAGGCTCATTATCGGCGTCTAAATCATCACTTTCGTCAAGCAGATCATCAATATCTAAATAATCTGATTCGGCAGTATCAATCTCTTCTACTTCAAACGGTTCCGCTTCTGACTTTTCATCAAGTAAAGAATCAAAATCTAATTCAAAATCTTTCTGAGATTCACTAGAAATAGGCTCAGGCTCTGCTAATTCATTCAACAAGCTGTCAAAATCAGTGCTCTCTAACTCATCGATTAGCATATCATTGCTATTGTCTAGGTCGCTACCTAACAAATCATCATCAAGTAAGTCGTCATTTTCTGATTCTGTCGCTGATAAATCTTCTGTTGTAATAACTTCATCATTAATTGCTTGCGCTTGTTCAATTTCTGGTAACGGTTGCTCGTTATCAAATACTGGCGCATCAAGCTCTTCAAGCGCTTCATCCAGTTCAAGCTCTGGGTATTCATCAAGCGTTTGACTTGGTGTATCAGCGCGTAATTGCTCGTCACTCTCAAATTGCTCAGACAAACGCTCATCTTCAGCACCAAGATCGACATCAATTGCTAATGGATCATCACCAAAATCAACATTTTCTTCAGATAAAATGCTGTCGTCGATGCCAATATCAAGCGTGTCATTAAGATCATTCTCTAATTCATCGTCATTTAACGATTCACCATCAGGAAAAGCCATATCTTCAAGCAATTGCTCTGGCTCAAGCGTATCCGTTGCCTCATCACTTTCTACTGATCCATTCTGCTCAGCTATTTCAAGTGGCTCATCAAGCGCATCTAATAATGCATCGTCACCATCAAGTGCATCGAGTAACGCTTCATCTGCTGTATGCACGTCAGATGCAGATTCATCAAGCATCGATAAATCATGCTCGGCCGTTTGCTCAGTTAAATTTTCGAAGTTGTTTGCATCAATATCTGTTAAATCAGACTCAAGTGCGTCAATATCTTCTGAGGCTGTTATTTGTGGCTCAAGTGCGTCAAGTTCATCGAACTCGTCTAGCGCCTGTTCATTAGATACAGGTAAATCATCTAACGACTCTTCAATTGATTCTTCTACTCGCTCATCTAATTCTTCAGAGATGATTTCGTTTTCAAGGGTGGCTGCTTCATCGTTTACATCATCAACTTCAGCGATATCGGCATCACTAGACGCTTCATCAGATTCAAACGCTTCTAATTCTTGCGCTTCTGGCTCAATCGCATCAAGTTCATCTAATTCCTCTAGCGTCTCTTCACTTGATGTAAGTGTGTCATCCAACGACTCTTCGAGTGAATTATCTAGTAATTCGTCTACTGGCTCGTCTAACTCTTCAGAGATTATTTCATCTTCAAGGGCAGCTGCTTCATCGTTTACATCATCAACATCAATTTTTTCAGCGATATCAGCTTCACTAGACGCTTCATCAAGTTCAAGCACTTCTAATTCTTGCGCTTCTGGCTCAATCGCATCAAGTTCATCTAATTCATCTAGCGTCTCTTCACTTGATGCAAATGAATCATCTAGTGACTCTTCGACTGACTCATCTAATTCTTCAGAGATTATTTCGTCTTCAAGGGCAGCTGCTTCATCGTTTAAATCATCAACATCAATTTCAGCGATATCAGCATCACTAGACGCTTCATCAGACTCAAGCGCTTCGAATTCTTCCGCTTCTGACGCAATCGTATCAAGTTCATCTAGCGCATCTTCACTTGATGCAAGTGTGTCATCCAACGAGTCTTCGTGTGACTCTTCAATTGATTCTTCTACTGGTTCGTCTAACGCTTCAGAGCTGATTTCATCTTCAAGGGCAGCTGCTTCAACATTTACATCATCAACATCAATTTCAGTATCATTTGACTCTGTCACATCTAATTCAGATTCTGGTTCTACACTTTGTTCAATTAGCTCATCGATGTCATCAAGTGCCGAACCATTATCACTTTCAGCTGTCTGCTCTAATAAGGCATCAATATCATCACCTGACTCAGTAGCTTCTGTTGACTGCGCAGCTTCATCTAACAATGCGTCAATATCATCAACATCGCTTGTCTCAACTTCCGCTGCTTGTTCCTCTAATGTATCAACAGAAATATCATCTGAATCAAGCGAATCTTCAAGTTCATTTTCTGATGTGTCTGTGTTTGCAATAGCTTCCGCAGCGGCTTGTTGCGCAGCTAAACGTTCTGCATCTGAGTTAGCCTCTTCGATTAATGCATCAAGATTGGTTAGGTCGGTATCATCAGCCTCAACCTCATTGATCATCGCATCAATATCATCCATATCTAATTGGATTTCAGGTTCTTTCTCTTCTTCGCTTTCTGTTACTTCAGACTCTAGCTCATCATTACTTAGCTCATCCATAATAGCATCGACATCAGCTACATCAGGCTCTTCCTGACTGAGCGGCTCTTGCTCTTCTGGAATATCTAGTTCAATTTCACTATCGCTTTCTGCTATTTCGTCAATCGCCACATCATCGCTATCAGCGCCTGTGTCAAAATCTTGCGCTAGAATCGCATCAATATCGTCAACATCTGCTAATTCGTCGTCTGCACTATCATTATTTAAATCTGGCACGAGATCATCTGAATCACTTTCATCTAGCAAATCATCATCAAGCGCATCACCTAGTAAGCCATCAAGCTCGTCTTGATCTAGCAGCGAGTTAGTTTCTTCAAGCGCTGGCTCTTCATCTTCGTAGAGCAAGTCTTCAGGTTCGCCCAGTGTATCGTCTAGATCATCATCAAGTGCAACAACATCATCGTCTAATGCATCGTCAAAGCTTTGATCGAGCACATCATCAAATGGGTCGTCTAAACCTTGATCTAAACCTGAACTTAAATCATCGTCTACTGTGTTATCAGCCAGAACGTCATCTAACCCATCGCTTAAATCATCATCTAACGTATCGTTTACGATAGGGTCTGGTACCTTTGACATTGGTGTATCAAAAATAGGTTCTTCAGGTTCAACTTTATTCGCACGCGATTTAAACCAATAAATTGCGCCGCCAACAATTAAAAACCCTGGAATAAGTGCAAGCACTACTAACAGCAGTGGGTTATTAGTCAAATTTTGTAAACTAAATGATTCCGCCTCAGCCTTAGCCTTGGCTTCTTGTTCTGCAAGAATGCGATGCTGGTCAGCAAGTAGCGCTTTTAATTCGTCTAGTGTTTGTCTATCGCTGTCTAATTGACCGCGAATATGCTCAAGTTCAGTTGATAAGCTGGTAACTTGCTTTTTCAGATTTTCATTTTCGTTAAGAATTGCCTCAACGTTATCAACCGATGATTTAAATTCGTCTTTAAGCTGCTCTAACTTCTCATTTTGTGCTTCTTTTGCCTGCTTAATTTCGTCACTCAGCTCTTTTTTAGCAACGATTACATCTTCTTTTTTAGCCTGCTCTGCTTGCTTTGC
Organism: Pseudoalteromonas sp. NS-SX12; assembly: GCF_057367955.1. Taxonomy (NCBI): domain Bacteria; kingdom Pseudomonadati; phylum Pseudomonadota; class Gammaproteobacteria; order Alteromonadales; family Pseudoalteromonadaceae; genus Pseudoalteromonas; species Pseudoalteromonas sp. NS-SX12. Next base: position 1,939,918 of record NZ_CM170634.1, on the reverse strand, counting down.
AACAACGTCGATTTCGGTTTGCGTAAGTTCGCCTTTAACCTTTTTATCCCAAAGTTTGTCATCTAGCTCTGAGCGCTCTTGGGCAAAGCCTGCATTAATGCTTCGGATCTCGCGCATTGATGGCATTGCTAAGTAAGCGCCAGGGCGCAAGTGATTAATATTATTATCGAGGAAAGAATTCGGGTTTTTCTGATAAATCGCTTGCATTACCTGATAAATCGTTACCGAGTTATCAGGTCTTAATTTTGTTGCGATGCGCCATAGCGTGTCTGAATCGCGAATAGGCCCATAACGTTTCCCCTGTTCACCGATATCTACGTTTTTCGGTCCGCGGATGCGAGTGCTGTCGGCAAAAAGGTCGAATGATAGGGTCGATGCACCTAGCAACACTGCCGAAAATAAAATAATCGCTTTTGAAGAAAAGAAGCTGCGCATGGGTTTCCTTTAATATTAACTCTGAGAAGTTTATATGTTCTTGAACACGGTGCTCGAACATCAAACTTATGCAAAGTTTGCACCATTTTTATAGTTTCCTAGCTGTAACAGCTTAAAATAGTGCGACTCTTTTTATAATTTTCAGCGTAAAACTATAAACCAGAAAACACTGAATATCCATTAATTAGCATTAGTAAAGTAACTGGCGGGATTACATTATCTCAGTATATGAACGTGCCGCTTTAAACTGAAACTCAATAAGTTACGAATAATGCCAAACAATTACGGTGGTATAATTGTTTGGCATCAAAGAATTGACAATTATAGATATTGTTCGATTAACAACTCTGCGATTTGTACACTATTTGTTGCCGCACCTTTACGTGTGTTATCAGATACAACCCACAGGTTTAATCCGTGAGGGTGGCTAATATCTTGACGTACGCGGCCAACATATACCGCGTCATTGCCGCTCGCATCGGTCACCGGTGTTGGGTAGTCTTGCTCATCTTCGATATATTCTACGCCAGGCGCATCGTTTAATAACTGCTTCACATGTTCAACATCTACCGGCATACGCGTTTCTAGGTGAATCGCTTCTGCATGACCATAAAATACAGGTACGCGCACAGCCGTTGGGTTAACCATTACACTGCTATCGCCGAATATTTTCTGCGTTTCCCACACCATTTTCATCTCTTCACGGGTGTAGCCGTTATCTTCAAACGAATCAATTTGTGGGATCACATTAAACGCGATTTGCTTAGGAAATACGTCGTTTTCAAGTGGACGCGCATTCATTAGGTTTGCTGTTTGTTTTGCTAACTCATCTACCGCTTTTTTACCACCACCTGAAACAGACTGATAAGTAGTTACGTTAATACGATCAATACCATAGGCATCATAAATCGGCTTTAGTGCAACCATCATTTGAATAGTTGAACAATTCGGGTTAGCGATAATATTACGATTTCTAAAGTCACTCAGTGCTTCAGGGTTAACCTCAGGCACAACTAACGGCACATCATAGTCGTAACGAAAATGTGAGGTATTGTCGATAACCACACACCCAGCTTCTGCTGCAATTGGCGCATATTTTTCCGAAACGCTGCCACCCGCTGAGAACAAGGCAATATGGGCATTAGCAAAGTCGAAGGTCTCAACATCAATCACTTCAATGTCTTCGCCTGCGAACTTAATATCTTCGCCTGCACTGCGCTCTGATGCCAATAAATACAGAGTATCAATTGGAAACTTACGCTCTTCTAGTGTTTCGATAATTTGACGGCCTACTAGGCCCGTTGCACCTAAAACGGCAACATTGAATTTTTGTGACATGTTATTCCTCAATCACGTTAAAGCCCAGTTGGCTTAAACGTTTTGCATTTGCAGTTGAACTGCATTTTACCGTTAAAGTGCTAAATTCGCGACGTCCCGGATAGTTTTTTCTTAAACTATCGAATCCTTCGCTATTTAAGCCGTTTTTTAATAAGCCATAATCGCGGCGCGCATCATACACGCTATGTACTAACTGACAAATATTTGCATCGCTAAACGTTGTGCCTAAATGTACCGCCATAAACTCAGGTTGAGGGAGAAAATCTGCCATTTTATGCTTAGCTGGTTTACCAAGTTGCTGACACACTGCTTGATACAACATATCCGTTCCCCCAGCTTTACCCTCAAGGCTGTGACCGGCTATATGCACTGAGCCAATGCGTGTGTATGGCAGTAAGGCCTGCTCAATATTCGGCTCATTCTCCCAGACATCCAGCACTAACGATAATCCACCGCCCGCTTGCATAAAGTTGAGCAATGCGGAGTTATCAATCACATCACCGCGACATGAGTTCACCACAATCGCATTTGATTTTAACTTGGCTAGATTACCGTGGTTAAGTAAATGTTTTGTTTTATGAATGCCTTCTTTTACTAATGGCACATGAAAACTCAAGATATCAGCTTTCTCAATCACCGTATCAAATGACACACCTTCGCTTAGCTCGCCGGCAGCTTGCTTTGGCGAATCGCACAAAAGTAGCTTACAGCCCAAAGCTTCAAGTTTAACAGCAAGGCGGCTACCAATATTGCCTACTCCAATAATACCGACCGTTTTATCGCGCAAGCTAAAACCATCTTCTTGCGCAAGCGCTAACAGGCTCGACACCACGTATTCAGCAACCGCCGTTGCATTACAGCCCGGAGCGCTGGAAAACGCGATACCTTTTTGCTGTAACAGCGTTTGATCAACGTGATCTGTGCCTATGGTTGCAGTGCCAACAAATTTCAGTTTGTTTGCATGCGCTAATAAATTGGCATCAACTTTGGTAATTGAACGTACCAATAGAATATCAGTATCAATAAGTTGTTGGGGATCTAGCTCACGACCGGCAAATCGAGTGATTTCACCGAATTCTGAAAAAAACTCTTCGACCAAAGGCATATTTTGGTCTGCAAGAATGCGCATACTTGTCCTATTAAGGCAAACGGGTGATACGCTATTTTAACGGGAATAAAAAAGCCACTCAATCACTTAAGTGGCTTTTCTTAGATTCATTTAGCGATAACTAAAACGTTCGCTAATTAACCCTTGTATTTTTGCATTACAAGCGTTGCGTTTGTGCCGCCAAAACCAAAGCTGTTTGACATCACAGTGTTAAGCTCGGTTTCACGCGCTTCTTTTACGATATCTAAACCTTCAGCTTGCTCATCTAATTCATCGATGTTAATAGATGGTGCAACAAAGTTATTTTGTAGCATTAAAATTGAGTAGATCGCTTCGTGTACGCCAGCGGCGCCCAGAGCGTGACCTGTCATTGCTTTTGTTGCGCTGATTGCAGGTGATTTACCACCAAACACTTCTTGAATTGCACCAAGCTCTTTTACATCACCTACCGGTGTTGATGTACCGTGCGTGTTTAGGTAATCAATATCACCTTCAACTGTTGCAAGTGCTTGTTGCATACAACGAACAGCACCCTCACCTGATGGTGCAACCATGTCGTAACCGTCTGACGTTGCGCCGTAACCTACGATTTCACCGTAGATTTTCGCACCACGTGCAAGCGCGTGCTCTAATTCTTCAACAACAACGATACCACCACCGCCAGAAATAACAAAACCATCACGATTTGCGTCATAAGTACGTGAAGCAAGCTCAGGAGTTTCATTATACTTAGTTGATAATGCACCCATCGCGTCAAATTCCATTGCTAATGTCCAGTGAAGTTCTTCACCGCCACCAGCAAAAATTACATCTTGTTTGCCTAACTGAATTTGCTCAACCGCGTTTCCAATACAGTGTGCTGACGTTGCACATGCTGAACTGATTGAGTAGTTAACACCTTTAATTTTGAACGGTGTTGCTAAACATGCTGATGTAGTTGATGCCATAGTACGCGGTACCATGTATGGACCTACGCGCTTAACGCCTTTTTCACGAAGAATATCAGCAGCTTCAACTTGATACTTAGATGAACCACCACCTGAACCTACAATAATGCCCGTACGCGGGTTAGAAACTTGCTCTTCATTTAGGCTAGCATCTTCAATTGCTTGTTGCATTGAGATATATGAATACGCTGCTGCGTCACCCATAAAACGGAATGCTTTACGATCAACATGCTCTTTCGGGTCAAGATCAATGCTACCGCTCACATTTGAACGTAATTTTAAATCTGCAAACTCTTGATTGAATGTGATGCCTGAACGGCCTGCTTTTAATGATTCAAGTACTTCTTCTTGATTATTACCGATACTTGAAACAATACCGATACCCGTAATTACGGCTCTTTTCATGGATAAACCTTTTCTACAAAGATAATTGTGCTCTATTCTACGTGTTATTTACAAAAAACTGGTCTAATCTCAGCGTACACGTGTTTCGAATTTACAGTATTTTAACTTTAACTGCTAAATAAATAAGACTTAATTGTTCTAAATCAAGTTTAACCGCCCCCCTATATCTCGTACAATAGCGTTACGTTAAGTTTGTTTTAAATAATTATGATCCGCCACGCAAAAATTGAGTTTAATGAATCAGGCACACCGGTCGCACAAGACTTTGATGATGTGTATTTTTCGAACGATAACGGCTTGTTAGAGTCAGATTATGTGTTTTTTCAACAAAACAATATTGCTTCGCGTTGGCAACATCATCCTAGAAGGCACTTTGTTATTGCTGAAACGGGGTTTGGTACAGGGCTAAATTTTTTAAACACCTGGCAGCGGTTTAACCAAGATAGCGACAAATCAGTTGAACAACTGCACTTTATTAGCTTTGAAAAATTTCCGCTTGAACAATCAGCGCTGCAACAAGCGCTTGCTGCTTGGCCAGAGTTAACAAGCTTAAGTGAGCAACTTGTCGCAAGTTATCCAACTGCCATTGCAGGCTGTCATCGTTTAGAGTTTGATCAAGGTCGCGTTATATTGGATTTGTGGTTTGGCGATATTCAAGACACCCTGCCACAGCTTTGTTACGGTGAAAACGGCATTGTCGATGCCTGGTACCTTGATGGTTTTGCCCCCAGTAAAAACCCTGATATGTGGCAACAGTCGTTATTTGATGGCATGGCCAACCTGGGACGTAGCGACTGTACCTTTGCCACTTTTACCGCCGCCGGCTTTGTACGCCGAGGCCTTGCCGATGCGGGCTTTACCGTAAAAAAAGTTAAAGGCTACGGCCGTAAACGTGAAATGGTGGTTGGCACATTAGAAAAAGCAAACCAAAGCAGTACACAACCAGCCTATTTTGAGCGTAGCACGCAATCACTTGAAAAAGTTGCGATTATTGGCGGCGGCATTGCCACTGCAACCTTAGCTTACAGCTTTGCAAAGCGAGGCATAACTTGCGATATTTTTTGTAAAGATGATGCACTCGCAAAAGGTGCGTCGCATAATCACCAAGGCGCGGTTTACCCAAATCTACAAGCTGATTTTAATGCCATAAGCGAGTTTTTTGCTCATAGCTTTTATTATGCTAAACGTGTTTATCAGCAAATACACGATGATGGCTATCACTATCCACACGATTGGTGCGGTGTACTATTACATGGTATCAGCGATAGTAAAGTAGAGATTCAACAACGTCTTATAGAAAAAAACGCGTGGCCAAGTTCTTTAATTCGCGGTGTATCAGCACAACAAGCAAACGATATTGCCGGTTTTGAAGCTAACTTTTCTGGCTTATTTATTAGTGAAGCTGGCTGGGTAAAACCACCGGCATTAGTAAACGCTATTTTCGCTGCAAGTAATAGTTATACATCACATAATACCGTTTTTAACACCGAAATTAGCGATATTGTAAAAACACAAAATGGCTATCAACTTATTGATTCAAACAATCAAGATGTTGGTGAATTTAGCCAAGTGTTCATCACCTGCGGTGAGTTAACCACCCGCTTTTCACAAACCCAAGTACTGCCATTTAGCCCTGTACGGGGTCAAGTTACCCGCGTTAAGACAAACGACTTATCGCTAAAGCTAAAAACCGTGCTGTGTCATAAAGGGTATTTCACTCCCCAGTTAGATAACACTCACTGTATGGGCGCAACGTTCGAAAAACGTAGTATGAGTCGAGAAATTAGCAGTAGCGACAACTTAATTAATTTAAATCAATTGCGCTCGTTTTACCCTGAGCAGTTGGGGATCACCGAAGAATCAATACTCGATGCTAAAGCCGCTATTCGCTGCACAACCCCAGATCACCAACCAATCGTTGGTGAAGTTCCCGATGAAGACACTTTGTTGACCAACTTTGCGCCACTGAGAAACGGCAAACACTACGACTTTGAAACTCACCCTAACCCAAATAACGGTTTATATGTGTTTTCCGGCTTAGGTGCGCGCGGGCTATGTACAGCGCCACTCGCTGCAGAAATGTTGGTCGCGGCCCTTTGCGATGAGCCATTGCCTGTGCCAACACACATCAGTGAAATGCTACATCCAAATCGCTTTATTGTGCGCGATTTAAAACGCAACAAACTATAAAAACAAACGATAAAAAAAGCCGCATAATATGCACTATGCGGCTTTTTTGAGAGTTAATTTCGGGAAATTAACGACAACCTGGCGTATTAAAATCGACAACAATCGACGCACCACTTGCAGTACCTGAGACTTTTACATAACCCCAGTACTCGCTTTGGTTAGTGATGTAAATACACTCACCATTACCCACATTTTGTGATGATGCATCCACACTACCAGCACTTGGCCAACCGCCATTACGATATTCTAGATTAATGTCACCAGAACCATTTGACGTAGTAATAGCTACACTTGTTGCACCACTTACATCCGCAATGCTTAACCAAATTGGTTCTTGTTCAGCAAGACACATTACATCGCCATCGTATAAACGACCGCCGCCACTTGGGCCCTCTGTTGCACACGCATTTGGTACATTAAAACCACCACCACTTTGTACTGTGTAGTTAGCTGTTAGTTGCGTATCAAAATTAGCATAGCCGTAAACCATTACGTGATAAGTGCCCGCTTGTGGTTCTGCGATAGTACAACGCTCGCTATTACCGCCAACATATGGACGACAGTCATAGCTTTCCATTGTTGGTGCATCACCAAACTTCACATATAAGTCACCATCACCCGAACCACCATTTAAAGTAATTTCTAAATCACTGGCGTTTGCAGGTACGTTTACAACAAAGCGTTTCTCATCGCCGGTGTTACCCGTTACTTGCTGCGCTACGCCGTTTTGTAGCTCATTACCAACTGGTGGCTGTGTACCTGTGACTGTTGCTGTAGTTGACACGCTAGCACTTGCACCTTCTGAATCAGTCACAGTAAGTGTTACTGCATAGTCTGCCGCGGTTGCGTAACTGTGGCTTGGGTTAGCTTCTGAACTTGATGTGCCATCGCCAAAGTCCCAACTGTATGACGCGATACTTGATTCTTCATCGTAAGAGCCATTGCTTGTAAACGAAATTAACTCGCCTACTTCGCCACTGTATGGACCATTGATTAATGCCACAGGTGCTTTATTTTGTGGTGGGTTTGTATCACCGTTAGCAAGCGCTTGTGTCCATTGTGTAAACTCAGCATCATAGTTTGTTGCCCAGGTATTGATACGTGATTTATACCCTGCCCAATCACCTGAACGTGTTGACGCTAACATTTGGTTTAGTTCATCGCGATGATTTTCGAACATAAAGCGAACTGCTAAGTAACCCCAACGGTAAATACGATCTTGGTCAAAACCATCGTATGTTGTTTCAAATACCGTACCTAAGCTATAAGTCGAACCATCTTTAATAGTATCAATTGCCGCAGGATTATCGTTTTCGTTTGCAATGTACTCTGCAACACCTTCACTCCACCACACAATTGCTTCTGTTGGTGCGTTAAAGCCGCCGTATAAATCAAAACGACCATCAAGATAATGTACATACTCGTGCTCTAAGTTCCATACAAAGTGGTCGGCATTCGCATAGCTTGCTTCATACGCAACAAAGTTTGGAATGTTACCCGGTGTTGATGGGTTACCTTCTAAGTACATACCACCGTTATTAGTGTTAATACCAAAAATAACACCCGCATATTTACCGTAGTCGTCACTTGAGTCAAAAATATTCACTTGTAGTTGGCTGTTCACGTCGTCAGCGACCGGTGTATTATTGGTTTGCAATTGACCGTGGAAATACGTTTCTTCATAACCCATTTTGCTACACGCTGCTTGATGCTGCGCGCTAGTCATATTTTGTGAACGGATTTTAATGGTGCTGCTACAGGTATACGTTTGTGATAATACTTGTGATTCAAGTTGCTCTTCAAATCCACAAATATTATAGGTATCACAGCTACCGTGGTAACCCGCTGTATCTGCCGCACCTAACCATACCGAATCGCCATACCCATACATTTGATAATCAGAGAAAATGCGATTTAACGCTGCATCAACAGCTGTTTGAATAGTGCCAGGGTATTGTTTTAATCGGCCTAATTCACGTGCCGCATTTGCAATCATAAATTCTGCATCAGAATCGATCATATAAGTACTTGTTGTAAACTTCGCAAGTGCACTTACCAAATCATTCGCCGAGCCAATTTTATTTTTAAATTCAGTATTCCATTGCCCACGGAATAAAATTGTAAATACGCCGTTTACCGCGCCACGCATATTCCACTTGCCTGCGTAACTTGCATTCCAACGGTTTAGCCATTCAACAACCACTGGTAAATACACATCTTGCTGCTCAGAGCTATCCATGGTGATAAGTACTTCTGAAAGTGTCTTACCGTGCGCATCATTGTCATCGTAAAAATGGCTATTGTTTACGAATGCATCAATGGCATTCTTAACAGCTGGTTTTACCCAAGACGCAAACGTTACTTGGTCGTTATAAAACTCCACATAATAACCGGCACGCAGATACAAAAATAATGCTTCAATATCGTTATCACCACCGCCTTGATAGCTATCAGCAAGGTTTTTAACGTGATTCGCCACTGCATACATATTATTTGAATCGTACGCCGCAACTTGAATATTACTCGCTGCACCAAATAGTTCATTAACGCAAGTTGTACCCTGCGATTTAATTTCGCTAATTAGCTGGGTTGAGTTACTAGTTGCTAAAGCATTCACATCACACGTTGCCGCAGCGGCTTGCTGCATACTTTGTGATTTAAGCGTATGAATACGTTTGTGCGCGTGATCGAAAGTGTGCGTTGATTGTTGAGTGGTTACCGCAGTAGGCGCGTTGTCCATGCGCTTAGACTCAACACCATGATGGTGAACCTTAGGTTGATTTTGTGAAATAGGCGCGCTGGCTGCAAACGCACTTTGACCATAACTTAATGTGGCAAGCACTAACGCCAATTTTGTAAGTTTCATTGTTTATTTCCAATTGTTGTTGTCATAATTTTTCGATAAAACCAGTATCGAGTTTCGTTGCTGAACGACATATTGAATCGATAAAACATGGATTCAATATACTGTATACAATATATTAACTTTTGTTCTAAATATAGGGGCAAACTAACATTTTTTTTGTTAATGTATATTTTTCAATTGGTTATATTGTAAAAATGCGAAAATTGTATTAGAAAATCACGCTATATTTGCAATAGTTACTTTGAGATGCCGTGCTGGTAGGTTTAATTGCGCTAAAAACAACAGTTATTCGGGCTTACATTGCCCTAGCGCAAAGCGACAAAACAAATAAGCGCTAAACTTAATATTAAGTTCACTAATAAGTTAATAGTTATGACAAAAACAATTGCAGAGTTAATGACGTGTGATGTGCTATCAATTGAACTAGACAATACGATGGCTGATGTTCACCAAATGATGAAAGATCATAATATTCGCCATATTCCTGTTTTAGAAAATGGCCTTTTTTACGGTATGGTGACACAAAAAAGTGTGCTTGCTAAAACCATGTATTTACTAGACAAATACGGCGTAAATGCGTTAAATAGAAGGGAAAAGCAAGTACCTGTTTCAGAGCTAGTGGATAAAGACGTGGTTTTCGCCAACGCGACAATGCCATTGACCGAGGCGGCTCGCTTTTTCTTAAATAATCGGCACGGATGTTTGCCTGTCGTAGACGACAACAACCAGTTGCAAGGAATAGTTACCTCATCCGATTTCGTTAGACTATCCTTAACACTATTAGAAAGTTAACCCACATATGGGTGATCAGGAGTGATAAAATGAAGAAGTTATGTTGCAGTATCGCACTGGGCGTTTTAATGAGCTTTAGCTTTGTGGCGCAAGCAAATATTGACGACGTACCCCTTCCGAACGATTTTCAAGTACGTATGGCACTTGAAGACGATTACCCTATGATCATCTCCGGTTTTGTAAAACAAGACTTAGATTCCGTAATGGCGTTTTATCGCAACACCTTAGGTGAGCCAGAAACCATCACAGAAGACATTGGCCGCTATACATATTTTTATACGGTATCGGGTAAACGCGTTAAAATTGGTTTTTACCAGCAAGAAAGTTGGTGTGAAGTAAGTATTATGATGACGAAATAACTTCGTCATCATAATTTAGAGACCGTTTTAACAGACTTACCTGCTAAAGACCGCTATACCTTTTCTATTTGAATAACTACCCGACGGTTTTTGCCACGGCCAATAATAGTGTTATTGGTTGCAACATGACGTTTTTCGCCAAACCCTTGCGTAACAATTTTCTCTGCTGCTATGCCCTTTTCAGTCATGTAGCTTTTAATTGCATCGGCACGCTTTTCAGAAAGTTGTTGGTTAATATAGCGACCACCGTATGAATCGGTGTAGGCATTAATTACCACCGAATCAATATTAGGATCGTTCTCCAAATATAACCCTATTTTCTCTAAACGCTTTTTCGAATCACGCGTTAACTCACTGCTATTCGACTCATATCGCATAACTGTATACGCAATATCATCGAAGCTAAATGGCAATAGCGCATCGCGACACTCTAAAAAGCTTAAGTAATTACGACGAAAATTAACCGACGACAATTCAACTTTGATCTTGTCTTGGCTGTTATGCCAATCCTGATAATAAAACGTAGGGACATTACCTTTTTCAAGTTCGGTTAGCAGTAACCAGGATGCTTTTGAATCTAGCTCTGTATCAAACTGCTTCAACAAATTAGCATCAAATAAGCTACGCGCAGGATTACCCGCTTTCCAAATAGGTGGTACTGACAGCACATCAGCAACATCGTACCCTTCTGGCTTAATAAGCATATCTAAGGTGAAATGCAGCGGTTTATCTTTACTCGCAGTCGCTAAAAACCGCGCCTTACCAAAGCGCGGAATATTATGTTCTAACTGACAACTTAAACGTGATGCTTCAGGGGTATTCCAAATTGCATTGCTTTCAGCTGCGCCGTAACTACGTAGCGCCGCATTGGCAGAAAACACAGCACCCATCGACAGACCAACGAACAAACACTGTACTTGCTTTTTTACTCGCACTGAGGTCTCCTAAATCTGATAAACGCTTGGTTAAATTAAAACACCGCTGCAACAAGCAACACCCTATTAAAATTTAAGCAATAAATATACCTAAATCAAACGTCCTTGCGTAATATTTTACTGGTCAGCAACAACCTAATTTTGACATAATACGCGGCCTTAATAAGCACTGAAAGTAAGTATATGTCTCAAGCTGAAGCACCAACAACTTTATTTGCCAAGCGTTTTCGCGGTTTCTTTCCTGTAGTTATCGACGTCGAGACCGCAGGCTTTAATAATAAAACCGATGCATTGTTAGAAATTGCTGTCAGCCTACTAAAAATGGACGATTCAGGCGAACTAAGTATCGACAAAACAGTACATTTTCACGTAGAACCGTTTGAAGGTGCCAATATTGAGCAATCAGCTATTGAGTTTAATGGCATTGACCCATTTTCGCCCTTGCGTGGCGCGGTAAAAGAAGACGAAGCAATAAAAGAAATCTGTAAAGCTGTGCGCAAAGCACAAAAAGCAGCAGGTTGTCAGCGCAGTGTTGTCGTAGCGCATAATGCGGCCTTTGATCACGGCTTTTTAAATGCCGCAATTGAGCGTAATAATATTAAGCGTACACCATTTCATCCATTCGTAAGTTTTGATACAACCACCCTAGCTGGCTTAGCAGTTGGTCAAACTGTGCTTGCAAAAGCATGTCGCGCCGCAGGCATTGAATTCGATAACAGCCAAGCCCACAGCGCACTGTATGACACAGAGCGCACCGCCGAGCTTTATTGTTACATTGTAAATAAATGGCAAGCCTTAGGCGGCTGGCCAATGCCAAACGATTCTGAGCAATTAGGCGAGTAACGGCGGGGTTTATTACCACCGTTACTTTTGATACATGGATTTATGCACTAAGCAGCTTTTGGCTGCGCGTGTTAAGTGACACGTTTAGTTCTTCGATTGCGCTGAAATAATGCTTTTCAGCGTGTCATGTGCTTTTTCATTGTTAAATAAGATGTCTTGTAACGCGTGTTTTAACGAGTCAGATAATTCGGCTCTTTCAATAAACACATACACATCTTCTACCGAATAACTTTGCCCTTCGCTTACGTTCATAATTTCAAGCCAAAGCTCAAAAGCATTTTTATTCAACGCGTTAGCTAACACTTCAAAAAATACCCGACCACAAGGATAACTTGCACCAATTGATGGCGTTGACTCCAGATGTGAAAGCGCAGTTTGTTTAACCCCTTCTAAACACTCTTTTTGTTGCTGCTGTAAAAAATACTCAAAATGCGATTGTGGCATTAAGCCTGAATGCACCATTGCGCGATAGGCAAAAAAGTCAGCTGAGCCTTCGTATAGCCAAATCGGTGTACCATCTGATGGTTGCCAAAAATGTGCATTCCAAAGGTGTAACGCTTCATGTGCTAGGGTTAAATAAATTGTTCGTTGGTATTTACTAGGGTGCTGCACTGCATCTTGCCCTGATATCTCAAACATAACTTGGTTTGATAGTGCGCTACCCAAAAAACCAATGTATGGCGCATTGCTATTAGCGTTAATCAAAAATGTAACGTCGCGGTTTAAAGGGGAATTAAACTGTTGGCTAAAATAATTCATAAATTTAGCGCTATTTTGCTCAAGCTGCACTTTAAACTCATTTGGCAAATTTGGCTCAATAACGAAAGAAACACCATGATTAGAGGCATTAGACGGTAAAGTTAGACTAACAAACTGCGCTAAATTTAACGACGATACGTTGTTAATGGCGAGGATTCGCTGATTTTGCTCATTTTTCATCTTTGTTGTTATATAAAATGTCACACTTAGCGCATCGCGAGTTAGTAATTCGTCCGCTACTTTCAATGAATGTGGCACAAAATAGTCAGCATAAAACGCGCCGTTGTTAGAAAAGTTAATAAACGGCGCATTAAATCTAAGTTCACTCACATCAAAACCATCGGAAACTTCAAGCATTAAAATGTCATTAGGATTAGTTAGCGTAATTATGCTGTCATCTTTAACCACCGCTTTGCCTTTAAGCGCAAAATGGTTAGTCAGAAAATGGGGTGGTAAGTGAGAAAAATCTAACGTTTGAGTAAATTTGGGCAATTGATAACTTACTTGCCACACGTTGCTACCAATCTGTTTTTCAACATTAATCGACAGCGCTATTTTACTCTTTGCAACCGCGTTCATCGCGATACACATCAAACATATTATTATTGTTTTACTGATACTCATTGAAAACCTCCATTATTTCAATCAGCTGCATTGTATAGCGCCGAGCAATATTAACAAGCAAGCAATCTCTGCCAACTCACTTTCAAATCAACATTCGTTTAAATTTAAAGCGATTAAACCATTTAAATACAGTTAATTGTGCTTTGCCCTTGTTTAACATAAAAACTAAGCGTTATAATCGTGCCAACTGAGTATGATTCAGATGAAACAAATTCAGGGGCTGATTAGGATTCGACGGGATTCATGAAGCCTAAGGTGCATGTCGAGGTGCGGCTGGCCTCGTAAAAAAGCCGTATTTAAAGTAATCGCAAACGACGATTCTTACGCTCTAGCGGCTTAATTCCCGCTAGCACTTCACTCAAGTATGCTTGTGGACTGAGATTCGAAGTGTCACCCTACACAAGATCGCTACGGAAACCCTGGCCGGGGTTGAAGGGCTAAATTGAAGCGGCCTCGCCTTTACTTATCGTGTTCGTCCGAGATTTAAAGGTTAACCAAAAGACGATACTAAACATGTAGGACCGAAGGTCGACGCTTTTCGGACGGGGGTTCAAATCCCCCCAGCTCCACCAAATATAAAAGCCTGTGCATTGCACAGGCTTTTTTGTTTTTTATGGCTTTTTCAACACAAGTCTGATTTCCGTAATATATTGGCAATATCATTTGGCTTTAGCGATGCTAAGTAAATGTTATTACGCCCATACACAAACTAGCACTATATAAAGTTTGATTATTATTTATTTTGTATAACAAACACTTTTGCTGTTTTATATGTCTGTGGTAGCATTTTTGTTCCTATAATAAAAACTAAATTATTTGCTGTTAAAAGCAATAAAAAGGATGTTTATATGCCGATAGATACGGAAGCGGCACCACTTGCCGGCCACCCTTTAATAGGAATTGAAGTTGAAGGTGTTGGCACTATTTCTTCTCAATGGAATAACGAAGACATTATTCAAGCAGCTAATTTTCACGATGTATTTAAACGTACCCCCTTGGTACGTTCGCGAAGTTATGCAAATTTTAGAGGTGTTTATATAACACCTGAAGACTCGGATAATTTTGGTAAATCAAGTCCTGCAGAGCTGGTTTCTAAACCCCATAGAATTAATGATCTTAATTTGCTGCGATTACGCAACTCAGTGTGGAAAGCATTGGGTCCACGCGGAGTCAGAACAGGCCAAAATACCTTTAATTATGGCGGCACACGCACTACAGATAACCGCTGGGGTAAATTTCGCCCCAGCAGTATTGGTGGTAGCCTACAAACCACTGTGGGTGTTGGGGTACATCGTTTGCTAAGCAACAATGCTAATCGCCGAGAAAACTGTATAAAAATGCTCGTAGGAGATAGAAGAAAGCAGCGAATAGTCATCGCGATTGCAGAAGCCGCAGTTACCGCTCAACAGGAATTATTTGCAGCAGGTGCAGCGCTTTGGCACCACCGCAATATACCTCAAATTCAGGTTGAGGGATTGCGTTTATCGCTATTTTTAGCCTTTATAAATGTAGTACTGACCCACTCAAACCGGTTAGGTGGCGGCGGTAGTGGCTGGGCAAAAGATGCTTTAGGCGCAAACTTTAAAGGCTACTCTTCTTTTATCGGCACAGGCACCAATAACAGCGATGGTATTTTAAAGTTAGGTGCTCGCGCCATGACTTATAACGACTCCGATTTGGTCGGCAGAATCAGAGCAGTGCGAGGTAACGGCACAATCACACAAGCAATTAACGATCATGTCAATAACACAAATAACCAATTGTTATCGTTAATCGGTCAAAGAGGTTTGTCTATTCAAACAGCAGTAGAACAATGGAATGCCATTCCTAATATTACTCACAATGGGCATCTTTATACTGTGGTTGAATGTCGTGAAAAAACTTCAAAGGTAAATATAAATATGTGCACTTTCCTTAACGCTGAAAAGAAGGACGTTCTGGAAACGAGTCGCTCTGGATTAAGCCACGCAAGAACATTCAGAACGTCTATTCGTAACCACTTAGGTCACCCTTAAATACTAAGTTGTGGTTTATCCGATAATTGCAATAGATAAACCACTTCTCCCTCTTTCAATACCACTTAGTTAACACGTTAGCGCGTTTAGTCTCAACTAATCAAATTCGGGTTTTTCTTTTTTTATCCGCTAATCTTGGCTTAAAACTCCCACCGCAATTCGGGCATACGTTTAAAAGTACCTTTTCAACACATGTTTTACAAAACGTGCACTCATAACTGCAAATCATTGCATCGGTTGATGTTGGCAAAAGAGCTTTGTTACAGCACTCGCAGTTTGGTTTAAGTTTTAACATTATTGCCCCTTATGTTGATTAATTAACTTAAGCGCTTCGAGCAATACGGTATCTTTGCCGTTTTGATAGTCTTGCCAAGTTGGTGTTATTTGAATATCGGGATAGATGGCATCTGTTGGCTCTTTTGCAAAGGCGTAATAGCGCTTTGATAAACTCAGCTTTCGTTTTGAATTAGGTAAAGTAAAACGATAACTTTCTGCATAATGATTTGGATCGCCCCCGGTTGGCGTACCAACAATTTTTGCGTTTAAAATCTGCTGATATTGCACCGTATTACTCATGGCCGCTGAAAATGTTTGGCTATCGGTGAGTACATAAACCCCGTGTTGCCAATCAAATTGGTCAAGGGGTAATAAGCAAGATGAAAATGCAAGTCCCGTATAAAAATTACCTCCACCGTTTCCTCTAAAATCAATCACTAAATACCGCGATTGCGCACTTTTAAGCTCTGTTTGTAACGCCGTGCAATTATCAACAACCTGTTCAAATTTGGGGTATGATTTAAACGCAAAATAGGCGATGTTCTTTTTGTTAAAATAGCTTAATCTAATGCCAGGCATTGCAATGTCTGTATTTTGCAACTTTGGCAATGTTTGCGAAAAAGCTGAACTTAATTGACCAAACTCCCCCATTGAAACAGGCTGTATCTCTTTTTCAATCACTTGGCCATCGTGCCAAAACTCAAACTTTGTAGGCTGCCCCTCTTTTACAATATTTAATCCCAGTAACAACTTATGCAACGTTAGGTAATATTCAAAACTCACTTTTGCACTAAATTGGTTATCCACACCGGGTAATAGCGGCGAAACAATGTTAAATAGTTCGCTCACGCTTTTACCATTTATGGCTTTTAACTCTGTGCCTCGTAGTGATCGATAAGCTTTTGTTGTATCTACTACGCGCAATGTGCCTTCAAAAAATTTATAGCGAAACGGAAAATGCTGATGCGGTCCAGACATCATAAAGTAGTTACTATGGCCATCACCTAAAGCACCGGTTATTGCCATAAGGCGTGCTTCTACCTCTACTTCGCTGAGGTTCGCTAAATCATTTTTTAAGCCTCTAAGTCGCTTATTAAATTCAGCTTCTGACAAGGTATGAAATGGGTTGATATGCTTTGTTTTAACTTCATTTTGATAAAAGTCGATATCTTCTAACCACAGTTTTTGCTGTTTTATTGTTAAGTTAGCTGCGTTTAAATTAAACGATGCTACAACCAGCATAGCTAAAATCAATTGTGCTCTCATTTCCCTTCTCCTAGCAGCACTGTGTTTTGAGTAAAGGTGTTATTGGTAATTGATGAAGAATGACGTGTGCCATTTAAATAATGGGAAGGAGAAACACCAAACTGTTTGGTAAAGGCGCGGCGAAAACTATCGTAATTATTAAAACCCAACTTGCTAGAGATAAGTTGTAAATTGCTGTTTTCTTGAGATAGCAAATCCCGTGCATGGTTGAGTTTTAGAGTACGAAAGTAGTGGCTCGGCGTGCAGTTAAGGTGCAATTTAAACAACCGCGTAAGCTGTCTTTCACTTAAACTGCAATACTCTGCCATGCGCGAAACTGAAATTGCATTATTAAGCTGTGTTGCTAGCCAGTCGATAAGTGGCGAAAGTTTTAAACTGTCACCCGATTGCAGCGCAAGCACATCGGAATATTGCTGCTGTGATCCTGCACGCTGTAAATATACCACCAAATCTTTCGCAACTTTTGCCGCCATACTGTTGCCGTAATCTTCACGAATAATCGCAAGGGCAAGATCCACACCCGATAACACGCCAGCTGATGACCAAATAGTGTGGTCGCGAATAAAGAGTGGCTCTGGTGTGACAATTTTATTGGGATGTTGCTTGGCTAAACTAGCTGCATGACGCCAATGAGTTGTCAGCGTTAACGCTTTATCCTGAAAGAGTTGGGCCAAAATAAAAGCACCGGTGCAAATGCTAAATACGCGCTTTGCTTTTAACGCTATTTTTTTAAGCGCTACAAGTTCAATTTGACTAAGCGCCAGTGTACGCATGCCTGTACCACCACAAATAATCAAATCATCCAGTTCAAAGTCATCTTCTAGCGTAAAATCAACGCTCACTTTTTGATGATATGCCGTTTGTACGTCCTCACCATTTATGCCCAATAACTTACAATCGTAAGCACCGCGTTTAAAACTATTGGTTTCCATAAACGCTTCAAGCGGGCCAAATAAGTCGAGCGCCTGAAATCCATTTGCAATAAAGTAAACTTGTTTAATCGTCATGTGTATTCCTCCACGCGCTCATCATACCCTGCTTAAAATGTCATTTAATACATTAAAACGACATAATCAGACAGTTGAGTATTTAATTTAGAGGCTAAAACATGTAAAAAAAAAGCCTGTGCGATACACAGGCTTTTTGTTGCTTTTAAAATTTAAGCACAGGCTTAAAAGAAATAAATCGCGATATCTACAGCAATTAAAATAATAATCACCCACTCTAAAAACGCAGAGTGCTTGTGATTTTGCTCGGTACTAAGCATGTCGACCAAGTTGTGAATGGTGTCGAGCTTCTTTTGCAAAATATGTATACGTGGCAATAAATCTAAATATTTGCTGAGCTGCTGATAAACCCCTTCTAAATTTGGGTTATCCCAAAAGAACTCGGGGGTATCGAGCAAGTTAAAGTGCAAATTAATATCGGTGCTGGTTTTAAACAAGGTACCACGTAACTTTGCTAATTCTTTTCGTGTTAAAGGCACCTTGCCAGTTTGCGCAAGCAGCTGAGATAAATATGCATTTTCGCTAATTACCGCTTGAGCTTGCTCTTCAAAAAACTCAAGCTTCGCCGACTGTGCTAGCGCATGACTAAGCGCCAACTTAGTCATCTCATCTGAGTTATCTAAAAATAGGCAATCATTTTTAATATAAAACTCACTGCTTTCGCCTTCACAGTATATGTAATGATCAATGCTCGGGCGTTTAAGCGGTGCAATAATTACATCATCTAACTGTTGTATTAATTGCTCAAGCTCGAAAGGTGTAAAATCCCAACACACCAAAACCGCATAATCAAATAACCAAGCTTGTTTTGTTTCAAGCCTAATACCATAGGCATCGCGAATTTTGATTACATTTGGCTGTTCTAAAAAATTCTCATCCACTTTTAGTGTATCAAGCGAATGTCCTAAAAAGCTTATCGTTAGCCGATGTTCGTTGTGCGCTAGTTCACGCATGTAGTCGCTCCGAGTAAAACCAGTTAACCGCAATTCTGGGTCACCAATTTGCTTTTGGTTTATAGCCTGTAACTCGTTAAAAATAAATTATTTTAATGCGCTTTTTCACAACATAATAATTGTCGATACGACAAAAATTTTGTGTTGGACTTCACCCCCCTATTCCATTTAAATGCGCGCACTTTTTGGTCTTATGACCGATTTATTTTTTAAGGGTAGAAATGAAAGAAACCACTGCAATTGAACATGTTCGTGCAAGCTACAATGTACCTCATTGGAGCCAAGGTTATTATGGCATTAATGACCAAGGCGAAATTACTGTGTCACCAAATATGGCGAAACCAATGCATGCAGTAAGTTTGTCTAAAATTGCCGAACAAATTCAACAGCAAGGGTTATCGTTACCAGCGCTTGTGCGATTTCCGCAAATTTTACACCACCGCGTACATAGCTTATGCAATGCCTTTAACACGGCAATTGAAAGCTATGATTACAGCAACAACTACTTATTGGTTTATCCAATTAAAGTAAACCAGCAACGCGAAGTGGTGGAAGAAATTTTAGCAAGCCAAGCGAGCCAATCAGTAAAGCAACTAGGTTTAGAAGCTGGCAGTAAAGCTGAGCTACTCGCAGTACTTGCGATGGCACAAAAAGTCAGCTCTGTGATTGTGTGTAACGGTTATAAAGACCGTGAATACATTCGCTTGGCACTTATCGGCGAAAAGCTTGGTCACAAAGTTAATATTGTGCTTGAGAAACGTTCTGAACTTGAAATGGTGCTTGAAGAAGCACACAAACTTGGCGTAAGCCCACGCTTAGGTGTGCGCGTACGTTTAGCATCGCAAGGTAAAGGCAAGTGGCAAGCAAGCGGTGGTGAAAAATCAAAGTTTGGTTTATCTGCATCACAAGTATTAAGCGTATTAGCTGAACTTAAATCGCACAAAATGGAAAGCGCACTACAACTCGTTCACTTTCACTTAGGTTCACAAATGGCGAACATTCGCGATGTGCGCACAGGTGTCAGTGAAGCAGCACGTTTTTACTGTGAATTGCGCCGTTTAGGTGCAAATTTAGCCTGTATGGATGTGGGTGGTGGTTTAGCCATTGATTACGACGGCACGCGCAGCCAATCGAGCAATTCTATGAATTACTCACTTGCTGAATATGCAAATAACATTGTCTACACCATTGGCGACATGTGTAAACAATATGAGCAGCCAATGCCGATGATTATTTCAGAGTCAGGCCGCGCGTTAACAGCGCATCACGCAGTACTTATCACCAATGTGATTGGCACTGAATCGTATCAGGTTGAAGAATTGCCAGCGCTTGAAAGCGATGCACCACTACTTTTACAAAACATGTGGCGTTCATGGTTACAACTTAATAACCGTGTTGATGACAGAGCACTGATTGAGATTTATCACGATTGCATTAACGACCTAGCCGAAGTCCACAGCCAGTTTGCAATGGGCCTTTTAAGCCTAGAGCAACGTGCATGGGCAGAGCAAATTACATTGCGTATCAACTACGAATTACAGCAGTTGATGGATGGCAAAAATCGTTTTCATCGGCCAATTATGGACGAGTTAAACGAGCGATTAGCAGATAAATTCTTTGTTAATTTTTCGCTGTTCCAATCGCTGCCAGATGCATGGGGTATTGATCAAGTGTTTCCAGTGTTACCGCTTTCTGGCTTAGAAACTATGCCAGATCGCCGTGCAGTGCTACTTGATATTACTTGTGACTCAGATGGCACAATCGACCAGTATGTAGATGGACAAGGCATTGAAACCACCTTGCCAGTGCCAAATTGGCAAGCCGATTCACCTTACTTGTTAGGCTTCTTCTTAGTGGGTGCTTATCAAGAAATTTTAGGTGATATGCACAACCTATTTGGTGACACTCACAGTGTGGTAGTGAATGTAAATGAAGATGGCAACAGCGAAATTGTTGAAATTAACGAAGGCGACAGCGTAGAAGATATGCTGCGTTATGTACACTTAGATGCAGAAGAATTTAGACACGCATTTGCTCAATTAGCGAATAGCAAATTACCAGAGCATGAGCGCAGCGCAGTTCTTGCTGAGCTAGATGCAGGTTTAAAAGGCTACACTTATTTGGAAGATATTTAACCTATGGTTAAAGTTTTTGAAAAACACAATGGCATGCTTTTTGGCAATGGCGCAACCTTTATGCGTCAGCCATTAGTTAACGACCCAACATCAAATGATGCTGATGTGGTTATACTGGGCTTGCCATTTGATATGGCAACTTCTGGTCGCTCTGGTGCCCGCATGGGCCCAGATGCGATGCGCCGCGCATCTGTTAATCTTGCATGGGAAGAAACCCGTTACCCTTGGCCATTTACACTAAACGACCATTGTACTGTAATTGATGCAGGCGACTTGGTGTTTGCACCGGGCGATAGCGAAGGTTTTACACAACAAGTAGAAGATGCAGCCACACAACTTTTAGAACAAGGTAAAAGCCTTTTAAGTTTTGGTGGCGATCACTTTGTTACTTTGCCGCTTTTACGCGCCCATGCAAAACGTTTTGGCAAAATGGCGTTAGTTCACTTTGATGCGCACACAGATACCTATGCTAATGGCAGTCAGTATGATCATGGCACTATGTTTTACCATGCGCCAAACGAGGGACTCATCGACAAAAACAGTTCGGTGCAAGTGGGTATTCGCACTAATTACACCCAAGCTGAGCATGGCTTTAAAGTGATTGATGGCGCTGAAAGTAATGCACTATCGGCACACACGATTGCCGAGATGATTAAACACTCAGTGGGTGAGCTACCTGTCTATCTAACATTTGATATTGACGCGCTTGACCCTGCGTTTGCACCAGGTACGGGCACACCAGTATGTGGTGGCTTAACGACCGACAAAGCGCTCAATATTCTTCGCGAATTAAAAGGGCTGAATATTGTCGGAATGGATGTGGTAGAAGTTGCTCCGGCTTACGATAACAGCGAAATAACCGCACTTGCAGGCGCCACCATTGCGCTCGAAATGCTGCATCTGTGGACATATAAACATAAGCTTGGCAATTAACCTCGTTTATATTTTGGCACCCAACAAAAAGCCTGTGTTTTCACAGGCTTTTTTTTAGGGGCGTGTTTACTTTTTATAGGGTTTTCAAGCCCTATTAATCAATCATAGATACCTGACATGCATAGGTATTATCACCTACAGAGAAACTGCCAGTGCCACTCCAGTTATTATCAACAGAAAGCGATGCGGTGAAATTAGTTTGATAACTGCCAATCGCAGGTGGTGGGAATGACACAACAGCGTTACCGGTTAATGCCGCCACTTTTGTACTTGTGCCTAAGCCTGTTGCATGCAAATGCCCTGAACCACTTCCTGTAAAGCTTGGTGAATGCTGCGTGCCTTCTAAAATATGTCCTTCTGCTGCACCGTTAATTGTACCTGTGCTTGGATTAACGGCGAGCTGTAACACCATAGATCCTGCACCTAGTGCATCGGGTTTAAATTGCAGTTTTACCAAATATAAACTTGAATCAGCCATGTTAAGTTCCTCTTTAATGAATTGGCTAAGCAACCTGAATTCAGGTTAAGCAATGTTTGATTGAACAGTTATCAACCATCAAAAAGGCTAGTTTACGTAGCTATATTTGGTTATCACATCTTATAACATGCCAAAAAGAAAGGATTTAAAAAAACAAATAGCCATTCAAAATCAATTGCTTATCTAGGTAGAAATTAATTCAAGATTGTCAAAAGGTAGTATAACGGTATTTATTGTTCTCCATCACCGTTAAAATTCTGCGAGGATGATTTTGGCGCTTTATTTTTTTGTGCTCGTAGCAGTGTATTATCTTTTGCCAACGCATCGATTTTTACTTGATATTGCTTGTTAATTGCGGCCATTTCTTGTGCCAGCGATTGCTGCAGTTTGGCGCCAGCTATATTGCTTTTGGCTTGCCCAGATTGATTTTTTAAGGCTGCTAATTCGTCATTCATTTCACGCTGTAAACGCTTTATTTGGGCATTATTATTCGCTATTTTTCGTTCTACCGCGCGCTGTTCAACATAACTGCCAATGCGATTTAATTCTTGCTCGTGTGAGTTACCGCTAAAACCGCTACTTTGACTACTGCTATTAAGATTATTTAGCTCTTTTTGCAAACGCTCTAAATTACCTTGCTCTAACTCAATAGACGATTTGTAACGTTCTGTAATGGCATTCATTTCAAGTGCTAACGCTTCTGAACGAGTGGCACCATAAAGGTTATTTGCAGTACGCACTGTCATGTTTTTAACCTCGCTTATCTCGGCATCCATGTCTTTTTGTAGCTTTTTAATACGCGCTTTCACTTTATCTATATCGCGCTTTAACTGACGAGATTTAACATAGTTATCGGTTGAATCGGTATTTTGCTTCGCTCCCGACTGCGGGCGCTTTTTGATTACTTGTGGACTGACTTCGATTTTCTCGTATTTATCACTGCATGGGGTATCGCTAAACGTTAGTACACCATCAATTTCGCACTTATAAATTGCACTATAAGACGCAAAACTACTAAATAAACAAACAGATAAAAGGGGAAATTTAAGATTAAACATAACAGTCCTTATTTAACGTAGCCTGTCTAGATTACACCAATCTAGACAGGTTTTGGACTGTTTATTTTGCGCGGTATTATTTTAGTGCGTTGGTTAAATGTAACGCGTGTTGTTGTAGTTCATGGCCTAACTCGGTTAGATAGCCACCATCTACTTGATCAATAATGCCACGGTCAAATAAACGTTTTGCCGAGGCCTGCATACTTTCTGGCGCATCATGATGAATTTTAAGACCTTGCATCGCACTCGCTGTAGGGAATTTTAAAAGTAATTCTAAATCGGTGATTTGTTCTGTCGCTAGGCTCATTGTGTTTCCTTTTTTATTATTGGTTCCGTTACACAGTATAGATAAGCTTTTTAAAATTGCTTGATCTTGCTCATGTAAAACACTGAATTTTCAATAATACTTTGTTTACACAGTATTTTGTTTAAGATTTGTACTGAAAACGCGCAAGCTGCATTTCATTCAAACGACTTAGTGTACGCCTAAATGCAAACGCCAAAATGCCTTGCGTATATAGTTCATCTAAAGGCACATCGGCATTAATGTAAAGTGGAATTGAACGGTCATAGCACTCATCAACTAACGCGATAAAGCGGCGCACGCCATCGTCTTTTCGCGACAGCATTGGCAATTCACGATCGCCAGCAGCAACGCGCACCGCACCATCTTCAGTGCCCCGCGCTATTTGCTTAGTAACCGATTGACATGAAAGTTGCGGTACCTTGTCTAAAAATATGGCCTTAAACGAATCACATAAAGCAATAAAATCGACCGCAGCTAATGGTTGCTCGCATAACGCACTGTAATCACACAAAAGCAATTGCTCGCTGCGCTTATGTATTGGAATTTGCAGGTGACCTAACTCAAACGGTGTGGTTAACATTTGCTGCTGGTCCAGTGCTAAAAACGTATTGGTAAAACTCGTCTCTAATGCGCTTGCTTGGTTAACCCAATAGCGACAAAATTGTTCACCTGGGTGTAAGCGATGATCTTGCCCACCATCAACACTTAACACCTGCATATGCTGTTTTAACGCATTAATGGCAGGAAGCAGCCTTTCACGATTAAAACCATTTTCATAAAGCGCATTAGGGTGCTGATTAGAGGTGGCCACCAGCACTAAACCTTGGTCAAAAAACGCCTGTACCAAACCACTTAATAAAATTGCATCGCCAATATCGCTAACAAAAAACTCATCAAAACACAGTACATCAACTTCACTTGCCAGTTCACTTGCAAGCACATTAAGCGGGTTTTCACGACCTGTTAATTGAAATAAGCGTTGATGTACCCAGCGCATAAAGTGATGAAAATGCTGACGCTTTGCAGGCACGGTTAACGCGTTGAAAAAGCTGTCCATCAACCAGGTTTTACCGCGTCCAACAGGGCCATATAAATAAACGCCTGTTACGGCTTTTCGCTTATTTTCCAGCGCTAAATAACAATCTTGCAGCGCAGCGACAGCAACCGCTTGCGCCGCATCATGTTTAAAACCCTTGGCTAACGCGTTGTTGTATGTATCGAGAGGTCCGATGGCTGTTTGAGAGATAGACATAAGTGCAAAGATTTGGCGCATTATGCGCCAAACTGGGAGACGTTATTGCAGTGCTTTTTCAGCAAACAAGTGCTTTATTGGTTTAGCGGCATCAACCACATTTAAACCAATGCCACGGATCAGCTTTTTAACTGGGTTGCTGCCCTCAAACAGCTCTTTTAAACCTTGCATCATTGCAATATGCGTTTGTGCATCGGCTTTTCGTGCCATTTCGTATTGACGCAATAGTTTGCCATTGGCAAATACACTACTTTGGTCATCTGCAACTAACTGTAGTAATTTTGCTACATCTTTTAAGCCCAAATTCATGCCAAGGCCAGCTAGCGGGTGAATGGTATGCGCCGCATCCCCCATTAACATCACGCGATTTTCGACCCACTTTCTTGCATAGCGCATTTTAAGTGGGAAACTCAGTCGTTGGCTATTTACACGACATAAACCTAGTTCACTATCAAATGCAGCAGTAAGTGCTTTATTAAATTCGCCCTCTTCCATTGCCAATAGTTGTTTGGCATGTTCCGGCGAAGTAGACCACACAATTGAGTGGGTATTTTGCTCAGGTAATGGCAAGAATGCGAGCGGGCCTGTAGGTAAAAACACTTGGCGCGCTGTATTTGCGTGTGGAACTTGGCTTGTTACGGTTGCCACTATTGCGTGATGGTCGTAATCCCAAAACGTAATTGGCATTTTAAATTGACTGCGAATTGCTGAATTTGCGCCATCACACGCAATTAACAGCTCTGCCATAACCGGCTCACCAGAAGCAAGGGTAACCAATACTTGCTCATCGGTTTGATGAATGCTGCTATACGGTGTTTCGAACAAAATTTCTAAATTGTCGTTTTTTTCACATTGAGTAATCAGCGCCTGACGGATCACTTCGTTTTCGACAATATGACCAAGCTCAGATAAATCGAGTTCGTTACTAGCAAAGTGAATGCGACCAATTGAATCTTTATCACGTACATCCATATTTGTGTAAGCAGCTAAGCGCTGTGCTTCAATGCCCTGCCAGATCCCTAGCTTTTCAAAAAGACCTTGGCTTGCTTTACTAATCGCGCTGACTCGTAAACCAAATTCGTCGCTATCTACCTGAGCTGGCTTGCCTGCATCAATCAACAGTACCTTTTTGCCAAGGTTAGCTAAGCCTAGCGCTGCGCTTAACCCAATGCAGCCACCACCAACAACAATTGCTTGAACCTGTTTCACTAACCTACATTCCCCATCAGTTGTTTTGCTAGTGGCGCTTTTACACGTTTACACTTGGCCATAGCGGTTAAAACAAGACTGCGCGTTAATGCAAACGCACGGTTATCATTAGAAAATCCTCTAACGAGAGCATCAGTTAACCACAACACAGTGTCAACATCTTGATTTCGCTCAACTTGGTATCGATTAAGCAGACTTACATCGCCAATATCTTGTTTTGCTGCAAGCGCGTCAGTCACGAGCTTTTCAAGTAATATCACATCGCGCAAACCAAGGTTAAAGCCTTGACCTGCAATAGGATGAACAAGGTGAGCAGCATTGCCTAAAATCGCAACGCGATGATGCATTAAACGCTCCGGCTTACCCACTTTAAGAGGATACGCTGCACGCATACCCACTTTGGTGAAAAGTCCCGCTCGATAGCCAAATGATGTCTGTAATTGTGCTATAAATTCGTCGTCTGGCAGTGCTAATAAGGTCTCTTGCTGTTCAGGTTTAACACACCACACCAATGAAAAACGATTTTTCGTCATTGGTAATAGTGCCATTGGGCCTGTTTCTGTAAAACGTTCAAATGCTTTATTGTGGTGACCGTCTGCCACCTCAATATTGGCGATCAGTGCCACTTGGTCATAATCAAGGGTTTCGGTATGAATGTGCAATGGCGCCAATGTTTTAGAATGCGCGCCATCTGCCACCAGCATCAATTTGGTGCTGATCTCAGCGCCTGACTCAAGCGTGAGGTCAACACTGCTCACGTGCTGTTGGTAAGTACTCACCTTATCTGGGCAGTACAATTCTATGCCTTGTGATGCCATCTTTTTATGTAATTGTTGGCCCCATGGTCTTACCTCAACCACATAACCAAGCGCTGGTACTTGATATTCCGCGCTCGATATTTGGGTTTTACCAAAATGGCCGCGATCAGATACTAATACATCGTTTATTGCGGCAGTAAAGTCATTATTGGCATCTAACAAATTAAGTGCCGATAAATATTTAAATGATTCACTTGCCAATGCAATACTGCGGTCGTCAAAGCTTGGTTGACTTTCATCAGTTGCAACAAACGCTTCTATCACGGCAATAGTTAACTTTGGGTTGCGCAACTTTAAGCTAAGGGCTGCGCACGCACCAGTTAAACCACCGCCTACAATTACAATGTCGAACATAGCTTTATACCTGAGATTACTGAGCCATTATTGCTTCAATTTCGTCAATCGCTTTTGGCACACTTGCAGTAAGATTTTGATGACCTTGCTCTGTAACGACCACATCATCTTCAATGCGAATACCAATACCACGGTACTTCTCTGGTGCGTCACTATCGTTAGCAATATATAAACCCGGTTCAATAGTCAGTACCATGCCTGGCGCAAATGGGCGATCTTGGTCGTCTAATTTATATTCACCAACATCGTGTACATCTAACCCTAACCAATGGCCTAAGCCATGCATGTAGTAATCTTTGTATTTTTCGTTTGCAATCAGGCTGTCGATATCGCCGTTTAAAATACCTAAATCAACTAATCCTTGCGTTAAAATACGCACCACAACATCAGCGGTTTGTTTTAGGGTATTGCCTGGTTTTACCATTTCAAGTGCCGCTAGCTGCGCTTTTAAGACTAAGTCATATACTTCACGCTGCGCGTCGCTAAACTTGCCATTTACTGGGAAGGTACGGGTAATATCTGCTGCATAGCCATTTAGCTCACAACCAGAATCAATCAGCACTAAATCGCCATCATTGAGTACATCGCTGTTTTCGGTGTAGTGTAAAATATTAGCGTTATCGCCGCCGCCAACAATAGTGCCATACGCTGGGTGGCGCGCACCATTCATTGCATAATGGTGATGAAGTTCAGCTTCTAATTGGTATTCGGTCGCTCCCGCTTTAGCAAATTGCATTGCACGGATATGGCCTTGTGCACTGATTTCACCTGCTTTAGCCATAATTGCAAGCTCGGCGTCTGATTTAAACAGACGCATTTCATGCAAAGCGCTGCGAATATCACTAATCACCGTTGGTGCTTTCCAGCCACGCTTTGGCGCACCGCGTAATGTGCTTAACAGCGACCATACTTTGTCATCGAATTCTTTGTAAGTGCCTTGTGCGTAATACAGTGTTTGTTTACCAGACACTAAATCAATCAAGCTGTCGTCAAGTTCTGCTAATGTGAATGCATTATCAAAACCGTAGTCTTGTTTTGCTTTTTCAGCACCGATACGACGACCACACCAAATCTCTGCTAATTTATCTTTCTCGCGACAAAATAAGTGCGACTCTGCCGTTTCGCCTTTTACCAGTACGAGCACTGCGTCAGGCTCTGGAAATTGCGTTAAATAGAAAAAATCACTGTCTTGACGAAACGCAAATTCAGTATCACGACTACGGGTTATTTCAACAGCGGCAGGAATAATCGCAACTGAGTTATCTGCCATTGCATCAAGTAATTTACTGCGACGCGCATTTACTTCTTCAACTGAAATTGAAAGTGGGTGTGTCATATTACTTCCTACTGCTTAGTGAATGGTGGTGTTAACCGCGGCGTTTTGTTGTTCAATTTTGCCTAGTTCAGCAAAACATAAATGCACCGAAATACGCACATATTCAACTACTTCGTGAAACGCTTGTTTATCTTCTTCGCTTTCATCAAAGGTTGTATCCATTTGGTTAATCTCGGTAAAGTCGTGAATAACTTCTTTTACCTCTGCGGATAACTTGCCGTAGTCTTTTTGTTTTAAGCCAAAACCCAGTAGAAAACCTGACACCCATGATACTAAAGCGTTTGCTCTGTCATGTAGCGATTCATCTTCGTCTGGCAGGTACAACTCAAATTGCAGTTCTCGATTGTCTAGCGTGCTGCGAATTTGGCTGTAAAAGCCCACTAATAACTTTTTCAGATCGCCAGAAAATGCAATGCCGTCATTAAACACATCGCTTAAAATTGTTAGGTATTCTTTATCTTCAATATCAATGCCGCAAGCAAGTAAGCCGGTAATAACGCCGTGTACTTCGCTTGGCATAATAAACAGTTCATTTTGTTCGAGAGTAACTTGAGTTGCTTGATAATCTTGTGACATAACGCGCTATTTGAGTTGCTGTAGTTCAATGATAATGCTAACACTGACGCCCTATTCACGCCATTGTTTTAGACAACAGTGTTGAAAACACACACAATTTGAATACTTTTGCTGCACTTGATCAAACAATCTTAGATTTGCACTAGTTATCTCGGCAATATTTCTTATAATAAAGAAGTTCCCTCGAGTGTTGGAGAAAGGTTACGTCCCTGAGCCGATAAACTTTTCTTAGGAACTCAGTTCAGATTGCTATTGCGCAAGCTCGGCATGTACCGAGAAGCCTACGGTAACTAACTGCGCTCCGCCTTGAGCCTTAGGGTTCAAGGGCTGACACCTGATACCGCACTTTTGGGAACACCTTCCTTGCTTTGTGATTTCCCTTTCTACCTTAAGCTAACTTTTTGATTCATAGCTTAAAAAACCGACTTTTTGGTTATACCTCTGTTATTACACAAATGTTAGAGTTAAAACTCAACTTAAATGCAAAATTAACAACAATAACAATAACAATGAAAAACATCAGTGCAATCTTTCTTGCTGTTGCATCTCTTACGTTATCGGGCTGTGGTGGTGGCGATAGCAGCGAAGAGAATACGCAAATAGTACTCAACACTCCTCCTACATTAACTGGCGAGCCAGACAATGCCTTCGTTGGCAAAATGTTCGAGTTTAAGCCAACTGTTACAGATAAAGACAACGATCTTGTTTCAATAAGTGCGAACAATTTGCCCAGTTGGTTGACGCTTTCTAATAACATACTAACAGGCACACCAGCCGTGACGGATTTAGGAAGTACTACATTCGAATTGATTGCATCGGATGGCAAAGGCTCATCAACTTATACATACAGCCTTCAAGTCATTGACTCACAAGAAACCAATACAGCGCCTGAAATTTCAGGTACGCCGCCAAACGCATATGAAAACAAAGCATATACATTTGTGCTTTCTGTTACCGATAAAGAAAATGATACACTCTCATTTGAGGTTAATAACCTTCCAACATGGCTTTCGTTTGATGAGTCAAACACCACTTTTAGTGGCACCCCATCAAGCGACAATGTTGGACAACACAATAACATCAACCTAACTGTAAGTGACGGCAAGCTGCAAAGCGAAATAACCTTTTCGATTACTGTATTAGCTGCCGAACCTACCAATAACCCACCAGTGATATCCGGTATACCAACTACTGCACAAGCTGACTATCCTTACTCATTTATTCCAACCGCAAGTGATGCTGATAGTGACACTTTACGCTTTAGTGTAAGTAATCTTCCAAGTTGGGCTGCATTCAATACTTTAACGGGTGAAATTTACGGAACGCCGCATGAACAAAGCGTTGGTACCTATAACGATATTGTAATTACCGTAAATGACGGCAAAGATACTGCGAGTGTGACAGTGAGCATTACCGTGGATGCTGCGCCAATTACCAATAGCCCACCGGAAATTTCAGGCACACCAACTACTGCACAAGCTAATTACCCTTACTCGTTTATTCCAACCGCAAATGATGCTGATGGTGACTCTTTACGCTTTAGTGTAAGTAATCTGCCAAGTTGGGCTGCGTTTAATACTATTACGGGTGAAGTTTACGGAACGCCGCATGAACAAAACGTTGGTACCTATAACAATATTGTAATTACCGTTAATGACGGCAAAGATACTGCGAGTATGACCGTGAGCATTACCGTGGATGCTGCGCCAATTACCAATAACCCACCTGAAATTTCAGGTACACCTAATAATGCGGTAGTAAACACTGCTTACGAATTTATTCCAACCACGAAAGATAGCGATGGGGATAGTCTTAACTTTAGCGTGAAAAACTTACCAAATTGGCTAAGTTTTGATAATAAAACGGGTCGCCTATTTGGTACGCCAACTAAGGATAACGTGGCAACGTATTCTAATATCGCAATTAGCGTATCTGACGGTAAGGCCGAAGCAACACTCACTATTGAGATAACCGTTGAAGCAATTAACAGTCTGCCTGTACTGCTCACAACAACAGCTAAAACACGAGCGGATGAACCATTTAGCCTAGCGCTAAACGTTAAAGACGATGATAACGATACAATCACTATTACCCCGGTTAACTTACCAACATGGCTTTCGTTTAATCAAAATACTAAGACGCTTACGGGCAGTGCGAATGATGACAATGTTGGCTCACAGCAGTTAACGTTTAGCTTATCTGACGGTAAAGAAAGTAATACTCAATCACTCACTTTAGACGTTGAAAAGAGCTGGCTGACAATTGCCATTGAAACCGGTAATGCCTTAGTTGTTAAGGAAAGTGATACCATCTTAAATGCTGCTATTAACGAGTTATCGTCACATAAGGCGCGTTTTAACTCGATTAAATCACAATTGTTTAAACAAAATGCACAAGGTGGCGTGCTAACCGCGATTGATTGGGACCCAACGCATGACGCTGCGATTTTACAAGGCCAATACCCGTTTAACGATACTGTGCTTTACACCACCAACTCAAATCAATCTGGCGGGCCAGATAGAATATTACCTATCGCCATTGCCGGCAGTAAAACTGAAAACACAGGCAGATACCTCGCATATGGTGGCAACCCATTTAGAAACACGGTAAACGACCAAATGCTAACCTTTATGACCAATGCATTTGATTGGCTTACACAAACATCCACAACCACTAAAAGCCAATTTAATGTGGTGCTAACTCAGCTTGACGAAAGCTACTGGTTTAGAGATCGCAGTTTAACGCGCGCGTGGTTTGATAATAACTACAGCAATGTTTCTTACAACCAAGCAGGTGATTGCGATGGCACTAAACTAGCTCAGTGTATTGCTGCTAAGCCCGATGTAATTATTATTTCTCGTATGGTGCGTGATGGTGATGACAAACAAGCCGTTTTAGATGCGGTTAGCTCGGCTCTCGAACAAGATATCCCTGTAATATACATCCAGTATGATGGTGGTATAGGCGATCATGGCCGTAAGTTATTACAACTGCTAAATATTAGCCATCAAAATGATAACTATTGGTGGAAGCTTTACTTGGACGACTTTAATCCAAGTACAGTATTTAATACCTTGCCAAGCGATATGGTGGCAATAAATACCCTGCTAAATAATTTTAAAGCGGGTAACTTTAATGTCGATTTATCAAATTGTGAAACGCGCAGCTGCCCTGCAGAATCAAATACTCAGAGCGAATTTTTTGCCGGTGCCGATGCCGTCAAAGCAATGTTTAACAGGTTTGATAGTGAAAAACGTAATATTTTTACAAGTGCTGACTATCGTTTAAATAAACTGCTGATTTTGCTGGCTGATCATTATCGTCAAACGGTTAGTTTCCCGATGGATAAAATCGCGACGGACACTACCTCATTTTTTAAATCTTTGTATGCCGATTACGCGGTTTACAATGTACGAGATATCAACCCTATTCAGCCAGATATGGGTAACTTTAGTCGCTCTGATTTCAGTCACATTACCCCAGAGCATGCTTCAGTTACGCTAACGGCAAAACCATACTTTCGCTCTGCTGGGGTGTACGCTATTCCTGGGCAAAGCTTTACCGTGACACGCACCGACACCCAAGATGTTTCAACCCACGTGTTTATTAATACGCTGCGTACCGGCGCAACGCATATATTTAATGAAAATAAATACAACCGACCTTATCTACTGCAAACGCAAAAAATTGAAGTACAACCCAACGAATCAGTTACCCTTACTTCAAGTTATGGTGGGCCAATTCAAATCGCATTTAATAAAAAAGATGTGGATGTGAGCTTTAGCTTTACCCACATTGGTCGTCACCCGCACTGGCGCAATAAAGCTGACGACGCCATTTTTGCAGAGCGTATGGCAAGCGGCGATTATGACTGGGCAGAAATTGCAACTCCCGGCTTTGAAGTGCATTCAAAACTGACTAAATTAGAAGCATCGCTAGCTGGTAGCATTTGGCCTGTGGCATCTGACTTTGCCAATGCAACGTCTCGCTATACTCATAACTTAGTGCATGTGCTTGCAGGTTTTAAAGGACCTGGCATTGATGTTGAACCAGAAATACACGACTTTGTAACCGCTCGAGGTTTGGACGTTGATACCATTGATATTGTTAAGCACATGAATGCCGACCAACCCACTTGTGGCTGGGGTTGTAGTGGCAACCCATATGATGCAGGCTGGAACTTTAGCCCAACGGGTCATGGTGACTTAC
Organism: Pseudoalteromonas sp. NS-SX12; assembly: GCF_057367955.1. Classification (NCBI taxonomy): domain Bacteria; kingdom Pseudomonadati; phylum Pseudomonadota; class Gammaproteobacteria; order Alteromonadales; family Pseudoalteromonadaceae; genus Pseudoalteromonas; species Pseudoalteromonas sp. NS-SX12. The sequence goes on along the minus strand of NZ_CM170634.1, from coordinate 1,906,135 downwards.
ACGAACTTGGCCATGGCATAGAACGTGGTAGCATGCGCTTTGAAGGCTATGGCGGTCACTCCAATACAAACTTTTATTCGTACTTTAGTAAATCAGTTTACGAAGATGAAACAGGTGAGTCTGCAAGTTGCCAAAGCCTACCATTTAAAGAACTATTTAATACACTGCAGCAAAGTAAACTTGATGCCGACCCTGTCGCTTATATGCAAGCTAACTTAACGAAAAGCTGGTCTGAGCATCATGCTATTTACATGCAGCTTATGATGGCCGCACAAGCACGAAACACGCTAAATAACGGCTGGTATGTTTACCCACGCTTGCATATTTGGGAGCGAGAATTTTATCGAGCTGATGATTCAGATAGCACGTGGGAAAGTAAAAAAGTAGGATTGGGCTTTGCCAATTACACCCGAGCGGAAGTTGCCAGTATTGCGCGCAACGATTGGCTGTATATTTCATTGAGCCACATTACGCAGCTTGATTTAACCAAGTGGTTTACCATGTACGGATTCACCGTATCAGGTAAAGCGCAAACACAGGTAAAATCGAATGGTTTTAACGAACTAGCAGAAGTATTTTACACAAGTGACGGTACGGGTTATTGCTCGAGTTTAAATCAAACTGAGTTACCGGTTGATGGCACACAAACATGGCCACATAACTAACCACTCCACCCTTTTACAACAGCAACAACAAAAAAAGCCCAGTTATTAAACTGGGCTTTCGCTAACTAACTCCAGGGAAATTAAGAGAGTTAATAATTAGGTTGATGTTAGAAACGCTGTGTGTAGTTCAACGTAAATACACGACCACGCACATCATAAAGCGATAACACAGGTTCACGCGGTGAACTGGTTTCGCGTGGCGTATCTTCATCAAGTACATTTAACGCAGCAATTGACACAGTTGCATCCCACGGCGCGTTATAGGTGTACGTTAAGTTGTGACCAGTAAACGAATCCAACTCATTGGTAACTTGCTTTTCACCGTTATCATCAACATACGCATTTTCTTGTGCAGAAATGTAGTATGAGTATAGGTTTACAGCGTGATCGCCAAGTGACCAAGTAATGTTAGCGTTGATTCGATCTTGTGGACGGTAAACATCACCAAGTTCATCTTCACCAAGCTCTACACCACCTTCTTCATTAATAAAGCTGGTTTTGTACGCCACCATGTGCGACCAATTTAGGTCAAAATCAAGTTCACCTGCAGCTTCAAAGTCAAACTTACCTGTCAGGGTCATATCAAGACCGGCACTTTCGCGTAAACCAGCGTTTGCTAATGGGCTAATAATTTCAGAAACATTGTCACCACGGTAAAGAATATCAACACCCGGTAAACGCGCTGAAATTGGTACGTTTTGACCTTCAGTTTCCCAAATTTGAATTTGCATAATTTGCAGTAATTCATGGTCAATCGTATCTACACGGCCTTCTACATCAAGCGTCCAGTAATCGGCTGAAAGAGACCAACCGTCTGAGAACTGCCAAACTACACCCAAGTTCGTGTTATCTGATTCTTCTGGCTCTAAGTCTGGGTTACCACCTGAACTTGCCCAGTAAGATGTACGATATTCACAATCGCCAATACTAATGCCATCTTGATAACAGCCAATAAAATCCACTTCGTTTTCAGCATAACCGCGCACTACATCGCTGTATAAATCAGTTAATAATGGTGCTTGGAAACCACTACCTATTGAAGCGCGAAGTAATAGACTATCGATTGGACGGTAACTAATATTTGCTTGCGGGTTAAATGTGCCACCAAAGTCGCTGTAATCGTCATAACGAGCGGCTAGTTTCACTTCCATGCCTTCAATAACAGGAATAGCAACCTCAGTAAATGCTGCAGAAACAGTACGTGAACCAACACCACCGCTACCGCCGTTACCGCCACTTACGTTACCCGCTTCAGCCTGACCATCGATTTTGCTGTAGTAAGTTTCACGGGTATGTGATGCACCAACATAAGTTGACAATGCACCTGCCGGTAATTCTACGATATCAAATTGTAAACCACCGCGAACGGCTGTTTGTGTTGCACGGCGGAACTTATCAAAGTTTGCTGATACTGATGCTGGTGGACGAGATTCAGGGTCACGCGGATCCCAACCTTGCCATACACCGTCGTCATCAAAGCTACCTACTGAACCTGAAAGCTGTGGCGTACTTGTGTAATTTGTGCCCCAAGTAAATGCATCGTAACGTGCATAGTTAGCGCTTAGGTCCCAGTAAACATCACCAAAGTTACCGTCAAAACCAACTGCTAAATCAAGCGAGTTGTCATTGTGATCTGCAGTACGGTCGCCCGCTGAATTCATACGGTAGCCGAACCAACCGCCCGCTTCCACCGGCATTAAGTTAAGTGTTGTACCATCTGATGTGGTAATTGTGCGTGCTGGCAATGCGTCATCTACTGGGAACCATGCAGGGTCGCCAGCCGAAACATCGACTGTATTTTGGTTCATCCACATACCGCGAACAAACATGCTTGTATCTTCAGTTAATGAATAAGTGAAGTTAGCCATTACAGAGTCACGACGCGTTTCTGGTAAAACTTGCGCCGCTTGCGTCCAGTCGTAACCACAAATTGAGTAGCTTTCATCAGATAAACGCGTTAATGGACCGATAAATGTGCCAGAGCCTTGACCGTTATATACATCACAGTTATTTTCTTGGTTTAGTGATTGCGTTACCCAACCATTGCTCTAATGCGCGACCTGTTGGACTAATACCATGCCAGTTATCAAGATAACGTGGATCTAACCCTTCTTCTTTAAGTTGCGCTTTCGCATAAGGTAAGTCAGCGTAAAGAACTTGCTCTTCTTTATAGTGCTCCCAAGCAAATACAAACGATGTTTTATCTGACGAACCACCAGCTGTAAACGTATAACGCTGCGAATCGCCGCTATCGATTGTATCTGGCGTTTCAAGTTTTACTGAAAACTCAGCGCCTTCATAATCACGTTTTAAAATTACGTTGATTACACCCGCTACGGCATCTGAACCGTAAACTGCCGACGCACCATCAGTTAAAATATCAATGCGCTGAATTGCCGCAGTTGGGATCATATTTAAGTTTGCAGAGCCGCCCGTAACTGGTGATTTAGTCAGTCTAACGCCATCGATTAAAACCAAAGTTTGACGAGGATCGGCACCACGCAGTGCAACTTGCGCTTGCGAGCTCCACCCATTGTTTGATGCGCCACCAAATGAGCCAAAACTGTTTAGTGTTGAGTTACGTAAAACGTCACTTACTGTTGAAAAGCCCGATAATTCCATATCAGCCGCAGTAATTGAAATAACCGGTGACGCCCCTTCCATATCAACGCGTTTAATACGCGAACCAGTAATTGCAATACGTTCTACTTGTTCTGCTGCTGCATCTTCTTCGGCAGCCATAAGTGCTGGTGCACCAAGAAGAAGTGAAGAAATCGTGAAAGGTAGTAATGCCTTTTTAAAGCCCGTTTGAGAACCCCATTTATTTGTTTTCATTATTTTACTCGCCATTTATAAAAATAATTTACGTACGTGTTACTGATGTGAGAGTTCGTAACACGCGCTAATTTATATAAAATATATTGTATACTTTCTACATAAATTAATACTTTTTTACACTTTTGTATACAAAATATTAATAAGAGGTTTATTGATTTGACTGCAATAGTATTTTTAATACTTATTTATCAGTAGGATAGAAAAAGGCATGTGACTAAATGTAATCACGAAAAATTTTTATAAAAAGAATAAAAAAGGAGCCTAAGCTCCTTTTTACAAATGACGTTTTTGATTAGCGAACCTATTGCATCAGGAACATCAACAGATTTAGTACCAACCAAATATGCGCAAAGTTCTCAAATATAGCCATTCGAATGCGATAAATTTAAGTACACTCAGTACGCTATATTTAGGGCACTAGAGTAACTCGCTACTTAAGCTGTTTGCTGATTTGTCTCGGTTAGTTTTGCATATCCCGTCTTTAACTTCTCAACAATTAAGTAATTTACTGGCACCAGAATTAGCGTAATTAACGTGGCAAAAATTATACCGAAGCCAAGTGATACGGCCATTGGAATTAAAAACTGCGCTTGAGTTTGCTGCTCAAACAATAACGGCATTAAGCCACAGAACGTGGTAATACTTGTAAGCATTACTGGTCTAAAGCGCGATACACCTGCCGTTAACACGGCTTCCATAAGATCATGGCCATCATTTCGTCGTTTATTAATATAATCAACCAATACCAAGGAGTCGTTAACCACTACGCCAATTAACGCAAGCATGCCGAGTAAACTCATAATGGTTAGTTCCATTGCCATTATCCAATGACCTAGTACCGCACCAATCATGCCAAAAGGAATTACACTCATAACAATAAGCGGTTGAATATACGATTTAAAAGGTATCGCTAATAGCGCATAAATGACAAAAAATACGAAAATCAGCGCCCAACCAAGGGAACTAAACGACTCGCGCTGCTCTTTTGCTTCACCTTCCAGTGAATGACGCACACCAGGATACTTTGCAACTAAGCCATCTAAAAAGTCTTTTAGCTCTGCCTGCAACACGGTCATATTCGTATTGGCTTTTTCAATATCCGCGGTGATATTTACCGTGCGGAAACGGTCAATACGATAAATGCTCGATGGGCTTTTACCCGGCGTTAATGTTGCTACATGATTTAACGGTACTTGACCACCGCTTGGCGTATCAATCAGCAACGCATTTAATGTAGTAAGTGAACTGCGCTCACTCAGTGGTAAACGCACCATGACGCGCACATCGTCTCTACCACGTTGAATACGCTGCACCTGAACACCGAAAAATGCATTTCGTACATGACGTGTTACATCCGTACGGGTTAAACCCAGCGCCTTACCCTGTGCAGTAAGCTCCAATTGTAACTCTTGCTTACCATCACTTAAGCTATCTGCGATGTCAAAAACGGTAGGGTACGTTGCCAAATGCTTTTTAACTTGGTCGGCCACTTCCTGCAAAGTAGTCAGAGACATACCCGTTAGTTGCACATCAATTGGATCGCTTGAACGACCAATTTCAGCTCTAAATGTTAGCGTTTCAGCACCCGGAATTTGCCCTATTAAACCGCGCCACTCGGATACCAATTCGCGCGAGCCAATATCAAGGGCGCGAGATTCTGGTGGCGTTATTTCAAAACGCACACCACCGGTGTTTGTTGCGCCACCGCGCCCGCCCGTGGTAGCTAGTACATTTATAATAACACTCTCTCCGGTATCGGGGTCGCGATACTTTTCTCGCAATACCTCGGCTTTATCAGCCATTAAGTCAATGTATTTTGCCGTCACGTTAAAAGGCGTACCGGTTGGTAAGGTGAGGTTTGCACGTACGGTTTCACTCGGAATTCGTGGAAAGAAAATAAACTTAGTCCAGCCGCTCATAATCAATGACAAGATAATAAAAAATATCGCCACAAATAAAGATAATGTGATGCCTTTATTACTCACTGCTTTGTTTAGAAGAGGACGGTAGTATTTAAAAATTTTGCGTTCAAAGCCATCTGCAAAGTTCTGTTGAAACTGACTAAATTTGCTTACCTGCCCTTTTTCCTTACGCAACTTTAAGTACTTAAGGTGAGCCGGTAATACAAATTTAGATTCCACCAACGACATAAGTAGAACTGGGATCACAACAACCGGAATTTGTGCAAATAATGCGCCACGAGCGCCATCAATAAATGCGAGCGGTAAAAACGCCGCTACTGTGGTTAAGATGCCAAACGTTACAGGCGTTGCAACTTCTTGTGTGCCTTTTATGGCCGCTTCCTCTCCTGACTCAGAGCCATTTAAGTGAGTATAAACGTTTTCTCCGGTAACAATGGCATCATCAACAACAATACCAAGTACCAATATAAAGCCAAACAAACTCATAATATTGAGTGTGATGCCAAAAAGTGGCATGGCTAGAAATGCACCCATAAATGACACAGGAATACCGATAAACACCCAAAACGCAATTGCGGGACGTAAGAATAACGTCAATAAAGCAAGCACTAAAATGCCGCCTTGTAATGCATTTGAGGTCAATGTTGAAATACGATTTTTGACGATAACAGAGTCATCATCCCAGTAACTTAGCTCGTACCCTGCGGGTAATTTGCCTTGCTGACTTTGAATATACTCTTTTACTTTATCAGCCACATCAATCGCACTTTGGTCGCCAATGCGATAGACCTCAATAAACGCTGCTTGTTTACCATTAAAACGCGTGCGAACGGGTGATTCTTCAAAGCCGTCTTGAATATTAGCCACATCAGATAAACGGATCAGTGAGCCATCTGGCAAGCTCTTTACAATAATACTTGCAAATTCATCTTTGTAGTACGCTTGGCCTTTCGAGCGCAGTAAAATATCACCGCCACTTGAGCGTAAATTACCCGCCGAAATATCAGCACTTGAACGATCAATCGCATTGCTAATATCTGCAATGCTTAATTGATATTGACGCAGTTTATCTTGGCTTATTTCGACCGCAATTTCATAGTTACGAACACCGTCAAGCTCAAGCTGAGTTACGCCCGGAATACGCAATAAATCATCGCGAACCTGTTCAGCAAATTCACGGGTTTCTTTCTCTGAATAATTGCCTGAAACTGTCACGTTAATCACATCGCGTTTTCGCTGGGCAAGTGATACTACGGGTTTTTCGGCATCACTTGGAAAGGTATTTATTGCATCTACGCGACTTTTTATGTCGGCCAGCATATCGCGAGGGTCGTAACCAGTGTCGACTTCGATTGTGACTGACGCCGAACCTTCAGAGGAGCGACTGCGGATTTCTTTAATACCTTCTAAATCCTGCACCGCTTCTTCTATGCGAATAGTGATACCTTGCTCTACATCTTCCGGTGTTGCGCCGCGCAATGACATGCTGACGCTAATGCGATCAGTTTCAAACGACGGGAACACTTCAAGCGGTAATTGTGTTGTTAGCGAAAACAGGCCACCGATTAAAATGCTGATCATCAACAAGTTTGCGGCAACATGATTGCGTGTAAACCAGGCGATCATAGTGCTTTCTCCTGTTCACGCATGGATTTACGTTCCGCTTTTAATTGCTCTACGGTAATTCCGCGCTGTTTTGCGATTTCTTTTAACTTAGTTACACGTTGCTCTGAGTCGCGTTTTTTTGCTGGTGCTTCACCAATAACAGCAACACGTGTGCCACTGCTTACTTGACCAAGCGGTGTTACTACCAAGCGCTCATTCGCCATTAAGCCTGTTGCGACCAAACTCTCACTTTCGCCCTGCCAAGCAAGAGAGATATCTTTTCTTAGTAATTGATTTTCTTTATCCAACACATAAACGTAGCTACCTTGATAAATCGCGTTATTTGGAATGACCAAGGCGTTTGGAATTTCACGACCTTTAATAATAGCACTAACATATTGGCCAATTTTCACTGGATTTTGTCCCGATACCGGCGTTGAGTAAGGGTCTTCAATTTGAGCAACGACATAAAGTTGTTGTGACGCATCATTAATTGCCCCTTCCGTTCTCACTAAGGTGCCTTGCCATGTTTGCTCGCCAATTAAATCTGAATTAAACGTAACAAGGCTATTTTGATTGGTTTTTTCACCACTTTGATACACTTCTGGCAAATTTATAAAGGCTAAATCTTTATTATTAATCGGTAATCGAATTTCGACTTTATCGGTGGCGAAAATCTCGGCAAGTTGGGCATTGTTTGACACCACCTGACCAATATCAACATGCTTTTTAAGTACACGCCCAGAGAATGGCGCGACAATTTTTGTGCGCTCAAGTGCAAGCTGTGCTTTTTCAAGTTTTGCTTGCGCCGACAATACGTTAGCCTGCTGCGCGGCTAATTGCGGTTTACGTAACACTAAATCACTGGGTGCATCGCCACTTCCTAAACGCTGCCAATCATCCAGCGCTTGCTTTCCTCTCGCCTGCTCTTCAACTAACGCTTGCTTTGCCGATAATAAACTGGCCTCTGCAATTTTTACTTCAGCAAGATAATCGCGCTCATCAATGCTGAGTAACATTTGACCCTTTTCGAAAAAACCACCATCGCGCAAGCTATCGCTGATAAAGCTGATTTCGCCTGACACTTGTGCCACTAAAACGCTTTGCGTGCGCGGTTTTACAATTCCATAGCTTGCTACCTGTACTCGGTAAGAACGCGGTTCAATAGTCTTTGCATCAACAATAAGTTGCGCTTGTTTAGCGCCACCAAAACGCTTTGCTGTCGGTGGATTTTTAAAAATAACACTGACGATAATGCCCGCCACAATCAAAATTAAAACTGGCATTACAAAACGTGGGAATCGTGTTTTATTAATTGGCATTAGCGTTTTCCTTTAATTCTGCGACATTAAAATCGCCACCGAGTGCAACATGTAAGTCAACACGGTTTGCTATCAGTAAATTTTTGATTGTTATTAAGCTACTTTGTGCGTCAAAAGAACGCTTCTGCGCATCAAGTACCGTGGTATAACTCACCAAACCTTTCAAGTACTGCTCAAATGATAAGGTTTCAGCAAGCTTAGCGTTATTAGCAGCGAGCAAAGTTGATTCGTATCTTTGCTGCAAATTACGCTCAGCTGAAATGCCATTTTCAACACTTTGGAATGCTAAATAGAGACTATCCAAATAGCTAAGCTCTTGTTTATTTAGTTCGAGCAATGTTTTTTCTTCGTTAGCTTTTAAGCGTCCCGCATTAAATAATGGCGCAGTAAGTGACCCCGCCAACGACCACGCAACATTACCACCAGCCAGTAAATCACTGATATCACTGCTATCTGGCCCAATGCTGCCGGTCAATTTTAAACTAGGGAAACGCTGTTTATGGGCATAGGCAAGCGCCGCATCTTTTGCCAGCAAGTTATACCAACTTGCAATAAGCGATGGCTTTCGAGTGATTAACTCTGACGGTATACCAAGTGGAATATCTGATGTTAATAACGGCAGCTCAGCAGTCACCGAAAGTAAACCCGATGGGTAGTCACCTAGCAGCAACTCTAAATCCCTAATGCGCTCTACTTGCGTATTTTGCTGTGCAACTAAGCGAGATTTTTCGTTGTTAAGTTCGTTGCGTGTTAAGTACACATCCAGTGCGTCATTGAGTCCTTGGCGGTATCCCGACTCAATGATCTCTAAATTTTGTTGTGCAAGCACAAGCCGTTCATTTAGAAGTGCAACTTGGTTATTCGCCTCAATTACGGCAAACCAAGCTTTAACGACAGCAGCAACTAATGCTTGTTTTTGCGATAAGTAGTCGGCTTCTAATGCCATCACATTTAAATTAGCGTTTCGCTCTTTTGCCGATAATTTTCCCCAAACATCTAATTCATAAGATAAATTTAGGTCTAACCCATTACCATTGGAGTAGCTGTCTGTAGTTGGATTATAGCGGCGATTACTTGCAAGCGATAAATCAAGAGTTGGCCATAAATCACTACCAGTCACAATGAGTTGTTGCTTCGAAACGGCAATATCTAATGCCTTTTGCTGCAAACTGCGGTTATTCGCAAGTGCTTTTTCAACCAACTCGAACGCTTGCGTATTTTGCAATTCGTTCAACCAATTATCTTTCACCGCCAAGTATTGGCTTTGCGCCTGCCATGCTTCGGGGGTATTTATGTTAGCCCGATAATCTGACGTTATTTTATTTGTTGTATTACAGCCAGCTAATGTTATCAGTAAACCTACAACGAGATTTACTTTGAAAAGCGGCTTCAACCTGTTGCCCATGGTGTCTTCTCACTAGAGAATAAATATCTTCAATATCATAGTTTAATAATTGTCTAAGAAGTGTCTCAATAAACTTTACATAGACTTACATTCATTGCTAATACAGAAACACCTGCCAATAAGATCATAATGGCTTGCCGTCAAAACTTAATCGAGTACGTGAGGAGTTAATGGACGATTGAATTAGTCGCCAATAGATAAAAGAGCTTAAAGTCAACTTAAAACAGTCACTTAAAACAGTCACTTAAAAAATATAAGTTAACAAAAGAAATAATTAAAGGAAGTTAGAATAATTGGTTCTAGGTAATTGAGGCGGACAAAATTGTCAGGAACAATTTTGAACATGCGCAGCATGGCTTGGAAAATACAGGTAGGTATTTTTTCATCGAACTCATACCAATTTTATTAACTACTTTGTCATTCTAGCGAGTTAAACGTCTCATTAACTGCGTTAAAAAATTCTTATGTAGAACAACTACATGTTAAATTTTTCGCCTTGTTTATGAACCGTTTCTCTGTCGCAATAAGTGACTTATCAATTAATGCAATTAGTATAATGAGATTTCGCAAAACACTAAATTTCAGACATAAAAAAACCCCGACCTAAAGGTCAGGGTTTCAGAATAAGTGGTGCCCAGAGGCGGAATCGAACCACCGACACGAGGATTTTCAATCCTCTGCTCTACCGACTGAGCTATCTGGGCTTAGCTATTTTAGTACTGCTAAAGTACACTCTTGCGAGTAAATAAATGGTGCCTGCTGCCGGAGTCGAACTGGCGACCTACTGATTACAAGTCAGTTGCTCTACCAACTGAGCTAAGCAGGCACACTAAAACTGGTCATCTTTAAAAGATGGTGCCCAGAGGCGGAATCGAACCACCGACACGAGGATTTTCAATCCTCTGCTCTACCGACTGAGCTATCTGGGCGCTTTAATGCATTAGCTATTTTAGTACTGCTAAAGTACACTCTTGCGAGTAAATAAATGGTGCCTGCTGCCGGAGTCGAACTGGCGACCTACTGATTACAAGTCAGTTGCTCTACCAACTGAGCTAAGCAGGCACACTAAAACTGGTCATCTTTAAAAGATGGTGCCCAGAGGCGGAATCGAACCACCGACACGAGGATTTTCAATCCTCTGCTCTACCGACTGAGCTATCTGGGCGTTTTAATTCGGTAAACTAGAAAATCTAAAAAGGATTCTCAATGCTATTCCAAATTGCTCTACCGACTGAGCTACTTGGGCATTACGTGAAACTAATTTCACTAAACATTTGAGCGCTACTCGCATCTTGCTTTTGCGTTCTGCCTGTCTGGGCGTGCGGCGTATTAAACGGGTTTTGCCGCTTCAAGTCAACACTTTTTTCAACATTCATTTTCGTTTGCACACTTATCCGCCAAATTGAACACAAACAAAGCACTACAAATGATTTCACTTTGCTAAATTCGTATGTAATAGTAAGATTTATCGGTATTTTGTACTAGTAATTGGGTCAAAAACATAATTTTTTGGCCTTGTACAAATAAAGCAACAATAATATCCAAAGAAGCCCCTATTACTGGAGTAAGGTTTTAAAATGCTTACTAACAAGTTTTTATCGCTAAAAGCTATTCATACAATTAATGCCATTGTTTTTATAATTTTCGCCGCATCGTTATATATGGCAATAAACAGCTTTTCCAAAATACAGACTAACGAACCACAACTCCCCAGCTACACCAAACTCGATATTCAAACCATTGCAGATAAAGTTGATAGACCATTGGTTGATGCCATCACCCGATTTGGTTTTAATAATGCGATTCAAATTCTTCATTCTTTAAAATCCGTCGATAAAGGAATTGATTACTACCTTTACAACTTAAAACGTGACGAGTTACAGCTAATCAGTAAAACTGGTGGCAACTTTTCAAACCCTGAAAACAAAACCGCCGCAATCGAAACAGATAGCGCCATTACCGTAAGCCAACAATTAACCCTTGCAGGAAAGAACCATGGCTTACTTGTTATCGAATACAAAAAACCATCACAAATCATAAATACGGTTACTTCGCCAACCGCAGCATACCTTTGGACAGCATTAGCTATTTTAAGCGGCATTTTTTGTTTTACCTTTTTACCAACCGCACTTTCACGAAAAATCATCTCGAATACAGAAAAGCTAGATAAAGAAATTAGCGTCATTACTGAAAAAGGTGATTATCAACTTCGCGTCGATACAAATATCGGGTTAGGTCTTGCCCCCACTGCTGAACGCGTTAACTTGCTACTTGATGCGGTAAACAAGAGCGAGCAGTTGCATATTAAGGCTGAAAACGAATTACAAGACTTACAATCTAGTCTTGAGCATCAGGTAGTTGCGCGCACCCAAGAACTAGAAAAAGCAATTAAAGTTGCTGAGCGTGCAAGCGAAGCTAAAACAACGTTCCTTGCAACCATGAGCCACGAAATACGTACACCAATGAATGGTGTCATTGGCACCATTGATTTATTACGCAATACAACCTTAACAGGCTCTCAGCATAGGCTTAGTAGCATTATTCGTGAATCTGCTTTTTCGCTGTTAGGAATTTTGGACGACATTTTAGACTTTTCTAAAATTGAAGCGGGCAAACTAACGGTTGAAAACAAACCATTTAGCGTTGTTAATGTTGTTGAAGAAGTTGCAAAAGTAATGAGTTCGATCGCACACAAGAGTGATTTAGAACTTTCGTTATTTATTGACCCCGAAATTCCAGAATCTGTGCTTGGTGATGCCGTGCGCGTGCGCCAAGTAATATATAACCTGTGTTCTAACGCAATTAAATTCACCCAAACCAATAGTGATATGCAAGGGCAAGTGTCTATTGAAGCCAAACTTGCCTCAAATAGCCATGATTTCGATACTATCGATTTTATTATTAGCGATAACGGTAAAGGCATGGATAAAACGCAACTTGCGCGTATTTTCCAACCCTTTAGCCAAGCTGAAGAAAGCATTACTCGTGAATATGGCGGTACTGGCTTAGGCCTTTCAATTTGTAAAAGCTTAACGGAATTGATGTACGGCACCATTCGCGTTAGTTCTGAGCTTGGTCTTGGCAGTGAATTTATTGTGAGCATTCCTTTCACCAAAGATTCAGAAGCGAAAAAAGGTAACCGCGGACGTTTACAAAAGCGTCAAATTGCACTCTTTAGCCCAACAGACATTAATAAGAAGCGTTTACAATCTTACCTAAGCTATTTAGGAGCACAGATAACACCGTTCAATCAAATATCTGATGAGCTTGCCGAATGGCAAACTAAACAGGGTCTGATCTGGGTGCTTGATGGCACACATGACATGGATGAAGCAAATAAGCTGCTACGTAAAATTGCCTACAACTTAGAAGAGCATAAACAGCAAGCAATTGTTTTAGGCCGCTTAACCGAAGCCAAACTAAGTTTAAACAACCTATTTTACCTTTCGGCAATGCCGCTGTGTAAAACAGCCTTTTTTAACTCATTGTTAATTGCTGCAGGGCTGCAGTCTCCTAAAGTTATTAATACTAAGAAACAAATTAGCCCGTTAACGAATCACCAAAACAAAGGGCATTGCCAAGTATTATTAGTTGAAGATAATTTAATGAACCAACAAGTGATTTGCGACCAGCTTAACTTACTTGGTTACAGTGTAGATATTGCTTCGAATGGTGAAGAAGGTTTTGACATGTGGAAAAACGGCCAGTACGAGTTTGTATTAACCGATTTACATATGCCTAAAATGTCTGGTTATGATTTAGCGCGTAAAATTAGACAAGAGTCTCCGTATCGTAAAGACCTAAAAACTGCGACTACCATAGTTGCAGTTACTGCTAATGCCCTAAAAGGTGAGCGAGAAAAGTGTATTGAAGGCGGCATGAACGACTACATTACTAAACCAGTAGAGCTAAATGTACTTGAAGAGCTAATGGATAAATGGCTTCCGCAGGGACAAGCACAAACCACCGCTACACCTATTTTAATCGAAAAGTTAATCAGTTATGTTGGAAATGATGTTCAGCAGCATCAACATTATTTAGATATGTTTGCTAAACACGGGCAAGATCTCGCGTTTGATATTTCACGTGCGTTAAAACAAGAAGATGTAGAGCAAGCAGGTAAACTCGCACATCAATTAAAATCAACAGCACAAACCATTGGTGCAGTAAGCGTTGCCAATGCAGCACAAGCGATTGAAACACTTGTTAATCAAGAAAGAGACATTGCTAGCGTAACCTTAACGCATTACGCTGATGAGCTTGAGCGCAGCTTCTTTGAAGCCAATGAGTTTATACATGACTATTTGAAAAATAGCCTGAATAACTAGGGTCTGTTGATCTTTGCTGTTCTATTTTTGTTCTGTTTGAGCGTGCTTTTATCGCGGCGCTCGATGTGTGGCCTAGTAATCTAAGCGAATATCGAGCAACAATGAGAAAAGTGCGCTCAAAAGAACCGTTCGGCAGCGCTTGATTGGCTTTTCTACTGTGTTATCGGCTGGCTCACATAGAATAACTATGCCACGCAGCCTCTGCCTTGTAGAAAACCCAATCAAACTGCTGCAAAAACGAACTTGAAAGGTCAACAGACCCTAATAGCAGCAAACAAAAATCAAAAAAGGCGCCAATTGGCGCCTTTTTATTTTTCTACCGGTTTGTAACCTTCAATTTCAACATCTTTGTTTTCAAACAAGAAGCCAACCATTTGCTCCTCTAAAAACCCGCGATGTTCTGGATCCATCATATTTAGATGTTTTTCATTAATTAGCATAGTTTGTTTGTGTTGCCACTGAGCCCATGCTTCTTTGCTAATGTTATTAAAGATGCGTTCACCCACATCACCTGGGTAAAGTTGAAAATCTAAACCATCTGCTTCTTTTTGTAGCTTTTGACAAAAAACGATACGTGCCATAATCAATCTCACTGTAAACTTTGTTTTCAGTTTACCCTTTTCTGGTTAAAGTTTTAATTATTTTCTTTGTAGGCGTAGCAAGCCCCACTTCTTGTGGCTGCGTTAAGTTATAAGCCAAAACCTCTTTTTCAGCGACATTCAATGGCAGCTTAGTAACGTCAATCACAACAGGTGTAATCATTAAATTAAAATGACTAAACACATGTTTAAACTCATCTAGATATGTTTTTTCACCTGCCAACCCATTGCTTAACAGCCAATTTTCTAATTCATTTTCGTTAGCAAATTCAAAAAAGCCAAATAGCCCACCCCAAATACCCGATGATGGACGCTTTTCCATTAGCACTTGATTATTTACTTTAACAATTGCCATCAAGCATGACTTTGTTGGATTGGTTTTTTTCGGTTTAGGATTTGGGAACTCTTTTACACGTTCGACATTATGTGCGCCACATTTATCAACTAATGGACAAGGATCGCAATCAAAGTTGGTACGAGAGCAAAGGCTCGCTCCCAAGTCCATCATGGCTTGATTAAACTCTACCACATTTCCTTTTGGCGTCACTTGATCTGAAAGCTGCCACAATAAGGTTTCTACTTTCTTTTCACCATACCAACCTGACACCATAAAAAAGCGCGCCAATACACGCTTAACATTACCATCTAAAATCGGATGATGTTGGCCAAGAGATAGTGACAAAATAGCGCCCGCGGTAGAACGCCCAATGCCTGGCAATGCAATAACTTCATCAATGTCTTCTGGAAAGTGCCCATTGTATTTATCAACAATAATCTTTGCAGCTTTATGCAAGTTACGAGCACGTGCGTAATACCCTAAACCAGTCCAATGATGTAGCACTTGATCTTCGTCTGCTTGCGCTAAATCCTGCACTGTAGGAAAACTTGCCATAAAGCGTTCGAAATATGGAATAACCGTAATCACTTGGGTTTGTTGCAACATAATTTCCGACACCCATACTTTATATGGCGTTTTGCCGAGTTGCCATGGCAGCGTCTTTCGACCATATAAGTGATACCATTCAACCACTTGGTTAGAAAACCACTCTCTTTCTTTCTTTTCTATTTTCACGCACGACCCTAAATAGATTTCATCAAAATCGTCGCCAGTCTATAAAGGCAAACTGAAAATTCAAGGAATTGTTGCTATTTCTTATAAAAAAGCCGTTCGGTTACTTGAGCTAAAAGCAAGTTGCAGGGATAATACGCCACCAAATTTTCAACGTCGGTGAGATATGAGCGATACATCTAAAACTGCTTTAGAGCAAGCAGAACAAGAAGGTAAATACATTCGTAAAGTTCGCAGCTTTGTAAAACGCGAAGGTCGTTTAACCAAAGGGCAAGCAAAAGCACTTGAGGATAACTGGGCGACTACGGGATTAAACCACCAAGACGGCCTGCTTGATTTCACCAAAGTGTTTGGCAACGACAACCCAGTTGTACTTGAGATTGGCTTTGGTATGGGTAAGTCTTTAGTTGAAATGGCAAAAAATGCGCCAGATACAAACTTTATCGGTATTGAAGTTCACCGCCCAGGTGTAGGTGCATGTTTAATGGATGCAAGCGAAGCCGGCGTAACAAACCTACGTGTTTATGAGCACGATGCAGTTGAAGTACTTGCCGACTGCATTGCCGATGGTTCACTCGCTAAGTTACAGCTGTTTTTCCCTGATCCATGGCATAAAAAGCGCCATCACAAGCGTCGTATTGTGCAACCTGAATTCGTTGAAAACCTGCGCAGCAAACTTAAAATCGGTGGTGTTTTCCACATGGCAACTGACTGGGAAAACTACGCTGAGCACATGTTAGAAGTGATGACTGCGGCTGAAAAGTTCCAAAACCAATCAGAAACTAACGATTACGTACCGCGTCCGGACGACCGTCCATTGACTAAATTTGAACAGCGCGGCCACCGTTTAGGTCATGGTGTTTGGGACTTAATGTTCGAAAGAAAGGTATAACACTATGCTATCAGCTGCCAGCCAAGTATTAATTCGCAATCAAGAATACTTAGAAGCCGAATCTGTTTTATTAGTAAACCATGTAAACGATGGCTTTGCTGAGCAGCTGTGCGACCTATACCCGAACGCATCTGTCACCGGGTTTACCAGCATATTGACCAACAAAACCCATTTTCAAAACGATAATTTTGAACAAGTAATTGCTGCTAGCTTGCCTAAAAAGCAATTCGACTTGGTAGTTTTTTACTATCCGAAAGCAAAAGCTGAAGCGCAAATGTTGCTTGATAACATTCGTGCTATCAGTACAGAGTCAACACGCTTATTGGTAGTTGGTGAAAACAAAGGTGGCGTTAAGTCTGTTGTAAAACAACTTAAAGCAGATGCGCAATTTTCCCGTAAAGTCGACTCGGCTCGTCATTGCAGTTTGTTTCAGTTCACAGGTTTAACCGTTAATCCTGATTTCCAACTAGCCAGCTACGCAAAACAGTTCGAAATCAATGTTGCGGGAACACTGCTCAGCTTAGTAACTTTACCAGGCGTATTTAGCCACGGCGAACTTGATAAAGGGACTGAGTTGCTGCTTGAAACAATTAAGCTAAACAATCCTAAAACGCTTTTGGACTTTGCAACCGGCTGTGGTGTTATCTCTACATTTTTAGCCAAGCACTATGCTGAGTGTAAGATTGTTGCATCAGACGTAAGTGCGCTTGCATTGGCAGCTGCAGAGCTAACCTTTGCCAAAAATGGGGTAAATGCCGAATTAAAACTGGCTGATGGTATTTCATCAATAAATGCAAAATTTGACTATATTGTCTCTAATCCGCCATTTCATACTGGCCTTTCAACTAACTACGACATCACCCAACTGTTTATCGCGGATGCAAAAAAGCGCTTAAATAAACGCGGTGAATTGCTTATTGTTGCTAACAGCTTTTTACCCTATGCCGATGCATTGCGTGATGAGTTTGGTGACTTCAGCAAACTAAAAGACAACAAAAAATTCACGATTTATTCAGCAATTGCCTGATTATTAGCATAGATTAACTGCCTTTTCGCCACAGCAACCAAATACTCTTTTACGTTGCCAAGCGTTTTTGGCAAATAGCGTTTATTTGTCGCACATAAAGTAAGTTTGCGATTTTTCACAATATAAAACGCCTTTTGCTTAGCGAGTCTTGCAAAGACATACGCATCGTTTGTATTACTTACATAAAAAGCAAAAGTTAATTCGCGATAGCACATATTCTCTGAGCCTCCCCAAAGAGTTTGAAACTGAATCCCTCGCTTTCTAAGTAGCGCAGCAACAAAGGCCGCCAGTTTGCGATTTTGCATGGCAGAGCAGGTTTTTCCGTGCGCATTCCAAACACTCAAAACGACTAAAACACGGTTAGTCCGCGAGTCGTGCGAAAACTGACTAAATCTCGCTGTTTGATATATTTGCCACAATGCCAAACTGTTATTTTCCATAACCTTATTGATTATCCACCAAATTAACGTCTAAACTTGCAATAGCGCCAATTTATATTCTTACGTATTTAATAAATTTGCTTAACGTGATGGCGCTCAGTAATATGAAATTAACCCTGAAAACTTAATGCCATATGCAAAATAATCATAAAACAATAACAATTAGAAAGGCGTTAAGCCGTGCGGTGATTGTCATCACCTCTTTAAGCATATTGCTTTCGGTTATCGTAAGTACAGTATTAGACGTCTCTAATCAGAAAAAAAATCTGATTGAAGAGCTAAATACGATTGCCGGCATTATCTCTTTTAATGCTTATGTGCCCGTAGTATTTCTCGATCAAGACGAAATGCAAAAGCAGTTAAAAGCCTATGAAAAGATTGATTACATTAAAAACATTCACATTTATCAAGTTGATGAGTTTAGTGGTGCAATCTCACTTTTTGCAACCTACAACACTGGTGAAAATCCTCCTATAGCCTCGAAAGTCAAAAAGCTCACTAACCGAGTAAGCTCAAATATTGATGGCGACAATATTGAAGTAATTTATCCAATTAGAACCGATGACAACGATAACGTAATTAGTGCTAACCCTAAAATTGACGGTTATGTGTATATACTGGGAACCGATGCGCCGATTCAAGAAGCACTAAAAAATAGAATTTCAGTTGATGTAGTTGTCGGCGTTGTTATTTTGCTTTCTGTATTGCTGATAACGCTCACCTTTCAGCGTCGCTTTTCACGTCCGATTGAAGCACTCAGTACAGTGGTTAAAGATGTCTCAAAAAACAAAAATTACGATGTCATTGTACCTACTGCCAAAATTACTGAGCTTGATTTGTTGGCTAAGAGCATCAATACCTTATTTGCCAGAACGTTAGCGCAGTTAGAACGTCAGAAAAAAGATGAGCAAGAAATAAGACAGTTAAACCAAAACCTTGAACAGAAAGTTAACCAGCGTACAGAAGCCTTAAAAGAGGCCAATCAAGAACTGCTCAGCACGCTTGAGCGAATGCACCAGTACCAAACAAAAATTGTCGAAAACGAAAAAATGGCATCGCTTGGGCAAATGGTTGCGGGCGTTGCTCACGAGGTAAATACCCCGCTTGGATTGGGTATTACTGGCTCTACTTTGCTAAAAGACAAGCTTGAAGAGCTTAGAGTTAATTTCGAAAATAAAACCCTTACCTCATCTCATATGAGTCGTTTTATTGAAGATGGTGTTGAAAACTTAGATTTAATTTATCGTAATTTAAATCGCGCTGCTGAACTGGTTTCAAGCTTTAAGCAACTTGCTGTTACCCACGAAACGCAAGAAGATAAATTAATCCACCTTCACGATTTTATTAATCAGGTCATTACTACACTTAGCGGTGAATTAACCAAATTCCCACATCAGGTAAGTATTGAAGGTGATACACACCTTGAAATTTGGACAAAACCACCAATTATTCAACAAATTATTGAAAACCTTATTAGCAATAGTTTAATCCATGCATTTGGCCCCGAGCAGCAAGGTAATATCGTCATAACGGTATCAGCAAACGAACATACTACGATAATTGACTACCAAGACGATGGTAATGGTGTGCCAATTAGTATTCGCAACCGTATTTTCGACCCGTTTGTTACAACACGCCGTGGCGAAGGTGGCAGTGGCCTTGGTTTGCATTTAGTTTATAACTTGGTAACCCAAGCCCTTGATGGCAGCATTAAACTCGATACCGAAGCACAAACAGGTGCGCATTTCGTAATTGAATTACCAATCAAACAAGGAGCTCAGTAATGCGTTTGCTACTGCTTGTTGTTATTGGATTATTCAGCTCATTTGTATCAGCAAAAACCGCGGAGCAATTGCGGGCGGCCTACTTAATGCAAATTCCTTCTTTCGTACGCTACACAGATCCAAATCATAAACCTTACGAAATAACTTTTTGTTTTGCCGAACAATTAGGCCCTGTTGGCGAATTGATCAATGCGCAACAGCAGGTGCTACGTCAAAGACTTAACTTTTCCCTGCAGGTTATTGATACATTAGATTTAGATTCAGATAAACTAAAACAGTGCTCGTATTTATACTTATCAAAAGACATTAAAAATACCGACCGCTATTTAGAGAAAATAACGAATCACACAATTACCGTTGGCGAACAAGAATCAACGTTAAGCGCGGGCGCCCTGATGGCATTAGTGCAAGAACAAAAGAAAATACGTATGCACATAAACCAAACCAAGTTGGACGAAAACATTATTAGTTTTAATGCACGTTTATTGGCATTAGCAAAAGTAGCATCTTATTAAATAACCTGAGAGTGTGATAACAAGTTGCATTCTGGTTTTTAGTTAGACTTATTAGCGCGATCAATTTATGTGCAACAAACTCGTGTTAACGTCAAGCGATAAATCAACACAAAAACGCAACATTTTAATTCTGTTCAACGCGCTTATTTAAGTAAGCACTATACTAATGTCTATGTTTGAGTGCGATGCAATGCTTGGTTATGACATGCCAAATAGTGCGCATAATTTATCAAGCAATACGCTAAAAATCCGCATCAGAAAGCTTAACTTCGACAAATTATTGCAAAATCTCCCCTAAGGTCACAAATCTACCCTTTCACTAGTCGTGAAAACTTGTTTACTAATGTGTTAGCCCCTATAATCCTAAAATGTAAGTAGTTACTGAAAATAATTTTAATTTACCTATAAGGGTTAAATAAGA
Source organism: Pseudoalteromonas sp. NS-SX12 (assembly GCF_057367955.1). Classification (NCBI taxonomy): domain Bacteria; kingdom Pseudomonadati; phylum Pseudomonadota; class Gammaproteobacteria; order Alteromonadales; family Pseudoalteromonadaceae; genus Pseudoalteromonas; species Pseudoalteromonas sp. NS-SX12. The sequence continues at coordinate 1,885,303 of NZ_CM170634.1, read as the reverse complement.
ATGCAAACGCCTGTGATTTTAATCGTCGAAGATGAAGACGTAACTAGGTTAAATCTTGTCAGCTTATTTGAAGCTGAAGGCTACAAAGTGCTAGAAGCCATTGACGGTGAAGAAATGCACGAGCGTATTTCACAAAATGATGATATTAACTTGGTGATCATGGACATCAATCTGCCAGGGAAAAACGGCTTAATCTTAGCACGCGAAATTCGTCAGCAACGTAATATTGGTCTTATCTTTTTAACTGGTCGTGACAACGACGTAGATCGTATTCTTGGTCTAGAAATTGGTGCAGACGATTACATAACTAAACCATTCAACCCACGCGAGTTGACAATTCGTGCACGTAACCTTTTAACGCGCACTAACTCAAATGGCGACGAAATCGAAAGCAATAGTTCTGGCCTTCTTACCTTTAATGGCTGGGAGCTAGATGAAAATAGCCGTTGTTTAACTTCGCCAACAGGTGATGTTAAGCGCTTACCTAAAGGTGAATATCGCGCATTACGTTTAATGCTTGACGCTCCTGGTCGTATCTTTAGCCGTGAGCAGCTAATTAAGCACATGACAGGTCGTGAATTACGCGCTAATGACAGAACAGTAGATGTAACGATTCGTCGTATTCGTAAGCATTTCGAAAGCGAAGCAAACACACCAGAGCTTATCAGCACAATTCACGGTGAAGGCTACCGCTTTATTGGTAAGATTGACTAATTAGTTAATCAGCTAAATCCAATACTTGATGAAGGGCTTTAAGCCCTTTTTCTATATCTGAAACTAACTCAATCAACCACTGTGCTAATTGACTATCCTCAGCAGTCTCAGCATTGTCTTCCATTCGCTTTGCGAGCTGTTGCACTACTTTTAAAGCCACTGAGCCTGCCGCACCTTTTAGTTTATGGGCAACTGACTTGTATTCGCTGTACTGCTTATGCTCAAGGGCTTGTTCCAACTCTTTTAAGTAATTTGGCCATAGCTTTTCAAACAACTGCACACCACGTAAGAAAGACTGAGCGCCCATAGACTCAACAAAATCTTCTAATGTTTCAACATCTAGTAATTCACTATCCTGTGTTGTAATCAGCGTAGACTTTTTATCGTGACTCTTATCTTCTACTTCAACCTCTTTGGTTGAATGAGGGAATAACTCTGCAAGTACTCCATCAAGCTTTCGCGTATTAATCGGCTTAGCCAATGACCCTTGCATAGTAACACCTGCTAAATCTTCCTCAGCGCGGCGCACATTTGCAGTTAATGCAACTAATGGTAAATGGTCAAACTCTTCACGTGAACGTACAATTCGCGCCACTTGGTCGCCATTAATGTCGGGCAACTGCATATCGAGCAGCACTAAATCTAAATCATCTTCGGTTTCGATGAACGAAAGTGCATCTTCACCTGTTTCCGCCCAAATCACATCATGCCCACGCTGCTCTAGCAAGTTAATTGCGATATCTGCGTTAAGCGGCACATCTTCTACTAATAATATATTTAGTGGACGCCCATCATAAACTTGTTGCACTGGCTGCTCGGTTAATACCAATGGAATTTCAATATTAAAGGTACTGCCCTCTCCCACACTACTATCAACGTGAATATCGCCTTCCATAGCCAAAATAAGTGCACGTGACACCGCTAAGCCAATTCCAGAGCCAAGTGCATTGCCCCCTGATAAATCAGGTACTTTATAGTATAAATCGAAGATTCGGCTTAACTCGTCCTTGGCGATACCAATACCTGTGTCGCTCACACTAATTTCGAGATAAGACGTGTGACCGCGATAAACACGTTTACAATCGAGAGTGACGGTTCCGTGCTGCGTAAACTTCACCGCATTATTAATAAGATTCCACAATACCTGGCGTAAACGGGTCGGGTCGATTTCCACATGTACATCAAACACGCCGTCTTGGTGTACTTTAAATTCAAGATCTTTCTGTTGCGCGATTAAGCCGCCAAAATTAAAGATGTCATTGAGAAAATCAGCAAGATTGACGCTCTCACATGCTATGTCTAATTGCTCTCGATCCACCTTATCGAGGTCGATTATGTCGTTGAATATATTGCCAAGGGTTTCTGCACTCGAAAATACTGTGTTACACCAGCTACGCTGATCATCGTTTAACTCAGTATCAAGTAGCATGCGAGTTAAACCAACAATACCATTAAGCGGTGTACGCAACTCGTGGCTCAGGGTTGCAATAAATTTACCCTTGTCTTTATATGCAGTTTCGAGATCTTGCTCTGCGCGCTTACGCGATGTGATATCTCGACCAAAACCCAGCAGGCCTATGTATTCGTTATTTGGATTAAAGAACGGCACCTTACGCATTTCAAACCAGCGTAATTCTTTATTAACTTGGCAACTTACATCTAGCGTGACAGAAACATGGTTTTGTTGAACTTCGTTGTCGGTATTAAGTACCGATGGTGTTAACCCTTTGCCAAAAATATCATCCGCGCGACGTCCAATAAGTTGATCCGACGACAACCCCATCACCTCTTCAAACATTCTGTTGCAACCTGCAAAACGGCCTGAGTTATCGCGGTAATAAAATAAGTCGGGAGATGAATCCACAATTGAGCGCAACAACACTTCTTGCTCATCTAGCTCTTGTTGTGTGCGTTTACGTTCAGCAATTTCTCGGCGCAACTCTTCAATCGCTCGGCGCTTTGCTTGGAATGCCAATTTTCTGTCGTCAATTTCATTATTTAAACGACGAATGTTTTCTTTTAGGCTTTGGTTAAGTAGCTTTTCTTGTTTGGTCGCACTTTCAATATAGTGATTGGAGGCGCTCAATTGATGGTTAATATCAAAGATAGAAATGATAAATAATGGCGCTAGAATTGCGGCAAATACCAACATGCCCACAACTTCCAACCAAGGCACTTCGCCTAACGAGATATAGTAATAAGTGCAGGCTACCGCTAACGCAATCAGTTGAATTAAAACAAAAATGACCGCCCCAGCTTTACCTGTGCCAAGGCGGTCAATTAATCGGTTAAGGGCGATTACCCAAAAGCTTGAAAGTGAGCTATTCATAATATGTAACTATAGTTCAAGTTATAGCTCACCACGTAAAGTTATAGGTTTGGTGAAACCGTCAGCTTATTTGCGACTTGCGAAAGCGAACATACTCTAAACTCGCCGCCACGTACTTTAGCTACGCCTAAGCGTGCCAATGCTGAACTGCTTTGTGCAATTGATAAACTAACGTCTTGCTCATTAATTCGGTCGTTGCCAAGTGCCTGCTTAGCACCTGTTTGACACATCATTTCGTTCAACTTAAAGAAGTTGTTGCGTGATAGCGCCTGTGCTGAAGTTACTTGTGGCTGAGACCCATTTAACTGAGTTGCATACTTCCAACTTGGGAACTCCACCGAAACGCCACCGCTGCGCATTGCAATATGATCACCATGTGTGAAGTAGTGACTTGTAAACTCGCGTACACCACCTTCATTATTTTCTCTGTTTACTTCAAACAACCACATACCGCCAGAGCCAATCACTTCTAGCTCAAGGTTATTGTCTTGATTGGTAACAACGACAGCTGTTTTATCATCTAAACCAAATATACGCTGATTATCACTGAATAGTGCTGCATGTAGGCCGCGTAATTGTTTACCTCGTTTCGATACTTGAGTGTCAACAATACCAAACGGTAGTAATGGTAGAATTGGTGATTCAACAACTGTAAAGTCACGTTCGCTTTCAAGTGCAATACAATCAGCACCTAAGCTACATGCGTCATGGCCAGATGCGAAAGACATAGGCACAATCGTATTAATTTCATTAACAGCGCCCGCCAAAATGCTAAGTGGTTTTCTAGCATTGGTGATCGCATTTACACTGCCGCCTTCAACCGCCACTAACACTTCATTTTTATTAAACATATCAATGATTTTCGTAAGCGATTCACTAGGTGCACCGGTTGGCGTGTAAAACGCGTGGTAACTTAATAGCGGGCTACCATCAGCAATATAAATCGCATCCATTCGCTTGATTGTGTCAATTAATGGCGACGACTTTTTACATTCGCTTACTTGCTGACGATATAAATCTGGGTAAAGTACTTCACGGCGAAAGCTCGCTAAACGCTTTATTTGGAATTCTTCTAGACTATCGCAAGACGACTTTTCATATTCTTTTGCCGTAATAGCCGTTTGCATTGCTGCATCAATTGGCAACCAAGTCGCTTCAAATCCAATTTGCTCGAACAATCCTAGGTAATAGTCAACGCGTGCATATGGGTCGCGATCTGTGCCTGTTACTACAGCAATACGCGGTTTGCGCTTAGGTCCTGAAATTTCAACACTTAAATCAAATAACTTTTGGTAAGCAAGTGTTGCCTCTAAGTTTGTGCTTTGCGCCCAGTTAACTTCGGTTTTTTTGCGTTTAGAGCGACTTTCAGCCTGCTTTTGCTCTAACAAATCGAACAAGTTGCGCTTTTCAAATTCGTACAAGCTCTGCCAAATATCACGACCCGAAACTGTTTCTGTGCCAACTTCAATTGATACACCACGCAGCGCTCTCACAAACTGGCGCTCAGTTAGTGTTTTGTTCTCAAACTTAGGTTTTACCGCTTTTAGAATATCAGCAACTTGTTTCTTTAACTCTTCTTGTTCAGTCCAAGCATACTCAGAAACCCGTAACAGTGCTTCATCGGTAATATCAAAAATTGCTTTTTGTTTTACATCATCGGAAAACGATTCTTTACCCTCTTTAGTACAGAAACGTTGATTTTCACTGGAACAAACCTTAAGGTCGTCTGAGAGCATAAGCAATGTGTTAGCCGAAACAGCCGCCACGGGTGTGAACGCAACAAAAGAAGTTGCGATTATTGAACTAACAAAAGTTTGTACGTTCTTACTAAACGTTTTTTTATTTGTCATTTTAAACAAGCAAAGTCGAGCGAAGCGCATAAGTAACACCATTTATTGTTATTTTATTGCGTCAATCTAGATACCGAACAGAGCGAGTCGGCAAACCCCAAATTCGAATGAGCACAACGGAATCTTGAATTTTACCCAGTATCTGCGCGAGTAACAAGTAGTAGCGCTGTTAAGCCAACAAAATTCCCATAAAACCTATTAGACGTAGTAATAAAGTTTTGGCACTTTTATTGCTTAATTCATTTTGAAAAAGTTTGCGTCAAAGTTTTGATTTGGAGTATCTATGGAACTTGTTTCGTTATTAATTCTAGTGTTAGTGGTTATGGCGGCGTTTGTTGCGTCAAAATTTACCCATTCGGGAAATCCTTACCCGTTTACACAAAAAAAATCGTTATTTACTCAGGTAGAAACGGCGTTTTTAAATTTGCTGGAAAAAGCGATTGGCTCTGACTACAAAATTGTAAGTCGCGTTAGGTTGGTTGATATTTTAGATTTTCAACCGGGCACCGATGACAAGTCACGTCGCAGTGCACTTGCTAAAGCGCAAAATAAACAGCTTGATTACGTATTATTGGATAAGGAAAGCTTGAAGATTGTTGCAGCAATCGACTTAGTCAATAATGCTAGTAAAAATGGTCACAAAGCGAAAAAAGACTGGTTTGTAAATGGCGCGTTAGAATCTGCCGGTGTACCGCTTATTCGCATAAAAGTTAAAACAGGTTACAAGCCACAGGAAGTAAGACAGGCCATTTTATTTAAATTGGGTAAACAAGTAACCAATTCTAAACCACCTATTCGAAAAGCAACCAGTAAACCTACGGCAGTGTTGTCTCCGTCACAGGTTAAGTCGCAGTCAACGGCTCTGGCACAAGTTTAATTTTTTACAGCGTGTTGTTCTTTCCGTCCTAACAACCCGCATATTGCGGGTTTTATTTTGTCTGTGAATTTATTAGTAACCTAGCTATAATTCCGCCATATTTTATTTATTCCCTATAAATAGGCGTAACCATTATGAAAATCGGTATTATTGGCGCAATGGAGCCAGAAGTAGCTATTTTAAAAGCTGCGATTGAAAACACTAAAATTACTGAGCGCGGTAGCTTCACGTTTTACCAAGGTCAACTTGCTGATCAAGACGTTATTTTAGTTCAATCTGGTATTGGTAAAGTGGCTTCGGCACTCGCTACTACGCTAATGATTGAGTTGTTCGCACCAGATTGCATTATCAACACTGGTTCTGCAGGTGGTTTTGAGCAAAGCCTGAACGTTGGCGATGTGGTTATTTCAAGTGAAGTGCGTCATCACGATGTTGATGTTACTGCTTTTGGTTATGAAATGGGTCAAGTACCACAAATGCCACCAGCGTTTATTGCACATAAAACACTTGTAGAAAATGCTGAGAAAGCGATTGCTGAAATGTCGAAAGGCATTAAAACAATGGTTGGCCAAATTTGTACCGGTGATTCATTTATGTGTGATCCTGTGCGCATTGACAAAACACGCGAACAATTTCCAAATATGTTAGCGGTTGAAATGGAAGGTGCAGCAATTGCACAAGTATGTCATCAGCTAAATACACCATTTGTAGTGATTCGCTCGCTGTCAGATATTGCTGGTAAAGAATCACCAGAATCATTCGAGTCTTATTTAGTGAAAGCATCAGAAAACTCATCAGAGATGGTGATTGCACTGTTAAAGAATCTAAAGCAGGTCTCGCTGTAAGTGGCATTTGAGCTGCCATTTTTTTCAACCGGCGCATGGCAAACAATATTGCTTGCGCTGGTTAGCTCACTATTAGTTATCCCCTCGCAATATCACCCCACTCCGCTTTTTCGCCTACTGATAAGCAAAATGGCTGGGCGTATTTATGATGCAAACGCATCGAATGTGTACGCGTCCTTTTCTTCCTTATTACTAAGTTGTTTAATTGTGGGCTGCGTCGCAATCTTGGCGATTGGCATCACAAGCTTTGCACAATACCCCGTTGCGTTTGAGTTGTTAATCTTATTTTTACTGATCAACAATCCTTACAGTAACGCTAAATTAAAACGCGCAGCATGGCTATTAACACAACAACAAAAGCCCGTGGTACGTGATATTTTAAGCCAGTTTTTACGTCGTGATAGTAACAACTTATCAGAGTCTGGATTAATAAAGGCAATCATTGAACACCAAAGTTTAAGCTATTTTCGCCACTTTTTTTTGCCGCTTATTCTTTATTACTGCTTGGGTTTTAACGCGGCACTTATTTATTGCCTATTTTTACATTGTGCCAATGTATTTTCTAAAACTGCGCCACCAGATAGCCAGTTCAGTAACGCAACCAACGCCATTATTTATTACTTAGAATTTTTACCGATTAGGCTTTTTTGCTTGCCTTTACTGCTTAAACCTAAAACCCAAGGTTTTCATTACTTAGCGCTATTTGTAGATAATGGTTATCAAAAAAACTCGTGTTTTTTGCTTGCTTGTCTTAGTGGATATCTTGGCGTACAACTTGGTGGTCCTGCTTTTTACTCTGGTAAGCGCTACAGCAAAACACGCATCGGACCTAAAACACTGCCACAGCAAAAAGCAATTAAACAAGCGAAAAACGCACTGATGTTTGCCAGTGCATTTTGGCTTTGCCTTATTCTTTTCTTGGAAATTATTTATGCCGCGACTAACCATCTCTAAGCTTATATTTGTTTTTACTTTATTGTTAAGCTTACCGCTTTCAGCGACGCCTAAACGCATTGCATCACTTGCCCCCCATTTAACTGAGTGGACATACTCGCTAGGATTAGGTGAAAATATTGTCGCCGTAAGCAGTTACAGTGATTTTCCTGAAGATGCAAAAAAGCACCCAGAAATAGCCGATGCTAATGGTATTAACTTAGCCAAATTAGTTGAGTTAAACCCAGATCTTGTACTGGTCTGGCGCTCTAACGCTAAACTTGGCCAAATTGAGAAAATGAAAAAGCTGGGTTTAAATGTGTTTATTTCCAACCCACATACTTTAGAAGATATAGAAAACGAAGTACTTGCGCTGGGCGAAACATTAAACGCCAAAAACAAAGCTATTGACTACACATCACAATTTAAGCATGAGATTAACGAGTTAAAAACGCGCTATCAAAAAGAAAAGCCTGCCACTGCATTTTTTCAACTCTGGCATACACCGATTATGACAGCCAATAAACATACTTTGGTTAATCAAATTTTTGACATCTGCGGCCTAAGCAATGTATTTGCCGACAGCTCGGTTAATTACCCAACCGTTAATAAAGAGCAGGTCATGTTAAAACAGCCAGAATTTATTGTGATTTCAGAAATGGATGAAGACAACACACAAGCAAAAATTTGGCGTGATATGAATTCAATTCCAGCGGTTAAAAAAGGTCAAATAATAAAACTCAACCCTGATCACTTACACCGCTACACCAATCGAGTGCTTATTGCCGCAAATGAGTTATGCGAAAAGGTCAGCGCCTTTCAAAACTAACTAACCCCCCTCAATTTCGAGTAATCGCTTTTTCGCGGCTAAACCACCTGCGTAACCCGTTAGCTTGCCATTGCTGCCAATAATACGGTGGCATGGCACAATTATCGAAACTGCGTTAGCACCATTGGCATTCGCAACTGCGCGCACGGCACTTGGCATATTAAGCTTTGTTGCCAATTCACCGTAGCTTTGCGTTTGACCATAGCCTATTGTTTGTAACCCTTGCCAAACTAACTTTTGAAAGTAAGTGCCCACCAACTTTAAAGGGATTGAAAATTGTGTTAATTCGCCTGCAAAGTAAGCTTCTAGTTGATTTATAACCTGCTGGTTAAAATCACTGTTTGCGCAAACAAACTCTGCGCTTAACCCTTTCGCTAAGCGACTATCAACAGTACTGCGGGCTTTTCGCTCTTGCCAGTCACACAAACATAATTGCTCATCAATCGAGCCTATTAGTAATTTGCCTACAGGGCTTAAATATTCGGTCGTTAGTATTTTAGACATATAAAAAAGCCCACTTTCGTGGGCTCTCATTAATTAACAGTTACTTTAGCGAACTTACGCTTACCAACTTGGTAAACTTCCGTTGTGCCAGCTTCAATCAACATTTTGCTGTCTGAAACTTTTTCTTTCGCGTTAATCTTTACCGCACCTTGCTTGATCATGCGAATTGCTTCAGATGTACTTGCCACAAGGCCAACTTCTTTTAGTAAGCTTGCAATGGTTAGTTCGCCATCTACAGTGATCGTTACTTCTGGAATATCATCCGGCAACGCATTCTTTTGGAAACGCTTAATGAAATCTTGGTGCGCACCTTCAGCTGCTTCTTCTGAATGGAAGCGTGCAATCATCTCTTTCGCGAATTCAATTTTGATATCACGTGGATTTGTGCCATTTGCTACCTTTTCTTTCAGTGCATCAATTTCTTCAATGCTTAATGCGCTAAGTAGCTCGTAGTAACGCCACATTAGATCATCTGAAATCGACATTACTTTACCAAACATATCGTTTGGTTCATCAGTAATACCAATATAGTTACCTAATGACTTAGACATCTTTTGAACGCCGTCAGTACCTTCAAGTAAAGGCATCATTAATACGGTTTGTGGTTTTTGACCTTCGTCTTTTTGTAGCTCACGACCCATTAGCAAGTTAAAACGCTGATCGGTACCACCGAGTTCAACATCTGCTTCTAGTGCAACTGAATCCCAACCTTGTACCAATGGGTATAGGAACTCGTGAATAGCAATTGACTGACCACCTGCATAACGCTTTTTGAAATCGTCACGCTCTAACATACGCGCAACCGTTTGACGCGCAGCTAGTTTGATCATACCTGCTGCACCTAGGTTCTCCATCCACTGTGAGTTGAATGCAACCGTAGTTTTCGCAGGGTCTAAAATTTTAAATACTTGCTCTTTGTATGTTTCAGCATTAGCAAGTACATCGTCACGAGTAAGTGGCTTACGCGTTACATTTTTACCTGTAGGGTCACCAATCATGCCCGTGAAATCACCAATCAAAAAGATAACTTCGTGACCTAAGTCTTGGAAAGTTTTCATTTTATTGATTAACACAGTATGGCCTAAGTGAAGATCCGGTGCCGTTGGATCGAAGCCTGCTTTAATTTTTAATTTTTTACCTGACTTTAATTTTTCAACTAACTCATCTTCTATCAGGATCTCTTCAGCGCCACGCTTTATTTCTGCTAACGCTGCTTGGATATCAGCCATGTATTTCTCCATTCGAAAAAGCACGTTGTCGCACTTTTGCAAAAAATTCATTTTTAAGATAACAATTTCTTGATTCTACCCTATATTCTGGTCACTTTAAATGCACAAAACACTGGCGCTACAGGTGATATAAGGTTATTCTGATTTTATTCACTTTTATTTAATTAATGTAGCAAAAGGCACATTATGGTTTTGCAAGTACAAAAACTACCGAAAAAACATAAATTGTTGCTCGCTGGGGTAGTTACATTTATTTCCGCATTGGTGCTGCTACCCTCTGAGAAGGCGAGCGCATCAAGGCATACAAATCATGATGCGCTAGAAATTGGCAAGCGTTATGAATTAGCAATTGAAGTAGAAAAGTTAGAACAAGAAGCTGTTACCGCCAAAGCAGAAGAGGTGTTGCCAGAAGTAACACTTAATTTTAAAGAGTTCAAAGTTAAAAAAGGCGATAACCTAGCTAAAATATTTAAACGCGCAGGTTTTTCGGCTTCCACACTTCATAAAATAGTTAATGCCAACAAACTCAATAAACAGTTAACTAAAATTCATCCTGGTGACTCATTATTTTTCGCAGCTAATGAAAACAACGAACTAATTCAGTTAAACTATCAAATTAGCCGCACAGAAACTTTGGTCGTTAAACTTAATGACGATCAAACCATTAGTTCTAGCCTAGACAAAAAAGCAATTGAAAAACGCACTGATTACGCGTCGGGCACGATTGATTCAAGTTTTTGGAACGCAGGTCTTAGCGCTGGTCTAAATGAAAAACAAATTATTAGCTTTGCCAATATTTTTGGTTGGGATATCGACTTTGCCAACGATCTTCGTAAAGGCGATTCGTTTACTCTGATCTATGAAAACCACTACGTTGATGGTGAGTTTATTGGTACCGGTAAAATTCTTGCCGCTGAATTCGTTAACCAAGGCGAAAGCTATGCCGCGGTGCGTCATACCGATGATAATTTCTATACCCCTGAAGGGCGTAGCTTACGTAAAGCATTTTTACGCGCTCCTGTTAACTTTAGATATATAAGTTCAAACTTCAACCCACGTCGCAAGCACCCTGTTACAGGCCGAGTTAAAGCGCACCGCGGTATCGATTACGCAGCGAAAACTGGCACACCTGTGGTTGCAGCGGGTAACGGTACTGTGATTAAAGCGGGTTACAATAAATACAATGGTAACTATGTATTTATTCGTCATGGTCAACAATATGTGACTAAGTACTTACACCTGCATAAACGCAAGGTAAAACGCGGCGAAAAAGTTAAACAAGGTGAACTAATCGGTACTGTTGGGGCAACCGGTCGCGTTACTGGCGCTCACTTACATTATGAGTTTTTAGTTAACGGTGTACACCGTAATCCACGAACAGTTAAGTTACCAAAGGCACAATCACTGCCTAAATCTGAACTTGCTAATTTCAGGCCATACGCGCAAGAGATGCTTGTAAGTTTACAGAAAAACAGAGAGTTACAGCTCGCATTAGCAAAATAGAATAATAAGGCACCTAACGGTGCCTTATTCGTTCTAACAGAGCAAAAATCTTCTGCCTATACTTAATGCAGGAGGTAGTTATGTTGTTACTTGTGCTTATTAAACGCTTAATGCTGATCACCTTTTGCTCTTTATTGTTAACGTGTACGCCTGTGCCCCATTCACAGTTTCGCGTACTGAATACCGCTCCCGAACAGCAATCTAATCGCATAAATGTCACTAATCACCTTCGCACGACCCCACGCCCGGCTGATAATACTCAATACCCCATTGCGCTCGGTGATGTTGGGCCGATAAAGCCTCTTTACGCCGGTAGCAATCGCTATCCATTCTCATGTGATACTGTTCGCTCAGGGCTTGGACAGCCCTTAGTCGATAATCAACAAGCGCTCGGCACTGCGGTTTTCAGAGAAAATCCAGACGGCAGCTTAAGCAACACCGTTATTGGCTACAGCAAAGACTGTTTAGTGCCCTCAACATTGCGCTACTTTGTAGTGAACTTAAACGGCGAAAGTGAAGAAATTACCGATTCTTCATCCCTTGATAAACATCAATTCGATAGCAATCAACAACTCGTTAGGTTAGAGCAAGGCACGATAAATCGACATATTTATACCATTGCAATGCCAATCAAAAAAACGGAATTTAACACTTGGCGAACAAGCTCTCTTTGGAACAAAAAACTTATTTATCAATTTGCTGGCGGTGTTGGTATTGGCTTTCGCCAAGGCAAAGTAAATCCTAAAAAACTATTACAGCGGCGCTTTAGCCAACTACATAACGGCTATGCAGTGATCACCTCAAGCGCCAACAAAACCAGCTACACTTATAATATGCTGCTTGCCGAAGACACAGCATGGCGGGTAAAAAAACAATTTGAAGCACTTTATGGCAAACCCATTTACACCGTTGGCATTGGTGGCTCAGGTGGCGGTTTGGCACAGTACTTAATTGCACAAAATAGCCCTGGTTTAATTGATGCAGCCATACCGCTCTATTCCTACCCAGATATGGTGTCACAAACGATTTATGCCCTTGATTGCGATTTATTCAATACCTATTACCACTTTAAAAGTGATTTAGCTAACTGGGATAACAGTGACAAAAAACGTGCAATTGAAGGTTTAAACAATGCCGAGATTGAACATAAATCTTGGTTTTATACGCCGATAAATCAATTTCTCACTGGTAAGGCGTTTTATCGCCCTAAAATATATAGCGAGTGTGTGCATGGCTACTTTGGGCTAAGCAGTCTTGTTAATAATCCCGCACAAGGCTTTCTAAAGCCTATATTTAGCCAAACGGTTAATCACCAAACTAACTGGAGTTATTGGCAAGATTTGGCCTTAATAACACAAGCACCTAATGCTGCAACAAGTGCACCCGCTCTTTGGGATAACCAAGGGGTTCAATATGGCTTAAATGGCCTTAAACAAGGCAGTTTATCAGCGACTGAGTTTTTGCATTTAAACTATCATATTGGTGGGTGGAAAGCACAAGCAGAGCAGCGCCCTGAACAACTACTGTTTTTTCCATTTGTAAAAACCCCTATTTGGCTTACACAGTGGAGCCGGCACAATATTTATGTTGCAGGAAAAAAGCCAGCCAAGCGTACGGTGGCGAACCTAGCAGCCGTAAGACAAGCTTATCGCTATGGTCAAGTGTATTTGGGATTTAACAGCATACCTACAATCGATATTCATCACTACCTCGAAGATCAGCTTGATATGCACCATATCTCTACGTCATTTGCCACGCGACTTAGAATCTTAAAACAACAAGGGCATCTCAAAAACCACCGTATTTGGATTGCTGATAAGCACTACACACCGCTCAATGAAGCTTTTTCTGTTATTGATAAATGGCTGACTACTCAGCATGCACCAGATGATTCAAGCGATCGCTGTTTTAATAAGTCGGGTGAGATAATCGCGCAAGGTGAAAATGTATGGCACGGAGATTGGAATAATCAGCCAGAAGGTGCATGTACAAAACATTTTCCCATTTATACTAATTCACGAATTCAAGCCGGCGGGCCATTTTCTGGCAGTATTTTTAAATGTCAGCGTATTGCTGTAGAAAAAGCGATAGCAAACGGAGTGTATGCGCCCATCGATATGACGCCGTACCTTGCTGAACTAAAGCGCACTTTTCCCGATGGTGTGTGTGATTACGATAAACCTGATTTAGGTAATCCGTTTAACGTACTAAATGATAAATCAGACTTACCACCATTGAAATCATCACAAGTGGCCAAATCCAACGGGCGATCTTAGCCGTTTGTTGATCTGAAAAGCGTACACCTGATTTCTCAATTAGGGGAATAATCACTATTAACGCCACAAAAAGCGCAATCAACAAAATAAAAACATTCATTAAAACGATCCAATGTATAAGCTTTATGAGTGATTGTACCGAGAAAAGTGAAGATAAAAAAGCGGCCGAGTTAACGGCCGCAAAATGAGCTGGTTGAGCTCTACGATGAAACTTATCCCACCATGGCAAGTAATATACCGGCAGCAACTGCACTGCCTAATACGCCTGCCACATTTGGACCCATTGCATGCATTAGTAAAAAGTTATGTGGGTTTGCTTCTAAACCAACTTTGTTAACAACACGTGCAGCCATTGGTACTGCAGATACGCCCGCCGCACCAACTAATGGATTGATAGGTGTTTTACTGAATTTATTCATTGCCTTTGCCATCAGAACACCTGAACCCGTACCAATACCAAACGCCACCGCGCCAAGTGCTAAGATACCTAAGGTTTCAACTGTTAAAAACTGATCAGCCGCAAGCTTTGAACCAACAGCCAAGCCAAGGAATATGGTTGTAATATTAATCAGCTCGTTTTGCGCGGTTTTACTCAAACGATCCACCACACCTGACTCACGCATTAAATTACCTAAGCAGAACATACCCACAAGTGGTGCAGCTGCTGGCAAGAACATGGCAATAAGCACTAGCACTAATAATGGAAATATCACTTTTTCCGCTTTGCTAACGTGGCGTAACTGTGGCATTTCAATATTGCGTTCTTCTTCTGTGGTAAACAACTTCATTATTGGCGGCTGAATAATCGGCACTAACGCCATATAAGAATACGCAGCAACAGCAATTGCACCCAATAGATCAGGGGCAAGTTTAGACGCTAAGAAGATAGCCGTTGGACCATCTGCACCACCAATAATGGCAATTGCCGATGCATCTTGTAGCGTAAATTCAAAACCTGGAATGTAGTTTAAGAAAATCGCGCCAAATAATGTAGCAAAAATTCCAAATTGTGCCGCTGCACCTAACAGCAACATTTTAGGGTTAGCAATCAATGCACTAAAGTCAGTAAGCGCGCCTACGCCCATAAAAATAAGCAGCGGGAACACCCCTGAATCAATACCAATTTTATACACGTAGTACAGCAATCCACCGGCTTCTGATAAACCAGCGAGTGGAATGTTGGTTAAGATTGCCCCAAAGCCAATTGGCACCAATAACAATGGCTCAAAGTTGCGTACAATTGCGAGATACAGCAACAGTGCGCCAACCAGCATCATAATCAGCTGAGGAAGTTCTAAGTTGGCAATACCCGTGGCTTGCCATAAGGTTATTAAGCTTTCCATTACAACTCTCCAACCTTTACGCTAACGACAATAAAGGTTCGCCAGTTGCAACTGAATCCCCTTCAGATACAAATATTTCTGCGATAGTGCCATCTTTAGCCGCACGAACTTCAGTTTCCATTTTCATGGCTTCCATAATGATCACAACGTCGCCTTTCGCCACTTGTTGACCAGGCTTGGCATTCACTTTAAAAATATTGCCAGACAGCGGAGAATTTAGCGTTTCGGCAGCATCAACAGAGGTTGATTGCGGTAATACATCAGTATGTTGACTCGATGCACTTGGTGCTGGTTGAATATTGGTAAGTTCACCGCTTGGGGCAACACTTACTGCATACACTTTGCCATCAACACTGATGCTGTAATGCTCTGTTTTGCCACTTGGTTTTGGCGCGGGTACCTGCTCAGTAGGCAGTGGCTCATTACTTGGTGCTGGCTCAAACGCCTCAGGATTATTGCGATTTTTCAGATATTTCAGACCAATTTGCGGAAATAATGCATACGTTAATACATCATCAATCACATCATCGGCTAAATCTAATTTATCTTTTTGTGCAATTTCATCAAGCTCTTGCTCTAATTTACTGAGTTCTGGTTCAATTTGATCTGCAGGGCGACACGTGATTGGCTCTGCGCCATCAAGTACACGCTCTTGCAATTCTTTATTTACGGGCGCAGGGGTAGAACCGTACTCGCCTTTAAGCACACCAGCGGTCTCTTTGGTGATCGACTTGTAACGTTCACCGGTTAAAACATTTAACACTGCTTGGGTACCAACAATTTGCGATGTAGGTGTAACAAGCGGTAAAAAGCCAAGATCTTCACGCACTTTAGGAATTTCCAACAATACATCGTCTAACTTATCGTCAGCGCCTTGTTCTTTAAGCTGATTTTCCATATTTGTTAACATACCACCTGGCACTTGCGCTAACAAAATACGGCCATCAACACCTTTCAGGCTGCCTTCAAACTTAGCGTATTTCTTGCGTACGTCTCTAAAGTACGCAGCAATTTCTTCCAGTAAGTTCATATCAAGGCCGGTTGCACGGTTAGTATTCTCTACGATAGATACAATTGTTTCAGTAGCGCTGTGGCCATAGGTCATACTCATGCTTGAGATTGCGGTATCTAGCATATCAATACCAGCATCAATCGCCTTTTGATACGTTGCGGTGCTTAGTCCGGTAGTTGCGTGGCATTGCATTGCGATTGGTACAGCAACAGTCTCTTTTAAGCCGGTAATTAGTTTTTCTGCATCGTATGGATTAAGCAGACCCGCCATATCTTTAATACAAATAGAATGAACACCTAAATCTTCCAATTGTTTTGCTTGATCAAGCCACATTTGCAGGTTGTGCACAGGGCTAACTGTGTATGAGATTGTACCTTGTGCGTGTGCACCTACTTTTACCGCTGATTTAATAGCGGTTTCTAAATTACGCACATCATTCATTGCATCAAAAATACGAAAAACGTCGACACCGTTTTTATGTGCTCGTTCAACAAAACGCTCTACCACATCGTCAGCATAATGACGGTAACCTAATAAGTTTTGACCACGAAGCAACATTTGCTGTTTGGTATTCGGCATTGCCGCTTTTAACGCACGAATGCGGTGCCAAGGATCTTCACCTAAATAACGAATACAGGCGTCAAACGTCGCCCCGCCCCACGATTCCATTGACCAATAACCTACTTTATCCAGCTTTTCAGCAATTGGTAACATATCTTCTAAGCGTAAACGGGTCGCGAGTAATGACTGGTGTGCATCGCGCAGTACTAATTCGGTTAATTTTAGTTGTGACATGATTTGGCCCCTTCTTATTATTGCTTTTCGCGGTATTGCTTAACTGCCGCGGCAATCGCAGCTACGTGGCTTGTTGGTACTTGATTCCCAGATAATTTAACTGGATTTGGCGTTACCTCAGGCGTTTGAAAATTCGCAAGTACTTTAGACATTGCTTTGATGGTAAAGATCAGTATCGTCAAAAAGACAAATACCACCACCATACCTGTTAACATTAAAACAGCCGCCTCTAACAGCAATCCTGATACGTCCATTCCCCACCTCAATCAAGAATTTTTAGTTAAATATTTTTAATAACTATTCAAAATTGGTAATCAATATTGATCACTTAAACTTAGTTGTCAATTGGTAAAACCAATTCACAACACTATACATTATTAAACACTCCATTAACAATAGGCTAAAAAGATGACAAACATGAGCTTATTTCATGACTTATTTTGCCCCATGATTAGTCATGCTTAACAAGCTAGGCAATAGAAATTAAACACCTAGCGTTATAATCAAATCAATCTATTCGGAATGAGTTATTCTAGAAATAACACATGAAATTGGTAAGACCAATTTTTATGTTCTAACTTATACTGTTCGATAAGAATGGTTATTCAAATTCAAAGTACACTTTACGTTAACGTAAAGTAACAATGAAAAGCGTTTGAAAATAGGCAATTTAGCCAGATACGTTTGTAGCTAGACTGAGATTTGAGATTTGAGATTTGAGATTTGAGATTTGAGATTTGAGATTTGAGATTTGAGAAAGAGAATAACTAAATTTCACATATCGGCAACTGCTTCAATTTGGTAATTGCTTCCTAAAGCAAATGGTCGACGCGGGACTTATTTACCTAAAAGAATGAACCTCCGACCGCCTGGTTCGTAGCTAGGTACTCTATCCAGCAGGGCTACGCGTTCGCAATATGTCTTAGTGTTTAAAACTAACTTTGATGCTTACGAACCTTGTTCGTTGCCAACTCGAACTAGGTATAAATAGGTAATGAAATTTAGGCACAAAAAACCGACGCTCAATGGTTGATGTCACTTCAGAAGAAGTTGCGGACGCGGGACTTGTTTACCTAAAAGAGTGAACCTCCGACCGGCTGGTTCGTAGCTAGGTATTCTATCCAGCTGAGCTACACGTACACAGTATGCTTTAGTTTTTACATCTAACACTGATGTTTACAAACCGTGTTCGTAGCCAACTCGATCTAGGTATAAATAAGTAATGAAATTTAGGCACAAAAAAACCGACTTTCGTCGGTTGATATCACTTCATAAGAAGTGGCGGACGCGGGAGGATTCGAACCTCCGACCGCCTGGTTCGTAGCCAGGTACTCTATCCAGCTGAGCTACGCGTCCGCAGTATGCTTTAGTTTTTACATCTCACTCTGATGTTTACGAACCTTGTTCGTAGCCAACCTAAATAACCTATCCAGTTGTGCATCGAGTTTGTTGTATGCTTAGTGTTTACATCTCACTCTGATGTTTGTTTCCATTAAATCATAGAGACAAAAAAACCGACGTTTGTCGGTTGATGTCACTTCAAAAGAAGTGGCGGACGCGGGAGGATTCGAACCTCCGACCGCCTGGTTCGTAGCCAGGTACTCTATCCAGCTGAGCTACGCGTCCGCGATATTTCTAATTTTACATCTTAGCCGATGACTATTTATTTAACCACTTTAGTAAAGTGGCGGACGCGGGAGGATTCGAACCTCCGACCGCCTGGTTCGTAGCCAGGTACTCTATCCAGCTGAGCTACGCGTCCGTATATTTCTAACTTTACATCTTAGTCGATGACTATTTATTTAACCACTTTAGTAAAGTGGCGGACGCGGGAGGATTCGAACCTCCGACCGCCTGGTTCGTAGCCAGGTACTCTATCCAGCTGAGCTACGCGTCCGTACAAGACATGGCGGAGAAGGAGGGATTCGAACCCTCGATAGGGCTACAAACCCTATACTCCCTTAGCAGGGGAGCGCCTTCGGCCACTCGGCCACCTCTCCGTCTTGTGGGTGCGTATATTAAAGCCTATTGAAAATAAGTCAAACAATTTTAGTCATATTTTTTCTGTTCGTTCACAGAATATGCAGTTTGCTTATTTTTGTAGCTAAGGCGGCTATAATATACAAGTTTTTGTCTTAAGTAGCAGCCGAAACTGCTACTTAAATTTGCCTATTTTACACTTTCAATCCAGCTATCTAGTTTAGCTTCTAGAATCGGCATTGGCAGTGCACCATCAATTAGAATTTGTGTATGGAACGCTTTAATATCAAATTTGTCACCAAGCGCGGCTTTTGCTTTTTCACGAAGCTCGCGGATTTTAAATTCACCCAACTTATATGATAGCGCTTGACCAGGCCAACCGATATAACGCTCAACTTCTGAAATAATGTCACTTTCAGCCATAGATGAATTTGCTTTCATGTATTCAATACCCTGCTCACGTGTCCAACCTTTGGCATGGAAACCGGTATCTAATACCAAACGCATCGCACGTAATTGCTCATCAACTAAACGTCCGTACCACATGTAAGGGTCAGTAAATAAACCAAGTTCTTTACCTAAGCTTTCAGCATACAGTGCCCAGCCTTCAGCAAACACGGTGTAGCCACCAAACTTTCTAAAGCGTGGTAAACCTTCCACTTCTTGTTGTAGTGCAATTTGGAAATGGTGACCAGGCGCTGCCTCGTGAATAGAGAGCGTTTCAAGTAAAAACTTAGGCTGCGCTTTTAGGTTATGTGTATTGATGTAAAACACACCCGGTCTTGAACCATCTGGTGCTGGGGCTTGGTAAGAAGCACCCGCAGCAGACGCCGCTCTAAATGCTTCTACTGGTTTAACTACGTAATCTGCCTTAGGCGCGATATCGAAGAGTTTTGGCAACTGAGCATCAATCTTAACTTTTACATCTTCATACGCTTTTACAAGGTCTTCAGGCTTATCATAGTAGAATTCATCGCTATCACGTAAATGAACAAAAAATGCGGCTAAATCACCTTCAAAACCAACGGCTTCTTTTACGCCTTTCATTTCATTTAAAATGCGCTCTACTTCACTCAAACCTATTTCGTGAATTTCGTCGGCATTTAAATCAAGCGTGGTGTGTTGCTTAATTAAGAACTCGTACCAAGCTTTACCATTTGGTAAATTTGCATAGCCTACTTTCTCGTTTGCAGCTGGAATGTATTCTTGCTCTAAGAATTTAGCCATTTTTGCGTATGCTGGTACCAGCGTGTTCAGAATAAGCGCTTGATAGTCTTCTTCGATTTGCGCTTTATCTTTTGCAGAAATACTGTCTGGCATTTCAGCCACAGGCATCCAAAAAACACTTTGCGTATGATCCGTTACAACGTGCGCTTGGAATTGTGGCAGTAGTTTTTTGGCTAGTACTTGCGGCAAAGTCACATTTTGCTTAATGCCTTCGCGCATATTTGCTTCAACACTTTCAAGCCAAGTCACAAAACCATTTGCACGGCCAATAAAATCGTCAAACTGGGCTTTAGTAGAAAACGGTTGCGCACTTTTGCCCGAGCCAAGGCTGGCAAAGGTATTATGCTGACCCGCCATTTGATCAATGGGAATTAAGTAACTAGGGAATTGCTCTGCTTCAAGTGATAGTGCTAAATCACGCTTGAAAATTTGATAACTTAGTAGGTCTTGCCCTGTTAATTTTGATGCGTTAATTTCAGCAAGTTTAGCCTGATACTTTTTAGTAAATGCAGTGGCTTTTGCTCTATTCTCTGCATTAATTGCCGGGCTCCACTGATTATTGTACTGAGACTCACCGACATAAGTACCTGACACAGGTGAAAATGCTAACGCTTCATCGAAGTAAGTTTCTACCAGTTGATTTAGTTTTTGATTTTCTGAGACTTGAGCTGATTGCTCTGCTGCCGCTTGTTCGGCTGATGTTTTTTGTGTAGTTGTTTGCGTATCCATACAGCCTGTTAGTGCAAGGCCTACAGCAAACGCGAGAGAAGTTTGTTTGATCATAGCGTTCTGTCTGATTGTTAAAATTGTATACATCATATCAGCCCACAAGGCTCTGACAATACAATAAAAACAAAAAAAGCCAGCATAAAATGCTGGCTCTTAAAATTCTGCTTTAAACTATTCGTTGCCTGGTTCAGCACCTGCTTTCTCAGCTTGAATACGCATATAAATTTCTTCACGATGTACTGAAACATCTTTTGGTGCATTAACACCGATACGTACTTGATTTCCTTTTACGCCAAGTACAGTAACTGTAACTTCATCCCCAATCATTAGGGTTTCACCTACGCGACGAGTCAAAATTAGCATTCTTTGCTCCTAAATATCCAAAGTTTAAAGATTCCGTATCAATTCCATTTTACATGAATATTATTCAAAAAGTTAGAAACTTTTACTGGTCTAAAGAAAAAGCACTATGTAAAGCTCTAACTCCCAATTCTAGGTACTTCTCATCTACTAAAACTGAGACTTTTATCTCTGACGTTGAAATAAGTTGAACGTTAATATTTTCATTCGCTAATGCACGAAATAGCCTTCCTGCTACCCCAGCATTAGATTTCATTCCTATGCCAACTATAGAAATCTTAGCAACAGTTTCATTAACTGTAACTGAATCCGCATTAAGAGTTGTAAGATTTTGTTTAATTAACTTTTCTGCCAACTGCGAATCGACTGCATGTACAGTTAAAGCATAGCCGACTTTATCGCCTTTGCAGGAAAAATTACTGATCATGTCAATTTCTATATTATTATCAGAGAATACTTCTAATAATTCAGCGAGTTGTTCAGGCGTATTATCCAAATTATGCACTTTAATTAGTACTTCATCTTTACTAAACGCGATGCCTGAAACTACTTTAGAATTCATAGGGTTTTCCTCATAACTAATCAGTGTTCCGTGATCCGGCTCAAATGTTGAAAGCACACGTAAAGGTAGGTTATGCCTACCAGCAGCTTCCACTGAACGAATTTGCAGTACTTTTGCACCTAAGCTAGCAAGCTCCAGCATTTCTTCAAAGGTAACGTAGTCCATTCGTTTTGCTTTTGGCTCAACTCGTGGATCGGTTGTATAAACACCATTTACATCAGTATAAATTTGGCATTCATCCGCGTTAATTGCTGCTGCTACTTCTACCGCTGTGGTATCTGTGCCTCCGCGGCCAAGCGTGGTGATATTTCCTTCAATGTCACGCCCTTGAAATCCCGCAAGGATCACAATGCGACCTTGCTCAAGCTCTTGATTCAAACGCTTTGGCGGGATCATCTGAATACGCGCTTTACCAAATAGATTATCCGTCATAATACCTGCTTGATCCGCAAGTAAGCTAATCGCAGAATGACCACGTTTGATAATCGCCATGGCAAGAAGCGCCACTGAAACTTGTTCACCAGTAGTTAGCAGTACATCGAGTTCGCGAGAACTTGGACTGGAGTCAATTTGATTTGCGAGGTTAATTAAGCGGTTGGTTTCGCCGGACATTGCCGACACCACTACGACAATTTGATGCCCTTGCTGTTTAGAACGTACAACAAGGTCAGCGACAGCTTCAATACGCTCTATAGAACCAACTGAAGTGCCGCCAAATTTTTTAACTAATAACGCCAAGTTTAAGCGCGCTCACTCACCCAAGCGTTTACACTTTCAAGTGCCGAGCTTAAGTTTTCAGGTTGTGAACCGCCTGCTTGTGCCATATCTGGACGACCGCCACCTTTACCGCCAACTTGCGATGCCATGTGGTTTACAAGCTCACCCGCTTTGAACTGGCCCGTTAAGTCTTTTGTTACACCCGCAATTAGGCTTACTTTGTCGCCATTTGCAACACCTAACGCGATAATGCCAGAACCGAGTTTGTTCTTAAGATCATCAACCATGCCACGTAGCGCTTTAGACTCAGTGCCCTCAACGTTAGCAACGAGTAACTTAACACCATTAACGTCTACAACCGCATCAAGTAATGACGCGCCCGCAGCACTTGCAAGCTTATCGTTAAGTTGCGCAATTTCTTTTTCAAGACCCTTCGCACGCTCAACTAGCGCAGACACTTTATCTAACACATTGTTGCCATCGCCTTTCACTAACGCAGCGATTGCAGACAGGGTTTCTGCTTGTTTGTTAATATATGCAACGGCACCTTCACCCGTAACGGCTTCAATACGACGTACACCAGCTGCAATACCACCTTCCGACACAATCTTGAATAGACCAATGTCGCCAGTGCGCTTAACGTGCGTACCACCACATAGCTCAATTGAGAAATCACCAATGCTCACTACGCGTACTTCATCATCGTATTTTTCACCAAATAATGCCATTGCGCCTTTTTCTTTCGCAGCGTCAATTGCCATTAATTCAGTGTTTAGATCGATGTTTTTACGGATCTCTAGGTTCACCATATCTTCAATGCGTTGTAACTCTTCTTTTGTTACTGCTTCAAAGTGTGAAAAGTCAAAACGTAAACGCTCAGGATCATTTAATGAACCTTTTTGTGTTACATGATCGCCAAGCACTACACGAAGCGCTTCGTGTAATAAGTGCGTTGCTGTGTGATTTTTCTTGGTGTTATCACGACGCGATGCATCAACTTGCGCATCAACGCGATCGTTGATACCAATGCGGCCAACTACCTTACCTTTGTGCGCAAATGCATTACCAAGCTTAGTCGTGTCTTCAACAAGAAATTCGCCATTAGCAACTTTTAAAACACCTGTGTCGCCAACCTGACCACCACTTTCAGCATAGAAAGGTGTGCGGTCAAGTACAACAATACCTTGTTGACCATCTTCTAATACAGATACGGCATCCGCACCGCTAAATAGCTCAACCACAGTACCTGTATACTGCTCGCTATCGTAGCCTTTAAATTCAGTGGTTTTCTCTGACTTTAATTGGTCGTTGTAATCAGCGCCAAATTTACCCGCTTGTTGCGCTTGTTTACGTTGCACTTCCATTGCTTCTTGGAAGCCACGCTCATCAATTGTCATAAAGCGTTCACGCGCAACGTCAGCGGTTAAATCAGCTGGGAAACCATAAGTATCGTAAAGCTTAAATACAAGATCACCTGGGATCACGTCACCTTTAAGATCTTTTAAGCTTTCTTCTAGAATTGCTAGACCACGGTCAAGAGTTTTACCGAATTGCTCTTCTTCAATACGAAGTACTTTTTCGATAATCGCTTGTTGCTTGATTAGCTCTGGGTACGCTTCACCCATTTCAGTTGCAAGTGCCGCAACTAACTTATGGAAGAAGGTTTCAGTTGCACCTAATTTATTACCGTGACGCACTGCACGACGAATAATACGACGTAAAACATAACCACGACCTTCGTTTGACGGCATCACACCATCGGCAATTAAAAACGCACACGAACGAATATGGTCTGCAATAACGCGTAATGATTTATCTTCTAAATCTTGCGCATTAGTCACTGAAGCCGCAGCTTTAATTAAATTTTGGAAAATATCGATTTCGTAGTTTGAGTGAACGCCCTGCATAATCGCAGAGATACGCTCAAGGCCCATACCTGTATCAACAGATTGGCTCGGTAATGGTTCCATTGTTCCGTCAGCGTGACGGTTGTATTGCATAAATACTAGGTTCCAGATTTCGATAAAGCGGTCACCGTCTTCTTCTGGACTGCCCGGAGGACCACCCCAAATTTCTTCACCGTGATCGTAGAAAATTTCAGAACATGGACCACACGGGCCTGTATCACCCATCGACCAGAAGTTATCAGCCGTATCGATGCGAATAATCTTGTCTTCAGCAAGTCCCATCTCTTTGTGCCAGATATCAAACGCTTCATCATCGGTGTGATAAACCGTTACTAACAGCTTGTCTTTTGGTAACTTGATTACATCCGTTAAGAACTGCCATGCAAACTTAATTGCATCTTGCTTAAAGTAGTTACCAAAGCTGAAGTTACCCAGCATTTCAAAGAAGGTGTGGTGACGTGCAGTATAACCTACGTTTTCTAAATCATTGTGCTTACCACCGGCACGTACACAGCGCTGTGAACTCGTTGCACGGTTGTATGGACGGCGCTCACCGCCTAGAAATACATCTTTAAACTGCACCATACCGGCATTGGTAAATAGTAAAGTAGGATCGTTACCTGGTACCAATGAACTTGATGGCACCACTTGGTGTTGTTCTGATGCGAAATAATTTAGAAACGCGTTGCGGATTTCCGCGGTCGTCATATGCTGCATGCTACCTCTCATTCGTTTGACGGACTTGTTTGCATTGCAAATTCAATTTGTTCATGATTAAAACCTCGATAACTCATATAGCGAATGCGCTTCGCTTTTTCTTTAAAATCGAGGGAACTACTTGTATAAGCGAATTTCTTATTATATGCGGATTGGGCCTGCAGATACCAGTCTATTTCTAATTCTTCGACAATAGTTTGTACTAGGTCTGCATTAACCCCTTTTTGATACGCTTCATTTTTAATACGCATCAATCCTAAACCTTTATTTATCTGGCGTCGTACGAAGCTTTCAGCGTAACGCACGTCATCAATAAAGCCATACTCTTCACACCATGCAATTAGCTCTTCAATAAACCCTGAATCTTCACAACGGCTAGTTAATTTTTTGGCGATTTGTGCTTTGGAATACTCTTGTCGAGACAATAACCAAAGCACATAATTTTTTAATTTTGCTTGTTCTTTTTCGGTCATTAAGCATCAAATCTATCGTGATTATCACTCGGGGTGTCGTCACTGTTTTGCGGTTTTGTTTGCTCAACCATGGCTGACATAAACATCGCTTGAAAAGACACAAAAAATCCAGCGTAAAGAATAGGTAAAATGAATAACAGTGGAATAAACGACAAAAACGCTGCAAATAAGATAAGCCCTGTTGAAATTGCACCAAATACACCCAGTGCTGCCATATTGTGCCAAAACACTAATAGACTTGCTTTAATACACTCTAAAATGCTGTTGTTTTTAGAAAAGTAAACCAATGGAATGGTGAAAGCAAAACACATGGTATAGAGCGAATAAGCCGCAACCAAAACAATAATATTAGATATTTGAATGCTATCAATCACCTGCTGTGCGTGCAGTTGCACTAAATCAACATTCTGTGACTCTACTGCCTGCAAATAAGCATTAATTGGTTCGCTCAGGCCTTGGAACAGGGTAGTCGTTAAAAGGGCTAATATAAAACCACCAAACAGGTGATATAACCCTAAGCGAAATAGCATTAAACGGCGCCCTGCTTCGCTAAATACATCAAACAGATCGGTAAACGCAATTTGCTTACCTTGCTGACGATTGAGCATGGCACGATAAAAGCCTGCAGTAAAAAATGGCATTGCAAGCGCGGCTGGTAATTGAAAAATAGGCGCCACCAAAGCAATTAACGACAACACACCAATAAACAAGTGCATTAAAATAAAGGTACCCGGCTGAGCTTTGAATAACTCCCACCCTGCCTTAAACCAATTTAGTCCTGCTTTCGCCTTAAAAATACGTATTTCTACTGCCATTTTATTTTCTTATAAATGAAAACGCTCCATAAAATGGAGCGTTAATAAATCAACACGATATGCCTATGCTACTTTTTTACTTGCGTTAAATCCAGCATATGTGAACCACGTGAAACTTTTGCAGCCAAATAGGCTTCGTTTCCATCTTTTACGTGCGCAGAAGTGCCTACTTGCTCTGCAACTTCAATACCCGCTTCTGTCAATTCTTTGATCTTGCGTGGATTGTTCGTCATCAATTTTACTTTATCTACACCCAATGCAGTGAGCATTAAGGCCGCATCTCTAAATTCACGTAAATCGTCGGCAAACCCTAAATGATTATTCGCTTCATAGGTATTCATACCTTGCGATTGCAGTACGTATGCATCAATTTTATTGTATAAACCAATACCACGACCTTCTTGGCGAAGGTATAAAATAATTCCGCCTTGTTGGTGCATAGTATGAATGCACTCTTCAAGTTGTTCGCCACAATCACAACGTGATGAATGAAACACATCACCGGTTAAACATTCTGAGTGCATACGCACTAACGGGTTGTGTTCTTTATCCGCATTGTTAAAAATTAAAGCAACATGCTCTTCACCATCTAGCAAACCATGAAATGAGACGATTTCTGCAGGGATGTTACTTTCTTTGCCAACTTTGAGCTGGACTCTTGCTCTTACTTCAGCCACGACATTTCCAACGAATAGTTTGTAATATTATAACACTAGGCATTTAGCCGCACTAGCGTGTACGTTTATATTTGTGCATTTTTCACATTTTCAACTGTGGAAGTTCAAACACAAAAAGGCCTTTACTTATTTTAGCAAAGACCAAAACAGCCCCTAATATAAGTAATAGACCGTCAGTTGGTTCACTTTCTTGTAAGAAAAATATAAATAGGTAGGCAGATAACATAAAACGCATTGCTCTTTACATTATTTATAAAGAGCAACACGCTAGATTTTACAAAGACTTAAGTTTGAAACTTAATGCGTTAGAATGGTAAGAAATTAAACGAATAATTGAGTTTAGTTTCAGACACCAACTCAGAGCCAAAATTGATCATACGAATACGATTTACCAGTTTTCGCTCTAGTTCCGCATCGTTCAAGTCACTAGATAATATTTGGCAATCCTTAACTTGGCCATTTCCAGCAACCACAATCTCAACCGTTACCTTACCCTGTAAACTTGGGTTTTTACGTAAAGCACGGCGATAAAGGGTGTAAAAGGCCCCTTGGTTTTTATCAAGTACTGCGCGAATGGCTTCGACTTTACGCTGCTCTAACGCTTCTTCACTAATGCTTTCACTGGCGGTTACATCACTTTGATAACCCCCTGTTTCAGCCACGACTTCATCTCCTAACGCCACCAGCGATTTATCGGCGAGCGCTTGCACATTCGCTTTTGCTTGCTGTTCATCGGCAATATTAAGTGGTTGTGTGGCATTCGCTTTTACGCTTACGTCTTCACTTTTAACCGTTTTGCGCTTTGCTTGAGCGTTAGTCACAGGTTGCGTTGATGGCGTCAATTTAAAATCATCACGCAGCGCGGCTAAATCATCTGCTAATGCAACAAGCCCTGCACGGCTGGCTTCTTCCTTCGCTTTTTCAAGCGCCCGTTTGGTCGGCGTTTTAGGTTTAACTTCAGCTTTTACTTCTGGCTTAACCTCTTTCACCGGCTCGGGCTTTTGCTCGATGGGCTTGACTTCAGGCTTTGGTTTTTCAGGCTTAGGCTCAACTTTAACGCGCTCAATCACACGGGTTAAACTGGGTGGTATTTTGGCTTTTTGTGCCTTAGTTAACTCAGGTAGTTCGGTAATTTTAACAATCACCGCAAACACTAATGTGCAAACCAAAAAGCCGTACGTTAAGCGGGTAAATAAGCGATTGTCTGAGTTGTTATAAAGCTCAAAATGGGTATTCACTGTGCCGCTTGTCATAATTGCTCACCACCACTTTTTTCTGCCACTTGCTCTACTGCCAAAGATAAATCACCAAACCCTGCTTGCTGGCAGGTTTGCATAATCTTCTTTAAACGGTGATAGGCAATTTTGCCATCAGCCATAATGGTTAGCGGGCGCATATTGTCAACCGCTTCGATTAATTCTGCATGCACTTTAAGCGCATTTTCAAGTGGCGAAAATACCTCTTCGCTGGCGTTATCTAAATCATTTAAGTCAGCAATTAATTGTCCTTGCAAGATAAGCGCTTTGTTACTCACCATCAGTACCAAGGTTTCTTCTGCGAGCGCTTGTTTTGATGCTTTAGGTAAATCAATATTTTTATTTGCATCAAGCACTTGCACCGTTGATGAATTAACGATTAAGAAAAATACTAAAATCGTAAAAATATCCATCAAAGAGACTAGGCTCAACTTAGCTTGCTGATTTGCTCTGCGATGATGGCGCTCCATACGAAGTGCTCTTACTGATTTTTTCATAACGCCTCCACCAACGCATCACCTAAGGCGATATCTGGAAACAACTCAGCATCAACCACCGACGCAACAACAACGGCTTGATAACTACGAACCGTTTCCATCGTTGTAATCAAGGTTTGGTAATCAACGTCTTCGGCAATTAACAAAGTGATGTCTTTTTTATCCACCCCTTTTTCAAGCAATAGATTTTTTACGTCTTTAAGCGCGAGCTGAACTTGATCAAATGGATACGTTTCATCTTGCTTGGCAAACTGTTTAAGCGGTGCACCAGCTGGGTAGTAAATTGTGATAGCATCATTAGTTACTTCAAGTTGCAGTTCTTTTTCTTTGAGCTGCTCAGCACTTTGATTTGCTAATAATGGTGGCAATTTTAACTGCATCACGGTGATGTGCGAAAACACCATCATCATCAGTAACACAGGCACAAGCACAATCATCAAACTCATAAATGACGTAATATCCAGCTCAGCATCTTGCCTATTTGGCAACTTGCGGCGAAACATAGTCGTCCCCTTAATCTGTTTGACGTGTTTTTTGCGAAACGAGATTTTGCTTGGTTAATAAATTAAGACACTTTACGCCAGCCATTTCCAAGCCATCAATAATTTCGGTTGTTTTTGTTTGTAATACTGAGTGACAAAGTAGCAGTGGAATTGCAGCAATTAGACCAAACGCTGTGGTGTTCATTGCAACTGAGATACTTGCCGAAA
Organism: Pseudoalteromonas sp. NS-SX12; assembly: GCF_057367955.1. Lineage (NCBI taxonomy): Bacteria > Pseudomonadati > Pseudomonadota > Gammaproteobacteria > Alteromonadales > Pseudoalteromonadaceae > Pseudoalteromonas > Pseudoalteromonas sp. NS-SX12. The sequence goes on along the minus strand of NZ_CM170634.1, from coordinate 1,855,637 downwards.
GCAATGATGCTTTTTCTGCAGGATCGGCATCAGCAACCGCCGAAAAGGCCGCAATCAAGCCGATAATCGTGCCTAATAAACCTAGCAAGGTAGCAATATTGGCAAGCGTAGCTAAATAAGCCGTGCGCTTTTCAAGGCGCGGCATTAATTCAAGTACCTGCTCTTCCATCGCATATTCAATTTCTTCACGGCGCTGTGTATGTTCAATACGCTCAAGGCCTGAACTAATAATTTTTGCCACGCCTGCATTACTCTTTTGATTAAGCACTTGCTTATAATCGCCTTTCGCTAACTGAGGCATAAGCTGCTTAAAGGCTTTTTGATTAGCTAACTTAGCACCCGTCAGCACAAAAAAGCGCTCTAGGGCAATCGCCAGTCCAATCGCTAACACGATTGCAATCGGTAACATAAAGCTACCACCATCTTGAAAAAATCTGACAACAGTATCGAAACTTTCCATTTTAAACTCCAAATGTAACCGTTAATTATTGGTTATTGTTTTTATTTTGTGATGTATGAAACGCAATCTGACGCTGTAACTTTGCTGGGTCGATTGCGGTAATTTTATGACGCGGCCTAATCGTTAATTTTGGCTTGGGTAGTGTCACTCGTGACAAGTCTTGCCATGGTAAAATTGACATAAACTTCGGCTCTTCTTGTGAGCCCGATATAGTTGTTTGTAATTCAATTTTTTTGTTTTGAGTAGATTGCTCTTTTGGTATTTCCTTTGCCACCGAATGCACAGTAAAAAAGAGCAATAAAACACTTAAGTATCTAGCCATTTTCGTTTGCTCCGCGTTGTTTAAGTTGGTGCTCTAAATCCACAAGCCATGTCGCAACTTGGCGATAGCTTTGAGACTCTTCAGGAACAAGCATTAAGTAAGTGTTATACACCGCTACTGCTTGCTCCTTTTGATCTAAGTAAAGGTCTAGCAAAATGCCTTTATTGATATAACTTGCTGCAAAGCCCGGCCAACTTGCGATTGCCGAATCATAAAGCGCAAGCGCCTCGCTAAATTCGCCCTTTTCGCGCTTCAATAACGCCAGTTCATTTGCTGCGTAGTAGTTGTATTTGTTAGCGTTTACCGCCGCCTCTAAATATTCTAAATACAAGGTGCTTTGCTCTGCTTGTTTTGCCAAGTACGCTAATTGCAAATACGCCCCCGACAGATTTGGGTATTGCAAGGTAAGGTTCGTGAAATGCTGCTTCGCTAGCGCTAATTTACCCTCTTTTTTGTAGGTAAGCGCTTTTTCGAACGCGGCTTTTGCATCATCCGATGCGCTTGTTTGCAGGTAATAGTTAGGCGCTTGCAGTAACTTTTCTTTCTCGCTTAAGGGTACCTGCACTTCGTTTGTTTCGGCAGTTTGTTCTGCTTGTTTGATAGTTTCTGGGGCTGTTTGACATGCAGCTAACGAAAACAGCAAGACCAACACGCCACAGCGCTTAATAGAAAAAAGCTTAATAAATTGCATGATTTTCTCCGGGCTCAACTTCCTTTTTAGCAAAGCGCGCGGGCATTAGCTTTGCTAACGCGGTGAGCGTTTTTTTGATCCATTCGTCATAAAGGCCTGAATGCAGTAATTGATTATTGCGTGCGTACAGCTCTATTGCCTGGTCTTCAAAGGGTATCGCTTGCTCTTCAAGTAACAACTCGTACTGTTCTAACGCAAGATCTTTAAGCTGCTTTGGCCTTTCTGACGACATAATATCTTGCGCCATCAGGTGGTAGATTTGTGCAATCTTAAAATTCGCTTGCGTGGAGTACTGGCCAAGTGCGTAATCTGCCAACTGCTGATAACGCTCAAGCGCCACAGTCATATGTTTACGCTTGCGCGCTAAACTTGTTTTTAGCGGTACGGTTAATTTACTTTTTTGGTAAACATAAAACGCATCGTTGGCAAATACCTCGGTTGCTTTGGCAGCCTCGGTTTTAGCCCAAGTGAGTTCACTCTCAGGGGCAACTTTATAAGCGGCGATAATTTTGTTTAACCAAAAGCGACGTTCACTGGCTTTATTTTGTTTTTGATAAATATTTGCCAGTTCCACTTTTGCCTGCAAGTTTTGCGCGAATGGTGTTGGGTAACTGTGAGCGTATGTACGAAACTGCAGACGCGCATTTTCAATATCGCCCATATTGCGATAATGCTCAGCACTTTGATAGAGCGAGATACGACGCGTATTTTCATCACTGTGGCTCGTTGCAAGATAAGCGTACTGCGCAGCCAGCTTGTCGCCTTGCTGTGTATTTTTATAAATCGCTATTTTTTGCGTTTGCAGCGACTCAATATTTTTTGACGTTGGATAACGCGTAATAAAATCGTCGACCCACTTGCTCGCTTGGTTAAATAACTGCAACGATATGAGGTATTGCGTTAAATTGTATTGTACTTGCTCACGATACAATGTGGATGGCAACAAGGTTAACAGCGCAATGTATTTATCTGCTGCGAGCTGCGGATTGGTTGCTGCCACAGCTTCAGCCTGCTTAATAATGCTTTGCGCAAGATTTTCGCGCACTAAAGATGCTTGCTCCGATGACTTTGCTAGCAACTGCTTGTAAGCACTCTCGGCACTAGCAAAATCTTGTAAATTGTAATGGCTATGTGCCGCTAGCAGCTGCGCTTGATACATTTCAGATTCAGATAAACTAAACTGTGCAACGTGCGCAAACTTTGTTAGCAAAACATCATACATTTGACGTTCAAATAATAAATTAAACGCTTGTAATACAACAGTACTTGCCGATTTGTGCGTGCTGAACGAAGTTGCAAACTTAAGCCAGTTATCAACGACTTCAACTACAAATTCGTGTTGTCTTGCGTCACCGCGTTGTGATCTTTGTTTATTAGCAAGCTGTGTTTTGTAAATTGATACAACTGCAAACCCTGCATCACTTTGGTATTTGTTCGGCTCGGCTGAATAGGCAATTGTTTGGTACTCAGATAACGCTTTTTGCCATTGCTGACTTTGATACAAACTTTCAGCTAACAAGTAATGGCTGTCGATATCGCCTTGTTGCTTTAGTTGCAAGATATCGAGATAACGCTGATAACCTATAGCGGCCGCGCTAAACGCAGTAATCGCGCTTTCATTTTGCTTAGCAAGTTGTTGCCCTTGATAATAACTGCGATCTGCGTATTTCTTTTCAAGAGTCTTTAACGCAAGATAATGTGCATCTGTTGGTTCAGTAGCTAAGTAGGTGCTGCCAACACCAAATTCGCGAATAAATTGCTGCTCATAATCCGTTAGTAATGATTTAAAGTTCGCTTTTTTAAACACCGACATCTGCGCCAAAGCAAAATCTACTTTATGGTTTGGCTCTGGCGATGTGGTAATAAAGCTCTGATAGGTTTTGGCCGCATCAAGATAGCGTTTTTGCTCGATATAGTAATTTGCCAGCGAGTCAAAATTCATAAAGCTAAACGCTTGCCAACCATACTGCTGATAATGAGAAACCGGATCTTGCTCAAAATCACTATACGAGAAAATCACACTCATAATACGCAATGTATCCGCTACTAAATAACGATCGCTATTATTAAGCTGTTCGATATTTATTACCGTCTTACCATCTTGCTCAAGGGCAAGACTAAGTACTTGCGTAAAGCTATTAAGCGATGCTTGATAGTTAAACAATTTGAAATCTGACCACGCCAGCATATAGCGCGATGTACTGACAAGTGGCGAGTCGGGATAACTTTCAACCAGCGTTAGATAACGGTTTTTCGCTTGCTCATACTGCTTTTGGTTAAACATGTATTCGCCTTGGCGGAAAATCAGCTCTTCATTATGGGCAAAGTCAGGATAGTCGCGAATTAGTTCGCTCGTCACATCAAATGCCGCTTGCTGATCCCCTTTTAAGAAATACGCTTTGGCTAATTGATAAAGTACCTCATCTCGTCCATCTAGTGCTTCAGAGTTTGCCAACAACGCCAAATACTGATTAACCGTATTATCAAAGTAACCAGAATCTTGCGTTACACCTTGTTCTTGCGCGAGTTGCTGTTGTTCTAAGCTTAACTGGGCTAAGCGGCTATTCGCTTGTTGTCGTGCACTTGCTTTAGGTGCAAGCGCGACAATTTCTTGATATGCAGCAGCAAGTTGCTCAGGTGTAGGTGCAGCTTCTGTAACCGTGGTTTGTGGTAACTCTGTCGCTAAGTCGAGTTCTCCCAAAGTGTTACGTTTAGCTGGTTCTGGCTGCGTTAAGAAGCACGCAGTCAAACTCAATGACAATACACTCGCAGTTAAGCGCTTCATAATGCCTCACCTTTGCTACTATCTGCCTGCATTGCCAGTGCTTCAAGCGCGATACTACGCATTACTTTTAACTTAAATTGGTCATCTGCTAAAAACTGTGATGATGCCTTTAAGTCGTCCAACAGTAGCTGTTGAATTTCAGCGACTTGCTTATTAATCAGGGTATTTACACTTTGTTGGTTTAATGCCAATTGTTGCTGCGTTTTTGCCAACCGTTCATTAAGGGCATTAAAATCCCGTTGCGATTCAATTAATGCTTGGCTGTTATTATATTGCGACTGTGCTTTATCTAGCATAAATTGCGCTTGTGCAAGTTGCTGCTTATGCACTTGGTAGCGCTCGTCAAATTGATAATCTTGCTGCCATACTAAAATACCTTTTAAGCGTTCTAAACGCGCTTGTTGCGATGCGATATTGCGAGACGATTTGAGTGAGTCAATTTTATGTTGGGCTGATAAAATACGCTTTTGCGCTTGCAGTTCTGTTTTATTTAATAAGCCACTGCGAGTATTTTTAGCCTTATTTAATGATGCTTGTAACAACTGCAACTGCTGCTGTTGCTGGCGCAAATCAGATAAGTAGTTTGGTAAATTAGTAGCTTGGATAATGCGATTTTGACGGGCTGCCTTTTCTTGCAATAGCGCAGCATAATTAGTGAGCTGACGCTGTTGCACATTAAATTGCGACGCTAATTCTGTTAACTCAAAAAGCGCATTGCGTTTCGCATCAAAATCATCACTTAATAATCCAACATGGAGTATATCCATGTAACCTTTAAGCGCAGTGTCGCTTTGTAATGTATCGCGCAGCCATGCTGTATTATTGACCTGTTTATTCACCGTATCTATGCGCGTATTAAAGGCGACAAATTGCTGCTCTGCGGCATCTATTGCATCAACAGCGAGTGCAAAACGTTCAGTACTAACAAACACATGTGCTTTAGCGGTTAATGCCTGGTGCTTCGCAAACACATCTCCGCTTGTTGATTCAATAATAACATTCAGTGCGGCCAAAGCTTTGGCGTATTGCTGCTGCATTAATAGGCTCGCAGCTAATCCGTATAAAGCTTCGTTAAACCAAAGCGACTGCTGTGATACTTGCGAAAATGCCTGCTCGGCATGCGTTGCTTGGTTATTTTCTAAAGCGGCATAACCTAAAGCGAGAAAGCTTCTATCAAGTAATGCATGCTGTTCTTGGTCTAATTCTGGCAATCTTAATAATGCCAGCGCCGCATCTTGATTGCTTGGTGAACCAACCAGTATGTTATGGGCAAGGTAGTGATGTAATTGGCTTTCAACGGGCAGTTGCGATAACGCAGTATTTGCCTGTGCAGGGTTACTAAGTGCTAAGCCAAGTCGCCCTTGTAAATAGTAAAAGGTGTTATGCCACGCTATGTCTTTTGTCGGAGGCGTAATTTCTGATAGCGTTTGCTGTGCAAGCTTCGCGTCGTTATTTGCAAAATAAACCCGCGCTAACTGCAATTTAGCGTAATTCAATAAGTCTTGGTCTTGCTCACTCAGTAATGCATTAAAGTCACGTGCTGCCGTCATATGCAAACCATATGAAAATGCAGCGCCGGCTTTTACAATTCGAGCATCAACACCTTGATGTTCAATACCTCCTTTCGCATCTGCAATAGCAAATTCGGTGAGTGCTTGCTGGTAGTTTTGCTGGTAGAGCTGATACAAAGCAACACCATAATTCTCGTCGCTTACAGCTGCTTGTTGCGTGGAATTGGGTTCAGCATTCGCATTGACGGCTAGCGCGAGCAATGTGGTAACGACCAAGGTTCTCATGACTTACTCAATTTCTCGAATAGTGAAATCTGCTTGCTCTTTCGCGCTGTTTGCGCTGATCACCAGCTCAATTGCTTTTGCCTCATCATCTTTATTAAAGGTTAACGTAGCTGCACGTTTAATATCACGACCTTGCGGCCCTTTACCAATAACATAAGCAGTAAGTTGGTGCTCACCTTGTTTCACATTACCTTGGTACAAACGATGTACCCCACCTTTAGCAAGCGCGTTAACTTGCTTTTCGGTATATAGATAATGAGTCGCTAGCTCGTCATCAACCATGAGTTTAATTGAGTCAATGGTGAACAGTTCACTGGCATCCATCGCGACATAGAATGCAATTTGCGTCGCCGGTGGATAAAGTAAATCTTCTTCTAAAATAAATAGGTCTCGATTGAGCGCAATTGCTTGCTGTTTTAAGTTTTCAATTTGCTCGCTAAGTGGCTTATTATCAACGCTGTACACATTAAGGCTAAGCACAGTGCACAACATAATTAAGGTGTTTTTTAGCATGGTTTTCATTGTTACTTTTCCCTAGTACCAAAGCGACACATAAGCTCTTAGCACATTTGCTGAGAAACTATAAAAATCTTCTTGCCCCGGATTATCCGTTTGTAGCACGTTTCTAAAATCGTCATAGTCAAACCGAATATGATCCCACGCAAAGTTTACGCTGGCACTTTTTATCAAGCTGGAACGATCAAAAGTATGTAAATAACGTGCTTTGAGCCCTATGGTTAAATCATTGAAAGAACTCATTTCTTTATCACGTGCCATAAAGTTAAACTGATCTTTTCTATCAAACATATCTTGATAAAAGTCGGCTTTACTTTGCGTGTAATGGCGCACATGAAAATCAATTAACCAATTATCATATAACGCCTGACTGTAACCGAGCTTATAGTTACTGGCAGCTATACCCCAAGTATCACTAAAATAACGAACTTCACCGTATAGTGCGGCGTTGATTGGCAAAAAATAGCGGGTTCTGAGCGCTGCAGCATTGCTGGTGCGAGTTTCAGGGTAAATTTCGGTGGCGTAGCTGTAGCCAAGTGCGGCGGTGTCATCACGATAGCGGTAAGAGCGGTACGGATTATTTAAATAGCCCTGCTCGGTAATCGCCTCAATATTGAAATCAAAGGTCCAGTTTTTGCTCGCCACTTGCGACCAAGACAATGCATAGTTAGCGCGCTTCACTTCTTCACTAAAAAGCGCATTACCGTTTTGCATTACAATATCGTCGCCTTGGGCATAGCTCAAACTAAGCACCGATAAATCACCAAAAAAGCTCTGACTAACAGCCAGTTTGTAGCTTTTTGCATCGTAATCATTTTCTTGCGATTGGCTGTAACCAAGTGAGAACAACGTTTTTTCATTTAGAAAATCGACGCCTACAGACTGCTCGTCACGTTCTTCTTTATAAGGGCTGGCCGTTGCCAATACATCAATCGATGCCGAACTTACCGAGTCCACATAATAATTAGCCGAAACCGATACCGCTTTGGAGACTTTTTTACGAATTAAAATCGACGGACCGTCAATGCTCATGCCGCCACCATCATAACTGTGGTACATCGCATCAACACGATCTTCCGGTAATACCGCCGCGCAAATACTTAAACTCACGAACATAAAGCTCGCAACAAGGTATTTAAATAGATTAGTTACAGCCACAGCCACCACCTGATGTGCCTTCTGCACCCTTTGCGCCTTCCCGTGCTTGATAAACATGGTGAATGTAACCCGATTCAACTGCATCGAGCTGCCACTGCATAACTGGTTGTGCAAGGTTTTCACGCTCATACGGTTTTACCCACGGCTCAAAGCCATCTGTTGCAGCACAGCCGGTTAGCAATAAAGTAAAACAAATCGCAATTAATTTATTCACGGATCAATGCCTTAACCATTTTCTTATAGAGTTTTTCATCGCCAGCCTGGTAGCCATAATGGACGTAGCGTAAGTTGCTATTGCGGTCAATCACAACCGTTGTTGGCATGGCTTCTACATCGTAAAGCTTGCTAACGGTATTTTGCTCATCAAGCAAAATTGGAAAAGACACATTAAGTTCATTAATAAACTCTTTTGCCTTTTGGTTTTGCTGTTCCACATTAACGCCAAGCACGGTAAAGCCTAAATCGCTGTATTTAGCGTGTAACTCGTCAAGTAATGGCATTTCTTTACGGCACGGTCCGCACCAGCTCGCCCAAAAGTTAATCAGTACAACCTGACCACTCAGCTCTTTTAAACGCACGTTATCACCGCTTAACGCTTTTAATGTAAAGTCGGGCGCACTTTTATTGAGCTCTGCCGATATTGCATTGCCCGCAAACATGCTGGTTAGAAATAATGTGATGATTATTATTTTTTTCATTAAACAAATACCTTAGAAATAAACGCTTAGGCCAAGCGTAAATGCGAGGTTATGAACAGTTTCAGGATCACCTAAAATGTCACTTTCAAATACGTAGTCGGTCATATCGATTTGCACCGTGACAAAATCGTTCAGCAACATGCGGTAGCCCGCACCAACAGATACCGTAAAACGGTCGTCACCACCAAATTCGGTGGCGCCTGCGCCTAACGTAAAATAGTAAGCACTATTAAGCGTGAGGTTTTGTGACACGAAGGTTTCGCCCTTAAGGTTATAACCGATACCTAAATCCAGTAACTGATAATCGCGCTCTTCATCTGTCAATAATTTCGCGCCACCGCTAAGCTTTTCGTAGCTTGTTTCTCCGGCAGTTGCTGTGCCGTATTTAAAATAGCTAAGAAAGTCTTCATTGATGTGATACGCCAACTTTGCACCCACCAGCGAAGTCGATGAAAAGTCAGCAATTGAGATAACGCCACCATAAACGCCAAATTCAAAATCATCGCTATCTATTTGCGCTTCTTCTATATCGGTACGTGTTATTTGCGGGTCAACAACTGGGCTTACTTGTTGCTCATTATTTGCGTTACTTGGCGCTGAAAAAGTCAATGCTAAGGTTGCTAACGCAGTTAGAAAAATACCGTGATACCTAATTTCCACAACTCTAAATCCTCTGTAACATCACGCTCGGTAAGTGCGCTAAAACGTTTGTATTCTGCTTTAAAGACAAAACGACTGGTAATATATGCGTTTAAGCCCACAGTAGCGCTTAATAAGTCTGACTGTCTCGTTTCATCGCCACCACCAATAATCGGTGTTTTTGGCGTTGTCCAAACCTGACCTGCACCAATACCTAAATAAGGTGAAAAGCGCCAATGGGGAAATGGGTGATGGAAAACCGATAAATCAACTAGTTGATTTTTTGCCACTGAACCAAGTGCATAACTGTACTCTAATTGACTCGATAAATGACGCGTAAAACGCCAACTCGCATTAACTGACTGGCTATTTACACCTTCCAACTGGCCAAGAGCAATACCAAAGCTAAATGTCTGGTTTTCAAATGCATCAAGCGTTGCGTCTGTCACTAAAAAAGGTTTACCGTCTAATGTTAAGGTTTCAACCAATTCTTGTTGTTTTGCCCAGCCTTGTTGCCCATTTTCTAGGGAAATTAAATACCAAGATGTATGGCGCTTAATAACCGTAATGGTTTCGTTTTTTTCTGCGACATAAATTATCGGGTAACCGCGCCCTGCGCCGCTGTGAATATTTAAAAACGGTTCTTTTACTGCTAGTTTTAGTGATTGCGCAGCCGTTTCAAAACTAAACAATAATGCCAATAGTAAGAGCCACTTCGTCATTACTCTTCCTCACTGTAAAATGGGCTGTTGGCGTATTGCGCACCGATATCTAGCCACTGCCAAAGCAGCGACTTTTCCGCCTCTGATAAATAGTTTGCATGGCTGCCTGCTGTGGCGAACAACGTATTAAAACGCGTATTCGCAGCGGCGCCAGCCACACTCAATGCAGGGCGAATTGTGACTGTAACCTGCTCAATAATCGGGTTACCGTCTTCATCTAAAATAAAATTACCGTCTTCATCGACTAAATAAACTGGATTACCATTTTCATCGAGCCTATCGACTAATTTATCAATCAAAATACCGTCAACCAATTCTTGTTCGTTGTCGTTAAAAAACAGTTCACGGTAGGCTATCGCGTGTTGGTTATTCTCATTTGAAGGCGACAAGCTTAAATCTAACTGTGCTGCAGGGATTTGCGTATCGCCATTTTCATCGCTTGTAATATGGCAATTTAAACAGCGGAAATTTGCCACTTCATCGCCATTTGCATCGAGTTGAGGTCGTGATAATGCAAATAGTGGCGCAATATGCTCGGGAAAATGAATCGATAAGCGGCACAGGTTTGTCCAATTTTGTGCACACGCATCAGTAAGTGGTGATGCCGTTTCAAGGCTTACCAAGCTACCTGTTAAGTCAGCCTCTGCGGCAATACCTTCACGCCAAACATCTGGGAAAATTGGCTCGGGGCTCAGCGTAGGTAAGCCAACAACACGGGCAAAACTTTGCGCCATAGTTTCACCAATTTGTGCGTTAATATCACCAAAACTCCCAACCCAGCTGGTAGAAGCTGCGCCTAAATTAACACTGTTTTGCTGTGCAACCTTACCATGTGGCAATTCATTGGTACTTTGGTGGCACCCATTACACGTGCGCGTTTCGCCGGCTTTAAGTTGCAGCCAACTCTCGTGACGACCACTAATACGCTGACCATCACGATTTAATAATTCAAGGGAAAACGGCACATCGGCTGGCACTTTGACATAGACAGAGCCATCCGGAGCAACAGGTGCATAACCCAAAATATCACGCATTGATTGACCACTACTTCGACCAAACAACGCGGTAGAAAAGTTATATTCATTTCTATCTGGAATAGACACTGGCTTTATTACACGTATCGCATAAACGCGTTCGGCATTGACGCTCGGATCTGAAATGGCTGTAATATTTGGGTTTGCAGTATCTTCGCCGGAAAAATCGTACACACTACGAATATGAATACTGCCCATTTGTTCGTTTTGTAAACTTAAATCCGACGGGTATTCAGTCTCAAGTGGGGCGTTTTTCGATTCAAGTACCACTACCTCTTCGATTAATTTATTTTGTTCAGCTAACACAACAGGTTTTTGTGTTTTAGTGGTTTCATCGTAAATCCACAAGCCAAATAAATCGGGAGCGGCTTGCGTGTTTTCATCATTTAACAAGGCCTCAGTGCAGGGAATTACATTATCACTATTATTTGGGTCGATAACCTGACACTGACTCCACACCACAAGACTGCGTTGGGATTCATCAAAAATAGGTGTAAACCAGTGATACTTACCGGTAAGTGCCAGTTCACCTTCTGGCGGACTTAATGCGAATAATGACGAGCTAAACGCGGACTGCTGAGCTTCATTACCATCATGAAAACGTCCACTATCCATATATTGTTCGCTATCGAGATAGTAGAAATCTGTGCTTGGTAATTCACTGTCACCAGCTCGCAAACCAATCACTAGTTGCCCATTAGGTGCTTGCTGTAAACTTGCTATCGCCAATTCATTTGGATAATCAGAATGGGCGCCAAAAACGAGCTCTAACTGCTTACCATCTGAATCTATTTGATAAATATGTAAGCCACGATTGCGGCCTCGATGTTCATACCTTACAAACGCAATTTTACCACTTTGTAATACGTGAGGGTAAAGGTCGTGACCTTGGCTATACGATATTTGCTTAATATCACTACCATCTTGTTCCATAACATGCAGTGTGAGTGCTTTTTCACGAAAGTTGTCGCTTAGTGCCTGATATTGAGGTTTGCCTTCATCAAGCAGGCGGGCTTTGTTGCCTTGCTGTCGGTTAGAGCTAAATAAAATGCGACCATCTGGCAGGAAAACGGGGAATAAGTCATCGCCTTCTTCTGCAATCAATTCATCGCTAATTAGTTTTGTCGCCTTGTCGCTTACTACGTCATAAAGCCAAACATTCCACTTCGGCTGCATATCATCAGAGGCATCTTCAAGCTCTGACGCACGTAAACTAAACACTAATTTATTGCCATCGGCTGATGCCGACACGTGTTTAATATCAATAGGCTGTTCGAACAATGTGCTAGAAATATTTACTAACGGCGCATCAACACCCGCAAGCTTTTTTAAATAAAGCGCAGCTCCGGGGTTAAAAAGTGTTGGATCAGCTAACGAAAAACTAACAGCTTCACTGCTATCACGAATAACAAATGCAAGGGGAACTTCTTCGGCGATTGGATCTTGTACTTGTGGTTGCTGCTCAACAACGTCACTGCCGCATCCTGTTAGCAATAACAGTACAAATAATTTTAGCAGCTTACTCACTTCCCTATCCCTATAAAAACAAAACCCTAAAGCGCCACCAAACAAACCATTATTTAGTATTATTTTAGAATGAAAATTTAGCAATATAATATTATTGCACGCAAAGATATTTTTACAATAACTTTTCTTTACCGTTTATGCATTAACAATGTTAACATGCGTACCTCTATCAAGGTCAACTAGCAAAATGGATATGCAACTACCACACAATACAACATCTCCCCATTTATTTAGTAAAACGCTAGTACTGATCTTAGCGATGAGCGCAAGTTCGGCATTTGCTGGTGTTGAAGAGCAAGCCAATCGCATACATACCCGTTTAACAGGCGTATCACCAAGCGCTACTGTGCTTGAAAATATGGTCAGTTTGCTTGAAGCAGGTAAAGGCGATGATGCCGCTAAGCTTGCTATGGAAAATGACGCTTTTTACCGCGTGACTTTAAAAGATTGGGTGACACCCTGGACCAATCGCGACTTTGATGTACACCAGCCGCTCAACGACTACACCGCCACCATTATGGGCGTGGTAAGGGATGACTTAGACTTTCGCTCTATTTTATTTGAGGACATTATTTATACGGCCGCCGCAAGTGCTAATGTGCCGAATTATTCAATCAGTAATAATGATCATTACGCTGCACTTGAGCTAAGCGCCCTTAATTTAAAAGACACGCTGACGCGCCAAACACAATCAAGCGTGACTAATTTACCTATTGAAGCGACAAGCGGAGTAATTACTTCGCGTGCTGCCAGTAAAGCATTTTTTATTGCTGGCACAAACCGAGCAATGTTTCGCTATACCTTTATCAATCATATGTGTACCGACCTAGACGCTCTTAAAGATACCAGCATTGCAACTAACCGTATTCGCCAAGATGTTAGCCGCAGTCCTGGTGGCGATAGCCGCATTTTTATGAACTCGTGCAGCGGTTGCCATTCAGGTATGGATCCAATGGCGCAAGCCTATGCTTATTATAATTTCGAGTACGATCGCGATAACGATCTTACTGGCGAGAATGGTCAATTGAGTTACCAAGCCAATACCGTGCAAGGTAAATACCATATCAATAGCGAAACATTTAAGTTTGGCTTTATTACTGAATCCGATAAATGGGACAACTATTGGCGACAAGGGTTAAACCGCCGTTTGGGTTGGGATGAACAACTTTCAGGAAGCGGTAATGGCGCAAAAAGCTTAGGTAAAGAAATCGCCTACAGTGAGCAATTTGCCAGTTGCCAAGTAAGTAAAGTGTTTGAAAAAGTGTGTTTACGCAAAATACAAAATCAACAAGATGCAACTACACTCGCAACAATTACCGATACCTTTAAAAGCTCAGGCTACAAACTAAAAACCGTGTTTGCTGCAACTGCCAACTATTGCAAAGGAGATTAACATGCGCATTTTTTTATCGCTTTTGCTAATGGCATTACTGAGTGGCTGTGGCTCAGATTCTGAAGTAAAAGAACAACCAAAACCCCCTATTGATGATTCGGGAGAGTTTGTTTACTCAGGCCCCGCCGCAGAAACCGCAGACATACAAAAATTTAAAATAGCTGTTTGGGATAACCTTGTTGGTAATGATAAATGTGGTGCTTGCCATAATGAACAAGGTCAATCCCCGCAATTTGCAAGACGCGACGATATAAACCTTGCCTATGGCGCAATTAATGGGTTCATCAATTTAACCTCACCAAAAGACTCATTGTTAGTAACAAAAGTGGCGGGCGGTCATAACTGTTGGCAACAAAGCGATAGCGTGTGCGCCGATATCCTTACGACTTGGATAAGCGAATGGGCGCAAACAGATAACACTGCGACCACCATTGACTTTGACGACCCAATTCTTAAAGTCCCCGGTAGCAGTAAAAGTTTTCCTGCATCAAGTGCATTATTTACCACGTATGTTCACCCGATTTTGCAGCAAAACTGTACAAACTGTCATAGTAGCAGTGCAGCATTTCCTGTAGCGCCCTACTTTGCTGAACCCAATGCAGACGCTGCTTATCAAGTTGCACAAGCAAAAATAGATTTAAACCAACCTGAATTATCACGTTTTGTACTGCGTTTAGGCAGCGAATTTCATAACTGCTGGTCCGATTGCGAAAGCGATGCAGCCCTTATGCAAGAAGCCATTACGCAAATGGCCGATGCAATTCCAACGAACCAAGTTGATGATGCATTAGTGCTCAGCAAAGCATTAAAACTCACCGAAGGCATTGTTGCTAACAATGGTAACCGTTTTGAGCAACACATTATTGCAAAGTGGGAATTTAAATCAGGCCAAGGGTTTACTGCCTACGACACCAGTGGCGTTGAGCCAGCTGCTAACTTAACCTTTAATGGCGATGTCTCTTGGGTTGGTGGTTGGGGCATTAAACTCAATGGAGGCCGCGCGCAAGCATCAACTAGCGCGAGCGCGAAACTACACAAAATGCTTACAGCCACAGGTGAATTTAGCCTTGAAGCATGGCTTGTACCTGACAACGTGACACAAGAAGGCCCTGCCCGGATTATTAGTTATTCAGGGGGTGACGATCGTCGTAACTTTACACTCGGCCAAACACTTTATAACTACGACTTTTTATTACGTGATAACACCACCAGCAGTAATGGTGAGCCAATGTTGTCAACGCCTAATAATGATGAAGTACTGCAAGCTACCTTACAGCATGTGGTACTGACCTTTGATCCGGTCAATGGCAAACGCATTTACGTTAATGGCAACTTGATATCGCAACAAGAAGATAATCAAGGCGTACTGTCTAATTGGGATGCAAGCTTTGCCCTTGTCGTTGGCAGTGAAACCAGCAGTAATTTTAAATGGCATGGTCAAGTGCGCATGATGGCCCTTCACAATCGCGCGATTACACCTGAACAAATTGCTCAAAACTACGATGTAGGTGTCGGTGAAAAGTTCTTTTTATTATTCTCTGTAAGCGAGCTCATAGACTTACCGCGCAGTTACATTATTGCAGAAGTGAGTCAATTCGATAGTTATAGCTACTTGTTTAAAGAACCGTTTTTCTTGTCACTTGATAGCAATGTATCACCGCAAGCCATTGCACTTGAAGGCATACGCATTGGTATTAATGGCAAAGAAAGCCCATTAGGACAAAGCTTTGCAAACCTTAAAGCAACCCTAGGCAGTAATTATTCAAGCCAAATTGGGCAGCCGCTTTCACGCTTGGGTAGTTTAATTCCCTTAGAACAAGGCCCCAATAACGATGAGTTCTTTTTGTCGTTTGATGTACTGGGTGAGCACCAATTTGTCAGAGTGCCAGGTGAATTACCGCCTTTCCCCATTGAATTTCCAGCTGAGCTCAGCAGCGATATCGGCATAAAAGCATTTTCTGAAATTAACTTTTCAATGGCCCAAATGACGGGGGTAAGTACAAAACTTGCTGAAATAGCGCAAACCTATGAACAGTTAAAACAACAGTTACCTACCGTAAATACCCTTGATGGTTTTGTTGCAGCTAACCAAATGGCGATTTCACAATTAGCAATTAAGTACTGTAGCGCGTTTATCGACGATCCAGTTCTGCGTTCAAACGCATTTGCAGATTTCGACCTTAATACAACACCCGATGTGGCATTTACGCCTGAGCGCACTTTGCAATTTAGCTCTGGATTATCGCATTATTTGCTTGGCCAAGAACTCGCATCAGCACCGCAATACGACAGCATGCGACAAGAATTAAACGCACTTATTCAGCGCTTAAATCGCTGCCCTCAAGACTGTGATGCTGCGCGTACTTTAATTATCGCTAAAGCCAGCTGCTCAGCAATCGTTGGCAGCGCAGCAACAATAATTAAGTAATGGAAATGTTATGAAAAAACAAAATCATATTCTCAACCCAGATACACCATTACTGCACCAAGATCACAGTAAACCAATCAGCCGTCGCGATTTTATCGCGCAGGGGTTTGCCGCAGGATTAGGCACGTTTTTTAGTGGTTCATTGTTTAGTTTATTCTCAAGCCCACTACAAGCACAAAGTACACTTTCCAGTGATTTAGAAGCGCTTAAACAAAGTTGTGGTATTGCCACCTCTGGCGCTGGAAAAATCCCCTTTATTTGCTTTGATTTG
Source organism: Pseudoalteromonas sp. NS-SX12 (assembly GCF_057367955.1). Taxonomy (NCBI): domain Bacteria; kingdom Pseudomonadati; phylum Pseudomonadota; class Gammaproteobacteria; order Alteromonadales; family Pseudoalteromonadaceae; genus Pseudoalteromonas; species Pseudoalteromonas sp. NS-SX12. The sequence goes on along the minus strand of NZ_CM170634.1, from coordinate 1,839,197 downwards.
GCCGGTGGCGCAAACATCGCTGGCTCAAATGTACTGGTTGGTGGCCCTAATGGGCAAATGGATTTTTTATCGACCGAAGGCTACAGCAAACTCGGTTTACCGGGCGATATGATCCCACCAATCGCCAATGCGCAAACTGGGTTAAGCGATTTTGTTAATAGTGAACTGGGATTGGCATTTCACTCTGACAGTCAATTTTTACAAGGCATACTTGAAAAAGTATCCGTGACTAATCGCGCCAATATTAATGGAGCGGTGATCCCAGCACGCTCTGAAAATGATACCGGCACTAACCCGCATAACCCGATGTTTGGCATAAACCGTGTTGGCGCCGATGGCTCACTGCTGAGTTTAGTCGGTTCTCGTAACTCCGACTCCGGTGCGAACTCTATGTCGCCCGATAGTTTATTTGATGCGGCCAAACGCCCTACCAAAATAGACAGGCCCAGTGATGTTACAGGCCTTGTCGATACCGGTGATTTAGTTGGTTTACTTGACCAAAGTGACGCCGTTGCGGTGATGGAGTCCATTCAGCGCATTAGTGATATGAAGCTAAATAGCGTAAGCACTCAAATAAGCCGCGATGATGTACTGAAAGACTTGGTACGCTGCGGTTACGTTAAAACTGCAGATATTACCGACCGTTTTGGTAACCCTGACAACTTAAATCCGATGACAGATCCATTGATCACCGGTGACAATGCTATTTTTACTGCCGAAGAACTTAACCAAGATGGCGAGTTTAGAAAAACAGCTTCGATTATGAAGTTAGTGCTTAACGGTTATGCCGGCGCAGGTACTATCACTATGGGTGGTTTTGATTACCACACTGGCGATAGAGCGACCGGTGAAATTCGCGATTTACGTGCAGGGCGTTGTATGGGCGCATGCTTAGAGTATGCCGCAAGACTTGGCGTGCCACTAATGATGTATGTTTACAGTGATGGCTCTGTTGCCAGTAACGGTATGATAGATGATTCAGAATTTGGCCGCGGTAAAGGTGTTTGGACAGGCGACAACTCATCAACCTCAGCGTCGTTCTTCTTGGTCTATAACCCTCAAGGCACGCCACAGTTGTTAGGTGCAACGCCCGAGCAACAAGCTAAGCGTCAACAAATTGGTTATATGCGTCGCGATGCGTCAGTAGAAACGGCATCGGGACCTGCAGCAAACAATGTTAACTTACTGGTTGAAACCGTTATTCTCAATTACATGGCACTACATGGTGAGCAAGGCAATTTTGCTAATTTATTCCCGATGCATGGCTTAGGTAACGCCAGATTAATGGACAGCTTAATTGCGTTTGAGCCGATTGCGTAATCACAAATGCACTCGGCGACGCCTCTTTAATGGGCTAACAAACCATTTGAAAAGTGCAGCTTGCGGTCTTTATCAATAATCAACGCCTCAAAGTTTGGCATTGAATTTATCAATGCCAAACCATCCTTTACACCCAGCACAAAAACGCTGGTCGACAGCGCGTCTGTCATCACACCTCGTTGACCAATAATCGATACACTTTGTACTTTAGCAGCTGAATGGCCGGTTTTTGGGTCAATAATATGATGGTGACGTATGCCATCTTGAATAAAGTAACGTTCGTAATCGCCCGAGGTAGAAATTGCTTCATTCTCCATCGGTAATTGAATGGCGTGTTTGCCTTTTTTACGCGGATCTTGAATGGCGAGTAACCACGGCCTGTCTCCGTGTTTGCCAAGTGCTTTGGTATCTCCACCCGCACTTACCAACGCCGAATCGATGCCCTGACTCTGTAAAATTGTAATGGCATTATCAACAGCGTAGCCTTTTGCAATGCCGCCTAAATCAATTTTCATGCCCTGCTGCTTAAAATGTACTGTTTGATTTTTGTCGTTTAGCTCAACTTGACGATAATCGATTAAGGCTTGGCTGGTGTCTCGCACTTGATTACTAGGTGAAATACGCTCGCGATAATTATATAAAAAGCCGACACTGGCAAAGGTAATATCGAATGCACCCTTGGTTTGTGCTGAAATTAGTTGGGCTTGTTTGATTAATAGATATAACTCATTACTGATTTTAACTGGTTGGATTGCCGCATTTTTATTCACACTGTAAAGCTCACTGCTATTTATGTAGGGGCTCATTAGCTGATTAATTCGTTCCATTTCATCAAAAACGGCCTTAATGGCGGCTTCACCATGGCTTTTATCATGATGCCAAAGTGTTATTTTGACTGATGTGCCCATAATTGCTTTTTCATCGGATAGCCATTCACCGTAACAAAAAATCGGGAAAATCAGTAATATGAGCAGTAACTTTCGCAAAACCAAGCCTAAAATTTATAATTGAACAAATTAGCGTTCTATTATGCTCAAATATTTGATAATGATAAACGTAATTCCTTTGATTTAGCTCTAACATGAGAAATAAAGACCAAGTATAATGGCGCCACTCGTTGATTAAGGTGCTTATAATGATCGAAATTGATAGTAAGGTTCTTACTGATCTAGAATCTGGCTTTACGATTCCCCCAAAACCTGAATTACTGCAATCACTGCAAACTGAATTAAATAGTGATTCGCCAGAACTTAACAATATTGCCAATATTGTGGCTGGTGATGTAGCCATTGCCGCTATGGTATTAAAGGTTATTAATTCCCCTTATTACGGCCTTGCCAGAACAATAACCGACATTAAACAAGCGGTTATGTTTTTAGGTTTGGAAGGCATAACCAATTTAGTGACAGGTTTTTTACTTGAAAAAGCGTTTGATCAAGACAAATGCTGCATTCGACTAGAGCGTTTTTGGGATACCGCTAGCGAAATCGCAGCTATCTCAACCTTGATTGGTAAAAAGCTTAAAGCAAAAGTGCCAACTGAAAATTTACATATGGTGGGGTTATTTCACGATGCAGGCATTCCTGCGATGGCGATGAACTACGCTAATTATGTTGATGTACTGGAAGAGTCTAACCGCAATTACCATCTATCTCTTGTTGCACGTGAAGAAGCAGCGTACCGCACAAATCATGCTGTAATCGGTTACTTTTTGGCTACCAGTTGGAACCTTCCAAAGAATATTTGCCAACTTATATTACGTCATCATGACGATGCGTATTTAGACACACCTACTTTTAGCCAAGACCAACTCACCTACGCAACACTGAAAATGGCTGAAGACATAGTGCACGTAAATCGTCGCTTTGTGCATTCGCCTGATTGGCCTGATATGCAAGAAAAAGTATTAACCGTGCTCGACCTTGATGAAGAAGATTACCAAGATATAAAAGAAGATGCGGAAGAGCTTTTTCATAGCTTAGCCTAAGTTATTTAGTCATACTCCTCAATCCAAGCCATTTGAATTGCTTCTAATATTCGCTCTCCACAATGGCTTGGATCGTCATCGAAATCTTCTAATGCAAGCACCCAATCACGTAAGTCGGTAAACCTAATTTCACGTGGATCAACGTTGGGGTGTTCATCAAGTAGCGCCAGCGCAATGTGTTGCGAGTCAATCCATTTTAATTGCATTGTGTTTACCTCATAAAAAAGGAGGCATACGCCTCCTTTTTAATTTAGTAGAAAGATTGTTTAACGCACAATCTTCATTTCATCTAGTAAATTCTGCGCGTTATCAACCTTGTCCATAACCCAAAGCATATAACGTGAATCTACATGAATTGAACGATTTAAGTTTTCATCGTAATCCCAGTCACCAATGATACTTTCGTAAACACCGTCAAACAGTAAACCAACAAGTTCTGCGTTACCGTTAAGCGTTGGTGAACCTGAGTTACCACCTGTTGTATCAACATTTGACAAGAAGTTTACTGGTACTGTGTTCATACCACCGGTGTAATCACCGTACTGCTTTTGCTTGATTAAGTCGTTTTGCTTTTTCGGTGAGTTAAATGGTTCAACATCGGTATTTTTCGCAAGCAGACCTTCAAGTGAAGTAAACGGCGTTGCAACTAGTCCGTCTTGCGGTGAGTAACCACCCACAGTACCGTAAGTTACACGTAATGTGCTGTTTGCATCTGCATATACAGGCTTATCAAGTGATTTGTTGTACGCAATAATCGCTTCCATTAATGCTGGACGCGCCGCCTGCATTTTACCTACAAGCTCTTTATCTTGATCTTCAATTGACTTCATTACACTGAAAATCGCTTTTGCGTATTTCACAAATGGGTCGTTACTTTGATCAAGCTGCGCAAGGTCTAAATCCAGCATCCATAAACGGGCTTTTTCATCCGCTAGTTTAGAATTTGCATACATGTCATCTAACATGGCTGAATGCTTAGCTTTATTAAAGCCATTTTCTAGTGCCAAAGCGCTATCTACCTCAGTAATACGCTCATTTGCTGGTAATGCAGCATATAGCTCTAAGAAGTGAAGTAGAATTGCTTTATCAACTGGCTCGGCATAACGACGGCTCATGCTCTTAAGACGCGCTTCGATGCGCGGTAAGTCACGTTCTTGATAACCACTTTCGCGCTCTGCGTCTGGCTTTTGCTTTTCAACAGCTAAACGATACAACATACGTGCTGTTGAAATCATTTGTGAGCGGTGAACGTAGCCTAACATACGATCGCGTTGGTTGTGCTTTTGAGACTCTGCAACAAGCGCTTCTAAATCAGCTAATACGTTACCGTATTTTGCTTTGCGGTCGCTATCGCTGTTGATCCATGCTTGTAAATCTTGTTCAAATTGTTGCTTACGCGTATACATAGAACCTTTTTTGAAGCTCTCAATCATTGAGCCATAGTTCTTGATGTAGTTGTTGTAGCCAGCAATCGTGCTTTCGTATGCGATACGCTCTTGCGAACCTTCAGGTGCATTTTCTTCGATTAGCTCAACGTATTTAGAGTTATGCTTGCGCGCAAGTGGGTATGCCGTGTTAAAAACATAATCCACTTCAGGTGATACGCGGTAACGGTTAGTACGGCCTGGGTAGCCAGTTACCATCACAAAGTCACCTTCTTGCACGCCTTTAGCGCTCACGCTTAAAAATGAGTTAGATTCAAACGGTACGTTATCTTTTGAAAACTCGGCAGGTTTGCCATCTTTGCCTACATATGCACGATAAAATGCAAAATCACCTGTGTGACGCGGCCACATCCAGTTATCAATATCACCGCCGTATTTACCCACACCCATTGCTGGCGTGTAAGCTAAACGCACGTCTTTAATTTCAAGCGATTTAATTAGGTAATACTCTAATCCACCGTGGAACGTATAAACATTACAACGGTAGCCTTTGTCTTCTTCACATTCAGCAACAAGTGCTTTACGGTTTGCATCAATGGCTTCGTAGCGCGCTTTGCCAGTAAGTGTTTCAGTGCCTTTTTTCACGTTAGCCGTTACATCCGTCACTTCTTCAGTAACATACACACGTGAACCAGGTGCTGCTGGTAAATCTTCAGATGGTTTTTTTGCTAAAAAGCCATTTTCTAAAATGTTGTTATCAGTAGTTGAATTGTACTGAATAGAACCATAAGCACAGTGGTGGTTAGTAACTACCAAACCTTTTGGCGATACAAATGATGCTGTACAACCACCTAAGCTGATTACGGCATTCATTGGGAATTCGGTAAGCTTTGAGATTGACTTAGCGTCAATTGCTAAACCTTTTGATTTAAGAATATCTTCTAATTCAGGTAATTGATGTGGTTGCCACATACCTTCGTCGGCAAATGCTGAGCCTGCAAAACTAAATGCAAGTGCAGCTGCGATCGCTTTAATGCGCATTGTGCGTTTCCTTTTTTATCAGTATTTTTTGTAATAATGTTACATTATCACTATGTCTTAAAGTCACTTCGCGAGTCAATATTTTGCGATGCAATCTTCACGAATTTTGTAACGGTAAGTAAATGATTACGTACAAATAAAAAAGCCGCGATAGACGCGGCTTTTATTAAGTTTATAGATTAAAGGCTTTCGATTTTAGCCTTTTGCTCTAGTAACTTGGCTTTCGCTTCACTGTATTCAGCAAGCTTTTCTTTCTCTTTAGCAAGTACTGCTTCCGGGGCATTATTAACAAACTTTTCATTTGCTAACTTGCGCTCTACTTGCTCTAGGCCTTTTTGTGCTTTTTCAAGCTGCTTGCTAATACGTGCAAGTTCAGCTTCAACATCGATAAGACCCGCCATTGGAATAAGCACTTCTAAGCCACCGACTAATGCCGTAGCAGATGCGGGTGCTTCGTCAGTCTCAGCTAATACAGTTGTAGATTCTAATTTAGCTAGTGATGCTAAGAACTTTGCGTTTTCTTCAAGGCGACGCTTATCTTCATCACTTGCGTTTTTAAGCAGTACGTCTAGAGGCTTATTAGGGCTAATGTCCATTTCACCACGGATGTTACGAATCGCAACGATAAACTGCTTAACCCACTCAAGATCCGCCATCGCTGATTCATCTACCTGCGATTCATCAAACTGAGGGAATGCCTGTAGCATAATGGTATCGGCGTTAATGTTTGCAATAGGTGCAACACGTTGCCAGATTGTTTCAGTGATATATGGCGTTAATGGGTGCATTAAGCGCAGTAAGCCTTCAAGCACCGTTACTAGCGTGTTACGTGTCCCGCGTTGTTCTGCTTCATTACCTTTAAACAATACCGGCTTCGTTAGCTCAAGATACCAGTCACAGAATTGGTTCCAAGTGAACTCGTAAATGGTGCTTGCTGCTAAGTCAAAACGGTAATTATCTAAATGATCGGTGAATGTTTTAACCGTGTTTTGGAATTGACCTAAGATCCAACGATCTGCAAGTGACTGCGTCATCTCGCCGCCATTAAAACCACAGTCTTTTTCTTCTGTGTGCATTAATACGTAACGGCTCGCGTTCCAAAGCTTGTTACAGAAGTTACGGTAACCTTCTAAACGGTTCATATCCCAGTTGATATCACGTCCTGTTGATGCCATTGCAGCAAGCGTAAAGCGCAGTGCATCAGTACCGTGTGCTTCAATGCCTTTTTCAAACGTTTTACGGGTGTTTTTCTCAATTTTTGCCGCCAGTTGTGGCTGCATCATGTTACCGGTACGCTTTTCTACTAAGCTTTCAAGGTCAATACCGTCAATCATATCGATTGGGTCAAGTACGTTACCTTTTGACTTAGACATCTTATCGCCGTTTTCATCGCGAATAAGGCCAGTCACGTAAACCGTTTTAAATGGCACCTGTGGTTTGCCGTCTTCATCTTTGATGAAATGCATGGTCATCATGATCATACGTGCAACCCAGAAGAAGATAATATCAAAACCCGTTACCAGCACATCTGATGGGTGGAATACTTTTAAGTCTTCAGTTTGTGCAGGCCAACCTTGTGTTGAGAACGTCCAAAGTGCTGATGAGAACCAAGTATCAAGTACGTCTTCATCTTGTGTAAGTGCAACATCCGCAGCGATGTTATTTTCGCTACGTACTTCTTCTTCGCTGCGGCCTACATATACGTTACCCTCAGCATCGTACCATGCAGGAATACGGTGACCCCACCATAGCTGACGTGAAATACACCAATCTTGAATGTCATTCATCCAGGCGTTGTACATGTTTTCGTATTGCGCTGGCACAAACTTAATGTCGCCATTAGCAACTGCTTGTTTTGCTGGCTCTGCCAGTGGTGCCACACGGACATACCATTGGTCGGTAAGAAGTGGTTCAATAACCACACCTGAACGGTCGCCGTAAGGAACAGTTAGGCTGTGATCTTCGATTTTCTCTAGTAAACCAAGCTCTTCAAATTCAGCTACAATCGCTTTACGCGCATCAAAACGGTCAAGACCATGGAAGCGCTCTGGAATTGGTGCGTCGATTTCTTGCGGCTTACCATCAAATGTATAACCTTCACCTGCAGTCAATACCGCTGCGTCTTTGTTAAACACATTGATCATCGGTAGTTGCTGGCGTTTACCTACTTCGTTATCGTTAAAATCGTGCGCAGGCGTAATTTTTACACAGCCTGTGCCTTTTTCCATATCGGCGTGTTCATCGGCAACGATTGGAATGCGACGATTTACAATTGGCAGAATTACTTCTTTACCTATCAAGTCTTGGTAGCGCTCGTCATTTGGATTTACTGCAACACCCGTGTCACCTAACATGGTTTCAGGACGCGTTGTCGCAACTACGATGTAATCTTTACCATCTTGTGTTGTTAGGCCATCAGCCAGTGGATAACGCAGGTTCCACATATGACCTTGCTTGTCTTTGTTTTCAACTTCTAAATCTGAAATTGCCGTGTGTAATTTTGGATCCCAGTTTACAAGACGCTTACCACGGTAAATTAAATCTTCTTTATGAAGACGAACAAATACTTCTTTAACCGCTTCTGAAAGGCCTTCGTCCATCGTAAAGCGTTCGCGATCCCAATCTACAGACGCGCCTAGACGACGTAACTGCTTGGTAATAGTACCGCCAGATTCATTTTTCCATTGCCAAATACGGTCAATGAAATTATCACGGCCAAGCTCGTGGCGTGTTTTACCTTCTTCAGCTGCAAGCTTACGCTCTACAACCATTTGCGTTGCGATACCTGCGTGGTCAGTACCAACCTGCCAAAGGGTGTTATTGCCTTGCATACGCTTAAAACGTGTCAGCGTATCCATGATGGTATCTTGGAAGGCGTGGCCCATGTGCAAGCTACCTGTGACATTTGGCGGTGGGATCATAATTGAATACGCGTCACCTTTACCTGACGGTTTAAAGTAGCCTTTCTCTTCCCAGCCTTGATATAACGACTGTTCAATATCTTGTGGATTATAGGTTTTATCCATTGCACAGAACCTTAATACTAAATCTCTATCTCTTGTGTCGACAAATGCGCCCCTAGTTGACGCATTACTTTGTAGCGTTCACGCGCTACGCCTTTTAATTGTTCATCAGCAGGTACAAAATCATATACCTCTGAAAAGCGACGAATAAAATCAGGCACCGTTTTGGCCAGATTTATTATCACTTTGCGATTTGCCACTGGCGCTGACTCGCCAATTTCAACAGGTGATCCTGCTTGTGGTCCCTCGCCTTGCAGATTGTGAGGCACAAAGCTATCTACTTCGAATTGCCACAGGTGCTCATCTATTACATGTGCATCCTCTTGATTATCTACAAGAATAAATACTTTTTTTCCCTGTCGGTAACAATCTGCAGCTAGCCTTGCCGCTAGATCAAAATGAGCCGGAATGGAATTTACCGGCTCATTTAGTTGTTTTAGAACGTAAAATACTGCGTTCATTAAACTGCCTCTAGAATCACTTTAGGCATCTTGCTCCATATTAACATCAGCACGGTTTAATAGATACTGAGTTAACATTGCAACTGGGCGACCTGTTGCACCTTTGTTTTTGCCGCTGCGCCATGCAGTACCAGCAACGTCAAGGTGAGCCCAATTGTACTTTTTAGTGAAGCGCGATAAGAAACATGCCGCAGTAATTGTACCGGCTGCACGTCCACCTAAGTTAGTGAAATCGGCAAACGGGCTTTCTAGCTGTTCTTGATACTCATCCCAAAGCGGTAATTGCCATGCTCGGTCACCACTTAGCTCTGACGCTTTTAATAAGTCATGTGCCAGTGGATTGTGGTTTGCAAGTAAGCCTGATGTTTGATGACCAAGTGCGATAATACATGCACCTGTTAACGTCGCTACGTCAATTACGGTATCAGGGTCAAATGCTTCAACATAGGTTAATGCATCACATAATACTAAGCGGCCTTCAGCATCGGTATTTAATACTTCCACTGTTTGACCAGACATGGTTGTTAAAATATCACCTGGGCGGTATGCATTGCTGCTTGGCATGTTCTCACAGCCTGCAAGCACTGCAATCACGTTAATTGGCAATTGCATTTCAACAATCGCACGCATCGTACCAAGTACCCCTGCAGCACCACCCATATCGTATTTCATTTCGTCCATGGCTTCGCCTGGCTTAATTGAAATACCACCTGAGTCAAAAGTTAGGCCTTTGCCCACTAACACGATTGGTGCTTTGTCTTCTGGCGCGCCTGTGTAGTGAATAACCGACATAATCGATTCATTCGCGCTACCACGGCCTACTGCTAGGTATGAGTGCATACCTAACTCTTCCATTTCTTTTTCACCAACGAGGTTTACTTTTACGTTGTCGTAATTTGCTTCAAGTTCTTTTGCTTGCTCACCAAGGTACGCTGGGTTACAGATATTTGGTGGCATGTTTGCAACGTCTTTACACAGTTTTTGGCCGTGTGAAATCGCAAGACCATGCTCAATCGCCGTTTCACCAATGGTTAATTCGCGGCGCGTAGGTACGTTGAAAACGATTTTACGAAGCGGTCTACGCGCTTCGCTTTTCTTACTCTTTAGCTGATCAAAAACGTATAGGCTGTCTTGTGTTGTTTCTACCGCTTGGCGTACTTTCCAGTAGGTATCGCGACCTTTAACATGTAATTCTGTTAAGAAACATACTGCTTCCATTGAGCCCGTATCGTTTAACGTACTAATGGTTTTTGAAATAATTTGCTTATATTGCTTATCATCAAGCTCACGTTCTTTACCACAACCAACTAATAGCACGCGCTCACTTAACACGTTTGGTACATGGTGTAATAGCAACATTTGCCCAGGCTTACCTTCTAAATCGCCGCGGCGTAGCAAATTAGAAATATAACCATCGCTAATACGATCGAGTTGCTCGCCAATTGGTGATAAACGACGAGGTTCATAAACACCCACGACAATACATGCACTGCGTTGTTTTTCTGGGCTGCCACTTTTAACGCTAAATTCCATAGCGACTCCTGAGTGATTTTGACTATAAATTAAACCAAAACAAACTTAATTTTTAAATTTAAGTCCTAATGGCATATATTTAAGTTGTAAAAATACAAAGTTTACTTAAAATTTCAGACTATTCCAGTAAAAAGACAAGTTTTGTAGAGGTCGCGGTGTTAATCTTTCGCTATTTATCGACAGAAGTATTCAAATCACAGCTCGCTGTATTCCTCACTTTGATGACTATTTTCGTCAGCCAGAAATTTGTCTCGATTTTAGCTGACGCTGCAGAGGGCTCTATTCCCGGCCAATTGGTGTTGCAAATGGTGCTATTAAAGCTGCCACAATTGGCATCTTTAATTTTACCGTTAAGTATTTTCCTTGGCATTATTTTGGCCTACAGTCGCATTTATGCCGACAGCGAAATGACAGTATTAAAGGCATGCGGTGTAAGCGAATGGTACGTAGTTCGCTTAACACTCGTGTCATCTACTGTGTTGGCGGTGCTGGCAGGCTTTTTAACGCTAACCCTTGCACCTTGGGCAAACGAACATGAATATCAGCTAAAAGAAAAGATTGAAGCTGATGCAGGCCTCGCTGCGCTTCGCTCAGGACGCTTTCAACAAACCGATAACGAAAAAGCCGTGGTGTTTATTCACGATATTAAACAAAATGGTACTGAGCTAGACCGTGTTTTTTATGCGCAAATAGATAGTGATAAAAATGGTCCTACATCGGAAGTGGTATACGCCGAAAAAGGCAAAGTACAAGAAGACAGAAATACCGGCGAACAAAAGTTAGTGCTCAGTGATGGTAAGCGTTATGAAAACCCTGCGGGCAGTAAGCAACTTCAGCTAACAGAATTCACTAACTACGAAGTGCAAATTCAAGATCAAGCAATCGAGCAAAAACGCCGTAAATTAGAAGCCTTGCCATCCATGCAATTATTAGAGCAAGGTACAACCGAGGCGATTGCGCAGTTTCAATGGCGATTAGCGGTGCCATTATCAATCCCACTCTTAACCCTAATTGCTGTGCCGCTATCGGTAGTTAATCCAAGACAAGGAAAGTTCGCCAAGTTAGTACCTGCGATTTCCCTTTATTTGGGTTACTTTGTGCTGTTGAATGCAGGCACGTTTTTAGTACAAGAAGGTAAAGTGCCGACATCTATTGGCCTTTGGTGGATTCACCTAAGTGCTCTGTTTATAGGTGCCTTTTTAATTCTTCGCGATAGGCCTTTAGGCTCCACAATTCGAGCTTGGTTTAGTAAGAAGGAGGCCGTAGCATGAGAATTTTAGATGGCTATTTAGGTCGCAGTTTATTGCAAACCACAGCCTTTACCCTACTCGTATTAGTAGGCATTGGTACACTTATTAAGTTTATAGAGCAACTAAGATCGGTTGGCCGCGGTACATATGATATCGTAGATGCTGTTTTATACACCTTGTACAGCATGCCCTACGACATCGTTGTATTCTTTCCTATGGCTGCATTAATTGGTGGCCTGCTTGGGCTTGGCGCGCTTGCTTCAAACAGCGAGCTTGTCGTTATGCAAGCAGCCGGTTTATCACGTTTTCAAATTATTCGTTCAGTGATGAAAACTGCACTGGTCTTAGCAGTTGTGATGATGGCAATCGCTGAATGGGTTGTACCTGAAGCGCAAAAAACGGCTAAGCAGCTTCGTACAATGGAAATATCCGGCGGGAGCATCTTTAACGCACAAAAAGGCGTTTGGGCTAAAGATGGCAATACTTTTATCAATATCAATAATGTCGATGAGTCGGGTCGCTTAGATGGTTTAACCATGTACCAATTTAATGAGCGATTGGAACTGCAAACAATCAAACGTGCAGAAAAAGCGATTCCAGAACAAAACGGTTGGCAACTTTATAAAGTGCAACATTTAGCAATTGATGCAAATAGTACAGATACATCTATATCAGAAAACTATTTCTATGAGTCAAAACTTACTCCGGAAAAGCTTGGTGTAGTATCAGTTAAACCCGAAACATTGTCTTTCACAGGCTTGTATTCTTACCTCTCATACCTAAAAGAGAATGACCAAGATACCAGCACCTATGACCTAGCGTTTTGGCGTAAAGTAATGCAACCACTTACTATCGCTGTGATGTTATTAGTGGCACTGTCATTTATATTTGGCCCACTAAGAAGTGTAACAATGGGCGCACGAATTATTATGGGCGTGGTGACAGGTATTATATTTCATTTAACAGACCGTATTTTTGGCCCGTTTGTATTAGTGTATGAATTACATCCGTCAATTGGCGCAATAATGCCTAGTTTGATTTTTATCGCAATTGCGACTTTTCTACTAAAAAGGCGCCAATAATAGCGCCTTTTAGTTTCTGAACTATGTCTCCAGAGCTCGTAAAATATTAATCGAGCTCGCGATACACCTTTTTATTTTCTTCTTTCGACAGCGTAATAACTTCCGTCTTAGCAAGATAGTCTTGTAGTGAACGTTTGTTCTTGAAATCAATTAGTACTATCAAATTTCCTAGCCCTAATAACGCCGTAATCGCTCTGATAAGCGCTTGTGGCTTACTAATAGGTGTACCGTCTAAGTTTCTCACTTTTAATCGCCATGCACGCATACCGATTGTCTGGCCGCCCTTGGTCCAAAAGTAAACATAAAAGAAGCAAGCCACACACACTAAATAAAACTGATTAATAAAGTTCCATGGTTGGGTTGTTACAAAGTGAGAGATGTCTGCATCTTCACTTTTACTGATTAAACCCAATGAAAGAAGCAGCTCAAGAGCGCCAAGGAAGATAATCTGCGCCAACATAATAATCGCGATTGTCGCTAACGCATCGTATACCCATGATGCTAGACGACGCATAAAACCAGTTCGTTGTTCGATATTTGACATAAAAGTAGTAAAACCTTAAATCTATGGGATGCGTTATTCTAACCTAGAGTTAAGATCACACGCTAATTAAAGTTAAAACAAGCTAATTTCAGGCACAAAAAAACCGACTTACGTCGGCTAATTTTATTTAATGCTTTTTGCATTAAATGGTACCAGTGGGCGGACTCGAACCGCCACGCATTGCTGCGGGGGATTTTGAATCCCCTATGTCTACCAATTCCATCACACTGGCACAAATTACAATACAAAGGCTACGCTTTATAAAGTAATTGCATTATACAAACTAATAGTACCACAGCAAGTAGTTTTTTATGTTTACGACTCAACTGGTTAGGAAATAAACTCAAATCCTAATTAACACTCTTGCATAGTGGACTTATTACTTGAAAATAAAACTATATATCGATGATAAATCAAAGCGATTAGTTTACGAGTAGGGTTATTTACGTAGCGATATATAAATTGTTAGTTAAAGACTTTAGATTTCATAATAAAGCAGAGTCGTTTCGCAGTTACTACTACTTGTTAGCAATGGTAAATACTTAGTAACTTCTGATAAGTAATATCCAAAAGCCAGCCTTAAAGTTTCAACGACAGATAATAACCAAATAAAGATGGTAGCCCCTTTCTGTACTGAGTTAAGATGTAAGAAGCCCGCTCGATGAGAGGGCTTTGACCTACATAATCAATAGCGTTGGAGATGTGCAAGTGCCCACAGCGGTGAAGAGTTACATGGGTAACGATGGGCCGACAAAATATCCGGAATATTTTTGAACAGCTCTGCTGGTCCGAAGGACGGAAGACAGGACGCCCGTAGTTAACGGATTTTCGCAGCCTGAGGAAGTGAGCGCAAGGATGCACGATGGAACCCAGCATCATGGATAAATTATAGTGGTGTGAATCCATTAAGCGCTTAAACGCAAAAAGCTCGCTCATTGAGCGGGCTTTTTAGTTAGGAGCATGGTGATGTTCAAGTGCCCACAGCGGTGGAGAGTCACGTGGGCGTTCGCCCTATCTTTTCTGGAGTTCAAATGCAAAAAAGCCTCAACATAATGTTGAGGCTTTCTTTTAAATAGGAGCTTGGCGATGTTCTACTTTCACATGGGCGAACCCACACTATCATCGACGCTGTTTCGTTTCACTTCTGAGTTCGGCATGGGGTCAGGTGGTTCCAAAACGCTATAGTCACCAAGCAAATTCGTAATTTGCTTTTTATTATTTATTTTAGGCTTTAAAAAACCCGTTGCATTTAAGCAACGGGTTTCTTTAATTAGGAGCTTGGCGATGTTCTACTTTCACATGGGCGAACCCACACTATCATCGACGCTGTTTCGTTTCACTTCTGAGTTCGGCATGGGGTCAGGTGGTTCCAAAACGCTATAGTCACCAAGCAAATCTGGTTGACTTAAGAGCTTGTCTTAAATCTAAATCTGGAAAACTGTCTTTTTATCTCAATTCGTAAAGTTTCTACTTTAGTACTTTGCTCTTTTCGAGCTATTCAACTTCTGCGGGTTATAAACCACTTTGGCGTTGTATGGTTAAGCCTCACGGGTAATTAGTACAGGTTAGCTTAATGGCTCGCACCACTTCCACATCCTGCCTATCAACGTTGTAGTCTTCAACGGCCCTTCAGTTAACTCAAGTTAAAGTGAGAACTCATCTCGAGGCTCGCTTCCCGCTTAGATGCTTTCAGCGGTTATCGATTCCGAACGTAGCTACCGGGCAATGCAATTGGCATCACAACCCGAACACCAGCGGTTCGTCCACTCCGGTCCTCTCGTACTAGGAGCAGCCCCTCTCAATTCTCAAACGCCCACGGCAGATAGGGACCGAACTGTCTCACGACGTTCTAAACCCAGCTCGCGTACCACTTTAAATGGCGAACAGCCATACCCTTGGGACCGACTTCAGCCCCAGGATGTGATGAGCCGACATCGAGGTGCCAAACACCGCCGTCGATATGAACTCTTGGGCGGTATCAGCCTGTTATCCCCGGAGTACCTTTTATCCGTTGAGCGATGGCCCTTCCATTCAGAACCACCGGATCACTATGACCTACTTTCGTACCTGCTCGACGTGTCTGTCTCGCAGTTAAGCTTGCTTCTACCATTACACTAACCGTACGATGTCCGACCGTACTTAGCAAACCTTCGTGCTCCTCCGTTACTCTTTGGGAGGAGACCGCCCCAGTCAAACTACCCACCAGGCACTGTCCACAACCCCGATTCAGGGGCCTATGTTAGAACATCAACACTACAAGGGTGGTATTTCAAGGACGGCTCCACACAATCTAGCGACTGTGCTTCAAAGCCTCCCACCTATCCTACACATGTAGGGTCAATGTTCAGTGCCAAGCTGTAGTAAAGGTTCACGGGGTCTTTCCGTCTAGCCGCGGGTACACAGCATCTTCACTGCGATTTCAATTTCACTGAGTCTCGGGTGGAGACAGCGTGGCCATGGTTACACCATTCGTGCAGGTCGGAACTTACCCGACAAGGAATTTCGCTACCTTAGGACCGTTATAGTTACGGCCGCCGTTTACCGGGGCTTCGATCAAGAGCTTCGCCGAAGCTAACCCCATCAATTAACCTTCCGGCACCGGGCAGGTGTCACACCCTATACGTCTTCTTTCGAATTTGCAGAGTGCTGTGTTTTTAATAAACAGTCCCAGCCACCTAGTCACTGCGACTCCCGTCCGCTTAGAGAGCAAGTCTCATCACAGATAGGAGCGTACCTTCTCCCGAAGTTACGGTACAATTTTGCCTAGTTCCTTCACCCGAGTTCTCTCAAGCGCCTTAGTATTCTCTACCTGACCACCTGTGTCGGTTTGGGGTACGATTCGAAATAATCTGAAGCTTAGAGGCTTTTCCTGGAAGTATGGCATCAACAACTTCCACACCGTAGTGTGTCGTCTCGTATCTCAGCCTTAGAAACCCGGATTTGCCTAAGTTTCCAGCCTACATACTTTCACATGGACAACCAACGCCATGCTTGTTTAGCCTGCTCCGTCCCCCCATCGCAATTATTCCAAGTACGGGAATATTAACCCGTTTCCCATCGACTACGCCTTTCGGCCTCGCCTTAGGGGTCGACTCACCCTACCCTGATTAGCATGGGATAGGAACCCTTGGTCTTCCGGCGAGCGGGTTTTTCACCCGCTTTATCGTTACTCATGTCAGCATTCGCACTTCTGATACCTCCAGCATACCTCCCGGTACACCTTCAACAGCTTACAGAACGCTCCCCTACCCCGCGAATAAATTCGCAGCCGCAGCTTCGGTGGTATGTTTAGCCCCGTTACATCTTCCGCGCAGACCGACTCGACCAGTGAGCTATTACGCTTTCTTTAAAGGATGGCTGCTTCTAAGCCAACCTCCTGGCTGTCTGGGCCTTTCCACATCGTTTCCCACTTAACATACACTTTGGGACCTTAGCTGGCGGTCTGGGTTGTTTCCCTCTCCACGACGGACGTTAGCACCCGCCGTGTGTCTCCCGGATATTACTTATTGGTATTCGGAGTTTGCAAAGGGTTGGTAAGTCGGGATGACCCCCTAGCCTTAACAGTGCTCTACCCCCAATAGTATTCGTCCGAGGCTCTACCTAAATAGATTTCGGGGAGAACCAGCTATCTCCCGGTTTGATTAGCCTTTCACTCCTAGCCACAGGTCATCCGCTAGCTTTTCAACGATAGTCGGTTCGGTCCTCCAGTCAGTGTTACCTGACCTTCAACCTGCCCATGGCTAGATCACCGGGTTTCGGGTCTATACCCAGCAACTAAACGCGCAGTTAACGCTCGCTTTCACTACGGCTCCCCTAAATGGTTAACCTCGCTACTGAATATAAGTCGCTGACCCATTATACAAAAGGTACGCAGTCACAGAACGAATCTGCTCCTACTGCTTGTACGTATACGGTTTCAGGTTCTATTTCACTCCCCTCACAGGGGTTCTTTTCGCCTTTCCCTCACGGTACTGGTTCACTATCGGTCAGTTGGGAGTATTTAGCCTTGGAGGATGGTCCCCCCATATTCAGTCAAAGTTTCACGTGCTCCGACCTACTCGATTTCACTGTAAATAAGTTTTCGTGTACGGGACTATCACCCTGTATCGTCAAACTTTCCAGAATGTTCCACTAACTACATTACAGCTTAAGGGCTAATCCGATTTCGCTCGCCGCTACTTTCGGAATCTCGGTTGATTTCTTTTCCTCGGGGTACTTAGATGTTTCAGTTCTCCCGGTTCGCCTCACTTACCTATGTATTCAGTAAGTGATACCACTAAGTGGTGGGTTTCCCCATTCGGAAATCCTAGTCTCAAGCGCTTTTTACTAGCTTGACTAGGCTTATCGCAAGTTAATACGTCCTTCATCGCCTCCAACTGCCAAGGCATCCACCGTATACGCTTAGTCACTTAACCATACAACCCAAAATGGTTTGTATTGCTAAAGACAGTTTTTAACTCCGCCAGAAGTTAAATATTGAATACTAAAGTAGATACCAACAACAACTTAATGTTGCGGCATATTTTCTTTACTTTATTTTGAGAACTCTAAATTAAATATTGTATTTCCTAAGAAATACTTAATTTAAAGTTTGTCAGCTTTCCAAATTTTTAAAGAGCAAATTAACTAAGCTATTGCTTAGCTAACAATCATCTGTGTGGACACTTCGAACAAAAAGTTCTAAATCGTATAAGGAGGTGATCCAGCCCCAGGTTCCCCTAGGGCTACCTTGTTACGACTTCACCCCAGTCATGAATCACTCCGTGGTAAGCGCCCTCCCTAAGGTTAAGCTACCTACTTCTGGAGCAACCCACTCCCATGGTGTGACGGGCGGTGTGTACAAGGCCCGGGAACGTATTCACCGCGACATTCTGATTCGCGATTACTAGCGATTCCGACTTCATGGAGTCGAGTTGCAGACTCCAATCCGGACTACGACGCACTTTAAGTGATTCGCTTACTCTCGCGAGTTCGCAGCACTCTGTATGCGCCATTGTAGCACGTGTGTAGCCCTACACGTAAGGGCCATGATGACTTGACGTCGTCCCCACCTTCCTCCGGTTTATCACCGGCAGTCTCCTTAGAGTTCCCGACCGAATCGCTGGCAACTAAGGATAGGGGTTGCGCTCGTTGCGGGACTTAACCCAACATCTCACAACACGAGCTGACGACAGCCATGCAGCACCTGTCTCAGAGTTCCCGAAGGCACCAAACTATCTCTAGTAAGTTCTCTGGATGTCAAGTGTAGGTAAGGTTCTTCGCGTTGCATCGAATTAAACCACATGCTCCACCGCTTGTGCGGGCCCCCGTCAATTCATTTGAGTTTTAACCTTGCGGCCGTACTCCCCAGGCGGTCTACTTAATGCGTTAGCTTTGGAAGACAGTTCCGAAAAACCGAACTCCTAGTAGACATCGTTTACGGCGTGGACTACCGGGGTATCTAATCCCGTTTGCTCCCCACGCTTTCGTACATGAGCGTCAGTGTTGACCCAGGTGGCTGCCTTCGCCATCGGTATTCCTTCAGATCTCTACGCATTTCACCGCTACACCTGAAATTCTACCACCCTCTATCACACTCTAGTTTGCCAGTTCGAAATGCAGTTCCCAGGTTGAGCCCGGGGCTTTCACATCTCGCTTAACAAACCGCCTGCGTACGCTTTACGCCCAGTAATTCCGATTAACGCTCGCACCCTCCGTATTACCGCGGCTGCTGGCACGGAGTTAGCCGGTGCTTCTTCTGTTGCTAACGTCACAGCTAGCAGGTATTAACTACTAACCTTTCCTCACAACTGAAAGTGCTTTACAACCCGAAGGCCTTCTTCACACACGCGGCATGGCTGCATCAGGCTTGCGCCCATTGTGCAATATTCCCCACTGCTGCCTCCCGTAGGAGTCTGGACCGTGTCTCAGTTCCAGTGTGGCTGATCATCCTCTCAAACCAGCTAGGGATCGTCGCCTTGGTGAGCCATTACCTCACCAACTAGCTAATCCCACTTGGGCCAATCTAAAGGCGAGAGCCGAAGCCCCCTTTGGTCCGTAGACATTATGCGGTATTAGCCATCGTTTCCAATGGTTGTCCCCCACCTAAAGGCATGTTCCCAAGCATTACTCACCCGTCCGCCGCTCGTCATCTTCTAGCAAGCTAGAAATGTTACCGCTCGACTTGCATGTGTTAGGCCTGCCGCCAGCGTTCAATCTGAGCCATGATCAAACTCTTCAATTAAAAGTGTTTTTGGACTTACGTCCGACTCAATGAATTCTGATTTTGATATCTTACGATATCGAATTGACTGTGCTGAATAAATTTCTTTATTCCGTTGGTCACTCAGTTCAATTAAGTCTAAATTTTGTTACGCTAAAAGCGTATGTTAGAACTTAATCTGTACGAGTGCCCACACAGATGATTGCTTAAATTTTTAAAGAACAGTGCAAACAACCTTGTGCTTGCCGCGACGCTTCGTCGCTGTTAGGGCTGCGTATGTTACGCTTTCCTAATTTTTTGTCAACACTTAATTTTGATTATTTTCTTTTTTATTTTAAGAAAGTTTCAAAACTCAGTTTTACTTGACTCAACCAACTCGTGATTCGCTGCTATACTGCGTCGTTCCCCGTGTTGGTGGAGGCGCATTATAGAGAGATTTGATTTGGGCGCAACCCTTTTTTTGAGTTTTTTGTAAAAAATAGCGATTTAATTCTAAATTTAACATTAAGGCTACAAAACCGAACGTTAAACGTACGATTTTGAACATTTGAACTCAAAAAGAGGAATTTAAGTATCGATCAATCTTTCAGGATTGCAAATTTATATGTCAGATTTTTTAAAACAATATGAAATAAAAAAGGAGCCTTTTGGCTCCTTCTCCTTTATATGGTGTGTATTAGTATAGAATACTGTATAGCTTGCGACGATATTTCCCTGCTAACTCATCACCATCTGGCAATGTCGCAATCACATCTAAAAACATCTTACGTGCATCACCAAACGCTAAATCCTTTTGCAGTACACTAAACAAGGTTTCTAGCGCTTCTTCTTTGCGACCAACTTGATCGTATTGCACTGCTAGTTTTACTTTTGCGTCAAAGTTAGTTTCGTCTTTTTCAATTTCAGCTTCTAACTGTTTTATCTCTGGCGAATCCTTAGCTTCTTGCGCTAACTCAACTTTAGCCTTTAAGTTATTAAAGTAGGCATCTTGATCAACCATTGGAATAGTCGACAACAACGCCTCAGCATCATCTACTTTTTGTATGTTTAAGCAGATATCTGCAAGAATAAGCTTAACCTTACTGTTTTGTGCATTTATGTCATAAGCTTGTTTTGCTTTTGTATAGGCGTCAGAGTAATTACCTTGGCTCAGTAATTGTTGTGCTTGAGTAACAAGTAAATCTTCAGCATTAGGTAAATGCTTTTCAAATGCAGCATCTAACATCTCTTGCGTTTGCGGACCTGGCAACATGTCTACAGGTGCGCCACCTTTTAAAAATAAAATGGCTGGGATGCCCTGAAGACCAATTTGTTGTGCAAGTTGAGATGCCAACGCTTGTTCAACATCGCAATTTAACTTGGCTAACAGTAAGTGCTCAGCGTATTGCGCTGCTTTTGCTTCAAGCAATGGCGTCATAGTAGCGCATTCAGGCGCTTGCTGAGTATGAAAATAAAGAGCAATAAGTGTTTCAGGTGCTGTTTCTGAGATAACTTGCTGAAAGCTTTCAGCTGTTAATTCAATAATATTCGACATATAAAATTAATTATTAACTTCAATTAGTTTCAATATGGAGGCAATATAACTAAAAAACAATGCTTAGAAAGAGAATAACAAATGAAATATGCATTCCTATCAGCACTGCTTATAAGTAATAGCGCATTTGCTGCCAGTCAATTTACCCCAAACACAAACCAGCAAAACGCCTTAAACGAATTGTATAAACACCTCCATCAAAACCCTGAACTGTCATACCAAGAAAAAGCGACGTCTCAGCGACTTGCCAAAGAGTTAACGCAATTGGGCTTTAGTGTTACTGAAAATGTTGGTGGCTTTGGCGTCGTTGGTATTTATAAAAATGGTAACGGACCAACAGTTATGCTGCGAGCAGATACTGATGGCTTACCTATTATTGAAGAAACAAATAAAGATTACGCATCAAAAGTAACAGTCATTGATAAAAGCGGCAATAAAGTAGGTGTGATGCATGGTTGTGGTCATGATATTCATATGACCAGTTTTATTGGTACAGCTCAGCAGCTAATTGAACACAAAAGTGATTGGCAAGGTACCTTGATGATGGTTGCGCAACCTGCTGAAGAAGTTGGTGGCGGCGCAAAAGCCATGTTAAAAGAAGGTTTGTATACTAAATTTGCCAAACCTGACTATGTTGTTGGCCTACACGTAAGTGCATCAGCACCTGCAGGTAAAGTCGCTATTGCTCCAGGGTATGCGCTAGCAAATGTTGACTCTGTCGATGTAATTATAAAAGGTCGCGGTGGCCATGGGGCTTATCCACATACGACTATTGACCCCGTGGTACTTGCCTCACGTACTGTACTTGCATTACAAACCATCGCAAGTCGCGAAGTATCGCCACTCGAGTCAAACGTGATTACGGTCGGTTCTATTCATGGTGGTTCAAAACACAATATTATTTCGAACCAAGTGAAACTACAGCTTACTTTACGTTCGTATAACCCCGACGTGCGCAATCAACAAATTGCGGCAATTAAACGTATTACTAAGGGGATTGCACTAAGCGCTGGTCTTTCAGAAAATGAACACCCTGAAGTAATAGTACACGAGTCGGAAAGTATTCCTTCTACTTATAATAACCCAGAGCTTGCGACACGTATCACCGCCAGTATTAAAAAAGCAATTGGTGAAGACAATACATTAAAAGCGGAACCAGTAATGGCCGGTGAAGATTTTGGCCTGTTTGGTCGCACCGATGAAAATGTGCCTATTACCATTTTTTGGCTTGGTGGTGTAAACCCAACAGAGTATGAAAGCGCAATTAAAAATGGCACTAAGTTACCCTCGCTTCATTCAAGTAAATTTGCGCCAGATTACCCACTGACAATCAAAACAGGCGTAACGGCTATGAGCCAAGCCGCTGTTGATCTATTTGATAAAAACTAAAGGAACCTACTATG
This sequence comes from Pseudoalteromonas sp. NS-SX12, assembly GCF_057367955.1. Taxonomy (NCBI): domain Bacteria; kingdom Pseudomonadati; phylum Pseudomonadota; class Gammaproteobacteria; order Alteromonadales; family Pseudoalteromonadaceae; genus Pseudoalteromonas; species Pseudoalteromonas sp. NS-SX12. The sequence continues at coordinate 1,816,432 of NZ_CM170634.1, read as the reverse complement.
AAATACATCGCATTTGTTGCATCACTACTATTTAGTGTTACTTGTTTTGCTAATACGCCAGTTATTACGCAGCAGCAACTTCTTGAAAACCAAATGTCGGCTAATGCTTACACCATAATAGATGTGCGATCAAAAGAAGAATTTAACGATGGCCATGTAAAAGGCGCACTTAATATTCCGCATAATCAAATTGAAGAAAACATGTCGGTATTAGAAGAACTAAAAGATCACACGCTCGTTGTGTATTGTCGCTCAGGTCGTCGCGCGGGTATATTTGAAGAAGCGTTATCTAAGAAAGGCTTTAAGTTAAAGCATTTAGAAGGTGACTACCTCGCTTGGAGTGAAAAACAATTACCGTTAATTAAAAAGTAATTTCTCTGGGCTTTTTTAGCTAAGCATTTAAAACAAAAAACCAGCCACATCAGGCTGGTTTTTTATATTCATTTAGCACTTATTCTTCAATTAACAGTGCTTTAATTTCTTCTTTTGCACCAAGAATGTGTTGCTTAAGTAGCTGACAGGCATTGCTCGTGTCACCGGCACGGCAATAATCGATTAACTGCTTATGCTCACCACCTGCTTTTTTGATACCACCAGCAAGTAATAAGTGCATACGAATATAGCGGTCAGAGTTTTTATTTAAAATATTTACCACTTCTAGCGTCTGTGGGCGCTCAGCTGCTTGATACAAATAGGTATGAAAACTGGTATTCAAATCTGCCCATAAGTTGGCACTGTCTTCATGGGTAAGCGCTTCATCTAACTTAGATAATAATTCTTCAGCATGATCAAAGTCAGTTGCATTCATATTTGGAATAGAGCGAGCAAGGAGATCTGCTTCTAACATTGCTCTTAATTCAAAAAGCTCATCAACATGTGCGGCATCAAGTTCAGTTACTACCGCGCCTTTGTGCGCTTGGAACTTTACTAAGCCTTCTGCTTCAAGTTGTAATAGGGCTTCACGTACAGGAATACGGCTTACATCCAACTCTTCCGCAAGCGCTGCTTGGCGTAACGGTTGACCGGATTTTACTTCGCCTTTTAAGATTTTTTCACGAATTGCATCCACTACAAATTCAGTACGTGTTTTATATGCTAGCCCCATTTTATCTCTTTGTATTTTGTATAAACTTGGCAATAGTTTATACAAATTATAAAAAAAGGCCAGCAAAGCTGGCCTTTTACCTTAGAACGGGAACACACTATTATTTCATACGAACTCTAAAAGGCATTTTGTATACATAGAGGACGCAAGAATCGTTCTATTGCTTGGCTGCCGACAGATGTACTTCTCACATCGGTTGAACTTGGGAATGGACCGCCGTGCATCATTGCATCACACACTTCCACTCCCGTTGGCATTTGGTTGTATATTAAACGGCCAACAACATAACTTAGCGACTCGGTAATATCAGCATGTTGCTGTACTAATGCTTCGCTACCATGAATTGTTGCTGTTAATTGACCTTCGAGTTCTTCAATCAGTGCCACTAATTCATTATTCGATGAATACGTTACCATTAACGCTGCTGGGCCGAATACTTCTTCATGCAAGGCTTTGTTGTTTCTGAATTCAGTTGCAGTCGTTGCAAATACTTGCGTACTACAACGAAGTTCTTCAGATTGACCACTTGCAACAAGCGTTGCATTATTTGCGAAATTTTCACATCCTGATTGATACGCTTTTAATATCGCAGGCGTTAACATGGCTTGCGGTGCAGAAACTTCCACTTCTTTTGCTACAGCTTGCTTGAAGCTTTCAGCTTCTTCTTCAGCAATTAACCACAAACCAGGGTTAGTACAGAATTGACCTGCGCCCATATTTAGCGACGCGATAAATGTTGCTGCTAGTTTATCTTCTTGACCTTTAACAAAACCTGGAAGCAGTACTTGCGGATTTGTTGAGCCAAGCTCACCATAAAATGGAATTTGCTGCTTGCGTTGTTTAATGCTGTCTTGCAGTGCCATACCTACACCAAACGAGCCTGTAAAACCAACCGCTTGGATTTTTGGATTTTTAACTAGCTCGTGGCTTATATCATAACTTTTTGAGTGTAATAACTGATAAACACCTTTTGGCATATCGCATTTAGTAATTGCCGCTTCAATCGCACGTACCACAATTTCGCTGGTACCCGGGTGTGCTGAGTGAGATTTATAAACCACAGGACACCCTGCCGCTAATGCCGAGGCTGTATCACCACCTGCCGCGCTGAACGCAAGTGGAAAGTTACTTGCACCAAATACCGCTACCGGACCAATGGCAATTTTTGCCATTTTTAATGTTGGACGCGGCAGAGGCTGACGCTCAGGTAGTGCTGCATCTTCAGCGATAAACTCAACGTCTTTTTCTAAATTTGCTGCAAACAAACGTAACTGACCAACAGTACGACCTAGCTCACCTTTAATACGCATTTCAGGTAAACCGGTTTCAAGAGGAGTACGTGCAACAAGTTCATCTTCTTTACTTGCTAGTTCGTCTGCAATCGCATTTAAAAATGCAGCGCGCTGGGCTTTAGTGGTTTTACGATAAACCTTAAATGCAGCGTCTGCCACGTCACATGCTTGTGCTAGCTGATCAAGGCTACAGTTTTTAAATGCAGGCTCAAGCGGTGTATGGTCAAATGCGTTAATTGCGTTAAATGAACCTTCACCTTGTGAAGTCCATTCGTTATTAATAAAACTTAATCCTGTAAACATTTACTTTCCCCTTTATACAAGTTGAAAACCATTAACATAGGGATCATCATCATCCACTAGTATTTGGTTGTATCCGGTAATTTTTGCCCATCCTTGAATCGATGGTTTTATGGCAGTAATGCCGCCAACTTCGGTTACTGACTCAATAGTGCCAACAAACTGACTGCCAATAATGCTTTCATGTACGAACTTTTCGCCTGGCTTTAATAAGCCTTTCGCATGCAGTTGTGCCATCCGTGCCGATGTGCCTGTACCACACGGGCTGCGGTCAATCGCCTTATCACCATAAAACACCGCGTTGGCGACCGTTGAACCTTCAGTCTTTGGTGCGCCGGTCCATAACACATGCGATAGCCCTGTTACTTTACTATCTTCTGGGTGAATACATTCCACTGCACGCCCTGCGATTTCGCGTACCAATGGACTGAATTTCAAAATATCCCCAGGTGACCATTTATCAATACCAGGGAAGTTTTCTTGCGGCTCAACAATGGCATAAAAGTTACCGCCATAGGCGATATCGAGTTTGATTTTGCCAAGTTCTGGCACCTCTATTTCAATATCACGATGTGCTAAATAAGCCGCAACATTATAAATTTTGACCCAATCAACTTTGTTGTTAGTCATCTGATATTCAACATTGATCTGCCCTGCTGGCACATCAATAATTAATTTACCCTGATCTTTGGGTTGAATAAGCCCCGCTTCCAAACCCGCTGTAATCGTACCGATCGTGCCATGTCCGCACATAGGTAAGCAGCCAGAAGTTTCAATAAACAAAATGGACGCATCGGCATTATCTGAACAGGGGGGATACAAAAACGCGCCCGACATCATGTCGTGACCACGAGGCTCAAACATCAAAGACTGGCGGATCCAGTCAAATTCGCGCATAAAATGCATACGCTTTTCACCCATGGTATTGCCATCAAGCACAGGGTGTCCCGAGGTTACCAGTCGCACTGGATTGCCACAGGTATGGGCATCAATACAAAAATAGGTCCCTTTCTTCACTTGCTGCTCTCCTATCTATTGTTACTTCTTATAATGCGAAATAGGCGTGCACCTTGATGCACACTTTGGCTAAGGGGAAAGCCTAATTGTTATACGTCGTACGCTAAAACCATATCTGGATGTGCCATTGCGTTTTTGCATTGTGTTGTGAAAAACGGCTGCACATATTGCCAATTTAGTTTCATTTGTTTTTACTTCGAAAAGTGATACTGTACATTGTATACCGATTAAGTTAATGTATATTGTATACAATGTAAAGCACTATTTTAATCTAATGAAAAACACCTCTCGATCGGTTAATCAAAATGTCGCTGTAATTGGCGCAGGCGTAATTGGAATTGCAACCGCAATTCAGCTGCAGCAATGTGGTTATCAAGTCACATTACTCGATAAACAAGGTATTAGCGAAGGCTGTTCAAAAGGTAATGCGGGGCACTTTGCGACAGAGCAAGTATTTCCATTGGCGCAGGCCTCTATATTGCCGCAACTGCCAAAAATGCTGCTCGACCCGAAAGGCGCGCTGCGTATTAGCCCGAGTTATTTACTTAAAGCATTACCGTGGTTTATGCGATTTTTAGCAAATATGCGTCCGCGCACTTTCAAGCAAAACAAAGAAGCGTTAAAAAAACTAAACTGCGCGGCAATAAACGCATGGCAGCGGCTTACCCAAGCAAGTAATAGCGAAGGACTATTCCATTTAAATGGCAGCTTACTCACCTTTGAGTCAGACTCGCGAAAAAATGCACTAGCAACTCTAGAGCACTATAAAAATGAAGGTGTTAATGTCACGCTACTTGAACGCAATGAGCTTGATGAGTTACAACCGGGCTTGCATCAAAATATAACGCATGCTTTATATTTCACTGATGTAGGGCACACTTGTAGCCCATATCAATTAAATCTCGCGCTATTTGAGCATGCAAAATCGTTGGGCGTTAGCTTTAAACAAGTTGAAGTCACATCGCTATTTACTACCGGTTCAGCTGTAACCATAAATACCAACTACGATGACCTAGTGTTTGATGCACTCGTAATGTGTACCGGTGCTCACAGCAAATCACTGTGTAAACAACTCGGTTATAACGTGCCACTTGATACAGAGCGCGGTTATCATTACATGGTAAGTAGTGAGAACATGCCAACTATGCCGGTTGTTTCATTTGAGAAAAAGTTTATTTTAACCCCAATGCAAGAAGGGCTTCGCCTGGCAGGTACAGTGGAATTTGCAGGCCTTTCAAAAGCACCAACCTACCGCCGAGCGGATATGTTAAAGCAGCTTGGCGAATCTATTTGGCCAAATATGGTGGATGACTACCCTGAGCAAGATAAAAAGTGGATGGGCTTTCGCCCTACGCTACCCGACTCTCTGCCTGTGATTGGACGAGCACCTGAACACAACAATGTATTTTTCAACTTTGGCCACCAGCACCTCGGTCTAACCCAGGCGGCAATTTGTGCCGAGCTTATCGCTTGTGATGTGCAAGGAGTTAAACCCTTAATTGACTTAACCCCGTATTCAATCGCTCGTTTTAATTAACAGGCAACACCACTTTTGCAACGCAACCACGTTCAGGGTGGTTGCTAAGTGAAATCACTCCGTTATGCGCTGATACAATTTGGCGACACAGCGCAAGACCTGTGCCTGTACCTTGCTTTTTGGTGGTGTACAAAGGTACAAAAAGGTTATCAGGGTTACTAATGCCTGCGCCTAAATCCCTGATTTCAATCACTACTTGTTGCTTATCTTGCTTAAGTGAAACATCTATTGTTTGCAGTGGTGCTGCTTCATGGGCATTTTTTAATAAATTAATTAAACACTGTTCTAATTGAGCGGCATCCACTTCAACAATACAGTTGTCAGCTAACTGTAAATTACAGGAATAACCAAGTAACTCTGAGCTGCTGGAGATTATTTTTCCTAAATCATGCTGTTTTTTCTGTGGCTCAGGCAAAGTAGCAAGTTGACGATAACCTTGAATAAAGGATTTTAAACGGGTTGCACGTTCGCCAATAATGGTTAAACCACCTTGAATATCCTCTTTGTCTTCGCCGTCAATCGGCAAGCTCGATGATATTTTATTTATCGTGTCGGTTAAGCTAATAATGGGTGACAGCGAATTATTAATTTCATGACTTAACACACGCACTAAATCTTTCCATGCCTTTTGCTCTTGATGGCTCAGTACTGTTTCTAAATCCGATAAAATAAATAAGTTATGCTGCTTACCGGCTTCTCTAAAATTATCACGATACAAATGCAAGCGTGACGATGCTTGTTTATTCGCAACCATCACTAATTGATTATTTGGCGCATCAATAAGATCAACTAAGTTTAAATCCGCAAGTGTATGGTTAATCAACTTGGATTCAGATTTTTCAAAAAAGCGCTCTGCCGCAGGGTTTGCCAAGGTAATTTTTTGATTTTCATCACAGGCGAAAATAATCACACCAATTTGTTTAATTAGTTTCGCTAATAACAACTGGCTTTCTTTATATTCAAAGCGAGTGTTTGATAAGTTATCTGCAAGTCGGTTAATCTGTTGAACTAAATCGCCGAGCGCCGATGACTCAGCAGCGCCCTTAGCTCGCAAGGTGTAATCACCTACATTTAACGCTTCAACTAAATTTGCTAACGACAAGAACTGCTCGTTTAATTTATCAAACAAGTAATAAAGATTTACCAGCACCACTAAAATCAGTAACACACTCACCAACGCTTGCAAATAGATGCTGAAGTCCGCCTGCCAAATCATCACCAGCGCAATAAAATTGCCCGGAAGCGCTGCCCACAACACCGAACGTTGTAACTGATTGAAAAAGTTTTTCACTATTAAATACCAAACTTATCGAGTCGACGATAAAACGCACTGCGACTTAAGCCAAGTGATTTTGCCGTATCTAATGCGTTGCCTTGGTATTCCATTAAACGCTGTTCAATCACCATTTTTTCAATGTCATCCATGGTACCTTGGTACTTAGTGGGTGTTTGCTCAAGAGTCTCTGGGGGATGAGCTACACTTGGCGTTAGCATTAGATGCTCTGGGCTGATTTCGCTTACGGCAAGTAAGGTCGCGCGTTCTAAGGTGTGAGATAGCTCGCGCACATTGCCCGGCCAATCGTATGCCATTAGTGCATCGCACGCAGCTGGCGATAAACTTGGCGCTGGTTTATTAAAACGTTTGGCCGCTTTAGCAATAAAGTTATTTGCCATTGGCAAGATGTCGTCTTTACGCTCAGCCAAACTTGGTAAACGCACTACAAACGTGTTTAAACGGTAAAGTAAATCTTGGCGAAACGTAGCATCTTCTACCATTGCATCTAAATTGGCATTGGTTGCTGAAATTAAACGAATATCGGCTGTTTGGGTTTTGCTTGAGCCAACTTTTTCAAATTGGTGTTCTTCTAATAAGCGCAGTAACTTTGCTTGTTGTGGCAACGGAATATTACCAATTTCATCCATAAACAAGGTGCCCTTTTCGGCAAGTTCAACGCGGCCAATACGATTCTCCTTGGCATCGGTAAAAGCGCCTTTTACATGGCCAAATAGTTCAGACTCAAATAAGCTTTCGCTGATTGCGCCCATATTAACTGAAACAAAACGTTCGTTATTACGGCTGCTCAACGTATGAATATGCTGCGCAAGTAAACTTTTACCGGTGCCATTTGGCCCAGTGATCAGCACATTGATATCAGCTTTGGCAATTTGCGCTAGTTGTGCAAGCAGGGCTTTCATCGGTGCAGATTCAACAATCAACTCACCTTCACTTTGTGCTAGTTCGTTTTTTAAGTTTTGGTTTTCTTGGTTAAGCACTTGGTTTTGCAGTTTTTGCTCGCGCAATTTAAGCTGATTGGTGATTACTGTTAATAAGCGTTCGTTTTCCCACGGCTTTTCGACAAAATCGCCCGCTCCGGCTTTCATTACCTCAACGGCGATTTCAACACTTGCCCATCCAGTCATACACACGATTGCTAAGCTTTCATCAAGAGCTGCGAGCTGTTCGGTAAGATTAATACCTTCCTGACCAGAGGTAGTATCAGCGTGATAATTTAAATCGATTAAAGCGAGATCAATGTCGTTTTGTTTAACAAAGAAAAGCGCTTCTGCTGGTGAACTTGCTGTAGTGACTTTAAACCCTTCGCTTTTTAAAAATAGGCGAAGTGCGGCAACAATACTTGGATCGTCATCAGCAATTAAAATATGAGACACAATTTATCCTTTACTGCGTTAATTCGTGTTTGCTTATAAGCGCACGATGGCTACTAAGCATAAGCGGATAGTGGTTTTAGGGTAAAAGTTAACTTTCGTTAAATCAATAAATAAAAACCAGTGCAAGCACTGGTTTTTATTTAATTTTATCTATTCGTGCCTAAGTGCACTTGATGGTTCCATATTAAGTGCGTTACGAACTGGTAGCACAACCGCAAGGATAATTACTAAGCTGATTAATACTGGTACACCAATATAAACAAGCAGTGAGCCCTCGGCCATACTGCCTTGCTCTAGCATTTTTACTAACAGCACACCCGCAGGAATACCTAAAATTAAGCCAGCTACTAGCTGTTTTGTCGCTTGCATTAGGTAATGGTTATACACATTGCTGTTATCTGCGCCAAGCGCTCGGCGAACACCGATTTCTTGTGTTTTTTGCACAATAGAGTTAGCCATAACACCGTAAATTCCACTAAATGCAATTACCATTGACGAGATAGCGAATAAGATAAAGATATTAGCAATAAAGTTCATACCCGATAAACGACTGTCGATACCCGCTTGAATGTCAGTGATGCTGTAAGGTGCAACATCGGCATCTAACTCAACCGCAGCTTTAGTTAATAAGCTTACAGGATTATGCATTGCAGTTGCTGTAGGCGCATTTTTAATTACCGTATTCATATGTAAGCGAGGGAATTGCTCGTAAGCCAAAAACATCGATGCTTTATCACTATTGTGGTCAAATGGTTGGCCGAATATGACATTGTTAGTAACGCCTACAATGGTCACTACCGCATTATCCATTTCCATTAATTTAATGCGCTTACCAATTGGGTTTTCACCCGCTAAGTGTTTTTCAGCAAAGTTTTTAGTAACAACTGCATTTAGGCTTGTTCCTGCTGAATCTGTGTTATTGAATAAGCGCCCTTCCAATAATGTCATCTCCATTGCTGAAAAGTAGTTATTCGTAACAATGTTCACGTTAGAACCTGGGTAACTTGGGTTTTTGCCGTAATCGACACCCTCAACCGAGATATTTTGGAAAATGCCCCATGTGTGCGGTAACGACTGACTAAACGTAACACTTTCAATTGCTGGGTTTGCAGTTAGCTTTTCTTCAAGTGTTTGATAGTACTGTTTTGCTCTTTCAATGTTTTCTTTTCCGTAGCGTTCACTTGGCAGTGCAATACGTGCCGCAACGCGGTTATCAATTGCAACACCATAATCAGCATCATTCATCTTGCTTACTAAGTTAAGCATCGCTGCTGAAAGCATAATTAGCGCGCACGATAAAGTTACTTCTAAACCAACAATTACCTTGCTAAGTAGACCTGCCGTTTTGCTTTGCGCGCCACGTGTGCCATCACGCAGCACTGCGTTGATATCGGTTTTAGTTGCGCGCCATGCAGGTAAGCCACCTGTAATTAGTATGGTGCTTAATACCGTTACCACAGTAATAATTAAGCTTGCTTGCGTAAGCCCTGCTTGCCACCAAAACGGAGGCTCAATTGGCAGCGAATTTAAAAAGTAGTCAAACGTTAAATCTAACCCGTAGCCTGCAATTAATACTGCTAAACAACCAGACAGCACACTAATAATTAAGCTCTCACACATTAATTGGCGAATAAGTACCGAACGTGGCGCACCCAACGCTGTACGAATGGCACTTTCTTTATTGCGTTCAATCGCGCGAGATAACAACAAGTTACCCACGTTTACACACGCAAGAACTAGAATAAACAACACCGCTAACGCCATAGCAAGTACCAGCGCATCACCGCCTTTACCAATTTTTTCCAGTTGGAAAGTCCAAACAAAACCAATTTTTGTTGAGTTTAGCTCTGGATACTGGCGAGCAAACTCCGCAAAAATGGTCTCCATTTCGCGATTTGCCTGCTGTTCAGACACCCCTTCTTTTAACAAGCCGTAAACTGCTACGTAATTAGAATCTTCTCGCGCAATACCTTGGCTTTCAACTTTAAACGGCATATACATTTGTGCAAAATCTGGAAAGCGATAACCAGGCGCTGTAACCCCTACTACTGTATGGTTTTTGCCATCGATACGTATTTTTTGACCGACAATTGTTGGGTCAGACGCAAACATTTCACGCCATACAAAATCACCTAACACTACTACACGCTCATTGCTGGTAGAATCTGCTTTTGTTAATAAACGACCAAGCGCTGGTTTTGCTTCCGACACTTTAAAGAACTCTTCACTGACAAAGTGTGATGAATAGCGAATAGCGCGGTCGCTTGTTGAAACGGTTACTGTGTACGTATCGTAAGCATCTAAAAACTCAAAGCTGGTTTGTTGATTAACAATATCAAGGTACTCTTGGTAACGTACCGACGTGCCATCATACGCAACACCGTTTACTACAGTCGTCACTTTGCGTAAACGCTCGCCATCTTCAAGTGGAATAGTGCCGCTTAGGGTATTGAAAATAAAGCTGAACATATAAATACATAAGCTTAAACCGATGGTCATAACAAAGGTCGTTAGCGCTGCAAAACGTGGGTTTTTAAGCATTCCACGCACAGCATATAAGATATCGTCTAACATGGTATTTCTCCTTATGCTACTGCAACTTGCGCTTGCGTATCGCCAACAATACGGCCATCAAATACTTCAACAATGCGCTCAGCACGTTTTGCACCACGGGGGTCGTGAGTAACCATACAAATAGTGGTGCCCTCTGCATGTAACTTGTCCAATAACGCCATCACTAACTCAGCATTTTTCGAATCAAGGTTACCGGTTGGTTCATCCGCTAGAATAATTGAAGGGTTGCCAACAATGGCACGCGCTACAGCAACACGTTGCTGCTGACCACCTGAAAGTTGCGCTGGATAATGCTTTGCTCTGTGGCTCATATCAACTCTTTCTAGCGCTGCCATTGCCATTTGCTTACGCTCGGCTTTAGTTAAGTCTTTACGGTAAGTCAGTGGCAAAGTAACGTTTTCTTCTACCGTTAAATCACTAATCAGGTTAAACGATTGAAATACAAAACCGATTTCTTTGTTACGAATATATGCGCGCTGTTTGTGATCAAGCCCGGCTACTTGATGACCATTTAATTCAAAGCTGCCACCTGAGCAAGTATCCAGTAAGCCTAAAATTGATAGCAAGGTTGATTTACCACAACCTGAAGGGCCTGAAATCGATACGTACTCGCCTTGTTTAATATCTAAATTAATCTCGCTTAGTGCGTGAGTTTCAACTTCATCGGTAGCAAATACTTTTTTTAAGTTTGTTAGTTTAATTAGTGTATTCATGTGATTATTCCTTCAAAATTCGTTATTAATGTGGTTTTGGATTAGTTCAGCGCAACACGTGCATGACGTGAAAATTCGCTTTGTTCAGAGATGACCACCTGATCACCCACATCTAATCCAGTTACAATTTCAATTTCAGTGCTTGATGCTTTACCGTAGGTCACCGCTACTTTTTCAGCGTAACGGCCATTTTCAACCAGTTTAAAAGCACTTAGGGTGCGCTCAGCTTGCGAAAATGCTGGGCGACGTACAAATAAGGTGTTACTTTTTTTAGCCACTATGATGTCGCCATCAACAGAGAGGTCGGGGCGCGCTTCTTGCGGTAATGGTGTTTCAAGCTCAACATCCACTTGCACAGTACCTTCTACAACTGCAGGGTCGATTCGTTTAACTTTACCCATTATGGTGTTAAAGCGGGTATCAATCGCTACACTCTGGCCAAGCGCGATAGCGGACGCTTTAAGCTCGGGGATTTTTAATTCAGCAATTAAATCATCTTGCTTAGCAAATTTTGCAACATTACTACCAAGCGATACTCGCTGACCTAATTCAAGCGGCATTGCTTGTAAAATACCTGAAACTGGCGCCACTACTTTTAGTGATGCAAGTTGAAACTCGGCACGTTCAATGGTTTTGTTTAGTTTTTCCAAACGCGCTTGCTGCGCGGTAAGGTTTGCTTTTAAGTTTTCGCCAAGTTGCATTTCACGGCGCTTATCAATCGCAAGGGTTTCTTTTAGTTGTGACACAGTCAGTTTTGAACCTTCGTAATCAAGACGAGACACCGTTGCATTGCCTTTTTGAATTAACTGCTCTTCTGCTTGCAAACGCATATTGGCTTTATCGTAAGCCATTTTGGTTTGTAGCAAACTTGCTTGCATATCAAGTAATTTAGTTTGTTGGCTTACTTTTAGTGCAGCTAGCTCAGCTTCAAGCGCTGTGCGTTCCCACTGTAGTTCTTCCACTTTTTGCTTTAATTCAGGATTAGCAAGCTCCACAATTAAGTCACCTTGATTAACTGCAGCCCCTGGCTTCATAAGAATTTTTTCGACTTTACCTTCAACATTACTGGCTACCCAGCGCACATCGCGCGGTGCTAATACACCATGGCCCGATACTTTAATTGTAAATTCGCCTGCTTTAACTTCTGCTGTTAGTAAGTTAGAACGCTTAACCGTTGCACTTGCAAAATCCACTTGCGCAACGCCATAGACGGCACCTGCGAAAAGCGCTGCTGCCACAGAAAATACTGCAGCTTTCTTTTTGTAAAACGGTGTTTTTTTAGTTTTGATAATGTCCATTTTAAATGCCTAATCATGTTTGCATTGGTAATAAACTTATATCAAAGAGCGTGCCAAACAATAAAAACCAATAATAACAATAGGTTATTATAAAATCGCAATTTTAAGGCTTCTATCACATCCCAATTTTGGGATGGATTTTAAAAAGCCACATCCCAAAATTGGGATGTGGCTTTTTACTTAACCAGTTGTTTTTGCTTTGCGTTTATAGCGGCGCTTAAACGGCTTTTGTTTGGGCGGGGGTAAATTACTAAATCCAGTGACGGGTGTTTTACTAGCCAACGCAATATGACCTTGTAGCTCATTGAGTAATGGCGTCATAAAGCTGCTGTAACTACCGTGCTTTTCCGCAATATGAGTAAGCTGCGACTCCCAAAGCGCAGTCATATCGGGTTTTGTTAATTTTTCAGGTAATACATTGATTAAGGCTTTGCCGGTTTCGGTGGCTAATATGTGTTTACCTTGGCGTTGTAAAAAACCGCGTTTAAATAATAGTTCGATAATACCAGCGCGTGTGGCCTCAGTGCCTAACCCGTCGGTGTCGCGCAGGATTTTTTTAATTTCAGCATCATCCACATAGCGCGCAATACCGGTCATGGCACTCAATAAACTGGCATCGTTAAAATGTTGCGGTGGCTCTGTTTGCTTTTCAACTAAGCGCCCTTGTTGGCAGGTAAATGATTGCCCTTTTGAAAGCGCGGGTAAAGTTACTTCGTCTTTTAATTCGCTTTTACCCATCAGCACTTTAAAACCTAGCTGGCTTTCGCGCTTTGCTGTCGCTTTAAACTTACCGCCGGCAATTTCAACAATTACCGTTGTGTCATGATAAATATAATCTTGGTAAAACAATGCTAAATATTGGCGGCAAATAAGGCCGTAAATTTTTTCTTCTTCAAAGCCTAAGCTCGCGCTTTTAAGCTTTTTACTGGTGGGGATAATCGCGTGGTGCGCTTCCACTTTTTTATCATTCCAGCATTTATGCTTGCGTGTCGTATCGGCGTTAGCAATTAATTCTCTAGTTTGCCCTTTGTTATTTTCTATCGCGCTAAGCACTTGTGGTGCTTCAAAAAAGTGCTCATTTGGTAAATAGCGATTATCTGAACGTGGGTACGTAATCAGCTTGTGCTTTTCATACAAGCTTTGGCAAATATCCAACACTTTTTTAGCGGGCATTTTAAATAGCTTTGCCGCATCGATCTGCAGTGCCGATAAATTATAAGGTAATGGCGGGGCTTGCTTTTTGGTTTTTTCCTCAACAGATAACACCTGCCCTTGTTGCCCCGTAATGCGGCTAATGACATTTTCACAAAGGCCCTTATGCAACACACGGCCATCTTCATCTTGATATGGCAAGCACGCCTCACTTGGCAACCATTTGGCTTGAAATGGCTCACCTTGCTCTGTGATATTCTCGGCTATTACTTCAAAAAATGAGCGACTGATAAAGTTTTCGATTTCTAAATCGCGACGTACCACTAACCCTAAAATAGGTGTTTGCACCCGTCCCACTGATAGCACTCCGGTATAACCACCTTGCTTACCTTTAATGGTATAAGCACGGGTTAAATTCATACCAATTAACCAATCGGCACGAGAACGCGCCAACGCAGAAACTGACAGCGGTATAAAATCGCGATTCGACTTTAAGTTGGCAAGCGCTTTTTTAACGGCGTTTAAGTTAAGATCGCTGATCAGCAAGCGCTCTGTACTATCAAGTTTTGTTTTTGATACTTTCGCTTCACTAATTACTTCATCCACCAGCAATTGCCCTTCACGGTCAGGGTCGCCCGCATGCACAAGTTGACTAGCTTGCTTTATGAGTTTTTTAAGCAAGGTGAGCTGTTTACGGGTTTTGGCTTTGGCTTTTAATTGCCATGTTTCGGGCGCTATGGGTAAGTCGCCTAAGCTCCATTTTTTATAGCGTTCATGGTAGTCATCAGGCTCTGCAAGTTCGAGCAAATGGCCTATACACCAAGACACCACATCACCATTGCCCACAATGATATGGCCATCCATTTTTTTATGAGGTTTTGGCAGTGCATCGGCAATAGCACGTCCTAAAGATGGTTTTTCTGCGATATAAAGTTTCAAATCAAAACAAACAACTGTATATAATTACAGTTAACTATATCGTATTATGAATTAAATGCTAATAAAGAATTATGCAGGTTGCGATTTTACAAAGAATTTGTTTTTTAAATAAACAAAAATCGGAATCCAGCAAAGCACGACAATCAAAGCCTCACAGAAAGGATACAAGAACCTATAAATATTAGTCGAAATACCTAACTCTATAAAGTTCTTATCCATTGCTCTAAACATGTTTAATACAATAATGGGTAAGCAAAATAGTTGACCTAAAACCGATTGTTTCCAAGAAATTTTGTCATTCAAGCCCAAATAAGCTATGGAAGCCATCCATAAAGTATCGTGTAGAATCCATATAAGATATCTGTAACTATGATCTCGATCCCATTCAATCAAGAAGCTGAAATAGAAGTTTCCTAACAAAAAGAAAAAAGCGGTTACACCTGAAAATAATGCTCCCTGCTTATCTTTTAAAAAAAGCAAAACTATAAAAGAAAAGATTACTAGTAAAACAAAATAGTTGCCTGCATAAACAAGCAACTCAACAATATCCATTTACTTATCCGTTTTATCAGGATCACCACCATTTCCACCGGTACCTGGCATATAAGAAAATTTATCTACTGTTTTCATAATTATCTCCTTGTAGTTGTTTTGCCTTAAGGCACCTTTCAAATTACTGAAATTATTGAAAAACACAAGTACTTTTTCATGAAAAATTATTTCATTTTATGACATCTGGCGATTTAAGTTCCAAATTTAGGAATACAGCGCCGTTTGATCACTCTTGGCTAACTCATATGCAGTGCCATCTTGAAACTTAATAACGCGATCTGCACAGTCAAAATAGTGATCATCATGGCTGATAAGTACTAAAGTAAACCCTAATTGCTTTAAATAAGGTAACAGTGAGCGGTAAAAATAATGCTTGAACTCAGGGTCTTGCTCGGCAGCCCATTCATCTAACACTAATATGGGCCGCATTTCGGCAATTGCATTAATCAAGGCCAAGCGTTTTTGCTGCCCAGTTGAGAGAAAAACTTCAGTAAATCGCTGCTTTTCAATTTTACTTAACTTATCCATGCGCATTTTAAACAAGAGCTCAATAACTAAAGCTTCATCTGGCGCACCATTTGGCCCAACGAGACGCTCAAACAAAAAGTATTGGGAATAAACAATTGAAAAGTTACTTTTGTAATACTCTACCAACTCAGTGTCATTACCGATTAAATCATTTCCGCATGTTATCTGCCCTTGTGTTGGTGTATAACTACCCGTTAATAGCTTGGCAAAGGTCGTTTTACCACTGCCGTTTCCACCCACTATAAACACGACTTCACCTTGCTTTAAGGTAAAATCTATTGGGCCAAGTGAAAATACCCCATTATTTCCTTTGTAATGATATGTGACACCTTCTAATTTAATCGGAAATGGATTGGGTGATTGCTTAGCAGATGCAAAAAACTCGGTCGAATACTCAGCGAGGTATAAACTTTGTATTTTACGGTATGCTACCTTTGCATCCATAACTGTTGGGATAAGCGAAAACGCTTCTTGTAATGAGGTACGTAAAAAAAACAGCACTAATGCAAAACCAATCAACTCGCTCATATCAACTGCAAACCATTCGGATAAATAAAATAAAGCGCATATTGTTGCTAGCACTAAAAAGACGCCCCAATTGCCACTCAACACCCAATAATCAAACGAGCGAATATTAAATTGCTTAACTGCTAACGCGCTTTTTAAAAAATCCATCTGATAAAAGCGTTGCCGACGAATACTATTTAAAGTCATTTCTTTATGACCATCAACCGCAGCGCAAAACCCTTCATAAACTTGGTCTTGTTGATAACGGGCAAGGTGTTTAATTGCATTCATTCGCTTTAGTAAAACAAAAGTCGCGCCATAACCACACACCAAAAATAAAAAGCAGCTGACTGCCAACTGAGGAGATAAATAAACCAGATAAGCAAAACCACCAAGCAGTAATAAACCGTGGTAAAAACAAAATGGCAAAATCGTAAAAAAGTTACTTAACGCAGGCACATCTGCTGTTAAAGCCGACATTATTTTTGCCCGCCCTATTTGTTCAATAACCTCTGATGACGTATCAAGAATGCGTTTAACAAGCATTGCACGCAGTTGATACATAATATTTTGCGCGACACGATTAAAAATAAGCTGAGAAGCAACACCTGTACAAAACAATAAAAATGCGAAAAGCAAAGCATTCAACAACACAGTTTTATCTAATTCTGCTAACGCAAGTACTTGATGAAGTGCTGCAATTGTCAATACACCAAATACTGCGCAGGCAGCACTGGCTATCGAGCTAATAAGCAAAGACCATTTAAACTGGGAATATAGATTTTTTAGCATACAGGGCAATGTAAAAAAGTAACGCCAGCAGTGCTGGCGTTAGGGAGTGGTTACATTTTTGGTGAGTTATCAGTTTCGTTATCTGTACCACCACCAGTGCCACCGGTACCTGGCATATAAGAAAATTTATCTGCTGTCTTCATAACTAAATCCTTCTATTAAAACTACTGCTATTTAAAACTACATCTTTGGTGTGTGATCAGTTTTGTCGTCACTGCCACCGCCATTACCGCCACCACCATTACCACCGGTACCTGGCATATAAGAAAATTTATCTGCTGTCTTCATAACTAAATCCTTCTATTAAAACTACTGCTATTTAAAACTACATCTTTGGTGTGTGATCAGTTTTGTCGTCACTGCCACCGCCATTACCGCCACCACCATTACCACCGGTACCTGGCATATAAGAAAATTTATCTGCTGTCTTCATAACTAAATCCTTCTAATAAAACTGCTGCTATTTAAAACTACATCTTTGGTGTGTGATCAGTTTTATCACCAGAGCCACCACCATTACCACCGGTGCCTGGCATATAAGAAAATTTATCTGCTGTTTTCATAACTAAATCCTTCTATTAAAACTGCTGCTATTTAAAACTACATTTTTGGTGTGTTATCAGTTTTGTCGTCAGAACCATTGCCACCACCAGCTCCACCGGTACCTGGCATATAAGAAAATTTATCTACTGTTTTCATAATTATCTCCTTGTAGTTGTTTTGCCTTAAGGCATCTTTCAAATTACTGAAATTACTAAAAAACACAAGTACTTTTTCATGAAAAAGTACTTCATGTTATGACAAAGAGGTGTTTGCCTATAAAACAAACACCTATTTATTCAGTCTCCATGCAAGTAACTGTTTACTTTGCGATGCTTGCAGTACCTTCAACGTTTAGTTGCTTAGATTTATCGAGTGACCAAATACTCTCTTGGTCACCAAAGTAAGCGCGTTTTTCAAGACGTTGATATGCTTTAAAGTAAGCAAATGCCGTTATTAATGCGCATACTTCGAGCGTTATTTGCGACAATCCAGTTGCCGGCCATAAACCCAATGTGGGGATCACTAATGCAATAATCGACGTTAGCGGCACCCATAAGCAAACGACAATGCTCAATTTAATCAATACCATTGCGGCGCTCGTTGCGCCTTTGTAAAAACTTAAACACAGCGCACCAATAAAGCAGCTGTAGTAAACCCACATATACGCCGCATTAATGTTAATGCTCAACCATTTGGTCGCCGCAAAACAGCTTATTACACCAAGTAATGACCCCAAACACACACCAACAGTTAGGTTTGCCATAAAGCGAACCGACTTTGTTTGCCCTCCTTGCTTTTGGCGACGTTTTTCAAGCCACAGCAAGTTGCCTGTATAAAACAACAACGCACCCGCTAACCCCATAATAAAGTAAAGCCAGCGTCCAAAATTGCCACCGTAGCTGCCAAAATGCAGAGCAAAGAATGTACTTACTGCGCTGCCCCACACACCTTGGTCGCCGTTTGCGACACTGCTGGTTTGTATTTCAAGTGTATACGGGTGCATAAAAATAAAATCGTTATTTGGTCCTCGCATAACTTGATTTTCATTAACCAAAGAAATAGCCGCATTGGCGCGTGCGCCATTTAAACCCGACAAACGAATTTCACTCACAGAATAACCGGGGGCATATTCCTTAGCCTTATTTATGTAATCTGATAAAGTCGGTAATTCAGCCAAGGAATATTCAACCTTGCTTGGCGGATCAGATGGAAACATTGGCTTATCGCCATATACTTTTGAAAGCCCTGCATACAAAAAATCGTGAAACGCAAACACCACCACAGTGAATGCAATAATGATATGAAAAGGTAAACTCGCGATGCCTACTAAATTATGGGTGTCTAGCCAAAAGCGGCTCGCCCCTTTTTTTGTGCGCAGTGCGAAAAAGCTTTTAGTTAATGTAGGCAATAAAAAAATCACCCCAGACACTAATGCAACAAAATATAAAAATGCCGCAAACCCCATTATAAACTCACCAAGGATATGATGCCCCGCTACATCGCCTAAAATACCGCCAGTTCTATGCAGCATATCAACCAGTGCTGAAAGCTCATTTACATTGGCATCTTGTGTGATTATCTCACCGTTTTGGTCAATACTGGCATTAACCACTTTGTCATCAAGCCGTAAACCGCGGCCTTGACCTTGGCTATACCATTGAAATGGCGAATGAGCCTCATCAAAACGTATGGTGAGTTCTTTTTGTGCTTGCTCGTTCTGCGCTAAAAGCTTTGGCAGTGCCGACTCAATTTTTAAAAACTCAACTTGTTCAAGCTTTACACTTGGTGGTGTGGCCCAATCATCAATGGCCATTCGAAACATGGTAATGCTGCCAGCAAAAAAGCCAATAAATAAAAACAGCCCTGCAATAATGCCCGTCCATGTATGAACGTTTTGATAGACCCTTAAAATATCACTTCTTACTTTCATAGCGTGCTCCTTAGTAATACCCAAACGCTATAAACAAACACATTCGCTAGGCCTAGTTTAAGCCAAGCGACTTTGCCACTTTTAAATAAGTACACAAAGGCAATAACACACAACCAAATTGGCGTAATTAACCACATATTAAATTGCACACGCCACAATGCGCGCTCGTTTGATAGGGTTGTTGTCAGATTATCAGGGCCAAACCATGCAAAAAGTGCTACCAGCCCATAACTTAAGAAAAGCCCCAATACCACGCCCGCCAGTGTTTTTGACCACCAGTCAGGCTGAATCTTATTTTGCTGCCGACTAAGTTGTTCACTCACGTTTTATTCCCCTTTAAAAATAGCGCCATCAATGGCAAAGCAATCACACACAGCATAATCACCATTAGGCCGATAAATAGCGAGGCACTAACAGCGTATTTAGCTGCCATTAGCACAAAAGCAAGCAGCAACATAAGGTAGGCGATTGGACGCAATTTTTTTGCAAGCGGTTTAGTACGTAACAGCTGATGTTTATTCGATAAATACAACAAGCCAACCGCAAACAACATGATTGTTGCAGGCAACACAATAAAATAACTCATTAAACGCCCCGTTAAACTAGTTTAAAAATTAAATAAATTTAAATTGATATGATAATTATTTGCATTTAGAATTCGTTACGTATTCATAATACTATTAATATCTTACAAAGGAAATCCCACAAATGCCTACAGCAAAGTCAATTGCTAGTTTTAAACTTAGTACCCTTACGTTAGTTATTTCAGCAAGTTTATATTCCGGCTTCACCATTGCAGAAGATGAGCAAGAATTAGAATCAATCGAAAAAATTATCGTGATTGGTGAAAAAGCGGATCGTACCTTAAAAGACACTGCATCGAGTGTATCTGTTATTACCGAAGAAACGCTGCGTTCAATTCAAAACATTACGGTAAGTCAGGCGGTATCTGAAATTCCAAATGTGGTTGCATTAACTGGTGCAGTGCCTGACATTCGAGGTGTATCTGGTAACGGCTCAGCAAGTGGCTTTAATGGCGTAACCGGCGGGGCTCGTGCGCGCGTTTCAACATTAATTGACGGCGTTGCCGAGCCCTTTATGGCTGATTTAACAGGTGATAGTGGTATTTGGGACGTTGAACAAATTGAAGTATTTCGTGGTCCGCAATCTACCAGTAATGGCCGCAACAGCTTAGGTGGCTTAATTTACATTAAAACCAAAGATCCTAGCTACGATTGGGAAGGTGCAGCACGTGTTGGCTATCGCAACCAAGATCAATATATTGATACGTCAGTTATGGCTTCTGGTCCATTAATCGACGACCAACTTGCGTTTCGTTTTACAGGCCAATTACTGAGCGGTGAATCGTACGATAACAGTGTAATTTATGAAAGCCACAATCCAACATTTGACTTAGATGAATTAAAAACAACACGACTAAAAGCAAAGTTACTGTGGGAACCATCAGCATTAGAAGATTTTTCGGCACTTTTCACTGTTTCTGATAACCGTGAAAAAGGCGATACCGGCCGTAAATATTTCACAGCAGACAACCCTTGGGATTATATTCCAACAGGTCAACGTTATATGGATACAGACAGCACAACGGTAAGCGCTAAGTTTGACTATAAAGCATCAAATAATATTGCATTTGACTTATTAGTTGCAGGTATGGATTACCAATGGGGCTTTGATAGTTATGACCCAGACATTACGCGCCAGCAAACACTAACAACCGAAGAACAAAACCTTACTATCGACGGCAAGATGCGCTTTGGGTTAGACAATGATGCGTTTTATGGTTTTGTTGGCTTAGCTTATTTTGAGCGTGAGCAAGATTATGAGAGTGTTGGCGGGTCAATTTATCATGGCCATGATGAAAGTGACTCAAAAGCATTGTACGGTGAAGTTAATTTTGAGTTTGCCAATGCCTTTACTCTAATTGTGGGTGGTCGTGTGGAAAAAGAATCACAGTATCGCGACTATTTTGAGAATGAGCTATCGGTACTTGACCAAGACAACACCATTACTCTGCCAAAACTGGTACTGCAATATGCCATTTCAGATGCGACAACAGCAACAGTGAGCGCGCGTAAAGGCTATAACTCAGCAGGCGGCGCACTCGATTGGTTTGCGGGTGAATACTATTATTATGATTCTGAATCGGTTAATACCTTTGAAACAGGTATTCGCTCTAGCCTAAATAATGGCAATATTAACGTAAGCGCTAACCTTTTCTACAATGACTATTCAGATTACCAAGCAACTAATTTACAGCGCCGTATTTCAAATATCGACTCGGTCGTTACATACGGCTTAGAAGCCGAAATCAGCGCGATGGTAACGCAAGATCTTCGCTTAAACGCAGGTCTTGGCTTAATGAACTCAGAAATAAAAGATGATAGCCCACAATACGAAAGCATTAATGGTAACGAACTCAGTTCGGCACCGGGCATTACAGCTAACTTAGGCGCAAGTTATTGGTTTACCGATGCCTTATCTGCCAAAGCATCCGTGTCATTTGTTGATGATTATTACGGTGAAATATCAAATACAGAAGAGCGCATCGCAGGCGATTACACGGTAGCGCGTGTCTCGCTTAACTACGAGCTTGAAAACTGGATCATCAATGCGTTTATCAATAACTTAGCTGACGAAGAAGCGGTTACGGTTTACGAACCAGCAGGTCGTCGTTACCCTGACGGTTATGCTGCGGTTGTTGACCCACGTACATTTGGTGGCTCGATCACGTATCGCTTCTAAAAAAATAACCATAAAAAACCCCGCAGTTGCGGGGTTTTTTATTTAAAGCGTTGACCTTTGTGGTCTAATTTGACTATAAATCAATTGGTGTCGATTCTTTTGCTTTACCTTGCATAATCGATATTTCAACCCGACGGTTACGGCGACGCGACTCTTCATCAACATTCGGCTCTAACGGCCTGGTATCTGCTCGACCAATTACCACCATGCGACCTTTATCAAACGACGGTACTTTTTGCATTTCCGTTGCTACCGCAACAGCGCGCTTAGCAGAAAGATCCCAATTATTAGTGTAAAGCTCGTTGCTCACTTGAAAATCATCGGTATGACCCGATACCGTAATTTCGCCGGGCACATCATTTAGTAACGCCGCTATTTCTTGAATAATTGGCTTAAACTGTGGCTGTAAAAATGCACTACCCGATGGAAACGAGCCATTTTCCCGAATACGGATTACAATTTGCTGACCGAGCGATTCTAATTCAATTGCGCCATCAATAATTTGTTGCTCCAGCTGTTGCGCGATTTTTTTAAGTAGCTCGTTGGTTTTTTCTTGCTGCGCTTCACTGGCGGTTTGTTTAGAGGTACTTGCCGATTCACCACCTCGGCGATTACCGCGTTGCTCTTGCCTACCACCTGCACTGTCTTCTTCACCGGCTTGAAATTCAAGCATTTGCTGAGTCATTTCGACGGTTTGCTGCTGAATTGTTTCTATCGGCGTTGGGTCGGGCTTGCCTGGACGAAACTCCATAGCAATAACGCTAGTACCTTTTGGAATGTCTTTAACTTCAATCTTATTTTGTACACCAAATGCAAACTTCATCGAGCCTGCAATCTGCTTAAACTTCAGTACATCCATTTCTGAGAAAGCTAATAACAATACAAAGAAGCACATTAATAGCGACATTAAATCAGCAAAGGTGCCCATCCACGCCGGTAATCCGGGGGGCGGGCATTTACACTCTTCTGCTTCGTCCGACATCGTCTACCCCTCAGTATCCACTTGGCGTTTAGACTCTGCTAAATAGTTTTTCAAAATACCTTCGATCACTTTTGGATTTTGGCCATCTTGAATACCTAAAATAGCGTCTAAAATTAAGCGCTGATTGAGTTGCTCTTCGTCTTTGCGGTTTTCTAATTTAGCTTGAATTGGAATGGCGATTACGTTCGCAAGGAATGCACCATAAAGTGTTGTAAGTAAGGCAACCGCCATTGCTGGACCGATGGCTTTGGGGTCATCCATGTTCGATAACATGGCTACCAGACCAATCAAGGTACCAATCATGCCCATCGCAGGCGCAACATCACCCAGAGCTTTAAATAATCCAGCACCAGCCTCATGACGTGTTGTGGTTAAACTAATATCTTTTTGCAACGTGGCACGCACGACATCAGCGTCATGGCCATCTACAAGCATATCAATGCCTTTACGCATAAAAGGGTTAGGGATATCAGCTTCTTCTAGTGCTAAAAAGCCGCCTTTACGGGCAGCATCTGCCAGCTCTACTGATTTTTCGATAAGTTCTTCTGGCGCTTCAATTTTAAACATAAAGGCCTTACCGGCGACTTTACCTATGCCAAAAAATTGCCCCATAGTGTAGTTAGAGAGTACAACAAATAATGAACCACAAAATACAATGAGTACTGAGGGCACATCGACAAACATGCCAATATCACCACCCATGACCATTGCCATCACAATGAAACCGACTGCACCGACAATGCCTATAACCGTTGCTAAATCCACTTTGACTCCCAGTTGTAATACTTATAAACCAAGTTTGGGTTTTAAATTTGAGGCTCAATATGCTTGCGTGAAGACAAGATACCGTAACTATTATAATAATTTACTTTTATTTATCGGCAAGCGCTAGCAAAGTATTAGTAATTTATTTTGCATACATCAACTTAGCTTTCAATAAAAACAGTGACATGATATCAGCCCCAGACAGAATCACCTTAATACTGCTAGCAATAAAGTTTAGCTGCATTTATGACAAATTTATGCGCTCTAACCCAACCTTTAACAAATTAATTTAGCTCAAATAAGAGTAAAACAAAGCGTTAAAGCACATTCGTTAGGATATTTAGCAAGTTAAATTGAATTAGCGCGGCAATAACCATAAAATTAGCCAATTCTTTTTTACTTTGCGTGGCAGGTAACTTATGGCGAGCAAAAAGCCTGAAAATTTAAGCTTCGAAGAAGCCATTTCAGAACTTTCAACAATTGTAACTGAAATGGAACACGGTGATTTGCCTCTCGAAACAGCGTTAAAGCAATTTGAGCGTGGTATTGCCCTCGCCTCAGCTTCATCACAAAAGCTTGAGCAAGCACAACAAAAAGTGCAAATCTTGATGGGGCAAAATGACAATGCCCAACTTGTGGATTTTAACCAATAGGCGTTCAATTGAATTCTGTCGACTCTATAATCTCTGCGTATTTGCCGCGCATTGAAGAAAATTTGAGTGCGCTGACCCCAGCGTCACATCACACGGATGAAAAACTAGTAGCCGCATGTCGCTACAGTTTATTAAATGGTGGAAAACGTTTACGACCGATTTTGGTTTACCTAACAGGTGAATTATTTAACGCCGACAACGCCGACCTAGACCGAATTGCATGCGCAATTGAGTGTATTCATAGCTATTCGTTAGTACACGATGACCTGCCAGCGATGGATGATGATGAACTGCGCCGTGGCAGACCAACATGCCATATTGCCTACGATGAAGCGACTGCTATTTTAGTGGGCGATGCACTACAGTGTTTAGCATTTGAAACCATTACTGAATCACAATTTAATGGCACTACTGTTAACAACCAGCTAAAAATCGTAAACACGTTAGCAAATGCGTCTGGATTATTAGGTATGTGCGGCGGACAAGCACTTGATATTGCGGCAACCGATTCGCTAATTACCCTTACTCAACTTGAGCAAGTACATAAATTAAAAACCGGTGCACTGCTAAAATCGGCAATTAAGATGGGCGCTCTTGCCGGTAATGCCAACGAATTAGAAATTGCGGCACTAGCACGCTATGCTGAAGCAATTGGCCTTGCATTCCAAGTTCAAGACGACATTCTTGATGTTGAAGGTGATACGCACACTTTAGGTAAACCACAAGGGTCAGACATCGAAGCCAACAAAGCAACCTACCCCGCTTTACTAGGCATTGAAGGCGCAAAAGATAAAGCGCGAAATCTTGTGAACCAAGCAATTAACGCTTTGTCTGAAATAGATGCCGATACAGGTCGACTCAAAGCGATTGCAGAATATATAATTGCTAGAGATCACTGATCCCTAGTACGCCAAATAAGCGATAACAATAAATTGGCGACTCATTTTTAGGATAGAATTTAAAACATCATGACATTTGATAGTAGCAAGTATCCATTATTAAGCTTAGCGAATACGCCAGAGCAACTGCGCGAAATACCGCAGCAAAACTTGGCTGAGCTAAGCGATGAACTGAGAGAGTACTTACTTAACTCGGTATCACAAAGTAGTGGGCACCTCGCCTCAGGTCTTGGCACCGTTGAGCTAACTGTGGCGTTGCATTACGTATATAACACACCATTTGACCGTTTGATTTGGGATGTTGGCCATCAAGCATATCCACATAAAATCTTAACAGGTCGCCGTGAGCAAATGCATACCATTCGCCAAAAAGATGGTTTGCACCCATTCCCTTTCCGTGAAGAAAGTGAATACGATACCTTTAGCGTAGGCCATTCAAGTACCTCAATCTCGGCGGCACTTGGTATGGCGCTGGCGTCTGAAAAAGAAGGCCAAGACCGTAAAGTTGTTGCCGTTATTGGTGATGGTGCGATTACTGCGGGTATGGCATTTGAGGCAATGAACCACGCCGGCGACTTAAATCCCGATATGCTGGTTATTCTAAACGACAACGAAATGTCGATTTCAGAAAACGTAGGCGCGCTCAACAACCACTTTGCACGTATTCTGTCAGGTAGCTTTTATACCAACATTCGTGAAGGCGGTAAAAAACTACTGTCTGGCATGCCACCGGTAAAAGAGCTGGCAAGTCGTATGGAAGAACACCTTAAAGGTATGGTGATCCCAGGTACGTTTTTCGAAGAATTAGGTTTTAACTACATTGGGCCAATTGATGGCCATGATGTTGGCATGCTAACTGATACCTTACGTAATATGCGTAACTTAAAGGGCCCGCAATTACTTCACGTACGCACACAAAAAGGTAAAGGCTATAAACCAGCAGAAGCTGATCCAATTGGCTATCACGGCGTACCAAAGTTTGACCCAAGCGAAACCAGCTTACCAAAGTCAAAACCAAGCGCACCTACTTTCTCAAAAGTATTTGGCGATTGGTTATGCGATATGGCCGCAAAAGACCCGAAACTTATGGCAATTACGCCTGCGATGCGTGAAGGTTCAGGCATGGTGCGCTTTTCAAAAGAGTTCCCAAGCCAATATTATGATGCGGCAATTGCCGAACAACACGCGGTAACCTTAGGTGCAGGCTTAGCCTGTGAAGGACTTACCCCAGTTGTGGCGATTTACTCTAGCTTTTTACAACGTGGTTACGATCAACTTATCCACGATGTAGCTTTGCAAAATTTACCAGTAATGTTTGCCATCGACCGCGCTGGCGTGGTGGGTGCAGACGGTGAAACTCACCAAGGTGCATACGATTTAAGCTATATGCGCTGTATTCCAAATATGGTGATCATGGCACCAAGTGATTTAGACGAATGTCGTCAAATGCTTTACACCGGCCATCTGCATCAAGGACCAAGTGCGGTACGTTACCCTCGCGGCAGCGCAGGCGACATTATGCCAAATGATGCGATGAGTGCACTTGAGATTGGTAAAGCTAAGGTTATTCGTGAAGGTAAGGACACAGCAATTTTAAGCTTTGGCACCTTGCTTGACGAAGCAAAGCAAGTGGCTGAAGCGCTTAACGCGACGCTACTTGATATGCGTTTTGTTAAGCCACTTGACGAAACGGCAATTAAACAGCTTGCAGCTTCTCACAGCACCTTAGTTACCCTTGAAGATAACGCGCTTATGGGCGGTGCTGGCTCTGCTGTGAACGAGTTTGTAATGGCAGAAAAGTTAAACATTCCGGTACTTAACTTAGGCTTACCTGATGTGTTTATTAAACACGGTACACAGCAAGAGATCCATCAAGAGCTTGGCCTTGACGCTGACGGTATTCAAAAGAGTATCGAAGCGTACCTAGCCAAATAGCGCATGCCTTAAGAATTCAGGTTTCAGCAACTTTCTGAAATCTGAATTCTCAATCCTCACACTTACCTATTTTATATCTCAGAAATATGCAGCTTAGCTTGCTCGGAATCTAATAACGATTCTAACTGCTGAGCAACACGTTCACTATCTTCAAATTCAAACGCATCGATATTATCTGAAAAGCTAAAGTAAGCGACACTGCCCGGTTTTTTCGCCTTTGCTTTTTGCAGTGCAATATCGGCAATTTTAATGGATGTTTCCCAGCTAATAATTTGCCCGCCTAGCAACGGTAGCGGATAAAATGCCCAACCAACCGAGCCTGTTAGTTTTGTTTTACGGCCATCAGGCATAACAAAATTTTGCCCAGCTAGCTGATGACTAATACTGCGCGCAAACTGATGTACAGCGCTCTTTTGCATATCCCTTAGTAAAATCAAAAACTCGTCGCCACTCCAACGTACCACATAGTCGGCACCTTGTACCTGCTCTGTCAGCAAGGACGCAATTTGCTGTAAACAGTTATCGCCAGCAAACGAACCAAACACATCGTTTACACGGCTAAACTTGTCTAAGTTCAAAATCAGCAGTGCCATACATTTACCCTGAATCTCAAGGCTTTCGCGGTTACTTTGGAAATGCTCGATGTCTTTCGGTAGTTGATCAAATAAGAAGCGACGGCTGCGAAGGCCTGTTAGCTCATCTGAGTGACTTACCAGTTTTAGCCTGTCGTTAGCTTTATTAAGTTGCTCATTCGCAGAAATAAGCGCTTGAGTGCGCGTTTCAACTAAGCGTTCTAGTTCTTCTTGCTTACGACGCTCTTGATTACGATAGAACAGAAACACAATATACAGGGCAAGAATAAACGACATCACAACGATTAAACGAAACACCACTGTTTCATCGAAGGCTTTTGGAATAATCAAGGTTTGTGAAATCGTATCGGCACTACTCCACTCTTGCCCGCGTCGTTTTGCTTGTAGTTCAAAAACAAATTTCCCAGCCGGTAAGTTAGCATAGTTTGCTTCTCGGCTATTATTTGCTTCACGCCAAACCCCATCAAGACCTACAAGGCGGTAGCGAAAATCAATTTCAGAAGCAGTTTGGAAATTAATTGCGGTATAACCCAGTGTTAAATTTCGTTCCTCGGTTTGCAGTGTAAGAGTATCGACCTCAGGTACTGAATAGGTATTTTTCTCGCCACCGTTATCGGCCGTGACCGTTTCAATAATCGGGCGAATATCACTTTCACTAAATAACCGAATATTGGTTGGGATTTCAACTAAACCAGACTTGCTTGGATACCATAAGCTCGAACCAACACGGGCAATTGCACCAAGCGCATTCCCCGAACAACACTGACTGGTTTTGCCATCAAGCTGTTTGTTGTAAGGCGAGATAACTTGTTCAACTTCAAGCGAGTGAATGCCTTCTTCAAACTGTTTAAGCGGCAAGCGATAGACACCTTTGCTAGTGCTCACCCATAAATAATTTAGCGCTTGCTCAAAATGCAAACTTAAAATAGGTCCGTAAGGTAAGCCATTAGATACATCTAACTGACGCCAAACGCCTTTGTCACTGCGATAAAATAAGCCATTATTTTGCGTTGCAACAAACAGCCTATTTTCAACGGGAAGAATAAAACTGATATTTGATTCAGCTAATGCGCTGCCCATGGCTAAACGCTCGATACCACGCTCACTGAAAAAATAAGCGCCGCGCGAGGTGCCTAAGTAACCTTTGCCATTTTGCTCATCGATAAAAGTAATGTATTTACTATCAAGAAACGAGTTATAAACAAACGAGCGTAAACCGTTAAACGCCAAACGATATAAACCACGATCTGTGGCTAGCCAAACGCCGCCTTGCTCTGCACTTTCGATAGCAAACACGGCTGTTGCACGTAACGTTGCGGCATCAAGTTTAAGTAATTCATTACCATCGTAAACAAAGGCCCCACGGTTGGTTGCGATAAATAAACGCGAGCCCTGAAAATGTAAATCATGAACGGTCAAACCACCGAGTTTTGCCGCCGCGATTTCTACGTTAAATAAACCGCTTTCATCTAAATAACCAATACCATTTTTGGTGGCTAGCCATAAACGCTGGTCCTCTCCAAACTTTAGCGTAGTAACCGATTGATTTAAGCCTTTACTATCGCGATGACGTTTTACTTGGCTAGGGCGCGCTTGCCACAATCCTTCGGTTAAACTTGCAAGCCAAATAATGTCGTCTTGCCCTCTGAAAATATCGGAAAACCAAACCGTTTGTTCAAGGTCTGATTGTTCAATCCACTGCCAAATACCACTACTATCGCGATACAATAATCGCCCTTTAGTCGAAACCCACAATGAACCATCCGAATCGTACATAAATTTATATACTGTGGCGTTATTGGCATAGGGTAATGAAAAAGGTCTTAATTCTTGGTCAATGTCGAGAAAGTAAGCGCCAACTTCAGAGGCAATAAATAAGTCCCCTTCCAGCCACGCTAAGTCGTATAATACCGATTGTGCTAAGCGCTGTGGCAATGAAATACGTTCGGTAATTTCAAAGCGAATTTTACCGGTAGTTTCATTCGCTAAACTTTGTAAATGCAGTAAAAAGCGATCGTTAATAAGCCAAATACCGTCAGGCGACAGTGCCATTTTGCGCACTTCACCAATCAGTTTCACTAAGGCATTTCGTTTATTGCTAAAGTTATTATTAGTGTCACTTACACCAAGCAGCTGAGAAATGGTATTGAGTTTTTGGTTGGAGTAAAGGTAAAGACTGTTCGATGCAATCCAGATACGACCGTTGTTATCTTGTGCGATATCACGTACTGGGCCGTTTAAACTAAAGCGCTCTGATGTCAGCTCACTTGGGCTAAACTTTACTAGCCCGTTATCAGTGCCAATCCATAAAAAACCGTCGTTATCGATAAGCAAACTGTTAATTGCATTGCTTGGCAAAAAATCACTGTTATTAACATTAAAATTAGTAAAGCGATTACCGTCGAAACGACTCAAGCCAAACTGGGAGCCAATCCACAAATAACCTTGTTGGTCTTGTACAATGTTTTTAAGTGACTGTGATGCAAGCCCGTGCTGAATATGCCACTGTTTTACCACATAGTCATCAAGCGAAGCGTATGTCGGTTTGAGTGTACTAAGCAGTACAACTGTAAATAACAATATTAAGCGAAACAGCACGGTTTATCTCATTATTAAATTAGCCCGTAATAAACAACTAGCTGTAAACATATAAGTGAAAATATCCCTGCCAGAATATCGTCAACCATAATGCCAAAGCCACCTTTTACGTGTTTATCGAGCAGTGTGATCGGCCAAGGTTTAACAATATCGAAAAAGCGGAATAAGATAAAGCCAACCAGTAAGGTTTGCCACGAAATCGCTGCGCCAATCATGGTGATATAAAAACCCGCCACTTCATCCCAAACAATGGCAGGGTGATCATGTACGCCAGCATCGCGACTTGCAACGTCACAAAACCAAATACCAATAGCGCAAATTGTAATCGCAACAACCAACTGTAGCCACAGCGGCGCCATCATGGTAAGGAAAATAAACGGAATTGCCGCTAAGGTACCAAAGGTGCCAGGTGCTTTAGGCGCCAGCCCTAAGCCAAAACCCAGCGCACAGAAATGTGTAAATTTTTTTAAGTTAAATTGTGCCACGCACACTCCGATTATTCTGCATTAAAGTGCTCAAAGCCACATTGCGTTAATGTTAACGGTTTACCTTCAAGCGTCAATTCAACCTTACCAACATTATTATTGATTTGACCGATACACGACAGAGCAACGCCGTACTGTTTGAGCGTCATTTCAACTGTGGTACGACGTTCTTCCGGTAACGTGAATAGGAGCTGATATTCATCACCATAGGTTAAGGCATAATTAAGCGCTGACTCTAATGGCAATACGTCTTTTATTGTTGCCGCCAGTGGGATATTTTCAGCAAACAATTTTGCGCCAACGCCCGACATCTGACAAATATGGCCGAGATCGGCAATTAAACCATCCGAAATATCAATACAACTGGTTGCTTTGCCACGTAACATTTGCCCTGCCGCCACTTGTGGCGTTGGGTAATCAAACGCTTTATTGGCATTGGCAAACTGCTGCTCAGTAAGCGATACTTTGCCATACTTGCTATCAATTGCGAGCCCAGCAT
The DNA here is from genome assembly GCF_057367955.1 of Pseudoalteromonas sp. NS-SX12. Classification (NCBI taxonomy): domain Bacteria; kingdom Pseudomonadati; phylum Pseudomonadota; class Gammaproteobacteria; order Alteromonadales; family Pseudoalteromonadaceae; genus Pseudoalteromonas; species Pseudoalteromonas sp. NS-SX12. The sequence goes on along the minus strand of NZ_CM170634.1, from coordinate 1,784,811 downwards.
CACCTAAAGACCCCGTAACAAACACCCAATCACCATTTTTTGCACCACTGCGTGTTAACGCACTGCCATTTGGCACAAAACCTTTGGCACAAATACTAATGGTTAATGGACCTTGTGTCGTGTCACCACCGACAATTTGCACATTATAGTACTCAGCAATTTCATGCATTCCTTGGGTAAACTGCTCAAGCCATTTTGTCTCGGCGTTTGGCAGCGTAAGCGCCACAGAAATCCACGCAGGCTCTGCGCCCATTGCAGCTAAATCACTTAAGTTTACCGCAAGTGCTCTGTAACCCAGTGCTTTTGGGTCAATATCTTTAAAAAAGTGAACACCTTCAACAAGGGTGTCTGTAGTCACGGCTAATTGACAGTTTTCAGGAACGTTTATCAGTGCTGCATCATCGCCAATGCTCAATGAGACATCTTTACGTGCGACACCGCGGCCTTTGAAAAAGTGAGAGATTAATTCAAATTCTTGCATGCACAAAAAAGCCGGCCTAAAGCCGGCTCTCCAATTATTTCTTTCTAAGCTGATTCTGGGTCTTATCTAGCACCCCATTCACAAACTTATGACTATCTTCAGCAGCAAATAGTTTTGCCAGCTCAATACCTTCATTGATAGCAACTTTATAAGGTACGTCTTCGCGGAACTTAAGTTCATAACAAGACAGACGCAAAATCGCTTTCTCGATTAAATCGATTTCTTCAAAAGGACGATCTAAATGCGGCGTAACAGCTTCATCTAGTGCCTTATGATTGACTGCAACACCACGTGCTAAGTCTTTAAAATAATCCACATCAATTTTGCTTACATCATTTTCAACAAGCATTTGTTGTTCGATATCTGCAACCGGATTACCGCTTACTTGCCATGAATAAATTGCTTGTAACGCCAGTTTACGGGCTTTACGTCTAGCTGCTGGTTTCATTAAGTACCCTTAAATTTGTTCTAACAGGTTAACCATTTCTAGCGCACCTAAAGCAGCTTCGCCACCTTTGTTGCCCATTTTGGTGCCCGCACGCTCAATTGCTTGCTCGATGTTTTCAGTTGTTAAAACACCAAACGCTACAGGAATATCGTAGTCTAGCGATACACTTGCTAGGCCTTTGTTTGACTCATTAGCAACTAAGTCAAAGTGCGGCGTACCACCACGAATAATCACACCAAGTGAAATGATTGCATCAAATTCTTTCTTTGCTGCGATGCGCTTAGCTGCTAGAGGAAGCTCTACAGCACCCGGCACATAAACAACGGTAATATCGTCGTCATTTACATCACCAATACGCTTTAAGGTATCAACTGCACCATCAAGTAAGCTTTTACCAATGAAATCGTTAAAGCGAGAAATAACGATAGCAAACTTTTTCCCTTGAGCGTTTAATTTACCTTCAATCACTTTCATTTTATGCCCTTCTCTTTGGCTAATTCATTTATCGCGCAATCGCAAAGGCGCGGATTTTATCATACTAAATTAAATTTTTTTAGGCTTATTTTTAGGCTTGTGGTTGAGCCTATTGCGGCTCAACGTATTCAACTACTTCTAAGCCAAAACCTGAAATCGCATGGTACTTCTTCGGCATGCTCATTAAACGCATTTTATGAATGCCTAAATCAGCCAAAATTTGTGAACCTACACCTACGGTGCGCGATGTACCTTGGAACTTGCGCACGCTCGGGCTTTCGCCTTTGTCTTGTGCTTCAAACGCTTTAAACAGGTGTTCAAGTTCTTCTGGGTTTTCGTGTTTCGCTAAAATAACTAATACACCGTTATTTTCAGCGATGTACTTCATCGCACCTGACAGTGTCCAACTGCGATCGGATGCGCGATCTGACAATAAAATATCGTTAAACGTACTTTGTAAGTGAACACGTACTAAGGTTGCGTCATCTTCTTTTACGTCACCTTTTTTCATTGCGTAATGAAGTTGACCGTCAATTGTGTCTTTATACGTCACTAGGTCAAACTCACCGTGTTCAGTTGGCAATTTACACTCTGCTACACGCTCAATAGTCGCTTCATTTAAGTTGCGGTATTCAATTAAATCCGCAATGGTACCCATTTTTAAACCGTGCTCTTTAGCAAAAATTTCTAAGTCTGGGCGGCGCGCCATGGTGCCATCTGGATTGAGTATTTCAACGATCACTGAAGATGGCTCGCAGCCTGCTAAACGCGCTAAATCACAACCGGCTTCTGTGTGTCCTGCTCGAGTCAATACACCACCCGGTTGCGCCATAATTGGAAAAATGTGACCCGGCTGTACGATATCTTCAGGTACCGCACCCTTTGCCACAGCAGCTTGTACTGTGCGTGCACGGTCTGCTGCTGAAATACCCGTTGTTACACCCTTTGCCGCTTCAATCGACATCGTAAAATTGGTAGAAAACTGTGCGCCGTTATTGCTTACCATTAGTGGTAAGTTAAGTTGCTGGCAACGCTCTTGTGTTAGCGTTAAACAAATCAAACCACGGCCATGTGTCGCCATAAAGTTAATTGCATCGGCACTGATGTGCTCAGATGCCATAATTAAGTCGCCTTCATTTTCACGGTCTTCGTCATCCATCAGAATGACCATTTTGCCTAGACGGATATCTTCAATAATTTCTGCTGCAGTGTGTAAGCCCATTTTGTTACCTTTGCTTGCGACTGGTTATCGATTCATAAAGCCAGCTTGCGCTAGAAGCTCATGAGTGAGAGAACTGGTTGGTTTTGCATCTTGTTGTGGCATCATTAAACGCTCTAAATAGCGTGCGAGCTGATCCACTTCTAAATTCACTTTGCTACCTACTTTAAAGCCACTAATCGTGGTTTCGCCTGCGGTGTGCGGCACAATAGTTAGCTTAAATTCGTTGTCGTTTATTTCGTTTACCGTAAGGCTAATGCCATCAATGCAAACCGAACCTTTATACGGAATATACTTGAGTAATTGCGCTGATGCACAAAGCCAATAATCGGTTGCACGGGCATTGGCTTCAATACGGGTTACGGTTGCAATGCCGTCTATATGCCCAGAAACCAAATGACCGCCTAAACGCGATTGTGGCATTAACGCTTTTTCAAGGTTAACGGTTTGCCCAACTTGGTAGTTTTCAAAGTTGGTTAACGATAGGGTTTCTTTTGATACATCGGCTACATAGCCGTGGCCTGTTAAAGCAATAACCGTTAGACATACGCCATTGGTTGCGATGCTGTCGCCTAATTTAACATCAGCCAAATCAAGTTTGCCTGAGTTAATGGTAACGCGCATGTCGCCAGCAATCATTTCAATTGCCGCAACGTTTCCGGTTGCTTCTATAATGCCTGTAAACATATTAATTTCTTTTTACTAATGCATGTAGACAGATATCCTGTCCAACTTGCTTGAGTGTGTTTATTTCAAGTTCAGGGACTTGAGACATGGTTGTAAATGTTGGCAAGTTAATCAAGCTCTTACTACTGTGCCCCATCAATTTAGGCGCCATAAACAGCACTAGTTCATCGACCAGCTGTTGTTCAAACATTTTACCTGCCAAGGTTGCGCCCGCTTCCAACAATACTAAGTTAACGCCGCGCTCAGCTAACAATGACAATAAAGCGCGTAAATCTACTTTGCTATTGTTTTGCTCAACCACTACTTGTTCAACAAAATGCGGCCAAGTATGCGATTTATCAAGTGTTGTTCGTGCAATAATTATTTTAGATGGTTGCTGAAATAACGCGAGATCCGGCGTTAGTCGGTTTTGCGAATCAATAATCACGCGGATTGGCTGGCGAGCACTGTGTTTTGCATCAGTATCTGTCAATTCATCAGGACGGACATTTAATTTCGCATTATCGATAATAACAGTATCTGCCCCTGACAGTACTGCACAACTTTCTGCCCGTAAATCTTGCACAGCGCGGCGCGATTCACTACTGGTAATCCATTTACTTTCACCATTTTCAAGTGCCGTTTTGCCATCAAGGCTTGCCGCTAATTTACAGCGTACATAAGGCAAGTTGGTGCGCATGCGTTTTAAAAAGCCCAAATTGAGTGCTTCGGCTTCATCGTTTAATAAGCCAAAATCGGTTTCGATTCCGGCATCTTCGAGCATTTTTAAACCGCGACCTGCGACTTCTGGGTTTGGATCAACCATAGCAGCAACAACGCGGCTAACGCCTGCTTTGATCAGGCCTTCAGCACATGGCGGCGTGCGGCCATAATGCGAACACGGCTCAAGCGTGACGTACGCGGTTGCCCCTTTAGCGTTATCGCCAGCCATTTTCAGTGCATGCACTTCGGCATGAGGGCCACCCGCTTGAATATGAAAGCCTTCACCGATGATTTGATTATCTTTAACTAAAACGCAACCTACGTTGGGGTTAGGCGTGGTGGTAAATCGACCGCGTTTTGCAAGCTCGATGGCGCGCGCCATATATTTGTGATCACATTCAGAAAAGCGATTGTTGTGCATCTGATTACTCACCTAAGCGTGCGATTTCTTCGCCAAATTCTTTAATGTCTTCAAATGAACGGTAAACAGAAGCAAAACGTACGTAAGCAACTTTATCGAGTTTTTTCAGCGCTTCCATAATAAATTCGCCGACCGTTTTACTGTCAACTTCGCGCTCACCTGTTGCACGCAATTGCGATTTAATTTGGTGTACTACTTCTTCTACTTGTTCTGTACTGACAGGGCGCTTTTCTAGCGCACGATGCAAACCATTGCGAAGTTTGTCTTCATTAAACGGTTCTCGGCTGCCGTCTTGCTTGATTACACGTGGCATAACAAGCTCAGCACCTTCAAAGGTAGTAAAACGTTCGTGACATTCATTACATTCGCGACGACGGCGAACCTGATGACCACCACCTACTAAGCGTGAATCGATAACTTTGGTGTCATTGGCTGTACAAAAAGGACAATGCATAAACAACTCTCGAAAGAAAAAAGGCCGCAAAAAAGCGGCCTTATCATATCATGTTAACAATGAGAAAACATTATGCGTAAACAGGGTGTTTCGCACAAATTGCTTTTACTTTCTCACGTACTTCATCTTGTACTTTTGTGTCTTCGATGTTGTCTAGCACATCACAGATCCAGCCAGTTAACTCTTTTGCTTCTGCTTCTTTAAAACCACGACGCGTGATAGCAGGTGAACCAATACGTAGACCAGACGTTACAAACGGAGAACGTGGGTCGTTTGGTACTGAGTTTTTGTTAACTGTAATGTAAGCATTACCAAGTGCTGCGTCCGCATCTTTACCTGTGATATCTTTGTTGATTAGATCAAGTAAGAATAGGTGGTTGTCTGTTTTACCAGAAACAACGTCGTAACCACGTGCTTTGAATACTTCAACCATAGCTTGCGCATTCTTAACAACTTGTGTTTGGTATGCTTTGAACTCTGGCTCTAGTGCTTCTTTAAATGCAACCGCTTTAGCAGCGATTACGTGACATAAAGGACCACCTTGACCACCTGGGAATACCGCAGAGTTTAACTTTTTGTAAATCTCTTCGTCGCCACAGTTAGACACGATTAAACCACCACGAGGACCCGCTAATGTTTTGTGTGTTGTTGTCGTAACCACGTGTGCAAATGGTACAGGGCTTGGGTAAACGCCTGCAGCAACAAGGCCGGCAACGTGTGCCATATCAACTAGAAGGTAAGCACCTACTTTGTCTGCGATTTCACGGAATTTAGCCCAATCAACAATACCTGAGTATGCTGAGAAACCACCGATAATCATTTTAGGCTTATGCTCTAGTGCTAGCGCTTCAACTTGTGCGTAGTCGATTTCGCCAGTTTCTTCGTTTAGGCCGTACTGAACTGCGTTGTACGTTTTACCTGAGAAGTTTACGTGTGAACCGTGAGTTAGGTGACCGCCGTGTGCAAGGCTCATACCTAAAACAGTGTCGCCCGGCTGAAGTAACGCTTGGAATACTGCCGCGTTTGCTTGTGAACCTGCGTGCGGTTGCACGTTTGCGTAATCTGTACCGAATAATTCGTTAGCGCGATCAATTGCTAATTGCTCAACAACATCAACGTGCTCACAACCACCGTAGTAACGCTTGTAAGGGTAACCTTCCGCGTATTTGTTAGTTAACTGAGAACCTTGTGCTTCAAGTACACGCGGGCTACAGTAGTTTTCAGACGCGATAAGTTCGATGTGCTCTTCTTGACGCTGCTTTTCTTTTTCCATTGCGCCAAATAGTTCTGGATCAAAATCCGAGATATTCATGCTACGTTCTAACATGGTTACTCCTAAATAGAAGATGGTTGTGGGATAAAGGGCGTATTGTACGCTTAAAAAGCGCCCTTGCCTACTTTGTATATGTGAAGTTATTTAAACAGGGATTGAAAATTTTTCACAGTGTATTTTTAATGATATTTTTAAATCGAAATATAAATATTTAAAATACAATACAAACCATTCATTAAATTTAATTATACAACTACCAGTGTTTGCCTAATGATACAAAAAAGCTGGATTCGCCATCGTCGGTTGCGCCAAAACCAAATGCAGCTGGGCCAAAGCGTGTATCGGTGCCAACAAACAAGCTGCTGGCAAAAATAAGCTCAGATAAATCGACGCTTTGTTGAATATCCCACACATTACCTACTTCAGCACTCACACCAAGGTAAAGTGGCATGCTAGTCATATTAAGCATATCGCGGCCTAAATCGTATTGATAAATCACTGCACCAAACGCTTTTTTAGGACCGTTTAACACGTTTTTGCCATAACCTGATAAATTTAAAAAGCCACCCAAGCGCTCAGTATTAACGGTAAATGTACCGTCTGATTCATAACTGGTATACGATGCTGTGCCAACTAAGCCGTGGTGGCGAATAGAAAAAGCGCCGCGCCAATCAATTTTGTATTTACTGGCATAGCGACTGTCGATTGGATCAAGGCGATCGTCATACGCCTCTTTAAAACGCCCATAATAAACACGTAGTCGATTACCTTGGGTTGGAAAACTAATGCTATCTAAGGTGTCATACATCAAACTGCTGTAAAAACCCGTTTGATCAAAGGGAAATTTATCATTAATCAATGATTTTTGTTCAAGTTCGCCAACATCACGTATTGTGCCAAACTCAAATCGCCAAAAATTATTAATGTTGTAACCGAGCGCTAAATTACCACGTAGGTGATTCTTTTCTAAATCAAAGTACGCTTGCGTTACCGTTTGTAGCTTGTATCTGTCTTTGATAAACGCAATGCGAGCACTCGCATAATAGTCATCTTCAGCGTTTAGTGGTTGATAAAATTCGGTCGCGATATACTCTTCAAAACCAAGCGAGATCTCATTGCGCCAAAGCCCTCCATAGCGATTAATATTGCCGCGCGTAAACGCCATATCAATTGAGAGCACCGAGTTTACTGTCACGTCACTTTGATAATTAGCGCCAAAATCTAAATAATTTGGCCCCCACGATTTACCAATTGTTTTTAATACCAACACTCGCCCTTGCTCGGTATCTTTAAACTCAGTTTCAACACGCTCAAATTCATTGAGTGCATAAACGCGATTTACCGCCTGCTGCACATCATGCTCTGACGGAGTGTCTCCGGGGTTAATCGAAAAGTGTTTGAGAATCAATTTATTATTAACGTCTGATAAATTATCCAACGAAATCGCAAGTACTGGGTTATAAATTGGCTGAAACCACAGTTGGCTGCGCTCACGTTTAGCGACTTGATACGCCTCAAATTCACTCGGTGAAATAGCTAAGGTTTGCAGTTTTGGTTCCGCGATTTTTGCAGCAGCAAGGCCGCGCACTAACGACTCTTCTAGATCAGCCCAGTCAGTGGTGCTTAAGTCATCAATGTCGGGGCGAATATAAATGTCCTTTTCACTTAGCAAACGTTTTTGCCATTGTGTTGAGGCATTGGTCAAAATAGTCGAAAGCTGGCCAAGTACTTCCATAGTTGATGTAAACTCATTCGACTGAGCAAGTGATGCACCTATATCTACGGCTATAACGATATCTGCGCCCATCTCTTTTACTACGTCAACCGGCAAATTATTGGCGATGCCACCATCAACCAGCAAGCGACCATCAATTTCGGTCGGCTGCACAGCCCCCGGTACCGAAGCCGAAGCTTGCATTGCTTCAGCAATACTACCAGATGAAATTACCACGGCTTCACTGGTCGATAAATCGGTAGCAATTGCGCGATACGGGATTGCCAGCTGGTCAAAATCATCAAACAAATGCACTGAACGCGTGGAGTTTCGCAATAAACGACTCATACTTTGCCCTACAAGCAAACCTTTAGATGAGCGCAATGCACCGTCACGAATACCAAAATTCAGCTGTAGATTATATTTATCGCGTAACTCTTTATCGCGATAGCGTAATACTTCTCTTGGAATATCATCTGAATAACCTTGGTTCCAATCTTCATTAAGCATAAATTTTTCAATTTCACTTGCTGAATATCCCAAGGCATACATACCTGCAACATAAGCACCAATGCTAGTACCGGCGATATAATCGATTTTTACATTATTGGCTTCAAGTACCTTTAACACACCAATGTGCGCGCCGCCTTTGGCGCCGCCACCACCGAGTACTAAACCTATTTTTGGCTGATTCGATGCAGTCAGTTCAAAACTCATCAATATTGAACAAAATAAAAGGTAAAGAGAGGTTTTATTAAGCGCAGGCATAGGTAAGCAATTACTATTATTTTTATGTGACTTTACCTTAACTTAACAGAATGACATTTTAAATCTACTACGACATTGAATGCCCCCATTTATCACACTACAATATGCAGCAATTACATTATTAAAATCACTATAGGATTATTCATGCCTTTACCGGATAAGTTTATCTACACGATGCATCGTGTAAGTAAAGTAGTGCCGCCAAAGCGTACTATTTTAAAAGATATCTCGCTTTCATTTTTCCCTGGCGCAAAAATTGGTGTGCTTGGTTTAAACGGTGCAGGTAAATCTACCTTGCTTCGTATTATGGCGGGTGTTGATACCGAGTTTGAAGGTGAAGCGCGCGCGTTCCCTGATACAAAAATTGGTTACCTACCACAGGAACCTGTACTAGACGAAAACAAAACAGTACGTGAAACAGTTGAAGAAGCCCTTTCTGAAGTAACAAATGCCCTTGCACGTTTAGACGAAGTTTACGCTGAATACGCAATGGACGGCGCGGACTTTGACGCATTGGCAAAAGAGCAAGGTGAACTTGAAGCAATTATTCAGGCGCACGATGGTCACAACCTAGATAATGCTCTAGAGCGTGCTGCCGATGCGCTTCGTTTACCAGAGTGGGACACGCCAATTAAAGTACTTTCAGGTGGTGAGCGTCGTCGTGTAGCGATTTGTCGTTTATTACTTGAAAAGCCAGACATGCTATTACTCGACGAACCAACCAACCACTTAGATGCTGAATCAGTAGCTTGGTTAGAGCGTTTCTTACACGATTACGAAGGTACTGTTGTGGCGATTACCCACGACCGTTATTTCCTAGATAACGTTGCAGGTTGGATTTTAGAGCTTGACCGTGGTGAAGGTATTCCATGGGAAGGTAACTATTCGTCATGGCTTGAGCAAAAAGATGCGCGTTTGAAGCAAGAAGAAAAAGCGGAAAAAGCACGTCAGAAATCAATTGCGCAAGAACTTGAGTGGGTACGTTCAAACCCGAAAGGCCGCCAGGCTAAATCGAAAGCACGTATGGCCCAATTCTCAGAACTACAACATTCTGATTACCAAAAGCGTAACGAAACCAACGAGCTATTTATTCCACCAGGTCCTCGCCTAGGTGATAAAGTACTAGAAGTAAACAACATCAAAAAAGGCTACGGCGACCGTGTACTAATTGATGATTTAAGCTTCTCAGTACCAAAAGGTGCAATCGTCGGTATTATCGGTGCTAACGGTGCTGGTAAATCAACCTTATTCCGTATGTTAGGCGGTCAAGAAACACCAGATGCAGGTTCATTTGAACTTGGTGAAACCGTTGAACTTGCAACAGTTGATCAGTTCCGTGACGATTTAGATGGTTCAAACACCGTATTCCAAGAGTTATCTGAAGGCCAAGATGTATTGAAAATTGGTAACTTTGAAATTGCTAGCCGTGCTTATGTATCGCGCTTCAACTTCAAAGGTAACGACCAGCAAAAATACGTGAAAGACTTATCAGGTGGTGAGCGTAACCGTCTTCACCTAGCTAAGCTGTTAAAAGCTGGCGGCAACATGATCTTACTCGATGAGCCTACCAATGACCTAGACGTTGAAACACTACGTGCCCTTGAGAATGCAATTTTAGAATTCCCAGGCTGTGTAATGTGTATCTCGCACGACCGTTGGTTCCTTGACCGTATTGCCACGCATATTCTTGATTACCGTGATGAAGGTCAAGTTAACTTCTTCGAAGGTAACTACACAGAATACGAAGCATGGCTTAAGAAAACGCTTGGTGCAGAAGCTGCGCAACCTAAGCGTATTAAGTACAAGAAAATCGGTTAATTGATTTTCACACAATACAAAAAAGCCCGCACTTTGCGGGCTTTTTAATGCATAAACGTTATTAACGTTTTAGCACAGCTTCTGGCTGATTGAGCAGTTTGATTAATGGGTTTTCAGCAAGCACTTTCTCTTTTAAGAAGTAACCAATCACTAAACCAACAACAAAACCACCGATGTGCGCGCCATAATCAACGCCATCTTGTAATACAATTAAACCGAAAATATTAATTGCTATCCAAATCGCAAAGAACCAAACCGCACTCAGTTTCTTTTGATAAATAACAAACATAAAGGTTAAGCTGGCGTGTCTAAACCACATTAAGTACATGCCAAATAATCCTGCAATTGCACCACTGGCGCCAACTGATGGAATATTCGGGTCTTGTGACATAACTAAGCTAAACAGCGATGCACCTATGCCGCATATTAAATAATACATAAGGTATTTTTTATGGCCGAGCGCATCTTCTAAGTTATCGCCAATAATGTATAAGAAATACATGTTACCCACTAAATGCATCACAGAGCCATGTAAAAAGACGCACGTTAATAAAGTCCAAATCTCTTGGCCGTTGTTAACATCTGCAGGTCTTAGTGCAAAGTTTTCTAATACAAAACCAAAGCTCTCGATATTAAAGAAATACGCACAGAAAATCAGAATGTTAATCGCAATTAAAGACCAGTTTACCCAAGGTTTTGACTTGGTTTTTAAGTTATATTCCACTGGCATTTGCGTTAAAAATTGGAATAAGTAAGTTTTCCAAGATACTTTTTTATTTAGTTCATCAAGTGCACCGCGTAACTCAGGACTGTTCTCCACTGACGTAAGTTCGTCTTTATCAATCCAGCTACCATCACACTTACGACAAATATCCAGTTCAGTTTGATAATCTTTTAATAAGTGCACCGCTTCTAAATGGCTGCCGCAATCAGGGCAGTTTAATTCTGTGCTACCTTGAGGCTCACCAAAGTGATGGCTATAACATTCGCCAATCGGGCCGTCATTAATCTCTTCAATCATGCGATTAACTTGGTTTTTCTCAAACCACAAACCGCCGCACTGACGGCAAACATCAATTTCTTCACCGCAATAATGGGTAACTTCTAGTGCTACATTAACGCACTTTGGACAACGTTTGGTCATGGCTCATTATTCTCCTTTTAATACGCCAATTTGAATATCTTCTTTCGCTAACAAGCGTTTTAGCTCATCAGCACTGTCTTTAAGTTTTAACAGCGGGCCATTTTTAAAATATTCCGTTTGTTCTAACAATAATTTTGATGCATGGCGTGAACCAATGGCCCAGCGACCTACCTGATCAATAGTGCGGTCAGCCTTACCATAAAAGCGACGCACTTCAGAAAGAATTTCACTCGGCGTTTCCAAGGTAGTGGGATTGTACTTCATGGTTTGCCAAACGTATTTGTCGAGCATTGGGCGCTGCTCTGTAATCACTACTTTTGGCGGGCTTTTGGCGAGGACTTTTGCGTACGTTTCAATTTCTTTAACCGCGTCATCTAATTCATCGTATAACGACATGCGCAGATAATAGTTATCTTCCATTTTGCTTAACGTATCGAATTTTAGCGCTTGTTCAAGACCGCTTTGTGCAGCTAAATATACACCAACAATTGTCGATACAATCATAAACGCCTGATTTAACCAAAATCCGGTTTTTTTCAATTCACCGTGATCAATCTTTTGTTTTTCAGCGTGTTCTGGCATTGTTTTTCCCTTTAAAAATAAATTCCATAAGTGGCGCCCGCTATTTAAACATATCAGCATGAAAATATTTAATATTTTTTGTTAATCGGCTATGCTTTAAAGATGACGATAAGGAGCGCTCCTAATGCAAGAAAGACGACATTTCACTCGTATTATTTACCGCACGCCTGCAAAATTAACTTTTATGGGCGTAGAGTATAACGCTGAAATCCTTGATTTATCGCTTAAAGGTGCACTTTTAAATAAGCCTGATAACTGGCCTACTGCGTGCGATCTTTCGCATCACGCCAAACTAGTGTTTCAACTTTCTAACAGTGATATTGCGATTGAGATGTTGGTGTCGCTGGCACATGTTGAAAGTGACCAATTGGGGCTACGCTGTGAGCAAATTGAAATTGACAGTGTGACGCATTTAAAACGCCTTATCGAACTCAATATGGGAGATGAAGAAGAGCTTTATCGTGAGCTTGAGCATTTATCGGTGTTAAACGATTAGACGGTTTCAATATCGCAGCATAAGTTAGCTGCAAGTAATGTGTTTAAAATCACCTCGGTTTGAGGTCACCAGCGCGCGCTAAAGCGCGTTTTCTATTTATTGTGATCTTGAAGCTCATTCGCGCAAGTCATTTTTAGCATTGCTAGTTTCCCCTTTGTGTATCTTCTCGTCATCAAATATAGCCAATACAACTTTTATTTTTATTGCGACTGTATAGATTTAACACCTTTCGCAGCCAGTACAACTTCTATCGCCATTGTTACCTGTTAAAAAACGCAGCCTTATACACGCGTTAACCCTGCAAATATTGAATCATTATTTTCATTAAAAATGTGGCGTGTTGAGAGTTTGGCAGCGTTGCCACTACACTCACTAAACTATACGCCTTAAAAGACAAAAGACTTTATGATTATTGGCGCTTATACATTTACGATTAAATTAATTGATAATCATTATCATTTTTATTGACTTGCAATTCTGCGCAGTATAATCTTACCAACATGTAAACCTAGCAGGGAAAAACCATGGAAGTTATTTTGATTGCTTTTTCATTTATTACGGTAATTATTGCAATGTCGTGCTATTTCAAAAGTAACCAATGCGCTGAAAGTATTCGCTTTGATAGCAATAGCCCGATTGGTCTTTATTGGTTGCTGGCGGTCGTATCGTCTGCACTAGCCTTATTTACAGCAGTTACAGCGTTGGGCGTATATGAAGGAACCCTTGCTTGGTTATCAATTCACACATTGATTTTAGTGCCCGTCTTATTGTTCTCCCCGTTCAAACTCTCACAAGATAAGCCACAATAAAAAAATAGCGCCATTTAGCGCTATTTTTTTGTACTCGATTTGTCAATACAACACAGGAGCTTACTCTTGAAAGTAAGTGCCCCAACCATCGTATTCCACACCAGCTTTTGCAGCAAGATCGATAAGTTTATCTACATCTTCAAGAATAAGTTCTGCGTCAAGTTCACATTCAACTACAACGTCAAAGCCCCAAATTTTGCTGCCATCTTCTAATTCAAGTTCAGCTGGGTCTTCCACGTCAAAACCAAGTTTGAATGCAGCAAGCGCCGCTTCTTCTAGCTTATCAAAATCTTCACATACAAAGTGGTGTTCTACTTCGTACAGTTTATCTGGGTTTGAACCGTCTTCTAATAACGACTCAACAATGTCTTCACTTATTTCGCGCCAGTTTTCCACAATCGCTCTCTACTTTAGCATCTAGCTGTTCAATTTTACTCTGCATCATAGCATGAATTCGCTTCGCGTGCTCTCTTGCCGATACATCCTTTTCCAACGAAATCGGATCAAGTAATTCAACATAAATGGTTGGGTTAGCCCAACGATTTAATTTAATACGCCCTGTTGTTGTACTCATACAGACAGGCACAACCTCCACACCGGCTTGCATAGCCGTGTGAAACGCGCCTGTTTTAAATGGTAATAAACCGCGGCCATAACTGCGCGTACCTTCAGGGAATAACCACACAGAAATCTTATCGTTTTTAATTTTTGATGCGGCCTTATCAATTGTGCCTTTTGCTTTCGATTTATTATTGCGGTCAATTAAAATATTGCCTGACAACCAGTACAGCTGGCCAAAAAATGGAATAAAGCGTATGCTTTTTTTACCAATACTTACGGTATTTTCTGGTACCGCATTGGTAACCGTAAACAAATCATAGTTATTTTGATGGTTAGATACATAGACGTAGGATTTATTTTTATCCAGTTTGTCTAACCCCTTCACTTCAACTTTTGCGCCCAATAGCACCTGCATGCTGCCATACCAAGAAGCAAAACGATGAACATGGTTGCGGTTAAACGGCATCACTAAACATAATAGCAAGCCAAAGATCGCACTAAAAAAGATAAAAATCGCAAGTAGTACTAAGCGAACAGCAAATATCAAAATAACGTCTCCAATAACTAAGCGCGCCATTATACGAATTTTAGCTAACATGTGTAAGCTAAAAAACACGGTTTATAAAAAAACCAGCCCCATATTGAGACTGGTTTTCGTTATTTTAACGCTTTTCGACGCAAAGAAGCACTAATCTTCGCTATTTTCCGTATCAATAGCATCGTCGATCAATTCTTGTGCGGCAGTAAACTCAACTTCCATTAAGTCTACACGCTGTAAACCACGCGGTAACTTATTACCACGTCTGCCACGCTCGCCGTAGTAATGTTCTAAATCACTTGGTTTTAACGTTAGTTTACGCTTACCTGCATGTAACGTAACAGACGCGCCATCTGGCACGATGCCCAGCACTTTAACAAACTCTTCTCGCGATTTAACACGGGCACTCGGAATGGAAATGATCTTATTTCCTTTACCTTTACCTAGTTTTGGCAAATCACGAATTGGGAAGATCAGCATGCGACCTTCGTTGGAGATTGCTAAACAGCGATCTGTCGTAATGTCGTGAATTGGCTGTGGTGTCATTAATAATGCAGCTTCTGGAATCGTTACCAGTGCTTTACCGTTCTTATTTTTACTCACCAAGTCGTTAAACTCGGTAATAAAGCCATAACCTGCATCTGATGCCATCAGGAAGTTGGCTTTTTCTTCACCCATAACCACGTGTTCAAGGTTCGCTCCAGGTGCCACATTAAAGCGCCCTGTCATTGGTTCACCTTGGCTGCGGGCAGAAGGCAAACTATGGGTATCGGTTGCAAATGCTCGGCCAGAGCTATCTAAGAATACACTCGGCTGATTGCTGCGCCCTTTAGCAAGAGACTTAAAGCTGTCACCTGATTTATAACTC
The DNA here is from genome assembly GCF_057367955.1 of Pseudoalteromonas sp. NS-SX12. Lineage (NCBI taxonomy): Bacteria > Pseudomonadati > Pseudomonadota > Gammaproteobacteria > Alteromonadales > Pseudoalteromonadaceae > Pseudoalteromonas > Pseudoalteromonas sp. NS-SX12. The sequence goes on along the minus strand of NZ_CM170634.1, from coordinate 1,769,354 downwards.
AGGCCTTCCGCGTCAATATCATGGCCTTTAGCAAAACGTGCCCAGCCTTTTTCAGAAAGCACAACAGTAACGCTTTCTGATGGCATTAAGTCTTTTTCACTTAAGGCTTTAGCTTCACCGCGCTCAACTACAGGCGAACGACGGTCGTCACCATAAAGCTCAGCGGCTTCTTGAATTTCTTTTTTCAGTAGCGTCGACATACGACGCTCTGAACCAAGGGTTAATTCAAGCTTATCGCGCTCTTTGGCAAGCTCGTCTTGCTCACCGCGAATTTTCATTTCTTCTAATTTAGCAAGATGGCGAAGTTTAAGTTCTAAAATTGCTTCCGCTTGCGTTTCAGTGATACCAAAACGCGCCATTAAAACTGGCTTTGGCTCATCTTCGCTGCGGATAATTTCAATTACTTCGTCGATATTTAAAAAGGCAATCAATAAGCCTTCTAAAATATGTAAACGTGCCAATACTTTGTCTAAGCGGTATTGTAAACGGCGACGAACCGTTTCGCGTCTAAACACTAACCACTCAGACAGAATTGTTTTTAAGTCTTTTACTTGAGGACGGCCGTTTAGGCCCAGCATGTTTAAGTTAACACGGTAGTTTTTCTCAAGGTCGGTGGTCGCAAATAAGTGTGCCATAAGTGGCTCAGCTTTTACGCGGTTAGAGCGCGGTACAATTACAATACGCGTTGGATTTTCATGATCAGATTCATCACGTAAATCGGCCACCATAGGTAATTTTTTAGCGCGCATTTGCGTAGCAATTTGCTCAAGCACTTTGGCGCCAGAGCACTGATGAGGTAACGCCGTAATGACAATATCACCTTGCTCTTCAGTATACACCGCGCGCATTTTGATAGAGCCTTTACCACTTGAGTAGATTTTGCGAATTTCGGCCTTAGGCGTAATAATTTCCGCATCAGTTGGGTAATCCGGTGCTTGTACTAAATCAAGTAGCTCTTCAAGTTCGGTTTTTGGTTTATCCAGTAATGTACAACACGCATCTGCCACTTCGCGTACGTTGTGCGGCGGAATATCGGTTGCCATACCTACCGCAATACCGGTAATACCATTCAATAAAATATGCGGTAAACGTGCTGGCAGTACTTCCGGCTCCTTCATGGTGCCATCGAAGTTAGGGATCCAATCGACTGTGCCTTGGCCTAGTTCTTTTAATAAAACCTCAGAGAACTTAGATAAACGCGCTTCGGTGTAACGCATTGCCGCGAAAGACTTAGGATCATCTGCCGCACCCCAGTTACCTTGACCATCCACCAGCGGATAACGGTAAGAAAACGGCTGCGCCATCAGTACCATGGCTTCATAACAGGCGCTATCACCGTGTGGGTGATATTTACCGAGTACATCACCCACGGTACGGGCTGATTTTTTGTATTTTGCCGCTGCCGATAGGCCTAGTTCACTCATCGCGTAAACGATACGACGTTGTACGGGTTTCAAACCGTCGCCAATGTGTGGCAAGGCACGGTCTTTAATTACGTACATTGAGTAATTTAAATAGGCGCTTTGCGTAAACTGCGCCATTGTTTGTTTTTCTATCCCTTGCATCGCGAGGGTATCGAGATCTGACATGCTCGTTTACCTAAATTTTTTAATGCTAGTTATGAGTTCCATGAATCCGCTTGGTCGCCACTGGTTTCTAACCACTCGCGACGATCGCTTGAGCGCTTCTTGGCAAGTAACATATCCATTACTTCCAACGTTTCTTCGTCGCCCTCTAAGCTCAGTTGCACTAAGCGGCGAGTATTTGGATCCATTGTCGTCTCGCGCAGCTGCATTGGGTTCATTTCACCCAAGCCTTTAAAGCGTTGCACATTCACTTTGCCACGCTTTTTCTCTGCTTCAATACGGTCTAAAATGCCGGTCTTTTCATCTTCATCAAGGGCATAAAATACTTCTTTACCCACATCGATTCGGTAAAGCGGTGGCATTGCTACATAAACGTGCCCTTGCTCTACCAATACAGGGAAGTGTTTTACAAACAGTGCACACAACAAGGTTGCAATGTGCAATCCATCAGAATCCGCATCCGCTAAAATACAAATTTTGTGATAGCGTAGATTAGTTAAATCTTTTGAATCTGGATCCATACCAATCGCCACAGAGATATCATGCACTTCTTGCGACGCAAGAATTTGCCCTGACTCGACTTCCCACGTATTAAGAATTTTACCGCGCAGTGGCATTACCGCTTGGAACTCACGGTCGCGTGCTTGTTTAGCTGAACCACCCGCCGAGTCACCCTCTACTAAAAAGAGTTCACTGCGCTCGCTTTCTTGCGTGCTACAGTCGGTTAATTTACCCGGTAACGCTGGGCCTGAGGTGATTTTTTTACGAACTACTTTTTTCGCCGCACGCATACGTTTTTGCGCGTTGCTAATACAAATTTCGGCAAGCAATTCGGCAATATCTGTGTGCTCATTAAGCCATAAGCTAAACGAATCTTTTACCACACCCGAAACAAATGCAGAGGTTGCACGTGACGATAACTTTTCTTTAGTTTGACCTGCAAATTGTGGGTCCTGCATTTTGACCGAAAGCACGTAGCTACAGCGGTCCCAAATATCGTCAGGTGTTAGTTTTACCCCACGCGGTAATAAATTGCGGAATTCACAAAATTCGCGCATTGCTTCTAGCAAACCTTGGCGCAGACCATTTACATGGGTACCACCTTGCGCTGTTGGAATAAGGTTTACATAACTTTCATAAACCCCTTCGCCGCCTTCAGGCAACCATAATACCGCCCAATCAACACCTTCAGTAGAGCCGGCAAACTCACCGGTAAATGGTTGTTTCGGTAAGACTTCGTATTCTTTTAACGCATCAGCAAGGTAATCTTTTAAGCCATCTTCAAAAAACCATTCAATGGTTTCTTTAGTTTGCTTATTGATAAAACGAATTTTTAAGCCAGGACACAGAACCGCTTTGGCTTTTAATAAATGCTTGAGCTTTGATAGCGAGAAATTTGCCGAGTCGAAGTAGCTTGGATCAGGCCAAAAGTGTACTGACGTACCGGTGTTGCGCTTGCCCACGGTACCGACCTCGGTTAAATCTTGTACCTTATCGCCGTTTTCAAACGCAATTTCATATACTTTTGCATCGCGTCTTACGGTAACTAATACACGCGTTGATAAGGCATTTACAACGGAAATACCTACCCCGTGTAAACCACCTGAGAATTGATAGTTTTTGTTTGAAAACTTACCACCGGCGTGTAGTTTGGTAAGAATAAGCTCAACGCCCGGAATACCTTCTTCGGGGTGAATATCGATTGGCATACCACGGCCATCATCGACTACTTCCAGCGAGTTGTCTTCGTGCAGGATCACATCAATTTTCGATGCATGCCCAGCTAAGGCTTCATCCACACTGTTATCGATAACTTCTTGGCCAAGGTGGTTTGGACGTGTGGTATCGGTATACATGCCGGGACGGCGCTTTACCGGTTCGAGTCCATTTAAAACCTCAATGGCTTCTGCATTATAATCTTGTGTCGTCATGAAATGCGGTTCTTTTTATATTAATTATCTTTGATACCTAGCTGCCCTTTTCTGGGTATTTTTTTACTAGGTTTTAGCGCGTTTTTATAGGTTATTCCCTTATCACTATTGTTTTACGATATTTTCAGGAAATCTACAATAACAGGAAAATAACGTTCGAACCCTATAAAGCTGTGATCGCCAGCAAATTCAACGTGCTGACGGCAGTTTTTATAATAATCGACCGCCTGTGAAAAATCTAATACTTCATCACCCATCTGTTGTAAAAGTAAAATCAACTCAGGCTGTGACAAGTTGGCAATGTAAAACTGCTTTAACTGGTCAACATGACGTTCAGCCACATCGTAATAGTAATCTTGATACGGGTTGTACTGCCTACCTAGGTAATCATGCATTAGGTTAAATGGTGCAACCGCCGGATTAACAACCACCGCTGGCAGTTGATAGCGCTCGGATAAAATAGTCGCAAAGTATCCGCCCAATGAACTGCCAATCAATTTTGTATTAGGTGTCATTAACGCTTCGAGCGTCAGCAAAATTTCACGCGGTTCATGGTTTAGTTTTGGTACTAAATACTCAACATCATGATGTTTCGCTAAATACTGACCAAGTTGTTGTGCTTTAAATGATTCTGGTGAGCTATTAAAACCATGAATGTATATTACGCGTTGCTTAGCCATACTACCTGAGTGTTTAAACTGCCATTTTGCTGTAATCGTATCATACGAAAGGCAGGACCTAAGTCGACTTGTTGCCAATCACTGGTATTTTTTTCAAATTGTATCGAGGTGGCGGGCGTAGCAAATACTGCAAACTCGTTAAACAACCAGCTATATTCGTTGTGAACATGTCCATGGATTAACCCTTTCACCTTTTTAAATTGGGTTAATTGTGAAAGCAGTGCTTCGCCATTTTCCAACATATGTTTATCAAGATAACCCTGAATGGGGATTGGGTGATGATGAGTAAACAGCAAAGCATGCTTGGTACTACCCGTTAACTCATGTTTTATCTCGTTGAGGTGCATCTCACTTACACACCCTGCAGGCATTGGCCCTTTAGAATTAGCCAATAGCACTTGCCAGTGCTCATTTTCCAACACTTTGCTGTCGCGAATGCCATACTGACTAAAAATCTCGCGATAAGCTTCTATTTCGTCGTGATTGCCCGGTAGCCAAAACAGCTTATCACTAAGACCTGCTTGTTGTACCAATTGAGCGAACAAGTGATATGACGCTTCACTGTGGTCTTGTGTTAAATCTCCGCCAAAAATAATGGCATCGCATTCAATTGATTTAATACACGCTAATGTTTTTACTAAATTATCGGCGGTATTTACACAAAAATATTCACCATTTGGTTCTGCAAAAACATGACTATCGGTGATATGAACCAGTGTTAATTGCGCTTTATCAAAGTGTTCGCGTTGGCTAAACCATGTCATGATCGGTATCCCAGTGGAAAGTACTACGCCCTTGGTTAATACAGTATTCTAACCAATCTTTTAAAAATGCATTCAATTGATATTTTTCATCTTTTTGATGCATATCAGGGTTTGGGTAACCATAAGCCGGTTTAACTCGTTTGGGATAATATTTACATACTACTTCTGCGACTTTGGCATCGTGATAGACACGTACGTTTAAATCAGGTCGCGTAAATCCTATCACTTGGTGGTCTGTTTGTTTAAGCGAGACTAAATTTGTGTAAGGAGATGCTTCTAATACGGTAAGTGTAAACTCAAAACCACCAACCAATACCTTATTCACCGCCCCTCTATCATTTTCTTTTGGCATCAGGCGGTTTATGCGTGCATAGTTTTGCTCACATAAACGAATGTACTTAGGTAAATTTTGTCGATAAGCCTGTGCTAACACGTACGGTACTTCTCTCTTATTGCATCAATATTTAATTTAAGCCACTGCAAGCAAATTACGGTGGCTGCATTATCCATTTCACCTTCATCAAGTAATTGAAACGCCTGTTCTACTGGGATTACATGTACCCTAATATCTTCCCCCTCTTCAGGTACGCCATAAATGCCACCAGCTTGCGATAAATCCGCTTCACCATAATATAAGTATAAACGCTCTGATGTTCCGCCGGGGCTTGAAAGATACGACAGCATAAACTCAATATTATTAAGTGCTATGCCAGACTCTTCTTTCGCTTCTTTTTTTACCACGGCTTCGTAATCTTTACTGCCATCAGTCATACCTGCAATCACTTCAAGCAACCATGGCGATTTATCATCGTTAAATGCACCAATGCGTATTTGTTCGATAAGCAGCACCGCATCCAATTTTGGATCATAAGGTAAGACTGCTACTGCATCGCCGCGTTCAAATATTTCTCGCACAATCACATCGGATTGCCCACCGGCAAATAATGCGTGACGAAAGTGATATTCATCAATTTTAAAAAAACCGTTAAAAGTGCGCTTTTTCGCGACGATTTCTACGTCTGATTGCTTGAATTTTGTAATTTTGGCCATATAAAAGGTGATTAATTAGTTTAAAATCTATTCGATAATCTATCGAATTTTCGGTATTTTAGCTGATAAAGTGAATAAAACGAATTTTTCATATTCTGTTACACTTGAATACTTTGTTTTACTGTATTGTTTTTCTAATCAATAAAAAAACACGCTAAGATGCTTTCAAAAATTGTCTGGGGATGACAACCACTATGAAAAAGAAATTACTATCTGCGCTTGTTGCATTAAGCTGTGGCTTTTCAGTTACACACGCTAATGCAGAAGACCTTATGCAAGTATACGAAATTGCACTTGCAAACGATCCTGTTGTACTAAAAGCAAAAGCAACACGTGATGCGCAAGACTACAACACAGACATTGCAATGTCGCGTTTATTACCACAAATTGGCGCATCAATGGGTTATAGCAAAGTTGATGGCGATGCTGGCGATTCTGACACGTTCAGCCGCGGCGTTAGACTAGACCAAGACCTATTCAACTTAGGCTCATGGAAGTCACTAAACATTGCAGAAAAGCAAGCGCTACAAGCTGATGCTAGCTACCGATTAGCACAACAAAACCTGATTGTACGCGTGTCAAATGCTTACTTTAACGTACTAGCACGCCAAGATGATTTAGAGTTTGTGCGCGCAGAAAAGCGTGCGATTGAGCGTCAGTTAGAGCAAACGAAACAGCGTCACGCAGTAGGCTTAACTGCAATTACTGACGTACACGAAGCGCAAGCACAGTACGATAACGCAGTAGCCCGTGAAATTGTAGCACTTAACGATGTTGAAACCGCACGTGAAGAACTAGGTGAAATCACAGGTAAATATCACGAAAAGCTTAACGCACTTAATACAGACAAATTCTCAACGGTAAAACCAGCGCGTAAGAGCACTGAGTTTGTTGAATCTGCAAAAGAAAACAATATTTCACTGCAGGTATCACGCGTTTCTGTAGATATTGCGAAAGAGCAAATTGAACAAGCAAAAGCAGGTCATTATCCAAAGCTTACGTTATCAGCATCTTATGGTGATAAATTAGGCGAAACAGGTCCACGTGCTGACCAAACAAGTGTTGGTTTAGACTTCACTGTGCCGATTTATCAAGGTGGCGGTACGCAAGCTGCTGTAAACCAAGCATCTGAGTACTTTGTTGCTGCAAGCCAAGAGTTCGAAAGCGCATACCGCAATGTAAATAAGCAAGTACGTACTTCTTACAACCAAGTAGTGTCAGATATCGCAACTTACCGCGCCCTTGAGCAAGCGGTTGTTTCAGCAGAAAGTGCATTACAAGCAACTGAAGCGGGTTTTGAAGTAGGTACACGTACCATCGTTGACGTATTGCTAAGTACACGTAACTTATATGACGCAAGCCGTAATTTATCTGCGGTACGCTACCGTTACGTTGTTTCTACACTAGGCTTAAAACTTGCTGAAGGTACACTGTCGCGCAGTGATATCGAAGCAATTAACCGCGGTTTAAACTAATCTCGGTGATGTAATTCCACGTGGGAATAAATCAATTCCCACGTTTTCCTCTCTTTTTGTTATACTCGCGCTAATTTTTACTTTTTCCTTCGAATATTGTGATCACTAAAGCGCCATTTTCATATTCTTTTCTTGCTCCAAAATATTGGCTTACTTGGTTAAGTGTGCTGATTTTGTATCTTCTGTCTTGGTTACCGTATCGACTACAAATTTGGCAGGGTAAGTTATTAGGTCGCCTCGTTTATCGGTTTGTAAAAAAACGCCGTAAAATCGCCGAAGTCAATATTGCGTTAGCCTTTCCCGAACTAGACAAAGAAGCGCAGGCAAAATTAGTAAAAGAGAACTTAGAAAATACCGGCATTGCGATTTTTGAATCGGGTATGGCGTGGTGGTGGCCTCAGTGGCGTGCAAAAAAGCACTTTGGTGGCATTACTGGTTATCACCATATTGAAAAAGCGATTAATAATGGCAAAGGCGTATTGTTGCTGGTTCCTCATATGATGCACTTAGAAGTTGCGGGCCGCATGATGGGAATACAAAACAACGGTGTTGGGTTTTATCGCCCTCACAATAACCCATTAATGGAGTACATTATTGTCAATGGTCGCCTACGCTTTAGTGAAGCACTGGTGACAAAGCGCGATGTAAAAAGCTTATTAAAAGCATTAAGCCAACAAAAGTTATGCTATTACTTGCCTGATCAAGACTATGGCCGCAAACGTTCTGAATTTGTACCGTTTTTCGCGGTTAAAGAAACGTGTACTACAACTGGCACGCTTATTTTTGCCAGCAGCAAGAAAAGTGAAACCGTCGCACTATCTACCTACCGTAAGGATAATAAGTACTATCTTGACGTAAGCCCAGTGTTTGAAAACTTCCCAACCGGGAACGATGCTGACGATGTGACACGTGTCAACAAAGCTATGGAAGAGGCTATTGCCAAAGCACCTGAACAATATTTATGGCTTCACCGTCGCTTTAAAACACAAAAAGATCCAAACGCTACGTCGCACTATAAAAAATAATACATAGCCGCTTTACACTTCAAATTGTAAAGCGGCTTTTCATTTAACGCTGTCAAAAAACAGATAAAGTGTTATCACTGTTAGCTTATTACCTAAAAATACGAATTAAGTATTATGCAAATTAGTATTAGGTTACAGCTATTATTGACTTGCTTTATATTTAATCATTGTGAGTATCGTTGTGTGGTTTTGGATTAAACATTTATCGTTAGGTTTTATCTTAATTGCGGCCGCACTGTACCTTCTACTTGGCAAAGGGCCTGTATTAGAAGCTAACAAATCAAATGCAGCAGCAGAAGGCTTATCTAACTTCTATAATAGCTTTCGCAGTACCTTAAGCTCGATGACTGAACGCGAGAAATACGTCATTCAGTTAGGCGAACCCGACACCACTTTGGCAGAGCAACTAAGACAGCGTCGTACCTCAAACAAAATTCCAGCGCATTGGCGTGGTGAAATTAAAGCGCGCCGCTTCGCGAAAGGCGATACATTAAAAGAAGTGATGTCGGATTTTGCCAAGCAAGAAGGCATTGAGTTTTTGTGGTATCTCGACAAAGATTACGTCATTAAAGATAATTTTCGCGTAGACGAAACCTTTATAACAACCTTGTACCAAGTTTCAAAAGCCATCGACAGTGACTTCGAGAATACGGTATACGGCTTTTTCTGTTATAAACATAGCACCGCAGTTATCACTGAAAATCCAACCCGCTATGTGCGTGATAACTGCGTTAAAGCGACTCTCTAAGCTAAATACTTTTGCCAAATTGTCGTAACGGCGTTTACATCGTTTTGCACGCTTTCAAGGCTCACTAGCTTCGCTTCTTGGCGTAAACTCACTTGGTGGTACAGTTCACGATAATCGCAATATGCTGATGTTAGCTGCTGCATTTCAATAGGCTCAATAAAACCATGCTCTGCTGCACTGGCAAATATACGTATGTTATCGGAATACTGAGTTATTTTTGGCTGAGCATAGGCATTTTTTAAGACAAAATATTGCGCCAAAAACTCAATATCCGCCATGCCCCCTACGCCTTGTTTAATATCAAACTCAGAACCACTGCCTTTAATTAAATGGTCGCGCATTTTTTGTCGCATGTTTACGACATCCTCACGTAATTTTTGTTCATCACGCTGACGCGACAGCACTTCATTTCTAATTTCATTAAAACGCGCGAGTAACGATGCTTGACCATAGGTCATGCGCGCTCTCACTAGTGCCTGATGCTCCCATGTCCACGCTTGTTTTAACTGATATTCACGAAAGGTCTCAATATTAATAGCCAATAAGCCAGACGCCCCTTCCGGGCGTAAGCGTGTATCAAGCTCATAAAGAATGCCAGAAGCGGTACGAGTATTAAATAAATGCAATAAACGCTGTGCTAACTTCAAATAAAACTGGCGCGCATCAATTTGTTTATCGCCATTAGTTTGTCCAACACCATCACAGTTATGCACAAATACCAAATCAAGATCAGAATCGTAGCCTAGTTCTACCCCACCCGCTTTGCCATACGCGATAACTGCAAAGCCTTTTTCATCATCGCTGGCCTCGGGTGGATAGCCAAAACGCGTTACCATTTGCTGCCAAGCCAGATTTACACACTGAGCTACTATCGCTTCTGATAATGCCGTAAGGTGGTCACTTACTTTCATAACATCAAGCACACCGGTGGCATCTGCCGCGGCAATACGTAATTGATGCGTTTGTTTAAACTGACGCAATGCTTCCATTTGCAGCTCTAAGTCATTTTCATCGATACGTAAAAAGTACTGACGGATTTCCTGCTCATAGCCACTTAACGGCAAGGTTTTATAAAGTTGAGCAGGGTCAATTAACTCATCCAGCAAAATAGGATAACAAGCTAAATGATCGCCTATCCATTTGCTATGCGCACAGAGTTTAAATAGCTGATTGAGTGCCCCTGGATTTTCTAGCAATAACTCCAAATAGGCTGTACGTGAAATCACTTTCTCTACCACAGCGAGTACGCGCTTAAGAATACTCGGTTCACAACCGCATTTATCTGCTTGCTGCAGTAATAGCGGCATCAATTTATCAAGCACATCGCGCCCGCGCCCGCCCAGTTTGCGCTTGGTTCCCGACACTTTAAAATCATAAACGATATTAAAAAACTCGGTATTTTGCCCAAACAACAAATGCGAACTAATCACCTCGATACTTGGCTTTTCCCACAGCAGTTCATAACGCGAGTCGACATCTTGTTCATCGTCATCTTCCGCGCCTATCATGGCATTAAACTCATCGTGAATAAGTCGCATTTGTTGATTAATCAATGCTGTTGCATCACCATAATTTGACGTTTCTAACAACGCACTTAAACGCATTTGACCAAGGTCATCTTGTGGCAATGTTTGTGTTTGTTTGTCATCAAACTGCTGTAAATATTGCTCAATACGGCGTAAAAACAAATATCCGTCAGTTAATGTATTGGCAACGTCTTGTGGTACTTCGCTAAGCGTTGCTAATGCTTCAAGCGCTTTACAAAATGATTGCACCTGTAAACTTGGCTCGCGCCCTCCTCGGATCATTTGCAGAGCTTGCACCACAAACTCGGCTTCACGAATACCACCAGCACCAAGTTTAATGTTTTCAGTAAGCCCTTTACGACGTACATCTTGTGCGATAAGTGCTTTCATTTTTCGAAGCGATTCAATCACCGAAAAATCTATGTATTTACGATAAACAAAAGGCCTTAGTAAATCGTAAAACTCTTGCCAGTAGCTTGATTCAGTACCAAGTAACCGCGCCTTTAACATGGCATAGCGCTCCCAATCACGACCTTGCTCTTGGTAATACTCCTCCATTGCATTAAAGCTCATAACTAATGGGCCACTGTCACCAAACGGTCGAAGACGCATATCAACGCGGAAAACTTGTCCTTCAGGCGTGACCTGATTCAATGCGGCAATGGTTTTTTGCGCTACTTTCGTGAAGAAAACTTGTGCTTCACACGATTTACGTCCACCTTGGGTTTCAACTTGGTATGGATAGGTAAAAATCAGGTCGATATCTGACGAGTAATTAAGCTCATAACCGCCCAGCTTGCCCATGCCTAAAATCAGCATCGGCATGGCATCCCCTTTTTCATCAGTAGGCTTACCCCAAACGCTAGCAACCTGCGCATAAGCCCAGCGATACGCTGAATCTATTAACTGTTCACTTAATTGAGAGGTGTAACTAATGCTGTCGCGAATATCATTTTTAAGCACAAGATCAAGGTATGCGAGCTTTAGCCAATGCAAATTGCGATATTCTCTGAGCGTTTGAAATGCATCACTTTCTGCAATCTGAGCAAGTGATTGCGTATCAAAAACAGCGCTGGTATCACGTGATGCAAGCCATTGCTCATTGTGTAAATAGTCGATAAAGTGTGGATGCTGCGCCAATATACGAAAAGCAAAGTCGCTCAACGCTAATAGTGCCACTACATTTGGTTCAGCTTGCTTATCAGCAAAAATCTCATTAAATCGCTGCTGCCCCAGTTGTTGTAAACCTTGTGCTAACCCCATAACTTACTTACACTCTTAAACTAAATTCTAAAGCTATCCAGTATCTTAGCAAAAAAGAAAGCTATTTTTATGTCTTATATCAGTCTATCTAACGATCTTTTAGTCGCATTCGCCATCACTGGACTATTGGTTTTGGTTGTCTTAATGGTGGTTAAAAAGCAATTACAAGCCGACAGCAGCGAACATGATTTAATGGATGAATTAGCGAAAAAAGATAACTTTGCTATGGGCATTAGTTATGCGTCTTCTATTTTCAGCATTATTTTAGTTGTTAGTTTTATTGCAAGGGAATTTGACTTGTCGCAATGGCAAGAAAGTTTACCGCACATGGCACTCGCACTCGCGCTTGCATTAGTGTTTATTTGGTTTGGTAAGTGGATCCATAACCGCCTCATTCTAAGAGATTTTAATGAAGCAAGGGCAATAGAGAAGCGCAATGTATGCGCAGCACTCATCGATACCGGTGTATTGCTGGCAAATTCAATCATTGTGCTTGGTCTTTACAAATGGTCTAAAGCGACAAACTTTAATACTTTACTGATTGATATTATCGCGTTTATTGCCATTCAATTTATTATTTTGCTGCATACTCGCTGGCAAGAAAAACGCTTTGCCGCGACTAACCAAGGCGCTTCAATGCAAACTTATTTTGCCTACGACAACACGTCAATAGGCTTGCGCTTTGCGTCACGCATGATTGCATTATCGCTAGCAATTTTTGCGGCACTTGCCAGCATTCAGTTTATTGCCGGTAACTTTATCGACAATATCATTATGATTTTATTAAACGTAGTTGTGTTTGTTGCACTGCACCAAATTACCGCACTATTGGTATTAAAACTGGCGCTACCAAAAGTACAAAACAACATTGAAGTGGAACAACAAGACAACATCGGCATCGCCAGTATTGAGCTTGCTGTTCATATTGCGATAGGAATTTTACTACTGCGTTTGTTCTCGCTGTAACATCTGCTTTAATTGGAATTTGAGCAAGCGCGGTTTATCGCGTTTGCCCTTTCCAGCTAAAGAATAGAGCGCCAAGCAATAGAAACACCACACTTTGCCCAATGAGAATAAACAGCTGTGGTGCAATTTCAACAAAACCTGCCCCCTCTAACATCACGGCACGCGCACCAATCAGCATTTGTGTAAGTGGAAATACCTGAGAAATTGCCTGTACAAATGCAGGGCTGCCTTCAAGTGAAAACCACACACCCGACAACATCATCATCGGCCATGACACTAAATTGAGAATGCCACCGGTAAATTCTTCCGACTCAGAACGACACGCGATCAGTAACGATAGCGAAATTAGTGAAAACGCACCGAGTACGCACAGCACTAATAACCACAACATACTGCCGATTAAATAAAAATCAAAAATAAGATGACAGGCTACGAATATGGCGGACGTTAATGCCACAACAATCAATAAACGCGAAACGATTTGCGCTGCCAGGAATTCTACCGGCTTTAATGGCGTGGCACTTAAGCGCTTTAGCACCGCGTTTTTACGATAACGTACAATCACATAACCCACGCCATACAAACAAGAAAACATCATATTCATCGCTAAAATGCCGGGCACAACCCAGTCAAGGTAGCGAATTTCTTGGCCTTCTATTGCCTCTTTTACGAACGGCGCGGTTGCTTGTGCTGTTTCAGAAAGTAGCAATTTTTCTGCAATATAACCGTTGGCAGAACTTGAATTTACCCAATACTGTTTTGCATCAAAGCTCACCAGTAAATCCAATTTGTGTTGGCGTAGTTTTTCGATTGCCACACTTTCATCTTGATACTCAATAAACTCTAAATGCTTATACTGACTAATACTGTGTTGCTGTAAATCACCTACGTAGCCAATTTTAAACAGTGTCGGATTATCATTTTTAAAGATAAAGGCGAAGCCAACCACTAACAAAATAGGAAATGCTAAGTTCCAACCAAGCGCCGAACGGTCGCGGAAAAACTCTAAGTTACGCGCCACCAAAACAGCAAAAAATCGTTTAAACATCTGTTTTTTCCTCGTTAGTGTGTAATGCGTGACCTGTTAATTTAAGGAATAAATCATCTAAATTAGCCGACTTAACTTGCAGCCCCTGCAATGAAATTTGCTCCGTTAACAACTGAGCTAATGTGGCCTCGGTATTATCACTATGAATAAGCACACTGTCTTGGCTGTAATGGGCATTCGCGAACGCAATTTGTGGCGCTACATTCTGTTTTGGTAACGATATTAATGAACCTTTAAAATGCTCCCTCAATAGGTTTTCAGGGCTATTCATCGCGATAATCTGACCCTTATCCATAATTGCAATTTGGTCGCATAAGTACTCGGCTTCATCCATGTAGTGGGTCGTCAATAAAATGGTTTTGCCCGCCGCTTTAATATCATTCACTAAGTCCCAAAATAAGCGCCGGCTATGAGGGTCGAGTCCGGTGGTTGGCTCATCTAAAAAAATTAGCTCTGGGTCATTAATTAATGCCAGCGCCAATAGCAAACGCTGCTTTTGCCCGCCCGACAATTTTCGGTGATCAACATTAATAAAGTCAGTTAACTGACATTGCGTAATGAGGTCGTCGATTGGCACCGTCTTTTTATAAAACGACGAGAACAAATTTAGCGTTTCTCGTACCGTTAAATAATCTTGCAACGCGGTATGCTGAAACTGAATACCTAGCTTTTGAAAATCTTCTCGTGTAATACCCTGACCATTAAATAAAATTTCACCGGAAGTGGGCGTTAAAATCCCCTCAAGCATTTCAATGGTAGTGGTTTTGCCCGCACCATTTGGTCCTAACAAACCAAAACACGAACCTTTAGTCACTTTGAAATCAATTTTATCGACTGCACAAAAGTCTGAGAAATGCTTACTAAGCTGCTTAACCTCAAGAATTGTTGTCATAACTGCCTTTATTACTTGCCTTTGTCATTGCGCTTTTCATACCATATAAGCATATTAATCGCTGAGAGTCATTATGCGCATTCCCCATATCTACCAAGCTGGCACAATTGAAGTCGGCACAGAATTACAACTCGGCGATGATGCCGCAGGACACATAGGCCGCGTTCTAAGAATGCAACCAGGACAACAGGTTAGCTTATTTAACGGTGAAGGTGGCGAATACTTATGCACCATTTCACAAGCCAATAAAAAAAATGTATACGTTAGCATTGATGAATTTCACGATGTCACCAGTGAGTCACCGCTAAAAATCCACTTAGGGCAAGGTATTTCGCGCGGTGAAAAAATGGAATTCACCATTCAAAAGTCAGTGGAGCTTGGCATTACTGAAATCACCCCATTATTTAGCGAGCGCTGCGGTGTTAAATTACAAGGTGAACGGCTTGAAAAGAAACACCAGCAATGGCAAAAAATCGCAATTGCGGCAGCAGAGCAATCAGGTCGTAACTTTGTACCCGTTGTTCACCCACCAATAAAATTAGAGCAATGGCTAACCCAGCCAAGCGACGAAACTAAGTTAACCCTGCACCCGCGAGCTGAGCACAGCATTAAAACCATCGATAAACTTGCGAACTTTAATGCAACAGCAATGCGCTTTGTGGTTGGCCCAGAAGGCGGATTTACCGATGCCGAAATTGCTGCAACAAAAGCCGCAGACTTTGTTGATATTAAGTTGGGACCACGTGTACTGCGTACTGAGACTGCAGCACTTACTGTTCTCTCTGCGCTGCAGCTTGTCTACGGTGATTTAGCTTGATTTAAGCTACAAGCATCCCCATAACATAGAGAGTTGAAAATAAAGGAAACTAACATGACGATTAAGCTTGGCATCATTTCTGATCCTATTGCTGGATTTAATATCAAAAAAGACACCGGCTTCGCCATGATGCTCGAAGCGCAAAAACGCGGCTATGAAATTCATTACATGGAAATGAATGACTTGTTTTTACGTGGTGGGCAAAGTTTCGCAACGTCATCAGTTGCTACCGTGTTCGATAACACAGAAAAATGGTATGAACTTGAAGACAAGCAAACCATTGCTCTAGCTGATTTAGACGTGATTTTAATGCGTAAAGATCCACCATTCGATACTGAATATATTTACGCAACTTATCTGTTAGAGCGCGCCGAGCAAGCGGGTACACTCGTAATTAACAAACCGCAAAGTTTACGTGACGCTAACGAAAAACTATTTACTGCGTGGTTTAGTGAACATACCCCAGATACACTGGTAACACGTGAGCAGTCACATATCCGCGCGTTTTTAGAAGAACACAAAGACATTATTCTAAAACCCCTTGATGGAATGGGCGGCGCGTCAATTTTCCGCGTTAAACAAGATGACCCAAATATTGGCGTTATTTGCGAAACACTAACAGCACACGGCAGCCAATATGCAATGGCACAAAATTACATTCCAGCGATCAAAGATGGCGATAAGCGCGTATTAGTGGTTAACGGTGAAGTTATTCCCTATTGCTTAGCGCGTATTCCACAAGGTGGCGAAACCCGCGGTAATTTAGCCGCCGGCGGTCGAGGCGAAGCGCGCCCTATTACCGATGTAGAACGCAAAATTGCCGAAGCAGTGGCGCCAACATTAATTGAAAAAGGCTTAATTTTTGTCGGTCTTGATATTATTGGCGACAAGCTCACCGAAATTAATGTCACAGCGCCTACGTGCGTAAAAGAAATTGAGGCGGCATTTGATATTTCTATTACCGGTAAGTTATTCGACGCAATTGAGCAAAAAGTGGCGCATACTTAAAGCTGAAGATAATACAAAAGGTGCAATCAATGAGTAATCAAACCCAGTCATTACAAAATACCTTTTTAGTTGCAATGCCAAACATGCCCGACCCACGCTTTAAACACAGCGTGACTTACATTTGTGAGCACAATGAATCAGGCGCAATGGGGCTTGTTATTAATCAACCTACTAATCTTACGGTAGGCGAATTACTCGACCAAATCGATATCGAGAATAACAAAATGGCTAGTAACAGCAGTGTTGCGGTAATGTCAGGTGGTCCAGTTCACACTGACCGCGGGTTTGTATTGCACAGTACTAAGCCGGGTTATAGTTCAAGCTCGAATATCAGTTCTGATATTATGATCACCACCTCAAAAGATGTGCTTCACGAGCTGACAAGCCATGAAGCACCAGATCAATTTCTGATTACCTTAGGCTACGCAGGCTGGGATCCCGGTCAACTTGAAAAAGAGCTGATTGAAAATACTTGGCTTACCGTACCTGCCGACCCTGAGATTATTTTTAATACGCCAGCGCACTTGCGTTGGCAAAAAGCAATAGAGAGTTTAGGTATTGATATCGATAAACTTTCTCTCTATTCAGGAAATGCGTAAATGAGTAAAAACCCTATCGGGCAACGTACACTAATTGGTTTTGATTTTGGTACCAAAAGCATTGGCATTGCCGTAGGTCAGGAAATATCAGGTACGGCAACCGCACTTAGCGCTGTCGCTGCAAAAGACGGTATTCCAAACTGGGACAACGTAAAAAAAATTCTCGATGAATGGCAACCTGATTTACTAATAGTCGGCTTACCACTCAATATGGATGGCACCAACCAAGAAGTAACCTTTAAAGCCAAAAAATTTGCAAAACGATTGCATGGCATGTTCGGTTATCAAGTAGAAGTGCAAGATGAGCGCCTTACCACAACGGATGCAAAAGCACGCTTGTTTGATCACGGTGGCTACCGAAATTTAGCGAAAGATAAAGTAGATAGCATGTCGGCACAAATTATCTTAGAAAGCTATTTTGAAAGCTTGTATGGAGACTAAGCGCCTCGCTTAGTCTTTACTAATTAACTCACTATTTAGCACTTTCACACTGCCCTTTTCAGGAATAAAACCCGCTTCAATATATGCCGATTTAATGCGTTTTTGCGCTGCGAGTATTGCTAACCCTTTTTGTAACGCGTCAAACGCCGCCTTACCGTCAGGGTGGGTTTTGCTCACCACATAATGACGACTATCATCAAATGTAAGTGCAATGCCCGGCACAGCTAGTAACTCTAACGAATGCAACTTGTAGTGGTTGTTAACAGCAGGCATAAACGGCAACAAAACAAAATCCGCCCACTTTTTATCAACTGCACGAATTTGTTGTAACCATTCATCATCTTTGTACAGCTTTTTTAACTTTAAGCTTTTAAGAGTTTGCCAATCAGCGTGCCAACGGGGAGTGGAAATCGATGTGAATTGAGAAAAATCATCTAGGCTGTCAATTGCAAAGACTTTTCGGTTTTCAGGATGAGCGAATACGCCTGCTAGGTACTCACCTTTGTTAAACACAGCTGCAGAAATATAAGCGTGCTCTGCTATTTTTTCTGCATCTGCGTACCAGTAAGTGTCGAAGCTAAGTAATTGCTTACCACGCTCTAAAATATTGGTGTTGCGCAGCGTTACTTTACCCACTTGATAGTTAAACGTTTTATCAAAACCACCGAGTTTTAATGCTTGCAATGCAAGCACCATATCCACTACGTCGCGACGCATGCGATAACCGCTAAACGAGGTAATCTGATGTACATCACGTCCAGCTAGAAAAGCCTGAAAATCAACATACACATCATCGCGAATATACATATCAACGGTGTTACTTGAATTCGCAGCGTTCGCCGCAAAACCAAATAACATACTCGCTAATACACAAAAACAAATTTTAAAACGACTTAACTTCAACATAAGCGTATCACTTACTACTGGTTTTTATCTCCATCAAGGCCATCAACCGTAACACCTTGTAAAAAACCTGCACCTTGTTGCTCATTGTTGCGTAATTTAATCATTAAGCGCAGATCGTTCGGTGAATCAGCATGGTGTAGTGCGTCGGCATAATTAATGCGATGCTGCTGGTAAAGGTCAAAGAGCGCTTGGTCAAAGGTTTGCATACCCATTTCGCGCGATTTAGACATGGTTTCTTTAATAGCCCCTACTTCACCGCGTTTAATTAGTTCTGCCACCATTGGCGAGTTAAGCAATATTTCAATAGCTGCTGCACGACCATGACCATCACTGGTCGGCACAAGTTGCTGTGCAACAATAGCACGTAAGTTAAGTGCTAAATCGTACTTTAACTTATCGTGCTTTTCTTTTGGCACTAAGTGCATAATACGGTCGATTGCTTGGTTCGCGTTGTTTGCGTGCAGTGTAGCCACACACAAGTGACCTGTTTCAGCAAATGAAAGCGCATATTCCATGGTTTCTTGCGAGCGGATCTCACCAATCAAAATTACATCAGGCGCCTGACGTAAAGAGCTCTTTAGCGCCGATTCGAAACTTTCAGTATCCAGTCCCACTTCACGTTGCGTTACAATACTCTTTTGATGTTCGTGAACAAATTCAATCGGGTCCTCAATAGTTAAGATATGACCACGCTGGTTGCGGTTACGATACCCTAACAGTGCCGCAAGTGAAGTTGATTTACCGGTACCCGTACCACCCACAAACAGGACTAAGCCACGTTTTGACATTATCACATCGGTTAAAACCGGTGGTAAGCCAAGGTCGTGTACTTCCGGAATGGTGGTTACGATACGACGAACAACCATGCCCGCTTTGTCGCGCTGCCAAAAAGCCGAAACACGGAAACGACCCGAATCACGTGCGATCGCAAAGTTGCATTCTTTGGTTTCATGAAATTCGGTTTTCTGCTTGTCGGTCATTGCCGATTCAACGAGCTCTAACGCTTCTTCTTCAGTTAAATCTGAATGACCAATCGGACGAAGTTCGCCATTAACTTTTACACTTACAGGCAAGAATGTAGACACGAATAAATCCGATGCTTCACTCTCTACCATTTGTTTTAAAAAATGATCTAAGCCGTGCATAATTTACCCCTAGTAAGATCGTGCGCCTGCTGCGCCAAAGTTGCTCTTATCGTGGGCTTTTGCATATGCATCTTGCTGTGTAATTAAGCCGCGATTTAGCAAGTTACCTAAACACTGATCCATCGTCTGCATGCCGTGCGATGCACCGGTTTGTAGCGATGAATACATTTGCGCAATTTTATCTTCACGAATAAGGTTACGAATTGCTGGTGTACCTATCATGATTTCGTGTGCTGCGATTCGTCCGCCACCTACTTTTTTCACGAGTGTTTGTGAAATTACAGCACGTAATGATTCAGATAGCATTGAACGTACCATGTCTTTTTCTTCACCCGGGAATACGTCGATAATACGGTCAATGGTTTTTGGTGCTGAGGTGGTGTGCAAGGTGCCAAATACTAAGTGACCGGTTTCTGCCGCGGTCATTGCAAGTCGAATGGTTTCGAGGTCACGTAATTCACCGACCAGAATAACATCTGGATCTTCACGAAGCGCCGAGCGAAGTGCGTTATTAAAGCTGTGCGTATCACGGTGTACTTCACGTTGGTTAATTAAGCTTTGCTTATTGTCGTGTACGAATTCGATAGGGTCTTCAATAGTCAGAACATGGTGATGCTTATGCGAATTAATATAATCAATCATCGCTGCAAGCGTTGTTGATTTACCCGAACCTGTCGGTCCCGTTACCAACACTAAGCCACGCGGGTTATTGGAAATATCTTTGAATATTTCAGGACAGCCTAAGTCATCAAGGGTTAAAACGGTGCTTGGGATGGTACGAAATACCGCGGCTGGACCACGGTTAGAATTAAAGGCATTAACACGGAAACGCGCTAGGTTTGGCACTTCGAAAGAAAAGTCACATTCTAAGTTTTCTTCGTATTCTTTTCGCTGCTTATCATTCATAATATCATACACTAAGCCGTTTACGTCTTTTGGTCCAAGTGCGGGGATATTGATTCTTCGAACGTCGCCATCAACGCGGATCATAGGTGAAACACCTGATGATAAGTGTAAATCTGATGCATTATGTTGCACACTGAATGCCAGTAATTCAGTAATGTCCATTGGATTGCTCCACTAAGTTACTTATTTGAATAATTATATGATTACAATAGCAGAACGACTTAAAATAGCCTATGACAGAATCGCAAAAGCGATAAAAAATTCTCACATTTTAGGGCAAAAAGTGGCTTTATTGGCGGTCAGCAAGACAAAGCCTAGCACTTTAATACGAGAGGCCTACCAAGCTGGCCAACGTCAATTTGGCGAATCTTACGCGCAAGAAGCGGTCGATAAAATCGCTGAACTATCCGATTTGAACGACATTGAATGGCACTTTATCGGCCCTATTCAATCAAATAAAAGCGCGCAAGTAGCGGCTCATTTTGACTGGGTGCAAAGTGTCGACCGCATTAAAATAGCCAGACGCCTAAATGAACAACGCCCCGCTGAACGCGCTAAATTAAATGTGCTTATACAAATTAATATTGATGATGAGCAGAGCAAGTCTGGCTGTTCGCTGTCAGAAGTGGATGCCTTAGCTCAGTACATTGCAACATCTGACAACTTGGTATTGCGTGGTGTTATGGCCATTCCTAAAAAAAGCGATTCACTAAACGAGCAACAACACAGCTTTGCCAAACTGCAAACTTGTTTTAATCAATTGAAATCCCAATATGATAGTATAGATACGCTTTCAATGGGCATGAGTAACGATGTTGAAGCAGCAATAAGTCAAGGCAGCACTATGGTGCGTATTGGCACCGATATCTTTGGCCCAAGAAACTAACGATTAACCAAAAAGAGAGTTCCTATGTCACAAAACACCATTGCATTTATTGGTACCGGTAATATGAGTTACGCCATTATTGGCGGATTAATCAATGGCGGCTTTGCCCCAAACAATATTATCGCAACCAATCGCAATGCAGAAAAACTTGCCAAAGTTGGCAATGACTTTGGTATTCAAGTAACTAACGACAACATAAAAGCAATCGATCAGGCCGATTACGTTGTACTCTCGGTTAAACCGCAAATGATGGCAGACCTATGCCAAACCATTAAAGATTCAGGTATCGCCTACCAAGGCAAAGTGTTTATTTCCGTTGCGGCGGGCATTAAAGTGGCGCGTTTACAAGAAATGCTAGACCACCCGGTTAAGATGATCCGCTGTATGCCAAATACCCCTAGCTTACAAAGCAAAGGCGTAAGCGGCTTGTTCAGCAATAATACCAGTGAGCAAGAAAAACAATTTGCTACCGAGGTATTTAGTGCAACAGGTATTGTTACTTGGCTTTCAGAAGAAGACCAAATTAACGATATTATTGCGGTAACGGGTTCATCTCCTGCGTATGTATTTTTGTTCTTAGAAGCGATTGAACAAAAAGCAAAAGAGCTCGGTTTTAACGCTGAACAAGCAAGAGAACTGGTACAGCAAGTGGCTGTAGGTGCCAGCGATATGGTGGCAAAATCGCCTGACTTATCAATCAGTCAGTTACGTGCTAATGTTACTTCAAAAGGCGGTACAACTGCCGCTGCAATTGCGCATTTAGAGCAGCAGAACTTAACGCAAACTGTCGCCGATGCGATGGATGCGTGTATCGCACGCGCACAACAAATGGAGCAAGAATTTTAATGAATGACGCGTTTCGATTTTTAGTTGAAGTCGTTTTTGACTTGTACTTGATGGTTGTATTACTGCGCTTTTGGCTACAATCCGCGCGCGCTGATTTCTATAATCCGCTCAGCCAGTTTGTAGTAAAAGCCACCAGCCCTTTACTTAACCCAATTCGCAAGGTAATTCCTGGACTTGGCGGTTTTGATCTTGCCTCATTAGTGCTTGCACTGATTGTCGCCGCGCTCAAAATAGTGACCATTTCACTGCTGTTCTTTGGTGGAATTGAACCTGTTACCGTATTGGTTGGCAGTTTAATTACTGTGATCAAAGAAGGTTTAAACTTGGCCTTTTGGGTACTAATTATCCGAGCAATTTTAAGCTGGGTAAGCCAAGGGTATAACCCAATCGAAGCGATTTTCCATCAACTCACTGAGCCAATGCTACGCCCGATTAGAAAAATCATTCCACCAATTGGCGGGTTAGATTTATCAATCTTGGTGCTGATTATTGGCTTACAGTTTCTGCAGATCTTATTCCTTGATTTATTTAGATAAAAGCGAATAAATTCAGGTAGAATAAAAAAGCCGCAGAATGCGGCTTTTTTGTCATCTATACTAATATTAATACTTAATTTAAGGGGCGGATTATGAAAACCCTAATTTCACTTTGTTTAGCATTTTGTGCATTTATGACAACAAGCGTTTTAGCGAATACCGAGCAAGGTGGTCAATACAAAGAGCTTGGTAACTGGCAAGTGCATTACATTGCTTTTCCATCAACTGTATTGCAACCAAAAATAGCACAACACTATGGTATTGAGCGCAGTAACTACAATGCGGTTATCAATATTTCAGTATTGGATAAAGCAACGAAAAAAGCACAAAAAGTAGCTATTTCAGGCACTGCCAAAAACTTACTTGGTCACAATGAAACGCTCACATTTAAAGAAATCATCGATGGTGATGCAATTTACTATATTGCAGAACTTGGCTACAGCAATGAAGAGCTGTACCGCTTTAAGCTTGATATTAAAGGGCAAAATAAAAGCGAAGTACTCAGCTTTCAACAAAAATTTTATGTTGATTAATATTTTTTCTTAAACAAATTAGTCTACACATTAAAAAAGCGCCTTACGGCGCTTTTTTGTTATTGGCTAGTGTTACTCTTAAAGCGAGTTTACAAGCCAAGCGCAGCCATCATTTTCTGACCAATATCAACATGGTGTTGCATGGTTGAGAACTGCTTAGTTACACCTTCAGGACCAAAGGCATAAACTGGAACAGGTGCTGCTGTATGTGTACCTGTACCCCAAACAACATTTTGGTGACGAGCAAGTGCACGACCAATTTTTGCAGTGTGGTCTTCGTCTGCGTATACATAAAACTCGTTAAAGTCGTCAAACTTTGGCGTTACATCAGCACTTTGATAAGAGTGATCTGGGTCATAGTAAGGGTTGTTTTCACGCTCACCTACTTTCTCAGCTTCCTCTAGTGTCACTTTATACGCGCTGTAGTTATTGATTGCAGTCATCCAGTCGTTTGCTGTTGCAGCGTCAAAGTTCCAATCTGCGTTTGCCATATCAAGCATGTTGTAGAAAGTGCCCGACTGCTTATACAACATTTCTAAGTGGCTTAAATCACCAAAGTTGAAGTTAGGCTTGTAGTCGCGACCTTGCATGCCATCGCCAGGAAGTGTTGTTGCTTCAGGCATATTGTAACGTGAGTAACTAAAACCAAAGCTACCAGTTTCATGGTCAGCTGTTACAACAACCAGCGTATCGTTACGATCTTTTACCCATTCGTAAACCGCTTCTACCGCTTCATCAAACTTTAATAGTTCATGTAGCATCCAACCCGCATCGTTCGCGTGTCCTGCCCAGTCAATCTGACCACCTTCAATCATTAGGAAGAAGCCATCTTCATCTTTAGAAAGCACATCAAGTGCCTTTTTAGTCATTTCTTTAAGCGATGGCTGAGAACAGTTATTTGCTTCTTTACATGCTGAGTAGGCAATACCGTCAGCCATACCCGAGTTTGCGAACAAACCAAGTAGTTTAGTTGTTTCTGTTGCAGCTAGCTGCGCTTTATCAAACGCTAGTTCATAACCAAACTGCTCTTTCGCTTCAACGACTAAGTTACGGTTGTCGCTACGCTTTGATTTTTTATACACCGACTCAGGTGCGCCAAGTGCACTCATAACGTCACGATCGGCTGCATCTGTTTTAATATCAGACGGTAAGAATACGCGAGCACCACCTGAAAGTAATACATCAACATTACCACTTTCGATTAGCTCTTCAGCAATCGCAGGTTCAAGTGAACGATGTGGTTGGTGCGCGGCAAATGCCGCTGGTGTTGCATGGGTAATGCGAGTATCTGATACTAAGCCTGTTGCTTTACCTGCTTTTTTCGCTTTTTCTAAAATGGTTTCAACGATATTACCTTGGTCATCAAGGCCAATCATTTCAGAACCTGCCGCCAAGCCTGTTGCTAATTGTGTTGCAGAACACGCTGAGTCAACAACCAACTTACCATTGTCACCATGCGGTGCATTAAGAGATAAGCCCATTACACCTTGATTGGCAAAGTTAGATAACGCAGTCACACCATTTTTAGCACTGTACGTTGAATTAGGTGCGCGGCGTGCATACTCTTCAAGTAAGCCAACTTGCTGAGGGCCCATACCGTCACCAATCATTAAAATCACGTTTTTAACTTCAGTAACCGCTACTGGAGGTACTTCCACCTCTTTAATTACTTCAACTTCTTTAATTACTTCTACGATTTCTTTATCGTCAGAACCACAACCCGTCATAAGTAAGCTAGCAACTGCTAGGGCGACACATGTTTTTTTCATTATTTTGTACCCGTATGATTTAAAATTTGCGATAGCCTACTTATCTATTGTTAAACTAAGATTTCATATTTATGGCATTTAGAATAATCGCTCAGACCCTAACCTATTGAAAAGTAACAATATAACATTTCATAAAATCCACAAAGCAATACCCGTGCGCTCTTGATATAATAACTAACATCATTCCTTTAAGAATTTCGTTTTATGTCATTTGAAAAAATCGTTTTGGCAACGGGTAACCAAGGTAAAGTTGCTGAGCTTGCGGATAAACTCGCTAGTTTGAATATTGAAGTAGTCGCACAATCAGAGTTTGATGTGCCAGAAGTTGCTGAAACCGGCACCACATTTATTGAAAATGCCATAATCAAAGCAAGGCATGCGGCAAAGATTACCGGCTTACCGGCAATCGCGGACGATTCCGGTCTTGAAGTTGAAGCCCTAGGCGGTGCTCCGGGCATTTACTCAGCACGATTTGCAGGTGTTAATGCGAATGACTCAGATAACATTGATAAGCTATTAAGTGAACTGGGCGATAATCCGAATCGTACAGCCCGTTTTTGGTGTGTATTAGTCTTAATGCGCCACGCTGATGACCCTACTCCACTGATTTGCCAGGGCGTATGGCAAGGTGAAATTTTACCTGAGCGTCAAGGCGAACAAGGCTTTGGCTATGACCCGGTATTCTTTAGCCACGAGAAAAATTGCAGCGCGGCAATGCTGGATAAGGCAACTAAAAATAGCCTAAGCCACCGCGGAAAGGCGCTTAATCAACTGCTCGACTTGCTCAAGGCTAATTAATGAAACTGCCACCATTAAGTCTTTACATACACATACCTTGGTGTGTGCAAAAGTGCCCGTACTGTGACTTTAATAGTCATGGCGTAAAGTCAGATATTCCTGAATCAGCTTACGTACAGCACTTGCTAGATGATTTAAAAACCGACCTTGCATATGTACAAGGCCGTAAACTCACTAGTATATTTATCGGTGGTGGTACACCGAGCCTGTTTAGTGAAAAAGCTATTGCAAACTTATTGCAAGGTGTTGAGCGCCTTATACCATTTGCAAAGGATATAGAAATTACCCTTGAAGCTAACCCAGGTACCGTTGAAACTGAGCGTTTTATTGGTTACCGCGCCGCTGGCGTCAATCGTATTTCGATTGGTGTTCAATCGCTGCAACAAGACAAACTAAAAAGCCTTGGCCGTATTCACAATGCCGATGAAGCAATTAATGCAGCAAAATTGGCAAAGACCATAGGTTTAAACAGTTTTAATATGGACTTAATGCATGGATTGCCAGATCAATCCATCGATGATGCACTGAGTGATCTTAAACAAGTTATCGCGCTCAATCCGCCTCATATTTCGTGGTATCAACTCACCATTGAGCCAAATACCCAATTTGCATCAAAGCCGCCTGTCCTGCCTGAAGATGAAACCTTGTGGCAGATTCAAGAACAAGGCCACCAGCTGTTAACAGATGCAGGTTACGAGCAATATGAAATATCAGGCTACGCCAAACCGGGTTATCAATGCCAGCATAATTTAAATTACTGGCGTTTTGGTGATTACTTGGGTATTGGCTGTGGCGCCCATGGCAAAATCACCGATTTAACAACACAAAAACTGGTACGCACTGTTAAGGTAAAACACCCTAAAGGCTATATGGACTTAACCAGACCATACCTATTTGATAGCTGGCACGTCGCAAATGATGAACTGCCTTTTGAATATTTCATGAACCGCTTGCGCCTACATGAATCATTCAACATCAACGAGTTTGTTGAGTTTACTGGGCTGCCACTTGAACACGTTGAAACTAATTTAAATCACGCGGTTACTGCAGGATTAATGCAAAAAAACGACAATATCTGGCAAGTTACCGCAAAAGGACACCGCTTTTTAAATGACTTGTTACAATTATTTGTGTAACGTCGTTTGTAGCGACCCCTGTAAAACAGTAACGTTGAGTAAATACTTCGTTATAAAGTCATAACTATAAAGGTAAAACAAAATGCTTAAGCGCTCATTAATTGCAGCAGCAATCAGCTCTGTTTTTTTAGTTGGTTGTCAAACACCAGCAACAACACAAGATACAACTGCTGAAGTAGTTAAACAACAATCAGAAAACGAACGTGCAAACGCGTTCTTTGAAGAAGTTTTTATGCGCGGCGTAATGCGCAGCCCTGTTTACCAAACCTACATGGGCATCAAAAAAGACTATGACAAATGGGACGACGGTTCTGAAGCACGTGCGTTAGAAGATTTAGCGCTTGCGAAAAAAGACCTTGAAACGCTGCGCGCTTTTGACCGCAGCAAGCTAGATAGCACGACACAAGTTAGCTATGACTTAATGGAACAGCGTTTAGTACAAAGCATTGATGACTTTAAATGGCGCTACCACACGTATCCAGTAAATCAAATGTATGGCACACACTCAATGATCCCTGCATTTTTGATTAACCAACATCAAATTGCCGATTTAAGTGATGCAAAAGCGTATATTTCTCGTTTAAATGGTGTACCAACGGTATTTGAACAACTTGAAAAAGATCTAGAAACTCGTGCTGAAAAAGGCATTATCGCGCCTAAATTCGTGTTCCCACATGTAATTGATTCAAGCAAAAACATCTTAAAAGGTGCGCCTTTCACAAGTGGTGAAGATTCAACCCTGCTTGCTGACTTTAAACGCAAAGTGGCAAAGTTAGAAATCGCACAAGATGAAAAAGACGCTCTTATCACTGATGCAACAAATGCGCTTAAAACAGCGGTTGGCCCTGCCTATGAATCGCTTATCAGCTACTTAATTGGTTTAGAATCTCGCGCTGATAACCGCGATGGTGCTTGGAAGTTCCCGCAAGGTGAGGCTTACTACAACAATGCATTAGCACGCACGACAACAACCGATCTTACGGCAAAAGAAATTCACGCGATTGGTTTAGCTGAAGTTGCACGTATTCATGATGAAATGCGTGAAATCAAAGATAAAGTTGGCTTTAAAGGCGACTTAAAAGCGTTCATGGAGTTCATGAAAACCGACAAGCAGTTCTACTTGCCAAACACGGAAAAAGGTAAAGCAAAATACCTTGCTGATGCGACAGCAATGATCGATAACATGAAGTCACGCCTTGATGAGTTATTTATCGTTAAGCCAAAAGCCGACATGATTGTAAAACGTGTTGAAGCATTCCGTGAAAAAGCAGCGGGTAAAGCATTTTACCAGCAACCTGCGCCAGATGGCTCACGCCCTGGTATTTACTATGCCAACCTGTACGATATGGAAGCGATGCCAACTTACCAAATGGAAGCGCTTGCTTACCATGAAGGTATTCCAGGCCACCACATGCAAATTGCTATCGCGCAAGAGCTTGAAGGCGTTCCTAAGTTCCGTAAATTTGGCGGTTACACAGCATACGTTGAAGGCTGGGGTTTATACTCTGAAATGGTGCCTAAAGAAATGGGTTTATACGAAGACCCTTACTCAGACTTTGGTCGCTTAGCGATGGAGTTATGGCGTGCATGTCGCTTAGTAGTAGATACAGGTATTCACGCGATGAAGTGGACGCGTCAACAAGGTATCGACTACTACGTAAATAACACGCCGAATGCAACCTCAGACGGCGTTAAGATGGTAGAGCGTCACATTGTAATGCCATCACAAGCAACGGCGTACAAAATCGGTATGATCAAGATTGTAGAATTACGTGAAAGCGCGAAAAAGCAACTTGGTGAAAAGTTCGATATTCGTGAATTCCACGATGTAGTGCTTAAGAGCGGCCCGGTGCCACTTAATACTCTTGAAGGCTTTGTAAACGATTGGGTTGCAAGCAAACAAGGTTAATAAGCATTAAAAAATAAAAGGCGTATAAAGCGCCTTTTATTTTTTATCAATTAAGATACAAAAAAGGCCGCAATTGCGGCCTTTTTTACTGTAACAACTTATCGCGGCATTAACCGTTGATGAAGTCGATACCTTCTTGAATGTCTTTGTTAAGCGTTTCAAGCATGTCGTTCTTTGCTTTCTCTTCGAATGCGCTAAGCTCACCGTAAGAAAGGATTTCTTCAACACCGTTTTTGCCTAAACGTACTGGGTGTGCGAAGTATGCAGCGTCACCACCGTCGATTGCAACGTATGCGTAGTCGATAACACCTTCTTCACCTTGTAAGCCTTTAACTAAAGACTGAGTGAAACGTGCAGCTGCTGCGCCCATTGAAAGTGTCGCTGAACCGCCACCCGCTTTTGCGTTAACAACTTCAGTACCCGCGTTTTGAATACGTGGAGTAAGTGCTTCAACTTCTTCTGCTGTGAACTCAACACCTTCAACTTGTGAAAGAAGTGGAAGAATAGTTGTACCTGAGTGACCACCGATTACTGGTACTTTAACAGAAGCAACGTCTACGCCCTTAAGTTCAGCGATGAACGCTTCTGAACGGATAACGTCTAGTGTTGTTACACCGAATACACGGTTAGCTTCGTAAGTACCTGCCTTTTTGAATACTTCAGCAACGATTGGTACAGTGCCGTTTACAGGGTTAGTAATAACACCTACAAGCGCCTTAGGACAGTTTTTAACAATGCCTTCAGCAAGTGTTTTAACAATGCTTGCATTAACATTGAATAAGTCTGCACGGTCCATACCCGGCTTACGCGGCATACCTGCTGGAATAATTACGATATCTGCGCCAGCAAGTGCTGCATCTAAATCGTCTTTACCAAAACCTTCAACTTTAACTGCAGTTGGGATATGTGATAGGTCAACAGCAACACCTGGAACAACTGGCGCTACATCGTATAACGATAGCTCAGAACCAGCTGGTAATTGTGTTTTAAGTAATAAAGAAAGGGCCTGGCCGATACCACCAGCTGCGCCTAAAACTGCAACTTTCATGTGAATTCTCCGTGATTAGAGGTAGGTATTTAAAAAAGTGCCATAAAGATAATGAAAAGTGCGCATAAAAACAAATAAAACAGGTATTTTTTATATAAATCTCGACCATAGTTGTAAACTTTATCCGACTAGATTAGTTGACAACGCTATCAATTAAAAAATCGCGTTTTCATTGAGATTAATTCAACTCTAATTGACTTAAGATGACGATTTTATTAATGCATTTAACCCTAACTTGTGTAAAATTTAAGGTAACGTCCATCAATTGGTTAAACAGCCCGTTCACATGCAAATACAAGATAAACAAGAAGCGCTGGTTAAAGCGTTCAAAGCCCTTTTAAAAGAAGAAAACTTTGGCTCACAAGGCGAGATTGTTGATGCCTTAAAAGACATGGGTTTTGACAATATTAGTCAGAGCAAAGTGTCTCGCATGTTAAGTAAATTTGGTGCTGTACGTACACGTAATGCAAAACAAGAGATGGTGTATTGTTTACCTGCAGAAATGGGCGTACCGACAGCGAAGAGCCCGCTGCGCCAACTGGTAATTGATATTATGCATAACGAAATGATGATCATCATTCGTACCAGCCCAGGTGCTGCACAACTAATTGCACGTTTGCTTGATTCACTTGGCAAAGCAGACGGAGTGTTAGGCACTATTGCCGGTGATGACACGATTTTCATTGCGCCAGCAAAAATTTCAGAAATTGATGTCACGCTTGAACGCGTAAAAAACTTATTTGAAAACGTGTAACTCTATTTTTGAGAGTTCATCCTCATTGATGAACTCTCTGCTACCTAGCTAATTCCCTTAGCATATTCACTGATGGTGCAAAAAATGCCGCACCAAAATCACTTTTCGCAAACTCCAGCCACATATCAGGGCCATTATCATCAATGTAGCCTAAACGGTGTTTGAGAAGCGTTTGAAAGGCATAGCCGTTATTTGCACAGCTAATAAATAAAAAGCCCTGCTGGTTAATATCAGCAAATGGCATGCCTTGATTTAAAAATAATGCATTGCCATGGTCATCGTAAAGCTCTGTACGAGCACTATGACTATTTTCCGGAGCGCAGCTAACCGCTTGGTTAGAATTAGCCATTCGGCCCATTACAATTTCTTGTTCAGCTTTTGAGATTTCTTGCCATGCCTTTAAATCATAACGATAACGCTGCACATGAATATAACTGCCTGCAGAAAATGCAACGTCTTCCTCTCCCACTAAAGCAACAAGCTGCTTTTTGCGACCATGGGGATTGGCAACACCATAAATAAAGCCATTTAGGTCACGACCATCTAAATAATGAAAACACTTAACTTGGTCAATCAGCTCAATATCACCACTCAGTAATTCAATCACTTCCATCACAAACAAATGAACAACATCAAGGCGATCTGCCCTAATTTGTATCATTAAATCTATTGGACGTGATGGCGTAGCATGCTCAATATGTTCAAATTGCGGAAAGCCTGCCAACGTTTTTGGCATTTTACTGGGGTAAATATGTGGCCAGAATTGCGAACCTATCGCCACAACACAAGACACAAGCGCTTCTGAAAATTCGTGATCAAACCGCTCTTGCATATCAATAATACTTGCCAATTTTTTCGACAAGCTGAGTTCTTGGCCATCTAATACATTTAAAAATAAATGCACACCATGTAAATTGGCTTCAGCACAAACTCCTGATTGCGCTTGTGGCATAGCGGATTTCCTACTTAATTGTTATTAGTATAAGCGAAATAATTAACCAAATGCGGACGAACATCAATAGCTAATCGCTGACCATAAGCATAGCGCTGATGTTGCGTGCATGGAATTTCAAGTTCTTGTTGCCCTAGTTTTACACGACATAAATAGCGGTTACCAACAAAACGGCTCGCAACAAACTCGCCTACTCCTTGTTCGTTTTCGCTTAAAGTTAAATATTGAGGCTTTAAGTATATACAGCCTTTTCCTGACACTTCATCTTGGTCATTGGTAACAGGTTCAAGTGAAGTAATCGTACCAAACTCAGTTTTAAATTCAGTGCTCGATGTCGCTTCTGCATCGATAAAAATACCAGCACTTAAAAATGCCGCAACACCTTTTGTCGCAGGTTTGCGATAAAGTGCTTCTGCTGTGCCTAATTGTGCAATTTTGCCCTCTTCCATGATCGCCAATTTATCAGCAAAAGCAAAAGCTTCCTCTTTGGAGTGGGTTACAAAAATAGCGGAAACTTGCTGATCTTTAATAATACGGCGAATATCATCAATTAATTGAAAGCGTACTTGGTGATCGATATTGGAAAATGGTTCATCAAGCAATAATAAACTCGGTTTATATGCCAGTGCGCGAGCAATGGCCACGCGCTGTTGCTGACCACCTGATAATTGGTGAGGATATCGCTCGGCGAATGCCTCTAGCTTAATCAGTGACAGCATTTCTTTAACACGCTCGTTGCGTACACTCGAGGATTCTTTGTGTAAGCCAAACGCAATGTTTTGCTCAACGGTTAAATGAGGAAACAACGCATAGTCTTGAAACATCATACCGATATTGCGCTCTTGTGGCGGCACATAAAGCGAATCACCATTAACCGCAACTTGCGCAATAGAAATATCGCCTTTGCTAGGTTTCAACAAGCCAGCAATTGCTTTTAATGTAGTGGTTTTGCCACAGCCACTTGCACCGAGTAAACACACAATTTCATTGTCTTTTACCTGCAATGACAAATCTTTTAAGATCGGTTTGCCATTGTAGCTATATTCTAAATTGTTAATCGACAAATTACTCATGAGATGCTTTAGCTTCCATAGTGTTATTAACTAAATATAAAGGGATTAAACCGACAAGTACGATAAATAACGCCGACACTGAGGCAAGCTCAAGTTGCTCATCACTGACGTATTGGAAAACATAGGTTGCCAGCGTTTCAAAGTCAAAAGGGCGTAATAGCAGTGCCGCAGGTAACTCTTTCATACATTCAATAAATACAATTAAACCAGCAGTAAGCATACCGCGCTTAAGCAGTGGCATATGGACTCGGCGCAAGGTATTGCCAGCACTTACTCCCATTGAATGACTTGCCATATCGAGCGATGGTGAAATACGCGCATAGCTAGATTCAATGGCACCTTGTGAAATCGCATAAAAGCGCACAACGTAAGCAAACATTAAGGCAAAAATAGAACCACTAAACAACAATCCTGGTTCGGCAAACCACTGTGTTGATTCGGCAAAAATATTGAGCTGTTGGTCAAGTGCGGTGAGCGGCAGTAGCACTGCTATTGCTAATACGGTGCCAGGTAATGCATAACCAGTACTGGCAACTTTGCCTGGCACACCTGCCCAGCGCGATAAGCTTGAACGTTGATAGAAATTCACCAGCACACTTAAAGCAACGCAAACGAAACTAACGATTAGCGCTATTTTCAAGCTCTGCCAAGCATATAAAAACGCATCGCTATTGAACGCTTCACTAAAATAGCTCACTGCGTAGCTCATCAAAATAAGAATTGGCAGCACAAACCCTGCAAAAAGTATTAATGCACAATATGCTGTTGCTAACCACGCTGATTTTCCCGATAGGTAATAAAGTGGTCCGTTATTCTCACTTGCACCACGTTCAAATACCGCTTGGTTGCGTCGGCTAAATTTCTCTACGCCTATCACGACAAACAAAAACAGCAACATAATGCCGGAAATTTTCGCTGCCGCAGTAAGTGAATAGTAACCAAGCCAGGTATCGTATACTGCGGTTGTCAGGGTACTTACTGCAAAATAATTTACCGTTGCAAAATCTGCCATTGATTCCATGCTAATAAGTGCTAATGCCGCAGCAATTGCACCACGCCCTAATGGAATCGATACTTTAAAAAAGCTTTTAACGGGCGAGTAACCCATTACTTGGCTGGCCTGAACTAATTTATAAGATTGCTCTTTAAGTGCGGTTTTAAAAATCAAAAATAAATATGGGTATAGTACTAATGCAATCATTACGATTGCACCGCCTAGCGTGCGAATATCAAAAAACCAATAATCACTCGGTGATTGCCAGCCGAAAACCGCGCGCAACCATGACTGAATAGGGCCCGCATAATCAAATAAGTCGGTATAAATATAGGCGATAATATAAGTTGGCATTGCAAGTGGTAGCATCAATGCCCACTCAAAATGTTTTTTACCGGGAAAGTCGCTGTAGGCACAAAGCCATGCTAGTGGCAACGCAATCACACAACTGAGCAAACAGACACCAAAAATCAACACTATGGTATTAAAGGTGTAATCCCACAATACTGTTTGTTTTAAGTGTTCAAAGACTTCCTTATCAGGCTGGAAGGATTCAAAAATCAGGAACAATAACGGAAGCGACAGGCAAAAGCCTGTCGCGAAAGCAATAAACTGCCATTTAGACAGTGAAAAATTAAGGCGCATTAAAGATCAAATTTTACCTCGTCGATTAGCTTCAATGCCAATGGACGGTATTCACTTACCTTTGTTAATGGCAGTGCATCTTCCTTAAATTTGCCCCAAGACGCCACTAACTCAGACACTTCAACATCCGTCTTTACCGGATATTCCATATTCACTGAAGCATACATATTCTGAGCTTTGTTGTCAGTCATAAATTCGATTAATTTTAATGCGTTAGTCGTATTTTTACCATGCTTGGTTAAAACCGCACCAGATACATTGATATGTGAGCCACGATCTTGCTGATTTGGGAAGTTAATGTACACAGACTCAGCCCAAGGCACTTGCTTTGGATCGTTCAGCATTTTACCAAAGTAATAACTGTTACCGAGCGCTACATCACACAAGCCCTCTTTTACTGCTTTTACTTGTGCACGGTCGTTACCTTGTGGCTTACGAGCTAGGTTTGCTTTTAAACCCTTTAGCCACGCACGTGCTTCTGCCTCGCCATGATGCGCAATCATAGAAGCAACTAAGCCCAAGTTATAAGGGTGCTTACCTGAACGCATACAAATTTTGCCTTTGTATTCAGGTTTAGCGAGATCTTCATAGGTTAACGTGTCTAACTTACCAACACGCTCTTTAGACGAGTAAACATTACGTACACGTTTAGTCAGTGCAACCCAATTTCCTTCGTCATCACGAAATTGCTTTGGTACATTTTTTTCAATAACGTTACTTTTAATTGGTTGCACTAAGCCTTCATCTTCAAGCTGTAACAGCGCACTAAAGTTAGACGTAAGCACCATATCGGCTTTCGTGTATTTACCTTCTTTTTTAAGTTTTTCAATTAAACCTTTTTTGGCAAAAACAACTTTTGTTTCAATACCTGTCTCTTTTGTGAACTCTTGCAGAATAGGTTCAATTAAAAAGCCCTGACGATAAGAGTAAATATTAACAACATCTTTTGCTGCAACTTCACCAGCTGCTAGCAGTGCGAGTAATGCGATTGCTTTTTTCATATTCTAGAACCATTAATAAGAAGTATTATCACTTGAATTGTATCTATCTGATATTGAATGTACAGCGTTAAATGCACTCAATTTAATTAAATGAAAACAATTTTCAGTTAGAAGAGCAAAAGACATTAGCGAATTTAGCTGTAGGATATATCTCACAGAACACCCCTACTTATCTCAAAAAACGAGGTGCACACACGCACCCAAAATAGTTAACACCTTGTTTTATAAATATATAACCACGTCAAACTCTATATTTCAGCAATAAAACAAATTCACCAAGCCATTTTATATAGTTTTATTCAACAACCACTGCTCTAGAATTAACACTGTCAAAAGGAAATGGACTGAATTGACCTTACTTAGGATTAGTAAGCGGCAGGAGCTGGTAGGATTTACTAGATGGATTTTGGGCTAGGATGCCAAGGGAATTGATGGTTTACAGGATGTGGACCTTAAACGGATTTTTTTACAGGATTGTAAATAGGATAGATGGATTGAGCACGGATTTAGCTCATTGACGAGTCATGTCAAAATAGGGATATCAAGGATTGCACTAATCAAACAACGATATGTGCATAGCAGGACGCTAATAAGATTCCGTTAAGGCGCAGCTTTCAGCTGCGCTTTTTATTTGCCTAAAATTCACATATCACGTTTTGAATATGCGCTTTAAGCCACTAGTTTACTGCATTTCCCTTTCAAGAAATTGCTCCTTTCTAAAATCAACAATGCCATACTTCAAGTTTTAATCCCGTTATTACGGCACTAATTTACTGCGTTTACCCTTTAGCTTTAGGAAATTGCTCATTTCTAAAAACAGCAATGCCACACTGCAAGTTTTAATCCCGTTATTACGGCACTAATTTACTGCGCTTACCCTTTAGGTAAGCATTTCTAAAATCAATAAAGTGACGCTCTAACTTTTGAGACGCATCAAGCTCTCCTGCAAGCTCCAACACCATAATGGCCACTTCAGCAGTACCCAATTGGTGCTCAAATGCGGCAACACGTAAATGATATTCAGAGAGCTTTTCAGGGCTAATAGATAAAATCGGGAAACCGTCTAAATAAGGGCTTTTGCGAATCATTTTCTTCGCTTCACGCCAAGTACCATCTAAAAAGACAAATAACGGTTTTTTACCTGCAATACGACTGACCTGTTTAACAACCCGGTCTACTGGCATATTATCTTCAGGAAACACGATAAAGGGCTGGTATTTATCACTTTGTAATAAATCTAAAAGCGCTTTATCAGGTTCTGTTCTGTCCCAACGAAAGGCATAATTGTCAGGCACAATATCAGCAATTAAACGTCCTGTATTTGACGGCTTAAAACTTTCATTGTGATACATCAGCAAACAAACTGCAGCATCACAATTTGCCTCTTCGATACCATCGCAAATACATAAGGTTTCAGATAACAAACAATGCTCACAGCGCGATAATTTTGAACCACGCGCTTTATATTCACGCTTTGCTGCAGCGATCTGTTGTTGCCTAAGTGCTAATACTGAATTTTTCAATCGACCTCTCCCAAACAAGCGGCGTATTCTAACGTTTTTTGGCGCTTTGAGCTAATACTAAGCCG
This sequence comes from Pseudoalteromonas sp. NS-SX12, assembly GCF_057367955.1. Lineage (NCBI taxonomy): Bacteria > Pseudomonadati > Pseudomonadota > Gammaproteobacteria > Alteromonadales > Pseudoalteromonadaceae > Pseudoalteromonas > Pseudoalteromonas sp. NS-SX12. Next base: position 1,732,110 of record NZ_CM170634.1, on the reverse strand, counting down.
ATGAACATAATCCAGATAATAAAAAACCCAGCACAGTGGCTGGGTTTTTCTAAAGAAGTGTTAGATTACTTCTTTTTAACTGCTTTTTTGTTTGGAAGGTCAGTGATTGAACCTTCGAAAATTTCAGCAGCTAGACCGATTGACTCGTTCAGCGTTGGGTGAGCGTGAATTGTTAACGCTAGGTCTTCACCATCTGCGCCCATTTCAACTGCTAGGCCGATTTCGCCAAGCATTTCACCTGCGTTGATACCAACCATAGCACCACCGATAACGCGACCTGAGTCTTTATCGAAGATAAGCTTTGTTGAACCTTCAGTACGTGCTGAAGCGATTGCACGGCCAGATGCAGCCCACGGGAATACCGCAGTTTCAATTTTAAGGCCTTGCTCTTTTGCTTCTTTCTCAGTTACACCTACCCATGCGATTTCTGGATCTGTGTAAGCGATTGAAGGAATACACTTAGGATCGAAGTAATGTTTCTTACCAGAGATAACTTCAGCAGCAACGTGTGCTTCGTGAACAGCTTTGTGTGCAAGCATTGGTTGACCAACGATATCACCAATCGCGAAGATGTGGTTTACGTTTGTCTTCATTTGCTTGTCAGTGTTGATAAAGCCACGCTCATCAACTGCAACGCCTGCTTTTTCAGCGTCAAGTAGTTTACCGTTCGGTGTACGGCCAACAGCAACAAGTACTTTGTCGTAACGAACAGCTTCAGCTGGTGCGTTTTTACCTTCAAATGAAACGTATAGACCGTCTTCTTTCGCTTCAACAGCAACAACTTTCGTAGAAAGCATTACGTTGAACTTGTTCTTAACGTACTTTTGGTAAATCTTGATAACGTCTTTATCAGCTGCTGGTACTAGTTGATCAGCAAATTCAACTACGTCGATTTGTGAACCTAGTGCACGGTAAACAGTACCCATTTCAAGACCGATGATACCACCACCTAATACAAGTAGCTTTTCAGGAACGTCTTTAAGTTCAAGCGCGCCTGTTGAGTCAATTACACGATCATCTTCTGGGATGAAAGGTAAGTTAACTGGCTGAGAGCCTGCTGCGATAATTGCGTTATCGAAAGTAACAGTAGTCGTACCGTTTTCGCCTTCAACAGCAATTGTGTTAGAACCTGTGAATTTGCCGTAACCGTTAACAACGTTAACTTTACGCATTTTCGCCATGCCGTCTAGGCCACCAGTAAGTTGACCAATTACAGACTCTTTCCATGAACGGATTTTGTCTAGGTCGATTTGAGGAGCACCGAAAGTAACACCGTGAGACGCCATTTCAGCTGCGTCATCAATTACTTTAGCTACGTGTAAAAGTGCTTTTGAAGGAATACAACCTACGTTTAAGCACACACCACCTAAAGTATTGCGTGATTCGATTAATGTTACATCTAAACCTAAATCAGCAGCACGGAATGCTGCAGAGTAACCACCAGGACCACCGCCTAGTACAACAACTTGAGTTTTGATTTCGTTGCTCATGTTATTACCTTAACTGTTATTCGAACGGGATAATACGAGAATTGTATCACCCAAACTCCTGCCTATTTATCTCAATTAACAAGACTTTGGGCAGATAAATTAATATTGCGCGAAATTCTAGCATTGCCGTTTACATATGTCGTGCAATTTTCAAGAGATTTCGTTCAATTAATACTATTTGCTATAAACAAAACGCATAACCGAAGTTATGCGTTAAGCTCTTTTCTTACATCACTAACTGGCGAATGTCGCTCAAGTAAGCTGCAAGCGTTGCAGTAAAGCGTGCTGCTAACGCACCGTCAATTACACGGTGGTCGTATGAACAGCTTAGCGGCACCATTAGGCGCGGCTCAAACTCTTTACCATTCCACTTTGGCTTCATGTCTGACTTTGACACACCTAAGATAGCAACTTCTGGCGCGTTTACGATTGGTGTAAACGCAGTACCACCGATACCACCTAGGCTAGAAATAGTGAAACAACCGCCCTGCATATCTGATGCAGTTAGTTTGCCTTCACGTGCTTTGCCAGAGATTTCCATCAACTCGCGAGATAGCTCAATGATGCCTTTTTTGTTCACGTCACGTACAACAGGAACAACTAGACCATTTGGCGTATCTACTGCAATACCAATATTTACATACTTCTTAAGGATTAAGCTTTCGCCATCTTCAGACAGTGATGAATTAAACGTTGGGAACTCTTCTAGTGCTTTAGCAGCGGCTTTCATTACGAATACTAATGGAGTGATCTTCACGCCCATTTTCTTCTTCTCAGCCATTACATTCTGCTCTTTACGGAATGCTTCTAGCGTCGTGATGTCTGCTTCGTCAAACTGTGTAACATGCGGGATCTGTACCCAGTTACGGTGTAGGTTTGCACCAGAAAGCTTTTGAATACGAGAAAGTTTCTTCTCTTCAACTTCACCAAATTTGCTGAAGTCTACTTTTGGCCATGGAATTAGGTTTAGCTCGCCACCGCCAGTGTTGCCACCTTTAGATAGCTGACCTGATTCAACTTGCTTCACTAACTCTTTCACGTAGTTTTGTACGTCTTCTTTAAGTACACGGTTCTTGCGACCCGTGCCTTTAACGCGCGCTAGGTTTACACCAAACTCACGCGCTAGGCGACGAACTACAGGTGATGCATGAGCGTATTGGTCGTTCGCTACAAACTCATCTTTTTGTGCTGAAGCTTTAGGTGCCGCTGCTGGCGCTGGTTTTGCCGCAGGTGCTGCCGAAGCCGCTTGTGCAGGTGCAGCCGCTACTGGAGCTGCTGCAGGTGCAGAGCCTTGCGTTTCAAATACAAATACCAGTGCGCCAGTCGATACTTTACCGCCAACTGCAACCTTAATTTCTTTAACCGTACCGGCAAACGGTGCTGGTACTTCCATAGAAGCCTTGTCGCCTTCTACGTTTAAGATTGATTGGTCAGCTTCAACCACATCGCCTACCGCAACCATAATCTCAGTGACTTCAACTTCGTCACCGCCGATATCTGGCACAAAAACATCGATAAGTTCTGCCGCTGCAGGTGCTGCTGGAGCAGATGCTGCTACAGGCGCCGCTGCAACGGGTGCTGCTGATGAACCTGTTTCAAATACAAATACTAGCGAGCCCGTTGACACTTTGCCGCCAACTGCAACCTTAATTTCTTTAACCGTACCTGCAAATGGCGCTGGTACTTCCATAGAAGCCTTATCGCCTTCTACGTTTAAGATTGATTGGTCAGCTTCAACCACGTCGCCTACTGCAACTAAGATTTCAGTAACTTCAACCTCGTCACCACCAATATCTGGTACGTGAACCTCAACTAATTCAGATGCCGCAGCTGGAGCAGGAGCCGCCGCAGGGGCTGCTGGTGCTTCAGGCTCGGCCGCTGCAGGTGCATCACCCGCAGCATCAAAAATCATAATTAAAGAGCCAGTGGCAACTTTGTCGCCTTCAGCTACTTTAATTTCTTTCACTGTACCCGCTTGTGCAGCTGGCACTTCCATTGAAGCTTTATCACCTTCAACTGAAATAAGAGATTGATCTACTTCAACTGTGTCACCTACCTTAACTAGGATCTCAGTTACTTCAACCTCATCTGCACCAATGTCTGGAACATGAATTTCGATTGCCATTCTATCTGCCTCTTATGCGTATAGTGGGTTAGTTTTCGTTGTGTCGATATCAAATTTCTTGATAGCGTCTGCCACAACTGATGCGTCAACTTTACCTTGCTTAACAAGCTCTGTAAGCGCAGCTACAACTACGTAACCTGCATTTACTTCGAAGTGACGACGTAAGTTTTCACGGCTGTCTGAACGACCGTAACCATCCGTACCAAGTACTTTGTAAGATGCGCTTGGCATAAATGCACGTACTTGATCAGCGTAGTTCTTCATGTAGTCAGTTGCCGCAATCGCTGGCGACTCACCTAGTACAGATGTGATGTAAGGTACTTTTTGCTCTGATGTTGGGTTAAGCATGTTGAAACGTTCAACATCTTGACCATCACGCGCAAGCTCATTGAATGAAGTTACCGAGAATACATCTGAACCAATACCATACTCTTCGCTTAAGATCTGACCAGCTTTACGTACTTCGTTTAAGATAGTACCTGAACCCATTAGCTGAACGTGTGCTTTGTCGCCTGCATTTTCTTCAAGCTTGTAGATACCCTTACGAATACCTTCTTCCGCACCTTCTGGCATTGCAGGTTGAGCGTAGTTTTCGTTCATTAGCGTTAGGTAGTAGAACACATTCTCTTGCTCAGGACCGTACATACGACGAATACCATCTTGTAAGATAACCGCTACTTCAAATACGAATGTTGGATCGTAAGAAATACAGTTAGGAATAGTACCCGCTTGAATGTGCGAGTGACCATCTTCGTGTTGCAGACCTTCACCGTTAAGCGTTGTACGACCAGCCGTTGCACCAAGTAAGAAACCACGTGCCTGTTGGTCACCTGCCATCCACGCCATGTCGCCAACACGTTGGAAACCAAACATAGAGTAATAGATGTAGAATGGGATCATTGGCAAGTCATTCGTTGAGTATGACGTTGCAGCAGCAACCCATGAAGACATTGCACCTAACTCGTTAATACCTTCTTGAAGTACCTGACCTGATGTTGCTTCTTTGTAGTAAGAAACGATGTCACGGTCTTGAGGCGTGTAATTTTGGCCATGTGGGTTGTAAATACCGATTTGACGGAACAAACCTTCCATACCAAAAGTACGCGCTTCGTCAGCAATAATAGGAACGATGTTTTTACCTACGCCTTTATCTTTTAATAAGATATTTAGCGCGCGTACATAACCCATTGTTGTTGAGATATCACGTTTTTGCTCTTCAAGTAGCGGCTGGAACTGTTCAAGTGTTGGCAGTTCAAGTGCTTGCGTGAAGTTAGGTAAACGCTGTGGTGTATAACCGTGTAATGCTTTACGACGTGCATGTAAGTATTCGTACTCAGCTGAACCTTCTTCAAGTTTCAAATAAGGAAGCTCAACTAATTGCTCGTCAGATACCAAGTCTTCAAGACCTAGACGTGAACGAAGGTGCGCAACGTGCGTCATGTCCATTTTCTTAACTTGGTGCGCGATGTTTTTACCTTCAGCCGCTTCACCCATGCCGTAACCTTTAACTGTCTTAGCTAGGATAACCGTTGGACGACCTTTCGTTTCTTGCGCTGCTTTAAATGCTGCGAACAGTTTTGAAGGCTCATGACCACCACGCTTAAGTGCGAAGATCTCTTCATCAGTCATATCAGCAACTAATGCAGCTGTTTCTGGGTAACGACCAAAGAAGTGTTCACGCACGTATGCACCATCTTTTGACTTGTATGTCTGATAGTCACCGTCGATTGTTTCATTCATAAGCTGAAGTAGCTTACCAGTCGTATCTTTCGCAAGTAGTAGATCCCAACCAGAACCCCAAACTACTTTGATAACGTTCCAGCCAGCACCTTTAAATAGACCTTCAAGTTCTTGAATGATCTTACCGTTACCCATTACTGGGCCGTCTAGGCGCTGTAGGTTACAGTTGATTAGGTAACATAAGTTATCTAGTTTCTCACGCGCAGCGAAAGAAATGGCACCACGTGATTCTGGCTCATCCATCTCACCGTCACCTAAGAACGCATATACGCGCTGCTCGTTCGTCTCTTTAAGACCACGACCTTCTAGGTATTTAAGGAAACGCGCTTGGTAAATAGATGCGATTGGGCCAAGACCCATAGATACCGTTGGGAACTGCCAGAATTCAGGCATTAATTTAGGGTGCGGGTATGAAGAAATACCGTTGCCATCAACTTCTTGACGGAAGTTATCAAGCTGCGCTTCTGTTAAACGGCCTTCTAAGAAAGCACGTGCGTAGATACCCGGTGAAATGTGACCTTGGTAATAAACTAAATCACCACCGTCTTTCTCGTTTGGTGCACGGAAGAAGTGATTAAAACACATTTCGTAGAATGCAGCTGAAGACTGGTAAGACGCCATGTGGCCGCCTAGCTCTAGGTCTTTTTTAGATGCACGTAATACGATCATGATCGCATTCCAGCGCACGATTGAACGAATACGACGTTCAATTGTAGTGTCACCTGGGTATGCAGGCTCTTGATCTGCAGGGATAGTATTCACATAGTTAGTTGTGATACCAGTTGGCATATCTACGCCATCAAGACGAGCTTGTTCTAGAACTTGTTCAAGTAAAAATTGTGCGCGTTCAACGCCTTCTTCTTTTACTACTGACTCAAGCGCCTGCAACCACTCTTGGGTTTCTAACGCGTCAACGTCAATTTTATTGACTTCAGACATATGGAGTGTTCCTTATGTTTAAATTCAAATTTATCCCTAACAGATAAATCGAGTTATGTTTCAAATCGTTTAATTTTTTTGCGAACGACGTAAACTGCGCTCAATACGAGAGTGCTCTTTACCCGCTTGCAATAAAGCTTCTTCAATAAAGGCTAAGTGTGCATTACTTGCATCACGTGCTTTATCTGGTTCACCTGTAATCACAGCATCAAATAAGGCTTTTCGGTGTTCTGCCAGCTGCGTTTTAACATCTGATTTTTGCACTAACACCATTAAATTCTGCTGAATATTTTGCTCAAGTAATGATTTCATACCGCGGATCAAATGCAATAACACCACGTTATGTGATGCTTCTGCTACGGCAAAATGAAAGGCATTAATCATTTTAGCTTGTGTTTCAATATCATCAGCTGTTGCAATGGCATCAAAACATTTAGAAATATATTCAAAATCTGTGTCTGTTCCGCGCAGTGCTGCATAATATGCAGCAATCCCTTCTAATGCATGACGAAACTCAAGCAGATCAAATTGTGATTCAGGGTGTTTCGAAATCAAATCAAAGAGCGGATCTGTCATGCCACCTTCAAGCTGATTTTTTACATAAGTACCACCGCCTTGACGACGGGTAACTAAGCCCCTTGCTTCAAGCTTTTGAATTGCTTCACGTAAAGAAGGACGAGAGACTTCGAATTGCTTTGCTAATTCGCGTTCAGGCGGTAGCTTTTGACCAGGCGCAAGCGAGCCCTCAAGAATCATATTCTCAAGTTGCTCTAAAATAACATCCGACAGCTTAGCTGCTTTTATCTTAAATGACATAGGCTTATAAGGTAACCTTCTGTTTTCCTGTTCCTAATCAAACAAATATAGTGTTAAATTTGCGAAAGGTAAATTGGTCATACCAAAATTAGCGCTTAAATTATCAGAAATACGGTGAATAGTCAAAATTATCAAGATTAATGGCATAACTATTCAATGCAGTGTTTTTGCCTAAAAATAGTTTGGCAACGATGCACTAAACCTCAGGTTACGTAAGAGATAAGAAATCAAACACCATTAAAGGTAGACAAAAAATAACAGAATAATTATTTAATTGGTTAAAAAGTAAAATGGTCAGACCAGATGAAGTTCAGGGTTCAGGGTTCAGGGTTCAGGGTTCAGGGTTCAGGGTTCAGGGTTCAGGGTTCAGGGTTCAGGGTTCAGGGTTCAGGGTTCGGCAAAAATTCTGAAACCCAAACCCTGAAATCTCGACTCTTTTTTAACCAACCGACCCCAGCAAAGTAAGAATTGCAATTGCCGCTAGCATTAGCAGCATGTTTCGCTTTACCAAACGCACCATGCATTTGGCTTCAAAACTGCAGCCGATAAACTCTTGTTCTACACGTTCAGCGGCATGGGCAATGTCACCGATGACTCGTCGATTTGGTACTGAAAAGTTAAATACATATTTTAAATAAGTAGCCGTGCCTTGGCTAAAGTTACCAATAATTAAATAACCAAAGCTGACAATGCGTGCCGGTAACCAATCCAGCCAATAAAGTGTTTTATGAAGCACCTTTTTGTGTTTTCGAAAGGCTGATTCAGGGTCATTACGGGTCAGGTCTGCAAAATTTCGAATCAACGCATAACCAAGTGCGCCACACACTCCAAATATAACAAACCAAAAAATAACCGCGCCATAAAAACGGAAGTTAATCCATGCGATTGTTTGGCCGAGCGTTTCACCACCATCCTGTTCTGTACGTTTTTGCCCTAATTGGAACGCATACAGTGTTGCAGCTTCTGCATCATCTCGCTGCAATGCGTTTAAATACCCTTTGTATTTCTCACGCAAGTAAGCACAACCAAAACACACGAGTAACACAACCACGTTAATCGCTAATTCAAGCAAAACAAAATCAAATGTTTCACTCACGGCAAAGAGTAGTAGCACAGGAAGTAATAGCCAAATAAAGAAATCCACTCGACGCGAGTAAATCTTACTAAATAAGCCGTTTGACTCACTTACACTAATAAAATGCTTAACATAGGTATTAAGCTGCCAAGCATCTTCTTTTGCGGCTAGTCTTTCAATAATAAGTGCTAAGATTACTGAAATTAAAATCATCTTGTTCTCTGCTAGGTTAATGAGGCATGAAAGCGGACCCAATCAAAGTGTGGACCAGGATCTGTTTTCCGACCTGGCGCGATATCACTATGACCCGTGATCGCTTTTGAATTTAACTTAGGATAATGTTTTAAAAGCATTTTGACCAGTTCTTCAAGACTAGCATACTGCTCATTTGTGAAAGTAACATGATCGCTCCCCTCTAATTCAATACCAATACTAAAGTCATTACATCCCTGCCTACCTTTATACTCAGACACACCCGCATGCCACGCACGCTTATTAAATGGTACGTACTGAATAATCTCACCATCGCGGCGAATTAAACAATGCGCTGATACTTCAAGCCCTTCTAAATCTGAAAAACTCGGGTCAGCCTTGCAATCCAAACAACCTAAAAATAAATCAGAAATATACGGTAAACCAAACTGACCTGCTGGCAACGAAATATTGTGAAGTACAATCAGAGAAATATCTTGCTCATCTGGTCGTTCGTTAAAATGAGGAGAAGGTAAAAAGCTAATACCTTGTAATACGTGTTGTTCTATTTGCATGTTTCGAAGTAGCCTGCAGAAATTAGATTTAGATTAACACTTGCCGAAAGAAATCTGAAATCTGAAATCTGAAATCTGAAATCTGAAATCTGAAATCTGAAATCTGAAATCTGAAATCTGAAATCTGAAATCTGAAATCTGAAATCTGAAATCTGAAATCTGAAATCCAATAAAATCATAGCCAACTTATAATCAACACGATAAAATTATTGCAACGTTCATTATCTGTAATTTCACTATGGCTCTCTCTCAACAATTAATTTCTCAACTTGTTAAATCTGCACTCGACGAAGACTTAAACTACCAAAGTGCTGACGGCGATATTACCGCACAGCTTATTCCGGCAACACAACAAGCAAACGCAAAAGTAATCACACGCGAAGCGGGTGTTTTTTGTGGAAAGCAACTTATTTTAGAAGTGTTTGAACAGGTAGATCCAAGTGTAATAGTGAATGTATTAGTTAATGATGGAGAAGTCATTGAAGAAAACCAAACATTATTTACCGCGGTTGGTAATGCACGCGCAATTTTAACTGCTGAGCGCACCGCGCTTAACTTTGTACAAACACTTTCAGGCACAGCAACTACTACCGCCCACTATGTAAAAGAGTTAACTGGTACGGGTACACAATTGCTCGATACACGAAAAACCATTCCGGGTTTACGTTTACTACAAAAGTATGCGGTAAAATGTGGTGGCGGCGAAAATCATCGTATTGGTTTATTTGATGCCTTTTTAATTAAAGAAAACCATATTGCTGCCTGCGGTGGCATTGAGAAAGCGGTAGCACAAGCGAAAACAAATCACCCAGATAAAAAAGTAGAAGTAGAAGTAGAAAACTTAGCAGAACTAGAGTTGGCTCTTGATGCTGGTGCAGACATCATCATGCTTGATAATTTCACAGTTGAGATGATTAACAAGGCGGTAACAATCACCAACAAACGCGCCAAACTGGAAGTGTCAGGTAATATGACATTAGAGACTTTACGCACCTATTCACAGGCGGGTGTCGACTTTATTTCGTCAGGTGCATTAACAAAACATGTAAAAGCGCTTGATTTATCAATGCGTTTTGAAAATAATGGCGACTAATTAGTGAACTTTAACTTTTTTCATACAGAACGTGTAATCCTTTTGTATTAATTTAGGAACATGTAAGCTAATTGTAAAAAAAGATGCTACACAAGTTTTAAATGTCGTGCTAGCATCTCATTAGAAATAGCGAGTACAGGAAGTACAGGCTAGTAATAAGGAATTAGTTTTGTTCCTAGTAAACCAACTTAGTAGTACCTTTAGGTGGTTTTTAGAAACAAATTAATAATTTTTTATGGTTTGGTATTAATCGCTTAGGGAAAAGTTACTAATACTTACTTTCTCATTAGAGAAGTTTAACTATACTAATTAATGGAATGAGTATGCCCTGTTTAACAGGCAGCTCTTTTTAATAACTTAGCCCCATAAACACTCGTTAGAGGTACATTATGAAAAACATGAAACAAGTAGCCCAAAAGGGTTTCACTTTAATCGAATTAATGATCGTTGTTGCAATTATCGGTATTCTTGCAGCAGTGGCACTACCACAATATCAAGACTACACAAACAAATCGAAAGTTCGCTCTTGCCTTGCTGAAGCAACTGGTGTAGCTCGCGGTATTTCTGTAGCGCGCAATGAAGGCACTGATGCAGCAGCAATTGCATTGCTTCCTACTTATACTCCATCTGCTTGCACTAGCACAACATATACCAACGGTGCGTTTCCTGCAGACCCTTACACATTTACATCGAAAGATGACGCTGCAACTGTTATTTCTTGTGGCCTAAGAACTGGTTCATGTTCTGACGCAGCAGCAGCAGCTCCAGCTCCTTAATAAAGGCTTGAGTTTTACGAAAATGCCAACTTTAAAGTTGGCATTTTTATTTTTGAAAACGGATATATTGCAAATGAACGACTCTCAGCACCTTTATTCAAAGCCTTTTGACATTGCATTCATCTATCTCACACTGGCGCTCGGATTTTCTTTCTATTTGTTTGCTGAATTGAACCCTAGTTTATTCTATCTTATTTTGACCATTGATTTATGGTTGTTAGGTTATCACCACGTTATCGCAACTTATACAAGAACCTCGTTTTCGATAAATGATTTCAAAAGTAATATCATACTTAACTCTCTGCTACCGGTCGCAGTTATTCTTGGTACTTATGTGTTATACAAGATGCTTGGCTTATGGGCAATTAGTACGCTATATCTATATTGGCAGCTATACCATTATTCTAGACAGAGCGAAGGAGTGTATAAGTCGTATTTATCTAAATCTAAAGAGATAGATCAATATGATTTAACAAAACGAATTCAATTTTATGCCCCTGTCATTTTAGCCTTTTTGGTTATATCACTAAAAGCACCAACTCACTTTTTATTTATGGAAGTAAAGACTCTTCCGATTCCATTTATATTAAACTCAATTTTAATAGCTACTTTTAGTGTATTATGTCTAATACAAATCAAATCAATCGTTTCAGATTATTTGAAACTTAGATACATATCTCTTTCTAATAAATACTTGATTAGCCATTATATAGTTTTTTTGATGGCCTATAGTTTTATCTATGATTTAACGCTTGGCTGGTTACTTATTAATGTTTGGCATAACTTACAATATATCTTGTTCGTTTGGCTATTTAACAATAAGCGATTTTCAAACACCTACACAAAAAAAGCTCCATTTCTGTCAACAATTTCACAAAAAAAGAACTTAGTAGTTTACTTCTCAATTACTTTGATTCTAACGTTTGTATTCTATGACTTTTTTATAAATAGATTCGCGATTCCTTTAGCTCAGCAATCATTTAAGGAATTAAATTTAGTTGTACTTACAGTTTTAGCTTACCAAACTATAAATTTTCACCACTACATAGTTGATAGTCAAATTTGGAAGTTGAGAAAGAAACAAATACGAGAAAGTCTTAAAATTTAGCTGATATGTCTAGGTTATTCGTTTGGTTATTAACATTAATACTTGTTAGTGCTGTACTATTTGCACTAACAAGTACAATACCAGTCCCTCCCTCTACAAAATTTACTTCATTTAACAACGAACGGTTTAAAGAGTTTTCGGCCAAGGAAGGTATAAAAATAATTGCCATAGGTGACTCAAAATTACGTTTTGCGTTGCAATCTGATATAGAACTTTCTGAAAGTTTAAGTAAGTTGCTAAATAAAAATGTATTTTTTATATCAGTTACAAAAAACAAAGGAATTCTTACAGACTTTGATAAAATTCTTGAATCAATTCCCAAATCAAATATTAAGTTAGTCATCATTCAAGAAGACCTTCTTATTAAGCAAAAAAGCTTTCTAGCTAAAGTTATCGAGCTAAGAGAGTTTGTAAATTGGTCACTATTTTCATCTACCGCTTGGGATCCAATACACTTTGATAAAAATTTGGAGCAATTTGATAAAAACTGTAGCTCACTCAACCAAGAAGAAAAAGTTTTGGAAAGGAAGTTAAGTGATTTTGTTTGGTTTTCACGAGGTAACTCTGTCTTGATAAATGAAATTGCAGAGTTAAAAAATTTCAATGGTAATCAAAAAGTAGTCGCTCTAAGCATCCCAGTTTCCAATGATTTTTTGGTAAACGATATCGAATTTCAAGATGCTACTACACAGTGGCAAAAAGTAGATACTATGGGTAAAGAGTTTTATTGTGACACTATTCATATGAATAACGATGGGCGACTATTATACTCAGCTTGGATGATTGACCAAATTAGCACCTTTAAGATGTAATATAATGGAAAATACAGAATTTATACCTAACTTTGTTTTTAACAGGTTACGAGATTGTAATGATAATCAAGTATTCCTAGTAAATGCTGACAAAGAGATTATAAAATACAAAAAACTAAAAGAGCATGTATTTAAAACATGCACTCTTTTAAATGATAAAAATGGTCAAACTTTTGATACGGTGTTAGTAGCAGATAGTAATCCATACTTTATTAGTGTTATATATTTAGCATGTTTGGTAAGTGGACAACCAATTGCTTTTATCGACCCAAAAAGCCCAAAATCCTTAATTCAAGAAACATGTTCTTTTTTTAAATCTCCTTTAATCTTTGCAGAAAGCACAAGTAAACAGAACTTTAATGATCAAAGTAACGTCATTTTCACAGGTTCGACATATAAAAAAGGGTTCATAACCTCATTATTTGCTGGCAATAAAAACAAAATAGAAAATGACACATTTCCAAATATTCTCGATAAATTACTGCCTTTTCAAAATCAAAAAAATTTAAAAAGAGACGAAGACGCTTTAATTTTGTTCACATCAGGAAGCACATCTAATTCAAAAGCGGTAAGAATATCCTATGCAAATTTGTATCACCAGATGCTTGCCCTTGAGAGTAAATTCGATCTCAGCAAAACAAGTATCATCGCGAATCATTTACCTCTTTATCATACTGATGGATTAAATCAAGGATCTCTATTAACGACTTTTGTCGGGGCTACGTGGCTTTACCAAGGCGATTTATCATTGCAGAGCCTCGAAAAATTTACTGACCTTATCCATAAATATAACGCTACTCATCTAATTACGATTCCAACAGTATTAGCAATGTTTAAGCGCCTGGAGAAGCAGTTACATGATGCGTTTACTCATCCTAACTTCAAGTTTATTGAATCAACTGCAGCACCACTACCCACCGAGTTATGGTGCGATTTTGAAAAAAGCTTTCAATGTAAAATCGTAAATTGTTACGGACTGACAGAGACTGTAAGCGAAGTATTTTACAGTGGCCCAAATGAGGCTACTAGGAAGGTGGGGACAATTGGCAAACCCTACGGTACTGAAGCCATGTTATTAATAAATGACAACGAGTATATAACCAGTCCGAATGTTGAAGGCGAGCTATTACTTCGAGGTCCTCAAATATTTAATGGATACTTAAATGACTCAACACCGCATCTTGATAGTTTAGGATGGTACAAAACTGGGGACCTCGCGATTATCGATAACGATGGTTTCTTTAGCATAACCGGTAGAGTGAAAAATATTATCATAAGAGCAGGTATCAACGTAAACCCTGAAGATATTAATAACAAAATGAGATTGCACCCAAGTATTCTAGAATGCGAAACAGTCTCCGTACCTCATAAAATACTCGGAGAGAAGATTATCTTTTGCTTCACTTCCGAAGAAAGTAAAGTTTCGAATATTGATTTACATACGCACTGTAAAAATTTCCTTTTACAAGAACAAGTACCTGATGAATTCATACTATTAGACAGTTTGCCTTACGGTCCCTCAGGTAAGGTAGAGAAGAAGAAGTTAGTAGAACAGGCTATTAACTTTTTAAAACAGACTAATACGCCCTGTGATATCAGAAGCATAGAAGTTACAGTTTTAAAGACTGCTGCAATAACATTTAAATGTCATGAATCAGACATTTCAATGGCATCCTCACAAGAAACAACCGAAAATTGGGATTCATTGTCGTTTTTATTATTATTGGCAGAATTAGAACAACAATTAGAAATCAAATTTACGCCCAAGCAAATTATAAATACAACTACACTAATGGATCTGAAAAAACATATTGAAGGCATGATAAATTGAAAAACGTTATTATTTTCGGTCACCCTAGATCAGGCACAAGCCTTCTCCAAAGAATTTTAGGAGCCCACTCTCACATTGCGGCCCCGCCAGAGACACATTTATTTAGTGCATGTGCAAAAGCTATATCTGGTGATAAAACAGCTTCAGGAGTTGAACTCGGAGTACTAATGGGTCTCGATTTTATTGGGTTCGATAATGAATTTGTATTGGAAAAATTCAAAGAATTTGCTTTTTCTTTCTTAAACGAATACAAATTAAAAAAAAGAAAAAAAATTTGGCTCGAAAAGACAGCTTTTGATGCTTTCTACATCAAAGAAATCGAGCGAATATGTAAAGATGATGTAAAATACATATGTTTGATTCGAAATCCAATAAGTGTAATAAAAAGTACAATAGAATTTTGTAATACTATTGGCACGTATCCCGCCCCTCTATACGAATATATAAAACAATATCCTTCAGCTGTATTTGCTTTCGCCCACTCTTGGAAAAACACTACAGAAGCAATTCTAGAGCTAGCAAATAAGCATCAAAGCAATATTATATTGTGTAAATACGAGGACTTTGTTGATAACCCTGTTGACGTTTTAGAAGATATTCATGACTTCATCGATGTTCCCTTTGAACCAGATACTCTCAAATCAGCATTTGAGCACTCTGATCATGATTTTGGATTTTCAGATCATAAGCTTTTAAAATCAAAAGGCGTGCACAAAACGTTAAAGATTCCTAGCCTCACCGATTATGAACAAAACGCATTAGGGCTACTTCTAAATGAATTATTAGAAACTCTAGATTACCCTTTGTTTGAGAAAAAAAACATAGGCAACCTTAAGACGAAATACCTAAACTCTCTATACACAACAGCAGTCAAATGAATAGTCTGATATCTTCCGAATGGGCGGGCTCTGCTGTGTTGCTATTTCTTTTGTTTTGGCTTTTTCCAGACAACACTAGGAAATACGTATTGGGCGCTTTTACATTGGGATTTCTAGTTTATTTTGATCCTCAAAGTGCAGTTTTACTTTTTTCATTTTTTCTTTTGGCATTAAAACTAGTCAATAAAAAAGAAATAAATGGCTTAGTAACGCTGTTTTCTAGCTTTTTTATCTTCTCAATATTAATTATTTATAAAGTAATCGGAGAATCTCAGCATAATTTCATTAACGAAACATTTGTACCACTGGGACTTTCATATTACAGCTTGAGATGTATCCATGTAATTGCGGAGAAATATAGCCAGAAATCGTGTGATAAGATTAAAGCCTCAGAACTATTTTGCTACTTATTTTTCCTACCAACAATTTGGTGTGGACCAATACACAGACTTCACTCTTTCCAAAAAGATTTAAGGCGCCACAGATGGGATAGTGCACAAGTATTCAACGGTGCGGAGAGACTCTTACTTGGATGTGTTAAAGTCATTATTATGTCGGAGTTACTTCTTAGTCAGGTACTAATTCCTCAGATTACTACCTTTTCAAGCCCGACTTTAACAATTTACCTAGATATAGCACTATACGGAATTAATTTATATATTCTGTTTTCTGGATATTCGGATATTGCTATCGGTTATGCAAATATGCTGGGGTTTACTGTAATGGAAAACTTCAAGAACCCTTTTTTCAAACAAAATATTTCTCAATTTTGGGAAAGCTGGCATATTTCTCTAACTAGTTGGTGTCAAAAGTATATTTTCACTCCCTTATTTGCCATTTTTAGAAGTAAGGCCATAGCAACGTTTTCTAGCTTGTTAATTATGGCCCTTTGGCACAAAGTGAGTGTAAGTTATATCGTTTGGGCTCTATACCACACGCTGGGCATACTATTTTGGCAACAAGTACAAGCTCTAAAAAAAACGAGAAGTAATCTAGTCAAATTCGATGAATACAAAATTACCAAACTGTTAAGTATAATAATTACGGTACACTTTGTTTGGGTAGGCTTTTACTTGGTAAAATACCCTACGCTTGGATCTTTATTTAACCATTTAACTTCTATTTACAATATATGAAAATTTTTGAGTCAATAAAAAAAAGGTTTAATGAGATCACAGCCATTATTTTAACGGCTGTAATTTACTCAATTATTATTTTAGCTATTTTATTTTTATCAGCCTCATCCGACTTCTATTTTAAATACGGAAATCTATAGTCTGTTCTAATACAAATGCTTTATTGACTAATTATTTAATATCATATGAAATATATTTAATTGACAACCAAAAACAACAAAAATGCAACTATCATCTCCTCTTATAAGAAAATTAGAAAGTTTCGGCTACCTAACTCAGTCATCGCTCGTGTCCCCGTCTTCAGGCCAATCGGTCGTAGAGCAGGTGTGTAGTGCCGCTAAACTATCACCTAAAGAGCTTGCAGAAAAGGCAGGAATGTTGTTCCAAGTTCCAAATTTATCGATAGTAAACTTAGATTTAGATCTATTACCCGAAGGCAGAGAGCGTAACGAAAAACTTATCAAAAAGCATCGTGTGTTACCCATTGCCAAAAAAGGGAAAACACTTTATCTGGCGAGTGCAGACCCGACAAATTTTGATGCATTTGAAGATTATGAATTTAATACAGGTCTACAAACTGAAGTTATTGTTGTCGCATATGACGAACTTGAGCGTGCAATTGATTCATTGTTTGAGAAAAATGATGGAATTGAGTTAAGCGATGACCAGCTCAATGAGTTGAGTGGTGTAACTTCTGATATAGATAACAAGGCTGACGACGAAAATGATATAAACAACAAAGAGGAAGATGCTCCGATTATTGTTTATATCAATAAAATTCTGATGGACGCAATAAAGCGTGGGGCTTCAGACTTACACTTTGAACCATATGAGCATGTTTACAGAATTCGTTTTCGTGTTGATGGTGTTTTGCATGAAGTAGCCAACCCTCCCATAGGTTTGGAAAGTAGGATTTCTGCGCGTATCAAAGTAATGTCTCAACTAGATTTAGCGGAAAAAAGAAAACCACAAGACGGACGTATAAAATTAAAAATTACTGCAAAGAAAAGTATTGATTTTCGTGTATCTACACTCCCTACCCTTTGGGGGGAGAAAATTGTAATGCGTATACTCGACTCTAGCAGCGCTATGCTTGGCATCGATGTTTTAGGTTACGAACCCGAGCAAAAAGAGCTTTATTTAAATGCACTTGCTCAACCACAAGGTATGATACTAGTTACCGGCCCTACAGGTTCCGGTAAAACGGTTTCACTTTACACCGGTCTAAATATCCTTAATAAACCAGAAAGAAACATTAGTACAGCAGAAGACCCTGTAGAAATAAACCTAGTTGGCATTAACCAAGTCCAAATTAATCCTAAGGCTGAAATGACCTTTGCAAATGCACTCAGAGCATTTTTGCGTCAAGACCCTGATATTGTAATGGTTGGTGAGATTCGTGACTTAGAAACCGCTGAAATATCAATCAAAGCAGCTCAAACTGGTCACTTAGTTTTAAGCACTCTACATACTAACTCGGCACCTGAAACACTTACGCGTTTAATGAATATGGGGGTTCCCTCATATAATATAGCGAGCTCTGTAAGTTTAATTATTGCTCAACGTCTTGCCAGGCGTCTATGTCCGGTTTGCAAAGAACCTGAAACACTTCCTGAACAAGAGTTGTTAAATCTCGGTTTCACTTCTGAACAAGTCACTTCTATGCAGCTCTACAAAGCTGTAGGTTGTGACAAATGTACCGAAGGTTACAAAGGGCGGGTTGGTATATACGAAGTTATGCCTATTACGCCTAAAATTGCTGACGTTATAATGCAAGGCGGGAACTCTCTAGAAATTGCCGCAATTGCAGAACAAGAAGGTATTAATAACCTAAGAAAGTCTGGTTTAAAAAAGGCTGCTAGTGGTGTAACGAGTATTGTTGAAATAAACCGTGTTACAAGTTATTAAAGGCTCGCTAGACCGAATATTCGTAACACGCTAAACTTAATAAATTATTTTTAGTTTAAAGCCAAACTACAGCTTCATTTAAGGATTACACATGGCAAAAAAAGACAATAATAAAAGCCTGACAACATTTTCTTGGGTTGGTGTAAATGCCCGTGGTAAAAAAATGGAAGGAGAGCTAAACGGTCCAAGTATTGCCATAGTTAAAGCTCAATTACGTAAACAAGGTATCACACCCTCAAAGGTCAAGAAAAAAGCACAGCCCTTGTTTGGGTTTAATAATGACAAGCCAATTAGAGCCAAAGACATTGCAATGTTTACCCGGCAGGTTGCCACGATGTTACTGGCTGGTGTATCGCTAATTCAAGCATTAGATATGATTGCTTCAGGTAGTGAAAATAAATCATTACAAAAGCTTATCACTAAAATAGCTGATGAAGTGAAAGCTGGTGACCCCCTTAGTAAAGCGCTAAGAGCTCACCCTAAGTATTTTGATGATTTATATTGTGATTTAGTTGAATCAGGAGAGCAATCTGGTGCTTTAGATAGAATTTTTGATCGAGTTGCACTTTATAAGGAAAAAGCAGAAGCCTTAAAGTCTAAAATTAAAAAGGCGATGTTCTACCCTGTTGCAGTACTGACAGTTGCGTTTATCGTAACTGCAATATTACTTATCTTTGTTGTTCCTCAATTTGAGCAAGTGTTTGCAGGCTTCGGAGCTGAGCTACCAGCATTCACACAATTTGTTATCGGTATATCTGAATTTATGCAAGCATACTGGTATATAGTGTTCGGTGGTATAGGTTTAGTATTATTCACTTTCAAAAAAATTCATGCATCAAACAAAAACGTAAGAGACAACACTGATAAAGCAATCTTAAAACTTCCTGTTGTAGGCATGATTTTAGATAAAGCTGCAGTTGCTCGTTACGCACGAACACTATCAACAACATTTGCAGCAGGCGTTCCTTTAGTTGATGCTCTGGATTCTGCTGCAGGTGCGTCAGGCAATGCGGTATATCGAGATGCTATTTTAGACATAAAAAATGAAGTGAGCTCGGGTAACCAAATGAATTTCGCTATGAAAAATTCAGGTGTATTCCCTGATATGGTTATTCAAATGGTCGCTATTGGCGAAGAATCAGGTTCACTTGATGAAATGTTAGGTAAAGTTGCTACGATTTACGAACAAGAGGTCGATGATGCAGTTGATGGTCTTTCTAGCCTACTGGAACCTTTGATTATGGCTGTATTGGGTGTACTTGTAGGCGGATTAATTGTTGCGATGTACTTGCCAATATTCCAATTAGGAAGCGTAGTCGGCGGTTAAAATTCATGAATTATATTGTAGAGGCATTTACATTAGCACCTTGGCTGTACTATTTAACTGTTTTTTTAGTAAGCATTTGCATCGGTAGTTTTCTAAACGTTGTTATCTATCGTTTACCTAAAATGATGGAAAATGAGTGGAAGGCTGAATGCAGTTTGTTACTTGCTGACAATTTAAAAACACCTTATGAGGCAAGCACAAAGGCATTTAATTTAATTACGCCAAGCTCAACTTGCCCGCATTGTAATACACAAATTAAACCTTGGTTCAATTTACCAGTATTTGGTTGGCTACTTCTACTCGGTAAAGCGGCCTGCTGTGGTAACAAAATTTCAGTTCGTTACCCCAGCATTGAGCTTTTAACTGGTTTGTCTGGTCTTGTGATAGCGTATTATTTCGGCGTAACTGAGCAAGCCGCTTTGTACTTAATACTGACATACGCACTAATATCACTTATTTTCATTGATATTGATCATATGTTATTGCCGGATCAAATTACATTGCCATTACTGTGGTTGGTATTAATAGCGTCTGTTATGGGACTTACTATTGAACCATCGCAAGCTATTATTGGTGCAGCCGCAGGTTACCTCGTTTTTTGGTCGGTATATTGGGTATTTAAATTACTCACCGGCAAAGAGGGTATGGGCTATGGTGACTTTAAGCTAATGGCTGTGTTTGGTGCCCTTTTAGGCTGGCAGTATTTACCAATGATAGTGTTAATGTCGAGCTTGGTAGGTGCAATAATTGGGATTACGCTTCTTTCAATACAAGGGAAAGATAAAGCAACACCAATTCCTTTTGGGCCTTACATTGCAATAGCAGGCTGGATTACCCTCATTTGGGGTGAGCAAATCCAAATAGCTTATTTTAATTTTTTAACCTTTTAATATGCCAGCTCCAGTAATCGGATTAACCGGTGGTATTGCCACCGGAAAATCCACTGTATCAAACTATTTCAAAAAACTCGGTATCACTGTTGTTGATGCGGATGCCATAGCAAAGCAAGTTGTTGCACCTAACTCACCCAGCCTTAAAAAAATTAAAGCACATTTTGGCTCTCAGATTGTTTTAGATAATGGTGAGCTCAATCGAGCTGAACTAAGAAAGCTTATCTTCTCAAACGAATCCGAGAAGCTGTGGCTTAATAACTTATTACACCCTGTCATCCGCCAAGAAATCTTAGAGCAATTAAATGTAGCAAATGGACCCTACGTTATTTTGGACGCGCCTCTGCTATTTGAAAATAACCTTGATAAGTTATGTGAAAAAACACTATTAGTGGACATTCCCGAGGAACTGCAAATTATGCGAGGTAGTGAGCGTGACGGTGTCAATAAAGAGCAAATAAAACAGATTATTGCAGCTCAAATGCCGAGGATTATTAAGTTAAAAAAAGCAGATTACGTTATTGATAACACATTGTCATTAGACAAAACATATGCTCAAGCAATGGCAATTCATCAAAAGCTATCAAACAGATAAAATTTCTGTATTCATACCGAAAACAATCAGTAGCTACGTAATAGTTTGCGCTCAAAGTAAAACTTCAAATCCTAAAACATAATAATTACCTGATTTGTCATAAAACTTGCAATCCGATTAATCTCAACAACACTTAAAGTAGATTGAATTGGAGGCAAACGATGAATGTAAACTCTCCGCTTATTCGTAAATGTGTTGCGATGGGGTTTATTGCACATGAACAGGTTAGCTCCTCAGCAAACGCATCGGCGCACATCTGTGAATTTATACTCAACAATAGCAAACTGTCTTCAAAGCAACTTGCAGCTCATTGCTCATCTTGGTTTAACCTACCAACTTTAAACATTGCGAGCGTCGATCCAAGTAGCATTCCACTTGATAACATTAGCGAAGAGTTAGTTAAAAAACATCACCTGCTCCCTTTATCAAAACGTGGGAGAACGTTATTTTTAGCCACCTCTGACCCTACAAATTTTGATGCCTTTGAGGATTTTGAATTTAATACAGGGCTTCAAACAGAAGCCATTGTCGTCGACTTCAATGGACTTGAACAATCTATCGAATCCATTTTCAGTAAGACTGATAATTTAGAACTCACAGATGATGAATTTGAGCAGTTTGGTGATATCGAAGTTCAAGACACAAGTGCTAATCTTAGCGACGCTGCACAAGAAGACAAAGACGATGCCCCTATTATTGTATATATCAATAAAATTTTGATGGATGCAATACGCAAAGGTGCATCTGATTTACACTTTGAGCCCTACGAGAAGACCTATCGTATCCGTTTTCGTATTGATGGTATTCTGCATGAGGTCGCATCGCCGCCGCAAATGTTATCGTCACGAATTTCAGCTCGTGTGAAAGTAATGTCTCAACTAGATATTGCAGAAAAGCGTAAACCACAAGATGGCCGTATCAAATTAAAAATTACAGCGAAAAAAAGTATCGATTTTCGTGTCTCTACCCTACCCACTTTATGGGGAGAGAAAATTGTAATGCGTATTTTAGATTCGAGCAGTGCAATGCTCGGTATTGATGTGCTTGGTTATGAGCCGGCGCAAAAAGCCATGTATTTAGATGCACTGTCACAACCTCAAGGCATGATCTTAGTTACAGGTCCAACAGGCTCAGGTAAAACGGTATCACTCTACACCGGCTTAAATATTTTAAACAAAGCCGAGGTTAATATTTCCACAGCCGAAGACCCTGTCGAGATAAACCTTGTCGGTGTTAATCAAGTACAGATTAACCCAAGAGCAGATATGACATTCGCAAACGCACTGCGCGCTTTCCTTCGCCAAGATCCCGACATTGTAATGGTTGGTGAGATACGTGATTTAGAGACCGCTGAAATCGCGATCAAAGCAGCGCAAACCGGTCACTTAGTATTAAGTACACTACACACTAACTCGGCACCCGAAACCCTTACCCGCTTACTTAATATGGGCGTACCCGCGTACAATGTTGCAAGTTCAATTAGCTTAATCATTGCACAGCGCCTTGCTCGTCGCCTTTGCAATAATTGTAAAACACCTGAAACCTTACCGATCGAAGAACTCAAGTCGCAGGGTTTCTCAGACGAGCAGATAGGCAATATTACATTATTTAAAGCTGTTGGGTGCGAACATTGTACAGAAGGTTATAAAGGTCGAGTCGGTATCTATGAAGTAATGCGAATTACCTCTGAAATATCACAAATCATTATGTCGGGCGGGAATTCTTTGGATATCGCCAAAGCATCATTAGCGAGTGGATTTAATAGTTTACGACTTTCAGGTCTAGAAAAAGCTGCGTCAGGGGTAACTAGTCTTGCCGAGATTAACCGTGTTACCAGTTACTAAACGCATGAATTGAGAGTTTAAGTTACGCTATAAACTTGGGTTAGAGAACGATGAACGAGATCTGCATTACCTATGGGATATTGAACGGCTGATTTAAACCAAGCGCTTTACTCAAACATAGTTATTCTCTAACATTTGCACAATCAACGTAATTGAAGTTATTTTTATGCCAACAACAGTAAATTGCCCTACTTGCCAAAAAGAGGTTATCTGGCAAGAAAGCGCTAAATTTCGCCCTTTTTGTTCTAAACGCTGTCAACTTATTGATCTAGGCGAATGGTCAGAAGAAAATCACACGATTTCCACACCTCTAACGCCTGAGCAAGCATTTACTCCTGAGTCTATCGAAGACATCGAAGCAATGCTTGCTGCAAACCAAGAAGGCTTTTTTAAAGATTAATTAGCCTGAACTCGGATTAATCTGTAAAGGCCACTGAAATATGTGAAATAAATAATTCAGATGGCCCTTCAAAACCCGAATCGCTGCCAACCATAACCCATACATCGCCATTATCATTAGCCGTGACAGGAATACTTACCTCGGAAGTCATCTCTTTCGCAATATAACGATTTTCTGCCATACAATCGATACCGTTACTAATATCCCCTACCACCTGACTGTGCTCTCCTCGTTCGCCTTGTGTGCCTACATCCCAATTAAGGCGATATATTCCATCTTTAAGGCTATTTTTAGGCTGCTCTGAGTGAGTTGCAACTTTGATATAAACGGACTCACCTGGTGGCCCGCCAATGCCTGCACAATTTGATTGAATATTGGTAACTATGGTGGCTTTAAACGAAAGGTTATAGCGCTTTGCTGGCTTTAAATTATCAATTTTGCCATAAAGCCCCATAAATAAATCATCTGAACGGTTACTACCATATAAGCGATAGGCATGCTTATCTTCATAAGGTGTTGGTAACTGTTGGTAAGAAGATGCCAGTTCGAAAAAACCTTCTTGCCCTTGCGGGTAGTCTGAGAATAGCGCTGAAAAATCATGATGGTCATCATTAAAGTCGATGACGACCGGTTGAGACGTATCTCGATATTGATGCGAGTCACTATCACACGCAACAGACAGCACACATAATGCCGGCACAACAAATGCCGATCCTAGTTTGTTCTTTATATTATTCATAATGTAATTTCCTTATTGTCCTGAAATTACATTAGCGCCTTGGGCAAGAAAAAAGTGTTTAACTTTGTGATTAAATGAATAAAATTCGTACGCCTTGCGCACCTCAAACTGTACAAAAATTCACAAACATAAATACGATAAAAAGACGCACTAACCAAACACAAACAATATATTTGGTTAGTTACAGTATCTGTTAGCTACTTTTCTGCATGATGCTTTGAACGCTTGTGCTTATTTTTACGTTTCATTACTTTTTTAAGCTTTTCCTGCTGCTCTGTCGTTAACGTATTCCAAACTGCATTTTTATTTTTCGCCTTCATAACAGTAAGCTCGGTGCGTTCACTTTGTTGTTTAGCAAGCATTTGTCTAAATGCCACTTCATCAAATACTTCAGCATGCACAAGTGCTTTAGCATCAGCACGTGTATTCGGATTGCGCTCTTTAAATGCTTTTAGCGCTGCTTTTTCTGCATCAGCAATACTTTTTATTTTATCTTGTTGCACTTTAGTTAAATCTAAACGTGAAATACCGCGCTCTGAAAGTAACATTCGGTACATGTTAAAGCCCTCTTTATGCGGTTTTGCCATTGCTACGCTGCTTGAAAGTGCTGCAATTGATAATACTGCCGCCGAAACTAACATTTTAAATTTCATAACATTCTCCAGTTGGGTCTTATTTGGTGTTATGGTTACTTTAGCAAGCTCAATGAAAAGCAACGCAAAGCAATGTAAAGGTTGTGTAAATTGCTTTTTGGCTGCATAAATTCCCCTTAAAATAAGCGTATCAGTTGTATTGCAAGGCAAAGAAATGAACGTACTTCTAATTGATGATGACATAGAACTTAGCGAGTTACTTACCGAGTACCTTTCTTCCCATGAGTTTAATATCACAGCGTGTCACCGCGGGGATACGGGCTTAGAGCAAGCGCTTGCACAAAACTACGATGTTATTTTACTTGATGTGATGTTACCTGGCCTTGACGGGTTCGAAGTATTAAAACAGCTGCGCCAAAGCAAACTTACTCCTGTTATTATGCTAACCGCAAAAGGCGAAGATTTTGACCGTATATTTGGCTTAGAACTTGGCGCTGATGATTATTTAGCCAAGCCATTTAATCACCGCGAATTATTAGCCAGGGTGAAAGCAATCACACGCCGAATCGAAAATATTCAGCAAATGCACAGCAACGCCATTATTGAAGAAAATGGCATTAGGCTAACGCCGCATACCCGCGAAGCATTTGCTGCAGAGCAAAAAATTGAGCTTACTGGTACGGAGTTTGAAATATTGTTTTTACTGTTAAATAACCAAGGTGAAATCGTTAGCAAAGAGACAATTAGCGAGCAAGTGCTAGGTCGAAAACTTGCCGCCTTTGACCGCTCTATCGACATGCATGTCAGTAATATTCGTAAAAAAATAGCAGAGCACATCGAGCAAGAAAAAATTAAAACCGTGCGTGGTGCAGGCTATATTTTGCTTGGAAATTAACTGATGCTAAATAAATTTAACCCAAGAAATTACCTATTTTTTAAAGTGTTTAGTTGGTTTTGGTTAACCATTTTATTCACTTTAACTGTGCTTTTTGTTTTTAGCCAGCTTACTGAGTCTAATGTTGATAGTCATAAACTTCATGGCCCAAAGCTTATCAACCTAAAACGTTTGGCAAATGGTCTCGAACGTGCACAGCATAAAAAGCCCGATAAAACGCTAGAGCAACTGGCGTCACATCCACGCATTGCCCGTCATCGTTTGTTGTATTTTACGCAAATCGACTCCAATCTGGCGTTTTTTAACCAGCAAAATACGCAACAGCCTGATGTAAGTTTACTCGCATTTACCCAACAGCTAGAGCCACAAATTATCACCACAGATAAATACCGCGCGTTAGGGCCAGTTAAAGTATCGTATCAACAACAAACATTCCTAATGTATGAAATTGAACCTTGGCGTACTCC
This sequence comes from Pseudoalteromonas sp. NS-SX12, assembly GCF_057367955.1. Taxonomy (NCBI): domain Bacteria; kingdom Pseudomonadati; phylum Pseudomonadota; class Gammaproteobacteria; order Alteromonadales; family Pseudoalteromonadaceae; genus Pseudoalteromonas; species Pseudoalteromonas sp. NS-SX12. The sequence continues at coordinate 1,705,866 of NZ_CM170634.1, read as the reverse complement.
GCCACTTGGTTTGCGAATTATTTTAATGCCAGCATGGCTAAAAACGCTGGTCGTTATCGGCGCAACCTTACTGTTAAGTTTACTGTTTAGTCGAACACTAATAAAACCGATAAATAAAATTAAACGCGCGACAACACAACTTGCCAATGGACAACTTGATACCCGTATTGAAATGAATCGTAAATCAGGCGATGAGCTCACAATGCTGGCAAGCGACTTTAATGTTATGGCGCAGCGCCTAGAATCTTTAGTCACCAGCCAAAAGCGCCTAATGGCCGATGTATCACACGAGTTACGCTCTCCCTTAACACGCTTACAAATGGCGACAGGGCTTGCACAACTTAAACAATCAAGCGAGCAAGAAAGTTATTTATCACGCATCGAAAAAGAGGCAAACAATCTTGATCAGATGATCTCAGATGTATTAAAGCTATCTAGGTTAGAAGCGAATAATCAGTATATTCAAAAAGACCTTCAGCCATTGCAATCAATTCTTCAGCAAGTGCTCAAAGACGCGGAATTTGAATCGGAGCAACAGCATAAACAGCTCAAAGTAACAGGCTCTACCAGCAAACAACTCGAGTTAGATGCTGCACTTATCGCCAGCGCATTTGAAAATATTTTGCGTAACGCTATTAGATATGCCAAAAAAACGATTCACTGCGATATTACAGATTGCGATAAAGCCGTAATTGTAACAATTAGCGATGATGGTGAAGGTGTCGAAGCGTCAGAATTACCTATGCTACTTGAACCCTTTTACCGCATTTCACAATCGCGAGAGCGTAATAGCGGCGGCACTGGATTAGGTCTAGCAATAACTAAACATGCTGTAGAAATACACAAAGGTGCCATTACACTCGAAAATCAACACAATTCAGGCTTAAAAGTAACCATTACCCTAAATCATGACTAAACAACATAACATCGCACAATTTTGGTCAACCGTCACTCACGCTAAGTTAGCGTTTCATGGCAATCAACTTGGCTACGCGTTTATAATACCGAATAACGCCAAAGCAGCTGTGACCATAGTAAATGGTCGCTGTGAAAGCTATTTAAAATACCAAGAGCTCGCCTATGATTTTTATAGCAAAGGGTTTGCCGTATTTATGTGCGACCATCTTGGGCAAGGTGTGTCGAGCCGTTTATTACCCGTTGCAGATAAGGGCTACATTCATAGCTTCGAAGACTATATACAAGGGCTTTCACTCTTTGTTGAACAAGTCGTAAAGCAAAACTGGCAAGGTAAACACTATTTACTGGCACACTCAATGGGCGCTGCAATTAGCTATTTGTACTTGGCAAATCATAGACACCCATTTGAAAAAGCTGTGCTCAGTGCCCCTATGTTCGGCATTCCAACACCTGGCTTTCCATACCCTTTAGCAAAATTAATCGTAAATATACTCAATTTACTTGGCTTAAATACACATTACTTTTTTGGCCAATCTGGATACCTAGAAAAGCCATTTCAGGACAATCCACTGATGCAATGTGAAACGCGCTACAATGCATTTCGCACTTTGTATAAAGAGAACCCAACACTGCAGCTCGGCGGGGTAACTGTAGGTTGGCTCAAACAGGCATTTTGGGCAATTGACCAAATCCAATCCACCTCCACAGAATTACCTATTTTATTGATGCAGGCTGAGCGCGATACGATAGTTGCCAACGCGTGGCAAGATCAGGTTGTAGCACGCAATAAAACAATGCAAAAGAAATGTTATCACGGCAGTTTGCATGAGATTTTATTTGAGCAAGATGCTATTCGCGATCTTGCTCTAAATGATATTTTTCAATTTTTTAAAACGGATCTTTGTGAATAAGCACATCCACTTCGCCATCCATGATACTGTGAATGGCCTCTTCCACTTCAACCGAAATACGGTGAGCATTTGCTAAAGTAAGGTTACTATCAAGCTCTAAATGCAATTGAATAAATTTGGTAGGCCCGCTTTGACGAGTGCGTAACTCATGAAAACCAAGCACCTCAGAGTGAGATAACACCGCCTGTTCAATTTGCAACTTAATGTCATCAGCTAACTCTTTATCCATTAAATAATCAGTTGATTCTTTTGCAACATCATAAGCGTTGTAAAATAAATAACCCGCAATCAGCAAGGTAAATACACCATCACTGTATACCCAACCAATATTGGCCAGTACAAGGGCAACAATAACGCTTAAATTTAGCAGTAAATCGCCTTTGTAATGCACTGAATCAGCCTTTATCGCTACCGATTTAGTTTGCTTTAATGCCCAATGCTGAATTGCGATAATTAATAAGGTACACACCACGGCATAAATACTAACAACAACGCCGGTAAATACTGCTTCGCTTTTTACCGGGTTAAATAATCGCTCTACACCATAAAACGCCAGCAAGCACGCGCTACCAGCAATAAATGCTGCTTGCCCAAGCCCTACTAACGATTCAGCTTTACCGTGACCAAAGCGGTGGTCATCATCTGCTGGTACAAGTGCAATTCGAAGCACCCAAAAGTTAATAGCAGATGCCGTAATATCAAGCAAAGAATCAGTTAACGAACCCAGCATAGTGGTAGAGCCGGTGCTCATCCACGCCCAAAACTTTGCTGCAACCATGGTGCTTGCTAAAACAAGAGTTAAACTGCTCGAGAGCTTAACCCAATATGCATAATCTTTTTCTTTCATTTTTAAAATGACAAACCTTACCTGCATCACGCTCAAAACATATAGTATCTAACCTGAAAGCTTTGTTAAACTAAGAGAAACTATAAATTTGAGACTTCCCATGTTAGACATTGTACTCTATCAACCAGAAATCCCACCCAACACCGGAAATATTATTCGCCTATGCGCTAATTCTGGTTTTAACCTTCACCTTATTGAGCCATTAGGCTTCGAATGGGACGACAAAAGAGTGCGTAGAGCTGGACTAGATTACCATGAGTTTAGCCACGTTGAACGTCACGCAAATTTAGATGCCTTTTTTGCTAAAGTACAACCAAAGCGCGTTTTTGCCTGCACTACAAAAGGCTCAGGCCATTACCATAAAGCTAAATTCGAACGCGGCGACTGTTTAATGTTTGGTCCTGAGACTCGTGGCTTACCAAATGAAGTGATTGAGTCACTGCCAACAGAGCAAAGGCTGCGTATTCCAATGATGCCAGATAGCCGCAGCATGAATTTATCCAATGCCGTTGCCGTATTTATTTACGAAGCATGGCGACAGTTTGATTTTGAAGGCGCTGTGTAAACCAATTGAATAGAACTACGTTATCAAAAGATATACAAGGCTAATAAGAATAAAGGCTTTACCACACTTAAGCGGTAAAGCCTTTTTAAACAGATATAGCTATTTTTGAAATTAGAACTAAGCTTCCGCTTTTTTCTGCCTGCCAAGTAAGTTCATTGCAGCAAGCTTTACGTCTTGCCCTTTATAAAGCACATTGTAAATTTGCTCACAAATTGGCATTTCAATACCACTGCGCTCAGCAAGTAAAAACACTTCTTTGGTATTGCGATAACCTTCAACCACTTGGCCAATTTCTTGTTGTGCTTGCTCAACTGACTGACCTTTACCAAGCGCTAAACCAAAACGGCGGTTACGCGATTGATTGTCGGTACAGGTTAAGATTAAGTCACCTAAACCGGCCATGCCCATAAAGGTCTCAGGTTTAGCACCAAGAGCAACGCCTAAACGCGACATTTCAGCCAATCCACGGGTGATTAACGCAGTACGTGCATTCGCACCAAAACCAAAACCGTCAGAAATACCAGCTCCGATTGCGATCACATTTTTAATCGCACCACCAAGCTGCACACCAACCAAGTCATCGTTCGAATAAACACGGAATGAACGGCCACAGTGAAGCATCTCAGATACATCATCAACTAATTTTGTATCCGTTGATGACAGTGAAATAGCGGTCGGTAAACCAATAGCCATTTCTTTCGCAAATGTTGGCCCCGATAACACACCAAGGCTCACATCATCACCTAACACTTCGGCAGCAAGTTGCTGTAACAAGCGCCCAGTATTTGGCTCTAGCCCTTTGGTTGCCCATAGCACTCTTGCTCCCGCTGTTAAGTGCGGTTTAATTGCTTTAAGCGTTTCGGAAAATGCGTGACTTGGCACAACCACCAGCACTACATCAGACGATGCCACTGTCGCAGCTAAATCATCATTTAGTGATAGTGATTCAGGAAACTGTGCACCAGGCAAGTATTGCTGGTTTTCACGTGCTGTTGCTAATGCTTCAATATGATCTTTGTTACGACCCCACAGGACGACATTGTGACCATTTCGTGCAAAACAAATAGCAAGGGCGGTCCCGTAAGAGCCCGCCCCTAGTACTGCAACAGCATTATCTGCTGAAGTAGTCATAATTAATTATGCGTCAGCAGCTTGAGCGGCTTGTTGTTGCACGTATTGTGCAAATAGCGCATCAAAGTTAACTGGCGCTAGGTTTAACTGTGGGAAAGTACCACGGTTAACCATGTTTGACACAGTTTCACGTGCATATGGGAATAATACGTTCGGGCAGAAAGCACCTAGCATATGCGCTAGTTGACCTTCGTTTGCAACACCAATTGCAAAAATACCAGCTTGTTGAACTTCACATAAAAATGCTGTTTCTTCACCAAGTGTCGCATGAACTGTTACTGAAAGTACTACTTCAAATACGCCGTCTTCTAACTTGTTAGAACGTGTATCTAAGTCAAGTTTAACTTCTGGTGTCCATTCCTTTTGGAAAATAGTTGGTGAGTTTGGTGTTTCGAAAGAAACGTCTTTCACGTAAATACGTTGAACTGCAAACTGAGGACCTTCTGCTTGTTGTTCTGCGCCTAAGTTTTGATTCTCTTCTGTCATTTTATTTTCCTAAATTTTGTTTTAAACAAGCAAACTGTCTAAACGACCAGACTGTTCTAGTGCAAACATATCATCACAACCACCAATGTGTTGGTCGTTAATAAAAATTTGCGGCACTGTGTATCCACCGTTTGCTTTAGCAATCATTTCATCGCGAAGTTCAGGCTGAGCGGCAATATCAATTTCCGTGTACTCAACACCTTTTTGCGCTAACAGCATTTTTGCTCGCACACAAAAAGGACATGTTGGTTTCGTATAAATAACAATATTTGCCATGATTATTTTCCTGTAGTCAGCGGTAAGTTAGCGTTTTGCCACGCAGTAATACCACCCGATAGTACATTAACCTGTTCATAGCCTGCTTTAACCAGCCCATTTGCAATAGACTGCGCAGTCATGCCTGAAACACATACCAAGATAATTGGGTCGTTCTTTGACTTTTCAAGGCCAACAAATTCACCTTGCTTGGCTTTTTCAGCAGCTAAGTGAACGCTGCCTGCAATATGACCTTGATTAAAGTCTTTTAAGGCACGAATATCAACAACTAAACCGTTCTCACGGTTGACTAAATGTGTCAATTGTTGAGGATTAACCTGTTTTACCGCTGAAAAGCGAGATTTAAACCACCCAAGTACAATGGCGCCTAATAAGCCAACCCAAATTAAACATAAAATCAGGTTGTTAGTTACAAATTCGACAAATTGTGCCATCACTTTCTCAATTTTTCTTTACATTAAAAGTGGCCAAGTATACACGGATGATATGAATAAATTCTAGCTCTGCTAGAGTTTCAGTTGAAAATTTTAAATGTGAATACCTTAACTGCTGAATCTGTGGTTAAAAAATGGTATAAATGTCGCGCTATTTTGTGCGCCGTGCTGATACGCGCAATTCTATTTGGATGAGGAATGAGAATGTCGTTACAGAAAAAACCTTTGGTACTGATTATCTTAGATGGTTGGGGATACAGTGAAAAAACAGAAAGCAATGCTATTTTAGCGGCTAACACACCGGTTATGGACCGTTTGTGGCAAGAATACCCAAGTACCCTTATTTCAGGCTCAGGTTTAGATGTTGGCTTACCTCATGGCCAAATGGGTAACTCTGAAGTAGGTCACGTTAATTTAGGCGCTGGCCGCATCGTATACCAAGATTTCACACGTATTACCAAAGCGATTGATGACGGTGAATTTGCTGAAAACCCAGCAATTGTAAACGCAATAGATAAAGCGATTGCCAACGATAAAGCCGTTCACTTAATGGGTCTTTTAAGTCCAGGCGGCGTACATTCCCACCATGAACATATTATCGCTGCCATTGAAGTAGCTGCAAAACGTGGCGCGAAAAAAATCTATGTACACGGCTTTTTAGATGGTCGTGATACCGCACCAAGAAGCGCAGAGCAACCGATTAAAGATGTTTTACAAAAGTGCGAAGAGCTCGGTGTAGGCCGCATTGCAAGCCTAGTTGGCCGTTACTTTGCAATGGACCGCGATAACCGCTGGGAACGTGTAGAAAGCGCATATAACCTAATGACATTAGGCACTGCAGAACATTCTTATACTTGTCCGTTAGAAGCGCTAAATGCTGCCTATTCACGCGACGAAAATGATGAATTTATTTCAGCATCCGCAATTCTTGATAACGACAGCCCCGCTACTATTAATGATGGCGATGCTGTGTTATTTATGAACTTCCGTGCTGACCGCGCGCGTCAAATGACACGTGCATTTGTGGATGCTGATTTTACTGGTTTTACTAAACAAAAATCACCACAACTTGCTGATTTTGTGATGTTGACTGAGTACGCAGCAGACATCAAAACGACCGTGGCTTTCCCACCAGAGAAACTAGCAAACGTGTTTGGTGAATGGTTAGAAAAACACAACAAAACCCAACTTCGTATTTCTGAAACAGAGAAATATGCGCACGTAACTTTCTTCTTTAGTGGCGGCCGTGAAGCCGAGTTTGAAGGCGAAGAGCGCATCCTAATTCCATCACCGCAAGTAGCAACGTACGACCTTCAACCAGAGATGAATTCAGCAATGCTAACCGACAAATTAGTTGAAGCCATTGAATCCGGTAAATACGATGCAATTATTTGTAACTACCCGAACGGCGATATGGTTGGCCACTCTGGGGTATTTGAAGCCGCGGTGAAAGCGTGCGAAGCCGTTGATAGCTGCATCGGCCGTGTTGTCGAAGCGTTAGAGAAAACAGGGGCAGAAGCACTTATTACAGCCGACCACGGTAACGCCGAGCAAATGGTTAATCCAACAACGGGTCAAGCACACACGGCACACACCAGTGAGCCAGTACCATTTATTTATGTTGGCCGCAATGCAACACCGTTACAGGGTAAAAAGTTAAGCGATGTAGCACCTACAATGCTTCACTTAATGGGCATGGAGCAGCCAAGCGAAATGACTGGCGAAACAATTATGAAGTTAAACTAAGCCATGCGTCGCTGTTATTTATTTGTTGTTTTATTGGTATTAGCTTGCGCTTCGCAAGCTAATACCGAACGTACTAAAGATGATCTTAACCAAGTTCAAGAGCAACTTAAGAACACTAATAAAACCTTTAAAGAGCAGCAAGCACTGCTAGATAAAACTGAAAAAGACCTTAAAAAAGCCGATCTCGCCATTGCCGAAAGCTCTAAAAAACTAAAACAGCTAAAGTTTGATGTTGAGTTAAATCTAACGGAACAGGCAACGCTTAAAGATAAAATAAAATCGCTCGAAATCGACAAGAAAAATCAGCAGTCAGCACTTGCCGCGCAACTGCGCAGTGCTTTTATGACTGGCAACCATGATTATGGCAAGTTACTCTTAAGCCAAGATCAGGTGCAGAATGTTGAGCGCACATTAAATTACTATCAATATTTAAATAACGCGCGCATAAAAGAACTCGAAAAATTAAAAACAACACTAATTGAATTAGAAAATAGCCGACAATTACTGGCACAAAATCAAACCCAGCTTGAAAAACTGCTAAATACACAACAGCAGCAGCAAGAAAAACTAGTGGTTGCCAAAAAAGAGCAAAAAGCGAATTACCAATCGCTGAAAAGCACCTTACAAAAAACCCAATCTCAACTTGTGTATTTAAAGCAAAATGAACAAGTATTAAAGCAAACCCTTGAACAACTTAATCAAGAACTCGTAGAAAGCGAAGTTAAGCTAATTGGTCTACAAAAACAAAAAGGCAAGCTCGATTGGCCGTCACACGGAAAATTAGCTCATAGGTTCGGCCAGAAAAAACACGGTAGCCTGCGCTGGAAAGGCGTTTTAATGAACGGTAAAGAAGGTGCGCCGGTAAAAACAATTGCCGACGGACAAGTATTATTTGCCGATTGGTTAAAAGGATTTGGCTGGGTAATTGTAATTGATCATGGTAAAGGATTTATGAGCCTGTACGGCCACAGCCAAGCGCTTTTGAAGGAAGTTGGCGATAAAGTAAGAGCCGGAGAACAAATTGCTTTAGTCGGACAAAGCGGTGGACAATCAAATCCTAGTCTATACTTTGAAATACGGCATAAGGGAAGAGCGGTAAACCCTATTAAATGGTGTAGACGAATTTAGGATTCATAATTGGCTACACCTCATTTGAGGAGTGAGCCAATGACTTTTTTTCTTAATAGTTTAAAAATCTGTGCTTTAGCATGTTTATTCTGGGTGTCGGCTGTATCAGCTGACGCGAAGACTACATCTCATATTTCGATGGCTGAAGTGCTCGCCAATATCGAGCATTTTTACGTTGATGATATCGACGCAAACAAACTTAACCAACATGCTATCGAATCCATTTTCAAACAACTCGATCCCCATTCTGAGTTTCTTGACCAAACTGAACTTGAAGCCTTGTTTAATGTTGCAAATGGCCGCTACACCGGATTAGGTATAGAGGTAGAGCAGCGTGAGAAGCATATTGTAATTGTGGCTGCGATTGAAAACTCACCAGCTCAAACAGCGGGGTTAACAAAAGGTGATATTCTACTGAAAATAAACGACATTTCAGTGATCAACCAACCAATCAAGCAAGTCTCTCAATTAATTAATCAGCAGCAAAAACCACACGTTAAACTCACCATTGCACGAAATGGCCATGAACAACCGTTACTTTTCGAGGTGGAGCGTAAAAAAATCGACCTCAAAAGTGTAAAAGGTAACATTAACAGCCAAGGTATCGCCTACTTACGCATTATCAATTTCAACAATCATACTTTGTATGATGTTGCCAAAGAGCTTGCCCATCTTTCGCAAATTGTCGCCGGTGAAATTAACGGACTAATTATCGATTTACGTGACAACCCTGGTGGCATTCTTGATAGTGCAATTGAAGTCTCTGATTTATTTTTAGAAAGCGGCGTCATAGTGAGCACTAAAGGGCGCTTTGCTGAAGCAAATCAAGAATATTATGCACAAGAGGGTGACGTACTAGGCGGCGCGCCGATTATTGTGTTAATTAACGAAGGGTCTGCATCTGCTGCAGAAATTCTTGCCGGTGCGCTGCAAGATAATCAACGTGCACAATTAGTTGGCACACGTTCATATGGCAAAGGCTCTGTGCAATCACTTATTCCACTAGGCGATGGACAAACTGCTTTAAAGCTTACGACAGCTAAATATTACACCCCTAGCGGTCGCTCAATCGAAGGTTCTGGCATACTACCTGACTACCCTGTTTTACAGCATAACTTTGCCCATAATGGCGATTTTACACAGCCACAAACAGAGACATTCATTAATGCCAAAGTCCATGATCTACAACTTGAAAAAGCGTGGCAATTACTAGAAAAATAGGTCATTATTAGTAGCGTTTCGAGAAAGGCTCAGGATGAGCCTTGAATAGATACCCGTTTGTTAAGCGGCTGAGTTTCGAAGGTATCCACTAAGATATTTAGCCACTTAGGTAAATTGGTATAATAATTAAAAAGAATAATAAGAATACCTGTGCGTTCAATTACTTGTTTGTTTCTACTAGCAGTAACCCTTTTCAGCAGCAATTGTTTTGCCGCTCGTGTGGCGATTTTAATTGATGATATTGGTAACCACGCTAACGACTTAACGGCATTAGATATCTCAGGTGAATTGTCATACGCAATTTTGCCTTATACCCCTTACGCTAAGCCTTTTTCAACCAGAGCATCGCAATTATCGCGCGATGTAATTCTGCATGTGCCAATGGAAGCAATTAGTGGTAAAGCACTAGGACCTGGCGCGCTTACGTCGGATATGGACAAACAGGCACTGCAAACCCAATTGGTAGAGGCGTTAAATGATTACCCCGATGTGATCGGCATTAATAATCATATGGGCTCATTTTTAACGCAAAAGGTAGTGCCTATGGCGTGGACCATGGAGATCCTGCGTGAACGCTCACTGTTTTTTATTGATAGTAAAACCACTAAAGACAGTCAAGCGCAGAATATGGCTAAGCTGTTTGGCGTTGCTAATGCATCGCGTCAGGTATTTTTAGATAATATTCCGAATGAAAAACAGATGATGTTTCGCTTAAAGCAATTAATTCATATTGCTAAAAAGTCAGGAAGCGGTATCGCAATTGCTCACCCCTACCCTGAAACCATTAAATTCCTACCCAATGCGATTACTGCATTAAAAGAACAAGGTATTGAACTGGTGCCTGTGTCAGAATTAATCGGTGATAAGCCGATGCAACTTGCAAATCAAACTACGGCGGAATAGCAACATCACATAAAATGCTATGTGATGTTGTTAGTTGTTAAGCAAACATTGATTTTACATCATTAAGTAGTTCTGAGTATTCCTCACTCTCTAAAACACCTACATCACAGAGCACACCTTTATCTACGTAGGCTTGCAATGACTTTTCTTTGTCTGCAACATTCAGCAGGCCTTCACTAATCGCCGCCATGCGAATAAAATCAACATAACATGGGTTTTCAGGCTTATATTCAGGGTTTGCCCAAAGTTCTGCTACTTCCACAAACTCGTCAGTAAAATCCCACGCACGCATAATATGACCACCGATACGGCCACCGAGTTTTTGAATCGCTTGCGCTAAAAACTGTGGGTTAGCAAATACATCTTGGTGGCGCTCTGCTTCGGTTAAAATTGGTAAAATACCAATATTATAAACTAGCGATGCCAAGGTAATGGTATCGATGTTAAGCGAGCTGTGCTTGTTATCCTTTAAATGCAGGCTTAACAGCGTAATTGCCGACGACGCAACATCAACTGTTTTTTGCCAACTTTTAGATAAATACTCTTTTACCACTTTGTTTTTTGAAACAAACAGTTGTTCCATTGCCATTGCTGTAGCAATGTTTTTAATTTGCCTTAAACCAATTCGTGTTACCGCTTGATTAAGTGTCGATACTTTAACGGCACGTCCTAAAAATGCACTATTAGCCACCTTAATCATACGCGCAGAAAGTGCAGGATCATGTGCAATAACATCCCCCATATCCATTAAATTAATCTCAGGGTTGTCAGCAGCTTCTCTTACCTTTACTGCAACTTCCGGAAGGGTTGGTAATACCAGAGTATCATTGTTAATTTTTTCAACCAAAATGGTAAGTAATGCGTTTTCTGTCGACATATAAAGATCGTCCTTTTTATAGTTTTCTGTTTGCTCGAGCGAACTCGTTGCACCGATTAACCAACAGGTCTTTACCAGCATATTTAAGTAGTTTTATGTTATATTTCAAAGCGCTTTAAACTAAGCTTAGTCTATAAATTTTGCTGCGCTAAACAATTTATTCAGTTAAGTTAAATTGCTCAATTAATTGTAGTAATTGTTCGTTACTATATGGTTTCACTGGGAAAGCTCCCCATACAGGTTGTGGCCATGCAATATCGTTTTGATAACGCGCAATGTGATGAATATGTAATTGTTCCACTACATTACCAAGCGCTGCCACATTTAATTTATAAGGCGAGAATACCTCACGAATTAAGTGCTGTAATTGACGTGACTCAAGTTGTAATTGATTCTGCTGCTGCTCTGTTAAATCAATAATATCCCGCGCACCCTCTACTTTAGGTACCAAAATAAACCAAGGATATTGGCTATCATTCATCAACAGCACTTTACAAAGTGACCAATCGGCAATCTCTATACAATCGCGTTTTAGCTCTTTTGCTAATTCAAACATCACATTACCTTATAATTTGTTTACGTCGTTTATAGCAATTTGTTGCCATTAATTCTATATCTTCATACCATCTGGTTATCACACATAACAGCAACTATGAGTAAATAATGAATAAAAGATTGATTGCTTTGGCAAGTGCAAGCGTAATCAGCACGAGTGCACTGGCTCAGCCACTGTCTCTTGAGCGCATTTTTTCTGATCCAAGTTTGGCAGGAAAAGCACCGGTAAAATTAAAATTTTCACCTGATGGTAGCCGTGTAACTTATCTGCAAGGCAAAAAAGAAGACTACAACCGTTACGACTTATGGGAATACAACCTAAAAGATAAAACCAATCGACTATTAGTTGATTCAAACAGTATTTTTTCAGGTCCAGAAACTTTATCAGATGAAGAAAAAGCGCGTCGTGAACGTATGCGCGTATTCGGTAAAGGCATTATGGAGTACATTTGGTCTAAAGACGGCAAAGCGCTTTTATTCCCACTAAATGGTGATATTTATTATTACGATTTAGCTAAACAGCAATCGCGCAAACTTACCGATACACCCGAGTTTGAAACCGACGCAAAAATTTCACCAAAAGGCAATTTTGTATCTTATATTCGTGCACAGAATTTATATGTACAAAACCTAACAACGGGTAAAGAAGTTCAGCTAACAACCGACGGCGCAGATACCATTAAAAACGGTATGGCCGAGTTTGTTGCACAAGAAGAAATGAGCCGAATGACAGGTTATTGGTGGAGCGGCGATGAAGCAAAAATCGCGTTCACCCGTATTGATGAGTCACCTGTTGCTGAAGCTATTCGCAACGAAATTTACGCTGACGAAGTAAAACTATTTAATCAGCGCTACCCATTCACCGGCACCAATAATGTTGATATTCAATTGGGTGTAGTTAGCCTTAACTCGCAGCAGATTGACTGGGTTGATATGGGCAAAGATAAAGACATCTATCTTGCACGCGCTAAATGGTTAAACGACGACAAGACACTTTCATACCAATGGCAAAACCGCTCTCAACAACGTTTAGAGTTACGTTTTTATAACAGTGAAAGCAAAAAACAAAAAGTTGCACTCACTGAAACCAGCGATACTTGGATTAACTTGCATTTTGATTTACGTTTTTTAAACGATAAAAAGCATTTTGTTTGGGCATCTGAGCGCGATGGTTTTAAACACCTATATCTTTATAAAGTAGATGGCACCTTAGTGCGTCAAATCACACAAGGTGATTGGATTGTTGAAAGCATTAAGAGCATTGACGAAAAAAATGGCCTTATTTACTTTTCAGGCCGTGCTGACACACCACTTGAGAGCCATCTTTACTCGGCAAAGCTATTTGAAAAATCAAAACCTCGCCGTTTAACCGACACAGGTAAATTCCACTCGGTAGTTATGGCGAAAGATAACAAAACCTTTATTGACCGTAGCTCAAGTGTAAACCAACCAGCACAAGTATCGCTGCGTGACAACCTAGGTAATTTTATTACTTGGTTAGAACCGAATCGCCTTGATAACAACCACCCTCTTACACCGTATTTAAACGACCTAGTTGAACCAGAATACGGTACATTAAAAGCTGATGACGGACAACAAATGCATTACCGTTTGTTTAAACCGAAAGCGCTTGAGGCTGGTAAAAAATACCCTGTAATGGTTAACGTTTATGGTGGTCCACATGCGCAGCGTGTTACTAATAGTTGGCGCAGCAAAAACCTCTACTTCCAATACATGGTGCAGCAAGGTTACATTGTGTTCCAATTGGATAACCGTGGTTCATACAACCGAGGTAAAAAGTTTGAAGATCCAATCTACAAACACCTAGGTGAAATTGAAGTACAAGATCAGATCAAAGGTGTCGAGTTCTTACGTACTTTAGATTTTGTTGACCCTGAACGTATTGGTATTTATGGCCACAGTTACGGCGGTTACATGGCGTTAATGACAATGTTTAAAGCCGGCGACTACTTTAAAGCTGGCGTATCAGGTGCACCGGTAACCGATTGGGCGCTTTACGATACTCACTACACAGAGCGTTATTTAGGTCACCCACAAACCAATGCTAAAGGTTATGAACAAAGTGCAGTTTTCCCGTATGCTGAAGGACTCTCAGGCCCACTGATGATCTATCACGGCATGGCAGACGACAACGTACTGTTTACTCACGCAACTAAGTTATTTAAACAGCTGCAAGACAACGCACAGCAGTTTGAAATGATGACTTACCCTGGCTCAAAGCACAGCTTGCGAGGTAAGAAAGTACAAACTCACCTACACCAAACGATCACCGACTTTTTTAACCGTCACTTCAAACAGTAACAGCTACACAATTAGTCTTATAAACGAAAAGCGGGCTTGCCCGCTTTTTCTATTTCTTTTATAAAAATAATGTCTTAGGTCAAATTATATTTCGAAATTTATAGTCTAATATTAAAACATTCAACGTACCCGGAAGGTGGCATTATGACAACACTCCGCCGCATAAGCATCCAACAAAGATTGGCCATATTAGTCGGCTTAATCATACTCGGCCTTGCCTTGCTCAGTGCCGCTACATTAAATTCTCAATACGATTTACTTAAAAACGAGTCCTACCAAAAAACAAAAAGCATTGTTGAAGCCGCGCACAGCGTAATTGCCGCCTACCACACAAAGCAAATTAGCGGTGAGCTAAGCGAACAACAAGCAAAAGACGCAGCCAAAGCAACCATTAGTAAATTACGATATGAAGGCAATAACTACTATTGGATCAATGACACAACGCCAAACATGATCATGCACCCGATCAAACCTGAACTTAATGGCAAATCACTCAGTAACGTGAAAGATCCTAATGGCGTGCGATTATTTGTCGATATGGCCAATATCGTCAGACAACAAGGGGAAGGCTTTGTGCCATATCAGTGGCCTATGCCGGGAGCTGATGAACCGGTTGATAAAATCTCGTATGTAAAAGGTTTTAAACCATGGGGCTGGATTATCGGTTCTGGCATTTACCTAGACAATCTCAATAAAATATTTATGCAGCAGGCAACTGCGTTATTAATCGAAGCGCTTTTAATTATTTTAGTTGTCGGCGCAGCGGCATATTTGATTGGTAAAAGTATTATTACTCCTACTATCGAAGCAACTAAATTAATGAAAGATGTTGCGCAGGGTGAAGGCGACTTAACGCGAAAACTCACGACTGATGGCAATGATGAAATTG
Source organism: Pseudoalteromonas sp. NS-SX12 (assembly GCF_057367955.1). Taxonomy (NCBI): domain Bacteria; kingdom Pseudomonadati; phylum Pseudomonadota; class Gammaproteobacteria; order Alteromonadales; family Pseudoalteromonadaceae; genus Pseudoalteromonas; species Pseudoalteromonas sp. NS-SX12. The sequence goes on along the minus strand of NZ_CM170634.1, from coordinate 1,690,657 downwards.
CGCGACTCTCTGGCTACTTCAATCAATACTCAGACAAAATACGCGATTCATTAAAACAAGTCGCAAGTGCCTCAGAGCAAGTTCTGTTGCAAGCAAATACAGTGTCAAAAACCAGTGATAACAGCCAAGAATATATTCAAATGCAGTCTGATAATACTACGCAAGTGGCAACAGCAATGGAGCAAATGACCGCACAAATAAGAGAAGTAAGTGATAACGCAAATGCCGCAGAGCAAGCAGCAAATCAAGCTAGAGAAAACACGCAAGCAGGTAAAGAGGTCGTCACTAAAACTATCAGTCAAATAGAATCACTATCGAATAACATTGACCATGTAAGTGACGTCGTTGCGTCACTTGCTGCAGAAAGTGACAACATTGGCGCTGTACTGGATGTAATTAGAGGCATTGCAGAACAAACCAACTTACTTGCATTAAATGCAGCAATTGAAGCCGCACGTGCAGGTGAGCAAGGGCGTGGTTTTGCAGTAGTTGCAGATGAAGTAAGAACTCTTGCTAGTCGCACAGGGCAGAGCACAGAAGAAATTCAACAAATGATCCAAAAGTTACAGCAAGGCGCACAAGAAGCGGTGTCTGCGGTAAGTGCGTCGCAGTCAACCTCTCGCGATACGGTTACTCAGGCCAGTCAAGCCGATGAAGTGCTCAATCAAATAGATGAGTTAATGAATGTGATTTCTGAAATGAATAGCCAAATTGCCCGTGCAACAGATGAGCAAAGCCAAGCAGCTAGCGAAGCAAATATGCGCATCAACGAATTAGCGGGCATGGCAGATGAGTCACTAAATAACACCCATCAATTAAATAGCGCAAGCAATGAGCTGATAGCCAGCAGTGAACAAATGAATGCCGTAGTGAATCGCTTTAAATTAGATTAATACTAGACAACGAAAAAGGCCGAACAAGTGTTCGGCCTTTTTATGGCTATATGCAATTGCTAACGTCTAACCACGATTTGAGATAGGTTAACCTCAGCTCTGACAAGTTGTAGCTACTTGCACCTAAGATTATTTACAAAATGTAGCGTAAATACTTGCAAGTGATGCTGCTGTTGGTTTGCCGTGTTGCCAGTCGCCGCCCTCAACGCCACTACCAGCAATATCCACATGAATGTACGGAATTGGCAGCTCAGAGTTTGCGCCGTGTTTATCAAGGCCTGATGCCACAGCCAAAAATGCCATTGGGAACTGGTGACCACGGGCGGTAATTGCTGATGGCGCATTGTTACTCGACAATACATCGTCTGCTAACGTTTTAGGTGCGATAAAGCTATAGTCTTCGCGGCGTTCGCGCGATACTTCAGAGCCATCAGCCCATAAATCACCTTGCGTTGCGATATTGTGCGATAAGTTAAGCGCTCTTGATGCACCATTTTCAACAAGCGCAGTATAAGGTCCCATTGCTCGTGCAGCGTGTCCTGTTAATGTTGCAACGGTAAATACAACAGGGTTAACTTCACCCTTAGCGACATCTTTAATTTCACTTAATAGGTCGCCCATTGCCAAACGCCCTTCCGCATCAGTATTACCAATACGTACGCGTACGCCTTCACGGCTAGTGATAATTTCATCTGGTACAAAACAGTCAGAGCCGATTGAATTACGAACAACTGCTAAGTAGGCAACTACTTTAACCCCTTCAGGTTGATGCTCAGCAATACTCTTCATAAAGCCAGCAACTGATGCAGCGCCACCTTTATCACGGCTCATGCCCGCCATTGCACCACCTACTTTTAAGTCTGCACCACCTGTGTCGTAAACAAGGCCTTTACCAACAAATAATAGCGTACGTTCAATATCACCTTCAGGCACATATTCAAGCTTAACAACACGCGGGTGATGACGCTCTACCGCGTATGATGCACGGGCTACAGTGCTAAGCATTGGGTAATTTTTATCAATAAATTGAGTATCTGAAATCACCTCTACCGATACTGCGCTGTTGGTAAATAAGCTTTCACAGTATTCTGCAAATTTAGGAGGTGCCATACGCTCGGGTTCAGTACCGCAAAGGTCGCGCGCAGCGTACTGACCTTGTGCAATAGCATTTGCATAGTGGCTATCAAATTCGCCAATAACAGTAATAGATTGAATTGGTTCAATTGCTGCGCCGTGGAATTCACGTGCTTCTAGCGGTTGCCATAATGCTTGGCAAGCACCTAAATACGCTACAGTTGTTGCTTGCTGATAACGCTCATCTAATTGACCTAATACTAAAATTGCAGGGTTTGTTGCACCCGCTTGTTTTGCTTCTAGTACACCTTGTTTTGCCGCATCGAAAAAACGACGCACATCGTCATAGTCACGCTCTAAAGGGCCTGTTGGTGCAATCACTAAACGTTTTCCAGGTGCATTGTCATTCACCAACAATAATGCTTTTTGGCCTATGCGCTTATCGAATTGCGCAGTAGCCATTACACTATCGCGAAAATCATTTGGGAGTAATGCCAAGTCTGGCGAGATAATAATTAAACTATCAACATATTGAGGTAAATCTGAAATTGATGCCGCTTGCAGGGCCTTTGGTGAAGTCATTTTTGAACCTTACTGAACGAATAAATACGCGCAATGTTGTCGCGTAAGTTTAGAAAAGATGGCTTAAATATGAGGGCAAATTTATAAAAATCAAGATTCAAACATTGCAAGCTGCTCTTGTTCGTAGCTATTTTCAGACAAGCCAACACCTAAACCGAGTAATCTCACGCCTTTATTTCCGCCTCGTAAGTAGGCTTTTTCGATTAAACGCGTAAAAATATCATCATCTAAATGCGTGCAGCTGTAATCCGCGGTTGTTGAAACAAAATCGTTAAACTTAACTTTTACCGAAAGCTTAGACACTTTGTTTAACAACCCTTTACTTTGCAGCCTAGTATCAAGCTCATCTTTTAATTTTGGCAGCTCTGCTAAGCATTGTTCTAGCGATGTTTTATCATATTCGTAGGTATGCTCAACTGAAAGTGACTTTCTAATACGTGATGTATTTATCTTGCCAATCACCTCTCCATTACACTTTTTAAATAACTCTGCGCCCCAAGTGCCAAACTTTACCTGCATTTGATTTAAACCGAGGTTTAATACATCTTCACCAACAAACAAACCTGATGCATTCAATTTCTCTAAGGTAACTTTGCCTACACCAGGAATTTTTTTAAGGTTAAGCGCTTTAAGAAACCCTTGCACCCGATGAGGAGGGATCAAACAATAGCCATTTGGTTTGTTTTCATCACTGGCAATTTTCGCCACAAATTTAATGGGTGCGATTCCCGCCGACGCCGTTAAACCTGTTGTTTCAAAAATCTCATCACGAATCGCATTAGCGATAAGTGTTGCACTGCCTGAGTGCTGTGTGCAATCGGTTACATCTAAATAGGCTTCATCTAAAGAAAGCGGTTCGATTAGATCTGTGTATTTGGCGAAAATCTCTCTAATTTGATTAGACACTTCTTTGTATACTGCCATTCTGCCGGGAACAATCAGTAATTCTGGACACAGTTGCAGCGCTTTATAGTTAGACATTGCTGAGCGCACACCATATTGACGCGCAATATAGTTGGCGGTTGCCAACACACCACGACGGTGTTTACCGCCAATTGCGATTGGCTTACCTCTCAACTCTGGATTGTCTCGCATTTCGACTGCTGCATAAAAACAATCCATATCAATATGTATAAATTTTTTCAAAATCACAAAATACTGTTTATATATACAGTTTATTATGTATCAAACTTATTTGATTCAGCAAGTTTTTATTTTACGGCGTGTTAAGTTTTAAGATGCCTTTATCTGCATTCATTTTATTGATAAGAAAATGAATGCAGATAACAGCATAAGTAGAGTATTGAAGTTTTGTAAATATTCATTTAGGTACAATAAATATCCACAGAAAGCGACGATTAAACCACACCTTGAAAAAAGCGAATATACGGCGATGGCAACTAGTCAAAGTCACTAAAATTTCGTAAATATCACCAAAACCAGAAATTATAAAAATAATAACAAACTGATAAATAACAATTTAATTTTTTGGCACTATTTCTGCTAATAACTAGAAAATTATAATATTTGAAATATCATTCAAGGATCTTCTATGAAATACTTAGTTTTAGCATCAGCCCTCACATTGCCACTTTTAACAGGCTGTGTTGTTGCGGTAGGCGGCGAAGGCAAATCAGACTACTCATCTAGCTGGGAAAGAACCCATGAAAAAAACCGCAAAGCGATTGCCAATATGGAAATTGGAAAAGAGTATCAACACGTAATCAATAAACTTGGTACGCCAAACTTTTCTGAGCTAGTAAAACAAAACGATACTGAGTATCGTGTTCTTTACTACGCAACAAACTCTATTCATTCTGACGGTAAAACAACAAAAGATGAATGTACGCCGCTTGTGTTTAAAAATAATCAACTAACAGGCTGGGGCGAACACGCTCTTGAGCAGTTAAAAAATTAATATGTGTAAGGGCGAAATGTTTCGCCCTTCTCTTTAAAACCCCTTTAAATCAAACTATTTACATCCACTTACATTTATTCGTTGACTATTACGACAAGTTTCGTAATATTAATTACGAAAGGTATCGTAATTAGGTGGATAAAATGGATAGATACAATCTAGTCGTCGGTCACAACGACCCAACATTCTCAGAAATTCTGTCACAACAAATCGACAATTCACTTTTTGAGCTAACAAATGTTGAATCTTGTTTTGCCAAATTAATAGCAGCCTGTAAAAAAACCAGTGCCAAAGTACTTTTTGTACAAAATGAGCTTATTCAAGAACATGATTGGCCTACACTTCAATCATTAGCAGACTCAACTGAAATCATATTATTATCAAGTAATCGCGTTGATGCAGCTAAGGCATTTGAATGTGATTTATTTGATTTTATTTTAGAGCCTATGGTCAATTCTCGTTTAGGCAAAACATTAGATAAGCTAGCCAGAATGCTCGCGCCTGAGAAACAGCAATTTGAGTTGATGAGCTCACTGGTACAACGATTTTCGTCTAACCAATTAGATGACCAGCAAATCGTTTTAAAAGACGCCGGTAGAATAAAATTTTTAACACCTGATGAAATTTCTTGGGTTGGCGGCGCTGGAAACTACGTTGAATTGCACCTCAACCAAGATGAGCGAACGATTTTACATCGCCAAACATTATCTTCAATGGAACAGCAGCTATCGCCATTTGGCTTTATTCGCATTCATCGCTCTGCGATCATCAAAAAGCAAGCAATACGCGAAATCCGCCCTACCGATAACGGAGACTATATTGTTACCTTAAAAGACGGCGCTAATCTGAATTTATCCCGACGTTACAAGCAAAACATGCAAGGATTAATTGGTTGACAAATAAACTCTATCTCGTAGAGTAAATAACAATCTACGAAAAGCGACGTAATTATGAATAAGAATAAACGCGTACCAACAAGTGCAGAACTCAACATTCTTAATGTGCTGTGGCGTATTCAGCCTGCCACTGTTCGCACTTTGCATGAACATATCAGTGAAAGCCAAAAAATAGGCTACACCACTGTGCTTAAAATGTTACAAATCATGCACGAAAAAGGCCTTGTTACACGTGATGAGTCGACTCGTGCGCATGTCTACAGCGCGGCATATTCTGTGGAACACACCCAATCATCTTTACTGTCAGACATTGTTAACAAAGCTTTTGGTGGGTCACGTTTTGATCTGGTGATGCGCGCACTTGGCGACGAAAAAGCCAGTACTAAAGAAATTAATGAAATTCGTACTCTGTTAGATTCTCTCGAAAAAAATAATAAGTAAGCACACGTTATGGATATACTGCCCTCATTATTAGAAAGTAATACTCTCTATTTTATTTCTCTCACTCTATTACATTTTTTATGGCAAGGCTTAGTTATTGCAGGCCTACTTTTTTGTGTAAATAAACTTACCAGCAATAAGCACAGCCAATTCCGTTATATTTTCTCATTATTCTGTTTACTGCTTTGTGTTATTGCGCCAACCATTACGTTTTATATTCTGTCGCAACCTGACGAAGTAATTAATGTAAGCACACTTGCAATAAATGACGTTATTGCGTCATCAATGGCGCCTTCAGGTATATCTAACACTGCGCATCAGATTCAGTTAGCTGATTATACGCCGCTAGTTGCCGTGCTATGGATGACTGGCATTATTGTGTTAAGCATGCGCCTTACTTTACAAATGCTGCAAGTACATAAGCTTACAACAACCAATATTGTGCAGCCATCAGACAAGCTAGAGTTAATTTTCAACCAACTTAAAGAGCGTCTTTTTGTAACTAAACGCGCCCGCTTGGTTATATCATTAACAGCACACGTGCCTATGGCAATTGGCTGGATAAAGCCCGTGGTGTTGCTGCCTGCAAATTTGGCAAGCGGGTTATCAATCGCTCAACTAGAAATGCTAATGGCACACGAGCTTGCACATATCAAACGTTATGATTATTTAGTCAACCTAATACAAACATTTGTTGAGTTAGTATTATTCTTCCACCCAGCAGTTAAGTGGATTTCTAAACAAATTCGACAAGAACGTGAATATTGCTGTGATGATTTAGCAATCCACCACTGTGGCAACCAGTTAGTATATGCCAGAGCATTAGCCGAAGCAGAAGTGCTTAGGCACAACATTCCTGAGCTTGCAATGGCAGCAACAGGTGGTGACTTGTCATCACGTATCCATCGCGCCGTAGGTCAGCACAGCTGTGCGCCACGCTATGGGAACCAATGGCTCGCCGCACTCGCTGCGGCATTCGTTATTCCAAGCATATTTACCGCCTCTAAAGTTATTGCAATGACACAGACCGAGCCGGCGCCAGTTCTACCTGCTAACCAGCAACACGTTATGGTGCTGGACGCAAAGGTTGCAGAAAATAAAAAGCCTCAGCAACCTATTGCTCAGCAAAACAATAAAAATCAGAAAACCAACAAAGAACAACAAACCAGTAACCCGCTTGAAACAGCAGTTGCTAAAGTAAAAGAAAACGCTCAAGAAAAATCGCCGATTAACACTACTGCTACAGCTAAATCAACTGAGAAAGCTCATGCTCAGATTGTAAAAACTGTGAGCGACTTAAAGCCAAAGCCTAAACTAATTACAAAGCCAATATCGCGCGCAAAAACGCGTAACTCAAGCAAAACAAGCGTTACTGAAAAAAAGGGAAAAGAGACTGCTAAACAGCAAAAAATAGCAAGTAAACAGGCGGAGCAAAAAGCGAAGTCAGCGGTGGTTGCAAAAGTTCAAGCAGATAAGGCTGCTAAATCAACGAAAGTAAAAACTCAGCAAATTAGCAAGCGCAAAAGCAATCAATTAGCGGCTAAATCAAACCAACCTGTTAAAACACCATCGGTAGCAAAAACCGAACACGCGGAAAAGTTAACTACTGCGCCAGTACTAAAAAAACAGCCCGAAAAAACAAAAGTGGAATTAGAGCCAAAATTTACTAGTGCTAAGCTCATTCATTCAGTTATTCCTGAACACCCAAGAATGCCATCATCACGACAAAATCATGTGGATGTTGCCGTAACATTTACTATTGATGAGCAAGGTCATGTTAGAGATATAGAGTACAAGGATAATGTAAATAGCCGTTTCAAGCGCTCCATTGCACGCGCACTTAAAGAGTGGCGTTTTGAGCCTGCAATGAAGGGCAATAAAAAGGTTTCAACTAAGATGAGTAAAATCTTCGGTTTTAGTGACCCAGGCCAATACCTACGACCTGTTACAGGCAGCAGAATTGCTAACAGATATAGATAAGCAAAAGGCCATCAATTGATGGCCTTTTTTATAATGATTAAATGATGCGATCTTTATTCCAGCGACGTTCTTTTGCCAAACGCTGTTTACGTGCTTCACATGGGTCGTCGCAGTCACATACTTTATCTATGCCCATCGCACCTAAGCCACCACAGCTACTCGCCATTGATTTCTTTTGTACAATTACGCCCACAGCCATTGCTAGTGCAATAATAACGAGTAATCCAAAAGTAAGAAAAAATATAGACATAGTTGGCCCCTTAAAAAAGTGTCGCAATTATACGCGCTCAAGACAAAAAATGTAATATTGAATTGGCTAATACTTGACCCAAAGCAAGCCAAAATTCAAAACCGTCTCGCTCTCAAATATGCAAATTGAGCAACGTAAAACTCTTAGCTGCCCCGTAAAGCAAATAAATAACTTAAAGGTACGGCTTAAACGCGTTGCTGGCGTATGTTTCTAAACCTTTTGGCGTTTTACTAATGAGGTAAACGGCCAAGTTATGTTGCTCTGCATATTGTTTCGCTTGCTCTGTACCCATTACTGTTAACGCGGTCGCTAAACCGTCCGCTGTCATTGCTGACGCATGAAGCACTGTTACCGACACTAAGTCCTGACGCACCGGCTTGCCCGTTTCAGGATGTATAAGATGAGAGTAATGTACGCCGTCAACATCGTAGAATATACGATAGTCACCTGAAGTCGCCATCGCGATGTCATTTACACGAATTAACTTATGAAACTCGCGTGTACCAGGTTCACTATCTGGTTGTTCAATCGCCAGCACCCAAGGCACGTTATTTGGTTTGTGGCCTGAAGTACGGATTTCGCCGCCAATTTCAACCATATAGTTGGTTAGCGACAATGAATCTAAATATTCGGCTACTTTATCAATACCAAAGCCTTTCGCTGTTGCCGAATAACTGATCTCCAACCCTTCGACTGTCTTCATCAATCCTTGTTCTGATAACTTAAGCTTATCAACACCAATATGCTGCTTTATTTCAGCAATCACCTCATCACTTGGAATGGTTTCAGGGCGGTTATCAGGCCCAAACCCCCATAAATCGATTAAAGGCCCCATAGTCACATCAAGCGTCTTTGTGCTTAATCCTAAACGAATTGACTCAGCGGTAACGCGGCGGAAATCTTCAGAAATAGGAAAGTTTTGATGCGCAGCTAAACGGTTAAACTGATTGATTTCAGAATCAGGAATATACGTAGACATGGATTGGTTTACGTCTTTCAACAGGCTTGTTACATCACTGAATAAGCTCAGCTCCTGCACTCTTTGTTCTGGCACAAATACCTTAATTGTGAAAGTGGTGCCCATAGTCTTGCCTTGCAACAACACCTCTTGCATCTTGGTTTCTTTAGCCGCCTGATCACAGCCAACCAAGGTCAGTAGAATCAGAAAAAAAGCAAAATAGTATATTCGTTTCATAAACTTATTATCTTGTAATAAAAAAGGCTCCTAAATCATTATAGTCGATTTAGGAGCCTGAATTGTATCGTAAAAATTTATCTTTTTACCTGTGAATTAACCACCGAAGTCATCAAGTAGGATGTTTTCATCTTCAACACCCAAGTCTTTCAGCATGTTAATTACTGCCGCGTTCATCATCGGCGGACCACACATGTAGTATTCACAGTCTTCCGGCGCTTCATGATCACGTAAATAGTTTTCATAAAGAACGTTATGGATAAAGCCTGTGTAACCTTCCCAGTTATCTTCTGGTTGTGGATCTGATAATGCACAGTGCCATACGAAGTTATCATTCTCAGCTTGTAGGCCATCGAAATCTTCAACGTAGAACATTTCACGCTTAGAACGCGCACCGTACCAGAAGCTCATCTTACGGTCAGAGTTAAGACGCTTAAGCTGGTCGAAAATGTGCGAACGCATTGGCGCCATACCTGCACCACCACCAACGAATACCATTTCTGCGTCTGTGTCTTTCGCGAAGAACTCACCGAACGGACCAGAAATTGTCACCTTGTCACCTTCTTTAAGTGACCAGATGTAAGATGACATCTTACCGCAAGGTAAGCTTAAATCACGCGGTGGCGGCGTAGCGATACGCACGTTAAGCATGATAATGCCTTCTTCTTCTGGGTAGTTAGCCATTGAATATGCACGGATAGTCTCTTCATCAACTTTTGACTCAAGAGCAAAGAAGCCAAAGTGCTCCCAGTCACCACGATATTCTTCAGGAATATCGAAGTCTGCATATTTCACATGGTGAGCTGGTGCTTCAATCTGGATATAACCACCTGCACGGAAAGGTACAGATTCGCCATCAGGAATTGCAAGCTTAAGCTCTTTAATGAATGTCGCTTTGTTATCATTTGAGATAACTGTACATTCCCACTTTTTAACACCGAAAATTGACTCTTCAAGTTCAATTTCCATGTCGCCTTTAACAGCAACCTGACACGCTAAACGACAACCTTCACGCGCTTCACCTTTAGTAATATGGTCAAGCTCAGTTGGCAGAATGTCACCACCACCTGAATGAACGTCTACGCGACACTGACCACATGAGCCACCGCCACCACATGCAGATGATACGAAGATACCTGCATCGGCTAATGCGCCTAAAAGTTTTGAACCTGGCTGTGTGATAATCGCTTTTTCAGGATCACCATTAACACCAATCGTTACGTTACCGCTAGGTACTAGTTTTGATTTAGCCGCGATGATAATCAGGACTAAGATCACAACAATAGCGATAAACATGCTTACGCCTAATACAACTGTTTCCATCGTATAGTTTCCTCGCTACCTTAAAGTGAAATACCAGAGAATGACATAAAGCCAAGACCCATAAGACCTACAGTAATAAAGGTAATACCTAAACCACGAAGACCATCAGGAATATCAGCATACTTCATCTTCTCACGAATACCCGCTAGCGCAACAATCGCAAGCGCCCAACCAACACCAGAACCAATACCAAATACAACTGATTCAGTGAAGTTATAGTTACGCTCAACCATGAATGCTACTGCACCAAAAATCGCACAGTTTACGGTGATAAGTGGTAAGAATATACCCAGCGCGTTGTATAGCGGTGGGAAGAACTTATCAAGTGCCATTTCAAGGATTTGCACAAGTGCTGCGATAACACCGATGAATGTTAGGAACTTAAGGAAGCTTAAGTCAGCTTCAGGGTAACCTAACCACTCAAGTGCACCAGGTGCAAGCAAGTTGTGGTAAACCAAATTGTTTACTGGTACTGCAACACCTAGTACAAAGATTACAGCAACACCAAGACCTAAAGAGGTAGTAACTTTCTTTGATACCGCTAGGAATGTACACATACCTAGGAAGAAAGAAAGCGCTAAGTTTTCAATGAAAACCGCTTTGATAAATAGATTAATATAATGTTCCATCTCTTACCTCTTATGCTTTCTCTACTTGGTCTTTCTTATAAGTACGAAGTACCCAAATGAATAAACCAATGATGAAGAAAGAACTTGGTGGAAGAATTAGAAGACCCATTGGCTGATAGAAACCACCTTCAGAAACTAATGGTAAGATTTCAACATCAAACAGCGTACCTTTACCGAATAGTTCACGAATGAAACCAACTGTTAGTAGTACTACTGAATAACCAAGACCATTACCAATACCGTCTAGGAAAGACATCATTGGTGGCGACTTCATTGCATATGCTTCCGCGCGGCCCATTACAATACAGTTAGTAATGATTAGACCAACGAATACCGAAAGCTCTTTCGCTGTTGCGTAAACAAACGCTTGTAGCGTTTGGTCAACAACGATTACTAATGATGCAATAATCGTCATCTGTACGATGATACGTACGCTTGATGGAATGTGGTTACGGATCATCGAGATGAATAAGCTCGAGAAAGCCGTTACTAATGTCAATGCGATTGACATGATAAGCGCATTTTTAAGGCTTGAAGTTACTGCTAGTGCAGAACAAATGCCCAGTACTTGAAGTGCAATTGGGTTGTTTGCAAAAACAGGACCAAACAAGACTTCTTTCATTTCTTTTGAATTAGCCATTAGTTCAATGCTCCTTCACGTACTTTCGCTAGGAATGGACCAAACGCTTTTTCGCTTGTCCAGAACTTGAATGTGTTATCAACACCAACAGAAGTAAGCGTTGCACCCGATAAACCATCCACTTTATGCACATTGTTACCCGCTGTACCTTTTACGATATCAACTGGTAATTGCTTGTCTTCCCAAGTCGCAGTCCACTTAGGGTTTTGGATTTCACCACCTAGACCCGGCGTTTCATTGTGCTTGTAGAAGTTAATCGCTTTAACTGTTTTAGTGTCAGTATCTAACGCTAAGAAACCGTACATAATACCCCAGAGGCCGTAACCTTGAACTGGTAGAATGATTGTTTCTACTTTACCGCTGTCATTTTTTGCAAAATAAACTGGCGACTCAGTTGTCATGCGCTGAACACCTGCTTTATCGTCTTTCTTGTCTAATTTGATGCTGCGTTTAGCATCGAACTTAGTCATTTCAAAATCAAAGCTGTTTGGATCAGTGTCAACAAACTCACCTGTTTTCATATCAACAACGCGAGCTTCAATGTTTGCATTGAATGTTTCAGACACATTTTTAACGTCAGCAAAACCAGCTGCAGCTAGAATATTACGCTGAACGTCTTGTGTTTTGTTTGCTTGCTGTAGCGGACGAAGTTGCACAGCGGCAAGCGATACAACTACCGCGCACACTAAACATAAGCCAACTACAACACCAAGTGTTTTGCCGATAGATTCGTTATTACTAGCCACGAGCCAATCTCCTCTTGATGTTCGACTGAACTACAAAGTGGTCGAATAACGGTGCAAACAAGTTAGCAAATAGGATTGCTAGCATCATACCTTCTGGGTATGCAGGGTTTACAACACGGATTAATACAACCATTACACCAATAAGAATACCGTATGCCCACTTACCTTTATCTGTAAAAGATGCAGAAACTGGGTCGGTCGCCATGAAGAACATACCAAATGCGAAGCCACCTAGCACTAGGTGCCAATGCCAAGGCATAGCGAACATGTTATTGGTTTCAGAGCCGATACCATTTAATAAGAATGACATTGCAACCATACCTGCAAACACACCCAGTACGATGCGCCATGAAGCGATACGGAAGTAAATTAGTGCTAAACCACCAATCATCAGTGCTAGTGTCGACGTTTCACCTACAGAACCTTGAACGAAACCGTAGAATGCATTCCACCATAGCTCCATGTTGCTGTAGTCAACACTACCAACAACCGCTTGGCCAAGCATAGTCGCACCAGAGAAACCATCTACCGCTGTCCACACAGTATCACCAGAGATTTGTGCAGGGTATGCGAAGAATAGGAATGCACGACCAGCAAGCGCTGGGTTTAAGAAGTTACGGCCTGTACCACCAAATACTTCTTTCGCCATTACTACACCAAAGGTAATACCTAGTGCTACCTGCCAAAGCGGAATCGTCGCTGGCAGAATAAGTGCGAATAGTACCGATGTTACGAAGAAACCTTCATTAACTTCGTGCTTACGAATCGATGCAAATAGTACTTCCCAGAAACCACCTACAGCAAACACAGTTGCGTAAATTGGTAGGAAGAAACAAGCACCGTAGAACATTTTAGCGCCCCAACCCGATGTTGCAGTTAATTCACCGCCAAACATTTGGAATAAAGCAACCTGCCATGAATCACCTAAAGCGAAACCATTAGCAAGCGCGATTGACGCTTGATGACCAATGTTAAACATACCGAAGAACATAGCTGGGAATGTCGCCATCCACACTAAGATCATAATACGTTTAAGGTCGATATTATCACGTACGTGAGAGCCGGTTTTAGTTACATGACCTGGCGTGTAGAAAATAGTCGCAGCTGCTTCATACAGTGCATACCATTTTTCGTGTTTACCACCTGGTTCAAAATGCGGCTCGATATCTTCAAGAAACTTCTTTAAGCCCATGGGATTAACCTTCCTTCTCAATAGTAGTCAGGCGTTCACGAAGGATTGGACCGTACTCGTATTTACCTGGACAAACGAAGGTACATAGCGCTAAATCTTCTTCATCTAGCTCAAGTGCACCTAGCGAAATCGCACCATCTAAATCACCCGCGATTAAATCACGAAGTAATAAAGTAGGAAGGATATCTAAAGGCATAATGCGCTCGTAGTTACCGATTGGCACCATAGAACGGCTTGAGCCACCTGTTGATGTCGTCATTTTGAATAAACGACTAGGCGCTAAATGCGATAGGAAAGTACGTGTTACAGAGAACTTCTTCGCACCTGGAGCAATCCAGCCGAATAATTCTTTTTCACGACCTTCTAATAATGCTGTGATCTGAGTGTGGTAACGACCTAAGAAAGCATGAGGGCCACTTGCCGTAGTACCCGAAAGTACAGAACCAGAAATCACACGGTTTTCGCCATCTTCTAACTCACCAGCAACGATGTCATCTGTAGATGCACCTAGTTGAGTTTTGATTAAGCGTGGGTTTTTAACAGTAGGACCTGCTAACGACACAACGCGATCAGTGAAGATTTCACCTGTTAGGAATAGTTTACCGAATGCAATCACATCCTGGTAACCTAAGTGCCATACCTGCTTGCTAGCAGAAACAGCGTCTAAGTGGTGAATGTGAGTACCTACTAAACCTGCTGGGTGCTTACCACCGAACTCATGTACTTCTACTTGAGCTACAGATGAAGAAGGAACAGTTGCACCAGGCGCCTTACATACAAACACTTTACCGTCAGTTAGGCGAGAAACAACCGCAAGGCCTGCTTCAAACGCTTCAGCTTGTTCAGCAATAACAATTGCTGGGTCTGCTGCTAATGGGTTAGTGTCAATTGCAGTAACAAAGATCGAGCTTGGCGTTGAATCCAAAGCTGGAACTTTACTGAATGGACGGGTACGAAGCGCCGGCCATTGACCTGATTCAACCAGTACTTCTTGCACTTTTGCACGGTCAAGGCTCGCTAGCTCACCTGCCGAGAAAGACGCAAACGTTTCTTGCTCACTGCCGTTAACTTCAATAACAACAGATTGCAATACACGCTTAGCACCGCGATTGACTTCTTTAACAACACCAGAGGCTGGTGCAGTATACTTAACGCCAGGATTCTTTTTGTCGACAAAAAGAACTTGGCCTTTCTTGACTTGGTCATCCACACGAACATGCATGGTAGGACGCATACCAATAAATTCTTCACCTAGCACAGCGACTCGTTTAACGGCAGAACCGTCATGAATCACCTGCGAAGGTGCGCCTTCAATTGGCAAGTCCAGACCTTTTTTTATGTTGATCATACGCACTTGCATTACATTAATGAAAAGAAACTGAAAAATCTAACCATGTACCACCAAACATTCACGAAAGTGCAAATATTAGGCGATACAATCGAATCTATACATATTCCCCGAATTTTAACATTAATTCGGATGACTATGCGAGTCTAAATTGAAATTTATGCTTACAAATTAAAGCCTAAAATTTGTACTTTACAAGTTACTAAACGCTCTAATCTACTGGGTCGATCACCATTTCAATTAAATCAATTAGCCAAAAGTGTTATGTGAGAAATTTTCAGGGGGAAGAAGATTAGTGGAATTGAGAATTAAGAGTTCAGAATATCGGCGTACTACAACACCAACCTTCTGAACTCTAAAAAGAGAGTCAGAGTTTTACACTAACTCGATATCTGCAACTGGGTTTACATCAGCGTCGTAATCCACGCTGTCGATACCAAAACCGAATAGTTTTAAAAATTCATTGTGATAGCTCACGTAATCCGTAAGTTCGTCAATTGAATCGCTATCTACAGTATCCCAAATAGTTTGTACGCGTGCTTGCACATCATCTTCCAACTCTTTGTAGTTTTGGAATAAATGGCCGCCTTCGTCAAAACGTGGGTTATCACCGTAAAGGTTTTCACGGAATAAACCATTGATCTGCTCAATTGTGCCTTCGTAAGTGCCATCTTCTTTCATTACTTTGAAAAGACCAGAAATGTAAAGTGGCATAATTGGAATTGCTGAGCTCGCTTGCGTTACAACAGCATTTAGTGAAGAAACATACGCTTCACCATTTAGGTTCGCCGTTTTATCTTTAATTGCTGCGGCAGCACGATCTAAGTCTTCTTTTGCTTTACCGATTGTCGCATGGCCATAGATTGGCCAGGTTAATTCTTTACCAATGTAGGTGTAAGCTGTTGTTTTAAAACCGTCAGCAAGTACATCAGCCTGTTGTAGCGCATCAAGCCACATTTCCCAGTCTTCACCGCCCATAACTTTTACAGTATTAGCGATTTCTTCTTCACTTGCTGCGTCAACAGTTACTTCATCGATAACACGCTTAGACGTGTTTAAGTTTTTAGTTGTTACAGAGTTACCAATTGGCTTAAGTACTGATGAATAGGTTTCGCCTGTATTTGGATCGGTACGACGTGGTGAAGCAAGGCTGTAAATAACTAAATCAACTTTACCTAGCTCTTCTTTAATGGTTGCAATCGTTTTTTCTTTTAATTCGTTAGAAAATGCATCGCCATTAATGTTTTTTGACCAAAGGCCAGCCGCTTCAGCTTCTGCTTGGAATGCCGCTGTGTTGTACCAGCCTGCAGAACCTGTACGCTTTTCCGTACCTTCTTTTTCAAAGAACACACCTAACGTTTTTGCGCCTGCGCCAAATGCTGCAGTAATACGTGATGCAAGACCGTAGCCAGTAGATGCACCAATTACTAATACGTTTTTAGGTCCAGTTTCTAATTGGCCTTGAGACTTCACATATTCAATTTGCTCTTTCACATGAGCTGCACAGCCTACTGGGTGCGCGTTTGTACAAATAAAACCACGAATTTTAGGCTTGATAACCATAAGTTAATTCCACTTTTACCTAATAAAATCTTTTAAAATTGTTGCTAGTTTAAAGCAAAGCACTGCCAAACAGGTCTGATCAGCAAATAATTTTCATAAAAAAGGGGCTTACGCCCCCTATCATCTTATCGTGTTATCGATTCGAATAATATTCCATTTCTGAAATCTGATGATACGCCTTAACTTGCTGTAAGAACTCTGAGTAAGAACGCCATACTTTTGCCACTGCTTCATCATTACGTGCTTGCTCGCTAATTACTTCCATGGTCGCAGCTTTTAGCGCCTGCATTACTTCTGGGGAGAATTTACGCAGCTTCACATTGTGCTTGTTTTTCAGCTGATCAAGCGCTGTGTTGTTGCGTGCAGTGTATTCATCAAGCATATCCTGATTAGCAGTTCGCATCGCTGAGGTCACAATAGCTTGTAAATCACTTGGTAATGAAGCAAACGCCTCTTTATTAATTAGAAACTCTAAATTCGCGCCTGGTTCATGCCAGCCAGAATAGTAATAAAACTCTGCTGCTTTATTTAAACCAAAGGCTAAATCGTTATACGGACCAACCCACTCGGTGGCATCAATAGCACCAGTTTGCAGTGCAGTGAAAATTTCACCACCTGTTAAAGACAATGGCACACCACCGAGTTTTTCGAGCACTTCACCGCCTAAACCCGGAATACGCATTTTTAAGCCTTTTAAATCCTCTACGCTATTCACTTCTTTTTTAAACCAGCCAGCCATTTGTACGCCGGTATTGCCACCGGCCGCGGGAATTAAGTTATAAGGCTCATAGAGCTCTTTCCATAATTCCATACCACCGCCATGGTGCAACCAGCCGTTAACTTCTTGTGCATTCATGCCAAACGGTATTGCGGTAAAGAATTGCGCCGCAGGAATTTTTCCTTTCCAATAATAGGCTGCGCTATGACCCATTTCAGCGGTACCGCTCGATACGGTATCAAATACCTCAAATCCAGGAACTAATTCGCCTGCGCCATACACTTTAATTTTTAAACGGCCATTACTCATTGCTTCCACGTTTTGTGCAAAACGCTCTGGCGCGGTACCTAGCCCTGGGTAATTTTTTGGCCAACTGGTCACTAGCTTCCATTTAAAGCTTTGTTGCTGTTCGACCGTGTTTGTTGTTGCATTACTGGTTTGTTGTTCTTGACCACAACCACTTAAACCAACCGCCAAGGCAATTGAAGTGATTAGTGTACTTAGTTTTTTCATGCTTCCTCCGTGCGTTCCATTGCAATAATTTTATGCATAAAGCTGGCTAGGTAACCACGTTACTAAACTTGGATACGCTGCCATTAACGCCAATAAAATCAATTGAATAATAATAAAAGGTATCACGCCTTTGTAAATTTGCGAGGTTAACACCGATTTTGGTGCAACACCGCGTAAATAAAACAGTGCAAAGCCAAAAGGCGGGGTTAAAAACGAGGTTTGTAAATTCACCGCAATCATAATGCCAAGCCAGATTGGATCAGCCCCCATCATTAATAAAATCGGTGCAACAATTGGCACTACGACAAAGGTGATTTCAATAAAATCTAAAATAAAGCCAAGTAAAAACATCACTAGCATCACGACGAGCATGGCACCAAATAAGCCACCGGGCAGTGCTTCAAACATTTCAGCAATCAGTTCTTCGCCGCCAAACCCTCTAAAAACCAGTGAAAACAGCGATGCACCGATTAAAATCATAAACACCATGGCAGTCACTTTGGTGGTGCTTTGCATTACCGCGTTTAAATTTGTAAGGTTAAACTGCTTTTGCCAAACGGCTAAAATAATGGCGCCAAATGCGCCAACACCAGCGGCTTCTGTTGGTGTGGCAATACCAAACAAAATAGAACCTAACACAATAAAAATCAGCATCAGTGGCGGCACAAGCGCTACAAATAGCGACACTTGCTTGCGCTTTTTAATATGCTCGATATCTTCATCCAATAATGCAGGAACTTGTTCTGGTTTAAATACCGCAACAAACACTGAGTACAGAATATAAAGCCCCACCAAAATGATGCCAGGGATCACAGCACCTGCGAATAAATCGCCTACACTGACATTCTCTGGAGTGAAAATTCCCATATTAAGTTGTGCTTGCTGATAGCTACTAGACAACACATCACCCAGTAATACCAATGCGATTGAAGGCGGAATGATCTGCCCAAGCGTGCCCGTTGCAGTAATAATGCCGCAGCTATATTGTTCGCTATAGCCGCGCTTTAACATGGTTGGCAATGCCAATAGCCCCATAGTTACAACGGTTGCACCCACAATACCCGTACTTGCGGCAAGCAACATGCCCACTAAGGTTACCGCAATACCCATGCCCGCTTTGCGTTTACCCATAACCACGGCCATGGCATCCAGTAAGTTTTCAGCAACTTTCGATTTTTCTAGCATTACGCCCATAAAGACGAATAATGGCACAGCAATTAAAGTGCTATTAGTGACTATGCCAAATAAACGATTTGGCAACGCATGTAAAAACGCCCCATCAAAAATACCAAACAGACTGCCTATACCTGCAAAAATAAGCGCTGTTCCCGCTAATGAAAATGCCACTGGAAAACCCATTAAAAGTACAACGCAAACACATATAAAGAGTAAAATTGCCATATATTCCATTACGCATCTCCTTTATTGAAAAGCGCATTTAAGCTCTTACAAATTTCACTCAGGCTTTGTATCAGTAATAAAATACACATTAACGGGATCAAGCTTTTCAATAGGTAAACAAATGGTAGGCCACCAGCTTCTTGCGATTGCTCTTTAATTTGCCAAGACACGGCAACATAATCGAAACTTACAAACAGAATAAAAATAGCAACAGGCCACAATAACACTAAGTGGCCTACTAAATTAACAAAGGCTTTTTTCGCTTTTGAAAAGCGGCGATAAAATACATCAACACGCACATGCTCATCGTGTTTTAACGCGTAGCTACAACCCAACATAAATAAATAAGCATGAAGATAAAGCACGCTTTCTTGCATGGCTATCCAACCAAGGCTAAAGCCATAGCGCAATAGCACGATTAAAAACATAATCAGCACCATCGCAAAACTAAACCATGCCACCGTTTGCCCTATTCGCTCTATAAAAGCATCAAGAAGGTTGGCGATTTTAATAAAATGTGATGAAGAGGAATTAGAGTTGACTGCACTCATTGTTAATTATTGTTATCATTTTAAAAGGAAAAATGTAACACCTAATTAACAAGGAGAAAAGTCCAACCTGTTGCACATCAAAGGCTGGACATTAGAAAAATGAGGTGTATTTGTTACTTACTGATCAAATTTAGAACCACCTAAACACTTAGGTGAATTAGGAATATCAGCATTTTGCCACTGCGATTGCGTATAAGTATGAATTGCTAACGCATGAATATGATTCGCCAATTCATCAGCAAGGACCTCGTTGATCATACGATGACACTGGAGTAAACGCTTACCTTCAAAATCGTTACTAACAACAATCACTTTGAAATGTGATTCTGTGCCACGACTATGCATATGACTTTCATTAATCACTTCTAAATGTTCACAAGAAAACGCGTTTTTTAGCTTTGATTCTATTTGCTCTAACATCGACATAATTAATTCTCATTAAAAATTTTTGCCTATTATATGCCACAAACAGTGCGAAACGTCAGATTTATTCGACCATCATTAACACGCTTTTGTACCGGTAATGAATGTTGATAATCGCGCTGACTGTCTCCTGTCATCAACAAACAACTGCCATTACTGAGAATTAGATCCGTCACATGCTTTGAAGTGTTTTCGCGTATTTTAAACTTGCGTGAGCTACCTAGGGAAATCGATGCTATGGTTGGGTAAAACCCCAGTTCTGGCTCATCATCCGCATGCCATCCCATTTTATCTTCGCCATTGCGATACCAGTTAAGCAGCGCAGCATTAAACTGTGTGCCAAACCAATTATTAAGGCTATTTTTTAAATTAAGTACGCTGGCATGCCAAGGCTCGGGCAAAAACAGTTGATTAGAGTAGCGGTAGCCAGTCCCCGCATCGCCCATATAGATTTGTTTACGCGGAATAGTATGTTGTTTGTTAAAAATGGTCAGCGTTGGTTGCTGCCACTCTAAAGCCAGTAATTGTTGATACAAGGAAAGCGCTTTTTGCTCTGCAATAAAGTGTTCAAAATAGTAAAAGTCTGGCGCGACACATTGCGCCTTATTTATTCGCTCAATGCTGTTAGAAACATTCCAAGCCATGATAAACTACTGCACCTTTAAAAATAAATTTACAACACCGTTATGTCGCAAACATCATCAGACTCACAGCTAAATGAAATTGCTCAATTAGGTGAGAACACATTTACCCTATCACGCTTTCCGCTCAAACAAAAAAACGCGAGCTTACAAGCATGGGACGCGGCTGATGAATATTTAGTAAATTATATTGAACAGCAGCAGTTAGTAGAAAACAGTAGCAAAGTACTTATCATTAACGACGGCTTTGGCGCACTGGCCTGTGCATTTAACCATGCGTTTATCTACCATCTGAATGATTCGTTTGTGGCAGAACAGGCTGCACATTACAACCTTGAGCAAAATCAGCTCACTGGTGAAAACACAGTGTTTTTAAAAAGCTTAGATGCTCTACCAAACGATCTTGACTTAGTCCTTATTAAAGTACCGAAAAACGCGGGTTACTTAACTTTTTTACTTAGTCAATTGAGTAAAGTTTTACGCCAAGACACCCCGATTATTGCTGCTGGTAAAGTAAAAGACATTCACTCGTCTACGATTCAGTTATTTGAACGTTTTTCAGGGCCAACCGCAACCTCATTAGCGGTTAAAAAAGCCCGTTTAATCTTGAGCAAGCAACACAATAAAGCTCAAGAGAGTAAGTTTCCAATCACTTGGCCTCTTGAAAAAACGCAGTTTACCATCACAAATCACGCCAACGTGTTTAGTCGTGATTCGTTAGATATTGGTGCACGCTTTTTTATCAATTACTTACCACAAGGAAGTAAAAAGCAGCGCATCATCGATTTAGGCTGTGGCAATGGTGTCATTGGTTTAACCACTCTTGAACGCTGCCCCAACGCGCTTGTTACTTTTGTTGACGAGTCAGCAATGGCTGTTGCGTCAGCTAAGCACAATGTCACAACAAATCTGCCAGAACAGTTAGAAAACTGCACTTTTTTACACAATGACTGTCTCACAGGCGTAGAAAGTAATAGTGCCGATTTGATTTTATGCAACCCGCCATTTCACCAACAACAAGCCGTTACGGACCATATTGCATGGCAAATGTTTGTTGATAGTTTCCGCTGTTTACGTGACGGTGGCGAATTGCGTATTGTTGGCAACCGCCATTTAAATTACCATGAAAAGCTAAAACGCCTATTTGGTGGCTACAAGCTATTAGGCTCAAATAAGAAATTTGTCGTTTTAAGCGCTAAAAAGAGAGCATTATAATTATGAATGCAAAATATAAAGTTACCGTTTTGGCCCTCACTTTGGGCTTTCTTGCTGGATGCAGCACACCGTCACAGAAGTTTATATTCAGCCCTAACTATACTCAAACACACCAAAAAATGGTGCAGCAAGATGTGAGTTTATCAGTCAATGACCGCCGTGCGAGCTTTACCACAGTTACCATTAAAAATAGCGATGGTAACCAAACGCTTGCCGATAAATACCTTGCCGAGTCAATTACGCCAGCAATTGAACAAGCATTAGCCCAAGTGGGTGCAAACAATAGCGGTATGGGTAAGGCGCTCGATGTTAATATTCAGCGATTAGATACCACGATTAAACAGCAATTACACAAGCACACCACAATTACTAATGCTGAGCTTGAAGTAGTGATTGAAACCACAGAGCACCGTTTTGCAAAGCGCTATAAAGGCAATAAGCAAAGTGAAGCGCCACTTGGCTTTGATAAAGCAAAAGTAGAACAGCAAGTTAATCGTTTAATTGAAGAAATGATCACACGTATTGTGACAGACCCAGAATTTGTTAACGCGGTTAATCGCTAGGAGTAACATATTATGAAGTATTTAATCTCATTACTCGTACTACTAACGAGCTTTTCAAGCGCTGCTAATCTGATTAAAAAAGGCGAGTTTGTACAAAAAGATAACGCCTTCCCTTTGGTTAAATTGACCACCACCATGGGTGATATCACCGTTGAATTAGACCGTCGTAAAGCGCCTATTACGGTAAATAACTTTTTAGGTTACGTAGTTGATGGTGGCTACGAAGATACCGTTTTTCACCGCGTTGAACACGATGCAGAGCAAGAGCGTGACTTTGTAATTCAAGGTGGCGGTTACGATAAAGATTACGACGGCGCATACATGGGGCCTGCAATTCCAAACGAAAGTGGCAATGGTTTAAAAAACGATATGTACACTATCGCAATGGCCTATCAAGACCGCAAACCACATTCAGCCACACGTCAGTTCTTTTTCAATATGAACGACAATGACCATTTAAACCCTGGTCGTGAATGGGGCTTTGCTGTATTTGGCTATGTTACCGAAGGCTCAGAAACACTCGATAAAATAATGCGTGTTGAAACCGGCTGCCACGACAAACTGGGTTGGTGCTTTGTACCAAAGAAACCTGTCGTGATTTTAAAAGCACAAGTGCTTGATCCTATACAATAAACACAACGCTCAATAATAAGAATAATAGGTAAAGTAAAACAACTATGGTTACTGTTTCAGAGTATCTTGGCTATTTTAAAGATCGCCGCTTAATCAATGTATTTGCATTTGGCATCGCGAGCGGTTTTCCCTGGATACTGATTGGTTCAGTAATGTCAGCGTGGCTGAAAGACGAAGGCTTATCACGTTCAATGATAGGCCTTTTTGGCATCGTCTTTGTGTGCTACAGCGTTAATTTCTTATGGTCGCCTTTAGTTGATCGCGTAAAGTTACCCCTACTTCACAAATTACTGGGACAACGTCGCAGTTGGATTTTGCTAAGCCAAGTATTTATCTTGCTGGCAACCTTATGGCTAAGCCAAGTTGATATTCAAAACCAATTGCAAACCGTAGCACTGTGTTGTTTTGTTATCGCGCTTGCTGGGGCTACCCAAGATATCGCTATCGATGCCTTTCGTATTGATACTCTCAACGAGCACGAGACCCATAAAACAACGGCCGCCGCGACGATGGCGACGTCAGGTTGGTGGACAGGCTATGCGTTATTAGGCGCTGTACCTTTTTACATGGCTGATCTACCCAACTGGCAATGGACGCATGTTTACTTTGTGTTGGCACTGATAATGTTGGCCCTGATGCTAGGTGTGTTTTTTGCGAAAGAGCCCGATTCAAATCGCGAATATGTTCATAAAGCGCTTGAAGCTGAGTTTATTCAAACTGATGCATCATTTTTAAAACGCATTGGCGCTTGGCTTTGGGTGACAATTGCCGAACCATTTAAAGCTTTCTTTAATCGTAACGGTGTAAAAACGGCACTCGCGCTGTTGGCCTTTATATTTCTGTTTAAAATTGGTGAAGCCTTTTTAGGAAGAATGTCGATTGTCTTTTACAAAGAAATTGGTTTTAGTAATTCACAAATTGCCACCTACTCTAAACTTGGTACCGGCTTAATTACCATTGTATTTGCCTTTCTCGGCAGCTTATTTAATTCACGCTACGGTATTGTAAAAGGCTTATTTATTAGCGGTATTGCAATGGCAGCTTCTAACTTAATGTTTTCAGTTATCGCTTTGGTAGGACCAAAAGAGAGCCTATACGCCATGGCCATTTTGGTAGATGGCTTTACTCAAGCATGGTCTTTAGTCGCCATGGTGGCATTTATCTCAATGTTATGTGACCGCGCATTTAGTGCTACACATTATGCGTTACTTGCATCGCTAGGAAATTTGGGAAGAACGTTTTTATCAGGGTCGTCAGGGTATTTAATTGACTACTTAAATGGGAATTGGGCGCTGTTTTTCTTACTTACAGCACTAATGGTAATACCGTCTTTAATTTTCTTATTTTTAATTAGAAAGCGCCTAATGGCATTGGAAGCAAGCTTTCATAGCAAGCAGTAGTGCATCCATGCATCATTAAATTACTTAAAATAAAGTGAATGTTTATTCACTTTTTAATAGCGTTAAGCCTTCAATTGGATCTATTTCAAGCGCTTGGCAGTAACGAATAAATTCAACAACATCTAAACGACGTTCTTGGTTTTCAATTTTGCCAACAAATGAATGCGGTGTTCCAAGCACCTGTGCAAGGCTGCGCATAGTGTGGCCTTTCTCTTGGCGTTTTACTTTAAGCCATTGTGTTAAACGCGAATTTTCTTCCGACGCAACTGTTTTCCCCATCATAATTACTTCTCCTATTGATGATTGGAAATGCTCTATTCTATCAACCCACTTAAACCACACTGAGAATATTGGTAAGAATACACAATACCTAGCATAAAATTTTAGTTAGCACATTCTACCTACTTTGAGTAAATGCCCTACAAATTTTGCGGTTAATCTACAAATTATAGCGACCAAATGCAGGAATTAGATTGATCCAGTATAAGTAATTATTAAAAGCGCATAAAAATTTAGTACTAATATTTTCGTCTATCGGTCAAAGTGACTAGCTAAAATATAGTCAATATTTTCAATTGTGGCAGATTTCCGCGTTTTGCTATAACCTAATAAAACAATAAATAAGTATTCATCTTTATGATTAGATTGTTTTTTTTACTGCCAGTTTTACTGTGCTTTGCGTGGTTTTACTTTCTTAAGGTAAACAACATCCCATTAAAACAAGGGAAGAAAGGATTTTTTTATATTCTCGGTGTTAGCTGCGTTATTTTGGCGTTTTTTACCCTAATGCTGCACCTGACGAAAACAAACTAACATAAAAAAAGAGCACCAATTGATGCTCTTTTTATTTTAAACTTAAGCTAGCTTGCCAGTTTGTGCTCTACAATCTCGGCATCTTGATATTGCATCGGCTTTTTCCTAAGTGCTAATAAACACGGTGTCAGTACTAAGGTAAGCACTGTTGCAAAGGCAAGGCCTCCGGCCACAGCCGTTGCTAATTGCACCCACCATTGCGTTGACGGCGCACCAAACGCTATTTCGCGGTTAAATAAGTCGATATTAATTTGCAGTACCATAGGCATTAAGCCCAGTATCGTGGTAACGGTTGTTAACAGCACAGGTCTTAGGCGCTGAGCACCGGTTCGCAAAATCGCCTCGTGTTGGTCCATACCTTGTCTGCGAAGAACATTATAGGTATCAATCAATACAATATTATTGTTAACCACTATTCCTGCTAATGAAATAACACCGATGCCCGACATCACAATGCCAAATGGCTGTTGCAAGATAATCAAGCCTAAGAATACACCCACCGTTGAAAACAGCACTGCACTTAAGATCAGCATTGCTTGATAGAAACTATTAAATTGGGTAACTAAGATAATACCCATCACAAAAAGTGCCACTAAGAAGGCTTTTTCTAAGAACACCATAGATTCATCTTGCTCTTCATTTTCACCACGCACTTTTAGTTTCACGCGAGGATCTAGCCCTTGCGCTTCAAGTTGCGCTTGTAGACGCGGTAGCGCCTTACCTAGTTGTTGACCTACTTTAACATCAGCATTCACCGTAACTACTCGATGGCTATCAACACGATTAATGGTATCTACTTTTTGTACCGCTTTACGCTCAATAAAATGCGTAATTGGCACTTGGCCATGCTGGGTTTTTACTCTTAACGTCTCTAATCGGCCTAAATCACGTTTATCTGCTGGAAAACGGACACGAATATCAATTTCATCATCGACATCATCAGGGCGATATTCACCTAATTTCAAACCGTTAGTTACCATTTGCACGTTGGCGCCAAGCATGGTTGCGTCTGCACCGAAACGCGCGGCATCTGCACGGTTTAGTTTGAGTTGCCATTCAATACCTGGCTTTGAGGCGGAATCGTCCACATTAACAAAAGCGCCGTCGTTTTCTATCGCGTTGCGAATACGGCGAGCTTCTTCATTTAATACATTTGGGAACTTAGAACTGAGTTCAATTGATAAATCTTTGCCGCCGCCGGGACCATTTTCATCTTTGCGGATTTCAATTTCCACACCAGCCATATCTGAAGTGTTGCCAAGCACTTCTTCAATAATTAGATCTGCCGGGCGTCGTTTATCCCAGTCTTTTAAGTTCATACGCAGTGATCCGACGATATCTTTGCCACCGGAGCGAGAATACAGAGTTTTTATGCCCTCAACCGTTAAGATACGCGCTTCAATATCTTTCATGATTTGGTCTTTTTCATAAATCGACAAATCACCGTAACTGCGCACCTTTAAGTTAATGCCATTCGGCTCTACATCAGGAAAGAACTCAACGCCAAGTCCTGACATGCCATAACCAATAAACACTAAAACAGAAAAACCAATAGCGGCAAACAAGCTTAGTAAAGGACGCTTAATCGCACGGTCAAGTAAACGAACATAACGCCCTGTTGCGCCTTTTAATTGCGTTAAGTTACCTTCTTCCGCTACCAATAGATTTTGCTTTTGCTCATCTGTCAGCGGGCGAACTTTACCAATTAAACTACCAATTGTTGGCACAAATACCAGCGCCATTACTAATGACGCAGAGAGTGTGGCAATTAAGGTAATCGGTAAATACTTCATAAATTCACCCATCATGCCCGGCCAAAAAATCAGTGGTGCAAAAGCCGCTAAAGTAGTGGCTGTTGATGCAATAATCGGCCATGCCATGCGCTTAGCAGCAACCGCATAGGCTTTTTTACGCGGCATGCCTTCACTCATCATACGGTCGGCAAATTCACTTACAACAATGGCGCCATCTACCAACATACCTACCGCCATAATCAAGGCAAACAGTACAACAATGTTGACCGTTAAACCGAATATCGCAATCACTAAAATACCGGTGAGGAATGAGCCTGGAATGGCCACTCCCACTAAAAACGCTGAGCGCGTGCCTAAGATCGCGATAATCACAATAACGACTAAAAGCACGGCAGAAAGCACATTATTTTGTAAGTCAGACAGCATGTCTTTTACGTCTTTACTCATATCACCGGTATAAGTGACCTTGATATGATTTGGCCAAATTGCTTTGCTTTCTTCCACTTTGGCTTTGACTTGATCAACCGTATCAATAATGTTTTCACCAGCACGCTTTTTAACTTCGAGCGATACCGCTTGTTGGCCATTTATGCGAGCAATCGAATTTGGATCTTTATAAGAGCGTCTAATTTGCGCTACATCCATAAAGCGTACAACTTTATCACCCGATACTTTTACTGGTTGTTCCATAACATCTTGAATAGTTTCAAAAACAGATGGAATTTTTACCGCAAAACGGCCTTTACCCGTATCCAGTGTGCCCGCTGCAACTAAGCGGTTATTATTGGTGAGTAAGCTATAGATATCACTTTGGTCAAGACCATACGACTCCATTAAAAGTGGGTCGACAACAATCTCAACCATATCTTCGCGCTCGCCGCCGATTTCGACCTCTAACACACTTGAGATTGATTCCAACTCATCTTTTAGATTACGTGCAAGCGTTAATAAGCCGCGTTCAGGAATATCGCCCGATAGCGTTAAAGTAATTGTTGGTTGCTGATCTTCCATCAATACTTCGTGTACTTCTGGCTCTTCGGTTTCCGACGGCAGCTTTGCTTTTGCGAGCGACACCTTGTCGCGCACATCAGCAAGCGCTTCTTTTGGATCAGAGCCTGCAAAAAACTCAAGCGTAACGGATGCGTGACCTTCACTAGCAACCGCCGTCATTTCCTTTACCCCTTCGATAGCGCGCAGTTCAATTTCCATTGGACGCACTAACAAACGCTCAGCATCTTCTGGCGAAATGCCATCATGTACTATCGATACATAAATAAATGGAATGGTGACATCGGGATTCGCTTCTTTTGGAATATTTTGGTAAGTCACCCAGCCCGAAATAATCAATAAAATGAATATTGATAAAACGGTACGAGTGCGACTGAGTGAAGCATCAATTAATGTGCGCATTGTGCAGCCCTCTACTCTTGCTCATTGGCAAACACAGGTTCAACCGTATCGCCAATTCGCACAAAACCTTGACCTAGAGTAATCACATTTGCGCTTTCGCCAAGTCCGGCCATCCACACGCCAGAAGCTTCTGACTTCACAACATCAATAGGCGAAAACACCACGCGGTTATTGTTATCAACCGTTTTAACACCAATATTGCCGTCTTCATCAAGCGCCATAAATGCTGGGCTTAAATGAATCGCGTTGACTTCATCATAAGTAATATCAAGCTGGGTAGAAAAGCCCGCACGATACTGCATATTTGGGTTATCAAATGCCGCTTCAATTTTAAATGTGTTAGTGCCCTCATCAGCAACGGAAGCGATATAACGAATTTTTCCGCTGTAGGTTTTGTTGTTAATAAATAAACCCGATACACTTTGTCCTACATTTAATCCCATCACTTCTTTTTGCGTTACATCGGCGCGTACTACAAGCGGGTTTAAATCAGCCAACTCTAAAATTGGGTCGCCACGTCCTAAGTAATCACCTAACTCAACAAGGCGTTGATTAATTACACCTGAAAACGGTGCTTTAATTTCTGTTCGTTTAAGTGATAGTTCAAGATTTGCCAGACTCGCTTTAGCCTGCTCTAAACTTGCCTTTGCACGCGCTAACGCAGATTGGTCATTAAGGCCTTTTTGCTTTAGCTTGAGTGCTCCTTGGTACTCTACTTCGCTTTGTTCAAGCAATGCTTTTGCTGCGGTAATTTGTGAATCTAAATCGGACTTATCAAGTTTAAGAATAACCGTACCTTGCTCAACAAACTGACCCTCTTTAACAAGAATCTCTATTACTTCACCTTCTTGACGAGCGGCTACACGGGCAACCTTATTTGGTTCGGTGCGACCATAAAGTTGCAATGAGCGGTTAATTGGCTTGGCATGCAAGGTTTCTACTTTAACTCTAGCGATACGCTGCTGGGATTCTGAGGTGCTTTGCTCATTGGCATTTGAGCCACCTGACATCATCCATAAGATAATAAAAACAGTAATAAAAATAGCGATGATATAAGGCTTTTCGTTTAGCTGAGTGCGTAGCTTGTTAATTAGGTGCATTCCTGTCTCCGGAACTGATGTGGCAGATATTTCCTTATTTGATGATAATACTTCTCAACAATATATGTAAGTTAAAAAATGTAACACTCTGCACTCGAGCGTGTTGTTCTTTGTGGTCTAAATTCTGTTCAAGTCCAAAGCTGTTTGATCGCGGCATTGCTTTGTAAGCCTAGTGGGCTTGGTCAATAAGCAACAACAAAACTCCATCCAATTCAGGCACAAAAAATGCCACATAAAGTGGCATTTTAAATTTTGCTATTTGTCTATTTAGTTAAACACTAAATGATGCGCCACAACCACAGGTTGTTGTTGCATTTGGGTTGTTTACAAAGAAACGTGAACCCTCTAGACCTTCGGTATAGTCTACTTCGCCATCAACTAGGTACTGAAGACTCATTGGGTCAACTACTAGAGTTACACCGCTTTTCTCGATTTCTAAATCGCCAGGATTGGTTTTCTCATCAAATGTAAAACCATATTGGAAACCTGAACACCCACCGCCCGTTACGTAAACACGTAATTTTAATGCTGGGTTTTCTTCTTCCTCGATAAGCTGCTTTACTTTATTTGCAGCATTTTCGCTAAATTTAATTGGTAGTTGATCAGACATACTTCGACCCATTTATATGAATGGCCGAATTATCTAATACCTGACCAATTTAATCAAGTTTAGCGCTATTCCCTTTGGTGATATTAAAGTAACGAAGTATCTAACGCATTTATTGCTTTAGATCATTACTCGCTATACAAATTAACTTATTTTTTATTGCTATTATGCTGTTATAATTACGTCATAATTAACCCTCTGAATTACCGATAACAATCGCATGACATTTAGCCAAAAAGTAACCGATAATTTGGCGGCCTTACGAAGGGTCGTTGCTCGTCCAAAATCGAGTATTCAATTAGCGTTACTAGGTGTGCTAGCGGGCTTAGTTGCCGCCATGTTGATTATTATGTTTCGCTTAGTGGTATTAATTGGCCAAAGCGGCTTTGTCAGCGAATACGATAACTTCACTCAACTTCCTGAAACTGAGAGATTAATACTACCTATTCTTGCCGCGGTATTTATTGCTACTTTTGCTTACCTAACAGGTTTTAAGCATTATCGCCTCGGTATTCCCTACGTTATTCACCGCATTAAACAAAACTATGGCCAAATGCCTATATGGAATGCCGTAAACCAATTTGTTGGCGGGGCAATTGCGCTTATTAGCGGCTTTTCAGTGGGACGAGAAGGCCCATCAGTACACATGGGGGCAGCGGGTGCCAGTGTCATTGCCAGTTATTTGCATTTGCCTTTTAATGCCATGCGTACGTTAACGGGATGCGGTGTAGCTGCGGGTATTTCGGCATCATTTAACACCCCGCTCGCAGCGGTTATTTTTGTAATGGAAGTGGTACTGAGAGAGTACAAAGTGCATATTTTCGTACCAGTGATTCTGGCATCGGTAACAGGTGCTATCACCACCCAATTTGTTTTTGGCTCCGATTCAGAACTGGCGCTAATTCAAGTGGTATCAATACCACCTTGGCATTACCCTTATCTAGTGGTCTGTGGCATTGTGCTCGGTGCGGTTGCTTACGGCTTTAACAAAAACCTGATGTTGATAATTCGCACCTTTAAATCGGTAAATATGTTTCCTCGCCTTATTTTGGCAGGCATTATTACTGGTGCAATTGGTTACTTAGTACCACAAGCCATGGGTTCAGGTATGAGCGCCATAGATATTGCAGTGAGTTCCCCCGAGCAGGTTCAGTTACTGACCACCATTTTAATCGCTAAATTATTAGCAACCTTATTTGCCTTAGGATTAGGTATTCCTGGCGGGATCATTGGCCCAGTTATTGGACTTGGCGTTATTTTAGGCTCATTAATGAGCTACTTTGCTGCGTTTATTAGCCCTGAAGTAAACATTACAGGCACTTACGCAGTACTTGGTATGGCTGGCTTGCTTGCAGCAACGCTCAATGCGCCACTCGCAGCTCTAATGACAGTAATGGAACTAACCGCTAGCCACAGTATTATTGTGCCAGCTATGTTAGTAATTGTATCTGCGTATTTAACCGCACTCCAAGGCTTTGGCAACCGTTCCATTTTCTTACAACAACTGGACTTTCAAGGGCTTAAATATCAGGTTTCCCCTGCCGTAGAAGCACTGCAAAAAGTCGGGGTTATTGAGGAAATGAGCGATAAATTCAACTTACTTTACAGCGATGATAAATCGCTTATCGCTGAGTCTCTTGATGCAGCAGACGCGCAAACCCCACTAATTGTTTTTGATGATGAAAACGGCTATCGCCTTGCTGAATACGACTTAAACCTTACCGCTGAAGAAAGTGTGTCAATCCGCTATATCGAAATGCAAGGTGTTACCAGCCAAGCCACCCTTGGTGATGCATTTGAGATTTTACGCGACAATCGTTCAGGGGTTATTTACGTATATGATCAACTCAAAGACAATGATATTTTAGGCATTATCCGCTGGGATGACATTCGCCAAATTTTAATGATCCGCAACGCATTGCTTTAGGATATAACAATAATGAACACCCTATTACTGATAAAAGCGCTTCACATCTTTTTTATGGTTGCTTGGTTTGCAGGCATTTTTTACCTACCCCGTTTATTTGTTTATCACGCACTTACCGAAGAGCGCAGTAACAGTGCCATGCTAAAAATCATGGAGCGCCGTTTACTCTTTTTTGTTACACCGTTTGCTATTTTAACGGGCGTTTTTGGTATCACTTTAATTGTAATGTATGGCCGAGAGTGGTTCCGCGCCAGCATGTGGCTACATTACAAATTAGTGCTGGTCATTTTGCTTTATATTTACCACGGCTACTGCTTTAAACTACTGGCCGATTTTAAGCACGATAGAAACCAACGAAGCGATAAGTTTTATCGCATATTCAATGAATTACCTGTTTTAGTACTGCTTGCGATTGTTATCTTAGCGGTAATGAAGCCAACTTTATAAAAAATCTGCTATATTAGCGCCCGAAAATAACTGTTCAGGATCTTTATCATGTCAAACTTTGTTGGCCAGCATGTTCTGTCTGTAAATGAGTTAAACCGCGATGCGATTGAAACCATTTTTAATGTTGCAAAGAAAATGGAGCCGTATGCAAAGAAGCAAAAACGCACCAAAGTACTTGAAGGTGCTATTCTTGCAAACTTATTTTTCGAACCAAGCACCCGTACCCGCGTAAGCTTTGGTACCGCGTTTAACTTGCTTGGCGGCCTTGTGCGTGAAACAACCGGCATGCAAACCTCGGCGCTTGCTAAAGGTGAATCTCTGTATGATACCGCTCGTGTAATTTCATCATACGCAGATGCCGTTGCGATGCGTCACCCAGAAGCACACTCGGTTGCCGAATTTGCTAATGGTTCAACGGTACCAGTACTTAATGGTGGTGACGGTCCAAACGAACACCCAACACAAGCGCTACTTGACCTACTAACAATTGATAAAGAACTTGCGCGCTTTGACCGCAATATTGACGGTATGCACATTGCCCTTGTCGGTGATTTAAAATACGGCCGTACAGTACATTCACTATCAAAACTACTGTGCCATTATAAAGACGTAAAATTTTCACTTGTCGCGCCCGATGGCTTGCAAATGCCTGACTACATTGTTGATACCGTAACTAATGCAGGTCACCAAGTCGAAATCGTCAACCAAATGGAAGGTAATCTTGCAGCCGATATCGTGTATCAAACACGCATTCAAGAAGAGCGTTTCCCATCGCAAGAAGAAGCAAATAAGTATCGTGGAGGCTTCCGTATTAGCCAAGCAATTTACGATGCCCACTGCAAACCAAACTCTGTACTAATGCACCCACTACCGCGCGACAGCCGTGGTGATGCAAATGAGCTTGATAACGACTTAAACAGTAATGATAACCTAGCGATTTTCCGCCAAGTACAAAATGGTGTACTGGTGCGTATGGCGCTATTTGCATTAACGCTAGGTGTTGACGGTCTCGTCGACAAATATGAAACCGAAGTGCCATGGTTCAGCCGTAAACAAAATACCTAATCTTATTTGGAACAAATTATGACAATTAGCCAAGACTTATTTGATAGAGCACAGGCGTCTATCCCAGGTGGTGTAAACTCACCGGTTCGTGCATTTAACGGTGTTGGTGGCACACCGCGCTTTATTACTAAAGCCGAAGGCGCATTTACTTATGACGCCGACAATAACAAGTACATTGACTATGTTGGCTCTTGGGGCCCTATGATTTTAGGTCACAACCACAGTGCGATTAAACAGGCTGTACTTGACGCTGTTGAGAACGGTTTAAGCTACGGCGCACCAACAGAAACTGAAATTTTAATGGCCGAGAAAGTAAAAGCGCTTGTGCCATCAATTGAAAAAGTACGCATGGTGAGCTCAGGTACTGAAGCAACTATGAGTGCAATTCGTCTGGCACGTGGTTTTACCGGCAAAGATAAAATCTTAAAGTTTGAAGGCTGTTACCACGGTCACGCTGATTCACTACTGGTAAAAGCGGGGTCTGGCGCTCTGACTATGGGCGTGCCAAATTCACCGGGTATTCCTGAAGATTTTGCTAAGCACACACTGACTGTATCGTTTAACAAACTCGATGAAGTAAAAGAAATTTTCGCTAAATTTGGTGATGATATCGCGTGTATTATCGTAGAGCCAGTGGCGGGTAATATGAACTGTATTCCACCAGTTGCTGGCTTCTTAGAAGGTTTACGCGCAGTGTGTGACGAATACAAATCAGTACTGATTTTTGATGAAGTAATGACTGGATTCCGCGTTGCAAAAGGCGGTGCACAGGCGTATTACAATATCACACCCGATCTAACCTGTTTAGGTAAGGTGATCGGCGGCGGTATGCCGGTAGGTGCATTTGGTGGTAAAACTGAAATCATGGATTACATCGCACCAGTAGGTCCGGTTTATCAAGCAGGTACGCTTTCAGGTAACCCAATTGCCATGGCCGCAGGCTTAAAAGCCCTTGAGTTACTGGATGTTGATGGTCTTCATGACGAACTTGAAGCGAAAAGTAAGCGTATTTGTGAAGGCTTTAAAGCTGCTGCTGAAAAAGCAGGTATTGAACTTACCACAAACTACGCTGGCGGCATGTATGGTTTCTTCTTTACATCTGAAGAAACAGTAACTACTTACCAGCAAGCAACAGAATGTGATTTAGAGCGCTTTAAAAAGTTCTTCCACTTAATGCTTGATGAAGGTGTTTATCTTGCGCCAAGTGCATTTGAGGCTGGCTTTGTTTCAACTGCACACGGTGACGCTGAAATTGAAGCAACCATTGCAGCTGCCGAGCGCGCTTTCGCTAAGCTTTAAGCAAATAAGTTAGATTTAATTTATAAAACCACGCACTTGCGTGGTTTTTTTTGAACGAAAAAAGGCAAAAACTCGTTCTTCTTATAAACTTGTACCACTGTATCACTTAACAGGATCAGAGTTTATGCCAAAGCCCAATGCCTTTATTCTTCCCGCCGTTACCTTAATGGCAAAGCTAAATTACTCTAAAAAGATCATCGTCGTGGTATGTGTGTTACTAATTCCCTTAGCAATCAGCTTAATTTTTTTAAACGTGCAGCTTAACCATCAAATTACACAGCACCAACGGGAACTCTCAGGACTAAAAAATTACAAGCCTTTACTACAAGCGGTTGTCGACAACAACTTAAATCAGGTTGCCGCCAATGACTTTAATGTTTCAGCTAGTAATGCGTTAGACTCTCTCAATAAAATATCGATAAAAAGCCAACTAGCAACCGATAACGATTTGGCGAGCAATTATTTAAATCGCGCCATAGTGGATGATTTTCCGCTGCTCGTTGCCAATTTTTATGCGGTAAAAGAGGCCACAGACACAGTAATAAATAGCGGCAGTTTTACACCTGATACTTTTATTCAGCTATCTAATCAAAATAAAGCGCTACCGAGTTCAGTCAATAACCTTGAAAACAAATTAATGGTTGCGATGACGCATCATAAACCAACAAAAACCGCGCTACAAAGCCTCGTTCTTGATACCAAAAGCGCCTTGCTAAATTATCAAAGAACCATTAAACAGCTAGTGCTCGACCCCGATTCAATCGCTTTATCACGCACGCAGTTTTCTCAGCTAAATAATAAAACAATCGAAAGCTTAGAACGCTTTACAGACACCTTGCTGCCACACCTAACTCAAAAAGTACGCCAACAAATGGCAAACGCTCAGTTTATTCGTAACAGCGTGCTAATTGCATCAATTCTGTTTACGGTAATCGCGCTTTACTTGGTGACTGGTTTTTATTTTGCTGTGATACGCACGCTATCGCGTTTATCTAACACCGTAAACGAAGCAGCCAATGGCTCACTCAATATCAAAGTAAACCTTGAAAGTGACGACGAGTTAGCCGCTATCGGCCATCAAATTAATTTTATGTTAAAGCAGTTTGCTGAGCTTGTAGAACAATCTCAACACGCCGCACTTGAACTTAATCAAGCAACTTCCCTGCTTGCAGATGCAAGTGACGCAAGCCGCCAAGATGCAATACAACAAGAGCAAAAAATTGCTGAAATTTCGAGTCAACTAAGTGAAATGAGCAGCTCAGCACAAGCGGTTGAGCAACAAGCAACCGATGCGCAAACCTTAGCAAAAGAAGCCAGTACACACGTACAACAAGGCAGTCAAAATACTCTTAATTTAAGCCAACATATGGCTGAACTACAGCTTGATTTTAAACAGAGCCAAGCTGCGCTCAATAAGCTTGCAGAAGACACACAAAACATTAGTAACGTAAGTGTCGCCATCAGTGAAATTGCCGACCAAACTAACTTACTTGCACTCAATGCCGCAATTGAAGCTGCGCGTGCAGGAGAACAAGGTAGAGGGTTTGCTGTGGTAGCTGATGAAGTAAGAACACTAGCAGCACGCACTCAACAACAAACGCAAGAAATTCACACCATTGTCAGCACTTTGCAGGTGGCTGCAAAAGATACTCAACAGAAAATGCAAAACAGTGTAGATAAAATGGAGCAAGGCGTTGAACAAGCCAATCAAACTCGGGATATTTTGGCTAACGCAGAACACGATATGCAATCAATTGACCGCTCTGGCGCTGCAATTATGGAGCAAGCCAGTTTACAAACCAGTAGCACATTAAATGTTGTTGCGCACAGCGATGAAATTAGCCAGCTTGCACAACACAGTTTAAGCTCTGCGCAAAGCACCGCTTCTGAAGCAAATCATATTCTGCAAATCGCCAACAAGCTGAAACAGTCTCTTGGCCAATTTAAGCTGTAAGCTTATTGTTCGAACATCACGATACGCGCTAGTGACAGCGCGGTCGTGAATTAAATAACTCTGCTGGTATTGGCAATTTAAGCACAGTGCCACATCCTGGTGGAGCTTGTCTGCCCGTTTCTGTATTAACAAATGCCCATTTAATTGACGGTGGCCTAGGTGTTGCGATTGACTCCGGATTAAGCTGACGCAAATAACGAATATAAAGCTCTAAAGCACCAACGCTACCAGTTAATTTAGTCGGTTTATTATCATCACGACCAACCCACGTAACGGTTACCGTATTTTGGTCAAAACCGGCAAACCAGCTATCACGCAAGTTGTTGGTTGAGCCCGTTTTACCCGCTAACTGAATGGTTGGGAAATGTAATTTTAAGCGTTTCGCGGTGCCTTCACGTGTTACCTTTTGCATTGCGTATTTAGTCATATAACTAGTCGCAGGTGAAAAGCGCCTTTCAGGCGTACTGTGATGCTGATAAATAAGTTCGCCCACAGCATTAGTAATTGCCGCCACTGACGTTAACTTGCGATAATCGCCATCAAACGCAATGGTTGAATACATTTGCGCAACATCAATCGGCGCGAGTTCTTGTGCCCCTAACAGTAGTGACGGGTACTGATTAATTGACTCATCGACCCCTAATCGCTTAATTGACTCAGTTACAGCAGGTAAACCTAAATCTAGTCCAACCGCTACAGCAGGCATATTAATACTTTTACTAAAAGCTTGGTAAAGCGGCATTTTGCCTCGGAATTTCTGGTCGAAATTAGACGGTGACCAAGTGTGTCCAGCTTCATCGCTAATCTCCATTGGCTCGTCATCAACTAAGCTACCTAAGGTGTATTTACCCGATTCAAATGCTGTCATGTAAATGGCTGGCTTAACCAATGAGCCGATATTACGTTTGGTATCGAGCGCTCGGTTAAAACCATTAAAGTCGCTATCGCGAGCGCCTACTAAGGCAGACACACCGCCGTATTTTACATTAACCGACAACATTGCCGCCTCAAGCTTAGAAGTCGATTTTAAACGCTCTAAATATGGCAACCCAGTTTCAAACGACTTTTCCATCGCCGCTTGTTTTTGTAAATCGAAATAAGTAAATACGCGTACACCTGCGTCAATTGTATCTTTTGAATTTAAAATTGTTTTCAGCTCGCGGCGAACTAAGTCCATATAGCCCGGGTGCTGATTAATATCAAAGCGTGATAGAGGTTCTATTTTGATATCACGTGCTAACGCCAGTTTATAGCTCTTAGTCGAAATTAACCCATTCTCAACCATTAAGCGTAGCACCAAGTCGCGTCTTTCCATCGTGCGCTCTTTAAAACGCCTTGGATTATAGAAACTTGGCCCCTTAACCATAGCCACTAATAGCGCAACTTGGTCGTATTCAATTTCATTCAGTGGTTTACCAAAATAAAACTCACTGGCTAAACCAAAGCCGTGTACACCTTGCGAGCGTGACTGACCTAAATACACTTCGTTTAAGTACGCTTCTAAAATTTCGTCTTTGCTGTATCTAAAATCTAAAATCAGCGCAATTAATGCTTCATTGATTTTGCGTGTTAGGGTGCGATCTCGGGTTAAATAAAAGTTTTTCGCTAACTGCTGAGTTAAAGTACTGCCCCCTTGCACTGTGCGACCTGCGCGAATATTTGCCACCAAGGCACGTACAATAGACCAAACTGATACCCCATGGTGCTCGTAAAAATTGCGGTCTTCTACCAACAGCAAGGTATCTTGTACCACTTGCGGAATATGACTAAGTGGCACAAACTCGCGATCTTGCTTGCTTTCGTTGGCAAGGCGTGCCAACTGTAATGGCTCTAAGCGCGCCATTGATAAATTTGCCCCTTGCTCATCTTTAATTGCAGCAAGCTTTTTCGGGCCAAACACTAAATCGAACCCAACTTGCTGTTCTGCCCCATCATAAAATTCAAAAGCACGGCGATAAATACGAATAGTATTGCCTTTAATAACGTATTGACCGGTATTATTGATGCGATTAACTTCAGAATAATTAAGGCGTTGGAGTTCCCACACAACTTCATCTTTTGATAAATATTGGCCGGGATAGAAGGTCATTGCGCGGGCATAAATTTGCGCTGGTAACTGCCACTTATTACCCTCAAATTTATGGCTAATTTTGCTATCTAAGTAGATTAAATAAAGTGCGAGTGCAACCAGCAAACCAGCACCTAGCTTTAACGCGAGTATTGAAAAGCGTTTTAATTTGCTCGGTTTAGTTTTAGCTTGAGTGGCTTTTTTAGCGCGCGGCTTACGCGTTGTAGATGTCTTTTTCGTTGCCGATTTTGGCGTTTTCTTTTTATCTGTCATTGCACTTAGAATTGAGAAAAATCCTGTTTATCATACCGATTTTTGTATCGCATTTCATTGCCAATACCTATTAAAACCCCCATTATAATTGCCTGATGTTGTTGTTTGTATTTTAAATCAGCACGGCTGAGTATTGTTCTCATAAAAAAGCACCATATCGCAACGTCATATTTTCACTAAATCTAATAATTTTAAGACCAGAAGGTTCGCTATGAAATACGCAAAATTAGGAAGTTCAAACATTGATGTTTCACGTATTTGTTTAGGCACCATGACCTGGGGTGTGCAAAACAATCAACTTGATGCCAATCAACAAATTGAGTTAGCTGCCGAGCACGGTATCAACTTTATGGATACAGCCGAAATGTACGCTGTACCACCAACCCCCGAAACCTACGGTAAAACAGAAGAAATTATTGGTAACTACTTTGCCAAAAATAAACAAAAGCGCGATAACTGGGTAGTTGCAACAAAGATAGCAGGCAATGGCCTGCCTTGGATCAGAAATGCTTCAGACATCACTGGACAAGCGGTAATCAATGCGGTTGATGCGTCATTAAAACGCCTACAAATCGACACCATTGATGTTTATCAACTGCATTGGCCTAACCGCACTTCTCCGCATTTTGCAAAACATAGACCGAACCAAATTAGTTTTACAAATGTTGATACTAAAGCCCATCAAGCGCAAATGTTAGATATTTTACAAGGGCTAGATCACTGTATTAAAGCAGGTAAGATTCGCCACTATGGCCTTTCAGATGATACGACCTGGGGTATTCATACGTTTATTGAATTAGCCAAAGAGCATAACTTGCCTCGCCCAGTGTCTATTCAAAATGAATTCAATTTACTGCACGCTAAAGATTGGCCTTATTTAATAGAGCACTGTGTACATGAAGAAATTGCCTATTTACC
Organism: Pseudoalteromonas sp. NS-SX12; assembly: GCF_057367955.1. Taxonomy (NCBI): domain Bacteria; kingdom Pseudomonadati; phylum Pseudomonadota; class Gammaproteobacteria; order Alteromonadales; family Pseudoalteromonadaceae; genus Pseudoalteromonas; species Pseudoalteromonas sp. NS-SX12. Next base: position 1,650,294 of record NZ_CM170634.1, on the reverse strand, counting down.
TTGGTCGCCGCTAGCAACCGGAATGTTAAGTGGAAAATATCTAAACGATGCCAGACCACAAGGTAGTCGCTGGACATTAATGCAGCGCAATGGGTTATTTAGAAATACCGAAACTGCACAGCAGGCGGTTGCTGAATATTGTCAGCTTGCGGCGAAATTAAGGATCACACCAAGCCAACTTGCACTGGCATGGTGCGATAAAGTTGATGGTGTAACTTCAACCATTATTGGTGCAACCACGCAGCAGCAGCTAGCCGAAAACATTGCCGCATTTGAACTTAACCTACCAGATGACTTTATGGCGCAAGTAGATGCTATTTGGCGTAAATATCCACTGCCGTATTAGCGCGGAAAGTTAACATACTACCGCTTAAATAATGTGTGTACTAACTGCTTTAAGTTAATCGGCATAATCACAAATAAGGCAATACCCGATGCAAAATGCGGGTTTGCCTTACAATAAAATGCAATTTCTCGTTTTTCGCTGTTAAAAAACGCCTTTAAATCATCGTCACTGTAAGCACTACTACGTCCTGTTTCCACTAAACAGCGGGTATCTGTCACTGAGCTAACAAAACCAGCCTTATTAAATGCGTCAAACAAATCGCGTTTATGATACAAAAACTGCGGGCTTGGATACGTGATTGCAACGCGCTTACTAATAGCGCGATACATCGCAGGGCTTAACATGGTATCGGCATAGTAAATATATTGCCAAGGATGCATTAGCCAATACTTAAACGCTTGTTGAATAGAAAACGATAAAGTATGACCACCTTGTCGAAATTCAGGATAAAAGCCAGCGGATGCTCTTAACAGCACTTTTTTGTTTGCACGCTCAAACGTAAGTAAACAATAACCAACAATGTTTCCATCAGCAAAATAAAGCCTTAAAACACGTTTAAACGCCGCGCTACAATTGAAGTATTTTTCAAAATATTCGTCACTGGAAATGCCGTTAAAACAGGCAGTAAAAATATCTTTGAGCGCTGAAATATGTGATGTATCTAACCAATTATTTGGCCAACTAAAATCTTGTGTCTGTTGAATTGTACCCACATAACCACCCTAAATAGAGCTATAACTCTAAACAGAATATCAGAGCCTGTTTATCTAAATCCATAATAAACTAAACAAATTTGATGATTCTCGCGTACAATCACTATCAATTGAAATCGTGAATTGTACTTATGTCAAAATATAGCAATCAAACACTATTAGGTTACCTTGGTCTTATTCCATTTTTATTATTAGTGGGCGCTCACTTTCTTTTTGAGCATGCTTTATTAAGCCAAGCATTTATGTTTTATAGCATTAGTATTATGAGTTTCGTTGCTGGTACATTATGGCATGAATCAAACAGTAACAAGCTAAATTGGCTAGTTGTATTACCAACAATTCCAACGCTAGCGCTCGCACTATTTGATATAAAACTGGCCCTACTCTACCTCGGCGCATCGTATGTTTTTTTGTTGGCAGTGCAAAAACGTACCGAAACATGGAGTAAATTAACCCCAGATTATCAACGCATGCGTGAGCGTATTACGGGTGTAGTGTTGGTTTGTCATTTGTTTTTTGCCGCACAACTGCACCATGGTGTAGTGCAGTAAAAAGCAGAGCGATTACATTCTGCTTTTTACTTTATTAGTTGCCTTAGCATTGGCCGGTTCGTCTGGCCAAAAATGCTTAGGGTAACGCCCTTTCATTTCTTTTTGTACTTCTCGGTAACTCGACGCCCAAAACCCTGCTAAATCTTGCGTGATCTGGAGCGGACGCATTGCCGGTGAAAGTAATTCAATGGCTAACGACAGCTCACCATTCGCAAGCTTAGGTGTGGTTGCAACGCCATACATTTCTTGCATTTTTACCGAGAGCTTTGCTGGGCCATCAACTTGGTAATGAATTTTTAGTTTTGAGCCAGTAGGCACAACTAATCGCTCGGGCAATAACTCATCTAATAACGTTTGCTGTTGCCAATCGAGCAATCCTTTAAGCGGCGCTAATAAGTCCAACTTTTTAAGTGCCGCCAAACTATTTACGTCGGTTAAATAAGGCGAAAGCCACGTATCAAGATGATCAAATAAGTGCTGTTTTGATAACTGCGGAAATTCATTTGGTAAAAACTGATGGGCTAACGTTAAACGCACTATGTATTGCTCAACGTCAAACGTTAGGTTTAACAGCTGCCACCCTTTTCTTGCGATAATATGACACCAAGCAGCAGCTTTTTCATCACCACTAAGCGCTTTATTACTAGGTTTACGTGACAGTATCAGCTGCCCTAAACAATATTGTGTTTCGGCAATAAAACGCCCAGCGCTCTCATCAAACTGTGCAACGTCTTTATTTTCAAATAAGTACGGCAACGCCCTTTCAACTTGTGCTAAATCACACTTACACGCATTAAATACGTGTTGCCCTGTCGCACCGCCCATATCACCAATACACAATAGGTCATCATAAATTGGAAAATCATCATAAAGCGTTGCGCCAGCACCATTAGCCAAGCGCAATCCGTTACCGCGTTTTTGCGCAATGCGGTCGGGAAAAGCCAACGCCATTACAATCGATAAATATTCAAGGGGTAGATGATTAACCGCCGTTAATTTTAAGCGTTTAAGCCACAGGCGTAGTTCTTTATCAAAGTTTGGCTGCGGTGATTTAAGCTGAAAATTAAGCCCAGTTGCAAGGTCATTACTGCGATTTACCTGACTGGTGAAAAGCGCAACCAGATACACTGCCAAATGATAAATACCGGTATAATCAGCTTCAAGCTGCTTTGCTTTTATCAGCATATGAGCAAAACGTAGCTCTGTACCATAACTCAACATTTGTTGACCTAATGAGGTAATCTTGCCATCAGCCGTGATGGCTTCAAGCATCAACAGTAGACTTTTCGCCGCATCAATTTGTTTGGGCGACGGCTTATCAAGTAACACCAAGTCGTCAATTGACGTTCCCCAATTAGCGCACTCTAAAACAAGCTGACTAATATCGCTGCGCAATATTTCAGGTATTGCATGGCTTGCTCGTCGCTCGAAATGTTCTTTACTGCCTAAGCGATACACCGCACCCGCTTCGATGCGCCCTGCACGACCCGCGCGCTGAATCGCCGATGACTTAGCCACATTAACAGTAAGTAATTGGCTAATACCATTTTTAACATTGTATTGGGTTATTTTCTCTTTACCTGAATCAACAACAATGCGAATTCCATCAATGGTTAAGCTGGTTTCTGCCACATTGGTGGTGAGTACTATTTTCCGTTGCCCTTCGGAGCATGGTTTAAGCGCCGCTTGCTGTGTTTTTTTGTCTTGCTTGCCAAACAGTGCGTAAATTGCAGTATCTTGCGCGATGCTTCCTGTGTTTTTGGCTGCAATAAGCTCAGACTCTATCGCTTTAATTTCTTTTACGCCGGGTAAAAACACCAGTGCGCTGCCGCTTTGCTCTGCCATTGCTTGAATGGTTAACGGCGCAATTTGCGCTAGCCAATCAGCTTCATTTTTAACTGCAGTGTAATGTTCAGCGATAGGAAATTGACGTCCTTCACTTTGCACCAGCGGTGCATCGAAGTGACAACTTAAACGCTCCCCATCAAGCGTTGCCGACATAATCAGTAATTTAAGATCATCACGATAAGCCATTTGCGCTTCAAATGAGAGTGCAAGTGCTGTTTCAGCTTGAATTGAACGCTCGTGAAATTCATCAAAAATCACCAAATCTACGCCGTCTAATTCTGGGTCATCTTGCAGCATACGTGTCAGCATGCCTTCAGTTACAATTTCTAAACGGGTGTGTTGACTGGTAAAATTTTCACCACGAATGCGCAAACCGATTGTGTGCCCTAGCGGCTCATCTAAACAGTCGGCCAGAAAGCTTGCGATATTGCGTGCAGCAAGCCTACGTGGCTCTAACATAATAATACGTTTGAAGTGATTATCTTTAATTAGTTGCAGTGGTAACCAAGTTGATTTACCCGCCCCTGGTGGCGCTTGCAGCACCACGCGCTCATGTTGCGATAATCTAGAAACCAGAGTTTGATAAACACTTTCAATCGGCAGCAAAACAACTATCCATTCATTTTTTGCTGAATTTTAACTGTTTTGCGTTAACTTCGCAGTAATTGGAATGCAAATCGCCACAAATAATGCACTCGCGATTAAACATGCTGTTAATCCATATTGCTGAAACAATAATCCAGACAACACAGTACCAAATAAACGCCCACAGGCATTTGCCATGTAATAAAGGCCAACATCCATCGAGGCACCTTCATCGCGAGCGTAATGCACAATCAAAAATGAGTGAATGGCAGAGTTAATAGCAAAAATTACGGCAAATAAAATTAGCCCAAGTATCGCTACATTAACCAGTGATAGGCCGTAAGAAATCGCCACCAGCATAACCACCAAAACAGCCAACAATACAAGCGCACTGAACACCGCTGACTGCGCATTGGCCTGTTTATTAAAAGCCTTAAATACTTTTGGTGTAGTGGATTGAATAACCCCGTAAATAATCACCCACGACGCCATCATAGTACCTACTGCTGTACTCGACCATCCCGCTTGCATGGTTAAAAACACTGGCAAGGCAACCACAAACCACACATCGCGACTGGCAAATAAAAAGCAACGCGCAAACGAGAGTAAGTTTACTTTTTTACTTGATGAAAATACTTGGCTAAACTTCGGTTTAAATGATTTGGCCTCTAAACTTTGCTTTAACTGAAAGGCAACCAATAAAGTAATTAATCCAAGCCCAGCAGCAAGTAAATACAAACTGTTTTGATAGCCAAATAGCGCCAGTAAAAAACCACCTAAAAAGAAACCACAACCTTTTAGTGTATTTTTCGACCCTGTAAGCAGTGCCACCCATTTAAACAGAGTGCTACTTTCATCACTTGGCACAAGCTGTTTAATAGCTGTTTTGGCACTCATTTTATTGAGATCTTTGGCGATGCCCGATGCTGCTTGCAATATCATTACATAAACAACACTTAGCCACTGAGTTTGCGCCAGCAAAATAAGCGCGCTAATTTGCAGCAGCAAGCCACTAAACAAAGTGACTTTTAAACCAAAACGGGCGCCCAACCAGCCACCAAACAAATTAGTAACAATGCCAAAAAATTCGTAAAACAAAAATAGCATTGCCACTTCAATTGGCGAATAACCGAGTGTATGAAAATACAGCACTACCAGCATACGCAGTGCGCCGTCAGTTAAGGTAAATCCCCAGTAAGCTAGGGTAATTTGTATGTAGTCTTTAATTCCCTGACTGACTGTGTTTGATGCTGCTAACATAATTTAAAACTACATGAAGTGATAAACAAAACCTAAACCAAGGCGTTGAAATACTTTGGTTTAGGGCGAAAAGGTAAGTTAAGACGCGGCAATCATATTAACAATGTCATTCATACGTGAGACATAGTTAATTTCGTTGTCGTACCATGCCAATACTTTTACTAAATGTTTGTCGATTACTTGAGTCGACAAGCCATCAACAATGGCACTGTGCGTATCGCCCACAAAATCAACCGAAACCAACGGACGCTTTTCAATATCTAAAATGCCATTTAGTTCACCTGATTTTGCGCGCTCAAATGCATTGTTAATCTCTTCAACACTGGTTGGTTTTTCAGTTTCAATTACTAAGTCTACCAAAGAGCCGCTTAACAGCGGTACGCGCACGGCTAAGCCATCAAGCTTGCCTTTCAACTCAGGGAAAATCGTCATAATTGCTGTTGTTGACCCCGAGCTTGTTGGAATTAACGATTCACCACAAGCGCGCGCACGACGTAAATCTTTATGTGCTTTATCAACAATCGTTTGAGTATTGGTAATATCGTGAATGGTAGTCATTGAGCCACGTTTTATGCCGACTGTTTCTTTTAATACCTTTACAACAGGCGCAAGGCAATTGGTTGTGCACGACGCTGCCGTAACCACTTTATGTTTATCTGCTTGGTACAAATCATGATTTACGCCATAGACTAAATTAATCGCGCCTTCGTCTTTTACTGGGCAAGAAACAAGAACACGCGCTAACCCTTTATCTAACAAAGGTTGAAATAGCTCCGATTTACGGTAAAGCCCCGAACAGTCAATCAATAAGTCAATATTATCAACAGGTAGATCGGTTAACTTTGACTCATGCAATAAGCTAATTTTCTGCTCAGCGACATATAAATGGCTGTCATCTGCATGAATTTCATTGTCTTTAAAACGTCCTTGAACTGAGTCAAACGCTAACAAGTGGGCAATCGCCTCGTTTGTTGCAGCGGGATCATTAATATAAACCAACTGATGGTTTGCCTCAGCTAACACGATACGTGCTAATAATTTACCCATACGACCGAAGCCATTAATCGCAATTTTCATAATAAACAGCCTAACAATTTGAAGGTTTGAAAGAAGTTAAATCACGTTGCACTTGGCAATCGCTATTTAGTGTGTCGAGTGTTAATTTCAATATCGCTAACAGCGGCTGGCTGAGCGATTCACTTAATTGATAATAACGCCATGTACCGCGAGTAACTGACTGTACAAGCCCAGACTTTTTTAAATAACTTAAATGGCGACTAACCGTACCTTGTGGCATATCTAAAACGGCAACAAGATCACAGACACATACCTCTTTATGCTCTAAAATAAGAGCCATAATTCGAAGGCGAGTCTGTTCACTGAGTGCTTTGTGAAATTGTGCTACAACCATAAATTCGCTTAAACATATATACGCATAAGCAAATATTAAAAGATGACAGATAAAAATCAAGAAAATAAACGGCTATTTTTTGGCTTAGATTTTAGCGAAGAAGATAAATCTAAAATATTCAATTGGTTAGTATCAAAAGTTGAAAGCAAACGTAAGCCTATATTAAAAAGTAATTTGCACTTAACCTTAGCGTTTTTACCGAATGTGCCAATTAAAACACAAGAGGCTTTAATTGAATTTGCACGCTGTTTATCGGTTTCACCATTTAGTTTGCGCTTTGAAGAGACAAGCTTTTGGCAAAATAGTGGAATTTTTTATTTAAAACCAACAAGCCAACCCAACTCATTAACACAGCTTGCCAATACATTACGCGATGAAGGTGAAAAACTGCAACTTTACACTAACCCGTTTGCCTATCACCCGCACGTTACGCTAATACGAAACTGCAAACAGCCTCCGCAAATAATACGAAAAATCACGCCGTTTGACGTGACCTATAGTGAATTTAAACTCTTTCACTCGACGCGCATTAACAACCAGTTACGCTATATACCAATCGAAACATTTCCGCTAAAAGCCGATTAAGATAATTGGCGTTTAAAATCTTTAATCACGTTATTTAAGCTATTGATAATATTTACATGACTATAAGCGAGCTCTTCAAACTTCATTAACGTGTCATCAGTTACTTCAGTTAACTTACTTTCTTCGTCGTTGGTGAGTTCAAGTTGGCTAAAAATTTCAAAAAACTTAAGTGATTGGTGGCTCTGAATTTGCTGAGTTTGTTCTGTAAAAAGTCCCATTTTTTGCTGTAAATCATCTAATTCAAACGCAATTTTTTTAAAATACAGTTGTTTTACGTATTCTTGATTAAGCATATTAACTTGATGATTTGCACATTCAATATAGGCCGCTACCACGTCTAAAATTTGCCCTTTTCGTACTTCGTCTTCAGGCATATTTTTAATCAAAATACAGATATAACTGTCTTTGAAAAAATATCGACGCCCAGCATTAATAATACGTTCGTCTTTTTGCATTACTAATTTAAAAAGATCTTCTTCCATACCACATGCACGTGCATAAGGACTATCCCAGTAACTTATCTGACTATTTTCGCTATACGCAACCGATGCCGTGAGCTCTAAACTTTGTAAGTACGAAAAAATATGAACTAAAAACTCGTTGTAGTTAGTGCAAGAAAGGCAACCTTGAATCGCTCTTGCCGTATTACCCCACATAAAGGAATCTGACATCGCAGAAAATACTGCTGTGTTTGCCTGTTGCTCAGCCTCTTTTAGGGCATCAAATTCTTGCCGGTTAGCCAGTGCTTTTTTAATTTTGATTAATAATAAAGGGGGGATAAATGAACGCTTATCAATCCAGTCTGCGGCACCTGCATTGAATGCATTCATTTTGGTATCCAGTTCTTCAGAGGCACTTAAAAACACGATAATTGGGTTATTGCCTTGTTTTTTCACATGATGAATAAGCTCAACCCCATCGCCGTCAGGAAAGTGATAATCTAAAACAATGACACTAAATTGAGACTTATCGCACAAGGCTTTCGCTTGCTCCAAATTATACGCTTGCGACACTAAGTATTCATCGGTCAAACTTGAGGCAACAAGATCATTTAAACAAATATCGTCTTCCGCAATTAGTAAGTCTATTTTCATAGTTTAAACACGTTAATAGCACCAGTACTAAGCATAGAATAATATTACAAATAAAAAAGCCCAACGCCATTAGGCATTGAGCTTTCACATATTTACAACTTCAATCAAGCTAGTTGGTTAGATATTACCTCGTACGGTAACAAACTCAGGGTACGCATCTACACCACAATCGTGCTGGTCCATACCATTAATTTCTTCTTCTTCGCCAACCCGAATACCCATGGTTTTCTTAAGTACCGCCCAAACAATAAATGAGCTCACAAACACGAAGGCAAAGATTACTACTGCGCCAATTAACTGATTTACAAATGTCGCATCACTATTTGATAACGGCACTAGCATAAGGCCTAAGAAGCCGCATACACCGTGAACTGAAATCGCACCCACTGGGTCATCGATTTTAGCTTTGTCTAATGCCACAATGCTGAACACAACTAAGCTGCCACCAAGCGCGCCACCTAGCACCGCAAGTAACGGGCTTGGCGATGCAGGTTCTGCAGTAATTACCACAAGACCCGCAAGTGCACCATTCAATACCATAGTTAAATCAGCTTTACGCCATAACACTTTACAAAGTAATAGTGCTGAAATTGCGCCAGCAGCCGCTGCCGCATTCGTGTTAAGTAAGATTTGACTCACTGCTGTGGCATTTTCTTTGTCTGATAGCAGCAATTGCGAACCACCATTAAAACCAAACCAACCCATCCAAAGAATAAATGTACCTAATGTTGCAAGCGGCAAATTAGACCCCGGAATTGGGTAGATTTCACCATTTTTACCATACTTCCCTTTACGTGCACCCAGTAATAATACACCGGCAAGCGCAGCCGCTGCTCCCGCCATATGTACGATACCTGAACCTGCAAAATCAACAAATCCCATCTCTGATAAGAAGCCACCGCCCCAAGTCCAGTAACCTTCTAATGGGTATATAAAACCAGTTAACACCACACAAAAAACAAGGAAAGACCATAACTTCATGCGCTCAGCAACTGCACCTGAAACAATCGACATTGCCGTTGCAACAAACACAACTTGGAAGAAAAAGTCTGATTGCAATGCATGATCAGCATCTGCCGCTTCAGTACCAATCAGCATGCCCAATGACGGTAAAAAACCACCCTCGGCATTATCAACATACATAATGTTGTAACCAACAATCAGATAAACCGTACATGCAATCGCGTAAAGCGCGACGTTTTTAGTTAAAATTTCAGTGGTGTTTTTAGAGCGTACTAGGCCCGCTTCTAACATTGCGAAACCCGCAGCCATCCACATTACTAAGATGCCAGACATTAAAAAGTAAAATGTATCGAGCGCAAACTTTAATTCAACTACTGTGTTTTCCATGACATTCCCCTTAAATTGCCGCTTCGTCTAACTCGCCCGTACGAATACGAACAATTTGCTCTAGGTCATAGACAAAAATTTTGCCGTCACCGATTTTGCCGGTTTGTGCCACATTGGTAATCGCCTCAACCACGCGGTCAACATTGTCACTTTGCGTTGCAATTTCGACTTTAATTTTTGGAATAAAATCAACTTGGTACTCTGCGCCTCGATATAGCTCAGTGTGCCCGCGTTGACGTCCAAAACCTTTCACATCGACTACTGTCATGCCCTCAATGCCAAGATCTGACATCGCTTCTCTAACATCATCAAGCTTAAATGGCTTAATAATGGCGCTGATCATTTTCATAACGTGTACCTGTTGTTGTTTTTTATTTGTACTTACTAAATCCAACCTTTATGCCAATAATATTTTTTTATCTAATTCATAAAGTTATGTAATTTACAATGTGTTACAACAAAGTTAACGCACCACAAAGGTGCAGCAATAGTGGGTTTGTGAACGTTTTGGTGCAAAAAATGAAACAGCAAAAACTTGCTTTGGTGACCGTTTTTGACACAATATGCTATGTCTGAGTTAGCTGTTATGCTGAGCCGTACTAACTCAATGGAATAAAAAACAATAACAAAGGATATATAAGCAAATGGCTTATTGGGTTATCCAAGCTTTAATTGCTCTCATATTATTACTTGGCGGGCTGTCAAATATAGACACCGACAAGGAAATGCATGGCCTTGCAAACACATTCGCGTATGCAGGCATACGCACTTTAAGCTTCTTTCTTGTTACTCACTTTTTGATTCGCGCTCCTATTAATTTCTTACGCAACAAAGAAGCCGGATTTATGAAAGTGTTCATCTGTGGCTTAGTCTTTGTTACTGTCGGCTCATTTATAGCCAAGAGCATTCGCGATATAAGCAGAGACATGTTTGTGCCGATTGATAACGAAATTGCCTATTATCGAGCAAACCCCGATAAAGACCCGCTTAATCAAGTTAAAACAGATAGCGAAGTTGAAGAAAACACAGACACTCAAGACGAAACATCAACTAATGCGACAGCAAAATCTGAATTTAAAAAAGGTTTTAAAGAAGGGTTTGACAAAGCACACATAAAAGCGCGAGAAGAACTTGAGAAAATTCATAATGGAGACCAAGAAGCGATTGATCGTGCCTCTTCGCAAAAATTAAAGTCTCAATTCGGTGCATTTCTTTTTTGGTTGTTTTGCTATCTACCGTTGTCAGCATTAAAACGTCGCTTCCAAGTTAAAACACAACTTAAGCAAAGTCAGATCGCATTATTAATGAGTCAGCTTAATCCGCATTTTTTGTTTAATTCTTTAAACAGTATTCGCGGTATGATTTTCGAAGATAAACAGCTTGCTAAAGAGTTAATCGATAAACTAAATGAGCTTTTTCGCTACAACTTAACAGCGAATAAGCACCCCACGGTAAAATTAAAAGAAGAGTTACGCATTTGTGAATTCTATCTTGATATTGAGCATATTCGCCTTGAAGAACGCTTGTTAATTGAAATGCATGTAGATGAAACCTGCTTAAATATTAAAGTCCCGACTATGGGCATTCTTACATTAATTGAAAACTCAATTAAGCACGGTATTGCGCCAAGGCAAGATCAAAGCCTGCTGATTGTTGATATTGCTAAACAAAAAAACCAACTTGTGGTGACAGTAAGTAACCCAATTTACACAGGCACCTATAAAGTCGAAAGCACAGGTACAGGGCAAGAAAACCTAATTAAACGCTTACAGCTAATGTATAACGAAAACGCCTCGTTAAACGCTGAGTTTAAAGACGATAAATACATCGCATGTTTAACATTGCCAATTTAAAAAGGTCAAAATCCGGTTATGAATTTCAGTTACATTCGAAATACCAGTCCTAATTATTGGCGATACCAAGGGCCGATCTTATTTGTATCAGCCTTAGTAACTCTCTTAGGTGTATGGGGGATTTTTCAAGAACCTGACGGCCAAGAAATCCCCATATTTCAACTTGGTTGGCACGGTGCATTAGCTCTCAGCACTTACCAGCTAATAATGATATTTGCGGCATTTCATATCGTGCTGCGCGGCATTTATAAACACTATAAAACCTATGCTAAAACTAAGTGGAAACTGTTTTTACTGCTATTAGCTAGTTCCACCATCACCTCATTGTTGATTGTTGGCTTAGATTGTTTACCTATATTACTAGCACTAGTACCTTACTCTCTTGAAGAGTACTTAAACAGTATTATGCATTTGGACGGCTTAGGCGAGTCACTTGTAGCCTATGTTATTTATAATATTGTGTTTAATTTAGTGTGGGCTTACTGTTACGTACTCGCAGCTAGCATTTCAAATTATAAGCAGCTCGCATTATTGCTTAAAAAGCAAAAACTACAAATTTTAACCAACCGTGTTAACCCTGAGTTTTTATTCGATACCATGGAAGCGATTAAGCATCAAATTGATATTGATGAAGAAAAAGCGGCAGATCTTGTGACCAAAGCATCGGACCTTTTTCGTTACAACTTGATGTCGAGTAAAACAGCCGATGCAAAGCTCAATGATGAACTGGCCAGTTTAACCAATTACCTAGAGTTACTTGAAGAACAAAAACGTGCGCCAAGTAGTTACAGCTTAAAGCTTCATGATGCTGAGATATCACCTAATATCCCAAGTATGTCGCTTATTTTTATCTGTTCGTTTTTACTCAACACTGCGCGTAACCGCAACGGCGAACTAACGATAGCAAGCTTTATAAAACACCAAAAATATCGTATCGAAATTGCACATCAAAGCCACGGTAAGTTCTTTTTAGATACTGAACATTTCGATAATGTAAAAAGCCGTTTAGAGCACCAGTATAGTAACGATGCCAGCATCGTTTTAGTTAAAAGCGGTAAGCGCAGAAAAGTAGTGATTGAACTGCCAATTGACTGGCAACAACAGCTAGAAAAAACAGCCTAACCATTCATCTCACTTTTTTGCCGTTTATCATTTTAATTGGCGAGATAATTTTAAAATCGATAGACTCAGAATAGTCTGTCAAAAAAGAGACTTTCTTTTTATATGTTTGAAAAAAATGCGGAAGCACCATTAAATCCACACTTCTTGTTTAATAGCATGAATGCTATCCGCTATATGATTTTCGAAAATCAAGATTTAGCGAGCGACTTACTTGGCAAACTTGCCGAGTTAATTCGCTATCAACTAAACGACGGTGTAGGTAATACCAGCGTTAGCGACGACTTAACTCAATTAGCACACTTGCTTGATTTAGAAGCGCTACGCCTTGAAGAACGAATTACAATAACAAAACAGTTCACTAAGCTTTCCAGCCCATATCCTTTAGCATGCTCTTTGCTACTGCCTATAGTTGAGTATGTATTCATCAAAAAAGATATTTACAGCGTTAGCCACAATGAACTACTTGTAAGCACCAATGAAACTGGCGGTGCGCTTACTTTTACACTTAAATTAACGCAAACACCAAAAATAAAGTCAGGTGACTTGCCATTAAACGAGCTAATTGCGAAGCTCGGCCTTGGTAATGTTTGCAGTGCAACACAAACCTGTGATGCGACCACTTACACGATGGAGTTAACTTTTAACAATGAGTATTAGAATAATAATTGTTGATGACGAACGTCTTGCTCGCAGTGAATTAAAACGCCTACTATCAAAACATAGCCAAATTGAAATTGTTGATGAGGCTAAAAATGCCGAAGAAGCGAGTGAAAAAATCGCTGAGCATAAACCGGATGCAATCTTCTTAGACATTCATATGCCTGGCGCAACCGGTTTAGAGCTTGCAGAATCACTCGGTGATGACGTGAATATTATCTTCTGTACTGCTTACGACCAGTTTGCCGTAGAAGCATTTTCACTAAACGCGATGGACTATTTAGTAAAACCAGTAAACCCTGCTCGTTTAGCCGAAAGCATTGAAAAATTAGAAAAACGTCTTGAACAAAGCGCATCGGCAAGTGGCCTACCGGATGATCACAAACTAATGGTGAAGTACGGCGAAACCATGCGCATTATTGAGCTGAAAGAGATCATTCGTTTTGAGTCAATTGGTAACCACGCGGCGATTTATACACCGCACGGTAAAGCGTACTTACACAGCTCGCTTAATAAAATTGAAGCAAAATTAGACGAAAGACATTATTTTCGTGCCAGTCGCTCAGACATTATTCGTCTAGATGCAATTGAAAGCATGGAACAGGCAATTAGCTATGGCTTAACAGCGACGCTAAGCAATGGTCAAACGGTTGAAATCTCTCGTAGACAAGCAACCAAATTAAGACAACTACTTGAGTTTACGCAGCTGTAAAAAATTTCAGATTTCAGATTTCAGATTTCAGATTTCAGATTTCAGATTTCAGATTTCAGATTTCAGATTTCAGATTTCAGCAAAATTAAAAGCTAAGAGCGTCGATTATGAACTCTTAGCTTACTCTTTAAAGGTTGGCTTTATTGGTGAATAACCACCTGATTTCGGCCACCACCTTTTGCATCATAAAGTGCCACATCGGCGCGATTAATTAGCTCTGAAAGCTCTTCGTCTTGCTGTAATTGAGCAACCCCCGCACTGATAGACAAGCTAATAAATTGACCCGCAGCTTCAACTTGCATATTCGCGAGTGAAAAACGTAGTTCATCGAGTTTTTCAAATGCTGCATCCTGATCTTCACCTCTAAACAGCACGGCAAATTCTTCCCCGCCAAGACGCGCCATCAGTGCATCACCAAATTGCTCTGTTAATTTATTTGATAAAAAGCTTAAGACTTCATCGCCAGCTTGGTGCCCGTAAGTATCATTTATTTGCTTAAAGTGGTCGATATCAATCACAGCAATACTTAATAACGATTGCTCAGTGATAATTTTCTCTGACGCTTGATAGAAGTAACGACGATTATAAAGCCCTGTAAGATAATCTTTGTTCGCAGAATCTTTAATGGTCTCTATCAGGTTTAGCTGCTCCATGGTCATCATTACACGACAATGAAACTCTTCTGGTGCGAAAGGTTTTGTTAAAAAGTCATTTGCGCCATGCTTAATAAACTTGGCAGATAAACTCTGACTGCCAGAACCTGAAATACCAATAATACCTAAACTATCACGCCCTCGTTTTGAGCGAATGCTTTTAACTAATTCAAAACCATCTTTTTTCGGCATAGCAAAGTCGGTGAGTAGTAACTTAATGCTCTCATCAGCTAATAGCTTTTGATACGCTTGATCACCATCTTCAGCCTCTTCAACATGGTACAGTAAACGCTCTAAGTTTTGACGCATCATAGTACGACTAGTTTGCGAATCATCAGCAACCAGTACTTTAGTTCCTTGGTTTCCGAGCAGCTGTGCCAACTGCTTTACAGCATAAGTATATGAATCGCGGTTTTCTTTTAGTACGTAATCCACCACACCCATTTCAAGCATTTGCTGACGCTTAAACTCATCAATACTGCCAGTTAAAACAAGTGTAGGAATACCACAACGCAAGGTCAGTGTGGCCACTTCACCGTTACTCGCATCGGGTAAGTTCAAATCCACCAGCGCTAGGGTATATTTATTATTTTTGATAAGTCCTGCCGACTCTCTCAGCGATGCGGCAAAATCAACGGGAACAGATAAATACTGCGCGACTAGATGGCGCAATACTTGTTGCACCATTTTGCTATCTTCAACGATTAGAATTCGTTGCATAGTTACACTCCAACTAAGCTTTTCTTACCTGCTCGCAGGCTTATTATTGTGGTCCCGTTATACCACATAACCATTAAAAAAAGGGAAACAAACGTTCCCCTTTTTTAAAAATATACTAGGGCCTACTGATCTTTTCACTGCTATTTTAGTTCTCTCTGAGCGTGTGTTTATCGCGACGCTCGATGAGTTGCTCAGAAATCTAAGCGAATATCGCTCAACGCTCGCGCTTCTACTCACGCCCCTTACCTCTATCCATGTAGGCAACAATGAAAAAATGCGCTCAATTGGCTTTTTACGGTGTTATCGGCTGACTCACATAGCATAACTATGTCACCCAGCCTCTGCCTTATGTAAAGCCAAACCAAACTGCTGCAAAAACGAACGTAAAAAGATAACCGCCCCTTATTACTCGTAACCGCGAGGGCCTTTGTGTTTTATGATGGCGATATAGCCATGCCAGCTTGCATAGCTAAGCAGCGGCATTATTACAATAAACCCTGTTGCGCCAGTCAAAAAGCCTAATGCCACCAAAGCAACAATGCAAAATGCCCAAACAATCATGGCACCAATATTTTCTTTTACTGCATGTATCGATGACACCACAGCAGTCATAATATCCACTCGGCGCTCCATCATGATTTGCGGTGTAAACGCAGAAATAGCAAATACACTACCGAGCATAACTGCACCAATTAACGACCCTAAGGTTAAAAACGCCGAGAGCTCGTCAAATGTTGGATTAACACTATTTGGGTATAACGCATGCACCAGTGCCGCTAAACGCATCCAAATAATCATAATCACCATTAACAGTACCGCAAAACCCCACTCGCCAACTGGGTTTCGAAACATTGACCTTAAACTATGACTTAGTGTCGGTTTGTGCTGTTTTTCCAGTTCCCACGCAATATCGTATAAGCCAACAGCAAAAGCTGGCCCAATTAGGGCAAATGCCACGGTGGCGGGTAAAATAACGAGATGGGTACCTGATTGATAGACAAAATATAAAATCGCGACAGGGATAATACTAAACACAACACCATAAAATAGGCTCAAAATTGGCGCACTTGCCATATCTTTAAAACCAAGGGCAAGCCAATGCAGAGGGGCAAATAGTCCAACCTTATTGCACTCTAAACATCTGGCAAAAGTCGCATGCTTATCTGCTACTGGAGTTTGAGGCATAACTTTCTCCTTAATTGAATCAGTTAGCGGTGACAATATCGCTCATAGTTACTGTACGTATCGATACAAACAATGGGTTTGTTTTTTTGCTTTAACCATTTAATAGCGTTTTAAATACAATGCTTGTTGCGCTGTAAAAACGGCTTATATGTAAAAAGTCAAAGTGCATCATTGTTTTATATACGTCATTAATCAGTATAGGGTAGATTTAGTAATTGAACGAAAAAATGCCTATATTGGTCTCACTCTCTTTGACCGCACAAGCAAAAATTAAGTAGTCTGCTTACTAACCTAATCCACATGTTTAACAACAGGGCCAACATGAAAAAGCTTATTCAGTTAGTCGTTTTTTCAGCGCTTGTGATATCAAACCAATCACAAGCCACTGATAGAAAAATAACAATCGATAGTAAACAAACCTCTAATCACCAAGTAAAAATCTTAGGTAACAAGGTTAAGTACAGTGCAACAATTGGCACGCAACCGGTATGGGACGAGCAAGGTAACGCGATTGCCAGTTTGCATTACACGTATTATCAAAAGTCAGGTGTGAAAGACTATGGCAAACGCCCATTACTGATTTCGTTTAATGGTGGACCTGGTTCGGCTTCGGTTTGGATGCACCTTGCTTACACAGGCCCTAAAATCTTAAATATTGATGACGAAGGCTACCCAGTTCAGCCTTATGGCGTTAAAAGTAACCCTTACTCAGTGCTTGATGTCGCTGATATTGTCTACGTTAATCCAGTAAACACAGGCTATTCTCGTGTTCTTGAAAATGACAAAGGTGAACTGCCAAGTAAAGATAAACAAAAAGAGTTATTTTTTGGTGTTAATGCCGACATTAAATACCTAGCTGATTGGATTAATACCTTTGTAACACGCAACAACCGCTGGTTATCGCCAAAGTTTTTAATTGGTGAAAGTTACGGTACAACACGTGTTTCTGGTCTTGCACTTGAATTGCAAAATCGCCAATGGATGTATCTAAATGGCGTAATCTTAGTATCACCTACTGAAATTGGTATTAAACGCGAAGGCCCAGTTGAAGCCGCTAATCGCATTCCTTACTTTGCCGCAACGGCTTGGTATCACAACAAGTTAGATACTAAATACCAAAACATGCCACTAACAACATTTTTAGCCGAAGTTGAAGACTTTTCAATCAATAAAGCGATCCCTGCAATTAGCAAAGGTGGCTTTATTAATATTGATGAAAAACAACAAATTGCCGCAACCATCGCTAAATACACGGCACTGAGCGAAACCTTTGTACTACGCAATAATCTTGATATTCCTAATGCCGCATTTTGGAAAGAGTTGCTACGCGAAGACGGTTTTACTGTAGGTCGTTTAGATTCTCGTTATAAAGGCATCGATAAGCGTGATGCAGGCAGTCGCCCTGATTATTGGGCTGAACTAACCTCATGGTTGCACTCATTTACACCAGCAATTAATTACTACCTGCAACAAGAGCTCGGCTACAAAACAGATCTAAAATACAACATGTTTGGTTCGGTTCACCCGTGGGACCGCAGCAATAATAAAACTGGCGAGAATCTGCGCTTGGCAATGGCGCAAAACCCCTATTTGAATGTAATGGTGCAATCTGGTTATTTTGATGGCGCAACAAATTACTTTGATGCCAAGTACACTATGTGGCAACTTGATCCGAGCGGCAAAATGCGTGAACGCTTAAGCTTTAAAGGCTACGAAAGCGGACACATGATGTATCTTCGCCGCGCCGATTTAGAAACATCAAACCAAGATGTACGCGAATTTATTTTAAACTCCCTGCCTTCAGGTCCAGCTAAGTACTAATCACATTAAAAAGCAGCAGTTCTTGCTGCTTTTTAACTTTGCAAAAAAGCTTTTAACAACTATATACTTAGCAAAACAATTAATTTTGCTAAGTATATGAGCTATCGCATTCAATTCGCCCAATTAAGTAATAATGTCACCACTGAACAGGCGAAAACAATCTTAACAACAAAATTAAAACTGTCTGATGCAAAAGCTACACAGTTTCTTGCGGGCAAGCTCATTTTTAGTCCTATCTCGCAAGATAAAGCAATAAAACAGCAACAAACCTTCTCTGCGCTCGGCATTAAAGTCAAAATAGTCAATGCAAACAAAGCGCAAACACAAGAACCTGAGCACGATGTCGACCAGCGCATTTTGGCTGCGCTTGACTATATAACCACATCAATTATTCGCCTTGAAGAAAAAGTCGATGACTTAGCTCGGCTGCAACAAGAACAAAACGGCGAAATCGACTTAGAGCTCGAAAATAACAGTTGGGGCGAAGAGCTTGAGTTTGATGAAACCGCTGAATCAAATAACAAACCAAAAAATATCAATTGGTTGTTCTTTGCTTTAATTGCCATTTTGCTGTCTTTACTTGGTGTAATTGTCGCATTTCCTAATCTACTGCCCTTTTAATATTTAAATATTGCTATGGAACGTCAAAATATTCGCAAGTTAATGCGAGAACGTCGCGCTCAACTTTCAGAAATTGAACAACTTGAAGCCGCGAAAAAAATTAACGTGAACATTTTTCAACACTTTAAAAACACCAGTATACGCCGAGTTGGGATCTACTTATCAAACGACAGTGAAATTGATACCTCATTGATAATTGAAGAGTTATGGCGTAAAAGCATCGAAGTTTACCTGCCTGTGCTACACCCCTTTTGCCACGGTTACTTACTCTTTCAAAGGTATGAGAAAAATTCACCCATGACGCCAAATCGCTATGGTATCTTGGAACCCAAGTTAAATTGTAGTCAGGTTTGTTTGGTTGAAGACTTAGATGTGCTTTGCACACCACTTGTCGCTTTTGACCAACAAGGTAACCGCCTTGGTATGGGTGGCGGCTATTATGATCGTACGCTCGCTAAATATTATCGCGAACAACGTAGCAAGCCCGAAATTATCGGCCTTGCCCATGATTGCCAACACATTGACCAATTACCGATTGAAAGTTGGGATGTACCACTTAAAACCATAGTAACGCCAAAAAAGTGTTATTTATGGTAAGCATGTAAGGTGCAACTAGGTATAATACTTACAACTCTAAAATCCGTTCAAACATTAGGCCTTTACCTATGACTCAAGATGAAATGAAAAAAGCAGCTGCATGGGCAGCACTGGAATACGTTGAAAAAGACAGCATCGTTGGTGTTGGCACAGGTTCAACGGTTAACCACTTTATTGATGCACTTGCGAGCATTAAAGATGACATTCGCGGTGCTGTTTCAAGTTCAGAAGCCTCAACTGAAAAGCTAAAAGCACTCGGTATTGAGATTTTCGAATTGAACGATGTTGATAGTTTAAGTGTGTATGTTGATGGCGCAGATGAAATCAACTCACTTAACGAAATGATCAAAGGTGGCGGTGCCGCGTTAACACGTGAAAAAATCGTGGCAGCAGTTGCTAAACAGTTTGTTTGTATTGTTGATGAAACAAAGCTTGTTGATGTACTTGGCAACTTCCCATTACCGGTTGAAGTGATTCCAATGGCACGCAGCTATGTTGCACGAGAATTAGTACACCTTGGTGGTGACCCAGTTTATCGCGAAGGCGTTATCACAGATAACGGTAATGTCATTTTAGACGTGCACAATATGCATATCGACAACGCCAAACAAACTGAACAAAAAATAAATCAAATTGTTGGTGTAGTAACCAATGGTTTATTTGCCGAGCGCGGCGCAAACACAGTGATTGTAGGTACACCACAAGGACCTAAAACGCTGAAGTAATATTTAGGAAAGGTTATGAGCAAGGTATCGTTAGCAAAAGACAAAATTAAAATTTTACTGCTTGAAGGCGTGCACCAAAGTGCCGTTGAAACACTAAAGCGTAATGGTTACACCAATATTGATTATGTTAAAACGTCCTTGCCTGAGCCTGAACTGATTGAGCGTTTACGCGACGCACATTTCGTTGGTATTCGCTCACGTACTCACTTAACTGAAGCGGTACTTGAACAAGCAGATAAACTGGTTGCTATTGGCTGTTTTTGCATTGGTACCAATCAAGTATCACTGGATGCAGCACAGAAATTTGGCATTCCAGTATTCAATGCTCCGTTCTCAAATACACGTTCAGTAGCTGAACTCGTACTCGGTGAAATTCTACTGCTATTACGCGGTATTCCTGAGAAAAACGCCAAAGCACATCGCGGTGAGTGGCAAAAATCAGCTGCAGGTTCATTTGAAGCACGTGGTAAAACCTTAGGAATTATCGGTTACGGCCACATTGGTACGCAGCTAAGTATTATGGCTGAAAACATCGGCATGAAAGTACAGTTCTTCGATATTGAAGATAAGCTGGTACTTGGTAATGCTACGCAAGTACAAAATTTAACGCAGTTATTACAAACATCCGATGTAATTAGCCTGCACGTACCAGAAACAGCGCAAACCAAAAACCTAATTGGTGCTGCAGAACTAGAAGTTATGAAGCAGGGCGCCATCTTAATCAACGCGTCACGCGGTACGGTAGTGGACATTGATGCGCTTGCCAGCAGCTTGCAAGAAAAGAAAATCGCCGGTGCCGCTATTGATGTATTCCCAGTAGAGCCAAAAGGTAACGACGAAGAGTTTGTTTCACCACTGCGCGAATTTGATAACGTGATTCTAACGCCACACATTGGCGGTTCAACACAAGAAGCGCAAGAAAACATTGGTGTTGAAGTAGCAGGTAAACTCGCCAAGTACTCAGACAATGGTTCAACGGTATCGGCAGTTAACTTCCCTGAAGTATCGTTGCCAGAGCTGGCTAATCGCAGCCGCCTATTGCACATTCACCACAACCAACCGGGTGTACTAACGCAAATTAACCAAGCGTTTACCCAACACGGTATTAATATCGCAGCGCAATACCTGCAAACAAACGAAACCATCGGTTACGTGGTAATTGATGTAGAAACAGATCATTCAGAAGTGGCATTAAAAGAGCTACGCGCCATCGACGGTACGATTCGCGCACGTATTCTTCACTGATAGCCACATCAAACAGCATAAAAAAAGCAGCGTAACGCTGCTTTTTTTATAGACAAGTCATAAGATAAAAAGAGATTATACCAATTCTGTTAAGTATGTGATCAGGGATAGCGCTGGATAAATGAAATGCTAACAAGGCGGAATTTTTCTTATGTAGTTGTTCTACATTGATAAATTCTAACGCAGTTAGCATGATATTTAGCCCGCTAGGATGATCAGCTATTTAAGTGAATTGGTATTAAAACAGCGCTTCCAACGCTTGTGACAGCGAACTTACCCCTATCACTTCCATACCTTCAATTTGCTCTTTTGGTTTATTCGCTATCGGCACAATAGCGCGTTTAAAGCCATGCTTTGCCGCTTCTTTTAATCGCTCAACACCACTTGGCACAGGACGAATTTCACCGCCTAGGCCCACTTCACCAAATACCACTAATTCGCGTGCCAGTGAGGCATTTTTAAAGCTTGAAACAAGCGCAGTAATAAGAGCTAAATCGGCGCTGGTTTCAGTAACTTTTACACCACCCACCACGTTAACAAATACATCTTGATCAGATACTTGCAGGCCACCATGACGGTGCAGTACCGCTAGTAACATCGCCAAGCGGTTCTGTTCAAGACCAACCGTAACGCGCCTTGGGTTACCGAGCTGCGAATAATCAACCAATGCTTGCACCTCAACCAGCAGTGGTCGTGTACCTTCCCAAATCACCATAACTAGCGAACCTGGTGTTTGCTCGTCTGAACGATTTAAGAAAATAGCCGATGGGTTACTGACTTCTTTTAAGCCTTGCCCTGTCATGGCAAATACGCCTAATTCATTTACCGCACCAAAACGGTTTTTGTTGCCACGCAGCGTTCTAAAGCGGCTATCGCTACTACCTTCAAGTAAAATAGAACAGTCAATACAATGCTCTAGCACTTTCGGACCAGCCAAAGAGCCATCTTTGGTAACATGGCCAACCATAATAATCGCCACTTGGTTTTGCTTGGCAAAACGCGTCAAATAAGCAGCGCCTTCTCGAACTTGCGATACACTACCCGGCGCCGACTGAATATCGGCCATATGCATGACCTGAATTGAGTCAATAACCATGATTTGCGGCTTTTCTCTAAGCGCTAATTGGCAAATCGTTTCTACATTGGTTTCAGCGAGGGTTTTCAGTTTATCGGTGGGTAAACCAAGGCGTTTCGCTCGCATTGCCACCTGCTGCAGCGATTCTTCACCGGTAACGTACAAGGTATTCATATTTTGTGCGAGCAAACACATGGTTTGTAGCAGTAAGGTACTTTTACCTGCACCTGGAGAACCACCAATTAAAATTGCACTACCCGGCACCACACCGCCACCCAGTACGCGGTCAAATTCAGCAAAGCCTGTTGTAAAACGTGGCAATTGTTCAAGATTAACCTCATCTAAGGTTTGCACCTTAGCTTCAATCGCGCCCGCATAACCGGCTGTTGCGCCACCACTTCTTGGTGTTTGCTTAATTGATGGCACACGAAATTCAGTCACCGTATTCCACGCTTTACATTCACCACATTGACCTTGCCAACGGGCGAATTCTGCGCCACACTCACTGCAAACAAATGCAGTTTTATTTTTAGCCATAAAAACCGACTCTTATAAATTTGTACGCAATATGCACCTAACACTCGTTAAATCAATGTTTCTTGCTAGGATACTGGTATAGTAATTGCTTCAGTTAATAAATCACGCTTCACCGCTAAATGCGACAAGCTAAAATCAAAATTGTTTGATATCTTAACCTATTCAAGCAAGTAGAATAATAAAAATTAAGGAACAATCCGTTTTTATGGCTGAAGATGTATTGATAAAGTATCAATCGCTTATTGAAGAGCTCAAGCGCGACTTGGGACGCCCTAATTTTGATGCGATTTTTACTAAAAAAACCAAAACATTAAGCAGTTCGGAACGGTTCCTTATAAAAATGGAAATGAACCGTCTACTTCAGCCAATCAATCGCTTTATTGATTTACGCGGACAAGTAACCGGTGATGTGCGCGCATACAGCTATAACGGTAAGCAGCACTTTATGGATGAAATTGCCATCAATGTATTTGAGGCAGGAATTCGCCGCTACAAACGCTACACCCTTGCCGTTTATGAAGCGGTAATGAACACCGAAAACAACCACAAAGTAATGCAGCGCAAAGCGCAAGAGCGTGGCGAGCTTGCCCCTCAACCAGTTGGCAGCAGCGAGAAAAAAGAAGAAAAGCCCAGCGTCAATTGGGTATCTTTTGCCTCATACGAGTCGCGTTCAGAAGAGCGCATGAATTACTCAATTAAAGTAAAACTGTTTTTACCCTCCGGCAGCGAAATTGAAGCATCTACGTCGGATATTTCCGTCAGCGGTTGTAAAGTAAAACTCTATTCACGCTACCAAGTACGTAAAGGCGAAACCATTCGCATGCGCCTAATGGGTTTAGAGCAAGACTTTGAGTTAGGGCTTAAAAACGGTTTGGAATACGAAGTGGTTGCCGTTGAGTCGGTCAATGCAGAGCTGAATCATGTGCGCATGAAACGCACCTTCAGCGATGACAACAAAACCATAGATGAGTTTTTAAAAAGCTTTATTCACGGCAATAAGCGCCGTTATAAAGTGAATTTAGATAACACCCTTGATGCCGTTGTTGTAAAAGGTTATGAGCAATATTACTTGCCGCGTGTTGCCTCACTGTTTGTGTTTTTAAGTGTAAAAGATGCGCGCGTTATTCCGAATATAGTGCTGTCTAACGAAAATAATTTAAATGTTGCGCGCTATTTTAACGATGAAAATCGCAACTCAGTACTGCCACAAATATTAAATTCGGCCCGTATTAACCAATTACAAAACACGCCAGGTGATGTTAAGCAAATAAATTTATACTGCTTCACACATACTAATAACGGTAAGATTTTCTATTATTCAGCGAGCGAGAGCGAGCTAAACAACACTCCGAATTTACGTAATTTATTTTGGGGCTTTGCCAGCCAAAAGCCGAGCTTTAGAGTGTTCAATTTACAGCTTATGCCGTGCTCAAGTGAAGACAGTTATATCCCTTTATCCTTGCCAGACAGTGCTAGCAGCGAAGTTGCTAAACTCAATAAACCACCTTCTCCGCGCGTGCAAGGCATTGTAAAAGATACCAAGTATTTATTGTTGTTAACTGACATCACCAGTGCATCGTCAAGCGATACGTTAAAGAAAATTACATTTGATAAAAGCCATGTTAATCACTTAAAACAATATGGTCATCAAAAACTGCGCAGCTACCCAGATGTTGAGTTTGTAGCACTTGATTATATTAACTTGCGCAACGAAACACGTTATTTATACAAAACCCCCATTCAATTAGAACAAGAAGAAAAAGGCGAGCTAACCGGTCACACATTGGATTTCTCGGTGAATGGCTTGCAGCTTGAACTTGCCGCCCCTACCGATTATGAAAAAGGCGATTTACTGCTGGTCGCGTTACCTGAATTGCAAAAACTCACCAAGAAATACCAGCTGAGTAAATTAGCCTATGAAGTAATGGCAGTTAGTAAAACCAAAACAGTTGTAAATTTACGCACCTATAAACCAACTACCGATATGGAGCATCAAGGCTCACGCTTTTTTAATCAGTTGATTGAAAACAATAAATCAAAGCTTGTTGCTTCAGAAGAGTCACCCAAAACGCCGGGACTTTCGACCGCTCTGCGTAATATGGTGACAAAAAATGTCTGCCAATTTCCGTTTTATTTGCACAAACGAGGATCTCAAATCAAAGTTGGCGCCATTGCGAAAGGCCTTTACCCAAGCAGCTGCCACTTATTGCTAAGCCACATGGCCAGCTTAACTAAGAATTTTGAGTTCAAGCATTTAATTAAGCATAACGCGTTTGATAATTTAATTGGCGCACCGCTTAAAGATATGGCGCGTCATGATGCGCCGCTGCAATTTGATTTATTTGTTCGCTTACAGCCAAAAGAACGCGATCCCGATAAAGCACTGGTTACTGAATTACTTGACTGCAAACAAGTTAATAACCGTAAAACCTTTGTTGCGGCAAGTGTTAGAGAAGATCTGTTCTTTGCCTTTCGTTTATATATTTCGCGTACTGGCCGACCAGATACCGATTATATTGCCAAAGAGTTAGGTTATATCAGCCAATATGCACAGCACAAAGCAAAAGATTTAGAAGAAGAATTGTGGTCGGTTATTGGTGTAGGTGATGCACTTGATATCACACAGGAAGTTTTAACCCGTTATGCCATTGCGCCAGACGTGCAAAGCAACCTTAATAAACGCAAAGTGCTTTGGTCTAAAACAGCGCAATACCAATTAAGCAATTTATTTGAGTAATTAGGGTCTGTTGATCTTTACTGTTCTATTTTTGTTCTGTTTGAGCGTGCTTTTATCGCGGCGCTCGATGTGTGGCCTAGTAATCTAAGCGAATATCGAGCAAAGCTTACGCGTCCTGCTCTCGCCCCTTACCTACATCCATGTAGGCAACAATGAGAAAAGTGCGCTCAAAAGAACCGTTCGGCAGCGCTTGATTGGCTTTTCTACTGTGTTATCGGCTGACTCACATAGAATAACTATGCCACGCAGCCTCTGCCTTGTATAAAACCCAATCAAACTGCTGCAAAAACGAACTTGAAAGGTCAACAGCCCCTAATAAAGCGCTGTCTTTTATCTTTAGCCTGAATTAGTAACACTAAATCAAGCCGTTTTACGCTTACCTATTCAGGCAAACTAATGAAATAAAGCACCTGCAACAAACTGCCAAAATTAACGGCCACATCTGCCGTTTCAGCAACAAGAGGCTTACCATGAACCGCAACCCCAAGGCCACTTGCCGCCATCATCACTAAGTCATTTGCACCATCACCCATTGCCATCGTTTGCGACTTATCAATATTAAGCTCTTTGGCATATTGCGTTAAAAAACGTGCTTTTTCGTCGGCATCAACAATTGTGCCCAACACCTTACCAGTAAGCGCTTTACCATTGTCTTCTAAGGTATTAGCGTGAACCGCATCAAGTTCAAGTAATGTTTGCACACGCTCAGCAAATGGAATAAAACCGCCTGATGCAATGGCAAGCGTCCACCCCTTCGCTTTTAAATGCTGACACAGTGCTTTTACGCCCGGCATTAACGGTAGGTTATCTTTAAGCTCTGCCATTAATTCGAGCGACACACCTTCTAATTTTGCAACGCGTTTTCGCAGGCTTTCAGAGAAGGGTAATGCCCCTTGCATTGCTTGGCGCGTAACACTGGCCACTTCGTCATACACATTGGCTAAACGGGCAATTTCATCGATGCATTCAATTTGAATAGCGGTTGAGTCCATGTCCATGACTAACAAACCAGGTTGGTTAATTGTTGGTGCATTTTCAAATACATTAACTTCTAACGCTTGATTTGGCGCCAAAAAGTCGCTCAACTGTTTTTTTACAGCCGCTACGTTTGCGCTAACTTTTAAACCCAACGCACTAGGTAAGTCTGGGTGAGGTGCTACTTTTGCAACCGCTGCCACAGGCAACGCTGAAAGCGAGGTTAATAACGCACTGCTTGGTTCAAGCTGTGACTGCAATGTAGAAAGCAAAACAAAACATGTTTCACTTGGCTCATTGGCCTCTGCAACTAAATGCCATTTATTATTCTCTAAGTTTGAGAAAAACTGCTCAAACTCCACCATACTTTCAAACATATGTGACACGCTCACTACTCGACTTATGTGTTGTTGCAATTTAACCAAGAAAAAAGCACACTGTCCAAAAGGCATTGAGCAAAATGAAAAAAAACCAAGACCGCAATCCGGCTTTCGCCTCAACATACCAAAGAATATCGCGCTTAATGATTGCTGCGATATGCTTTATTGCGCTTACCCATATTGGTTTTAACACTAGCTTTAAAGGCCACCAAATACTTAACAATCAAAGCCAAACCACAGCGCAAGGGCTAGCTCAGCAGTTGGCATTAAGTGCACGATTTGCCATCAAAGATCAAGATACCCAAGCATTAACACACCTAGTTAATAACTTTGCACAAGATGAATTTATTCAAACTGCTGCGGTGTTTGATAAGTTTGGGAATTTACTGTCGCAAAGCGATTTTGCGGCGTCTTATCAAGATTTATTAAAAACCCCAAATGCGCTACCCGGTTTATCTAAACTAGCGACACCGATTATTGATGATGTGTTTGTTGAGGGTGAACGTGTTGGCTTTGTTAGACTTACCTATACTTTTCCGGCCGCCATCCGCGACGGTCATGATTACCTGCATGAAGTAAGCAAGCAAATTGCCCTTATGTTGATTTTAAGTGTGGTATTAACTTGGGTATTAGCGCGTAAAATCAAGCGCTGGCAGGTTAAACGCTATATTCGCAATACTGAGCAAGACGAAGAGTAAAGCTGCTCGGCAAGCATTATTCGGGCGCTTTGGGTCTCAATACCTTTTAATTCGCACAACTCATCAAATACCCGCGTTATCTGCGACGGTGTATTGCGTTCACCTTGAAAACCATAAAGCGGCATTGAAGGTGCATCGGTTTCTAGCACTAAGTTTTCAATCGGCATACTGGCAATCACATCGCGTGTTTTTTGCGCACGCGCGTAAGTAATTGTGCCACCAACGCCTAACTTAAAGCCTTGCTCAATATAGTAATTAGCAACCTGCGCTGAGCCACTAAACGCGTGAATAATACCGCCACATTTTGGTTTTAGTATTTTAAACGCCTCTGCAATTAAGTCATGACTTTTACGATGATGCACCACCAGCGGTAATGACAACTGATTAGCAAGCTCAATATGCTGTAGAAAAAGCTGCTGTTGGTAATCAAGCTTGTCGATACTGCGATCGATACCGCACTCGCCTATCGCTACCAATGACTCGCGATGACTTTTAGTAAGCGTTGCAAGGCGCTCAAAATCGCCCTGTTGATGCTCATTTAAAAAATATGGGTGTAACCCAAGGGCTTTGTAAAACGTAATGCCTTGGGTATTTTCAAGGCAAAGTAGTTTAGCGCTTTGTGCAAGCGTTACGCCCGGTATCAGCATATGCGACACGTTACACGCTGCCGCATCTGTTAACACCTTGTCACGATCATTTTCAAACTCATCAAAGTCGATATGACAGTGCGTATCAAAAAACGCCATATTATGGATTTAAGCGCTGCTTAGTCCACACGCCATCTTCAAGTTTATACATAAAGCGGTCGTGCAAACGGTTTGCACCGCCTTGCCAAAACTCAATGTGATGCGGCTCAATGCAGTAGCCACCCCAAAATGACGGCAGTGGCACTTCGCCTTCACTAAACTTGTTCTTAATTTGTTGGAATTTTTCCATCAGCACTTTACGCGATGATACCGGGCGACTTTGTGCCGATGCCCATGCAGCTAGCTGACTCTCTTTTGGGCGCGATAAAAAGTACTTAGTCACCGCCAAATTTGATAATGGCTTTGCCGTACCATAAACAATTACTTGGCGCTCCAAGCTGTGCCATGGGAAATGCAAACTCACCTTGTTATTGCCTGCAATTTCCTGCGCCTTGCGTGACTCTGTATTGGTAAAAAAGACAAAACCATTTGGATTTACATCTTTTAATAACACAATGCGCTGCGACGGCTGACCATTGCTATCTACCGTTGCCACAACCATGGCTGTTGGGTCATCCAGCTTAGCGTCTACCGCTAATTGCAACCACGATTCAAACTGCTCAATTGGATTGTCTAACAGCTTCTCTTCAGACAAACCATCCTTTAAATACTCACGGCGAATATCATCAATTTTCATCATCTTTTCCAAAAGATATTGTATAAGCTTATGGTAAACAGATACGTGTGAAATACCAATAAAGATTGGTTATATAGTTGATTTAAAATAAAGGGTTGGGGTTAGATTGTTGCCAAAGCGTTCAGCATCTTCATCTCGACAGAAGTGTAATTTGACAGCATATTTGTCGCGCTGGCGACAACAGCCAAAGGGCGGCATGCGCCGGCCTCCCTTTGGAATCCCTCGGCGCCCCAAAATCAAACAGGTTCTTCAAACACAATTTAAATGTGAACATAAACGCCATGAATCGGCATCCATGCCTCAGCATGGCTTGCTCGACCGCTTCGCTCCCTGTCTCGCATTATTCATTTAAATTGTATTTTCAGGTTTGATTTAATGGGTGAGGGTGTGAAGCTAAACACCTGACGCAATGGCGAATTAGTGCCAAACTCGGCCGTTGGTAACGCCCTGTTAAAAGGCAAATTTAGTTGGCTATAATGTGAAGCGGAGCGAAACCAGCCAACTGAATTTTGTCCGCTTTTAAACAGTTTGTTATGTGAATTTACCCAATTTCCCATTCAGAAATGTCATCAACTGGACGTGGCAATCTACCCTCTAACCATTCAGCACAAGTTCCTGGCTTAAAGTCCAAATTTTCGCACTCTATTACCCAAGATAAGAACTCTTCAGGCCCCCCATTCATGTATGGCGGTGGCGACACAGGATAAAAAGATGTTGGAAGTCTCTCATCTAGTGATAAATAGTTTAGGACATGACCTAATTCTTGGACTGTATTCCATGCTAAATGATGAGTTGTATCAATTGTGAATTTAACCCACCAACTTTCGCTTTCTTCTGAGCCATACGCTATAGCACCAGTGACCGCTGGTACTTTTTCTAAGAACTCGATTAATTTTGTAAATGCTCGACTATCCATAATTCACATAACGCAGCAAATAAACGGCTAAAAATAGTTGGCTATAATTTGTGAGGTACGAACAAAGCCAACTGTTTTTTGTCCGCACCTTTAATTTGCTTTGTTAGGTGTATATTACACTCTGTTTTTTAATGCTAAAGGTGTTAACAGCATAGTTATTAAAACTATAAAAGCACCTAAAAATCCAATGCTTTGAAGATAAGTAACACCAGAAAAGCATAAAATTATTGCTATAACGAAAATGGCTATTTGAGAGAAACCTATAACGCGCCTTTTTCTAGCATTACCTTGACCACGAAAAACCCAAATCAAGGCGGTTGGTAAAGATACTAATAACAGAATAAGTAGTGGAAAAATTGCCCCTCCCCCTCCGTGTGTCACCCCAACCTCCTATACACCTAACATGTTTATAGCGAGCTAATCGCGCGTTTTTCTACCAAAGCGTCGCTCGTTTTTCTGAATGACTCATTTGTAGCAAACTTCTTAACTAATTGCCATTACTACTAAAATACAGTAGTTCTAGCTTTTGTTTCAGGACAAAAACGAGCGATTGGGTCGTTTTCCGGACTATGCAAGCAATATACTTTGACGAAATAGAAAAGCAATTTTGAATGACCGCTGTTCGCTCAAAGCTGATATTGAAAAGCGTTGCTAAGATTGATCACCCCCTTTAATCAAACCTGAAGCAATCGCTTAAATGAATAATACGAGACAGGAAGCGTAGCGAGTCGAGTAAGCCATGCTGAGGCATGGATGCCGATTCATGGCGTTTATGTTCACATTTAAGTGATAGATGAAGAACTGTTTGATTTCTGGGGCGTCGGGGGAATCCAAAGGGGGGCCGGCGTTAGCCCCCTTTTGGCTGCTGTCGCCAGCGCGACAACCATGTTTCAGAATGACTTTAGAGCCAATGGTAAGCCCAAAAGTTAAAGCGAAGCATATGCAGTAGGTTACATTTGCTCCATTACTTCGATACCTAGT
Source organism: Pseudoalteromonas sp. NS-SX12 (assembly GCF_057367955.1). Lineage (NCBI taxonomy): Bacteria > Pseudomonadati > Pseudomonadota > Gammaproteobacteria > Alteromonadales > Pseudoalteromonadaceae > Pseudoalteromonas > Pseudoalteromonas sp. NS-SX12. Next base: position 1,618,958 of record NZ_CM170634.1, on the reverse strand, counting down.
AAATCCAGACCTTTAGCCAACGTCTTCGCCACTAAATTACACAACATTAAGCGGCTTTCTTTAGTTGCTGGCTCTACACCGTCTTTTAGTACCGGACATGCTTCGTAGAAGCTCATGTATAAGCTTGCAAGCTCATATAAGTAGCTACATAGAACGTGCGGCGTCGCGTCACCAATCATTTGGTCTAGCACTTCTTCAAACTGAATTAGTTTGATTGCTAACGCTTTTTCTTGTGCTTCAACAATTGAAATTGGCGCGTTTAAGCTTGCAGCGTCAATACCTGCTTTACGGAAGATACTGCGCACACGCGTGTATGCATACTGTAAGTAAGGCGCTGTTGCACCTTCAAAGCTCAGCATAGTATCCCAGTTGAAGATATAATCGCTGGTACGGTTCTTAGAAAGATCCGCGTATTTCACAGCGCCAATACCTACTTTACGAGCGATTTCAGCGCGTTCTTCAGCGCTTAGGTCTGATTCGCGTTCTGCTAGTTTGTCAGTTGCGCGGCTAACGGCTTCTTCTAGTAGCTCAGCTAGTTTAACTGTGCCACCAGTACGGGTTTTAAATGGTTTACCATCTTCACCCATCATGGTGCCGAATGGGCAGAACTCATACGTTGTTTCGTCACGTAACAGGCCTGCTTTACGTGCTGTTAACTCAACTTGGCTGAAGTGCAGGCTTTGACGCGCATCTACAAAGATTAAAATACGGTCTGCGCCTAGTTTATTAGAACGGTAATCACACGCTGCTAAGTCAGTAGTTGCATATAAGAAGCCACCACCTGATTTTTGCACGATAAATACAGATGGTTCACCATCTTTATTTGCAAGCTCATCAAGGAAAACTACTTGTGCACCTTGGTCTTCAACCGCAATGCCTTTCTCTTTAAGTAGTGTAATCACTCCAGACAAGCGATCGTTATACTTACTTTCCGCATATGTATCCTCTTTCTTAAGAGTTACATTTAATTCTTTATATGTTTCAAGGCAGTGATGCATCGATACATCTGTAAATGTTTCCCAGTGTGAAATTACTGATTTTTCACCTGATTGGAGTTTTACAACGTAGTCTCTAGCTCTTTCCGCAAAACCTTCTTCTTCGTCAAAGCGAACCTTAGCTTCCTTATAGAACTTTTCAAGATCTGACAAAGCTTGAGAAGCAATACCGTTATTTTCAAGTTGGTCTTCAAGATGAGCAATCAGCATACCGAATTGTGTACCCCAGTCACCTACGTGATTTTGACGGGTAACGGAGTCGCCGCGGAACGCAAGTGCGCGTACAACTGCATCACCTATAATGGTTGAACGTAAATGACCAACGTGCATTTCTTTTGCAAGGTTTGGCGATGAGTAGTCTACTACCACGTTTTGTGCGCTAGCATGCTCAGCCACACCCAGTTTTTCATCTTGGTTTGCAGATACAAGCGTGTCAGCTAAAAACTCTGGCTTTAAGTGAATATTAATAAAACCTGGGCCGGCAATTTCAGTTTGCGAAGCAATATCGCTAACATCTAAATTATCGATAATTTTTTGTGCAAGTTCACGCGGATTCGTTTTTAACTTTTTCGCAGCGCCCATTGCACCATTAATTTGGTAATCACCAAACTGCGGGCGGGTACTTTGTGTTACCGCTGGGTTGGTATCTTCTGGTAAGCCTGCTGCAACCATTGCTGCAACCGCTTTTTCTACTAATATCTGACGAATATTCATTCTCTATTTCCTGTTACACACCGCTTAGGAGTAATCTCAACCAAGCCATGTCATTTTTATTCGTTTTCAAAACTGATAACACCACACAATACGTTATCAATGTAACTTAACTTTTTAACTTAATAAATGCTGCGAGAGCGAAGCCGCAGAGTATTTTTCGCTAGGAGTTTAGTCCGCTAAAAAACTAACGAAAAATACGATAGCAATGACGCTATCACTCATCTTTCCATCGGCAATTTATCAATCACCCATCATATCTTCACTTTTTGCTAAATAAATGCAGCGAGAGCGAAGCCGCAGAGTATTTTTCGCTAGGAGTTTAGTCCGCTAAATGACTAACGAAAAATACGATAGCAATGACGCTATCGCAAATTTATGACGTAAAAATTAGTGTTCACGCGTCTGGTGGAACACAACTTCTGGATAACGCTCTTGCGACAAGTTTAAGTTAACACGTGTTGGTGCGATATAAGTTAAGTTATCACCACCGTCGAGTGCTAAGTTTACTTCGCATTTACGGCGGAATTCTTCTAGCTTTTTCGCATCATCACAAGTTACCCAGCGTGCTGTTGCAACGCTTACGCTTTCGTACATAGCATCTACGTTGTATTCGGCTTTTAAGCGCGCTACAACTACGTCAAACTGAAGCACACCTACCGCACCTACGATAAGGTCATTGTTTTGCAGTGGTCTAAATACCTGAACAGCACCTTCTTCCGAAAGCTGGATAAGGCCTTTAAGTAGCTGCTTTTGCTTAAGCGGGTCGCGTAAGCGAATACGACGGAATAATTCTGGCGCAAAGTTTGGAATACCGCTGAACTTAATTTTTTCACCTTGTGTAAAGGTGTCACCAATTTGAATCGTACCGTGGTTGTGAAGACCAATAATATCCCCTGCGTACGCTTCTGCTGCACGTTCACGGTCACCAGCCATAAAGGTTACCGCATCTGAAATGCTCACCTTTTTACCAATACGCACATGGTCCATTTTCATACCTTGCTCATACTTGCCCGATACAATACGCATAAAGGCAATACGGTCACGGTGTTTCGGGTCCATGTTTGCTTGGATTTTAAATACGAAGCCTGAGAACTTTTCTTCGTCAGCAGTAACGAGGCGGTCATCTGTTTGACGCGGCTGTGGTGCTGGTGCCCACTTAGTTAAACCGTCAAGCATATGGTCAACACCAAAGTTACCAAGTGCGGTACCAAAGAATACCGGTGTTAATTCACCTGCAAGGAAAAGTTCTTGGTCAAACTCGTGCGATGCACCTACCACTAGTTCAAGTTCTTCACGCAGTAATTCAGCCAGTTCTTCACCCACTGCTGCGTCAAGCTCTGGGTTATCTAACCCTTTAACAATACGTACTTCTTGAATTGTGTGACCTTGACCTGTTTGATACAAAATCGTTTCATCACGATGAATATGGTAAACACCTTTAAACTCTTTACCACAGCCAATTGGCCAGGTAACCGGAGCACACGCGATATTTAATTCGCTTTCAACTTCGTCCATTACTTCCATTGGGTCACGGATATCACGGTCGAGTTTGTTCATAAAGGTAACAATTGGCGTATCACGAAGACGCGTTACTTCCATTAGCTTACGGGTACGGTCTTCTACACCTTTCGCAGCGTCAATTACCATTAGGCACGAGTCAACCGCGGTGAGGGTACGGTAAGTATCTTCCGAGAAGTCTTCGTGTCCTGGGGTATCCAGTAGGTTTACCAAACAGTCGTTGTACGGGAATTGCATTACAGAGGTAGTAACCGAGATACCACGCTCTTTTTCCATTTCCATCCAGTCTGATTTAGCATGTTGATTCGAACCACGACCTTTTACTGTACCTGCTTTTTGCAGAGCTTGTCCGAAAAGAAGTACCTTTTCAGTAATGGTTGTTTTACCCGCATCCGGGTGGGAGATAATCGCAAAGGTGCGACGTTTGCCAACTTCAGTTGAAATACTGGACATGAATACCCGCCAATCGCTTAAAATTCAAGGTTAAAAATGGGGCGAAATTATACCTGTTTCACCACTTTAATAGCAATTAAAGCAGCGTGAATAAGTAGGATTTTTTCGTTTACATGCATCACTGTGCCATTAAAAAATTACTGTCTTCGCAAGAAATCCTCATGTTAGAATGATTAACTATGTCTAATATGTTGGTTTTCTTTGAATTTAACTACGCATATTGAATTGATATCCATATATGGCAAGGGAGAACGTAAGTGCCAGATCACGACTTCATTATTAAACTGCAGCAACTCAGTTTTCGATACAAAAGTAATGATGTCGATACGCTTAATAATCTTTCTCTTGCGATAAAGCCAGGTGAATGCGTTGGTTTAATTGGGCCAAATGGTGCGGGTAAATCGACCTTAATCTCGATTATTACTGGTTTACTCAGTGCTCAAACAGGCTCTGTTTGCTATGGCGATAACGCCACACCACGACAATTTATCAAACAACAGCTGGCACTTGTGCCGCAAGAGTACGCTTTTTATGAGCGTCTTACGGTTCAGCAAAATCTAGCGTATTTTGCCAGTTTACTCAAAACGAATAACTGCGATGAGTTAGTTACAAACACCTTAGCCCAATGCCAACTGAGTCACGTAAGCAGCAAAAAAGCCGATAATTTATCAGGTGGCTATAAACGCCGTTTAAACTTGGCAATTGCACTGTTAAAACAGCCTAGCGTATTGATTTTAGATGAGCCAACGGTAGGAATTGATCCGGTTTCTCGTGAGCTAATTATGCAGCTACTTGCCACATTAAAACAGCAAGGCACAACCATTATTTACACCTCGCATTTACTTACCGAAGTAGAGCAAATTTGCGATACGATTTATGGTTTAAAGCGTGGTGAACTTATTCATATAACAGCTCACAGCGAAAATGCGCCACTGCAAATTAACTTTGAAAGTGCATTGTGCGACGATGCCATCGCAGGCATTACAGCGTTATTACCAAATACACAATTAAACTCACCAAGCCAAATTGAAATAAGCTCGTGTAAAGAGCCGCTTGCTTTGCTCGCACAGCTTAACCAAGTTTCATTACCGCCTATTAGTGAAATCAATTATTCAACACTACACCTCGAAAACTACTATAAAGAGCTGTTTACAGAACTATGATTAAAGCGAGTATCATTAAAGAATTCCGGCTTATTTTTAGCGACTTACATAGCCTAGCTGTGCTCTTTTTAATGCCGATTAGCTTTATGTTGATTATGACATTTGCACTGAGTAATAAAGCGGAAGATTTAACTAAATCAATTAATTTAAACATCACCCAGCAGGATAGCAATTTGGCAGAATCGCTGCTCAAAGCCTATTTAAGTGATGTGGGATTTAGCCAAGATATAAACCAACAAGCCGATGTTACGCTTGAGCTTGCCAGTGGCTTTGAAAGTGCCCTATTTGCTGATCAGGCAAATTCTGTGATCACTTTTAGCCATGCAACTAGCTTATCACCTCAGATGACCAGCTTAGCAAAGCAACATTTGCAAATTGCTTTGGCGAAAGTAAAGCTCCATATTTACTTACTCGATGCTGGGCAATTATCTGAGTCCATGCCGCTTGCAGAGCAAATGTCACAAGTGAGCGAGCAAACCAACCAATTGAAGTTGGTGTCGTTTAAGCGCGAAGAAAACTACCAAGCAGTACAACACAGTATTCCATCTTGGTTAGTATTTGGTGTGTTTTTTATTGTTTTGCCGATTTCAATTACGCTTATTAGTGAAAGCCAAAACGGTACGTTATTGCGCGTTACCACCTTTCCAATTTCAAATACCGCATATTTTTCGGCCAAACTATTGGCGTTTTATTTAGTCAGTTTCACGCAAGCGATTGTACTGATGATTATTGGCTTTACGGTTATACCTAAATTGGTCGATGCGCCTAGCCTTAACGTATTGCAACTTGTGCCCGCCCTTCCTTTATTAGCCGTAACCTGTGCCACGGCCGTGACCTTTGGCGCGGTTATCGCAAGCCAAATAAAAAGTCATGAACAAGCGATTGTAATAGGCGGCGGCACTAACATTTTACTTGCGGCGATTAGTGGCTTAATGGTGCCTCTAGACATCATGCCCAAGGCGATGCAAACTATAGCGCAGCTTTCGCCTATGCACTGGGCGCAATCAGGACTTAAAAATTTATTTATCTCAGACTCGGACGTACTCAGCTTAACCACTGCCCTACCTTTAATAATCTTTTCAGTGATTTGTGGTGTATTGGCACTGTGGCTATTCGAGTTAAAAGTTAGGAAATTACAATGGAAATAGAAGAATTAAAAAACAAACTTAAACAACTTATTGTTGAAGAGTGTGACAAGGAAGATGAGATAGAATGGCACGAAATCGAAGACGATGCGCCGCTGTTTGGCAATGACTCTAAAGTCGGTTTAGATTCACTTGATGCCCTACAACTTGCTTTAATTATCAAACAAAACTTTGGTATTCGTGTTGAAAGTTCAAAAGAAAGTCGTAAAGACCTTTACTCAATAAACACCATAGTTGCACTTATTGAACGCGAAAAAAGTAAAGACCTTGCCTAGTTATATTATTGCTTCTGATTCGTGGTCGGCCTGTGGCCGCGGCAATGAATTACAGTTTTCCACAACGCAGTTTCAAACAGTAAAAACGGCAGAGCAAATTGACGTGCCGTTTTTTGCAATGCAAGATTTACCTGTTGATACCAGCGAAAAGCGTATTCTTTCATCGCTCTCAAGTGTTGTAGGCAATGCTGTAAAAAAAGCAGGACTAACTGCTGAACAGCTTGCCAATACTGCGATTATTCTCGGTTCAACCAGCTTAGATGTCAGTGCGGTAGAAGCCAAACCTGAGCAAACTATTTGGCTTACAAATACCGACCGTTTAAGTGGTTATTTAAAGCAGCAGTTTGCTACTTCTGACTTACACCTAACCATCAACACAGCATGCACTGCGGGCACTAACGCGGTTATTTTAGCCGACCAGTTGCTAAACCAAAATAAAGCGCAGTATGTCATTGTTGTTGGCTGTGAGTTTTACAACCCGCTAACGGTAGAAGGCTTTTATTCACTCGATTTACAAAGTAGCCAAGGGCTACGTACCTTTAGTGAGTCTCGCTCTGGGTTGGTACTTGGTGAAGGCGTTGCTGCGTTAGTTATGGCAAAACACACAACCTCACCATCGCAGTTAAAATTGGTTGGCTATGGTTCAGGCTGTGATCACTACAGTTTAACCATGACACAAGAATCTGGCGTACATATTCAAGCGATTATTGAAATGGCGCTTAAAAAAGCCAACCTAGATGCTAAACAAATTGATTTGATAAAAGTACACGGCACGGCCACCTTAAATAACGATCAGGCTGAGCTAAACGCATTTAATCAATGGCTTGAGCATGCGCCTATTTTTGCCTTTAAACCTTTTACTGGTCACACCTTAGGGGCTTGTGGCGTATTAGAATTAGCATTAATGGACTACTTGCATCAGCAACAGCTTGTTATACCAAGGCCAGAATACCTAAACACAGATACAATTTTAAGGCCGTTTAGTGACGCAAAGCTACTATCAAGTTACCAGCATATATTACTTAATCACTGTGGTTTTGGTGGTAATAACGCGGCATTAATTGTTGAGGTGGCTTGATGACATTAAACGTACTGAACTACGCGATTGTTGACGAACCACGCGACAAAACCAATAAGCAACTGCGCCAAGAATTAAAACACGATTTTGCGATTAATGGACGCAGACTCGATAATTTTACATTAACCGCAATGAAAGCTGTTGCTAAAATTGCATCGAGCTTAAACAGTGAAAACCGTTACGCACTGTTTAGTGCTGCACAGTATTTTTCATTGGAATTATTGCAAAGTTTACTGCTCGATTTAGCACAAAATACACCGCTTAAACCGCTCGATTTTGTTGCAACCGTAGGCAATGCTGCAAATTACTATTTGGCAAAACAGTTCAACCTAGAAGCAACCAATTTGTTCTTAGGGTGCACCGACAACAAACTAAGTAAAACGTTGTTAGTGGCAGAACTGGATTTATCTGAGCAAAACTCCGACGCTGCAATTATTGTAATTTGGCAAGAAAGTGAAAAAACGCGCCGCTGTTACGCGCTTTTAGTTGAATTAGCACCGCAGCAAGTAACAGACGTAAATGCACACGAACTAATCGCTCAATTGGATGCTGGTGCAAAAACACCGTTTGTGGTGAACTAAATTATTCTATTTGAAAGATAAACGATTATTTTCGTTTATCTTTCATTAATTTAATTTGGCTTTTACTGTTTTCAGATAATTTAAAGCTGGTTTTGGCAATTTTAGGTTTGCCGCCAAATAACATAGGGTTATTGGAAAAACCTACCGCTTCTTTGGGAATACCTGCGCGAGATAAATCGAGCTTTTGATTGGCGTTTTCGTCAACATATAAACGAACTGCGTACCAAGCCGTTGGCAAATCGTTAAAATCAACAGAGACATTTTGACCATTAATCGCAATATGCTGTTCTTGATAAGGCGTAAGCGACTGCCAATCTTTTGAATCTTGCGAAAAACCGAGTTCTGACTGAAAAAGCTGAACATGCAAAGTACCCAAAGCAGCCACATCATTTTCAACCTCAAGTGATAAGCTATTAGCGTTGGAGACAGCGCTAAATAAGGCAACCGACAAAATAATACTTCGCTTAAACATTAACATACAAAACATTGTCCAATTAAGATTCACTTAGATATTAATGTTTTATATAATAACTTCTTTTTAATGGAATAAATACTGTCTTAATAATGCGCAAAGTTCTAACTGTTAACTATTCACAAACTGGGCAACTATCAAGCATTTTGGGCTCAGTTGTTGGTCCTCTCAAGGAAAATAAAGAGATTACAGTTGATCACTTAGTGATCAAACCTAAGGTGGATTTCCCCTTTCCTTGGCCGTTCGGTCAGTTCTTTCGTGTATTTCCTGAAACCGTCGCAATGGATCCAATTGAGCTAGAACCGTTTGAAACTCAATTTGAAAAATACGACTTAATTATCCTTAGTTATCAAGTGTGGTTTTTAACCCCTTCGTTACCAATTTCATCTTTCTTGCAATTACCGCAAACAAAACAGCTTTTTAAAGACACCCCTGTTGTTACATTGATCGGTTGTCGCGGCATGTGGTTATCAGCGCAAGAAAAAATGAAAAAGCTATTAGCCGATGCCGATGCGAACTTGGTCGATAACGTCGTGCTTAGCGATGACTGCGGGGCTGCATTTAGCTTTTTAGCGACACCACTTTGGATGATGACAGGAAAGAAAAAGCCACTTAGTTGGGTGCCTGCGGCAGGTGTATCACAAACAGATATCGCTGATGCAAAACGCTTTGGTTATGCTATCAGACAACGCTTGTTATTGAATGATACCCAGATTACCCGCCCAATGTTTTTTGGCATGAAGGCAGTTAAGATAAATGAAAAATTGATTGCGAGTGAACGCGTTGGCAACCATAGCTTCTCTATTTGGTCGAAAATTCTTAAAAAATTCGGCTCACAGCAAAGCTTTGGCCGTGCCGTTGGATTAAGTGTGTATGTTGTATTCTTAGTGACTTTAATCCTCACCGTCGTGCCGATTACCGCAATTATTAAAAAGCTAATAGCGCCGTTAACACGCAAAAAAATTGCAAAACAAAAAGCCTATTACGCTGAACCATCTGGAGAGTAGTACATATGGGAAGTCCTGTTTATATTACAGCGATGGCTGACGCTTTACCGAACCAGCCTGTATCAAACAAAGAAATGGAAAATCTGCTCGGAATGGCTGGCAATAAACCATCACGAGCACGCGCTGTAATTTTGCGAAGCAACAAAATTAAGCAACGTTATTACGCAATCGATCCAGAAACCAAAGAAATGACGCACACAAATGCGTCGCTTGCAGCACAAGCAGTAAAAGGCCTTTTTACTGATCCAACTGAACTTAATCAGATTCAAAGTTTAATTGCGAGTACCAGCCAAGCAGACCAAACATTGCCTAACCATGGCGTAATGGTGCACGGTGAACTTAACAATCCGCCCTGCGAAGTGGTATCAACCTCAGGCATTTGCTTATGTGGTGTTACCGCACTTAAGTATGCCTACCTGAATATTAAAGCTGAAGAAGTTGAAAACAGCGTAGTGGTTGCCAGTGAAATTGCTTCTAGCATGATGACTGCTAAAAATTTCGATAAAGAATGCCAACACAAAGTAGAAACACTTGAACAAAACCCTGAAGTAGCCTTTGAAAAAGACTTCTTACGTTGGATGCTGTCTGACGGTGCAGGTGCCGCATTTTTACAAAACAAACCTGTAGCGGGACAACTCAATCTGAGAATCGATTGGATTGATATTATTTCGTATGCCAATGAATTAGAAACCTGTATGTACGCCGGTGCAGTAAAACAAGATGACGGTCAACTTAAAAGCTGGACCCGTTTTTCTGCAGAAGAGGTGACACAACAGTCGATTATGACGGTCAAGCAAGATGTGCGTTTACTGAACGAAAACATTGTAAAATATACCGTAGAAGACGCACTAAGCCGCATCATTGAAAAACGTAAACTCGTTGCCAGTGATTACGCCTTATTTGTACCTCACTACTCATCGGGTTATTTCAGAGAACGTTTATATGCAGGACTTGAAAACATCGACTTTACGATTCCATACGAAAAGTGGTACACCAACTTAACTGAGCGAGGCAACACAGGTTCGGCTTCTATTTTCATTATGTTATCGGAGCTACTGCGTTCGAATACCCTTGAAAAAGGTCAGCAGTTACTTTGTTACATTCCTGAAAGTGGTCGTTTCTCAAGTGGCTTTATGCAGTTAACGGTTGAATAACGGTGAAAAAAGATCAGGTCCCTCAGGACAACTCAAAAATTTACCAAGGACAATCAAAGCTGGTATATGCCGTTGATGAAACGGGCCATTATGCCGGTGTAAAGTCGTCTGGCTGGGATGTCGAATCATTTGCCACCCAGTATGCTGTTGACGATCTTAATCAACAAGCCGAAGATACTTTAGCCGAAGTGCAGCAAGGCAAGGTTTCAGCACTTAAGTACCATATGCTTTGCGCACGTCACGATGTGTTATCCCTATCTCAAGTTACGGGCTTTTTTCAGTGGCAAATAAAACGCCATTTTAAGCCACGTGTATTTAACACACTTTCAACCAAAGCCCTCGCCCGTTACTGCGAGGCACTTGCCATTACCGAACAACAATTAAAGGAAATACCAGAGCAACATGACGCCAGTTTTAAACAACCTAGTGCATAACCAATCTTCACATTGCGAAAGTGGCGTTGTATCAAATATGCTATCAACCAATGGCTTCAACATTTCTGAGCCAATGGCGTTTGGTATTTCATCGGCAATGAGCTTTGCCTATTTGCCATTCGTTAAAGTAGCCGGTATGCCACTGATTGCTTATCGCATGCCGCCAAAAACCATTATTAATACAGTGACTAAAAAGCTTGGCATTACCTTGCACCGAGAAAAATTCTCAAGTGCTGACAAAGGTATGGCAAAACTAGATGAGGTTTTAGCCGAAGGCAAAGTAGTTGGTTTACAAACCTCGGTTTATTGGTTGCCCTACTTCCCTGATGAAATGCGCTTTCACTTTAATGCACACAATTTAATGGTTTACGGAATTGATGCTAACGATCACTACCAAATTAGCGACCCTGTTTTTGAACATACTGTAACCTGCCCTAAACGTGATTTAGAAAAAGCACGCTTTAGTAAAGGTGCACTTGCACCAAAAGGCTTAATGTATTGGGTTGATAATGTGCCAAAAGAAGTGGATTTAACACCACATATTTATTCTGGCATAAAGAAAACAGCAAAAATGATGGCTGGTTTACCAGTTCCGGGCATTAACTTGTTTGGCACCCAAGGTATGGAAAAGTTAGCGAAAGATATTGAAAGACTCGATCGCAAACCAAAGAAATACCGTCATTTATTTTTGGCGCATATTGTACGAATGCAAGAAGAAATCGGCACAGGTGGCGCTGGTTTTCGCTTTATGTTTGCCAGCTTTTTAGATGAAGCTGCAAACTATACAAACAATCAAGCAATGTTTGAAGCATCGCAAATGGCAACTGAAATCGGTGATAACTGGCGTAATCTTGCGTCGCTTGCTGTTAATCACTGCCGCAGTAAGACACCTGTACCACTTAGCGATATCGCGGCGCAGTTACGTGATTGCGCTAAGCAAGAAACAGAACTGAGAGCCCGCCTGCTGGCAATTAAATAACCCATATATTAGTAAGTAATTTCTTTATTACTGCCAACCTTAAGCCTATGTGTCGAGTTGTTTACAACCACTGCCATAGGCTTTTAGCATAAATACCTATTGCAACTAAACTGTGCTATCGTTGACCTATAAATCTAATAATATTCGATATTGAATGTGTAACAGCTATGGCTAGCCGAATTAATTTTCTCAGTGTTGCAATACTTTTAGCTATTTCAGCTCAAGCAAATCATGCTGACGCTATTGATTACGATTTGGAATCTCTACAAGCACTTAGTTTAAAAGACTTGCTCAATGTGCAAGTGCAAACTGCTAGCCGCAAAAAGCGCTCACTTCTTGATGCCCCTGCAAATATTAAAATAGTCACCGCAGAGCAAATAAAGCAACGTGGATACCAAAACCTGATTGATATCTTACGTGATGTACCCGGTTTTGATTTTAGCAATCACTATGATGGTGCTGGGGAATACACTAGCCACAGTATCAATCGTGGGATCGGTGGCACCCCAGGTAATGTGCAATTGCTCATTATGATTGACGGCATTGTACAAAACCATATCGCATTTAATTGGTCGCAGCCTTGGGGCAATCAGCAAATTCTCGCTGATATTGAACGCATTGAAATAGTACAAGGCCCAGGCTCTGCAAGTTACGGTGCCAATGCGTATTCGGGCGTTGTTCACTTTATTACAAAAAGTGCCGCAAACACATCAGGGCAGCGCATGAGCTTACTTGCCGGAGAGCACGGCACGCAGTCTGCGCAGTTTATGCTTAACCATCAACTTTCAGAATTGCGCTTGCAACTTGCTGGTCGTTATTTTAAACGCGATGGAGATTCAGGGCTTGAAAGCTACGACCCTGCAGGCTACTTTGCCAATCATTTATTTCCGAATTATCAACTACAGAGTTATAACGCCAACGGCTACACCACCAATACGCCACACCCATTTGCTAACCAATATCAAGGCGCGGGATTTAATAACCAAAGCGATGATTCAGCATTAAGAGGTAAACTAGTTTGGCAAAATCCACATCAGTATAAGCGTGGTATTCAACTCATTAAGGTAGGCTTTAATACTTGGCAGCAGGAGCAAGGGCTCGGCAGCTATGTAACAGGTTTTGAATACCAAACACGCGATGCATCGTATAAAAAACACCAAAGCGCACAGCACTATTATTTGGATTTTGACTACCAATATTCGCCCGAGCTGATATTGCAAACGCGGATATGGCAAAGAGAAAACGAACAAAAACCCGATACCGGCTTTAAGTACAGCTATCGCTTTGTAGATTTAATAAAAAGTTATCATAGCGTGAGTGAACAGCGCGCATTTGAACAACAACTCAATATTTCAAAGCTATACGATATAGACTGGCAAATTGGTTATCGCTTAATGCGCTCAAAGAAAATGGGCCAAGTGGTTTCGCTCGGCGATTATCAAATAGGTCAACAAGCTTCAACATCATCTGATTGGTTAGCGGCAGAGGCTGGATTAGGACTCAATGTATACAGCGAATACCCTCTTGAGCATGTTGATGAACAAGCGGTGTATGTAGAAGCCCAAGGCTACCTAAATGATCGCCTAAATTACACCTTAGGAATGCGCTATGACCACAGTGACGCCTACGGCGGAACAACTAACCCAAGAGCTGCAATTAACTATAACGCCAGCCAGAGCTTAGTGTTTAAACTGCTCTATGGACAAGCCTTCCGCGAGCCTAGTATTTTTGAGCTCAATGATGAGTTTCGTGGTAATCCAAACCTAAAACCAGAACAAGTCAGAACCACAGAGCTTGTTAGCCATTATTTTTACGAACAGCAAAAACACCAGTTAGATATTAAGACCGCACTTTACTACAGCAAAGAAGATAACCGTATTAGGCTAGATATTAGTGATGAGAATAATAACTTCCGTTACGACACTAGCAGCACAGTAAGCTATGAAAACGCAAAACACAGCGACTACTGGGGCGTCACGTTAGATACGAGTTATACCTATAATCAAAGCATATCGGCGTACTTTAATTATCATTACTCCGATGGCGACCAAGATTTAGCTGCGAATGCGCTTAATCACACCACAGATCACAAAATTAATTGGGGCATTAATTACCGCGTTATGCCAAACCTCACAATTGACTTACGCGCAAATCACCTAATCAATCGCAATGCACCAACCAGTAACGCTTATTTTGATAAGCATGCACCTAGTTTATCGCTATATAACTTAGTGCTATCAGCACCAAATTTAACAATTTCGGGCATAAACCTTACACCACAACTCATTGTTAAAAACCTATTTGATAAACAATACACCTTGGTTGGTAGGCAAGATGGCGCCAGCGACATTAATGAGTATGATATTGAGCGAAATGCCGATCCTCAGGGTTTCACACCAGCCTATCACCCGCAAATGGGACGCACCCTAGCGTTACAAGTATTGGTAAGCTTTTAATCGACTATCTAAATGAAATTGAAAGCGTAGATAGGCACGTTAGTGCTTATTAAGAGGCGTGTTGGTATAAAGGGTTAATTGTTTAACCTAATCAAGGTTAGTTATAAAGCGTTGCAATATCGAGCACCGTTTTATCCCAGCTAAGTCCTGTAGCATCGCTGCTCTTTTTATTAAGAAAGAACATCGGGCGGCCATTTTTAACACTTAACCCCAATGTTATGCCCTGCTTTACCAGATCAATTTCATTAGTCACCAGCAAGCTATTAAACTTCAAACTATAAATAAGTGCATCACTTAAATTTACTTGGCTATCAAGGTAAATAATATCGTAAGCTTTGTTTGGTAGTGTATTACCAAACTTAATATTACCTAGCTGCTCGTTGCGCTGTTTGGCTTTTAGTAAATTAAACGCCTGGTAAACTGCTTGGTCATTAATAACAAAAATAGAAAGCTTAGGCTTAACTGACAATGCCTTTTCATATGGCATTAACTTGGAAAGTAATACAACCTGCAAATTTGCCGGCAATTCGCTGGCCATGCTGAATGTTGATAAGCTGAAAAGCACTAACAATAGTACGAATAGCCGTTTTAACTTATTAACTGAGTTTAGCAACACTGTTCGACTATTATCTTGCTGTAAAACTTACACATAATGCTTATTTGAGACTCCTTTTCGATAAGCTATCGTATTCCAAAACGACAATGCAACATACATGCAAATTATTGTACTGATTGTAATTATATTCTTATACTAGTACAAAAATATGCTAGATTATAGAAGAACTTTTGCTGAAAAATGGAAAACGATGAATAACAACAAGTTGAGTGTAAGACTGCTGTGGTATATTACTCCCCTTGTGATTATTCCTATGGCAATTCAAGGGGTATTCTCCCTTTCCAACGTTACCAGCTCTTCCGAAAAACAAGCCGAAGCAATTGTTACACGCTTTGTCGAACAGCAAGTTTCAAAAAGCCAAAATTACACACAATTGTACAGTTCTATTATTGAATTACTTTCCGCCTCACCCGATCTCAGCCAGTACTTAATTTACAGTTACGATGAACACAATCGCCCGTCAAAAGAGCGTACAAAATTAGTATCAGCACTGGTGGATGAGTTTGGTAATTACGTCGATTCATTTTCTCACATTCTCAGCATTGGTGTAATTAACCCACAAGGCGAAGTACTTAGTTACTACCCCAAAGCTGTGCTTGAAACACGAGAAAGCTACCCGTTCAGCGAACAGCTGACAAATAGTCGTAAGCAACAAAATTTGTTTTTCGTTACAGAGAACGACAACACCTCGATTTATCTAACCTATCGCTTATTTGATTCGCGATTTACCCTCGACTCACCCAAAGTTTTGGGATATTTAATTTTTCATATCAATAACAGTGAAATTGCGAAAAGTGTTGCTAATAACTACTTTTCTGACACGGTTAATTTCATTATGGATAGCTCAGGTAAAATCCTGTTCTGCAATCAAGTTGATATTAATAACCGCTATGTATCTGAATTCGAGCTGCAATTACTGAAAAAAACAGCCAATACAGGCCTTTTTAGTCAAGTGGCACTGCGTACGTTAGCTGATGAAAAACGTATGATCTTAGCGCACTCAATGGGCAATGATTTATACTTTGTTACCGCGCTAAATAAAGATTCGCTCTATAAAGCAGGTAAAACCATAACCATGTACACCGCATTATTAATTCTTGCGACTGCGGTGTTTTTACCAGGCATTATTTTCTTAGTTGTACGTCGCATGCTGTTAAAGCCAATTGAATCACTTGCCGAGGCCAGCCATAAAGTGGGAGACGGTAATCTCAACGTAAAACTACCAATCGACCGCAGTGACGAATTAGGTATGTTATTTCAAGATTTTAACCATATGGTTAATCAAATTAAGCAATACCAAAATGAATTACTCGACTATCGCGAGCACTTAGAAGAAAAAGTAGTTACGCGTACTCAAGCCATCGCAAAAATTAATAAAAAGCTCGAAAAAGCAATAATTGAAGCTGAGCAAGCTAACCATTTGAAAAGCCGTTTCCTTGCCAATATGAGCCATGAAATTCGCACGCCACTTACAGCAATTATGGGCTTTACCGAAACCATCTTAACGCAAGAATCAAATAACAAAAAAGCTAAGTATTTAAGTACCGTATTGCGCAACTCTAAGCACTTGCTTGAGCTTATTAATAACATTCTCGACCTTTCTAAAATTGAAGCCGATAAACTCGAAGTTGAAACACGCGCATTGGAGCTTATTCCGTTTATTAACGATATTAAAAGCGTGATTGAGCCAATGGCGATGGATAAGAAGCTTACTTTAAGCCTAAATATCGAATACCCATTGCCAAGCATTATTCATAGCGATGAAACGCGTCTTAAACAAATACTGCTCAATATTTGTAGCAACGCCGTTAAGTTTACCGAAAAAGGCGAAGTGGCATTAAACGTTCGTTATTCACCTTCAACTGAGAAACTAATCTTTACCGTGATTGATAGTGGTATCGGTATGTCACAACAAGAGCAAGAGCGCGCGTTTAAACCATTTGAGCAAGCCGACATCAGTACTACTCGTAAGTTTGGTGGTACAGGGCTAGGCTTATGTATTGCTAAAAACCTAGCACAGATATTGGGTGGCGATATCACTGTAAACAGCAAGCTAAGTGAAGGCAGTACCTTTGAAATAATCGTGGCAACAAACAATCAAAACCAACAAATCACCATGATTAACAGCGACGATTCAGCTCAAGCAATGTTAAAAGAAGAACACACAACCCATGCCCAGCAGTTTGAAGGCAATATTTTGGTCGCGGAAGACAATAAAGACAACCAAGACCTGATCCGCTTATTGCTCAGTCAATGGGGCATCTCACCTGACTTTGCCAATAATGGCGCAGAAGCGGTAGAGCAAGCATTAACCAATGATTACGACCTGATCCTAATGGATATGCAAATGCCGGTAATGGGTGGCTTAGAGGCGACAGAAATGCTGCGTAATGCAGCCTTTGATGGGCCAATTGTTGCGCTAACGGCAAACGTAATGAAAAACGATGTTGACGCCTATCTCGAAGCTGGGTGTAACAAGGCGCTTGCAAAGCCAATTGATAAATCACAACTTGAACAAACATTACAGCAATTTTTGGCGCTTGACCGCAGCAGTCAGCAAAACTGGGAAGAGTTATTCCAGGGCGAGCGTTTTAAACAAATCAGTAGCAATTACAAAGCTAAGCTACCTAATTTATTAGAACAAATCGCTCATTTAAATGAGCAACAAGATCTCAATGAATTACTCGCATTAGCCCACAGCATTAAAGGCAGTGCAGGTTGTTTTGGCTTTAATCATATTAGTGATGCCGCCGCCGAATTAGAATCATGTATTCGCGACCATAATGAAGATGGCCTTGATTATCATATTCTCAAACTTGAGCAAGCAATTATATTTATACTTAATCTAAAAGAGGAAGATTAGGACAAGTTTAATATGTGGTTAGGTATAGCGCTGTAAGCGTAATGCTTAACCCAAAATAATGATTCGTTATCTAGATGAATTAATGAAGCGGCTGTTTTTATAACTAAAAACTAAGCGCCATTAATATCGCGTCTTCACGACCAAACTCGCTCGGATAGTAATTTTTACGCACACCTGTTTCAACAAAATCAAATGCAGTGTAAAGATGAATAGCGGCTAGATTCGACTGTCGCACTTCTAAAAATACATTCTCGCCATTTGCCGCTTTAACAACACCCAACAAATGAGTAAGCATAGCTTTAGCAAGCCCTTTACCTTGATTTTCAGGGCTAACACAAATATCCATCAAGGTATAATCAGGACCTACTTGCTCTAAAATATAAAAGCCTTGAAGAGTATTGCTCTGCAAACATCCATACGCACTGTAACGCCCCGATAAACACGATGCCATTAGTTTTTCAGACATCGGAAAAGCATGACACTGCTGTTCAATAGTCATTAAATTCTGCAAATAGGTTTGGTCTAATTTTACGATTAAATCTGTTGCCATAACGTGTGCCACAATGCTTTCTTTTGTTCGCCGGTTAATCCCAAATTGCTCACCTTTACTAATCCAGCGCTTATTTCAAAAGGCACATTTAGATCAGTAACCACTAGCTTAAAGCCGGCTGATTCTAGCATCAAATTCAGGTCAATTTGTAACTGCGCATTGTTTTGCTGGGTTAAATCGTCGCTTTGTTTGAGCTGAAGCAATTCTATATCGAAAAGTGTAGCTAACCAGTTTGTAACCATAATGACAAAAAGATTAAAAATTGAAGTACTTAGAAAGTGAAAAAAGAAGTGGCAGGGGCGACAGGACTCGAACCCGTAACCGTCGGTTTTGGAGACCGCTGTTCTACCAATTGGAACTACGCCCCTGCAATGACGTCGCATTATAAGGACTCTTTGCTAAAGGTAAAGAAAAAAATAACATAATTCAGTTCAGATGCTCAAAATAACATCAAAATCAAATTTTACAATTGACCAATAATTATATTTGTTCGAAAATTAAGAATTAATTATGAAAAATATACAGAACGGAGTCTGGAGCTGAGGTAATTTTGCAAAAAGATCTCTTAAACTCGGTAGTAAAAATTACACGACACCGCGATGTAGATTCACTTGAATTAAGCTTGTTGTCGACAATTAGTGAGTTTCTGCAACCAACAGAAGCGGCGCTTTACAAAGACCTTTCGCGTTTTAATGGCAAAGGTATAGAGTCGAGTGCCTCTTTATTATGCGACGAACAGGGAAAAATTCACTGGCGTTCACGCGAGATTATTGAAGAGCCAACAAAGGAGCTACAATGCTGCCTTGAGTCTGCCTGCACAATCAGCTTACAAGACAAATCCGGCAACGAAACACGCTGGATCCCTGTCGTCATTGACGA
The DNA here is from genome assembly GCF_057367955.1 of Pseudoalteromonas sp. NS-SX12. Lineage (NCBI taxonomy): Bacteria > Pseudomonadati > Pseudomonadota > Gammaproteobacteria > Alteromonadales > Pseudoalteromonadaceae > Pseudoalteromonas > Pseudoalteromonas sp. NS-SX12. The sequence continues at coordinate 1,599,626 of NZ_CM170634.1, read as the reverse complement.
CCAAGTATCAGGCGCTGTGTATATTGTTGCTAAACACCTTAATTCCAGTGAGCAAGTTACGCTAAATGCGCTCTGTCGCATTTATGAAAACTACTTAACCATTCTTAACGAGAGTGAACGCGATAAATTAACTGGCTTACTCAACAGACAAACGTTTGAACGCAAGATAAAACAACTGCTGGAAGACCAGTTACATTCGCATAATACGCCTCAACTACAGGGCAACCGTAACAAACGTTATGACGAGTCATCTTGGCTAGCCATTCTTGATATTGACCACTTTAAACAAGTTAATGATACCTACGGACATGTATGCGGTGATGAAGTACTGTTGACGCTTGCGCAAAAAATGCAGCTCTTTTTCCGCTCCAGTGATTTAATTTTCCGCTTTGGTGGTGAAGAGTTTGTCGTCGTATTTGAACCGACAACACTTGAACATATCACGTCAAAACTGGCTGAATTCCAGCAATATGTGCGAGATAACAAATTTCCATTTGTCGAACAATTAACATTAAGTATTGGCTTTTCGAGAATGAGCCCTTACGACTTCCCTATTTCGGTGATTGAAAATGCCGACAAAGCGCTCTACGTAGCAAAAAATAGCGGACGAAACCAATGTGTTTATTACGGCGATATTCTCGATGAAGATAGCCAAGAACACCCTTCCGCCGATGACGTCGAATTATTCTAAAACATAAAAAAATGCCAGCTACTAGCTGGCATTTTTATATCTAAAACTAAGTAGGATTATTCCCACTCAATTGTCGCTGGCGGCTTACCAGAAATATCGTAAACCACACGCGAAATACCATCGATTTCGTTGATAATACGGTTCGATACTAAACCTAAGAAATCATACGGTAAGTGTGACCAACGCGCTGTCATAAAGTCGATTGTTTCAACACAACGAAGTGATACAACCCAATCATATTTACGCGCATCACCCATTACACCTACAGACTTAACCGGTAGGAAAACCGTGAACGCTTGTGACACTTTATGGTAAAGATCTGCTTTGTGTAGCTCTTCAATAAAGATGGCATCAGCACGACGTAGTAAGTCACAGTATTCTTTCTTAATTTCACCAAGAACACGAACACCTAGGCCAGGACCTGGGAATGGGTGACGATAAAGCATGTCGTATGGCAGACCTAATTCAAGACCAATTTTACGTACTTCGTCTTTAAATAGTTCACGCAGTGGCTCAACAAGGCCCATTTCCATATCTTCAGGTAAACCACCTACGTTATGGTGAGACTTGATTACATGCGCTTTACCAGTAGCTGATGCAGCAGATTCAATTACGTCTGGGTAAATTGTACCTTGCGCTAACCATTTAGCATTTTGACGTTTGCCCGCTTCTTCATCGAATACTTCAATGAAAGTGTGACCAATTGATTTACGCTTAGCTTCTGGCTCATCAATACCTGCAAGGTTTGCTAAGAAACGGTCTTCAGCGTCTACTTTAATGATGTTTAAGCCAAATTTATCGCCAAACATATCCATTACTTGCTGACCTTCGTTTAAGCGAAGTAAACCGTTATCAACAAATACACACGTTAGCTTGTCACCGATAGCGCGGTTAATTAGCATTGCAACAACTGATGAATCAACACCGCCAGATAGGCCAAGAATAACTTCGTCATCGCCTACTTTTTCTTTAATACGCGCAACGGCATCTTCAATAATTGATGCTGGTGTCCATAATTTTTCACAGCCACAAATATCAATTACGAAACGCTCTAATAAACGTAAACCTTGGTGCGTGTGAGTTACTTCAGGGTGGAATTGTACACCGTAGAACTTTTTCTCTTCCCAAGACATTGCTGCATGTGGGCAAGTATCTGTTTTAGCTGATGTCACAAACGTTTCAGGAATCTCAATAACCTTGTCGCCATGGCTCATCCAAACGTCAAGTTTGCCAATGCCATCTTCGATATGGTCTTCAATTGCATCAAATAGCGCACAGTTACCTACTTTTTCAACTTTCGCATAACCAAACTCTTTTTTATCTGAGCTGTGTACTTGACCACCAAGTTGCATTGCCATTGTTTGCATGCCGTAACAAATACCAAGTACAGGTACGCCAGCATTAAATACATACTCTGGAGCGCGTGGGCTATTTTCTTCGGTCGTTGACTCAGGGCCACCCGATAAAATAATACCTTGCGGGTTAAATTCGCGAATTTGCTCTTCGGTTACATCCCATGCCCATAGTTCACAGTAAACACCTATTTCACGGATGCGGCGGGCGATAAGCTGAGTGTATTGCGAACCGAAATCTAAAATCAGTACGCGAGAATCATGAATATTTTTGCTCATTAGTTGTCTCTTTCTAAAAATCCAACAACTCGATTGAAAACGGCAATTTCAATCGGGATACAATTAACTAAGGCTAGCAAAAAGCTAGCCTTATCGATAAATAAAAGCGCGAATTAACCTAAACGGTAGTTAGGAGCTTCTTTTGTGATTTGTACATCGTGAACGTGCGACTCACCCATACCTGCTGCGGTAACACGTACAAATTGCGGCTTAGTATTAAGCTCTTCAATTGTTGCACAGCCAGTAAGACCCATAGCGCTGCGAATACCACCAACCTGTTGGTGAATAATGTTAGCAATAGGACCTTTATACGCTACGCGACCTTCAATACCTTCTGGAACCAGCTTCTCTTCTGATTTAGCATCTTGGAAGTAACGGTCAGATGAACCTTCTTTTTGGTTCATTGCACCTAAGCTACCCATACCACGGTAAGATTTGTAGTAACGGCCTTGATAAAGCTCAACTTCACCTGGTGCTTCTTCCGTACCAGCTAGCATTGAACCAACCATCACCAGTGATGCACCAGCAACAAGTGCTTTTGCAATATCACCAGAGAAACGAATACCACCGTCAGCAATAACTGGAACATCACGGCCTTTTAAGCCTTCAACGGCATCTGAAATAGCTGTAATTTGCGGAACACCACAACCTGTTACGATACGCGTAGTACAAATTGAACCTGGGCCAATACCTACTTTAACAGCGTTTGCACCGGCATCAGCAAGTGCTACTGCTCCTTCAGCGGTTGCTACGTTACCTGCAACGATTTGTAAATCAGGGAATGCTTCACGCGTTGCTTTTACGCGGTCAATAACACCTTGCGAGTGACCGTGAGAAGTATCGATAAGTAGAATATCAACACCCGCTTCAACTAACGCTGCGATGCGCTCATCTGTGCCTGCGCCAACACCAACAGCTGCACCTACACGTAAACGACCTTGTTCGTCTTTACATGCATTTGGTTTATCTTGTGCTTTTTGGTAATCCTTAACAGTAATCATGCCTTTAAGTTTAAAGTCATCATTAACAACTAAGATTTTTTCGATACGGTGCTCGTGCATTAGGCCTAAAATCGTTTCACGATCTGCGCCTTCTTTTACTGTTACCAGCTGCTCTTTCTTAGTCATTACTGTTGAAACAGGTTGGTCTAGTTTTGTTTCAAAACGCATATCGCGGCTTGTTACAATACCAACTAGGTTGTTTTCAGCATCAACAACAGGGAAACCTGAGAAACCTTTATCGTGTGCTAATTGAAGTGCACCGGCAATTGTCAGGTCTGCAGTAACAGTAACTGGGTGAGAAACAATGCCCGCCTCATACGTTTTAACTTTACGTACATTGGCAGCTTGCTCTGCAATTGTCATGTTCTTGTGAATGAAACCAAGACCACCTTCTTGCGCTAACGCAATCGCTAAACGCGCTTCAGTAACTGTATCCATAGATGCAGAAACGATTGGCAGATTTAGTTCAATTGTTTTCGTTAGACGAGTTTTAAGGTTAGCTGTATGTGGTAATACAGTTGAGTGGCCTGGTACTAATAGTACGTCATCAAAGGTTAAAGCTTCTTTAGCGATCCTAAGCATTTGCAACTTCTCATGATATCTGTGGGTGTAGGGAGTTGCGGGTGGATTTTATCAGCGAATTTCATTCTAGTAAAATAAAATTTAATGTTTTGTGGTAGAATATTTTCCATTCAGCGCTAAATCATACTGTTATGTTGCAAAATCAGATACAAAAAGTTTATACCGTTTCCTTGCTCAATAAAGAGATACGCTACTTACTCGAACAAAATTTCTTTTCATTGCAACTCACAGGTGAAATATCTAATTTTATTTCGCCGAGTTCTGGCCATTGGTATTTCAGTTTAAAAGACGATAACGCACAAATTCGCGCAGCTATGTGGCGCGGTAATAATAGAAGTGCCACTTTTAAACCAAAAAATGGCGACCAAGTACTAGTGCGTGCTCGCGTATCACTTTACGAACCTCGCGGTGATTATCAGCTTATTGTTGAGCACATCGAGCCTGCAGGTGAAGGTCAGTTAAAACAACAGTTTGACGCGCTTAAAATGCAACTTGCTGGCGAAGGCTTATTTGCCAGTGAATTTAAAAAGCCCTTGCCCAATAATATTCGCCGTTTAGGGGTTATTACCTCACCTACTGGCGCTGCAATTAAAGATATTCTCACCGTACTGGAAAAGCGCGCGCCGCAACTAGAGGTAGTAATTTACCCAGCATTGGTGCAAGGAAATGAAGCGCATCTACAACTTATTGAACAATTACAGCTTGCTAATCAGCGCAATGAAGTGGATGTCATTATTCTTGGACGCGGCGGCGGCTCAATGGAAGATTTATGGTGCTTTAACCACGAAATGCTCGCTCGCGCTATTTTCGCGTCTCAGCTGCCTGTAGTAAGCGCTGTTGGTCATGAAATTGATACCACTATTTCAGATTATGTTGCAGATTTGCGTGCAGCAACACCATCGCAAGCGGCCGAAATTGTCAGTCCAGATAAAAATCACTTAGTGCAAAACATCGATGTGCTACAAAATCGATTGCACCACTTTATGGCAAAGCGCCTGCAAAATGCGGCTCACAGCTACCAAGTATTTGAACAGCGTTTGCTGCGTTACCACCCTAGTAACCAATTAAATCAGCAGTCTCAGTTACGTGATGAGCTTGAAATGCGCTTACTCAACAGTATTCAACGAAAATTAGAGCAAGCAAAATATGCGCAACATACATTGCAAAATAAACTCGAAAAAGCCACTCCCGAAAAGCGATTAAGTCACGCGCAGCAACAGTTGCATAATCTGGTTAGCAGGCTTCAAAGCAGTCAAGCAAAGCAATTAGAGTCTGCAGAAAAACAACTTGCGGTATTGGCGGCAAAACTCAATGCCACCAGCCCGCTTGCGGTATTAGCGCGGGGCTACTCAATGACGCAAAAAGATTCTAGCGTAGTCACCTCTGTCTCTCAAATTACTGAAGGCGACAACATTGTCACACAATTTGCCGATGGCACTGTTACCAGTAAAGTCTCACATGTGAGTGCTAACGATGCTCAATAAATCACTTATCAAACACGCTCTTATTGAGCAGCTTGAAGCGAGCTTGGCGGTTGCAGTGCAATCTGCAAAACACGCACATCAAGATGCCACTCACGAGCAAAGTAAGGCCGAAACCCAATACGACAGCCTCGGCATCGAGATGGCTTATTTAGCTGAAGGGCAAAGTAAACGCATTGAAGCGCTTAGACAAGAAATTCAAGTACTTAAAGAATCGATAGAGCCAATTAGCAATCAGAAAATACAACTAGGCCATTTAATTAAGCTCGAAAATTGTGACGATGAAAGTGTGTTATGGGTTTATATTTTAGCCGTTGCAGGTGGTAATAAAGTCACTTTAAATAATGCTGATATTCAAATTGTTACACCAAGTGCCCCCATTGCTAAAAAGCTACTAAAGCAATCCATTGACGATATTGTTAGCTTTGACTGGCAAGCAACTGAATATGAAATTATCGAAGTTGTTTGAGTCTTATCAATAAGTGTGTTTTGATTAAAACTATAAGTGTTATCGATTGTTGTAACCTGATGTATCGCATATCCTTTTTCATCGTACTGATGACTATTTGCCTACCGGCGTTTAGCTGTGAAATAACCATGGGTTATCGCACAAGTGCACGATTACCACTTATCGCCGCAATGCCATCCAATCAAGGGCTGTACAAAGCCATATATCAACGAGCTGCACAAAATATTAACTGTAAGTTAGTCATAAAGCGCGCGCCAAAAAAACGCATTATTAAACTGCTTAACGAAGGTGCCATCGACTTTTATCCCGGTTATGGCTTTAATCAGGCGCGCAGTGAATTTACTCACTTTTTCGAAAATGGCCTCACCAGTCATAGCGTGGTGATCACACACCGAGATGTTGCCAAGATAGATAATTTAAAACAACTGGAAAACAAAGTACTGTTAAAGCCCTATGGTGGCAGAAAGTCGGCCATTGAAGAGCGAGATATAATGGTGAGGTACGGGCAAGATTTAGGTATTGCCGATGCAATCAAAGTAATTGAAAAAAAGCAGGCTGACTTTTTTATTTACAACAAAGCGTCGATTGATTATTACCTAGCGCAGCAGCCAAATGCACAGATTAAAATTCACGACTGCTGTTATTTAGCAAAACCAATGCATTTTGGGTTTTCAAGAAAGTCGAAGCACTATGAATCGTCGCTCAACCCAAACTACTTGCCAGAGCAAGCTGTGTCGGTCAACAACGTACCTTATTTAGTAAATGAAGGAAGCGTTGCCAGCGCATTCGCAAACGCGGTGAAAGCACTGGCCGAAAATGGAGTAATTAAACAGTTAGAGCAGCAATATTACAGTGCAGCACTCGACAGTGAACAACCAGCCTCTTCAGACATATCAGCTACAAAACACTGATCCATGGTTTCTGCAGGGCAACCTGTTGTGGTTTTGCCAACCACTTTAGCTGGCACACCAACGACAGTAGTGTGCGCATCAACATCGGCAATTACGACTGAACCCGCGCCAATTTTCGCATCTTCACCAACATCAATGTTACCTAGTACTTTTGCCCCCGCACCTATTAATACACCGTGGCGGATTTTCGGGTGACGATCGCCTTGTTCATTACCTGTACCACCTAACGTAACCCCTTGCAGAATCGATACGTTATCTTCAATAACGGCGGTTTCGCCCACTACAATGCCTGTTGCGTGGTCAAACATAATGCCTTTACCCACTTTACATGCAGGGTGAATATCAACACCAAACACTTCTGAGTTGCGGCTTTGAATAAATTGCGCGAGCTCTTTTCGGTCTTGGCGCCACAGGCAGTGTGCTAAGCGATGTACTTGAATTGACTGAAAGCCTTTTAGATTTAATAGCACGGTTAGGTAGTTATCAACCGCAGGGTCGCGATCACGCACCGCTTTAATATCGTGCGCAACGTTATCAAGCATGGTGTCGCAATTAACAAATGCTTGATCGAATAACTCGCGGAAAGTGAAAGCTGAAACTACCGCATCAGATAATTTATTAGCGACAATAAAGCTTAATGCAGACCCTAGGCACTCATGGTTAAGTACACACGAATAAACGTGACTTGCTAATAACGGCTCTTTTCTTACTAAGGCTTCTGCTTCTTTACGTAATTCTTGCCAAATTGTATGACGCATAACAACACCAATCACTTTAACTACTTTTAGCTGTATAGCTTAATTTTAAACGAGTTTAACGCTTTTTGTTAACTTGAGTAAGTAATTAAAGATAAGTTGTTAGACTGATTTATTTGCCTTTAGATAAATGTGTGCTAGAAATAGTCCCCTTCATAACCAAACGCAGCCTCTAAATATGAACAAAAATGTTGTACTTTTAGCCTTTTGCCAAGGACTTATCACAACCGGTAATATTTTGCTTGTGACCATCTCAGCCCTTGTTGGAAAAGCGCTAAGCCCGAGTACCACATTTATTACTTTTCCCGTTGCCATGCAAATGTTGGGGCTACTAGTTACTACGATTCCTGCGTCGCTGATTATGGCTAAAACGGGTCGAAAGCTGGGCTTTAGTTTAGGCAATAGCATTGGCATTAGCGGCGCCGTGCTTGGCTTTTTTAGTTTATTGGCAAGCCAATTTTGGTTATTTAGCTTCGCCACTTTTTTAATTGGGATTGGTATTGGCTTTGCTACCCTGTATCGTTTTGCAGCAATTGAAGCCAGTGACAAACCTGCTGTGGCAATATCTACAGTGATGGCAAGTGGTGTTGTAGCCGCGATACTCGGCCCTAATTTAGCAGTATGGGTAAACCATCACTACCCAATATTAAACTACGCCAATGCGTTTATTGCCCTTGCGTTTTTATACTCAATTGCACTGCTGCTATTACAACTCGTTAAATTTAATGAGGTTTCACATAGCCAAAATAATGGTGAAAGCAGACCATTAAAAACCATTATTAGCGCGCCTAAGTTTAAGACTGCAGTGTTTATTGCCATGGTGAGTTACACGGTCATGAACTTATTGATGACAGCAACGCCACTGGCGATGCATCGTCATGGTTTTGACTTAGCACAGTCAGCACTGGTGATTGAATGGCACGTATTGGGCATGTTTTTACCGTCATTTTTCAGTGGTAAATTAATAGAGCGATTTGGCCAGGTCACCATGATGTATGCGGGAATTGTTTTAATCGCCCTTTGCTGCTTTGTGAACCTACTTGGCTTAAGCCATTGGCACTTTTTAGCTGCGCTCTTTTTACTGGGTGTCGGTTGGAATTTTATGTTTATTAGCGCGACGCAAATGGTGAGCCAAACTTACCTACCGCAAGAGCGCGCTAAAGCCCAAGCCACCAATGAATTTTTAGTGTTTAGCATGGTAACCCTCTCTGCATTAAGTGCAGGTTGGTTAGAAGCCACCGTAGGTTGGCAAACATTAAACCTAGTTACCTTACCTATTTTATTATTAACAATCGCGTGGTTAACGGTTTATAAAATAAAGCAAAAAACGCAGCTAAAGGTTAATTTAACGACAAGCTAATACCCTTAGGGCCTGTTGACCTTTCAAGTTCGTTTTTGCAGCAGTTTGATTGGGTTTTATACAAGGCAGAGGCTGCGTGGCATAGTTATTCTATGTGAGTCAGCCGATAACACAGTTGAAAACCCAATCAAGCGCTGCCGAAAGGTTCTTTTGAGCGCTCTTTTTTCATTGTTTCCTATATGGATGTAGGTAAGGGGCGTGAGCAGGACGCGGAAGCTTTGCTCGATATTCGCTTAGATTGCTAGGCCACACATCAAGCGCCGCGATAAAAGTGCGCTCAAAAAGAACAAAAATAGAACAGCAAAGATCAACAGGCCCTAGTAAATTGTGCTTGCAACCATTGATACAAAATCGAGAGTTCAACTCGCTGGGTATGGCATTTAGGTGTGACAAAGTAATAACTAAATGGCAATGTGATTTGCGTTTCGCCAATGCGTTTTAGTTGCTTATCTTTAATTAAAGGTTTAACAAGTTGATGCCAAGCGAGTGCTTTACCCACACCATTTTTAGCTGCATTTAATGTAAGACCTACTTCATCAAAGACAAATTGGGCTGGTATTGTGGGTAGTTGAAAATGCTTTTGCCAATGTTGCCAACTAATGCCACCGGGCTTGTCTTCCATTCCTGCAGCGTAATGAATCAAAGGTAATTCATGCTGCATTTCATAAACATTTGACGCACATACCGGATAAACCACTTCATCTGCCAGTTTTTTTGCAATGGCATTCGCATATTTGCCGTTACCAAAATGAACATGACAGTCTATATTTTGCTGCTCAAAATTAACGATTTGGTGCTGGCTAATAAAATGAATTTGATAGTCAGAAAGCAAAGTTTGCAGCTCGGCTAATTTATTCACCAATACACAAGAAACAACACTAGGAATCGCCGCTATAACCAGCTTTTTAACTTTCGGTGCTTGCGCTTTCTCAATACCAAACTCTATTTCTGAAAACGCTTTTTTAACTGAGCTATAAAGCTGTTTAGCTTCACTGGTAAGTGCCACACCTTTTGATTGGCGAATAAACAATTTTACATCTAAATGCGTTTCTAGCTGCTTCATTTGATGACTTACTGCACTTGGCGTAAGGTGCAATAAATCACTGGCACGACTAAAATTAAGCTGCTCAGCGACGACAACGAAGGTGTATAAATTGGGTAATTGGCTACTGATCATTATTTATGATTCAAATCTCATTCACATCATTTGAAAATAATATCACTTTCTTTAACAACAGATAACAAGCAAAATTAGTTTCAACCCGTTTTAAATTAGGAAATAAGATGTCGCAGCACAGTGCACAAATTGAATGGCAAAAAGCGCCAGATGAGATGTTTACCGATGGACGTTACAACCGTGTTCACCAATGGCATTTTGATGGTGGTTTTTCAATGCCTGCATCACCATCGCCAATGATAGTACCGGTGCCTTTTTCAAACCCTGAGTTTGTTGACCCTGAAGAAGCCTTTGTTGCCTCACTGGCAAGTTGTCATATGTTGTTTTTTCTGCATTTTGCTGCGGATAAAGGCATTGTGATTGAGCGTTACACCGATAACGCAATTGGCGAACTTGCTAAAAATAATAATGGCAAACTATGTATTACCGGTGTGACGTTAAAACCCGAGGTGATATTGGCAGATGAATCGATTACACATAAAAAAAGCTTGGCAGAGTTACACCACCAAGCTCATGAAGCGTGCTTTTTAGCGCGTTCGGTAAATTTTGAGATTACCGTAGAGTGCGCCTAATTTAGCAGTCACTAGTATGCTAGTTGATGAACTAGCATACGCGAATTACATTGTGAACAGCTGTGAATCAATTGTACGAATAAGGTTATTTACCCACTTACCGTATTTTTTGTGAATGCTATCACCATCATATTTCAAGTTAAGTGAATCGCGGTACTTAATCGTGTACGTTTTTGCGTCGTAATGAATGCCTACTTTAACTTGCGTACCACGCCAATTAAGTAAACCAGCAATTACGCCATCGCTTTCAACTTTACATGCCCACTGACGCTGCTGGCAGCCGCTTAAAATTGCCTTTTCAACTGACTCTTTAGTCATGTTTGACGCATTTACTTGTTGATTGTAGTCAGTTACAGGAATGGTTTTACATGCAGCGAGTGAAAGGGTTACTACTGCGATTAGCGCTATTTTTTTTAACATTGTTTAGTCCTTTATGTTTTGTGTTCATTTTAGCAACGTGATTATTTCATTGAAGTGCCTAATTATCCAGCATCTTTTTGTAATTACGCCAACGTTAAGCAAGTGCGCTTATCGCTTTTTATTACTTGATTATGTTTGTAATATCTTAAATTAAGCATAAAAAAGCCCGCCAATTGGCGGGCTTTTGACCGTGTTAAAAACGTTTATTTAAATACGTCTTTCACATCCATCACTTCGATGTTAGCTTTATCGATAGCTAGCTTGTAGCTTTCAATTACCTTATCTTCATCGGTAAGTGATTTTGGTTTTTCAGCATTATATTTAAGCGGCGAAACCGTTTCGTTTGCTAAACGCGCTTTCATATCTTTTGCATCACCGGTAATAAATACATAGTGAATGTTTTTATTTTGCAGGTTGTCACGAATAACACGATTTACATCTTCAACGGTTAAGCTCGCAAGCTGCTTACGCACATAAGCAACAAACTCATCGGTATTGTAGAACTTGCTATCAAGTGCATAACCTAGCTGACGATCTTGGCTTGCAACCATTTGCGGCACAAAGTTAGTTAAGAAGTTACGAGTTGATTCGAAATCTTCTTTGCTCATGCCATTTTCAATTAGCTTATCAAGCTCGTACTGGGCAACACGCGTTGCAAAGTGTGCATCATTATTAGAGCGTAGTGGGCGCAACCAAATTTGGAAAATCTGCTCAGAACGACCTAAGTTAGCATCTGGTTTAGTTTGGTACATACCACGCGGGAAGTACTCAATATACGCGTAATCACCATAGTTCATACCACGAATTTGGCGAATGCGCTGATACAAGAAGCTGTTTGAGTTACGGTGCTCACCAAAGTAAGAACGCATTAACCAAAGTGCCGCCCAATCTTTATCGCTACGAATCGTATCAATCGGGAAACCAAAGCTAACCGCTGTTGATTTAGCTGGCTTTTCTACGATGGTTGCATGTCGACCTTCCAACTTAGGCGCATCAGCAATCGTTAGGCGCTTTTCACTACCTTCAGGAAGCGTGCCTAAGTCTTTAAGCAGTTTTGCTTTTGCTTCATCTGACATGGCACCTGAGATACCGACATTTAATTTAGCTTGCGTAAATTCAGCTTTATAAAATGCTTTTAAGTCTTCAAGTGTAAGTGCTTCTAAATCAGAAATATCACCATAGTTGTAGCTTTCATAAGCGTGGCCTTGGTAAAGCTTGCTGTATAACACTTCTTTGCCAAGTTCTTCATCGTTAGATGCTTTTAGGCCTGCTTTAATGCCATCTAGCTGCTCTTTCTTTAAACGTTTAAAGTCGTCTTCACGCCAACCTGGATTAAGTAGTTGGTCACTAACAATTTTGTACCACTCATCTACCTTGTCTTTATTAACACGGCCACGGAATGACACCATTTCTTTATCAATTTGTACGCCGAAGCTACCCGCAATTGGGTAAAGCGCTTTTTGAATTTCTTTGTAAGAGCGCGACTCAGAGCCACCACGTGCAATCATATTAGCTGTAATTGCTGCAAGGCCTTTTTTACCTTCAGGATCTGCTGCTGCACCTGTGTAGAATAATAGGTTTACATCAACCAGTGGTGAACTGCTGCGCATATCAAGTACAGAAAATTTTGCATCGCCTTGCGGTTTGCTCATTTCGGCAACAACACCGTTTAAGTCAACTTCTTGCTCAAAACCTTTAACCGATTTAAGTGCCGACATAGTCACAGTTGTACGGCCCGAATCGATAAAGTACTTATTGGCAATCTCACGAATATCTTCTGCAGAAATGCTATCAGCCGTTGCGTAAAGCTGATTAATAACCTCAGGATCACGCTCAAAATGCATGTAGCTCGCAAGAGTTGACGCAATTGCTTGCGATGAATCTAAGCCATTAACAAAGCTGTACTTTAGGTTAGACTTTAAGTTAGCAAGCTTATCAGCATCAACTAACTCAGTACGCGCTTTTGCATAAGTACGATTAATCGCATCACGTGCTTTTGCTAAATCTTCTTCTTTTTCAACTTTTACAAATACGTGTAATAAACCCGGATCTTTGGTTTCTGGATTGTAAGTAAACATTTGGCTAGCAAGCTGTTTCTCAACAACTAACTCTTGGTAAAGCGCTGAGTTATTTGAGAAATACAGTTGCGAGATTAAATCTACCGCAGCACGATCTTTTTCCGTTGGCTGCCACGCAGGGCCTTTGTAAGAAACAAGTAACCAGTGACCCGGTAAACCTTCACTTTCTTTATGAAGGTATTTTGCCGCTGTTTGCTTTGGCTCTACTGGAATATCAGCAACATAATCGCCACGCTGCCAGTTACCCCAATGCTTTTTAACCAGTTCAATGGTATCGTTCGGGTCTACATCACCGGTAATAATGAGCGATACATATTCAGGCTTATAAAACTTTTTAAAGAACTCTTCACCGTAGGCCATTTGATCTGGCATTTTTTCGATGTCTTCAAAAAAGCCCATAGTAGTGTGTTTGTAAGTATGCTTTTCAAACGCTTCGTTACGCACTGCACTTAATAGCTGGCGGATTGGGTTAGCATTGTTTTTAAGGTATTCACCTTTAACTGTTAGTGCTTCTGTTCTAAATTGCGACTCAGAATATTTAAGGTTTTGGAAAATATCGCCTTTAATTTCAAGCACAGTTTCTAAATGCTGTTTTGAGAAATTAAGGTGGTAGTTGGTGTAATCGTTTGTGGTGTAAGCGCGGTTATCGACACCTGAGTTTTTAAGAATATCAGAGTAAACATCTTGCGGGAATTTCTCAGAGCCTTTAAACATCATATGTTCAAAGAAGTGCGCAAAACCTGTTTTACCAGCTTCAACTTCGTTACGTGAACCTACTGATACTGGAATTTGCAGTGAGACTACATCTGGGTAATCTGTTTTAACTACCATAACGCGAAGACCGTTATCTAGCTCTTCTAGCACGTAATCTTGAGCAAATACTTTGTTTTCAGCTTTTACTGACGTGGTAGCTTGTACATTATTTGATGATGTTGTGCTATTACAACCAGCAAGTGATAGTGCAATTGCTATACTTGCTGCAACCAATTTAAGTTTCATACTGTTTCCCTTGGTTTGGATTATTTTTCTATAGAATTTTTCTAAACTGGGTAATTATGGCGATGTTCGCGATGTTAAGCGAGCAATTGCGGTAAATGGGTGTAAATGTTTTGCAACATTAAATTTCAGAATAAAGGACTTAGAGTTCAGAACTAAAGATTTAGAACTCAGAATTAAGATTTGAGTGCGACATCTGAGACCTAAAATCTGAAACCTTCACACTATGAATTTCCCTCAAGTTCAATTTCAATTTTTTTCAGTCGCAATTTCAAACTTTAGCTATTTAGACGTCTAAAAGGCTGCTATAGTTACTGTATCGAAATTATTTATGGTATGGAACAATGGCTTTATCTTTACAACAAAAAATTCAAGACCCAACACAAGGCGTTTATTTGATTGGCACTACGCCACCAAAAATGGGTACTGAAAAAGATAAAGTGACAGAAATTGCCAATAAATTATTAGGTCGTTTACATGAAATTGAATATGACGGACTAGTAATTTACGACATTCAAGATGAAAGTAGCCGTACCAGCGTACCACGCCCTTTTCCGTTTAAGCACACTGTAGACCCTCGTGAATACAGTTTGCTGTTAAGTGACTTATCAGAGTTAGATGTAATCACCTACAAAAGTGTAGCGCAGCGTGGTGTAGAAGAATTTAACGCATGGCTATCAGAAACCAAAGAAAAATACTCTTTGAACAATTTAGTTTTAGTAGGTAGCCCATCATCGGAAGGTGAAATTAAATTAAGCTTACCGAACGCGTATAACGCATTAAGTGAGCATCAAAATAAGTTCTTCTTAGGTGGTGTTACTATTGCAGAACGTCATGCATCAAAACGCAATGAACATGAACGTTTATTAGAAAAAACAGCGCAAGGTTGTGAGTATTTTATCTCGCAAGCGGTATATGATGCGCAGGCAACAATCGACTTAATCACAAGCTATGCCCGCAGTTGCAAGCAACAAGGCCTAACGCCAAACCGTATCATATTAACCTTCACACCGTGCGGTAGTGAGAAAACTTTAGAATTTATGCAGTGGCTTGGTATTTCTGTGCCAGAAGCCACTAAATGGCGTATTTTAGATTCTGAGCAGTCGCTTAATGAATCAGTACGTATTTGCCGTGAAAATCTAAACCTTATTTTACAAAGCTGTGCTCATTTAGATGTGCCACTTGGTTTAAACATTGAAAGCTTAACCAACCGTAAAGAAGAAATTGATGCATCAATTAATCTTTACCGCTTATTAAAAGCAACAATGGAACTGAACCTGGCTGAAAAGCAGTTAGCAAGTTAATTTAAGGCTTCGCAATCAGCTTAACTTCCAGTTCTAGCTAGTTAGGATTTAATGGGCTAAGCCCTGCAATCGAGTGGCTTAATGCCACTTTTTCTTTAAGTGCGTTAAAGTCGTATTCGGCCCAATTAATTTTAACTTTATGGGATTTAAAATGTGCAACATTTTGCTTAGTGATCACATCAAGGTTAAAAGTTAGCTTTTTATTTTTTTGCTGGGCAAAAATATCGTGTCCATTATCGTAAAGTAACAGGCTAATAACTGCCCACGCGCCCATTACTTTATGACCACCAATTGACGCGCTTATTGACTGTTTTTCAACGGCTTGAATTGCGCGAGGTAACCAGTCAAAACCGCCAATAAAAATATCCTTATTGGGAATACGACCCGATTCTACTGCTGCTTTACTGGCACCAAGTGCCATCAAATCAGACGCGGCCCAAATAATATTAACATTAGGAAAACGCGCTAATAGCGCCTTGCTTTGATTAAACGCAACCTGCTCAGACCAACCGGCATGCACCGCTTGATATACCACACCATTATTACTTTCAAAATACTCTTGCATGCCATTAAACCGCGCTTGCGATTCACTGCCATAGTGACCATTAATAGCCACCACATGCGTTTCTTGCTTGGGTAATTGCGCCTGTTTTAAATGCTGTAGTGCTCTTGCAAGTTGGCCTCCTGCAGTGTGATTATCAAAATAGATTTCACCAAGCCAATGCTTATATTTTTGCCCTGCTAACCCTATTTTCTCGCGTTCTTCACCAAAAATTGTTTGCTCTAAAGTAACAAACTTAATCTGCTGCGATTCCAACAATGACATGCTCGCAGTAGAGCCGCCGGGGTAATTTAAAATCACCGCATAATCTGGTTTGGGGTTTTTCGCTAAATATTGTTTTAGTGCTTCTAGTTGAACAATACGATTACCACCGCCATAAATCACCTGCATTTTTGTGCCAAGTTGCAGTGCTGCTGATTGCGCTATTTCTTCAACACTTTGCCAAAAAGGCTCATTGGGGATAGACGGGTTTACAAATAAAATATTCAACTCAGCACGTACCGAGCTACTAAATAAAATGATGCAGAACATCAAGTACTTAAAAAGTCTTATCATCACACCAAAAACAGATTCGATCATTATTCAAGTATTATCAAAGAACACCACAAAAGCGAATTTAAACGAGAAAAACTAACGCCAATTAATTGTGAGTTGATAATACAGGCAAATCACTAGATGCAGAACAGCACAGGCAACGGATAAATGCCGCTAAATGCTGTTAATCATTAGCAAAAGAAAAGGGAGATATAAATCTCCCTTTGACTTTTACAAGTTAGGTCCCAGCCAACGTTCGGCTTCTTGTAAATTCATACCTTGACGCTTGGCATAATCTTCTAGCTGATCTTGCTGAATTTGTGCAACAGCGAAATATTTCGAATCTGGGTGAGAAAAATACCAACCCGAAACCGCAGCGCCCGGCCACATCGCATAAGAGCTCGTCAATTTCATACCAATGCGATTTTCAACGTCGAGTAACTGCCAAATTTTTTGCTTTTCAGTATGCTCTGGGCACGCAGGGTAACCAGGAGCCGGACGTATACCTTGGTAATTTTCGCGAATTAGCTCATCGTTCGATAAGTTTTCATCGGCTGCAAAGCCCCAGATTTCTTTACGCACGCGCTCATGCAGGTATTCAGCAAAGGCTTCCGCTAAACGGTCGGCAACGGCTTTTACCATAATCTTGTTATAGTCATCTTGCTGCTGCTCGAATACATCCGCTAAATCGTCTTCCTCTAACCCGCCTGTTACTGCAAAAGCGCCAAAGTAATCTGGTGTGCCTTTTGGCGCGATATAATCAGCTAAACAGTAATTCGGGAAATCTTTTTTCTCGGTTTGCTGACGTAACTGGCAACTTGTCACAAGTACTTCAGTGCGCGATTCATCGGTGTAGATTTCAATATCATCTTCAACACGGTTAGCTGGGAAGATACCCATTACACCTAACGGTTGCAGCTTGTTTGATGACGCTAAATCATCGAGCATCTCGTTAGCATCTTTAAACAGCTGCTTTGCCTCTTCGCCAACAATTTCATCTTCTAAAATGCGCGGGTATTTACCAGCAAGCGACCAGGTCATAAAAAATGGCGTCCAGTCGATATACTCACGCAGTGTCTCAATTGAGACATCTTTAAACTCGGTCACACCAAGTTTTTTTGGCACAGGTGGCGTGTAATTTACAAAATCAATGGGTGCGCTATTCGCGCGAGCTGCGGCAAGTGTAACTGGTTTTGAGCGTGGGCGTTTGCGCGCTTGCTGCTCACGCACTTTTTCATACTCTGCAGTCGTTTTTGCTAAAAACTCAGGCTTTTGCGTTTTGCTTAACAAGCTTGACGCCACACCAACCGCACGCGAAGCGTTATTAACATACACCACACCTTTGTCATATTCAGGTTCAATTTTAACCGCCGTATGCGCTTTTGATGTAGTTGCACCGCCAATTAATAACGGAATATCAAACCCTTGGCGTGTCATTTCTTTTGCCACATGCACCATTTCATCAAGCGATGGCGTAATCAGGCCAGAAAGACCAATAATATCGACTTTTTCTTCAATGGCGGTACGTAAAATAGTTTCTGCAGGTACCATTACCCCAAGGTCGATCACTTCATAGTTATTACATTGCAGTACAACACCCACAATGTTTTTACCAATGTCGTGCACATCGCCTTTAACGGTAGCCATTAGGATTTTACCGTTGGTTGCACCCTCTTCTTTTTCCGCTTCAATATAAGGGTCGAGGTAGGCAACTGCGCGCTTCATTACACGCGCCGATTTAACTACTTGTGGTAAGAACATTTTACCAGCACCAAACAGGTCGCCTACTACGTTCATACCGTCCATTAATGGACCTTCAATTACTTGAATTGGTTTATCAGCTTGCTGGCGTGCCTCTTCGGTATCTTCATCAATAAATTCGGTAATACCTTTAACAAGAGCATGCTCTAAACGTTTAGCAACAGGCCAGCTGCGCCATTCTAAATCTTCTTTTTTTGCTTCAACGCCTTGCCCTGAGTATTTAGGCGCAAGTTCAACTAAGCGCTCGCCGGCTTCAGGGTCGGTATTTAATACTACGTCTTCAACTGCATCTCGTAGCTCTTTTGGAATATCATCATAAACCGCAAGCTGACCGGCATTTACGATACCCATGTCCATACCCGCTTTAATCGCGTGATATAAAAACACTGAGTGAATGGCTTCACGCACCGGGTTATTACCACGGAATGAGAAAGATACGTTTGAGACACCGCCCGACACTTTACAGTGCGGTAAGTTTTGTTTAATGCGGCGCGTACCTTCAATAAACTCAACGGCGTAGTTGTCGTGCTCTTCAATACCCGTAGCTACCGCAAAAATATTCGGGTCAAAAATAATGTCTTCCGGCGGAAAACCTAATTGCTCTACTAGAATACGGTACGAACGCTGACAGATTTCAAACTTACGGTCGGCCGTTTCGGCTTGCCCTGTTTCATCAAACGCCATCACAACGGCAGCTGCACCAAAACGCTTAATGATTTTAGCTTGCTTTATAAACGGCTCTTCACCTTCTTTAAGTGAAATTGAGTTAACGATTGCCTTACCTTGAATGCATTTTAAGCCTGCTTCAATTACATCCCACTTCGATGAGTCGACCATAATGGGTACACGAGAGATATCTGGCTCTGACGCAATTAGATTTAAAAAGCGAACCATTGCCGCTTTTGAGTCCAACATGGCTTCATCCATGTTGATATCAATAATTTGCGCGCCGTTTTCTACTTGTTCACGGGCAACCTCGAGTGCGGTTTCGTAATCTTCTTCTAGGATTAAACGTTTAAAACGGGCTGAACCCGTAACATTGGTACGTTCACCAACATTGGTAAATACTGCTGTACTGCTTGTCATGTTTGCTCCTAGTTTAAATTACAGGCTTCAAGGCCAGCTAAGCGCATGCGCACTTCAATTTCAGGTAATTGGCGCGGTGCTACATTTTTTGTGCCTTGATACATCGCATTAATATGCTCAGGCGTGGTGCCACAACAGCCACCAACAATATTGATAAAGCCCGACTCTGCCCAATCAATAATTTCTTTTGCCATTTCGTCCGCTTCTAAATCGTATTCACCAAATTCGTTCGGTAGGCCTGCGTTGGGGTGAACCGATACAAAGGTTTCACACACACGCGATAACTCTTCTACATATTGGCGTAGTAAATCTGGCCCAAGGGCACAGTTAAGGCCAATTGAAATAGGCTTAATATGACGAATAGAATTGTAGAATGCCTCGGTTGTTTGGCCCGATAAAGTTCGGCCCGATGCATCAGTAATGGTGCCTGAAATCATTACGGGTAAAGTAACGCCTGCGCGCTCGAATGCTTCTTCTACTGCAAAAGCCGCTGCTTTTGAATTAAGCGTATCGAAAATAGTCTCAATCAGAATTAAATCCGCACCACCTTCAATCAATGCCAACGTTGATTCAATGTAAGCTTCAACAAGGGCATCAAAGGTAACGTTTCTAAAGCCTGGATCGTTTACATCTGGTGAAATAGAACAGGTTTTTGACGTTGGACCAAGCACACCTGCAACATAACGCGGTTTAGTTGGGTCTTGTGCTTCAAATTCATCACACACTTTACGCGCCAGTTTTGCCGATTCAAGATTGATTTCACGGCTTAAGCTTGCCATTTCATAATCTTCCATTGAAATGGTAGTCGCGTTAAAGGTATTGGTTTCAATAATATCAGCGCCTGCCGCAAGGTATTCACGATGAATTTGTTCAATTATCTGTGGCTGGGTTAAACTAAGTAAGTCATTATTGCCCTTAACTAACACATGCCAATTTGCAAAGCGTTCACCGCGGTAATCTTCTTCTTCCAGTTTGTATTTCTGGATCATGGTACCCATTGCACCATCAAGAATATGAATACGCGCTTTTAATGCAGCGCTTAGCTGCTGTGATTTATTCGGCATAGTTGTTAGTCCTTACGTCTTGGCTGACTAAATTAATATCGTATGGCGTGGTTTGATAAACGTAGTAGTTTAACCAATTTGAAAATAATAAAAAGGCGTGGCTCTGCCAAGTTTTACTTGGCTTGGCGCTGGCATCATCATTGGGAAAATAATTATTTGGCTTAGGCGCATTCTGATCTTTTTCTAGGTCGCGTAAATACTCTTTTTTCAAAGTATCTGCATCGTATTCTGGGTGACCAGTTAAATACACCTGCGAACCGGATTTATTCTTAATTAAAAACGCACCGACCTCTGGCGATCCGGCAATGACTTCAAGCTGGCTGTGGTTTGCAATATCAGCTTCATTAATATGACCATAGCGCGAATGTGGCACTAAGAATTCATCGTCAAAACCGCGTGTTAGCGCTGCGTGTTCAAAATAGCGTTGATGTTTAAACACGCCACAGAGCTTTTTCGCTTTAAGTTTTCGCTTTAATCCATAGTGATGAAATAGCCCTGCATGAGCGGCCCAGCACGAAAATAAGGTAGAAGTAACATGTTGCTCAGCCCAGTCGAAAATCTCTTTCAACTCTTGCCAATAAGCAACATCGCTATATTCAAGGTGTGCCAAAGGCGCGCCAGTCACAATCATGGCATCGTAGTTTTCGTTTTTAACTTCTGAGAAATACTTATAGAACATATCAAGATGTTGCTCAGAGGTATTTTTGCTACGGTGAGTATCTAAACGCAGTAACTCCACATTTACCTGCAGCGGCGAATTAGCCAGCAAACGAATAAACTGTACTTCAGTCTCAACCTTATTAGGCATCAGGTTTAAAATGGCTAATCGCATCGGGCGGATCTCTTGTGTTTGCGCACGGCTTTGTGGCATTACAAACACATTTTCTTGCCTTAATGTATTAATGGCGGGCAATTGATCGCGCACTGTGATTGGCATCATTTAATCCTTATTACTATGGTAAATTGGGTTTAACCTGACGCTAATTATGAACGGATAGCCGGAAATATCAAGCTCTAGATGTTTAGATGTCTATTTAAAATTTACGTAAAAAATACACCAACCGTACTTCTACCAACAAACCCGCCTCGCATTTCATAATCAGTGCTTTGTAAAAGTCATTATTACACCCTCATCGCTTAAACCAACTTTTGAGCAATACAGTTGATTTTAATAATTTTTTACATTTTTCGAATAACAAATGTTGCGACAAATAAAAAACACCATTAGGATCGAATAAAAATCAATATCATTTGCATTACAATGAGCTTTTTAGCAATTATCCCAATCTGGCTTGGATGCCTAGCCTGTTACTTAGGCAGTGAAAAACAACTACTGCTCAGTAAACCAATGAATAAATCTATTGCTAATTTTTTATTAGTTATTGGTTATGTTATTGGTGTTGCCATTTTCTCGCTGTCTTTTGCGCTTGCATCTTCGTTATTGGCGGCCTTTGTCACATTAATGCTTGCGCTGGTAAGCCACACAATTTTAAGCACTTATACAACAAGCATTTGGCGTTTCAATACACCCGTTGTGGTATCGCTATTAGTTTTAACGGGGGTGAGCTATGTGGCCTAAAACGTTGATTGGCTTCTTTTTTGGTCTTTTACTATCCATTTCTATCGTGCTCAATTTAAATTTGATTTTGCCATTAGCAGAAGACGTTAGGCTTATTTCAGGGCTAATGTTGGCATTCCCAATTTGGGCGGGCGTATTGGTGTGGAGTTACGCATTCGAAAAAGCACGCAAAGCTGCCAAAAACATTAGCCTTGTTCTTATCCCCTCTTGCTTACTCAACGTTATTCTTTTGATGAGTCAATAATAATGAATAATAAAACTCTAAAATCATTAACTAACGCACATGCATGGATTGGTCTTGTTATTTCCATCGTGTTATTTATTGTATTTTTTGCCGGTTCAATTAGCTTATTTCGCGAAAACATTGTGGCATGGGAAAAACTACCAATACATGCAAATCAAACTGTATCCACAGATTCTCAAAATGTTAGTTACGATAACGCTATCGCAACCATTAGTAAGCAATATGATGTATATGTCGACCACAGGTTTTATTTATTACCGCCAACTGAACATTCACCGTACATAGAAGCGTACTTTGCAAAAAATATTGAAGGTACCGACCCAAAAACAGGAGAAGATCATAGCGATGTGCATATTATGCTGGATGCACAGAGCGGCGAAATTATTGGCAATGCCGATACGGTGGATTTTGGTAATTTTGTTTACCAGCTTCATTACAACTTAGGCCTTGGCCGCATTGGTTTGTATTTTGTCGGGATCATTACCCTGTTCTTTTTTGTTGCGGTGCTTAGCGGGTTACTTATTCATTGGCGCAAGCTTTTCAAAAATTTCTTTCAATACCGTAAAGATAGCAATAAAGACAAATGGTTAGACGCGCATAATATTATCGGCACCATGGGACTGCCGTTTCATGTGATGTATGCCTTCACCGGATTAGTTTTTAATTTAGTGATTGTCTACCAAATTTCTTATGCCCTTGTGTTGTACCAAGGCGACCAACAAAAGTTACTCGCGGCAGCAGGATTTAACGAACCCCATATTGATATCATCGACAACAAAATGACGATGAACGGCATCGACAGATTGCGTGCAATGGCAGAAAAAGACATGGATAACGCAATCATTGACCGCATTATGATTGAGCACTTTGGCGATGAAAGCGCCGTCGCGATTTTTACAGGGCAAAAGCAAGACAGATTTGCCACCGAAACCGCAGTACATTACCAACTAAGTAATCAACAACAAATTTATCTTACTAAAGACAACTACGATAATGCCGTGCGCAGTGGCTTAGGTGTAATTGCCCGTTTGCACTTTGGCGATTTTGCTGGCTACGGTTTGCGGTTAGCTTTCTTTTTGCTCGGCTTAGCAACCTGTTATGTAATTTTAACCGGCAATTTAATGTGGCTAGAAAAACGCGCAAAACAGCGTAATCAAAGTCAGCGCTCACTTAATTTTGTCACGCGAATGACAAGCGGTGGCTTTATTGGCTTTATCTTTGCCATTGCTGTGGGCTTTAGTGCCGCGCGCATTATACCAATTGAGATAACAACGCGTGCAGAGATTATTGAAAACAGTGTATTTTCGGCATTTTTGCTGATGTTAGTTCTTGCTCAATTAATCAAACACAATGCGAGATTCAATCAATACTCATTGCAACTGAGCGGCGCAATATTTGCCCTTGTTGTCGTACTGGACTGGGTTTTACTGCCTAGCGAAACAGCACAACAACTCGCAGAACACAAATTTGATGTTGTGATTACGCAAAGCATCTTACTACTGCTTAGCGGTATTAGCTTTTTTGCAGCAAAACAAGTGACAAAAAAGCCCGCGTTTAAAAGCTCTCAAACACAACCAAATGTTACTGAATTAACTACTCAATAAATTATTCACACAACTACATACTAAAAAGGACGATATGTTTACTGTTAAACGTAGAACCAATGCTGTAACGGCTGCAGTAAAATATGCACTAGCGACCAGCTTGATTGTTTCACCATTAACTATGGCTGAAGACGACAATGAACTTGAAAAGATTATTGTTACTGGCCAAAAAATTGACCGCACTTTGCAAGAAACCCCTGCCAGTGTAGCCGTAATCACCAATAAAGCACTGGAAGAGCAAAAGCTTAATAATCTTTACGATGCCCTATCTGTTGTGCCTAATGTGACTGGCGAAGTTGGCGTGGGCGGCTTTACAATTCGTGGTATTGACTCTTTTAATGTATCAGGTGGTGGTAACAGCTTTTTAACCAGTGTTTATGTTGACGGTGCACCCTTGCCAATGCGTGAGATTCAACAAGGCGGTTTTTCTACTTGGGATGTAAGCCAGGTTGAAGTATTACGTGGCCCGCAATCGACACTACAAGGTCGCAACGCCCTTGCTGGTGCAATTGTTGTGAATACCTACGACCCAGCATATGAATACAGCGCTAAAGGGCGCGTGATATTAGGTGAAAATGGGCAACAAGAATTAGCGATCGCCGCAGGTGGTAGCTTAGTAGATGATGTATTAGCATTTCGCTTTACCGCCGAAGACAGAGATTTTGACGGCGTAATTGAAAACATTGCACGCGATAACGAAAACTCTGACTTTTCAAACTCAAACCTGTATCGCTTTAAACTACTGTTTGAACCAATTGAAGATTTTTCAGCGATTTTAAGTTACAGCAAATCTGAAACAGAAATGGGCGTTGTATGGGCAGACGCCCACCCAAGTTACGCTAACGATTACCGAAAAGTAAACTTTAATGACCCAACATGGGAATTTACCGATTCAGATTTAGTGGTATTAAATCTAGATTACTACATTAACGATATTTGGTCGGCAACAGCAATCACAACTTATTCAGATATGCAGTATGGTTACGAGTGGGATGGTGATGCATCGCCATTACCGATTGCACAACTGCACGATAAACGTTCTGACGAGACCTTAACGCAAGAGCTAAAACTGACGTTTGAATACGATAATTTAAAAGGGATTATTGGCGCGTATTATTCAAATTTAGAAGTAAAAGATAAAGCGATTGGTAATCGTAGTGCCAGCTTTAATCAACTTGGCGTACCAACATTACTGGTCGCTGCACCAGAAAATGGCGGGTTAGGCTTACCACAGGCGGTTGCCGACCAAGTATTAGCATTGTACGCACCGGTTGACCCTGTACTGCTAGATACTTATTCAAATTTATATCGTGAAATTACCAACACCGCAGTATTTGTTGATTTTACTTACAGCATCAATGATCAGTTTGACGTGTTTGCTGGCATTCGCTGGGACCAAGAAAAGCAAGCCAATGCGACTGAGCAAGCCTATGGTATTGGTAATGCACACTTGCTACCAAACCCAAGCGATTATGTGGCAAACCCGATGTTTGCTCAACTTGTGGCTGGTATTAATGCGAAGCTGCTTAATATGGCAAGTCAAGCGTCACAAAACGAGCCTTTAACGTCAAAAACATTTAACGAAGTCCTGCCGAAATTAGGCGCAAGTTACCACCTAACCGATAACATCACCACCAGCTTTACCTACCAACAAGGTTACCGCTCTGGTGGTGTAGGCACCAACTCTGCGCGAGCGACACTCTTTACCTACGACCCTGAGTTTACCGATAACTACGAGCTTTCACTGCGCTCAACTTGGCTAGATGGCACCTTAGTGACGAACGCCAACGTGTTCTATCTAGATTGGCAAGATCAACAAGTTAGCGTGCAGCTGTCGGGTAATCAATACGACAGAGAAACCACGAATGCAGGTAAGTCGACGGTACAAGGGTTTGAATTTGAATTGTTCTACTATCCAACCAATAACCTAACACTAACTGCAGGCTTTGGCCGTGCTAAAACCGAGTTTGAAGAGTTTTTAGTTGCTATTCCAGGCGAACCGACGCTTGATTTAAAAGGTCAGCCATTTGCGGATTCACCTGAATGGACTGCAAACTTAGCCGCAAGTTACCACACTGATTTTGGTTTATACCTATCTGCTGATGCAAACTACCAAGACAGCGCATTGGCCGATACCATATATCAAAACAGTAATGAAATGAAAAACCTGTGGGGCGAAAACTATGTGCCGCAAAATGACGCACGTACATTAATAAATGCGCGTGTTGGTTATCAGTGGGAAAATTACGATATTCAACTATCGGCGAAAAACCTAACAGATAAAGTGTATGACGCACGTGGTGCGCGCACCAACAATAAAACCCTTGGCCAACCTCGCCAATTAAGTTTAAGTTTTACAGCTAGCTTTTAAGCGCGTATAACTAACTTGCAGGGAAGTGATTAACACTTCCCTTTTTTACATTAAGTGTTTAACTAATAGTTGTTTACCACGGCTAATTTGATTTGCTTGTGCTAAAAATAACTCAGCGGTGGCCATGGCGTCGGTAAGTGCATTATGACAATTGTATTCAGGCAAACGATAGCGCTCACGACAGCTGCTTAAGGTTAAGCTATCTTGCGCAATCACATGCCCTTGGCGAGCAAGGCGTTTATGTTCGATATTCATAGTATCGAGTATTGCTAAAGGCTTGTGCAATAAACCCGCTTTATTAAACGCGATACGTAAAAATCCCCAATCGAGCTGTTGGTTATGAAATATTAATATTTTATCGTCGAGTAGTTCATTTAACGCTTTAAGCGCCTCATTTAACGGTACACCTGCCGCAATCGTTGTGTTATCAATGCCATGAAACACAGGGCTTTGATTTAAATTACTCACCTGATTATTAATAAAGTGCTGACATTGACCAATTTGAATGCGTTGATGACTAATTGGCACCCACGCAATCGAGACAATTTCATCTTGTTTTGCATTAAGCCCGGTTAACTCTAAATCAATAACTAAATAGTCCACCTTAAAACAGTTACTTTTCAATATGTCATTGTCTTTTTCGGGCAACACAAAAAAGCGCTTAATTGATTCAAGTATTCCCATCATAAACTGCCTCTAGCAAACTTAAAGGCGGCCGCTTGCTGTGCTTGTTTAATTAAATAAAACGCCTCTTTTAATTGGTGGCGTTCCAGTGAGGTTAAATCTTCTGGGTCGATACAATTAGCCGGTAGCCCTTTTTGCTGTAACTGCACGTTTAAACGCAGCTGCGTAAGGTAGCGCCAACAATCTTTTAAATCATAAATATCCGTTTTACTCACTTGCTGTTGTTTAGACAACGCACTTAAGCGCTCTAAGGTATTAGCAGCAGTAACATTATGATGCAGCGCATAAAGGCGAACAATATCGTTAATAATTGCCACACCACGCTTTTTTAAATCAATATACGTATGTTTTTGCTTATCTTTTTCTAATTTAAACTGATTAAATAAACCGATCGGCACCGAGTTAGTATTAATATCCGTTGCCATTGAGGCAAAAAATATCTGATTTTTAGTAGTTGCTAATATGCCTTTACTAAATGCTTCGAACAAACTTTCAGAGCCATCAACAAAACGAATATCAAAAAAGATTTTGCAGTTTAAAATAGCCTGTGGCGATGGGCTTTTAATCCAAGAGCCAAATTGGTTTAACCATGCAGAAAGCCCCATACGGCAAGCATCACGACTCGCCATAATACCACCCGGGCATTCCTTAATACCGCACGCAATTAGGTTGTCACAAACAAACTCGCCTAACGCTTTAAAGTAATCTAGCTCCGTTTGCGACAGGTTGTCTGGCAGCAATAAACCGTTATCTTGATCTGAATGTAATGTTTGTTCTTCACGTGCTTGCGAACCAAAACAGATCCAACTAAACGGCGTTGGCGCTGCGCCATTTTGCGTTTGAAATAATTGAATCAAACGCGTCGTCATGGCATCGGTGATACCGCTAAGTAATTTACCAATTAAGCTAGTATCTTCTACTCTGTCTGAAAACCCTCGCAATAACTCGGGCACTTCCAATGCGTAGCGCTTAATATCAGCGACACTCTCGGCTTTATAAATACGGCCAATAAGTTGCACTGGGTCAGATTTTTGCTGGCGCAATAAATCGGTTGCGGTGATCATACCTAAGGGTTGATGTGATTCATCAAGCACAGGTAAATGATGAATATTTTGTTTTAGCATTAAATGAAATGCAGAGAATACACGATTGTGCTCAAACACATGCTTTGGCTTTGTGGTCATAATGGTTGCAACCACATCGTTCGGGCTACGCCCTTCTGCGAGCACACGATTACGTAAATCGCGGTCAGTAATTACTCCCACCAGCTTGTTATTTTCAGTGATCATAAGCGATGAAACACCAAATTGACTCATGGTTTTGGCGGCATCGCTAATTTTAGTTTCAGGGCCTGCTGTTACGGCACCTTGCTTCATAATTTCACTTATGCGTTTGCTCGACCAATCATCGCTGCGCTTTTTATAATTCACACTGAGCAGGCGATTAGCATGAGCACGCACAAAATGCTGTGCAAATGCTTTATAGTGTTCGCGCAGATAATCCCAATGAGTTTGGCTAAGCAGATATACAATGCCTTCGTTTTGCACTTCTAATCGATTACTAATCGGCTCGCCTGTTAATAGCGATGGGTAGCCAAAATAATCGCCTTCAGATAAACGCGCAACCACTTCACCACCGCTATCTAAAATATCGTACAAGCCAGAGCGAATTAAAAACAAACAGGGTGCATTTGAGTTTAGCCATTGGTTTTGATTTTCTGGTGTTAAATAAACCGCTTCAAGGCTTTTAATAAAGTACTCAGTGGCACTGGATTCTAGGTCACTAAACGGTGCTTGCGCTTTAACAAAACGTGCTACTTCATTAAGCTCTAATGCCATGGTTACTCTCCTTAACTGTGTACAGCCTCAAAAAGGTGCGCTTTATCATCCCTTAAGGCAACTCACCTCTGTCATTTGACTCTAGCAGAGCAATAAACAAAAAAAAGCCCGACTATAGTCGGGCATTGAGTTTGATTTTTGATTTAGCTCAAATAGCTGGTTGATTAGTGAGCATGCGCTGCACTTGACCCTTTCGGGTTACGAATATCTTCAACCATTTGCTGTACTTCTTCAGGTGTTTCGCTGGTAACTTTCTGAACAGCAATTGCAACTGCGAAGTTAACTAGCATACCAATCATACCGATACCTTCAGGTGAGATACCAAATAACCAGTGCTCAGCAGAGTTAAGGTCAGGGCTTACGAACTTGAAGTAGATAATGTATGCCGCAGTAAAACCAATACCACAAACCATACCGGCAATCGCACCTTCTTTATTCATACGCTTAGAGAAAATACCCATAATAATTGCTGGGAAGAAACTCGCCGCCGCTAAGCCAAAGGCAAATGCCACCACCGAGGCCACAAACCCTGGTGGATTAATACCAAAGTAAGCTGACACCGCAATCGCCACCATCGCAGCAAGACGTGCTGCCATTAACTCTTGTTTATCGCTAATATTTGGCTTAAAGGTACGTTTAAGTAAATCGTGTGATACCGAAGTTGAAATAACCAATAACAGACCTGCTGTTGTTGATAATGCCGCTGCAATACCACCCGCTGCTACTAATGCAATTACCCATGCTGGTAAGTCAGCAATTTCTGGGTTCGCTAGCACCATGATGTCGCGGTCAATCTTCACTTCGTTAGCACTGCTAGGATCTTCAATTTTACCCGCAGAGTACTGCATTTTGCCGTCGCCATTCTTATCATTGAATGTAATTAGGCCTGTACGCTCCCAGTTTTTAACCCACGCTGGTGCCTCTGCGTACTCTGTACCGCTGCCGTCTTTACCGTTAATTGTATCAATTAGGTTTACACGAGCGAACGATGCAACCGCAGGAGCTGTGGTGTAAACAATTGCGATAAATACTAATGTCCAAGCCGCTGAAATACGCGTGTCTTTTACTTTTGGTACAGTGAAGAAGCGAACGATTACGTGAGGAAGACCCGCAGTACCTACCATTAGTGCAGCAGTAATTGCGAATACATCGATCATCGATTTAGACCCTTCAGTGTATTGGGCAAACCCGAGTTCGGCACTGAGTCCGTCTAGTTTATCAAGTACATACATTCCTGACCCATCAGTTAATGTTGCACCAAAACCTGTTTGTGGTAGTACGTGACCTGTCATCATCAATGAGATAAAGATAGCTGGTACTAGGTATGCAAAAACAAGTACACAGTACTGGGCTACTTGCGTATAAGTGATACCTTTCATACCACCTAATACGGCATAGAAGAATACGATTACCATACCAATGTAAACACCAGTTTCAATATCTACTTCTAAGAAGCGAGAGAATACAACACCTACACCGCGCATTTGGCCTGCAATGTAAGTAAAGCAGATAAAGATTGCACAGATAACCGCTACCGTACGCGCTGTTTGCGAGTAATAACGGTCACCAATGAAATCTGGCACAGTGAATTTACCAAACTTACGTAAATAGGGTGCTAAACAAAGGGCTAGTAAAACATAACCACCGGTCCAACCCATTAGGTAAACACCACCATCGTAACCTACGAACGAGATAATACCCGCCATTGAGATAAACGACGCTGCACTCATCCAGTCAGCTGCTGTAGCCATACCATTTGCAACAGGCGGTACACCACCACCAGCAACGTAGAATTCTTTAGTTGATCCCGCACGCGCCCAAATTGCAATGGCGATATACATTGCAAAGCTTGCACCTACGATAATAAAAGTTAGCGCTTGAACGTCCATTATTATTCTCCTTACTCGTCAACGCCGTACTTTTTGTCTAACGCAGCCATCTTGTATACGTAAACAAAAATCAGGGCAACAAAGGTGTAAATGGCGCCCTGCTGAGAGAACCAGAAACCTAATTTAAAACCAAAGAAACGGATTTCGTTTAGCGCATCGACAAATAAAATGCCGCAGCCAAACGAAACTACAAACCAAACGGCTAGTAGTTTTATTACTAGCGAAAGGTTTTCACTCCAATATGCTTTGGCTTGATCATTATCTTTAAAAGCCATTTTTATATCCCCTAGTCATGCAAAGTTGCACGTTAATTAATCGTCATCATTGACTCTAGCAACGCACATAAAAGATTAAAGTGCGACCTTAGTCGTAACAATTTATTAACTTAACTAGCTACTAAAGGTAAAAATTGACTGTAATTTAAACGAAAGCGAGTAAAAATAAGGCTTTAAAGCACATCAAAGTTACGTTTACGTAAACGTAATACCCTATTTTCACATTAGGTTAAGACATTAGTCGAACATCGCCATTCATAATGACATTCAGCCTGTAAATTCAAGCTGTTGTGGTAATTGTGATTGAGATGCACAGTTTCATTAAAAAGTGATAAATTAGCGTATCAATTAAAAAGAATAACAAGAGTAACCATGACAATTGCGCTAATTTTCGTCGCTTTGGCCTATGTTGGCATTCTATTTTGGCTTGCTAATTGGGGTGATAAAACCACACCGCTCGCCAAGAAAATTAGTCACCACCCCTTTGTTTACTCATTTGCTTTAGGTATTTACTGCACCTCTTGGACCTTTTATGGCGCTGTAGGCACAGCCGCTAATTCAGGTTGGAGTTACCTCCCCATTCTATTGGGCCCTGCACTGCTGTTTATTTTAGGTCACGGCTTTTTGCGCAAGATGATATTGGTCAGTAAAAAACAAAATATCACGACCATTGCTGACTTTATTTCTGCGCGCTACGGAAAACGTCAGCTCACAGCAATTTTAGTGACCTTTATTGCGCTGCTTGCAACGATTCCTTACATCGCGCTGCAGCTAAAAGCTCTTAGCACCAGCTTTGTATTACTGCAAAGCGACAGCGAAATATCTGGCAGTATGATGGCCTTAATGGGCACCTTGATTATGGCAATTTTCGCCATTTACTTTGGTACACGCAAAGTGGATGTAACCGAATATCGCTCAGGTTTAATGTTGGCAGTGGCCTTTGAATCAGCGGTTAAACTGCTCGCGCTCGGTGCGGTTGCGGGATTGTCGTATTATGTTTTTACGCATTACCAAGATGGCATGTGGGATTACTTTGTTACCCAAATCGCCTTTGGCCAATGGCAAAAAGAAGACTTTTTTAGCTTCAACTTTGTCGCGCAATCATTAATGGCAGCCGCTGCGGTTATTTGTTTGCCGCGCCAATTCCATGTAACCGTTGTCGATAACCAAGATATTAGCCATTTAAAAACCGCACGCTGGGCATTTCCACTGTATTTATTACTTACAGCGGGCATTATTATTCCAATTGCAACCGCAGCAATGCACCCACAAATTGGTGGGAATGTTGCGGCCGACAGCTTTGTACTGGCACTGCCCCTTGCACAACAAAGTACCTTATTATCAACATTTGTATTTATTGGCGGTCTGTCAGCAGCCATCGCCATGATTGTAGTTGCTACGCTTACACTGAGCACCATGATCTCAAACGATGTTGTGCTACCGTTAATGCTACGTCGTAAATTTAAACGTAACCTGATCACCACCAGCTATAAACGCCGAATTTTATTAACGCGACGTTTTACCATTGCGGTTATTTTAGGGCTCTCTTACCTTTATCAACAATTGTTCGGCAACCAAGCAGCTTTGGCGAGCATGGGCTTGGTGGCATTTTCATTGGTGACTCAATTAATCCCTGCGGTTGTCGGTGGTCTTTATTGGCGTAAAGGCCACGCCTACGGTGTGTACGCTGGCTTACTAGCGGGGTTTGCCTGCTGGTTGCTGTTTTTAATGCTACCGCTATTTGAAGGTGCAGTAACCACTAACACTGCAATGCAACAAAGTGTTATTACTCAAGGTACGTTTATCGCGCTGATTGCCAATGTTGTGTGTTATATCGCGTTTTCGTTGGGTGCGAATGAACGTTTAGTGGATAGAATACAGGCAGCTGCGTTTGTGAAGCCAAAAGAGCAGCTAAAGCTCGCTAAACACCACAGCAAACAAATTAACGCCACGGTGTACGACCTTAAAGTACTGCTACAAACCTTTTTAGGTATTCAGCGCTCTAAGCAATTAATTGTGCGCTACACCATGCGACACGATTTTGCTGACGATAACGATACACCAACAACTGACTTTGTCGATTTTTGTGAAAGAGCCCTTACCGGTGTGCTCGGCGCATCGTCTGCACGAGTATTAATTGGTGCGGTAATTTCTGGTAAGCAAATGGCGTTTGAAGAAGTCGTTAACTTCTTCGATGAAACCACACAAGCCATTCAATTTAATCAGAATTTATTGTTTACCTCGCTGGAAAATCTAAGCCATGGCATTTCAGTTGTAGACAGAAACCTAAAGTTGGTGGCGTGGAACCGGCGCTACACTGAACTGTTTGAATACCCCGAAGGTTTCTTGGAAGTAGGCCAACCTATTGAAGAAGTGATCCGCCACAACGTGAGTAAAGGTGAATGTGGACCGGGCGAAATTGACGCACAAGTACAAAAACGTGTACAACACTTACGTAACGGCAGCTCACACCACTTTATTCGTCGCAGACGCAACGGCCAAGTAATTGAAATGATAGGTAACCCACTGCCGGATGGTGGGTTTGTTACCTGTTTCTCAGATATTACCACACACATTGAAACGCAAAATGCGCTTGAAGAAGTGAATATTGATTTAGAGAATCGCATTGAGGCACGTACCCTAGAAATCCGTTCAATCAATGAAGATTTAGAAGCGCAAATTGAAAAGCGAATCGAAACCGAAAAACAACTTAATCAAGCCAAGCTAGAGGCCGAAAAAGCTAATGACAGTAAAACCCGCTTTTTAGCGCTCGCGTCGCACGATATTTTACAGCCACTCAATGCCGCAAGGCTTTATCTTGCGGCTGTTGACCAAACGGAACTCTCTAACAGCAACCTAAGTACCATGGAAAAACTTGGCGATAGCCTTGATTCAACCGTGCATTTAATGTCGGGGTTATTAGAAATTGCTAAGTTAGAACAAGGCGCAATGACGCCGACACCTCGTCACTTCCCGATTAATGATATTTTAGCGCCGCTGAGTAATGAATACGTTATTCTAAGCAAGGAAAAAGGGCTCGATTTCAAAGTACGCAGCAATGATGCTGTAGTGCATGCCGACACCACTTATCTGCGCCGAATTATTCAAAACCTAGTATCAAATGCAGTGAAATATACCGAAAGCGGTAAAGTGCTGGTGGCTTGTCGAAAGCGTAAACACAGCCTACGTATTGAAGTATGGGATACAGGCCCTGGTATCAGCGAAGTAGAACAAGCAAAAGTCTTTAACGACTTCTACCGCGTACAAAGTAACGACAATAAAGGTTTAGGGCTTGGTTTAGGCGTGGTAAAACGTATGGCCGATTTAATGTCGTTAACCCTAGAGCTTAAATCAACACCAAACAAAGGCAGTTGCTTTGCGCTGGAAGTGCCTTATGGCGACAGCAAACTAGTACAAGAAAAATCAACCAACAAAGTTAAACTTGATAATAAACAAACCCTTAACGTATTAATCGTTGATGATGAGCAAGAAAACTTAGATGCGATGGGCACGTTAATGAGCAAATGGGGTTGCCGTTATTCTGCCTTTGATAAAGTAGACGATGTATTAAATTATGCGCAAAACCAAGCTAAGCCAGATTTAATTCTAATGGACTACCAACTCAGTCATGAAATGGATGGCGTTAGTTTAATTGCGCAATTACGCGAGCAGTGGCAAGAAAGTATACCTGCGGTATTAATCACTGCGGTAAGAGATGATGAACTAAAACGCAGCACTAAAGAGCAAAACATTCACTACTTGAGTAAGCCTGTAAAACCAGCAAAACTCAAAGCATTAATAAAGCACACAAGCCGTTAAACAATAGGCCGGCATAACGCCGGCCTATTTAATTTTGTTAACCCAAAATAAAGTTAACAAAATTATCAATATTCAAATTACTAATAATTAAAACTGATAGCTAACACCTATAGCAAACGATACAGAATCTAAATCGCCCATATCAAAATACTGCACGCCTGCGTCCATTCCTAAACCAAAGTCCCACACATACTGCCAACCACCTTCAAGGTAAACACCTGTGCCCGAATCATCGATAAACGTACGATCATTTCGTGAAATTTCATAGTCATAGAAGTTAGCGCCAACTTTAGCGTAAAGACTATTACGCTGAGACAAAGGTAATTGTGCTTTACCTGCAATCACAAAGTTAGTTACCTCTAATTCATCGGCGCCAATGATGTTAAACATTGAGTCATTGCGGTCGCGACAGGTAAAGCCATCATCAAAATCGTCGCATTCCCAATCGCTGGCATCCATACCAAAATTTAAACCAACTTCCAGTGAAAAGTTTTGATCAAATTTATAATTATAGTAAGAGTACACATTTGTATAATCTTCATCAGGTAAATCATATAACTCAACGCTACCAGTTGCGATTTTTCCACCGAAGGTATGCTTTTTAAGTTCAGCTTGTTCAGAACCATTAGCAAACACCGATGACGATGAGATAAGCGAAAGTGCCAGCAACGCACGTGTAAAATTAGAAACTGCCATTATTGTGCTTCCTTTTCAAAATGAGATTATGGCTAGTTTAGTGCGCTTAACGACAATAAGTTGTAAGCAATTGTCAGAAATAGTTAAACCTCTTTAACGCCTATTAACCTTATTCATGCTACTTTTTTAAAATTGCTCATAACACAACAAATATTAATTTTATTTATTGATTACATAATTAAAATATATAAATATACACTCATTACTTTTGCTGTCTGGAATGAGGAACCATGAAAAAAGTACTGCTTGCACAATGCCCCGATGAACCAGGACTCATCGCTAAAATAACCAATCTCTGTTTTGAGCATAAGCTTAATATTATTCGTAACGACGAATTTGTTGACCGAGAAAATCATCGCTTTTTTATGCGCACTGCATTGCAAGGTGACTTTGCCGATAATCACCTTGTTGAACAGCTCATTCATCTATTACCTGACGGCTCAAACGTCAGTTTAAAAGGCGAAGAGAAAGCGAAAGTGGTGTTACTTGCCACCAAAGAAGCCCATTGCCTTGGCGGTGTGTTATTAAAATGCTTTGAAAACGCGATGAATGTGGAGGTTCAAGCGGTAATTGGCAATTACCCAGACCTTGAGCCGCTAGTAAAAGGCTTTGATATACCATTTTATTGCATTAGTCATGACGGCCTAACGCGCGAACAACACGACGCCAAAGTGGCTGAAAAAATTAACGAGTTCAACCCTGATTTAATTGGCCTTGCCAAGTATATGCGTATTTTAAGCCCTGAATTTGTGGCAGAGTTCAGCGGTAAAATCATTAATATTCATCACTCGTTTTTACCCGCGTTTATTGGCGCAAAACCCTATCATCAAGCATTCCAGCGCGGTGTAAAAATGATCGGTGCCACCGCCCACTTTGTGACAGATGAACTCGATGAAGGCCCGATCATCGAACAAGATATTTGCCATGTAAACCACGCACAAAATGCCGAAAATCTAGCTGCACTAGGCCGCGATGTAGAAAAAAACGTATTCTGCCGCGCCCTACAATGGGCCGCAGAACAGCGGATATTTATTAATGGTAATAAAACCGTGGTGTTTAAGTAGCTATTCGAAGTAATTGCTTCAGCGTTAATCCTTAGCACTTATTAATATTCGATACGCTTTTTGTCGCGCTGGCGACGCCAGCGCGACAAAAATGAACAAGAGGACGCCATGGATGGAGTAAGATAAATGCAGGGAAGCAATCACACCTTCCCTGCTTAAAAATAGTTAAACCGTCACAATTCCCAGCGGCTCTGCCGTTTGCCATGCACCGCGAGTAAAGTCTGGAATATCTACTGACTTCGCACGATTATTTAGTGATTCAGCACTCAGCGGGCTTATCACCGACCATGCTGCGCCATCGTAGACATCTTGGTCCAGTGGTTCGCCATTACGTAGGCAGTAAATCATGCGCCAGAACATTAAGAAATCCATGCCGCCATGGCCACCATTGCGCTCGGCTTCTTTACCCATTTTTACCCACAGTGGATGGTCATATTTGTTATACCAAGACTGCATATCGTAATCCCACTCGTGGAAATTGCCACTGCCGCCCTCTTCTAACGCAATACGATTAGGGAAGCCCGCAAATACACCATTAGTACCTTGAATTAAGTTATGACGAGAATACGGGCGCGGCGTTGTGGTATCGTGCTGTACCATAATAGTGCGGCCTTGGACCGTTTTAATCAGCGTAGTGCTGATATCACCATTAATGTAGTTTAACTGGTTACGCTGATG
The DNA here is from genome assembly GCF_057367955.1 of Pseudoalteromonas sp. NS-SX12. Taxonomy (NCBI): domain Bacteria; kingdom Pseudomonadati; phylum Pseudomonadota; class Gammaproteobacteria; order Alteromonadales; family Pseudoalteromonadaceae; genus Pseudoalteromonas; species Pseudoalteromonas sp. NS-SX12. The sequence goes on along the minus strand of NZ_CM170634.1, from coordinate 1,562,450 downwards.
GTCGGCTGAAAACTCTTTTTGCGCATACAGTGCGCGGCCAAGTGCTGGTGAACTCATTGAAGTGAGATAATCAAAACGGTCGCCACGGTTAATATTCATATATTGTGACACAGGCCCTAAACCATGGGTTGGATAGAGATTTCCGTTACGCTTTGCATGCCAGCCCGTACGCCATGAACCTGTTTTAGTTTCAAGCTCTTTCATCTGCCAACGCAGTTCATGAATATAAGCCGCTTCACCGTGCAGTAACTCACCAAAGAGTCCTTGGCGAACCATGTTAAGTACCATTAACTCATCGCGGCCGTAGTTCACGTTTTCCATCATCATACAGTTCTTTTGCGTGCGCTCAGCAGTATTAACAATGTCCCACATTTCTTCTACTGTGGTGGCCAGCGGCACTTCAACAAAGGCGTGTTTACCACTTTCCATCGACTCGATTGCCATTGGCGCATGCCATTTCCAAGGCGTTGAAATAATTACAATATCGATATCTTGGCGGCCTAGCATTTCACGGTAGGCATATTCGCCATTACCGTAAAGTGCCGGCTGCTTATGACCGTTGTCTGTTAGAAACTTCGCAGAGCGATCAAGCACTTCTTGGTGGTTATCACAAATCGCAACAATTTCAGCGCCTTCAATATGGCTCATGCGTTTAACATGGCCATAGCCGCGCTGACCCACACCAATAAAACCAACACGTACCACATCCATTTTGGGCGCAATTAAGCCAATTACACTTTTGCCCTGCTGTTTTGCTGGTGTAAATTGATTATTTGACGTTGTACAAGCCGCGGTTAAACCCGCTGCTGCAGTGACAGTTGCGGCTTTTAAAAAACCGCGACGATCCATATTTTTCATGTGTATTTCCTTTGAACGAACTATTTTTATTATTCAGTATTAATATCTCATTGCTTATTTCAGGGCAAAACAATGCGATTAATAAAAGCGTTAACTTTAAAAACAAAAAAGGCAGCTAGGCTGCCTTTTATCAATACAAGTTTATTTGAACAAAATTTCTTTTAGTATTTGCTCTTTTTTAAGTAAATCTTTATACAGTGCAAACTGGTTACGCGCGCGGTCTAGATTGTGATTGTCGCGGTGAATGGTAAAGTAGTTATCGCCATCTAAATAATCTGTTAGAAAGCGCACGCCAATCATAAAGCTCATCACCTTAGCGCCAAGCCAGAAACTTTGCTTTTCTTTTTCAGACAAAACATTTTTAAGCGGCTCTACATAACCCTCAACAATTGACGCAAAAATATGCTCACGTACTTTCACTTTATCTAAATTAGTTGAGTCTTCCGCTTCTGGTGAGCAAAAAGTACGTACCATATCGCCAAAATCAAACATCCAATAACCTGGCATACAGGTATCTAAATCAATAACAGCCTTTGCTTGATCTGACTTTTTACAAAACAACATATTGTTGATTTTAGTATCATTGTGACATGCGCGTACGGGTAAATCTGGCACTATTTCAGCTATTTCGTCGAGCAGCTGACGTTGCTGTTGGCAAAATTCAATTTCTGCTGCACAGGTATTCACACGTGACACTTTATCGGCAGAAACAGCCTCTTCTAACGCATTAACTCGCATTGCAAGATTATGAAAATCTGGGATCACGGTTTTAAGAGAGTCGGCTTCAAAATCATTCAGTGCTTTTGCAAACTGACCAAAAGCACCGGCAGCAATTTTCGCTTTTTCGCTAGATTCAACCACGTCTTCACTGTAGCTGCCGCCTATAAATTCAAGTGCGCGCCACGTATCGCCATTAAGGCGTACTAAATGCGTTTCGTCTTGAGTTGCTACATGCTTAATTACATCGAGATCATACGCGTTTTTTTGCGCTTTTTTGGTCAAGTGCTTTTCAATTTTGCGCGCATTTGAAACCAAGGCCTGTGAATCCGGAAACACTTGGGTATTTAGCTTTTGCACCACTAAATGCTTTTCTGGTGAACTTAAAAGTAGCGTGGTATTAATGTGACCACTGCCAATTGGCTTAATTGAAATGCCTGTTTGCCCCAACCCATATTGGTTAGATAAGGCCAAGGCTTGCTCTTGATACGTCATTGTAATCTCTTGCAACTGCTCATATTTACTCATTTAATTGCTGAGCAACGCGCGCCAAATCATCGCTATAGGTTACACCCAGCCAGTAGTCCTTGGCAGGGTGTAACTCGACAACTTGCGCATGCTGCGCAACTAAATACTGGATTTGGTCTGGTAGAAAAAACTCGCTATTGATAGCGCTGTCATACTGTTTTAAAAACGCGATAAAGCCATCTTCTAATTGGTTGAATATTTCAAAACCCAGTGCCCAAATGGTCATTGATGCGTAGGTGTTTGGTGACAGATTAACCTGCTCACCAGAAACGGTTTCACCACGAAGATCCGCATCAATATTTAAAACTTCGGTAATTTTGTTTAGCTGTGAGCCTGAAAGTTCACAGATCCCACGATTTACACCGCCTTGCTCTGTCAGTGTGCTCGCTAATGGATAACCTAATAAACGCCACGCACCATTATTTTGCCAGTTTGCAAGTAAGGTACTAAAGGCTGATTTTCCATAATAATCATCTGCGGTGATCACCACACAATGTGCTTTTACAAATTGTTTCGCAGCGAGTAATGCATGACCTGTTCCCCATGGCTTTTCACGCTCAGAAAACATGCCTTTGTAATGTGGTGGTACATCCGAAATCGATTGTACGGCAATATCAACCGTTAACTCTGGATGCAAACGAGGCAGTATTTGAGCCTCAACGGTTTGCTTAATTGCGGCATTAACAACTAACACCACATGGCGTATTCCTGCATTAAACGCATCCGAAATACTGAGTTCAAGCAGCGTTTTTTCAATACCCGGTACAACGGCAAGCTGTTTATTGCCACCAAAACGTCGCCCGAGACCGCCTGCGAGAATCACTAAGCTGACGTCTTTTGGAGAAATAAGCGAGTTTGATGCGATATTACCGCGACTTCCATGCATCATGAATATTACAGAATGACTAATCTAAACAAAAAATAAATTCTACAAGGCTTTTTACGCAATTGCATTAACTAATTTCGCACGCTAAGTCACCAGGGTTTTATGCTTGCTCCAACCAAACCAATGCATCGTGATGATTATTGAATGACTCAATTTCGCCCGGCATAAACCAATTTGAAACATGCATTACCCCTTTTTGCCAACGATGTGAGCAAATAACGGCGATTTTTTCGAATTCTCGACGGTGTTTCATGCCAAACTTAAAATCATCCCACGCGGCATTCATGGTCCAGCCATCCAGCTCGGTAATATCAATTAAAACATTCAGCTTTGGCTGTGTTACTTCACTAAGCGCTGATTCAATGGTGGGCACCATGTACTGATAGTCATCATGTTGCAGTGTGCCAAATGCGCGAATATGAATAAAGAATGTCGATTTAACGCGACTTAAACCAATGCTGATCCCATGTGGTTTCATAAACTTTCCCGCTCTTAGTTATAGTTTTAGATTAAACAAAACAGATTCAAGCATCTTTGATATTAGACAAATTTCAGGCAATAAAAAAGCGCTCTAAGAGCGCTTTTCAAAAACATTAATCACTGTGTAATTAGTGTTCCTCGTTTACAATATTCAAATTGTACTTTGGAATTTCTACGACTAGGTCTTCATCTGCTATAATTGCCTGACAGCCAAGGCGTGATTCAGGCTCTAAGCCCCATGCTTTATCCAGCATATCATCTTCAAGTTCATCACTTTCTTCAAGCGAATCAAAACCTTCACGCACAATTACATGACATGTAGTACATGCACATGACTTTTCACACGCATGTGGAATTGAAATACCATTTTTAAGCGCAACATCAAGCACCGTTTCACCAGTAGGTGCTTCAATTGCCGCGCCTTCTGGACAAAGTTCTTCATGTGGTAAGAAAATAATTTGTGGCATATTAAACCTCATCTACCGACTGGCCAGTTAAAGCCTGTTTAATTGAATCATCCATACGGCGCGATGCAAACTCACTGCTTGCTTTATCAATGGCTTCAATGGCTGATTTTAGTTGGTCTGGCGTTGTCGCCGTTTCGCGAAGTACCGCTAATTTGCTGATTTCGCTTTCTAATTCGCTTTTTTCATCAGTTGAAAGTAAGTGACCACTTTGTTCAAGCGATGCATTTAATGCTTCAATCACTCGTAGCGCTTCAACTTGTTGCTCTTTTAGCATACGTGCTTGCATATCGTCTTTAGCATTAACCAACGACGATTTAATCATATCAGCAACTTGGTTATCTGATAAACCAAATGACGGTTTAACTTGAATTTCTGACTGCACACCTGTGGACTTTTCCATTGCACTTACGCTTAGAAGACCGTCCGCATCCACTTTAAAGGTTACACGAATATGCGCCGCACCCGCCGCCATTGGTGGAATCCCTTTTAAGCTGAATTTAGCCAGTGAGCGGCAATCATCTACCAGTTCACGTTCACCTTGCAGCACATGCAGCGACATTGCCGTTTGGCCATCTTTGAAAGTAGTAAACTCTTGTGCACGAGCAACAGGAATAGTGGTGTTGCGAGGAATGATTTTCTCAACCAAGCCACCCATGGTTTCTAAACCGAGTGAAAGCGGTAACACATCAAGCAGCAACATATCTGAATCAGGTTTATTACCTACTAAGATGTCGGCTTGAATTGCCGCACCCAAAGCAACAACTTGGTCTGGGTCAATTGAAGTAAGTGGCTCTTTACCAAAAAACTCACCTACTTGCTCACGTACAATTGGCATGCGGGTTGAACCACCAACCATTACCACTTCAAGCACGTCTTCTTTTTCAACACCGGCATCTTTCAAGGCGCGGCGCGATGCACGTAATGTCTTTTTCACAAGTCCTTGTGCTAATTCATTAAAGAACTCTTTCGTTACTTCAATTTTAAACTGCTGCTCGCCTAAATCTAAGCCGACGTTTACCAGATTGTAATTAGTAAGCGCTTCTTTACATGCGCGCGCTTTTTCCATAAATAAACGCAGCGTGTCTGCATTAGGTGCGTTAATGCCGGTTTGCTCTTTAAAGTAATTCACCAACAGTGCGTCAAAGTCATCACCGCCAAGTGCCGAGTCACCGCCTGTCGCCAATACTTCAAATACGCCTTTATTCAAACGCAGAATTGACACATCAAAGGTACCGCCACCTAAGTCATAAACCGCGATAACACCTTCTTTACCTGAATCTAAACCGTAAGCAACCGCAGCGGCTGTTGGTTCGTTAAGTAAGCGCAGTACATTTAAGCCAGCTAGTTCTGCGGCATCTTTGGTGCCTTGACGCTGTGCATCATCAAAATACGCAGGAACAGTGATCACCGCGCCAGTAATTTCTTCACCGCCGAAGCTGTCCATTGCACGCGCTTTTAGCGCTTTTAGAATCTCGCTCGACGCTTGAATTGGGTTAATGTTGCCCTGACGTGTTTGAATTGCTAATACGTCATCGTCGTTGCTAAATTGGTATGGTAGTTGGTCGGCAATCTGACTGATTTCTTGGAATGATTTGCCAAGAAAACGTTTTACCGAAATAAGCGTATTAGCAGCGTCTAGCGGTGCATCTAACTTGGCTTTCTCGCCAACAGTAATTGTGTTTTCACCATAGTGAATGGCTGATGGCAAAATTGTTTTGCCCATTAAGTCTGGCAGTACTTTGGTTTCGCCACTTTGTACTGTTGCAACCAGCGAGTTTGTGGTTCCTAAGTCAATGCCAACTGCTAATTTGTGCTCATGTGGTGATGCACTTTGGCCTGGTTCTGCTATTTGGAGTAACATGTTTCTCGCGTCCTAATTAGTCGTCGAAAAGCGAATCTTCAATGCGCTCTAATTCTTCTCGTAACTTATAAATAAATTTAAGCTTGCGTACTATATCTGCGGCAATTTTAAGCTGCTCTTGGTCGTCACTATCAATGTGCTTTTTGAGCTCTGCGTAATAATCTTGATGAAGTTCTTTTACGTGATTTTCAAACTGTGCAATTGCTGCTTCAGGGTCTGTTGCGTCAGTAATTTCACTTAGCTCTTCTCGCAGCTCCATCTGCTGCATTAAAAACTCAGGGTCTTGCAAAGTTTGTTGCTCAGCACGAATATCAATGTGCTTTTCTGCTAACATGTATTCTGCGCGTTTTAGCGGCTGCTTGATAACCTGTAATGCGTCGTTTAATTCTGCCGTTTTTTGTACCGCAAGCAGTTGTTGCTGTGCGCCTAAACTAGCATGACGATCAGGGTGAAGAATTTTTTGCAGTTCGAGATAGCGTGCGTTAACAGTGTTGAGATCAACATCAAATTGAACAGGGATTGCAAATAACTCAAAGTATTTCATAGTAACGAAAAAATCCTCGCTCTTAATTGCACACAAGCCCCGCAATTGCAGGGCTTAATAAATTAGATCAAATAGTAAAGGTTATACGGTAAAGCTTTCGCCGCAACCACACTCACCATTTTGATTCGGGTTGTTAAATTTAAACCCTTCATTTAGGCCTTCTTTAACAAAGTCCAGCTCAGTGCCATCGATATACACTAGGCTTTTACCATCAACAATGACGGTTACACCGTTATGCTCAAAGGTTTCATCGCCTTCCGCTAACTCATCAACAAACTCAAGTACATAAGCAAGGCCTGAGCACCCTGTTGTTTTAACACCAACGCGTAGGCCTAGACCTTTACCGCGATTGGTTAAAAATGAGCGTACGCGATCAGCGGCTGCATCTGTTAAAGTAATCGCCATAAATTATTCACCGTGCTTTTTTTTGTAATCCGCAATCGCTGCTTGGATTGCATCTTCCGCTAAAATTGAACAGTGAATTTTAACTGGCGGTAATTCTAGTTCCGCTGTGATATCAGTGTTTTTGATTTCACCCGCTTCGTCTAGGCTTTTACCTTTAACCCATTCAGTTACTAGTGATGACGATGCAATCGCGCTACCACAACCATAGGTTTTAAATTTTGCATCTTCGATGATGCCATCATCAGATACCTTAATTTGCAACTTCATTACGTCACCACACGCTGGTGCGCCAACCATACCCGTTGCAACACTTGGGTCATTCTTGTCGAAAGAACCTACGTTACGTGGATTCTCTACATGGTCAATTACTTTGTCACTATATGCCATTGCTTGTTACCTCAATACCCAATTCATTTAATTAGTGGTGTGTCCACTCAACAGACTCTAAATCAACGCCTTCTTTATACATTTCCCATAAAGGAGACATTTCGCGCAAACGGCCAATTGAGTCTTTGATTAGCTGAACAGTGTAATCAATCTCTTCTTCAGTCGTGAAACGACCAATACTGAAACGAATTGAGCTATGCGCTAATTCGTCGTTACGGCCTAGCGCACGTAATACGTAAGATGGTTCTAAACTTGCCGATGTACATGCCGAACCTGAAGATACCGCGATATCTTTAAGTGCCATTAGTAATGACTCACCTTCAACATAGTTGAATGAGATATTTACGATACCTGGTACTGATTGCTCTGGTGTACCGTTAAAGTAAACTTCTTCGATATCCGACATAATGCCATCAATCAAACGCTTACGTAGTGCACTGATGTGTGCGTGATCTTTATCAAAATCTTCATTTGCAACTTTGAACGCATGACCCATACCTACAATTTGGTGTGTTGCCAGTGTACCTGAACGCATACCACGTTCATGACCACCACCGTGCATTTGCGCTTCTAAACGCGCACGCGGCTTACGACGAACATAAAGTGCACCAATGCCTTTCGGGCCATACACTTTGTGACCAGAGAAAGACATGAAATCTACTTTAAGTGCTTGCATGTCGATTTTTACTTTACCTGCGCTTTGCGCACCATCAACATGGAACATGATTTTACGTTCGCGACACATTTCGCCAATGGTTGCGATATCTTGTACTACACCTAGCTCGTTATTTACGTGCATTACGCTCACAAGCACAGTGTCATCACGCATTGCCGCTTCAAGCTTCTTAAGGTCTAGTAAGCCGTTTTCTTCAACGTCCATATAAGTAACTTCAAAGCCCTGACGCTCAAGTTCACGACACGTGTCTAATACGGCTTTGTGTTCTGTTTTAACTGTGATTACGTGCTTGCCTTTTTTCGCGTAGAAATTAGCAGCACCTTTAATTGCCAAGTTATTTGATTCTGTAGCACCTGATGTGAAAACGATTTCACGCGGGTCTGCATTGATTAATTCAGCAATGTCGTGACGCGCTTGGTCAACTGCTTCTTCAGCTTGCCAACCAAAACGGTGAGAACGTGACGCAGGGTTACCAAAATTACCATCCATTGTTAAACACTGCATCATAGCGTCAGCTACACGCGGATCGACAGGTGTTGTGGCGGCATAATCTAAATAAATTGGTAACTTCATATTTACTTGCTCCGAATTGCTACATTTGGCAACTAATGTTGATATTTTCAAGCTGACTGAGTGAATTTTCAACGGCTTTTTCAACCGTTTGGTCTTGGCGACCAGCAACTTGTTGCACATCTTTTTTGGCAACTAACTCAGCTAACGTAATACTGTTTAAAAATTCTTCGATGCGCTGACTCAATTCACTCCATAATGAGTGTGTTAAGCAGCGAACACCATTTTGGCAATCGCCTTCACCACCACAACGTGTGGCATCTACCGATTCATTGACTGCAGATATGATATCGCCAACTGAAATCTCTGAGGCTTCCTTACCTAGTAAGTAACCACCGCCAGGACCACGAACAGAGCGTACTAAATCTTGCTTGCGCAAACGCGAAAATAACTGCTCAAGGTATGAGAGTGAAATGTCTTGTCGTTCTGAAATTTCAGCGAGGGGAACTGGGCCAATTTTAGTATGAAGCGCCACGTCTAATAGTGCAGTTACTGCATATCGACCTTTCGACGTTAATTTCATGCTAAGCCCCCATCATCAATAAGAGTGCGAATTTTAATTACCTGACTAAGATAGTCAAGTATTTATTGTTCACACTTAGGTTATTCTTTAGTCTTGCTATATATATGCTAGAACAGAATAACCTAGTAATTTACTCAAGTATTATTTTAATTACCTGAGTAAATTAGTCAAGTATTGTCTTTAAGCTATTCGCTGTCTTTTTTCACAACCGATTTATCAATCGAGGTTAAAATCCCGCGCAGAATGTTAAGCTCTTGCTCTTCTGGGCGTGCACGATTAAATAAACGGCGTAGCTTAGTCATTACTTGACCTGGATGTTGCCTAATAATAAAGCCCGTGTCTGACAAGGTTTTTTCTAAATGTTGGTAGAAAAGCTCCATCTGTTCAGAACTTGGGTATACCGCATCATCTTGCTCAATTTGTTGTTCGCTTTTGGCAAGGTAGCGCATGCGTGTTTCATAACACAGAGTTTGCACAGCCATAGCAAGATTAAGCGACGAGTATTCAGGGTTAGCTGCAATACATACGTGGAAATTACACAGTTGCAGCTCTTCATTAGTTAAGCCGCTATTTTCACGACCAAATACAAGCGCTACATCACCTTCTTGCTCTGTACCAGCAAGCAGTTTTTCGCCGCACTCAACAGGGTTAACCATTGGCCAAGATAAAGTACGTGAGCGCGCACTGGTGCCAATCACGGTATTACAATCAGCAATAGCCTCTTGCAAGGTATCAACAACTACCGCATTACCTAGTACATCGGTTGCTCCTGCTGCAAGTGCACTTGCGTGACTATCGACAGGGTTAACAGGATCCACTAAATAAAGCTTGCTAAAGCCCATTGTTTTCATTGCACGAGCAACTGAACCAATGTTACCTGTGTGCGAAGTATTAACCAGTACAATACGAATTTTATCTAGCGTCATGTTACGTTCTAAACTCTGAAATTTTATCTGGCGCGGATTTTAGCCTACTCATCATTAAATTTCGACTATTACACCGCGATTAGCGATTTTTTAGCACACCAGTTTGATTAATTGTTAACCAGAGATTAAATTTATTATTTTGGTTTACAACCGCAAAAAAGTCGCTAAAATAGCGCGGCTGAACTGAGGGGTGACCAAATTAAGGCACAACTTAGTAGTTAATGAGTTCTTTTAAAACCTAAAGGTAAAGCTATGCATCCAATGTTAAACATTGCGGTTCGCGCTGCGCGAAATGCAGGTAAAGTTATTCTTCAAAAATTTGAAGAGAAAGATAAAGTTGAAGTACTTCAAAAAGGTAGCAACGACTTTGTAACTAACGTAGACAAAGACGCGGAAGCGATGATTCGCGACACTATTTTAAAGTCTTACCCTAAGCATAGCATTGTAGGCGAAGAGCTAGGTCAACAACTTGGCAGCGACGCTGATTACCTTTGGGTTATCGATCCACTTGATGGCACGACTAACTTCATCAAGGGCATTCCACACTTCGCAGTATCTATTGCATTAAAAGTTAAAGGCCGTACAGAGCAAGCGGTTGTTTACGATCCAATTCGTGGTGAATTATTCACAGCTACACGCGGTCAAGGCGCACAGCTTAACAGCAAGCGTATTCGTGTAAATAAGGCAACTGACCTTTCAGGTACTGTGCTAGCAACCGGCTTCCCATTCAAGCAAAAGCATCATATGGAAGAATACATGAATGCATTCAGTGCATTATTCGTTCATACAGCAGATATGCGCCGCGCAGGTTCTGCAGCGCTAGATTTAGCTTATGTTGCAGCGGGTCGTGTTGATGGTTTCTTCGAAATTGGTTTAAAGCCATGGGATACTGCAGCAGGTCAACTACTTGTTAAAGAAGCAGGTGGCTTAGTAACTGATTTTGCTGGCGGCAACAACCAAGATAAGTCAGGCAATATTGTATGTGGCGCACCAAAACTTGCACAAGCGATTGTGAAAGAGCTTCGTCCACATTTAAGCGATGCATTACTTAAATAATCGCATGCTTTAACTAGGTTTTATAAATAAGGAAGCACATTGCTTCCTTATTTTTTGTACCAAAGCGCCTTATTTTGCAACAGCGCTGTATTTGTAAAATAATCATTTTCTAAATAATGTATTTCGCGCTTCGCTAAGTTTAATTGGCTCAACCCTTCAACAAAATAATCATCAAATAACTTATCAAATCGACCATCAGCAATCATTTCTGTTAACCCTGCTTGCAGTGCATTGGCTAACGCCGTTTTTTCTTTATTTACAAAAAAGTAGAATGCCGCAGGATAATTTATTAAATGTGCAGTCTCTATCGCCAAGCCAAGTGGCTTAAACTCCAAAAGTTCATCTTGAATTTCAATGACAGAGCGGGGGAAATAATCCACCTGCCCACGAGAGACTAAAGTGAACATGGCTTTATAATGTGCAAATGCTTTTACTCGGTAGCCATTTTGCGCAAGAATTTTAGTATCGGGCCAATCGTGTCCCTGAACCGCAGTAAACTGCTTTAGCTTGTCGCTATCAATCGCAGTAAAGTCACTTTGCCGATCGTCTTTAATCAGCGCAATACGTTTACCAATCAACCCTTTAAAAATAGGAATAGGAATTGCGGTAGCAATGGCTTCGCGGTCAGGACTCGTCATGCCCCAATGAATATCTACATCACCTTGGCTGAGTTTTAGTAAGGTACGCTGCTGGTGTGGGTGTACAGGCACATGTTGCAATTGGTAAGGCTGGTTGGCCAGTGCCAACTCTAAAAGGCTAACAATGTAATCATCTCTTGGGTATAGCTTGCGATGCTCTTTGGCAACTTTCACAATTTCTGTTGCTGCTACTGAACAGGTTAAAAGTGAAATAAGCGCTATAAAACAATATGGTGCATTTGTTCTCATATTACTTGCCCCAAACATAGCTCAAGTAATAATAAGTTAAAACAAGTTACTGTTTAGGTAAAGCGATTGTTTTTCAATCGCCACGAATAGATTATTTTGCTACCGGTAGTCTAACTATCGCCATGGTCGGGCGACGGCGTTTGCAAATAAACAAGTGACTGGTTACAAAACGCTTAGCTTCCTTTTTAGCATCGGTTGCCAGCGCTGCCACTTGATGGCTGTTTTCGCAGTGCTCAATATCAGGGTTAACTAAACCAATAGACAAGGTTAACAAGGGCACAAACTTCTTTTCACCCTCGCGGTTGGTTGCCCAATAGCCCCCTGCTGCAACGTGCTCTGGCGTAAAATAGGCTCTAACGGCGGTTTCAAACTCCGATATTATTTTACGACACAGCGCTTCGCCTAAGTCACTAGGACACACCAGCATAAAATCATCGCCACCAATATGACCAATAAAGCAGTCTTTTTGATTACACACTTGGCGGCAAATTTCAGCAAGTAGTTTAATTACCATGTCACCACTGGCATAACCATAGAGATCGTTAAACTGCTTAAAGTGATTTAAATCGATATACGCTAGTTCGAAATCTTGTCGCGCATTTAAACGGCGTTCAATATTATCATTAATTGCCACATTGCCCGGCAACATGGTTAACGGATTGGCATGCTGCGCATTTTTAATTTTCTCGTCAGTAATGTGTTTTAGAATATCGCGAATAGCAACAACACCAACGTATTGCCCTTCTTGTGTCACAATAATATAGCGGCGTATATCAAAATCTGAGTCAGTAATTTTTTGGCTCACCGAGTCCAACGCTGTCAATCTATCAACCACTAAAGGCTGGTGATCCATAACCTCATCGACTGAGCGCTTAGAGTGTAGCGCCGCCCCATAGGTTGACGAAAATATTTCGGCAAGTTGATCTCGGTGTAATATACCAACGGGTCGATTATCTTGATTAAGCACTACCAGGCTTTGCAATAACTTATCTTGCTCGAAATACTTCTTCGCCACACCGCAATTGGTCGTGACAAAAATAGACTGCTGGCTTAGTAATAAATTGCCAATAAAAGGGAAATCGTCTTTCGTATTGCGTGGCATATCCACTAATTTTTGCGCTGCAATGCATTCATCAAAACTCTGACACGGCGAAAGTACCGGGCGTTCAAGCAAAAAGCCTTGTGCTAGTTCAACACCCAGATTTTTTAACAGTGTTAATTCTTGCGTGCGTTCTATACCTTCAGCTATTACTCGAGTATTAGTGATTTTTGCCAGCTCTAATATCGAACGTAAAAACTCTTTTTTCACCACACTTTTATCGCAATGATCGATAAAGTAACGATCAATTTTAACGATGTCAGGCTTGAGTTCAGACCACTGTTTTAGCCCGCTGTAACCCGAACCAAAGTCATCAATCGCAATATGCAAACCTAAATCACGGTAATGTTTAATCGCTTCAAATAATAAATCGCTTTGTGCTAACGGCTCCCGCTCAGTAATCTCAATCACAACCCGAGATGTGGCTAAGCCGTGTTTAGCAAGCAGTTGCAAAGTTTCACCTTTTGGGTGCGCAGCCTCTAGTAATGCAGACGGACTTACATTGATAAACAATTTCCCAGGCAAGCCTTGGGCAACAAAGTTCTCAATGGCTTTTTCGCGACAAAGAAGCTCTAGTTCTGAGAGGCAGGCATCTTTTTCAGCTTGGGCAAAGAGTTCGACAGGGCTGAACAAACTTGAATTTTCAGGGCCTCGCGACAAAGCTTCGTAGCCGAGCACCGTTTCTTTTTCAATATCAAGAATGGGTTGAAACAGCGTTGTGATCTGTCGCTTTGACAGAATCGCTTTAAGGCTGATCGATTGTTTCAAGTTTTGCATAATTCACCTCTTTACGGATGGCGAATATAACAAGAGATAATGACAGAATTATTTCAGAAGCTAAGTGTCAGAAAAGGTTGCAATTATTTCACTTTATAATCACAACCTTATGAAATTTAGGTTAGTTTAATGCTTTTTCAACCTGAGAAAAGTGTGCAATAACTTCAATAATTTCCATTTCTGCACTTTCACGCATTTCTGCAGTAGTAATCCCCATTGTCGCCATTGCTTGTACCGTTGCAGGATGCACCAGTAAGTCCTTCGCATGGTAACAGTTAGGGTCGTCAAACTTAGGCAGTTTACCGTCTTCATGATAACCTGACTCGATCTCTTCTAGCGGTAAGGTTGGAATGATATCCGCCGCATTATTCAGTGCTGTTAAATACTCAGTACACTTTGGATGTTTATTTATAAACTGCGTAATGATTGTTTTGGAACCCGCTACTAACTCAGCTGACTTTACAGCGATTTCAGTATCTGGTTTTGCTTCTTTAATCATTGTCACTAGTGTTTTAGCACCCTCTTTGTAGTCTGCTAACGCTTGATTCGCTGTAGGTGCTTTTGCTACCGCTTCGGCGTTAGTTTGTTGTTTATCACCACATGCTGTTAAAAGTGTCATTGCTGCAAAACTAGCAAGTACAGTTAGCTTTTTCATTTTAATGCCTTTGAGAATGTTTATCATTTTCAGTATCATACTAAAGACAAAAAAAAAGGCCAGCATTAACACCGGCCTTTTTCAGAATTATTACAAAATTACCAAATAATTATGGCATATTGTCAAATTCAGCACCTTCTTTCTCAACTTCTTCAGGGATCAGATCTTCTTTGCTGATGCCCATCATTACTGCAACAGAACTTGCTACGTATACAGATGAGTAAGTACCAATAAATACACCAAATAGTAATGCCGTTGCGAAGCCATGAATGGTTTCGCCGCCCCATACAAATAGCGCCACAAGTACTAAGATAGTTGTAATTGATGTTACTAACGTACGGTTTAACGTTTGCGTTAGTGAAATATCAACAATTTCAATGGTATCGTCGATACGGATTTTACGGAAGTTCTCACGAATACGGTCCGATACAACAATGGTATCGTTAAGTGAGTAACCTATAACCGCAAGTACCGCTGCTAATACAGTTAAATCAAACGGTAAACCTAATACTGAGAATAAACCCACAGTTAAAATAACATCGTGCGCAAGCGCTGCTACCGCACCAATTGCAAAACGCCATTCAAAGCGCAGTGCAACGTAAAGCAAAATACAGATTAGCGCTGTTAACATTGCTAAACCGCCTTGCTCTTTAAGGTCTTCACCAACGCTTGGACCAACAAATTCAATTGAGCGGATCTCAACTTTTTGGCCTGTTTGTTCAAGAATCTCGAGTACTTGGTTACTGATCATGTCGGCCTTTTCACCTTCACGTGGCTCAAGACGAATTTTTACGTCCTTACTTGAACCAAATAACTGTACCTGTGCATCAGGGAAGCCATTTTCGTGCAGTGATGAACGCACAACTTTAAGGTCAGCGGCTTGTTCAAAGCCAACTTCAACCGTTGTACCACCGGTAAAATCCAAACCAAAGTTCATACCTTTGGTAAAAAACGAAACAAATGAAGCGATAATCAGCAGAGTTGAAATTGTCATTGCCGCTTTGCGCAATGACATAAACTTAAGTGTTTCATTTAACTTTAATAATTGCATCACACTCTCCTAGATAGATAACTTCTCAATGCGCTTACCGCCGATTAACGCGTTAACAATCGCACGCGTACCAACAATCGCAGTGAACATTGACGTTACAATACCGATAGCAAGAGTGATTGCGAAGCCTTGAATAGGACCTGTACCAATTGCGTACAAGATCACGGCTGCAATTAACGTTGTGATATTGGCATCAAAAATGGTGCTAAATGCACTGTCGTAACCATGGTGAATTGCTTGTTGAGGACTACGCCCTTCAGCTAATTCTTCACGAATACGTTCAAAAATAAGTACGTTCGCATCTACCGCCATACCAACCGTTAGTACGATACCGGCAATACCCGGTAAGGTAAGCGTTGCACCGGCAAGTACTGACATTGCACCAACAATTAATACTAGGTTTAAACCCAGTGCAATATTTGCAATCATGCCAAAGCCTTTGTAGTAAAGCAGCATAAATACCAGTACGAAAACAAAACCAAGTACTACCGCAGTAATACCTTTTTCAACGTTTTCTGCACCCATGCTTGGACCTATGGTACTTTCAGCAACAATTTGAATTGGCGCAACAAGTGCACCTGCACGTAGCATTTCAGATAAATGCTGCGCTTTTGCTGGCGTATCAATACCGGTAATTTGGAAACGACGACCTAAGCGCTCATTAATAGTTGCTTGGTTAATCACTTCTTCGTGTTTGATTGGTGGTAACGCTTTACCGTTTTCATCTACCTTACCCGACGGGCGGTATTCGATGAACACAATCGCCATTAAGTTACCAACTTCGTCTTTAGTAAACGCAGCCATTTTTGAGCCACCTTTACTATCAAGTTGTAAGCTAACTTGCGGACGCTGGTATTGGTCATAACCCGCTTGTGCCCCGGTAATATGAGAACCTTCAAGCATTACGCGTTTTTTAAGTAAAACTGGACGACCAAACTGATCGTTGATTACTTCTGAACCCGGCGGCATACGACCAGCTAATGCATCGCGTACGTCGTTATCTTGGTCAACCATGCGCAGTTCAAGCGTCGCTGCTGAACCTAAAATTTCTTTCGCACGTGCTGGGTCTTGAATACCCGGTAATTGTACTAAAATACGCTCTTGGCCTTGGCGCTGAACATTTGGTTCTGCAACACCAATTTGGTTAATACGCTTACGAATAATGATTAAGTTTTGTGAAATTGCGTAATCGCGAATTTCTTTTAACTTAGCTTCCGTTAAACGCGCAGTGAACGCTAACTCATTGCTGCGGTCATCGCGAAACTCAAGGCTAGGATTGTTCTTTTGCAAATAACGCTCAGCGGCGTCTTTGTCTTCTTCATTACGGAAAACTAATTGCACGCGATCTGCGTTTGCTACTTCACGAATGCTGCGGTAGCGAATTTTCTGTTCACGTAAGTCAGAGCGGAAATCTTGCTGCATCTGCTTTAACTGGTTATTGATAGCAGTACGCATATCAACTTCCATCGTAAACTCAACACCACCACGTAAATCTAAGCCTAACTTCATCGGCGCACCGCCCAAGTTTTCAAGCCATGCCGGCGTTGAAGGAGCAGAGTTTATAGCAGCGATATAGTTAGCGCCTAGACTGTCGCTTAGTTGGTCTTTCGCTTTTAACTGTGTTTCTACATCATTAAAACGAATTAAGATTTGCTCATTTTCTAGTTTGATTGATTTAGCATCAAATCCATCGTTCGTTAAAATTGTTTGTACTTTGTCGAGATCCGCTGTTTCAATCACAGCGCCTCGCGCACCTGAAATTTGTACGGCAGGATCACTACCGTACATATTTGGTGCAGCGTAAAGCATACCAAGCAATACAACTGCTACCACCATCAAGTACTTCCATAATGGGTACTTATTAATCACAACTTATTCCTTTGATTAAAGTGCTTTCATTGTGCCTTTAGGCAGCACAGCTGAAATTGAACCTTTTTGCACTGTTACGTTAGCTTGATCGTTAAGCGCAACAACAACAAAATCTTTGTCGTCAGATACTTTCACGATTTTACCCACTAAACCACCAGCAGTAAGTACTTCATCACCTTTTGCCAATGCTGACATTAGGCTCTTGTGCTCTTTAACACGCTTAGCTTGTGGACGGTAAATTAGGAAATAAAATACCAAACCAAAAATACCTAGCATGATTAGCATTTCCATGCCGCCACCAGCAGGTGGAGCACCCGCACTTGCATGCGCACTTGAGATAAATAAACTCATGGTTAATTCCTCTTAAATTTTATTAGTCTTCAATTTGTTTTAATTCAGGTACCGGCATACCGCGACGCGCATAGAAGTCTGCAACAAACTCTTCTAGTTTGTTCTCAGCAATGGCATTGCGAAGCCCTTCCATAACGCGTTGGTAATAACGTAAGTTGTGGATCGTGTTTAAACGAGCCCCTAAAATTTCATTACACTTATCTAAGTGGTGTAAATAAGCACGTGAGAAGTTCTCACAAGTATGGCAATCACATTCTGGATCAAGTGGGCCTGTATCCGTTTTATGCACTGCGTTACGGATTTTAATTACGCCACCGGTAATAAATAAGTGGCCGTTACGCGCGTTACGTGTTGGCATTACACAGTCAAACATATCAATACCACGACGAACCGCTTCAACTAAATCTTCCGGCTTGCCTACGCCCATTAGGTAACGCGGCTTATCTTCTGGCATTTTGTAAGCACAGTGGTCAAGAATGTTAATCATGTCTTCTTTTGGTTCACCTACTGATAAACCACCAAGTGCATAACCATCAAAACCGATTTCTTCTAAACCTTTTTGCGAAATTTCTCGCAGTTCAGGGTACATACCACCTTGAATAATACCGAATAATGCTGATGGGTTATCACCGTGACCTTCTTTCGAGCGTTTTGCCCAACGCAGCGATAGCTCCATCGAGTCACGCGCTTCTTTTTCTGTTGCAGGATACGGTGTACATTCGTCAAAAATCATCACAATATCTGAACCCAAGTCGCGCTGCACTTGCATTGCTTTTTCTGGTGATAGCATGATTTTCTCACCGTTTACCGGTGAACGGAACATTACACCTTCTTCCGAAATTTTACGCATTTCACCTAAGCTGAATACTTGGAAACCGCCTGAATCGGTAAGAATTGGTTTATCCCAACCCATAAAATCATGTAAATCACCGTGTTGTTTGATGATTTCAGTACCTGGGCGAAGCATTAAGTGAAAGGTATTACCTAGGCAAATTTCTGCACCTGTGCCTTTTAACTCTTCAGGAGTCATACCTTTAACGGTACCGTAAGTACCTACAGGCATAAATGCAGGTGTCTCTACTACACCACGGTCAAAGATCAAACGGCCGCGACGCGCTTTGCCATCTGTATTATCTAATTCAAATTTCATAAAAACCTCAAATGCCGGAAAAACAGTCCAACTTTTACTCAACTTCATCAATTGAGCGTAAAATAATCGGTCGATTTTACCTGCTTTGACAGCACAATACTATGGATATAGGGATGAGATAACAGAAATAAAAGTGGAAAGTGAGATTTACGTGTAAAGCGATGTAACAGAGTTACATCGCATCGTGTTTTTAAGTGGTGTACTAAATGTCTTTTTTGGTTAAGAACATTGCATCACCGTATGAGAAAAAGCGGTATTTTTCTGCAATTGCAGTGTTATAGGCGTTCATAATATTCTCTTGACCAGCAAAGGCACTCACAAGCATTATTAGTGTCGATTCAGGAAGGTGAAAGTTAGTGATCATCGCGTCTACCACCTGAAATTCATACCCAGGAAAGATGAAAATATCCGTATCACCATAAAACGGTGCAAGCTCACCTTCTGACTTCATTGCAGCCGACTCTAATGAGCGCATTGACGTTGTGCCCACAGCAACAACACGACCACCGCGTTCACGACATGCTTTAATTTGTGCAACCACTTGCTCTGGCACTTCAATATACTCAGAATGCATATGGTGATCTTCAATTTTATCAACACGCACTGGCTGGAACGTACCCGCCCCTACATGCAGTGTTACAAACCCCAAATCAACACCCTTTGCTTTTAATTTTTCAAGCAGCGCATCATCAAAATGAAGACCCGCTGTTGGTGCAGCTACTGCGCCTGGTTTTTCACCATAAACAGTTTGATAGCGATTGCGGTCTTTTTCATTATCAGGGCGGTCAATATATGGCGGCAGTGGCATATGACCAATACGGTCTAAAATATCAAGTACGCCCTCTTCACCTTCGAACTTCAGCTCAAATAATTCACCTTGGCGACCTTGCATTACCGCAGTTGCCGTTTCTTCTAAAATAAGCTCGTTACCAACTTTAGGTGATTTATTTGCGCGCACGTGTGCAAGTACCGTGTGTTTATCAACTACACGCTCAACGAGCACCTCAACCTTACCGCCCGATGCTTTTTGACCAAACATACGCGCAGGAATTACTTTAGTATTATTAAAGATAATCAGGTCGTTTGGATTTATAAAATCTAATACATCAGCAAACGTATGGTGTGTGATTTCGCCACTATTACCTGCTAACTTTAATAAGCGACTTGCTGTGCGATCTTCCATTGGAAATCGAGCAATTAATTCATCGGGTAATTCAAAGTTAAAATCAGCAACACGCATTTGTCTGTCTCACTTGGTTATTAGTACTCAGGGCATACTTGGTTAAAGTCGCGCCGATTCTAGTGTTAGTGATGATTTAAATCAAGGAAAACAGGCCGCGCAAAATATAACCTACTGAATGTTAAAGTTTAAGAATCAACGGGTGAGTAAAATACCAAATTTACTTGAGTTAACTATCTAAACTAGGTATCTTTTGGCATTTGAAAATCAAACTTACCAAGGAGTGGTGAACTGATTTAGAGGTGCAGTTTAAATGCCGAATAAGCTTAAGTTGCTGGTAGTGACACCAGACATTAAGCTATCAACTCAGCTAGTTGATGCATTAAAAAATGTCGATGTATTTGATATTGAGCTAAAGGGTAATAGTTTAGAGGCACTCGATTTACTGAAGAAGCACTCTTTCAACCTGATAATCACCGATCTTGCTATTGGCGAAATTGATGGTTGGCGCTTTTCACGCATGGTGCGCTCAGGCTTGCTGGCAACTGCAAAAAATACACCTATCGTATTGATACCTCCTACCTATTGTGAACGCATTGCTGAAACAACCGCTCGCGCGTATGGTATTGATGCCATTTTACAGCACGACAAATTAAACAAACTTCCGCATTTACTAGCTAATATTTTATCTGAGCACACCGATAAAAGCAGCCGGTTACCACTATTACTGGTTGAATCTAACGAGCAACGCGCTGCACAAATTCGCCATGATTTAGAGCTTGGTTTTGCCATCAGCACAACCGATAACTGCGCCGATGCACAAACCTTAATCCAGCAATATAACTACGCCATCGTCCTTGTTGATGCTACCCATGGCAGCTTTGAGCGCGTAAATAACTTTTTGCAGCAATTACGTATACACAAACCGAACCAAGCTGTTGTAACCATTATCGATAGCCAAGATGCTGATTTTGCGGAACAACTGCTGCTGTTAGGTGTTACCGACTTTATTCGCTTGCCGTTTAATCACAACATTATTAATAAAGTATGTGAGCAGGCTGCGCGCCGTGAAGATTTTATGGTGAGTTATGATGAATTCGCTGAAAAAGTAGAACTGCTTAGTAAAAGCCAACAAGGTTATAAAGACTTATTCTCTGCCCACCAACGTATTTTAATGCACTTAAATACCTCGGTAATTGAAATTGACCAAGCCCATAATATTTGTTTTTTAAATCCCGCTTGGGAAGCTTTAACTGGTAATCGATTGCAATCTAGTCTAGGCAAACCGCTAGCCAGCTTTTTCCCTCAGCATGAGGCTGAAAAACTCGAAAAGCTCATTTGCGCAATTAATATGAAGCCTGGCAGCAAAGACAAACTAGAACTACAAATAAACCATAAACTTGGCCACCAAATTTGGATTGAGTGCAAGTTGCAATCAATTAAAGAGCGCCAAGCTAAAAGTAATATCACGCTAAGTATCGATAACATTGATGAACGAAAACAAGCTGAATTTAGCCTACAACATTTAGCCCATCACGATACATTGACCAATTTGCACAACCGCTACTTCTTTGACCAACAGCTCAACCTATTTTGCCAAAACGTATCAAACGGCCAACAACACGCACTGCTCTATATCGATCTAGACCACTTCAAAATTATTAATGACTCGCAAGGCCACCAACAAGGCGACAAAGTACTGCAAAAAGTTGCAGAGTTATTCGAGCAATGTGTGTCTGGCGATGCCTTGGTATGTCGTTTAGGCGGCGATGAGTTTGCCATTATTTTAGAAAATACCGATTTACTCGATGCCCATATGATTGGCGAGAGCTTATGTCAAACTATTGAGAATCAGAGCTTTCGCTTTGGTGAACAAAGCTATTCAATTAGCTGCTCAATCGGTTTAACGCAAATTGATAATAAAAACTGCGATGCCAGCGAATGTTTAAAGCAAGCGGATATTGCGCTCTACGTTGCTAAAAGCCGTGGCCGTAATATCGTTCATTGTTATTCAGATTCAGATGCAAAAAGTAAGCAGTTACTATCAGGAATAACATGGGCTCACAGTGTAAAAGAAGCGCTTAAAGCACAAAGCCTTACCATGCACTTTCAGCCAATATGGTGCTACAAAGAGCAAAAAGTGAGTTATTATGAAGCGCTTGTTCGTTTAATTGTAAATGATGAAATTATTTATCCGAACCAGTTTATTCCGTCATTAGAGCTAGTGACTGATATCGATTTACTCGACCAAAATGTAATAGAAAAAACTATCGCATTATTAGGTGAATACCCTGAATTAAACAAAGTCGCAATCAACCTTTCTGCACAAGCCTTTAACAACGCCAACCTGTTAAACACCATAGCGCAAAGTTTAAAGCTGCATAATGTAAGCCCAGATAGACTCACCTTCGAAATTACAGAGTCAGCGAGTATTAGCAATCTTGTCGCGACCACGGCGATGATCACCCAGCTGCAAAAAATTGGCTGTCAGTTCTCGATTGATGACTTTGGCACAGGTTTTAGTACCTTTAGCTACCTAAAGCAATTGCCTGCGAATCAAGTAAAAATTGATGGTTCATTTGTTAAAGATATGACCCAAGATAACATTGATAAAGCGCTGGTTAACGCCATTAAAGACATCAGTCATTCACTCGGTAAAACCTGTGTTGCCGAATACGTGGAAGACCAAGAAACCTTTGAATTACTTAAAGAAATTGGTGTTGACTACGCACAAGGTTACTTTATTGGTAAACCGATGCCGGCGATTGAAATTAAAAAGCTAAAAAACACTTCTGAAAACTCAATCGCTTAACAATTTTTACAAATCAAATTAACAAAACAATAGGAATTCGACCAAAGATTAAGCTAAACTGGTTTTATATGGACATACAGAATAATCATTTCATTTGAGAGTGATTTTGCATAAAAACGGGAGGGACGATGGCTCTGTTTATTATTTTACTGCTAATTGCGAATGTCCTGATTTGCTACTTTTGTTACTTTAAAGCCAGTGAAAAAGGCTACCCTAAAGCAATTTTTGCTGGGTTAGGTGCGATTCCTTATTTTAACCTTGTAGTGTTAGTGTATTTACTATTTTTACCTAACGTAAAAGCTGAAAGCTTATTAAATTCTAAAGCCGCTAGTTAAGCGGCTTTTTTGTTTTTTCTTACTGTGAATTGATTGCATTCAGTTAAAGTTAAAACGTATAACTTTGTGTACTCGCAAGTAGTTTTTCCGCATCAATATCACCCACAACACACTGATTAATCTTAGCTTTGCTATAAACAAAAACAAGATCTTCTTTATTACCCGTCGCGTTATCAATAATAAAGTTAACATAGTGATTTTTACTTAAGCTTTTAAGTCCAGCACCATAATCACATAAGGTTTGCGCCAGAGTTTGGCTCGCAACACGAATATTTTGCTTTCTAGTTTCAGCAACTTTTTTGTGTTTTTCTTTAGTCGTCGATTTTATTTTATTTTTCGCATCGTCACGCTTGTCACGCACCTGTTCTTTTTCTTTTTCAAGTTTGGCTATCTTTGCTTCGAGCTTTTCAATTTCCTTTTTGACCGACTTTTCTTCTTTATCTTTCAGTGCATGTCTGCGCTCTAAATCTAAATCTCGACGAGCACGCTCCACTTCACGTAACTGAAATTCGATTTCACGCTCTTGCTGAGCAAACTCACGGATTTTTTCAGAAGACTCTCGTAGTGCCTCCATCGCTACATGATACGCTTCATTAGCCGCTTCAATGCGCATCTCTTCTGCACGGATCATCACGTCCTCATCATGAAACTCGATATCAGGTTCAAGAAAAAAACGTTTCCAGCTTCCGAAGCCACCAGATAAACCCGATGCACTAATACTAAAGACATAACCTTGGTCTGCAAGATAAGCACCATTAATTTGGCGCACCTTAATACCGGGTTCCGCGTTAAGTGATGCCTTTAAGATATTATTCATAATGGTGATTTCTTTTTGGCTTTTAGCGACCATATTGTTTGCTGGTGTATTGGCAACAACATGACCAGAAAGTAATGCGAGTGAAATCAATAAGCTTGTTTTCGTTTTCATGATTAATTCTCCCATGAGTGGTTTTTGGCAATTGATGACTGTGGTTGTTGTTCAACCTGTTGTGCCAATTCGTTTAATTGCAGGCGAATCAACGCCTGATCTTGTTGACGTACTCGGTTCAAATCGGCAACCAAGGCGCCAATATCTTCTTTGCGCTCCACACGCCCTTGCTCTATGGCCTCTTTAACCAGCGCATAGGTCGCCTGTGCGGTATTTGTCTGCTGCTCAGCCAAAAGGGTTTGCAGTTGCTCATAAGTGACTGTTGAGGCTTGCTTTTGTTGCTCTGCAAAATTAATCGCAAAGCCACTATCTGAAACACTTACTTCGGCACGCATAATAACCAGCGAGCACATTAAAACTGAGCAGGCTAAAGCTGCTGGTGCAAACCAAGCAGCAAAACGATTGCTCTTTGCACTATCGCTCGTTTTCTCAAACCAAGTGGCTTCTCGATTCCACTGTGGAACAGGCGTTTCTTGATACTTTGCCGAAAGCGACTGCCAAGTTTCACTGTTTTCGAGCATTTCTGCATAAACAGCATCTTGTTCAAGCAATTGACGCTCACTTGGTGTAAGTTCACCTGTTTCCAGCCATTTTTCAAAAATACTTTCTAAGTTAGCCATTTAACACCTCCAGTTCTTGGCGCAATTTTGACAGCGCCGTATACAACCGCGATTTAACCGTATTAGTTGATACATCAAGTTGCTGTGCAATTTGTTCAAACGTAAAGTGCTGAAAAAACTTTAATTCCACCACTTCCTTTTGCGTCCAAGGTAAGCCATTTAATAACTGTAAAACTTGCTTATTTTGCTGCGCCATAAACAACATCAAATCAGCAGATTCTGGTTCTTGCATATCCGCTATCAGCATTTCTTGCTTTTCTTCATCGAGTACCTTTTTAGCACGATAAAACTCCACACAACGGCGATTGGTAATTGCGATTGCCCACGTTTTAAAACTCGACTCAAAACGGTAGTTATCGAGCGAACGATAAATACTCATAAAGCTTTCTTGCATGATTTCGAGTGCGTCGTCTGGGTTACTCACCATACGCAAGCAAGTGTGATAAATCGGCTTTTCGTATTGTTTTACTAAATTAAGCCATGCGCGTTTATCACCTTGTTGCGCTTTTTTGATTAGCCCTTTTTCACTTTGAAAGAACACATATTCCCCAAGAGTTTTGTTTCTCTGCTTATATAGTCGAGCGAGTGCTGAAAATAGTTTTAAAAGTTTAAAATTATTTTATCGTGCACATTTTTCAGTAAAGAACGGCTTTAATTTATCGCACAGCAAGCGGAAGTCGCGTATGCGGCCTGAAGTCTTGCGCCATAAAATACCAATATCACGATAAGCGGTATCTTGCGCAGCGCTAAACACCATAGGTTTATGAGATAAAATGCCCGCATTAATTGCCATTTGCGGTAGAAAGGTCACACCAAGTTGACGCTCAACCATACTTAGTAAGGTATGCAAACTTGCTGCTTCAAAGGGATTTATACACTCACTTTTACTCAAATGACACGCACTCAGTGCATGATCGGTAAGACAATGTTCGCGCTCTAGCAAAAACACCGATGACGGTGGCAACAAGTTAAAATCAACCACACCTTCTGCCGCTTGATAATCCTTGTGCCTTACAATATTAAATGGGTCTTGTGCCAAAATATGAGTATGAAACTTATTGGTATTATAAGGCAGTGCCAATAGCGCTACGTCAACTTGGCCTTTTTCTAATTTGTCCAATAAGTTATCGCTAGTATCTTCAATTAAAACCAGCTCGAGTTCAGGAAATTCTTTTACACATAAGTGGTATAAATCAGCCGCAATAAAGCTTGCAACCGTGGGAATAATACCTATGGTTAAATGCCCTTGCAGTGGGTTTAAAAAGCTTTTTGTAAGCTCTTTTACACTAATTGTGTCGTCGATTATCTTGCGAGCTCGTTCAACCACTTCTTCGCCAATCGAGGTAAACATTATGCTGCGGTTTTCACGCTCAATTAGCTGACACCCGAGTGTTTCTTCAAGATTTTGAATTGCGCTACTTAAGGTAGATTGACCAATAAAACAGGCTTCTGCAGCCCGGCCGAAATGCTGATGCTGATGTACTGCAAGCAAGTATTGCAGCTGCTTAATGCTAGGAAGGTTTTTCATCGTAATAACCGATTAATATTCAAATTAATAACGATAAAAACAAATTAACAATGGAAAATCAATTATGTCACTGAGATTTAATCAATTAATTGCGAGTGCTAATAACTCTGTTAAATAAATGAGCGAATAGCGCCGAGTGAAATGAAGCCAAACAAGATTTAATTTGTCTTTTAATGCTATGTTACAACGGCAAAATTACAGCACTGTAAGCGCGCTATGTGAACCGCTAACTTGATTAGCAAGGTGCTATATACAAATTTCAGACAAAAAAAGACCCCATTGCGTATCGCATATGGGGTCTTTTCAAGCTAAAAGTCTTTACACTTGAAGGCCAAAAATAGCCGCCAATACATAGTAGATAACAATAGCTAATACCGCGCCTACTGGCAAGGTAATAACCCAAGAAACAACGATATTTCTTACAACACCTAAATTAAGTGCCGCAATACCACGGGCCATACCAACACCTAGTACCG
This sequence comes from Pseudoalteromonas sp. NS-SX12, assembly GCF_057367955.1. Lineage (NCBI taxonomy): Bacteria > Pseudomonadati > Pseudomonadota > Gammaproteobacteria > Alteromonadales > Pseudoalteromonadaceae > Pseudoalteromonas > Pseudoalteromonas sp. NS-SX12. Next base: position 1,535,848 of record NZ_CM170634.1, on the reverse strand, counting down.
CACCTACTAACGTTTGTGTCGTTGAAATTGGTAAGCCTGTACCCGATGCAATAACAACCGTTGAAGCAGCCGCAAGCTCTGCAGCAAAACCACGACTTGGTGTTAAGTGCGTAATACCTTCACCAATGGTTTTAATTACTTTCTTACCAAGAATCGCAAGACCGATAACAATACCTAAACCACCTAGTGGTAAAATCCACCAAACGAGTGACGATTTCTTAACGATTTCACCGTTGTGCTCAACAATGCTCACTACTGCAGCAAGTGGACCAATCGCATTTGCTACATCGTTTGAGCCGTGTGCAAACGCCATACAACATGCAGTTACAATCATTAAAATAGCGAATACTTTCTCAACATTGTTAAATTGCATTTCTTTGTCAGCAGCAGGGTCCATTTTAAGACGAGCAATCAATACTTTACCTAACAGCGCAACTAAAACAGCAGCACCGATTGCGATACCGTACCCCATTGCTGTACCAAGGTCTAAACCGATATGCTTTAAGCCTTTTTTGATTGTTACTAACGCCATAACAAATGCTGCAAGACCCATGTACATAGGCACAAAGCGCTTTGCATTGTTAAGTGGTGAATCAGTATCAAAAATTAGTTTCTGTGCACTCATAAAGATAAGGTAAGCAATAAAGCCTGAAATAGCAGGTGTAACAATCCAACTACCTACGATACCCGCAACTTTACCCCATTGAATCGCTTCTGAGCCCACCGCAACCAATGCGAAACCAACAATTGCACCAATAATTGAGTGCGTTGTTGATACAGGCCAACCTAAATATGACGCAACAAGTAACCATACACCAGCAGCTAATAGCGCTGAAATCATACCGATCACTAATGACTCTGGTATGGCAACAAATGCCGATGAGTCAATAATGCCTTTACGTATCGTTGATGTAACCTCACCACCGGCAAGATATGCACCAGCGAATTCAAAAATCATTGCGATAATAATCGCTTGCTTAATTGTTAGCGCTTTTGAGCCAACTGACGTACCCATTGCATTGGCAACGTCGTTCGCACCAATACCATACGCCATGATAAATCCCACTACGGCAGCAATCATCACCAAAGTGGTGCCGTAATTTGCAATAATATCCATCAAGTAACCTTTAACTTAATTTTTATATTAATTTAATTAACGTGCTAGCATCAGCTCTAAACGTGATCCTACACGTTCAGCGATATCTGCTAAGTCACCTACCCACTCGAGAATTTTGTATAAAAACATCACATCGATTGGATTTAATTCATTTTCGATTTCACGTAACTGACGACGCAAAGTGATTTGCATTTCATCGGTGTCACGCTCAATTGCGTCGAGCTCTTCTAGCATGTTTTCAACTAACGTCACCTCACGACCACGGAAACCCGTTTCTAATAGCTCATCAAGTTCATTGATAGCTTTAGAAGCTTGTTTTGTCGCGTCGATGCAGCGGTTTAGGTAAGTAATAAAATCAGCTTGGATTTGCTCAGGGATTTCCATTTCGCGGCCAAGTACACGACCAGCTATGTCCTTAGCCTTATTAGCAATTTTGTCTTGTTGAGTGATCAGTTCAAGAAGATCTGTACGCTCAACTGGCAGGAATAATCCACGAGGAAGTTGCAAACGAATGTCACGCTTAAGTACATCCGCTTTACGTTCTAAATCGCGAATATTAATGCGGATCTCAGATGCTTGTTCCCACTCTTTATTAAACGCATGTTGAAAAAAAGTCGTTAACAAAGCACTGGCTTGATGAACAATTTTTATGTGCTCTTCAATTGGTTTGATAGGAGATTTCGCAAAAACCCCTAAAAATGCATTACTAGCCATAATTGACCCTTAAATTTTAAAAGCGCGCAAATTTTACAGGAATCAGCCAAGTGAGGAAAGGCTTTAACATACAAGTATTACAGTAAGTTGAAATTCCTTAACTTAGATTATCAAACAATTAAATTTACGCTAGTTAATAGACTAAAAAAGTTATGAATACCAAAGCAAAAAAGGGTAAAAGCGAAACCGCTTTTACCCTTTTAAAATAGTTACTTAACTTATTTACCAATAATATCTCGCTCGATATCGTCTTGCGAGGTATGACGAATGTCCTTGCCTTTTACAAAATAAATTACGTACTCAGCAATGTTCTGACAACGGTCACCGATGCGTTCTAATGAGCGTACTGACCACACTAAATCCATAACCTTTGGAATTGAGCGCGGATCTTCCATCATGTAAGTCATGATTTGACGTGTTAACGCTTCATATTCGCGGTCAACTTTGGCATCTTCTTTGTGTACACGAAATGCCGCTTCGGCATCCATTCGGGCAAATGCATCTAATACATCGTGCAGCATCTGCGACACGTGACGACCCATATTGTCGATATTACCCAGCAAGCCTTGCTGATCTTTCGCGGTTGATTCAAGTGCTACTTTTGCAATACGACGCGCTTCATCACCAATGCGCTCTAAATCTGCAATGGTTTTTGCAATCGCCACAACTAAACGCAAGTCACTTGCGGCTGGCTGACGCTTTGCAATAATACGAGTACATTCTTCGTCAATGCTCACTTCCATTGCATTTACTTTGTAATCGCCGTGTTCAACTTTTTTTGCAAGCTCCGCATTACTGTCATTTACCGCATCAAGCGCAGAGTTTAATTGCTGCTCAACCAATCCGCCCATAGCTAAAACATGGTTGCGAACGTTTTCAAGTTCTTGGTTAAAGTTACCTGAAATATGCTTTGAAATATTATGATCCATAACTTTAATCCTTACCCGTAACGACCTGTAATGTAATCTTCAGTTTTCTTTTTCTTCGGCGTGGTGAAAAGCGTATTTGTATCAGAGTATTCAATTAGTTCACCCATATACATAAACGCAGTTTGGTCAGACACACGTGCCGCTTGTTGCATGTTATGCGTAACAATTACAACTGTGTACTTATTTTTTAAATCGTTGATTAGCTCTTCGATTACCAATGTTGAAATTGGGTCAAGTGCCGATGTTGGTTCATCTAACAGTAGTACTTCAGGTTCAATTGCAATTGCACGCGCAATAACCAAACGCTGTTGCTGACCACCTGACAAACCAAATGCGCTGTCGTGCAGACGGTCTTTTACTTCGTCCCAAAGTGCGGCGCCACGTAATGACGATTCAACCACTTCGTCTAATTTACGTTTGTCTTTTACACCTTGTAAGCGTAGGCCATAAACCACATTCTCATAAATTGATTTAGGGAATGGGTTTGGACGCTGGAATACCATACCAACGTTACGGCGAAGCGCTGCAACATCTACACTTTTGTCATAAATATTCTGGTTATGTAGCAAGATTTGACCATCGATACGACACGTATCAACTAAGTCATTCATGCGGTTAATACAACGTAATAACGTTGACTTACCACAACCTGAAGGACCGATAAATGCAGTTACCTGACCCTTTGGAATTTTCATGCTGATATTGCTCAGCGCTTGTTTATCACCGTAGTAAAGGTCTAAGTCTTTAATTTCAAGAGCAGTTTGTTCTGCCGATAAGTTTTCTAAATCAAGCTGTAAGCCAGTTGCAGATTGATTTATTTCTGGAGCAACAGTAATCATTTTTACTAAACCTATTAAACTTTTATCACCGCAGAACAATTAGTGTTCTAACGACCTAAATTTTTCGCGTAAGTGGTTACGAATACCAATTGCTGTGATATTCAGTGCCACAATTACCGCCACAAGTAAAAACGCTGTGGCATAAACTAGCGGGCGTGCCGCTTCAACATTCGGGCTTTGGAAACCAACATCATAGATGTGGAAACCTAAGTGCATAAATTTTCTATCTAAGTGTACAAATGGGAAGTTCATATCAACTGGCAGTGTTGGTGCCATTTTTACTACACCCACTAACATCAGAGGTGCTACTTCACCTGCTGCACGTGCAACCGCAAGAATTAAACCTGTCATAATTGCAGGGCTTGCCATTGGTACAATAATACGCCAAATAGTTTCCGCTTTAGTCGCACCAAGTGCTAACGAACCTTGACGAACTGAACTTGGAATACGTGATAAACCTTCTTCCGTTGATACAATTACAACCGGTAAAGTTAAAATTGCTAATGTCAGTGCTGACCAAATTACACCTGGCGTACCAAACGTTGGGCCAGGTAATGCTTCAGGGTAGAATAATTGGTCAATGCTACCACCTAGCATGTAAACAAAGAAACCTAAGCCAAATACACCGTAAACAATCGATGGTACACCGGCAAGGTTGATTACCGCGATACGAATCATTTTAGTAATTGAATTTTTCGCTGCATATTCGTGTAAGTAAATCGCCGCAATTACACCAAACGGCGTTACGATTACCGCCATTAACATAACCATAAATACGGTACCGAAAATCGCAGGGAATACCCCGCCTTCGGTGTTCGCTTCACGTGGGTCATCGCTAACAAACTTACCAATTTGCTTGAAGTAATGACCTAATTTAGCCATTAAACCCATATCGTTTGGTAGTGTTACGTCTAGCACTTGGTAAAGTGGAATCGTTACTAACTCACCACGCATATCTTTTACAATAACTTGGTCACGCTTTGCCGCATCACGAAACTTAAATAGCTCTTTTTCAAGCACCAAGTATTGCTCACGATAGTCTTTACGCTGAGCCTCAAACTCTGCCACTTTTTCGTGTGTTAATTCGCCTTTAAGGTCGAGCGCTTTTTCTTTTAAACGCAAACGTTCTAAGTCGTAGTTAATATGACCAATTGGGCCGTTTTGCAAATCAAGTGCCGACTCATTAAGTTCAACTGCGCGCTCTACAAGTTGCTCTAGCTCAATTAACTTTTGCGCTTCAGCGACAACTTTACCGTCTTTGATCACACTTTCAATATAACCGTAAAAGTTACCGTTTTTACTACGCTCAAATACTGCTAATTGGCTCGGGGTAGATTGCTCAATAATATCCGTTGCTAAAATCCAACGGAAGTCTAGGTCTACGTATTCACGGTTACCAGTTTTAATCAGTAAACGTTCTACTTCTTCACCCGTAAAACCGTGTAAATCAACATTCGCCGCTTTTAAGCGCTCAACAGGCACCATTTCACGGTCGTAAATTTCACCGATAACGGTTTCTTTAACGTCGCCACGGTGCATTTCAAATTGCGTTACTTCTGACGGCCAAAAGAACCCTAAACCGCGACCTGCAATCATTGCCAGTAGGCCAATTACCGAGATTAAGCTGATACTTACTGCACCACCTGTCATCCAGATCCAAGGTGAGCCAGATTTAAACCACTGCTTCATTTATTAAATCTCCTAACCTTACAGTGAACTATACTTTTCACGTAAACGCTGACGAACAAATTCAGCAATCGTGTTAAAGATAAAGGTGAATATAAACAGTACAAACGCTGCTAAGAATAAGATGCGGTAGTGCGTGCTGCCTACTTCTGATTCTGGCATTTCTACCGCAATGTTTGCTGCAAGCGTACGCATACCTTGGAAAATACTCCAATCCATAATCGGCGTATTACCTGTTGCCATCAATACAATCATGGTTTCACCAACCGCACGGCCTAAACCCATCATCACTGCCGAGAAAATACCTGGGCTTGCTGTTAGTAATACAACGCGAACAAGCGTTTGCCACTGCGTTGCACCAAGTGCAAGCGAGCCATTCGATAAGTGCTTAGGTACACTAAATACCGCATCTTCAGCAATTGAGAAAATTGTTGGAATAACCGCAAAGCCCATCGCAATCCCCACAACTAACGAGTTACGTTGGTCAAAATCAATGCCTAACTCGTTGGTAATATAACGACGTACATCACCATCAAATACCCAAAGCTCTACCGCAGGGCTTAGTGCAAACGAGATATAACCTGCTAGTAATACCACTGGAATGAGTAAGATAGAGTGGCTACCGTCTGGCACTTTGTGGCGAATCGATTCTGGTAAATTTTGCCAGAAGAATGCTGTGAGTATTATCGCCAATGGCGTTAATACTAAAATTAGCATGATTGCAGGTAGGTGAGATTCAATCAGAGGTGCCAACCAAAGACCCGCTAAGAAACCTAAAATTACGGTTGGTAATGCTTCCATAATTTCAACCGTTGGCTTAACGATTCGGCGCTGTTCAGGCGACATAAAATAGGCTGTGTAAATAGCAGCAGAAAGCGCAATCGGTACCGCAAATAGCATCGCATACATTGCTGCTTTAATTGTACCGAATGAGATTGGTACTAACGATAACTTAGCTTCGAAATCGTCACTTGCCGATGTAGACTGCCAAATGTAAGCAGGCTCAGGGTAACCTTCGTACCATACTTCTTGCCACAATGCCGACCAAGATACTTCAGGGTGCTCATTTTCAATATCGACAACAATGAGTTGATTGCCCGCCAGCATTAATGCTGCGTTTGAGCGTGGTGACACCGCAAAGAAATCAATTCCCGCGTCTGCTACTTTACCCGACCACAGCTTGTTTTCACTGGTAGTATAGTAAAGCGATAAATCACCTTGGTTGTTAGTGCTAAAGAATGTACGGCGATAGAATTCACTGTAAAGCCCTGAAATTTCTTTATCACCACTTGCAAAAGCACGGATTTTGGCGAACTTACGACCCGAATCACCATTAATTTCAAACCACTGTGAAATTTCACCGTTGTCGTTAACTAACATTAATGAGTTAGCACCTGACAATAGTTGCATTTTAACTAGGTTGGCATTCTCTTGATTCGCGGCAAGTACTTGAATACGCGTAATATCTTCAATGTCGCGCGTATTGTAAATGTAAATCTTATTAGCCACTCGCACAAATGCACGGCTAAAGTCCGGTGAAATTAATAATTCATCCACTTTGCCTTCAACAGCAATCTCCGCAGTTTCACTTGACCATTCCATTTCACCAGAAAACATATTTTCTTCCGCTGCAAGCATGCTAAACAGAAGACGTTGATCACCGGTTAATGCAAGTACACCAAGTTGATTATCATCGGCAACATAGCTGAACGCGAATTTACGAATTGATGCGCCTTCGTCATCAATCATCACTTCACTTTCACCGAGTGGATACGCAATACTTGGCTTAATGGTACGGCCATTGTTGGCAAATCCTACTTCAAATTTCGGGTTCACAACTTTAATTGCGCCATTTTCAAGACCATAAGCATACATAGCCTGATGCGGTGCAGTGCGTGCAAAGCTGGTTACCGGTGCATCAAATTCCACATTAAAGCTTGTTAGCTTAGTGCCGAATTTCTCACCTTTAATGGTGTAGTAACTCAGCTCGCCAGTTGGTGTGAACAAGTAAGCGATTTCACCTTGCTCTTCCATACCTGCCGCAACGTACTCTTGCGTTTCAGGTAAAGCGAATTGATTTCTCACTTCAACATGTGATGAAGCAAAAATCGGCTGTACTACATACAACAGATAAAAGAAGATCAACAATAAGGCAACCAGTACTAATGTACCGCCTGCCGTAATACTGTATTTGGCGACTTTATCTTTGATCAGTCTGTTTCTATTAGTATTGAATTCAACACTTGGCGGATTGGAACTCATCCATTGGCCCTTACAAATAGAATTAGGATTTAGTTGGCGTGCATTATATTTTGTCAAGATGACAGAAATGTTACAGAGAGTGAAATATTTCGTTTTTATGACCGAAAAGTTACACCGATTATTTAACAAAATTTGACAAAATAAATTGGACAAAAGGCAGTCAATCATCAATACTTAAACAGCTCTACACCTCCATTTAATCCTTTGAATTAGCTAACAATTATTTCTTAATTTGTGTAGAGAGGGTTGCGCTAATTAGATAACGAGACAAGTATATGAAGCAGTTAGTATTAACAATTATTGGTCCTGACCGCTCAGGTCTAGTAGATGAACTATCCTCAGCGGTTTTAGCTAACCATGGCAATTGGTTAGCCAGTAACTTAAGCCACCTTTGCGGCCACTTTGCCGGAATTTTGCAGTTAGAAGTACCTGAAGAACATTTATCGGCACTCGAGGGCGAAATTCACGCCATTCCCGATCTCGAAGTTAAAATTGAAGCTGGGCAAGAACAAGTAACCGACGCAAGCCAACAGCTTAACTTTGTTATTACCAGCAATGACAGACCAGGTATAGTGCAAGAGCTTTCTAGTGTGTTACGCCATAAAGGTGCCTCAATTATTCACTTTAACTCAAAACAACAAAGCGCGCCTAATTGGGGTGTGCCTCTGTTTAACGCAGAAGCTCGGGTAGAATTGCCTGCAGGTTTAAGTAAAGATGATGTGATTGAAGCGCTCGAGTCTATTACGTCTGACTTGATTGTGGATATTGAAACCGAAGCTTAGGGTTTACGATTACCTCATCCGAGTTCAGATTAAATAAAAACGTAAAAAAGGGAGCAAATGCTCCCTTTTTCATAAAAAATTCACAGCGCTAAATTATAAATATTTCGCTAAATACTTTTTAAATATTGGATCTTTACCAGCCAACTCTCGCTGCTCCGCTAAAATATCATGCAATATTTGATTTGATGTAAGCGGATTTGCTAATACAACACGAAATACTACTGTCGGTAAATTATCGTACTGATATGGTGTTAAACGTGTACGCGATACAAATGAGCGCCCTGCTTCACGCTGGCGTTTTTGCATGCTCGCCGTAAAACGATTAAGTGCTGCGTAAATATCTAACTTAGTTTGCTCATCTGCCGTTTTAAGTACTTCTTTAATTTTTTCTGGTACATAGCGATATGTTAACAAGCAAAGTTCTGGTTCAGTAACCAGTTCAAAGTCATCTGTTTGCTTAATAAGTTCAGCAAAATAGCGCGCTTTCTCAAGGCTTTTATCAATTAACATTTCATAGCCTTTGCGACCAATAATTGATAAACACGCATGCACTAACATCGCCATACCAGGGCGACTACCTTCAAGGGTGTGTGAACCTAAATCTTTCGAGCCTTTACGTAAGATATATTCAGCGTGATGTTCTACCACATTGACCGTATCTGGCTCTTTGAAAAGCACAATACCTGCGCCCATGGGCACATACATTTGCTTATGTGCATCTATGGTAATTGAGTCGGCACGTTCGCAACCAGCTAATAACCCACGCGCATTATTAGACAGCATGGTTGCACCGCCCCAAGCGGCATCAATATGAAAATGACAATTGATTTCCTCAGCTAGGTCGGCCATTTCATTAAGCGGGTCAATATTGCCAGTTTCAGTTGTGCCTGCAACACCAACAATTGCCATCACTTTAATGCCTTTTTCTGCTAATTCGTTAGCCTTTTCACGCATTTTAGCAACATCAACACGGTTATTATGATCTGTTTCGATAGATACAATATTACTGCGACCGATGCCTAACACATCAGCAGCTTTACCAAGTGAGTAGTGACCACGCTCTGACACTAAAATAGCTAATCCTTTGTAGCCATAATGCATCATAGCCGCAACTAAACCATCGCTATTTATGCCATTAAAATCGCCATCTGGTTTAAGCAGCTTATTGCGCGCAACCCAAAGTGCTGAAATATTGGCAACCGTGCCGCCTGAACAAAATGCACCTAAGGCATTTTTGGCGTTGTGCATCCACTTACGGTAAAAGGCATCATCTTTGCCGTAAACCATGTGGTGCATCATACCCAATACTTGACGTTCTAATGGTGTAAATGCTTTAGATGTTTCAATTTTTACCAGATTTTGGTTTAACCCCACCATCAACTTTGACAGAGGTAAAACAAAATGCGGTAAGGCCGAAGTCATATGACCAATAAAGCTCGGCGCTGACGTATGTACTGAATGCGCCACCAGCTTTTCCATTAACTCTTGGGCGTGCTCAGATACAAAACGAGGTTCTTCAGGGATATTTGCAGCTTGGAAATCTTTTTCAATTTCATGCAAAGGTTTTTCAACCGCTGCAATATTTTCGTTAAGAAAGCCTGCTAAGTTACTTGATATTTCTTGCTCAATTTTAGCCAAAGTCGAGCCCGGCGCCTCTGGCACCGTAAAAATTCGCATTAAGCTTTCTTCAGACGCTATTGCTGGGCGCACTGCTTGACGTGTTTCATCAACCATACTACTCACTTTACCCAAAAAGTGTTCAAACATATTCATAAAAAAAGGCTGTCAACTCTACTTCAATTACAAGAAAAAGTCTCGCAATTTGCACAATATCTCCATCTACTGCTGTAAAAAACACACTAAATTGACTATTATAAGGTGTTTCAAAACAACATAACCCTTTGCTTGCTATACAGTAAAGCAGTATTTTTCAATTGCGGCAAAAATTAGTTTTTGGCAAGGATGCGCATGTATTATTCAAATCAAGGAATTCGTTGGCTTTTTTTTGCGGGCGTACTGTTTTTAGCAAGCCTTGGCGGCTATGTTTATTACGTTTATTCACACACCTACAACGACATTTTAAAAGAGGTTGATGCTAAACTCTTAAACGCAGCACAAAGTGTTAAATTCATTCTCGGTGACGAATACCACAACAATATTATCGGTCCCGACCACATTGATGAAAAAAGCTACCTATTAAAAAGCAAACAACTCTCTGAGTTTGCCAGCAAGCTCGAACTCGAATACGTATACGCAATGATAAAAGAAGGCGATCAAGTTTACTTCTCTGCGTCTAGTTATACTAACGAGGATATAAAAAACAATAAGCTTACTTATTTTTATGATCTTTACCCTGAAGCGACACAATTAAACGTTAAAGCGTTTTATTCAACAGAGCCTTTATTTGAGCATTCAGAAGATCAGTGGGGCCATTTCCGCACCATATTTTTACCGTTTCAAGCAAAAGACGGGCGCACCTATTTAACTGGCGCCGACATCACCATTAAAGATTTAAATGAACAGCTTGCAGCAAGTGTTAGCCAAGCGGTAATCACAGCAAGTTTCTTTTTCTTTATCGCAACTTTAGTGGGCAGTGCTTATATTTATCTACTAAAACAAAACTTAACCCGCGATCCCGTTACGGGCTACGCAAACCATATTGCACTGGAAAGAAAACTGCAAAGCCATTCACCACTGCACATGCAATTGGCCATAGTATTAGTTAGCAACCTTGAAGATATTAACGGTTTTTACGGCTCCCACATTGGTGATGAAGTAATGCAAAAACTGCTGGCACGTTTAAATAAGTTAAAAAGCACTGAATGTCACCTGTATCGCTTATCTAGCAATAAAATAGCATTGCTATCGCCCAACTTAGACAGCAATGCCTGTTTAAAACTAGTCGAAAATCTAAATAAAAATGCGCCTTTATTATATGACCCGTTTATCTACGTGACCTTATGTGCCGGTATTGCCACTGGCAATAAAACACTGTTAGTTGAAAATGCACGTATTGCAGTTGAACAAGCTAAACGTAGTCGTGAACTTGTGGTGTTTTACTCCGATGCAATGAACATTATTAAAAATCAATATCAGCACAACTTAAAAATTGCCAAAGATGTGCGAGAAGCATTTAAAAATGGCCAAGTTGAAGCGCACTTTCAGCCAATACTCACTATCGACGGTAACGAAACCTTAATGTACGAAGGCTTAGCACGCATTAAGATTAACGATGCTTTATATGAGCCTGATTACTTTTTATCTGTCGTAAATCGCAGTCGCATGGATGGGCAATTAACTCGCATGGTTTTTCTTGATTGCGTTAAGCGCTTTCGCCAAACTAATTTATGCTGGAGCATGAATTTAACTGCGCAAGATATGTTAGATCCAAGCCTGGCGCAATTTCTTGATGATGAATTAAAGCGCTACCCTACACCTCACCATATTTCATTTGAGCTTATCGAAACTGAAGCGATTGCCAACCTAACGGAAATCAAAGGCTTTGTAGAAATGGTAAGAAGACACGGTGCTAAGGTCTTTATCGATGACTTTGGAACTGGTTACTCAAATATTTCGAATATTCTTAAACTAGAAGTCGATGGCTTGAAAATCGATCGCTCTTTAGTCTCACAAATTACCAAAGACGATGAAGTGTTTTTATTTATTCAACACATTGCCAATTTTGCTAAGGAAGTGAACTTAACCTTGATTGCAGAAGGCGTTGAAAACAAGCTCGTTGCCGATAAGCTCGCAAAAGCGGGCATTAAATACGTACAGGGTTTTTACTACGCAAAGCCAGCTAGAGAGCTGGCTCACATATCACAAACTGCTAAAGCGAGTTAAGGTCAATTTGCAGTCGGTGGCTTTGTTGGCCACTGGCCCAGTACTTTCGCTCAAATGGGGTAATTGCAGTATCTGCACTATATGGCGTTACAGACACGTCCACGCCAGCTAAACCAAGTGCAAAGGCAAACTCATCAACGTACGTTTGCCAATTACTTCTTACCTCAAGTTGACCACCAATTTTCACAATATATGGAAATACCGGTGCTCCATGCCAGCGGCGCCCTAAATGTTTAGCTTTAGGCCATGGGTTGGGATACAACAAGTAATGATGTGTCACTTGCCATTGATGCTCAACCACCAAGCGCCAAAAGTCATTTAAATCTGCACGTACCAATAAATACTGGCCGTTTTCAGCTTGCTTGTATTCAACATCATGTTTTTCAATACGATGTGCCGACTTATCAATGCCTATAACTAAGGCATCTGGGTGCTTGCGCGCTAAATTAGCGGTGCTTTCACCTACACCGCAGCATGAATCGAGAATAATCGGCCCAGCGAACTGCTGTACCTTCTTATTGACTTCATCAAAAGCCGTTTGCGTATGCGCTGCAATCGGCTTCTTAAACTCAGAACTTAGGTGCTTACGTACCACTTCTTCTAACTTTTCATTTAGTCCTTGTTGATTCGAACTAATACTTCTTGAATTTGCGTCAGACATAATTTTAGTGGCGAATGCCAACCCCTTTATCAATTAAACGGTATGCAACAGCAAATAACGCACTGATAAACGCAATAATAACTGCAAATGCCGTTGTGATATCTACATCAGATACACCTAAAAAGCCGTATCTAAATGCATTTACCATGTAGATAATCGGATTAAATTGTGAAACGCCTTGCCAAAAATCAGGTAACAAGGTGATTGAATAAAACACGCCACCTAAATAGGTTAGCGGCGTTAAAACAAAGGTGGGGATAATACTAATATCGTCAAAGCTATTGGCGTATACCGCATTAATTAAACCACCAAGCGCAAACACGGCTGCGGTAAGTAATACAGTGGCAAAAATAACGGCAACATTATGAATTTGAATATCAACAAAAAACAGCGACAAAATAGTTACGATAATGCCAACACATAGGCCACGCGCCATACCGCCACCCATATAGCCTAATACAATAATGTAAGTTGGCACTGGCGAAACCAGCAGCTCTTCGATGCTTTTTTGAAATTTCGTTGAATAGAAGCTAGATGCCACATTGGAATAAGAGTTGGTAATCACCGACATCATAATCAGACCCGGTACAATAAACTCCATATAGTTAAAGCCCCCCATATCGCCAATGCGCGAACCAATTAGGTTGCCAAAAATAACAAAATACAATGACATGGTAATGGCAGGTGGCACTAAGGTTTGCACCCAAATACGGGTAAAGCGAATGCACTCTTTGATCCACAGTGTTTTTAATGCAGTAAATTGACTACTCATAATTATTGCTCGCGCCCCTTTTCAACAATCGCAACAAACAGCTCTTCTAATCGATTAGCCTTATTACGCATACTTAGCACCGTATTGCCTGACGCACTTAACGCATCGAATACACCATTTAACCCTTGTGATTTTTCCACATCTACTTCGATGGTATGGTCGTCAATTTCACGAGTTGTGTAACCATCAAGAGAAAATGCCGATGTTGGCTGCTTGAGATCAAGAATAAAGGTTTCTTTATCAAGCTTTGCCAACAGTGACTTCATATTGGTGTTTTCAATTATTTGACCTTTATCGATAATCGCAATGTTTTTACACAACATTTCCGCTTCTTCAAGGTAATGAGTGGTGAGAATAATCGTCACGCCTTGCAAGTTTATTTCTTTTAAGAATTCCCACATCGAACGGCGCAGTTCAATATCAACGCCTGCCGTGGGTTCATCTAAAATCAGCAGCTGCGGTTTGTGCATTAACGCGCGTGCAATCATTAAACGGCGTTTCATACCACCTGATAAGGTGCGCGCTTGCTTATCTTTTTTATCTGCAAGACCTAGTTGCGCCAGTAACTCATCAGCACGCTTATGCGCCTCTGCACGTGGCACGCCGTAGTAACCGGCTTGGTTCACTAAGATTTGGTTAAGTGTTTCAAACTGACTAAAGTTAAATTCCTGCGGTACTAACCCTAAATTAGTTTTAGCCTTACCAAGGTCGGTATCAATATCATGACCAAATACTTTTACCGTGCCTTTGGTTTTATTAACAAGTGAAGAAATCACGCCAATTGTGGTTGATTTGCCAGCACCATTAGCACCTAACAGTGCAAAAAAGTCGCCTTTTTCAACCGTTAAATCAATTCCTTTAACAGCTTGAACACCGTTACTGTAGGTTTTTTCTAAACCAACAATTTCGAGAGCTTTTGTCATTGTGTTTTGCGTTCCAATTTTGGATGGATTAATTAGCAGCCGTAGCCCCAACGTTTAGCTAGCGTATGCTCAATAGAGAGATGATCTAAAATACGCGCCACCATAAAGTTAACCAAGTCTTCAATTGAACTTGGGTTATGATAAAACCCAGGTGCTGCGGGCATAATAGTTACACCTAGTTGCGCTAGCTTATGCATATTTTCAAGGTGAATCGCGCTAAGCGGTGTTTCGCGCACCACCAGCATTAATTGACCTTTTTCTTTAATCACCACATCAGCTGCACGCTCTAATAAGTTGTCAGATGCGCCATGACTAATTGCAGATACAGTACCTGCGCTACACGGACAGACAATCATCTTTTTAGGTGCAGCACTACCCGACGCTACAGGGCTAAACCAGTTATCTTTACCAAATGCTTTTAGTTGATTTGGCTTGGCATTAAATAAGCTTGTCAGTTGCTCAGTTGCCTTTTCTTCGTTGCCCGATAGTTTTACATCTGATTCCGTATCAAGCACCACACGGGC
Source organism: Pseudoalteromonas sp. NS-SX12 (assembly GCF_057367955.1). Taxonomy (NCBI): domain Bacteria; kingdom Pseudomonadati; phylum Pseudomonadota; class Gammaproteobacteria; order Alteromonadales; family Pseudoalteromonadaceae; genus Pseudoalteromonas; species Pseudoalteromonas sp. NS-SX12. The sequence continues at coordinate 1,520,796 of NZ_CM170634.1, read as the reverse complement.
AGCGCTTGATACCAAAACAAATACTTGGTGATTTAACGAAATTAGCGTTTCAATTAATTTTAAACCATACGGCATGCCTGAAGCACCGCTAAGTGCAACGGTAATGGTTTCATTAAACTCATGGTTTTGCGTCATAAAAAGCCTATTTGTTGGCGAGCGCATCTAAAATACGATTATGAATATTTTCAAAGCCACCGTTACTCATTACCAATATATGGTCGCCGCTAGTTGCTTTTTCAAGTAGCGTTTTAATGATCTCATCGGTGCTGTTAAAGCATAAAGCGCCAGCTTTATTGGCAGCGTCTTTGAGTGACCAGCTTAGGTTCTCTGGCTCAAATAAAATCACATCGTCGGCATTTTCGAGTGACGCTAATAATGTATTTTGATGCACGCCCATTTTCATTGTATTGGAACGTGGTTCTAATACGGCAAAAATACGCGCTTGGCCCACTTTTGCTCTAAGACCTGCCAAAGTTGTTTTAATAGCAGTTGGGTGATGGGCGAAATCATCGTAGAGCTTAATGCCCGCAATCTCGCCTTTTAATTCCATACGACGTTTTGGTGAAATAAACTCGGCCAACGCCGCAATTGATGTTTCAACAGGAATACCTACATGGCGCGCTGCTGCAATCGTCATTAAAGCGTTTTTAACGTTATGTTCGCCAATTGCTTGCCAGTTCACACGACCAACGATATCGCCGCTGAGCAATACATCAAACTCACTGCCATCTGCGTTTACAAGTTGGTAATCCCAGTCATTGCCAAGTTGCTCTTGCTCACTCCAGCAGCCTTTTTCTATTACCTTTTGTATATTCGCATCATCGCTTGGCCAAATCACTTTACCTTGCCCAGGTACAATGCGTAATAAATGATGGAACTGCTTTTGAATTGCCGCTAAATTTTCAAAAATATCAGCGTGGTCAAACTCAAGGTTATTAAGAATTAAGGTGCGCGGCAGATAATGCACAAACTTACTGCGCTTATCAAAAAACGCGGTGTCATATTCATCTGCTTCAATGACAAAAAACGGTGTTTTGCCAATGCGCGCCGACAGGCCAAAGTTTTGTACTACACCACCAATTAAAAAACTTGGATCAAGACCTGCGTATTCTAATACCCATGCAAGCATACTTGCAGTGGTAGTTTTACCATGGGTGCCCGACACCGCTAGTACCCACGCATCTTGCAGTACATTGTGCTTTAACCACTCTGGGCCCGAAGTATAAGGAATGCGATTTTCAAGCACATATTCAACGCATGGATTACCACGGCTCATAGCATTGCCAATCACCACGATATCTGGTTGTGGTTTTAACTGAGCAACATCGTAACCTTGAATTAGTTCAATGCCTAAAGACTCAAGTTGAGTACTCATTGGTGGGTAAACGTTTTGATCTGAGCCAGTAACTTTATGGCCCAAGGATTTTGCAATGGCTGCGATGCCCCCCATAAAGGTGCCGCAAATACCTAAAATATGAATATGCATTGTTGTTGATTCTTGTCGTATAAATTCGATATGAGCTTTAAATAGATTAACAGTTCAATAAAAAAGCCCATTAGATTTCGCTAATGGGCTTAGTATGCCATAACTTACTATTTAGGTGTTAAATAGGTGAGCCCGGCGGCATGGGCAGTGGCTTAAAGTGACCTTGCCATTGACCCTCTTCTAACGATTTAAATAAGATATTCGCAAGATATTTCTTAAAGTTATCATTAGAGCGTGCAAATTTACGGGCTATAAATTCAATTTGTCCTGCTAGTTCAGCCTGTACTTCAGGGTCAGTTTTATCACTTAATGCAGTGTTCACTAAATGATATGCCGTTACCATTTGAATGCGCTGTGCCACTTGATGCAACATGCCTTGCTTTTGGTTACTGAAAAACACTTGCTCACTGAGTTGAAATAACACATTGCGCGCACTTAATTGTTTGCTATCTCGCATCGCTTGGAAATGAAGGCGATTTAGACGCTCGGAATTTAACAGCAGGGTTAATGTGTGATTTGCTGAAACTTCCGGTAATGCTAACGGATCGAGTGTTAAACCGGTGCGCCCAGTAAGGCTTTCGCGGGTTTTATACTCTCCGTACGCTTTTGGTGTAATAACATTAAGTATGTGCTCAGGCACTACTAACTGGTCCGCTTCAAGCGTTGTTAATAGCGCACTTAGTGCTTCTTTTTGTTTAGCAACATCAACAAGCTTGTTACCATTAAAAGTATCACCACTACGCAATTCATAATCGTAATCAACACCTGCAATCAATTTCACCGCTGCTTCTGTTTGATAACGGTGGAATAAATAAAGTGGAATAAACACTTCTTCTAGCTGCGATAGTGCCGTGCCATTTTTAATATTATGAATGCCAAACTTCGACATCGCTTTCTCACGAATAGAAAGCACTCGCAACAATTCTTGGCTTGGATTTTCACCGTTATCCCATAAATGTGCTGTTGGATGTGCACCGCCTTTCGCGCGTGCATCGCTATCGGAAATAAACTCAAGGCCAAGGCGCTTATTTTCCGCTAAGATTTTTTCAAGCTCTTTTGCTTCGCTCAAAATTGGAAAATCAGAGTAGCCATACTTCACAACTTGAATATCCCACACACCTAAGCCTTTGCCATAGCCGTTTTCAGTTTTAAAGCTGCCATCATCATTAAAGCTCACTAACGGATGCGGATAATCCATCACCGATGCGCGGTCTTTTACTGATGCAGAGAAGTTATGCGCAATACCTAAAGTATGACCTACTTCATGGGCACTTAACTGGCGAATACGGTCAAGCGCCATCGCATGCAGTTTTTCTACGCTTTCATCACCATTTAAATAAGGTGCAGCCAGTGCTTCAGCAATTAGAATATCTTGACGTACACGCAGTGAACCAAGAGTTACATGACCTTTAATAATTTCACCTGTGCGCGGGTCGATAACACTTGAACCATATGACCAACCACGGGTTGCACGGTGCACCCATTGGATCACGTTATAACGAATATCCATCGGGTCTGCATTTTCAGGTAGCATTTTTACTTGGTAAGCATTTTTATAACCTGCCGCTTCAAAGGCTGCCTGCCACCATTTTGCACCATCGAGTAACGCTGTTTTTACCGGGTCGGGCACACCTGGGTCGAGGTAGTAAACAATCGGTTTAACGGCTTCTGAAATTTCAGCGGTTGGATCTTTTTTCGCTAAACGATGTTTTGGAATATAACGCACATACATAGACTCAGATAATGGCGCTGCATAGTCTTTGTATTCTTCACTCCAAAAACCCGATTGCGGGTGGAATTTACGTGGTTTAAAGCCATCATCCGGTAATTCAATAAACGAGTGGTGTAAATGTACTGAAATAGCATAAGGGTCTGGTGCGATTTGTTTGATGTATTTACCCGGCTTTGTGCCATTAAAGCTAACAATCGCTTCTAACTCAGTATTTTTAGCAAACGACTTAGAGCGCGGCATATAAACAGCACTTTTACTTTTGTCTAAGCTAAAGCTTCCTTGATTTCGACTCGCTAACGTTCTTGAAACGCCATGTACATCGGATAATAAATACGGTGTGTAATCAATTAAAGCGCGCTCATTGCTCGCAGCTTTAATTTCAAAACCGTGCAATACGCTTGAAGCAAATGCTTCACGAATACTTTGCAGCTCAGCTTTGTTAGTACTGTTTGCACGGTAGTAAGTATTATTTTGTTTTAATAAAAGTTTGTTGCCATGCTTTTCGAACTGCACAATTTTAGTATCGCCCAACTGACCGCGATCAAGACCAATATCATTTGACCCTAAGCCGTAAGGCATGCTTAATTGCAACAAGAATTCATGGTTTAATTTATCTACTTCTAAGTAAACCTTGCCCGAAGCATTATCGTAATAAAAGGTAAAATAACCCGGATAACGATTCATTTCGCGAGTAAATGATTCAATGGGTTTCAGGGTTGCCTGCGCTTTTGGTATACTTAACAGTAACAAAGCACAGATCAGCAGAAATGGTTGTACTAATCTTTGCATCTTTCTTTGTTATTTCATTATCAATGGTGCATGGTGCTTAAATCATACACAAGCTAATGCACAATTGTATACAAATTTAACTGAGCGCTGCCGAAAGGTTGCCTGTTGCCACCCTCTCACTTTACGTGGCAATAAGCTATTAGTCAGGAATATAAAATGCGTAGACTTCCACCAGTATTGATCGAAGACGGCTGTCCTCGTGATCTTTTATCATTGATCAGAACGATTCTTGCTGCTTGTAAAGAAATTTCATTCCGCGTAAGCCAAGGTGAATTATCAGGTGTTTTAGGTTCAACCTTAGACGAGAACATTCAAGGTGAAACACAAAAGAAGCTTGATGTTTTATCGAACCAATTACTCAAAGATATTCTACTTGAATCTGGCTATGTAAAAGCCATTGCATCTGAAGAAGAAGATTATACTGTTGCTGGCAACCCAGATGCTGAGTATATCGTTGCATTTGACCCACTTGATGGGTCTTCAAATACTGATATTAACTCGTTAGTTGGCACTATCTTCTCAATTATGAAAGCGCCAAAAGACAAAGCTGCTGATGATCAAAGCATTTTCATGCAAGCGGGCAAGCACCAAGTGGCTGCAGGTTATGTACTGTATGGCCCATCTACTATGCTGGCACTCACCATTGGTAAAGGTACGCGTTTATTCACATTAGATAGAACGCACGGCAGTTTCTTACTTACTGAAGACAAAGTAGCTATTCCTGAAGATACTAAAGAATTCGCAATTAATGCATCAAATCAGCGCCATTGGCTAGCACCAATGCAAAACTATATTGCTGATTGCCTTGCTGGCGAAGAAGGCCCACGTAAGAAAAACTTCAATATGCGTTGGATTGCCTGCATGGTAGGTGATGTGCACCGTTTATTATGTCGCGGCGGTTTATTTACTTACCCTGAAGACACGAAAAACCCGGAAAAGCCATTCAAGCTACGCTTACTTTATGAAGCAAACCCAATGGCAATGCTAGTAGAACAAGCTGGCGGCGTTGCATATGCAGGCCTTGATCGTATTTTAGATATTGAACCACAAGAAATTCACCAGCGCGTTGCGGTTACTATGGGTTCAAAAAATGAAGTGGAAATTTGCTTGGATTATCACAAGTAAATAGACTTTATTTTGAGTAATAAAAAACCGCGATTTACGCGGTTTTTTTATTTAGAAATCTCATATTTTGAATCAAGCTACTTTCTGGCAGCTGGTGTAATCAACACTTACTTTAATAGCTAACTCTTGCTGTGATTGTGTGATTACATCTTTTGCATGACATACACATTTACCACATTGACTGCCTACACCTAAACAGCCACGCACATCACGCATCGAATCCATACCATCGGTTACGGCCTGTTTAATCTGATTTTCAGTAACTGCATGACAAATACAAACGTACATAATAAGTGAGTGCTTTCAAAATTAATTACACTACAAATTTTAATGCTATTGAGAATAATTTTCAATAATATTAATAACTGTAAAAACAGCTATTTACAAAAAAGCATTAATAAACTCAGTTTTTACCCTTTAAATTTGACCATGCTCTGCAAAGGAATGCGTATTACCTGCTGCAATTATAATGTGATCTAAAATACTCACATCAATCAAACCAAGTGCGTCTGATAGTCGCTTAGTTATTAATTTATCTGCCTCTGAAGGCTCAGCGATACCACTGGGGTGATTATGGGCCAAAATCACATTTGCCGCGTTGTATTTTAATACCGTAGTAACAACTTCTCGTGGATAGACAGATGCGGCATTAATGGTGCCTTGAAATAGATTAACCGATTTAATGAGCCTATTTTGGCTATCGAGTAACAGTAGATAAAAACATTCTTTATGCTCTTTTTGTAGTTCGCACTTTAAATAATTTATTACCGAATAAGGCGAATCAAATACGGCTTCACGCTGAAGTTGCTCAGCAAAAAAGCGTTTACTTAATTCAAGCACAGCTTGCAGCTGCACATATTTTGCGGGCCCCAGCCCTAATTGTTGGCAGAATGAATCACATTCCAATGAAAAGAGCTGACCAATTGAGCCTTGTTGTTTGAGTAATGTATCGGCTAACTCAATGGCATTCAGCCCTTTAATGCCAGTACGTAAAAAAATCGCCAATAACTCAGCATCGGTTAAACTACTAGCGCCTTTACTTAATAACTTTTCTCTTGGTCTTGCCTCAATGGGCATTTGATTTATTTGCATTTAACGATCCATGTTAACGTTTGAAATCATTTTATTAGTATAGCCAGCCTCGCCAAAAATTATGGAAAATGGTATGGTTTAGCTAATTTAAAACATGTCATTAAATATTATGTCGAAGAAAATTGTATTGGGAATTACGGGCGGTATTGCTGCTTATAAATGTGCTGAATTAACAAGACGTTTAACCGAAAACGGTGCGCAAGTTAAGGTGGTAATGACCGACTCTGCGCAACAGTTTATAACCCCGCTTACCATGCAAGCTGTATCAGGAAACCCAGTTTCGACATCCTTACTTGACCCTGCGGCAGAAGCGGCAATGGGCCATATTGAATTTGCTAAATGGGCTGACCTTATTTTAATTGCCCCAGCCAGCGCTAACACCATAGCTAAAATGGCCCATGGTATGGCCGATGATCTATTAACCACCTTGGTACTCGCAACCCCGGCAAAAGTAGCGATTGCACCGGCAATGAATCAGCAAATGTATGCCCACCCTGCAACCCAGCAAAACTTACAAAAATTAAGTGAATATGGTGTGTCTATTTGGGGACCTGCCAGTGGTGAACAAGCCTGTGGCGATGTAGGTAAAGGCCGCATGTTAGAGCCAAACGAGCTAGTTGAGTTGTGTTTAATGCGCGAAGATACCCCACTACTTGCAGGCAAAACCGTAACCATTACAGCGGGTCCAACCCGTGAAGCGCTTGACCCTGTACGTTTTATTTCTAATCACAGCTCAGGAAAGATGGGATTTTCATTGGCGCGTGCCGCAAAAGCACTAGGAGCTAATGTAAACTTAATTAGTGGCCCTGTGAATTTAACCACACCGAGTGAAGTAAATCGTTTTGATGTAGAAAGCGCACAGCAAATGCATGATGCAGCCATGGAGTTAGCAGTTAATTCAGATGTATTTATTGGCTGCGCAGCTGTTGCCGATTACAAGGCAACAACGACTGCAAATAATAAAATTAAAAAACAGGGCGATACCATGACCATTGAGCTCAGCAAAAACCCTGACATTATTGCCTCAGTTGCTGCACTAAAAGCAAATCGCCCGTTTACAGTAGGCTTTGCAGCCGAAACCAACGATGTTGCTAACTACGCCAAAGGCAAACTAAAAAATAAAAATCTCGATATGATTTGCGCCAACGATGTGTCTGATTCTAGCATTGGTTTTAATAGTGAAAACAATGCCATGACACTCTTTTGGCCGGAGGGTGAGCGTCATTTATCACTGCAATCGAAACAACAAATTAGCCATTTAATATTGAAAGAAATCGCGTCAAAACTCGCGGCTAAAAAGTAAAAAAACTGGCATCTAAAATCATAAGTAATTAAGATATGCGCCTCTTGAGGTTGATAATAATGATAAGAAGTAAGGGATAAAAATGCCTGCCACAAAACGTAGTAATCGCAAGGAAGAAATCTTACAAGCACTTGCGCAAATGCTTGAAACCAGTCCAGGACAGCGTATCACCACGGCTAAACTAGCCACTGAGGTAGGTGTTTCAGAAGCGGCGCTTTATCGCCACTTTCCAAGCAAAGCACGTATGTTTGAAGGCTTAATTGAGTTTATTGAAAATGCCCTGCTTTCAAATATCAATCTTATCTTAGAAAAAGAAAAAGACACCCATAGCCGTATTCACAATATTTTATTGTTACTTCTGAGCTTTGCTGAAAAAAATCCAGGCATTACGCGCATTCTTACCGGTGATGCACTGCAAGGTGAACAAGAGCGTTTACGTGAGCGTATTCAAGGCTTATTTGAAAAGTTAGAAACGCAACTAAAGCAAGTATTGCGCGAGCGCAAATTACGTGAAGGTAAAACCTTTACCCTTGCAGAAGAACAGTTAGCAAATCTACTTTTAGCCTACGTTGAAGGTAAAATGAACCAGTTTGTGCGCTCAGATTTTAAAGCAAAACCAACCGCGCAATTTGACGCGCAGTGGTCACTTTTCACCTTAGCTTGGCACTAACCCCCTCGCGTTGAAGTAAATGTTTTACTTCAACGCGCTATTTTGCGACTTATCGCATTCTCTTTCTTCTTTTTGGTTTCTGTTTACACTAGAGCTAATAATTAGCACTAGGTAATCATTAATGAAACTCGCGTTTACACTTTCAAGCTTAGCGTTAGCAACCAGTTTTGCATTAAGCGCCAGCGAACCTCTTCAATTTAAAGACGTATTTGATTTTAAATACGCAAAGTCGACCCAACTTTCTGAGCAGGGAAATTTACTCGCATTTAGCGCAAGCCCTTATCGCGGTAACAGCGAAGGACAGGTTTATACGCTAAATAACAAAGCATTGCTTGCTACGGTTGAACGCGGCACATCACCGGTTATTAATAAAAATGAGAAATGGGTCGCGTTTACCGTTAAACCAGACCTACTTGCTAGTGAAAGTGCATCAAAAGATAAAAAGAAAAAGCTAAAAAATGATTTATCGTTAGTAAATAGCGAAACCGGCAAGGTTATCACCTTTGAGCGTGTTGAAGACTTTGTTATTTCAAATGATGGAAACTGGTTGGCTTACCGCACCGAAGTTAAGAATAAAGACGAAGCCGAAAGTGATAAAAAAGCAGATAAAAAATCAAAAGACAAAGACGATAAAGACGCGAAATTAAAAGCGGATAAAAAAGATAAAGTTTACACCCTTAATATTGTGAACTTAACAAACGATAAAACGCATTCAATTGAAAACGTGCTTACTTACGCCATTGCACCAAGCAACACGCAACTTGTTGTAAGCCAAGTAAGCAAAGAAGGCGATAAAAACGCCATTAGCCAAATCGCTCTGCCAAATTTTGAAATGAGCAGCTTATTTACTGAGCCTGGCGTTGTAGCTAACGAACTCGTATGGCACCCAGAAAATGATGTTCTAGCGCTTTCGGTCGGTAATTACGTTAATGATGATAAGCGTCGTCGTGAACATTCACTTTACTTATGGCACAGTGAAAACAACCAATTAAAACAAATCGAAACGCCTATCGAGAATTGGTTTATCGGTAAAACGGCTAAATTAAAATGGTCTGAAACTGGCGAGCGCCTTTATTTTGAGACACGCCCATTACTCTCAGCAAAAGTTGAACAAAAAAAATATAAAGAGCAAAACGACCTTTATGATTACGATGTGATTCGTGACCAAAAAGGTTTAAAAGTATGGCACCACAAAGATGCCGAAATAAAGCCGCGCGAAATTCAGCAATGGAATGAAAAGAATAAAAATCGCCATTACCAAGCGGTATTTCATTTAAACAGCGATAAAGCAGTACAGCTCGAAACTGAGCTTGTAAGGGATGTAAGCCTGCATACTGAAAAGCAATTTTTACTTGGTTATAGCAATAAGCCGCATCTTCACAAAATTATGTATGACGGTTTCTTTGCGGATTACTATGCGGTAGATACTAAAACCGGCAAGAGCGTTAAAATTAGCGAAAATACCCGCGCACGTCCGACGCTTTCACCTAATGGTCAATTTGCCGCATACTTCGATAAGGGCCAAGTTCAGCTTAAATCACTCAAAGACGCCAAGCTTAATGCGATAACCAAAGGCATTCGAGCAACGTTTGGCGACGACCAACACGATTATCCAAGTGAACAACCTGGCTATGGATTTGCCGGTTGGAGCAGTGATAGTAATACCCTTTATGTATATGACAAATATGACATTTGGGCATTTGATGTAAACACGCAGCAAGGCGCGCGTTTAACTCATGGTTATAAAAGCGAAACACGTTATCGTGTTAAAAACGTAGATAAAAACAAACTATCTTTTGATTTAAACGATACGTTATTACTTTCAAGCTTTAACCTAGAGAACAAACAAACCGGCGTTGCAAAACTTAATTTAGCAAACAACCAACTTGAACAGGTTTTAACTGGCGAAGCGCGTTTTGACCTAGTAAAGAAAGCGAAACATGCCGATACGCTAATTTATACGCGTCAAAGCTATCATGAGTTTCCTGATTTTTGGGTAAGCAACACGTCGCTTTCCACTTCAACAAAATTAACTAACCTGAATCCTCAAAAAGAGAGTTTTGCATGGGCAAGCAAACCGGAACTTGTAAAGTATAAAGGGTTTAACGGTGAAGATTTACAAGGCGTGCTAATAAAACCTGCAGGCTATAAAAAAGGCGATAAAGTACCTGTAGTAATTTATTTCTACCGTTATATGAGCCAACGCATGTATGACTTCCCGAAAATGGAGTTAAACCACAGACCGAACTTCCCAATGTTTACTTCAAACGGTTACGCTATTTTCTTACCGGATATCCGTTTTGAAATTGGCCACCCAGGTAAATCATCGACTCAGACTATGATTAACGCAGCACAAAAACTGATTGATATGGGTGTGGCAGACAAAGACAAAATTGGTTTACAAGGTCACTCATGGGCCGGTTACCAAAGTGCCTTTATGGTAACGCAAACAGATATGTTTAAAGCGGTTGTATCGGGTGCACCAGTATCAAACATGACCAGTGCATACAGTGGCATTCGTTTAAAATCAGGTCTTGCACGTCAATTCCAGTACGAAACAGGACAAAGCCGCATTGGCAAAGACTTGTTTGATGGCTTAGATCTCTATATTGAAAACTCACCGGTATTTTTCGCCGATAAAGTTAATACACCAATTATGATTATGTTTGGTGACAAAGATGGCGCAGTGCCGTGGCAGGAAGGGATCCAATACTACCTTGCACTTCGCCGTGCAGGTAAAGATGTAATTTTCTTACAATACGAAGGTGAACCGCATCACCTGAAGAAATTTCCGAACCAAGTGGATTTCTCGATTCGTATGATGGAATACTTCGATCACCACCTTAAAGGTAAGCCAGCACCAAAATGGATGGAAAATGGCGTGCCATTTGAGAAAGAGTAATCTAATTTAAATACTAAAATGGCGAGCTATTAGCTCGCCATTTTTTGTTTAAGCTGAACTTGAGTTATTTAACCTAAGCTTAAGTTATTCAGTTTAGCTTAAGCTAAAAACCGTATAGTTGTTTTCAGGAAGGGAATTCCGATTGAGTAAAGTAACATTCAAAAGCCAACTCTTACGAGCTGGCTTTTTTTCTGCTCTTACTAAAGTTTGCAGATTTACCACCTCGTGACTTATTGCCACCCACCTTAGGCTTTGTATTTGCTTTATTAAACTGACCAAAACCCGTATGGCGAGACAGTGCAGGCCTACCACCTTTACTCTGACCAGACTTACGTTGCTCATTTCTTGATTCTGCAGGCACTAAACAATTTGGGCCATTACCAATCAGGTTCGCCTTACCCATTTTCTTTAATGCTTCACGGATCATTGGCCAACCGGCAGGATCGTGATAGCGCAGAATCGCTTTATGCAAGCGACGCTGACGCGCGCCTTTTGGCACACTAACGACTTCCGTATTGTTCTTAATGTTCTTAAGCGAATTCATCTCTGTATGGTAAATGGTAGTGGCATTTGCCATTGGCGACGGGTAAAAATTTTGCACTTGATCTAATTTGAAATCATGGCGCTTCAACCACAATGCCATATTGACCATATCCAAATCTGTTGTACCTGGGTGAGCAGAGATAAAATACGGTATTAAATACTGTTTTTTACCCGCTTCTTTTGAGTACTTTTCGAAAAGCTCTTTAAAGCGATCATAGGTGCCCATTCCCGGTTTCATCATTTTAGATAATGGGCCATTTTCGGTATGTTCTGGAGCGATTTTTAAGTAACCGCCAACATGATGTGTCACTAACTCTTTAACATAGTTAGGATCTTCAATTGCTAAGTCATAACGCACACCTGATGCAATTAATACTTTCTTCACACCTTCAACTTCACGCGCTTTGCGATACAAGTTTACTGTTGGCGTTTGGTCAGTATCCATATGCTTACAAATATCAGGGAAAACACACGACAAACGGCGACAAGTGCTTTCTGCTTTTTTACTTTTACAACGCAATTTGTACATATTGGCTGTTGGGCCACCAAGATCAGAAATAACACCTGTAAAACCCGGTACTTTGTCACGAATTTGTTCAATTTCATCAATAATTGATTGTTCTGAACGGCTTTGAATAATACGCCCTTCATGCTCTGTAATTGAACAGAATGAACAGCCACCAAAACAGCCTCGCATAATATTGACCGAAGTTTTGATCATATCGTAAGCAGGAATTTTCTCATCACCATAGCTTGGGTGAGGCACACGCTGATACGGTAAACCAAATACATCATCCATCTCTTGTGTTTCAAGTGGAAATGCCGGTGGGTTCACCCAAACAGAACGATCACCATGACGCTGGAATAGTGCGCGGGCACAACCTGGGTTAGTTTCTTGGTGTAAAATACGTGACGCATGTGCATACAGAGGTTTATTTACACTTACCTGTTCATAAGCTGGCAGCTTTACATACACTTTTTCCCACGGCTTTAAACGCGGCGGCTGAATGGTAATAGGCTTAGCTTCAGCGCCTAGTTCAATACCCGCTTGTTTAAATTCTGATTTGCTACAACCTACGTCATCTGCACCATAAGGGTTTGGAATTGGGTCTATCTTGCCGATTTTATCAATGGCAGTGGAATCTGAGCCGCGCCAGCCAGGTAATGGCTCTTTACGAATAACAGCAGTACCACGAATGTCATGCATTTCATCCATGGTTTTACCCGCAGCAATACCGTGCGCCACTTCAACTAAAGGCCTTTCTGCATTACCGTAAATTAAAATATCCGCTTTGGCGTCAAAAATAACACTGCGACGCACCTTTTCAGACCAGTAATCAAAATGGGCAATACGGCGTAAACTTGCTTCAATGCCACCGATAACCACTGGCACATCTTTATAAGCTTCTTTACAACGCTGGCTATATACAATCACCGCGCGATCAGGGCGTTTACCACCAATATTACCGGCCGTATACGCATCATCATGGCGTAAACGCTTTTCTGCGGTATAACGGTTGATCATCGAGTCCATATTACCCGCAGTTACACCGTAAAATAAATTTGGTTTACCGAGTGACATAAAGGCATCTTTTGATGACCAATCTGGCTGTGAAATAATACCGACACGAAAGCCTTGCGCTTCAAGCACACGACCAATTACAGCCATGCCAAAGCTTGGGTGATCAACATAGGCATCACCCGTTACAATAATAATGTCACACGAATCCCAACCAAGGGCATCCATTTCTTCTCTGCTGGTTGGTAAAAAAGGCGATGGACCATAACACTCGGCCCAATATTTTGGATATGAAAAAAGACTACGCTCTGCTGATAAAGCAGCCATAAAATGCCCCTAGAATAAAATGGCCGCAAATTATAGCTGAGTTTAGCGCCAGCCTCTAGTGTTTATTTTTTAGCCAATAAGAATTGTTTGAGTTCTTCATACGGCATTGGCTTTGCAAACATAAAGCCCTGCGCTTCTTCACAACCCATTAGGCGCAAGCAACTTGCCTGATCTTCATTCTCGATCCCTTCAGCAATGGTGTTTAAACCAAGCTTTTTGCCCAGTGATACAATTAACTCAGCAATGGCACCACTGTCTTCAGGAATATCTTTTACAAAGGCCCTGTCTATTTTAATGCGGTTAAGTGGCAGTTTTTTAAGGTATGACAATGACGAAAAGCCAGTGCCAAAGTCATCAATTGCAATTTCTAAACCATGCTCTTTTAGCTCAGTTAGTGCTTCAATCACAATTTCAGGTTCATCCATCACAATGCTTTCAGTTACTTCTAACTCAATTTTCTGAGGGTTTATTTGGTGATCTGCTAATGTGTCTTTTACTTTGCTAACAAACTGAGGATCACGAAATTGCGGCACTGAAACATTCACGGCAATACGCATATCAAAACCAAGTTCTAATAACTGCTTTTGCGTTATACAAGCTTGCTCTAACACCCATTGACCAATTGGTAAAATTAACCCTGATTGCTCAGCTAAGGGCACAAAAATCGCCGGAGAAATAAAACTGCCCTGCTCGTTTGGCCATCTTAATAATGCTTCGCAGCCAATTACTTCACGTGTTGCTAAACAAATTTGCGGTTGATACCACACAGCCAACTTATGTTCGCTAAAATCATGACGCAGTTCTTTTAACACCCCAAGCTGCCACGCCATTTTCTCTTCCATTTCAGGCAGATAATATTCGTAGTTAAATCTTAAGTGCTTTTTACCTAAATTAAGTGCGATATAACACGACTTGAGTGTTTGTTTTCCATCTTTATAGAAGTACTGCTGCTCACAGACGCCCAAGTGAAAGTTAACCGGCAATAAATGTTCACCAGCATGAAAAGGCAAAGACAATATATGATTGAGTGACTCAGGCGTCACTTTGTCGGACTCAACTAATGCAGCAAATACATCCGCGCCAATGCGCGCAAAATAACGAATGCCAATTACATCTTCTTGAATTCGCGTTGCTACCGCTTGTAATAGTAAATCGCCAACATCTTGCCCTAAACCATTATTAATTGATGAAAAATCAGCTATATCAATAAAGTAAAGAGAAAAATCGTTATTACTATCTGAGTAAAAACGGCCAATTTGATTTATAAAATCGTTACGATTTGGTAGCTTGGTGAGTTTATCTTTATACGCTGCGTCGCGCAGCTCACTGAGCATTCTGACATTTTTAAATGCGGATGACACATTCTGCAAAAAGATTTCAATAAGCTTGATCTGCTGCTCATGCACCATTTCTTTGGTTTCAAGATAAATAGCAAACTGCGATTTGTCATCTTCAACAAAAAAGCAGCTGTCATGCTCGTCAATTTGATGGGTTTTATTTGCTAACGTTTGTTGTAATACGCCTAGCGCTCGGCTGTTATCTATTTGTTCTATGCCTTGCCAAACAGCTCCTTTGTATTCAGCACTACCACCAAGCACAGCAGAACGTCCCCCCTCAGCACTCACAATCACACCGTCACCAGAACCGTCTAACAACTTGGCGATCTGCTCAATAACTTGTGAAGCAAAGGCCGTTAAATCTTCAAGACCGTTAATCGATTTGGCCGCATCAAGTACTTTTTCAAGGCCAGTATTATGCTCTGATAGCTCGCATAGTTGTTGATAAGAGCGAAGTGCCGTTACAAGTGAGGTTACCAGTTTGGCGCGTGTCAGTTCGGTTTTTGTTTTATAGTCATTAATATCATATTCACGAATGATATTTTCTTCCGGTGCGTAACCCGGTTGACCTGTACGTAAAATAATTCGTAATTGTGAATTGTTTAACTCTTCGCGAATACGTTTAACCGTTACTAATCCGGCGTCATCGGTTTCCATTACCACGTCGAGCAAAACCACTGAAATATTGGGGATTTCAGTTAGTTTTTTAACTGCTTCTTCACCACTGTATGCGTGATGAAATCTGAGTTGTTTATTCCAAAACGATAAACCTGACAGCGCCAGCTGTGTAACGGAGTGCACTTCAGGCTCGTCATCTACTATCAAAACATCCCAAAAACCAGAGTACTGCTCGGGGGTTTCGTTATCATCTTCATTCAAGAATAAAAACTGTTCTTCGGCAGGTTGTGTCATGAAACCTCTACGTCGTCACAAGACCTTTGAACTCTTTCTCTGGTCACAATTATTTTTTTTGTTATCCGGTAATTTGCCACTTAAACTTTGGTGAGCAAAACATAGCGCTAAAGCAACGTTAGCATCAGCCACTTACCTAGTATAGACTATTAATTAGAATGTTTAAAAATACTATGATAACTATAGTGTTTTCTGAAAATACGGAGCCAAATGCGGTACTTAATTCGCACCTTGTTTAGCATAGTTTTGGTAATTGCAATAACCAGCGCTTTATTGCCAAATCGCTATACCATTGAAAAAACCATAACGAGCCATTGTCAGCAACCGCAATTTCAAAGCTGGGTGTTGGATTTAGCTAATTGGCACTTGTGGACACCGTGGGCAACGTACGAAAAAACATGGCAAGAGTTAGAGCTTGCTAACAGTAATAAGATTGGCGCCTATTTAAAGTGGCAAAGCGGCGAACGCATTGGTGAAATGACGGTAACAGCGATTAGTAATAACAGCATTTCCTACACCAGTATTATTGACCACCATACTAATATTGGTCACTTTGTTGCCAAGCCATTTGCCAATAAATTACAAATAAGTTGGGCAATTGAAGGTGGCATTAACACCCCGCTAGTGGGTAGTTTATTAACGCAATACCATAAATATAAAATGCAGGACGCGATTGATTTAGGGTTACGAAATTTAAACTCGCTTTGCAAAAGTCAAAAGATGGAACAACAAGATGCCAATTAAACCGATTACGGCACAACAACACCTTGCAAAGATAATTAAAAGCAAAGTGGGTGTAGAACACAATAAAGTAAACGCAGAGCAAGCATCAAAGCGCCTTGAGCAAGACAGTGTTTCTAAAACCCTTAACCCTCTACCAAATTACAATAGCACCGAAAGCACACTGCAACGCGCACAAAAGCGCCGTAAGCTTGCACTCGTTCGAAAACAAACAAATATTGAATCGATTCTTGGATTAGCGCAACATTACTGCCCGCCAGTAACCTCACAAGGTGAGCCGGACCCTGATTGGATTGAGCGCTTTTTAGAGCTGGCCGAAGATACCAGCAATAGCAATATTCAAAAGTTATGGGCGAAAGTACTTGCTGGTGAAGTTATTAATCCGGGATCATTTTCGTATAAGAGTTTGATCACGCTTAAACACATCACACCAAAAGAAGCTGACGTATTACAATTGGCAACAGGGTGTGCGGGTAAATCGGCCAGTGATGGGTTTCACCAAATAATTACTGGCAGCTACCTTGCGCCAAGTTTGCTTAATTTTTTAAATCCGCATAAAAAAAACTACGTGAACTTAAGTAGCGCCGGACTCAATTATCCCGATATTTTAACACTTATCGACATTGAGTTAATTTATCAGCAAGAGATTGAATCTAAAGCATTTGAACGAGGTGAAAGCCAAACATTAAGCTTTGCCAACGGTACCTTAACCCTAACAGCTAAGCGTCAAGGCAGTATTTTAACGTACTATAAGTTTACCCAAACAGGGTTCTCGCTAGCGCGATTAACCAGTAATAAACTTAGTAATCAATATTTAGAGTGCCTGAAAAAGGCATTAGAGAAGAGCTTTGATGTGAGTTTTGCCAACAGCTAAAGTTGGCAAAACTATAGTATGAACTTGGTAAACCCAGCTATTTGCTAGCGTAAACCAAATTCCGATGCGGGTATTCTATTAGAAGTGAATTTGCAAGCCAGCAAATACACCATCAACGTCGATATCTGTGTAAATATCATCAACGTCATCTAATTCAAGTAACATTGCACGGTAACCAGCTTTAACAGCAACATCCACCGCCATATTATCGATAAACTCCCACGCAACACCGATTTGATAATCTTGAATTTTGCTATCACCAATTGCTAATAGCTGGCCTTCGGCAAATGCGCTCAATCCAGTAAACGGTAAACCAAACTGCACCGCACCATAAGCCATAGGAATAAAACCATTAAAATCAACCGACTCTTCACCAAAGTTTGAACCTTGTTGATCGCCTTTAACCGCTACATAGCCATCAAACTGTTTAGCAGATAAACCTAAATCAATCGACACCAAGTCGTTGTCGAAGATTTCGTAATAAAGTACGTAATCAACATGGCTTAAATCACTGTCGCCTGTAACTGTTGAGTTAACTTTAAATACTTTATCACCAAAGCCAAACGAGGTATTTAAATTGGCATCAGCTGCTAATTCTAATTGGGTATATTTTAATTTTACATTTGGTATTAACGGGATTGGGTGCTCAAGCGCTGCATAGTAACTGCCGTATTCTTTATCTTCAAAATTGAAGCTTTGCATATCGCTCGACGTACCTAGCGCACCATCGGTTTGTGCAGCCCAATAATCACCACCAACATACAGGCCTAACAAAGTGTCTGCTTTCGCCTGTGGTACCATTGCGGCAGCAATTAGTGCTGCACCAAACATCATTTTTTTCATTAAGTTATCCCTGAGAGAGTAATTCTGATAATTCAATAATCGCGGCATTCGCGCGCGATAAATAATTTGCCATTACCAATGAGTGATTTGCGACAAAGCCAAAGCCACTGCCGTTTAACACCATTGGGCTCCAAACAGTTTCTTGTGTTGCTTCCAATTCACGCATAATTTGCTTAACGCTAACACGTGCATTTTTCTTTTCTAACACATCGGCAAAGTCGGTTTCAATGGCCGCAAAAAAATGTAACAGCGCCCAACTCGCACCGCGCGCTTCATATAATACATTATCGATTTCTAACCAAGGCGTTTTAACCAATTGGTGTGATGGCGCATAACTTGCGCGACGCGCAGCTGTATCGCCGGCAAGATCAGTGTTAATTTTATCTTGCCCTACGCTACTGCTTAAACGCATGCTTAAACTACCTAAACGCTTTTCAACCTCTTTTAGGTAGGCACGTAAATTGTCAGCTCGAGCATAAAATTGCGCGCTAGAATCTACCGGATTTGCGATATCTTTACGGTAACGAATTAATGCGTCTATGCCCTTTTGATACTCATCTTCCGCACTTGGTAAAATCCATGCGGTTGAATTGATATTAAACTGTGGCTGTGCAGCTTTAAGCTCAGAGTGTTCCGTTGATTGAGACTGAGAGCGACTAAAATCTTTACGCATTGCCAACGTGATATCACGGGTCATTTCCAACACGCCAAATTCCCATGACGGCATATTATCCATCATTACTGACGGTGGCATTACATCGTTAGTTAAATAACCACCTGGCTTATTTAACAATGTGCTGGCAACTTCAATTACAGCAGTTGTAGTAACGTAACCGGTAACCACTTGCTGTTGTTCTTGTTTAGCCGCATTTTCTGCGCGCTCTTGCACGTTAAATATATCGGGTTCAATACTCCAATAAACCGCGATTAGATAAAAAAACAAGAAAATAAATGCAACCGCAGCTGCAATTTTACCTTTATGTTGCATATCCCCTCCTAGTGATGGTGGTGATGCTGATGCGCATTCTCAACGCTTTCATTAATGCCAACAACCGTCGCTTTACCGTTTACCGTTAAACCAGATGCAAAACTAAATGTAGCACTTAGCGATTCACCTTTAATTAATTTAGATTTAGGTGAAAACAGCATAAGGTGCAAACCACCTGATTGAAACATCGCTGTAGAATGTGCATCGATGGCCAATTTTTCTAGTTTAACCATACTCATCATGCCATTTTTCTGCACATGATTATGGATCTCAACACGACCCAATTTTTCAATGCTGACTGAAGTAAGCACTTGATCTTGGTTCGTGTGGTTAGCAAGCTGAAAATACCCAACGCTTGATGGCGCTCCGGGAATAAACTCGCGAACAGTAAAGTCAGATACTGTAATTTGGTTAGCTGCAAGTGAAAAAGAAAAAACTGAAATAATAATTAATAGATAGCGCTTAAACATCAAAATCCCTCCATGCTTTGATTCAGTATACTACAGAGGAAGATGCAAAAAGTACCTGAAAATTATTAATTATTGTAAATTTTAGGGGGAGCGGTTAGGTCCAGCTCCCCTAAGTAAAAAATTAATAATAGCGTGCTGGCAGTACTGTTGCTGCAACAAAATAAGCGAGCAAAGTTGCGACAGGAAAAACCAACAACGCTGCCACTGCGGCTAATCTTACGCTCCAGATTGGTAAACTATTACCAAGAGCAAGACCTGCGCACACGCCCGACACTTTTTTGTTTAGTCTGTCTTTGTAAAAACTGCCGTTATGTATATGAGATTTCATAACCCCTCCTACGCTGCTTTTTTAGCAACTTGTGCTTTCAATGCCGCTAGCTCTTCATCTAGTGCGTCGTCTTTTTCTAACTCGTCAAACTGCGTTTTAAGGTTCGAACTCTGAGTTACTTCGTAAGACTCAATTTGTGCCTCAATGCGGTCCACTTTGTATTCGATTTCGTTAAAACGCTCTAGCGCCCGATCAATTTGCTCACTGTGAAGCTGTGATTTGGCTTTCACTCTAACTTCTGCTGACTGCGAGCGAATTTGGTACTCTTTCAGTTTGCCCTTCGCTTGCGTTAGTTTTTGATGCAATGAATTACTGTCTTGCGCAACTTTACTTAGCACTTCATCAATACGATCAATTTCTGGTTGAATCACATCGATTTCTTTATTTGCTTTTTGCTTTTCAGCAAGTGCTGCTTTAGCAAGATCTTCACGCTCTTTTTGCAACGCTTTTTCAGCTTGAGCATGCCAATAGTCTGCTGATGATTGCTGTTTGGTTAACTTGCGCTGCAGTGTTTTCTTTTCAGCTATCAAGCTTGCCGATGTAGTGCGTAACTCTACTAGCGCTTCTTCCATTTCTTGTACCATTAGACGCACTAGTTTTTCTGGATCTTCAGCACGGTCTAAGGCTGCTGATACGTTCGCTTGGATAATGTCGGTTAATCGAGTAAAAATGCCCATAACTCTCTCCTGTTGATATTCGTCTATTTTTTCTCTTGTGTATTCTGTTATTCCAATCATTGTGCCAAAACAAACAAAACCAACAAATACAATAAGTTAAAGTTAATTTAGATTTATAAAAAGTTGTAAAATAGTTAAATTAACCACAATATTGGTTAAATTAACTAATAATTAAAGTTTTATTTAGCGAGTATTTTACGAAGGTTTAAGCGCGTGATTTTAAAGCTAGCGCTAAGTAGTGAATTAAATCAAAAAGATTACAAGGCACTGCTTTACGATAACAATTAATTAAAGGTTACGACACTAACTAAGAAAATAACGCGCTATTGATAACGCTATTGAATGCATCAACAACGGGATTAATTGCAAACAAGCTTATATAGAGAAGGTATATGTAATGTCTCAAACGTCAGGTGTAATTCCAAACGTATTACAGCTGCCCCAAGAGGGGAGAAATTCGCAGATTAAGGATTAACAAAGATTACAAGCTTAAATATGAAATAAAGCTGCAGATTAATTATTTAAAAAGAGTTTGACCACGCTGCCCAATAAATCCGTGCCACACACCCACTGTCACTAATAAACTAACAACTGGTAATAAAAACAGGCTAAATAAATCAAGTAAGTCCAACATTTTAAGCTCCTTTTTCGCACTTCAATTGCAATAAGTTAGCCACACTCGGTACTTGCTCACACACCTGCTCAAGCTGCGCTTGTTGCTCTGCTTGCGTTGCAAGTACAGATTGCAGAAGTAAACTGATAAGTAACAACGCTGTAGTAACTATTTTTGCTAACATAACGTTCGGTTAATATTAAGAATCGTACGTAATACATAACAAAGAACATGCCAAAAACATAACCAATTGATTTAAAAGAAAATAACGAAAATCACCAGTCTAATAAATAAAAAAAAAGCCAAACACTGGTTAATTTAACCAATATTTAGCTTTTAATTTTCCCAAATACGGAATTGGGGTTTCCCTATTTCGGGATATTACTCAGGAACAAACGCCAGCGCTTCTTCCAGTAATGAAATTTGGGCATCTTTCTTATGACCATTTTCAGAAAGATGACGACGGTATGAACGTGCTCCTGGCTGACCTTGGAAAATACCCAGCATATGCCTTACAACATGCCAAAAGTTTGCACCTTGTGTCATTTCTGATTCTATATAATCAAACATATTGCGCACCACTTGGTGGCGAGTCAACATGGTACTTTGCTCATCACCATAAATTAGCTTATCAACTTCAGCCAGCATATATGGATTGGCATATGCTTCACGTCCAACCATTACACCGTCAATATACTGTAAATGCGTTAAACATTCATCAATGGTTTTTACGCCACCGTTTAGTGAAATGTGACAATCACTAAAATCACGCTTAAGTTGGTAAACACGCTCATAATCGAGCGGCGGGATTTCACGGTTTTCTTTCGGGCTTAAACCTTGTAACCACGCTTTACGTGCATGGATTATAAAATCACGACAACCCACATTATAATTAGCATCAATTAATGCAGTTAAGAACTCGTAAGAATCTTGCTCGTCAATTCCAATACGCGTTTTAACGGTAACAGGAACGTCTGTTTCCGCTTTCATCGCCGAAATACATTCAGCCACTAACTGAGGCTCAGCCATTAAACAGGCACCAAAACGGCCATTTTGCACTCGATCAGATGGGCAACCGACGTTTAAATTAATCTCTTGATAACCATATTGGTCAGCACGTTTTGCGCATTCTGCTAATGCTTTAGGATCGGAACCACCCAATTGCAATGCCACTGGTTGCTCATGTTGGCCAAAATGTAAGTAATCACCTTTGCCAAAGATAATTGCACCAGTTGTAATCATCTCAGTGTATAACACTGAATGCTTTGTTAATTGTCGATGGAAAGTACGACAATGCCTATCCGTCCAATCGAGCATTGGGGCTACAGAAAAACGTCTATTCACGCTACACCTCAGTAAATATGGGGTCGCGATTCTACTCGATTTTTTGTCTTTGCTCAATTTATATTCATAAAAGAGGGATTTGCTTAAAGACTTAACTACAAATAGTTAAATTGATTGTGGTAAGATGACTTTGATATCGAGGAACAATTTTATGACAGTTGAAGCATTAACAGAAAAAGCAAAAGTCGTTTGCAACGACAAAGGGGTTCGCTTTACGACAATTCGCGAGAAAGTTTTTCGCTTATTGGCTGGCACTCAATCAGGTGTTGGCGCTTATGATTTGCTAGAGCAATTAAAGCAAACTGAGCCTAATGCAAAACCTGCTACAATCTATAGAGCGCTCGATTTCTTAGCCGAAATGGGCTTTATTCACAAAATTGAAAGCACTAATGCATTTATGCTGTGCCATCATTTTGAACATACTCATCCAGTTCAGTTACTCATTTGCGAAAAATGCGGCCATGTTGAAGAGCTTCATTCTCACGCAATTGCGCACGAGCTGAACAACCAAGCGACAGATTTGGGTTTTAAAGTTGTAACTCAAACAATTGAAGCGCGTGGTATTTGCGCTAAGTGTCAATAAATATCAGAATTAGTTTGCAAAAATCGCAACTTCATTCTTGAATTATAGATGATATACGCCTAAAAAACGGAACCGGACTAAAACATGAATGTAGAATTCATAAACCCATTTATTTCTTCTTTGCTCAATGTGTTATCAACAATGGCACAAACTGATCTATCGCCGGGCAAGCCCAAAATAAAGAAAACAGAAGTAGCTGTTGGCGATGTATCTGGCTTAATCGGCATGGTTGGCCCACAAACTAAAGGTTCTTTGTCTATCACATTTGATGGCGAACTCGCCATGACCATTATGGAGCGCATGCTCGGTGAACGCCCTGAGAAAATAAATGAAGAGGTCACCGATATGGTTGGTGAAATTACCAATATGGTTGCCGGTGGTGCTAAAAACCTATTAGGCGACAAGGGCTACGAATTTGATATGGCAACGCCCGTTGTTGTATCAGGTAAAGACCACACTATCACGCATAAATGTGAAGGCCCTAAACTTATTATGCCGTTTACATCGGATTTTGGTGCAGCACATATTGAGGTTTGTTTCGACAAACTATAATTATGAGTTGGCAACAAAAAAGCTTTCAATTAAAACCTCGTGCGCGAGGTTTTCATTTAATAGACGCTGAAATTACGCATCATCTTGCTGAACTGAGCAATTATCGTATTGGCATACTGCACCTATTTATACAGCACACATCTGCGAGTTTAACGATTAACGAAAACGCCGATCCAACCGTGCGTATTGATATGGAAACTCATTTCAATAAGTTTGTACCGCAAGGTCAAAGTTATTATCAGCATGATTACGAAGGTGATGATGATATGCCAGCGCATATTAAGGCAAGCACACTGGGTTCAAGTATCTCAATTCCCATTGCTAATGGTCAGCTTAATATGGGCACGTGGCAAGGTATTTATCTTGGTGAACACAGAGATTACGGAGGTGCTCGCACCTTAGTCGCTACAATACAAGGCGAGGTATTCTAAACCTCGCACTTAGCTGTAAAATAAAACTATTCTTGGATATACTTATATTCAACCCGAGGGGTTATGTTGCACAGAAGCTCGTAAGGAATGGTCGTTGCAAACTGCGCAATTTGCTCAACTGGCAAATTTGGTCCCCATAACTCTACTTCATCACCTAAGGCCACTGAGTCGTCATCGCCAAGTTCTACGGTGATCATATCCATCGACACACGACCGACAATCACAAAGCGCTTACCTTGAATCATCACTGGCGTGCCGTTTGGCGCATGTCTTGGGTAGCCGTCGCCATAACCCATTGCTACCACACCAATTCGAGTATCGCTCGCTGCACGCCAGGCACTGCCATAACCAACCGTTTCACCCGCTTTTACATCACGAATAGCAATAATACTGCTGGTTAATCGCATTACTGCGATTAATTGATGATCTTGCCCTGTTGAATCGATCATTGGTGATACGCCATAAAGCATTAAGCCAGGTCTAACCCAATCACAATGACTATTTGGCCAACCAACAATGCCCGCTGAATTTGCCAAGCACAGTTCGTTATTTCTTCCTTTAATACTATCGAAAAAGAGCGCCATTTGCTCCGTCGTTTTACCATCGTCAAGGTCGTCTGCGCAGGCGAAGTGGGTCATTAACTTAATATTTTCAGCCACACTAACACAGCGCTCTAAACGCGTGTACATATCATGACACTGATTAGGCTCAATGCCTAAACGGTGCATGCCGGTATCAAGTTTTAACCATGCAGTTATTGGGCTTGCAAGCTGTGCGTTTTCAAGCATAACCAGCTGCGCTTCATCATGCACCACAACATTAAAGTTACTGGTTGCCGCAATCGCTAAATCTTCCGCGCGAAAAACCCCTTCTAGCAGCACGATTGGCTTAATTACACCACCTGCGCGTAACGCCAAGGCTTCGTCAATTCTGGCAACCGCAAAAGCATCTGCGTCAACTAGGCTTTGCGCAATAGTCACTAAACCATGACCATAAGCATTGGCTTTTAACACAGCCATAATGCGTGAACCCGGCGCAAGCTCTTTTACTCGCGCTAGATTAAGATTTAACGCTGTTAAATTGATTTCGGCGCAAGCGAGTCGCATTAATACTCATCATCCACTGCAGGTCCCGCGTAGTTATCAAATCGCGAGAATTGACCTTGGAAAGTTAAGCGTACTTTACCAATTGGACCGTTACGCTGCTTACCAATAATAATTTCAGCGACGCCTTTATCGGTTGAATCCTCGTTATAAACTTCATCTCGATAAATAAACATGATTAAGTCGGCATCCTGCTCGATTGAACCCGATTCACGTAAGTCGGAGTTGATTGGACGTTTATCAGCACGTTGCTCTAGTGTACGGTTCAACTGAGAGAGTGCAATAACCGGACATTCAAGTTCTTTTGCTAAGGCTTTAAGAGATCGTGAAATTTCAGCGATTTCTAATGTTCGGTTGTCTTGTAAGCTTGGCACTCGCATTAGCTGAAGGTAATCCACCATAATCATGCTAATACCGCCATGATCACGAGCGATACGACGCGCACGTGAACGCAACTCAGTAGGTGTTAGGCCTGATGAGTCATCGACAAACATTTTGCCTTTTTCAATCAACAACCCCATGGTTGACGATAAACGCGCCCAATCATCATCATCTAGCTGACCGGTACGTACTTTGGTTTGGTTAATACGACCAAGGGATGCCAGCATCCTCATCATAATCTGCTCTGACGGCATCTCTAGCGAGAAAATAAGCGTTGGCTTGTCTTGCGTCATTGCAGCATGCTCTGCAAGGTTCATGGCAAATGTGGTTTTACCCATTGAAGGACGCGCGGCAACAATAATTAAGTCTGACGGTTGCATACCCGCCGTCATTTTGTCTAAATCGCTGTAGCCCGTACTTACACCCGTCACACCGTCTTGCGGTGATTGATATAACTCTTCAATTTTGTCGATGGTTTTTTCCAGAATATTATGAATATTCTGCGGACCATCTGAGCTTTTTGTACGTTGCTCAGCAATTTTAAATACTTTGGTTTCAGCTAAATCGAGTAAGTCGTGGCTATCTCGCCCTTCAGGGTTATAACCGGCATCAGCAATTTCATTAGCCACATGGATCATTTCACGAACTACTGCGCGCTCGCGTACAATTTCAGCGTAAGCGTTGATATTCGCTGCACTTGGCGTGTTTTTAGCGATTTCGCCTAGATAAGCAAATCCACCAATTGAATCCAGCTCATTGGTTTTTTCTAATGTTTCAGAAATAGTAATTAAATCGATGGGTTGACCGCTTTCAACTAGCTTTTCCATCGCTTCAAAAATGAGCTTGTGCGTGCGGGTATAAAAGTCTTGCGCTACAACTCGCTCGGCAACACGGTCCCATGCTTCATTATCAAGCATTAGGCCGCCCAACACCGACTGTTCAGCTTCAATTGAATGCGGAGGGACTTTTAAGGTATCTAACTGTTTATCTGCTTTTGCCATGACTGGATTTAACTCGAAGAGAATCTAGCTATTCTAACCAGAACCAATAAAAAAACCCAGCATTGAGCTGGGCTTTATTAAATATGCGCGATGATTAATTGTATTTTAACTCAATACGACCATTTACTGTGTCGATTTCGATTTCAACATCACCATCTTTCAGTTGAAATTCAAGCGAGCTTGATGGGCCATATTTTGCTTTTTTAGGTTTATCTTTTGATAGACCATTTCTAATTTTACCGCCAGCGTGAGCTGCTATTTCAACATCTGCTGATAAGTCACGCGGTAATTTAAACAAAATATCACCATTAACTGTTTCAGCTTGAATATTAGCGCCACGGCTCAAAGCTTTCATAGCAACTTCAACTTCTCCGCCCACCGTTGTAATTTCAAAATTTTTAATTGTATCAGCGTTAATTTCTACATCGCCATTAACGCTTTCAATGCGAATATCTTGACTCAGTGTTGTACTTTTTAAATCACCATTTACTGCCTCAAAACGCATATCACCTTGTGAATTAGTATCGCGAATATCACCATTAACCGTTTCGATACGAATTTGACCGTTTAGGTTGTGTGATTTAATGTCGCCATTTACGGTATCAAGATTGATACGACCCGTAACATCTTGAATATCAATATCACCATTTACCGTATCCAGCACAATGCCTGCGCTAAGCTCTGCGATATCCATGTCGGCGTTTACACTTTCGATATTGATTAAATGTGTTTTTGGCACGAAGATGGTGAGCTTAGAACCTTTACCGTCTTTACGATTGTAATGATTTGGCATTTCCACAATAAACTCGGTACGTCCGCCTTTTTTGTTACGGAAGATATAACCATCCGCTCGGTCATCAAGGGTACCCGAAACTTGCATTTGCTGTTTATCCCAACCTTTTAGGATAATTTCGCCCTGATCATTTTCAATATATATTTTGTTATTGCTTGGTACATCAATGGTTTTATCGATAAGCTCGCCGGCCATCAATGAAAACGATAATAAACTACTACAAACAAAAGCTAATAATTTCATAACACTTCCTCTTAAATTCGTTGCCAGCTAGGCTCATGAACCTTGTTAATTAAATCGAGTTGTTGCTGGTAAACTTGCGACAACATTCTTAGTAATGTGGCGTTTTCTGGCTCATTTTCTAACGCTAACTTAATCGCTTTTTCTGCTTCTTCTAACTCTGCTAATTGCGCTTGCCAATTATCAGCAAGGGCTTTTTGATCGCTGTACTTTACAAGCAAAGCTTGCTTTTCATGTTTAAAGGTTTTCGTCATCGCTTTTAAGCCCGCCTCATATTGGCTGCTTTGTTGGTTAAAAAACACTTGATAACTCAGTAAGCCTAAACACATACACGCAGCTAACGCGGTAACTTGCTGCCAAACATGAGATTTTTTACTCGTCTGTTTAGGCTGATTAGCAATCGCGTTTTCCACGCCCTGCCATAAATCTTTTTTAGGGCTAACCTCAGTTGGCAATTGAGCAACTGCTTCATCTAGCATTTTGTCTAAATTAGTCTGTTTCATTACTCATCCACTCTTTTAATAAACTACGTGCTCTGTGGTACTGCGCTTTAGAAGAGCCCACAGCCATATTTAACTGTTCTGCAATTTCTTCGTGGCGATACCCTTCTACCGCAAACAATACAAATACAAGTCGCGCTTTTTCTGGTAGCCGCACTATGTATTTATCTAACCCGTTTAAACCGTGGCACATATCCACTTCTTGTTCTGGCATACCCGCCTGTTCAAAACTGACAACTTTTTGCAACCAATTGGTTTGCCGACGCAAATAACTAATAGTGATATTTGCCGCTACACTGTGTAACCAGGTAGTAAATTTTGCTTTGCCATCAAAACTCGATAGCTTTTGCCATAGTTGAACAAACACTTCTTGAAGTGCTTCCTCAGCAAGGCTTTCATTTGCGGTTAAACGTAAAGTAAGTGCAAAAACGCGTTTATAGTGACGGTTATACAAGTCATGGAATGCTTGCCTATCGCCCATATTCACTTTTTCGATTAACTGCAGATCAAAGTTTGCTTCTTGTTCTTTTACAAAACGCTGCTCTGCATCAATTAACACATTTACTTCCCTAGTGTTGTTTTCTTGTTGATTACTTTATTAGACGTAAGAAGGGTTTGGAAAGGTTTAAATGAAAATAAATTTTTTTGAGAAAAATAAAACGCCCTTTAAAAAGAGCGTTTTATTAGATAGTTATCTTAGATTATAAGTAGCGCCAGCCTTTGAAGACGAGCTTTGTTGCACCACAACAGGTAGATACATTACCAATTTCACCTAACTTAGTATCGTAGTGAAACCCTCCTGCACCATCAATAGATACTGTTTTGGCACGAATTGACCCCATTGTAGAGCCACTTGCTTTTATCAACGCATCTGTTTTTGGCGCGTAAATAGCAGCATAAAAATCACCTGTTGCATTGACTTTGATACCATCTTCACCTTGGTAAGAAGAGTAGATTGAAAATACAGGGTTACCTGATTCAGTTATACCTTCAGTCTGAACCACACCTTTTTGAATATGAACTTTGCCCGTTACGAATAAAGTAAGGCTAGCGCCATCCTCAATTTCTAATTTTGAAGACCCACTTGTAGTCAAGGTAAAGTCACCATCTACAAATAAATAAACGTCATTATTTGCAGCAATTTTTAATGCTCCACCATTAAGTAGTAGATCCTTAACTTTGAACATCGGCACACTTTCACCAGTAGGTAATTGCTCATTTCTTGCTGATAAACTGGGAAATGATTCCCCCCAAACTGGCGCTTGTGATGGGGCTGTATATGATCTGTCATACAGCGTATAAATTGAATTTTCACTTCTCAAAGCAAGCGATTCTATGCCAAGCTCTTTGTATTCATTCATATTGTTATCAATACCAATTGGATCACAGTTTGTTGCTGGATCTGTAGTATCAAAGTTTTCATCAATTTCACTATCAGGCGGACGTGATGGCACTGTTGGCACATTTGGAAGTACATTAAATGTAGGGTCGGTATATAACAAACCATCTTGATTGTACTGTGAAGGCAAAGAATTGGGAGTCGTAAGTATTCCTCCGTACATAATATCTTTACCGTTATTATCTCGATTTAGCACCTCATTTAAGCGACCGTTACCTAGCGTTAGATCTTTTTCAGCCCGAATAACACCACCTATTTGAGTTTGTGCAAGAATAACGTCACCGTTTGACAAAACATCTCCAGATACAGAAATATAGATAGTCTCTCCTTCAGGCATTTCATCACTTTTTCGGCCATTTTGCGGGCCTACATCAATGGTTATATTGCCATTTGCATGTACATCACCATAAACTGTTGCACCGCCAGACAATTTAATATTACCAGTTGCACTAACATCGCCCCAAACACTGGCACCACCACTCAGCGTCACATGACTATCTTGATGAATAGTAGTAGTCGCTGATGCAGGAATCGACGTTTCACGAGAATATGCCCCTAAACTGGAGTTATAAGCATCTATTCGACCACCCGCCGTAGATGTAACGCCTTCACAACCAATTAAGCCAGAAGAAAAAGCAGACGCAGCACCTTTATTTACCAGTTCAAAAAGTGCAACTGTATTATTGGCACCTTCAAAGCGCTTACCGTCACTGTTTAACTCCAATAAGCCGTCACTGTTAACACCTAACTGAGCAGCATAAGACATATTATCGGTTTCTGCGCTGCCAGTGATATAAGGATTTTCACCTAAGGTATCGTTTATTAATTCCGCAATGGTTGCATCGGGATTTTTACTCAATTCTTCAATTACACGTTTATGTGTCTCAAAAATCCCTTTCTCAGACACTAAGCGGGCATTCATTTTCTTTTGATAGTTACCAGTTAAACGTTCTTGAATAAAGTTATCACGCAATGAACTCAATACGATAATGCTCGTCATTGTGGTTAATATCATTACAGAAAGTAAGGTAAAACCTTTTTGCTTTTTCATTAATTCAATGCCTCTTCTAGTATCTTGCCACTCAGCGCAATATCTATTCGAAATCCATTTGCCAGCATATCCACATTTAAATTTACAGGTACTAATGTGATCTCTACTAAATTACCATTTATGCGATAACTAATATCTTGTAGGCCAGTTAATAAAACTTGTTCATCGGCAGCATTTACCTGGCAGCGTAATTGACTATCAATCAAAGTAAAGGTCTCGATAAAAGGCACTGCTGGCTTAGTACTATTGCATGCGGTCGCACCTGAGGTTGCTTGCTCAACTACAATGGTATTTGCATTAGGAATTGTGGGTATCGTTTTAGTTTGTTTTAAACTTCGGGTAAATACTTCCGAGCTATACCTTAAAACTTCTTGCGCGTTTTCAAGCTCTTTCGAAGTGTCTACTGATTCGCTAATAGCGATATACACATAGGAAATACCAGCCATCAAAAAACTACTTACCGCTAAAGCTACCATCAGCTCAACAAGCGTAAATCCATTTTTTACATATTTAATCATTGCTAGCAGCTCCCAGAAATATCAGGAAAACTGGCTTCTATCTCTACGCGATTGGCCAAATTGTCGGTCATCCGATTATCAGACCAACTCACGCCAACGCGAAAAAAATCGCTGTTGAAGTTATTCTCAAAATCAATTGTATATTTGTTAAATTGAGCATCAGGAGTTACATCAGCAAATGCAACATTGCCCTTTTGTAAATCACATAAATTAGCCCAAGTTTGCTCTACCGCGTTATTTGCTTGTAGAAGTGACAAAGTGTAATCAAATGAGTTTGAAGCATATTTTAGTGATTGCAATTGTCCAGCTGCCATACCTAATAAAGCAAAACTAGAAACAATCAGTGCTACCATTACCTCGACAAGCGAAAATCCGGCTTGGTTTGTGTATTTTTGTATTTTGCTCATTAACAATTCCCTTTTTCAATCTTACTTTGTCCACTGGCATATACACGGAAACAGCGATCTGTTGTATCACCATCACGATCACTAATATCAATACTAGTGACTGGAAACTCACCCAACGGTGTGATTGATTGTGTAGTAACACCAGATACCACGACCCCTGTTTGATCATTATCAAAAACAACAAATGTTTGATTATCAATACTGGCTAACCAATTAGAGCCTTGCGCTGTTAAGGTGACTATTTTTTCACGCTTAATCGCTTCACTTCGCGCCATTTTAAACGTACTCATAAGCTCATTAGCCGTGCTAACTAAGCGGTCTTGCTTGATATATTTAATGAAACTTGGCGTGGCAACAGCAGATAGAATGCCGATAATTGCTACAACAATCATAACTTCAATTAACGTGAAACCTATGTGTCTTTTCATGCTATTTCCAACACGATTCGATGCTGGCGGAGGTGAAGCCTTGCTGATTGATTGATAGGGAGCCGCACTTATCACCTACTTGATCCCCCTTAGGTGCAGCTGTTAATGAAAACTCAGTATCGCTTACAGGTCTGTAATTATATGCATAGTAGTCAGACTGTTTAAATGTAATTGCTTGCGCATTAGGGTATCGCCCCAAACGCGTATAGTTACGTTCCAGTACTCCTGCTTGTTGCATCAGGTACTGCTGCGCTTCAGCCCGTCGCCCATCTTTGACATAGTCACCGTAAGCTGGCAACGCAACCGCTAGCAAAATACCAATAATGGTAACAGTTATCATTATTTCAACTAAGGTAAACCCAGTCTCTTTGAATAAGTGCCTTTTTCTCACTTTGTATCCCCTAAAATACATGCCCAAAACATGACAACGCTGTCATTATCGCGCAATATTCATGCAAATCAATACCTTTCAGTTATATGTTAATTTCTTTTTGTAAATGTAGGTGAACACTTAGGCGTGATAAAGGAGTCAGCAAGGAAGGAATTACAAGCATAAAAAAACCGAGCAAATGCTCGGTTTTTTACTAATCAAGAAACTTGATTAAGCTTCAGCGATAACAATTACTTTAATAGTAGTTGTTACTTCTGAGTGAAGCTGGATAGCTACATCGAATTCACCTGTTTCACGGATAGTACCGTTAGGTAGACGAACTTCTGATTTAGCAACTTCTAGGCCTACAGCTGTGATAGCGTCAGCGATATCGCGAGTACCGATAGAACCGAATAGCTTACCTTCGTCACCAGCTTTAGATACAAGAGTAACTTCAGCTAACGCTTCTAGTTTCTCTGCACGAGCTTGTGATGCTGCTAGTTCTTCAGCTACTTTAGCTTCTAACTCAGCACGACGTGCTTCGAAAGATTCAATGTTAGCTTTAGTTGCTGGAACTGCTTTGCCTTTAGGGAAAAGGAAGTTACGTGCGTAACCTGCTTTTACAGAAACTTGGTCGCCAAGCGCACCAAGGTTACCGATTTTATCTAGTAGAATAACTTGCATGTCTCTACACCTTTTAAAAACTAGTTAAACCGCTGCTTACTTATGTAAGTCAGTGTATGGAAGAAGGGCTAAGTAGCGTGCGCGCTTGATAGCTGCAGCTAGTTGACGCTGATATTTAGCGCTAGTACCTGTGATACGGCTAGGTACGATTTTGCCACTTTCTGTGATGTAGTTTTTAAGAGTAGCTAGATCTTTATAATCGATTTGTTGTACGCCTTCCGCTTTGAAGCGGCAGAACTTACGACGTCTGAAGTAACGTGCCATGAGATAAATCTCCAATAGTAATTCTTTCAATATGATGAGCATGTAACACTAACTGACTCACGCCATTTCGGCCTTCGTGACGGTTAATAAAACCGCGTACAGTAAGTTGGGTGCCCATATCAATATCTTGAGTTTGTTGTTTTAAGCCTTCGCCACTGGCAACCACTTGAATGCGAACATAACTACTACGATTAAGTCCTGCTTCCATTTGCGTAGATTTGTGTTCTAACACAAAAATACAGTGTGGTATTCCGGCTGGGCTTTGACTGAATTTAGGTTTTTTACAAACCGTGCCAGACAAAACGAACTGGTTATCAGTCATACAAGTCTCAAAAACGATTAAGCTTCTGCAGCTTCTTTCTTCTCTTCTTTAGCAAGAGGAGAAGCTTCAGTTACAGCATTTTTAGTACGCATAACTAGGTTACGTAGTACTGCATCGTTGTAGCGGAAAGAAGTTTCAAGCTCGTTGATTACTTCAGTTGGTGCTTCAACGTTCATTAGAACATAGTGTGCTTTGTGAAGCTTTTCGATTGGGTAAGCCAGTTGACGACGACCCCAGTCTTCTAAACGGTGAATTTGACCACCAGCTTCAGTGATAGAACCAGTATAACGCTCGATCATACCAGGAACTTGCTCACTTTGGTCTGGGTGAACCATGAATACGATTTCGTAATGACGCATGGGTATTCCTTACGGTTAATTTAGCCTCGTACCGTTTCGACCGGTCGGTTTAAGGCAAGGAAAACAAAGTTTAAATGGTCGAAAGAGCGCACATTTTACGCACATTGATTGCAGAGTGCAAATAGAATTTTTAAGAGAATTTCAGGGTTCAGGGTTCAGGGTTCAGGGTTCAGGGTTCAGGGTTCAGGGTTCAGGGTTCAGGGTTCAGGGTTCAGGGTTCAGGGTTCAGGGTTCAGGGTTCAGGGTTCAGGGTTCAGGGTTCAGGGTTCAGGGTTCAGCAAAGCTTCTGAAACCTGAACCCTTATAACAACAGACTAATTAAGCGCCAGGTTCCATAATTGAAGTAGTGCCTTTTTTCGCAAGCTCAGCAAGATCTTTATCAATCCAGAATAATGCTTTACCGTCTTCGCCTACTAATTCAATTTTGTCTAAAATACCTTTAAACAGCTTTTCTTCTTCATGTTGTTCAGCAACATACCACTGTAAAAAGTTAAATGTTGAGTAATCATGAGTAGTAAACGCAACATGCGTTAATTCATTAATTGCTTTGGTGATTTGACACTCGTGCTCCAGTGTTTCTCGAAATACATCACCTAACGACGCAAACTCATGTGGTGGCGCAGCGATCGACCCTAAAATTGGCATCGCGCCAGTTTCACTAACATAAGTGAACAAACGATTCATATGATCCATTTCTTCTAACGCGTGCTTACGCAATAATTCTGCCGCGCCTTCAAAACCTTTATCTTCACACCATGCACTCATTTGTAAATAAAGGTTTGATGAATAAAACTCTAAATTGATTTGCTCGTTTAATTTTTCAACCATTGCAGGTGCTAACATAACTGACTCCACGACGAAATAGATTAACTAATACCAATTCATTTAATTGCAAGGAACTTACAGATTAAACAAATACTAACTGCACCTAAACTTATCGATGTCAAATAACACCATAAGAATAATATCGCTTTGTTAGCATTTCATTTATCCTGCGCTGTATTTAATTACACACGTAACAGAATTGGTTTAAAAGTCCGCATTGTAAGCGTTAAGCAGTTAAATGCAAGGCATTTAACTGCTTAATTTAATTAAAGAAAAACGTGAATAAAAGGGTAATAAAAACAAGTCTTATTTGTTTCAGAGGTTCGTTAGAACAGCTTCTGCACTTGAAACTTCAAAGGCTTTAGGCTCTTCTAGCCACAATTGAGTAACAGTTTGATTTTCAACAAGCATGGCGTAACGCTGTGAACGATAACCACCAAATACACCTGTCTCTTTACCTAGCCCTAACGCTTTAGTGAACGCACCATCACCATCTGCCAACATATCAATATTTGCTGCACTTTGTGCATCACCCCACGCCTTCATTGCAAACGCATCATTAACTGAGATACAAATAATGCGGTCAATCCCTTTTTCTTTAAATGCATTAAAATTCTCAACAAAACCCGGTAAATGCCTTGCTGAACAGGTTGGAGTAAATGCACCTGGTACTGCAAACATCACTACTTTTTGATTTGCGAATAAATCAGCAGTCGATGGCGTAGTCATACCATTTTCAGTTAATAGGTTAAATGTATGGTTTGGCAGTGTTTGGTTCGTTTCAATCATATCTGTGTCTTCCAATTGTTGGCGAATACCCACTATTGTAGACCTAAAGAATGACGAATTTGAACCATCTTCTGCTCTAAATCACTCTGTATTCCTTGTACTTGCGTATTTGATTGTTGTACACGCGTTTTAAGCTGTGCCATCGCGCGCGAAAACTCATTCAAATAATTACTTTGTTCAAGGGCAAAGCTACTTGCTTGATTTGCCACTTCAGAGGCTGATAGCGCATTATCCGCAACACTGCTCGCGGTTTCTTTTAGTTGTGTTGCCGATTTTGTTTGCTGGCTTGCATTGTCTGCTAGCTCGCCCATTTGTTGCGAAACCTGCTGTGAACTTAAGGTTAAGCCATCTAACTGTTGTTTTATGCTTTGCAATGAGCTTTGGGTTTGTTTCGCAAGCTGCCTTACTTCATCAGCCACCACAGCAAACCCTCGTCCATGTTCGCCTGCGCGCGCCGACTCAATCGCGGCATTAAGCGCAAGTAAATTGGTTTGCTCGGCAATGGAGTTGATAACTTCGAGAACAGACGCCACATCGCTTACGCCTTTTAGTAACTGGTCCATCGAATCCATACCCGATTGCACTTGTTGTTGGGTCTTGTTACTCGCCACCAGCATCGACTCAGATTGACTTACACTGGTTTCCATTGCACTGAATGTTAGTTCCGCATTGTTTTTTACCGTGCCGTTAATATCATTAACTTGCTCGCCAATTTCAGTCACTTGGCTTAACAGGCTTTCACTTTGCACAACTTCATCTATCGATTGCTCTGACGCCGTTAGCATTACTTTTAGCTGCTCACTCATATTTGCTAAAAAGTCGCTCACTAATTGCAAAGTTTCAGCGCGTTCTTGTGCTTCTAATTTTTGCTTTTCAATCAACTGATTAAAGTACTGCGCAATTTCACCCATTTCAGTTTTTGGGTTATCTGTTTGAATATGCTCTAAATTATCGTTTTCAATTAGCTTAGAAAATGCGTTTCTGAGTGCCCTCACAGGTGTAAGCACTTGCTTTCTTTGTGTAAAATAGACCACTGCCGCAATCACAAATAGTCCTACAACCGCCACTAACAAGGTATAAAACACGCGCTCTTCGATTAATGCCTGCTCATCACGCAGTTGTTTTTCAGCAGTTAAAATGCTGTTAGTTAACGTGCTAATTTCTTCTCGAAGTGATGAAATTCCCAACTCACGTTGTTCATTTAAACGCTTGGTATTTGCCAACTCTTTTGGCAAACGATTGGGTAAACTAACAAGTTCGGCTTGGATCTCTTCACCAAGATCTTCAGGCTCATCGCCCGTTAGCATTAGTTCGTCTTCATCAATATTAGGGTCAAAAACACCTAATAGGGGTAGGTTTTCAATCTCTTTTGCAACTCGTGTCAGTTCAGCCAGCACTAAATTGGTACTTTCTAAATTGTTTTCTTTCAATGCAATAACCAGTTGCACGACATTTGTTTGATAAGCATTTGCCAATACATAAAAACGTGTTTGGCCATTTGAGCTTTGCGCTTTTTGCGCGTACTGACTTAAAGCACTGGCATAATCTGCCATTTCATTAAGCGCATGGTCAATCAATGCATTTTTATTACCGCTTAACTTACCCAGTGCCAAGTATTTTCCGTCAATGCCGCTTTGTAGCTGTGTTAATTGCACTTGCAAAGAAGAAGAAATAGAGGCCGGTAAAATCGTTAATTTTTGTTCAACCGATTCAATATGTGACTTTGCCAAGGTTAAGTACTGATTATCACCATACGTTAAGTAATCTTGCAGGCTATTCGCTAAGTCGACTACAACCGTATTTTTAAGCTGATTGTACGAAACGGTTTGTTGATTAAGGGTGTTTATTGTTTGGCTTGCCCACAAAAGTACAGCTGCAAGCGCAATACTGATGGCACTTAAAACGACTAAAAGTAATCGGGTAAAACTTGAAACGCGCATAGGGCACTCTAAATCTATTAACTTGCCCTGCGAGTATATGACTTTATTATGACGTTTTTGTTTCAGTCATCGCTGCTTTGACATAAACGTCAAAGCGATTTTTCTTAGTCTTGATTTGCATTGACGGCGTTTTTTCAGCTAAAAATGGCGCGTAATCAGGGCGTTTTACCACAACTCGTTTCGATGCTAATTGGTACGCAGGCGCTAACAATTCATCAGCATCTAAATCAGAACCAACTAATGATTGAAACACCCGCATTTCTTTTTTCACCGCCGCTGATTTTTCACGGTGTGGAAACATGGGGTCAAGGTACACTACGTCAATTTCGCTATGAGTATCTGGCAACAACTGGTGACTCGAACCGAATGCCATTTTCATACGCTCGCTCATCCAACTGCCAATTTCGGCATCAAGATACGCGCGTTCTAAGCCATCAAATAGAAGTGCAGCAACAACTGGGTGACGCTCATGTAACGTCACTGTACAGCCAAGCGATGCCAAAACAAAACCATCACGCCCCAGTCCGGCTGTACCATCAAGTACATGCGGTGTGATGCCTTTGCCCTTGTTTAAACCAATTGCTTTAGCGATAGCCTGCCCTTTACCACCACCAAATTTACGTCTGTGTGCAGCGGCACCTGTTACAAAATCAACACGAATCGCCCCCAATTTTGGCTCATCATTTTTGCTTAATGCTAATCCATCGTGATCATAGTGAAGGGAAAATAACGGATTGCTCGATAACCATTCAGATAACGCAAAGCGCTTATCAAGCTGTTCAAGGTAGTCTTTTTGTTCAGGAATGCTGTTAGCAATTAACACAGAAAATCCATTGCTAAATATTGAGATGACAACATTATAGTGATTAGCAAAGTATTTTTATACGCGAATAATGCAAACTTGTTAAAATAGCTCAATATCGTCCTGCGACGTAATTTCGTTAATTTCTTCTCTTTGTTGTTCTTGTTCGAGTCTTTCAAGTATTTTTTCACGCTCTTTCATAATGTGATCAAGGTATGTCATCACTTCATTAAATGAGCTTTGAATTTCATCACCAACCGTTAAGTGATGGCGCAAACTTTCGACAGTCTCTTCCACTGAGCCTAAAATGTATTCTTCTTGGTCTGACTCTAACGCCAACCGCGGCACAGTATCACAAAAGCGCTGGTATAGGGTTTCGATTAACTCCACCGACACTTTACTATTGTTATACAAACTTTGCAGCTGCGCACGCAGTGTACTGTCGACCAGTTCAAACGTTTTAGTGATTTGTTGCGCTTGCTCCGATAACTGATTATGCAATTCGAGTGTACCAAGCTTGGCGTTTGTTGCTTCCAAAATATGTGGAAACAAATCTTTATAACGACCATAAAGTGGCGCGTCATCTACAGGCATATTTTTTACTAACAAAGAGACATTTGGGTAGTTAATAATTGTGCGCGAACCAAAATCGATAAACCGCTCGCCTTCTTTCGCGTTGAGCATCAGCTCCTTCTCAAGAGGGCATACCGCGCTATTGTTGGAGAAAAATTCATTACCACTTTCAAACCAAAACGCTGTAACTACATTTAAATTAAGCGGTGAAAAAAACTCAAATAAACACTCAGAAAGGCGCGTAAGTGACTTAACACCGTAAGTTTGACTTACATACCGCATAGCGCGCCCCATATCGCTGTAATCGGTCATTGCGATTGCAGCAGTATTTTGCGCTTGTTCTATATCTTGCTTTAATAATTGTGACTGCTTTTTATATTGGTGAAGTACTTTAATGCGTGCTAATAATTCTTCTGTTTCAAATGGTTTAACGATGTAATCATCTGCACCCGAATTATAGCCTTTGATGCGCTCTTCAAGAGAGCTACGAGACGATAAGAACATGATTGGAATATCCTGGGTATCAAGTTGTTGTTTTAACTTGCTACATACTTCAAACCCATTAATACCTGGCATTTCAACATCGAGCAAAATGATATCGGGATGAGTATCCCTTGCCATTTTAATGCCCTCTTCACCATTATATGCATGACTTACTTGGTTATTATCTGTGAGCGTTTTTTCGATTATTTGGTGGATTAGCTTGTCATCATCAATAGCAAGTACACTGGTTAACATGCCTAAACCTATATTATTTATTAGCTAAAATTAAGCATAGACTTAACCAAATGAAATGCATAAAAAAAGCCGCTAAATTTTAGCGGCTTATTAGATTTTATTGAATACCGCTATGGCGCAGCAAGGCATCCACATTTGGCTCTCGCCCTCTAAATGCAACAAATAGTTCCATAGGCTCTTTTGAGCCGCCCATTTCTAATACATTATTTAAGAATGATTGGCCTGTTGCTCTATTGAAAATACCTTCTTCTTCAAAACGTGAAAACGCATCAGCAGAAAGCACTTCAGCCCATTTATACGAATAATATCCTGCCGAGTAGCCACCAGCAAAAATATGACTAAAGCCATGTTGAAAACGATTAAACTCAGGCGCTTTTACAACCGATACTTGTTCACGCACCTTATTTAAAATTGTCTGAATTTCATCGCCATTTGATGGGTTGTAGTCAGCATGAATATGGAAATCAAATAATGAAAATTCTAACTGGCGAATCATCATCATTGCTGATTGATAGTTTTTAGCCGCTAACAATTTATCGAGCAAATCCTTCGGTAGCGGTTCACCTGTTTCATAGTGTCCAGAAATAAACGCCAGTGCGTCTTCTTCATAACACCAGTTTTCTAAAAATTGGCTTGGTAATTCAACCGCATCCCACGCCACACCATTAATGCCCGAAACCGCGCCCACATCCACTTGCGTTAGCATATGATGAATTCCATGACCAAACTCATGGAATAAAGTGGTTACTTCGTAGTGCGTAAATAACGCAGGTTTGTCACCAACCGGTTTATTGAAGTTACATACCAAATAAGCCACAGGCAATTGTACGTCACCATTAGCACGCACTTTGCGGCCAATGCAATCATCCATCCACGCGCCACCGCGTTTATGGTCACGCGCATATAAGTCTAAATAGAATGATCCGCGCTTTTCGCCGCTGCTATCAAAAATCTCAAAAAAGCGAACATCTTTATGCCAAGTATCAACACCTTGCACTTCTTTGACGTTAATACCAAATAGACGGTTTACGGTTTCAAACAAGCCGCTTAGTACTTTGTTTTCAGGGAAGTATGGGCGCAAAATTTCATCTGAAATGGCGTATTTTTCCTGTTTAAGCTTTTCACTGTAATAGGTGTAATCCCATGCTTCTAACTTACTAATACCGTGTTTTTCGTTTGCGTAGGCAGTAAGTTCAGCAAGCTCTGCTTGTGCTTGGGGTTTTGATTTAGCTGCAAGGTCATTTAAAAAGTCGAACACTTGTTGTGGCGATTCTGCCATTTTGGTTGCCAGTGACTTATCAGCAAAGTTTTCGAAATCGAGCAATTGCGCCAGCTCATGACGAAGTGCAAGCTCTTCGGCCATAATGGCACTGTTATCAAACTCACCAGCATTTGGGCCTTGATCAGACGCTCGAGTGCTAAATGCAATATAAGTTTCTTTACGCAGTTCACGGTTGTCTGCATGGGTCATCACAGGTAAGTACGATGGGAAGTCGAGGGTAAATAACCAACCTTCCAACTCTTTACTTTCGGCTGTGTGTTTTGCAAGTGCGATTGCAGACTCTGGTAAACCCGCTAAATCCGCTTCGTCTGTAATATGTTTTTGCCAAGCAAGTGTGGCATCCATCACATTATTACCAAACTTAGCTGCAAGCTCCGATAGGCGCGCAACAATCTCACCGTAACGCTTTTGCTTTTCTTCAGGCAACGCAATACCTGAAAGTTTGAAGTCACGCAGGCTATTGTTAATCGCTTTTTGCTGCGCCTCTGAAAGGTTTGCAAATTCATCGCTTTCGGCAATCGCTTTCGTTGCTAAAAATAACCCCTGGTGCTGGCCTACAAAGGTAGAATATTCCGAGATAAGCGGTAAACACTCATCATAGGCTGCGCGCAGTTCTTCGCTATTTACTACAGAATGCATATGCGACACTGGTGACCAAAGACGCGTTAACTTATCGTCGACTTCATCCAATGGCGCAATAAAGTTATCCCAAGTATACGACTCTTGCGCTAATACTTGCTCAATCGTTTGCTTACAATCCGCAATACCCTGTTTTAATGAAGGCACAATATGCTCAGGTTTAATTTGTGAAAATGGTGGTAACCCTTCAAGGCCAATTAATGGATTAGTCATAAAACGCTTCTTATTAATTTGTCATTGTTAATTTAGATTGGGGCAATCGATAAAAATTGCAAGTTAGGCTATTGTGTTATCGGTTAGAATACCTATATCTGATTAAAACAAAGATTTAAAAAATTAAGGAACTTCAAATGGCAAAGCATTTTGATTATATCGCTATCGGCGGTGGCAGTGGTGGTATTGCATCGGCAAACCGAGCGGCAATGCGCGGTGCAAAAGTCGCCCTAGTAGAAGCAGGCCCGCTAGGTGGTACATGTGTAAATGTTGGCTGTGTTCCTAAAAAAGTAATGTGGCATGGTGCGCAAGTTGCTGAGGCAATTAAACTTTATGCACCTGACTATGGCTTTGATGTAGAAATTAAAGAGTTTAACTGGCCTAAATTGCTTGAAAGCCGTGAAGCTTACATTGGCCGTATTCATAAAGGTTACGACAATTACTTAGCTAGCAACGGCGTAACGGTTATTCAAGGTTTTGCTAAATTTGTGGATAACAAAACCATTGAAGTAAACGGTGAGCACTACACTGCCGACCATATTCTTGTTGCTGTTGGTGGTCGCCCTAGCATTCCTAATATTCCAGGTGCTGAATACGGTATCGATTCAAACGGCTTCTTTGAATTAAAACAGCAACCTAAGCGCGTAGCGGTTGTAGGTGCTGGATATATTGCAGTTGAACTAGCAGGCGTAATG
Organism: Pseudoalteromonas sp. NS-SX12; assembly: GCF_057367955.1. Classification (NCBI taxonomy): domain Bacteria; kingdom Pseudomonadati; phylum Pseudomonadota; class Gammaproteobacteria; order Alteromonadales; family Pseudoalteromonadaceae; genus Pseudoalteromonas; species Pseudoalteromonas sp. NS-SX12. The sequence continues at coordinate 1,478,299 of NZ_CM170634.1, read as the reverse complement.
CACGGTTTAGGCACTGAAACGCATTTATGCGTTCGCCGTGATACACCGCTTCGCACATTTGACCCACTCATCGTTGATACTCTTATGGAAGTGATTGAGTCAGAAGGTCCAACTCTTCACACAAACGCTACGCCAAAAGAAGTTACAAAAGAATCAGACGGTTCTTTAACACTACATTTTGAAAATGGTAACAGCGTTAATGTTGACCAAGTTATTTGGGCGATTGGTCGTCAGCCAACCACAGATAAAATCAATATCGCCGCAGCAGGTGTTGAGTTAACAGAATCAGGCCACGTAAAAGTGGATGAATTCCAAAATACTTCAGCTCAAGGCGTTTACGCTGTTGGTGATATTATTGAAAACGGTATTGAACTTACCCCGGTGGCTGTTAAAGCGGGTCGTTTATTGTCTGAGCGCTTGTTCAACCCTGAAATGCCAAATGCCAAAATGGACTACAACTTAGTACCAACCGTTGTATTTAGCCACCCTCCAATTGGCACTATTGGTTTAACTGAAACCGAGGCCCGTGAACAGTTTGGTGATGATGACATTAAAGTGTATACCTCAAGTTTTACTGCAATGTACACCGCAGTAACACAGCACCGTCAACCATGTAAAATGAAACTGGTATGCCAAGGCCCTAACGAGAAAATTGTTGGCTTACACGGCATTGGTTTTGCCGTTGATGAAATGATTCAAGGGTTTGGTGTTGCCATGAAGATGGGTGCAACCAAAGCTGATTTTGATTCGGTTGTGGCGATACACCCCACTGGTTCAGAAGAATTTGTTACTATGCGTTAGGAACTGAGCAAAAAGTCGCTCTAACGCTAATAGAAAAACAAAAAAGGGTATCATTTGATACCCTTTTTTACTTTCACATCAAATGAAATTAGCCAGTAAATAAATAGCCTTTAGAACGCACAGTTTTTATTATGCTTGGCTGATTTGGGTCGCTTTCTAACTTACTGCGAATCGATGAAATATAAATATCCACTTGGCGATTCTGACCATCATAATCAATGCCCCACAGCGTTTTGAAGATAGTATCTCGCGTTATCACTTCACCACTATGCTCCACCAGCAACAGCAATAAATCATACTCAGGGGCTGCGAATTCTAATACACGATCTCGCTTTTTAACTTCACGTTTATGCTTATTAATAGTGATGTCGTTAAATGAAATACCCTGCTCTTTAGTTACTTCAGCATTCACTTCTCGGCGCAACAGGGCGCGACACTTTGCTAATAATAAACGCGGCTCGATTGGCTTCGAAATATAGTCGTCAGCACCAAACTCTAAACCCAACACCTGATCAATGGTGTCACCTCGCGCAGTTAACATCGCCACTTTACCAGTGTAGGCAGATTTTATTTGTTGGAATACTTGCATACCATCAATATCTGGCAGCATTAAATCCAGTAACACTAAATCTGGTTGCTCGGCAATAATCTGTTGTACTGCGGTTTGTCCTTCGCTTATCACAGTACAATTAAACTCGAACTGCTGAAAAAACGACTGTGTTAAACTCGCCAACTCCGCATCATCTTCAACAATTATCAGATTATATTTTTCCATTTAATGCCACTTTAAAATTCGAAGTTAAATCCTAGCTTTGCTCGTACTGTATTACTTTGCACACCCCAGTAAATATCTGACGAACGCTCGCCCCAATCTGCTGAAACAAAAACTGAGAGCTGTTGATTAATTTGATAATCAACTTTAGAACCAATACGTAAGCTTTTATCAATGGTTGCCAGTTCGCTATTTTCATCCAACCCGTAAGCTTCGATTAAATCACTTTTACTGTAATCTTGCTGAAAAAAGTTCACATAACCCGCAACACTCCATTTATCATCTAACTGATAAACTAACGCAGTTTTTAAAATAGCACCTAAATAATTAAGCCCATCGCTTGCGTCGTTGCTCTTTAATTCAAATTGTACTTTAGCTAACAATTGATTGTTGTAAAAAAGTTTATTCCATTCAACACCAGCTGCCCAAGACTTATTATCAAAGCCATAATTGGTATATGAAAAGTCCCCAAACTGCACTTCTATGGTTTTAAAACTTCTATCCATGTACTGACCATACATGTACCACTCACTACTTTTTGAAAACAGACGATAGCCTAATGTTAATGCGCTCGACGTAATTTGTGGCTCGCCACCTCTAAACTGATTTCGCTGTTCAAATTGCAAGGCGATTTCTTTATCGCTTGCCAGCGGCCATGCTAGTTCGGAATCGAGTTTAAATAGCAGTTTATCGTAATCACTAAAATCAGCATTATCGATATTACGGATCAGCAAATTGTTTTTCCAATTTACCTGCTCGCCCAAATAGCTGTATTTTATAATGGCCGCCGATTCAACAAACATTGAATTTGGCTTTTCAAGAAATGGGGAAATGTCTATACCAAGTTCTTCAGGCATCACAATTTCGCCATCTAAACTATACAAATAGCCTTTTTGAGAAATAAAATATTCTTTGCCATCAGGTAATACAAAGTAAAAACTATCTAAGTACGGATCATCATCTAAAAAATAGTCGCCAAAGCTAAAGCGAACGTTGTCATCGTATCCGGTAGCAAGTGTGCCAATAAGTCCCCACTGGCTTTTTGATGGTTCAACCTCGACAAGCTGCGATTTAGCGTTAATCTCGTTAAGCATAATATCGATATTAAAGCGCACATTTTCAGGCAATTCAGTCACTTGTTTTAAACTTAATAAGTGCTCTTTTGCCACGTCAAATTTGCCCAATTGCATTTGCGTTAATGCCAACTCTAAACGCACACGGTGCTGCATCGGATTTTGCGATAATTGATAGCTAAGCAGAGTTTCAGCTTCCAGCCATTCACCGCGCTCATTGTGCAGCATTGCTTGCTCGAACGCACTAAGCGGCTGATTTTTATCACTTGCAAAACACGGATTAATAATCTGTGCCAATAATAGGTGAGCAATCGCAAACTTAAATAATTTAATAGTCTTCATCGCTTTCAATCTCTTGTTTTACTTTTTCTTCAAGCGCCTTGAGTTCTTGCTTCATTTTCTTGATGTCTTTTCGCTTTTTATTTTTATCAGTGGGCGTTTTCGGCGTACTTGAAACACCGCTTGTATCATTAAGTAAGTTACTTTTATCTAACTCACTGATCGCATTTTGTAATTTGCCTTTAATGCCAACACCATAACGCTGCTGAGGTTGAAATTTTTTATCCCAATCACCCCAGTCAATTGCATTTTTACTGTCGCTTTGTGGTTTAAGCGCTTTGTTACTCGGTGTATTTTCCGGCTCTTTTTTAGGCGGTTGCGAAGCAAATAAGGAAAATGCATTAAGCAGGCAAAAAAGGAAAAATAGCGTTCTCATTATTCACTCCCTTTAGACTGAAAATGAATACTAAAGTGAGCGCCTACTTGCGTATCAATCAAGCTGATATCTGCATCATGTTGTGAGGCAATTTGCTGTACTATGGCCAAACCCAATCCATAACCGGAAGTTTTATTACTGCGGCTTTGATCTTGTTGGTAAAACGGCTCAAAGATGTGCTGTTTACTTTGCTCATCAACACCGGGGCCATCATCAATTACATCTAACACGATATTTTGCTGATAATTTGTTAGTTGAACCGTTACCGATTCTTTTGCAAAGCGCGCGGCATTATTAAGTAAATTCTCGAGCATGCGTGTAAAAAGCTGTTTATTGATTTTGAGCGCATACTCTTGCTGCGCTTGAAAGGTAAATTCAATGTGAGGAAAGACTATTTGCATTCCTTGCACAATTGCAAGCACAAACGAATTTAACGCGACATTTTCTTTAACTATTGCTTTGTTATCAGTGAGCTTTTCGTAGCTAAGTAAGTCACTTATTAATAAGTTAAGCTGATTTAGGTCGGCTTTAGTTTGTGCGATTAAGGCGTTATCGACACCTAATTGAATATTTAATGTTTCGAGCCTAAATTGTGCTTTTGATAAAGGGGTTCGTAAGTCATGAGATACAGCGCGCAACATTTGGTGTTTTTGCTCAATTAAGCGTGTGATCCGCAGTGCCATTTGGTCGATTTTCCAAGTTAACTGGTTAATCACATCAAGGTTTTGTGGTATTTCTTCCGCTTGTATTAGCTCAGGCTCAATAGCATCTACCTTATCTTGAATATACGTTAATCGTTTAACCAACAAGCGAATAATAAATAATATCACCACGGCTAATACACTCAGCACGGCAATAAATCCTGAGATTAATAACCAGTGGGGATATTGTTCAAATACTTTAATTGTGCCTAATTTAAGTAAATCTTGAGAGTTGCCCCAAGGCGCATAAATATCAAACGATAAGCTGCTATCAAATTCAGTTTGCCAAACAATGACCATTTCACCACGCGCTAAACGCTCTAATTGCTCACTATCGAGCAATTGGCTCGCCTCATTAACTCGGTTAATCGGGTAGTGAAATTGATTGCTGATGGTATCAAATGCCGCTTGGCGCTGTTGCGTACTGTATAAGCCAATTTCATTAAGTAATAAAAATGCTGTGCCAGTGGCAATTTGCTCACTCACGCCATTTAAATGCATGGTTAATAAATGAGTGTCGTTAATTGGATATTCAACAATGTAACCATTATTGGCTTGAACATTGGTAGAGATACTGACTTTATTTAGATTCGGTGGTTTATCGACTAAAGTCAGCGATACATTCATAAGCGATGCAACTAACTCGAGCCAACGTTCACGGTTTGCAGTGTTAGTTTGTCGATTAATACCCTGCTTGAGTAGGTACAAGGTGCCAGAAAGTTGCTCAGCCAAATGCTGCTGGTAACGGTATTGGTTCACCGAAGAAAATACAAGGTAGGAAAGCAGTAAGACCAAGCTTACTGCTAAAATAACCGAACCATAAATACGTAAAAATAACGTCTGCAAATGATCTCCTAACGATACCAGCAGGGTAAAATATTAACTAAAATTGATCTATTGCTATCCTTGTTTACGTGTATGTTTGGCTGCTTTTTGCGCTTCGCTGTCATAACGCGGATTTAAAACTTTAATTAAATCAATTGAATCTATCGCTTCAGGTAACTTAAAGGTTACAGGATATGCTCGTGGCATCGCACGGCAAAGGTCTTCTTTATTGCGCTTTAGTGCGAACTCGTACACACCTTTAGCTTCTTGCTGTAATAATTCAAAATCGTCTTTGCTTGTGCAACCTGTTGATTTTACCACAAACGAAATATACTCGGCCTTAGCATTAAAGCTGTATATTTTTTCTAGATTATTGAGCTCTTGTTCAGTCATTGTTTCAGATAATGCCGTGCTACTACACGCTGATGTAAATAGCGTCATTAATAATGCAGAAAGAGTGATATTTAATTGCTTCATAATATAGTCAAGCCAGCTAATCTAGCTGGCTTCTCCAAATTTAAATGTTTACGCTAATTTTCGACGCGCTGCGAAAGCAAAACCAGCTAATAACAACATAATACCTGTGCTACCGCTACTACGCTTAGGCTTTTTATTAATTGTTACCTGAACCGTTTTACTGCTATTTGCCCCAAATTGGTCAGTCACTGTTACTTTAAATGTAAGCGATTTAGCATCTTTGTATGCTGGCGCCGTAAGGTTAATAACTGCCTTTGTCGCATCTGCAATGGCTATTGTTCCTTCAGTCACTTCCCACTTATAAGTTAGTGAATCGCCTTCTGCATCACTGCTTTCACTGGCATCAAGAACAAAGTCTTTCGCTTCTTCCACTGTGATAGTGGCTTGTTTAACTTTGCTTTGTGGCGCAGTATTTTTAAGTACTGTCGACACTTCGTCAATATATGCTTTATCGTCACCTACCTCATCAAGGTCCGTTTCATCCTTGGCATAAATAATCGCGATACGGTCCACACCTTCTGTTAACGTCACTTCTTGTGCTGTGAACTCTGTATTATCAACACCTGATGCTCGTAAAATTACTTGATTGTTGTGACGAACCGTTAAAAAGTCCCAATCAGTCTCTGACGACACTAAATGCTTAAAGTTAAACTTCTCAACACGGTCGTTATCAATCGTTGCAAGTAAAACACTTTGTTGAAAGTGAGTGATATCTCCGCTTGCCATTGCAGCGTCACCTTGCGATGCTTTATTTGTTTGCGCTTGCCACGCTAAATCACCACCACTCCACCATTTAACACGATCATTATTGCTACCCACGATTTCATTCATATTCGCAGACTCTTGCTCAAGTACATTCGCGCCGTAGAAAATAATCGCTTCTTTGTTAATCGCATCGTTTGTGGTCACTCTTAACGCAAAGCCCGCATTGCCCGGTGCATTTGTTTTAACACGTACTTTGATATCACAATTTTGTTCAAACGATAGTGTTTTTCCGTCACATAAGTTTTGTTCAACCTCAGCTAATTCAACACCTTCTGCGCCAACAACTGCTGCGTTGGTCACCATAAAGTTATCGCTGCCAACGTTTTTAATATTAAATGTCGCTTGCTCGTTGAAAGTTTGCTCAACAAAACCTTGGCGGTTTATTTGTTTGTATGAAACGCCTGACTTTTTCGCTTCAACCCAATCGTTATAGTTTGCAACACGTGCATATACACCTGGTGCATTTGGCGCTGCACAACCATTACCAAAGCTTACAACACCTGCTTGATACCACTGTTCTTCATGTTTAAAGATAAGCGGGCCGCCACTATCGCCCTGACACGAATCTTTGCCACCTTCAACAAAGCCGGCACAGATCATATTATCTGTAATGCCCGTTTCACCGTCTTGTGTGTAATCGGCAATACATTGTTCACGGTTATAAAGTGGCACTTTTACTTCTTGTAAAATTTCTGGATACTCTGGAGCAGCTTCGCTGTTAGGGTTCATATTACCCCAGCCCATAACGGTCAATTCAGAGCCATCTTTTAAAATCGCTTCAATCTCTGGGGTCATTAACTTGATTGGCGTAACACCCGTTACTTCTTCTGTAAGCTCAATAATTGCAATATCGTTATTAAGACCTATGTCACCGTAGTTTTCGTGTTCATAAATTTGCGCAACACTAACACGCTTACCTGACTCAGGTTTAGTTGTATCATACCCACCAATCCAAACGTGCATGTTTTCAGCGGCAGAACCTTCAATACAATGTGATGCCGTTAGTACATAACGACCACCAATAAATGACGCACCACAAAATGGCGAGATACCCTCAGCGTGTGCAGAAATAAGTGAGGTCATAAACGGGTAATCACCTTGAGTAGCAGGCTTACCGTTAATAATGCGTGGTGTATGTTGGTTAAATGATTTTGGCTTAACTAAATTGACTTTCTCTGCAGCTACAACTGGCATATTAAATACTGCCAAACCTGCAAGTGCGAAAGGTAACGTAACTTTTTTCATAACATTTCCTATACTTTTCATCATGTCTTGAAACTGATTAGAAACCTTTTTGCAACATGACAATATTATAGAAATGTAGTTTTATGTAGGACTAACTTAAACCTAATTGAATCATTATATTAGTTCTGATAGCGCAATTTTGGTTTGCTTGTAATGATTAATCCCATCCGCTAATTGTTGGTACTTTCGTCTAAAAATGTGCTTTTTAATTACTTGGTTTTGACATGCTGCGGTAATTTCGCTACCCACTTTACCATCTTGCTCAATCATAAAAGGCATTAGCGAATAAACAGATACGCCAGTTTGCCACGTGCGCTGAATTTGCGTATCAACAGGGCAACCAAATTGCTCGGTAATCGCTAAAAGCTGTTTGGCCGCATGATAAGTAATTGCTTGTGCACAACAGCCTGTGAGCGGCTTCTTATGAAGTACTAAGTCAAACTGTTCATTAACTTGTTTTGTTGCTTTGATAGGTCGGGTGCGATTTTGATAAGCGGCAAGTTTTAATAGTTGCCATTCAAACTTTAGCGATTCAATGGTGCTAAATACCACATTGAGATCACCCGCTAGTTGAAAATCGTCTTCCAATACAATTGCATAAGGCAGCTTTTGTTCAACAATTTTTTGCCACGCTAGGCGATGACTTAAGAAACAGCCAATTTCACCATAGCCAAGATTGCGGTAATACTGTTTTGAATTTAATTGAGATGAATAATGCGCTTGAATTTCAGCGTCTGTAAGTTTTGTGCCGTCAATAGCTGGGATGCGTTCAAATTGAATATTTTGCGTAGCTAATCGTTCGCTACTTTTTTTAAGGCGTTCAGTGCTTTTATCAAGATTAATCAGGAATACTTTAGGTTGGTTTAGCATTGTAAAAACGCCAATCTAACAGCAAGGTATTCCTGATTATAGTGAGCTTAGTTTACAGTTTTATTTAATCTCAATACGTGGCGATTTCATAATTACTTCATCGTTTAGCTCAATGCCAATACCTGGTGCTTCTGATACTTCGAAGAAACCATTTTTTGGCTGCGGATCTTGAATACATAATTCGCGGTTCCACTTTTTAATTGCATAGGTGTGATGCTCATGAATTAAAAAGTTTGGAATAGCTGTTTCAAGGTGCAGAGATGCCGCAGTTGCAACGGGGCCGCCGCATACATGCGCTTGAATACGCACATCAAAAATATCCGCGTAATCACATACTTTTTTGGTTTCAGTAAAGCCACCGCACAAACCAATATCAGGTTGTAATACATCAACACTTTGATCTTCAAGGTAAGGACGTACACCCCAACGATTATATAAACGCTCGCCACCGGCAATTGGCACCGCTACTTTATCGGCTACTTTAGCGTGCAGCGAGTGATTTAAGTAATTCACTGGTTCTTCGTAATACATGCAATCAAACTCTTCAGCGATTTCACCTAGCTGAATTGCCGTTGTTGCACCTGGTAAGCTATGGCATTCAAAAATAATATCCACTTCGTCGCCAACCGCTTCACGAATAGCCGCCATACGTGCACGGTATAGCTTCATTTCGCCACGTGAAATAATCTTAGTGCGCTCGTAGTAAGTATTGCCATCTTTGTCATACATGATTGGGTCAACTTTAACCGCATCATAACCTTCAGCAATCGCTTTAAGCGCTGCTTCTGCGTATTCTTGTGGCTGCACTAGTGCTTTAAACTCATCATCCCAATCAAACTGTAATTGCGATGCATAAGTGCGAAGCTTGTCATTTACCTTACCGCCAAGCAGTTGGTAAACAGGTAAGTTAAGGGCTTTACCTTTGATGTCCCAAAGTGCAGTATCAATCGCACTCATCGCAGCATACACAACTGGGCCGCCACCTAAACCCCAAAAACTTTCGCGCAGCATACGCGACCATAATTTTTCAGTTTGGAAAGGGTCGAAACCAATTAAAAACGCTTCAGCAAATTCTTTAATCATATTTGCTGCTGCACTGTGGCCTAGATCATAAGCAAGACCTGCTTCACCAACACCTGAGATCCCTTCGTCCGTATGAATGCGAACAAAAACGGGGTTCCATTGCGGACGCTCAGGGCAATGGGTATCAAACACTTCGACGCGAGTTACTTTCATATTTGTTGGGCTCCTAATTATTGTTGCCAAACGTTAAATATTTACTTTGCACTTTGCAAAGATTTAGAGACTTAAAAGTACTTCAAACCAGTGAAGTACTTTGATGTTTGTTTGCTAATTATTCGGTAAAACTAGGATCGATGCGATACGCTAAACGACGCATTGCTGGCCAAGATTTTTGACCACCTGTACTACCTGTATGCACTTTGTTTTGTTGCTCTTTTACCGTATCTAAAATTTTCTGATCAATGGCAATAAGTGGCTGGCTAGTTGAAAGTGCCATCACTTGAATTTCACAAGCACGTTGTAAATCAGCCCAACGCATAAAGGCTTCGCCAATCGAAGGGCCTAAGGTTAATGCACCATGATTAGGCAGCATTAACGTATGTGCATAGCCTAAATCAGCTTGCAGGCGAGCTTTTTCTTCAGCATTTACCGCGAGGCCTTCGTAACCGTGGTAAGCAATATTGCTCAGTGGGAACATTGCATGCTGTGAAATTGGCTTTAAGCCGCCCTCTAAGCTTGAGACCACAATGGTTTCGTTGGTATGCAAGTGAATAACACATTGCGCATCGTGACGCACTTCGTGAATCGCGCTGTGAATGGTAAAACCTGCTGGGTTAATCTCAAACGGTGAGTCATCAAGGATTTCACCTTGTAGGTTTACTTTTACTAGGTTTGATGCGGTGATCTCATCAAATGTTAAACCAAACGCATTTACTAGATACTCATCTTTACCAGGTAAGCGAGCTGAAATATGGGTATAAATGGTATCGTCCCAACCATAGTAATGGGCTAAACGGTAACAAGCTGCAAGGTCAACGCGTAACTGCCATTCTTCATCTGACACTTTGCCTTTGAGATTTATTTCAGGTAATGCAAACATGGATAAGTCCTAATTCGTTAGATGTATAGAAGTCTAAATTAGCAAGCCATAGGTGGCAATGATCTAAGCCAAAGAATTCTGAGTTTTATGCAAAAAAAAAAGCGCAAAACAAGTTTGCGCTTTTTCGTGTACCAATAATAGTCCTTATTACAGCTTTTTCACACCCATGTTGTAAAGTGTAAAGCCATAAATATCAGCATATTGTTCAATGATTTTGCTTGTAGGCGTACCCGCACCATGGCCTGCATTAGTTTCAATGCGGATAAGTGTAGGGTTAGCACCTGCTTGCTTATCTTGAAGCTCAGCTGCAAACTTAAATGAGTGCGCTGGTACTACGCGGTCATCATGATCGCCCGTTGTTACCATAGTAGCTGGATATTCAACACCCTCTTTCACGTTGTGAACTGGTGAATAGGCTTTTAGGTACTCGAACATTTCTTTGCTTTGTTCTGCTGTACCATAGTCATACGCCCAACCAGCACCCGCTGTGAATGTGTGGTAACGAAGCATATCTAAAACACCTACAGCTGGTAACGCAACTTTGAATAGCTCAGGGCGCTGTGTCATAACTGCACCTACAAGTAGGCCACCATTAGAGCCACCATTTACCGCTAGCTTTTCGCTCGATGTGTAATTTTCAGCAATTAAATACTCAGCAGCAGCGATAAAGTCATCAAATACGTTTTGCTTTTGTAGTTGCGTACCCGCTTTATGCCATTTCTTACCATATTCACCGCCACCACGAAGGTTCGCAACCGCGTAAATACCACCTTGCTCTAACCATGCCGCGCGCGTTGGGCTAAAACGTGGTGTTAGGCTTACGTTAAAACCACCGTAACCGTATAAAATAGTTGGGTTAGAACCATCAAGCTTTAAGCCTTTCTTATACGTTAAGATCATCGGTACTTCTGTACCATCTTTTGACTTATAGAATACTTGCTTAGACTCAAATTGCGCAGGATCGAAGTCTGCACCTGACTTGCGGTACACTTCGCTCTTACCAGTCTCTACATTAAACTTAAATGTTGTACCTGGTGTTTTATAGTTAGTGAATGAATAGTACAGCTCTTTATCTTCTTTCTCACCGCCAAAACCACCTGCAGTACCTACACCTGGTAGTTCGATATCACGAACAAGCTTACCGCTCTTGTCGTATTGCTGTACTTTGGAAATTGCATCAACCATGTAACGTGCAAAAATGTAGCCACCACCCGTTGAAACGTTTAACACGTTGTCAGTTTCAGGGATTAAGTCCTTCCAGTTGTCTGGTGTTGGCTTAGCAGCATCAACCGTTACAATGCGTTTATTTGGTGCATCTAGGTTTGTTACTAAATAAAGCTTTGAACCTTCGTTCTCAATAACCTGAGTATCTGAGTTAGTGTGGTCTAAAATGGTTTCTAACTTGCTATCTGGTTTAGATAAATCTTTAATGAAAAGTTTGTTGCCCGACGTTGATACTGCAGCTGAAATCAATAAGTATTTATCGTCTTCAGTTACATAACCACCAACATAACGATGCTTCTGTGCATCTGTACCACCAAACACAACTTTGTCGTCAGCTTGCTTTGTGCCTAACTTATGGAAGTAAAGTTTGTGCTGGTCTGTTTTCGCTGACAGCTCACTGCCTTCTGGCTTATCGTAACTTGAGTAGTAAAAGCCTTCGTTACCAACCCAAGAAAGACCACTAAATTTAACGTCAACTAAGGTGTCTTCAATTTGCTTCTTAGTTTCAACATCAATAATAATCACTTTGCGCCAGTCACTGCCGCCTTCAGAGATTTGATATGCAGCTAATGAACCATCTTTAGAGAAAGTAATACCAGCTAAAGAAGTTGTACCATCGTCACTGAATGTGTTTGGATCAAGAAAAACTTCTGGCTCACCACCTTCAACTTGGCGATAAATAACATATTGGTTTTGTAAGCCATCATTTTTGTAAAAGTAAGTGTATTTACCTTCTTTAAAAGGTGCACTTACTTTTTCATAATCCATTAATTTAGTTAAACGCTCTTTTAGCTTGTCGCGGTAAGGAATTTGCGAAAGGTAGTCAAACGTTACTTTATTTTGCGTTTTAACCCACTGTGCTGTCTCTTCGCTCATATCGTCTTCTAACCAACGGTATGGATCAGCAACTTGCGTATCGAAGTAAGTATCTACAACTTCACCTTTCTTAGTTTCAGGATAAGTCAAAGCTGCTTGTGTTACCGTTTGCTCTGTTTTGTTTTCAACTTGAACCGATTCTTCACTTTTTTCAGCGCCACAGCCAACTAAAGCTGTGCACACAGCAAGTGCGAGTGCTTTTTTAATCATGATAATTCCCTAGAGTATATTTAACTCACTAACATATGGAATTATCAGTTTGTTGTCCAGCAAACAAGTTCAAATTAAATAATATATAAATCAATAAAATAGAGAGTTATCACATCATATCTTTACAATTATTTACTGTTAAACAGGCAATTAGAAATAAAAAAGCCAAGGCGTGAGCCTTGGCTGAAACGAGTCCCCAAACTCGCTGTACACTAATCTTTTTGGCAAGACTTGTTTTTAAGACGTTCAATATCTTGCTTGATCTGCTCTAAATAAGGATCGTTATAATCAAATTGAGAAAATGTTTCTAGGCAGGCGGTATAAAAGCGAATTCTATTTTCTTCTATACCTTTAATATCTTGTTCAAAATGTTCCATTTGTCAGCCTCTCCCTAGCCTTTCAATATCTATAGTGTAATTAATCTAGATCAAAGCAAAAGCATTTAAATTCAATAACTAACTGTAACTACTTTGTAATAATTATAAAAAACCAATTGATTCAATAAATTAGAGTTTTAACTCAGGAGATTACCAAGAACAAAAAGCCGCTTTCGTGCAGCAAAGTAGGAAATATCTTACATCTAATATCGTTAAATGATTCAGGGTTCAGGGTTCAGGGTTCAGGGTTCAGGGTTCAGGGTTCAGGGTTCAGGGTTCAGGGTTCAGCAATATTCTGAAGTCTGGCTGCTTAATTCTAAAATCTATTAATGTATAAAACGCAAAAAGCCCGCTCATTGAGCGGGCTTTTTACTTAATTAGGAGCTTGGCGATGTTCTACTTTCACATGGGCGAACCCACACTATCATCGACGCTGTTTCGTTTCACTTCTGAGTTCGGCATGGGGTCAGGTGGTTCCAAAACGCTATAGTCACCAAGCAAATTCGTAATTTGCTTTTTATTATTTATTTTAGGCTTTAAAAAACCCGTTGCATTTAAGCAACGGGTTTCTTTAATTAGGAGCTTGGCGATGTTCTACTTTCACATGGGCGAACCCACACTATCATCGACGCTGTTTCGTTTCACTTCTGAGTTCGGCATGGGGTCAGGTGGTTCCAAAACGCTATAGTCACCAAGCAAATCTGGTTGACTTAAGAGCTTGTCTTAAATCTAAATCTGGAAAACTGTCTTTTTATCTCAATTCGTAAAGTTTCTACTTTAGTACTTTGCTCTTTTCGAGCTATTCAACTTCTGCGGGTTATAAACCACTTTGGCGTTGTATGGTTAAGCCTCACGGGTAATTAGTACAGGTTAGCTTAATGGCTCGCACCACTTCCACATCCTGCCTATCAACGTTGTAGTCTTCAACGGCCCTTCAGTTAACTCAAGTTAAAGTGAGAACTCATCTCGAGGCTCGCTTCCCGCTTAGATGCTTTCAGCGGTTATCGATTCCGAACGTAGCTACCGGGCAATGCAATTGGCATCACAACCCGAACACCAGCGGTTCGTCCACTCCGGTCCTCTCGTACTAGGAGCAGCCCCTCTCAATTCTCAAACGCCCACGGCAGATAGGGACCGAACTGTCTCACGACGTTCTAAACCCAGCTCGCGTACCACTTTAAATGGCGAACAGCCATACCCTTGGGACCGACTTCAGCCCCAGGATGTGATGAGCCGACATCGAGGTGCCAAACACCGCCGTCGATATGAACTCTTGGGCGGTATCAGCCTGTTATCCCCGGAGTACCTTTTATCCGTTGAGCGATGGCCCTTCCATTCAGAACCACCGGATCACTATGACCTACTTTCGTACCTGCTCGACGTGTCTGTCTCGCAGTTAAGCTTGCTTCTACCATTACACTAACCGTACGATGTCCGACCGTACTTAGCAAACCTTCGTGCTCCTCCGTTACTCTTTGGGAGGAGACCGCCCCAGTCAAACTACCCACCAGGCACTGTCCACAACCCCGATTCAGGGGCCTATGTTAGAACATCAACACTACAAGGGTGGTATTTCAAGGACGGCTCCACACAATCTAGCGACTGTGCTTCAAAGCCTCCCACCTATCCTACACATGTAGGGTCAATGTTCAGTGCCAAGCTGTAGTAAAGGTTCACGGGGTCTTTCCGTCTAGCCGCGGGTACACAGCATCTTCACTGCGATTTCAATTTCACTGAGTCTCGGGTGGAGACAGCGTGGCCATGGTTACACCATTCGTGCAGGTCGGAACTTACCCGACAAGGAATTTCGCTACCTTAGGACCGTTATAGTTACGGCCGCCGTTTACCGGGGCTTCGATCAAGAGCTTCGCCGAAGCTAACCCCATCAATTAACCTTCCGGCACCGGGCAGGTGTCACACCCTATACGTCTTCTTTCGAATTTGCAGAGTGCTGTGTTTTTAATAAACAGTCCCAGCCACCTAGTCACTGCGACTCCCGTCCGCTTAGAGAGCAAGTCTCATCACAGATAGGAGCGTACCTTCTCCCGAAGTTACGGTACAATTTTGCCTAGTTCCTTCACCCGAGTTCTCTCAAGCGCCTTAGTATTCTCTACCTGACCACCTGTGTCGGTTTGGGGTACGATTCGAAATAATCTGAAGCTTAGAGGCTTTTCCTGGAAGTATGGCATCAACAACTTCCACTCCGTAGAGTGTCGTCTCGTATCTCAGCCTTAAAGAAACCCGGATTTACCTAAGTTTCAAGCCTACATACTTTCACATGGACAACCAACGCCATGCTTGTTTAGCCTGCTCCGTCCCCCCATCGCAATTATTCCAAGTACGGGAATATTAACCCGTTTCCCATCGACTACGCCTTTCGGCCTCGCCTTAGGGGTCGACTCACCCTACCCTGATTAGCATGGGATAGGAACCCTTGGTCTTCCGGCGAGCGGGTTTTTCACCCGCTTTATCGTTACTCATGTCAGCATTCGCACTTCTGATACCTCCAGCATACCTCCCGGTACACCTTCAACAGCTTACAGAACGCTCCCCTACCCCGCGAATAAATTCGCAGCCGCAGCTTCGGTGGTATGTTTAGCCCCGTTACATCTTCCGCGCAGACCGACTCGACCAGTGAGCTATTACGCTTTCTTTAAAGGATGGCTGCTTCTAAGCCAACCTCCTGGCTGTCTGGGCCTTTCCACATCGTTTCCCACTTAACATACACTTTGGGACCTTAGCTGGCGGTCTGGGTTGTTTCCCTCTCCACGACGGACGTTAGCACCCGCCGTGTGTCTCCCGGATATTACTTATTGGTATTCGGAGTTTGCAAAGGGTTGGTAAGTCGGGATGACCCCCTAGCCTTAACAGTGCTCTACCCCCAATAGTATTCGTCCGAGGCTCTACCTAAATAGATTTCGGGGAGAACCAGCTATCTCCCGGTTTGATTAGCCTTTCACTCCTAGCCACAGGTCATCCGCTAGCTTTTCAACGATAGTCGGTTCGGTCCTCCAGTCAGTGTTACCTGACCTTCAACCTGCCCATGGCTAGATCACCGGGTTTCGGGTCTATACCCAGCAACTAAACGCGCAGTTAACGCTCGCTTTCACTACGGCTCCCCTAAACGGTTAACCTCGCTACTGAATATAAGTCGCTGACCCATTATACAAAAGGTACGCAGTCACAGAACGAATCTGCTCCTACTGCTTGTACGTATACGGTTTCAGGTTCTATTTCACTCCCCTCACAGGGGTTCTTTTCGCCTTTCCCTCACGGTACTGGTTCACTATCGGTCAGTTGGGAGTATTTAGCCTTGGAGGATGGTCCCCCCATATTCAGTCAAAGTTTCACGTGCTCCGACCTACTCGATTTCACTGTAAATAAGTTTTCGTGTACGGGACTATCACCCTGTATCGTCAAACTTTCCAGAATGTTCCACTAACTACATTACAGCTTAAGGGCTAATCCGATTTCGCTCGCCGCTACTTTCGGAATCTCGGTTGATTTCTTTTCCTCGGGGTACTTAGATGTTTCAGTTCTCCCGGTTCGCCTCACTTACCTATGTATTCAGTAAGTGATACCACTAAGTGGTGGGTTTCCCCATTCGGAAATCCTAGTCTCAAGCGCTTTTTACTAGCTTGACTAGGCTTATCGCAAGTTAATACGTCCTTCATCGCCTCCAACTGCCAAGGCATCCACCGTATACGCTTAGTCACTTAACCATACAACCCAAAATGGTTTGTATTGTCAAAGACAGTTTTTAACTCCGCCAGAAGTTAAATATTGAATACTAAAGTAGATACCAACAACAACTTAATGTTGCGGCATATTTTCTTTACTTTATTTTGAGAACTCTAAATTAAATATTGTATTTCCTAAGAAATACTTAATTTAAAGTTTGTCAGCTTTCCAAATTTTTAAAGAGCAAATTAACTAAGCTATTGCTTAGCTAACAATCATCTGTGTGGACACTTCGAACAAAAAGTTCTAAATCGTATAAGGAGGTGATCCAGCCCCAGGTTCCCCTAGGGCTACCTTGTTACGACTTCACCCCAGTCATGAATCACTCCGTGGTAAGCGCCCTCCCTAAGGTTAAGCTACCTACTTCTGGAGCAACCCACTCCCATGGTGTGACGGGCGGTGTGTACAAGGCCCGGGAACGTATTCACCGCGACATTCTGATTCGCGATTACTAGCGATTCCGACTTCATGGAGTCGAGTTGCAGACTCCAATCCGGACTACGACGCACTTTAAGTGATTCGCTTACTCTCGCGAGTTCGCAGCACTCTGTATGCGCCATTGTAGCACGTGTGTAGCCCTACACGTAAGGGCCATGATGACTTGACGTCGTCCCCACCTTCCTCCGGTTTATCACCGGCAGTCTCCTTAGAGTTCCCGACCGAATCGCTGGCAACTAAGGATAGGGGTTGCGCTCGTTGCGGGACTTAACCCAACATCTCACAACACGAGCTGACGACAGCCATGCAGCACCTGTCTCAGAGTTCCCGAAGGCACCAAACTATCTCTAGTAAGTTCTCTGGATGTCAAGTGTAGGTAAGGTTCTTCGCGTTGCATCGAATTAAACCACATGCTCCACCGCTTGTGCGGGCCCCCGTCAATTCATTTGAGTTTTAACCTTGCGGCCGTACTCCCCAGGCGGTCTACTTAATGCGTTAGCTTTGGAAGACAGTTCCGAAAAACCGAACTCCTAGTAGACATCGTTTACGGCGTGGACTACCGGGGTATCTAATCCCGTTTGCTCCCCACGCTTTCGTACATGAGCGTCAGTGTTGACCCAGGTGGCTGCCTTCGCCATCGGTATTCCTTCAGATCTCTACGCATTTCACCGCTACACCTGAAATTCTACCACCCTCTATCACACTCTAGTTTGCCAGTTCGAAATGCAGTTCCCAGGTTGAGCCCGGGGCTTTCACATCTCGCTTAACAAACCGCCTGCGTACGCTTTACGCCCAGTAATTCCGATTAACGCTCGCACCCTCCGTATTACCGCGGCTGCTGGCACGGAGTTAGCCGGTGCTTCTTCTGTTGCTAACGTCACAGCTAGCAGGTATTAACTACTAACCTTTCCTCACAACTGAAAGTGCTTTACAACCCGAAGGCCTTCTTCACACACGCGGCATGGCTGCATCAGGCTTGCGCCCATTGTGCAATATTCCCCACTGCTGCCTCCCGTAGGAGTCTGGACCGTGTCTCAGTTCCAGTGTGGCTGATCATCCTCTCAAACCAGCTAGGGATCGTCGCCTTGGTGAGCCATTACCTCACCAACTAGCTAATCCCACTTGGGCCAATCTAAAGGCGAGAGCCGAAGCCCCCTTTGGTCCGTAGACATTATGCGGTATTAGCCATCGTTTCCAATGGTTGTCCCCCACCTAAAGGCATGTTCCCAAGCATTACTCACCCGTCCGCCGCTCGTCATCTTCTAGCAAGCTAGAAATGTTACCGCTCGACTTGCATGTGTTAGGCCTGCCGCCAGCGTTCAATCTGAGCCATGATCAAACTCTTCAATTAAAAGTGTTTTTGGAACATACGTTCCGACTCAATGAATTCTGATTTTGATATCGTAAAGATATCGAATTGACTGTGCTGAAATAAACTATGTTTATTTCCGTTGGTCACTCAGTTCAATTAAGTCTAAATTTTGTTACGCTAAAAGCGTATGTTAGAACTTAATCTGTACGAGTGCCCACACAGATGATTGCTTAAATTTTTAAAGAACAGTGCAAACAACCTTGTGTTTGCCGCGACACTTCGTCGCTGTTAGGGCTGCGTATGTTACGCTTTCCTAATTTTTTGTCAACACTTAATTTTGATTATTTTCTTTTTATTTTAAGAAAGTTTCAAAACTCAGTTTTACTTGACTCAACCAACTCGTGATTCGCTGCTATGCTGCGTCGTTCCCCGTGTTGGTGGAGGCGCATTATAGAGAGATCCGGACTTGGATCAACCCCTATTTCAAACTTTTTTTAGTTTTTTGGATCGTTTGGGTGAAATACGTACAAAACCGCCATAATTTGCAACTTTCGTTACATATTTATCACTTTTAAAGCTGGATAACTTAAGAAGTGACTATTTTTACATCAAAGTAAATTAAGCAAAGATCTTTATATAAAGACTTACGCCCCAGACGATTCCGACGATTAATAGTGAAAACGTAACCGCTGCTGAGCCCATATCTTTCGCGCGACCAGATAAAACATGTCTTTCTGTGCTTACGCGATCAGTTAACGCTTCAATTGCTGAATTTAATAATTCCACTATTAGTACTAATAGCAACACTGAAACTAACACAGCCCAGTGAATCAAATCTTGAGCCAACCAAAATGATGCCGGAAACATCACAATTGCCAAAAGCAACTCTTGGCGAAATGCTGCTTCTTCTTTTATTGCTGCTTTAATACCTAAATAAGAACAATAGCTGGCTTTAAATACACGTTGTAACCCGCCGCCGTTTGGTTTATTAATTTCGCTCATTTTATTTATCCATAAAAAAACCCCGATAATCGGGGTTTTATATCAAACTTTTAGGTTATTAAGCTACACCGTATTGGTCGCGATACGCTTTAACTGATGCTAAATGCTCAGACATATCACCTTTTTGTTCAAGGTAAGTAATAAGGTCAGCTAGCTTAACAATTGAAATTACCTGTGTATTAAAGTCACGCTCAACTTCCTGAATAGCAGAAAGTTCAGCTTTACCTTTTTCTTGGCGATCGAGCGCAATCAGTACACCTGATAAGTCAGCACCATTTGCAGCAATGATTTCCATTGATTCACGAATAGCAGTACCAGCGGTGATAACATCATCCACCAGCATGATTTTACCTTCAAGTGCAGAACCTACTAATGTACCACCTTCACCGTGATCTTTTTTCTCTTTACGGTTAAAGCAGTAAGGCACATCACGGTCGTGATGGTCTGCTAATGCAACTGCTGTTGTTGTCGCAATTGGAATACCTTTATAAGCAGGGCCGAATAACACATCAAAATCAATACCAGAGTCTTGTAATGCCGCCGCATAAAAACGACCTAAGCGAGCAAGGTCACGACCAGTATTAAATAAACCAGCATTAAAGAAATAAGGGCTAGTACGACCTGACTTTAGTGTAAACTCACCAAACTTAAGCACCTGCTTCTCAAGTGCAAATTCAATAAACTCTTTTTGATAATCTTTCATGTTGTACCCTATTACGCTAACGCTTGCTTTTGCATATCGATGATTTCGCGAATTGAATGCTTAGCTAATTCAAGTAAGTCAGTTAATTCGTCATAAGAGAACGGTTCGCCTTCAGCAGTACCTTGCACTTCTATAAACTTACCGGTCTCAGTCATAATCACATTCATATCCGTTTCAGCTTCTGAATCTTCTAAATATTCAAGATCCGTTACCGCTTCACCGTTATAAATACCCACCGAGATTGCAGCAATCATATGCTTAAGTGGATTTGCGTTGATCATACCTTTAGTACGCATGTAGGTAAGTGCATCGACTAATGCTACACATGCACCACTAATTGAAGCAGTACGAGTACCACCATCAGCTTGAATAACATCACAATCAATCGTAATTGTATTTTCGCCAAGCGCAGCTAAATCAACCGCTGCACGTAACGAACGTGCAATAAGGCGTTGGATTTCCATAGTGCGACCACCTTGCTTGCCTTTTGCAGCTTCACGACCACAACGGCTGTGAGTTGAACGCGGTAACATACCGTATTCAGCCGTGATCCAACCTTTACCTTGCCCTTTCATAAAGCGCGGCACGCCTGCTTCAACTGTTGCAGTACACAATACCTTGGTATTGCCGAACTCAACTAATACTGAACCTTCAGCATGCATTGTATAATTACGAGTAAAAGAAACTGGGCGAATTTGGTTAGGCGTTCGTTCACTAGGACGCATTGGATATCCTCACTATTCAAGATTTGGCATATTATAAGAACTAATTGTTCGAATCGCTATGGGAAAAGTCATAAAAGGCACAGTCTTTATATTTTTATCAGATAAAATTTACTGTAAGCTGCTTAACAACTTCCGCTATAATGCGACCAAGCATAAATTATCATTTCTAAAAACTTAGGAAACCGCACATGATCCATAGTATGACAGCCTACGCTCGCCATGAAGTTAAAGGTGACTGGGGTAACGGCGTTTGGGAAATTCGCTCAGTTAACCAAAGATACTTAGAAACCTTTATTCGTCTACCAGAACAATTTAGAGCACTAGAGCCTGTTATCCGTGAAAAACTACGCAAGCAATTGCAGCGCGGTAAAGTAGAAGTGTCACTTAAGTTTAATGCCAACCCTGCGCATGTTGGCGAGATGAAAATCAATCAAGCGTTAGCTAAGCAAATTATGAAAAATGCAACTTGGCTACAAGAACAAATTGATGGCGAAATCAGTCCGATGGACATTCTGCGTTGGCCAGGTGTTATGGAAGCTGAAGAAATGGATATGGATTCAGTGCAAACAGAATTGCTAAGTGGTTTTGATAAAACGGTTTCTGATTTTATTGATGCGCGTGGTTCGGAAGGTGCAAACCTTGAAACCATGATAGATACCCGTTTAACCGCGATTATTGAGCAAGTTGAAATTGTAAACGGACAAATGCCTGAAGTAATGAAATGGCAGCGTGAAAAATTAACGAACCGTTTAGAAGAGTTAAAAGCAGAGATTGACCAAAACCGCCTTGAGCAAGAACTAATTTACCTAGCACAAAAGCAAGATGTTGCTGAAGAACTTGATCGTCTGCAATCGCACGTTAAAGAAACCCGTAAAATCCTGAAAAAAGGTGGCGCATGCGGCCGCCGTTTAGATTTTATGATGCAAGAGTTTAACCGTGAAGCAAATACACTCGCATCAAAGTCTATCAATACTGAAGTCACCAACGCAGCGGTTGAGTTAAAAGTACTGATTGAACAAATGCGTGAGCAGATCCAAAACATCGAATAAACTCTTTTTACATCTACTATATCGAAAAAGCCAATCGAACACCGATTGGCTTTTTTTATATTATTAATAAATCTTGCAATTTTTTCCTTAAAACCTCGCTCTAGCTATAAACGGGTCTAAACTTACTTTTAGCTCATAAAATCACTTTTCAACATTAACAATTAATTTGAAATGAGCTTGGCATTGCATGGGGAAAATCTTTTGAGGTACTTATTACTTTTAATATCAGCGGTTACTACATTTAGTGAAGCTAATGCACTCGAGCTCACGGTGAACGTCGTTGATAAAAATAATAACGCTGTAAATAAAGTCGTCGTATTTGTAACGCCAAAAGCTAGGGTCGCCGATTTACCAAGCAACAACCAAAAATTGGTCATTGATCAACAAGGTAAAAAATTTACGCCATATATTACCGTGATGCAAAAAGGGCAAAATGTTGTTTTCTCAAATAAGGATGATATTACCCATCATATTTACTCTGTGTCAGGTAAAAATCGATTTGAATTTAAGTTAAAAGCGGGTGATTCAAAGCATATCTCTGATATGAATGCAGCCGAAGAGGTTGCAATGGGATGCAACATTCATGATTGGATGAGTGGTTACATATTGGTTGTCGACACACCATATTTTACTAAAACAAACACAAACGGTAGCGCTGTATTTACAGTAAAAAGCCCAGGCCAATATGATATTTCAGTTTGGCATCCTCAACTTGACACACCATCACATCAAATAACCCAAAGCCATGTGCTAAACACAGATAAAAAAACACTGACATTAACTCTAACCAAACCGTTATTACCTATTCCCAAACAAGTTGGGCAAGAAGAGTTTGAATTTTTAGAAGAGTACTAATCAACTATGAGACTTTTCAAAGTGCGCAGTTTACAAAGTAAAATTTTAATATTGTTCTTATTTTTACTATTGCTCGTGCAACTGGTTAGCTTCTACTTTACCTATCACACCAATGTAAAGCTTGAGAGTACCCAATTAAATAATCGCTTAAGCAATGCATCTAATATATTTGAAACACAGTTTAATAATCGCCGCTATTACCTCTCTGCATTTGCTGAAACAGCAGCAAAAGATTACGGCCTAAAATCTGTATTAGACGAAGATACAAAAAGCTTTTTAGTTGCCCTAAACAATCACCGAAAACGCATTGATAGTGACCTTGCAATGGCAATCAATAGCGAAGGAATCGTTTTTGCGCAGCTAGTTACTTACACAAACGAAGATGGAATAGTAAAAGTGCGAGTGGGCAAAGGGCAAGGTGAACCTTTTAGCCAACCCACCAGCTTTTTACAGCAAGAAACGGCACAACTGGTCTTTATTGACGATTTACTTTATCAACTGAGCTTTGCACCTATTAAAAGTGGCTCTCGCATTGTTGGTTGGGTGGGTTTCGGTTATTTGATTAATAACGCACTTGCTAATGAACTCGCTACCTTGACCGATGTAAACATTGGTTTTGCCAGCTTTGATGGTAAGCATTACCAAGTTATTGCTAGCTCAGATGAAGATAATTACCCAATAAAAGCCGATGTATTTAAACGTATAATTGCCAATACGGAACATCAATATTTGTATAACCGAATAGAACTTGGCAACACCGACAATGGGTATATTTCAGCGGTGCTTTTTGAGTCTCGTGCAGATTTATTAAAAAGCATTGATATCCAGTGGCCGCGATTAGCTTTGCTAGTTTTTATTACGGTACTTTTATCGACGTTTGGCGCAATTGCCATTGCAAGAGGCATTACCCGCCCAATCAAAAGTCTGATAAGCCAAGTAAAATCAATTTCCAAAGGTAATTACGACGGTATCGTAAATGTGTCGGGTAGCCGAGAGTTAAAACAACTTTCGAATGAATTTAATGACATGACAAAAGCGATTATTTCGCGCGAGAAAACAATTAGCTTTCAAGCCTTTCATGACCAACTAACACATTTACCTAATCGAAATGCACTTGTTAGTGCAATTGAAAAACGTCAAACATCCAAGCATGACTTTTTAATTGTACAACTGAGTATTTTAAGAGCAGAGGAAATCGCCGAAACCCTAGGTTATCAGGCGAGTGACTATGTCATCAATGAGGTTGCGAATCGTATTGTAAATACACCACATGACTTTGATTGTTATCACTTAGGTAACGAAAACTTTATACTCCTAATTGAAAACCAAAACATAGACGTATTAATCGACACATTGCAATCAGCATTAACAATGCAATGCCAATTTCAAAACATTCATCTGCACCTGCAGTTTACCTTTGGTGTTGTTGTTGCGTCACAACACCCAAACTGTTCTGTGGCCGAATTATTACAAAAATCCAACGTGGCAATTCAACGCGCCAAAAACAACAAAAAAGCATTCCAAATTTATGACCCAATTTTTGACCAAAATGCCATTGAACGCCTGTTCTTAACCAATAATTTGCGAACAGCCATCGAACAAAACCAACTCACTCTGTTTTTTCAGCCAAAGCTTTCGTTAAAAACAATGGAGATAAGTCACGTTGAAGCCTTAGTAAGATGGCAACATCCTGAAAAAGGCTTAATTCCACCAGATAGTTTTATTAGCATTGCCGAAAAAACCGGGCAAATGGATGCGTTAACTCGCTGGGTAACGAATGCGGCAATTAATCAATATTTGGCATGGCAATCAAATGGAATCCACATCAACATTGCAATAAATATTTCTGCCGAAAATATATTAGATAAGTCCTATCCAGATTATGTAATCTCGTTAAAACAACAACATCAATTAACCGATTGCGCGATTACTTTAGAAGTTACCGAAGATGCCGTCGTGGATGATCCTGAAAAGGCAACCGAGGTATTGAACTACCTAAATCAAAGCGGCTTTAAATTATCGATAGATGATTACGGCACGGGATATTCTTCACTTGCGCAATTAAAACAACTGCCAGTGCAAGAGCTAAAAATAGATCGGTCCTTCGTACAGCATTTGCTCGATAATGAAAATGATCAAATCATTGTTAAATCAACCATTGAACTTGCGCACAATATGGGGTTGTCGGTTGTTGCGGAAGGTATTGAAGACGAAGCCACATTACTATTTCTTCAATCTCAAGGATGTGAATTAGCACAAGGATACTTTATTAGTAAACCATTACCCGCTCATGAATTTGAGGCATGGTTATCTCAATCTAACTATAAAAAACAGACAAAAACACATGCGAAAGTCCTTGATTAAAAGCCTTCTACCTATTTATCTTTTATGCACAAGCAGCCAGTTATTGGCCGTAGATGCAAATATAAAAGGGCTAATTGATTTAAGGGCTTATCATGTAACAAGCGATGATAGTAATAGCTATTTAACCGGTGATTATGGAAAGTTTCGTTTTGACGATGGCTCTGGAATAGCACTCGGACAGTTAGGTGCCCATCTTAATTTGGAATTAAATTCAACATGGTCTGCAACATTAGTCGCTAACGCATTTGCTAACAAAGGTAATAGTGTCATTGGTATAACCGAAGGCTTTGTTAGTTACAAAGGCCTGCCTTCAAGCAATGGCTGGCGAATAAAATCAAAACTCGGTGTTTTCTATCCAGCGATTAGTTTTGAAAATGTAGCTACTGCCTGGTCTACCCCCTATACATTAACCTCTAGCAGTTTAAACAATTGGGTTGGTGAGGAACTTCGAAATACAGGTATAAACCTATCACTTGAAAAGTTGGGGAAATTCTCAGGTTCAAAGCATAATTTTTCAGGCGATATTTCGCTGTTTAAAAACAACGATCCTGCTGGTGCAATGCTAGCGTGGCACGGTTGGACTGTTGGTAGTCGCCAAACCTTGCTACATGAAAAATTAATTGTACAAGATTTTCCCGCACGCCAACAGAAACTCGCTGCACAAGCCGCTGAATCAGACCCTTTTTTAGAGCTTGATGACCGTTTTGGTTTGCATGTTTCAGCCAATTGGAAGTACGCAAATAAACTTAAATTCAACTTAGGCTATTACGATAACTTTGCTAAAGAAGGTGTGGTAGAAAACGGCCAATACACATGGACAACAGAATTTATTCATTCAGCGTTGAAATACCGTTTTGCGAAAGAATGGGAAGTCATTGCCCAATACATGAAAGGCAATACTTACATGACATCACCATACCAAGAAAAAGTGGTCGATAATGATTTCAACAACGCATTTGTAATGTTACGTCATTTTTGGTCAAACCATCATATTGCAGCACGCTTTGAGCACTTTAATGTGGATGATTTAGATAACATTTGGGGTGATAACAACAACGAGCAAGGTAATGCGCTTTCACTCGCTTATCGCTATAAGCTCTCTAAACAATCATTTATTCTAACTGAGTATAACTATATCGATTCAACACGCCCTTCGCGCTGGTACGTAAACCAAGCAGTAGATAAAAAAGAAAGCCAATATCAAATTGGTTACCGCTATTACTTCAAACATTAAACATGATTTATTCGCCATATAAACGCATTGTGCTATCAAAATACATTCCGAGCCCAGCTGTAAATAACCAACATCCCCATAAACTATGCTCAACAGCGACTAACAAAGTGCTGCGCGAATGAATATAGGTAAATGAAAATACTAAACCTGCAATAAAGGCTCCCACTACCGCAATCCAATTTGCAAATAACAGATGTGCTAATGCAAAACTTGTCGCACTTAAATATGCACGTAGCTGCTTACTTTTAAAGACCCGTTTATAACGATGAAACATAAAGGTACGAAAAATTACTTCCTGCGGCCAGGCTGAAAAAATAGGGTAAAGAATTAACAGCAAGAACCACCATTTAGTTTGTTGCGTGGGTAACGTAAAGAACCATTGCGGGGTAAAATACCAACTAGCTATCATCATTAATAGCGCTGCGACTAAAAAAGTAGCAACTACTCTATCGAGCGATAATTTAAGCTGCACCGGATTCCAAAGGCGAAAACGCTTAAAACGCGGATCACTTAACAACAGTAAAACACACCACCCGACTACCGATACCAAAAAAAGCAGTAAGTAAGGCGCAATCACATCGCGTACGAAATACAAAAATACGGGTAAACAAAAGAATAAAAATACAAATTCGCAAATCAAAATGCGTTTGTAATAATGCTTAGGCGCCCAACGGGTAGGATCGAGTTTCAATAGCGTGCCCTCCTATTAAAGTATAGAAAGGCACGTTAAGAATTTAATGAATTTAATGTGAAGTAATCAAGTTAGCTAAAACACCACCGATTGCTCTGAAGTGCATTGATTGGTGCCAGCTTCACATACTTTATAGGTGTAGCTACCACCGCCTTTTACGCCGATGTTATCTGTGTATTCGCCATTATTACTTACTGAGTTAACAACATTGCCATTACGGTAAATGTCGACCGAACTGCCCGATATGCCCGACCAAACAAGGTCTACGTGTTGTACGCCCCTTACTTTATAGCCAGTTATGTTAAGGTCCGTAGTACCTGGGTCACCACCGCCATCACCACCGCACGGGTTAGCAATTAAGTAATCATCTGCGGCTTTTGCTTGTACTATGCCATAACCAAAGTACACATCTTTACCAGTGGCTCCGCCATCAAGCGCGCTTGCTTTTAATGCACTACGAATATCTTCGCCGCTACAATCTGGGTGATTTGACCAAACCAGTGCTGCTACGCCTGCAACGGCTGGAGTTGCCATAGATGTGCCACTCATATAACCATAATCGCTAGCTCCCACTTTAACGCGGATAGATAACGCATTTAGCACTTGGCTTCTGTCCTCGAGAGCTACTCCTACTGTTGGAATACTGGTGTTATTAGGCGAACCTAATGCGCCACTAAATAACCCAGCCTCATTATTCACTATAACCGCAGCAACACCACCAGAGTTTTGGCAATTAAGCGCTTTATCATGAAAACTAATACTACCTCTATCAATCACACACACCTTGCCGTTTGCACCACTATCGACAGAATCTCCGAGCCCCATAAAGTGAGGTGCAGCGGTTTCGTCCCCTGTATTTTCCATCGCGCTCGAAGCAACCCCAAAACCATCAGCTAACACAGCCGCAGTACTTGCAGTTCCTGCAGGATAGGTTGATAAGGTATCTACACCACCAGCGGTGACTTCTACGCAAATGGTTTCATCTTGTTTTCGTTTTTTACCACGACCCGTTTCACAACTTGGAAATTGAGAAAAACTAGCGATTTGATTGTTAGCATCGTTAGCGCCTATCATCATCACCGACGCATAACCTGCAGGGTAACTGCGAACACTATTGCCATCATTACCAGCCGCAGCTACAGACAGACCTCCAGCACTGGCAAAGTTTTCAAATGCGGCAGACTCAGTAGAGCTTGCACCACCGCCACCTAAACTCATATTAATGATATTAGCACCTGCTGCCGCGCAAACATTGGCGGCATGGGCAAGGCTTGATGAATACCCCCAACCACTGGCATTAAATACTTTTACAATGTGCATTTGTACGCCGGGTGCCATACCCACAACACCAAAACTGTTATCCGCAGCCCCAATGGTGCCTGCTACATGGGTGCCGTGAGGTCCACCTTGCTCATACCAGTTACCAGTACCGGAATCGTTAGTGCCATCTATATTGCCCCACACAAAATCGTTATTAGATTGGTCTAAGCCCGAGTCAATCACGCAAACTTTAATACCAGTATTGCCATCAAATAACACTTGATTTGCTTGTGATTGATACACAGCATAAGGCGTTAATTGCTGTGACATTGCATCGCCAATATCATCATTAAACAGATTAAATGCTTGGCGAGGATGATCTTGTTCAATCAATTTAATATGCGGGTTATTTAACAGCCCTTTTAACGTAGATAAATCGGTACCATTAAATGACGCGGCAAAAAAGCCATCACTATCAAGCTTAATTTCGCCACCTAATTGCTTTGCGAGTGCTTTAACTACGCCTTTATGACCATTGTCGACTTGAATGATATAACGGTGGTTATCGATTTCGGCGTACACACTCGCAGTAAAAGACAATGCAATGCATACGGTAAGAGAAGAGAGTTTCATAAGTTACTGCCCCAAACATGATTGTTGCAGTTTTTAGAATAGTAAATTTTATGCGAAATGCCAGTAATAACAGGTATTGCAGCGCATAAAAAAGCCGCGTAAGCGGCTTTGATTTATGGGTTGATTAGAAAATTAATTAAAAAACAACTGTTTTCTCAGCAGAGCATGTTGAAGTACCCGCTTCACATACTTGGTAAGTGAAACTACCGCCACCTTTACCACCAACTGCATCAGTGTAGCTACCTGTATTTGATACTGTCGCAACCATTGAACCATTACGGAAAACGTCCATTGAAGATACACTTGTACCTGACCAAGTTAGGTCTACACGTTTAGTACCTTTCACTTTGTAACCCTGTGCTGATAATGTGATATCGACTTCACCGCCACCGTTACCGCCGCCATTGTCACCGCCAGTACAACCATTCGCTGTTAGGTAATCATCAGCCGCTTTTGCTTTAACAATACCGTAACCGAAGTAAACATCTTTACCTGCCGCACCTGCATCTTGCGCTGTTGCTTTAAGCGCATCACGGATTTCAGTACCAGTACAGGTTGGGTGGTTTGACCAAACTAGTGCTGCAATACCTGAAACAGCTGGAGTAGCCATTGACGTACCGCTCATAAAGCCGTAATCGCTTGTACCAATTTTAACTGTCATTGATGCTGCATTTAGGAGCGCTGCACGATCTTCAAGTGCTGCACCTACAGCAGGAATTGAGGTTGCGTTAGCATCACCTAATGTTGCGTAAAGCATGCCCGCTTCGTTATTAATAATAACAGCACCCACACCGCCTGAGTTTTCACAGTTAAGTA
This sequence comes from Pseudoalteromonas sp. NS-SX12, assembly GCF_057367955.1. Taxonomy (NCBI): domain Bacteria; kingdom Pseudomonadati; phylum Pseudomonadota; class Gammaproteobacteria; order Alteromonadales; family Pseudoalteromonadaceae; genus Pseudoalteromonas; species Pseudoalteromonas sp. NS-SX12. Next base: position 1,448,423 of record NZ_CM170634.1, on the reverse strand, counting down.
CTTTATCATGGAATGAAATATTACCACGGTCGATAACACAAATTTTACCTGCAGCTGCAGAGTTAACCGCTTCAGCTGTACCCATAAAGAAGGTAGAGGCTGTTGCTTCACCTGCATTTTCCATTGATGACGTATTCATCGCAACGCCATCTGCAGAAAGTGATGCGCTTGTTGCCATATCTGCAGGGTAAGTAGAAAGTGTATCTACACCACCAGCAGTTACTTCAACACAGATAGTCTCATCTTCAGTTGCACGCTTACCACGACCTGAACTACAGCTTGGGAATTGTGAGAAATCAGCAATTTGGTCGTTATTGTCGTTAGCACCAATCATCATAACTGATGGGTAACCCGCAGGATATGAACGCACATTGTTACCGTCATTACCTGCTGCCGCTACAACTAAACCACCTGCAGCAGTAAAGTTCGCAAATGCGTTTGATTCGGTACTGTTAGAACCGCCGCCGCCTAAGCTCATGCTAATGATGTTTGCACCAGCTTGGCTACAAAGGTTAGCTGCATGCGCTAAATCTGATGAGTAACCCCAGCCTTCAGCATTAAATACTTTAATAATGTGCATTGGTACGCCTGGTGCCATACCTACTACACCAAAACCGTTATCAGCTGCACCAATTGTACCCGCTACGTGAGTACCGTGAGGACCACCGTGCTCATTCCAGTTACCTGTACCAGAATCGTTATCACCAGTGATGTTACCCCAAACAAAATCTGGGTTAGATTGATCAAGACCTGAATCAATTACGCATACTTTCATATCTGAAGATGCATCAAACGCCAGTTGATCTGCCTGTGATTGGTATACAGCATACGGTGTTAATTGCTGTGTCATCGCATCACCAATGTCATCACTGTAAAGTGACATTGGCTTACGCACAAAATCTTGCTCAATTAGTTTGATATGTGGGTTGTTAAGAAGTCCTTTCACTTCTGATAAATCTTTCCCTGAGAAGCTTGCAGCAAAAAATCCATTTGAATCTAGTTTAATATCACCACCAAGTTTTTTAGCGAGCGCTTTTACTACGCCTTTGTTGTTGTTATCAACTTGGATGATAAAACGGTTTTCATCTGCTGCTTGCGCAGTAGCTACTGTGCTTAACGCTAGTAGTACTGATGTAGTTAATGTTTTTAATTTCATATAGCTTTCCCAGATTACATAAAGTGAGACACATGCTTTGAAAGCCGTATCTGTATTCGGGAATAAAGTTAACTAAGTTTTAACATTTCAACAACAAAAATCACATATTCCATTATTGGAATAATTTAATTTAAATTAGAATAAGCAGACATCTAAACAGCTTCAGAGCTAAACAGCTAAAAGTATTATTGCAACAAACAACTCAATTAATCGAAAAAAAGGGATAATATTTCCAATATATGCCTTCAAACTCATCAGACCTGCTCAAATTCAATTTAATAGAAATTAGTCTTGTTTCGCATTGCATTTATATTGAGCCCAAAAACACCGTTACATTTGTTTACAATCACTTTGTAAACAAAGTTAACATCACATAAAAACGTCACACACACGGCAAAAATATGCTGGGAGAGAAGCCTTATTTTCAGGCTAAAGCGCTAAGATAAGTAGAAAGCAATAAATAGTAGATTGAATAGGTAAGATCTAATAAAGAAAAGGTGTTATAAAAAAGCGCCCTAAATAAGGGTTATTTAAGGCGCATTAAAGCTTAGTCGATTAGACCGTACTCTTTATCAAGAATGTCGATCACTTCTTGACGCGGATCGCTTGGAATTTCTAACTGTTTACCAACAATTTTGCTCGCAATACCTACGTAAGTGTCTGACACTTGCATCATCACATCGACTGGTAGTTTGTAACCCTTGGCGAGTTCTTCACGTTCATCCATGCGATCTTTATTAAGTAATACATCGCTATCAGGTACGTTATTAATTAATAACTGGCGGAAACCCTCTTTCGAGTTTTCAACAATCTTACCATCGCGGTAAGCTGGGCCATCCCAAATACGTGATGAATCTGGTGTACCAACTTCATCGATATAAATAAGCTTATGCGAACCATCGACTTCTTCTACATAACCAAACTCAAATTTCGTATCCACAAAAATTTGGTCAAGCTCAGCAAGTTGCTCGCTAATTAGCTTAAAGCCTTCAGTTAATAGCTTTTCGTATAAATCGATATCGCTTGCCGACTTAAAGTTAAATGCCGCTAAATTGTTTTCGATGTTTTCGCGCGTAATGTTTACATCATCTACTTCTGGCACTTCTGCTACGCCAGTAATAATGCCTTTAGTCGATGGTGTAATTAATACATTGTCTAATTTTTGGTGAGCTTCTAAACCTTCTGGTAAATCAATACCACAGAAGTTGCGAACGCCTTTTGCATAATCGCGCCACATACTACCCGTAATGTATTGGCGTGCAATTGCTTCAACGCGAACAGTTTCAGCTTTACGTACAATCCATACATAAGGGTGTGGAATATCAACAATGTGATTACCCGCAAGACCGGCTTCATCAAATAATTTAAACCAGTGAGACGCCACTGAGTTAAGCGCAATACCTTTACCTGGTACACCGTTTAGGCCATTTTCGCCTTGCCAAATACAGTCAAACGCTGAAATACGGTCTGAAATAACCATCAGTGCAAGTGGTGTATCTTTTGGAATGTTATATCCCTTTTCTTCGATTAAACGAACGCTGTCTTGCTCGGTTAACCAATAAACACTGCGAACTTTACCGCTGTGAACCTTACCTTTGGTACGGATCGGTAAATCGTCATTTACGTCCAAAACCTTATATGAACTCATGGAAACTCCAAAAGATATTTTTGATACTAGAAAAGCGCGTTATGCGCTCTAAATTGGGGTGCGCCAATTTTAGTGAAAAGTCACTGTAAACTCAATAATTGAACAAAAAAAGCAAGGGTATGAATTGCTATCGCAAAAGATTGGTTTCAAGGTATTGTTGTTATAGTATCACACCAATGTAAACTAATTTTGTGCAGTCATGTTAGCGATAAACAATCTCACTTTTTCTTACCCAGGCGCTCGCAGCCAATTTGTGCTGCATGATTTTGCCTTAGCAAAAGGCGAACATGTATTTATTTACGGCCCAAGTGGCAGTGGTAAATCAACATTGCTCTCGCTAATTACTGGGGTGCAGCAACATAACAGTGGTTCAATCTCGATTTTAGACACGGCTTTTTCGACTCTTTCACAAAAACAAAAAGATCGCTTTCGCGCAAATCACATTGGTTATATTTTTCAGCAATTTAATTTAATTCCTTTTTTATCGGCGACCGAAAATGTAGCGCTGGGGTGTGAGTTCTCAAAAATACGTACTGAAAAAGCCACAGCCAAATACGGCAGTCTTGAAAAAGGAGCGACGACATTATTAATGGCGCTTGGTTTAAGCGAACAGAATATTACTAAGCCTGTCAATCAACTAAGCATCGGGCAACAACAGCGGGTTGCAGCAGCCAGAGCATTACTTGGTGAACCTGAGTTAATTATTGCCGACGAGCCAACGTCAGCCCTTGATAACGACGCCCGAGAAGAATTTATTAACCAGCTTTTTGAGCAAGCTAACAATAATCAAACCAGTGTTTTGTTTGTCAGCCATGACCAAACGCTCGCAAATTTATTTGATAGGCAAGTGGCGCTTTCAAGCTTTATGCAGGAGCAAACACTATGAGCCTATTAACCCTCTCCCGTAAAAGCTTACTGAATCGTTTTTCAAGTATTGCGATAACGACCATTGCGATTGCTTTAAGTATTACCTTGTTACTGCTTATTGAACGTGCCCGTGTTGATGCCAAAGCGAGTTTTCATAATACGGTATCAGGCACCGACTTAATTGTCGGTGCCCGTACCGGTAGCACTGAGTTATTGCTTTTTTCGGTATTTCGCATCGGTCACCCAACTAACAATTTAAGCTTCAAAAGCTATCAAGATATTACTAGCAAGCGCTCTGTAAAATGGGCTATTCCACTTTCGCTTGGTGATAGCCACAAAGGTTTTAGCGTTATTGGTACCAATAATGACTACTTTACTCATTACCGTTATGCCAATAAGCAAAACCTCGCATTCTCAAAAGGGCACGCTTTTGAACAAGTAAATCATGTAGTGCTTGGCAGTAATGTAGCTAAAAAACTGCATTACCATTTAGGTGACTCGATTGTGCTGTCGCACGGTGCTGGCAATACCAGTTTTCACCATCATGACGATCACCCATTTAAAGTCGTGGGAATTTTAGCGGCCACCGGCACGGCGGTTGATAACAGTGTACATGTGCCATTAGTGGCAATTGATAACATTCATGGCTCAACAACGCCTAGTATTAGCCAGAAACATCAGGCAGATGAGCGTCATGACCATGACCATGACCACCATGATGATCATCAACATCACAGCGAACAAAGCGATGAACATAGCAAGTTGCCCGCCCTATCAAATGCGGAACTCACCGGCCAGCCAAAACAAATCAGCGCATTTTTATTAGGCCTAAAAAGTCCAATTTTTGCACTGCAGCTACAACGCAATATCAGCCAATATAAGCAAGAGCCACTGCTGGCGATTATGCCAAAGTTTACTTTGCGCCAATTATGGGAAGTGGTCGGTGTATTTGAAAAAGCGTTATTGGTTATCTCGGGGGCTGTTGTCGTTATTGCTTTACTTGGTATGCTGACTAATTTATTGGCAAGTCTCAGTCAGCGCCGCCGCGAGCTTGCGATTTTACGCTCAGTGGGCGCATCGCCACGTACCATATTTACGTTACTCGGGTTAGAAGCACTATTAATCACAACGTGTGCCACCTTGCTGGCTATCGCATTTTATTACCTTGTTATTGTATTGCTTGCTAACATGCTTGGCAGTATCAGCGGGATTCACTTGCAACTTATGGCACTTAGCCAATATCAAATGAGCTTATTGGCTGGTATTATTTTGCTTGGTACCTTATTTGGTTGTTTACCTGCTTACAAAGCATATCGTTACGCATTGAGCGATGGCTTAACCATAAAAGTTTGAGAATTATATGAAACGACATTCGCTATTGTTTACTTTTTTCGCCTTAATAACGTTATTAAGTAATCAGCTGTTTGCCAATGGAAAAGCAAAAGAGCTTTACTGGGAAGATCTCATTCCTAAAGGCTATTCTTCATCACCAGTTGAAGGGCAAGCTGCACATAATGAAAACTCTGAAGCCAACTGGGTGCAACCCGATTTAAACGCGCCTATTGTAAAAGAGCTGAATAATACCATGGTGACATTACCTGGCTTTGTAGTGCCACTTGAAGGCAATGATGAAGTGATCACCGAATTTTTATTAGTACCTTATTTTGGCGCCTGTATCCATGTGCCACCACCGCCGCCAAACCAGATTGTGCATGTAACCTTTAAAGATGGCGTACCGATTGAAAGCCTTTACGATGCGATTTCTGTTACCGGTAAAATGAAAACCGAAAGCTGGGAAGGTGAGTTGGCAAAAGTAGGTTATCGCATTGAAGGTGTGGGCGTTGCGCCATTTGACCTTTAAATACACCTAAACAAAAAGGCGCTACGGCGCCTTTTTTCTAACTCTATTTCTGACAATTTTTACAATACACGGTACTGCGTTGTCCTTGACGAATTTCGAGCAGCGGCTCTTTGCAGGTTACACACGGCTCACCTTTACGCCCATATACCAATAACTTCTGTGCAAAATAGCCTGGTTTGCCATCGGTTTGGGCAAAGTCTTTCAGTGTTGTGCCACCCTGTTCAATAGCATCCGCTAACGTTTGCTTTACGATAGGCACTAATTGTTGGTAACGCTTTTTAGAAATCTTACCTGCAGCGCGTTTAGGGTGAACACCCGCTTTAAATAAAGACTCATTGGCATAAATATTTCCAACCCCTACAACCACGCTGTTATCCATTAAAAACTGTTTTATTGCAGTTTGCTTTTGTCGTGATTTTTCATACAAATAATCAGCATCAAAGTCGTCGGTTAATGGCTCAGGGCCCAATTTTAGTAAGCTGCTATGAACTTCCCCCGCTGCTTGCCACAAACAGGCACCAAAGCGACGAGGATCATTTAGACGGAGTACTTTGCCATTTTCGAGCTCTATTTCGATATGATCATGCTTTTTGAGTGGTACAGAATTATCGACCACCCTCAGATTCCCCGACATGCCTAAGTGTAATATCACACTGCCTGTATCCACACTAATCATTAGGTATTTTGCGCGGCGGCTAATGTCTGTAATGGTTTTACCTTCAAGTTGATAAACGTCGTCTGGCACTGGCCAACGCAATTGCGCTTGATGCACGCGCACTTGTTTCACCGTTTGCTTTAGCATATGTGGTGTAATGCCTAAACGGCTTACTTCAACTTCTGGTAATTCAGGCATAAAAAACTCTAAAACTCCGTGGTAGGAAATAACTGATTGCAGGTTTGTTTATCTAATTTTAAACGACGCGCTTGATTATCATCAACAAAACACCCATCTGGCGTAGTAAATACGTCAAACACCAAACTGCGATCATAACCTGCAATGAAAAGTTCCACGCTTGCGAGCGCCGAGGACTTTTCATCAACTATCGGCATCATCTCACCGCTTGCTTGTCGCCAATTTAAATCAAGCAATTCAACATCAATATTTAACTGCTTATTAGTGCGCCAACTCGTGCCAATACGTTCAATTTTAAAATCACTGTACTGATAGGTAAGTACCGCGCTATTAGCTGGCAACAATGATTGAGTAGTCTCATCATCAGACGTCGAGATAATCTTATGATGCAGTCCATTAAACAAAAAAATCATTAGCAGCATGGCGAAAATAATTACATTATTCCAGCCAGTTCTTCCAAGCCTAATCATTTCGATCCTAAACGCGCATATTACAGTATTACTAAGTCTATATGAATCAAGCAGTTTTAGCACACGTTTAGCTAGAGCGTGTTGACCTTTGCTGTATATTTCTGCAGCAATTTGTTTGGCATTTAGACAAGGCAGAGTGATTGTAGTGTAGTTACTCTACATAAATAAACGATAAACAAGCGCTGCCTAACAGGTTCCACCCAAAGCGTTTTGTTCTTTGTTGTTGCTTCTTGACCTAGCCCACTAGGCCTACAAAGCAACACCGCGATCAAAACACTTTGGATTTGAACAGAATTTAAACCACAAAGTTCAACACGCTCTAGTGTATAAGTAATACCAAATGAGTAATTTCTGTCGCTGTTAAAAGGCTATTTTTTTGCTAAACTATGCGCCAAAATTTAAGGAGTTCCGTCCATGGCAATGTATGTAGTGGGTCATAAGATCCCTGATTCAGATTCTATCTGTGGTGCAATTGCACTTGCATATTTAAAGAATCAAATTGGTGAGGCAGCAATCGCAACACGTTTAGGCGATGTATCACCTGAAACTCAGTTCATTCTAGACACATTTGGTTTTGAAGCACCTGAGCTTAAAATGAGCTACGCAGGTGAAGAGGTTTACATTGTAGACCACACTGAAAAAACACAAGCACCAGATGACATTGATGAAGCAACGGTTGTTGGTGTTGTTGACCACCACAAACTGGGCGATTTAACAACGTCTACACCACTTGAGTGTTGGATCCGCCCTGTAGGCTGTTCAAACACTATCATCAAGATGATGTATGACTTCTACGGTGTTGAAATTCCAAAGAACATCGCGGGTCTTATGTTAGGTGCGATTCTTTCTGACACGGTTATCTTCAAGTCACCAACTTGTACTACTGCTGACATCAAGTGTGTTGAAGTACTGGCTGAAATCGCAGGTATCGAAGACTACAAAGCATTCGGTATGGAAATGTTTAAAGTGAAATCAGCGGTTGAAGGCACGCCAGCTCGCGACCTCGTTATGCGTGACTTTAAAGACTTCAATATGAACGGTAACCTAGTAGGTATCGGTCAGTTAGAAGTTATCGACCTAGCTGTGTTTGACGACATCAAAGCTGACCTTGAAGCTGACATTGCAAAGCTTAAAGAAGAAGGCGGTCGTCATTCTGTATTCTTACTACTTACAGACATCATGAAAGAAGGTTCACAAATGCTTATCGCGTCTGATGACGAAGGCATTGTTGAGCGTGCTTACGGTGTTGCACCAGAGCAAAGCCGCGTTTGGTTAGATGGTGTACTAAGCCGTAAGAAGCAAGTAGTGCCACCACTACAAGATGCATTTGCTTAATTAAGCTTTAGTAAAAAAGGCGCGTTTAGCGCCTTTTTTAATGCTTAAGATAAAGCGCCATTTCGCTATGCAAGCCATCAATTAAGCTCTATGCTTATATAAATTCAATTAGTTAAGTTTGCGATGCCATTAATAGTATTTTTGTTTTGTGTTTTATTTGCAGCTGCGCTTGATGCGACAGAGATAGAGCAAGCAACACAGCAAAATATTAGCGCACACATTCAAAAGCAAAGTAACTTAACATTCTCCAATTACGAAAATCGCATTGAACAGCTTTCGCTTAAGCACAACCAAGACAACCTTGAAATGCTGGCTGCGCTTAATCAGTTTAATGAACAAAATCCAACAAATAATTTAAACGATCTCGCCTACTTATTAAGTTACCGCTGCTATCTTGAACTGGTGAATAACCAACAAGATGCCTACCAACAAACAGAACAAAGTTTACTGGCACTGACTATCAGCTCAGCCTCAGATCCCGCTATTTCTGCAGCAACCAGCTTTTGTAAATCTTGGCGCTATTATTTTGAAAAAGATGCTAAGCAATACGATCTCTACATTGAGCAATCATTTAACTATGCACTAAACGCACAAACACCTGTGCTTAAATACTGGATTGCCATTAGCTTTGCAATGATGGCGCAAGATACAGGCAGGCACTCGGCGGCAATTGAGGCTGCAAAATTGGCAATGACCATTGCTAACGTGAATAAAGACAATTACCGAGAAGCCACCAGTAGAGCCATTATCGCAATCTCAGAAGCAGAGCTAGGTTTTTTTGACGACGCACTGATAAATAACCAATGGGCGATTGATTGGTATAAAAGTGTAGACCAACAAAATGCTATTTTAGGTCTATATCAAAATAGAGGGTTTATTCTGAATAGCCAAGGTAATACAGCTCAAGCAAAAGCCATTTACCTAGACGCTATTGAACAGGCTAAAAAACTTGAAAACCAAGATGCAATTCATGAAATTTACAGTAATTTAGCGGCAATTGCCTTTACTGAAGGCGAACTTGCGCTTTCAAATGACTACGCAGAAAAAACGCTGCAATATGCACAACAAAGTGACTATCAAACCCTCGCTGCGCACGCCTACTCTATTATGGCGATTAATAATGTTTATTTAAATCAGCTCGACCTAGCTCAAGAGTACTTCGATAAAGGCAATAGCTATTTTGAAGAGTATAAAATGATTAGCTTGTTGGCAGATAACTATAAATCTTGGTCGGAAGCGATGGCCAGCATTGAAAATTTTGAAGCGGCATATAAAGCACAGTTACGCTACAAAGAACTGAGCGATAAAATATTTAACACCGAACGCGAGAGCCGCATGCTACGTATTAAAGAGCTTTACGAGGTGGCACAAAAAGATCAAGAAATTGAGCAGTTAGCGTTTGATAATCAGCGCAAAAATACTGAAATTGAAAACAAGTCATTGCAAAAACGAATATGGGTATTAAGTGCTGTTATCACTTTATTGGCCTTTATTATTTTGTCGTTTTTTTATCGCAAGCTAAATACATCCAACAAAAAGCTAACCAAACACAATACCAAGCTCAATGAAGAACGCTTTATCGATCCGCTTACCGAAGTTTTAAACCGTCGCTTTTTTGAAGTACAGCAGCGCGAGCGTATGCTGAATGTACCTGAAGTTAGCTTTAGCTTATTCGCCCTTGATATTGATCATTTTAAATCGCTCAACGATACCTATGGCCACGCCTGTGGCGATCAGGTACTAAAACAATTTTGCCAGCGCATTCGGCAATCAATTCGCCAGCAAGATAATCTGATTCGCATGGGTGGCGAAGAGTTTTTACTAGTGATTGAAAATAGCAACCTAGAAGCTGATGCTCAACTTATAAAAAAATTACTCACTATTACTAATTCAGAACCCATTACATTTGAACTGCATCGCGTGTCAATTTCTGTATCGATTGGCGCTGCTTCCAACGTCAATATTTATGATGAGACAACATTAGACTTTGCCCTAGAACTTGCAGATCAAGCGTTATACAAAGCAAAGCAGGCGGGACGAAATCAAGGGGAACTATTAGATTTGTATCAAATCAACCTAGCAAGTGTAATTAATAACTACGATATGATTGTTAGTAAGACGGTTACCAGTCGCACACAGTAATAAAAAATGAGCTGAAAGCAGTAATCTTACATCTCAAGCAACATTTAAGTTAAATACTTGAAGATGCCAATTCCCAATTAGAACCACTAAACAGCAAAACATTTCCTGTCATCAACACAACTTTACAACGTTAAAGTAAAACACTTACTTAAGCGAGAGGATATTATTAAATTAAGCTGGCTTAAAATTCAGGCAATAAAAAACCCGAGATAAACTCGGGTTTTTTTAATTCTTTCAGCAAATCACAATTACTTGATTTTTGCTTCTTTGAAAATCACGTGTTTACGTACTTTTGGATCGTACTTTTTGATTTCCATTTTTTCAGGCATGTTACGCTTGTTTTTGTCGGTAGTGTAGAAATAACCAGTACCAGCAGTAGAAACTAAACGGATCTTATCACGCATGACTCAAGCTCCTTATACTTTTTCGCCGCGAGCACGGATATCAACTAATACCGCGTCGATGCCTTTCTTATCGATAATACGCATACCTTTAGTAGTAGTACGTAATGTAACGAAACGCTTTTCGCTTTCAACCCAAAAACGGTGAGTTTGTAGGTTAGGTAAAAAACGACGCTTAGTCGCATTGCGAGCGTGTGAACGGTGGTTACCTACCGCTGGACGCTTACCTGTAACTTGACAGACTTTAGACATGTCTATTTATCTCCAATAACTTCGCTCGAGCTAAATCATTTCTTCCGAGGTTTGTGTACGTTTCTGCCCCGGAATTAATCAAAGGGCGCTCTTTATACAGCAAATACAGGCTAAGATCAAGAAACCCGATCTTTAGTTCAGCTCATGTGTAAATTTTATAGCGGCTAATTATAGTGATCTCTTGCCCCGAGGGAAAGTAAAACTTGCTTTTATTTTCACTATTTCCGCGAATTAAGCAAAACAGCCTGTTTTTTCGAGTTTTCTTTTTACAAACAGAACTAAATTAGCCTACTAATTTCGTAAGTAAAGGCACAAAGTAACAATAGCTTTTCTCACTTTGTGTCAAAATTTTTAATTAAGCTTACTCTTGCACTAATACTTCTTGTCCTGATGTGAGTCTTTCAGCGCCTCTGGTGGCAACTTTATCGCCTAGTTTTAATTGCTCCAATGTTACAGGACGCACTTCAACTTTACTGCCTTGCCCTTGGCCAACTTCCACGGCAACTTGTTGTGCTTTATTGTCATCTTGTATTTTTACAACATGAACGCCTGCTTTTCGTAAAATAAGCGCATCACGTTCAACTAATAAGCTTGGTTGTGTTTTTTCAATATTAAAATCAACATCAACAAGTTGGCCACTGGCCCAACTCATTTTATTGTTTGTGAGCAGCTTAGCGCGTACTTCAAATGTCTGCGAGCGCGAATCTGTGGCTGGAATAACCGCGCTTACCCTTGCCTTACCGGTTTGCAAATTATCAAAGCTGCCACTACTTAAGCTAACGTTTTGACCAACCGCTGCATATGCCAAGTACTTTACCGGCGCATAAAAACGTACTTCCAAATTGTTGATATCAATAAAATGCACCAACTTATCGGCACGGCTTACATCACTGCCCGCTAATAAAAAGCGTTTGCTGACTATGCCGTCAAATGGTGCAACCACAGTTGCTCGTGCCATGCGGTCTTCAATTTGTTTCAGCTTCACTTTTGCCAGCTCAATATCGGTGAGAGCTAAGTCATGCTGACTTTGCACTAAATCAACTTGGTTTGCTGCTGCACTGCTAGTCTTAGCTAATTTTTTAAGCCGTTCAAGCTCTTGACGTTGATAAGTTAAATTAACTTCAGCTCGCTTAATCATAATGCGCTGCTCTGCCGCTTCTAATTCAAGCGGTAGCATTTCAATTCGTGCTATCACATCACCTTGCTTTATCATGGCGCCTGGCTCTGCAACAAAACTAAGCTTACCCGCGGTGCCAACGGTTAAATCAACATCGCCTTTACCTCTTAAGGTGCCGTTCAGAGCCACAGTTTGAACAAGCGGCGCTTGCTCAACCAATTTAACCGCAACCGTTGGTAATGCATATAAAGGTGCAACCAACAGCGATGAAGCAACTAACAGCGTATTTAATGGTTTACTCATCTTGGTATCCCCTATTTATTAGCAACCAGATCTAATTGTGTTTTATCGTTTTTAGTATTGGCTTGTTTTAATTGCGGTGGCGTTTGTTTACCTAGTAGTAATAAACTTGGCATTAAAATTAAGGTAAACATGGCACTAATTGCCATACCGCCAACAATTACAGTCGCCAGTCCTCGGTAAATTTCCGAACCCACCCCCGGCATTATCATCAGTGGCAACATGCCAAATAAACTGGTTAAGGTACTTAAATAAACCGGTCTTGCACGAATAAGTACTGCATTTTCAACCGCTTCACGGCGTGATAAACCATCGCGTTCGCCTTGGCGAGTTTGATCTACTAATAAAATCGCATTGTTCACCACCAGCCCGAGTAAAATAATAAAGCCAATCATAGTAAGTAAATCGAGTGACTGAAAACTCACAACGTTAAGTGCTGCTAGCGCCAAGATGCCGCCCGCTACGGCCAGAGGCATAACTAACAATACCAACAGGCTATCGCGAGCCGATTTAAACAGTGCCGTCATCAATAAAAATAAAATAAATAGCGCAAGCACAAAGTTGTAGGCCATTTCTTCAATTGCTGAATTCATTTTTTGCGCATTCCCAGCCAAAATTGCGTTTGCTGAGCGAGGTAAGTTTTCACGCACAACGGGCATCACTTGTTCAGTAAGTATTTTTTGCGCCTGCTGTAAACTCATATCATTTGGCGGCGTAATTTGAATACTAACAGTACGGTAGCCATTTACACGGCGTAATTGAGATGGTCCAACGGTTCGCTCAATAGTGGCTAGCTCACCCAGCGTTTGCACACCTGCCAATGGTGTTGTGATAGGTAAACTCGCTAGCTCTTCAGGGCTTTGCCATGGATTAGCGCGTAAAATCACGTTCATGCGTTCGTTACCGTCAAAGTATTCGCTAATAAACATACCGCTGGTAAAGGCTTGCACCGCACTTGCAACATCACGACGTGTTAAACCCGCTTGCGTAATGCGTCTATCATTTGGCGTTAGTCGCAATTCAGGCTCTGCCATATTAAGAGAGGGTTGCGGCTGCGCCATTGCTTCTGGCATAGCTTTTTTCACTTCAGCCAGTGCTAATTGCGCAGTAGACATCAATTGCTCCATATCAGAGCCCTGTAAATCAATACTTAAAGTGCGGCCGTTGCCTCCATTTGCTACTTGGATCATCGAGCCTCTAAATAAAAAGACTTGGGTGTCGGGTAGCTCTGCAAATATTTCCTCGCGAGCAACTTGCATTAACTCTTCTACGCGCTGAGCATCGGCAGAATAAATAAAGCCACCTGCATTTGAACCAAACACATAGAAATTAAAATCTTTGATTGCAGGTGATTTCTCACCTAAGTAATAAGGCATTAGGCGCTGTTTTACTTTCTCAGCCAGTTCCTCTTCCATGTAGTCAATATTGGCACCGGCTGGTGTTACTAAACTATAAAAAAAGCCATCCGTTGGTGCGCGCGGCATAAAGTCAGTTTGCGGCACTAAAGTGTATGTCACCAGTATCGCGCCACCTAACAGTCCTACCACCCAAGAAACTTGCTTAGTGCGCGTGCTAGTGAGTCGCATAATTAAATTGGTTAAACGACGCCAGTAGGCATGAAATTGATCGTCGTTATTTTCATTACTCAGTAAATATTTACTGGCGATAGGAATAATACTGATAGCACTAATTAATGAGGCAATTACCGCAATAGAAAGCGTTAACGCTAAATCTGAAAAGAGCTGACCTTCAATACCCGCCATAAATAAAATTGGTAGGAAAATCGCTACGCTGGTCGCAGTTGAGGCAAATAGCGCACCACTTACTTGCACCGCGCCTTTTAACACGGCTTGCTTTCGTGCCATGCCTGCTTGCATCAATCGCGTGATATTTTCTTGCACAATAATCGCAGCATCAAGTACTAAACCTACAGCAAAGGCCAATCCTGCCAACGACACCACATTTAAACTGCGATTAAAAATACTTAACGCTAAAAAAGCCACCATTAACGACACCGGAATTGTCGATGCAATAATTAACGTTGTACGCCAACCTCTGAAAAACAACCACAAAATACCGCAGGCCAATAGTACACCTAGGCCAAGGTTACTTTTTACCAACTGTAATGCGTTACGAATATGCACAGATGCATCGTAACTTAATTCAATCGCTAAGCCTTCTTGAGCTAGTATACCTTCGTTTAATTCTTTAATTGTGGCATTCAGCTCATCAAGTACCGCAACAGTATTCGATTCATTAGCACGGGTAAGCGTAATGTAATAAGCAGGTTTGCCATTTCGCAGCGTCATTGCACGGCGGTCTGTTACGGTATTTTCAATTTTCGCTACATCGCCTAAGAAAATAGCGCGCTCACCTGAATAGCCAATGCGCATTTGCGCCATATTATCTAAATCATATTGCCCAGTGAAACGTACGGTATATTGACGACGACCAACATCGGCAATACCACCTGAAGTATCGGTAGAAGAAGCAAGTGTTTGGCTAATTTGATTTAAGCTAATGCCTAGCGCTGCTGCTTTATGGGGGTCAAAAGTAACACGCAGCTCACGTGGTCTTTCACTCGCTAAGTTCACAAAGGCCACGCCGGGAATTTTAGCCAAACGCGGTTGAATTAATTCATCAATTTGTTTTTGATAACGCGCCATATCGAGATGGCCACTACTTTCCGTAGGTACCACCAATAACGTTGCTGCGGTTGGTCCACCAGAGCCAGGGCCTGCATTACCACCTGCCGTAACAATTGGGTCCATTGCATCTAAAGGCAAAGGCGGTGCTTGATTTAAGCTGTTTAGCACATTTAGCATCGCCTCTTGCATATCGCTGCCAACAGCAAAGGTTAAATTAATAAAACCCTGCCCTTGGTTAATTTGCGTATTTACTTCAAGCGCACCAGGCGTGTTTTTTACCGCATTTTCTAACGGCTCAATGATCACTGACTCGATTTCTTCTGGGGCAGCTTGGCGCCAACCTGAAATAATCGTGATTTGTGGTTGCTCAATGTCGGGGGTTAATTGGATAGGTAGTTTAAAGATACTAATTGTACCAAACAGCATAATTAGCACTAAAATCACCAGCACGCTGGCTGGGTTTTTTAAGGAACTTCTTGTGATATTCATAATGATAATACAGGGGTATAACTAGGTGTAGTCTAGTTGTTTGTATCATCATTGCTAGTTGTAAATTGTGTGTAAATATTTCGAAAAGTTGAACGCACAAAGAACTAAGATAAATGACATAGAAACAAACTAAATCATCTAAAAGTTCGTTTTATTATATGATTTAGTTTGACACAGTATCGATTGGTAACAGCTTATCTTTACCCCATTCGCTCCAACTGCCATCGTACACTTTCACATTATCAAACCCCGCAATCTCAGCGGCTAATGCCAAAATACACGCAGTTACACCTGATCCACAACTAAATATAAACTCTTTGGGTGCGGGAACAAGTTCGTTAAAAATTTGTTTGAGCGTAGCTTTATCTAACAACTCACCTTGTTCGAGTAAACTGGCGTAATGTAAGTTGAGCGAGTTTGGAATATGACCACTGCGCATCCCTTCACGCGGTTCTGCTTCTTGCCCGCTAAAACGGCCATAACCTCTCGCATCAACAATTTGAATATCGTCATTGTTAATTGCATTCAATACATAGTGCTTATCAACAAATAGTTGCTTATCTTGCTGAACTTTAAAATTACCTTTCACTGCTGGCATCGCGTAACGTTCAACAACGTCAAAACCCTGTTGCTGCCATGCGGGTAAGCCGCCACGTAAAATAGCAACATTATCAAAGCCCATGGTTTTAAACATAAACCAAGCGCGCGCTGCAGAGAACAAACCTTGTTTATCATATACAACCAAATGCGAATCTTGATTAATTCCTAACTGCTGTATTTTATCTTCAAAAACATGCGCACTTGGCATGGTGTTAGGTGATGCTGCCGCGACATCTACAATATGGTTACTAAAGTCGAAACGGATTGCGCCTGGGATCACGCCACAACTTTGATCTTTTGATTTATTTACCGGGTTATCCATACTGGCATCAAGAACAACTAAATTAGTGTCATCGAGGTGTTGCTTTAACCAAGTACAATCCACTTGAAAATCAGTGTTATCAAATACTGAATTAGTCATTACAAACTCAACCCTTTTACTTGTACTAAATCAAAATCAGCAAGTTCTGGCACTAGCTGCTGTAGTTTGTCTTCAGTCTCATTTAAGGTACGTAGACAACCGCAATATTGATTCGCTTTTTGTTCGAGCTGCACAACTTTCTTTTGCAATGACTTATCAATTTCGCTGGCGATAATATCAATACGCTCCCCCATGCCTGTGATTTTCTGCTCGATATTGCCTTCATTTGACTCAAATGCATCACCAAGCGCAACTAAAATAGCGCCGAGAGAACCATGCACAGCAGAGTGAATTTTTTGACTGATTTCTTTTTCAAAAAAATCATCTAATTTAGAAAGGGATTGTGGTGCGATATAGAAAAAGTCGTCGCCCGCTTTAAACTTATCTTTTAGGGCAATTTCAACGTACTTTAGTTGGTCTTTTAACACTTCTGGCTCTTTATCGGTAAAGCCTGTAACCACTTGTTCAATTGCTGACAAGCCTAAATTAACACCGTCGGTAGCAAGTTTAACCAGTTCAGGTACGGTACTGCGCAACCCTTTACTGTATTCTTTTAAAACTTGCATCTCTTCATCGTTAAGCTCAACCCAACGACCGCGAATAAACAACTGAGTGTCGTTATTTATCTGCACATTGGTTTGCCCTTTATCAACAATGCGAATGACATCATCGGTAATAATTAAGCCATGTCCGAGCTCAACATCACACAATTCATCAGCCAACGATACATTTGAAAACAGTATGCTTGTAATCAAAAAGACCCAAAATCGCACCAACTTCATAACAATTCTACCCCAAAGATAACTCAACAAGATTATCAAACTAACGAGGTAGATACCAAATCATTTCGCATAGCGCATTAAACGCAAGTGCACATCTGAGGTTTTGCTTCTTAGGTTTGTTTTACCGCTATAAAAGGCCACGGCCCATGCTTGAGTAATACTGCCAACACCGCTTGTATTGGTCCAATAGTTTTGTGCCAATGTTGCTGGGAATACAACGTTATTAATTGCCGCATCAACGCACTGACGTTCAACAAGCGAACTTAACTCTTTAACATTCGGCAACTGCCAATCGTCAAAGCCAGCGTATTGATAATCTGCTGCAACTAGCAAGGCTTGTTGCCAAGTTAACTGCTCAGTGCCACCGGTGCAGGTGCTATTAGTCGCATCCCACGATTGGCCAATACTACAACGCATCCACATCAGCCCAGTTAAATTATCAACCGCGGTGCCATCTGCATTTACTGTAAATTGCGCTGTTGGTGACGTGCTAGGAATATTACCAACACATACTTGCGCATTAGCAGAGCATGCAAAGATAGTTGTAGTCACAATAATCGATAATTTACTAAAAATACGCATAGTACCCTCTTTATTAATCATCATTACTGGTGTCTCGCACTAAACGTATGTAGCCAAGGTTTTGTTTAGGATAACCAATGTCTTTACCTGAAAACATATCAATCGCCCAAGCAAATGCGCTTTGTCCACCTTCAGCGCTGGTTTGCATTGTCCAATACGGAAGTACACCATCAATTGCGAGTGTTGCCGAGTGCGGGAAAAAATCAGAGATCAGCACACTGCCCGAGCCCTGCTGACCGAAATGCAGTAGCGAGCTTAGCTCACTATGGGTTGGCACTCGCCAATTATTACCGCCACAATAATTAATCTCATTAACCTCAGTTACATACTGATCAAGACCACAATTAACCGTACTTGGGCAAGAAACTTGTGCGGGCGCCTCTACCCCAGCAAAACCACCATTATTAACCGTTGTTAAATACCAACTATAAGTATTTTGTGCCTCGCGCAGTTGCGTATTAGGCAATGTGCCACTACTGGGCTGCTTAACTTCCCAAATTAGTCCTGAAATATTATCTCTTACACAACTAAAGTTAATGGCATTGTCTGGCAACTCTCCGGCAAACTGATCAAGCTTGGTGAAATCAAATGCCTCAGGGCCGCTACCAACTTTATCAAGTAAACCAGCATGAATGTCGCGGCCAAGTGCTGCGTCCTGCATTGGGAATTCAGTTGAAACACAGTTAATTAACTCTTTACTGTTATCAAAGCAGCGATTCATACCACTGTCATTAATTAAACCGAGAGCTTTTGGCTCTGCAAGTACCTGTGTTTGTGCACTGTCAGAGCGATTGGCGTTATCCGTTACCGTTAGCTCAAATATAAGGCTTTCAGGGGCATCAACATCTGGCACTATAAATTGAGTTTTGCACACATCGCTATTATCGAGTGTAACTGTTACACCTGATTGCTGTACCCAATTGCAGCGAAAACTGCCATCAACACTGGTTGAAGCGCTTGCATCTAAGGTAACAGTGGAAAATTCTTGCGCGCTTTGGTTTGCGCCGGCATTGGCAAAAATTAGCTGATTACTTTTTTGTAAGGTTAGCGCTAACTCGTTAGATTGCTGACCACCTTCATCGTCAGTGATGGTTAAACTAAACGTTACCTCGTCATTTTGTTCAAGTAATGGGTGTGTAAATGTTAAATCAGCAGATGATTTATCGGCAATGGTAATTGCCGTTCCTGCAACTTGTTGCCACAAATAACTGACTAATTGACCATTTTCATCAGGATCAAATGAGCTACTGCTAGACAACACAATAGTATCGCCATATTGTGACGGTAAGCTTGTTGGCCCAGTTTGCTTAATTGAAACAACGGGTAATAAATTAACTGAGTTAATCGACACCACCAAGTTATCACTTACCGTACGGTTATCTGGGGCAACATATTCAACCGATAACTCAATTGTTTGATCTTGTTTTACATCGGGCGCGACAATTTCTTGCTTGGCTCCCTCAAGTGGAAACCCTTCTATCTGCGGCCCACTTAACTGTCGCCAAGTAAACGTCCCACCTTCTGGGCTTGCGACCGCGTTAACTGAAAACGTTAGCTTTTCATCGAGTGCAATATCACTTCCGGCATTAACAGACAAAGGCGCGCTGGTATTGTCATCGTTAGATGAACCTGAGCCGCCACCGCACCCCAGTACTAACATGGCGCTTAAGCAAGTGAGCAACACGGAACGCTGTTTTCCAATGGTCATAAATAACACCTAATCAAAAGTCGTTGTTCTAAAATATAAAAATTTAATGCAAAAAAGCAGCCATAATTTTTCAACTATGACTGCTTTTTTATATAAACAAATTTTTTCTAATATACCAATGCCAAAAAGATAGAACTGTTTGTGATTCAGTTGCGCGACAGTGATACAGCCTAAACCAGTTTACGTAATGCTTAGTTTGCTAACATAAGTAGCGCTTTGACTGAATTGGTATTGCTTATAAATAACTTTCTTGATGAACGCGCACAAACAGCTTTGTGCCAACTTTTGAGTAATCAACTTTATACTCTCGGCCATCCAGTGCTTGTAAAAAAAGAAGTTGTTTCTCTTCACCAAATACATCTGGTGAGCCTATTTGCACGACCTCTAAATAACGCTCTTTGGCTTCCCTGCGGTTGCGCGGCAGGCTTTCTTTAAAAGGCTGTAAACCAAAAGCAGTCACTCTAATCTTGGGGTGGTTGTCCCCATTAACAATCACTAAATCAAACTTTTTTTCTTTATGAATTATGGTGTTGCGACCACTTTTTACATATGCTCTTTCAACTGTCATATTCAGCCTTTCCGATTTACGCAACGCGAAACTCTGAGAGTTTTCATTCAAAAATTTGCGCTTATAACTATCTTTCTACTTGATGTTACTATATTTTTCTATCGTTTTCTCGGGATCTCGCAACCAGTGTTGCAATAAATTCACAAATTCATCTGCTGGGCGATCAAAATAATTATAGGATATCAAAAAATGATAGCCATAAAGCTCGTTAAAATGCTCAAGACGATGGCTCATCATGGCGAGTAAACCATTGGATTCAAACTTATCTTGATACTGATTCGCCTCAATTAGCCAATCATCCGGCACATTACCTAGCGGCCACTTAACTTTAATGCCTGCAATTAGCCAATTGCGCTGCTCCATAATTAGCTTAAGTGCCAACCTTGGTGGCATACGCTTAATTAGTGGCGCAATCGACTTAAGCCGTAATCCCAAGCACGAAAGTTCAATAAATTGTTCATCGTTTGCAATGCTTACTTGACCAACTTCAGCGATATTGTCGCGAGAAATACGTACTTTGCCGTAGCGATGATAAAATACTAAACCATTGTTGCTCAATACTAAATTATAGCGCGGTTCTGATAATTTAAAATATCCGATAAACATCGCAAACAAGGCGCCAATCACTACCGCCGCATCAAAAATAGAGATGGGTTCGGGCTTTAATTTAACGAACAACAATACCAGCACCAGAACAATGCTACCGGCAACCAAAAACTCGCCACCGTATTTATGCGCCGATGCGGCTATTTTTAAACGCTTTGCCATTAGCCCCACACACTAAAATATAAACATGCCATTAAAACACCCCAAATTAATGCTGCTCGTAGCTGTTTGCAATATGGGCAATTTTTACTTTTATTTTTCATAAATTCTACGTACTCACGGAAAAAAACACGTTTAATTCACAATATTATACGATGCCTAGCACGCACAAGTTCTAAACTGTCTAGTAGAATAGTGAGCCCTGAACACTTACGAGAAACTTTTATGCACGCAAAACAATCTGGTAAAGCATTATTCCCCCTCATCTGTTTTGTTTTATTCGGTTTATGCATTTATTTGTATTTACCTGAATCGCAAGGACAACAAAACAAGCAAAATGCAAACGCAACACCAGTACAAGCGCATCAAGTGGCAATTAGCCGCCAAGCAAATATTATCGAATCGCTTGGTACTGCGCGTGCAAATCAAGCGGTAACGCTCGTTAGCGCACAATCAGACTATATTAAAAATATCTTTTTTGATGATGGCGACACCGTTAAAAAAGGCCAGCTACTGGTTGAACTTCAAGATGCCGAAGAAAAAACCCGCGTTGAAGAACTTGAAATTCTGTTAAAAGAAGAGAACCGCAAATTAAAGCGTTTACAACAGCTGGCAAAAACACAAGCAACTGCACGCTCTGCACTTGATGAGCAAGAGGCAAGCTATGAGGCAACCAAAACACAACTGGCTAGCGCTAAAATTAAACTTGCTGAAATGAAGCTATACGCCCCATTTAGCGGCAAACTTGGCTTGCGAGAAGTATCTACAGGTACCTTTGTAAATACCAGTACAGAAATCACCACACTGGATGATACCAGCGTGATTAAAACCGATTTTAATGTACCAGAGAAATACCTCGCACAAATCGCCATTGGTATGACAGTCACCGCAACAAGCCCTGCTTACCCAACAAAAACCTTCAGCGGTAAAGTGTCACACATTGCCAGTCGTATTGATGCGGCGACACGCAGTGTAAAAATCACCGCTAACTTTGATAATAAAGATAACATGCTACGCACTGGCATGCTGCTTTACACACAATTAGAACTAAGCGCAGAGAATACCTTGATGGTGCCTGAAAAGTCGCTTATTCCGCAGCAAGACAAACACTTTGTTTATGTGATTAAAGATAACGTGATTAAAAAACGTCAAGTCACTATTGGCCTGCGCCGCGGTGGTTGGGTTGCCATTGGCAGCGGTTTAAGCGAAGGCGAACAAATTGTGACTGAAGGGATTATTAAAGTCAGACCAAATAGCCAAGTAACAATTAAGGAGATGCTGAAATGATTTTAACCGACATTTCAGTTAAACGTCCGGTCTTTGCAACCGTAATAAACTTACTGCTACTTACTTTTGGTTTAGTTGCATTTTCAATGCTTCCGCTAAGAGAGTACCCAGATATTGATACACCAATTGTGTCAGTAAGCACTAGCTACACAGGTGCGTCTTCTGAGGTTATCGAAACCAAAATAACCCAAGTATTAGAAAACCGTATTTCAGGTATTGAAGGTGTTAAAAGCATTAACTCGTCAAGCCGAAATGGTCGCTCAAATATTACCATTGAATTTAATATTGACCGCGATATTGATGCCGCTGCCAACGATGTACGCGAACGTGTTTCACGCGCACTTGATAGCTTACCTGAGCAAGTACGCCCGCCAGAAGTGTCAAAATCCGACAGCGATGAAAGCCCAATTGCATGGTTTGTATTAAACAGTACATCAATGAATTCATTGCAGCTGTCTGATTACGCCCAGCGTTATATTGTTGATAGGCTTGCGGTAGTAGATGGCGTAGCCAATGTGCGTCTTGGTGGTCAACGCGAATATTCAATGAAAGTATGGTTAAATCGCGATGCAATGGCCGCTAAAGGGGTTACCGCAGATGAAATTGAACGTGTATTACGTCAAGAGAACGTTGAATTACCAGCCGGTGAAATTGAATCGGTAGACCGCGATTTTACCGTGCGTATTGCGCGCAGCTATAAATCGCAAAGTGACTTTCAAAACTTAGTCATTAAACGTGGTGACAGTGGTTACTTAGTGCGTTTAAAAGAAGTGGCCGATGTAAAGCTTGAAGCGGTTGATGAAGAAAACTTATTCCGCGGTAACGGCAAAGATATGATAGGCCTTGGTATTGTTAAGCAAGCCAAAGCTAACACCTTAACCGTAGTTGAAAAAGCACGCGAAGAAATAGAAAAAATTAAGCGCTCATTACCTGAAGGCACCACCATTCAAGACAGTTACGATTCATCTATTTTCATCCGTGAATCAATTGCTGAGGTATATCGCACACTCGCTATTGCAATGGCGTTAGTAGTTGCCGTTATCTTTTTATTCTTAGGCAGCGTGCGCGCAACTCTTATTCCGGCAATTACCGTACCCGTTGCACTGATTGGTAGCTTTACTTTTCTTTACGGCATGGGTTACTCAATTAACTTACTTACCTTACTCGCCTTAGTACTGGCAATTGGTTTAGTGGTAGATGATGCCATTGTAATGCTTGAAAACATTCACCGCCGAGTAGAACTTGGCGAACCGCCACTGCTTGCGGCCTATCGCGGTGCACGTGAAGTCGGCTTTGCAATTGTTGCAACAACACTCGTACTGGTGTCGGTATTTGTGCCGCTAGTCTTTATGGAAGGCCGAATTGGTAGCTTATTTACTGAATTTGCTATGGCCACCAGCGCAGCGGTGATTTTCTCAAGTTTAACCGCACTCACATTATCACCAGCGCTGTGCTCTAAAATTTTAAAACCAAGCGAGAAAGCGTCGAAGTTTAGTCATAAAATTGATGCACTATTTAGCAAAGTTGAAAACGGCTACGAAAATTTACTGCGTAACAACGTGGCTAGCAGTAAAAGCATGCTGTTACTTCTTATTTTTGCAGGCCTTGCTAGCTACTTGTTATTTAAACAACTTCCATCGGAACTGACACCAAAAGAAGACCGCGGTACTTTCTTTATAATGATGAATGGCCCTGAAGGCGCAAGCTACGAAAATAACGCACAGAACATGGCTAAGATTGAAGAAAAACTGATGCCGTATCAGGAAAATGGTGAACTAAGTCGCGTACTTATTCGTGTACCTGGCTGGGGTGGCCGTGGCGGCGTTGCAATTGTCGGTATGGCCGATTGGGATGAACGCAAACGCGATACGTGGCAAGTAATGGGCGAAATCAGCGGTAAATTAACCGATGTTACCGATGTGCGCGCCTTTGCCATTATGCGCTCTGGTGTTGGCGGTCGTGGTAACAGTCGTCCGGTTGAGTTTGTATTGCAAGGCAACAGCTACGAAGAACTGGCCGATTGGCGTGACCGTATTCTAGCTCGTGCCCGCGAGAACAAAGGGCTAGTGCGTCTTGACCACGATTACAAAGAAACCTTTCCGCAGTTTTTAGTCAGTATTGATAAAAACAAAGCAGCAGATCTGGGTATTAGTATTTCGCAAATTGGCCGCACACTTGAATCTATGCTGGGTCAGCGCCGAGTCACCACATTTATTGACCGCGGTGAAGAATACGATGTAATTTTAAAAGGCACCAAAGCTGACTTTTCAGACCCGAAAAATATTTCGTCGATTTACCTAAAATCACGTAACAATGATTTAGTCCCACTGGATAGCTTAATCGCCATTGATGAACAAGCGACTGCAGCGCGCTTAAACCGTTATAACCGTATGCGCGCCATTACTATTAGCGCCAACCTTGCAGCTGATTACTCACTAGCTGAAGCGCTTGATTTTCTAAACCAAGTGGCAATGGAAGAAAACGATATTGAAGGCGCGATTGATTACAAAGGCGAATCGCAAATGTTCTACGAAGGCGCATCGGCAATGACCTATGTGTTTATTTTAGCGCTCACGGTTACTTTCTTAGTACTTGCAGCGCAATTTGAGAGCTTTGTGCACCCGTTAGTAATTATGCTTACAGTACCACTTGGCTTAGTCGGTGCATTAACAGGGTTATTCTTCACAAACTCTAGTCTCAATATTTATAGCCAAATTGGTATTGTTATGTTGATAGGATTAAGTGCCAAAAATGGTATCTTAATTGTGGAGTTTGCCAACCAGCTGCGCGATAAAGGTGTCGCCTTTACCGAGGCATTAATCAGCGCTTCGAAACAGCGCCTGCGCCCAATTATTATGACCTCTTTAACCACAGTAATGAGTTCGGTACCGCTGGTGTTGGCATCGGGCCCAGGTTCTGAAAGTCGTATGGTTATTGGTATTGTTATTTTAACCGGTGTGGTTGTGGCTACCTTGCTAACACTATTTGTTATTCCAAGTGCGTATTACATGCTGGCGCGTAACACACAATCGCCAGAAACCACTGAAAAAGCAATACAAGATCAAGCCAGCGATCATCCGCTATAAAACTATAGAGTGGTAGCTAAGCTTAGCTACCACTCTATTTCTTGCCCATCCCACGCAAAGAATTTTCCACTGTCTTTTTCATTAACCTGAAACATCAAGCGAATTAAACATTCCGCACTAAATTGTGGAGTAAACAATTTATTTTCCGGCACATTACGTTGAAATGGTTTAGATAGCTTGGTATCAGTTGTGCCCGGATGAAAGGCTATTACACACACCTTATTGCTACTTCGAGCCAGTTCCACACTCGCAGTTTTGATTGCCATATTAAGTGCTGCTTTCGCCATACGGTAACTGTACCAACCACCTAAGCGGTTATCGCTTATACTGCCAACTCGCGCTGATAAAAATGCCAATTTACACTCTTTTGTCAGTAATTTTTGTAAATGCACTAAGTAGGTGAGCGGCGCAAATGCGTTGGCTTGCATTAATGCCATTGCCGAATCAACACGCCATTGTGATAGATTTTTTTCGGGCTGAATTTCCTCTTGATGCAATAAACCCAAACAACAAAATACATAATCGAACTTAATTGATAACGTTGCCAAACAGCTTGCGACCTGCTGTTCGCTGTGGTTTTCGACTAATAACACATTAAAGCGTTTATCACTTAAAAGAGTTGGATTGCTGGTGATAATGGTAATGTTGTGTTCGTCGCCTTGTTGACATAATAACTCAGCAATAGCCAAACCTATGCCGCCCGCCCCAATAATTAAACTTTGTTTCATCTTGCCGTCCCTTGTCTAACTGTATTAATCTTTACGCAACTAACAAGAAAATAGATTAAACAATAATGCAAACAGCAATTTTTGGTGGTGGCTGCTTTTGGTGTATTGATGCGGCATTTCGCCGTTTAAAAGGCGTGCAATCGGTGCTATCAGGTTACAGTGGCGGTCATTTAGATAACCCAACTTATCAAGATATTTGTACCGGCTTATCTGGTCATGCCGAAGTGGTGAAAATTGAATTTGATGAGCAAGCCATTAGCTACTCAACACTATTACAAATCTTTTTTGAGTTACACGATCCAACACAATTAAACCGCCAAGGTAATGATGTGGGTACACAATACCGCAGTGTTATTTTTTATCTTGATGATGTTCAAAAGCTAGCAAGCTTAAAAATGCTGGCGAGTCAGCAGGCACTTTTTGCAGACAAAATTGTCACTGAGCTAAGCCCAGCAACACTTTTTTATAGCGCTGAAACATACCACCAAGACTACTACCGCGATAACCCTAATCAACCGTATTGCAGTATTATGATTGGCCCTAAATTAGCTAAGTTCTCAGCTAATTATGCGACATTACTAGCGCAATAAAAAAAGCCGCAACTTGCGGCTTTTTTTTACAAAATGATTCGCTGTTAAATCGCTCAGTTAAAAATCGTACGCGATACCAACAAATAACTGACGACCAATTTCGTTGTAGTGGTAAAACGCATCATTTACCCAATCGCCATCGATATCTACGCCATAACCCTGACTTGGAATGTACTCTTTATCAAATAGATTTTCGATACGAGCACTTACGGTTAATTGCTGTTGAATTTGATAGTTTGCAGCTAAGTCCCACACAATGCGCGATGGGATTTTAGTAATCAGCGTCGATTTTTGCTCTGATTGATACGCAACACTTAAGTTAATATCTAAATCTTGCCACTGCTTAGCGATGCTGTAACGCACATTTTCTTTTGCAACAAATGGCAAGTCACTATATTTTTCAAGCGCGGTTGGTGAGTTATCCACTTTCTGCGCGTCGATATAGCTTACATTTAGCGTGTTATCAAAACCGTAAAATGCAAAATTCGTGGTTAGCTCTACGCCTTCATAACGTGCTTCAGCAATATTAAATGGTGACCAACGATATGGGTTATCCGCTGTTGGTGCCGGTGCCCACGCAATTTTATTGGTTAGCTCATTACGAAATGCCGCAACATCCACACTTAAGCTATCAAAATCAATACGTAAGCCAAGCTCACGGTTAACTGATGTTTCTGCTTCAAGTTCTGGATTACCTGAACCAGGGTAGTATAAATCGTTGAACGTAGGTGCTTTAAAGCCAGAGCTTTGACTTACACGCAATACTGCGTCTTGATGCAGGTAAATACCACCCGCAATGTTATACGTTTGCTCAGCTCCAACTTCATCATAATCATCATGACGCACAGCCACATTAGCTAAAAAGTTACCGTCATCGTAATACGCGCCAACAAATGCAGCGTAAGCATTGCGACTTTTTTCATCATAACTGCTCGTTGTATCAATCTTGTCTTGATGCCAGTTTAAGCCGCCATTAAAGTCGATTTGCTCAGATAACTGATATGTCGATAAATAATCTAGCTGTACACGCTCTGTTGCAAAGCGACTAGTTGGTTTAGTACCAAACGTATCATCTTGATCTTGGCTAAACGCGACATCTACTTTATGGCTAAAGTCACCTAACTGTTTAAACCAATTAGCATTTACATGGTAGTTTTCATATTCGGTCTTATCTGATGTAGATTCTTGATAATCATAATAATTATCAAACTCTACTTCGCCCGTTGAATACTGAGCAATAAAACCTAATTGACCTAACAACGCATTATTATGAGTAAGGTTTAGCCCTAGGTTTAAGTTGTCGTAACCGTCTTTATCTGGATCTGCAAAGTTTGTTGCATCGTTTTCTAATACATCAAATCCTTCTGTACGCTCATAACCTGCGTTAAGCGCAATATCCACGTATTCCGTAGTAAAACGTGACGTGCCTTCTAAGCTCGCATAACTATTAGAGCCTGTTGTTAATGCAATACTGTGGCCTTGTGATTGACGCGTAATAATATTAATAACACCCGCTAACGCATCAGAACCATATTGTGCTGCGCGAGAGCCTTTTACTACTTCAATACGCTCAACTGAATTTAATGGCAAAGTTGATAAGCTTTTATAACCTAAGGTTGCTGAGCCTACGCGCACACCATCAATTAAAATAAGCGAGTAACGAGATTCTAAGCCACGTACAAATAGGCTCGCATTTTGCCCTTGCCCACCATTACGGTTTACTTGAATGCCCGCTTGCGTTTCTAACACACTTAACACATCACGCACATTTAATTGCTCAATTTGCGCACGGTCAATGACTTGCACGCTTGCCAGAGTTTGGTCAATTGATTGCTCAAGCTTATTCGCGGTAACAACAATGGTTTCAATATCATGCTGTGTTTGAGCGTCAGTTGTGTTAGCTGCAACGAATGAAGAAGACAAGGCAAGGCTAAGCGCCAAACCTAACTTAGATTTATGATACATATTATCCCCTTGTGCCCACCGCACAATGTTAATCGTTTTAAGAAACCAATTGGCCGGTCTCCGGGCTGAGCATTTTATTTAATACAAAATACATCACCGTTGCGGGGGCAGCGTTGGACTTAATAAGGCAAGGACTTATGCACCAACTTCCCGATTATCCGTTGTTATGTTTGACCCGCTATTTTACTGAAGCGAAAGAGCAAAAATTTAACGGCACCAATAGGCTATAAATTTAGGCGCGTATTGTGGAGGGGATAAGTGAAAATGTCAATTTTAGAAGTCTAAACCGCTAAAAACAGTTCATCTACTGTGCGGTAATTGTTTCTATAAAAGGTCATTTAGGAGTAAACTTTATTACTCACACAGTGACAATAGATTTGTAACGGATTCAACTATGAAACAGTTAACTAAGGTGCTTCTTGCCTGTAGTGCATTTTTGACACTACACGTAAGTGCATTACAACCACCCACGCAAGAGCAGCTAAAACGCTATAAAGCCGAAAAAACGCTTAGCCAGCGCGCTTTGCAAGCAAAATCATACGGTAACCACCAGCGTTTACACCATTTGCCGCACCTGCGAACAATGCAAAATAAAGCTGATGAAGCAAACCCATTTGAAGGGTATTTTCCAAGTTTAGGCACGCCTAAAATGTTAGTGCTGCTAGTTGAATTTCCCGATTACTTACACAATGAAAGCAACTCTCAAAGCGCAATTAACAGTAAAATCTTTGGTGAGGGCAACGCCAGCAGTTTCCCGTTTGAAAGCCACCGCGCATTTTACCAGCGTTCGTCATATAACAAACTTGATATTCAAGGTAATGTGCTTGATTGGTATAAAACCGAGTACAACCGCCCGCTTGACGATGGCACAAATGCCGCAGAGGTAAAGCAGCAAATCATCAAAGAAGCAATTGAACACCATGATGCGCTTGGCCATGATTTTAGCCAATACGATAACGACGGCGACGGCGACATCGATTACGTTGCGGTGATTTGGACTGGCCCACCTGGCGAATGGGCAAGCCTTTGGTGGGGTACTTTCTCGGGTTTTGGCGACAATTCATTTACCGTCGATGGTAAAACCATCAGCACAATATCATGGCAATGGCTGGCCTATTCGGAAGGACAAGCATTTTCGCCGCTTGTACTTATTCATGAAACCGGCCATGCACTTGGCCTGCCTGATTACTACGATTACGACGACAGCATTGGTCCACGTGGTGGTACAGGTGGTATGGATATGATGGATAATAACAGTTCAGATCACAGTGCATTTAGTAAATTTGCACTTGGCTGGCTGACGCCGCAGTTTGCATCAACTTCAGATACCAACTATCAACTTTCAGCCACATCAACTAACCAAGATGCGCTTATTTTACGCAGCGACACAAGTGCCACCAATAAATACGACGAGTACTTTATTGTGCAATACCGCGATAGAAGCGGTAACGACTTAAACTTAAACGCTGAAGGTTTAAATATTTGGCACATAAATTCAGAGCTCAATAGCTGGGGCTACTTTGCCAACGATAACAGCTACTCTGACAACAAGCTGATCCGCCTTATTCAAGCTGATAATTTAAATGAAATTGAACTAGCTGCGGCCTACGCTGATGAAAACGATGTATTTACTACGGGCGATAGCTTTTCACCTCAAACACAGCCAGCGAGTAAAAACTATGCCGCAAAACATACCGGCGTAGATATTCAAAACCTCAATACCGATGGCAATAGCGCTACGTTTAATGCACAGGTTTACCCTAGCATTGCGACGATTTCGGTCGGTTCTATTAGCGATAAATCACTGATAGCACATAATGCACAAGCAACCATTAGCAGTGACGACTTATCTCAAGTTGATCATGTTGAATTGTTAATTAACGGCGAACTTAAAAAAACACTATCCGCACCATTTGATGTGAATTTTGCAGAGCTTATTACCGAGAATGGCCAACTAAATTTGCAGTTTAATGCCGTTACCGCAGAAGGTTATAAAAGCGCTGAATACTTGAAAGTATTCGCATACAACGGTGAATCTTCAGCAGTGCACTTTCATTTAGATCACTCATTAAATACGGAAACAAAGCAAGTTTACGATAGCTTGACCTTACCAGTTTACTATTCAGACTTTTTATTCCCGCTAACTAGCACCAATTTTAAATTTGTCTCTGTCGATTTTGGTGAGTCTCGCACGCCTTGGAATAGACTCGACGATGGCACACTGCAAGCATTCGGCCGTGACCGTAAAGCAAGCAGTGAAGAAGTATCATTTATTGATAACTACTCGCGCTTTAACAGCAAACTTATTATTGCCGGTGAAAATGTCCTTAGCTTATCGCCAGAGCTTAGCAATGCACTCGATTTAACGGTAACCAACACCGATGTTCGTGTTGAGCAAGTGGAAAGTATCGCGCTTAATAATGGACAAACCGTCAGCCAAACTATCATTGCTGAGGATAGCATCTCACCGCCTAGCTCTGAGTTTATTACACAACAAAATGCTACAACCTTTCTTAACGCAAAAGGTCTATTTTATGATGACATTGAAGGTAAATGGAAAAATGAGTTTGGCCCGTGCGGCATTCAAGGTGCTATCAATAACAGCAAACTAATTGTGAATACTTGCTCACTAAGTCATTTATCTGCTGGCAGTAAGTCTGCGCTGATTTCACATTACCTTGATTACCTTGAAGTTGAAGACACGGTAGACAACAACCTGCTACCGATTATTCAACTTGAAACCACTCATTATGTTACCGAAGGCGAAGCTGTGGCGCTAAGCGCAACTGTGAGCGATGCTGATAACGACCCGATCACGCTAGCTTGGCAGCAAATATCAGGTACCGAAGTGGCAATTGCAGATAGCACAAGTGCAAACCTAAACTTTACCGCACCGCAAGTGCAAGCAGACGAAAGCTTAACATTCTCGCTCACAGCAGATGATAGCAAAGGTAGTACAACCGCATATATCACTGTAAACGTTATCAATGTAAATAAGCTTCCAGTTGTCGAAATTGATGCGCCTCAATCAGTATTAGCTAATGAGCTAGTGACTATTTCCGTCTCCGCGACAGATGAAGACGGCGATGCACTAACCTATGAGTGGCAACAAACCTCAGGCCCTGCAATTAATTTAGCAGGTAATGCCAGCAACACTCTCAGTTTTACAGCACCAGATGTAGCAAGTGATACCGCTATTAAGTTGTTTGTGTCAGTATCTGATGGTAAGGGCTCTTCAGGTGTTCATATTTCAATTGACATCAAGCGTTCAAATCAAGCACCGGTAGTTACAATCGGTAATGATTTATCAGTGAATGAAGGTGCAACGGTCACGTTAACCGCAGAGTCGAGCGACCCAGATGGTGATGAACTCTATTACAACTGGAAACAAACCAGTGGTCCGGCAGTGAATTTAACCAGTACCGATGCAGCAAACTTAACTTTCACTGCTCCTAGCGTTGATAGCGATCAAGTACTTACATTTGAAGTTACAGTGAACGACCAATTACTAACGAGCACAGCAAGTGTTCAAGTAACTATTAAAAACATTGCTCCTCCAACTACTGAAGCAACATCAAGTTCTTCAAGCGGTAGTTTATTTTCAATGTTGGGGCTTCTCACTCTAATTAGCTTACGCAGACGAAGTTAAGATTAATCCATAAAAAAAGAGCCACATTTGTGGCTCTTTTATTTGATTTAAACCGCTAAAATAATTGGCGATTTTGAAAATCCATCGATTAATCGCGGAAATTTTTAAACTGGAACGGTTGCCCTAATTCAGCTTCGCGAACGAGTTGCATAATAGCTTGTAAGTCATCGCGTTTTTTACCTGTTACGCGCACTTCTTCACCTTGAATCGCAGCTTGTACTTTTACTTTTGAGTCTTTAATCAGCTTCACTATTTTTTTGGCAATGTCTTTTTCTATGCCCTGCTTGATAAACACTTGCTGAGAATACGTTTTACCAGTGTGAACTACATCTTTTACTTCAAAGCTTTTTACATCTAAGCCGCGCTTTACTGCTTTTGCCGCTAAAATATCAAACATCTGATTAAGCTGAAAATCTGAATCAGCTTTCATCGTGATAATTTCTTTACCAAATTCAAATGAGGCTTCAACACCTCTAAAATCGTAACGCGTATCTAATTCACGATTTGAATTATCAACCGCGTTTTTTGCTTCAGTCATTTCCACTTCAGAAACGATATCAAATGAAGGCATAGTTATCTCCGTAATGTGCTAATGGTGCGATTATACCAATTCTGTTAAATATGTGATCAGATATAGCGCTGGATAAATGAAATGCTAACAAGGCAGAATTTAACTTTAAACACCGATAAATTATAACGCAGTGAGCATGATATTTAGCTCGCTAGCATGATTAGCTATTTAATTGAATTGGTATTATAAAGCGCATAATTAAACTTACAAATTTTTCATATTTTCACGCAATGCTATTTGTTATACTCGAAATTCGTGATTTTGAGGAAGTTTTGTGTGAGCCGACGTATTTATCAGGCATTGTTTATTGTATTTATTATTGCCTGCAGCCTGCTCTTTTTTAAAGAAGTAAAGTCATCGCTAGTTAGCATCTCGCACATCGATAAGGTTGCTCACTTCGCTGTGTTTTTTGTGTTAACAGGCTTTTTAAAACGCGCGGTAAAAGCGCCGTTCTGGTTATATATCGTAATTTTGGCAGCATATGGTGCTGGTGTGGAATACGTGCAAGGCATGCTTCCTCATCGCCAAGCTTCATTTGCTGATTTTGTTGCTGATGTTGCAGGTATTCTTAGTTACTTAATCATCAGTGCTGTATGGCATAAACGCTATGCAAAAGCGAAACAAAGTGAACAAGCCTAAGCTGTATATTGTTGGCCACGGTGCCATTGGCTTATTGTTCGCCCAATTGCTGCACACAGCATTTGATATCAAACTGATTGTACGCAGCAAAACCAAAAACTCAGCGCACATAACGGTTACAGCGCTTGACCAGTCGATTGAAACATTTTCGCTCGAAACCGTAACGATTGATGAGATAGACTCTATCGATAACCTCTTTATTCCAACCAAGTCTTACCAAGTCGCAAACGTTTTAACTCAACTGCAAAATAAAATAAGCAGCGGCGCTACCGTGATATTGAGCCATAATGGCATGCCCAATTTGACAGCAATTAACCAAGCGCTCGCGACACAGAATTTGTTTTTCTTAACCACCAGCATGGCGGCACTTAAGCACGCAGATTTTGCGATAGCACACACCGGCTTTGGCGCTAGTTTTATTGGCGCATTAAACGCTAACACCGAAAAAACACCAACAATCGAGCATCTTTTAACAGCCATACCAAATATCACCATAGAGCAAAACATTAACGCATTACTGTGGCAAAAACTGATTATTAATATTGCCATTAACCCGTTAACTGCAGTACATCAAGTTAAAAACGGCGCACTTATCGAACCACAATATGCCAGCGAAATTATCGGTTTGGTCAATGAAGCGGTATTTATTGCTAATAAAGAAGGGGTGGAAATATCACTTAGTAGCGCGCTTGACAGTGTCTACCGGGTAATGCGTGCTACAGCGCAAAATTATTCGTCAATGAATCGCGACGTGTTTAAACAGCAGCAAAGCGAAATCGACAGTATCTGTGGTTACATTCATAAAAAAGGGGCTGAATATTGCTATTCAACCCCATTTAACTCTCGCTTTTTAGCGCTTATTCAGGACGGTACACCTTAACGTTAGTGTAGCCTTCTTCATGTAAGATCAGCGCTTGTAATTGGCTCATTACGCCCTTTTTGCAATAGAGGTAATAGTCTTCACCTTTTGGTAAATCACCAAACTGTGTTGCTAACTTATAAAACGGTAAGTGTTTAACTTCAATACCATCAAGCTCTAACGGATCATTGTCTTCTTCTTCCGGCGAACGAATATCAATCACAATCGCACCCTTTGGTAATTCAGCTGCCGATTCCGCTTCTTTAACTTCTTCTTTTGTTTCGGCTTCAATCTCTTTAATGCACATAATACGCGCATTATTTACAACCGTATCAAGCACATCAAAATCGAAGTTTTCTTCTTCTGCAATGATCTTATCAAGCTTAGCTTTTACCGTTGGCTTTTTAGAAATAACGCCACAGAACTCAGGCATAGCTTCGGCCATTTCAGAAGTACCTATGCTACGAGCAATATCGATAATTTCTTGCTTATCGTGTTGAATAAGCGGGCGTAAAATTAGCGTTTCTGTTACGCGATCAATCACATTTAAGTTTGCTAAAGTTTGGCTCGATACCTGACCTAAGCTTTCACCGGTTACTAACGCATCAATGCCCAGTTTTTGTGCAATTGCACTACCAGCACGCATCATCATACGTTTAAGTACCACACCCATTTGGCTGTTTTCGATGTTTTCTAGAATTTCAGCAACAACAGGTTCAAAGTCTACTTTAATAAACTTTACACGGTGCGTTGAGCTAAATTGCTTCCACAAATAGTAACTTGCTTGCTTAACGCCAATCTCGTGTGTTGCACCACCAAGATTAAAGAATAAGAAGTGAGTACGCGCGCCTTTACGCATCATTAAGTAGCTTGCAACGCCCGAATCAAAACCGCCCGACATTAAGCTTAATACATCTTCTTGAGTCGGAAGCGGAAAGCCACCTAAACCAAAGTGCGTTTCTTTAATGATGTAAGCAAATTCGTTTTTAACTTCTACTTTTACTGTAATTTCAGGTTTTTGCAGTTTTACCTGTGCACCTTCAACATTCTGATTTAAACCACCACCTACGTAACGCTCTACGTCGCTTGAGGTAAAGTCATGTTTACCTTGGCGTTTACAACGTACGCAGAAGGTTTTGCCTTTTAAACGCTCTTTGTTAAGCTCAAGTGCAACTTGGTAAATATCATCTAAAGATTCAAATGTGGTTTCTTGTACTTCAATAAATTGCACAATACCCGGCACGCGCTTTAGGGTATCGATTAAACCAAGGCGAACTTCTTCATCTTGGCTTTTACACATCACTACGATGTTGTCCCAGTTTTGAATTACTTTCGCATCTTCATGAACGCGAATAACCATGTTTTTAACATTCGATGCTAAAAGCTTGGTAAAACGTTTGCGAACCGATTTACTTTTAATCGATATTTCTGGGTGTAATTTAACAATAAACTTGAACATACATCATTCTCAAAGCGACAGTGAATTTACTATTATACCAAGACTCAGTCCCTTGTTGAAAGTTTAGTTTAAGCACGCTAGTTATATCTGCTGTCTGCTCTATTTCGTTTCCAAGCTGTTTACATCTGTTAAATCATAGCCTTGCAATTCAATTTCGCTTAGTGTTTTATAGCTAAAGGCATATTGACCTAAGTTGTTACTGTAGCGTAGTGCCGTTGTCTTTAATGGAATAAATCAGGGCGTGGCAATTAGTTTTCTTAACAACTAACAGCGCTTGGCGTTTGCTATTAGAGTCCGCAGCATCAAAAGTAAAATAATTCCACGCAGTTCAGTGCAACGTACTCTAATTTTCTAAGGATAGTATTAATGCAAAAACTCACTTTAACGGCGCTTACCGTCGCTGTGTCTTTAGCACTTTCAGGCTGTAACAGTACAACCTCATCATCGACTCAAGCGCAATCAACAAGCGCTGCAATTAACTTACCGAGTGTTGACGTAAGTTATGACTCTTTTACACTGGATAATGGCTTAAAAGTCATTGTTCACACAGACCGAAAAGCACCGATTGTCGCAGTAAACGTTTGGTATAACGTTGGCTCAAAGCATGAAAAATTAGGCAAAACTGGTTTTGCCCATTTATTCGAGCACTTAATGTTTAACGGTACTGAAAACTATAACGATGAGTATTTTGGTCCATTCGAAAAAGCCGGTGCGACTGAACAAAACGGTACTACAAACAACGATCGTACAAACTACTTCCAAAACGTACCAACGACGGCATTAGATATGGCGCTTTGGATGGAATCTGATCGCATGGGTCACTTACTTGGCGCCATTACTCAAGAGAAACTCGATGAACAACGCGGTGTTGTACAAAATGAAAAACGCCAAGGTGAAGCGCGCCCTTATGGCAAAATGTGGGGAGCG
Organism: Pseudoalteromonas sp. NS-SX12; assembly: GCF_057367955.1. NCBI lineage: Bacteria > Pseudomonadati > Pseudomonadota > Gammaproteobacteria > Alteromonadales > Pseudoalteromonadaceae > Pseudoalteromonas > Pseudoalteromonas sp. NS-SX12. The sequence continues at coordinate 1,411,698 of NZ_CM170634.1, read as the reverse complement.
GTAGCGGAAAATACATTCCCGAAAGGTCACCCTTACTCGTGGTCTGTTATCGGCTCAATGGAAGATTTAAATGCGGCGTCACTTGATGATGTGCACCAGTGGTTTAAAGATTATTATGGCCCTAACAATGCCGTACTAGTGCTTGCTGGTGACATTGACGTGGCAACCGCGAAAGAAAAAGCAAACAAGTACTTTGGCGACATCAAACCGGGTAAGCCAGTTGCACAAATTGATGCATGGGTGGCTAAGCGCACAGGTACTAAACGCATGACAATGCAAGACCGCGTGCCGAGTCCTCGTATTGTTAAAGTATGGAATACCGCTGAAAAAGGTACCGCTGATAGCGAGTATTTATCACTGCTTGCAGATGTGCTTGCCGGTGGAAAAAACAGCCGCCTTTATAAGCGCCTAGTCTATCAAGAGCAAAAAGCATCAATGGCATTTGCCTTTAACTACACTCGCACTATGGCGGGTCAAATTATGATTGGTGTTGATACGCTACCGGGTGCAAATTTAAACGAAGTAGAAGCGATTATTGATGAAGAACTTGCGAAACTACTGAATGAAGGCCCAACAAGCGAAGAACTAAACCGTATTAAATTCTCAAATGCGGCAAGCTGGGTAAAAAATGTTGAAGGCGTTGGTGGTTTTGGTGGCAAGTCAGACATTCTAGCATCAGGCATGGTGTACCACGGCGACCCTGTTTTCTATAAAAAGCAGCAGGCGATTCAAAACGCCGCAACCCCTGCTGATATTCAACAAGCAGGTAAAAAATGGTTAACTGATGGTGATTTTGTACTAACAATCGAACCGTTTGAAACGCTTTCACACAACCAAACAGGCGCAGATAGAAGTAAAGTACCAAGCGTTGATTCATTACCTGAATTAAAGCTACCTGAAGTACAAACTGCACGCTTAAACAATGGTTTAGAAGTTGTATTGGCACAGCGTTCTGATACGCCAAGTATCAATATGGAACTTAATTTTGACGGTGGCTTCTCATCAACTACCGACGATAAAGCTGGCCTTGCACTGTTTACAATGAAAATGCTGCGCGAAGGCACCAATGAATTATCAAGTTTAGAGCTGGCTGCAGAACTTGAAAAAATTGGCGCGTCACTTTATTCAGGTGCAAGTTTAGATAACGCTGATGTAAGTTTAAGTGCATTAAAAGTGAATTGGCAGCGCAGTGCTGAGTTATTTTCACAAGCGATACTTAACCCTGCATTTAACGAGCAAGATATTGAGCGTATTCGTAAACTCACGATTGACGGCATCAAAAAAGAAAAATCAACACCAATGAGCAATGCATTGCGTGAACTGCCACCGCGTTTATACGGTGAAAATCACGCATATTCGCAACCTTTAACTGGCTCGGGTTACGCAGCAACCGTTAACAGTTTCACTCGTGACGACCTAGTTAATTACAAAAACACTTGGTTACGCCCTGATAACGCACGCTTAGTTGTGGTTGGCGATATTTCAATGGATGAGCTAACCACAACACTAAATACTACGTTGGCTGACTGGCAGGCGCCAAATACTGCAAAACCAGCGGTAAGCTTAACGCAGGTAACACCGGCACAAACAGCTAAAGTATATGTAATCGACAAGCCAGATACACCACAATCACTGATTGTTGCCGGTTTACTTGGCCCAGATCGCAATAGTTTAGCCACTGATCAAGATATTAAGCTGGATATTATGAACACCATTATTGGCGGTTCATTTACGTCACGTATTAATATGAATCTGCGTGAAGATAAAGGTTGGTCATACGGTGCTCGCTCTGCATTACTTGACTATAAAGGGCAATCTCCGTTCTTTGTTTATGCGCCAGTGCAAACCGATAAAACCAAAGAGTCGATTCAAGAGATTTTAAAAGAGCTAGAAAACTACACTGGTAAAAAACCAGCGACTGACGAAGAGCTAAATAAAGTTGTCAGTAACAAGGTTGCTAAACTACCAGGCCGTTACGAGAAAAAGTGGTCGTTACTTGGCTCGCTATCAAGCGCATATAAGCGAGGCAAAGATGTATCTGACCTTGAGCAATATGGTTCAAAAGTAAAAAACACCACACTTAATGACGTGAAACAACAAGCTAAAAGCCTTATCAAACAAGACCAAATGACATGGGTTATTGTGGGTGATGTGGCAAAAATTAAAGCGGAACTTGAATCACTTAACTTAGGTGAAATTGTTTACCTAGAAGATTAACGAAATAGGTAAGTATTAATTTAAAAAGCCGCATTAAAGCGGCTTTTTTATTGAAATCAAAACGACTACTTATTAACTAAACAGATTTTGGTGTGAAGTCGTGGGTAAAAATCCGAAACAACTTAATGGCAAGCGGCACTGCTACTTTTCCTGATTGAAACTCATCCATCGTAGATTTTAACTCGCTGTATTTGCTATTTTTTTCTGTTTCTAAATTGATCATACCCATTGTCCACTTGGAAAAAACACGTTTTTCAACGGGTTCAAAATACATCAAATTACAGTCTTTATGACGCTCATCGCGCGCTATTTTTTGATACAGCGAATCGATTGTACTTTGTTCACCTTCTAGCACCTGTAGCAACCAACCACCATTATAAAAAAGGCAACCGGTAATGCCTTGGCTTTCATTAAACTTGCGAGCTACCTCTAAAATATCGGCAAAATCCTGATTTGAAAGCGTGCGTGTTTCTCTACTTTGATAAATTAATTGGTGCAGTGACATAAACAGTTCCATGGCTTAAAGTTCAACTTTAAAATATATAGACTGTTATCTTAAAAAGGTCACTGTTTAATAACAAAAAAGGCCGCTAAGCGACCTTTTTACCAAGCGAGTAAACTATATTTACGCGCGTCGTTGGCGCAGTACTTCAAACAAACAAATACCCGTTGCCACTGATACATTTAAGCTTGAAACTGTACCGACCATTGGAATTTTAACCAGCTCATCGCAGTGCTCACGGGTTAAGCGACGCATACCTGAGCCTTCTGCGCCCATTACAATTGCCATTGGGCCTGTTAGCTTAGCATCAAATACTTCAACATCTGTTTCGCCAGCAGTGCCAACAACCCAAACACCCATTTCTTTAATATCACGCAGGGTGCGAGCAAGGTTTGTTACCTGCACTAAAGGAACCGTTTCTGCCGCACCACAGGCAACTTTACGCGCGGTACCATTCAGTTTGGCTGATTTATCTTTCGGTACAATAATCGCATCTACACCTGCTGCATCAGCATTACGTAAACACGCACCTAAGTTATGTGGATCAGTTACGCCATCAAGTACTAATAAAAATGGCGTATCGCTATTGGCAATGATCTGGTCGAGATCTTTCTCGTTGTACTTTTTACCCTCTTTTACGCGGGCAATAATCCCCTGATGCTGTTCACCTTTGGCTTTATCATCAAGTGCTTTACGCTGCATAAATTGAATTGATACACCGAATTGACGCGCTAAGTTAATAATCGGGTTTAAGCGTTTATCTTCACGGCCTTTAAGCGCGTAAATTTCGATAAAGCGCTCTGGTTCTTTATTTAAAATTGCTTCCACTGAGTGAAAGCCAAAAATTAATTCGTTACTCATTTAATTAGCTCTTAGCACGTTTTCTTGCATTTTTACCCGGACGCTTTTTAGCAGCCGAAGCTTTTGATTTGGTTTTGCTAGCAGACTTTTTACCTGCTTTGCTTTTCTTGGTCGGCTTGCCCGATGATTTACCCGCAGGTTTTGGTTTACCCTTTCCTTTGCCTTTTTCAGGAATCGTTCCTGCACGCAGTTGGTCGCGCACACTGCTCGCTTCATTTACGGCTTTTTGGGCACGACGACGTGAATAGCGGTCTTGCCCTACTTCTTCACCTAGGGTTAAATTAATGCGGCGGTCATCAAGGCTAACTGAGGCTACTTGCACATCAATAGCATCACCCATACGGAATACTTTGCGGCTATTTTCACCTATTAAACAATGCTTTTTACCGTCGAAATGATAGTAGTCATTGCCAAGTGAGGTAACATGCACCATACCGTCGATATATAAGTCATTTAAGCGCACAAATAAGCCAAAGTTTGTCACCGATGAAATCACACCACTGAATACTTCGCCTACGCGGTCTTGCATAAATTCGCACTTAAGCCAATCAGCTACTTCACGGGTGGCATCGTCAGCGCGGCGTTCGGTCATTGAACATTGCTCACCTAGCTGATCGACCTCATCTTGAATATAGGCATATTCGCCCGAGGTTTTTTGCCCCTGCTCTTTAATAACGGCTTTAATTGCGCGATGCACAACTAAGTCAGGGTAACGGCGAATTGGCGAGGTAAAGTGCGCATAGGCTTTTAATGCCAAACCAAAGTGACCAATATTATCTGCCTGATACACCGCTTGCTTCATTGAGCGCAACAACATGGTTTGAATAAGCTCAATTTCAGGGCGCTTTTCTAAACGGTCAAATAACTCGCCCACTTCTTTTGGCGTTGGCTCTTGCGGCATCGTAACTTCAATACCCAGTTCACCTAAAAACTGACTAAAGTTCATTAGCTTTTCAGGATCAGGCTCGTCATGCACACGGTAAAGCGCTGGCGCTTCGTGTTTTTCTAACAACTTGGCGGCAGCAACGTTCGCTAAAATCATGCACTCTTCAATCAGTTTATGTGCATCGTTGCGGCTCAGTGCCACAATTGATTCGATTTTACGCTGCGCGTTAAAAATAAATTTAGGCTCTTTGGTTTCAAACTCAATTGCACCGCGCTCTAAACGCGCCGCTTTCAGTGTTTTGTACATTAAGTGCAATTCACGAATATGCGGCACAAGCGCTGCATTTTCTTCACCTAATGCATTTTCATCACCACCCAGTAACTCACCTACTTTGGTGTAAGTTAAGCGTGCATGCGAATTCATCACAGCTTGGTAAAAACGATAACCCGACAGTTTACCTGTTTGCGATACCGTCATTTCAGCCACCATACACAGGCGGTCTACTTTTGGGTTTAAACTACATAACCCGTTAGACAGCACTTTTGGCAGCATAGGAATGACTTCTGATGGGAAATAAACCGAGTTACCACGTTGAATTGCTTCACGGTCTAAAGGGCTGTTTTTGCTAACATAGTGCGATACATCGGCAATCGCGACCCATAAACGCCAGCCACCTGACTTTTTCGCTTCACAGAATACTGCATCATCAAAGTCGCGCGCGTCTTCGCCGTCTATCGTTACCAGTGGTAAATGACGTAAATCAATACGCCCTTCTTTGTCTTTTTCCAGTACTTCATCAGTTAGGCCAGCGATTTGCTGCTCAAGATCTTTTGGCCATTGATTTGGAATATCGTGATTACGCAGCGCAACTTCAATTTCCATACCCGGCGCCATATGCTCACCAAGTACATCAATTACTTTACCAAGTGCGTTCATGCGCTTGCTTGGGCGCTGAGTGATTTCAATTTGCACCATTTGATTGTGCTTAGCATCACCTTCAAAGCCCGGTAAAATCATAATATCTTGGCTAATGCGCGGATCTTCCGCCACCACAACTGCCATTCCATGCTCACGGAAAAAACGACCAATAATCGGTGCTCTTTCACCTTCAAGCACACGTACAATTCGTGCATCGCATTTACCGTTTTTACCAAAACTAGCTGGCTTTGCTAATACACGGTCGCCGTGTAGCACTTGCTCCATTTGGTGTTTTGGAATAAACCAATCTTTACCGCCTTCATCCAGCTCTAAAAAGCCAAATCCTTCGCGATGTCCAATCACTTTACCTTTTACCAAACCGACTTTATCAGGAATGCAGTAACATTTTGATTTATTGAATAGCAGCTGAACATCGCGCTCCATTGCGCGTAAACGGCGTTTTAAAGCGATTTGACGCTCTTCTTCAAACACGTTTAGTTCGCCACATAAATCGGCAAAATTAGCAGGTTTAGTTCGGTTGCTGATATGCTCAAGAATAAACTCTCGGCTCGGCACTGGATTGTCGTATTTTTGTTGTTCGCGGTCTAAATAAGGATCTTTTTTCGGCATGAATTCGCACTATCTATGAAAGTGCTTTTATTTTAAACCATTTAACCACTTGGTGACAGGTCATTTCTATGACAAGTCGCTTTGCACGCGCTTTTGTTTGTCAATTTCAACGACTAAGCCATCAAATGCCAATGTTAACTCGCCGTTGTAGTGGCTTTTTGCCTCGTTTTCTAGCGGTTCTAACATGCCTTCGCCATGGTAGCGGCTTGAAAAATGAAACAGCGCAAGGCGCGGAATATGGTATAACTCGGCAAATTCAGCAATGCGTTTGGCATCACTATGCCCGGTATGCAGCCCAACTTTATGTAAATCACTGTGAGTAAACGTCGCTTCGTGCACCAGTAAATCGATATCTTCAACCGCATCGGATAACAATGCTGGCTTTTCATTGTCACCACAAATAATCACCTTACGCGGCTGCCAGCTAGGAAAAGTGTAATCTTCGGCGCGTAACAACTTACCTTGGTATTCAACATTCTGCCCTTTTTGCAGCACGTTATAATGGCTACCTGTAGCGACATCGTCATTTGCCAACTTATCAAGATGCAGTTTACGCGGAATATTTCGCTCCGTTATTTTAAAGGCAACACTTGGTACGCGGTGTTTTAATGGGTGAATAGACACCTGACAAAAACTAAAATCAAGGGCGTGTTCTAGCGCTTCAATCTCACAGCAAATTAACTCAAAGCCCGTTTCCATTTGGGTAAATTTAAGTGCACTTAATACAAAATCAATCACCGCTTTAGGTGCCACTAAATGCACAGGCTCTTTTCGCCCCGCCAACGAAATAGAGGCAATTAACCCTGGCAAGCCATAACAATGATCACCATGTAAATGAGTAATTAAAATCACCGATAAGTGGTAGCTCGACAGTTCACTTTTTAAAATTTGATGCTGCGTACCCTCGCCACAATCCACCAGCAACCACGACTTAGTCGAGTCAAAACTCACCGCAGTAGCAGTAACATTACGATTAAGTGAAGGACACGCTGACGAAGTGCCTAAAAAGTGAATTTTCAAATTATGAGCCTATGGGTTTGGGGGTATTGGTTAAATTGTAGAGGAGATTGATTGGGGATGGAATTGGTAGCTAGGTTTTTGAAAATTAATGATGTCCCTCGGATTTATTGCACATCATCAGCGTTTTTAAATAACTTCACCTCCCTGTATTTCATAAAGCCCATCCATTGGCTCCATGTTACTTTTCTTTGCTTCGCCAAAGATAAAGTAACCAAAAGAAAGGCGACCGCACTATCAAACTTAATCCTCAAAGCAATTTTGAATTTTATGATAAACGCCATGAATCGGCATCCATGCCTCAGCATGGCTTGCTCGACCGCTTCGCTCCCTGTCTCGCATTATCGATTCAAACTTGATTTTCGGGTTTGATAAAAGCGGGAAGTATCTTCTGAGCAACAACCTTTAAACCGAAATAGTGTAAGGAAAAGCTATTAACTCCTAGTTTTAATCTTTAAAACAGTAACTTAAAAAAGCATATTTAATAAAAAACAGTTAGCGGGTAAACTATAAGTTAGGATGAAAATCAAACAGACAATTCGCAATAATAACGTTAACAGTTTATCAAGTAGAAGGAATAATTTGAAAGTGGGAGATATAATTGAAAGAGCAGATGATTGTACAGGAAATACTAACCTAACAACTTTTGATGACTCACAATTAGATTTGTATTTTAAAATTCATCAAAAAGTGAATCAAAAAAGCGAGGAAATTTCAAAGTCATATAAAAATAACATACTTGTAGCGTTTAATGATATTGAAGAACTTCACGCGAAAATAGTTCAATCTATACGCTCAGCCAAACCTCAAAGAGGATCGATAATCATGCGAGTCTTGGTCAGTCATCACGAAGGCGAAGCTGAGAGATTTAAATCATTTGAAGATTTCAAAAATCACAATATCACAAGCCCAAATCCAACGTCTGAAATCGCGCTTATATATCAATTTTCTCTCCATGACTCAGAGTCTGGTGAGATTGAAAATTACAAAGTAGCAGCCAATGTTAAATCGAGAGTTGGAGAACTACACCAAATAGAGCAAGAAGCCCCTGCCTTTATATCTTCAGCAATTATTTCCAGCATGGTTACCACAACTGCCAGAATAAAAGTCGAGTATAGTGACTATGTAAAAGCCCGCCATTTCGTTGCTATGTTTGATGAATGGATAAAAGGGTGTGATGAGTCTAAAGAATCAAATGTCATTACTCCATTGAAACGAATATCTCATTTAATATCAAGATTTGGGCATATGGTTATTGTCGCGCTTCTAGGTCTGTTTGTGTCACAATCAATAGATATTGGTAGCATGCAATCGGATGAGTTGGTTCAATTTATAGTCTTATATGGCTCCGTGTTTTTTGTTATAAGTTCCCTGTCTGAGCTTTGTTTCAAAAAATTAGAGCTCGCAATAGACAGCTACCTTGCATTATCGTATCTAAAAATAAACAAAGGTGATGTTAAGTTAATAAAGTCCTTCAAAGAAAGAAATAAGAAATCAATTTTGTGGTCTGTGTTAGGTGTTGCAGGTGGCATAGGTATGGGACTAGCCTCCAATGGTGCGTATGAGTTCATAAAGTTGATCATAGAACGAAACTAACCATACACCTAAAATAGGAACAACAGGTTCAGAGTCTTTGATTTTCTTGTATGGCGCTTGTTGTTCGGAGAGGTTAGGGGTCAAGTCTTGCATCGTGCATCGCACCACCTAAACCTTTAATACATTTTTAAGGTTCACTCCCTCCCCATTAATCAAACCTTAAAACATTATTTAAATGAATAATGCGAGACAGGAAGCGAAGCGGTCGAGCAAGCCATGCTGAGGCATGGATGCCGATTCATGGCGTTTATGTTCACATTTAAATTATGGTTGAAGAATCAGTTTGATTTTGGGGCACGTTTTTTGGTTCGTTTTTGTCGTGTAACAAAAATGAACAAGAGAGCGCCATGGATGGCGCTAGATAACAGTACAGACGCTGCTGTCGCCAGCGCGACAAATATACTTTCAAATTTGTATTACAGCTAAGAGTTAACTTCACAACACCCATTTCGAGATCCAGAGACAAGCTCAGGAAGACGGCACGTAATTTTCTAGTAAGAATCCAAATTATTTATTAAAGCCTGCGCTCATAATAAACCGCTGGAATATCCCCTAACGGATCGCTATGCATGTACTCTTTCACAAACCTCATACCAAGCTTTTCCATTACACCAATGGAGCCCGCATTCTCTTTTAACGCAATTGCACTAATATGCGTGTACTCTGGCATTAACGCAATCTGCTCAACTAGGGCATTAGCAGCTTCAGTTGCATACCCTTTACCCCATGAGCTTTGCTTAAAACGCCAACCTAGTTCAAGGTTATGCCACTGGGTATCGGCTTCATCATTAAAGAAATGCATTGGCCTTACTAAAATCCAACCAATAAACTCACCCGACTCTTTAATGTTAACTTTCCAAAGACCCCAACCTTTTTCTTTATTGGCATACTTTGCCATACGCGGTAAAAACACTGTGTGCTTTTCTTCCATCGTGGTTGGCTTGCCACCATTTAAATATTTCATTACCGCAGGGTCTTGGTCGAGTTGGTATAAATCATCGATATCTTTTTCAGTGATAAATGAATAATTAAGGCGTGAAGATGATGGCTGCATTTTTTATACTCCTGAGCGGTAATTAATGTGATTTATGGGCTGAATTTTTCTTATTTTTTTCTGATTTGTGATTCTAACACTACTTTTTAAAAGGCCTTTAGTATTAACTGTTACCAAACATTAATAACAGGAAACACCAATGAATTTAATTAAAGGACTATGCCTAACACTCACACTTTTTGTATCAAATGCCATTGCCCACCAATATGAAGGTGATTGGCAATTTATTAAAGGTGAATACAAAACGCCGTCAGGTGAAGTACTAAAAGCAGATAACGCGACACTTGTGGCAATCAAAACCGTGAAAGGCGATAAATTTGCCTTAAACAATATGCAGCAAGGTGAATTTTTAGGGTATTTAGCCGGCAAGTTTACCATAGACGGCGATAGCTACAGCGAGCATATTGAAAAAGGCACTTCAAATGAGCACCAAGGTAAAGTGTTTACCTTTAAAGGTTGGCTTGAAACCAAACAAGAACACGGCCAAGAAGTTATTTACTGGCATCACAAAGGGTTGGTAAATGGCACAGAAGAAACGGAAGTTTGGCGTAAACTTGCTCGCTAATTTTTAAAACCAGTTAAACATTCAGAACCCAACCCTTTCTGAATAAAAGGAAATCAATGCGGTTTCCTTTTTCTTTCAGTGACAAAGACCACGTTATTATGCAAAATTAGAGGCGAGTGCAAGGGTTGCCCAAATTAGTCGTCTCGCGTCAATCCTTTATCTCTTATACGCATCCGTCAGCAAAATAAGAGTAAACTACATGACTATTATACAAAAAACCTATTGGTTAATACTCACCTTAGGAAACGCTACTACATTTTTTTTATGGCAACAGCATCCTGATGACCTAACACTATCGCTGTTTATTTTTACCCTTCTTTACAGTGCGATTGGCTTTTTCGATATCTTTTTCTCAAAGCGTAATTTAAACCGGCTTTACCCAGTTGTTGCTTACATTCGCTATTTTTTAGAATCATTTCGCGTTGAAATACAGCAATATTTTATTGCCAACGACACCGAAGAAAAACCCTTTAACCGCGAGCAGCGTTCGCTTGTTTACCAACGTTCAAAATCGGTGCGCGATACGATTGCCTTTGGTACGCAGCGCGATTTATTGGAAGAAAATTATTTAAGTTTATGGCACTCGCTCGCGCCGTGTGACGTAAAAGAAGAATATAAGCGCACGCTAATTGGTGGTCCGGATTGCAAACAACCCTATTCCGCATCTCGCTTAAATATTTCTGCAATGAGTTTTGGTTCGTTAAGTAAAAACGCCATCGAAGCACTAAATTTAGGTGCCCATAAAGGTAGTTTTTACCACAATACAGGTGAAGGCGGGCTCAGCCCTTATCACCTAAAACACGGTGGCGACATTGTTTGGCAAATCGGTTCGGGGTTATTTTCGTGTCGTACACAAGATGGCGACTTTGACCATGAAGTATTTCGCACTAAAAGCGCATTACCGCAAGTTAAAATGATTGAAATAAAGCTATCGCAAGGTGCAAAACCAGGCCATGGTGGTGTATTGCCTAAAGCAAAAATTACCGACGAAATAGCACGTATTCGATTGGTGGACCAAGATAAAGACTGTATATCACCAGCGGCGCATCCCAAGTGTAAAACGCCAAAAGAATTACTTAACTTTGTTGCTGAGTTACGCGAACTTAGCCAAGGCAAACCTGTTGGCTTTAAACTTTGTTTAGGCAACCCCGCGGAGTTTTTAGCAATCTGTAAAGCCATGTTAGAACTGGATATTTACCCCGATTTTATTACAGTTGATGGCGCTGAGGGTGGCACAGGTGCTGCGCCCGTTGAATTTTCAAACCGCTTAGGCATGACCTGCCTTGAAAGTGTTTACCTTATTCATAACGCATTAATTGGCGTTGGTATTCGCGATAGAATTAGCATTATTGCCTCTGGTAAAACCGCATCGGCATTCGATCTATTAGCAAAACTTGCAATTGGCGCAGACGCTGTGAACGCGGCGCGAACTATGATGATGGCATTAGGCTGCATTCAATCTCGCAGCTGTAACACTAACGAATGCCCAACTGGCATTGCCACACAAGACCCTGCGCGCGCAAAAGCAATCGATGTTGAAAGTAAAAGTGAGCGAGTTAAAAACTTTCATAAAAATACCCTACACGCCTTTTATGAATTACTCGGCAGCATGGGGTTAGACGACCCCGATAAACTATTGCCGCAAATGGTAAAACGCAGAACGCCATACGGCTTGCTAATGTCGGTTGGCAGCTTAATAAAGCCGTTACGCAAAGGTGAAATACTGGAAGATAGGCCACTTGGCAATTGGAGTATCTGGTGGCAGCAAGCCTCAAGTGAGCATTTTTACGTATACGACGAGACTATTTTGAAACCACAGGAGTTAGTACGTGACAACACCTAATTTATCGCAGTTAAAAAACCAATCACTGATTAAACAAAGTAGTTTCGTTAATGGCTCATGGTTATCATCAAACAACTCATTTGATGTTGTTAATCCTTTTAACAATCAGTCACTACTGCAGGTTGATGATATTGAGATAACGCAAGTTGAAGATGCGGTTTCTGCAGCCAAAAGCACTCAACAAGCATGGCAAAGTACCACAGCCTACGAACGAGCAGCTCAACTTAAAAAATGGGGCGAGCTATTAACAGAAAATCTTGACGATTTAGCGCTATTACTCACCTTAGAGCAAGGCAAACCACTGGCGGAAGCGCGCGGTGAAATTAAATACGGCATTAGTTATATTGAGTGGTTTTGCGAAGAAGCCAAGCGAGTTTACGGCGATACTATTCCTGCACTAAGCAATTCTCAGCAAGTGATTGTAACAAAACACCCAGTTGGTGTTGTTGCGGCGATTACACCTTGGAATTTTCCTAATGCGATGATCACCCGAAAAGCCGCAGCTGCACTTGCTGCAGGCTGTTGTTTTATTGTGAAACCATCAGAGTTAACGCCTTTAAGTGCGCTAGCAATGGCTGAGTTAAGCCTACAAGCTGGCATACCAAGAGGTGTTTTTAATGTGGTTGTGGGTACTAATGCTAAAGCCATTGGCGAGGTGTTAACAACCCATCCAGATATTGCCAAGTTTAGTTTTACCGGTTCTACAGCAGTGGGGAAATTACTAACCAAACAAGCCGCATCAACGGTAAAACGAGTTTCGATGGAGCTGGGCGGTAATGCACCATTTATTGTTTTTGACGATGCTGATTTAGAGGCAGCAGCCACAGGGTTAATTGCAGCAAAATTTAGAAACGCTGGGCAAACCTGTGTGTGCGCCAATCGTATTTATCTTGCCGCATCCATTAAACAGCCGTTTTTAGCTATCTTCACAGAAAAGTTAAAGCAGTTAACACAAGGCAATGGCCTTAACGATGTGCAACTTGGTCCACTTATTAACCAAGCCGCAATCGATAAAGTCACACAACTAGTTGATACAGCGCTAAGTGAAGGCGCACATATTCACTACCAAGGTGAAGCAAGTGCAACTGGCTACCCAGCAACTATTTTAACCAACTGCAACAACACCATGGAGATTGCGCAAAACGAGATTTTTGGCCCAGTAGCCACTATTTTTAGCTTTGATGATGAGCAAAGTGCTATCAATCTCGCTAACGATACTGAGTATGGTCTTGCCGCTTATTTTTACAGCCAAAACATTAATCGCATTATACGCGCAGCCAATCAATTAAAGTTTGGCATGCTTGGCATTAATGAAGGCATTATTTCAAATGCTGCCGCCCCATTTGGTGGCGTAAAACAGTCCGGTTACGGCCGCGAGGGATCCGCTTATGGATTAGATGATTATTTAGAAATCAAATACTTATGTTTCGGCAATCTAGACTAGCGATCACCTTTTAAACTGAGTACTATGAGCACCATATTCATAGTACTCAAAGGATGATATATGACATATTTTGTGAAAAAGGGACAGTTCGCAGTCTCTGTATGTGCCTTATCAATCGCTACCTCATTACACGCAAGCAACACAAACTTTTCACTTTCAAACAATCTAAATTTGAATGAACGTCATACTAGTGTCACAAAACACACACGCGTTGTTCTGAATGAAAATGGTAAGCCTTTAGAGCAAAAGTCATACTACACGAGTGCTAAACCTCGTTATATCGTTCAGCTTGAAGAGGCATCGGTATTAGAAGTAAAACGAAAAGTTGAAAAACAACTATTTCCCGACAAAGGTCAAGCGAAAACAGCTTCACAAAACCAGCTGCATCATATTAATTCTAAGCTTCAACAAACAGAACTTGCCATTCAAAACCAGCAATTATCAACAATTCAAGCACTACGCGCTATTTCGCCAAACATAAAGGTGTTAAGACAATTTTCACGTGTAAACAACGCGATTGTATTAGAAGCCGAACAAACTTACATAGATTCGCTAAGACAACTCCCTAGCGTAAAAAGCGTAAGTAAAGACACCATTAAAACCATTAATTTAGAACAAAGTGTGCCACTTATTAATGCTGACAAAGTATGGGAGCTTCAAAGTAATGACGGAAAACTATTAACAGGCGAAGGCGTTGTTGTTGCTATCTTAGATTCAGGTGTTGATTACACTCACCCAGATCTAGGTGGCTGCTTTGGTATTAATTGCCGCGTAACAAATGGTTATGACTTTCATTACAACGACAATGATCCTATGGATGAAAATGGGCATGGTACTCACGTCGCTGGTATTGTAGGCGCAAATGGTTATATTAAAGGCGTTGCGCCCAATGTTACTTTTCATGCTTATAAAGTACTTAATGACGATGGTTGGGGATATAGTAGTGACATTATCGCTGGTATTGAACGCGCAGTAGACCCTGATGGAGATATTACAACTGATGATGCAGTAGACATTATCAATATGAGTCTAGGCGGAAGTGGTAATGCTACAGATCCAACCAGCACCGCTGTTAATAATGCGGTTGATGCAGGAGTAGTTGTGGTAGTTGCTGCCGGTAATGATGGCTATTATGGCGCTATAAACAACAGTTCTCCAGCAGCTGCCGAAAAAGCAATCACCGTTGCATCATCGAGGAAGATTGATGAAATGTCATCATTCTCATCGAAAGCGCTAACCGCAACTAATTTTACAAAACCGGAAATTACAGCTCCTGGCCACTACATAGAGTCGACATTAACTGGTAGGTATAGTTATGGTCATTTAAGCGGCACGAGTATGGCTACCCCACATGTTGCAGGAGCCATTGCGTTATTAAAGCAGAACAATGATTCTCTTAACGCTTCCTCTGCCAAACAGCTATTGGCAGCAGGAGCAATTGATCTAGGTGTATCACCACTTGCACAAGGCGCTGGAAGATTGGATATATTAGCAAGCCTAAAAGCAACTACATCCGCCAGTCTAACCGCGTTAAATTTTGGTACCTTAGATAAAAACACTAAGCAATGGTCTAGCACCAAGACATTCACAATTTATAATAGCGCTAACGAGGCGCAAACCTACAAGGTGAGTTTTACAGAAGGTTTTCCCACTGGTGCTTCTATTTCGAGCGATAAAGAATCGATAGTTGTCGCAGCAAAAAGCTCCGCTGAATTAACAATTACTGTTGATGTTCAAGATACCGCTATTATTCCTGATGTTGCAGCTGATGGCATTCATCATAATGCGGTCGTTTTTGAATCTGATACCAGTAGATTACGCATTCCTACTTACTTTGAAAATGCGATGAAACTAACTTTGTCTACTAACTCACCGAGTGAGGTATCTGTAGATATGATCGATTCTAGCGGCGAAAGGTCAACTTACACGGTAACAGGTCAATCTCCTGTAACAATTAATATTCCCGATACTAGCCTTTGGTTGGGAGCTACCTATTTTAATCTAGATACTAGCGATTTACCTGTTAGGTCTGGTTTTATCAATATAAAAAAAGGGATTTCTTCTCATCTACTAAACTTAACTGAGAATACCGAATTTAAATTAGATGTTGATGAGTTAACTCACGTAACGGGGTTAACCTCCTTAACACATGCAAATGGTAATAGTGACTTTACACACATCAACAACTTCTTTACGTCAACGTACTTTTCAAAAGATACATTTAAACTAGGATGGTTATCTGCCCCTACTCAGCCTAGCATTCAATACCTTGCAGTTGGTAATCTTGACCATAGCTATGAGTTTTCCTATCAATCCCACTATAGAATTACAGACCAATCCGACACAGAAAAACTATTTTTATATCAAAACACACCTTCAAAAACAGGCATGCTTGGTGAGGATATTCAAATTGATTTAACAACTTTAAGTGCCACAACATTTGATTTATCGAATTATAATGACGTTGCAGCTTACAAAGTGCTAGATCATCACTACGATCCTGCAAATAATATAGATTTATCCAACGACATAACTAAGATACAAGTGTTCGAAACAAACAATGAATCAGTATTAGATAAAAAAATACTGCAATTATTTGATTCTACTAATGCTGAAACAGCGTTTATTGTTTCACCATACTTCGGCTTAAGCAACGAAGGCAAACTACGCATTTCTGACTACGTTCGGGGTTACGATAGCTATCCAATAGAAACGCCCAATAATGAACTGCCACTTAACCCAGAAAAGGCTTATTTATCAGCATCTATTGTAAGTGATGGAGAAACAATCTCACTTAAACCAAATAAATATTTGGACGGTCAATTTTACCATGACCTACAAGGTGCAAAATACAATATTGATAGTCAATACCAATTTTTCTGTGAGCATGAAGATGGTACAAAAACACAGCTTCACACTGGTACTTTAAATTCAAATGAGTCTCGTCTTTCACATTTTAAAGACAGCTGTGAAAACCTGAAATTTAAACTGACTTTTAACAATTCCAGTATTGAGCTTTCAGCCAAAGACAGTTTTTATATTCCAAGCATTGGAACTATTGGTGCTTATTATCATGGTGGAACATTTATTCAGCCTGAGCTCAATAAGATTGGTATTGATATTCATTTCATGGGAAATGATTTAGAAGCTAAGAAAACTGAAATAAAGATAAATGACGGTGATTGGGAAGAAGTTTATTTTTGGCAAGCTGATTTAGGACCTGTTGCAGTTTCCTTGCCGTTAATAGAAGGAAATCATTCGCTCAGTTTACGCGTTACCTTCGATGGCACTAATTCCAGAGATGTCATTTATTCACTCAATGATTATTTTACTTACGGTTCAGAAGCTGGCGAGATTAATGACGCAGATAACGACGGCATTCCAAACGACCAAGATCTGGATGATGATAATGACGGTTACAACGATGATATAGATGCCTTCCCATTTAATCCCATTGAATGGTTAGATTCTGATTATGATGGCATTGGAAACAAACTCGATCCTGATGATGATAATGATGGCTATTTAGACGATAAAGATGCTTTCCCATTAGATGCAGGTGAATGGCTGGATACCGATGTTGACGGTATTGGTAACAATGCTGATACTGATGACGACAATGATGGTGTACTAGATACCGAAGATGCATTCCCACTCGATGCAAGTGAGTCGGTAGACACAGATAGTGATGGCATAGGCAATAATGCCGATACTGATGACGATAATGACGGTGTATTAGATGCTGCGGATGCATTCCCACTCGATGCGACAGAATCAGTCGATACCGATGGTGATGGTATAGGTAATAACGCAGATACTGATGATGATAATGACAGTGTATTAGATGCCGCGGATGCATTCCCACTCGATGCGACAGAGTCGGTCGATACCGATGGTGATGGTATAGGCAATAACGCAGATACTGATGACGATAATGACAGTGTATTAGATGCTGCGGATGCATTCCCACTCGATGCGACAGAGTCAGTTGATACCGATGGTGATGGTATAGGCAACAATACTGATGCCGATGATGATGGTGACGGCGTAGAAGATAGCCAAGATGCTTTCCCGCTAGATGCCTCTAAATCAGCACTCCCAACAAATAACGTTACAGACGATAGGAAGTCATCCTCGGGAGCATTGCCATTTTTTGCATTAATAACACTGTTATCAATTTCGATAATACGACGCTTTACATTTTTTACTGGGAGTAAATAGTGAGCTTTCGTTTGTTATCAGCTATCACGGCGTTAATCGCTGCGTTACTTTCAGTCGCCCTAATGGGAATGCCTGAGCTGCTTTTTTATCTATTTAATATTGAAGCCAGCGATGCAACCTATTTTATGGGGCGTAGAGCAAGCATTCTGTTTCTTGGGCTTGCATTGGTATCTTGGCAAATACGCAAAATATCAGACAAAACCACACAGCTAGCTGTTAGCTTGAGTTTTATGGTGATTATGTTTGGCTTGGCAATACTGGGGAGTATTGAATTTACGCTAGGTAATGCAGGTGTGGGGATTTTTTTGGCAATAATCACCGAGCTGACTCTCGGGCTATTTTACCTAAAAATATGGCGAGAAAAGCGGTTACACACAACCCCTGTTTAAATAAAAAAGGCCATTGTGGCCTTTTTTATTGTGATTCTAAATTTATAAAAAGCTTAGGCCTTGCTTTAACAAGTTAGCTTCTTTGCTGTATCCATTATTCGCCATGTAGCCAACTAATGAGTTTACTAGTAAAGGTACTTGCTCTTTTGGAATACCGATGCTTTCAAACGCACTATCCAAATAACCTAGGCTTGCTGCTTGTTTAGTTTTATCGCCGCCTTTGCCTAGCATTGAACTTAGTGAAGACATTGACGATTTAGGCGCTTCACTGATCAGCCCGTTAGTATTTGGTAATGCTTGACTAATCAAAGCAAAGTTTTCAGGGCTAACATGATCTTTTGCTACTTTGAGCAACGCGCCCATGCCTGAACCAATGATATCTTCAGATAAACCCAATTGTTCAGATGCATATTTTACTAAGGCATTTGATGTTGTTTTTTCTGCTGTTTGGTTCGCGACAGCAGTATTTAACGTGCTTTTTAAATCAACCGCACTCACAGAATTAGCGTAAAACGCGCCCGTTACCATTACAACTAAAGTTAATTTTTTCATTACTTACTTCCAATAAGGGGTTAACCGATTTAGGTACAGCGCAATACTAACAACTAAGGGATTAAAAAGTCATTAATTTAATTCACTCTGGTACTCAACCTAAAACTGAATCACAACATCGACTCGGTAACGCACCTATGGCTGAAAAGGAGCCATGAAAATAGCCCCTAATGCATAACGTAATATGTTTATATAAAGTAATGAGCAAGTGCAGCTAAGCAATAAGCAACTAATCCATACACCACAAATAAAGCCCATGCGAGTTTAGCGTTACCCATTTCCGCTTTTATCGTTGCCACGGTTGCTACACATTGTAATGCCACTACATAAAACAGCATTAAACCAATGCCAGTACCAAGTGGTAAGCCATCTGCCATAATTTGTGATGCTAGTCCTGCAATATTTTCATCAGCACCTTCCATGCCATACAGTGTGCCCAACGCACCTACAAAGACTTCTCGCGCCAAAAACGACATCATGATTGCCACACCATAGCGCCAATCTACACCAAGTGGTTCAAACACTGGTGCAATAAACTGACCAAATTGACCAAGTAACGAGTGCTCTAAATCAGCATTTTGCGGAAAATAACCCAGTACCCAAATCACTACTGACACCATAAAAATAACCGGTGCGGCGCGTTTAATAAAATAAATGCCACTGTTCAAAACACGGTGCATTAGTGGTTTCCAATGGGGCATACGATAAGTTGGCAGTTCTAAAATAAATGGCATTTCAGACTGGCTCTGCTCTGTCATTTTAGATTTACTCAATAATGCACTTACAATCAGCGCCATCACAATGCCAAATAAATACAGGGCAAAAAATGCGATACCTTGTAAGTTAAAGACACCAAGTACTGTGTGATCTGCCGGAATAAATACCGCAACTAACAAGGCATAAACCGGCAATCTTGCAGAGCATGACATCAGGGGAATAGTCATCATAGTGATCAGGCGTTTACGCGGTGATTCTATGGTTCTGGCGGCCATAATTGCAGGTATCGCGCAGGCATGTGCAGATAGGTAAGGAATAAAGCTACGACCAGACAAACCAAAGAAGCTTAAAGGCTTATGGCAAATTAACGCAGCGCGCGCAAGATAGCCACTATCTTCCAGTAACCCGATAATAAAAGTTAGCACCATAATTTGCGGCACAAATACTAAAAAAGAACCCACACCACCAAACAAAGCATCTGTCGTAAAGTCTTGCATCATGCCACTTGGCAATAAGCCTGTAACAAGCGCGGCGGTATCACCAATAAGCATTTCTACGCCATCCATTAACGGCGCAGCCCATGTGAAAATGCTCTGAAACAATAAAAACATAATTGTAAAAAATGCCACAGCGCCAAACACGCTATTTAACAAAAAGTTATCGATAACATTTTGCTTTTTAAGCACAATATCGCTGGCAATTGCATATTTTTTTGCAAGTGTTTTAGCACTTTGCACATTTGTACTAGGATCTGAATGAGGATTTTGCTGAAAAGGTGCTTTAGTAATTTCAACTAAGCCTTTTTGAAACTCAGTTACACCAGTAAGCGTTTTTGCTGACAAAGCAAATACTGGAGCATTCAAATCTTTAGAGAGTTGTGCGACATCTATTTGATGATTAAAGCGCTGTAATTCATCAATTAAATTAAGTGCAAACACGACCTTTTTATTATGTTGCTGCGCTAAATGTTGCACTTGCAATGCAAATACCAAACTGCGCTCTAATCGCGTTGCATCTAGTACATTTACAATCACTTCGGTGTCGTCTTGATTAATCGCCTCATTTAGCTTTTCGACTGCGATCTGCTCATCTTTTGAAAGCGTATTTAGCGAATAGGTACCTGGAAAATCAACTATTTCAAAGTCATTAAATTGACCACTTTTAAGCTCGACTGTGACACCTGGAAAGTTAGCAACTTTTTGCTTTAAGCCTGTTAACTGATTAAAAAGCAAACTTTTACCACAGTTGGGCTTACCAACTAATAAAATTCGTTTCATGAGGGTTCTTACAGTTTATGCGATGTAAATACGTTTAGCTATTGCAGGTTCGAGTGAGTAAACACAATCCCCCACTTGATAAACAATGGGACCATTGAACGGTGTGCGACGTATGCAGGTTATTAACGCATTTTCAGCGAACCCCATTTCCTCTAGTCGTTGAGCGACGGCGGAATCTAAACTTGGACACAAACGCACTATTGTCGCCTGTTGCTTTACGGGAACATCACAAATCGTCATGATACTTATTCGCAGTTAAATATTTGCCGCCAGTATGCGCTTTTCTACAACAAAGCTCAATGCAATTTGAATATTTATCTAAACTTTATATAAATAAAGCTTAATTTATTAATTAAATTAAAATCCTGTAAAAGTTACTAATCTTATTTAACTTAAATATTTATTTTAGATAATAAAAAAGGCCACCGAAGTGACCTTTTTTAAAGCTAGTTGAGGTAGTGCAGACTAATTCATCCTGAAGCTGCGGCCCGGTGCGTTACGCAGTAATCGTCATCGCAGACTGACGTAAAACACGCTGCGAAACTTCGATGACTTCAGGCATGCTGCCTTTCGCCCTTCGGGCCAGCTTCGCTGTTCAAAAATATTCCCGATATTTTTGTCGGTCTCAACGTACAGATACAAAAAAGGCCGCTTACGCGACCTTTTCTAACGAGTTATAAATTAACTCAATTAACCCACGTTTTTACGTGCGTTACGGAACATGCGCATCCATGGGCTATCTTCTTTCCACTCATCTGGGTGCCAAGAGTTAGCTACTGCACGGAATACACGCTCTGGGTGTGGCATCATTACTGTTGCACGACCGTCCGTTGATGTAATACCTGTAATACCTTCTGGTGAACCATTCGGGTTGTTAGGGTATTGCGTTGTTGGCTTACCAAAGTTATCAACGTACTGAACTGCAACAGTGCCAGATTCAAGTGCTGCTTTCACTGCTGCGTCGTTTGCAAACTCAGCGTGACCTTCACCGTGAGATACTGCGATAGGCATACGAGAACCAGCCATACCTTGGAAGAATACTGACGGGCTTTCTTGTACTTCAACAAGACTGAAACGTGCTTCAAAACGCTCTGACTTGTTGGTTACAAAACGTGGCCAGTGCTCAGTACCTGGGATAAGCTCTTTCAGTGTTGAAAGCATCTGACAGCCGTTACACACACCTAAGCTGAACGTGTCTTGACGCTCAAAGAATGTTTGGAACTGATCGCGTGCCATGTCATTGAATAGGATTGATTTAGCCCAACCTTCACCAGCACCTAGTACGTCACCGTAAGAGAAACCACCACATGCTACAAGGCCTTTGAACTCTTCTAGCGTTAGGCGACCTTCAAGGATGTCACTCATGTGTACGTCTACTGCTGCAAAACCTGCACGGTTAAATGCTGCTGCCATTTCAACGTGTGAGTTAACACCTTGCTCACGTAGGATAGCCATCTTAGGCTTAGCTCCTGTTGCGATATAAGGTGCTGCTACATCTTCGTTTAGGTCGAAGCTTAGCTTAACGTTAAGACCAGGATCTTTTTCGTCAAATTTCGCATCAAATTCTTGCTTAGCGCACTCTGGGTTATCACGAAGTGCTTGCATCTTGTAAGTTGTCTCAGCCCAAATAGTACGTAGCTCAGTACGTGTATTTGCAAGTACTGCTTCGCCGCCACGGTTGAAGATAACTTTGTCTTCAGTGTTTAATGCACCGATAGTATGGCTGATTGCTGCAAGACCGTTATCCGCTAACACAGCTTCAACTGCTGCAAGGTCGTCGTTGCGAACCTGAATTACCGCACCTAGCTCTTCGTTATAAAGCGCTTCGATATCAGAGCCTGTAAGGCTATCAAGGTTTACAGTCACACCTGTACGACCTGCGAATGCCATTTCAGCTACTGTTGTGAATAAACCACCGTCTGAACGGTCGTGGTAAGCAAGTAACTTCTCGTCAGCTACAAGTGCTTGCATCGCTTCATAGAAGCCTTTTAATAGCTCTGGGCTATCAACGTCAGGCGTCTTATCACCAAGCTGCTTGTAAACCTGTGCAAGGCTTGATGCACCCATACGGTTTTGACCTGCACCTAAATCAACTAGGATTAGGCTTGAGTCACCTTTATCAGTGCGAAGCTGAGGTGTAACTGTTTTGCGAATGTCTTCTACACGACCAAATGCAGTGATTACTAGAGAAAGAGGTGCTGTAACCGCCTTGTCTTCACCGTCGTCTTGCCATGTTGTCTTCATCGACATTGAGTCTTTACCAACTGGAATCGTTAGGCCAAGTGCTGGACATAACTCTTCACCCACAGCTTTAACCGCTTCGTAAAGACCTGCGTCTTCACCAGGGTGACCTGCTGCTGCCATCCAGTTTGCAGATAGCTTGATGTTCTCAAGACCACCAATGTTTGCGCCAGCAATGTTAGTTAACGCTTCTGCTACTGCTAAACGTGCTGATGCACCATAGTTTAGAAGTGCTGCAGGTGTGCGCTCACCCATTGACATGGCTTCACCGTGGTATGTGTCAAACGCAGCTGCAGTTACAGCACAGTTTGCTACTGGTACCTGCCAAGGGCCAACCATTTGGTCACGTGCCACAAGACCTGTCACCGTACGGTCACCAATGGTGATGAGGAATGTTTTCTCAGCAATCGTTGGTAGACGAAGTAAACGCTTAGCCGCTTCTTCAACGTCGATGCTGTCAGTTTTTAGTGCTTCACCTTCAACTTGCTTTGACTCAACGTCACGGTGCATCTTAGGTGCTTTACCAAGTAGTACTTCAAGTGGAAGGTCTACTGGGTTGTTATCAAAATGGCTATCCGCAACGGTTAGGTGACGCTCTTCAGTTGCTTCACCAATTACAGCGTACTGTGCGCGCTCACGCTTACAAATTTCTTCAAAACGTGCAAAGTCTTCTGCCGCTACTGCAAGTACGTAACGTTCTTGTGATTCGTTACACCAAATTTCGTGCGGTGCCATGCCTGGCTCGTCGTTCGGGATGTTACGTAGTTGGAATTTACCACCACGGCCACCGTCGTCTACTAGCTCAGGGAATGCGTTTGAAAGACCGCCCGCACCTACATCATGGATAAACGCGATTGGGTTTTCGTCACCTAGCTGCCAACATTTGTCGATAACTTCCTGACAACGACGCTCCATCTCTGGATTTTCACGCTGTACAGATGCAAAGTCTAAGTCTTCGTTTGACTGACCAGATGCCATTGATGATGCAGCACCACCGCCAAGACCAATGTTCATCGCAGGGCCACCTAGTGCTACTAGCTTAGCACCTACTGGAATTTCACCTTTTTGAACATGCTCAGTACGGATGTTACCAAGACCACCTGCAAGCATGATTGGCTTGTGGTAACCACGTACCTCTTCACCGTTATGGCTGTTAACTTTTTCTTCGTAAGTACGGAAGTAACCAAGTAGGTTAGGACGACCAAATTCGTTGTTGAACGCCGCGCCACCTAGCGGGCCGTCAATCATGATGTCTAGTGCATCAACGATACGACCAGGCTTGCCGAAGTTAGTTTCCCACGGTTGTTCAAAACCAGGGATGCGAAGATTAGATACAGTAAAACCAACTAGGCCTGCTTTTGGCTTAGAACCACGACCTGTTGCACCTTCGTCACGAATTTCACCACCAGAACCGGTTGATGCGCCAGAGAAAGGCGCAATCGCAGTTGGGTGGTTGTGCGTTTCAACCTTCATCAAAATTTCAATGTTCTCTTGATTGTAGCTGTACTCGCCTTCTTTATTTGGGAAGAAACGACCCGCTTTAGAACCCTTCATTACTGCTGCGTTATCTTTATAAGCAGACAGTACGTTTTCTGGGTGCGTTTCGTAAGTATTCTTGATCATTTTGAACAGCGACTTAGGCTGTTCTACACCGTCGATTGTCCAATCGGCGTTGAAAATTTTGTGACGACAGTGCTCAGAGTTCGCCTGTGCGAACATGAATAACTCGATGTCGTTCGGGTTACGACCTAGTTTTGTGAAGTTTTCTACTAAGTAGTCAATTTCGTCGTCAGCTAGTGCAAAACCTTGCTCTACGTTTGCCGTCACAAGTGCTTCACGGCCACCGCCAAGAATGTCTACAGATGACATTGGGCGCGGCTCTTCAACGCGGAATAACTGACCTGCATCTTCAAGGCTGTTGTGCACAGACTCTGTCATACGGTCATGAACTAGCTTAGCAACGTCATTTAACTGCTCAGCGTTTAGGTCGCCTTCAACATAGTAAGCAATACCACGTTCAACACGGTGTACTTTGTCTAAACCACAGTTGTTAGCAATATCAGTTGCCTTTGATGCCCATGGAGAAATGGTACCAATGCGCGGCGTCACTAAAATGAGCGCACCTTCAGGCGTATGTTCAGTAATGGTCGGGCCATACTTTAATAGCTTATTTAGTTTGTCTAACTCAGACTCTGAAAGTTCTGCTGTTAAATCAGCAAAATGCATAAACTCAGCGTAAACACCAGTCACTGGTAAATTGGCGTCAGCGCAGGTTTTAAGGATCTTTTGAACTTTAAAATCAGAAAGTGCAGGTGCACCACGTAGGATCAACATAGGTATTTTCATCCGGGGTTAAGGATTGAACGAAGATTTATGGGCGCACATTATAGTGGAAAATGACATGAGATTTAAATAAAAATCAAAAAATAGACAAAAATAGGCAAATTCGATTTTCATGTATAGGACATTAGTCCTCGTGACGATCGGGACTTTATCTGTTATAACAAGCTTGTAGGGGTTAGTTATTTTAGGATTTGAGTGCTAAAACGCGTTGTAATTACACTGGTTATTTTTTTGCTGGCAGCATGCTCAGAGCCTGTCGCAGAAACACACCTCGGCCAAATTAAACAAAAAGATAAAGTTCGTATCGGCACGCTTGCCGGCGAAAGTACCTACTATATTAGTGCCAATGGTGAGCTAGGTTTTGAATATGAGCTCGCCAAAGCATTCGCAAACTTTATTGACGCAGAACTCGAAATCATTCCTTTTTTCTCAATTAAAGACATGCTTAACAAGCTAGAAAAAGGACAAATCGATATTCTCGCCTCAGGCCTTACCCTAAACAAATCGCGTTTAAATAAATACCGTTTTGCTCCGCAATATCGCTCAATCAGTCAAAAACTAGTTTATAAACAAGGGCGCAAAAGACCGCGTAATTTTTCACAGCTAGATGCCCCTGTTACCGTTATAGCCAAAAGCGCTCATGCCGCCAGTTTATTAAAAGCAAAAGCCAATTTTGAAAACTTACAATGGGTTGAAACCGAAGAGTTTGATGAAGCCGAATTATTACAAGGCATTATTGATGGCAAATTCGATTACACCATTGCTGACTCGCACACTTTGGCGCTGTTTCGCCGCTATCACCCAGAACTTAGTATTGCATTTTCGGTGACCCGTGAAGAACCCGTCGCTTGGATGCTACAGCAAAATGATGACGACAGTTTATATGCAATGGCGATTGAGTTTTTTGGTTATGCACGCTCAACAGGCCTATTACAAAACCTAGAAGAAAAATATTTTGGCCACGTTCGTCAGTTTAACTACATCAATACCCTCGCTTATATAGAAGCAGTTCGTGATGTATTACCTAAATACCGAGATTGGTTTAAGCAATATTCACGCAGCCTTGATTGGCGCTTACTGGCAGCAGTCAGTTATCAAGAATCGATGTGGGACCCACGTGCCAAATCGCCCACTGGCGTACGCGGTATTATGATGTTGACATTGCCCACAGCTAAATCGGTGGGTGTTAAAAACCGCCTTGAACCAGAACAAAATATTCGTGGTGGCGGCATCTATTTAGAAAAATTGATTAATCGCGTGCCCGAACGTATAAAAGAACCAGACCGCACTTGGCTTGCGCTTGCGGCTTACAATGTGGGCTTTGGTCATATGGAAGATGCTCGCGTGCTAACTGAAAAAGCAGGTGGCGATGCCGACAAATGGGCAGATGTGAAAAAACATTTACCGTTACTGATTAAAAAGCGCTACTATCGCCAAACAAGATACGGGTTTGCCCGTGGCGATGTCGCCGTTAAATATGTCGATAATATTCGCCGCTATTACGACACGCTCGTTTGGCTTGATGAAAACCAAGATGAGTAACACAATAGTTGAATTCACCACTGTGAATGTCATATAAGTGTCATAATTTATTAATAAACTTATCGAGAGATAAGGGCTTTAGCCAATCCCCCTTCTCCACTCTCACCTTTTTAAGGAGAACCTATGCTAAGAACGCGTAGAAAATTCAAAGTAAAACGCAGTACGGTTAACACTTGTGCTATTCGTCGCCGCATTGCAAGACGCAACACCCATCGTAAAGTGCTTGAGCGTCGCAGAGCATTTAATTTATTGGTGGAAGCTGAAGCGAGCTAGCTTTCACCTTTTGCCGCTTTTTTAGCGGCTTTTATTTCTGCGCGACGTTTTTTAAAAAATGCCGACAGCTTTTCACTGCACACCTCAGCTAAAACCCCGCTGGTTACATCTATTTGATGATTGAGCTTTTCGTGACGGGTTAAGTCCATAATACTGCCCGCTGAACCTGTTTTTTCATCATGTGCGCCAAATACCAAACGCTTTATACGGCTATGCACCAATAACCCTGCACACATAGAGCAAGGTTCAAGTGTGACGTATAACGTACAATCGAGCATACGGTAATTTTCAATGTGCTTGCCAGCTTGGCGAATTGCCATCATCTCAGCATGGGCCGATGGATCATGCTGTGTAATTGATAAATTATATCCCTCAGCAATAATCTGATTGTCTTTTACAACAATGGCACCAACTGGTATTTCTCCATGTTGCTCGGCAATATCAGCACGTTTAAGCGCCTCAATCATCCAATATTCATCGCTAAATTCAGGGTACATACTTACTCAGGTTGATTTATAAACACCTTAAATATTTTACCAAGTTAAAAAGATTCATGCATTGTTATCTCTTTTTCTTAGAATTTTTTAAAATAAAGGGCTAATGTCATAGTTATTCAATTATTTTTTAGGCTATAATCCGCCGCCATTTTGCACGACGCCAAAGCAATGTAGAAACAAGATGAAATTTCCTGGACGACGCAGACAAAAACACTACTTTCCAGTGGAAGATAAAGATCCGTTAACGAACGTGATCACACAAGACAGCAAGCTTGCACGTAATTACATAGTGGGTATTGACCAAATTGTGGTTGATATAGAAGCCAAAGTTGATCAAGCCTTTCTCAATGAGTTTGGCCTGCACCGCGGTATGTCGCAAGTAATGGATGATGACACCACCAACGCTCTCTATGCACGCTTAAAAGATCATGACATGATCGACTACGAATTTGCAGGCGGCACTATTGGTAACACCATGCACAATTACTCAGTGTTATCAGATGACCGCTCGGTATTGCTTGGTGTAATGTGCGAAAATATCAAAATTGGTAGTTATGCCTATCGTTTCGTTAGTAAAACCTCAACCCGCGTAGATTTAGAACATCTACAACCGGTCGATGGCCCAATTGGCCGTTGTTTTACCCTTATTGATGAAAGTGGCGAACGTACTTTCGCTATCAGTCCAGGCTTAATGAACCGCCTACGTCCTGAATCCATTTCCCAAGAGCTTATTGCTAACTCGTCTGCTTTAGTTATTTCGGCCTATTTAATGCGTACCACAGGTGAAGACACCATGACCGAAGCGGCGTTAAAAGCCGTTGAATACGCAAACGCAGCAAATGTACCTGTTGTACTGAGCTTAGGCACCAAATTCTTAATTGAGCAAGACCCAGAGTGGTGGCAAAACTTCGTTAACGACCACGTTGACATATTAGCCATGAACGAAGAGGAAGGCCTTGCTATTACCGGCTTTGAAGACCCGCTATTAGCCGCCGATAAAGCGCTCGATTGGGTTGATATGGTAATTTGTACTGCTGGCGCTCAAGGCATGTTCTTAGCTAGTTATATTGATGACTGTTGGAAGCGCCCAACAGAACACCAATTAATGCCAGGCAGTATTCCTGATTTTAATAAGTTTGAATTTTCACGCGCAATGCGTCGTAAAGACTGTAAAAATCCAGTAAAAATTTACACTCACACTGCACCTTACATGGGCGGGCCTGACAGCATTAAAAATACCAATGGCGCAGGTGATGGCGCACTGGCAGCAGTACTTCACGATATTAGCGCTAATGTATATCACCAGTTAAATGTTCCTACCTCAAGTAAGCATAAAATCAATGCGCTTACCTATTCGTCGCTTTCACAAATCAGTAAATATGCTAACCGTGTAAGTTATGAAGTATTAGTGCAACATTCGCCACGTTTAACGCGCGGCTTGCCTGAACGAGAAGACAGTTTGCAACAAGCTTACTGGGAACAATAATCCCGCCTAATATAAAAAGCCCGCTACAATATGCGGGCTTTTTGTTACCAAGTTAAACTCAGTACTTTTGGAGATTGGGAACTGGTTTTTAGTATAAGTTTACTATCTTAACCTTAGCTTAACTCTGTCAACTCCTACATTTTTAAATAAGCAAACCTGCCAACTGGCATAAAAAAGCCCGCTAAAGTTAGCGGGCAAAGCTTGTATAAAAACAACAAGGGAAATAAAGTCCAAGGGAGATTGGAACTTAAGCTTACTTTAGCCTTTTTAAACTTAACCTTTGCTTAATTCATACTAATTAAATTAATTTTCTGAAAAGTTATTGCTAAAAAATAAAACATTTAACCTAACTTCTGCGCTTAATACCTGTTTACTCAAATAACGCATTATTTAAGTCGGCTAAAGCTGCTTATATACTTAAGCGAAATAGCTATTACTGGCTTTATTGAGCAAGTGCACTTTCCAAGCTTTTGCCATCACCATCTACCGGTGAAAGTATTTTTAAGCCAAGTACTTTCGCAATTGTTGGGTAAACATCTAGATTAGGAAACTCAGCAATCGACGTATTTTGTTTAAACGCAGGTCCTTTTGCTATAAATAATGCCCCCATTTCTTGAGTGTAGGCATAACCATGTGTGCCTAAATAATCTGATTCACCTTCAAATGAGAACGTTTTTGGTGCAGTGGTTTCAATAATAATATCTGCATCTCGAGCACCAAACTTAATCCCGCGACTTGCTAGTGTGTTTTTATCAAGTACGCTATAACGCCCTTTCGCTTGCTCTGCTAGGCGTTTTTTAGCCTCTAAAGTAGCGATTTGAGATTCTGGCTTTTTATAAAACTGCACACGGGTATACGAGTTTTTAATAACAAAATCATTTTCAGACAAGCCCAACGAATTAATTTCAATGGTCTGTTTCGGATCAACTTGCGACATACCGTGATCGGATACTAAAACTAAATTAATATTAAGATCTTTTAGCTCAGCTAAGCGCGCATCCAACTGGGCAATTAACGCATCCATTTTTTGTACGGCATCGAACGTTTGCTGTGCATTAGGTCCAAAATCATGACCCATTGAATCGACCACTGAAAAATAGGCGGCAATAAAACGTGGGCGCTGTGCCTTTGGCAAGCTAAGCCAGTCTACAATTTGGTCTACGCGGCGCTGATAATCGCTATGTTGCGAGTAGTGATAAAAGTAACTTGGTGTACGACCATTAAAGCGCGCGTCTGATTCTGGCCAGAAGTAAGTGGCTGCTTTAACACCTTGCATTTCAGCAAGATTCCAAAGTGGCGTTCCGTTTAGCCAGGTACTGTCGTTACGTCCTTTGCCCATGCTGTAGCATTCTTTACGATTTCTATCACAAAACTTATTATCAATTATGCCGTGATTAGCGGGCTGTAAGCCGGTAATAATTGAAATATGATTAGGAAATGTTTTCGTTGGGTAAACTGGAATCATGCGCTCTGCGCGAACGCCTGCTTTAGCGATTTTTGCTAAATTCTTTGCTTGGTGCTTTTCAATATAATCCCAGCGAAAACCATCAAGGGAAATCAAAATAACGGTTTGTTCTTTGGCAAACACTGGCGTGCTTAAAGCACTTAAAACAACGAGAAGTAAAACAGCTATTTTTTTCATTTGCTTTGCTTGTGTAGTAATTTACACCATCTAAACTTGTTGAATTACAAAAGTCTAGGCTATTTGTCCTCAGCCATATTTATTTAACGTAAGCTCGAGTTATTTATCAAAAATTGATCTTAAATAGCTAACACAACGTAATGTGGGCAATTTTCCAAAAAGATTTGATACAATCTTTTTAATTTAGCAAATTAAGTAAGGGTCACCGTGTCTCGATTCACTGCCGTCACTGAAGAACCGCATAAACGATTTCATAAAAAAACAGCCGTTTTACTCACTAACTTAGGCAGCCCAGATGCACCCACCGCAAAGGCCCTAAGAACCTATTTGGCAGAATTTTTATCTGATCCGCGCATCGTTGAAATTCCGCGCGTGCTTTGGAAAATTATTCTGCACGGCATTATTTTACGTATTCGCCCAAAACGTTCGGCAAAACTTTACGCCGGTATTTGGACTGAACACGGTTCACCATTATTGGTTTACAGTAAAAAACAGCAAGCGAAGCTAGCTGCCTTACTTAAAGACAAAGGCCTAGATCACGCCGAAGTATTCTTAGCGATGCGCTACGGTAACCCATCAATCAAATCAGTGCTCGACGAGATTCGTGAAAAAGGCTATCAAAAAATTGTCGTCTTGCCTTTATATCCTCAGTACAGCGGTTCAACTACTGGCTCAACTTACGATGCCATTAGTCGTGAGCTTGTTAACTGGCGTTGGGTACCTGAACTACACTTTATCAATGGTTATCAAGACAACCCGCATTATATTGATGCCCTTGCCGCAAGTATCAAAGAAGATTTAGACAAACATGGTATGCCTGAAAAATTGGTACTTAGCTACCATGGCACACCTAAGTTTTTCCTAGAAAAAGGCGATCCTTATTATTGTTTTTGCCAAATGACCACCCGTTTAGTGGTAGAAAAGTTAGGACTTAACAAAGACGACGTAATCACCACCTTCCAAAGTCGTTTTGGTAAAGCGGAATGGTTAAAACCTTACACCGATGAAACACTCGAAAAATTAGCGAAAGAAGATGGCATTAAGAACATTGCCATTGCCAGCCCTGCTTTTAGCTCAGACTGCTTGGAAACATTGGAAGAATTAGAAGAAGAAAATCGTGAAATTTTTGAACATGCTGGCGGCGAGCACTACCGTTATATTCCAGCATTAAATGACCGCGATGATCATATTGCTGCCTTTTATGAAATCATAAAACAGCATTTATAATTTTCCGCAGTATAAACAACAAAAAACCCAGCACTAGCTGGGTTTTTCATTACCTAAATTATTGTTAGCAATATAAGCTCGATTAGAACTTGTATTCCATACCAATCGCTAGGTAATCGTTATCTGTAGTTTCGTCTTTCTCTTGCTTAGTGTAGAAAGCGAATAGCTTAGCGTTTTTGTTAAGCTTGTAATCAACACCAACAGACGTCGCTACTTTGTCATCAACATCTGCATCAAACTCAAGCACTTGATATTGTGCTTTTAATGTGTAGTCGTTAATTTTGTATGCTGCATTAACTAAGAAACCATCTGCTGACTCAGAGCCGTCGATTTTTTCTTGTGTTTGGTACATTGCACCTAGCTTAACACCCGCTACTTTACCGTGAATTGAACCACGAACAACGTCATAACCTTTCACTTCGCTATCTACCGCAACAGATGCGTAAATCGCAGATTTTTTAAGGCCTTTATCACCATAGGTAACTGCTGCTGAGTAACCATTGTCAGCGTCAGCTGAATCTTCAGCAATTACAGAGCCAATAACTTGGAAACCGTTAAACTTAGGTGTTTTATAAGTGATTGAATCACCCATACGGTTTTCACCTTTGAATACGTTTTTGATATCGCCTTCAAGGTCGTTGAATAGGTCTAGTTTACCTTGTGATTGCTTTAATGCTGTGTCGTTACGACCGATTAATACTTCACCAAAACCGCCTTGTAAACCAACGTATTGGTTACGTGACTTAAGATGGTCATCACTGCTGTTTGAAGCATCTGACATATCAACTTGCCATTCAAGCTTATAAACAACTTTTAAGCCTGATTCTTCACTAAGTGTCTCACTGCCTTTTACACCAAAACGAGACGCGTTGCTTTTAATTTCAGTAAAAGAGCCTTCGCCTTCATCGCTATTTTGTACTGTAACATTCGCTTTACCGTAAACGTTTACATCAGCCATTGCAGGTGCTGAAAGTGCAGCTAGTAAAGATAAAGCAAGGGGAGCCTTAACATTTTTCATGTGAAAACCTCTAAATGAGTGAAATATATTTGTAATCAATTTGAACGAGGCGCAGTGTGTCATCAATACGTGACAGAAATATTACACTTGAAACTTTTTTTTCATTTTTCTGTATTCAAATTGTCACTTACCAATAAATACAACATCTGAACGAGAATAATCATATTAAGAAAAGTGACATTTAGCTGTCATATTTATGTATAGGAACAATAAATTAGCAAAATATCTTCACAGAGTTTGTTTATGCCACTAAACTAAAAATTATAATTTAAACAACTATAACGAAGTACAGTGCTGCCTAAACTATTGTTAATTGAAGACAATCCCTCAATTTCTAAAATACAACGTCATGTTGCACTTAGAATTGGCTATCAAGTCGATATTGCCGATAGCTTGGCATCCGCGATTGATTTAATTGAAGTAAATGATTACTTCTGTGCTGTTGTGGATTATGTGCTACCCGACGCATCAAATGGTGAAGCCATTCCATTAACGATTGGCGCATCAATCCCGACGATAGTAATGACTGGAAAATTAGACGACAAAACCCGTGATACTGTTATGCAGTACCCAGTTGTTGATTACATCACCAAAGAGAGCCGCCAAGCGTATACCTACCTAGAAACACAGCTTAAACGCTTGCCACGTAACGAAAATGTGCGTGTGCTTATTGTTGATGACTCAAGAAACACGCGCAAACTAATTAAAAGCTATTTGCTAAGACACAAATATTTAATTGCCGAAGCCGTTGATGGTGTATCAGCACTCGAACAGCTTGAGCAATTTGACGATATCAAAGTCATTATTACTGACAACGAAATGCCAAATATGAATGGCGTTACCTTAACCAGTAAAATTCGCGAAAAATTCAATTCTGAAGATAAAGTAATTATTGGTATTTCAGGTACCGATGATAATCGCGTATCGGCTAATTTTCTTAAAAATGGTGCCGACGATTACCTGCGCAAACCTTTTTACCCAGAAGAATTTTATTGCCGCGTAAGCCAAAACTTGGATATGCAAGAAAACATTGCCACTATTCGTCGTCAGGCTAATTCGGATTATTTAACAGGCCTGCCAAATCGTCGATACTTCTTTGAGCAAGCAAATAGCCTACTGAAAAGACAAAAATTTGCTCACCAAGTAGCAATGCTCGACATCGACCATTTTAAAGCAGTAAACGATAACTATGGCCACGATGCTGGCGATGTCGTGCTAAAAGAAGTATCACGTTTATTTGATACCATGTTTGGCAAAGATCATTTAGTTGCTCGCCTAGGTGGTGAAGAGTTTGCCGTGTTGTTTAAAGATGAAAATCACGAAGACAATCAAGCACTACTTGAGCAATTTAGAGAAACCGTAAGCCAGCTGCAAATTGATTGTGCCAGTAAAACACTCTGTGTAACCATTTCGATTGGGGTTACCGTAAAAGATACACAGAGCACAGACGAAGTGTTAAAGCTTGCTGATTTGTGCCTGTATCAAGCAAAAGAGCAAGGCAGAAACCGCGTTATTGTGGGTTAACCGCTACGCGCTTTGCGTTACGGTAAGAGTCAAAACTAAATAACGCAAGTGCAGACCAAATAAAACCAAACGTTACCATGCGGTCAGCACTAAAGGTTTCACCATAAAACAGCACCGCCAAAATAAACATTAAACTTGGTCCAATGTACTGGAAAAAACCGAGAGTTGAGTACTGAATACGACGCGCAGCCGCTGTAAAACACAGTAGCGGCAGCGTAGTCACAATACCTGCACAAATTAACAATAAATTAAGCGATACGCTATTACTGGTTAAATCACTGGTTGGTGTATCTAAACCCCACCAATAAATTAGCGCTACCGGCAACATAAATAACGATTCAATCAACAAACCTGGCAAGGTATCTACCGGTAGTTTCTTACGAATTAACCCATAAAGCGCAAACGAGCTTGCTAAGCTAAACGCAATAATCGGAAACGAACCAAAGCTTATAAGCTGAATTACCACACCCGTTACTGCCAGTACAACCGCAACTAGTTGTAATTTTCTTAGTCGCTCAGATAAAAACAGCACACCCAGCAACACATTTAACAACGGATTGATGTAGTAACCTAAGCTGGCATCCAACATATGGTTGTTATTTACCGACCAAATAAACAACCCCCAGTTAAAACCAAGTAACGCGGCGCTCAGCAATAACCAGCCTGCTGTTTTAACATTAAACAACGCACTTTTAACCAAACGCCATTTTTTAACTACCGTAAGAATCACTAATAAGAATAAAACTGACCACACCACACGGTGTAGTAATATTTCCATCGCGGCAACATGATCTATTGCCTTAAAATAAATTGGGGCGAGCCCCCACATTAAAAATGCAGCGATGGCAAAAATAACGCCTTGCTTTTGACTTTGCATATCAATCACTCAACAACTCAGGGAGCGCCAGTTTAGGGATCTGCTCAATTTAAGTAAAGACAGCGCGATAAAAAGACTTTAGAATTAGCGCTCGCTAAAATTGCATGCTTTGTAAGTCAATGCAGATAACATAATGCCAATCGAATACACCTTAATGTAATGGAAAATCAACAAGCGACCCAACCAGTAATGCAGCAACAAACGCCTCACAGCGTATTAAGTTCAGTATTTGGCTATAAGCAATTTCGTGCTGGGCAAGAGCAAGTCATTGATGCCGTGCTTGCAGGTCAAGATTGTTTGGTTTTGATGCCAACAGGGGGCGGTAAATCATTATGCTACCAAGTACCTGCATTACTGTTACCCGGTATTACCATTGTGGTGTCGCCGCTTATTTCCCTGATGCAAGATCAAGTCGCACAGCTAAAAGCACAAGGTGTTGCAGCGGCATACATTAACAACAGCCAATCGCGCGAAGAGCAGCAATTAATTTACCAAGGCCTGCACCAAGGCCAAATTAAAATTTTATATGTAGCACCTGAGCGACTGCTTACTGACGATTTTAGTACCCGCTTACAGCATTTAAATATTGGTTTATTTGCCATAGATGAAGCGCACTGCGTTTCTCACTGGGGCCATGATTTTAGACCTCATTACTATCGCTTAGGGCAACTTAAACAACGCTTTAGCCATATTCCTATTATGGCACTCACTGCAACGGCAGATATTGCCACACGTAACGATATAGTGATGCAACTGGGTCTTACTAACGCCCATATTTATACGGGCAGTTTTGACCGCCCCAATATTCGTTACACCATTGAAGAAAAATTCAAACCGCTTAGTCAGTTAATGCGTTTTTTAAAAGAGCAAAAAGGACAAAGCGGTATTATTTATTGCTCAAGCCGAAAGCGCGTTGACGACATAGCTGAAAAGCTGGTTGATGCAGGCTATAACGCAGCCTCTTACCATGCCGGGCTTGAAAATGAACAGCGTTCATTTGTGCAAAATGCATTTGCGCGCGACGATATTCATATCGTCGTGGCGACCGTTGCCTTTGGCATGGGAATTAATAAACCGAATGTGCGTTTTGTTATTCATTACGATATTCCTAAAAACATCGAGTCGTACTATCAAGAAACCGGTCGCGGGGGCCGTGATGGCCTCTCAGCCGAAGCCATTATGTATTTTGACCCTGCCGATGTACCCCGCGTAAAACGCTTTTTTGATGATATTCCAGACGAGCAACGCCGTAAGGTAGAAGAGCAGCGCTTTAACGCCATGGCCAGTTTTGCTGAAGCACAAACCTGTCGCCGCCAAATACTGCTTAACTATTTTTCTGAGTATCAAGGCAAGCCTTGCGGAAACTGTGATATTTGCTTAAACCCGCCAAAACAATTTGATGGAACTGAACTGGCTCAAAAAGCATTAAGCTGCGTTTATCGCGTCGAGCAAAAGTTTGGTATGGGTTATGTGATTGAAGTATTACGCGGCGCCAATACCATTCGTATTCGCGAAAACCAACACGACCAACTTTCAACGTTTGGCCTTGGCAAAGACAAATCGGTTGAATATTGGCTGAGTATTTTGCGTCAGCTTATTCACCACGGATTATTGCATCAAGATATCACGCAATCATCTAGCTTACGCTTAACCGAAGCAGCTCGCCCAGTATTAAAAGGTGATTTTGCCCTGCAACTAGCCGAACCGCGACTTGAAGTGAAACACGTTTACAAAGACAAACTTGCACGCTTTAACTACGATAAAAAGCTATTCGCCAAACTTCGCGGCTTACGTAAAGAGCTGGCTGACGCGGAAGATGTACCACCTTATGTGGTATTCAGTGATGCTACGCTTGCTGAAATGGCGCAAAAGATGCCAACCAGCGATGCCGAATTCCTGAAAGTATCAGGTGTTGGATTTACCAAACTCAATAAATATGGCGCCTACTTTATGAATGCCATTCGTATGCATTTAACCAGCTAATTATTGGAACATATAATGACTAGCAAAGCCCTTTTCTCAGACCATATTTTAATTACCCCTGTTGAACTGCCAGATGATGAAGAGTTTGAGCTGTGGGCAAGTATTTATCTTCACAATGATGCAATTTCATCGTTAGAGTTTGAACAAGGTGCCGACCGCCACTTAATGCGCTTCAAATTTAAAAACACCTCATTTAATTTAAACTTTGAACACTATAGTCAAAGCATTTGGATTAATAGCGACAGCCAACAAGACCTCGATTTATTACCTGAGCTCTATTCATCGCTTTAGTTTTGACATTACTTTTCACCATGCTAGCGTGAGGTAAAACAAAACAATAAGAACAATAGCCATGTTTAAAAAATCATTACTCACGCTCGCCCTATTCGCTGTTCCAAACTGCTTTGCAGCACAAACTCTCATTCACGCAGGCGAACTACTAGTTCACGCCGATAAAAAACCGCTTTCAAAGCAAACTATTATTATTGAAGACGACAAAATCGTCAGTATTCAAGCCGGTTTTCAACAAGCCAGTAATGAGCAAACACTGATCGACTTATCTGACAGCTTTGTAATGCCAGGCTTAATGGATATGCACGTACATTTGCAATTTGAGTTAGGACCAAACAACGATGCAGAAATTGCCAAAGTATCACCCGAACTAGTCGGCATGCGCAGTGCCCATTACGCCAAAAAAACCTTAGAAGCCGGTTTTACTACAGTGCGCGATCTTGGTTCCGATCCACAATATATGTATGCCCTGCGTGATGCCATAAACAAAGGCTGGCTTGAAGGGCCGCGTATTATTGCTGCAGGTGGCGTTGCGATTACAGGTGGTCACCTTGATAGCAGTGGCGTGCACCATGAAATGCTGGACAAATTTGCTAAAAAAACTACCTGCGATGGCCCTTATGATTGTCGCCGAGCGACGCGTCACGCCATAAAATATGGTGCCGATTGGATTAAAGTTGCCGCTACAGGCGGCGTGTTAACAGACCGTGCAACCGGTACAGGCCAACAAATGGAAGACGATGAACTTAATCAAGTGGTTAAGGCTGCAAGCACCATGGGCAGAAAAGTAGCTGCGCACGCTCACCAAGAAGATGGCATTATTGCCGCTCTTGAATCTGGTGTTGCGAGTGTCGAGCACGGCTCATACGCAGGCAAAAAAGCCTATAAACTGTTCAAGAAAA
This sequence comes from Pseudoalteromonas sp. NS-SX12, assembly GCF_057367955.1. Lineage (NCBI taxonomy): Bacteria > Pseudomonadati > Pseudomonadota > Gammaproteobacteria > Alteromonadales > Pseudoalteromonadaceae > Pseudoalteromonas > Pseudoalteromonas sp. NS-SX12. The sequence continues at coordinate 1,373,163 of NZ_CM170634.1, read as the reverse complement.
CCGGCGCGTATTTGGTGCCTACTTTGCTTGCTGGTGAAACCGTTGTTGAAATGGCCAATAACTCAAACTTTATGAGTGATGCGATAAAAGCCAAAGCGATCCGTGTTGGCAACGATATGAAAGGTAATTTCTTTAATGCCTATAAAGCCGGTGTAAATATTGCTTACGGCACCGACAGTGGGGTATCAAAACATGGTACCAACGCGCGTGAAGCTGTACTGATGGTTGAGGCCGGAATGCCAGCAAAACAAGTGCTCAAATCGGCCACCATAAACAGCGCAAAGTTACTTGGTTTGGAAAATCAGCTAGGCACTATCGAAAGCGGTAAATTTGCCGACATTATCGCCACTCAAGCCTCGCCATTACAGGATATACAGCAGTTAATGGACGTCACTTTCGTGATGCGTTCAGGCCAAGTAGTTAAGTAATAAATTATTATATTTTAATTAGTTATAAGCAGCCATTGGCTGCTTTTTATTTGCTTTAATTTCTGCAAGACTAAAATTAATGGTATAGAATTAAAATAAACCCAAGTAAAAAGGAGCGTTATGTCAGTATTAAAATTTAGCCGTTTTAGCGCACTTTTTTGCCTTGTTTTCGTGCCATTTTATGGCTATTGCGCAGCGCAAGCAGACGCCACTTCTAAGTCGGACATTTTTTCGTTAAGCCAATGCCAATGGCTTGCTGATCAGCCAAAAGATCGTAAAAGTAACTTTGATATTGAAAGCATTGATAACTCCAAACTACCCGATGCCCCCAATGCGATTATTAGTGATATTCGACTCGTTCGACATAATATTTTTGATACTAACAACCCTAAAGAAGATAACTTTTTATTTCGTGGTTTAAATACACTTAATATCGTCACCAAAGAACACGTTATTTTGCAGCAATTGCTGTTTCAACAAGGTGATAAATACGACCAACAACTGCTACGCGAATCAGAGCGTATTTTGCGTGATGCACGCTATTTATACGATGCTAAAATTGAAGCTGAACGTGATTGTGATGACAATATTGTGGTTACTATCACCACCAAAGAGTTGTGGACCCTAACTCCAGAAATAAGCTATAGCCGCAGCGGCGGCGAGGATAAAACGCAACTTGGTTTTCGCGATACAAACTTGCTTGGTTTAGGTAAACGCGTTTCGCTTTCCTGGCGTAGCGATGCCGACCGCACTGGTTATACTTTTATCTATGATGACCCAAATATATGGGGCAGCCGCTATCGTAGCCGTTTTGAATTTAGCGACAATGACGATGGTGAACGCGTCTATTTAGACTTTAAACTCCCCTTTTATTCACTCGCATCACAGCAAAGTTATGGTGCTGTTACCTTAGATGATACAAAAGAGTTGCCACTTTATTATCGCGGTGATGTGGTATCGGAATTCAAACAAGAGAATCAAATTAACCAAGTATTCTATGGCCAAGGCAGTAAGCTGGGCAGCTGGACTAACCGTTGGCTTGTAGGCTGGCAACAAGAAGATTTTAAGTTTGAACAAATCGCTGAAACCACTTTACCGTTAGCCAAAGATCGTTCACTTAATTACCCTTGGCTTGGCTATCAGCTAATTGAAGATAGATACATTACCTTGAGTAACTTCGACTCAATTGGCCGCACCGAAGATTTAAATTTAGGTTGGAATGTATTTGCCCGACTTGGCTATTCAGATGAAAGCCTTGCTGATGACGATAGCCGTGTTGTGCTTGAAGCCAGCGCCGCAAAAGCGTTTCATTTAAATGATAGTATGCTGTGGCGCTTGTACACAGGGGTACATGGCTATTGGAACACAGAGCAACAAAAAAGCGAAAACTTACACGCTTACTTAGATACTAATTTTCTCTACAATAGCAGCAGCTATCGCGCATGGTTTGCTAATCTTTCACTGCGCTATGGTGGCAACTTAACAGCCGATCAACAACTGACTCTAGGCGGTGATACAGGCCTTAGAGGTTACCCGCTTCATTACCAAATGGGCGACCGCTCTGTGTTGCTCAATCTTGAAAAGCGCTATTACTGGGAGTATCACTTACTGCAACTGTTTAAAGTAGGTGGGGCTGTGTTTTTTGATGTAGGCCGCGCTTGGTTCCCCGATAAAAACAACGGCGAAAATGGCCAATTTTTAAAAGACGCTGGCATTGGCTTACGTCTTGCGCCAAGCCGTGCAACTGCAAAAACCGTCATTCATATCGACCTTGCCTTCCCGCTCGATAAAGACGACGAAATAGATACAGTACAATGGGTAATTAAAGTTAAAAATCGTTTTTAATCTAACCGCTTTTTAAAACGCAGTGACGCAATGATCAAACCAACTAACGTAAAACCCATTAACCAAAGGGCATCATAGGTCATATCACTCACTTCCACATCGCGCAGTACAATCGCCCGCATAGCTCTAATGTAATGGGTTGCAGGTAAGCCTTCGGCAATATACTGCGCTACTTCCGGCATGCCTTCATACGGGAACATAAAGCCTGAGAGTAAAATCGACGGTAACAACACAAATACCGTTAACTGCATGGCTTGTAGTTGCGATTTTGCAATGGTTGAAATGATTAATCCTAATACCAAGCTAGCTGAAATAAACAACAAGGTCATCAGCGCAAGCTGTAATAGCGACCCCACCACTTTGACATCAAATACTAAATAACCCAGCGATAAAATAATGGTTACTTGCAGTGCGCCAATAAAAATAAATGGAATAATCTTCGCAAGCATCAATTCAAACGAGCTGATTGGTGTATTAATTAGCATTTCTAAATTGCCCCGCTCTCGCTCGCGAACAATTGCCGCCGAGGTAAACATCACCATGGTCATAGTCAAAATTACGCCAACTAACCCTGGCACAATATTTACGACACTGCGCTGGGCAGGATTGTAATATGGCGTTACCGCAAAGGTGGTGACTTGCCGATTAACAGGCTGTTTCATTAATTCACCGAGCGGCATATTGGCAAGCCCTTTAATTGCCCCTGTGATCATAGTGTCGGAGCCATCCACCAGCCATTGTCCAATCGGTCTAACCAGCTGGTAATTACTTGAATTTGGCGTTGCGCTGCCTAGTGCTTGATGGCGAGAAAGACGCTCAGCAACGTCGCGCGGAATAACTAAAACAGCCCTTACTTTCGCTTGCGCCATGGCTTTTTCCGCCAAAGTAACACTGGGATATTTAGCAACCACTTTAACTGTTTGACTGGCTTCAACCGTTTGTGTGAGTACGCGACCAAGCGCCGAATTACTTTGATCTACCACCGCAATGGGAATATCACGAATTTGCGTATTAATCGCAAAGCCAAATAATAACAACTGCACTAAGGGGATCATCACCACCATGGCAAAGGTGGTTTTGTCGCGCTTGAGCTGAAGCAGTTCTTTTTTAACAATCGAAAAAATGCGAGATAGGTTCATATCGTTTGCTCCCGATTGCGCTCACCCGTTACGCTAACAAACACATCTTCAAGGTTCGGACGCACCGCTTTAGCGGCAACTACATCGTCAAATTGCAAAAGCCATGTTTCAGCATCATTAACTGAATTATCAACAAGCACCCTAAGCCTTGCGCCTAGTTGAGTCGCAGAATGAATATGCTGATGTGATTCTAAGCTGCGTTTAGTGCTGCGCGAATTGTTCACCTCTACTTCAACAACTTGGCAATTTAGATTCGCCATTAACTGTTCTGGGGAATCATCGGCACGTTTAATGCCTTTTTCTAAAATTGCCAATTTATGGCAGCGCTCAGCTTCATCCATATAATGGGTTGAGACCAAAATACTCGTGCCCAACTCACTTAAATCAAATAACTTCTCCCAAAAATCGCGGCGGTTTTCAGGGTCTACAGCAGAGGTTGGTTCATCTAAAAAAAGTAACTCAGGTTTATGAATGGTGGCACCCGCTAAGGCTAAGCGCTGTTTTTGCCCGCCACTCATGCTACCGGCAAGTTGATTTGCTCTTGCTGCTAAATCATAAATTGCTAACAACTCATCAATACGACTGCGTTTGTACTGGCCTTTTAAACTGTAAGCATCCGCTAAAAACGCAAGGTTTTCTGCTACCGTTAAATCATCATAAAGTGAGAATTTTTGCGTCATATAGCCAATTTTATAACGCAGTAAGTTAGCTTGTTTTGGCAGTGATAAACCAAGTACTGATACATCGCCACTAGAGGGCATTAAAAGCCCGGTTAGCATACGAATGGCCGTGGTTTTACCGCAACCATTGGGCCCTAAAAAGCCATAAACTTCACCTTTATTTATGGTTAAATCAAGCTGATTAACAGCGATTACTTCACCAAACTGCTTGGTTAATCCATTAGCATTTATAACCGCGTCACTCATGGCAACGTTGCCTCAACTGGCAAACCAGAGGGTAAATCTTTGTATTTTGCTGGTAATTGGACTTCAGCAAGATACATTAAACGGGTACGGTCATACTGATTTAAACCATAATACGGGGTAAAAGCAGCTTCATGAGAAAGCCAACGCACTGTGCCATTTATTTGCTCTGATTGCTCGGCAATAGTCAGCGCTAGGCTGTCGCCCACTTTTAATTTTGCCCGCGCTTGTTGTGGCAAATAAATTCGCGCGAAAGGTGCTTCGCCAGCAAGCACAATCGCAACAGGGCTACCTAAGGTAACACGCTCTCCCAAGTTCCAAGGTAAGTTATCCAAAAGGCCATCACGGGTTGCGCTGATATTAAGTTCACTTAGTAATTTTTCTTCTGCGCTAAGTAACGCTTGCTGGGCCTTAACATTTGCTGCGGCGACTTGTAAATCTTCTACTCGCGTGCCGTTAGTAAGTTCGGTTAGTTGCTGCTTTGCCGCTTCAACATTAGCGGTAGCTGCGTCTAAATTGGCTTTTGCACTGTCTAGGCTGATTTTAGGTGCGAGATCTTTTGCCACAATTTCAACCGCACGGTGGTAGTTCTGCTGCGCCTCTACTAAGTTAGCCTTATTAGCAGCAAGCGTGGCTTGCGCTCTTGCCACCTCTTCTTCGCGGGCACCGTTTTTAAGTTTAATAAAATGTGCATTCGCAGACTCTAAATCGGCTTTCACTTTAGCAACACGGGCTAATTGCTTAGTATTATCTAATTGCGCTAGCACATCCCCTTGTTTAACCATACTGCCACGTTCTACTGGCAACGCAATTAATACCTCATTGACTGTTGCCGAATGGGTTATGCGATCTCTCTCTAACGTGCCAAGGGCAACACTCTGCTCATCACTGCACCCAGCTAATAAAATAAACACGAAAATACTAAGCCACGCTTTCATCTGCCTGAACTCCCTATCAAAAATAAAGGCGAGTCTTTAAGCTAACAAAAAAGCGTGAAAAATAAACTATTTAAATTGTGAAAGGCATGTTTTTAATGAGCAAACGTGGCTTACATCAAGTTTGCTCGATATAGAATGGAGAGTTGATATTTAACTCAGATTAATTAACAGGCTTGACCGCACGCCCAGCCGGAGCTCCACGCATACTGGAAATTATAGCCCCCGAGCCAACCGGTGACTTCAGTCACTTCACCAATAAAGTAAAGCCCTTTAACTTTATTCGCTTCAAATGTTTTAGAGCTTAATTCAGCGCTATTTACACCGCCTAAAGTAACTTCAGCGGTTCTATAACCCTCTGTTCCATTGGGTTTTATTTTCCAGTTATGAATAAAATCAGATAACTGCTCAATTTCAGTGTGAGATAACTGATTAATCGCTTTATCTGGAATATCACCACCAGTTACTAAAATTTCAATAAAACGCTTTGGTAACAAATTTCCAAGCACATTTTTAAGCGATTTTTGACCATTTGATTGACGTTGTGTATGAATTTCACCCGCAAGGTCTAGCTCAGGTAGCAGGTTAATTGATACCGCCTGACCCGCACGCCAAAATGATGAAATTTGCAGTATTGCCGGCCCTGATAAGCCACGGTGGGTAAATAAAATATTTTCTTTAAACTGTGTGCCATCTTCGGCTGTTACGATACTCGGTACACTAATACCCGATAAGGCTTCAAAACGCGTCTTATCGTGTTGATGCAGCGTAAAAGGTACTAAAGCTGCCATTGTTGGCAATACATCTAAGTCAAACTGCTCTGCAATTTTATAACCGATTGGTGTAGCGCCTAGTTTTGGCATAGTTAAACCACCAGAAGCCACCACCAGCGATTCACAACTATAGCTTGCTTCACTGGTTGTTACGGTAAAACCACTTTCGGTTTTTTCCACGCTCAGTACTTCTTGGCGAAGTTGGATTGTCACCCCAGCCCATTCGCATTCGGTTAATAAAATATCGACAATATCTTGCGCTGAGTTATCGCAAAATAGCTGACCGAGTGTTTTGTGGTGGTAGGCAAGACCATGACGATCAACCAGTTCAATAAAGTCATGTTGGGTATAACGGCTTAAACACGATTTAACAAAGTGCGGATTTGTGCAAAGATAATTTTCTGGTGAGGCATTTTCGTTGGTAAAATTACAACGGCCGCCGCCACTAATCAGGATTTTACGGCCCGGTTTTTTACCCATATCAATCACAGTGACAGAGCGTCCACGGTAACCTGCTTGTGCGGCGCACATTAAACCAGCGGCACCAGCCCCTATAACCAATACATCAACCTGAACCATTTTTATTACCCGCTTCGCTATTTTGGCCGCGCATTATAAACAAAAAAAGCCGCATCTGCGGCTTTTTGAATCAATAAAGTGATTATTTTACTTTAGATAAATAATCAGCAATTGCTTCTAACTCTTCATCGGTAACATTGGCAACCATTGCCTTCATCGCAGAAGCCATGCCATTGTTGCGCTTGCCTGATTTAATGTCTTTCATTTGAGCTAAAGAGTACTCTTTGTTTTGACCTGCAAGTTTAGGGTAAAGTGGCATAATTGGCGCTTTACCTTCAGCCCCATGACACGTTTGGCACATTTTAGCTGTATAAAGTGCTGCACCATCCGCTGCGATTACATTGCCTGACGCCATGCCCACAAGTGTTAAAGCCGCTACACTGAGCGTTTTTGAAAGTTTATTCATATTATAATTCCATCTCGACGGTAAATAATTCTCAATTGCAATATACTGTTGAATCAACAAGTTAAACTCGCACTAACCTATTGTAGACCACTTTCATACTGTTTTGTAAAGATAAAACCGTATAAAAAACAAACAAGCATGCAAGATTGAGTCGCTAAGCGAAGGTTACCTTGCGTTTGATCAAATTTATTTACTTAACCACAAACAAAAATGCCTCAATAAATGAGGCATTTTTTTCACAGTGGATTACCACATGATGTCGTCTGGTATTTCAAAGTCTGCGTAAGGATCATCTTCATCTTTTTGATCTTTTTCCGGCTCTGCATGCAGCACAATATACTTTTCGTCTACCTCTGCAATTTTGCGTGCAGGTTCATCAGGTAGTACATAGAACTTGCCCTCTAAATAGCAAATAGCCAACAAACCTTTAACTAGTTGTTTGTGAGTAATCTCATTAACTTCAAGTTCTTTGATTTTGCTTTCAAAGGTAAAATTAAAGGTAACATCACCACTAATTTCGTCTTGGTTATGATGCTCTAGAATTTGTTTAACGCGAGCTACCTGCTCTTTTTCTTTTAGTTCGGCCTGCTTCTGCGCATTTACTTCAGCTGCTTTTTTAGCTTGCTCAGCTTTAGTTTGCTCAATATGCTTTTGCAAATCGGTTGGGTTACTGGTTGCGCCTTTTTTCTTCTTCTTTTTGTTTTGTTTACGCTTTTCTGACTTAGCAACCTTCATATTATGCTCAGTAGTAAGGCCTGCTTTTAGCAACTGATCTTGTAATGAACCCATGATTAATTCTCTTATAAAAGTATTAGCGTTATTTTATAACAGCCATTCACCAGATGTGAAGCCAGCATAACTTAAATCAAGGAAAAGTTAGCTTAAACTAAGGTTAAGCAATTAAAAATACGGTACAATTTGGCCGTTATAAACAACCCTCTCTCACCATGAAGTTTATACATTTACTTTTGTGCTCGGTCTTTACGTTTTTTGTATTATATGGGCCACAGCCAATTTTGCCTTTACTGGCAAAGTCATACCATTTAACGTCTGCGCAGGCGGGCTTGCTAATGACCGTAACTATGCTGCCATTGGCGGTTGCACCATTAGTTTATGGCTATCTACTACTTCGTATAAACTCACTCTCATTATTAAAAATAGCATTGTTTTTATTGGGTATTAGCTGTGCGTTATTACCTTTATCGCAAACGTTTCAGCAATTACTTATTATTCGATTTTTTCAAGGTTTACTGCTGCCGGCAGCGCTCACCGCAATGACCTCGTATATTGGCGAACATTATCGCTACAGCTTTTTGAGTAAAGCCGTCACAAGTTATATTTTAAGCACAATTGCAGGTGGTTTTTTAGGACGCGTTGTCAGCGCTTCAATAAGCGAATACACCCATTGGCAGGTTTATTTTTATTTGCTCGCAATTGTATTAGTGCTGTTATCACTTAGTCTTGCCAATAAAAAAGTGCGTGATTATGTCGGTCAAAGAAACGTACCGGCATCACTTAAAGAGAATCTACATAAGGTAACTAAAGGCAGCACTTTGTACCTTTATTGCGCCGTATTTGGCATGTTTTTCTGCTTTACTGCGCTATTAAATTACTTACCTTTTATTTTGCAAAACGATTATCAGTTTACCAGCTCAAAAGATATTGGTTTGGTGTATTCAGGCTATCTATTAGGCGCTTGTTTCTCATTATTAAGCACCCGTTTGCAAAACCTCACACAAGGTAAAGTTAACTTACTAGTGATTAGCTTTGTGGTTTATGCGCTCAGTATCACAAGCTTATTTTCAACCACGTTTCCGCTCTTTTTTATCGGTTTTACGGTGTTTTGTGGGGCAATGTTTATTATTCATGCCAGCGCCTCCGCATTGCTTAACCAAATCAGCTATGCGCCCAGCTCGCTAACTAATGGGCTGTATGTATCTTTTTATTATTGTGGCGGTACGCTGGGGTCATTTTTGCCAGGGCTTATTTATCAGCACGCTGGCAAAAGTGCGTTTTTAATGACCTTGCTACTGATGTGTGTGGCTTCTGGCTTACTGGTAGCTAAATTTAAACGCTTACAAACTCACTAACTCAACACTGTGATTGGAATATTCTAATACTTTAAGTAAGTCGTTTTTCTGCATTAACCAAGTTTGGGTATTATCAAATGGATGGCAGTGAAACAAATCAGATTGCCATATCGCATCGTCCACCCATAGTTGCACCGCATTTTCCGCATCATTTAAAAGCGCCAACATGGAAACACACCCCGGTTTTACCGCTAAATATTTCGCCAAGCGTTCATTTGAGGCAAAGCCCAAACGTGACAATCCTTGTGATTTTGATAAAGCTTTTAAATCGACCTGCTTATTAGGTGACGTAATGAGCAAAAAATGTCGCTTGCCGTAGTTATCGCGTAAGAATAAATTTTTTAAGCGTGTTCCGGGGCGTTCCAACAACAGACGATCTGCCTCTACTGCGGTATGTAGCGGCGGATGTGATATTTTTTCACAGTCAATTGCCAGTTCGCTAAATACCTTTTCAAGAAACGCAATATCACTCATCGCAGCGCCCGCTTAATCTTACGCTGTAGTCGCGCCATTTAACTTCTTCTATTTGATAACTATCTTGGCAGTAGTTTTTCTTTTTTAATTCAGCGTCAAGTTGCAGTGCTGCTTTATCTTCTAGATCGAGTTTAAGTGATGATGAGTCGACAAAATTCTCTTGTTTTAATAATTTTTTAATCTCTGACTTTGTCAGCTGACGCTTTTTATTTATGAGCTTTTGTGAACCCGCCTTTACCGTGACTAAATATGAAAATAACTTAGCGCCGTCATTGTCTGTTATCGTTCTTAGCTGTTGATCAACTATCTCAAAATCTTCAGGTTCTGGTGCCGACTTCGCACAGCCAATTAACGCAGTAGCGCTCAGCACCGTTATAATTATTTGTTTCATTAAGGATTCCATACTGCTTGTGGCAACTTAATTGTTAAACACGCCATGGTTGGCGGAAAATATTCAGAAAACGCCATTGAATGCCAATCATCTTCAAACATATCTACCAACACTAAACCGTTATCTAGCTGACCTTTAATTTGCTCTTCAAATGAATGACTAAACACCAGTGGCTCATCTTGCTCTTTTAGCAGTGTCAATTCTGCTTGGGTTAAGTTATTAATGTCACTAAAGGGTAACTTGTGCCTTACTTTAATAACGCCTTTTTCAGCCTCAAACCAATCAAATATATACGCTGCAGGATTGATAAAGCCACTTAGTAAACGCCCGTTTACTTTTAATACACGAGCAGCTTCTGCCCAAAGGCCAGAGATATCAGGCACAAAATTATTAGAACAAGGGTGGAAAATTAAATCAAAGCTTTCATTTTCAAAACAGCTCAAGTCTGTCATATCACCTTTAACGGTTGTTAACGTTAGGCCATCGCGCTTGGCAACCTGCGTATCTTGCGCAAGTTGATTTTCAGATAAGTCAAATACGGTTACATTAGCACCCGCAGCCGCTAAAATAGGCCCTTGCTGCCCCCCCCCAGAAGCAAGACAAAGCACTTTTTTGCCTTTAAGATCGCCAAACCAGTTATGAGGCACACTTTTATGTGGTGTTAAAACAATTGACCACTCACCTTTTCGTGCCGCGTCTACTTGTTCAATCGTGACAGGTTGAGTCCACTCATTATGTGCTTCAACCTGTTTATTCCATGCATGATTGTTATAGTTTTTAATATCCATTGGTCTCTCTCGCACAATTAATGTGCAAACAAGCGAAAATTATCTTTTATGCTACAAAAAATACTTGACCAGTGACAGAAAAAAAATTAAAGTTCTGCCCGTTCAAACGCAACACGGTTTGAATGTCCTTTTTTGGAATGTGGGGCTATAGCTCAGCTGGGAGAGCGCCTGCCTTGCACGCAGGAGGTCAGCAGTTCGATCCTGCTTAGCTCCACCACTTTCCAACCTCTCTTATTTTTAAATTCAATACCAAGTATTTGAAATAAAAATCTCTCGCTAAATTAATCTTGATATAATGCAGCAAATTATTCTTTTTTCTGCTTATTATGTCCCCTGAAAAGCAAAGCTTAACCTTTTTACACTCTGCCGTTTTATTATTTGGTGGCACTGCACTGTTTGCCAAACTAATTGGTCTTAATGCGCTAGATATAACCGTTTACCGTACTGCCGTCGCAGCAATTGCTTTGTGTGCTTTTTTGTTTTTTACACGCCAAGCTATTTTATTAAAACAAACCAAAGATTACGGTGTAGCCTTGATCCTTGGCGTGGTTGTAGGTCTACATTGGGTGACTTATTTTGCTGGTATGCAAATGGCCGGCATCACCATAGGCATCATCGCATTTTTTACCTACCCTGTGATGACCGTCTTTATGGAACCACTTTTTTCAAAGCGGCTACCTCATATGCAAGATGTATTTATTGCCATGATGGTGTTGCTTGGGATTTACTTGCTTGTACCGGAAGCAAACCTTGGTAATCAAGTTACCCTTGGCATAGTAACAGGCATGTTCTCGGGATTTTTATTTGCCCTGCGCAATATTCTGCACAAGCGCTTTTTTATGGGTTACTCGGGGCCGCAAACGATGCTTTATCAAACCCTTGTTGCAAGCATAATGTTATGCGCATTTGTTGAAGTACCTCTTAGCCAAGTTTCGCAACACGACCTCTATTTACTTTTACTTGTTGGTGTAGTGTTTACCGCAACCCCACATGCTTTATTTGCCGCAAGCCTTGCTCATTTAAGTGCTAAAACCGCAGGCTTAATTTCATGCTTGCAGCCTTTGTATGCAAGTTTTTTCGCCTTTTTACTGTTACACGAAAAGATTACACTGACGACATTAATTGGTGGCTCGTTGGTGATTAGTGGCGCATTTTTTGAAACTTATCTAGTTAACAAACAAGCTAAGGCAGCAAAATAATAAAATACTAGTTCTGTTAAAGCCGGTGAGCAAAAATCAATCAGCGCCCTGCAAAGCTGAATTATAGCTATTGCTTAGTACAGGTAAACGGGCACGTTACTAGCAAGCAACCTAGCTAGCATGATTAGCTAATAAGGTGAATTACGATTTAGCTTTTAACAGATGTTGAAAATCTTGATTGATTTCAAAGTAATTGTGCAATTTAACCATTAAGCTGTGGTAAGTTGAGTGCGAGATAAACTTTTTACTAAGAGCAAGAAGGGTTAGTACATGAAAGTTTTTGCCCACCGAGGCGCCAGTGGTTTGTATCCTGAAAACACACGCTCAGCGATATTAGCGGCGTTGGAATTGGGTGTTGATGGCATTGAAATTGACTTACAAAGTACGCTTGATGGTTTTGCCGTTATTCACGATACTTGGCTTGACAGAACAACCAATGGGCGAGGGAAAGTTAACAAACTCACACTTGCCGAAGTGCAACAATATGATGCAGGTAACGGACAAACTGTACCAAGTATTGAAGAAGTATTTCAATGGGTTAATAATCAAACGTTATTAAACCTAGAGCTCAAACACACCTTCGCACTCGATAAGCTAGTCAAACTAATCGAACGACAAGTTCAAGCTGGGCTGCTAACACGTGAAAACCTTCTAATATCCTCTTTTGACCATCACCAGCTAAAATGGCTTAAACAACAATTACCTTGGGTAAAAATAGGTGCATTAACCGGCTCTATTCCGCTGGGGTATTGTGAATTTGCTGAACGATTAAATGCCTACAGCGTGCATGTGGATAAAAATTTTATCAACTGCGAGTACGTTGCCGATGCAAAAACAAGAAACTTAAAGGTTTTTGCCTATACTGTAGATAAACAGGAAGACATTGACGATATGCTTGCGCTTGGTGTAGATGGCATTTTTACTAATTACCCCTCTAAAGCACAAAGCTTTCTGTTGCAAAAATAATCCTAACTATAAGCATATCGCTTAGTTACCTAGGGGCATTTAATGGACCAACAACAGCAAGATTTATTTTGCTTTCGCAGTGAAGCATCCCGCCTACTCCTTTTATGCAATACGCAATTAACGCTAAGCCTGAATCAAAGCGATCAAGATATATTAGAGTTAAGCCGAGTTTTTCAAACCCTTGCGAACATTTGCAGCAAACTTGAAAATGAAAAAAGCACTTCGTCGAAATTAGATGAATTACATCAGCAAATACAGCACAGTGTAAACGATGGGGTTATGGCATTTCAGTTTTACGATAGACTGACACAACAATTGTCACATATTCAGCAAACGATGGATCAATTGAGCCATTTGATTCAAGATAATGATAACTTAGCCGATGAAGATAAATGGCAAGGATTGCGCACCCAATTAAAAAATAGTTATTCAATGGAATCTGAACATCAAATTTTTCAAGCAATTATGGATGGTAAAACCAAACAGCAAGCGCTTGAATTACATCGTCAATTAGAACAACAACAGCACGATGATGATGTTGAGCTTTTTTAAAGGGTAAAGGTCATTTAAGGCATGCAAAATGAGTTCTTTATATATGCAATTATACGAAAAAATTGAAAAAACCTTTTTCTTTACACTAACACGCAAAATTTTTGGCAATTTGAGCTTTCTGTTTGCCTTTCAAGTTATTACGTTAATTTGGCTGTACCAAGAGCTGACTGATAATGGCCATATTGATATGAGCTATTGGTTTATCGCGTTAATCAGTGTTGGCAGTTTCTTCTTTACCTGCTTTTACATGCACTTTTTAATTGTGCGCCCGATTAATGCACTAAAGAAAACACTGACAGATATCAATGAGAAAGGCGCTGATTTAGCAACCCATTTACCCCAGTTTACCTTTGATGAGTTTCGTGAACTCAGCGAACAATACAATACCTTTGTTTCGCGTTTAGAAGCATTATTAAAACAGGTGTATGAAAAAGCTGAACTTGCTGAAATGACCAATCAAAACGTGACTAAGTCGATGACTGAAACCAACCGTATTGGTGAAGAGCAGCTAGCACTTAGTAATACAATTTTTACCGCCAGTGAAGAAGTTAGCCAAAGCCTAAATCAAATTTCACAAAATACCCAAATGACCTTTGATGCGAATGTTGAAAACCTGAGTAAAGTTCATACCTCTGCCAATGAAATTGGAAATCTAGTAACTAAAATTCAGCGCATGACCGAATTACTAGGCAGCTTCGCCACAACCGTGGGTGGCTTAAAAGAAAACTCAGACAACATTCGAAAAATCCTCACTATGGTTGAAGAGTTTTCAGACCAAACCAACCTACTAGCGCTTAATGCCGCAATTGAGGCTGCACGCGCGGGTGAAGCCGGTCGTGGCTTTGCAGTGGTAGCAGATGAAGTGCGTTCACTGTCAGTAAAAGTTAACGATGCAACTCGCCAAATTAATGATTTTATTAATCAAATGAATACGCTTGTTGGTGAAACAAACCGCGAAACTGAACAATTGATTGAGCAATCGAGCAGCGCTGAAAATTCGATAGCAAATACTAATGATGTGTTTAGCCAAATGACTAAAGAACTAGAAAGTAACCAATCTCAGTTACAAGAAATTGTTGCGGCCGTGCATCAGCTGGAACATACACAACAACAAACCCATTCCTCGGTACAACAAATTGTCGAGCTAGGCCATATGGCGAAAGATAATATTAGTAACGCCAATGAGAATAGTAGAGAGCTGCAGTGTCAAACATCCGATACCAAAAAAGATCTCGAACAGTTTATTTAACCTAAGCAATGGATTAGCAAACCTCCGAAAGTTTTGATACTTTCAAAACTAGCACTGATAAGAGAGGGTTAAGCCCTCTCAACATCAAACGCTAATACCTCTGATATCCGCTCAGCGCCAAGTGCCAACATAATTAGCCTATCCACTCCTAACGCTACACCTGAGCACTGTGGCAAACCATAATCAAGCGCCGCTAAAAATCGCTCATCAATAGCAATCTCTGGTAAACCTTGCGATGCTCGCTTTTGATTATCATCAACAAAGCGCTGTCGCTGTTCAGAACCCTCAGTAAGCTCATCGAAGCCATTAGCTAACTCCATACCTTTAAAGTACAGTTCAAAACGCTCAGCAACGCGAGGGTCTGCGCCATTTAGTTTAGCGAGTGCCGCTTGTGATGCAGGGAAATGATAAACAAAACAAGGGGCTTGCTGACCTATTTTGGGTTCAATACACATGCAAAATAGCAGCTGTAACAAAGTGTCTTTATCGTTTTCTTGCGCAGCAATATGCTCAAACCCTTGCTCAGCGGCAAGCGCTGAAAGCTCTTCGATAGATGCGGTGAGCGGATCACAGTTTAAATGCGTTAAAAAAGCGTCTTGATAAGTGATACGCTCTGCTGAACCACACCCTAACAAACTCATCATTAAGTCATTAATTTCATCCATTAACTGCGCTGCGTTAAAGAAAGGTCGATACCACTCCAGCATTGTAAATTCTGGATTATGATGACGGCCCGCTTCTTCGTTACGAAACGCTTTTGCCAACTGAAAAATCGCGCCAGAGCCAGCGGCAAGCAATCGCTTCATAGCAAATTCCGGCGATGTTTGCAGATAAAGTGGTAGGCCTTTAGCAAACCCAGGGCCGACAAACTGAGTACTAAAACTTGCTAAGTGAATATCGG
The DNA here is from genome assembly GCF_057367955.1 of Pseudoalteromonas sp. NS-SX12. Classification (NCBI taxonomy): domain Bacteria; kingdom Pseudomonadati; phylum Pseudomonadota; class Gammaproteobacteria; order Alteromonadales; family Pseudoalteromonadaceae; genus Pseudoalteromonas; species Pseudoalteromonas sp. NS-SX12. Next base: position 1,357,525 of record NZ_CM170634.1, on the reverse strand, counting down.
TAACGCTTGCCTGCGATAAACTTGGCGTTTCGACCTCCATTACATTTCTTTGGTAGAAAAATTCACGAATTGCTTTAATGATTTTTGCCCGCGCGTTTAAGTTTTCGATTGATGCACTTGGCTGCCATTGGACTGTCATGATGGTTACTCTTAATTATGGCGTAAACAAAAATCCCAGCTAGCGCTGGGATTTTCTTCGAAATAAAATCAAAATTTATTTTTGCGCACGACCAACGTATTCGCCAGAACGTGTATCAACTTTGATTACTTCACCAATTTGAACAAACAGAGGAACACGTACAACCGCACCTGTTGTTAAAGTAGCAGGCTTACCACCGGTACCAGCAGTATCACCTTTCAGACCAGGATCTGTGTCTGTGATCTCTAGCTCAACAAAGTTTGGTGGCGTAATTGAGATTGGGTTACCGTTCCAAAGAGTAATGGTACACGTGTTGTTTTCAACTAACCATTTAACGCTATCGCCAACTGCTTTTTCGTCAGCAGCAACCTGTTCAAACGTTTCGTTATTCATGAAATGCCAGAACTCACCATCTGTGTATAGATAATCTAGCTCGATATCCATAACGTCTGCAGCTTCTACACTTTCACCTGATTTAAATGTTTTTTCTAACACTTTACCAGAGATAAGTTTACGTACCTTTACACGGTTAAATGCTTGGCCTTTACCCGGTTTTACAACTTCGTTTTCAAGAATTGAACACGGCTCGCCATCTAACATAAATTTTAGGCCGCCCTTGAACTCATTGGTGCTATAATTCGCCATCGTTTCCTCTATCGCAAAATTTTTTACATAATTGATCGGCTAATGATACAAAGAATTGAAGCAAATTTGCATACTAACTGGCAAAAAGAATTAGCAAATGCCATTTCCGACCCAAAAATACTGCTTAAGTTACTGGAAATTGACTCAAAAAATTTATCAGACGACATTGCCGCGAGAAAGCTATTTGCTATGAGAGTACCACTTCCATTTGTATCACGAATGGAAAAAGGCAATCTAAACGATCCATTACTTAAACAAGTTTTACCACTTGCGGATGAGTTTGAAACACACCCAGGTTACACAAGCGATCCATTAGAAGAGCAAAATAACCAAACTCCGGGCCTGCTGCACAAATATAAATCGAGAGTATTACTTATTTTTCGTGGTGGTTGCGCTGTAAACTGCCGTTATTGCTTTCGCAGACACTTCCCTTATCAAGATAATCACCAAAATAAACAAAGCTTACTGAGTGCTCTTGATTACATAGCAAAGCATCCCGAAATAAACGAAGTGATTTTAAGTGGTGGCGACCCGCTGATGGCTAATGATGAAGCACTAATGTGGTTTATTGAAAAGCTAGAAGCAATTAACCATGTCACACGCATGCGCATTCATTCACGATTGCCGGTGGTGATCCCTGCACGTATTACAGAAGCATTCTTAGCAATTCCCACACACACTCGACTCAAATTGATTTTAGTAACGCATATTAACCATGCAAATGAAATTGACAACGCATTAAAAAAGCAGCTTATCGCCGTAAAACGCGCGGGATATACCTTATTAAATCAAGCGGTATTATTAAAAAGCATTAATGACACAGTGGCAGCACAAATTTTGCTTTCTGAACGTTTATTTGAAGCGGATGTATTACCGTATTATTTGCACGTGTTAGACAAAGTACAAGGCGCCCACCACTTTGCAATTACCGATGCCCAGGCAATTGCATTACATCGTGAGTTATTAACTGAGTTGCCCGGCTTTTTAGTACCCAAACTAGTACGTGAAGTTGGCGGAGAAAAAAGTAAAACGCCATTAGATTTAGGACTTTATGATTTTTAGATAGAATGTTAACGCGAGAGGATAAAAGTAAACCCCCAAAAAATACTGGGGCTTTACTTCGGGAGCTTAGAAAATAACTCTTAGTTTAATAATAAACCTCTTACGTTTGCACCAGGGCTAAACGTAAACATCAATATTATTACCTAAGCTTGCAGTTGGCTTACTTGGGCTTGGCAGCGACTGCATTGTTTGCGTTGCAGCTTCAATTAAAGCAATAGCTGCTTTACCATCTGCCTGTTGCTGACGCTTTGCGAGTGACGCGCTAAGTACTTCAGCACTTTCACTGCTATTCATCGTAGGCAAACTTGCACCTGATATATTCATCATGACCTCACCTGTAAATTAAACTGTGTTACTATATCGGCTAAGTATAGTGAGACTTTAGTAATTTTTTATCATGAATTCGATTATTTCTGAGCTAAACAACAATCTTAAAGTATTGTATCGCCAAGCTATTGATGCAGATGGCAAATTAGATTCCTTACAGCAACAAGGCAAAGGTAAATTTTCTACGCTATTTAATAAAGACAGTGGTTTTACTATCGAGGCGAAACGATTTAAACCATATGTGCTTGAGGTTGCAAGTGAAGTTGAAACACTTTCAAATCAAGACAGTGTTGATCAAGCATTACTAAAAAATGTAGTGATAAAAATGCAACACTTGCATCAGTTATTAGCAAGCTTTAAGTAAGTAGCCTATAATTTAATCAGTAATGTTTTTGTTGAGGTTGTCATGTCTGCCGTATCTCCCGTTACTGCAGGAAGTGAAATTGCCGTTTCTACGACAAGAAAGGTTACGCCTGACAGTAATAACACTAACATCAGTACTGATTTAAATGAGTTCAATCAGGATATTGTCAATATTTCAAAGCTCGCGAGAGAAAAGCAACAGCAATCTCAGTTAACGGCAGAGCAGGAAATAAAACAAATTCAAACTGATGTTATTCGTGTAACCAGTTCGATTGGCCAGTCGAAAGCTGCTGGCAACTTAAGTGAAACCCAAGCAAGTAAACTCTACAAAGAAATAGCGGCACTATTATAGTACCGCTATTTTTTCTTAATTGGTTTACGATTAGTTGGCATCAATTTTTGACACTAATTGGTCTTCAAACCAATCTGTAATAAGACGTTTTTCGTGCATAAATTCTTCGTCTCGACCACGACGAATTTTGTCCATAAAGCTCATGTCTTTTAATTCAGCATCACCTTTATCCACCAGCTTGCCATTGGCATCAGTTAACGCATAGCTAAATTTAAGCTTTGGAAAATGAATTGGTTTAACAATGCGCATTTCTCTGCCACCGCCAAAACGTACATCACCAGCAAGATCGATATCGTTGATTGTCACACCTAGCTTATAGCCTTCAGGTAACTTCTCAGCTAACTCTTGAAAATGCTTGGTAAATTGCTTTTCGATTCGTTTGTGGTAGCCACCACGTGTTTCGTTTGCTGCACGTACATCGGTGAAATCGTTAAATTTCCCATACGTTACACTTGCCTCACCTGCAAATACTGAGAACGGTGAAATTGTTACAACACTTAATAATAGTACCTTCGCTAATTTCATTAGTATGCTCCTAGAGAACTGGCAAGTGTAAAGGGTCACTCGCTATGTCAATTTATATTTATTATCTATCCTGACACTTAATATACGCTTAACACATAATATTTTCATAATTATTGTAAAAAATTAACCCTAGATTAGCACTAGGCTTAATCGACAAAGGTATGTTTTAAATCAGTTTTAGTGGCATAAATTTGAGAATCAATTTAAACCAACTAAACTTAAAAAGATGTCGATAATTAATTCGCTTAATTAGACATAGTAGCGACAGGTGTAAGTTAATTAAAAGGATAGAGTTATGAGTTCGTTATTAATTGTTGAAGACGAACAGATTGTTGCATTAAGCCTTAAGATCGAGCTTGAGTCACTAGGTTATGAGGTTGTGGGTATTGCCAATAGTGAAGATGAGGCACTCGCCCTGTTCACAGAGAAAAACCCTGACCTTGTTTTAATGGATATCAATCTTGAGTCGGGCGGCAGCGGTATTAATGCTGCCAAAAAAATCAATGCCATAAAAAATATTCCTATTATTTATGTTACTGCATATGCCAATGATGACATTATCGAGTCTGCAAATTCAGCTAATCCTATTGGTTATATAGTAAAACCCTACAACCTTAGAGAAGTAAGAGCCGTTATTGAAACAGCACTTAATCGCTTTCGTTATGAAGATGAAATAACCTCATCGGAAGCGCGCCTTAAACTCGCAATTGAAGCTGCCAACCTTAATGTATGGGAATATAACCCTGAAGCAGAACATTTAGTATTTACTGGTACGGAAATGCTGCAAAAATACTTCGGTCATTTAAGTCCGCTACCATTTAATGAATTTATTAGCATGGTACATGAGCAAGACAAATGGAAAGTTGAATCGCTGTTAAAAGAAGGGCAAAAATCCAATCAAAAAATCCGAATTAAATCGCCACTTAGCGATGAACAATATTGGTTCGAAGTCTATACCAGCGATATCAAGCTACAAGGTGGCGATACCCCAATTGGGGCAATGAAAGACGTTACCGAAACTGAAACCTATATTCGTGAGTTAAAAGTATCAAAATCTGTATTCAGCCATATTGCAGATGGCATTTTAGTACTCAATAAAGACTGTGAAATTACCAAAGCAAACCCTGCTTTTTGCAAATTAATTGGTTACCCGCTATCTCAATTGATTAATAAAAACTACCACGCCATTGTAAAACGAGAGCGCGCTGAAGATATTAACCAACAGCCGTGGGAGGATCTCTGTTCACGGCGAGAAGAAACTTTTAAAACTGAATCTGGCGAATTATTTTACGCACTGGTTAATGGCAAATTAATATCACATCAAGACCAAAGTGATGAGTTGGTAATGATAGTTACCGATATATCTGAATTAAAAATGGCTGAGCGTAAGCTACAATACCAAGCCTACCGCGATGAACTAACAGGTATGTATAATCGCACTTACATGAACCGTGCATTCGCTAACCCTCAAGAGTTCTTTGATTCAGGTAAATTTACGCTTATGTTTATTGACCTTGATTCTTTTAAACTGATCAACGACACCTACGGACATTCATACGGTGATGTAATTTTGGCCGAATTTGCATGGCGACTTAAACATATCTTCCGCTCCTCTGACATTATGGTACGTCATGGTGGTGATGAGTTTGTATTGATGTTAGATGGTCAGCTCACAGCCAACGATGTTAGTAAAATTGCTAACTCAATAAACAAAGCAATTTCAGAACCATTCAAATGCAAAGATGTTTCTATTTCTCTCACATGCTCAATTGGTATTGCGCAGTGGGACGATACTATTAGCGATACATCTGATCTGATGAAACGAGCTGACATCGCCATGTACGCGGCGAAAAATGGCGGTAAAAATGATTTTCGTTTTTACCAAGAAGATATGGGAAGCTCAGCTCAGTACCAATTATTTTTAGAGCAAGGTTTAAAGCTTGCCATTGAAAATGAACTGCTCGAACTTTGGTTACAGCCCATTTTTGATAATAAAGGTGAAATATCAAGTGCTGAAGGGCTTTGCCGCTGGCGTGATAAAGCAACGGGGTTTATTTCACCCAATGACTTTATTCCAATCGCAGAATCAAGCTGGCTTATTTTTCCACTTGGTGAGCTCATGCTGAAAAAAGTATGCGATGCGATTGAGCATTTAAGTAACGCCGGCTTTACTGATGTAAAGCTAGGCTTAAATCTATCTGCTAAACAGCTTTCACATCCGTCTCTGCCGGCAAAATTCGAAGAGATTATTAGCAGTAAGCAAGTTTCACCTAACAACATAACATTAGAAATCACCGAAACGGCATTAACTGATACACCTGCAATTAAAAATATTGAACGGTTACGAGAGATTGGATTTTCCATCGCACTAGATGACTTTGGCCGCGGCTACTCATCATTAGAGCTGCTGCAACAATTTGATCTTGATATATTAAAAATTGATAGAGTGTTTATTGAAGGAATCCCAGATGATAGTAAAGCACGAAAAGTATGCGAACACATGGTAAACTTGAGTAAGTCGTTAGGCTATAAAGTTGTCGTAGAAGGCATTGAATCGGCAAAACAAAGCGAGTACTTCGCACAAGACCCAGCGATTCATCAGCAAGGGTTTTATCATGCTAAGCCAATGCCAGTATCACTGTTTTTGTCACTGCTAGGTGGTCAATCGCATAGCGCACCTGAACAACACTTTGCAGTAGATGAACAGTAATCCAGTAATTTACTTCGCATACGATAGATCAAAATGGAACTGAAAGTGAGAGTATTTTCCAAGCTCACTTTCAACCTTAATTGTGCCGTTTGCCTGTTTGGTAAATAACCCTATAAGCGTATGACCGAGCGAACTGGCGCGATTGAACTGCTCGATATCAAAGCCGGTTCCGTTATCTTTGATTGATAAATCCAGTCCTTCTTCCACTTCTTCAGCAAAAATAGTGATCAAGCCTTTTTCTGCACCTTCAGGAAAAGCATGCTTTTGAATATTCGTTAGTACTTCATTTATCACAAAGCCAATCGGCACCATAATGCTAATTGGCAAATAAATCGCTTGGCTCGGTAACTTAAGTTCTACCTTGTAAGGAGCATGGTTAATACCATCTAATAAGATTAATTGTGCCAACTTAGCAGTGTACTCTACAAAGTTAATTTTAGAGCTATTCTCTTGCTCGTAAAGTAATTGATGTACCAAGGCAACTGAACGTATACGCTGCTGACAGGCTAGTAACTCGTTTGCTGCACTTTCTGGCACATGCTGCTGTTGCAGCTTCAATAAACTGGTTATGACTTGTAAGTTATTCTTTACGCGGTGATGAATTTCATTGAGCAAAATGCTTTTCTCTTCAAGCATTTTGCTTAGCCTGTCATTCGCAGCCAATAACTCCGAAACATCCGACACGGTTGCCAAATAGTTAATTTCCATATTATCTGCATAACGCGTGATACATACCTCAACGGGTAACGATTCATTATCTAATGCAAGTAGCGCCTGAAACGGTTCGCTTGTTGGGTTTTGGGTGGTTAGATCATTTATTATAGTGGCAATTTCTCGCTGATCTTTCTCCGTAAATACATCAATAAAATTACAGGGGCTTAATCCCTGTGTAAACGGCGACAACATCGCAATGGCTTTAGCATTCAACCATTCAATACGCCCTTGCTTATTGAGTAAAATAATCCCCTCAGATACATGGTTTACAACCAGTTTGAAGCGCTCTTCATTCTCAAGCAACTGCTGCTCAAAATACTTCCGCTCGCTAATATCATGTGCAGAGCAAATAATATTGGAAGCCGTTTCTGACTGAGTATCAAGATTAGCAACCACAACATCAACTTTAAAAAACTTTTCATCAACCCAAATTTGGCTATCAAAACGCTGTTCTATACCTGTACTTTTCACTTTTTCTATGGCGCTTTGCAATTGTTTTTTGGTGGTTGGATCACGCTGCCAGGCTTGGGTATTGGCAAGCTCAACACTTTGCACACCCATATCATTTTGCAAATCATAATTAGCGGTAATCACCTCGCCTTGCTCATTAATAATCACAACATATGATGACAAGCCGTTGATGATGGAACTCAGGAATTTTAGCTCTTGATTTAACCCCGCAATCTCTCGCATATCTCTTAGGATACTGACACTTTGGTACTCATCGTTTTCTAAGAAGCTGCCAATAGCTATTTGCAGTGGGATCCGTTGCTTCTGCTTATCAATTCCGTAAACATTGCGTCTATCCAGCATATTTTTAGACTGCGTTTTTTTTGTAAACTCTTGACGATAACCCTGATGCGTTTCTTTTAACTCTCGGGCCATTAAGTCTTCAATAAATTTATTTGAAAACTCACTTGATGAATAACCAAATAGCGCCTGCGCTGCATGATTAGCGGCAAGCACCTTGCCACTATTATCAGCATGAATAATGCCATCTGGTGATGCATCAAACAGTTTTCCAAATTTTCCAACCGATTGATTTAATTTGTTGATATGCCAAATTACTAATCCGGTAAATATAATAATCACCAAACAAATCATTGCGGAGGTTAAATAGCTATAAAAAAGCTGAGTTTCAATTCGATTTAAAAAAGTGCTATTTGACTGACGTATTTTTGGTAAGACTTTTTCAACAATATTATTAACTGCATTCGCAGCTAGTGTGTCATCCACTTTCACTAGTCGGTCTAATTCGTCAACGGTTAGCTGCCCAGGTAATGAAAAATGTGTTTCTAAGTTAAAGTTATATTCGTTTAATGTGGCTTCTAGCAACGCTAAATTTTGTACAACATCGGATTCGTTGGACATTTCACGAATTTCACGCATTAGTCGTTGTGCTTTTACATAGCTTTCCTTTGCATCATGAAAGTATTGATGATCTCTGCGAATAACATAGTTTTTGAAATGATGGATATAGCCTGAGTAGCCAACCGTGCGCTCTAGCTCATGCAACTTAATTAGCAACTCAGTGTTGTCTGTAATTATTTGCGATAAGGTTGCCTGCTCTTGCTTTAATTTATGAGCGTCGTAAAAAGTGGTGCTAAATACAAGAATATTACAAAGTATTGAAAACAGCAGAATGAGATTAATTTTAGCAGACTTGGTCATTGCGCTTATCCTAAAGTTCCGTTTACTAGGGTCTGTTGATCTTTGCTGTTCTATTTTTGTTCTCTTTGAGCGTGCTTTTATCGCGGCGCTCGATGTGTGGCCTAGCAATCTAAGCGAATATCGAACAACAATGAGAAAAGTGCGCTCAAAAGAACCGTTCGGCAACGCTTGATTGGGTTTTCTACTGTGTTATCGGCTGACTCACATAGAATAACTATGCCACGTAGCCTCTGCCTTGTATAAAACCCAATCAAACTGCTGCAAAAACGAACTTGAAAGGTCAACAGACCCTAGAAAGTTCGACTAATAAGTATTGGTAACTTTATAAATTAAATCAATTTTTTAACGCAATAAAAAAGCCAGCGCATTGCGCTGGCTTTTTTGACAAGTAGGTAACTTGAGGGACGACTACATCATGCCGCCCACACAAGCCCCAAGAAACTGTTATTCAGTGTATTTTTAAAATATTAAAAATAAGATACCCTACACCATACCCCACCAGTATGATTTACATATTAATTTTTTATTGGACTAATTGGCAGAGGATCTAACCCAAGCTCCTTTAAAAACTTATTATGTGTTTCTGTGGCTTCCACAATGTCTTTTTCTATATTCACCAGTTTTGCATGCTCTTCGGCCAAATCTATTTTCTTTTCAGGCTTTTCGATACTTACGTAACGAGATATGTTTAGATTGAATTCGTTCTTTTCTATTTCAGCCATTTTTACTCGGCGAGCAAAACGAGATTCTTCTTTTCTGTATTGATAAAACTCGACAATTTTATCAATGTCGGTTGGGCGAAGTTTGTTCTGACGTTTGCCTTTTTCAAAGCTTTCTTCAGCACTAGCGTTAATAAACAACACATCATCGTATTTTTTGCATTTCTTCAAAACTAGAATACAAACAGGAATGCCTGTCGAAAAAAACAAGTTAGGAGGTAAACCAATAACGGTATCGATCTGATGGTCTTTTAATAGCTTTTTACGAATTCGGGCTTCTGCACCACCTCGAAATAAAACCCCATGAGGTAGTATGATTGCCATCGTCCCTTCGTCACTTAAAAAGTGTAGACCGTGCAGTAAGAACGCAAAGTCAGCGGCAGATTTAGGCGCCATTCCATGACTTTTAAATCTAAAATCTTCACTAAGTGCTTCAGTTGGCTCCCAACGCAGGCTGAACGGTGGATTCGCAACTATCGCGTCACACTTAAGTTTCTTAGCTGGATTCATTTCCTTTAGGCTAGGCCATTCATTCAGCAACGAATCACCATGAAATAATTCAAACTCTGTGTCTTTCACTCCATGTAAAAGCATATTCATTCGAGCTAAGTTGAAAGTGGTTATATTATTTTCTTGGCCATATATTTTACCAATCTTACCACCTGCTTCTTCAATATGTTTACGTACATTTAATAACAAAGAACCAGAACCACAAGCAAAGTCCATTACGCTTTTTAGACCTGACTTTGGCCCTTCAGCTGGTTCTTGACTATCTAGGGTTACAATGCGTGATAAAATAGTAGACATTGGTTGAGGGGTATAAAACTCACCTGCTTTTTTACCCGAGCCAGCCGCAAATTCTCCAATCAAGTATTCATAAGCATCACCTAATATATCGGTGTCAGTTGAGAATTCATCAATACCATCAGCTATTTCTTCTATGATTGTACAAAGCTTATCATTTCGAGTTACGTAATCTTTACCAAGCTTATCAGACGATAAATTAATTTCAGAAAACAGACCTTTAAAATTATCGCCAAAACTATGGTTTTCTATGTAATCAAACCCTTCCTTTAATGTGCTAAGCAATAGGTCGCTTTGATTCTTTGCTAACTTAGCGATATTGCTCCAAAGGTAATCTGGCTCAATTACGTAATGCACCTTAGTTCGCATATGATCTTCAAAATCTTTGGTATCTGCTGGGTTTGCGTCATACCAAACTTTCAGCTGCGATTTCGTATCATCTTCGCTAAGTTTTGGTAGTTCACCATCCAACTCTTTCATTACAGCTTTTTCATAACTATCAGATAGATATCTTAAAAACAGAAACGACAGCATATAATCGCGAAAGTCGTCTGCATTCATTTTACCACGCAGCTTATCGGCGATATTCCAGAGGGTCTTACCTAGTCTATTTAATTCTTCTTGAGTCATGCGTTTAGTGCCTCTGTGTTAACTTCGCTAAAAATGGTGGTGTTAAATGGGTAAGTTTCAATAAAATCATTAAATATTTTTACAAAATCTCTTTTATTTTCAGCACCCATTTCTCTTGGTTCCATCATCGAGTAACCGCTATGGTTCATTATTTGTAAGATTCGCTTCAGTTTTGTGTGTTCTTCGTCATCATCATCAAATTTGATAAAGTGGCCAAAGTCGCTATAACCGTGGAATACTGCGGCTTTTTCCATTAGGGAACGAAGAATATTGAAATGGTAGGTATAAACCTCATTGTTATCGACGGCTTTTTTAAGCTCTTTGATCATAGCAACATGATAAATACGAGCATTATCACCACGTAACTCTTTAAGTAAATAAGCGTCGCCTATTGCACTAAAATAGAATTTTTCAGCGTTCCCCCACTCATTACACATAACGTTAAAAAACAGCGTGTGATGTGATGAAACTATGGTGCGAATATCGCTATTGTCATTATCTTCATGATGCTTTTTAAACATGGTAGCTAAATGGTGCGCAACAGCTATTGCATTGTTCTCGTCGAGCGAAGATATAGGATCGTCAATGTAAATGAATTTTACCCAGCTATACGCTTCTTGTTTATCCATAGCTAGTTGAGCAATCGCTAAGAAAAAGCACCATATAAAGATATTTTCTTCACCGCGAGACACTTTAATGGGAATAGGATCATTCTCAGAGTCACGCTCACGGAAAAATGTAACTTCCCAATCGTCATAGTCAATAATGAAGTTATAATCGGCATAGCGTTGCACAAGAACACCTACTTTGCTATCTAAATCTAGCTCATTTATGCCATCAAAGAATTTTGATTCTTGGTTTAATTTTAACTTACGATTTTCGTCATTTTCTAAGTCGTTGTCCCAGCTGAACAAGTCTTCTGTAAAAGCATTGAAATAAAGAGTATCTTTATTTCCATCAGTTAAAACATTCTTAAATTCTACAGATAAGCGAGTTTTACCTGTGCCGTTGTATGCGAACAAAAGCATATAACGTTTTTTATCCAACAGAAGTCGAATTGTAGCTGCTATTTTTTCTAAACTTTCAACGGCTAACAAGCCTGCTTTAATTAATTGATGTTCTGCTTCTTGAGTAGCATCATCATCTGAGCTGTCTTTTAGCTGGTAAAGCTCCCCATCACCGCTTAACTGATAAATATCTTTTAGTAATTTCTTATTTGGCTTCCCTTGAATTTTTGGAATTATTTGGTTTTCAAAATGCTCTTTGGGAAATGATACAGGTATGCTACTCATGGTAATCTTCATCCTTGATTGATGGGAAAAGTTTTTGCAGTAAGCCTTTTTTATGGTCCTTTAAAGATTCAAGCTTTTTATCTTGTTCAGTTATTAACTTATCAATTGACCAGATAGCTGCTGCGATTCTATTTTGCTCATCTTGGCTAGGGACTCGGACTTCAATTTTATTAATAATCACCTTAGATAAACTTGGAACCCCGCCAGCTTCATTAAACTTTAACCAATTAATATTTTGAAAAAGTAAGTAAACAAACTTAGGCGAGCAGCCTTTAAATGAGTGTGTATAGAAAAGAGTATCAACAGTCCAAAATTTACCTTCTAAATACATAGGCTTGTTAATTGTTCCTTTACGGCCTATGCAAGCACTTTCTCCATCATATAAAAATGAATCTACGGAACGCATATAGCCGCCAGATCCATAAACAGGAATATTTCCCTTCGCTAAATGCTTATGATCTTTACCCCCACCAATTTCAAACATGGTGGAGAAACTTCTATTTTTCCAGTCCCCTGCGTCAGAGAATTCGGCAAACCTCAATTTGGGAGTAGTCTCACCTTCGGTTGGGAAAAGTTGTTGCATTAAACCTTTTCTGTAATTTTTTATTGAGTCGAGCTTTTTTGTGTGAGCTGTTATTAACTCATCTAAAGAGGTTAAACAGTCAGCAATTTTTTCTTGTTCTTTTGGTTTAGGAACTGGCAGCTCAATTGATTTAACGATGTCCCCTGATAAATTACCTTGCCCCCCCTGTAGGTATTTAGAGATAATTTGAGTCTTTTTATAGAGTAAATATTGGTATAAAAATTCGTTACTCGCGTTAGCCCTTAAACATAATATTGCTTGGTTAATGGCACCATCTATCTTTGCTAGGCCCACGTCACCACTATTTGCTCCATATAGAGCAAATAAAACATCACCTTTTTTAACTAACTTAGCAGAAGAATTATTTAAGCCTTCCTCAGTTAAAGATAAACCAGTTACCGCAGAGTTAATCTCGGCAGACCGAATGAACGGAATAGAGCCTCCATAATATTTTTTCTGTGAAGTAGTCGGAGTCCCTCCACTAAATGGCTTAGCGCAAATATTTTCAATTTTGTACTGATGCCAATCTACTTCATTGAGGAACTCAGGAAATCTTAACTCAGGCACTAGTTTTTTTTTCTCTGCATTATTACTCATCAAGTTCTAACCCCGAAATTTCACGACCTTCGGCTAGTTTATGAAGGTAAGGGCCTAATTCATCCATTAGTGCTAATTCAGCAGTGCGTCTTGCTTTCCAGCCTAGTCCTAGTGGTGCAAGCAAATCGGTTAATAGCCCTGCATCAAAAATCATTCTGTCCAATATGTTATCTACAAAAGCTTGTAGAGCATCTGGCTCTAAACTGTGATTTTTAGCTATATTTTGCAGGTTATCTTTAGCAAGTTTAGATTTGAAAGCTATATAACCCTTGCGGATATCATCTTCATTTTGTTGACCTACAGGTAAAGAGCTTACGTAGGCCAACATGGTCTCATGATCATCCATGATATTGGCATTGGACTTAATAATATCGATAACCTCTTCACGAGTGACAGCTCTCTTGCGAATGGAAGTTGTCACCGTTGAGCGAGCAATAAGAGCCATAATATAGTCATAATCAATAAGTGCGGAACCAAATAAGACCAGCTCCAAATCTAGCTGTTGAAGCTTATCGGTCAACTCTGAAGACGTATCGTCTATTGGCTTTTGCTGTAAAGGTTTAAGCTCAATGGCTGTTTCTAAATACGCACCTTTGAATCCACGTTGCTTATCAATTGGCATGAGGCGGTTAATAGCATTGACGTCTTCTTCACTTAAATCTGTGTATTGATCGAGCTTGGTTTTTAGCTTTTGCACCTTTTTAAAATGACTAACAAAGTCAATTTTAGCGATTTCACCTTTTAAATTTGGTACTTGATCAGGCGTAGCTGTTAAACCATGGCTCCCCATAAAACTTTCCAATTCATCGACAGCTTCCTTAAATTGCTCCACTACAACAGGGGCTGGATCAACTAGCCAAATTTCTTTATCAGCCTCTTCACCACTGCCAGAGAACTTTGCGATAGCAGTGTCCACTTCATCTTCTTGAAAACGAAAGTCTAAAATATTCCCATGCGGCTTAGTGTCGTTCAATACACGGTTTGTTCTCGAAAATGCTTGGATTAACCCATGGTATTTTAGATTTTTATCTACATACAGAGTGTTAAGGTACTTTGAGTCAAAACCTGTAAGTAGCATATCGACAACAATTATGATGTCGATTTTATCTTTGTGGCCTCTTGGTAAATCTGCATCTGGATATTTGTGGTCTTTAATTCGTTGCTGGACATCCTGATAATACAAATCAAACTCGTTGATAGAATGATTTGTTTGGTACATTTTGTTGTAGCCACTAATAATATCTATTAGCGCAGCTTTCTTTTCTTCAGGATTATTTTTGTTGTCTTCTTGTTCTTGTTTTAAGTCATCTTGAAGCTGTTTTATGTCTTTTATATTCTTTGCGTTACCTTCTTTATCTTTTGCCAAAGCTTGAGCTGGAGGAGAAAATACGCATGCGATATTTAGAGGGCGATAGTCTTCATCTTCAGCTAATCGTTCAGCTTGTTGCTGTTTGAACAACTTTACATACTCAATTGCACTATCAATTTTTGAAGTGGCAAAGATTGCGTTAAAACGGCGGTAATCAGTTGCTTGATCGTGTTTATCTAAAATTGCTTTTACAACAGCCTCTGGTGGAGGATTTTCTTTTTTCGCTTTTTTCTTTTGCTTGCTTTCATCTTGTTGCTTGCCGTCTTCAAGTGCTTTTACTTCCTTTCCGAAGTAATCAACATGAAAGCTCAAAACATTACGGTCGTGAATTGCGTTAGTAATCGTGTATTCATGGAGTGGTTTTTCAAAAACATCCTCAGTTGTGACTTTATAGCCTTTATCTTCGTAAAAACGTTTGATCGTCGAGTTATCGTCGAATATTGGTGTACCTGTAAAACCAAACAGTTGGTGATTATTAAAAAATGTTTTAATTGCACCATGGTTTTCACCAAACTGCGAACGATGGCATTCATCGAAAATGAACACCATGCGTTTGTCTCTTAGGTGCTCTAAGCGTTGCTTGTAAGTCAGCTTACCTTTTTCTTGTTGTTGCTTTGCTTTCTCACTTGTTTCATCAAGTGCTAACCCTAGTTTTTGAATAGTAGTTACTATAACTTTGTCTTTTTTTGAATCAGATAGTAGCCGACGCACTAATGCTTCAGTATTGGTATTTTCTTCAACACACTTGTCTTGAAACTTATTAAATTCTTCACGTGTTTGTCGGTCGAGATCTTTCCTATCCACCACGAATAATACTTTGTGGATATCTTCGTTGTCTTTTAAGAGAGTCGAAGCTTTAAATGATGTTAAGGTTTTACCGCTGCCTGTAGTATGCCAAATATACCCATTGCCACGGTCTTCTTTTATGCAATCTACTATCGCTTGCACCGCATATATTTGATACGGGCGCATCATCATCAGTTTTTGTTCAGACTGCACTAAAACCATATAGCGACCAATCATTTGACCTAAGGTGCACTTGGCTAAAAAGCTGTCGGAAAAGTCTGTTAGATTGTGAATTTTTTCATTGTCTTTGTCTGCTAATTGATAAATCGGCAAGAAGCGTTCATCTGCATCAAATGTAAAATGTTGGTTTTGATTGTTAGCAAAGTAATATGTCCTATTTCCATTGCTAACAATGAATAACTGCATAAAACACATTAAGCTATTCGTATAGCCATTGCCTAAATCGTTCTTGTAATTAACGATTTGTTCCATGGCACGACGGGTAACAATTTGATGAGATTTTAATTCTATTTGTACAACTGGTAAGCCATTCATCAATATTATTACGTCATAGCGATGGTGGCTGTTTTCGGTATTGATACGTAACTGATTGGTAACTTCAAAATCGTTTTTACACCAGTCTTTATTATTAACTAAGGTGTAATCCATTGGAGTACCATCTTCACGTTCAAAAGCTTGTCGTTCACGCAAGCGTTTTGCAGATGTGAAGACATCGTTGCTAATAATTTCGCTCTTGAGCTTAGAAAATTCAGAGTCTGTTAATTTTACTAAGTTATGGCGCTCGAATTTTTCACGAAAATTTTGTTCTAAAGAAGCCTTATCTTTAATATCTGGACGATAGGTATACTTAAGATCTTTAAGCTTAGAAATTAGAGCTTCTTCGATTTGTTGTTCTTTAATCATTAACTTCGTCCTTAGCTACTTTTTGTTTTTGTATCCATGCATCTATATCTTCACTTTTAAACCGCCAAGAACCACCCACTTTGAACCCCGGAAGCTTTCCTTCAGCAGCTAGGCGGTATGCCGTTTTTTCAGTTAATTTGAGATATTCAGCTAACTCTTTAAGAGTGAGTATTTCGTCAGACATATCGAGCCCTCAATTTTCTTGAATTTAGAGTATGAGAAAATTGGGGAGTAAACAAGAGGTTTGAGGAAAAGGATAGAGTTAACGAACAAAGCTTGTTCGATTTGATCAAAGTTTTAACCAATCGAAGCCGGGTATCAAAAAAATTTAAAATTTGGGGCTTTTTTGATATCAACAAAATTTTAAATTTTGATATCTAAGACTTTATATAATCCCCTTTCTAGCGAAAGAAGTTTTTCTATCTTCGTGTGGTGTTATGTAGTCACTTTTTTATAGTAAATATTGTTAAATTATATAAAAAGTAACAAATTTAAGAAGATAAATGAGAAGTAGAAAAAGTAAAAAGAAGGTTTTAAATATCAAATCCTCTTTCTGACGAAAGAAGAAAAATAAGCAGAACAGTTTAGAATGATTTATTTTAAATTATAAAAATAGAAAAGTCAACATAAAACAAAAAAATAATCATAAAAATCAATGTTGTACGAAAACGCACAATAAATTCACCTTGACACTAATACTGGTTACATGTACAGTATTCAATAAAGCTAGTGACCGACTAGGTTTATGTATTTTTGCTTCGCAAACATAAACGTCGGCCTTGCAGGACTGGAGAAAAGAGATAATCTGCCTTCAGCATCATGGATATCAAAAATAAATTTTTAACTATCCAAGGTGATAAAATGCAAAATAGCTATCAATTCATACATTTTGAAACATACGCTGATGTTCCTAGGAAGAACAGTAAGAGACCTTCCGCGGAAGCGGTTGCACGAGAGTGTCAACGTACAGAAAACTCATATCCGCACATAACAAGCCCCCAAGAGCCAATATTACTTTATGGTGTAAAGCCTCTTGAAGCTTTGGAAAAGGCAAAGTTGCTAGCTGCAAACAGTAAAGACCGTTTAGGTAGGAAAATTCGAAAAGATGCGCAAATAATAGGGTTTGGAGTTGCCTCGATTAAGGTTGAGTCTACTCTTGAAAATTGGCACTCACGTGAAGTTCAATTGTGGGTTAATGACACAAAAAAATTTTTAAAAGATCAACTTGGTGATAGCTTCGTATCTCTCGAAGCCCATTTGGACGAGCGCTGGATTCATCTGCATTTCGGAGCGACGCCTAAGCTAAATGATGACGGTAGTATTAACTTAACGTCGTTTCATCCCGGCCTTGAAGCCCAGAGAGCGTGTAAAAGCACCAAAAAGAGCACCAAAGATTACGCCTACAAGTCTGCTATGCGTACTTTTCAAGATAACTATTATGCTTCAGTAAGCTTAAAACATGGACAGCTCAGATTTGGGCCTAAACGACGTAGATTAAGTCGAGCGGAGTGGTATGCTCAACGAAATTATGCAGCCTTGCTAGCTAAAATTTTTAACACACAAAATGAGTTAATAGGCTCTCTAAAAAACAAGCTAAAGAAAGCAAAGGTGATGCTAAGAGAGTTTCTCCCTCCAAGTATTTTTAAAAGTAGTATGCCTTTGTCTCAAGATAAGGAGCTTAATTCTCATGATTAATTTAACTGAACTTGAATCACAACTTGAGTTATACGCGATGCTTTTTACTGAACATCAACCAAGCAACACAAAGTCTTTAAGCTATCAACTTTTTATGCAAGTCAACGCAATAATTCAAAAGCAAATAGCATCAATCAGTGATCTTGATGATCTGAATAATTCTATTATCCTTATCGATAAGTTTATAAGGCAATTAAAAGCAGAATATGGACATATAAACTCTAACTTAAACGAGTTGGAATACCCGAATTTCATTTCTAAATTGTCGTCAATAAAAGTTGGAAGTTTAATTGTTGGCTACCATCGTTCAATCACACACTTGCTTAAGTTACTTTTATTTATTTTTTCGCATTCTGATGACTCTAAAAGAGCTGCTTCGTTACTTGACGAACACTTAAAAAGATTTATTAAGGATCTCCAGACAGAATTACCTCAATTAAAAAAATTTCAAGATATAAAAAATTTCGAAATTAGCGATCAAACTAAGTTGTTAAAGAGCATTAAGCAAAAGCAGCTTGATATAATATTTGATGATGAATATTAAACTATAGTGGCTAGCTATCGAGCTAACCACTATATAGATAGTACTGCCTGCGGTAGCAGGGGATTGTTTATTAAGAATCGCTAGTTAAGTCTTTTGTCACAAACTTCACAATATCAATGTGTTTATTAGCGAGTGAATCTTTAACGATCTCAACTTTACAACTACCACCACGATCAGCTTTTGTTCGCATAATGCTAGATAAATACCAATGCTTTTTGCCACGCTTAATATAACATTGAGTATGCTGGGGAACACCTCGGTACTCGGGCTTAAATGCCATGTACTTAGGTTTTACCAAGGCCAAAATATTCTGCCGATTTTGCTTTCGTAGTAGTCGCTCTAATATTGATTCGGCAATGTGCGATGCTGCTTCTAAATCTTTATAGCTCAGTGTTCTTACTTTGCACCCAGCTTGCAATTGAGCGAAATACTGATCGATTAAGTAAGCATTGTCCTGAGTAATGCTGATTTGTCTCATTACTTCACCTCTTTTGATTTAGCTTGATCTTTAAGAGACTGAAGTCCTGAATTATTCAAATCTTTAGATAACTCAAATGCTTGAAATACTATTCGAACGTCATGCTTAAAAACATCATGTAGACTGAATTCATCAAAAGTAATTTCTTTGAATGCTGTAAGTATTTCAATTATTTGGTTGTTTGAAAAAAGAGAATCGTTTGCAATTTCGAAAAGGAAAAATCGTGTTCCGATGAATGCTAACTCTTCATCCGATAGACAATTTTTCAATTCATTAACCGTAATTTTATAAATTTTATTTAGTCGCGAAATCTGATTATTCATTACGCAGCCTCCTTTTCACATTCATCTAACCAAGCTTCTATTGTTTCTTTGCGCCAACCAATAAATAATCTCCCTTTCTTCATGGGCTTAGGCAATACACCTGCCTGAATGTACCTCCAAATTGTCACCTTGCTTTTACCTAGAATTAGCTCTAGATCATTGAAGTTTAATACTAATTTGTTTTCCATTGATAATTCCTCTTGATTTAATTTACGGGTATAAATTAACGTGAGAAAATGTTGCTGTATAAGCCATCAAAATTGGCTGGTACATGGGACTATTTTTTTTAACTGAGATGTGGTATGGCAACTGAAGTTGATCGGCTTAAAACAGCGTTTTGGTGTCGTTTTTTATTCAAAAAATGGGGAGTCCAAAGCCCTCAAGAATTAACAAATTATCGCTCTAAAAGAGCGGTATTAAACAAGCAAGTTTTGAAGGTAGATGAAATTGTAGGTATCTATGAAGGCTCAAAAATTGAAAATGAAGCAAGGAAACTGTTGCTTAATACAGATCTAAGAAAATGGCGTGATTACTTTTTTGGAAAAAGATCTCCAACAATGGATTTTGTCTACCAAGTTGAAAAGTTAGTGCCGGGAAGTGCTTTCTTTTACACCGATGGAGCACAAGGTATGTTCAATATAATGTCGGCAGAAACTCCTGATCTAGCTATAGAAATATTTAAGGATAACTTACTAATTGCATTAGAAAAATCAGAAGGTACTGACTTTTATAAAGACGAGCTTATTGGATTTAACTTAAGCGAAAACGAGCCCCCTTCCCCTAAATATCAACGTATTAGTATTACAGATGAAGAAATAGAGTCAATTGAGGCAGACAATTGGTTAGATGAGTTTAGAGCTATGGGTTCTTATCTGCCAAATATAGACTCTTTTTTTCTAGGCTTTCCAATAGCTGAAATTGAAAATTTATATATTAATATTGCTTATGAAATATTCAGAGCTAGGTTTTTAACTGACAATGATAGATATCATAATTTAGCTAAAATCTTTTTTGCTAAATCACAAATTGAAGCCCTATATAACTTTGAATTAAATATGGGTATTCCAAGTCAATTGTGGTTAGAAGTACCATGTATTAAGTCTGCATCTGATTGGTATAACAAATTTATTGCGACAGCTAACTAAAACTAGTTTACAAATACCCTGACTTTAACTCTTCTAAGTGATCCGCCCAATATTGCATCATTGCTCTACGTTGAGATAAATATTTTGCTCTGTTATAGGTTCTAGATGTTACCGTTCCTGTAAGGTGAGCTAATTGCATTTCAACCACGATATCATCCCAGTCTTTTTCATTAAGAATTGTTGATGCCGTACTTCTAAATCCGTGTGCAGTCATTATATCTCCGCTATACCCTAGAGCTTTGAGTCTGTTCGTCAATACATTTTTACTAATTGGTTTATCACTATTTTGACTGTTAGGAAATATATAGGGTGAATACCCAGTTACTTTATTCAATTCATTCAACTGTAAAATGACTTGTGTTGATAATGGAACCAAATGATCTCGTTTACTTTTCATCGTTTCAGCAGGGATTCTAATGAGCTTTTCTTTAAAGTCGACATAATCCCATCGTAAATTTCGCAACTCATTCGGCCTCAAAAATACTCTTGGTAGTAATTTCAGTGCCTCAACAGTACAGTACGTACCTGACTCAGATGTATCAATGTCAAATATCAATTTACCTAAAGATTTAGGCTCTAAAATAGCAGCAAAAGACTTCACCGCAGGAAGTGGAGATATAACATCCATCAATGGAAAGCCTTGGGCTGGGTTGCGTTTTGTAAACCTTAACGCTAAAGCACGGCCAAAAACCCTACGAACAATAGACAAAACTACCGGTGCTTTTTTAATATTTCCGGAAGACTCTATTGATATCATTAATTCTGTTATATGTCCTTCATCAATTTCATTGACATTAAGTGGCAACAAGATTTTGCAATCTTTGGTAATCCAGCGTTTGACCTTTTTAGCATAATCCTTACTCCACTTATCTTTGCGTTGTTCCCACCAACTTAAAGCGACCGTGCCAAATGTTCTATCACCAAGGTTTATTGCGGCCTTCTCAGACTTTCTGATAACCGCAGGATCCTTTCCAGCAGCAACAAGCTTTCGCTGCACATCAGCCTTTTCTCTAGCATCATGCAGGCTAACTGTAGGGTATTTACCTAACGCTATTTCGTTTCCCTTCCCCTGAAACTGATATCGGTATCTCCAGAGTTTGGAGCCACTACTTTTTATCAACAAATACAAACCATTACCATCGTAAAGTTTGGTTTGATTCCGACCCTCAGGGCATGTTTCACTGGCTATTTTCGAGTCTTTAAGAATTTTTTCCATTTTTAATAAGGGTTTAAATTAGGGTATTAAATTATTTTTATATCATTTTTCTGACATTATCAATTTATAATTACCCTAATCTGTACCCTAGAAAATTGAAATTGAATGAATTAATTTGAAACAAATTGAAATCAACCCATACAAAAAAGCCCCGAATTTCGGGGCTTTAATTGATTTTCTGTATTCAAGTGAATTTACTTGAAATGAGTGTGGGAGGTTTACATCATGCCGCCCATGCCACCCATGCCACCCATACCGCCCATATCTGGTGCAGCTGGCGCATCTTGAGGGATTTCAGCAACCATAGCTTCTGTAGTGATCATAAGACCAGCAATTGATGCTGCGAATTGTAATGCTGAACGCGTTACTTTTGTTGGGTCAAGAATACCCATTTCTAGCATATCGCTGTATTCGCCAGTTGCAGCGTTATAACCGTAGTTACCTTCACCTGCTTTTACTGCGTTAACAACTACTGATGCTTCATCACCTGCGTTAGAAACGATTTGACGAAGTGGTGCTTCCATTGCACGTAGAGCAACTTTAATACCGTGGTTTTGGTCTTCGTTGTCACCTGTTAGGCTTTCGATTTTGCTAGCAACACGTACTAGAGCAACACCACCACCTGGTACTACACCTTCTTCAACCGCTGCGCGCGTTGCATGTAACGCATCTTCAACGCGGTCTTTCTTCTCTTTCATTTCAACTTCAGTAGCAGCACCTACTTTGATTACTGCAACACCACCAGCTAGTTTAGCTTGGCGCTCTTGTAGCTTTTCTTTGTCGTAGTCTGACGTTGCTTCTTCGATTTGTGCTTTGATTTGGTTAACACGTGCATCAATTGCGCCTTGCTCACCAACACCATCGATAATTGTTGTATCATCTTTAGTGATAACAACGCGCTTCGCTGAACCTAAATCTTCAAGCTGTGCTTTTTCTAGGTCAAGACCCACCTCTTCAGAGATTACTGTACCGCCAGTTAGAATTGCGATGTCTTGTAACATTGCTTTACGACGGTCGCCAAAACCAGGTGCTTTAACCGCTGCAACTTTCACGATACCGCGCATGTTGTTAACAACTAATGTTGCTAGTGCTTCGCCTTCTAGGTCTTCAGCAATAATAAGTAGCGGCTTGCTTGCTTTTGCAACAGCTTCAAGTGTTGGTAGAAGCTCACGAATATTAGATACTTTTTTGTCTACAAGTAGAATAAATGGGCTATCTAGTTCAACTACACCTTTCTCAGCATTGTTGATGAAGTAAGGCGATAAGTAACCGCGGTCAAACTGCATACCTTCAACAACGTCTAGTTCGTTTTCAAGTGCTTGACCGTCTTCAACAGTGATAACACCTGACTCACGACCAACGCGCTCCATTGCATTTGCAATGATGTCACCGATTTCTGTGTCTGAGTTAGCTGAAATAGTACCAACTTGTGCAATTGCTTTTGTGTCTGCGCATGGAACAGATAGTGCTTTAAGCTCTTCTACCGCTGCTGCAACTGCTTTATCAATACCGCGCTTAAGGTCCATTGGGTTCATACCCGCAGCTACTGATTTAAGACCTTCGTTTACGATTGATTGTGCAAGTACAGTTGCTGTCGTTGTACCGTCACCCGCTGCATCGTTTGCTTTAGATGCAACTTCTTTAACCATTTGTGCACCCATGTTTTCGAACTTGTCTTCAAGCTCGATTTCTTTCGCAACTGATACACCATCTTTAGTGATTACTGGTGAGCCGAATGACTTGTCTAAAACAACGTTACGGCCTTTTGGACCAAGTGTAACTTTAACTGCATCTGCTAATACATTTACACCCGCTAGCATTTTAGCGCGAGCATCACCTGCAAAACGTACGTCTTTTGCTGCCATGATTTAATTCCTTAAAATTCTGTTAAAACCGATAATTTAAAAACGAAAAATTAACCAACAATACCTAAGATATTGTCTTCACGCATGATCAAGTATTCTTGACCGTCGATTTTCTCAGTTTTTTCTACGTAAGAGCCGAAAAGTACTGTGTCACCAGCCTTAACTTCTAGTGCACGCACTTCGCCGTTCTCTAACACGCGGCCATTGCCCGCTGCAACAACTTCACCACGTGAAGATTTTTCGGCAGCCGAACCTGTAAGTACGATACCGCCTGCTGATTTAGTTTCTTCTTCAAGACGCTTTACGATAACGCGATCATGTAATGGACGAATGTTCATTATGGGTTTTTCTCCTGATTTAATTTTCTATCTCAGAAATAAGGCCTAAAGGCCCAAAAAAGTTAGTTATGCAATTTATGGGGATTAAAAAATAGATCCCAAGGGGTTTATTGCAAATTTTTTAGTCTTTTCGCTCAAACTCACCCTCTAATGTATTAGACGGTTTATTTGATTGAATATGTGTTTCAGTAAATTGCTCACGCTCAGGTGACTGAGTGTGTGTGAAAGATGAATAATAAAAGCCACCACCTTGCTGTGGATTGGTCATTTTCACCTTAGCTTGCGACATTAAATTAGCTGCAAGACGCTTACGCACAACTGGGGTTAGTAACAAAAAGCCAATGACGTCGGTCATAATACCTGGGGTTAATAACAACACACCGGCAATAATCACACATAAACCTGCAAACAACTCTTCTGCCGGCATTTGCCCTTGCGCCATTTGAACTTGCACGTTTTTCAGCGCATCTGTTCCCTGTTGCTTTACTAATTTAGCACCGACAAAAGCAGTTACAATAACAAGCGCAATGGTACTCCAACCACCAATCACTTCGCTTACCTGAATAAGTAGAGCTATTTCAATAATCGGGATAACAATAAAAAGAAAAAATAAGGCTTTAAACATAGCGCTTCCTTAAAAATAGATGAAATGAATATTGGGGTTTTCTGGTCTTAATTCAAGCTTAGGAAAAATACAGCTTAAAGAATCACTCTTTTCGCTGTTATCTAATCACCCTGTTTTAATGATCATTCATGATATTTAATGTATAAAATGTGAGACTTACACATTTTCTGAAGGTTCAGTATGGCTAATTATCAATTAGTACTAACAACGTGTGCAACAAAAGATGACGCACATGCCATTGCAAAAACACTGCTCACAAAGAAACTTGCTGCCTGTGTAAATGTCTTACCGCAAGTTGAATCTTTTTACATGTGGCAAGGTAAAATGGCACACGATACGGAAATTAAGCTGTTTATAAAAACCCAAGCGGCAAAAACTCACGTATTAATCGACACATTAAAACAGATCCACCCGTATGATGTGCCTGAAATTCAAGTGATTAACATCACTGATGGCAATGACGAATATTTTAGTTGGATAGATGAGGTACTCGCGTAATGCGCTTTATAACTTTTGGCTGTGTGTTGTTATTAAACACGCTTTTTGCCTTTTTAGGTCAACCGGCAAACGCCAATACCACCTTTAATGATCTTATAAAAACCAGTCAACCTCAGTTTTTAAAGGTCGATGAAGCATTTAAAATCGATTTTGATCAGCAAGGCTCAACCTTATTTATAGGCTGGGATATTGCTGATGGTTATTACCTTTATAAAGAAAAGCTAGAATTTGTTGCCAAAGGTGCTGAGTTAACACTGCCAAAATTACCTAAAGGTAATGACCACGAAGATGAGTACTTTGGTAAAACGCAAGTGTATTTTAATGAGCTCACTACAGTCTCTAAACTCGATAATGTAATAGAGGGTGCTTACGTAAAAGTACGCTACCAAGGCTGTGCAGAAGCGGGGCTGTGTTATCAACCTGTCATTGTGGAAATTCCACTAACGGCTTTCCAAAGCTCATCAGCTGACAAAACTACAAACGATAGTATTTCAGAAGCACCAGTAACGCCTTCAAATGAATCTAACAGTGAGTTATCACTTACAGACAAGTTAAACCAGCAAAGCTTACTAACTAATTTAGCCATCTTTTTTGCATTGGGTTTAACACTGGCCTTTACACCGTGCGTATTCCCAATGTTCCCTATTCTTTCAAGCTTAATTGCAGGCCAACAAGGGTTATCAACTAAACGCGCGTTCACCTTATCATTTGTCTATGTGCAAGGTATGGCGATTACCTATGCGCTGCTTGGTTTAGTGGTAGCATCACTTGGCGGGCAAGTACAAGGATATATTCAGCACCCTGCAGTACTGATTAGCTTTAGTATTTTGTTTGTGTTGTTAGCACTTTCAATGTTTGGCTTATATGAATTCAAATTGCCAGAAAGTTGGATGACGCGCTTAACGCAATTATCGAATAACCAAAAATCGGGCAACTACCTTGGCGTATTTATGATGGGTGTATTGTCTGGTTTAATCGCCTCGCCATGCACTACAGCGCCATTATCTGCTGCGTTATTATATGTTGCACAAAGTGGCGACTACTTTGTCGGTGGCATTACGCTGTATGTGCTAAGCCTTGGTATGGGTATTCCACTTCTGTTATTAGGTACCTCTGGCGGTAAGTTATTACCAAAAGCAGGCGCTTGGATGGAGCAAGTAAAAACCTTATTCGGCTTTATTATGCTAATGGTACCGCTGATTTTATTAGAGCGCATCGTACCTTGGCATATTATTGTAATGATTGGTTCAGGCTTATTATTAGTAACTGGGGTTTACCTTTATTACTGGCATACTCTTACTACAAATAACAAAGGCAAAACTGCGCTCTGGTTAGTTTCGTTTGTAATGGTGTTTAGTGCACTTACGTCAATTAGTCAACAAATTTGGCCATCAGACTCTGCGAAAGTAACAGCAAACACATCTGCGGATGTACACGGCCAGTTTATTCACGTTACTAACTTAGAAGAGCTGGATACAGAAGTGACTAAAGCAGCAGCACAAGGAAAGCTTGTGATGTTTGATTTATACGCTGACTGGTGTGTTGCTTGTAAAGAGTTCGAAAAGTACACTTTCCCAGATGCTGACGTGCAAGCAGCGTTTAAAGACTATGTATTAATTCAAGCTGATTTAACTGAATCAAATGATACCACTATCGCCTTTATGGAACGCTTTGATGTATTCGGCTTGCCAACAATTTTATTCTTTGACCGTCAAGGCAAAGAGTTACCTGACCATCGCGTTACTGGTTTTCAAAATGCTGATGAATTTTCAGCCCACTTAAGCGCCCTTTCTAATAAATTCTAACTACCCCGGTCTAATCAGCAAACCATCCCCCCTGCTGATTAGACCAGTATTTTGCTGCTATATTCTGCGAACTCTCTATAATAATACGCCATCGTGAGAAAAACTTGCTATTTACCACGACAAACCTTAAGTTAAACGTGGAATTTACAAAAAATAGCAAACCTCAATGATTTAATAGGAAGTTCACGAAAGATGACTGCACGTTTACGAGTTTTAGTATTAAATGGCCCAAATTTAAACATGTTGAGCAAACGCGAACCTGAAATATACGGTGCGCAAACATTAGCTGAAATAATGCAACACTTAACTCAGTACGCAGATTCAAACAACGTGGCACTGACGCACTTTCAAAGTAATAGCGAAGCCGAATTAATCTCGACGATTCATTCAGCATTTGAGCAGGTTGATTTTATTATTATTAACCCTGCCGCATTTACGCATACCAGCGTAGCACTGCGCGACGCATTACTCAGTGTAGCGATTCCTTTTGTTGAGGTACATCTGACAAATATTTATCAAAGAGAAGCGTTTCGCCATCACTCCTACTTTAGTGATGTTGCAAAAGGCGTTCTTTGCGGATTTGGTGCGAACGGTTACAAAATGGCATTAGACGCTATCTTGGCCGATCGCTAAACACACATTTAAATAAAATATTATAAGGCGGGTCGTTAGAATGGATATTCGCAAAATCAAAAAGCTTATTGAACTTGTTGAAGAATCAGGTATTGCTGAATTAGAAATCACGGAAGGTGAAGAGTCGGTACGTATTAATCGTCATAGCTCTGCACCAATGGCTGCTCCAGTTCATTACGCTGCGGCTCCTGCTGCTGCGCCAGTAGTAGCTCCGGCAGCGGCACCTGTTGCAACTGAAGAATCAGCAGCACCTGCTGTTGTTTCAGGCCATCAAGTTAAATCACCAATGGTAGGTACATTCTACCGCGCATCTTCACCTGAAGCGGCATCATACGTAGAAGTTGGCGACACAGTAAGTGTTGGCGACACATTATGTATCGTAGAAGCAATGAAGATGATGAACCAAATTGAATCTGATAAAGCGGGTGTTGTTAAAGCGATCTTAGTAGATAACGAAGATGCTGTTGAGTTCGACCAACCTCTATTTGTAATCGAATAACACACGCAGAAGGCAACCCTTATGTTAGATAAAGTTGTAATTGCAAACCGCGGCGAAATCGCCCTGCGTGTGCTGCGTGCATGTAAAGAGCTCGGTATAAAAACTGTTGCTGTGCACTCAACTGCAGACAAAGACCTAAAACACGTTTTACTTGCAGATGAAACCATTTGTATTGGTAAGCCACCTGCATCTGAAAGCTATTTAGATACAACACGTATCATTGCGGCGGCAGAAGTAACTGACGCTGTAGCAATTCACCCAGGTTACGGTTTCCTATCAGAAAATGCCGACTTTGCTGATCAAGTAGAGCAAAGTGGTTTTATTTTCATTGGCCCGAAAGGCGACACTATTCGCATGATGGGTGACAAGGTTTCAGCAATCGACGCTATGCGTAAAGCCGGCGTTCCTTGTGTTCCAGGTTCTGATGGTCCACTTACAGACGACAGCGAGCGCAACAAGCAAATCGCAAAACGCATTGGTTACCCAGTAATCATCAAGGCAGCTGGCGGCGGCGGTGGTCGTGGTATGCGTGTAGTGCGTAGCGAAGAAGAGCTAATCGATTCAATTGCATTAACGCAAACAGAAGCGAAGCAATTCTTCAATAATGGCGTTGTTTACATGGAGAAATTCCTTGAAAACCCACGTCACATTGAAATTCAAGTTCTTGCTGACGGCCAAGGCAATGCGGTTCACTTAGGTGAGCGTGATTGTTCAATGCAACGTCGCCACCAAAAAGTGGTAGAAGAAGCACCTGCGCCAGGTATTACAGCAGAAATGCGTAAAAACATTGGTGAACGCTGTACACGTGCATGTGTTGAAATTGGCTACCGCGGTGCAGGTACATTTGAGTTCTTATACGAAAATGGTGAGTTCTACTTTATTGAAATGAATACACGTATTCAGGTAGAGCACCCAGTAACTGAAATGGTTACTGGCATCGATCTGATCAAAGAACAGCTAAAAATTGCAGCTGGCCAACCATTATCAATTACTCAAGATGATATTGTTATTCGCGGCCATGCGATTGAATGCCGTATCAATGCGGAAGACCCTGAAACCTTTATTCCATCACCAGGTAAAATCACACGATTCCACCCTGCTGGCGGTTTAGGTATTCGCTGGGACAGCCACATTTACGCTGATTACTCAGTACCACCGCATTACGATTCAATGATTGGTAAGCTTATCACTTACGGTGAAAACCGTGACGTAGCGATTTCACGTGCTAAAAACGCACTGAACGAGCTTGTAATTGATGGTATAAAAACCAACACCCCGCTTCACAAGAAAATTCTTGCTGATGAAAACTTCCATAATGGTGGCACAAACATCCACTATTTAGAGAAGAAATTAGGGTTGTAAATCCTTAGAAAAAAGCCAGCAGTTGCTGGCTTTTTTATTTCTCTAATTTTGACTTGTACAGTTGCGAACATTTAATAATCAATTGATTAATAAAATACATTTTTTACCCTATTGGCTAGTGACAAGGCAATTAAAAGTTCTTATACTTCTCACCGCTTAGTTATTACATAACTATAACTAACGCGTCTTAAATGGCCCTATAGCTCAGTTGGTTAGAGCACACGACTCATAATCGTTAGGTCCCTGGTTCGAGTCCAGGTGGGGCCACCATTTTATTATTGTTCCAAAACGCAAAAATACTCTCAAATATTCGCACCCTAATGCT
This sequence comes from Pseudoalteromonas sp. NS-SX12, assembly GCF_057367955.1. Classification (NCBI taxonomy): domain Bacteria; kingdom Pseudomonadati; phylum Pseudomonadota; class Gammaproteobacteria; order Alteromonadales; family Pseudoalteromonadaceae; genus Pseudoalteromonas; species Pseudoalteromonas sp. NS-SX12. The sequence goes on along the minus strand of NZ_CM170634.1, from coordinate 1,327,962 downwards.
GTAAATCGTCTAGCTATTTGTGTTTTCAAATCATTTTTATCTGCTTAGTAGAAATATTTAACTACGGCTATCAACCACTTCAATCCGGCAATAAAAATAACAACCTGTTTACATTTGTTTATATTTCAGATGATTAAGATGTGGACGCAGAACAAAAAATGAGCAAGTATAAATTTACTTAGATAACAACTAAGTACTCTTTTTGGGTAGCAGCAAACATTTAGAACAGAATTTATAATAAGGATGCGGAATGATCAGCTTAATTCTATATTTCACACTGCAGTTACAAGCAAGTGGCATTGCTATGGATACAGGCGCAATACTTTCAGATGTTGGTGGTGCGGAAATTATGGCGTCAAATCCAAAAGATAAACCTCAAAGACCAACTAAGCCACCAGAGTAATACTGGATTATTGGAATAAAAAAGGCGCTTTAAGCGCCTTTTTTAAAATGCAGAATCTGCTGGGTAATTTCTACCATAAAATATTTCATGCATTTCGCGTGAAAGCTTGTGGCGAATTTCCTGCTGCTCATCTTCAGATAAATCATCTGTTGTAATACCGAATAAATACGCATTTAAGTCGGTTTCTTTAAGCATCATTTTGGTATGGAACAGGTTTTCTTGGTATACATTCACGTCAATCATTTGATACGCGTCTTGCGTGTCTTCAGTCATAAAGTTCTGAATTGAATGAATATCATGATCAATATAGTGCTTTTTGCCATCTACGTCACGCGTAAAGCCGCGCACACGATAATCAATCGTCACAACATCAGACTCTAATGAGTGAATTAAGAAGTTCAACGCTTTAAGTGGTGAGATAACACCACAGGTTGATACTTCAATATCCGCTCGGAAAGTACAAATACCGTCATGAGGATGCTCCTCAGGGTATGTGTGTACACAAATATGGCTTTTATCTAAGTGTGCAACAACTGAGTCTGGTAATGGACCTGGCTCCTCTTGCTGAGCTGTCGCATCGGCCACTGGCTCTTCAGAGATAAGAATAGTTACACTAGCACCTTGAGGGTCGTAGTCCTGGCGAGCAACGTTTAGAATATTTGCACCGATGATATCAACTACTTCACCTAAAATATCGGTTAGGCGTTCAGCACTGTACTGTTCATCAATGTATTCAATGTATTCTTTACGTTGTTGTGGTGTCTTTGCATAACACACGTCATAAATACTAAAACTAAGGCTTTTTGTTAAGTTATTAAAACCGTGTAACTTTAGCTTTTTAAATGGCTTTGGCACTATAAACCACCCTCAATTGTATAAAATAATCGCGATTTCGCTTTTGAAGAGGGCGGATTTTATATGAAAATCCCCCCGCGCAAAAGTACTATTTTTGCTATTCTTCAATGATCTCGTAACTGTGTGTAATATCGACTGTTTTATCTAGCATAAGTGCTACTGAACAGTACTTTTCAGCTGACAAACTAATTGCACGTGAAAGATGTTTTTCAGACACATCTTTACCAGTAACTACAAAGTGTAGATTAATTTTAGTAAAAACTCGTGGAGTTGTTTCTGCACGCTCTGCAGAGAGCTTTACTTCAAGGTTGGAAAAGTTTTGTTTTGCTTTATTTAAAATGCTATAAACATCAACAGAAGAGCAGCAGCCGGCTGACATTAAAACCATTTCCATAGGGCTTGGCGCAGCGCTATCACTGCCTGTATCAAACACCACATTGTGGCCCGAGTTAGAAAGCCCAACGAAGGTATCTCCGTCGACCCATTTCACATTTGCTTGCATTGTTTACGCTCTTGTTTATTAATCTATAAACGATTGTATGTAAGCAACACAAGATAGCAATAAAAAGCGCTAACTAACAGTGTGAATATAGCTAGGAAACAGCTGAATCAAATAAATTTTTAACGAGCCCTGAAAACTCATCAATAAAGGCATGTTGTTCAATCGTAACAGGTTGATTAACAACGCCCGATAGCACTTCCTGCAGATCATACACAATACCGTCAACTTCACGCATAATCACACTGCGATCATCAACACTTAAGTCTTCATGCTGCATGCAAAAATTAATGATTTGCTCAGCAATATCATCTTCAATCAATGCCATTACTGTAGGCGCGCCTGATCGAACTTCTCCTGGCTTTTCGAACAAGGATAAGTGTTCTGTTAAGTACATGATAAGCTCATCATAACCTTGCTGATCAATTACCATTTATTTATCTACCTACTACGTGTATTTGATATGACTATTTTAAGCAGATTAGTTAAATAAATACTACCCTGCACTTTTTTATTACTTCTAATACCAACTTCTGCTAACTATGTTTTTAGCTATTACACTGATTAACTCAAATGCTCACATTGCGAACCTTTTTAATGTAATGAGGCTACATTAATAAATTTCAGCGCAACTCGCTCTACAGCTAACCCGCCAAAAAAATTGAGCTATTTAAGTAAATTGGTATCACCTTTCTTCCAATAACTATAGACATAAAAAAAGCAGCTTGCGCTGCTTTTATAGTTAAAACTTATTACTAAATTTTAATGCCTGGGCTTAATGTTGCTGGCATCGCTACTTTTTCAAGCTCTACCGAAGCAACTGGGTATGCACAGTAATCAGCTGCATAGTATGCACTTGCTCTGTGGTTACCTGATGCGCCAATACCACCAAATGGTGCGGCACTTGAAGCGCCGGTAATTGGACGGTTCCAGTTAACAATACCCGCTCTGATACGACGTAAGAAATGGTCGTAATCAGCTGCATTATCACTTAATAAGCCTGCTGAAAGGCCATAGTCTGTATCGTTACCTTTATCGATTGCTGCATCGAAATCAGTGTAACGGAATACTTTTAGCAATGGACCGAAATGCTCATCATCAGGGAAATCAGCAATATTTGAACACTCAATAATCGCTGGTGTAACAAAACCTGTGCCCGCAGTATGTGTCATTTCAATTAGTGATTCACCACCAAGAGACTGAAGCTGAGCTTGTGCATCCATCATTGATTTAGCAGCGGCTTCTGAGATCATTGAACCCATAAACGGTTGATCTTCATCGTCGTAAAAACCAACTTTAATTGCTTTAGTTGCTTCAATTAGCTGTGACAAAATCACATCGCCTTGTTCACCTGCAGGTAAGAATAACTTACGTGCACATGTACAACGCTGACCGCTCGATACAAACGCTGATTGAATGATATCGTGAACAACTGCTTTAGTGTCTGCTACATCTTTAACGATTAGTGGGTTATTACCACCCATCTCTAACGCTAAAATTTTACCTGGCTGACCGCCGTATTGCTGGTGAATTAAATGACCAGTACGCGATGAACCAGTAAAGAATAAACCATCAATACCACGATGAGATGCTAGCGCTTTACCTGTTTCAACTTCACCTTGAACTAGGTTGATTACACCTTTAGGTAGACCCGCCTTTTCCCACAATTGCAGAGTTAACTCGGCAACCATAGGGGTTAGTTCTGATGGCTTAAAGATAACTGTGTTACCAGCAAGTAATGCAGGAACAATGTGACCGTTAGGCAAGTGACCAGGAAAATTGTAAGGACCAAATACCGCAACAACACCGTGTGCTTTATGACGAATTACAGCACGGCCTTGAGGCATCGGGTTTTCAACAGTACCTGTGCGCTCTAAATACGCTTTTTCAGAAATACCGATTTTGCCGATCATTGCGCCAACTTCTGTTGCTGTTTCCCAAAGCGGTTTACCCGTTTCAAGTGCAATGGCTTTGGCAAGCGCATCTTTATTTTCAGCAAGCTGTTCAGCAAACTTTTTAACAATCTCTAAACGCTGTTCAAATGTTAAATCTGTCCAGCTATAAAACGCTTCGCGTGCTGCGTTGATTGCTGCGTCAACTTGACCTGCTGTTGCAGCCGTTGCTGACCAAATTACTTCCCCTTTTGCAGGGTTTAACGAGCTGAATTCAGCTCCTTCACCAGCTAACCACTGGCCATTTATAAACTGAGCGGCGTGAGTCATCTCAATTTCTCCTAACTATTTAAAGTGGTGCGATAGTGATCACATCACCTTCTGAAACATGTAGCGCATTTGCAAGTTCAGCAGACAAAGTAACTGTCTCGCTGTTTGCATCCAAGGTCATTGTCGATAGTAACGCTCTAAAGTCAACCAACTTGTGGTTTGACAGCATAAAACTTGCCTCTGAACCTTGTGCCATATCACCAATTACCACAGTGCGGTTTTGGCAATCGCGGATTGTTTTGATATTACTAATATCTGCTTCTACCGTTGGCCCTGCATCAAAAATATCGACATAGCCGTTAAACGTGAAGCCTTCGCTTTTTAATAACTCAATTGCTGGACGGGTTTTATCATGCACCTGACCAATTACCGCTTGTGCGTCTTTACTAAGTAAATTTACATAAATTGGGTATTTTGGCATTAATTCAGCAATAAACACTTTCTGGCCAATACCTGTCAGGTAGTCTGCCGTTGGAAAATCCATTGAGAAGAAGTGCTCTTCTAACCATTGCCAAAACGGGCTTTCGCCGTTTTCATCAGATACACCGCGCATTTCAGCTAATACTTTACTAGCAAAGCGCTCTGCATGCGCATTCATAAACATAAAGCGCATTTTTGATAATAACTTACCATTTCCACCTTGACGGTAATGATCTTGTAGGTACAAAGTGCATAGCTCTGTTGCACCAGTGTAATCATTACATAAGGTAAGAATATCTACTGCTTTGTAAACATTAAGTTCACGCGACGAGTGGATCACCTTGCTTAAGTGATAATGGTAAAAGGCATCATCTAAGCCAACTGCCGCTTCAATTGCAGATGTACCGACAACTTCGCCAGTCGCCAAATCTTCCATAACAAACAAATAACCCTCATCCTCAGGATGAGAAACTGATTTGCTAAAGCTTTGCTCTGAACGCGTGATTTTGCGCTTAAGCAGGTCTTCATTTTGTGGCAAAGACGTGAAGCCATGACCTGAATCTTCAGCTATCTTCATTAAAGCTGGATAATCCGAGCTTTTAATCGGACGAACGATAATCATTAGTAGCCCCTATATTAAAATTAAGAAAAGCAGCCAAATGCCGCTTTTCTGTCTTTGCTCTTAGCCTTTAACAACCTGTGCTACTGCTTTTGCAAAGCGAGCCATACCCTCGCGGATATCAGCTTCTGGAATTACCAATGATGGTGTAAAGCGAATTACGTCTGCACCGGCAACAAGCGCCATCACACCGTGCTCAACACCTGCTGTCATAAACTCTTTTGCGCGACCTTTGTATTCGTCAGTTAACGCTAAGCCAAGTAGCAAGCCTTTACCACGTACTTCTGCAAATACGTTGTGTTCAGCATTAATTTCTGCAAGTAGCTCTTTGAAAAGTGCTTCTTTAGCCGTTACACCTTCAAGTACTTCTTTTGTGTTAACGGTGTCAAATGCCGCTTCAGCTACTGCACATGCAAGCGGGTTACCGCCGTATGTCGAACCATGCGTACCCACTTTTAAGTGTTTAGCAATCTCAGTTGTTGTAAGCATAGCACCAATTGGGAAACCACCACCTAGCGCTTTCGCTGTAGATAAAATGTCAGGTGTTACACCTAAGCCCTGGTAAGCGTATAAATCGCCTGTACGGCCTACACCAGTTTGTACTTCATCAAAAATAAGTAACGCGTTGTGCTTATCACATAGCGCACGTACACCTTGCATAAATTCGCTAGTTGGGCTTACAACACCACCTTCGCCTTGTAGTGGCTCAAGCATTACTGCACAGGTATTATCTGAGATAAGCGCTTCTAATGATGCTAAATCGTTGTAGTCAGCGTGCGCGATGTCGCCTGGTTTAGGACCAAAGCCATCCGAGTAAGCCGCTTGACCACCTACAGTTACGGTGAAGAATGTGCGGCCGTGGAAACCTTTATTAAATGAAATAATTTGTGATTTTTCAGCACCAAAATTATCAAGTGCCCAACGACGTGCTAGTTTTAGTGCAGCTTCGTTAGCTTCTGCACCTGAGTTTGCAAAATATACTTTATCTGCAAATGTCGCTTTAGTTAGCTTTTCAGCTAGGCGAAGTGCTGGCTCATTAGCCCATACATTTGAAAGGTGCCATAATTTTTCACCTTGCTCTTTCAATGCTGAAACAAGCGCTGGATGACAGTGACCTAAGCAGTTAACCGCGATGCCACCGGCAAAGTCGACATACTCGTTATCTTGTTGATCCCATACTCGTGAACCTTCACCTTTAACCGGAATAACCGCAGATGGCGAATAGTTAGGTACCATTACTTGGTCAAATAATGCTCTTGAAACTGTCATTTTAACTCCTCATTAATTTTTCGGTACACAAGGTTTTATTACACTTTTGTGTTACCTAAGCCCGCTAAATCGGGCAAAATTCGGACTGACATTATTCCAGAAAATTCCCCTACTGTCTTCCTTAAAAATAGCCCTAACACCTTTAAATACAAGGGTTTCGGATAATATTTCATGTTATATGAATAACTATTTTGTTTAACACACCTATCTTCTACCAAACTTCACTATGTAAGCTAGTGAATTACTTTGTTTAGTGAAATTTATTCACATTGCATGAATAGGCGTAAAAAATTACGAAAAAAGTAAGGATAATTATCGCTCAATGCGTAATTGCAGATTCTGCAAGCTGGTACTTGCTAGTAATTTGAGTTCTTTGCCGCTAAATTGATAATGCGTAAACAGCGCTTTTGCTTCGTCGGGTTCGATTAAGGTATGTTTTTGTAAAAACTTATAATAACTGTATGCGCGCCCTTTCAATACTGTTTGCGCTAACGGTAAACACTCATCAAATGGCTTATTCTCGGCGATATCATGCATAGCCTGCGCAATAGGAAGGTATTTTAAGCTCATATGCTCTATCAACTTACAGGACAAACGCGCGCCTTTCTCTACCATCAGGTTTCGTAAAAATAAGGCTTCAGGTTTTATTTCTGAGAGCGCGGTATGGCGATCTTTATTACCATTTTCGCGCGCTTCACGGGAGTTTTTCTCCCACAGCGCATCAAATAGTCGAAGATAGAGACGAATTAACGCCATATTTCCTAAACCATGAAACATTCCCAGTACGAATGGTTTGTAGCCATCTTCTCCCTTTTCTTCAGCTAAACTACGCGATGCAATTCCCGCAGCCATACCGGTTTCCCATAGCTTGCGTTTTAACATTTGGAATGGCGCGGTACTGTGAGGTGTCCAGTGCTTTAATGAGAATGTCGGTACAATCAGCTTTAAATTTTCAAGGCCGATATAACGCAGCGCAAGCGACGGGTTATCGACTCTTACCGCTTTAGCTGGGTCTTTTTCAGGACGGTATTGTGGCAAATTAATAAACTTAAGGATCTCCTCACCTAACCAATGTAAATCGGTGATAAGTGGGTCGATACGGCCAACCGAGGCTGATTTAACCGCCAAAATGTCCAAGGTTGCAGGAATATTGTCTTGAATTTGAATAATTTCTTTATAAATGTATTCAATATTATCCATGCACTTATCAATTTCATCTTCGATTTGCTGGTGCAGATCAGCATTTACATCGGCAATAAATTGATGGTTACGAGAGTCTTGTTTTTCACGGGCTTTTGCTGCAACTTGCTCAACTTCTAACAGCTTTCGTACCGGTAGAGGCTCACCGTAATTAACATCGAGTGTATGAATATAACCAATTTGCTGCTGTGCAAACTGCTGACCTAACAATAAGTCATGAAATCGACCAATTAGCATTTCTGCTTGCCATTTTTGCTTTGTCGCTTTATTCATGTAAAAAACGATTACCGATACGTAGTTATAAAGTTGTTTAGTAGTGCTAATCCAGATTGCGTTAAAATGGCTTCAGGGTGAAATTGAACCCCTTCTAAAGCCAAGTTCTCATTCTTGAGACCCATTATTTCGTCTTGTTGTCCATCTGCATCCACGCTCCACGCCGTAACATTTAACTCTGTTGGTAAACTTTGCTTTTCAACAACTAAAGAGTGATAGCGGCAAACCTCCAATGGGTTTGGCAAATTAGTGAATACACCTTGATTAGTATGGATTATTTTTGATGTTTTACCATGCATTACTTGTTTTGCTCGCACCACATTCGCACCTAACGCTTGCGCGATCGTTTGATGACCAAGGCAAATTCCGAGTATTGGCAGCTGGCCTTTTAGTTGATGCACAACATCAAGCGAAATCCCAGCTTCGTTTGGCGAGCATGGGCCAGGTGAAATAACAATATATTGCGGTTTTAACTTGGCTATTTCAGAAACTGAGAGCTCATCATTGCGCACCACTTTCACATCAACATCAAGGCGCTGGAAGTACTGCACTAAGTTATAAGTAAACGAATCGTAGTTATCGATCATTAACAACATGGATGCACCTATGTATAGAAAAGCCAGGCTAAACCTGGCTCTTGTTTGGCATTATGTGGCCAAGATTATGGGCGTGGGATCATACCTAACGCATTGTAAACCGATTTAAGCGTTGCTTCTGCACGCGCACCCGCTTTTTCAGCACCAGATTTCATAATGCTGTTAAGCAATGTTTGGTCTTCACGAATTTCTTTAAAACGCGTTTGAATCGGCTCAATCATACTAACCACAGCTTCAGCTGTGTCTTTTTTCAGGTGGCCGTACATTTTATCTTCGTACGCTGGCACAAGCTCTTCAATCGATTTGCCAGTTGCCACAGAAAGCAAGGTTAATAAGTTTGAAACGCCGGCTTTCTCTTGCGGGTCAAAATAAATGCGTGCTTGCTCGTCTGAATCGGTAACGGCTTTCTTAAGCTTCTTCTCGATCTTTTTAGGTTCATCTAATAACATGATGTAACCATTTGGATTATCATCAGACTTTGACATTTTCTTAGTTGGATCTTGCAGGCTCATCACGCGCGCGCCAAATTCTGGAATGTATGGCTCTGGAATTTTAAATACGTCGCCATATAAATTGTTAAAGCGTGTTGCGATATCGCGCGTTAATTCTAAATGCTGCTTTTGATCTTCACCCACTGGCACCTGATCCGCTTGATACAGCAAAATATCTGCAGCTTGTAATACTGGGTAACTAAATAGGCCAACATTAATGTTATTCGCATTTTTAGCTGACTTATCTTTAAACTGCGTCATGCGATTAAGCTCACCCATTTGTGCATAACAGTTTAACACCCAGCTAAGCTGTGCATGCTCTGGTACTTGTGATTGGACAAATAGCGCTGATTTTTCAGGATCAATGCCACACGCAGCATAAAGCGCAATACCATCTAATACACGTTGCTTTAACACTTCAGGTTCTTGACGAACAGTAAGCGCATGCAAATCAACCAGCATAAAGTAACAATCATGATCTTCTTGTAATTTAAGCCACTGGTTAATGGCACCGATATAATTACCAATTGTCATACCGCCGGTGGGCTGAATGCCACTTAACACTACAGGCTTTGTCATGATTTTCCTTTACTAATTTAATTTACAAATAAGGCCGACAATTTTAAATGCTTCAAGATTGGAAGCAAGCATTTGTCGACCTGAATTTCACATTTTTTAAGATTTTACGTGAGACAGTTGTTCATGCATTTGATCGATTACGTGCTTGTAGTCAGGCTGATTGAAAATTGCCGAACCTGCAACGAACATGTCTGCGCCCGCCTCTGCAATTTCAGCGATATTATTCACATTTACACCACCATCAATTTCTAAACGAATATCGTAGCCAGATTGATCGATCAACTTGCGAACTGCGCGCAGCTTATCAAGCGTATTTGGAATAAATTTTTGCCCACCGAAACCTGGGTTAACTGACATTAATAAAATAACGTCTAGTTTATCCATAACGTATTCTAGACAACTTAGCGGTGTTGCTGGGTTTAGTACTAAGCCTGCTTTGCACCCATGCTCTTTGATTAATGAAAGTGTACGGTCTACATGCTCACTTGCTTCTGGGTGGAATGTAATTATGCTTGCACCTGCATCGGCAAACATTGGAATAAGTGTATCAACTGGCTTTACCATTAAATGCACATCAATCGGTGCTTCAATTCCATAATCACGTAGTGCCTTACACACCATTGGTCCAATTGTTAAATTGGGTACGTAGTGATTATCCATCACATCGAAATGCACTACATCAGCACCAGCTTTTAAAACATTGTCGACTTCTTCACCTAGACGCGCGAAATCAGCTGACAGAATAGAAGGTGCAATTAAATACTGCGACATAACACTACCTCAAATTTTTTTGTTAACACATTGAACGGGAAGAAAGAATTGCTCAATTACAAGCAGCACATACTGTAACCTATTTTTTCTTAAAATTCATCTTTACAAATGGTTAACATTTATAACATAATTTGAGATGGAGTAGTTGTATTTTGCGTTAAATTACCGTTGTTTTGTCCCTAAAACTTGGTTAAGCTTTAGTCATGTTACTAATAGGAAGAGGCAGAACATGATGTTTAGCAAATGGATAAAACACACGGTGTTGGCAACAACTATTACGGTGTTTTCTGCAGCTTCGTATTCATTAATTGCAAAAGGTAACACTACATCACACGGCTGTAATTGCCCTTCAAAACTCCAAGTCGCGAGTACTGAATATTTCCCAACTGGTAGCTGCCAAGCTCGAGCCGCGAATCAAAGCTGGTTTTCTTGGTTCATTGGAAAAAGTCGCAGTTCTCAATTTCATTATCTAGACTTACTTGAACTGCTTGAGTCAGGCAAAAAAGAAGCACAAGCGAATTATTCAACGCACATAAGATAAGGAGCGTTATAATGCAGTATTTACAAGCCGTTTTAGCTGCATTATTTGGCGTACAGAGTAGCAAGCGACAACATCATCACTTCAAAAACTTATCGGTAAGATACTTAATTGTGCTTGGCATTGTACTAACAGTCGCCTTTGTTTTAACAATTACGTTTGTTGTTCAGCTGGTTGTTAGTTAAATCTCGTAGTCCACGTCAGCTTTGTATAACGCCATTAATTCACCCACTTTATTACGCTTATTTCCTTTCGGACTAATTGTGCGTTTTACTTGGATCACATCAAGGCTCGCTTGCGCGTAAATTTTACGTGTCCATAACGTGTCATGGTTAGAGATTAAAACGGAATTACCTTGGTTAAACGCCTGACTTTCAGCCAAGTTAGCAAGGTTAGCTTGATCGTCTAGATCAAAACCGCCTTTAGCATAACTAGTAAATGACGCAGTTTTACTTAACGGAACATAAGGAGGATCACAATAAATAACCGCATTTTCCGGAATAGCTTGAAATACTTCTTCGTAATTTAAGCACGTAAAGGTCGCTTGCTGCGCTTTTTCTGCAAAAAAATACAATTCATTTTCAGGGAAATAGGGGCGTTTATATTTGCCAAATGGTACATTGAATATGCCTTTTTTATTGTAACGGCAAAGACCGTTATAGCCGTGACGATTCATATATAAAAATAGAATCGCACGCTCATAGGCATCTGATGACGCATTGAATTGTTTACGATACTCATAGTAAACATCAGCATCATTATTTACATCAACAAACAATTTCCGCGCATCGGCAATAAACTCATCTGGATTATCTTTTAATTCATTATAGAGATTGATGAGATCTGCATTAATATCATTCAAAATATAATGCTTAAATTGCGTATTTAGGAAAACAGAACCAGCACCAACAAAAGGCTCAACTAACGTATCTGCTGTTGGTAAGCGCTTAGAAAGCTCTTCAACTAAACTGTATTTGCCGCCTGCCCATTTTAAAAATGCGCGTGTTTTTTTGTTCATGCTAGCTGGTATTTATTGTTTATAATTCACGTCGAGGGCAGCTATTCTACACTAGCTCACACTAGTAAACTATGGCTTTAGTTATTTGCTTGAATTTGCTGTTGAATTTTACCTACTGATTTGACAAACGCGCCCTGGTTTAAAAGCGTTGCTGGTAGCTCTGCTCTCGCTTTTTGTGCTTTTGCCATTGAGCTATATAAGCCATAGGTTAAACCATTTAGACTCGCTTGATTGCTCTTTATTTCAAATATATGTGTGTTATCTAAATTCAGGTTTTCAACTGTTTGTGATATCACTTCTAGATCACGCACCACCATAAGCTGAATTGTAAAATAATTTGCTGGCTGTGCAATAAACCACTCGTTACCGGTCAAGTTTTTTGGTTGCTGCTCTGGCTGCTGCTCTGGCTGCTGCTCTGGCTGCTGCTCTGGCTGCTGCTCTGGCTGCTGCTCTGGCTGCTGCTCTGGCTGCTGCTCTGGCTGCTGCTCTGGCTGCTGCTCTGGCTGCTGCTCTGGCTGCTGCTCTGGCTGCTGCTCTGGCTGCTGCTCTGGCTGCTGCTCTGGCTGCTGCTCTGGCTGCTGCTCTGGCTGCTGCTCTGGCTGCTGCTCTGGCTGCTGCTCTGGCTGCTGCTCTGGCTGCTGCTCTGGCTGCTGCTCTGGCTGCTGCTCTGGCTGCTGCTCTGGCTGCTGCTCTGGCTGCTGCTCTGGCTGCTGCTCTGGCTGCTGCTCTGGCTGACCAGAAGCTTTGTCGAGTTTAGCTGTTAAGTCAACAGGTTTAGATGACGAAACATCTTCAATAGTAATTGCAGTTGTCGGTTGATTGTTAACTGAAGTAGTTTGTATATTCTTTTTATCAAAAAAGTACAAAGCTAAGGAAATTAACAATCCAATCAATATTAATATGCAAATTAACAAAAGGTAGACTTTATACTGCCTACTGCGTTTTTGCATCGCTACCTGCAACTCGGTGTTATCTTTTTTCCAAGCTAATAGTAGCTGAGGATTACCATTAGAAGCTTCAATAAACGCTTTAAAAATAGGTTCATCAACACTTGGTAAATCACTAAAATACATTTTCATCAGGGTTAGACTTTCAACCTGATCTAATGCTTCAATGTGCATGTTAATCGCTTCAGCCACTGGAAGCTGTCTTGTTGCAGTTAATAGAATGCGAATCTGACCTTGGTAAGACTCGGTTAGTTGGAATAGTTCATTTGCAAAATCATCACTGATAAAATGAGCATCATCAATAACAATCAGCAGTGGCTCTATCGATTCGCCTGTTAACCCGATAAAGTTTTCAGCTATAGTCAGATCATAATCAATCAATGGATTTGAAAAGCTTTGTTCAAGAATTTGCCCGATTAGATGTCTGTCTTGCGCACTGCGCGTTGCTTTAACATAAGCCTTGTTATGCTCTGTAAACTTTTCGGAAATGAATGTCTCAGCAAGGTAGCTTTTTCCAAGTCCTACCTCTGAAATGAGACAGATAAAATTATTACCGTAGGCAAACTGCAGTTCAATTCGATCAACAAGTGCTTGCCTACTGGGCAATATTTTAGTTTGCATGCAGCTTAAATAACTCTTCTAGCTCTTGCTGAGTTACATCATCAACTAACTCGCAGGCACCAAACTTGCTTGGAATAATGAATCGAATAACGCCTTGCTTATTTTTCTTGTCTTTAACCATGTGTTTTACAAAATCATCACACGACATTGACACTGGTGCGCTAACCGGCAATTCAAATTCTGCAATCAAATTTACAATACGTTTCAATTCCGCCTCTGATAGCTTGCCTCTTTGATATGCTAATTGGGATGCTAAAACCATACCAGTTGCAACTGCTTCGCCGTGTAACCAGTTACCATATCCCATCTCAGCTTCAATTGCGTGACCAAAAGTATGACCAAGGTTTAGCAATGCACGTAAACCTGCTTCTTTTTCATCTTGCGCAACGATTTCGGCTTTTATTTCACAGCAGCGATAAATAATTTGGCTTAATTGTTCCGAGTTATGCGCTTTTATTTCAGCGACGTTATCTTCAATGTATTTAAAGAAATCAACATCGTAAATTAACCCATATTTAATCACTTCTGCGATACCTGCAGCAAACTCTCTGCTTGGTAACGTATTAAGTGTATTGTTATCGATATAAACAGCTTTTGGTTGGTAAAATGCACCAATCATATTTTTACCGAGTGGGTGATTAACCGCTGTTTTCCCGCCAACCGATGAATCCACCTGTGAAAGTAGTGTGGTTGGTACTTGGATAAAATCAATTCCACGCTGGTAACATGCAGCGACAAAACCAGTAAGATCACCAATCACACCTCCGCCAAGCGCTATAAGGCAAGTATCACGGCCACAATTATGCTCTAACAGAAAGCGATTAATGAATTCGAAGTATTCTAAAGATTTAAATTGCTCACCATCGGGAATGATGCAAGAGAGAAAGTCATTATTTGGTAATTGGGATGTAAATTTATCTAGATAGATAGGAGCGATTGTTTCATTTGAAACAATCACCACTTTACGACCTGCCAAAATATTGGATAAATTTGGACTGTCGGTAAGATTGTTTTGTGCAATATAAATCGGGTAGCTGCGCTCACCCAAATTAACTGATAATTCAAGCATGCGCATCCCCTTTTATATTTAGAAATTTATCTTTTCGATAATTTGATTAGCAACTACTTTTGCACTTTGTTCATCAGTACGAACAACAAAATCTGAAACTTCAACGTAAAGAGGGTTACGCTCATCAGCAAGACGAACTAACACATCTTTAGGCGCTTCTTCAGTTTGAAGCAACGGACGTTTCTTATCGCGTTGTGTACGCGCTAGTTGTTTCTCAATTGGTGTCTCTAAGTAAACAACAATACCACGAGCAGATAACTTATTACGTACATCTTTACTAATAATAGAGCCACCGCCTGTTGCTAGTACGATCCCTTGCTTTTCTGTTAAGTCGGAAATAACAGATTCTTCTCTGCGACGAAACCCTTCTTCACCTTCAATATCAAAAACCCAAGCGATATCCGCACCAGTGCGACGCTCGATCTCTTGGTCTGAGTCAAAAAACTCTAAATGAAGTTGGTCTGCAAGGTGACGACCAATAGTGCTTTTACCTGCGCCCATTGGGCCCACTAGAAATATATTACGTTTTTCAGCCATATCTTTTAGTACAAACGAACTCTAAAATTGAAAAAAACCCCGCTTATTAGCTGGTCCCCAAAAGTAAGGCTGGGATTATCTCAACAAACAGGCAAGGTTTTCAAGTGTTATACATTAAAAAGGGCTATTCAGCCCTTTTTAATTACAAAGAATCATTAAGAATTTTAGGAGTTACAAAGATAAGCAACTCTTTCTTCTCGTTAAATTCACTATTTGATTGGAACAAGTAACCAAGGTAAGGAATATCACCTAACAGAGGAACTTTCTTAGTGTTACTCACAATCTGCTGCTGATAAATACCACCCAACACAATGGTTTGGCCATTATCAACAAGTACTTGTGTACGGATTTCTTGCGTATCAATCGCCACAGCTGGCCCTGTTGGTGTTTGCACCGTATCACCACGCGTATCCTGAGTGATAACAAGATCTAAGATAATCTTATCATCAGGTGTAATTTGTGGCGTTACTTCTAAGCTTAATACTGCTTTTTTAAACTCAACCGTTGTTGCACCACTTGAAGCTGCTTGAACGTAAGGAATTTCAGTACCTTGTTCAATGCGTGCTTCTTTTTGGTTTGCCGTAGTAATACTTGGGCTTGCAATGATTTCCGCTTTATTTTCTTGTTCAAGTGCTGATAGTTCTAAATCAATTAGTGTGCCATCTGCAAGCTTAGCTACATGAATACCAATACTACCTGCTGGGTTAGCAATTGGTAAGTTAACGTTCAAGCGATCGCTTAACGCTGGAATAATACCATTACCGATGCTATTAGCCCCTTCAAGCGTACCTGAAACGCCATCAGAGTTTTGCTGATCACTAAAACCCCAGCGAATACCTAAGTCTTCTTGTACATTATCACGTACGGTTACCATGCGAGATTCAATTTTAACCTGCTTAACAGGAATATCTAAATTCTCAATCATGCGGCGAACACTTTCGATGCTAGTAGCAGTATCTTTAATTAAAAGTGTATTTGTACGCTCATCCACCGAAACAGAACCACGGCTTGATAAAATACTGTTACCTTCAAACTTAAGCAGTTCAGAGAAATCTTTTGCCTTTGCGTAATTTAACTGAATATACTCACTATAGAGCGGCTCTAACTCAGCAACTTTCTGTTTCACTTCTAACTCTCGAGCTTCACGAGAAGCCAGCTCTTCTGTTGGTGCAACCATTAAGATTGAACCATCCATACGCTTATCAAGGCCCTTCATACGAAGCACTACATCAAGCGCTTGGTCCCAAGGCACACCATCTAAACGCAGTGTAATGTTACCTTCTACTGAATCACTCGTTACTAAGTTAAAGTTGTTATACTGCGCAATAATTTGTAGTACTTGGCGAATAGAAATATCCTGGAAGTTAAGCGACATCGGCTTACCTTGGTAATCTTTACCGTCACCTAAGAAGCTGCGCTTTGATTCATCTTTTTCAACAGTTAATGTGAAGATGTTATCCAATTGTTGGTAGTTATAATCAAAGCCAGTTGTTGTATCGATAACAATACGACTATTAATACCATCTTTAAATGTTTCAACAGTGCTAACTACCGTACCAAAATCCATTACATCTAACTGATAAAGAAGATCATCAAGAATGTCGGTATTATGGAACTCAGCAACAATTTTACCCGCCTTTTCGCTTACATCGATAGCTGCCATATTTTCTTGTAAGAAAATCATAACGCGAGCTTCACCACTTTCACCGCGACGAAAATCAATTGCTTGAATTTTGTTGATATAACTTGAGCTATCTTCAACTGCTGAAGTTTCCGCTACATCTTGCGTTGGGTTATCGCTTACATGTAAGTAGAAAAGATTCTTGTCTACGCGTGTTTGATAAATTTTCAGATAATCTAAAAATACAGTTACTTTAAAACCATCATTCTCAAATGCATGAGTAACACGCTTAACACCGGCTTTGTTGATCAAAACTTCTGTTAAGTTTTCCTCAAAGTCAGCTTCATCGAAAAAGAGTTCGATACGTGCAGGTTCTGAAAACACCTGAATTTTTGGCTCTACATAAATTTCTTCATCAAATACGAATTCGATTTCTGTTTCGCCATCGAGTAATGGGTTATAGCGCACATCATATAGCAGAGGGACTGCCGACGCCCCAAATGAAAGCACCAATAAACCTGCTGCTAGTAAAGTTGAAAAGCCTTTACGAAGTAGACCTACTGCTAATCGCATATTATTAAACCCTTTATTATTAACTTGACGCATTGCTACCTGCCTCCACGATTTCCACTTTCGTCAGGCGTTCTTTCCAACATCCTGCACCATCAGGTATTAATTCTAGCAGCTCAATAAAGCCATTTTGTACCTGAGTTACCTTGCCATTAAATAGTCCCATTCGCTCACCAACACCAATTTCATGCAATGAGTTATCAGGAGCTGTAATAAGTGCTAACAGCTCTGTTGTTGAGCCAATTGTGCCACGCATTTGTAGATTTTCTAACGGGAAACGCTCCAACGCTTCTTTTCTACGACGAGGGTCAGGGTGCAAGCAGTTTTGAACTTGCAATAATCGATCCTGAATTACCTCTGGTTTTGGTGCTACAAAAGGGCTTCGCTTTTCGCTGGCAGTGTAAGCAAAGTGGTTAAAGTTCTTAATTTCAGGAATTGGCTCTACGTTATTATTAGTATTAGCACGCACCTGATTAATAAATTCTTGTTGTTCCGTTAAATCATCAAAGCAGCCACTAAGAATTAGAGGCAAAGCTAAAATAGCTAATTTTTTCATTCGCGCTCCCCTTCGTAGCGGTAGGTCTTAGCAACAACGCTAAACTCTAACTGCTCTTGCTGTTCTCCACCTTCAATTGTGAAGTCATGTAAGCTGATAATACGAGGTAACTCAGCTACTTTACTTACAAACTCACCAAAATCATGGTAACTACCTACCACTTCAATTTTAATTGGTAACTCAGTGTAGAACTCTTTTTCGATCTCTGGCATCCATTCAACTTTGTGGAACGTTAAACCGCTTGATGTTCCAATGTAAGATAAATCTTCAATTAAGCCAGGTGTTTCACTTGAAGTAGGAAGACGCTTCAAAAGCTGTGAAAACTTCTCTTCCATTTCAACCATTTGTTGACGATAAATTTCTAACTTACTAGCTACGTCATACTTTTGACGATAAGTCGTCCGTAATTCTTGCTCTTTTTGCTGCGCTTGTTCATATGCTTCAATTTCACTTGAAACCATCATTGAATATGTAAAGAATGCGACTAAGCCTGCAGCGATACAACAAACAATTACCTTAACAGCAAGCGGCCAGCTACCTATATTTTCTAGGTCTAATTCATCTAAGTCGATTTCATTTAGCGATTTTAAATCGATATTCATTTTTGAACCTCGCTAATTTCTTCAAACGGCTTAACTCTAAACCTTAGATTAAAGTCGTTAAGCAAACGCAGTTCTTGGTCGCCTGCTTCAATTACTTGCATAATTGCATCTTCAAATAAATATGACTCTTCAAGCTTACGTAACATTGCAGATACACGGTTATGAGATTCACTTTTACCAACAATCTGAAGTGCACGGTCGCGACGTTCTAAGCTTGTTAGATAAACACCCGACGGAACTACCAATGCAACTTCATCCATAATCTGCGTACCTAGATTTCGGTTACTCTGTAGCTCTTCGATAAGGCGCATACGCTGTTGCAAGCTAGCTTTTCGTTTATCTAGTTCTCGAATGTCTTTAATTCGCTGATCCAGTAGCGCTATTTCTGAAGTAAGAAAGTTATTACGAACATTTTGGCCATCTTTTAATGCACCATAGAACATACTTAGTGCAAACATACTACCAAACGCAACAATAACAACGAGCACAAGAATCGTAACAAACTGCTTTTGTGCTTCCTTGCGCGACGCATCACGCCACGCCAAGAGGTTTATATGTGGCATGGTGAAAAACTCCTTAGTGCTAAGCCCGTCGCTACTGCTAACTGTGCTTGGTTCTTCTCTAAAGATTCACGGTCTACGCCAGGTGCTAGCTCCATCTTCTCAAATGGGTTCATAATGACAGAATGAATACCTAACTCATCAATCAGTAGCTTATCTAAGCCAGAGATTAACGAGGTACCACCAGATAATACAATATAATCAACTTGGTCTTTGCCACTTGTGGTTAAGAACATTTGAATAGCACGACGAACCTGTTGCAGAAATGATGTTTGGAACGGTGCTAATACTTCAAACGTATAGTTTGGTGGTAAGTCACCTGACGTTTTTGCAAGTTCCGCTTCATCGAAACTCTTATTATAGTAAGAAACAATACTTTGCGTATATTGTTCACCACCAAAAACCTGATCTCGGGTATAAAGTGTCTCACCATTCTGCGTTACGCTAATAAGCGTCATCGTTGCACCTACATCAATAAAGGCAACCACCTTATTTGCAGCGTCTTCTGGCAGGAAGTCGTAGCACAATTCGAGGTTACGACTTAACGCATACGCTTCAACATCAACAACTTTAGGAACAAAACCACCTGACTCAACGGCTCCAGCACGCGCTTCAACACTTTCAGTACGCGCAGCTGAAAGCAATACGTTTACTTTTGATGGATCAGCATCGTTTACGTCAAGCTTTTCAAAATCTAAACTCACTTCATCAAGTGGATAAGGAATTAAGCTGTCCGCTTCAATTTCTATTTGAGATTCTAATTCAGCATCCGTTAAGGCTACATCCATAAAAATAACTTTCGTGATAACCGCCTGACCAGATACTGCAGTTGCCGCTTCTGAAATGTTTTTGGGGAGTTTTTTACGAATTTTATTGATTACACGACCAACAGCTTCAATATCTTGGATCGTCCTTTCTGCCATTGCCCCTTTAGGCATTGGCTCGACAGCAAACGCTTCAAGTCGATAATGAGTGTCTTTCTGGCTTAATAGCACGGCTTTAACCGAGTGAGAGCCAATATCAATACCAACCATCAGAGGCTGTGGTTTTTTAAACAGTTGACCTATCATAAACCTAACGCTAATCCTTTTTTTTATAATTATAATAACTTTATAAAATCTAGCGAAAAAATTTTATTCAAAAATTAATCAGGATATACTACCAGTGTTATCTTGTAATTGGGAGTCCATTCTCGGGAATTTTCTGTGGCTTTTATAAAAAACTTTTTACGTTTTATTATCATATGTACCATTCTTGGTACTTTTGCAGTAGTTATCCTTTACTTTTACGTAAAGCCCGAACTACCCAGTGTTGCCGTTTTAAAAGACGTGCAACTTCAAACACCTATGCAAGTATTCACCAAAGATGGCCAATTAATCAACCAATTTGGTGAAAAAAAACGTATTCCGGTTACGATAGATCAAATTCCGCAAGATTTTTTAAACGCTATACTCGCGACTGAAGATAATCGTTTCTACGATCACCCCGGCATCGACCCAATCGGCATTGTTCGCTCTGCAATCGTACTAATTACAACAGGCGAAAAGAAACAAGGTGCCAGTACCATCACCATGCAAACGGCGCGTAATTTCTTTTTAACGCGCGAAAAAGCATACATGCGAAAAATAAAAGAAATTTTTATTGCGTTGCATATTGAAAGCCTAATGACAAAAGATGAAATATTGGCACTTTATCTCAATAAAATAGAGCTTGGTCATCGTGCATTTGGTGTTGGCGCAGCAGCGCAGGTTTACTACGGCAAAGATTTAGATCAACTTAATTTGCCACAGCTTGCGATGATTGCTGGTTTACCAAAAGCCCCTTCATCATTAAACCCTATTAGTAATCCAACTCGGGCAAAACACCGCCGCAACGTTGTTCTTTCACGTATGTTAGTTGAAGGATACATTTCACAAGCACAATTTGACGAAGCAAGTAAAGCGCCAATAACAGCGAAAAAGCACGGTGCTGAAATCGAGTTTTCTTCACCTTATATTTCAGAAATGATTCGAGCTGACATGGTTGCACGCTTCGGATTAGACGGCGCGTATAATAACGGTTATAAAGTTTACGCAACTATCACCGCTAAAAACCAAGCGGCTGCGCAAAAAGCGTTAATGGATAATATTCATAACTATGACCATCGTCATGGTTTTAGAGGAGTTAACATTTATTTATGGAACTCCGAAACGGATACGGCTTGGCAACGTAATGAAATTCTGTCTTATCTCGAATCAGTAAATGAAATCGGATATTTAAAAGCAGCTGTTGTAGAGCAAATTGATGAGCAAAATGCTTATGCAGTACTTAAAAACGGCAATTCAATCACAATTCCGTGGGACGGATTAAAGTGGGCTCGTCCATACATTTCGCATTCACGCCAAGGAAAGCCGCCTGAAACAACCTCAGATATACTCTATCCTGGGGCGTTCGTTTGGCTACAGCAAAATCAAGATGGTCAATATAAACTATCTCAAATGCCTGACGTGAGCAGTGCAATAGTGTCTCTTAATCCTCAAACCGGTGCAATTGAATCACTTGTTGGTGGTTATAGCTTCGAGTTATCGCAATACAACCGCGCAACCCAAGCAAAACGTCAAGTGGGTTCAAACATTAAGCCATTCCTTTATTCAGCTGCAATTGAGCATGGCTATTCGTTAGGCTCTATAATTAACGATGCACCAATAAATAGCTGGAACTCCGCACAACGCATCGCATGGCGCCCAGAAAATAGTCCAGCTAATTACGATGGCCCAATTCGTGTGCGTCGCGCATTAGCACAGTCTAAAAACGTGGTTGCAGTTCGCCTGTTACGAGGCATAGGCGCACGCGAAACAGTTGACCATTTACTTAAATTTGGCTTTTCACCTGAGGACATTAAACCCCATGAAGCACTTTCACTCGGTGCTGCTTCGTTAACGCCTTTAGAAGTGGCGCGTGGTATGGCAACGTTTGCCAATGGCGGACATTTAATTGAGCCATATTTTATTGACCGTATTGAAGATGCCGAAGGCAACATCGTATATAAATCTCAACCGTTAGTAGTTTGCAATCAGTGTAGCGCTGAAGAAGTGCGTGATAGCTTTCATTACGCACCTCGCGTAATTAGCGAACAAAATGCCTTTTTAATTGCCGACGCGATGAACACTGCAATCTATGGAGAACCAGGTTGGGTTGGCACTGGTTGGCGTGCAAAAGATTTAAAACGTAATGACTTATCAGGTAAAACCGGTACTACAAACGATATTGTAGATACTTGGTTCTCAGGCTTTAACAGTCAAGTGATTACCACTGTATGGGTCGGCTTTGATGATGCCGGCAAGCGTTTAGGTAGAGTAAGTTACAATAATAATTTAAGTCGCAATCAATTTGCTGGCGGTGAATCTGGTGCACGAACGGCGCAGCCTGCATGGCTTGATTATATGCGTGAAGCACTAAGAGGTATGCCTAGCGCACCTATTGAACAACCAGAAGGGCTCGTCTCTGTAAGAATCGACCGTAAATCAGGGTTACTAACTAAAAAAACCGATAACTCGTCACGATTTGAGTATTTTATTAAGGGCACAGCACCAACGCAGTATACTCAGCAAGAAGTGCAGAATTTATTTGACCCTTATACAACAACGACTGATTCAGGAAAAACAACTGAAGAGCTATTTTAACGGTATCAATTCATTTGGATATATCAGTTTATATAAATTAAAAAAGCCGCTAACACTGTTAGCGGCTTTTTAATATTAATTATCCTGATTACTCTGATAGTTTATGGCAGAGCCAATATAAATCAGAATGCACTCCCGCAGCGGTAACTTCACGCCCTGCTCCAGGTCCTTGAATAATCAATGCGTTGTCAGCATACCAAACACTATTGATCACAAAAATGTTATCGCCCGGAGTTAGTGTTGCAACCGCAGCTGACGGAGCAACAGCTTTTAACCCTACTTTTGCCGTAATAGGTGAGGTTGTGGTATCAAGCTCAGCCACGTACCTAAGTGTATTACCTTCTCTTTGTGCATCTAGAGCGAGCTCTTCCACAAATGTATCAAGTAACTCACGTTTTGCTAATGCATCTTGCCAAGACCCTTCGGCAAGCTCATTTGGCATCCACGCCGATAACTCAATGTCGTCTAGTTCAAGTGATAAACCGAGCTCTCTCGCCAAAATAAGTAATTTTCTTTGTACGTCACGGCCAGAAAGGTCTTCACGCGGATCAGGCTCGGTAAAGCCCAGCTCTCGCGCTTGCTCAACTAAATCTGAGAACTTTTTATCGAGCGAATAATTTGCCCCTAACCAAGACAATGTGCCCGAGAACACACCACTAATTTTAGTGATTTTATCGCCTGAGTTTTGCAGGTCTTTTAAAGCAAAATTAATTGGTAAACCGGCGCCTACACTTGTGTTGTAACGCCACAGTAAATTTTTCTCTGTCTGCAAGCGACGTAAATTTTCATACCAAGTTAGCTCTGCGGTGCCCGCGTATTTATTTGCTGAAATAATATGACAATCGTGCAACGCAAATTCAGGGTATAACTTACTAAACGATTCACTTGCCGTGATATCAATTACCACTTTATGACCATAATCAAGCTCTTTTATAAACTCGATAATCTGCTCAGGTGATGACGCTTTTGCATTATTTTTGAAGTTTGCACTGGCTGTTGCCAGCTCTATACCCTGGCCATTTAACAAACTCGTACTTGAGCGTAATAAACCTACCAACTTAACTGGTAACAAGGTATTTAGACGCGCTAACTGGTCATTAAGCTGTGATAAAAAGACTTCACCAACATTACCAATACCCGCCACAATCACAGCTAATTCTTGTTTAGCGGTGATCAATTCATCATGTAACAATGACAGCGTATCGCTTTCAAGCAACTGGTCGCCAAGTAAAATAGCAAAGCCATTTTGACTCCACGCACCACGTAATGTCATGCTTTGCTTCTCTAATAATGCTTTTGCACTTTCAAGTAACTGCGATTCACTGCCGGCCTCGCTCACGATAGCCACACCAGATACATTCGATTCAATAAGCACCGCATCTTGTAAATAATATGACGCAACTTGCTCGCCAAACTGACTTGGAACAAGCAGTAACGTATTACCCTCTACCTCAAGCGGCTGAAGCGGATGCTGCAGAATAATACTTAACTCTCGAATGCTATCTTTATTGTTATGAGTAAGTTGAAACACGTCAACACTGGCTAATGTCGTTAAAAAACGTTTTGCTTTCGCTTGTTCGTTAGCAACCACTTGCGTGCCATCACTATGGCTATCGTAGCTACTACGAACGACTAATTTAATATCGCTGTCTTTTAATGGTGTCAGGGTTTTAGCGTGCAATACAGGGTTACCCAATCGCGCTAATTGTTGTGCTTGCTGCTGGCTAATTTTATTGTATTTAACCGCCTTCTCTACTTTACGTGGATCGGTACTGTAAACGCCTTGAGTATCTGTCCAAATTGTAACACTGCTGGCATTAATATATTTACCAAGCAAAGTCGCACTGTAATCGCTACCATTTCGGCCCAGCGTCACCGTGTTACCCACTTCGTCACTTGCGATAAATCCCGTCACCACATTAAGTTGGTCGCTCTTTAATGCCTGGCAGCGTGCAGTATTTTCTTGATGCTTAAGATTATTTTGTGCAACAACAAATAGCTTGCGGCTATCAAAGTGAGTCGCAGCAACCCCTTGCTTATTTAAATAATGCGCAAGTAATCGGGCAGACCACAGCTCACCGTGAGCAAGCAACCACGCCTGCTCTAACTCTGCACAGCCAGCACGTTGAGAGATTGCATTAATATCGTCAATAAAGTGAGCATACACTTCACTTTTATCACCTAATAATTCAGAAACCAGTGCGCATTGGTGATCTTTTAGTAACGCAATTACCTCACCAACACCTTTATGATCTTGATTGTGATAACACGACCACAAGCGCACAAGCGTGTCGGTCGTTTTACCTGCAGCAGATACAACAATGGCATCGCCATACGCTAGTTGCTGACAAATATTGGCAACTGCATGGTAGCGCTTGGCACTGCTTAGGCTTGACCCACCAAATTTATATACTTGTTTTGTCATTTAAATAATCACCACAATGCAGGTCGTGCAGCGCAGCATTGAGTGCTTTTTTCTCCACCAGCAGCGACATCTTTGTTAATTGTTTTTGCGAATGCTTGTTCAAGATCTGCGATTAAATCTTCAACATCTTCAATACCAACAGAAATACGAATTAACGTATCGTTAACGCCTGCTTTAATTCGTGCTTCAGGCGCCATGCCGGCGTGTGTCATGGTAGCTGGGTGACAAATTAAGCTCTCTACACCACCAAGTGATTCAGCGAGGCTAAACTGTTCTACACTGGTTAAAAATTTAGCCGTATCTTCAATTGTGCCTTTAATACTAAAGCTCACCATGCCACCAAAACCTTTTTGCTGTGCTTTTGCTAAATCATGTTGTGGATGACTTTCAAGACCTGGGTAATAAACTTTCTCTACATGCTCACAGGTTTCTAAATAGCGTGCGATAGCAAATGCATTTTCTTGGTGCTGTTTAATACGCACATTTAAAGTACGAATACCACGCAGCGTTAAATACGCATCAAATGGCGCACCTGTAATGCCAATATTATTTGCCCACCAAGCGAGCTCTTCGCCTAACTCCGCGGTGCGTGTGATAACCACGCCACCAACAACATCTGAGTGGCCATTGATGTATTTTGTGGTTGAGTGGATAACAATATCTACACCAAATGAAATTGGGTTTTGCAATGCTGGAGATAAAAACGTGTTGTCAGCTCCCACTAACGCCCCTACCGAGTGAGAAACTTCCACTACGTTGGCAATATCAGTTAAACGTAAAACTGGGTTACTTGGCGTTTCAATCCACACTAGCTTAGGTTTAATTGCTTTAATCTGCTCATAGCAAGACGCTTGTGTAAAGTCGACAACCGCTACCTTTAATAAACCGCGTTTTTCAAGGCTCGTGAATAAACGGTAACTGCCGCCATAGCAATCATGAGGAATTAAAATAGTATCTTCTGGTGTTAAGATTTGTGTGCATAAGTGAACAGCAGCCATACCTGTTGCAGTTACAATCCCCTTTTCACCGCCTTCTAGCTTAGCAAGCGTATCAGCCAAAATATCGCGATTAGGATTGCCGCTACGGCCGTAATCATAATCACGCTTTTTATCAAAATCGGCGAACGAATAAGTCGTCGATAAATATAATGGTGGAACAACCGCACCATGATGCTTATCTGCGGTAATGCCATTGCGAACAGCAAGGGTTGTTTGTTTGTTCTGCTTCATAACTCTGCCACTTGGATGTTTAGACGTCTAAAAGGTTAAACCAGTAAGTAATGGAAGTCAAAACTTTTACACGTCTATATAGCCAAATAAATGATATTTGACTATATATTTTAAAACGATAAAATTTTGCCTCTTAATATACAGGCTATCGTCAAAATTAAATCGTAACAGATATAGGCTAGTACACTTTATGGCAACTGAATGGAACGGTGAATATATTCACCCATATGCAGAACACGGTAAAAAATCAGAACAAGTGAAAAAAATTACCGTATCTATCCCACTTAACGTATTGAAAGTACTGACAGACGAGCGCACTCGTAGACAAGTAAATAACTTACGTCATGCAACCAATAGCGAACTACTGTGTGAAGCATTTTTGCATGCGTTTACAGGTCAGCCATTGCCTGACGATGAAGATCTGAGAAAAGATAACCCTGAGCATATTCCGCAAAGGGTAAAAGAAATTCTTGCTGAACGCGGCTTACCGGTTCCAGAGCTTGAAGATGAATAAAAAAAACCTCAGCAATTGCTGAGGTTTTTTTGCTTTTAACCAAGTTAAAGCATGTAGTTTTCTGGCATTTCAATCTGCGCAACGCCTGACTCAACCGCAGCTTCTGCAACCGCACGTGCTACTCGCGGAAGCAAACGCGGGTCCATTGGCTTAGGAATGATGTAATCTTTACCAAATTCAAGGCTTGATTCACCAGACGCTGACAATACCTCTTGCGGTACTGGCTCTTTAGCAATTTCGCGAATCGCATTTACCGCCGCAATTTTCATTTCGTCATTAATCGCTGTTGCGCGCACATCAAGCGCACCGCGGAAAATAAATGGGAAACACAATACATTGTTAACTTGGTTAGGGTAATCTGAACGACCTGTAGCCATAATTAAATCATTGCGCGCAGCATTCGCCACTTCCGGTTTAATTTCAGGATCAGGGTTAGAACACGCAAATACCACAGGCTTATCTGCCATTAATTTTAGATCTTCAGGAGCCAATAAGTCAGGACCTGAAACACCCACAAATACGTCTGCTTCTTCAATAACATCTTGTAAGGTGCGCTTATCTGTATTATTCGCAAACAACATTTTGTATTCATTTAGGTCATCACGACGCGTATGAATAACCCCTTTTCTATCAAGCATATAAATGTGCTCACGTTGTGCACCACATTTAATTAACAGCTCCATACATGCAATTGCTGCTGCACCTGCACCTAAACATACAATTAATGCATCTTTTAACTTTTTACCTTGGATCTCTAACGCATTCAGCATGCCCGCCGCAGTTACAATCGCGGTACCATGTTGGTCATCATGAAATACTGGCACACTACAACGTTCAATAAGCGCTTTTTCAATTTCAAAACACTCTGGCGCTTTAATATCTTCCAGGTTAATACCACCAAAAGTATCTGCAATATTTTCTACAGTATTAATAAAGTCTTCAGTAGTACGGTGCTTAACTTCAATATCAATTGAATCTAAACCAGCAAAACGCTTAAATAATAACGCCTTACCTTCCATAACAGGTTTTGATGCAAGCGGCCCTAAATTACCTAAACCTAAAATTGCAGTACCGTTTGAGATAACAGCGACCATATTACCCTTTGCAGTATATTTATATGCATTGTTCGGATCTGCTGCGATCTCACGAACTGGCTCAGCAACACCAGGACTATAAGCTAATGCAAGATCATTAACTGTCTCTGCTGGTTTGGTTAATTCGATGCTGATTTTTCCAGGAACGGGTTCAGAATGGTATTGTAGCGCTTTTTCTCTTATGTCAGACATGCGTGCCTTATCCTACGATGTTAAAAGTGAGAGATACTGGTTTAATAGTACGGCATTTAGAGTAAATAGAAGTTAAATGCGGTTATATCTTAACCTAAGACCATAGTTGAATTTACAACAATAGGCTTGTGGATATTTTCTGCTAAATCATTACCAGATTGAAGTTAATTCAGATCCGACCAGATTCACAACCATCTATTTTTTACACTCGACAGATACTATTTTGCCAACAGATAGTAAAAATAATGAATATTGAAGCTATCTATAATCCAGTATATAGCCATCTATTTAGAATAAAAAGACATAGAAAAACCATATAACATGACAAAAATTCATATTAAATTTTAGATACAAAAAAAGCACCCTTAGGTGCTTTTTTGAAAGAACTAAAATAGCTCTTATTTTTTGCTTGAAAGCGCGCCAAAACGCTTGTTGAAGCGATCAACACGACCACCTGTATCAAGCACTTTTTGCTTACCAGTGTAGAACGGGTGACACTCTGAACAAACATCTAAGTGGATGTCTTTACAAAGAGTTGAACGCGTTTCGAATTTGTTACCACAAGAACAAGTAGCATTGATTGCTTCGTACTTAGGGTGGATACCTTCTTTCATAGTAAACCTCTAATTAGGCCGCATCGCTCTCCAAACCCGAAGTCTGGCACCATACGTTGTTAAACAAAAATATATAGGGCGCGAATTCTAGCCAACTAACATGCCAATAGCAAGATCTTTAACCATCTTCAGATAAATTTTGTTTAACACTAGCCGCAAACACAATGCCATGATTTAATTTCCACAAATACGCTCTAAAAATAAAAGTTGAATGACTACGCCTGTTGTTGCAGAAATTGCCTTAAATGTACCGCTTTACCGTAACTTTGATTACCTCGTTGAACCTCAGTTTCAAACTAATATTGCGGTAGGTTGTCGTGTTGCAGTTCAGTTTGGCCGTCAGCAACTTGTCGGCATTGTTGTTGCGTTAAAATCAAATAGTGAATTTCTCGATAAACTAAAACCTATTTCACGTTTAATTGATAACAACGCGATTATTGATCGCCACATGATCAGCCTTATCGAATTTGCGAGTCATTATTATCAAAACCCACTTGGCGAGTGCTACCAAGTTGCACTACCAACTTTGTTAAATAAAGGCGAAGCAGTTGATAAGTCTGCGGTGCCTATCATTAAACTAATCGATGAAAATGCATCAGTGAATGGTAAAAAACAGCGCCAACTAATCGAGCATTTAGTTGATTCGGGCAGTACGCCAGTTACCGAATTGAGTGCGCTCGGCTTTAGTAGTGCAACCGTTAAATCACTGCTGGAAAAAGAGATTATTGAAAAAACGGTTGAATACAATCGTGATTGGCAATCAAAACCTCTCGCAATCGGCGATAAACCCAAGCTTAAGCGTGAACAAGCCATTGCACTTGCAGCAATTAATCAAGCTACAGGCTATACCTGCTATTTGCTTGAAGGTGTAACTGGCAGCGGAAAAACAGAAGTTTATCTGCAAGCTCTGGAAAAGCCATTGCAACAAGGTAAACAAGCGTTAGTGCTGGTACCCGAAATTGGCTTAACGCCACAAACCGTTAACCGCTTTCGTAGGCGCTTCCCTAATGTGCCTATTATGCTTTGGCACTCCGCAATGACGGATAATGAACGCCTATCAACTTGGCGTGCAGCACAAACTCAAAGCGCTGCCATTGTAATTGGCACCCGCTCTAGTGTGTTTTTACCATTTGCCAAACTTGCGATGATTATTGTTGATGAAGAGCACGACTTGTCATTTAAACAGCAAGATTCACTGCGCTACCACGCCCGTGATTTGGCATGCTTTCGTGCTGCTAAACTAGCGATTCCATTAATCTTGGGTAGTGCAACGCCGTCGCTCGAAACGATTCATAATGCCACAAATAATAAGTACCAACTGCTTACATTAACTGAGCGAGCACAAACACAAAGCGATAATCAGTATGTGCTACTTGATATGCGAGGGCAGCATCAGCAGTCTGGTCTTGCACTTGCAACGCTTGATTACATCAAAAAAGAGCTTACTAAAGGTAAGCAAGTTATGGTGTTTTTAAATCGTAGAGGTTTTTCGCCTAGTCTTATTTGCCACGAATGTGGCTGGCTAAGTCAATGCCAACGCTGTAGCGCCAATGCCACCTATCACAAACATATTCGCAATTTAATTTGCCATCATTGCGGAGCGCAAGAGCATGTGCCAACACAATGTCCAAATTGCGGTAGTACGCAAATTATCCCCGCAGGACAAGGTACAGAACAAGTTGCTGAGTTTTTAGCTGAAAGCTTTCCAGACACCCCAATCACCCGAGTTGACCGCGATTCAACCCGTAAAAAAGGCAGTTTAGAAAGCGCACTGCACGACATAAACAAAGGCGAACCGCGCATTTTAATTGGCACCCAAATGCTCGCTAAAGGACATCATTTTAGTGAAGTGTCGCTAGTCGTCATTATGGATGTAGATAGCGGACTCTACTCTTACGATTTTCGCGCTACAGAGCACCTAGCCCAATTAATTACCCAAGTTTCAGGTCGCGCAGGGCGTAGCGGTGAAGCCGGCACGGTATTGCTCCAAACACATTTTCCAGAACATCCGCTATTACAAGACTTAATCAATAATGGCTACCAAGACTTTTCCCGTTATGCTTTGCGTGAACGTGAAGAAACCTTGCTACCCCCCTACACTAGTCTTGCAATCATTCGTTGCGAGTCGCATAAGCTAAACGACATCAATAATTTTTTGTACGACCTTATTCCAGAACAACTGCCTTCTGGTATACAATTGCTCGGACCTGTTCCTGCAGCACTTGAGCGCATTGCAGGCAAATACCGCTACCAGCTCCATATTCAAGGTAATGAGCGCAAAAAATTGCACTTATACCTACATCAACTTGTTAGCTACATAAGTCAGAGTAAGCTAGCAACAAAGGTCCGCTGGAGTATCGATATCGACCCAGTTTCAATGGCATAAGAAAATAGTAAACAATGGCCCAAAGAGATTACGTAAATAAAAAACGTGCCCCTAAAAAAACGACCCCAAGCAAACGCCCTTTTCCTGTTGCTGCGTTAGTAGCCGCGGTTGTTTTAGTGTCGGCCGGTATTTATGGCTTGTACTTTATTACCACTAATAGCGATGTAAAAGCATCGCAGCAAAAAGTTGCCAAAGAACAAACAAAAGCACCGAAGCCTAAGCCGAAAAAGCCCGATTTCATTGAAGAAATTGAGAATGCCAACATTGAAGTTGAAGTTACAGAACAAGAGCAAAAAGGCCCCTACTATATGCAATGTGCATCGCTACGTAATCGCGATGATGCGGAAGCGCTAAAAGCACAAATTGCATTTAAGACCGGCCTCATTGCTGATGTAGACCGTACAGAAGGCAAAAATGGCGTATGGTATCGCGTAAAAATAGAACCATTTGCCACTAAGCGTCTTGCTGAAAGTGCAAACAACCAAATTAAACGTGCGCGCATTTCTCGCTGTCGCATTTATTTAATGCCTAAGTAACACAACTAACACAAATTCAAGCTTGGTAGCTTTGTTTTGCTACCAAGTTCCCCCGCCAAGCCTTGAAATCCTTTGTTTACTCCCCATATCAATAACAATTGAAATTAACAGATTAAACCTAAGGTTTATTTATGACTACGATAGTTTCTGTGCGCCGCGAAGGCAAAGTAGTGATTGGCGGTGATGGCCAAGTTTCACTGGGCAACACAGTCATGAAAGGCAATGCAAAAAAAGTGCGTCGTCTTTATAACGGCAAAGTACTTGCCGGATTTGCGGGCGGTACAGCCGACGCTTTTACACTATTTGAACGTTTTGAAACCAAACTCGAAATGCATCAGGGCCACTTAACCAAAGCGGCTGTTGAAATGGCCAAAGATTGGCGCACCGACCGCGCATTGAGAAAGCTCGAAGCGCTACTAGCCGTCGCAGATGAAACTGCATCACTGATTATCACAGGTAATGGCGATGTAGTGCAGCCTGAGCATGACCTAATTGCTATTGGCAGTGGCGGCAACTTCGCCCAAGCATCAGCAACTGCATTACTTGAAAACACCGATTTAAGTGCGCGCGAAATTGTAGAAAAAAGCCTAAAAATTGCAGGCGATATTTGCGTTTTCACTAATAACTTCCAAACCATTGAAGAGCTGGGGTAATTGAATATGTCTGCAATGACACCAAGAGAAATTGTACATGAGTTAGACCAGCACATTATTGGTCAAAACAAAGCTAAAAAAGCCGTTGCGATTGCTCTTCGTAACCGCTGGCGTCGCATGCAACTTGACGAAGCTCTGCGCAGTGAAGTAACGCCAAAGAACATTTTAATGATTGGCCCAACGGGTGTAGGTAAAACTGAAATTGCGCGCCGTTTAGCAAAACTAGCTAACGCACCATTTATTAAAGTTGAAGCAACGAAATTCACTGAAGTAGGTTACGTTGGTAAAGAAGTTGAAACCATTATTCGCGATCTTGCTGATATTGCAGTAAAGATGACACGTGAACAACAAACCGAAAAGTACAAGTTCAGAGCAGAAGAAGCCGCTGAAGAACGCATTTTAGATGCCTTATTGCCACCAGCAAAAGATGCATGGGGCCAAGCGCAAGAGTCTGAAAATAATGCAACGCGTCAAGCATTTCGTAAGAAATTACGCGAAGGTCAATTAGACGATAAAGAAATCGAAATTGATGTTTCTCAAGCACCTGTTGGCGTAGAAATTATGGCGCCTCCAGGCATGGAAGAGATGACTAATCAGCTACAAAGCATGTTCCAAAACATGGGTGGCGATAAAAAGTCTAAGCGTAAACTAAAAATTAAGGACGCGTTTAAGCTACTTACTGAAGAGGAAGCTGCAAAGCTGGTAAACCCTGAAGAGCTAAAAGAGCAAGCGATCAATGCCGTTGAGCAAAATGGTATTGTGTTTATTGATGAAATAGACAAAATCTGTAAGCGCGGTGAATCATCAGGTCCAGATGTAAGCCGTGAAGGTGTGCAGCGCGACTTACTGCCACTTGTTGAAGGTTCAACAGTAAATACTAAACACGGCATGGTTAAAACTGACCACATCCTCTTTATTGCATCAGGTGCGTTCCAAATGGCAAAACCGTCGGATCTGATTCCTGAGCTACAAGGTCGTTTACCAATTCGCGTTGAACTAGAAGCGCTTACCTCATCTGATTTCGAGCGAATTCTAACTGAACCTCACGCATCGCTTACAGAACAATATCAAGCACTAATGGGCACTGAAGGTGTTAATGTTGAGTTCCGTGACGACTCAATCACTAAGATTGCGGAAGCTGCGTGGCAAGTAAACGAAAAAACCGAAAACATTGGTGCTCGTCGATTACACACAGTAATGGAACGACTAATGGAAGAAATTTCATATGATGCGAGCGAAAAATCAGGTGAGAGCCTGATTGTAGATGCAGCTTATGTTGAGCGTTTCTTAGGTGAATTAGTTAAAGATGAAGATTTAAGTCGTTTTATCTTATAATTTGACTCGTCTTTTATAACAATTGAAAAGGCGCTTATTGGCGCCTTTTTATTTGGGTATTTTATGTTAGTTTCTAAATTACATTATCATCGTGTTTCAAACTTGCTCGATGTGTATTTTGACGGGCAAAGTCTGCATACTTTTACACCTGAGTTTTTGCGCGTTCATTCGCCTTCTGCAGAGGTGCAAGGCCATGGCAAACCGATTTTAGTAACCAATAAAAAAGACGTTGCCATACAGGCGATAGAGCAAGTAGGTCATTATGCTGTGCGCATTATCTTTAATGATGGCCATAATACCGGGCTTTACAGTTGGGGCTATCTGTTTCACTTAGCTCAAAATCATGATGCGCTATGGCAAACATACTTAGCCAACTTAAAACAAAACAAAGCGTCTCGCGACGCCTTGATCCCAATTAAAATTACACATTAAATTTTTCAATTGCTCGGTGCAGTACTTCAGCCTGAGTTGACACTTCTTCACTGGTTTGCGCATTAGTTTGCGCATGTGTTGCCGCTTGCTCCGCAATATCACGAATTTTAATAACATTTTTATTCACTTCAGACGCCACCTGATTTTGCTCATCTATTGCGGTGGCTATTTGCGTACTCATATCCATAATGGTTTGTACATCTTCGCTAATTGAATAGAGCAAGGTCCCCGCTTGTACCGCTTGCTCTGAGCTTGAACTCCCCTGAGTTTTACAGCGCTCCATCACACTTACCACTTCTTGCGTGCGCTGTTGTAATGTCGAGATAATACTTTCGATTTCTTGTGTTGAATCTTGCGTTCTTTGCGCCAGCGATCGTACTTCATCAGCAACTACCGCAAAGCCTCGCCCTTGTTCACCCGCACGCGCCGCTTCAATCGCCGCATTAAGTGCAAGTAAGTTAGTTTGTTCAGCGATACCACGAATAACATCAAGCACAGAGCCAATCGTTACCGCATCTTGCTCTAGTTGAGTTACAACATCAGATGCATGCGTAAGTGAGTTAGTAAGCTCTGAGATACGTGCTACTGTAGAATCAACCTCTTGCTTACCTTGCATTGCACTTTCATTGGTTGAT
This sequence comes from Pseudoalteromonas sp. NS-SX12, assembly GCF_057367955.1. Taxonomy (NCBI): domain Bacteria; kingdom Pseudomonadati; phylum Pseudomonadota; class Gammaproteobacteria; order Alteromonadales; family Pseudoalteromonadaceae; genus Pseudoalteromonas; species Pseudoalteromonas sp. NS-SX12. Next base: position 1,293,419 of record NZ_CM170634.1, on the reverse strand, counting down.
TCTGCTTTTTTAGCTGCAGCCTCAGTATTGTGTGAAATATCTTGAATGGTCGCCTGCATTTCAGTCGCGGCTGTAGCCACCATATCCGCTTCATGCAGCTGCTCACGCATGCCGTCACTGGTTTCAGCAGTGGTATTGGCAAGGTTCTCTGTTGCTGAATTTAAAATACCAAGCGCTTGTTTAACCTCAAAAATCAAATTTTTAAAGTCACTAATAAAGGAATCAAAATCACCAGTCATTCGTGCAATTTCATCATTACCCGCACTTTGCACACGCTGCGTTAAGTCGTTAGTGCTGCGTATTGTATGAATAATGTCACATACTCGGTTTACCGGTAAAATAATTGAACGGCTGGTCATATACACCAAGCTCATCACTATCACTGTAGATAAAATAAATATGACAATCGCAACCATTGATGTGAAATCGGCACTTTGCTCAATTGCCGCTTTCGTTTCAGCGGTCATTCGATCAACCAAGACATCACTTTTCGCGACACTAGCAGCCATTTTGCCCAAGGCTCCCGACTCTAAATCTAGGCCTAGCGCCTCCTGTGCTGATACTAACGCTGAGAATTCCCGTTGGTAAGTATCGAGTAATGTTAGTAATTCAGAGCGATAACTCGAATCGAAATCAGCCTGCTGAATATTACTTTTAAAAGCGTTTATATTGTTGTTAAAGCGGGTTAAGTATTTTTTATCGAGGCGCAACATAAAGTCTTTTTCGTTACGACGTAACTGCAACATATCGGCGAGCAACTGGTAGTTGTTTTGCTTTTTTAGTAAGGTCTCTACTTGATGCACTGCGGCTCTTAAATTACCGTAGGCTGCATCTTTCGGGTGTAAACCAATACGCCGTTGCAGAGCTACCACCTCGTTAAAATCGGCATTGTATTGATCGATTATGCCATTTAATTCAGCTAGCGTTTTGGTTGATATATCAAGTTCTTGCAGAAGCTCATTTAAGTTGCTTGATTTATTTTTCAGTAACTTAAACTCATTATCGAACAGCTCTAGCGATTCAACGTTTTTATAAAATAAAAAATTCTTTTCATGTTTACGTAAAACACCTTCATGAATCGCCAGTTCTTCTGTTAACTGAATCGCTGTATTCAGTTTAAGCATCACTGATGCTTCATAAAGAATCACTAGCAGCAATATAAACATTGCCGCACCCACAAAAAAAGCATTTAACTGTAGCCGAGCTTTAATTGTTAAGCGTTGTAGCAGCTCCATATAAACCTCTGTTTCATATAATTTTTAGAAAGCTTATAAAAGTATAGATGCTATATAAAATTGTGCTAAAAGTAGTTTAGCCTGAAAACATAGGAAGCTGAATGTTTTGCCATAAGTTATCTGATAAGGCTTTTACATCACTTGCACCCGCTGCTATCCAGTCGGTTAACGGACTAGGATCGCTGGGAAAATTAATCGCTTGTTTGTTATTGACCGAGAGCCAATCGTCCACTACATCGGCATTTAAGCAAGACATACTAGTAGCAAGCCCAGCATTGACTAAGGTAAATGCATTTGACGCTTGCTCAAATTGGCCATCGAGCGGTTTTAGCAGTAACTTTTTACCATAACGCAGCGCTTCGCTTGATAACTCAAAACCCGCGTTACCTATCGTGCCAGAGGCAGAGACCAAATCATTTAAAAAACCAACTCGACACGGTGAGCGCAAATGAATGTGGTGATTAATGCTTTTATTACTTAACTGTGGGTGATAGCAATAAAATTCGTATTCAGGAAAATGCTGTAATAACGCAATGATCTTCTTTGGATCTTCAAAAGGTAAATAAACCAAGATCTTATTTTCAATAAAGTTGTCTTTTTGCCAGCTTTTAACTGGCTCGATAAATGGCGGAATAATATTTTGATGATACGGAAACCAGTGAACGCCCAAATAACAATCAGCAGGAGCAAACAACTTTAAACCCAAACGCGTTAACAAGGTCGCCCCTTGCGACGGTACTTTATTTGATAAAAAAGAGGCTTGGTGACTAATACCAATGCAAGGTACTTTAGCAAGCTTTGCTGCCCACGCTGAGATGGGCTCAAAATCATTAATAACCAAGTCATAGCCCGATAAATCAAATTTTTTAACATCGTGAATAAATTGACCAACGCGAATATTTTTAAGGGTTTTGAGCTTATTTACACAGCCGTTTTCGATGGCAAAAGTAAAACCTTCTCGTGTTTGGTAGTCATTAAAGTCAGACATATCAAAATACTTATTTGCAGGTCGGCCGCTAAAAAAGTAATCCACTTTAATACTGCTTTTTGCAAATGACTTAGCCATTGCCCGAGCACGTGTAATATGCCCATTACCAGTACCTTGAATGCCATATAAAATTTTCATAATGAAGCTCCGAAAATACCTACAAACGCAAACCCTGTACCCAGTATAGCGCCTACGATAATGTCGCATGGATAGTGCACACCAAGCATTACGCGTGACAATGAAATGGCAACTGCCAACAACAATACGTAACTAAACTCAGGAAAATACCAAGTAATAACGCAGGCAAACAGCCATGCAGCGGAGCTATGTCCTGATGGCAAACTAAAGCGGTCACTTGGCACCACAAAACCTTCGACAATTGACTGGCTAGGTCTTTCACGCTTTAAGGTGTTTTTCAAAAAGAAGTAAACAGGTCGTTCTACTGAAAACCCTAAAACCAAAGCAAATAAAGCTAACTTGCTGGTTTCAGTATCAATCAAGTAGCATGCTGCCCCAACAAGTAAATACAAAAAGCCATCTCCCAATTTTGACACCGCTTTTATGACGTATAACCTGCGTTTAGACGCTTGGTGATTAAACAATTTAAAAAATGCTTTTCGGTCTAACTGTGAAATGGTTTGCATAGCAATTCTCGATTGCAAGGAGTTAGTTTGACTTTAGATTCGCTACGTAACAATCAGGTGACAGTTTCACGTAATTAAGATGGTAATTTAATGACCTATTTATGACAGCCAATAAAAGAGGTTATTTATCGGAAGTTATCTTCAGTTTAGTTCATGGCGAGCCATTTACAGAAACCTAAACATCAATAACATAAAACACTAGCTACAACCCACGATAAAACCTAACGAACATAGCTAAATCATTTACAAAACCATACGAGATCAATTGTATTAATCATGCTGCAGGGTATACTGAGAAAACTATTTAAGCCCTTGGAGCTAATATGGAAATCAATACATCAGACCTGTGTGATCAGTTTGCTGATAGCATCGACGTACTAGAACCTTTGTTTGTTAATTTTGCTGGCGCAACTGCTTTTGCTGGTCAAATTACCACAATAAAATGTTTTGAGAACAATCAACTTATCCGAGAGACTTTGTCACAGGATGGTTCAGGCAAAGTACTGTTAATCGATGGAGGCGGCTCTACGCGCCGCGCATTAATTGATATTGAACTTGCTGAACTTGCACTTGATAACAACTGGGAAGGATTGGTTGTTTACGGCAGTGTTCGCCATGTTAGCGACCTTGAAGAGCTTGATATTGGTATTCAAGCAGTAGCATCAATTCCAGTAGCGGCCGACAGCGAAGGTTATGGCGAGTTAGGTGCTCCGGTTAATTTTGCAGGTGTGTCTTTCTTTGAAGGAGATTACATCTATGCCGATAGCACGGGCATCATTCTTTCTGCTGAAGAGTTGTCGATTGATTTAGACGAAGATGAATAAGCTTAAGATATATACCGAGCAAAGCATTGCTGATTTATGTCAAGCGCGCGCAGGTGAGCAGCGCGTTTGGCAAAGTATTTCGTTTATTAATCAGCAACAGTCAATTGAAAATGCACTCGCCGATGCATCTGCCTATGGCATTAAGTACGTTCTGGTTGGTATTCCGGAAGATATTGGTCCTCGCGCCAATTTAGGTAATGGTGGTGCCGAACTTGGCTGGCAGGCCTTCCTGAGCAAGTTTTTAAACTTGCAAGCAAACCAATTTATTGCCAGCAATAAAGTACTGTTACTGGGTGAAGTCGATTGTGCCGATATTATGAAACGCGGCAAAGGGCTAAGTAACAAAGTACCAGCCGAACTCGATACACTGCGCACACTGTGCGGTGAAATTGATGATATCGCTAGTCCAGTATTACAAATGATTTTTGATGCGGGATTAGAGCCAATCGTGATAGGTGGCGGACATAACAATTGCTACCCTATTATCAAGGCACTAAGTGAAAGTACGCAACAAGCCTGTTGCGCCATAAACTTAGACCCTCATGCTGACTTTAGAGCCACAGAAGGCAGACATAGTGGCAACGGCTTTAGTTATGCACATCAGCAAAACTACTTACGTGATTATCACGTAATTGCTATGCACGAGTTAAAGAACAATCAAGCCATCATTGACCGTATGCATGATGCTGGGTTTTCTTACGATTCTTATCAAGCAATTAAGGTAAGACAAGAGCTTAGCCTGAACGAAGCAAATAAAGCCGCACTTGCACGAATGCAAGGCTATCAATTACCTATGGGGATTGAGGTCGATGTTGATAGCATTTCTTATATGCCTGTCAGTGCCTTTACCAATTGTGGTTTAGCAGTGTATGAAGCTGAGCAATTTGTTTATCAATTAGCACTAAACCCATACACCCGCTACTTGCACCTTTGTGAGGCTGCACCAAGCGAGCATGCTAATGGTGTAAACCAAGGTATGAATGAGGCCGGACAAATCTTAGCAGCACTTGTTGCCAGCTATTTAAGTGGTCGCGAAGCTTAACTAGCTTACACTACAGGTTTACAAATAAAATGAGCGCCTAATAAGGGCGCTCACCGTTGGCAAGACGTTTTTGCCACTGCTTTAACCATCCCAACAAGCCTACATTCGGTAATGGTCTTGAGAATAAATAACCTTGCGCCGCATGACACTTCATACTACTGATATAGGTATATTGAGTTTCAGATTCGATACCCTCACATACTACCTTAATACCTAAGCTATTACTCATATCAATAATGCCGCTTAATAAGCTGCGCGTGTTTACATTTTCAGTTAGCTCTTTAACGATTGAACCATCAACTTTGACATAATTTAACGCTAGACGAGGCAACCTAGATAATTGCAATGGCTCAATACCTAAATCGTCTAAACACACCGCAATGTTGTTTTCTTTAAGGCGTCGTAAAATAGATTCACCAAAATCAGGCAACCCCATAAACACATTCACCGGCGCTTCGATAATAATATCGCCTTCGGTTAACCTGTGCTCTACCAACACATCAGCTAGGTGATCAATAAACTCATCTTGCAGCAATTCTTTACCAAATAAATTAACGCTTATCGGTACATTAATTTCTTCAAGCTTAATTGCTAACGCCAATTCAGCCGCTTTCTCTGACACCCAACGTGCAATCGGTAATGTTAATCCCGCCGCACTAATTTCATCAATAAAGTGTTTTGCCTCTAAAGTACCAAATTTTGGATGATGCCAACGCAACAACAACTCAATAAACAAAATTTGATTTGTTTCAATATCAATAACTGGGTGAAAATAAAGCTGAAAATCTTTATCAAAATCAAGCACTGATAAATCAGATAGTAGCTGCCTACGTTTGTCTGCTCGCTCTGCAATCTCTTTTTGGAAGGTAATTAACCAATCTATTTCTGACGTGAATTCGATAGCTAAATGCGCTTGCGCAAGTAACTGCTGTGCCGTTAATTGTTTTTTGTCTTCAACAATCGCAACTCGTAAAGAGAGCTCTGAATCGATGTTGTCAACTTGCGTAGGTTTGTGCACTACGTCGTATATGCGGTGAATTAAACGCTGATGAATGTGCGCTTCATTACTGGTATCAACGGCAAAGGCAAAATCAACCCCACCTAAATAACAAAGTTGCACGTCTTCATTAAATAATGATAACGACAGTACATCACCGGTATTTAATTCATCATTAATTTTTTTGCCGAGCTTAGCAATTAATAAATCGCCAAAGTCATGGCCCACCATACGGTTAATTTGACCCAATCCCTCAAGCTTAATTAAAACCAAAACACGGTTAAGCGACTGTACTTGCCAATTGTCATAGCCATTTAGAAATAAGCTGCGCTCAAGTAGCAACTGTTTGTCGTTATGCGCTTCATTGGTGTGCAATTGCGAAGACAAGGCAATTCTAAGGCGCTTTTCACGTCTAAAGTAAGTATCAAGGTTGGCAAAAATATAGTGAAATACAACTGCAACAGGAGGCCAAGCGCCACTTAAGTAATCTGTAAAGAAAGCGACTGAAAGGCCAAGAAATAACAATAAACTAACAACGTTTAGCCATAGCGCCATACGCTGTGCTTTTTTTTGCTGCGAAAAATAGCATTCTGCTAGCAAAATCAAGGCGCAAATAATAATAGCAACAAGGTTATTGGTTGAAAGAAATGCCAGTGTTGCCACACCAAGCAAAATATCCAACACACGATTCACTGCATTGCCTGCTTGCAAAATCGCTAGCAACCAGCTCACAAGCAACATCCCAGCAACTAAACTAGGAAATGTAAACATGCTCGTTTCTGTTGCTGCAAACAGTGAAAACGAACTAAGCGTTAAACCGCCCGCTGCTATTACTTTTTTCATACGCCTCTCACAGGAAATAGCTTCCTACTTTAATTGCTGACCATCTTTCCATAGTCCCTTCAAAGGGTTGACGCCATATTGATACGATAACTGCGCCGGAGAATCAATATCCCAGAGCACAAAATCAGCGTTTAGTCCTACTTTAATTACGCCTCGGTCCGTTAACCCCAGTGCGCGAGCTGCATTTACCGTAACGCCCGCAAGTGATTCAGCAGGAGTCAATCTAAATAGTGTACATGCCATGTTAAGCATTAATTGTACCGAGCAAATAGGTGACGTACCAGGGTTGAAATCGGTGGCAATTGCCATAGCTACTTTATGTTTACGCAGCAGCTCAATAGGCGGTAATTGTGTCTCACGTAAAAAATAAAAGGCACCAGGCAGCAACACTGCAACGGTATTAGCTTGCGCCATTGCTACAACACCCGCCTCATCAAGAAACTCAATATGATCCGCCGATAACCCGTTATACTCTGCAACTAATTGGGCACCTTGCAAATTTGAAAGCTGTTCTGCATGAAGTTTTACAGGAAGATTATGCTTTTTCGCTGCATCAAATACACGGCGAGTTTGTTCGTTTGAAAAACCAACCCCCTCACAAAACGCATCTACAGCATCGGCTAAGTTAAGCTCAGCCACTTTTGGCATCATTTCATCACATACTAAGGTAATGTAATCATCAGCTTTGTCTTTATATTCTGGCGGTAATGCGTGCGCACCAAGAAACGTTTTTTGTACATCAATTGGGTGGTGTTGATTCAGTTGCTCTGCGACTTCGAGCATTTTAATTTCACTGTCTAGATCTAAACCGTAACCTGACTTAATTTCAACTGTAGTAACACCTTCGTTCAACAATGCATTTAAACGATCTTTTGCGCTAACAAATAGCGCTTCATGATCAGCCTCTCGTGTCGCTTTTACTGTTGAGATAATGCCGCCGCCTTGCGCTGCAATCTCTTGATAGCTTGCACCGTTTAAACGCATTTCAAATTCGTTAGCACGATTGCCAGCACATACAATATGAGTATGGCAATCAATCAAGCTTGGCGTAATCCATTTACCATGACCATTTACTACAGGGGTTTGCAAACTATCAAACTCAGGAAAATCCGCTGCATTACCACACCAAGCAATTTTGCCATTTTTAATACCCAAAGCAGCATTTAACACCGTGCCATAGGTATCGTCTATTGCGCTGTCCATGGTTGCAATATGAACATTGGTGATCACTAAATCAAAACTCTGCTTCGCTGCCGCATTTACATCATTGGCTGTCATAACTAACTCAAATTACATCTATTCTTAAAAATGAAAGTCTACCAAGAAGACTTGTATATACAATACAATTATGCCATCTTCATTGTATCTTTTATCAACTATAGCTTGATTACTCGTTAATGCTTAGGTAAAAGGCTTAAAACAATTGAATAATCAACAACACTGTTACTATGGCACAACCTAAATTCGCGCAAATAAAACAATACATCATTGGCAAGATAAAATCCGGCGAATGGGCTGAGAACAGTCGAGTAGCGTCAGAAAATGAACTCGCCGAGCAATTTAGTGTAAGCCGTATGACAGCAAGGCGTGCGCTCAGTGAGTTAACAGACGCTGGTATTCTAAGCCGCACACAAGGATTAGGGACTTTTGTCGCAAGTTTTAAATCACAATCTAACTTGCTGGAAATTCGTAATATTGCCGATGAAATTAAAGAGCGTGGCAGTGAACATAAGTGTATTCCTGAAATTTTAGAATCAATGCCCGCAATTGCACCGATCGCAATTGCTTTAGGCGTTGAGCAAGACAGCCTAGTATACCGTTCGGTGCTTGTACACCTTGAAAACGGCACACCAATTCAAGTAGAAGAGCGTTTTGTAAACCCAGCATTTGCGCCAGGGTATCTGCAGCAAAACTTTGAACAAGTAACGCCGCACGAATACTTATGCGAAGTGGCGCCACTTACCGAAGCGCGCCATACCGTTGAAGCAATAATGCCAAGCCCACAAATAAGCCAATGGCTATCGCTATTTAATGAAGAACCTTGCTTACAAGTTATTCGTCGCACTTGGTCGTCAAATGGTGTTGTTAGCTTTACTCGCCTTATTTCACCGGGCAGTAAATATCGCCTTGGTGGGCATTTAACATTTAAACGCTAAGTAATGCTGCGTATTTGTTAGCAGTTCTTTAGGGCCTCAAACAAGTTATCGTATTTAAACTGAAAGCCCTGCTCTACAAGTAAATCACATGAGATAATACGCTCTTCTAAATTACTTTTTTCAAAGTTCACGCCGTCAACTGCGAGTAGTTTAGTAGCCTCTGCGTAAAACGCCTGCTTAGTCGGATGATGTGGTGTCACTAAATTAACAATCGACGAAGTAAGGTTATGCGTCGCAATAAATGACAACCCCGTTACTGCGTCATCTTGATGCAACATATTTACTAACGCATTGGCGCTTGATGATAATGTTTTACCACTTAAAAAACGCCCTGGGTGACGCTTTTCACCGATAAGCCCACCTAAGCGAACAATAACATAATGCAAACCACTATCAGCCACTTGTAGCTCATTTTCTAATAGTCGCGATTGCTTTTCAGCTGATGCTTCAAACGCACTTAGCTCTGTATAAGTTTGAGCTTTAGTTGGATAAACACCGGTTGTAGAGCAAAACACAAAGCGTTTAGCCTGTTGTGCTTTAGCCAATGCTAAACTCTCTGTTAAGTACTGAGAATATGCGCGCTGAGCCTCAATAGTACGACCAGGTGGCATACAGAAAAACCACACAGCATGCGGCATATCAACCTCACAAATGCCTTGCTCAAGGTTAAATTGCGCCCAGTTGGGCTTATTTTGAGCTTGGCGACTTGTTCTAACAACCTGCCAACCATCGGCTTCAAGACTATTAGCCAAAGGCTGCCCTAGCCAACCTGCCCCCACTACAACGCCATTATTTGAATTATTAATCATTACTAGATAGAGTCTAAGAACAAAATCCGATTATATAACAATAATTTTGCGTCTGCTTACGTGGTTTTGTATCGATAAAAATTCAACTGTTTAGCCCTCAGGAAGTATAAGAATGTTAAATAATTTATCCTTGAGAAAGAAAATCCTATTACTAATTGGCGGTACGATTACTGTGCTGCTTATACTCTCAGCCTTTTATTTTGTTAGCCATATTTCAAACCTGTCACGCGCCTCCGTCGAGTCTGAGGCGAAAAGCTATTTAAAAACCGAAAAACTTAATATTGAAGGCTTTTTTTCGCAATATGGTCGCGTTGTAGAAACCTTTGTTACTAATCCACATTTAGTCGAATGGTTCGCGAATTGGACCGAGCGAGGTGCTGATTATCAAAACTCACAAGGATACAACACCATCAACCAAGACTTCATCAGGATTAGTGGTTCTGATAGTAATATTCTTTCCGCCTTTTTTGCCTCAGCGAATACTGGCGCTTACTTCAAAGAAAATGAGCGTACCACACAATACAATGGCGCAGAGTACTTTGCCTATAAACGCGGTTGGTGGCAAGACGCACTAAAACATGATGGCTTATATGTTGGCCCTCTCGCTATTGATTTAACCACAGGTAACGTATCAGCCGTAGTGCAACAAACTGTTTATGATAGTAATCGAAAACTAATTGGTGTAGGTGGAGTAGACCTAAAACTTAACAACATTGCAGAAATGATTGAACAAATACAATTTAACAATGTTGGCTATGGCTTTTTACTCGACCATGAACAGAAAGTCGTACACTTATCAAATCGCACTAAACACGCACTATCGGTGATTGAAGATGAGTCTCGTGGCATCTCAAAAGACGACTTATCAGCTCTTGAGTCACAAATGCCAAACACCGCTGGTTTTACAGCACTCAATAGTCAAATGAAGCAGCAAAAATCAGGGCATAGCCAAGTAACACTCAATGGTGAAACTTACTTTGTTGTATATCAACGATTAGAGCTAAGCAAACCAAGCTTGAATTGGTATTTAGGTTTGCTTGTGCCTGAAAGTTATATTAATACGCCTGTAAAAGAAGCGGCATGGGCTACCACATCAAGCGTAATTATTATTCTGGCTATTATTATGGCGATGATTTTTTTCGCTACACAAATGATTGTTAAACCAATTTCAGCACTAACAGAAACCATGCAAGATATCGCTTCAGGCGAAGGCGACCTAACCAAACGCATTAGCGTTGATAGCCAAGATGAAGTTGGTCAATTAGCGCAGCATGTAAATACCTTTATAGATAAGCTACGAACGTTACTTATTAATACACGCGATCAATCAATTCAACTTGATAGTGCTTCGGCGGAATTAAGCCGAGTATCTGAAGAAACTCACCAAGAAATCCTGCAAGAAAAAGACGAAGTAGATAATGTCAGCACTGCGGTAACTGAAATGGCTGCAACTGTGTTAGAAATATCACGCAATGCGCAGCAAGCCAACGAAGGCACTGATTCAGTAAACCAGTTAACGAGCAAAGGTGTGACCCTTTCAAATACCGCACAACATGAAATGCAGTCACTCTCGGAGCATATTCAAAATGCCGCTGAAGTTGTGTCAGGTTTGGAGCAAGAATCGAATAATATTGGCAGCGTAGTTGATGTAATTAATAGCATTGCAGAACAAACTAACCTACTCGCCCTTAACGCCGCCATAGAAGCTGCCAGAGCGGGTGAACAAGGTAGAGGTTTTGCGGTAGTAGCAGATGAAGTAAGAACGCTTGCTAGTCGTACCCAAGAGTCAACAGATGACATTCGTAATATGATCACTCGCTTACAGCAAATCGCAGTGCAAGCAACGCAAATGATGGAACAAGGAAAAGAGCAAGTATCACGCTCAAGTGACAAAACTCAACAAGTGTTACAAGCCTTTACCGATATTTCAACATCGGTGAGTTTAGTTCAAGATCAAAACCATCAAATTGCAACCGCAACAGAAGAGCAAACTGTCGTCGCTGAGGATATTAATAATAACTTAAGCTCAATTAACTCGTTAGTTAACAATACATCACAGCATGCTAATGAGTTAGCAAGAGAAGCACAGATATTACGAAACCTTGCTGGTAATTTAAATAAAACAGTAAACGAATTTAAATTATAATAAACATGGCGGAGCGCGTTGCGCGCTTCGTCATTTACTCCAACTTACCAAGATACTTTTCCACAACCTTACGATAACCGTCATCAAGCAAAAAGGTGGCTAATTCTCGATTAAACTCATCGCGCAGCGACTTATCCGAAAACCCAGCACTTGCAGTTACCGATGGGATCAACGCATGCTCTTTAAATAAAGAAAGATCTCTCTGTTTATCAACAAAGCGATAAAAGTAATAGAAAATATACTTATCTAGCACAGCATAGTCATACCGCCCCTTTTTAATTAACTCAGGGATCACCTTCATGCTCGGTGATTCAAAATAGTTATTTTGCTTACTAAGCAATTCAAATTCTTTACCGAAATAACCAGGTGCACCTTGAAAAGTAATAATCGAATGACCTTTCAAATCACTCAAATACTGCGGTGTTAGTTTATTATTTTTTAATGAAAATACCGTAGGCGCATACTTAACAATCGGATGAGAAACGTAAAACCGCTCTTCATCGCTTGTCGCAAAGATAGGCGCCATAGCTACGTACGCACCAGATTTAACTAATGACTCAGCACGCCCTAATGGCACAAAATGAAACTTCACATCGTAACCTAGACGCGTTAAAACCGCTTTCACTACATCTAGGTCAATCCCACTATTTTGAGCATCATTGATTGTATGCGGAGGCCCTTCACTGCTTAACACAACAACTTGCTGTGCAGTTAATGTAAATGAACAAACTAACAAAAGGAGTGATAGAGCTTTTAGCATACAGAATTGAAAATAAATTATTATGTTAGGTTAGACGTTTAAGTATGAAGTGAAATCCTCAAAACGCAAAAAGCCCGCTCATTGAGCAGGCTTTGATGTACATGGATGTACGAATGTCGATAAGCTTCATGGATGAAGGGCTTTTATCGACCTTACTTAATTAGAAGCTTTGCGATGTTCAAGTGCTCACAGCGGTGAAGAGGCACATGGGCGTTCGCCCTATCTTTTCTGGAGTTCAAATGCAAAAAAGCCTCAACATTATGTTGAGGCTTTCTTTTAATTAGGAGCTTGGCGATGTTCTACTTTCACATGGGCGAACCCACACTATCATCGACGCTGTTTCGTTTCACTTCTGAGTTCGGCATGGGGTCAGGTGGTTCCAAAACGCTATAGTCACCAAGCAAATCTGGTTGACTTAAGAGCTTGTCTTAAATCTAAATCTGGAAAACTGTCTTTTTATCTCAATTCGTAAAGTTTCTACTTTAGTACTTTGCTCTTTTCGAGCTATTCAACTTCTGCGGGTTATAAACCACTTTGGCGTTGTATGGTTAAGCCTCACGGGTAATTAGTACAGGTTAGCTTAATGGCTCGCACCACTTCCACATCCTGCCTATCAACGTTGTAGTCTTCAACGGCCCTTCAGTTAACTCAAGTTAAAGTGAGAACTCATCTCGAGGCTCGCTTCCCGCTTAGATGCTTTCAGCGGTTATCGATTCCGAACGTAGCTACCGGGCAATGCAATTGGCATCACAACCCGAACACCAGCGGTTCGTCCACTCCGGTCCTCTCGTACTAGGAGCAGCCCCTCTCAATTCTCAAACGCCCACGGCAGATAGGGACCGAACTGTCTCACGACGTTCTAAACCCAGCTCGCGTACCACTTTAAATGGCGAACAGCCATACCCTTGGGACCGACTTCAGCCCCAGGATGTGATGAGCCGACATCGAGGTGCCAAACACCGCCGTCGATATGAACTCTTGGGCGGTATCAGCCTGTTATCCCCGGAGTACCTTTTATCCGTTGAGCGATGGCCCTTCCATTCAGAACCACCGGATCACTATGACCTACTTTCGTACCTGCTCGACGTGTCTGTCTCGCAGTTAAGCTTGCTTCTACCATTACACTAACCGTACGATGTCCGACCGTACTTAGCAAACCTTCGTGCTCCTCCGTTACTCTTTGGGAGGAGACCGCCCCAGTCAAACTACCCACCAGGCACTGTCCACAACCCCGATTCAGGGGCCTATGTTAGAACATCAACACTACAAGGGTGGTATTTCAAGGACGGCTCCACACAATCTAGCGACTGTGCTTCAAAGCCTCCCACCTATCCTACACATGTAGGGTCAATGTTCAGTGCCAAGCTGTAGTAAAGGTTCACGGGGTCTTTCCGTCTAGCCGCGGGTACACAGCATCTTCACTGCGATTTCAATTTCACTGAGTCTCGGGTGGAGACAGCGTGGCCATGGTTACACCATTCGTGCAGGTCGGAACTTACCCGACAAGGAATTTCGCTACCTTAGGACCGTTATAGTTACGGCCGCCGTTTACCGGGGCTTCGATCAAGAGCTTCGCCGAAGCTAACCCCATCAATTAACCTTCCGGCACCGGGCAGGTGTCACACCCTATACGTCTTCTTTCGAATTTGCAGAGTGCTGTGTTTTTAATAAACAGTCCCAGCCACCTAGTCACTGCGACTCCCGTCCGCTTAGAGAGCAAGTCTCATCACAGATAGGAGCGTACCTTCTCCCGAAGTTACGGTACAATTTTGCCTAGTTCCTTCACCCGAGTTCTCTCAAGCGCCTTAGTATTCTCTACCTGACCACCTGTGTCGGTTTGGGGTACGATTCGAAATAATCTGAAGCTTAGAGGCTTTTCCTGGAAGTATGGCATCAACAACTTCCACACCGTAGTGTGTCGTCTCGTATCTCAGCCTTAGAAACCCGGATTTGCCTAAGTTTCCAGCCTACATACTTTCACATGGACAACCAACGCCATGCTTGTTTAGCCTGCTCCGTCCCCCCATCGCAATTATTCCAAGTACGGGAATATTAACCCGTTTCCCATCGACTACGCCTTTCGGCCTCGCCTTAGGGGTCGACTCACCCTACCCTGATTAGCATGGGATAGGAACCCTTGGTCTTCCGGCGAGCGGGTTTTTCACCCGCTTTATCGTTACTCATGTCAGCATTCGCACTTCTGATACCTCCAGCATACCTCCCGGTACACCTTCAACAGCTTACAGAACGCTCCCCTACCCCGCGAATAAATTCGCAGCCGCAGCTTCGGTGGTATGTTTAGCCCCGTTACATCTTCCGCGCAGACCGACTCGACCAGTGAGCTATTACGCTTTCTTTAAAGGATGGCTGCTTCTAAGCCAACCTCCTGGCTGTCTGGGCCTTTCCACATCGTTTCCCACTTAACATACACTTTGGGACCTTAGCTGGCGGTCTGGGTTGTTTCCCTCTCCACGACGGACGTTAGCACCCGCCGTGTGTCTCCCGGATATTACTTATTGGTATTCGGAGTTTGCAAAGGGTTGGTAAGTCGGGATGACCCCCTAGCCTTAACAGTGCTCTACCCCCAATAGTATTCGTCCGAGGCTCTACCTAAATAGATTTCGGGGAGAACCAGCTATCTCCCGGTTTGATTAGCCTTTCACTCCTAGCCACAGGTCATCCGCTAGCTTTTCAACGATAGTCGGTTCGGTCCTCCAGTCAGTGTTACCTGACCTTCAACCTGCCCATGGCTAGATCACCGGGTTTCGGGTCTATACCCAGCAACTAAACGCGCAGTTAACGCTCGCTTTCACTACGGCTCCCCTAAATGGTTAACCTCGCTACTGAATATAAGTCGCTGACCCATTATACAAAAGGTACGCAGTCACAGAACGAATCTGCTCCTACTGCTTGTACGTATACGGTTTCAGGTTCTATTTCACTCCCCTCACAGGGGTTCTTTTCGCCTTTCCCTCACGGTACTGGTTCACTATCGGTCAGTTGGGAGTATTTAGCCTTGGAGGATGGTCCCCCCATATTCAGTCAAAGTTTCACGTGCTCCGACCTACTCGATTTCACTGTAAATAAGTTTTCGTGTACGGGACTATCACCCTGTATCGTCAAACTTTCCAGAATGTTCCACTAACTACATTACAGCTTAAGGGCTAATCCGATTTCGCTCGCCGCTACTTTCGGAATCTCGGTTGATTTCTTTTCCTCGGGGTACTTAGATGTTTCAGTTCTCCCGGTTCGCCTCACTTACCTATGTATTCAGTAAGTGATACCACTAAGTGGTGGGTTTCCCCATTCGGAAATCCTAGTCTCAAGCGCTTTTTACTAGCTTGACTAGGCTTATCGCAAGTTAATACGTCCTTCATCGCCTCCAACTGCCAAGGCATCCACCGTATACGCTTAGTCACTTAACCATACAACCCAAAATGGTTTGTATTGCTAAAGACAGTTTTTAACTCCGCCAGAAGTTAAATATTGAATACTAAAGTAGATACCAACATAACAATTTGTTATGCGGCATATTTTCTTTACTTTATTTTGAGAACTCTAAATTAAATATTGTATTTCCTAAGAAATACTTAATTTAAAGTTTGTCAGCTTTCCAAATTTTTAAAGAGCAATCGAGAATTACTTCTCAAAACTAAACATACTGTGATGTTAGTTTATTTAGGTTTGAGAAGAGAGAAAGTGGTGGAGCTAAGCAGGATCGAACTGCTGACCTCCTGCGTGCAAGGCAGGCGCTCTCCCAGCTGAGCTATAGCCCCACTATATAAGTTGATTATGTTGCCACTTAATCTGGGAGGAGAAAGTGGTGGGTCTGAGTAGACTTGAACTACCGACCTCACGCTTATCAGGCGTGCGCTCTAACCAGCTGAGCTACAGACCCATAATCAATTATTGTTGTTCTCAATCATTTAACAATCATCTGTGTGGACACTTCGAACAAAAAGTTCTAAATCGTATAAGGAGGTGATCCAGCCCCAGGTTCCCCTAGGGCTACCTTGTTACGACTTCACCCCAGTCATGAATCACTCCGTGGTAAGCGCCCTCCCTAAGGTTAAGCTACCTACTTCTGGAGCAACCCACTCCCATGGTGTGACGGGCGGTGTGTACAAGGCCCGGGAACGTATTCACCGCGACATTCTGATTCGCGATTACTAGCGATTCCGACTTCATGGAGTCGAGTTGCAGACTCCAATCCGGACTACGACGCACTTTAAGTGATTCGCTTACTCTCGCGAGTTCGCAGCACTCTGTATGCGCCATTGTAGCACGTGTGTAGCCCTACACGTAAGGGCCATGATGACTTGACGTCGTCCCCACCTTCCTCCGGTTTATCACCGGCAGTCTCCTTAGAGTTCCCGACCGAATCGCTGGCAACTAAGGATAGGGGTTGCGCTCGTTGCGGGACTTAACCCAACATCTCACAACACGAGCTGACGACAGCCATGCAGCACCTGTCTCAGAGTTCCCGAAGGCACCAAACTATCTCTAGTAAGTTCTCTGGATGTCAAGTGTAGGTAAGGTTCTTCGCGTTGCATCGAATTAAACCACATGCTCCACCGCTTGTGCGGGCCCCCGTCAATTCATTTGAGTTTTAACCTTGCGGCCGTACTCCCCAGGCGGTCTACTTAATGCGTTAGCTTTGGAAGACAGTTCCGAAAAACCGAACTCCTAGTAGACATCGTTTACGGCGTGGACTACCGGGGTATCTAATCCCGTTTGCTCCCCACGCTTTCGTACATGAGCGTCAGTGTTGACCCAGGTGGCTGCCTTCGCCATCGGTATTCCTTCAGATCTCTACGCATTTCACCGCTACACCTGAAATTCTACCACCCTCTATCACACTCTAGTTTGCCAGTTCGAAATGCAGTTCCCAGGTTGAGCCCGGGGCTTTCACATCTCGCTTAACAAACCGCCTGCGTACGCTTTACGCCCAGTAATTCCGATTAACGCTCGCACCCTCCGTATTACCGCGGCTGCTGGCACGGAGTTAGCCGGTGCTTCTTCTGTTGCTAACGTCACAGCTAGCAGGTATTAACTACTAACCTTTCCTCACAACTGAAAGTGCTTTACAACCCGAAGGCCTTCTTCACACACGCGGCATGGCTGCATCAGGCTTGCGCCCATTGTGCAATATTCCCCACTGCTGCCTCCCGTAGGAGTCTGGACCGTGTCTCAGTTCCAGTGTGGCTGATCATCCTCTCAAACCAGCTAGGGATCGTCGCCTTGGTGAGCCATTACCTCACCAACTAGCTAATCCCACTTGGGCCAATCTAAAGGCGAGAGCCGAAGCCCCCTTTGGTCCGTAGACATTATGCGGTATTAGCCATCGTTTCCAATGGTTGTCCCCCACCTAAAGGCATGTTCCCAAGCATTACTCACCCGTCCGCCGCTCGTCATCTTCTAGCAAGCTAGAAATGTTACCGCTCGACTTGCATGTGTTAGGCCTGCCGCCAGCGTTCAATCTGAGCCATGATCAAACTCTTCAATTAAAAGTGTTTTTGGACATAAGTCCGACTCAATGAATTCTGATTTTGATATTCCATCTACAAGAGATGAGATATCGAATTGACTGTGCTGAAATAAACTATGTTTATTTCCGTTGGTCACTCAGTTCAATTAAGTCTAAATTTTGTTACGCTAAAAGCGTATGTTAGAACTTAATCTGTACGAGTGCCCACACAGATGATTGCTTAAATTTTTAAAGAACAGTGCAGCATCTCTCGCTGCGAAGTGGAGCGCCATATTAACCGCTTCACTTTTAAAGTCAACTAGAAAATTAATTATTTTTCAAAGTAACTTTCCGTTTGACTTTCCTCCACTTAACTCAGCGTTTGTTGTTGCTGTGCTCCGTGTCGGTGGAAGCGCATTATAGGCAGATCGAAAATCAGATCAACCCCTTTTTTATAAAAAAACGATCTTTTTTGATCGTTTGATTATTTAATATCCAAAACCTTCAATTCTTAACTTAGGAGCTACATTTTCGCATAAAAAAACGCCAAACTTAGGTTTGGCGTTTTACGGGAGTGTAATACTAATGAAAAATTAATCAGTCAGCTTTTCTTAACTTATGGCCTTTCAACGCATAGAAAAGAATAAATAAGTAACACGGTAACATTACAACGTAACCACTTTGTAAGCCTTCTGCTGTTCCAGCACTACCTGATGCCAAGCCCCACGCTAGAGGACCAAATGCACCACCCGCTATACCCATAACTAGTAAAGCTGAACCTGCACTTGTTAGTTTACCTAAACCAGATAACGCTAAAGGCCATACTGCTGGCCACACAATTGCATTTGCAAATCCAAGCAAGGCTAAAATAATTAGTGTATTCGGTAACTCAGCTCCACCGAATGGAACTAAGATAGTCTGCGCAATTGATGTCGAAGAGCTATCACTTACTAAAATTCCAATAGTTAACACTGAGCCAAGTATCGCAGAAATCGATAATGCTTTGGCTTGAGAAATAACACGAGGGATCAGTGCAATACCAATAATATAACCCAACACCATACAAACCATCGTATAAGAAGTCATTACTGCATAATTTTCGACACCTAGCGCTCTCGCAAAAGATCCGATTGTATCTGCCGCTATTACTTCTACAGCTACATATACAAAAATAGCAATCACACCAAACTTCAATTGTGGATGAGAAAGCGCTTCTTTTACATGCCCTTTCTCAGTGTCAGACTCTTCTTCATCTTCAATTTCAGGAATTGGCAGTTTTGTAACAACAAATGCTAGTACGCCAATAAATACCGCCATACCAAGATAAGGTAGCACCAAACCATTAGCCATCATGTCAATATCTTGTTGTGTAAGCTCTTTGCCAGTTAGCCCTGTAAAATTACTTAAAATTAATGCACTGAATACTAATGGTGCAATAACACCTGCGCCTTTGTTAAGAATCCCCATAACACTTACACGTGCGGCAGCAGATTCTTCAGGGCCTAAGCGAACAACATAAGGATTAACTGCAGTTTGTAAAAGCGTTTGTCCTGTTCCCATTACCAGTTGAGCGAATAGGAATAAAGCAAAAAATTGCGTCTTAGCTGCTGGAATAAACAATAGACCAGCAACCATCATGACAGCCATACCTAATGCCATACCATTTTTGTAGCCTACTTTACGGATCACTGCCGCTGATGGAATTGCAGTGAAAGTAACTGCAATATAAAAAGAGAATAGAATTAACGACGCTTGGAAAGGTGTTAATTGTAGAACTTGCTGAAGGTACGGCATTAATGAACCGTTTAACCATGTAGCAAAACCCAGTATAAAAAATAGAGTAGCCACTATAGCCATTGGAACTAGGCTACTCTTTTTGTTTGATTCGTTTTCCACTGTTGCTTCCATAAACTTCTTCTTGTTGCAGTTAATCTTATGTCATAGCTTTACGCTATGAAAATACCATTTGCGTTAAGTAGCCTCATCTTTCAGACGCACTATATGA
Source organism: Pseudoalteromonas sp. NS-SX12 (assembly GCF_057367955.1). Classification (NCBI taxonomy): domain Bacteria; kingdom Pseudomonadati; phylum Pseudomonadota; class Gammaproteobacteria; order Alteromonadales; family Pseudoalteromonadaceae; genus Pseudoalteromonas; species Pseudoalteromonas sp. NS-SX12. Next base: position 1,273,503 of record NZ_CM170634.1, on the reverse strand, counting down.
ATAGTTAACGCAATCAGTTTATTTCTTGGTTTTATTATTAACGCTAATCACTTTGAATACGGCAATTTATGGAAGTTAGCGCTTCCCCTAAGCCACAAAATGATAGCGCTGTCATTTTACTTTAATGCAATTGAATAAATATTGCCAGTTTGAATTTTGAATTAATTAGAACAAAAAGGGAGCAAATGCTCCCTTTAGTTTTAATAACAATTAGTTAATTAATCGTAGTAATACGACTCTTAACTTGGTCATTTAATGAACTTCTCAACCACACTTGGGCATTACCCACAGCAACAGGTTTTTGATATGTTTGCCACGATTTCCCTTGGTCAATGCTGTATTCAACATCTAAGTATGCCGTCGCAACACTGGTTGTTAACGTACCATTATTAACTTCACCACCAGGGACATCTAAATTAGCTTTCACACCTGACTTCGCCAGTTTTGCAAGTTCCTTAGTACCTAGTGCAGCAGAGAAAGTCATCCAATCTTTTGCACGCTTTTGTGCATCTGGATTTTCACCTTCCCATGGCGCTTTATACCATGCGCGTTCAGCGACTGCTAACACGCGTGGGAACAACATAGCCAATACTTGATCTTCAGTACGGATAGTTTCAGACCATACCTGACCTTGCATACCTAAAATGTTTTCAGGCTTTTCAAGCTGAGGTAATGGACGGCCAACTAAGTCTTCTAGGTTTTTGATCACTTCACCAGTGCGGGTGAAGTCAGCATTTGCATATACATTGTCTGGCATATAACCAAATGCTTTTTCATTACTGATAAAGCGCGTTGCCCAATAATAGCCACGTTCTTCTGGATGAGCTTCATACGGGTGGTCAAAGTAAAGATGTGTACCATGCGATAAAACAACTTGATAGTCATTGTTTGCTAAACGGTAAGCTCGGTCAGCAACACCCCACTCCCAAATATTATCCCAAGCATTAGCTGTAAATACAGGATTAGGGAATTCTTCACGGTTAAATGTATTCACGCGGTCATACATTAAGCCATCTTCCCATGCACCTGGTGCAATACCACGCTTAGCAAGCATTTTTGCTACGCGCTGGGTAAAATAAGGCTTAAGATCGGCAGGACCTGCAACTCCATTACCGGCCTCTTCAAACATTTTTTGACACGCTGGTGAATTAGTCCATGAGCCAGCACCTACTTCATCGCCACCAAAATGCAGATTTTCTAAACGAACACCCGCTTCACGATACATTTGTTGAAGTTCGTACGTCACTTTTTCCATAAAGTTATAACTTGAGTCCATACACGCATTGATAGAATTATCAGTGTAATTCTGAACTGTGATGTATTCTGACTTGTCTTCAGGATCACTCAATAAGTATGCTTTCGCACCTACTTCATCGCCTGCTTTCATCAATTTACGATAACGCGCTTCCATCGCAATAATTGATGCACGCGCGTGACCTGGCGATTCTACCTCAGGAATGATCTTGATATGGCGTGCAGCGGCGAATTTTAATAATTCAACAAAGTCATCTTTTGTTAAGTAACCATTACCTGAACCATCTTTATGTGGACCTGTACCTAACTGAGTCAGTAAGCAAGAATCTTCAGATAAATCAAAACAACGTACGCCACCAATTTCTGCAAGCTCAGGTAATGATGGGATTTCTAAGCGCCAACCTTCATCATCAGAAAAGTGCCAATGCAATGTATTGAGCTTATATTTTGCCATTTGCTCAACCAACTTAAACATTGCATCTTTACCATGAAAGTTGCGTGCATTGTCATAATGCATACCGCGGTAACTAAAGCGCGGTGAATCTTTAATTTCTACACGTGGTAATTCAACGCTGCCGTTGGTGTCTGCTGGGAAAAGAGCCAATAATGACTGTAAACCATAAAACACACCTGCATTATCACTACCAACAACCGTAATTTTGTTTTTATCAATTTCTAGGTGATAGCTTTCAGCATCACCATTTTGAATTGAATTATCTACTTTTAAAGATAAATGCGGTTTTTTACCTACTGAGATATGGTCAGCATTCGCTTCTAATTTAAGGCCATATAGTTTTGATAAATCATCAAGCAGTACATTTACTTCTTGCTTTAGGCTACCTTGATAACTAACAACCCAATCTGACGAAAGCGTTACTTCACCGCGAGAAAAATCAACGCTTTGTGGCTTTGGAATAATTCGCTTAAGGGCTTCTTCTTGGCTTGGCGTGTATTTTTCATTTTTGATATTAAGTGCATGACGGTTTTGTGCATCGGCAATCACACTTAAATCTTTTGGCGTGTTAAATTTCTTTAATTGGCGCTCTTCAACAATTGGCAATACAAACTGTTTTAAATCTTCAGTATCTGTGCTGGCAAACACTTCAGCGTCTTTATTATTGAGTGAGATAAATGCACGCGGCATCACATCTGAATAAGACACAATATAAGCTGCTGCTTCATACTCAAGTGCTAACGTTTCATCAACAGCTAAACCAGCAAATGTTTTAGTCGGCACTAAACGATGTAAGTCACCATTTACATGCTCAATTGCAATACCTTTTACTTCAGAGGTTTTTACTTTACGAATACTGTGGAAATACAGCTGCCAGTTACTTTCACCTTTTGGTAGTGCAACTTTTGAAGTGTTTTTAAGTTGGATTTTACCGATGTAACCGCCATCGTTGTTATGAAAATTATCAACGACACCAAATTTTAGATCCGCTTGTGCTGCAAATTCTTTAATGTCAGATTGCGATAGCTTGGCATTAGCAAATAACGGCGTTGCCAATAAAGCTGTAGCAAGTATGGTTTTTCTCAAATACATAAGACTTCCTTTACTTGTTAATTATGCGCTTTCTAACCATAGAGCAACGAAAGCGTTAATTTTAGTTTTTGTTATTAGGAATCATAATGACTATTTAATGACAGCGCTATCAAAACAACTTAAAAAAAACCTTAATTTTATCTGAAAACATTTAATATCAGTAAGTTAGAGGTATTACAAAATACCTCTAACGTGTTGAGATTATTAATAGCCTGCAGCCATACCGTCTTTTCGCGTCTCTGATGCGCCAACATAAACGCCATTTGAGAGCTGCTTCATAATCGCTTGATAACCACCGTAGGGGCCAACTGCATGTTGAAGTGTGTGTCCTTTTTTCACCAGCTCACGTTTTGTCTCTTCTGAAAAACCAGCTTCTAAACTAACATAGCCGCCATTTGTCATTTTTTCACCAGTAGGCTGCGACGAACCAGTATGTAAAATGCGTGGTGCATCACCTGCTTCTTGCAGGTTCATACCAAAATCAATCATATTAATTAGAATTTGCGCATGCATTTGCGGTTGTGTAGCGCCACCCATCACGCCAAAGCTTATATAAGGTTTGCCATCTTTGGTGACAAAGGCAGGAATAATAGTATGAAAAGGTCGTTTCTTCGGTGCATAAACGTTGAAGTGGCCTTCTTCAAGGGCAAATAGCTCGCCACGATTTTGCAACACAAACCCTAACTTTTCTGGCGTCATGCCAGAACCCATACCGCGATAGTTACTTTGAATAAGTGATACCATGTTGCCATCTTTATCAGCAGTGGTTAAATAAATGGTATCTCCTTCTACTGGCCCCGGATCCACTTGCTTGCTCGCTTTATTTTCATCAATAAGCTTGCGACGCTTTGCCGCATATTCTTTGCTAATTAATTGTTTTACTGGAATGTCATTGAATGATGAGTCAGCGTAGTATTTAGCGCGATCAGCAAAAGCTAATTTTTTAGCCTCCACAAAAGTATGGATATATTCAGGGCTATCAAAACCCATACTTGCAATATCATAGCCTTCAAGAATATTTAAAATTTGTAACGCGGCAATGCCCTGACCATTGGGTGGCAGTTCCCATAAATCATAACCACGATAGTTAGTACTTACTGGTTCTACCCAGTTACTTTTATGCGATGCTAAATCGTCGTAACTCAAATAACCACCATTAGCTTTCATATAACGATCGATTTCTTTTGCAATCTTACCTTTATAAAATGCATCGCGACCGCCTTTAGCAATTTTGCGGTAAGTTTGTGCAAGTGCAGGGTTTTTAAAGATTTCACCTTTTTTTGGCATATGGCCATTTGGCATAAAGACTTCTTTAAAACCCGGGTACCTTCCACGAACAGAAACACTTTTATCTAGGTAGTAAGCAATTAGCTCTGATACTGGAAAACCATTTTCAGCATAGTGAATTGCAGGGGCTAATAACTCAGCCATTGGTAATTTGCCAAATTTGTCGTGCAATTCAAACCAACCGTCAACCGCACCAGGCACTGAAACCGGCAAAGGGCCATAACTTGGGATTTTGTCGCCCTGTGCTTTTAATGTATCTAGCGTTAACGATGCTGGTGAACGGCCAGATGCATTAAGTCCATGCAGCTTTTGCTCTTTTTGTTGCCACACAATGGCATATAAATCACCACCAATACCACAACCTGTTGGCTCAACTAATCCCAATACTGCATTTGCTGCAATTGCAGCATCCACAGCATTGCCCCCTTTTTTTAAAATATCAAGTGCAACTTGCGTTGCTAACGGTTGTGACGTTGCAGCCATGCCATTTTCAGCAAATACTTCTGAGCGACTGGCAAACATTTCACCTGTAATACGGTCGTAAGCGCTGGCGATAGATGGAATTGCCAAACTGATAATCAGTAGAGAGGGTTTAAGCCATTTCATTATTATTATCCTGTTGTTCTGGTTATAGCTAACATAGCGCTTTTTCTGAACAGGAAACAATAATTCGAGGTAAATAGAGAAGATCTGTAGATAAAATGCAGGTTAGTAGCAAAGCCGTACATGCTCTGCTACCAACTTGGGAACTAATTTGTTTGCAGCTTTTCGATAATCACAACATTAGCTGCTGGGAATTCGTAATTATTTAAATCACTAATAGCCACCCATTTGTGATCTTGCCCTTCAAGGTGCCTCGCTTGCCCATCAAACTCTTCTACTAAGTGAATATCAAGGTGCACTGATTTATCTGGGTAGTCGTGGTGAATTTCTAAAAAGGGTGTTGAAGATTTTACTTTTATGCCAATTTCTTCGTTTAATTCTCTTGCCAGTGCTTGGGTTACTGTTTCACCCGCTTCTACTTTACCGCCTGGAAACTCCCATTTTCCACCTTGATGTTGTTCATCGTGACGCTTTGCAATAAATATTAAGTTAGCTTTTTTGATTACACCAACTGCAACATGTACTTGTTTTTTCATTTTTCACTCACTTTAATCATAAAAAAAGCGACATCTAAGTGTCGCTTTTTTAACAGAGTCTGGTTCAATTAGCTTAATTTACCGTGACACTGTTTGTATTTTTTACCTGAACCACATGGACATGGTTCGTTACGGCCAACTTTTGCATCGTTGCGTACAGTTACAGCTGCACCTTCAGGTGTTTCACCACCTACGTGCTCAGCTTCTTCGTGTTGATATTGCTTTGGCGTATTTTCTGCTTGCTGACGACGGCGCTCTTCTACCGCTTCAACATCTTCTTCAGCACGTACTTGTACTTTTGCAAGAATACTAACCACTTCCACTTTCAGTGCTTCTAACATGTCAGAGAACAATTCGAATGATTCACGCTTGTACTCTTGCTTTGGATTCTTCTGTGCATAACCACGCAGACCGATACCTTGACGTAAGTGATCCATTGCAGCAAGGTGATCTTTCCAATGTTGGTCAAGCGTTTGTAACATAATTGCTTTTTCGAAGTGGCGTAGTACATCTGCACCCACTTGATCTTCTTTATGTTTGTAAGCCGCTGTAACACCTTCTTCAATACGCTCACGAAGTTTTTCTTCGTAAAGTTTATTGTCTTCATCAAGCCATTGTTGTAGAGGCATTTCAACTAAGAAATCTGCACGTAAGCGATCTTCTAAGCCAGCAATATCCCACATATCAGCAAGTGATTGTGGTGGAATGTACTGATCGATAATACCGTTTAATACATCCGAGCGAATTGCTGTGATTGTTTCTGAAATATCGCCTTCTTCAAGCAGTTCATTACGCTGTGTGTAAACAACACGACGTTGATCGTTTGCTACATCATCGTACTCAAGTAGTTGCTTACGAATATCAAAGTTACGCGCTTCAACTTTACGCTGTGCATTTTCAATTGCACGGTTTACCCACGGGTGCTCAATTGCTTCACCACGTTGCATACCAAGTTTACGCATCATGTTCATCATGCGTTCGCCAGCGAAAATACGCATAAGCGCATCTTCCATTGATAGGTAGAAACGGCTCGAACCCGCATCACCTTGACGGCCAGAACGACCACGTAACTGGTTATCAATACGACGTGATTCATGACGCTCAGTAGCAATAATGTGTAAACCACCTGCTTCTAGTACTGCATCATGACGTTTTTGCCATTCTTCTTTAATCTTTGCAATTTGCTCATCAGATGGGTTTTCAAGTTGTTCAACTTCCAACTTCCAGTTACCACCTAACACGATATCGGTACCACGACCCGCCATGTTAGTAGCGATGGTTACTGCACCTGCAAGACCTGCATTGGCAACAATTTCAGCTTCTTGTTGGTGGAACTTTGCATTAAGTACGTTGTGCTTAATTTTCTCTTTGCGTAAAAACTGCGATAAGTATTCAGAGCTTTCGATTGAAATAGTACCCACAAGCACAGGCTGACCACGCTCTTGGCAGTCGCGAATGTCCGCTAAAATTGCTTCGTACTTTTCTTCTTGTGTTAAATAAACTAAATCCGCACGATCATCACGTACCATCGGCTTGTTAGTTGGAATAACAACGGTTTCTAAACCGTAAATTGACTGGAACTCAAATGCTTCTGTATCGGCTGTACCTGTCATACCAGCAAGTACATCGTATAAACGGAAGTAATTCTGGAACGTGATTGATGCCAGTGTTTGGTTCTCATTTTGAATGCTTACACCTTCTTTTGCTTCAACAGCTTGGTGTAAACCTTCAGACCAACGACGGCCTTCCATAGTACGGCCTGTGTGCTCATCAACAATGATTACATCGCCATCTTTTACTACGTAATCAACGTCTTTTTGATAAAGCTTGTGCGCACGAAGTGCTGCATATACGTGGCTTAATAATGTGATGTTATTAGCAGAATAAAGCGAATCACCTTCATCAATTAAACCTAGCTCAGTAAGTAGTTCTTCAACACGTACTTGGCCACGCTCTGTAAGGTGTACTTGTTTAGCTTTTTCATCAATAGTGAAATCGCCATCACCTTCAACACCTTCTTCATCTTCTTTTTCTTGCTGCTCTAGGCTTGGAACTAGCTTATCAATTTGTTGATAAAGTTCAGAACTATCTTCCGCAGGACCAGAAATAATCAGTGGCGTACGCGCTTCATCAATTAAGATTGAGTCAACCTCATCCACTACGGCGTAGTATAAAGGACGTTGTACACGCTCATCTGGTGTAAACGCCATATTGTCACGTAAGTAGTCAAAACCGAATTCGTTGTTTGTACCGTAAGTAATGTCAGCAGCATAAGCTACTTTCTTTTGCTGCGGCATCATGCCCGGTACGTTGCAACCGACAGTCAGACCTAAGAATTCAAAAAGTGCGCGGTTTGTTTCCGCATCACGTTTTGCAAGGTAGTCATTCACAGTAATAACGTGAACGCCTTTACCTGTTAAACCATGTAAGTATGCTGGTAAAGTTGCTGTAAGGGTTTTACCTTCACCAGTACGCATTTCAGAGATTTTACCTTGGTGTAAAACCATACCACCAATCAGCTGTACATCGAAATGGCGCATACCATAAACACGCTTTGATGCTTCACGTACAACTGCAAATGCTTCAGCTAGAAATGAATCTAAGGTTTCACCATTATCATAACGCTTACGAAACTCAGCTGTTTTCGCTTTTAGTTCTTCATCCGACAGCCCTTCGTATTGCTGTTCTAATCCATTAATTTGCGCGACCGTTTTTCGTAAGTTTTTAATTATTCGATCATTGCGACTACCAAATATCTTGGTAAGTAAGTTAGCTATCATGATAAAACCGTTACAACCTTAGTTTAGTGACAAAACCCATGCCACTTTTCAAATTAATTGTGCGTACAGTATCAGCAGAGCACCGATATTGCTAGTTAACCCGACCAAACCTGGCTCGTTAACAATAGTGAAATTGCATTATTTGAGATAACTAGCAATATAGCCTTGTGTGATACAGCTATATTTTTCTATATATTGAGACAAAACTGCCAAATTCAAGGGCGATATTTTATTCGTTTAATCACAGTGAGCCAAGTTTAATTTGCCCTTTGTTCTGCTTTATTTACAGCTTTTTACTTGCTGTAACTATTCTTGCCCAATACAATAATAAAAAAGAGGTATCTAACCATGGCTAAAAACAGGTTTGCACCTAAACCGCTAGGGGATGTACTGACTAACCTTCCTAATCGGCTGCAGCAGTTTTCAAATAAGAATCAAGAAAACAAGCAATTACAAAGTTTGCTTGAACAAATACTTGATCAAAATATGCTACAAAAGTGCACCATAGCAAACTATCAAGATGGCACCTTAGTGTTAAACGCCCAATCTGCAGCAGTTGCGATGCGCCTAAACTATATGAAAATGAGCTTACTCAGTGACTTTAGACGCCTTGGTCTGCCTGAGTTGTGTCAGATTAAAATTCAAACATCGCCACGCAGCGCAAAAAGCCTACAAGCAAACCAGCAACAGCAGCAAAGCAAAGAAAAGAAACGTCTAACAAAAAGTGCACAACAATCGCTGCTTGAAGTTGCTCAGCACGCACCGGACTCTCTTAGGTTAAAACTCGAAAAACTCGCTAAGCTCGCAGATAGGTAATGGAATTTAGCGATAGTTAAGTTACTATAGAATCGCAATTATTTTTATTACTAACCTAGGTATGCGTTATGCTTAAATCACTTTTTTCAATTGCTTTACTGGCTACAAGCTTTAGTTCGCTTGCAGCGTGGCAACTACAAAACGACAGTTCTAAACTCAGTTTTGTCTCGGTAAAAAAAGACACAATCGGTGAAGTACACCACTTTAAAACATTATCTGGCACGATTGCTGACGACGGTAAATTATCTCTAGAAATTGACCTAACGTCGGTTGAAACTAATATCCCTATTCGCAATGAACGTATGCAAAGCATGCTATTCAACACTAAAGCATTTCCAACACTAACGTTAAGCGCCGATGTGAGCAAAGAACTTGCCGCAATGAAAAACGCACCGACACATGTATTTTCAGTACCTGCTACGTTGTCGCTAAATGGCATTAAAAAAACGCTTTCAATCGAAGTATTTGTTGCCCGTACTAGCCAAGATGATTTACTTGTCAGCGCAATGACACCTGTTGTAATTAATGCCAGCGACTTTAATCTAGACACAGGCGTAGCAGCGCTGCAAAAAGTAGCAGGCCTACCCAATATCGCGCGCGCTGTGCCTGTGACTTTCGTATTGCATTTCGCTAAGTAATTTTTGCGGCAAACACAGGTCTTGTTCAAAAGTGAACCTTGCAGAATTAACACAACAAATTGAAACCAGTATTGCGCCATTTGAAACATGGCAGCCAGAAAGTTGTGGCGATATTGATATCACTATCAAACGCAATGGCGATTGGTATTTCCAAACAAGCAAAATCAATCGCATTAATTTGGTAAAACTGTTTGCAAAAGTACTAACCAAAGAGCAAGGCCACTACTATTTAAAAACACCCGTTGAGAAAATGCGCATTCAGGTAGAAGATGCGCCTTTTCTAATTACGCATTGGTATCAAAAAGACGGCTTTATTGTTTGCTGCGATAACCTAGCAAGAGAGTATGTACTTGGTGAAAATCACATCTTAGAGATAAATGGTGGCGTGCCTTACCTGCATTTACATCATGGTGTAATGGCGAAAGTGTCACGAAACGTATTTTATCAATGGGCTGAAATCTCAGAGCAAAAAAAAGGCCGCTTTGCTATTTGCTCTGGCGGCCAAGACTTCTTTATTGGTTAAACTTTTAAATCACTCGCGAGAAGCGTGTTAGCTTTGCTTGTTGTTTTAAGTACGCATCAAACGTCATACAAATATTACGAATAAACAAACGCCCTTTATTTTCAACCACAAGCTGTTTATCGTTTAATGAGATCATGCCATCTTCAGCAAAACACGAAAGCCCAGATAATTCTTCAGCAAAATAATCTGCAAAATTAATCGAAAACTTGCGCTCAACATCTGCGAAATTCAACTTAAAGTGACAAATAATTTCTTTAATCACAAATGCGCGAATTTTATCATCTGTGGTTAACGTTAGGCCTTTAACAACAGGTACGCCCGCCGTTTCAGCGGTTTGATAATAATCTTTCAAATCTTTCGGGTTTTGGAAAATGCTATCGCCTACTTGCGAAATAGAGGATGCACCTAAACCCAATAAGTCACACTCACCGTGTGTAGTGTAGCCTTGGAAGTTACGATGCAATTTACCTTGTTGCTGCGCAATCGCCAACGAATCCGTGCTTTTTGCAAAATGATCCATGCCGATATTAACGTATCCAGCCTCAACCATTTGCGCCAAGGTGTTTTTAAACATTGTTAGCTTATGCTCTGGGCTAGGTAATTGCTCATCTTTAATTTTGCGCTGTGCAGCAAAACGATCAGGTAAATGGGCATAGTTAAATACCGAAACACGATCAGGCGACAGGGCTATTAAACGCGCCATGCTTTCTTGGAAGCTTTCTGGCGTTTGCAATGGTAAGCCGTAAATCATATCGGCATTCACTGAAGAAAAACCGAGTGCGCGCGCTTCAGTAACTAAGTTTGCAACGTTATCAGCACATTGTTCACGGTTTACAGCCTTTTGCACATCATCATTAAAATCTTGAATACCAAAAGACACACGGTTAAAACCAAGCGAGCGTAAATGACTAAGCATATCTTCAGGTAAAGAGCGTGGGTCAATTTCAATTCCAGCTTGCACTTTATCTGAAAAGTTAAAATACGTTTTAACAATCGCCATTAAACGGCTCATTTGTTCTTTTGTTAAAAACGTGGGTGTACCACCACCTAAATGTAACTGCTCGATTTTGTAATCTTTATAAAGAGTTGCTTGTGCTTTTGCTTCTTGCTCTAAAAAGTCTAAATACACATCTGCTTTATGTTGGTGGCGAGTAATTATTTTATTACAGCCGCAGTAATAGCATAGCTGGTGACAAAACGGTACATGAATATACAGCGACAAGCGCGTATTATCGCTTTTGGCGATCGCCTGTGTTACCGAATCAACAGAAAAGCCAGGCTCAAACGACAACGCCGTTGGATACGAAGTATAACGAGGACCTGACACATTGTATTTTTTTATAAGGGAGTTATCCCATTCAACGAAATTTTGCACGACTGAAACCTAACAATATTAAGGTATAGCAAGTGTACAAAAGGAACTAAAAATCGGCTTTGATCCAAAACAATAAAGCCAGCGAGTGCTGGCTTTATTTACAGATTAGATAAGGTGACTAATTAGCGAATACGTGTTTGGTACTCGGATCAGCTGGGAAGTAAGCTTCTAGCTTAGCTGCTTCAGCCAAAATACCTTCTTCAAGCTCTTTTTCAGCACGCCAACGCTTGCTATCCATTTGGAAAACTTCTTTCTTACTGTATTTCTTACGCGCATCGTGGGTCGGCATTTCCTTTACCACATCATACATTTTGAAAACGTGCTGGTATTCCGTTTCAAGATCCACTGTTTCGGAGAATTGATACTGCGACATCAACACCCAAATACGTAAACATCCTTCTGAATACTCACACTGTTTCTCTTTCATCGCGCGTGCAATTAAGTTAATGCTGTCGGCAATTTTTGCATTGCGTTCAGCCGCTTTAACTTTTAACTTTTCAATTTGCGCTTGTTGCTTTTCTTTTTGCACTTTCAGTTGGAATAACAACTTACCAGCGTAAAAAGCTAACCCTGCAACAATAGCAGCGGCAATAATAATGGCGATAACCCAAATAGCATTCACTACTTAAGCTCCTCCTCGTCATCATCACTTAACCATTCATCGGCAAGATCGTTCGACATAAATTGGTCAAGCATGTCTTCGTCGTCAAACTCATCTTCATCATCAATACCTAACAAATCGCAAAGTGCTTGGTGACGCTCTACCTTTGCGTTTAAGTATTTGATGTCTTTTCCTACTAACACTTCACCTGCATTTTGACGCTCAAGTAACGACATTAGCTTTTGATCGTTTTCAATTTGCTCAAGCTCTTGCTCTGGTGTTAGTTCAGGCTCACCTACTTTACGTAACTCTACTTGCGGCTGTAGATGGCGCTTAAACTCTGGCTGTTGCTGAGTAACCTCTGCTTCAGGCACAAGACTAATAGGCTTTTTACTGCCTAAACGACTGTCTTTGCGTTGCTTACCCGCACCTTGCTGCTCATTTAAGGCATCTTGTGCGTTGCGTGTACCCGCTTTATTACCAGTACGCTTTTTAACACGCTGCTCTTTCAAAGCGCGTAGTTCGGCAAGTTTCTCTTTGCTAAGGCGGAAGCTTCCGTTGCCACCGGTACCGATTTTGCGTGACTTTTTCTTTCTGGTCATAATTAAATCTAAAATTTTTACAAAACTAAGCTTATTTTACACTATTGCTGACTGTTTAAATAGCATCACGTCATCACCATGATATGCCAGTGATAAGCCATGGTGCTGTGCTAAATAATCAAACGTGACCCGCGAAAAAAAATTGATATGCGTAATATCATTTTTGTAATGCCAATTTTTAAATCGGGCTTGGTCGATGACGAGCTTTGTCATCACAACTAATACGCCATTTGGCTTTAATAATTTCAGTAGTTGCGCCCACACTTCGTTTGGATTGGCTAAATGTTCAATTACCTCAGTACAGGTTACAAAGTCGTACTGACGATTTAACACCTCAGTGTTTGGATAATAGAAGATATCGTAAAGCGCTGTAGCATGACCTTTCTCTGTGAGCATTTTGGCAAGTGCGGGGCCCGGTCCACAACCAAAATCGAGACCCTGGCTAGCTTCTGCTAATTCTGGCAGCAAAGGCGTTAAAGCGCGGCTCAGGAATTTCTGATAGCCCGCGTCATTTACATCATTTTCATGACTATCGTAGATTTGTTTTTCTTGCTCGAGTGAAATTAACTGGCTACGCGCAACAAATACTAACTGACATAACTCACATTGAAAGTAAGCTCTGCGTTTGTCTTCGCTATAAAAGGTGCTTTTAGAATGCAGACATAATGGACAAGATTCAGACATGGCTTAAACGTGAAATTTATTTGCCGTAATCATAGCAATTTTATTGCGACAAATAAAAAAGCGACAGAGAATCTCTGCCGCTTACTAATCTGAGTGTCTTATGACACTTCTCCCTTCGACTGTTTTAACCAACGAGTCTAATTTTATTATTATTTTACTATCCGTATTTTTATTATTTTCATCCGTGCTTTTTTTATTTTCGGTCTTCCTGACGCTTTCTTAGCAGTCCATTAATGTAACCTATGGTTACTTTCCCCTACGCACATAATTGTCGCTGCACTTCCGTATTTTACTGCTTTCCCTGTTATTTTTTTGTCCCTTGCGACAGGTGAATAATTTACTTGTTAATAAATTTGTTACAACTAATTTAACTAAAATAAATAAAAAAAGATTTCTTTAAAAATCGTGTTAACAATAAAAAACAGACACTTAAGCAATAACTAGTGACAAAATAGCGAATTAACTTACAGTTAACATTAGTCATTATCTCACTATGATTGTGAGAAATATCTCACAGACTAAGGTATAAAAAAAGCAGCTTGCGCTGCTTTTTTCATCACTTATATGAATAAGTGTTATTAATGAAGACCTGAAACGTACTTAGAAAGTAGTTCAATGTCCTTATCTGTTAGTTTTGTCGCTAAATCGCGCATCATACCATTTAGGTCATTATTGCGATCACCTGAGCGGAATTTCTCAAGTTGCGCTTTTACATAATCAGCATTTTGGAATGATACTTTCGGGAAGCCCGCTAATGATGTACCGTTACCACGAGGACCGTGACATGCTGCACATGCCGGAATACCACGTTCTGCATCACCTGCTTTGTATAGTTTACCACCTAGCTCAACCACTTCTTCTGGTGTGCTACCTGGTTCCATATTAAGACTTGAAAAGTAAGCCGCGATATCGCGCATATCTTGCTCAGATAGTGGCATAGCCATACCACTCATTACAGGGTCCATACGACCTTCTGCACCGCCTGATGTCATACCTAATTTAAACTCTTTTAATTGCTTAAATAAGTATTGAGCGTGCTGACCTGCAAGTTTAGGGTGATTAGGAAGAGGTTTGTTTCCATCTACACCGTGACAAGCAACACATGTCGCAGCTTTTGTTTTACCAGCTTCTATATCGCCCTCAAAAGCAGCAGCTTGATTGACGCTGAACGCACCAGCAACCATCATTAAAGATAAAGCTATTTTTTTCATGCTATTTCTCTGTTTCGACCCTGTTAAAACCTGACAAGCAGGAATGAATACCAGCTAAAGTAGCCATATTCTACACGATTAAATTTTATCTGACACCTCTTGTGCCTTGATAAAACATATAAAATATAGGGGTTTTTACTAAAAAACTCCGTAAAGGCGCATTTCTTTGATCTTTCTCAAGGTTAATTTGACCCATTAAAAAAGACAAAGCATTACTTATTTGGCTATTGTTAGTATAAAATACGCGCCCAGAAATAAAAGATATGTTAAAGGCAGTGTAGCAAAAATCTCTGAAAATAGGGATTCGCCTTTAATCTTAAGATAGCGTTTTAAGGAGCTAACCTTGCTAAAGTCACGGGTTCAATATTCAAAAGCGAGCTTTATTACAAGTGCACCAGACATCACTAAACTGCCTGCTGATTCGGGTGTTGAAGTTGCGTTTGCAGGTCGTTCTAATGCGGGTAAATCAAGTGCGCTAAACACATTAACCGATCAAAAACTTGCGCGCACAAGTAAAACACCAGGTCGTACGCAGCTAATCAACACCTTCTCGCTGGGTGAAGATATGCGCATCATCGACTTACCAGGTTATGGTTTTGCTAAAGTACCACTTGAAATGAAAAAGAAGTGGCAGAAATCACTAGGTGAATACCTGCAAAAGCGTGAAAGTTTAAAAGGCATTGTGGTCTTAATGGATATTCGTCATCCATTAAAAGAGCTTGATATGGACCTCATTAACTGGGCCGTTGAAAGTGATTTAGAGATTCTTGCGCTACTTACTAAAGCCGACAAACTGAAACAAGGCAAGCGTAAAAGTGAAGTGCTAAAAGTTCGCCGCGAGTTAAAAGAACTCAGTGACAAAATTACTGTTCACGCGTTTTCATCGTTAAAAGGCATTGGTTTGCCAGAATTGGCAAAAACACTGGATGTTTGGTACTTAGGTGAAATTGACGCGGTAGCGCCAGAACAAGAGTCAGACGAGCAACAATAAAACGTTTGAGAAAAAACCGGTTGGTAAAAACCAACCGGGTATAGCAATCTGGGGAGAAGCTATTAAAACGCTGTACCCCGTAAGAGATACATCATCAACAGGATGTCCTTATAGGACGGCGCGCACTTTAACAAAGCAGATTTGCAAAATAAAGTTATATCGCGACAAATTGCAAAGAAATGTAACAATCTGCACTAAAATTCAGCAAACTTAAATTTAACATAAAAAAATAGCCAACATTAATTATTGGCTACTTAAAATTGTTGTTAATTTATGCGCAAACTAGTGAGCCTGCTCCCAGTTATCACCTGAATCAGCTTCCACTAACAATGGTACGTCCAACTGAGCTGCTTCACTCATCAATGAACAAATTTTATCGCTAAATTCGTCCACTTTATCTGCGTTAATTTCAAACACCAATTCATCGTGAACTTGCATGATCATTTCAATATCATCTGACGATTGCGTTTTCAGCCAACCAGCTACATTGATCATTGCGCGCTTAATAATATCGGCAGCAGTGCCCTGCATTGGCGCGTTGATTGCTGCTCGTTCAGCTGCTTTACGACGCGCACCATTACGCGCTTTAATATCTGGCAAATATAAACGACGACCAAATAAGGTACTAACGTAACCTTTTTCAGCGGCATCTTCACGCGTGCGTTCCATATACTCAAGTACACCTGGGAAGCGTTCAAAATAGGTATCCATATAATGTTGTGCTTCATTACGAGGGATATCTAATTGTCGTGACAAGCCAAAGGCACTCATGCCGTAAATTAGACCGAAGTTTACAGCCTTAGCTTTACGACGCATATCAGATGTAACAGTTTCAAGTGGTACATCAAATACTTCCGCAGCTGTTGCGCTGTGAACGTCTTTACCTTCAGCAAATGCACTTAATAGGCCGTTATCTTGCGATAAATGCGCCATAATACGCAATTCAATTTGACTGTAGTCAGCCGCCATGATTAATTTGCCAGGAGCCGCAACAAAGGCCTGACGAATTCGGCGACCTGCTTCATTACGAATTGGAATATTCTGTAAGTTAGGATCGCTTGAACTTAAGCGACCTGTTGCGGTAACTGCTTGATGATACGAAGTGTGAACACGCTGAGTTACTTCATCTACCATTTTAGGTAATTTATCAGTATACGTTGATTTGAGCTTGGCTAAACCACGGTGTTCAATAATCAATTTAGGCAATGGATAATCGTGAGCAAGTTCTTGCAGCACTTCTTCCGCTGTCGACGGCGCACCTTTTGGTGTTTTCTTTAATACTGGTAAGCCAAGTTTTTCAAATAGAATACCTTGTAATTGCTTGGTTGAGCTTAGGTTGAACTCCTCACCTGCAATCTCATACGCTTCTTTTTCTAGCTCTTCAAGACGCGCTGCAATTTCAACACTTTGCTGTGCCAACATTTGGCTATCAATATGAACACCGGTACGTTCCATATCTGATAACACATTTACCAACGGCAATTCGATTGAATTGAAAACATCCACTAGCTCAGGCTCTTTTTCTAACATTGGCCAAAGCGTATTATGTAATCGCAAGGTTATGTCGGCATCTTCCGCCGCATAAGGTGCCGCTTTTTCTAGCTCAATTTGGTTGAAGGTTAGCTGCGCTTTGCCTTTACCTGCAATTTCTTCAAAACTAATGTTTTTATGGCCGAGATATTTTAGCGCAAGTGAGTCCATATCATGACGAGTACCAACACTATTGAGTACGTAAGACTCAAGCATGGTATCAAAACGAATACCATTAAGTTCAATACCCGCTCGCGCGAGTACGCTCTTATCGTATTTAAGGTTTTGCCCTACTTTTGCTTTATTTTCATCAGCTAAAATTGGCGCAAGTTTAGCAAATACTAGCTCGTGACTTAGTTGTGCTGGCGCACCTAAATAATCATGTTTAAGCGGCAAATAAGCTGCTTCCGCTTCTGTTACCGCAAAGCTCATACCGACTAGATCAGCTTGCATGTAATCAAGACTGGTGGTTTCAGTATCAAATGCGAAAAGATCTGCCGCTTGCAATTTAGCAACCCAACTATCTAACTGTGCTTCAGTTAATATAGTGTCGTAATTTGTTTCAACAGGTTTAGTTGCCACTTCAACTTCCGCAGCAGGTGCGGTGTCACCATCAAGTAATTCACTTAACCAACGCTTAAATTCACACTCGCCATAAAGCTTGATCAATTCATCAGTATTTGGCGCCGCAACTTCGAAAGAATCCAAGTTTTGCTCAACTTCTACATCCAACTTAATCGTTGCAAGCTCATAAGAAAGCTGAAGCTGTTCTTTATTATCTTCTAGTTTCTTCGACATGGTTTTTGAACCACGGAAACCAAGATCTGCGATTTTGTCTAAGTTATCGTAAAGTGAGTCAATAGAGCCGAGTCCTTGCAGCATTGCAAGAGCCGTTTTTTCGCCCACACCTGGTACACCTGGAATGTTATCGACTTTATCGCCCATTAATGCGAGATAATCGATGATTAACTCAGGACCAATACCAAATTTATCAACAACTCCAGCAGGGTCCATAATCGTATTAGTCATGGTGTTGATAAGTGTTACATGCTCATCAACTAACTGCGCCATATCTTTATCGCCTGTACTAATAAGTACATGACGTTTTTGTTCTGACGCGCGTTTTGCTAATGTGCCAATTACATCATCGGCTTCAACACCCGGAATGCTAATAAGCGGTAAACCCATTGCCTTAATGATATTGTGAATAGGCTCAATTTGAGTGCGCAGATCATCAGGCATCGGTGGGCGGTTTGCCTTGTATTCAGAATACATATCATTGCGAAAAGTTGGACCTTTGGCGTCAAAGATCACCACCATATGACTTGGCGAATACTGCTTAACTAAACTCTTAAGCATATTAATTACACCATAGATAGCACCGGTAGCCTCACCTTTTGAGTTAGTTAGATGTGGTGGAGCATGGTAAGCACGGAATAAGTATGATGAACCATCAACCAAGATTAACGGATTTTCAGGGATCTGAGCCATTAGCACTCGCCTTAAAACGATTAAACATAAATTGCCGATAGCATGCCATATCCCCGATAAGAAAACGAGAATTCAGCTCTATAAACAACAGAAATAATCAGTGCAGTGCAAGCAGTAAACGAATTGTTGAAATATTCTTCAGGCCAACTGGTTGTAACCTGTGGATAAGTTTGTTAGTAAAGATGTAACAGAGCCTTCCCCGAATTTGAAAAAACAAATGGAGAATCTAAATTTTTGATTAATATACAATGAGTTAACAAGGCTAATTTACTAGCGTATTGTTATTATTATTAATTTTCCAAGATGTGGAAACTGCTAAACTTTTTATCCTTAAAGCTTGGCAAGGAACATCCTAATCTTTAGCAGGGCAGTTACTCTACCAATAAAAGATCAAAGATCCTAGCGATCTTTTTATAATTTTTTTTTATTTACATCGTTTCTTTATAGCTAGAATATAATGCTTAACTAATCTTGAGATATGGAATAGATATATGAAAAAGATAGCAGTGATTTTAAGTGGCTGTGGTGTATTTGATGGCGCTGAAATTCATGAGGCAGTATTAACGCTGTTAAATATTGAACTGCAAGGTGCAAGTTACCAATGTTTCGCACCCAATATAGATCAACACCATGTAATTAATCATATCACTGGCGAGGAAATGCCTGAGAAACGCAACGTACTAGTCGAATCTGCGCGTATTGCACGAGGTGAGATCAAGGATCTTAAAGAGCTCAACATTTCGGAGTTTGATGCACTCGCTTTACCTGGTGGTTTTGGCGCTGCGAAAAATTTATGTGATTTCGCATTAAAAGGCGCTGAGTGCGAGATCAATGAAGACGTTGCCAACGCGTGTCGTGCATTTGCTGATGCGCAAAAACCGGCAGCCTATATTTGTATTGCACCGGCAATTATTCCACAAGTGTACGCCGCAGGCACACTTGCAACCATTGGCAATGACCTAGATACAGCAAATGTTGTTAACGCATTAGGCGCAGCACACCAAAACTGTGCGGTAGACGATATTATTATCGACGAAAGTGCAAAAGTAATCAGCACACCAGCTTATATGTTAGCGACAAATATTCGCGAAGCGGCGAGCGGTATTGAAAAAGCCATCGCACAATTAGTAAAAATGAGCTAACCCTGTAACAAAAGAAAAAGTTGCGCTAGCGCAACTTTTTCATATTTTACGACTAAATAGCCATAACTAACCATTTTATAAATTCGCAGCAAACGTTATAATTGTGCTAATTTCCGTCTATTGTGATTGATCACCTCAATTTGTGAGCAAGTAAAAAATGAAAAAATTAACAGCAGCATTACTAATGATGAGTGCAACTGTCGCAGTTGCAGCACCTTTTGATAACTCGTTAACTGAAGAAGCAATTAAAAAACGTATCGCTCCAGTTGGCTCTGTTTATTTAGCAGGTGCAGAACCAGTTGTTGCTGAGCCAACAGGCCCACGTACTGGCCAACAAGTGTATCAAGCAAGTTGTTTTGGTTGTCACGGTACAGGTGCTCTAGGCGCGCCAAAGACAAAAGCTGACTGGGATACTCGCATGGCGAAAGGCATGGATGTACTAATGCAGCATGCAATTAATGGTTTTAATGCAATGCCTCCTCGCGGTACATGTATGAACTGTTCTGATGATGAAATTAAAGATGCAATTGAGTTTATGGCAAAAGGTCACTAAACATAAAACGCATTTTAAAAAAAGCCGCTTAACTAAGCGGCTTTTTTATTGGTTAACATTTATATAACTAAGAAAACACAAGTTAGAATAAAAAAGAATATTCAATTTATTTGAAAACTCAAATTTATCAATGAGTTAAATATCAAAGCAATTTCATCAACAAGATTGCTATTTAAAACGAAAAATGGAAAAATAAGGTTAAAAAATAGGCAGTGATTAACTGTGTGGTTCGGTTGGGTTCACACTGCTATAAATTCTACCTAATAATAAGAAATAGCAATGGAAGATGCTCATGCCGATAGCGGCTCACAGCAAAGAAAAATAAAGCGCTTAAAAAGTTTAGTAAAGAAATATCAAACCTCTTTGCAAACGCAAACTGCGTTATTACAATTATCCGAACAAGCAAGTAAAGTATCAGAACTTACCTTGCTCTACCCCGCTATTCAGCAAATTTTAGAAAGCAGCCTGCCATGTAGAAACTTTTATGTGGTGTTATTCAACCCTGATATTGGCGAACTCGAACTTACTTATTTTGTCGACGAGATCGATGGCATTCATTTACCAATTCAAGCCCAACAAACAGGAATGCTCGATAATTCGCTTACCGGACTTGTATTTAAGACCGGTAAAACCAAACTATTTAATAAAGAACAAATTGCCGATTGCGAAATTAAAGGTGTATGCCGTGTTATGGGCACGCCTTGTGAATACTGGTTAGGTGTGCCAATCCATCACGACGGTCGCGTGATCGGCGTTATGGCAACACAAAGCTATAATGTAAATCAGCCGTTTGATGACAGTCAGATAGCACTGTTCGAAACGGTTGCATTCTATTTTAGTACCGCAGTTGAACGCGTTAAAAAGCGCCAGTATATGGCGCAACAAGTTGCTGAGCGCACTGAACAGTTAAGCCGCGAAATTGCTCGAAACCAAGATACTATTCGCAAACAAAATATTTTGTACGCGATTTCTAAGCTAGCAACAAAAAGTCTTAACAACCAAGACTTTTTTGAGCGAGTTCACAATATTGTTAACGAAGAAGTATTCGCTAAAAACCTATTTATCGCGCTTTATGATCACAGCGAAAATATGATCAGCTGTCCTTACGCAGTGGATGAAATGTCTGTTGATTATCAACCTCGTACCTTCTCTAAAGGATTAACTGAATTTGTTATTCGCTCAGGTAAAACGGAATTATTTGACCAAAACCGTGTGTTAAATGAAGTGGCAAAAGGCCATGTTGAGCTGCCAGCTAAATTTAATAATTCTCCTTTACCGACTTCTTGGATTGGCGTGCCGCTTTATCACCGCCAACAAGTAATTGGTGTATTGGCTTGTCAGGCGTTTAATAACGAATACAGCTACAAACAATCTGATATTGAACTTATCTCTTTTGTCTCTGAGCAAATTTCCAATGTAATCGTAAAACACTTGGCAGATAACCAATTAGAGCAAAGAGTGAAAGAAAAAACGGCTGAATTACAGCAAGCCAACATTCATTTGCAACTGCAAATTGAAGAGCGTAAGAAAATTGAACGGCAATTATTTCATGATGCACATCATGATAATTTAACAGGCTTAGCAAACCGAAGTTTGTTTATTTCTCAATTAGATAAAACCCTGCAACGTCATAAGCGGGATAAATCGCACGGCTTTGCTGTGATGTTTATTGACCTCGATAATTTTAAAGATATCAATGATACTCTCGGTCATCACGCTGGCGATAAATTTTTAAAATCGACTGCTAATGAGTTTTCTACCTGCATTCGTGAGCATGATTTACTAGCACGTTTTGGTGGTGATGAATTTGTTATTTTATTAACTCATTTACAGCACAAAGACGAAGCTGAGCTTATCGCTAAGCGCATTATCAAATTAATGAACAAGCCTTTTTGTATTAATGAGTTATGCGTTAAAAGCGGGGCAAGCATTGGTATTGCATACAGCAATAAAGCCTATACCAGCACTGACCAAATTATTCGTGACGCTGACAGTGCTATGTACCAAGCGAAGAAATCAGGTAAAGGTACCATTGAGCTCAGCGCTGAACATCTAGAGCCAAGAAGTAGCCTGATTTGCCCGACAGAAATTAACGCTGGGCAACTGAGTTTTGCCAAATCAAATGTGATTGATCTGCATAAAGATCACAGTGTCGCTACTTTTTACAATCCACAGCTAACACTGGAATCAGGTGCAACAATAGCCCTTGCTCATTTATTACAAGAACAACATGCGGCAATTGATTATTGTGATTACTTATTAAATCAAATTCTCCCTCATGTTGTGCAAAATGGTACGGTGTTTTTGCAACTGCACACCAGTATTTTGGCACGTGAATTTGATCGTTTTTACAAAGCACTAAGTAAGTCAGCAAATAATATTTGCTGGTTAATTAACGACAGTAATCTTGCTGAAATGTCGACGACCCAGGTTGATAATCTAGCAAAACTCAAAAAATTAGGATTTAAAATAGGTGTTATTGACGTTGCTCGTCAGCAAATCGATCTTGCAAAGCTAACCTGTGTGGAATTTGATTTTATGCAGTTAGAACTTAACTTTTGTCGAAAATTAGTCACAGAGAAAATAGCACAGCAACAGCTTGCTGCCTTACTTGCGCTTACAAAAGGCAGTAAGTGTGAAATTATCGCAACTGGACCTGCCATAGTGAATTTTCAGTCAGCGCTCAAAATACTTGGTATCAACTTATTCTTAAGCCCACTAACGCAAGGTTCTGAGCAGCTATCGCAGTTCGATAAAAGGCAATCACTGCTCAGTAAAACCAATAAAAAGTAAACGTTATTTCTTTAACATGGCGCGTAAATTAGCAACGCGCGCTTGGCCTTTTTCCATACGTTGTTGTTGGTTTTGCGGTTGTTTTCGCATCTCGTAAGCAAGATCATCTTGTGGCATTTCAGCAACAAAACGACTTAACTCTGGCGTTGCCGTTTCACCAAACATTCTGCGCTCTTTCGCATAGGTTAAAATCAGCTCTTGCTGCGCACGAGTAATGCCTACGTAAGCTAAGCGCCTTTCTTCTTCAACGTTATCTTCATCAATACTGGTTTGGTGTGGTAACAATCCCTCTTCCATACCCACCATAAACACATAAGGATATTCCAAGCCTTTCGATGCGTGTAATGTCAGTAATTGCACCGCATCTGACTCATCTTCTTCTTCATTGCGTTCTAGCATGTCGCGCAGAGTTAGCTTCATCACAACCTCAGGTAAGGTCAGCGGCGGGTTATCGCTACTGCCAACCAGCATATCGGTGATCCAACGATACAGCTCCGACACGTTTTTCATACGCATTTCAGCAGCTTTAGCGCTGGTTGAGGTCTCATACAAATAATCTTCGTAATTAATCTCGCGTACCATGTCTTTTACGGCTTCAAGAGTATCTCCGCGAGTTGCGCGGTCTGAAAGTTCAACCACCCAACGGGCAAAACCCATTAACGCATTATAACCACGCCCAGCTAAGCGCGACGATAATTCAGGCTCAAAACACGCGGCAAACAAACTAATGTGCTTTTCATTCGCCAGCGATCCTAATTTCTCAAGTGTGCTAGGGCCAATTTCACGGCGTGGCGTATTTACTATACGTAAAAAGGCGTTATCGTCATCTTGATTCACCAATAACCTTAAATACGCCATAATGTCTTTAATTTCTGCACGTGAGAAAAACGACATACCGCCGCTAATTTTGTACGGAATATGGCTTCCCATTAAGGCTTTTTCAAATACCCTTGCTTGGTGATTACCACGATACAAAATTGCGTAGTCTTTATAGCTGGTGCGCTTCATAAACTTATGCGAAATAATCTCAGCAACCACTCTCTCAGCTTCATGCTCTTCATCTTTTGTCGCAATAACTTTAATCTGTTCGCCGTATGCTAATTCACTAAATAACTTTTTATCAAACACGTGCGGATTATTTGCAATAAGAATATTGGCAGACTTAAGAATTCGGCCAGCACTACGATAATTTTGCTCAAGTTTAATTAAACGTAATCCGGGAAAGTCTTTACTCAACAGCACTAGGTTTTGTGGTTTTGCTCCGCGCCAAGAATAAATACTTTGGTCATCATCGCCTACCACGGTAAAGCGCGCTCGCTCACCCACTAACAGTTTAACTAATTGGTATTGGCTGGTGTTAGTATCTTGATATTCATCCACCAACAAATAGCGAAAGCGATTTTGCCAGCGTTCACGCACCTCTGGCTTAGCGCTTAGCAGCAAAGTTGGGATCATAATTAAATCATCAAAATCGAGCGCGTTATAAGCACGCAGTTGATTTTGAAAACGCGCATAAAGCTGAGCAAATAGTACTTTTTGTTGCTCTCTCGCTTCTGCAATGGCCTGCTGTGGCAAAATCAGGTCATTTTTCCAATTCGAAATCTGCATTTTTAACAGATTAAGTAAGTCTTTATCGCCTTTTAATTCGGGTTCTGTTAAATCAGCCAAAAGTTTGTTGCTGTCTTGGTCGTCAAATAATGAAAAACCAGGTTTATATCCCAGTGCATCTAGCTCTTTTTTAACAATTTCCAAGCCAAGCGTGTGAAACGTAGAAACCCATAACCCTTTCGCTTCTTGCTTACCCAGTGTTTGTGCCACACGCTCACGCATTTCTTTAGCTGCTTTATTGGTAAAGGTTACCGCTGCAATATTGCGTGCCTTGTATTCGCACTTTTGCACTAAGTAGGCAATTTTATTTGTGATTACACGGGTTTTACCTGAGCCAGCACCTGCCAGCACTAGGCATGGACCACTGATATATTTAACCGCTTCATCTTGTTTAGGATTGAGTTTCATTAAAATCGCTTGCATTAATACAACAAAGAAAGGGATTTTAAAATGCAGCTATGTCAGGCGCAAGGATTGTCTTTGCCTGCACGCCCTGATGGGTTAAACTAAACACAGTTTTTATTACTAGAATTTGACTATGATTAACCCAGCTAAACTTGAAGAAATTGCCAAGCAAATTACTGAAAACATGCCACAAGGTGTTAAAAACTTAGCAGATACATTGGAAGGCAAAACAAAACAAGCGATTCAAAATAAATTAAGTGAAATGGATTTTGTTAGCCGTGAAGATTTTGAAGTACAAAGCCAAGTATTATTAAGAACACGTGAGAAATTGGCGATTTTAGAGCAACGTGTGAACGACCTAGAAGCAAAGCTTGCCGATAAAGACGCAGAATAAAAAAAGAAGCTAAAGCGCTTCTTTTTCCTGTGCTTTTAATTTTGCTAACTCGCTGTTAAATGCGTCTAAAAACCAGCGGTGCTCTACTAAAAAGTTATTTGAAAAGTAAACCGAGAAATCTCTGCTTGCTTCAATAATACTTGCTATATTATCAAGGCTTTGCGATCGTTTTGATAACGCATGAACAAACACACTCTCCGATAAAAACACCGCATCTAGTCGGTCAGCCAACAGCATTTCAACTAGCGTATCCACATCATTACTAAGCGTTGCTATAGGATAATTATTATCTTGCAGCCACACCTGCGTATTGGTGTTTAAAATAGTGCCTATTTTTGCTTGTTCGCGAAATCCGCTGTGTTTCACATCAATTACATTAGATGTTTTATAAAACCAGCTCCAATTATTAATGAGTACCGCATCGCTAATTTTTGCAATACGGTCGCGAAAACGATTTTGCGTCGCTAAGAAAAAACCATCAACATTGCCACTTCGCATTTCACGCAGCGCCACACCGTAATTTGCAACAAGCTCAAACTCGTAGTTTACTTCCAAGTTATTAAGTACTTGCGTTACTCGCACAATACCTTGCCCTGCAAGCTTTTTATTTTCATTTAAATAAATGTACGGTGGAAAATGCGGCACTGCAAAACGCAGTGTTATTTTTTGTTCTGTCGTTTGTGGTACAACTTGCTCGGCATAGGCATTATTAGCTGTTAACGCAAAATACGCACTAACGACTAAACACACCTTGAACGGCATTGTTATAAATTTTTGCCACATCGTTCGCCCCATTAATGCTGGTTTCTAAATCTCTAATATGGCCATCGGCCAACCCATATATCCAGCCATGGACTTCTAATGCTTGCCCTCTTTCCCACGCATCCATCACGATATTTGTTTGGCACACATTCTTCACTTGCTCAATGACGTTTATTTCACATAAGCGATCAAACTTTTGCTGCTCACTAACAGAGCTACTAAGTTCAGTCTCATATTTATCGCGCGCATCGACAACATGACGCAGCCAATTATCGATTAAACCAAGTCGAATGCCATCAAGCGCTGCTTTTACGCCACCACAGCCGTAGTGCCCTACAACCATAATGTGTTTTACTTTTAAAACCTCTACTGCATATTGTAGTACAGACAAGCAGTTATGGTCGGTATGTACCACCATATTTGCCACATTTCTATGAACAAATAATTCGCCCGGTAATAAACCCACTATCTCGTTAGCGGGTACACGGGAGTCGGCACAGCCGATCCATAAATATTCGGGGTTTTGTTGCATTGAAAGAATCTTAAAAAACTCAGGATCCCGATCCGTTGTTTCTTTTGCCCACGAGCGATTCTTAACAAAAAGATGCGCTAATTTATTCATCAGTATTTGCGTTCCTGATAGTTTTTTAGGCTTTTGCCTGAATTAGTATATTTCTTGGTGTGATCTGTTTTTCACAAAACTCACTGAGTGTAACGCGGTAGCCAAATTGCTCCAAATATAAAACACGATCTAGCACTAACCAAAGCTCAATCAAACGCCTAAAGCCATGGCGCACTAACTCAATGCGCTGGGTAATCTGACGCCGTAATTTGCCTTGTGCTAAATAAGCTGCGTAATTTATCTGCTCTGGTAAAGTGATATTTTTTTGCTTGGCAGCCCACGTGCAAAAATCACTAAACTCACCGGTGAACAACGCTTTTTTGGCGGACGGCACCGGAAGATAGCTGTCTTTTTCAAGTACATCATCAAGTAAACAATCAAATGCTAAGCGCCATACGGTTTCAGTTTCGCGTAAACGTGAAATGCGCTTGCCTGAGGTAACTGTTTCTTGCAGCGCAAGCTTTAAATCACTGGCAGTAAAGGTAACCTGAGACTGCTTAGCAATATTGCTCATTGCTTCATACTGTTCAGATTGCTGAAATAAGTGATAACAACAGGGTGAAATACTCATTAATTTAGTGCCTTTGGCGACACCATGTTTAATCAGTGCTTGATGCAGCCCACCACAGGCATGAAGCGCCACCGCATGCTGTTCTTGCTGTAAATAATCTGCCGCACGTTCGGATAAAACATCCAATTCAGCCAGTTTAATATCCAAGCCAAATTGCTGTGCTAACTGCTGCCCTTGAGCCACCAGCTGAGGCTGTATTTCAACACTTTGTACTGGCACTTTGTGGGCAAAATGATATAGCCGCCCTAAATGCCCTTTACCTGCGCACCACTCCAGTAGCGGTAAGTCTCGCTCTGCGGTTTGCATCACAAAACTTTCTAATTGCGCAATCTTGCTGCCTTTAATGCCATTGGTAAGCCAAAACGGAAATTCAGCTGCCTGCTTATTTGCGCTTGGCAGTTGCAACAAACTTTCAACATTATCTAATTCAGGAATAAGATTGGCCAAGTAACGCTGCAGCTCAACTTGATTGCTTTCAAGCTTTTCAACATCATCGTCAGATAACGCCAGCAGGATTTCTGTTAAATGCGGCCAAGGTATTTCGCGCGACGCAAAAGCAACACATTGCCAATAGGCTTGTGTTTTAGTTAATAGCGTATCAATTGCGGTAAAAAGTGCGGTGTGAGACATCTTCAACACAAGCTAAATTTGAGTAGCGCTATGATAGCAAATCTTGCTGTGATGTTCAGAATAGAAAATGCCCCAATAATTGGGGCATTTAGGTCAGTTGTTTACGTTAGCTGTTTGCTACCTGCGCAAGCTTTTGTGCTTTACTCGACAAAAACTGCAAATAACACGGGTTGTCAGTTTCTTCTTGATAAGCATAAGCTAAGCGCTGTAAGTGCTCACTAAAAGCAGCATTATCTTGCTCAGGCACTTCAAATGCAGCCAATACATTTCCGGTTGCAGCACCATGATTGCGATAGTGGAATAAGCTGATATTCCAATTTGCACCTAAGGTATCAAGAAAACGCTCGAGCGCTCCTGGATATTCAGGAAACTCAAAACGGAATAAACGCTCTGATAACTGCTCACCCGGTTTACCGCCAACCATATAACGCACATGCAATTTAGCCAGCTCGTTATTGGTCATATCAACAAAAGCATAACCTTTATCAGTCAACTCTTGTTTTAAGCTCACCAGTTCCGCTTCACCATTGCGCAAGCCAACACCAACAAAAATTTCAGCATCGCCTGGGCCTGTGTAACGGTAATTAAATTCCGTAATTGAACGACCATTTAGTGCCTTGCAGAAACTTTT
Source organism: Pseudoalteromonas sp. NS-SX12 (assembly GCF_057367955.1). Taxonomy (NCBI): domain Bacteria; kingdom Pseudomonadati; phylum Pseudomonadota; class Gammaproteobacteria; order Alteromonadales; family Pseudoalteromonadaceae; genus Pseudoalteromonas; species Pseudoalteromonas sp. NS-SX12. Next base: position 1,244,924 of record NZ_CM170634.1, on the reverse strand, counting down.
AAAACTGCCTTTTTCTTCTTTAATAGTCACCGCTAAAAGCGCTTCGTTATGCTCACCCAGCGCTGTACGTTCTGCCACATAACGCAATCTATCAAAGTTAAGGTTTGCACCTGATAAAATTGCCGCTAGGTTTTTACCTTTTGAACCCGTTTGTGCTACCCATTTTTTAAGCCCTGCCAGTGATAAACCACCTGATGGCTCAGCGACGGCGCGGGTTGAAACAAAAATATCTTGCATCGCGGCGCAAATTTCATCACTCGAAACGGTAATGACTTCATCGCAGTATTTTTGCGCTAAACGAAAAGTTTCTTTACCAATGATTTTAACCGCAACGCCATCGGCAAAACTGCCTACGCGCTCAAGTTCAACCGGTTCACCTGCATCCATTGCAGCTTTTAAACAGGCACTATCTTCAGCTTCAACACCGATCACTTTAATATCTGGGCGCAGTGATTTTAAGTAAATCGACATACCTGCTAATAAGCCACCGCCACCTACCGGAATAAACACCGCATCAAGTAATGGCAACTGCTGCATTAGTTCACGCGCAATGGTACCTTGCCCGATGATCACATCTTTATCATCGAACGGTGGTACAAACACCGCACCTTCTTTTTCAGCAATTTCCAGTGCATAGGCATTCGCAGCATCAAAGTGATGGCCATGTAAAATAACTTCGCCACCCAGATTGCGCACCGCATTTACTTTGATTTCCGGTGTAGTCACTGGCATTACAATACGTGCTGTATGACCAAGGTGGCTTGCACTAAGTGCCACACCCTGAGCATGGTTACCAGCTGATGCTGTGACTACTTGCGAGCCTTTTGGTAGCTGCTTTAATTTGTTATACGCACCGCGTAATTTAAACGAATATACCGGCTGCTGATCTTCGCGCTTTAACCAAATATGATTGCCAAGTTTTTGTTCAAGGCTAGTAACTGGGCTAACCTCAGTTACTTTTGCCAAGGGCTCCATATTGGCTTGGATTATAGCGCGAAAATAATCGAGCTCTTGGGAGACCATTAACTGAGCTCCTCTAACTTTTTAAGGTCACGTACCGCGCCTTTATCCGCACTGGTTGCCAATAATGCATAGGCTTTTAATGCAGGCGTTACACTACGTACGCGATCCACTGGTTTGTAGGCATCTTTACCGCGGGCTAACTGCTTTTCATGACGCGCAGCAAGCTCTTCATCGCTAACAATCATATCAATGCTACGCTTGGTGATATCAATGACGATTTCATCGCCGTTTTCAACCAGCGCGATTGCACCTTGGCTAGCGGCTTCTGGCGAAGCGTGACCAATTGATAAGCCCGATGTACCACCAGAAAAGCGACCATCCGTTAATAGCGCACAATCTTTATCTAATCCCATCGATTTTAGGTAGCTAGTCGGATACAACATTTCTTGCATGCCAGGACCGCCTTTTGGTCCTTCATAGCGGATGATAACCACATCCCCTTTTTCGATTTGGCCACCTAAGATGCCGTCAACTGCATCATCTTGGGATTCGAATACTTTCGCAGTGCCCTTAAATACCAACATGCCGTCTGCAACACCGGCGGTTTTAACAATACAACCGTCTGGCGCAAGGTTGCCGTAAAGCACCGCTAAACCACCATCTTGACTAAACGCATGTTCAACACTGCGGATACAGCCATTTTGTCGGTCTAGATCAAGCTCAGGCCAACGCGTTTCTTGGCTCATCGCTTTAGTGGTACGAATACCCGCAGGGCCCGCTTTATAGAATTTTTGTGCAGCGCTATTTTCAGAATTGGTTGCATCCCATTTTTCAATTAATTCACCTAAGGTGCCACCAGCCACATGGCCTGCATTTAGTTCTAACTTACCTGCTTTACCAAGCTCGTTAAGAATACCCATAATGCCACCAGCGCGGTGCACATCTTCGATATGATATTCAGGTGTTGCTGGCGCTACTTTACATAAGAAAGGTGTTTGACGTGACAGCTGATCAATATGGGTCATATCAAAATCAACACCCGCTTCTTGCGCTGCGCCGATGATGTGTAACACCGTATTTGATGAACCACCCATTGCAATATCGAGTGTCATGGCATTCATAAATGCGCTGCGATCAGCGATGTTGCGCGGCAGTACTGAATCGTCTTCATCGCGATAATAGCTACGACATAAATCGACAATACGGCGACCTGCTTCGACATAAAGTTGTTTGCGGTCTTTATGTGTTGCTAATGTTGTACCGTTACCTGGCAGTGCTAAACCAAGCGCTTCTAATAAGCAGTTCATTGAGTTAGCGGTAAACATACCTGAACACGAACCACAAGTTGGGCAGGCGCTACGCTCAACTTGGTCTGAATCTTCATCACTTACCGATGGATCGGCACCTTTTACCATGGCATCAACTAAATCAAGCTTGATATCAATTTCAGCAAGGCGTGTTTTACCCGCTTCCATTGGTCCACCTGATACAAAAATCACCGGAATATTTAAGCGAAGTGCAGCTAACAACATTCCTGGGGTGATTTTGTCGCAGTTTGAAATACACACCATGGCATCCGCACAGTGAGCATTAACCATATATTCAACAGAATCGGCAATTAGGTCACGTGAAGGCAGTGAGTAAAGCATGCCGCCATGACCCATAGCGATACCATCATCGATAGCAATCGTATTGAATTCACGTGGTACACCGCCTGCGTCACGAATGGTTTCAGCCATCATTTCACTTAGTTGATTTAAGTGAACATGACCCGGTACAAACTGGGTATATGAGTTCACCACAGCAACAATGGGTTTACCAAAGTCTTTATCTGTCATCCCTGTTGCACGCCAGAGTGCACGAGCACCAGCACGTTTACGACCTTCAGTTGTTGTTGCACTTCTTAATTTTGCCATGGTTTACCTCATTTTAGGGCTCTGCCCCATTCCTCATTCCCAATAAATATGTCGTTTTCGTATTATTCGTTGATTAGTGTTAACCAGCCATTTTCATCTTCTGTTTGGCCTTTCACTAAATCAAAATACGCTTGTTGTAATTGCTCAGTGATTTCACCGCGCTTACCTGTACCAATTTCAATTTGGTCTACGCTACGCACTGGTGTTACTTCTGCTGCTGTGCCTGTCATAAAGAACTCATCTGCAAGGTAAAGCGCTTCACGCGAGATTGATTCTTCACGTACTTCAAAGCCCGCTTTTTTCGCAAGATACATCATGGTATCGCGTGTTAAACCCGGCAGAATCGCAGCGGTTGTTGGTGGCGTATAAATTACGCCGTTTTTAACAATAAATAGGTTTTCGCCAGCACCTTCACTAAGATAGCCATTTACATCAAGTGCGATACCTTCAACGTAACCATTACGTTTTGCTTCACCTGAAATTAGCTGCGATGACAAATAGTTACCACCTGCTTTTGCTGCTGTTGGCATGGTATTAGGTGCTAAACGGTTCCATGATGAAACACACGCATCAACGCCCGCTTCTAATGCGCCGTCACCTAAATACGTACCCCATTCCATTGCGGCAACGGCAACGTCTGCTTTATGTGATTTAGGATTTACGCCTAATCCCACATTGCCTAAAAACGCAAACGGACGTAGATACGCATTTTTTAAACCGTTTTCACGTACTGCTGCTTTACACGCTTCATTAATTTCATCAGCTGTGTAAGGGATTTGCATACGGTAAATTTTTGCTGAATCAAATAAACGCTTGGTGTGATCTTGCAAACGGAAAATGGCTGGACCATTTGGCGTTTCGTATGCGCGTACACCTTCAAATACTGAGCTACCATAATGCAGCGCATGACTAAGTACGTGAGTAGTTGCTTGTTCTTGTGGAATAATTTTGCCATTGAACCAAATTAAATCTGACATTCTCTAAAACCTTAAAAAATAATAATTAGCTAGTTGCTGCTATCGATTGTTGTTCAAGTATTTCAACTTGGTTTACTTCAACTAACTTTTTTAATTGTTGTGTTAATAAATAAATAGGTCGGTCACTGTCTACCATCATATTTACAATATACTTTTCTTCGCTAGTCTCAATGTTCATTGAGGTTAAATTAAACCCGCGGTGGCGTGTTACACGTAAAAACCGCTCTAATGCGATACTTTGTTGTTTCACTTCTATTGATAAGTTGTGCTTCATTTTGCCACCTCAGTTAGCATTTGATCATTTGCGGCGCCTGGCGGAACTAATGGCCAAACATTTTCTTTATCATCTATACACGCGTGAAGAATATAAGGGCCTTCACTCGCCACTAATTTATCTATCGCCTCATCGACTTGGTTTGCATGGGTGATGGTTTCACCCGGAATACCAAAAACAGCGGCTAATTGTACAAAGTCAGGATTATCTGAAAGATTTGTTTCACTGTAGCGACCATCAAAGAAAAGTTGCTGCCACTGTCTAACCATACCTAAACGCTGGTTATCTAAAATAAGTAGTTTAACGGGTAAATTGTTACGACGAATTGTGGCTAGCTCTTGAATGTTCATCATGATTGAACCATCGCCAGAAACTGTTAATACAAAGTCGTTAGGACGAGCGATTTGCGCACCGATTGCGGCGGGCAAACCAAAGCCCATAGTGCCTGCACCACCACTGCTTAAATGATTACTTGGATGTGAAAACGCCATATGTTGCGCAACCCACATTTGGTGCTGACCAACATCGCAGCACACCACACCATTACTTGGCATTAAACGGCTTAAGCGATTTAATAAATAAGGGGCATATACTTTTTCACCAGGGTAGTCATAGCGCCATGCATATTGCTGTTGCATGTGACTGATATGCGCCAACCATTCTGGATTACTTTTGTGCGTCGCTAAATGCGGTAATGAATCTTTTAGATCAGCAACCAGTGAGGCATTAACTGGTTTACGCTTACCTACCTCAGCAGCATCAACATCTAAATGGATAACCTTAGCTTTACTGGCAAATTTAGCAAGGTTACCTGTTACACGGTCGTCAAAACGAGCACCAATACACACTAGCAAATCGCATTCTTGCACTGCTAAGTTAGCTGCTTGACCACCGTGCATGCCCAGCATTCCGAGGTTATAGGCATAATCAGCTGTCACAGAGCCAAGCGCTTTTAATGTGCTTACAGCAGGCATATTAGTCGCTTTTAAGAATTGCATAAGCTCATCTTGTGCATCTGCCATTTGTACACCGCCACCCACATACGCCAGTGGTTTTTTCGCTTGGCTTAGTAGTTCATTAGCTTTGGTTAGTTCCGATTGGCTCAATTCAGGTTTGTAGTCGTCTGCCGCAAGCCAAGGATGATAATTAACAGCGCCCATTTGGATATCTTTCGGAATATCAACAAGCACGGGGCCTGGTCGGCCTGATTGCGCTAAATGCATCGCTTCTTGTAAAACCTCGGCTAAATCTTCAGCTCGCTCTACCATGTAGCTGTGTTTAGTACAGCTCAGTGACATACCTAACACATCGACTTCTTGAAAGGCATCTGAGCCAATCGCTGCGGTAGGTACTTGACCGGTAATTGCAAGCAGTGGTACAGAATCCATCATGGCATCGGCAAGTGCAGTGATAAGGTTTGTCGCGCCAGGGCCTGAAGTTGCAAAACAAACACCCAGTTTGCCTGTGCTTCTTGCGTAACCAACAGCGGCAAAACCAGCGCCTTGTTCATGACGGGTTAGATAGTGAGTAACAGGCGAGCCATACAGCGCATCGTAAATTGGCATAATCGCACCACCAGGGTATCCAAATACCTCTTTCACGCCATGTTTGGCTAATAAATCGATTGTTAACTCTGCACCTGTCATTTTCTCTACCCTGTGATGTTTACTACTTGCTCATTTTCTTACTGCCAAAAAAAAGCCCCCGGACTTTTCAGTTCGGGGGCTCTCTCAATGCTTAACTTTTGCTACAGCACTACGAAGCCCCCGCGGTAATAATAATCACCACGTTAATAATTAGGACTAGTACGTTTACTGTTTTAAACATGTGTTTAAGCAACCATAAATTCTTTACAAAAATAGCCAAGCGTTCGTCTGCTTGGCTTCTTTTTTATTAGTATCGTTTATGAGCAAAAAAGTCAATCAAGAAATCTATGCATTTTTAAATCAATAGAATTAACTTAAAACCAAGATAAGCATAAAAAAACACATAAAAAGAATAAAAAATCCATTTTATACAATTTTAAAGATTATGTATGCTAAGACTAAAGCTTATTTGAATATCGCTTTATTTTTAAAAGTCTTATAACTTTTTTGTTAATAATTAGGCAAAGACTAATATTGCACTATCAAGTACACTGATACGCAAAATTAATTATTAACGCAAGGATCTGCAATGCGACTTTTCTTAATTACGCGAATACTGCTACTACCCATTCTATTACTTGGTTTAGCTCAACCAGTATTTGCAAACAGCAATATCAACCCAAGTCTTTGGAAAATTGAAAAAAATGGCGTGACATCCTATTTACTAGGCACTGTTCACTTGGGTGATCAGCAAATGGCGGGCTTACCAAGCTACGTAAAAAGCGCGATTGAAAAAACCGATAAACTGGTTGTTGAGGTTGATCTATCTAAGGTGAACCCAATAGAACAGCAGCAAGTAATGATGAACTATATGCTGCTCCCTGCAGGTAAGACGTTACAGTCAGAATTATCCGCTAAAAATTACAAAGCGCTAAGCAGTTATATGGCGAAGTTAGGCCTTGGTATGGAGCTTTTTCAGCAAATGCAGCCCTTTGCTGTAATGCTACAGATCACCCTAATGGAATACCAAAAAGCAGGTTATCAAGATTCCTTTGGTATCGACAAGCAAGTAATGAATGTCGCGCAACGTTTGCAAATTCCGATTATGCAACTTGAAACGCTAGAGCAACAAATGGGCATGTTTAAAGGATTTAGCAAACATAACAACAAAATGATTGAAGACGGTTTAAAAGAACTGGCTGATATGGATAAGTACTTTAATCGTCTGATTGGTAACTGGAAGCGAGGCAACGATAGCGCACTTGAAAACTACTACCGCGAAACCTTTACGGGTGACAGCTACAGCGCGTTAACTGAAAAAGTACTGCTTACTGATCGCAATAACAACTGGGTAGATCAGTTAAAGGCTCCCCTAACCAAACAACCACATTTTATTGCTGTTGGCGCACTTCATTTATACGGCCCACAAGGTTTATTAAAGCTTCTTGAAAAGGAAGGATTTAAACTTTCGAAAAAAAATAAATAATTTTTTAAACCTTTTTAATTGATGCCTGCGTCTAACTAAATAACAAACAGTTAAAACTGATTAAGCGCAGTCATCAAAAGGAATAATCATCATGAAAAAATTAGCGTTAGCAATGACATTAATCGCCGCAAGTATCTCAACCAATCTTTATGCTGGCGATGAAAAACGTATTACTGAAACTCTTACATTAAACCAAGGTCAAAACCTTGAAATTGATTTCCCTGTGGGCAGCATCGAAATTATCACAGTAGATAGCAACGAGCTTAGCATTGAAATTGAAATTGAGGGCAAAGACGAAGGCTGGTTTTCAAAAAATCGTGATGTATCAAATGTAGAACTAAGTAAACGCGTTCGTGATAACCGTATTTCATTGGAAATTGACGAAGAAAACTTAAGTCAAGAATGGGTTGTAAAAGTGCCAAAGCATGCAGCGATCGACATTGAAATTGGCGTTGGCAGCATTGATGTAGAAAAACTTGAAAACTCACTTGAAGCAGAAGTAGGTGTTGGTTCAATTCGTGTCGATACAGTACTTGATGACTTTAAGCGCATCGAACTATCAACAGGCGTTGGCGATACTAGCATTAAAGGCTTTAGTGGCGACTTAGAAAGCACACGTAATATTGTTAGCTCTGAAACACGTTACTCTGGCGCAGGTGAGCACAGCATTGAAGCCGAAGTAGGTGTAGGTGATATCAAAGTGCGTAAATAAAATACGCAGCAAGTAACTAAAAAAGGCGCGTTAAGCGCCTTTTTTATTATTTAGATTTTTTGTTCGCCGTGAACATCGGCCAATGTAAACTTGGCATTGGTATCGCCAAACACATACACAGAACAGCTTCCCCAAGATTCAGGAATTTGCCATTTATTGCCTGACTCGACCAAAAATTGTGAATGATGATTATCACAACGCACTTCAAGATTGGTTAAATTACCAACCACATTATCAATGATAAAAGCACTGCGTTCGAGCTGGTAGCTCCAAAAGTCACGTTTACTTATTTGTGCATTAATAATAATTGGTTTATCACTTTTTAAATACGCCGTTACTTGATTGTAGTAAGGCGAAAGCATCGCTAATCTTTCATTTTCTGGGTAATGCCTTTTAAGTGTTGCAAAAATCGAACGCGCATCACCATATTCCTGAAGTTCTACCGCTAAACTAAATGCACGTGCAGCAAGCGAACTGTATTGTGCTTCCTCTTGTAAGTCGTTATAAGACAACACTTTTTGAATTGCCGCTAGCTCGGCCTTTGGATTGGTATTTTTTTCAGCTATAAGCGAGGTAAGAATTGAATAATACATATCTTCATACGCATTCCAACGACCTTTTTCTTCGATCTTCTTGGCTATTTCTTCGGCCTCAGTGACTTTATTTTCCTCTAAAAAAACCATTGCCGAGCGATATTGCCTAAAGAACCACTTTGACGCACCTTTAGGGGTGTCGCTTAATTTAAAATTCAACTGTACTTGGTTTCGACATTGCTGAATTGGCTTACCATCTTTAGTGGCTGGTGAGTATTTCCACTTTTTGATTGAGCGCAGTGCATACTTTTCAAATGCCTCATTAGAGGAATCTTCAACAATAATATTAGATGTTGAACCATCTGGTTCGACTACAAAACTTAGTTGCACCCAACCTTCTTTACCGTTACGCGCAGCATTAATTGGATATTTAGGCGGCACACGCTCAATTGCCTCAGCATTGACAATGGTATTTAAGTGAAGCTGTTCGGTTTTGTTTGCTAAATCAGATGTATCAGCTGCACTCAAGGCACTTGCAGACAGCGTTATAAGCGGTAATAGAATCATTATCTAAGTCCTTTTATATTCGTGGCGTTTACCAACTCTTTACGTCTATGTTCAAATATTGCGCTGAGAAAATGACATACTAATAAGGCGGAATTTATCTGATAGTGCTTTGTCACATCGATAATTTAGGCTTAGTTAGCATTGCTTTTAGCGCACTAAAATAATAACAATTACAGTGAGTTGGAGTTACTCTTCATTGAAGTAGATTACAATACTGCCGCCACTAAGTACACTACCCTCGTTGTAATGCAAGCCAATGCCGATATTATCAAGCCAAGATGTCCACGGCCGAGTGTCAATTAATAAGCCGCCACCGTACTCATAATAATGGCCTGTGCTAAAGGCGCTACGTGCGTCTCCACCCAAATCAACACGCTGAAATTTAAGATAGATTGACTCTGTATGTTTTAATTTTTGGTCGAGCTTAATGGTTGCCCTAACGCTATTCGCAAAATACCAACCTGATGGGGTTGAGTCACGTGTTGCATCATCACCACCAAACCCTTTACCAAAGAAGTGGTTATAGGTCGACTTAACTAACCAATGCCCCCAACGACTGGCTTTTCTGCGACTGAGAGTTAACCCCATATCGGTTAAAACTGAGTTTGCAGTTGTATTAAAATAAATACCTTCCACTTCTGCTTTAGCGGCGCGGCTTTCAGGGCTGTTGTAGTCATGAATATTGTCGTAATGCATCACATGCGCACCAATTGAGCCTTCTAACAACCAATTATCGTAACGATACAGCGCTGTTTCATAATCGGCATAAGCGGTGAAGATTTGATCATGGCTATCGTCGGGAATGGTCACATCATCCAGCAATATTTCTTGCGATTGTGAAATATAAGAAAAGTGCGTGTTTATGCGTGAATCTTCGTCTAACGTGTAGGTATAAGGCAGTGCAAATACTTGTAGCTGAGTTCTTAAATCAACACTTTTATCGCCCGCATCATCACCGAGTTGCTCTAAAATATTAACCGGGTCAAAGTTACCAAAGCCAAAGCGCACTACGTCAGAGTCACTTAATACTACCGAGGACGCAAACGATTCCTCATAGGCTTTTTTCACCGATGCATCGCATGGCAAGGTTATAAAAACGCACAACAAAAATACTAACTTTCTCACAACTAACGATTTTTACTTAACTTCAACGGCAATAGCCGCTAGTTATATCATTAAACATCATGCGATTGCAGTGCTCTAAAATAAATTTTATTGACATTTAGACGTCCAAAATGTTTCAATTGCCGCTCAATCACCCTATTTTACGTTAGTGGCTATTTAAAATAGCGGCTAGCTTAGGGCTGGAAGAGGTGCGTTATTCAGGTAGTTCAGTTGAGGGGAGCAAACTCCAAAGACACTGAATGAGGGGAATTAACGCCGAGAGATAAGCTTTTTTGCTGATAACTTATCTCGGGCGCTTGGGCTGAATCCCGGCGACTGTCACCAATTACTTGTATTAAGTAAATATGTTTGGTGGAGAGCTTCTGGTCTTAGAAAAATAAGGCCATTCGCCTTATCTATTTTTTAAGTCCATTGCTCTTCGAATTTTTAGTTGTTCGAAGCTGGACTAAGCCTTTCTCTTATCCCTTCTTCGAACACATATTAAGTTCGCTAGAGATGAAATCACAATTTAATTTGACGCAGTACCCGCTGTGGACTGCATTAGTCACCCCCTTCACTGAGACGGGTGAAGTTGACTATGACAATCTTGCGCAATTAGTAGCAGATCAACAAGATGCCAACAATGGCATTTTATTACTCGGCAGCACAGGTGAAGGTTTAGCCTTAACCATCGCAGAGCAGCAGCAAATCGTGCGTTTTGTCTGTGACTTATCGCCGACTGTACCTTTGATGGTTGCTGTAGGCGGGGTTAACTTACCGCAACAACTTGAATGGTTAGAGTTCTGTAACCAACAACCGATTGACGCACTATTACTAGGCTCACCACTTTACGCTAAACCCGGCATTAAAGGCCAAATTCAGTGGTTTGATACATTACTCAGTGCCACAGAACTTCCTTGCATGTTGTATAACGTGCCAGGACGCAGCGCCGTAGCACTTGCTCCTGAACTGTTATCCGCATTAAGTCATCACACCAACTTATGGGCTTTAAAAGAAGCCAGTGGTGACATTAGTAAATTTGAAGTATTTAGGAGTAGTAATCCTAATGTGGCTATTTACAGTGGCGATGATGCCTTAATGCCATATTTTGCCCAAGCTGGCGCAAAAGGTTTAGTATCGGTTGCTGCTAACGCATGGCCTAAACAAACCGCAGAGTTTGTTCGCAGATCGCTTTTAGGCACACCAAACCTGTTTACTACTTGGAGCGACGCGGTAAATAGCTTATTTGAAGTAGCTAACCCTGTGCCGGTAAAAGTGCTAATGCACCAACAAGGCAAGCTCAACACCCCTAATTTACGTCCACCGCTTACCCATCATGAGCTGGAATCACCTGCAGCAATTCTCGCTGCTAATCAAACAATTTTATCTTGGAATTAAGAGAGAAGTACTATGAACTGGCAAGAACTATTAAAAAACCTAGAAAACGGCACCTTACGCGCAGCAAACCAAGATGAAAATGGTAACTGGCACGCGAACGTTGAAGTTAAAAAAGGCATTTTAGATGTTTTCAAAAATGGTACTAACACTGAGTTTCCAGGTGGTTTTGTAGATAAAGATAACCTTGCTGTACGCGGCTTTTCTGCACAAGAAGGTGTACGCATGGTGCCAGGTGGTACGAGTGTTCGCCCAGGTGCCTATGTTGCAAGCGGCACAGTGATTATGCCACCAGCCTATGTGAATATTGGCGCTTACATCGATACCGGCACTATGGTTGATAGCCATGCATTAGTAGGCTCATGCGCTCAAATTGGTAAAAACGTACATTTAAGTGCTGCAGTGCAAATTGGCGGTGTATTAGAGCCTGTTGGCGCAAGCCCTGTAGTAATTGAAGATGATGCATTTATCGGCGCAGGTTGTGTCATCGTTGAAGGCGTTGTAGTTAAAAAAGGTGCGGTACTAGCACCAGGCGTGCGTCTTTCTGCGACTATTCCTGTTTATGACTGTGTAAATGAGCGCGTTTTAGAAAAAGGTGAACCAATTCCAGAAAATGCGATTGTTATTCCAGGTTCACGCCCTTCATCAAGTGAATGGGGCCGCGAGCAAGGCTTAAGCATGTCATGTGCGCTTATCGTTAAATATCGTGATGAACAAAGCGATGCATCATTAGAACTGGAAGAGGCTTTACGTTAATGAGCTTTTTGAGCACACCACAACGTCAATTACTTGCAGAGCTTTGCCAACAAACAGATCTGCCATTTTATCTATACGATTTAGATAAGCTAGAAGCACATTTAACGCAGCTTACATCACAAAATGTGGTGAAACTGTGGTACGCAGTAAAAGCAAACCCGCTTTCAGCGATCATCCAAACGTTAGATAAATGTGGCTTTGACTTTGATGTAGCAAGCAGCGGTGAACTAAACCAAGTTTTAGCCCAAGGCATAGACGCAAAACGTGTGCTCAACACTGGACCTGCAAAATCGAAAAAGCAGATTCAGCATTTTCTCGATAAAGGTGTTCGCACCTTTGTCGCTGAAAGTCACAACCAAGTGGTTTGGTTAAACCAAGCTGCGAGTGAACATAACCTAACCCTGCGCATTTTATTGCGAGTGCAATTGCGCTGGCCAGACAGTGAAAAAAACCCACTTGGTGGCGATAGCTTAACACCGTTTGGCCTTGGCTGTGACGACTGGGCCACATTGAGTATTGCCGATTACCCAGCGCTCGACTTTGCTGGTTTACATATTTTTCAGTGGGGCAATATGCTCAGCACAGAGAAGCTAGCTGAGCTTTGGCGTGCCATGATTGCACCTTTACAAAGTTTAAGTAAGCAACTCGGATTTGACCTACGTATTTTAGATTTAGGCGGCGGCCTAGGTATTCCTTATTGCGCATCAAGCACTGAGCTTGTCTGGCAAGAATTAGTAGATGCACTGGCAACAATAAAGCACGCGGTAGGCTGCGAAGAGCTTTGGATGGAACTCGGCCGCTATGCGGTTGGCGAAGTGGGTTTTTATGCCAATCCTGTCGTTGAACAAAAGCAAAACTACGGTGCTAATCAACTTATTGTTGCTGGCGGTATTAACCACATTTTACGCCCTGCCGTTACCAACCAGGCATTCCCTGCTGAGTTATTGCGTGAAACAGACAGCAAAACTAAACCCTATTTAGTGCACGGACCGCTTTGTACAGCACTAGATAGCTTAGGCCAATTTGAATTAGCCAACGATATTAACGACACTGACTGGCTTATTTTTGCCCAATGTGGCGCGTATGGCTTTACTGAAAGTATGCCGTACTTTTTATGCCATGAATTACCCGCAGAATTTATCGTAAAAAACGGCGTCGTAACATGTGTCAGACAAAGCGAAAGCGCTGATTATTACTTGAGGTAACTATGAACCTAATCACCCAAGAAAACATTCAAGTTGGTGAAATTGCCAACGGCTTACCGCTGACTATTCCGGTTTATCGCCTCAAAGGAAACGGCACAGGACCAAATGTGTATATTCAAGCCAATATGCATGGTGCAGAAGTACAAGGGAACGCGGTGATATATCAGTTACTTGAAAAACTGAAGCGCGAGACGTTGGCATCAAACATTACCTTAGTGCCTTATGCAAACCCTATTGGTTGCAACCAAAAATCTGGAGAGTTTACCCTAGGACGATTTGACCCAATTACGGGTACCAACTGGAACCGTATATATCAAAACCACTCGGCTTTGGTCGATGGCTTTGTTGCGGAATATCAGGATGCTGATATCGCAACAATTAAAAGTGCGTTTAAATCGCGCCTAATAAATGCAACTGCCGAAATTTTAGAAGGGCCAAGTTACGCACTCAATACGGGTAAGCGAATTGCTTTAAACTTACAAAAATTAGCGCATCAGGCAGACATTGTGCTCGACCTACACACAGGGCCTATCTCAGCTAAGCACTTATATTGCCCAGAATATGCCAAAGACAGTGCCCGTTATTTTGATATTGAGCATGTGTTACTTATTCCAAATGAATTTGATGGCGCAATGGACGAAGCGAATTTTTGTCCATGGTGGCAACTAAGCCAAGCCTATAAAAAAGCAGGTCGCGACATTCCCGTTTTAGTGGAAGCCTTTACCGTTGAGCTAGGCTCACAAGAAAAGATTGACCTGACAGAAGCCGCTAACGATGCAAACAGCATACTAAGCTATTTAACGTATAAAGAAGCATTGCAAGATTCTCATTACCAGCCACAAGCCATTACCCGCTACGCCTGTTATTTAGATGATTATCTTGCGTATTACGCGCCAATGGGTGGCATGGTTGAATACACAGCAGCGCTCGGTAGCCACGTAAAAGCAGGCGATACCATTGCCAAAATTTTACGTATGGAACGCTATTTATCTGAACAGCCACTAAATGAAATTACCCTAGAGCAAGACGGCATAGCAATTTTGCACTTTGCGTCAGCCAGCGTAAATCAAGGCACTGAGCTTTATAAATTTTTTACAAACTACTTTGAATTGTAACAGTTGCGTGAGAAGTCCCCTTTGGGGCACAAGGCGGCAAATATGCCGCCTTTTTTATGTTTCTAAAATGGTTATAATAAAAGCTCACTCATTTTAGGGATATAATTAATGCGCCTTTTAGCTTCTAGCTTAATACTCTCACTGGCCAGCTCGCTTGCATTTGCAAACGACGACCCTTCTGAAAAAGAACTCGCCAAGCAATGCATTCTTAACGAACTTGCTGCAGGCGATGATTCGCAAACACTTGCTGAAATTAAGAAAAAGTGTTTGAAAATAACAGATATGGATGACATGTCGGCAATTGATAAACGCGTTATCCGAGAAAAAGTTACCACCAACAACCCCAATGTAATTACGCCACATAATCGCAACTATATTCTACCTGTGACTTACATGGATCGCCCCAAAAACACGCCTGCAGAAAGCGATCCTAACTTAAAAGGTGCGCCTTTAGATGAGTTAGAAGCTAAGTTTCAGCTGTCGTTAAAAGTGCCGCTATACCAAGTTAAGTCTGATATCGACCAAGCATTTTATTTTGGTTTTACCATGCAGTCGTATTGGCAACTCTACAATAATGATATTTCATCGCCATTTCGAGAAACCAACTATCAACCTGAAGTATTTTGGATGAATTTACTGGACGATGAAAATCGTTTATGGGGTGACGAAATGGGCATAGTGCTTGGTTTTGAACACCAATCAAATGGCCGAAATATTCCACTTTCACGTTCATGGAATCGAATTTATGCGAACCTGTTTTGGGAGCAAGATGGCTTTGTGTTTAGCTTTAGGCCTTGGTACCGCATCCCTGAAGAAGAAAGACGCAACGAAGATGACCCAACTGGTGATGACAACCCAGATATTGATGACTACATGGGACACTTTGAATTTGCAACGATTTATCGCTACGAAGAACATGAATTTACCGTAATGTTACGCAACAACTTAAAGTCAGATAACAAAGGTGCAGTACAGCTTGATTGGTCATTCCCTGCGTGGGGTCGTTTACGAGGTTACGCACAATATTACAATGGTTATGGCGAAAGTTTAATTGATTACAACCAACACATTGAACGCTTTGGTGTAGGTATTTTATTAACTGACTTTTTATAATTTCATACCAATTCTGTTAAGTATGTGATCAGGGATAGCGCTGGATAAATGAAATGCTAACAAGGCAGAATTTTTCTTATGTAGTTGTTCTACATTGATAAATTCTAACGCAGTTAGCATGATATTTAGTCCGCTAGGATGAGCTGCTATTTAAGTGAATTGGTATCAGAGCATTTCGTTAAATTTCAAACATAAAAAAAACCAGCCTAGGCTGGTTTTTTTATTACAAAACGAAATCGCTATTACGCTTTTTTCGCTTCGCGGCTAGCACGCTTACGCTCGCTTTCAGTAAGAAGTTTCTTACGAATACGAATGCTTTCAGGCGTTACTTCTACTAGCTCATCATCATCGATAAACTCAAGCGCTTGCTCAAGCGACATAATGATTGGTGGCACAAGGTTTTGCGCTTCATCAGTACCTGATGCACGAACGTTAGTAAGTTGCTTACCTTTAAGCGCGTTAACTGTAAGGTCGTTATCACGCGCGTGAATACCAATGATCATACCTTCGTATACTTCCACACCGTGACCGATGAATAGTTTACCGCGGTCTTGTAGGTTGAATAGTGCGTTAGTAAGCGCTTTACCTGTTGCGTTAGCAATAAGTACACCGTTCTTACGCTGACCAATGTTACCGCCTTTATGAGGACCGTAGTGATCGAACGTGTGGTACATTAAACCTGAACCAGACGTTAGTGTCATAAAGTCAGTTTGGAAACCGATTAGACCACGTGAAGGCATCATAAAGTCCATACGGATACGGCCTTTACCATCTGGTGCCATATCAGTCATTTCAGCTTTACGCAGACCAAGTTGTTCCATGATAGAACCTTGGTGCTCTTCTTCAACGTCAACGGTTACTGTTTCGTATGGTTCTTCTAATTGACCATCTACTTCGCGAAGGATTACTTCTGGACGAGATACTGCAAGCTCGTAACCTTCACGACGCATGTTCTCGATTAAGATACCTAGGTGAAGTTCACCACGACCTGATACGCGGAAGCTATCTGGGTTATCTGTTTCTTCAACACGTAGTGCAACGTTGTGAACTAATTCAGCTTGTAAACGCTCAAGAATGTTACGTGAAGTAACGAACTTACCTTCTTGACCTGAGAACGGTGAAGTATTTACAGAGAACGTCATGGTTACTGTTGGTTCATCAACAGAAAGTGCAGGAAGTGCTTCAACTTGGTTTACATCACATACTGTGTCTGAGATTTTAAGCTCACCCAAACCTGTAATTGCAATGATGTCGCCAGCTTGCGCTTGTTCAGCTTCGTGACGATCAAGACCTAAATAAGTAAGTACCTGACCAACTTTACCGTTACGCTTAGAACCATCAGCACCAACAATTGTTACTTGCTGGTTAACTTTAACCGTACCACGCTTAATACGACCTACACCGATAACACCGATGTATGAGTTGTAGTCAAGCTGTGAAATTTGCATTTGGAATGCGCCTTCAGGATCGGCATCTGGCTTTTCTACTTGATCAACAATTGCTTCAAACATAGGTTGCATGTTGTCTGACGGTTCGTCTAGATCTAACGTTGCCCAACCATTGATTGCTGACGCGTAAATAACTTGGAAGTCTAACTGGTCATCAGTTGCACCTAAGTTATCGAAAAGATCGAATACTTGGTCCATAACCCAATCAGGACGCGCGCCTGGCTTGTCAATTTTGTTGATAACAACGATAGGCTTAAGACCTAATGCGAATGCTTTTTGCGTTACAAAACGCGTTTGTGGCATTGGACCTTCTTGTGCATCAACAAGTAGTAATACTGAATCAACCATTGAAAGAACACGCTCTACTTCACCACCGAAGTCAGCGTGTCCCGGAGTGTCTACGATATTAATGTGGTAGTCATTCCATTCGATTGCTGTATTTTTAGCTAGGATTGTAATACCGCGCTCTTTCTCGATATCATTTGAATCCATTACACGTTCTTCATTACCGCCACGTGTTTCTAATGTACCTGATTGCTCAAGTAGCTTATCAACTAGTGTTGTTTTACCGTGGTCAACGTGCGCGATAATCGCAATATTAC
The DNA here is from genome assembly GCF_057367955.1 of Pseudoalteromonas sp. NS-SX12. Taxonomy (NCBI): domain Bacteria; kingdom Pseudomonadati; phylum Pseudomonadota; class Gammaproteobacteria; order Alteromonadales; family Pseudoalteromonadaceae; genus Pseudoalteromonas; species Pseudoalteromonas sp. NS-SX12. Next base: position 1,227,172 of record NZ_CM170634.1, on the reverse strand, counting down.
GTAATTTTTCGATACTCATATTTTTACTCAAGTTAGTGCTCTGGATAGAAGCTACGGATTATCTAATAGGCACAATACCCATCAAAGCCCGCTAAAAATCTAAGCTAAACACCTTTTATGTCATCTTAATGATGACCTCAAAAGGGTCTGCGCCTGCAAAAAAGTGGCATATTATCCCCTATTACTGTGACAGATGAAAGTTTAGACAGAATAAAAATAGCTGATTTTTGCGATATTTTTGTCACATTGCAGGTTTATTTTAAAAAAACGATTTTGGCCTTGTGATTTTAGCCGTATTTTCTAGACTTTATCGCGCACCATATCAGTGCAAATAGGGATCTTTTTGGTGCATCAAAATGGTGCAAAGTAAATTGAATTTATTAAAAACCATTAATATTCATTGATTTATAAAACTGGCACAAAAGCCGCTTTATAGACAGCGATTTCACAATTAAAAACAACACACGGTTGGAGGACTATATGTCACACACGGTTTTACAATTTATCAAGGAAAACGACGTTAAGTTTGTTGACCTACGTTTCACAGATACAAAAGGTAAAGAGCAGCACGTTTCTATTCCTCATCACCAAGCTGACGAAGATTTCTTTGAAGATGGTAAAATGTTCGATGGTTCTTCAATTGCTGGTTGGAAAGGCATTAACGAATCAGACATGGTATTAATGCCAGATGCAGATTCAGCTAAACTAGACCCTTTTGCTGAAGAAGCAACACTAATCGTACGTTGTGACGTAGTAGAGCCTTCAACACTACAAGGTTATGAGCGCGACCCTCGTTCTGTTGCTAAACGCGCAGAAGAATACATGCGTTCAACTGGTATCGCAGATACTGTACTTTTCGGTCCTGAGCCAGAATTCTTCCTATTTGACGATGTTAAGTACAAAACTGACATGTCTGGTTCTATGTACAAAATCGATGCTGAAGAAGCATCATGGAACTCAGACAAAGACTACGAAGGCGGCAACTCAGGTCACCGTCCAGGTGTTAAAGGCGGTTACTTCCCAGTAGCACCAGTAGATTCATCACAAGACTGGCGTTCAGCTACTTGTCTAGTGTTAGAAGAATTAGGTCAAGTTGTTGAAGCTCACCACCATGAAGTAGCAACAGCTGGTCAAAACGAAATTGCAACTCGCTTTAATACAATGGTAATCAAAGCGGACGAAATTCAAGAAATGAAATACGTTATTCACAACATGGCTCACCTTTACGGTAAAACGGCTACATTTATGCCTAAGCCAATCGTTGGTGATAACGGTTCAGGTATGCACTGTCACCAATCACTTGCTAAAGATGGTCAAAACATCTTCGCAGGCGACAAGTACGGCGGTCTTTCTGAAGAAGCACTTTACTACATCGGTGGTATTATCAAGCACGCTCGCGCAATCAATGCATTTGCGAACGCGTCAACTAACTCATACAAGCGTCTAGTACCTGGTTTTGAAGCTCCGGTAATGCTTGCATACTCTGCACGTAACCGTTCTGCATCAATTCGTATTCCAGTAGTACCATCTGCAAAAGCACGTCGTATCGAAGTTCGCTTCCCAGATCCGACAGCTAACCCATACTTAGCATTCTCAGCAATGTTAATGGCTGGCCTTGACGGTATTAAAAATAAGATCCACCCAGGTGAAGCAATGGATAAAGATCTTTACGATCTGCCAGCTGAAGAAGCAGCTGAAATCCCAACTGTTGCAGCTTCATTAGACGAAGCACTTGCAGCACTTGATGCTGACCGTGAGTTCTTAACTCAAGGTGGTGTATTCACTGACGACCTAATCGATGCTTACATCGCACTTAAGTCGAAAGAAGTAGAAAAATTAAACATGACAACTCACCCAGTTGAGTTTGAAATGTACTACAGCGTGTAATAATTTCACGCCTCCAGAATCAATTTATTGTTTCAATGTGTGTTCCTAAGCCCGTTCTGCGGGCTTTTTTTGTGGAAAAATGAATATATATATTATACATTTATACTATCTGAACCTTATCATATTGTTTCGCTGGGTATTTTGTAGCTAGTTTTTCTGTAAAACAGGCGAATTTTTCCGTTCAGTACTAAAATAAAAACAACATATCTAAGCAAGGAGCTGATGTGGCTTTTAGAAGCGCGCTACTATCACTTTTAATTTTTATTATGTTACTGCCGGTAACAAACCTCGCTGCGAAAGAAATTTATATGTGGCGAGATGAAAACGGTGTTTTAGTATTCTCAGATACGAAACGTCCGGGTGCAAAAGTGATCTCTTTAGCTGATGATAAAGCAACCAGCATGAAAAAAGCGGATACATCCATCTTTGATAAACCGGATGACCCCAATAAAAAAATAGAATACGGTGTTGAGATTGTATCGCCAAGTCATGAAGAAACGATTCGTGATAACACTGGCTCTCTCCATGTTTCTATTCGCATTACACCAAGCTTTAATCCCAAATATAAAGTACAGCTATTATTTAATGGCAAACGCAACACCCCACCGCAATCCAAATCGGTTTTTGTAATGCGTAATGTGGACCGCGGCGCACATACAATTCAAGCGCAACTATTTGATGAAAAAGGTAATGCTGTTGCCACCAGCGAGCAAACCACCTTCTTTATGCACCGCGCAAGCAGTATCGCAAAATAACTCTCTAAATAAGCTCATTGCGGAACGCTTCTTGCTTTTTCTAATTAAACATCAATTTAAATTGATTTTAATTAAAATAGCGCACTAAAATGGTGCAATGATGCTTAAAGACTTATCCAGCTACATTAAACTACTAGAAAATCTCACAAGCTGTGTATTGTTAGTCGATGGTGACTTTAAACTTCACTACGCAAATACCAGCGCAAGCGAATTATTTGGCATCAGTACCAAACGCATTGTCACAACCAATTTTAAACAACTATTTCATTATCACTCGATTGATCTGCATAAGATCCTAGAAAATACCTTTCTCAGTGGTAACGACTGCGTTCAACATCGCGCTAATGTGGTATTTAACGATGGTCGGCACGCAACCATTAGTCTTTCAGCGCGTCGCATCGAATTAGATAACCAGCTTTTAATGCTGCTTGAATGCCGTTCACTTAACCAAGAGCTCAAGCATGATCAGGCCTCACATCAAATGCACCAACAAAGTGCAGCGCGTAATTTAATCCGCGGCCTCGCCCATGAAATTAAAAATCCGCTAGGCGGAATTCGTGGCGCAGCGCAATTACTACAATATGAAAGCGATCAACAAGAACGCGAACAATGCGCCAACTTAATTATCGAACAAGCTGATCGTCTCACTGAGCTTGTTGACCGACTACTTGGGCCAAACCAACTACCAAACAAAGAGTGGATAAACATTCACCAAACCTTAGAGTCAGTGATAAAACTAAGCTTGTTAGACAATCAGCACAAAATAAAGCTCGTTAAAGATTACGATCCAAGCATTCCCGATGTATTTATTGATAACGGTAAAATTCAGCAAGTACTGCTCAACATCGTTAAAAATGCGCAACATGCGCTCAATAAACTGGCAGAGCTTGGTACTATAACGTTAAAAACCCGAGTTAAACACCATGTACGTTTGCATAACAAAGCATTTAAAAATGCCCTCATCATTCAAGTTATCGACAACGGCCCAGGCATTGATGAAGCGCTAAAAGAAACCCTATTTTTTCCTATGGTCACCAACAAAGACGGCGGCTCAGGTTTAGGGCTAGCCATTGCACAAACACTTATTGACCAACATCAAGGCTATATTGAATGTGATAGTTGGCCAGGCCACACCGAATTTAATATTTATCTACCCCTGTCTATGGAGAAGCCATAATGAAAACCGTTTGGTTAGTTGACGATGACGCTTCGATTCGCTTTGTACTAGAAAAAGCACTTAAGCGTGCAGGTTTTAATACCGAATCATTCGCCAGTGCTGAAGCGGCAGCCTCTGCGCTTGAATACGATCAACCAACCGTACTGATTTCAGATGTGCGCATGCCAGGCCAAGATGGCATGTCGTTGCTTGAAAATATTGTTGAGCAAAATCCAGGCTTGCCAGTGATTATTATGACCGCCCACTCCGATCTTGATTCTGCTGTACAGGCTTTTCAAAAAGGGGCATTTGAATATTTAGCAAAGCCATTTGATTTAAACGAAGCAGTTTCACTTGTTGAAAGCGCATGTCGCGCCAACACACGCGTTAAGGTAAAGCCGAAAAAAGTCGAGAAAAAAGCCCCCGATATAATTGGCGAAGCGCCTGCCATGCAGGAAGTCTTTCGCGCGATAGGTAAACTCAGCGCCTCAAGCATGAGTGTACTTATCAACGGTGAATCCGGTACGGGTAAAGAATTGGTTGCAGGTGCACTACATAATCACAGTCCACGCCGCGAAAAAACCTTTATTGCGCTCAATATGGCCGCAATTCCAAAAGACTTAGTTGAATCAGAACTGTTTGGCCATGAAAAAGGGGCATTTACCGGTGCCGATAGCGTGCGTAAAGGCCGCTTTGAACAAGCTAATGGCGGTACACTGTTTTTAGATGAAATAGGTGATATGCCGCTTGATGTGCAAACTCGTTTACTACGCGTACTGGCCGACGGTGAGTTTTATCGTGTCGGTGGCCATCAAAGCATTAAAGTAGATGTACGCATTATTGCCGCAACTCACCAAAACCTAGAAAAACTGGCCCGTGAAGGCAAATTCCGCGAAGATTTATTCCACCGCTTAAATGTCGTTCGTTTAAAACTGCCACCACTGCGCGAACGCAGCGTCGATATTGAAAAATTAGCCAACTACTTTTTAAGTCGCAGTGCAAAAGAGCTTAAAGTCGAGAGCAAAATCCTGTCTAAAGAAGCAGCCAATAAAATGATGGAATTTGCATGGCCGGGGAATGTGCGCCAGCTCGAAAATACCTGCCGTTGGCTCACGGTGATGACCCCAGGTCAGCTTATTAGCGTTGAAGATTTACCAAGCGAAATTACCGAAAAAATAAGCCACAGTGGCAATAGTCATGATTCAAACTGGCAACAGCAATTTCAATTGTGGTTTGAAAACGAGCTAAAACAAGGCAAACACAATATTTGGCCTGATATACAAAACAAAATTGAAAGCCAAATTATTAAAAGTGCGCTTAAACACAGCAATGGTCACAAACAAGACGCCGCGCACTTAATTGGTTGGGGGCGTAATACCCTAACCCGTAAACTTAAAGAGCTAAATATCGATTAACTAACTTCAGGTTTAGATAAAAAATAGTAAAGGCACTTAAATCTAAAGTAACCACCTGTTTTTAATCATTTTGCGCTGGCAAGACGCGCCATTTAGTGCAATATTTAAGGTTCTAATAAAACAGCACCGCCTCAGGAAGTTGAATGCTTAGCACGGAGTCTTTACTTACTAACTTTTCCAAGCGTTATAAAACGGCGCTTTTTGCAATTGCGGTGCTTATTTCATGTGCGTTTTTAATTATTACCCTGCAGCAACAGCAGCAAGAGAGCTATGCCAGTATTGTTAACAGTGCCGGCGAGCAACGAATGTTGTCGCAGCGTATTGCCTTACTAGCGCAACGTGAGCCGACCCAATACCATCAACAACAACTTGCGAAAGCCGCTGAGAAGCTACTAAGTAATCAAGATCAGCTACTCAAACAACTTGAGCTATTTGACCAAAATGCTCAACAACAAATTAAACAAATTTACTTTGCTGATAATCAGCTGCAAGCAACCCTTGAAGCCTACGCAAACGCTGCGTTATCTCTCTCGCAAGGAACAGCGCTTTCAACCTCAAAAAGCAGCTTATTTACCACAGATAAAACCGACCAAATACTCACTCAATTAGATCAAATTGTAAGTGTATTTGAACACGCCGTAATACTTGATAAACAACAACAGAATGAGCTGATTTATATTACTTGGATTGGCTCTCTGCTATGCCTGCTCGGGCTTGCTTTTGCGCTACTAAAACCAACGCAATCTTGGCTTGCAGACACCTACTCTAAACTGCTAACACAACGTAATCGGGCATCTGACTTTGAGTTCGCAATCAATAAACATTCTGCGGTTTTGCGAGTTGATAACCAAACAAACATCTTGTACTGCAATAAAATGTTCACACATTTTTATGGTTATGAGCAAAATGAGATTATTGGCCATTCAACACGTACTCTCAGAAGTTATTACCATGATGACGCCCTTTATCAAGAAATAACCGATGCCATCACAAAACACACGGTATGGCATGGCGAACTATGCAACAAAGCTAAAGATGGGCGTTTTTATTGGTTTAGCACCACCATAGTGCCGCTGCGCAGTAATGACGCGCAAAAAGACACCTCAATTATTATTCAAAACGATATTACTGAGCAAAAACATGCCGAGTTAGCGTTTAAACGCCTGCACGAAATAACCAGTGATATCAATGCGAGCCTTGATGATAAAATGAATGCCATGCTAACGCTCGGTTGTGATATTTTTCAGCTACCGCTTGGCATAGTAAGTGAAATTTCAAACAACTATAAAGTGCTGTACGCAAAAAGCCCAAATAATGAAATTTCACCAAATGACCAATTTGATTTTGAGAATACTTACTGTTTTCACACCTTTAATGCTGACCAAGCAATTGCATTTCACCATGTAGCAAAAAGTGAAATTGCAACGCATCCTTGTTACTTAAACTTTGGTCTAGAAAGCTATATCGGTTGCCCAATTTTTGTCGATGGCAAGCGCTTTGGCACATTAAACTTTTCAAGTCCCGATGCATCATCGCACCCGTTTACTAATAGCGATCTCGAATTGATCCGCTTATTTGCTCACTGGATTGGCTTTGAGTTAACGCGCACAGCGCAACAAAACAAATTGCTTTCACAGCGTCAGTTAATGGAAGAAATGAGCGAGCAAGCACTCATTGGCGCGTGGGAATATAATGTAACGAACAATTCGTTGTATTGGTCACATATGACCAAAAAAATACACGAAGTCAGTGACAACTTTGAACCACAAGTTGAAACAGCCATTGACTACTACAAGCCTGGCGAAAACCGTGACCGCATCGCCAAATTAATGGCAAACGCAATAGAGCATGGCACCCCATTTCAAGAAGAGCTTCAACTAATCACAGCCAAAGGCAACGAGAAATGGGTTGCGGCACGCGCTCAACCAGAAATGCTAAATGGCCAATGCCAACGTGTATTTGGTTCATTCCAAGATATTACCGACCGAGTTTTAGCGCGAGATAATTTAACCGATACTAACCAGCGCTTGCAGTTTGTGCTGCAATCTACCAGCGTGGGTATTTGGGATTGGGACGTTGATAGCGGAAAAACCATCTTTAATGATCGCTGGGCAACCATGATTGGCTACACACTTGATGAATTAGCACCCACCTCTGTTGATACTTGGATGAGCTTGCTACACCCCGATGATTTAGCCAAAGCAGAAAAACAATTACAGCGTCATTGGCAGGGAGAAGCCGAACATTATAGCTGTGAAACCCGTATGAAACATAAAAATGGCGAATGGGTTTGGGTACTCGACACCGGTAAAATAGTTGAGCGACATACCGATGGTTCGCCAAAACGGATGATCGGCACACACCTCGATATTCATCAGTCGAAACAAGCTGAACTCGAAATTCAAGATAAAAATGAGCGCATGGCGCTTGCCGCTGATTCTGCTGGCATAGGTATTTGGGACTACAACGTACAAACCCAAGCATTAACTTGGGATACGTGGATGTTTAAGTTGTACGGCGTTGATGATGACCAATTTATCGGGGCATATGAAGCGTGGGAAAATGGGTTGCACCCCGATGACAAAGCCGATGCTGTTGCAGCGCTCACACACGCGTTAGAAACCAATTCTAAATTTGATACTGAATTTAGAATTATCACACCCGCAGGTGAAACACGCTATATCAAAGCGTCTGCAATTAATAAGCTCGATGGCAACGGGCAAGTGTCCAATATGATCGGTGTAAACTACGATATAACCGAGCGCGTCGAAAATGAGTTAGCACTCACTAAAGCCAAAGTTGACGCCGAAGCTGCCATGATTGCCAAAGATGAGTTTTTAGCTAGTATGAGCCATGAAATTCGCACGCCAATGAATGGCGTTATTGGTATGCTCGAATTAATGCAAGACAGTCCACTCAATGACGAGCAAACACACCGCTTAACTATCGCCAAAAACAGTGCAAATTCTCTGTTAAATCTGATTAACGATATTCTCGATTTTTCAAAAATAGAAGCAGATAAACTGGAGTTGGAACAAATTCAATTTGATTTACACCTGCTACTTTCTGAACTTGTTGAGTTATTTGCTACTCGCGCAGAACAAAAACAGCTTGAGCTTATTTTAGATACGGTCAATTTAAATGAGCATTTCGTAATAGGCGATCCTGGACGAATTCGTCAAATTCTAAGTAACTTAATCGGCAATGCCATTAAATTTACTCACCAAGGCGAAATCATTGTGAGTGCTGCTCTACGCGATGACAGTGAGCACTATTGGCGTCTCACCTTAGCGGTAAAAGATACTGGCATTGGTATTTCCAAAGAAAAACATCAACATGTATTTGAGCTATTCAGCCAAGAAGACTCTTCAACCACACGAAATTATGGCGGCACGGGGCTTGGTTTAGCCATCGTAAAACGATTATGTAATCACATGGATGGCGATATTAGCTTAACCAGTGCAACAAACGAAGGCAGCGAATTTGTTTGTAATTTACGTATTAAAAAGGCAAATCAAAGCTCGCTTTCTCAGCCCAATGTAGCAATAAGTGGATTAAATATTTTAGTTGTCGATGATAATGAAACTAACTGTGAAATATTAGCAAAGCAGCTTAAAAGTTGGGGCGCCAAGGTCACTACTTTTTCAAACGGACAAGAAGCTTTAGCGCTATGTAATACACTCAAAGCGAGCGAAACGTTATTTGATGTAGCGATACTTGATATGCAAATGCCAAAAATGAGCGGTGAAATGCTGGCTAAAGAGCTAAAAGCAGACAACCAACTAGCAGCTATTAAGTTGATTATGATGACCTCAATGCAGCACAAAGGCGATGCTAAGCATTTTGCAGAGATTGGCTTTGATGGCTATTTTCCAAAACCTGCGACCAGTGCGGATCTGCGCGCAGCTTTGCAGATTATTGTCGATAACGGCGAGCCGTTAAAACACGCTGAACCACTGTTAACACGCCACTATATTAATGAACTAAACAACACCAAGGCTCAGTCTACCAGTAAGGAATTACCACAACTTAATGTGTTGTTAGTAGAGGATAATAAAGTAAACCAAATGGTTGCTAAAGGCATTTTGGCTAAGCTCAAGCTAACTTGTGAGATCGCTGAAAACGGCCTTGATGCAGTAAATAAACTAAAAGCACAATCAACACCGTACGACGTTATTTTTATGGATATACAAATGCCTGAAATGGACGGCTACCAAGCAACAAACGCCATACGACAAAACCAATGTGGTGAACAACACCAGCACACAACCATTATTGCGATGACCGCCAATGCAATGGAAGGTGATAAAGATAAGTGCTTAGCAGCAGGCATGAATGAGTATATCTCAAAGCCCATTTCACTGAATGATGTAGAAAGTAAGTTACGTACTTTATTTACGTAACTAAGGCTATAAACTTAGCCGCGCCGAAATAAAGTCAAGAAATACCGAGATCCGCGACGACACTGCACTATTGCGATAATACACCGCCTGAACACTCTCGCGTTTGTTGGGCGATACAATGTGATCGTGAAATACACTCACTAAACGTCCCGCAACTAAATCATCTTTAATCATAAAGTGAGAAAGTAACGCTAACCCTTGACCTGCAATACACAATTGTCGCACCGTTTCTCCGCTGGAAGCACTGATCGCAAAATCCAGCTTTTGTGGCTTTTTAAGCGGCCAATTATTTAAATGAGGCGCATCACTAAAACCAATAAAACGATGATTTTGAGCAGCGATTTGCTTATCTTCAAGCGCTACGCTGGCTAAATATTTAGGGCTTGCCACAATATGTAATTTACTTTTTCCCAGTGAACGCGCATGTAAGTTTGAATCGCTTAACTCACCAATACGAATCGCAATATCTGTTTTATGTTCGAGTAAATCAATAATGCTGTCGTGGCTAGTAAGCTCTAACTGAATATCTGGATACAGCTCACTAAATTCGTTTATTAGCGGTGCAATTTGATGTAACACAAACGGGCTGGCAGCATCAACTCGCAGCTTGCCAGAAGGTGAACGTTTTAGTAAACGCAGTGCCTCTTCGCCTTTTGCCAAAACATTAAGGCCATCACGCGCATGGCGCAAAAAAAGCGCTCCCTCTTCAGTAAGTTCTAATCGCCGTGTGGTGCGATTAAGTAAGGTTACGTCAAGAGTTCGTTCTAAACGCGTTACCGCCCGAGAGACTTTAGCGACTTGTAAATTAAGCAAGTTTGCTGCAGTAGAAAAGCTACCGCTATCAACCACAGTTATAAATGCTTCTAAATCTTCAGTTTTAGCAGCAACAGACATATACCCACCTTTTCATTTTTAACAAAAGTATTTTGTCACTACCGCTATTTTTTGCAAATAAATTAACACTCACAATATTCCTCTCATTAATAGGTAACTAAAATAGGAAACTTTATGCCGTTAGCATTATTTGCGTTAACGCTGAGTGCCTTTGCTATAGGCACAACTGAATTTGTGATTGTCGGGCTTGTGCCCACCATTGCCAACGATTTACAGGTTAGCTTACCCAGTGCAGGGTTATTAGTTAGCCTTTATGCATTTGGCGTAGCAATTGGGGCCCCTGTTTTAACCGCCTTAACAGGGCGATGGAATCGAAAATATTTGCTACTTAGCTTAATGGCATTATTTGTTGTGGGTAATTTGCTGGCGTGGCAAGCACCTAGCTATGAAAGTTTAATAATCGCTCGAATATTAACAGGACTTGCACATGGTGTGTTCTTTTCTATTGGCTCGACCATCGCCACCAGCTTGGTAAGTAAAGAAAAAGAAGCCAGCGCCATAGCGATTATGTTCACCGGATTAACGGTAGCGTTAGTTACAGGCGTACCGCTTGGCACTTGGATAGGGCAACACTTTGGCTGGCGAGCAACCTTTTTAGTTGTCTCTGCATTAGGCGTAATCGCGCTTATTGGCAGCGCATTGCTGGTACCTAAAAATCTTAAACAAAGCCGTCCAGCTCGTTTAAAAGAGCAAGCGCAAGTGTTAGTACAACCTCGATTGTTGTTAGTGTATTTAATGACTATTCTAGGCTATGGCGGCACTTTTACTGCATTTACCTACCTTGCTCCAATTTTACAAAGTGAAAGTGGTTTTTCAGCAAATACGATCGGCTTGATTATGCTGGTATATGGCATATCGGTTGCTGTTGGAAATATTTACGGTGGAAAACTCGCCGATAAAAAAGGACCAATTAATGCGTTAACCATAATTTTTAGCGCCTTAACACTGATTTTACTTGCTCTAACGTTCACCATGACATCGAAAATAGGTGCCGTATTTACGGTATTGGTTTGGGGCGCTTTTGCATTTGGTAATGTACCCGGATTACAAGTTTATGTCGTTAAGCTTGCCGAAAAGTTTACCCCAAATGCTGTGGATGTTGCATCGGGTCTTAATATTGCAGCGTTCAATATTGGCATTGCTTTGGGATCTATTTTAGGAGGCGTTATTGTGGAACAGATGACATTGCAAGATACCGCATGGATTGGCGCACTAATTTCTGCATTAGCGTTACTAGTCACTCGCTACAGCGGCCGATTAGATCAACGTTCAAACATTAATACTAACCTCCATACATAATCCCAAAAAAAGCAGCTATACCATGTCTTTTCATGGTATAGCTTCACTACAACTAAGACTTTAAAATAATTGATTTTTTTAGTTACTCATTGGACGCGTCTGGTTTATCTGACTAGTATTATTTGTATGCAAAATTTTAAGAGAATATTGGCGTGCTTGCTTTAATTAAACACTGCTTTTTAGTCGGTACTTTATTATTTTCCTTTCATATAAGTGCCACCATTTCACTGCAAATCACAGATCAAAATGACCAAGCACTAGAACATGCCATTATCGAAGTTGAAGTTTTAGCTCCAGCACCACAGTCAAACTCAAAAAAAACTCTGGTTATGGATCAAGTCAATAAAGCATTCGATCCACATGTACTCGCTGTGCCAATAAATAGCTATGTTAGCTTTCCTAATAGTGATGATATTCGCCACCATGTTTACTCTTTTTCTAAAGCAAAGCCTTTTGAATTGAAGCTCTATGCGGGTCAGCCAAAATCACCCATTATTTTTGAAAATACAGGCGTAGTCGTACTTGGGTGCAATATTCATGATGCGATGGTGGGATATATTTATGTGCACAACAATAATCGCACTTATATATCGGGTACTAAAGGCGAAGCAATAATTGATTTAGCACCCTCGGAAATAAAAAAAGCTTGGCTTTGGCATCCGAGAAACGCAAAGGGGGTAAATCATAAACAAGTGATTGATCTTACCAAGCTGAAACAATCAAAAGGGGCTATAAAGTTGGCGTTAACAGTTTCACCTGCAAAAGCAACAGGTAGCTTCCAAGATGTTTTTAAAACAGCTCATTAAGCTTAGCCTGCGGGCGCAAATTACATGGCTAGCAGCCAGTCTTATTATTATGACAACCTTATTGCTAACCATTAATTACTGGCTAACCACAGCAAGCTATGTCGAACAACAATTACAGCAACAGATGTATTTTGCACAGAATGTACTCAAGCAAAATCTTAAACAACAAGAGCAAGTGCTGATTACATCGGCCAACGTACTGACTGCCGATTTTGGTTTTAAACAAGCTGTTGCGACTCAAGACACCAAAACACTGCAAAGCGCCCTGCTTAACCATGGTCAGCGTATTAAAGCAGATCTTATGGTGTTAATTGATCTAAACGGCGAGTTTATTGCCAGCAACAATAATTCATATTCTTTAGAGCAACTGAGTAAACACCTTAATGCACTTCCACTAAAAGCGGTTAACGCGCAAATGCTCGCAATTAACGACAGTATCTATCAAATTATACTCGCTCCGGTCAAAGCGCCACGCACCATTGCCTATGCAATAATTGGTTTTCGCATTGATCAAAATACCTTATCGCAATTACGTGAATTACTATCGTTGGATATTACATTTTTAGCCAATAAACACATTATTCAATCCAGCTTAACAAAAGATGCTCTAGCAAATGAAAATGTTTTTGGTGCGAATTTAACAGGTATCAGCTTACTGTTATCGTCTGCGTCGTTTTTTCATCAACCAATAGAAATTACAACCGCTAACAATATTTCTGCCGTACTCTCTGCGTCACTTGATCCGTTACATCGCGATATAAACCGACTTATTATCGCCACGGTACTGGCTATTTTATTTATTTTATTTATTGCCATTAGTTTATCGCGCATTTTATCGAAACGTATTACACAACCACTTGATAAATTAATGAATATCACTAAAAACATTAGTGATGGTAACTTTCTAGTACCTCAGTTAAATAATCGCTTTCCTAAAGAGCTAGAGAAGCTTTATGGTGGCTTTTCCCTGATGAGCAGTGCGATTAAACAACGTGAAGAAAAAATTACCTACCAAGCTGAGCGCGATTTACTGACTGGCTTATACAACCGCTACAAAATAATCAACGATATTGATGTATTGCTTAAGCTCAACCTGCAAATCGTCTTAATAAACCTAAATATTAAAGGCTTTAAAGCACTTAACGACACTATTGGCATTACCAATGGTGATATCATTTTAAAAGAAATTGCACTAAGGCTTGGCAACTTTCATAAACAAAGCCAAACACCTAAACATTGCTTGCTTTCGCGCCCCAACGCTGATGAGTTTATTGTTGCGATAACCATTTCAGAAGAACAGCAAATTAATGGCTATATTTCTCAACTACGTAATGAATTAGAGCGTCCTTTTTATTTAGATGGCATCGATTTATCACTGCAAATTTATTACGGCATCGCAAACTCTCTTGAGCACGGTAACGATGGTGAAAAGTTGATTCGCCGCGCCTCTATGGCCGCAGCAAATGCAGTGAAAAGTAATAACACGTTGCAGTTTTATCAAAACGGTGACGATGAAGCTTACCTATACAAATTGAATTTAATTGAAGAGTTAAAACTCGCTTTAGAGCAAGATAGTGGAAATTTATTTTTAACCTATCAACCTAAGCTCAACTTAAAAACAAAACAAGTAGATAAAGCCGAAGCGCTTATTCGTTGGGTCGATAAAAACAATGAGTTTGTAAATCCCGAAATGTTTATTGCGCTCGCCGAACAATCGGGTCTTATTGTTACCTTAACCCAGTGGGTTATTCGCCAAGCCGCGCATCAAATACAAATTTGGAACCAGCAAGGGGTTTATTTTAATGTATCGGTCAACCTTTCTGCGCAAGATATTCAGCATGAGCAATTTGTGCATTTTTTATTAGAAACAACAACGCACTATTGTGTTGACCCTTCTAGTATAATCTTGGAGCTAACCGAGCGCGACATTGCCGAAAACGAAGCATTAGTAATCGCCAAATTAACCCATTTAAAATCACTCGGTTTTGAAATCTCAGTCGATGACTACGGTATCGGGCAATCATCACTTGCCAAGTTAAAAAACTTACCTGTTGATGAACTAAAAATCGATAAGTGTTTTATTCTTAAACTAAATGAGTCTTCACAAGATCAAGATATTGTCGAATCAACTATTACGCTTGGCCACAAACTAGGGCTGCGTGTAGTTGCTGAAGGGGTTGAAAATCAGCCAAGTTTAGATTTATTAACACAATTTAACTGCGACTATATCCAAGGTTACTACTTAGCTAAACCGCAAAAGGCGGAGCAGCTTAGCGAATGGTATGCACACTATGTCAAAAATCATTAGCTTTATATTATTACTGATTGCCACGAGTTGTTATGGCAACGGTAAATTACTGGCAACGCCGGGCGTTTCACAAATTGAAGGGGCCGCTGGCGGCGGCTTAGTGCCATGGGCGCAACTAGCAGGCTACGCAAGCGAAGATGAAGTATCGATTTCAGGATATTGCACACAGGCAAATGTTGATGACTTTGAATTGAGTACTTGTGGCGTACAAGGTAACTTGTATGACCGTATTGAGCTCTCTTACACAGCACAGCGCTTTGATGTTCTACCGCTTGCAACAACACTCGAGCAATCAATTTATGGCGCTAAAGTGAAACTCTACGGCGACCTTGTTTACAGTCGCTACCCACAAGTATCATTTGGTATGCAACACAAGCGACTCGAGACTGCGGATATTGCTTTTGCCCTAGGTGCAAAAGATGATTCTGCTACTGACTTTTACCTTGCCGCCAGCAAATTACATTTAGGCGCGGTCGCCGGCTATAACCTGTTATGGAACGCCACCGTTAGACACACACGCGCAAATGAAATCGGGTTACTAGGTTTTGGCGGACCACAACAAAAAAGCCACATTCAGTTTGAAGCCTCCGCAGCCATTTTAGTCAATAAACACCTTGCCATTGGCACTGAGTATCGGCAAAAGCCTGACAACCTGGGGCTAAAAGAAGATGATTGGCATGATGTGTTTGTCGCTTGGTTTCCCAACAAACACATTAGCGTTACCGCAGCCTATATCAATTTAGGCACGATTGCGGGTATCGAAAAACAACGTGGCTGGTATCTTTCTCTCACGGGATATTATTAATGACTAAGCTCTTAACACTTTTTCTTACCGCTGCCCTGCTAACAGCATGTGCCGCCAATAACGCAAATCAAACACTCTATAGCCAATTAAAAGGCGAACAAGGGCTGGAAAATATTGTTGATAGTTTTATTCAACATATCGCTAATGATGAAAAAATATTTCATTACTTTGCAAAAGCCAGCGTAAGCCACTTTCGTGCTGGGTTTATTACGCACTTATGTGATGTCACAGGCGGACCTTGTGAATATAAAGGCGATAATATGGTCGACATTCACACCGGCATGAATATTAATGAAGCCGACTTTAACCGCATTGTCGAGCTATTGGTAAAAGCAATGGAAGACAACAACATAAGCTACCCAGTTCAAAACCAAGTACTTGCAAAGCTCGCACCACACCGCGCTGAAATTATTAAGCGCTAGTGGTTAATTCCACGCATAAAAAAGCCCAAGCTAAAACGCTTGAGCTTTTTTATTGTATTTGTTGAGTCAGCCTATAAGCCGGGTTCTGTCGTGGATAATCATTCGTCTAGGCTTAAAATCACTCTTAAGCTCAAGCAACCTACCCGGTTCCGATGTGGGCCACACCATAAGGAACCCTATTTGGTCTTGCTCCGGGTGGAGTTTACCTTGCAACCAACTGTTACCAGTGGCCCGGTGCGCTCTTACCGCACCCTTTCACCCTTACCAACCGAGGTTGGCGGTCTTCTCTCTGCTGCACTTGTCGTAGGCTCGCGCCTCCCAGCCGTTAGCTGGCACCCTGCCCTGTGGAGCCCGGACTTTCCTCCCCTTTACCCGTATATCCGAAGATACAACGATAAAGCAGCGATTATCTGGCTGACTCAGGGCGCCATTATACGGATTTTAACGTCTGCGGCTAGTTTTATTAGCGCCCCCGCAAAACCATTCATCTTAGATCAAAGAAACTGCGGCGATTTTAAAACTAGTTCAACACGTCTATTTTGCTGCATATTCGACTCGGTATCGTTTGCTGCTTTTGGCGCAACTGGGCCTACACCTACAGGCGTCAAACGTTGCTTATCAATTTTGTAGTTTGATACCAGCGTATTAACCACCTCTGCAGCACGGCGTTTAGACAAATCATGATTGTAACCATATTGTCCTTTGTTATCTGTGTGTCCCACCACATATAAAGATACTTGCTTCGAGTTTTTCAAAAAATCTGCAATTTCTGCTAGTTGCTTATCTGAACTGGCTTTTAATGTGTGCTTATCAAAATCAAACTCGATGCCATACAAAGACACGCTGCCTGTCGCTTGAATTTGCTTGCTTAGGGTATCGCTATCAATATTAAGTGCAACTTGGCTCATTGCACGTTCTTCAATAATATCAACCACCATTTCCACATTATATTGAGCGCGTTTTTGAGTGCTATACATGGTTATATAAATCTTACCTTGAGGTGTTACTTTCTCAGCACTAAATAAATAGTAATGACTCTCGCGGGTTATATTATAAATGTCTGAACGGTGATTCTTGGCATGAATTGTTTTTTCAAGGTTATCGCGAAGAATATAGTTGCCACAATCTGCTGCACTGCACTCATAAATTAAATTAAACCCTGCTTTTTCTAATGCATTAATGTAATTCTGATGCACGGCGTAGGGTCCAACCTTCTTGTTGATACTGTAGTTAATCGTCGTAATTTTACCGCTTACTTTTTTAGTCGGTATCGATTTTTTATACGGGCCAATTATTAAAGGGTATGACTCAAAATCATTAACCGCTGAATGAACAATATAACTGCCAGGGAAGCGCTCTATCATTGGGTGGTCGGCACTGCCTTTGGCATCTTTTTGAGACGCTTTTAAATTCGAAAAATCAAGCGATTGTATTTCAAAATTGTTATCTATAGATATACCAATATCTGGCATTTTCGTTTCAACTATCTGTTCATAGGCATACTTTAATGCATCTCGATAATCATTTTGTGCAAACACTTGTATCGCTTGGCGACTGCCCTCCTCTCCTTTTATCGCAGAAAGGTAACCAAAACGACTTTTTCTAACATTTGAATAACCCACTTGGTAAATATTGTTATAGCGAAAGCTGTTTTCAATGGTTTTCCGGTAAGGCTTTGTACTGCAATCTGTAAGGCATTTTGTGGCAATCGTAAAACCGTCTGCAATTAGGTTATTTGCTAATTCTTCAAGGTAATGCGAGTAACTAATGCTAGGCTGAATTTTTTGTTCTTGAACATAAGACTTATATTGACCTGTAATTTCAACGGATTGTTTACCTTCATTGTCCATCATTATGACAGTAGGTACATACGCATATTGCGCACTGCTAAGGGTTTTGGCGCTATCGTTTTTTGCCACGACTAAGCCATCTGAGCTGGCCATTGCCACCAATGGTAAGAGTGCGCATGAATATGCGAGTGCTTTTTTAAACATCTATCTTCCTTAATCTATTGCTGTTTAATATTTAAAAGCGCACGGTTAATGCGCTTTACATGTGAATATGTGTTTTTACCCCAGTTCAAGCATTGCTTTATACAGCGCGTTTTTCTTTAAATCTAAATAGTCTGCGGCAATACCACAAGCCTTTTTCAGTGGCATTTCTGCTTGCAGCAATTGAATCAGTTTTATTGCTTCAGGTGATATTGCATTTTTATCCGCTTGTTTTCCAGGCAACATTAACACAATTTCCCCTTTCTGCCGTGCAGTGTCTTCCGTTAAGAAATCGATTAATTCCACCACTGTGCCACTAAAGAAAGTTTCAAAGCTCTTCGTTAACTCTTTTGCCAACACCACTTTTTGCTCATCACCAAGCGCGAGTTTTAAGTCATCTAAACTGGCCATAATACGGTGTGTACTTTCGTACATAATGCTTGTCATGCCTGAATTGAATGCATCAATAAAGAACTCTTGGCGCGCTTTGCTTTTAGCCGGCGTAAAACCAATAAATTGAAAGCGATCTGTCGCTAGGCCAGAACATGAAACCGCAGCAATTGCAGCACATGCTCCTGGAATTGGGCTTACTTTTGCGCCTTTTTCACGACATAAGTTAACCACGGCATAACCAGGATCGCTAATCAGCGGCGTTCCTGCATCCGATACAAGCGCAACATTTAATCCTTGCTCCAACCAATCTAGTAGCTCGCTCGCTTTTTGCTTTTCATTATGATCATGTACCGCAATCACTTTTGCTTTAATTGAAAAGTGGCTTAATAGCTTGTTGGTATGGCGCGTGTCTTCTGCTGCAATAATGTCAACGCTTGATAAAACACTGAGTGCACGTTGCGTAATATCCTCTAAATTACCAATGGGTGTTGCTACTACAAATAACTGCCCTTTAGCGCTTTGGTGATTTGATGTTCCTAAATCGGTTGGTTTCTGGCTATTTGCCATTGAGCTCTCCTACAACAGTTTGTAATATATGACCTAATTGGATAGAAAAATACTGAGATCAGCGTGCGACTAAAACTATTAGGGTTAACAGCTATATTTTCCTTGTTATCAGCGTGTAGTACAACCGAAAAAACACCGGTTGTTGAAACGGTAAAAACCAAACCCGCTGTTGAGGTTGATCTCAGCGCACAAGATTTATATCAAAAAGCCTTATCAAAACGTGATTTTGATAAGATTCAGTTGCTTTACACTGCACGCGACCGTGCAATTGAAGAGCAAAACTGGCAGCTTGTTATTACCATTTGCGAACAACTAATCGAATCGGGTGGCCCAGATAGTGTGCGTAATCAGCTTTATATTGCCTTGGCTTACACCCAGCAAAAAGATTATCACACTGCATTAAAAACGCTTGAGTCGCTCAATGCCAAACTCACATCCCCAATGCATTTTTTTCTACACCAAGAAATTTACGGCAATATATACTCAGCTCAAGCCTTACCTCATCAGGCGGCACCGTATTTAATTCGTGCGTCAGAAACCGCAAATAAACACGACTTTAAGGCCGACAAAGTAAATAAAGCACTGTGGCAGGTGTTAAACCAACTTTCAATTAAACAGCTTGAAGCACTTAACTCAGGTAGCAGTATTCAACGAGGATGGGTTAGCTTGGCACTTTATACCCAGCTTTATATTGGCGATGCAACCTCATTACAAGCCGCGCTAAATAAGTGGAATTATGCCTATTCAAACCACCCGGCAAGCTTTGCTCTACCTGATAACATGCAGCAGATTATCGATGTGCAACCAATTAATGTGAACCGCATCGCAATTATTTTGCCAAGCAATCAAAGTAAACAAAAAGCACTATCGCAATCATTAAAGGCGGGAATTTTAGCGGCATCAGAAAAACATCCTGACCGTGAATTGCACTTTATTAATTCAGCATTGAGCGCAGAACAAATTGCAGAGCAACTAAATGAACTTGCGCCTGATTTTGTTATTGGCCCACTTTTAAAAGAAAACATTGATAAGTTACAACAAGCGGGCACGCTCGATGCTTATCCTGCAATGTACCTTAACACCACACCACAGGCACTAGAGTCAATTGATCACTTTGCCTTTGCACTTAATCCTGAGCATGAAGTAACGCAAGCCGTTTATCACTTTGTAAATAAAGAATTTAAAAAGCCACTTGTTATTGCACCGGGCAATCGTTTAGGTAAACGATTAGCCAACCATTTCACCAACCAGTGGTTAGAGTTTTCTGATAATGAGCCCGAAGTAGGTTTTTATGCAAACAAACGTGATATGCAAAAGCTGGTGCAAGAGCTACTTGAAGTCGATAAGAGCGAACAACGCATCAGAGAAATCAGTCTAATGTTCAGAGGCAAGCTGCATGAAGAAGCGCGCTCTCGCCGTGATATTGATGCGATTTATATTATTGCCGATGCCGCACAAACACGACTGCTGAAACCGTCTTTTGATGTGAATATTTCAACCTTTGCTAAGCGCATTCCTATTTTTGCCAGCTCGCGTAGCCACGATATTAAATCCGATAAAACTGACAAAAAAGACTTAGCGGGTTTGTATTTTTCAGAAATTCCGTGGATGCTGCCATTAACAGGCGAACAACAGTCTTTACGCAGTGAATTTGATCAAATCTGGCCTGAGCATACAACCTTAGAGCAACAGTTGTTCGCCATGGGCTTTGATGCGGTTAAGTTAATTCCGCAACTGCGCCAACTACAAATGGTACCTGGCAAAACATTAACAGGCCTAACAGGTGATCTAACGGTCAATCAAGATGGCGACATTGAACGCGCATTAAAGTGGGCGCAATATCGAGAAAAACAAATCGTAACGCTCGATATTAAGTCGCAAAAACCAACGCCGTTGTTTATTAAAAATCACCAACAAGAAACGCAGGAAGCGGCTTTGTAAGGCAAAAGGAATAGCATGGGATGGACCTCTAAGTTATTTAAAAACAGTAAAGAAAAGGGAAACTTTTTCGAACTGCAAGCTGAGCAATATTTAAAGAAACAAGGTTTAACGACGGTAACACGTAACTATAATTGCCGTTACGGTGAACTCGACTTGATAATGAAAGACGGTAACACTTTAGTGTTTGTTGAAGTTAAATACCGTAAGTCAGAGGCGTTTGGCGGTGCAATTAACGCGTTATCACACGCTAAACAGCAAAAATTAACACGCACCTTGTTTTATTATTTGAAACAAAATAGGCTAGAGGATTGTCCATATAGAGTCGACTATGTCGCAATAAGCGGGCAGAACTCAGAACAATTTACTTGGATTAAAAGCGCATTTTAGTATGCAAGAACTCGTTAAAGAAATATACACAGAAAGCATTCAAGCTCAAATTGCCGCTGGTGAAGCATTACCTAGCGCTTTAGAAGCCGCGGCATTTACCATAGTGCAAAGCCTAATTAATGGCAATAAAGTACTGTGTTGCGGTGGCAGCAATAATCATATGTTAGCAGCGCATTTTGCCAATTTGCTGGTTAATTTTTATGAAACTGAGCGCCCGTGCTTGCCAGCAATTGCATTAAGCAACGAATTAACACACCTGTCTAGCTATGCCACAACCGATGCCAACGAAAGCTTTTCACGCCAAGTACGTGCCTACGGACAAAGCGGTGACTTGCTTGTGGTGATCACGGTAACCGGTAACGAGAAAGAAGTGATCAGCGCGGTTGAAGCTGCTCTAACCAAAGATATGCAAGTAATTGTATTAAGTGGTGATGATGGCGGCGAGCTGGCAGGACTATTAGGGCCAAACGATGTTGAAATACGCGTGCCCTCAAAAAGACCGAGCCGAATTATCGAATCTCACTTGTTTAATATCCATTGCTTAAGTGAGCTTATCGATTTAACCCTTTTTCCACAGGATGATAGTTAATGAAATTTAAATTAGCTGTTGTTGCATCTATTGTTCTTTTACAAGGGTGTAGCGCTGCCATTGTTGCTGGTACTGCAGGCGCAGTAACATCAGCAACCGATCGCCGCACGCTTGGTACACAGATTGATGATAACAACCTTGAAATCAAAGCCACACTGGCATTAAAAGACGACGAGCAGTTAGCGAAATTTAGCAATATTATTGTGGTAAGCTTAAATGGCCGTGTATTACTGATTGGCCAAACGCCAACCACGGAAATGCGCGCGAAAGCCGAAGCGATTGTAAAACCAATACGTGGCGTTGAAAAAATCCATAATCAGATTCGCATAGGTAATATCACAGGTGTTAGCACCAAAACACACGATACTTGGCTAACTTCAAAGGTAAAAACCATGTTGGTATCTGAAGAAAGTGTCAGTGCTAATGATATCAAGGTAATTACCGAAAACGGGGAAGTCTTTTTAATGGGACTCGTTACCGAACAAGAAGCTAATTTAGCAGCCGACGTTGCCCGTCATGTTTCGGGAGTCGAAAAAGTAATAAAAGTATTTGAATACCTTTAAGGCGCAGTTAGCGCCTTTTTTATTATAAAAATAAGAATAAAAACATGCGCCATTATTTAATTTTACCGTTACTGCTATTTGCAGTATTCACATCACACGCCAAGCAGCATTTTGCTACACCCTATAGCGAACGTGTTTATGTTACCCAAATCACCAAAGCATTTGCTGATGAAGTCAATCGAGAGTTAGGGCTTAACATTGTGTTTCATAGCGGCGAAAGCCTTTATAAGCACAATGAAATTTACCGCGCACTGCGCACAAACCAAATACAACTTGGTGAAATATTTATCGCTCGTTTGAGCAATCATAGCGCTATCTATCAACTCGACAACTTACCGTTTTTAGCCACAAATTTTAGCAGCGCTCAACAACTAGCCAATCAACAAGCCGTTGAATTACGTAGCCAATTTGCCGAGCACGGATTACATCTGTTATTTACCAACCCTTGGCCGCCACAGGGCTTATTTACTAGTAAAGCAATCAAAGCTGCAAACGACCTAAGTGGCCTTAAGGTTAGAAGCTATAGCGCAATGACGGCAAAATTAGCAAACCACCTTAAAATGATCCCAACCGCCGTTTCAAGCGCTGAGATTGCACAGGCATTTGCCACCGGTATGATTGAAGCAATGATCACCTCGCCAGCAACGGGAGTTTCGAGCAGAGCGTGGCAATTTAGTCGCTATTACACACCAATCAATGCATGGATCCCAAAAAATATGGTGCTAATGAACCATGCCTTGTATCAATCTTTAACCCCAACGCAAAAACAGAAACTGAAACAAATCGTGAACAAATATCAGCAGCGTGCGTGGCAACAAGCTGAGCAGCAAACCACACAGATGATCAAGCTATTAGCGGATAACGGCATGATTATTTCGCCTGTGAGCGATAGTTTATCGCAGAGTTTAAAAATTGTTGGCGCTAACATGGCGCAAGAATGGGCACTCAATGCAACGCAAAGCGAGTTGCACGTACTGCAAAAATTTAAGGAGCAACAAAATGCTCAATAAATTAAATGCGTTCAACATGAAAGTGAGCATTTTACTCATCGTTGCGATTTTTTTGTTAGTGCTCAGCCAAATCGTATTACGTTTGTTTAATTTATACATACCGTCACTCAATGAAATATGCGGATATTTGCTGATCAGCAGCTTTTTCTTGGCGCTAGGCTATAGCTTTGAACAAGAGAAACATATTCGTGTGGCTCTGGTGTTTGAATTCGACAACCCTAATCTAAGTCATTACGCCCAAGTAGTTAGCTATTTAACAGCGACCTTAATTTGCACCTTTATTAGCTATGCATGTATTCAGCTAACAATCGACTCTTACCATTTTCATGAAGTGTCGAGCGGTGAGATTGCTATTTTAGAATGGCCCATTCAAGCTATTATGGCTTATGCCAGCTGCGTAACAACGATTACCATTGCATTTAAGGGATTGGAGGTACTACGTGGACATAGTTAGCCTTAGCGCTATTTTGGCGGTTATTTTTGCCCTTTTACTGCTAACAGGCGTATGGATTGGTTTTAGTTTAATCGGCGTTGCTTTAGTAGCACTTATTCTTAATAACAATTCAGCTATCGACCTGATATTTGCAGGCACTGCATTTGCGCATTTAACACCGTGGTCATTAATCGCTTTACCGCTATTTATTTGGATGGGCGAACTACTATATAAAGCCAAGGTAGCCGATGACTTATTTAATGGTTTAAGCCCGGTACTGGTAAAGTTACCGGGGGGACACTTGCACATTAATGTGTTTGGCTCAGGCATTTTTGCTGCGCTCTCAGGCTCTTCTGCGGCGACAGCCGCAACCATTGGCCGTATGACTATTCCAGAGCTAAAAAAACGCGGTTATAACGAGCAAGATATTTATGGCTCGCTCGCTGGCTCTGCTACTCTTGGGCTGCTAATTCCACCATCGATTATTTTGATTGTGTATGGCGTTGCTGCGGACATTTCTATTGCAGACCTATTTATTGCCGGCATTCTGCCCGGGTTAATTTTATTAGCGCTGTTTTCCACTTATATTGCGATTCGCGGCTACTTAAAACCGGTAGATAAAAACCAACTCATTGCAAGCTCAGGTAATCCACTAACGTTACTTCCAATTATCTCGTTAATCACATTTGTTATTGCAGCCATCTACTTCGGCTTTGCAACACCTAGTGAGTCGGCAGTGTTAGGTATCCTGGGTAGTTTTATTTTAATTAAAGCAAAAAAACGACTGACGCTAGAGCTGGTTAAGCAAAGCTTAGTAGATGCGGCGATGACCACAGCTATGATATTACTGATTTTACTCGGCGCGAGTTTTGTTACCATCGCAATGGGCTTTTTGCAATTACCTGCAACGCTTGCCACTTGGATAGCCAGCCTAGAACTTAGTAATTATCAACTGCTAATCTATTTAACCTTAGCGTTTATTTTATTAGGGTTATTTTTAGATGGTATTTCGATTATTGTGCTGACCGCAGCCATCCTCTTACCTATTGTAGAACTAGCTGGCATCGATCTCATTTGGTTTGGTATTTACTTGGTTGTGGTGGTCGAAATATCGCAAATCACGCCGCCAATTGGCTTTAACTTGTTTGTTTTAAAGTCACTCACCAATGCCTCTTTGGCTCAGCTGGCAAAAGCCTGCTTACCGTATTTTTTGATTATGTTGCTAATGCTTGGTTTATTAGTGATGTTTCCAGAGATTGTTACAAGATAGCAATATCGTAGGTTGTAAAAATCGCAGGTTATAAAAAAACCGGCTATTGCCGGTTTTTTTTGCGATTACTTAACCACTTTTAAATGAGAACCACGCTTTTTCGGTGGTTCATCATTACCATCACCCTCAGATGGTGTTTCTTGTGATTCAACCTCTGCTGGTTCTTCATATTCTGAAAAGTCTTCAGGGGTAAACACTGTACCTTCACCATTTTCTCTTGCGTAAATAGCAAGTACGGCGCCAATTGGTACCACCACACGCATTGGTTGACCACCAAAACGTGCATTAAAGCTTACTTCATGATTATCCATATGAAACTGTGCAACCGCACTTGGGTTGATGTTCAACACAATTTGTCCGTCTTGCACAAACTGCATTGGCACAGTGACATTTGGAAATTCAGCATTCACCACTAAATGCGGTGTACATTGATTATCTACAATCCAATCAAAGAAAGCTCTCAGTAAATAAGGGCGATTAGAAGTCATTAAAGTCGAATCTCGCGCTCAGCTTCAGTTAATGATGCTTGGAACGACTCACGTTCAAATAAACGCATCATGTAGTCTTTAAGCTCTTTGCTACCTTGACCTGTAAGTTCAATGCCGAACTCAGGTAAGCGCCATAGTAGTGGTGCTAGGTAACAATCAATTAAGCTGAACTCTTCGCTCATAAAGTAAGGCGCTTCACCAAAAATAGGTGCAATCGCTAATAAACCTTCTGTTAATTCACGACGTGACGCGTCAACATCAACACCTGCTTCAATTTTCTTAGCAAGGCTATACCAGTCGTTTTCGATGCGGTGCATCATTAAACGGCTGCGACCACGCATAACTGGGTATACAGGCATTAGTGGTGGGTGAGGAAAACGCTCGTCAAGGTATTCCATGATGATGTTTGCTTCGTATAAACCAAGCTCACGATCGATCAATGTTGGTACAGTGCCGTAAGGGTTAATTTCATGTAACGCTTCTGGCAAATTGTCCTTTTCTGCTAGGTGAATATCAACACTTACGCCTTTCTCTGCAAGTACGATACGCACTTGGTGGCTATACATACAGTTTTCACCAGAAAACAGTGTCATCACAGGGCGCTTATTGGCAGCTACAGCCATGCTTTCCTCCAGTATATTAAAAACAGCAATAGGGGCTTAAGCCCCTATTACAAATTTTGTGCTAAAAAGTGTGCAAATTAATGCACATCTCTCCAGTATTCTTTCTTCAGTAAGAACGCTAGGATAAACAGGATTACTAGGAAACCTAATACCTTATAACCAATCGCTTCTGACTGTAAACGTGTTGGTTCACCAACATACGCTAAGAAGTTAGTTAAGTCACGTACCGCTTGGTCGTACTCGTCATCGCTCATTTCGCCTGAACCATCAGTCGTAATTTCAACAACTTTCTTAACTTTAACGCCGTGTTCTTCAACTTCTTCGAAACGCGCAGTAGGTACACCTTGCAACTCTTGCAATACGTGTGGCATACCAACCGATGGGAATACAGTGTTGTTTACACCAAATGGACGACTTTCATCAACATAGAAAGACTTCAGGTAAGTGTAAATCCAATCTGCACCACGAACACGTGCTACTAACGTTAGATCTGGTGGCGCAGCACCAAACCATTTTGCAGCATCGTCTTGCTCGATTGCGTTAAGAATGTGGCTACCTACTTTTGAACCATCAAAAATAAGTTGCTCTTCGCCCACTTTAGTTGGAATACCAATATCACGGAATGTACGTTCATAACGCTGGTACTGCATTTGGTGACAACCTAAGCAGTAGTTCATGAACGTTTTAGCACCACGTTGTAACGATGCTTTGTCCGTTAAATCATGATTCGCTTCTAAA
Source organism: Pseudoalteromonas sp. NS-SX12 (assembly GCF_057367955.1). Classification (NCBI taxonomy): domain Bacteria; kingdom Pseudomonadati; phylum Pseudomonadota; class Gammaproteobacteria; order Alteromonadales; family Pseudoalteromonadaceae; genus Pseudoalteromonas; species Pseudoalteromonas sp. NS-SX12. Next base: position 1,200,029 of record NZ_CM170634.1, on the reverse strand, counting down.
AGTGGAACCGACGGGCCTGCTGCCATTGTTAGTGAAGGCAACAAAGCGAATAAACCAATAATTAGCTTTTTCATCATTTCGTTAACCTCTCTGGCACTGGCTTAGTCTTTTCGTTTTTACTGTAGAAGAACAGTAATACGAAGAACATGAAGTAAGTTACAGTCGTAATTTGTGATAACACAGTTTTAAAGTCTGTTTGTGGTGTCGCACCAACCCAACCTAGGATGATGAAAGTAACAACAAACTGAGCAATGTTTAACTTGTGGAAGCCACAACGGTAACGAATTGATTTCACTTTACCACGGTCAATCCAAGGTAGTAACGCAAGCACAACAATTGATGCACCCATCGCGATTACACCTAGTAGCTTATCAGGGATAGCACGTAAGATTGCATAGAATGGTGTGAAGTACCAAACAGGGAAAATATGCTCAGGCGTCTTCAACGGGTTTGCCGCTTCAAAGTTTGGCGCCTCTAGGAAGAAACCACCCATCTCTGGTGCAAAGAAAACAACCCAGCAGAACAAGATTAAGAAGCCAACCACACCCACAATATCTTTTACTGTGTAGTAAGGGTGGAACGGAATCGCATCAACGATATCTTTCTTATCTGTGTAGTATTCATGGAACTTGAATTTAGCTTTATCTTCTTCAGCAACAGTGCCTTTCTTGCGTTTGATTTCAACACCGTCTGGGTTGTTTGAACCCACTTCGTGAAGTGCAATAATGTGTAAGAAAATTAAGATAACAAGTACTAATGGTAATGCAATTACGTGTAGTGCGAAGAAGCGGTTAAGCGTTGCACCTGAAATTACGTAGTCACCACGGATCCAAAGCGTTAAGTCATCACCAATTACCGGAATCGCACCGAATAGTGAAATGATTACCTGCGCACCCCAGAAAGACATTTGTCCCCAAGGTAGTAAGTAACCCATAAATGCTTCAGCCATTAGCGCTAAGAAGATAAACATACCGAATAACCACAGTAGTTCACGTGGTTTTTGGTAAGAACCGTAGATCATGCCACGGAACATGTGCAGGTATACAACAACGAAGAATGCAGAAGCACCCGTTGAGTGTAAATAACGCAGTAACCAGCCGTATTCAACATCACGCATGATGTATTCAACTGATGCAAATGCACCTTCAGCTGATGGTACGAAGTTCATTGTTAACCAAATACCCGTTACGATTTGGTTAACAAGTACTAACATGGCTAATGAGCCAAAGAAGTACCAGAAGTTAAAGTTTTTCGGCGCAGGATATTGAGCAATGTGCATATTCCATACGCGTGTCATCGGAATACGTTGATCAATCCAATCGATAATATTTGCAAACATTACGCAGCCCCTTCTTCCACACCAACAATAATAGTGGTGTCATCAATGAATGAGTAAGGAGGGATTTCTAGGTTTAATGGCGCTGGTACAGCTTGGAAAACACGGCCAGCCATATCAAACTTAGAACCATGACAAGGACAGAAGAAACCATCTTCAGTACCTTCAACCTTTTCACCAAAACCACCGTTAAGGAAAGTTGGTGAACAACCCAGGTGAGTACAAATACCAACAGCAACAAAGATATTCTCTTTTTGCGAACGGTACGCATTTTTTGCGAACTCAGGTTGTTGTGGCTCTTCAGAATTAGGATCACGAAGTTGACCTTCGTGAGCTTTCATCTGCTCAAGCATTTTTGGTGTACGATTGATAACCCAAACAGGCTTACCTCGCCACTCAACACGAATTAATTGTCCTGGCTCAAGCTTCGAGATATCAACTTCTACAGGCGCGCCTGCAGATTTTGCTCTCTCACTTGGGTTCCACGACGCGATAAAAGGAACAGCAGCCCCTACAGCTCCCACACCACCAACAACAGAAGTTGCGATAGTTAGAAAGCGACGGCGGCTATTGTCTACTGGCGCATTGCTCATCCACTCATCTCCACTATGATTCTCAACACTTGCCATATTGAGAACATCAGTTACAGCAGTTTAAATTTTGACTTTACAAAATAGGTGCGATCATAAATAAAAGCCTTGATTAAAACAAGGTTATACCGGTCTTCAAGCACAATTAAATTGTATTTTAGTTCGATTTATTTGAAATCACGAACACACAGCCTAAAACTGTGAAAATTCTGTGCTTTTACAGAGCTTACCCAAAATTGAGTGAGCGTGTCCTGATAGAGATCAAAACTCCGTAGAAGTGTGCGTGAAATTCAAAGTAATTAGTCGCTAAATTATGCTTTTCGAGCCACATTTGATGCATGCCAGAGTATAGCAACCTGCGGGAGGATTAACCAATGAAATAAGCGAGGAAATTCCTCGCTTTAGACTAATTTGTGACTAAAATGTGAAACTAAAACCAACTGACGGGCGCATTTCAAAGTCATCGCTCTGTTCTTGCAAAATCAAATCATCGGTCGACTTTACCTTAGCGTAATCAAGGTCGATATACGCCGTATTGTCTTTAGCGTATAAATTCATTACTTCTAAAATCAGCAATGCATCGAGTCCAAAGAAATCCGTTTTGCGTTCAAAGCGTAAATCTAAACGGTGATAAGCATCAAAACGCTCAGAAAATGGTTCGCCGTATTCCGGTAAAAAATTCCCCTCAAATTCAGGGTTTTCACGCACACCTACAATAGGCGTGTAAGATTGACCACTGCGCGCTGTGAAGTTAAAGCCACCATTCCAGCGCTCGCTAATTTGGTAGTTAAATACCATATTAAACACAAGCGGTGTGTCGGCATAGTAGTCACGAGTGATATCACGGCGCTCATCAGTGCGTTCACTTTTGCCATAACTTAAACTCATCCAGCCGTACCAACGATCGGTTTTGTTTTTATTAATCAGTAAATCAACACCATAAGCTCTACCCGTGACATCATTACTGTAACGTAAATGCTGATCCGCATCGTTTTCCGTCAGTGCTAATGGTAAGTCATCCATGGTTTTGTAATAGGTTTCAATTGACCAACTCCACTCATCCGCCAAAAACTGCTGATAACCAACAACCGACTGGTTTGCTGTTTGCGACTTTAAGTTGGGGTTACCTGTGTCTTCTAAAATCGTACCGATATCTTGCAGGCGATTGTAACTGCCATATTTAACCCACACTGATTGATCTTGATTAATGTGGTAGGTCAATCCTAAACGCGGATGAGTAAACGACTCATCGCTGTAATCATTTTTTTGATGTTGTACGCCAATGTCGGCAATTAACGAGTCGGTTATCGTGTACTGATAATTTGCACCAACAAAATAACTACCAATATCGACTTCTCGTTTACCTGCTATGCGTTCCCCTTTAGCAAGCTCACAATCTGGATCTAATTCAGTACACACATAGAGAAAAGTATCATATTCATAGCTTATCGTTTTATCAAAATAAGCAGCGTCAAATGTAAGTAAGTCATCACCCACTAGATTTATACTTACACGCCCTTTGTAGGTGAGTAGCTCTTCTTTTTCTTCTTCAAAATACCCTTTGGGTGTTAACTTGCTGCGCCCATAATCTAATCGACCCGAATGTGTTAACGAGCCAATCCCCACTTTTGCTTGATAACCTTTACCATAATGGTCCCAAATAACATTTTGGCTATCGAAGGAACGCGCAAAATCTGCATCGCCTTGGAAATCAGGATTCTTAAGTGATAAATCCGCGCGCTCACTAAAACTTGCTGCGGCACTGTCTTCTGCGCCAGTAAACAGCACACTTAACACATTGTTGTTATTAATATCCCAAACAAATTTACTCTGGTAATCATAGTCATCGGGCGCATCATTTATTGTAATGCCTGTGTTTTCGCCATCTTCGTCTTCAATTTCCTCACCCTCTGAAAAAAACAACGGAAGCGTACTTTTTCGCCCAGAAAGATAAAATGAAATATCGTCGGTGATTGCACCTTCAACAAAAACCCCCGCTTTAAACATAGTAAAATCAAGCGTGGTTTTAATATCCTGATTTTTTGGGTTACGCAGTGTGACATCAAACACCGCCCCGGTTGCATCACTAAAGCTAGTGCCATAGCCCGCAGAATAAAGGCGAAAGTCTTGCACTAAATACTTGTTAAAAATTGAGCTGCCAAAGTCATGGAAAATATAGCCTGCAGGCATAAAGTCGACTTCAAAGTAGTTATCATCTGGCGACGAGCCACGTACAGCGGGTTCACCCATTGAGCCTCCGGCCGCCACGACACCAGGCAATGCATATACAGCAAGCAAAGGATCACCCAAAGCACCCGGCATATTGATCAGCTTTTCAGCATCTTCGGTAATTTCAGTAAGTACACTTGAACGCTTCGATACCACTTGAATACGTTCAATTTGTTCGCCTTTAACTTGTTCAGCCAAAGCATTAGTTGCAAATACACTCGTCACAGCCAGCGCGACTAAAGAGATCGGTTTAAATGAAGTCATATCACTTCCTTGATACGGATTAGTTGAGTAAGAAGTTAACGCGGGAAATAATACCCCTACTCTCTGTAAGTGACTGTGGGAAAATGTTGAGAAATGTAGGGTGCCGTAACAAAGCCCTTAAATAGTAATTTTTAAAAATAGTGACTCGCTGACAAACACGAATTTTAGGCAATAAAAAACCCGAGTATAAACCCGGGTTTTGTAATTCTTGTAAACGTAAAAAATTAACGTTTTGAGAATTGAGTGTTCTTACGTGCTTTCTTAAGACCCACTTTCTTACGCTCAACTTTACGAGCGTCGCGAGTAACGAAGCCAGCTTTACGAAGTGAAGAACGAAGAGACTCGTCAAACTCCATAAGCGCACGAGTAATACCGTGACGGATAGCACCCGCTTGACCAGTAGAACCACCACCTTCAACAGTGATGTAAAGGTCAAACTTTTCAGTCATTTCAACTAGCTCTAGTGGCTGACGAACAACCATGCGAGAAGTTTCGCGACCGAAGTATTCTTCGATAGAACGTTGATTGATTACGATGTTGCCAGTACCTGGGCGTAAGAATACGCGAGCACTTGAACTTTTACGACGACCTGTACCGTAGTATTGATTTGCCATGAGTTATGCTCCTTAAATGTCCAGTACTTGAGGCTGTTGAGCAACGTGTGCGTGCTCTGAACCTGCGTATACTTTTAGTTTACGGTACATTTCACGACCTAGAGGGCCTTTTGGTAACATACCTTTAACTGCTTTTTCGATGATCATTTCAGGCTTTTTAGCTTGAAGCTTATCGAAAGTGATAGACTTAAGACCACCTGGGAAACCAGTGTGAGCATAGTACATTTTATCAGTCGTTTTGTTACCTGTTACAGTAACTTTCTCAGCGTTAATAACGATGATGTAATCACCAGTATCTACGTGAGGAGTATATTCAGCTTTATGCTTACCGCGTAGACGGCGAGCGATTTCAGTAGCGATACGACCTAAAGTTTTGCCTTCAGCGTCAACTACGTACCAGTCACGTTTTACAGATTCTGGCTTAGCAACAAACGTTTTCATTTATTAAAAATCCAATGTTTACAATTTAAAAACCACAAGCAGAAAAATTTCTGCTGCTCTATTACACTTGCTTCAACCCCTTCGAGCTCAAGACTTAAAACCCTCAGCTGTGGCTAAACTAACCGAGGTAGAACGGTAAGTGGCGGACGCGGAGTATAGCAAGAGCTGGATAGTTTTTCTACTAATAATTTGAGGAAAATAAAGGTTTTCATTGTCTTTCTGGGTTCGTTACAGAATATTGGAAATTTAGTGATCGGGATAGTGCTTGAGTTGTTGTAAACATTTGCCTCCCTGCGCATATCTTGTGTCATCCATGACACACTCGTTCATTCTTTTTAAACGGCCAAAAAGAACGAACCAAGAAAAAGCCGCCCCATAAATCAAACTGTCTCTTCTAAAGAAATTTAAATATGAACATAAACGCCATGAAACGGCATCCATGCCTCAGCATGGCTTGCTCGACCGCTTCGCGCCCTGTCTCGCATTATTCATTTAAATCCCTTTTTCAGGTTTGATTAGGGGGAAGGGCTCCCATCGCGATTTATACCCTTGATAAAATAGTATTAACCCATAAATTTGATTACAGCTAACAAAGGAATGTTTATGAAATCAATTGTCTTATTAATCACCTTTCTTCTAACTTTCAATGTGTTTGGAAAGGAACTGCCAGCAAAGTTCGATAACCAGTTAATTTATCTAATCCCCACTTTAGATAGCGGTGAAGAAATTACTTTTTTTACCGATACAGGCGGTGGCTTCAATGCCATTGCACAAGACTTTCACACTAAATATAAATGGCCAACGATTACAGAAAAAGAAGGCGATAAAACCTTACTTCTTACACCTATGCCGAATTATAAATTGAATAAAGGAATTCCTTTAGGCGGACTCAATAACTTTATGAAAGGAAACTTATTCCTAATGAATCGCGAAGAAATTGACGGTAAAGATGGCTTTTTAGGTGGTCGCTGGCATGCTGAAAAAGTCATTGGGTTTAATTATCTCAATCGCACAATGGCTGTTTATACTGAAATACAATCTCTAAACATTAAGTCTTTTACAAAGATAAAATTAGGATTTCAAAAAGACAGTTCAGGTAATTATACAACCGCCTTTCCAAGTATCGAGATAACCGTAGATAACGAGATCATTCCTATGTTATTTGATACAGGCGCAACGGCACACCTTTCAAATAACGCTCAGAAAACACTGAACACCAACGCTAAAAAAATTGGCACATCTTTTATTAGTGCATCAACATTTGAAAGATGGCGACAATCTAACCCTCAATGGCCTGTAATAGAAAGTGGAGACCTATTTGCAGGGGACTCTATGATCCAAGTTCCAAAGGTTTCAATAGCTGGCAAAACTATTGGTCCGGTTTGGTTTACTCGACGTCAAGGCCACAACTTCCATAGTTATATGTCGTCAATGATGGACAGAAAAATCGATGGCGCTATTGGTGGCTCACTTCTCAAATATCTGCATGTAATTGTCGATTACCCAAACGAAGTTGCATATATTAAAACAAATTAAATTGTACCGAGCATAACTAAAGCCAAGCTTTTCAATATGCGAACTTCATTCAAGGGCTTCAACTTCCCCTTAAATCAAACCCAAGTGGGGTTATTTTATTGCTAATGTGAGACAGGAAGCGTAGCGAGTCGAGCAAGTCATACTGAGATAGGGATATCGATTTATGACGTTTAGCTTTGAATAAAATAATTTCGCTTGGAAAAAGTTTGATTTCGGGGCGGCTTTTTCTTGGTTCGTTCTTTTTAGCCGTTTAAAAAGAATGAACGAGTGCGCCATGGATGGCGCAAGATAATTACAGGGAAGTAAATTCAAAAACAAACCCAACCGCTACGACTAAACGCCTACTTCTACTAAAGCCTATCTTCCCCTACAATCTAACCCTCATCCAGCAACCTCCCCTGTATTGCTAGTAACATAAAATAATCACCATAAGAAAAAGATCATGTATTTAAAATCACTGCTTACAGCAATACTATTATCAAGCTCTGCGCTTTACGCAGGGCAAAGCCTTGATGCGAGCCAATGGCGCTACGCCGTTGACCCGCACGGCAGTAGTGCGAGTTATGAAAAGCCCTTAGTTAAAGAAGATTATGTGGGTATTGCCTTCAACCGTGTACCACGTGTTGATAAGCAAAACAACTCTTGGGTAGAGTTAATTTACGATCTGCCGAATAAATCATTAAACGACATTGCGAGTATTGAACTAACCTACCAAAGCGACAAACCGCTTGTGGTTAAGTTATCCCAGAAGGATTATGGTGGAAAAGGTGATAAAAGCTATGCACACTATCAAGCGCTTTTACCAAGCGCTAATCAATGGCAAACGCACACGTTAACCTTTGAAAATTTCAGTCGCCCAGATTGGACGCCAAGCTGGTCAAAGGATAAAGGCATTATAAAAGCCAATGTTTCTGCACTTTATTTTGTGCCAAATCTAACCGATGAGAAAGGCGGCAACGCCTGGATAAAAATAGAAAACGTAAAGTTGAATCAAGAATAAAAAGTATTGAGAAGCGAGATCGTCAGATCTCGCTTCTTTTTGGAGATTAAGCTAAGTGCTCGCGCCCTAAATACTCTAAGCTTTGCATTTCTTGTAAGCGGCTAATACAGCGTTTAAATTCAAAGTCTAAAATACCGCCAGTATAAAGCTCTTCTAATGGTGCGATGGCAGAAATAATTAACGTAACATTGCGCTCATAGAACTCATCAACCAGTGCAATAAAGCGGCGCGCTGCATCATCATTTGCATGCTCTGAGCCCATGTATTTTACGTTTGAAAGTAGCACTGTATGATAAATGCGGCTTAACTCCATGTAATCTACTTGGCTGCGCGCAGTTTCACACAACTCCTTAAACTCAAACATCACTATACTGTCAGCTTCTTTGCGCGTCGTAAGGTTACGTCCCTCAATTTCAATCACCTTATCTAAGCAACCAGCTTCAGGCGATAATTTATCGAAGTACTCAAATAAATTTTTATCTGCCTGCGCATCTAACGGGCTGTGATAAATTTCTGCTTGCTCAAGCGTACGCAAACGGTAATCAATGCCCGAATCAACATTAACCACCTCAGTATTAGCATTAACTAAATCAATTGCTGGCAGAAAGCGTGCACGCTGTAAACCATTGCGATAGAGCTCATCAGGCACAATATTGGATGTAGCAACGAGTACTATGCCGCGCTTAAACAGCTCTTGCATTAAACCGCCCAATAGCATGGCGTCGGTAATATCTTGCACAAAAAACTCATCAAAGCAGATAATATCCGCTTCGCTTTTAAATTTATCAGCAACTTTTTCAAGCGGATCTTTTACGTCTTTTAGCTGCTTTAATTCATCATGTACACGGTGCATAAAACGGTGAAAGTGCACTCGCATTTTACGCTCAAACGGCAGCGAATCAAAAAACGTGTCAACCAAATAAGTCTTACCACGCCCAACCCCGCCCCAAAAATACAGGCCTTTGATCGGCTTTACTTCTTGTTTTGAAAAAAGGCTGGCAAAAAAGCCTTTTTTAGCCGGTGGCTGTGCAGTTAAATCGTCGTACAAACGTTGCAAATGACGCACTGCATTTTCCTGCGCAGCATCATGGTGAAAGTCATCGCGAGTTAAATCTTGTTGATATTTTTGCCAAGGGGTCATGATAAATACAAAGCGTTACTGAAATTTTGATGTAAAATATTAACACGAGCGCAATCAAAGCGTATATTTAAACTATCTATTTTGAAAAATTATAAGGCTTAATAGTATGAGTACAGCCATTTGGATCACCCTATTAGTAGTCACTGCCGTTGCTAGCTTTTTTATCGGAAGCCTAATTACCAAACGTCAATACGAACATGATGAGCTCGAAAAAGAAGTAGAAAAAGCACAAGGTGACCTTGAGCAATTTAAACAAGATGTGGCCGACCACGTTGCTCACACCAATAAACTTGTTAATAAAATGCAAGACAGCTACGTGCAGCTAGTTAAGCATATGGAAGAAACTAACAAGTTATTAGTTGCTGAAAAAAACGTAGAAGTCGTGCCTTTCTTCTCACAAGAAGCGACCGAGATTTTGTCTGAGACACGTAATAACGACAAAACTCGCTCTGAGTTATTAGCACGAAACGCTGAATTACAAGCAGCACCAGCCGACTTTGTCACTGGCGAATCGGGCATTTTTAGAGGTAACAGCTCAGAAAACAAGCAAACAGAAAGTGCTTAATCGCATCTTGATGAACTTTTTTTTGACCCCATAGTCATTATAAGTAACTGGCTGGTTTGCCGCTAACAACAAAAAGCAAATCAGCTACCCTTTTGATTTAAGGAGCGTTATTTTGACTATGAAAACTAAATTTACCGTTTTAAGTGCAGCAATACTATCTGCAACTCTTTTAGTTTCACCGGCAATTAGCCATGCAAAATTACCTGTTTCGGTTAACGGACAACAACTGCCAACGCTAGCGCCTATGCTAGAACGCGTAACCCCGGGTGTGGTAAGTATTCGCGTATCTGGTTCAAAACAAGTACGCCAACGCGTTGATCCGTTTGATTTCTTTTTTGGTAACCCGCAGCGCCAACCCCGCGCGGAAAAACGCCCGTTTAGTGGCTTAGGCTCTGGCGTAATTATCGACGCAAAAGACGGTCATATCGTTACTAACAACCATGTTATTCAAGACGCTGAAAAAATTATTGTAACCTTACAAGATGGCCGCGAATTTGAAGCCAAGTTAGTTGGTAGCGATCCTCAGTCTGATATCGCATTACTTGAAGTAGAAGGCGATGATTTAACTGAAGTAAAACTGGCTGATTCAGACGAACTGCGTGTCGGTGATTTTTCGGTGGCGATTGGTAACCCATTTGGGCTAAGCCATACAGTAACTTCAGGCATAGTAAGTGCGCTTGGTCGCTCGGGCTTAAACATTGAAGGTTACGAAGACTTTATTCAAACCGATGCGGCAATTAACCAAGGCAACTCTGGCGGTGCACTGGTAAATTTAAACGGTCAACTAATCGGTATTAACACTGCAATTTTAGGCGCTTCTGGCGGTAACGTTGGTATTGGTTTTGCGATTCCATCAAACATGATGAAAAGTCTTGTAGACCAAATTTTAGAGTTCGGTGAAGTTCGCCGCGGTAGCTTAGGTATTCGCGGTGGTGATGTGAATGCAGGCGTAGCGGAAGCATTTGACCTAGAAACCAAACAGGGCGCTTTCGTAAACGCGGTTGATGAAGATAGCCCTGCTGAAAAAGCAGGTTTAAAGGTGAATGACGTAATCACCAGTATCGATGGTAAGAAAATCCATAGTTTCTTAGAGCTACGCAGTAAAATCGCAACCGCTGGCGAAGGTAAAACGGTTAAGTTGGGAATTATTCGTGACGGTAAGAGCAAAACCGTTAAGGTTAAACTTGGCGGGATTTCAGATGTTGCAACCTCGGCAGATAAACTACATCGCAATTTAACGGGTGCAACACTAGAGGCCGGTGAAACGAGCGATGGTAAAGAAGGTGTGTTGGTTAAATCGATTGATTCTAACCGTGCACCAGCTGCACGCGTAGGATTAGAGGAAGGCGATGTAATCTTAATGGTTAACCGCACCCGTGTAGATTCTGTGCGCGACTTAACCAAGGCAGTTGAAGATGTACAAGGTTATATTTTCCTACGAGTTCAACGTGGTTCTCGTATTTTTAACGTACAAATTCAGTAATCTCTGCGGTTCAAAAAATCATACAACTTGCTAATCCAAACGCCCAAAGTAATTTGGGCGTTTTTTATGGATTAGTGTTAAAACCTGCAACTTGCCGAATAGTCATATTCTTGCCACAATAAACACCCTTTGAAAATAATAATTAACGGCGCAGCGTGTTAAAGAAGCTACAGTTTTTGCTTACCCCTATTTTGTTAGGACTTGGTTTTGCCTTTATCTACCTATTGGTATTTTCACCAGAATTATTGCGTGAACAGCTTTCAACAAATAAAGCGCCACTTAATGCCAGTCATTTAAGCTTTGCTAACGCGGTAAAAGCCGCATCGCCTGCTGTTGTGAACATATATTCAGAATCAGTTAGCAATCGCCCTCGCAGCCTGCGTCCATCAACTCCAGTAAGAGAGCTTGGCTCTGGCATCATCATGTCCAAAAAAGGCTATATTCTCACTAACTATCACGTTATTAATAACGCAGACCAAATTTTAGTTGTACTAAACGATGGCCGACAATTTACTGATGTACAGCTTATTGGCTTTGACGTGCCTACGGATTTGGCATTATTAAAAATAACCGCTGAACATCTACCGGAAATCCCAACCAATAACGACTTTGTTCCACAAGTGGGCGACGTTATTTTAGCAATTGGTAATCCATTAAACTTAGGTCAAACAATTACGCAAGGCATTATTAGTGCCACCGACAAAACTAATATTGCGCAAACCCGCCATACCCGTTTTTTACAAATGGATGCCGCGGTTAATACCGGTAATTCGGGTGGCGCAGTGATTAATACCAACGGTACGCTAGTGGGCATTACCTCAGCTAAGTTTAAGCATGCACGCAATTTAGAAGTGCAAGGCATTTTCTTTGCGGTGCCCTACTCGCTTGCCAAAGAAGTGATGGATAAAATCATCAAGTATGGCCGTGTTATTCGTGGCTATATTGGCTTTGACGCCGACCCTGTCGACAGTTCAGGTCGTTTTGTGAGAAACAATCACACCCCGGTGTATGGCATGCGCATTGCTCGCCTTGACCCGTTGGGACCTGCATGGCAAGCCGGCTTTGAACTCAACGATATCGTGACAAAAATCGACGGTAAAAAAGTCGTGAATACCAATACAACATTGGAATTAGTAACGAACACACCTCCAGGTAGCGTATTAAACTTTACAATTATTCGTGAAGGTAAAGTTATTGAAGTGCCAGTCACTGTTGGTGAGTTACAGTTCTAAAATAGTAACGCTATAAAACAAAAAGGCCGCATATGCGGCCTTTTTTGATTCTTCAATAATCTAGGTTATTAACTAAGCTTTGCGACGCTTAATTTTAACGCCTAAACCACCTAGTTTATCTTCAATGCGCTGATAACCTCGGTCAACATGGTAAATGCGGTCTACCACGGTTTCACCTTGTGCAATCGCACCTGTCAGAATCAAACTCGCAGAAGCACGAAGGTCTGTAGCCATTACTTGCGCACCGCTAAGTTGCTCGGTGTGCTCACAAATTGCGGTATTACCTTCTAAGCGAATATTCGCTCCCATACGCTTTAGCTCTGGCACATGCATAAAACGGTTTTCGAAAATCGTTTCGGTAATCGTTGCACTGCCTTCAGCAACCACATTTAACGCTGTAAATTGTGCTTGCATATCGGTTGGAAAGCCCGGGTGCGGTGAGGTTTTAATATTAACCGCTTTTGGCATGCGACCACGCATATCAAGGTAAATACTGTTATCCGCAAGCTCAATGTGTGCGTTAGCATCACGTAGCTTTTCAATAACCGGTTCTAAACTAAAGTGATCAGTGCCATGGCATAGCACTTCGCCTTTCGCCATTGCCGCTGCAACTAGGTAAGTACCCGTTTCGATACGATCTGGCAAAATGCGATGCTGACAGCCTCTTAGCGACTCTACACCGGTTACTTCAATACGATCCGAACCTGCACCTGAAATCTTTGCACCCATAGCACTTAGATACTTAGCTAAGTCGGTGATTTCTGGTTCGCGTGCTGCGTTTTCTAATACAGTAACACCGTCAGCTAAGGTTGCCGCCATTAGTAAGTTTTCGGTAGCACCTACGCTCACCACATCCATAAAAATGTGCGCGCCTTTCAAGCGACCGTTTACTTTGGCATTAATATAGCCGCCTTCTACCGTGATTTCAGCGCCCATTTTTTCAAGGCCTGAAATATGAAGGTCAACTGGACGAGCACCAATAGCACAACCGCCTGGTAACGACACCTGCGCCTCACCAAAACGTGCTAACAATGGCCCTAAAGCTAACACAGATGCGCGCATCTGCTTTACAAGCTCGTATGGCGCAAGCACTTTATCTATAGTCGCGCCATCAACGATTAAATCATCTTGCTGCCACTCAACTTTAGCGCCTAATGTTGATAATAGTGCTTCAGTAGTATTAATGTCGCGCAGACGCGGTACATTGGTAAAACGGCTTTTGCCGTTAGCGAGGATTGCTGCAAATAAAATTGGAAGTGCGGCGTTTTTAGCGCCTGAAATAGTCACTTCTCCGGCAATAGTGCTGCCGCCTTGAATAACAAATTGATCCATTTATGCCACCTATAGCATCATCAATTTGCGATCACGTTCCCATTGTTCTGGCGTGTAGGCTTTAATTGATACGGCATGCATTGTGCCGTCAGAAATCTTTTCCATTAATGGTGCATAAACCATTTGCTGCTGCTTAACGCGCGACGCGCCAGCAAAACACTCACCTACAACAATCAATTCATAATGACTGCCTTCGGCTTTTACTTTAATAAAATCAAGCGATAATGCTTGCGATAAAATATCTTCGACTTGTTTAGGATCCATTAACTCTACTCAAATAAATTCTCTACGTGACCCAATTGCATTAGCTTTTTGAGTTGCTCAGGTAAGTGGACAAGTTTAAGGCTTATATTGTTCCGTTGCAATTGTGAGAAATTATAGATGAGCCAAGCAAGGCCTGCAGTGTCAACTTTAGCAACCTCGCTCAAGTCGAGCGTTAGGGTTGATTGAGTTGGAACTTTGGGTAGTTTAACACTCGGTACTGAGTAGCGATTAAGCTCGCCACTCAATACATAAGTTGTGTCATCAACCGCTTTTAACGTAAGTAAAGACATTACTTATTCACCAGCAAATTGCACTGGCAACTTGCTCTTTTTATCTAGCATATCAATTACGTAACCAAGGCCTTCTGTACGCAGAATACCGTGAAACTCTGATTGCTTAGCATCTAATAAGCTAATGCCTTCAGGTAACATATCGAAACCTTTCCATTCGCCTGATTTAGTTTTGCGTACTTTAAAGTCGATGTTGATATCTGGCTTACCTGATTCAACAATTTTAGTTTTAACAAGCACTAACTTATCGTCTGAAAAGTCTTGAGCTGGTGCAAATTCTACCTCTTGACCACGATACTGGGTAAAAATACCCGCATAAGACGTAATTAAATATTCGCGAAATACATCAATAAAGCGTTTAAGGTTTTCAATTTCCGCCTTTTGCTCTTCTTTATCTTTAATATTACGCACTTTAGAAATATAGCTACCAAGCACACGCTGCGCCGCATAGCGATAATCGATATAAGGAAGTAGTTCTTGCTCAACCACTACTTTTAAATGGTTTTTATCATGTTCAATAATCGCTTTATCTTGAGTGATACGAGCAAAGGTATTCTCTGCAACCGTTCTTACCATTAAATACGGGTTACTTTCGTCCACTTCTTTAGCAACTGATACACTCGACGCCAATACCAGTAAAATCGCAAATAAATATTTCATCATCTTAACTATTACAATCCTAATTAATCGTTACTTTGGTTAAACAAAAACTGACCAATAAGCTCTTCCAATACCAGAGCTGATTTAGTATCAGTAATAAAGTCACCATCTTTTAAAACCTTTACTTCTTCGAGGCCAAACATTTCACTTAGTTCATCCTCGCCATTCATATCTTTGTGCGCAATCACACCAGGGTTAATACCTAAATACTGCTCACCAAGAATGCCTGAAGTTAATATATTGACCGACGTAGTCTCGGTAAAATTGCCGTATTCTGTCGCAATTTTCATGTGCACAACAGGCACATAGTCCGTAGGATCTAAATTAATTGCTTCAACGCGACCCACTACAACACCACCTACCTTGATTGGTGAGCGCACTTTAAGCGAACCTATATTGTCGAATTTTGCAAAAAGGCTGTAAGTATCGCCGTTTCCACTCATGCCCGCATTCGCTACCTTAAGTGCCAGCATCACAATTGCTGCTATACCTAAACTAACGAAAAAGCCTACTAATATTTCAATTTTCTTCGAATTCATTTTTTACCCTTTACGCGCCAAACATAATTGCTGTTAGCACAAAATCTAATCCCAAAACTGCCAGTGATGACTGCACTACGGTTTCTGTTGTTGCTTTACTAATACCTTCAGAAGTTGGTACACAATCGTAGCCTTTATAAAGTGCAATCCAAGTCACAACAAAAGCAAATACCACGGCTTTAATTGCGCCATTTAAAATGTCTTTTTCAAACGATACTTGTGCCTGCATAATTGACCAAAAACTACCTGAATCAACACCAAGCCAATCAACACCAACAATATGTGCACCAAGAATCGCTACCGCCGAGAAAATCATCGCAAGCAGCGGCATACTAATCATGCCAGCCCAAAAACGTGGCGCAATCACACGCTTTAGGGGGTCTACAGCCATCATTTCTAAACTAGTTAACTGTTCTGTTGCTTTCATTAAACCAATTTCGGCAGTTAATGCACTGCCTGCACGACCAGCAAATAACAAAGCCGTAACTACTGGGCCTAACTCTCGCAATAAGCTCAACGCAACCAATGGGCCAAGACTGTCTTCAGCACCGTAATCCACCAATACTGTGTAGCCTTGTAACGCCAATACCATGCCGATAAAAAGGCCTGATACTAAAATAATAATCAGTGATAAAAAGCCAACCATATAAAGTTGCTTTATCAATAATGGTGTACCCTTTTTGAAATTTGGCACACTAAAAATAGCGCCTAACAGCATAATTAGCGCACGGCCTATGCCTGCTAGTGTGTCTAGTGTATTGCGGCCGATTATTTGAATAGTATTAACCACGTTCGCTTCCCATTAATAAATCTTGTTCGTATGGCGCAGCATCAAAGTGGAATGGCACAGGACCATCAGATAGCCCTTGTAAAAACTGTTGAACTAACGGCGATTTTGACTGAGCAACCTGTTCAGGTGAACCTTCACCAATCACTCCTTTATCCGCTAAAATCACGACATGATCCGCAATACTCATCACCTCTGTCACATCGTGCGTTACCACCAAAGAAGTGATGTTAAGTGTTTGGTTTAATGATTTGATTAACTTAACTAACACGCCCATTGAGATTGGATCTTGGCCCGCAAAAGGTTCATCGTACATGATTAATTCAGGGTCGAGTGCAATTGCCCGAGCCAGTGCCGCACGCCTTGCCATACCACCTGAAAGCTCTGACGGCATTAAGTCACGCGCGCCACGTAACCCAACCGCTTCTAATTTCATTAATACGATGATACGGATAACGTCTTCTGACAATTTAGTATGTTCACGAAGTGGAAAAGCAATATTGTCAAACACGCTCATATCAGTGAATAGAGCGCCGCTTTGAAATAACATGCTCATACGTTCACGCGCTTGGTATAGCTCGCTGCGTGACATTTTCGGAATGCTTTCACCTGAAAACAAAATGTCGCCTGAATCGGGTTTCAGCTGACCACCAATCAAACGCAACATGGTTGTTTTACCAATACCACTTGGTCCCATTATCGCGGTGATTTTTCCTGTAGGAACGCTAAAGCTCATGTTTTGATAAATCACTCTATCGCCACGAGAAAAGGTAACGTCCTTTATTTCAACTAAACTTTGCGACAAGTCGCTCTCCTAGAATTAATTGCGCACTGTATTCTAAGCGTTTTAAAAATGTTGTGAAACCTATGAAAAAGTAAATATTTGTAATAACACTTACAAAAGCTGTGTTTTAAATCCAGATTTGATATTATTTGGTGTTATCTAAATTTTGGTTTTTATTCAATAATGTTGTTATCAATTGCTATTTTAATTGCAGGATTTGTTGGCTTAGTTTGGAGTGCGGATCGCTTTGTTTTTGGTGCGGCTGCACTGGCAAAGAACTATGGTATTCCAACATTAATTATTGGTTTAACAATTGTCGCGATGGGCTCATCGGCACCAGAGATGATGGTATCGGCGCAAGCGGCGCTTGCAAAACAAACAGACACTGCTGTCGGTAACGCGGTTGGTTCAAATATTACTAATATTCTGCTAGTACTTGGTATTACAGCACTGTTGCGCCCGCTGAGTGTGTCATCGAGTACGCTAAAACGTGAAATGCCAGTCGTAATGCTAGTATCCCTTGGTGCTTGGTACATTTTATCGGACAACTATTTAGCATTCGGTGAAGGCGTTGCACTGATGGTGAGTTTCTTCATTTTTATTGCTGCAGTGACCATTATCTCGGTAAAACAAAGCAAAGCAGCCAATGCCGAACACGATCCCTTCGTTGACGAAGCCTGTGACGAAGTGCCTGACAATGTACGCACACCGATTGCGCTTATGTGGTTAGTTATCGGCATGGCGATTTTACCTATCAGTTCACATTTTATTATTGAATCAGCAACCGACATTGCCAAACTATTTGGTATTAGCGATTTGGTGATTGGCTTAACTATTATTGCAATTGGTACCAGCTTACCTGAACTTGCGGCGTGTGTTGCTGGCGTACTTAAAAATGAAGACGACTTAGCGCTAGGCAACATCATTGGCTCAAATATCTTTAACCTGTTAGCGGTATTGTCGCTTGCGGGCATTATTAATCCATCAAGCGTTGATCCTGCAGTATCGAGCCGCGATATCTTAATTATGTTAGGTGCAACAGCAGCCCTTATTGCAATGAGTTTGAGTATTCGCGGTTCACGCCGTATTAATCGTGTTGAAGGCGGTTTGTTGTTAGCTGCCTTTTTAGGATATCAATACCTTATTTTCTCAACAGTAAGCGCTTAAGGCAAAGTCATGAACTTTATTGCTCGCGGTAAACGCGTTTTAGAAATCGAAAAAAATGCCATTGAGCAACTCGCTCAATATATTAACGATGACTTTAGCAATGCGTGTCAGTTGATGTATGACTGCAAAGGCCGTGTTATTGTCATTGGTATGGGAAAATCGGGTCATATAGGTAATAAAATAGCAGCAACGCTAGCAAGCACTGGCACACCCGCTTTTTTTGTCCACCCAGGCGAAGCAAGTCACGGCGACTTAGGCATGATCACACAAGATGATGTGCTATTGATGATCTCTAATTCAGGTGAAACCGCAGAAGTGATTAACCTGATCCCCGTAATCAAGCGCATTGGTGCAAAAATCGTAGGCATGAGTGGCAAACAACACTCAACTCTTGCACAACAATCTAATGTGCATATTTGTATCGCTATTTCAGAAGAAGCCTGCCCTTTAGGACTAGCACCTACAGCAAGTACTACAGCAACCTTGGCGATGGGCGATGCGATTGCTGTTGCATTGCTTGAAGAAAAAGGTTTTACCGCCGATGATTTTGCTTTATCACACCCTGGCGGCAGTTTAGGTAAGCGCCTATTGTTAATGCTTAAAGACATTATGCATCAAGGCGAAGCATTACCTGTGGTAGCTGAAAACACAACGGTTAAAAACGCTCTGTTAGAAATGACAGCCAAAGGGCTTGGTATGACAGCGGTTGTCGACAATAACGGATTACTTTCAGGTATTTTTACCGATGGTGACCTGCGCCGGATTTTAGAACAACGCATTGATATTCACGCTACAGCTATTTCAGAAGTGATGACTAAACAGTGCACAACAGCAAATGAATCGATGCTTGCTGCTGAAGCCTTAAACATAATGGAACAAAAGAAAATAAACGGTTTGCTTGTAGTTGACCAGCAACAACAGCCAATTGGCGCACTTAATATGCAGGATTTACTTAAGGCAGGTGTTTTATGAGTTTAACTACATCACAGCAGCTTTTTAACGAATTATATGCACAAACCAGTGCTGACGTATTTGCAAAAGCAAGCAAAATTAAACTGTTAATTTGTGATATCGATGGCGTATTTTCTGATGGTCGCATTTACCTTGGTAATGATGGCGAAGAACTAAAAGCATTTCATACTAAAGATGGCTTTGGTATTAAGTCGCTTATCAATAGTGGCATACAGGTTGCGGTAATTACTGGGCGCAACTCAAAGATTGTGGAAAACCGTATGAAAAGCCTTACTGTTCAGCATATCTATCAAGGCCAAGAAGATAAAATAGTCGCTTTTAATAACTTAAAACACGCGCTATCACTTGATAACGAAAACATTGCTTATATTGGGGACGATAGCCCGGATTTACCCGTAATGGAATTAGTTGGCTTTGCCGTAGCAACCAATGATGCTCACCCTCTGGTAAAACGCATCGCTGATTATAAAACTACCATGGTAGGCGGTTTTGGCGCAGTAAGAGAACTGACCGATTTAATTATGCTGAGCCAAGACAAAACACTTAGCCACGCAGGTAGTAGCAGCTAATGTCGGCGCGTATTGCACTTACTATACTTTTCACCATTGCCATGGTTTGGCTTTGGTTGCCTTACTTCTTTACACCTAAAGAACCAAAGCCGATTGTTGAAAACGTTGCCAGTATTCCTGATTACATTGCAACCGACTTAAAGCAAACCAACTTTAATGAATCTGGTACTGTTAGCCATAAAGTGATGGCGCGAAAAATGTCGATGTATCAAGATTTAGGTTTTACCCACTTTGAAAAACCGCAATTTACTATTTTTTCAGAACAAGGTGTGTGGCAACTCACAGCCGATGAAGCCACGCTCTACAATAACGAAAAGCTCATTTTGGAACAAAACGTTATTGCCAAAAGTCTAACACCAAATATCATGCTCAATACAATTGAAGCGGCAAGCGTAGAATATTTAATTAATAGCAAACTAATGACTTCTCAATCCGAAGTAAAAATGACAGGTCCGGGACTTGAAATTAAAGGACAAGGCCTCAATGCTAATTTAGAAGAGCAAGTTATTAAGTTAATAAACCATACAAAGACCACTTATTATGACCAATAACATGACGAAATTACTGTCAATCGCTGGACTAGCCCTCACTTTGTGTATCACAAGTGGACACGCTACCGCTGAGCAGATCAAACTTAAGCACCCACTTGAGATTGACGCCGATGAGCAAGCTGCTCGCTTAAAAGAAAATGTCGGTATTTTTCGCCATAATGTACAAATTAAGCATGGCAATATGACCATCACCGCCGATTACCTTGAAGCACATAAACGAGCTGAGTTAGGAGATAACCAGCAATTACTTATTGCCAGTGGTGATCCGGTAAAATTTAGTGCTGAACAAGAAGATGGGTCAATCATTGTCGCAAGTGCTAAAAAAGTCACTTACGATGTGGCTAAATCATTATTTACAATGTCTGGTGGCGCCAAATTTCAACAAAATGGCGACATGATGTCAGCAGATACCATCATCTATGATCGCGCAGCTGAAACAGTGACGTCTAAAAAAGCTGAAAACTCAACTAACCAAGTAAAAACCATCATCAATACGCAAAATGAACAAGGCGGACAATGAGCACATTAATTGCCGAAAAGCTGGCTAAAAGTTACAAATCACGCCAAGTGGTAAAAAATGTTGGTTTAGAAGTGAAAGCTGGCAGTATTGTTGGTTTGCTGGGTCCTAACGGTGCCGGTAAAACCACGACGTTTTACATGATTGTTGGTTTAGTGCCGAGCGACAATGGCGTTATTCGTATTGACGATAATGACATTACATTGCAACCAATGCATAGTCGCGCCCGTTTAGGCATAGGCTATTTACCGCAAGAATCGTCGATTTTTAGAAAGCTTACTGTATATCAAAACATCATGGCGATTCTAGAAACACGCAAAGAACTTAATCGTGTGCAACGCGAAGAAGCGCTCGATGATTTATTAGAAGAATTTAACATTGGCCATATCCGAGATTCACAGGGTATGGCATTGTCGGGCGGTGAACGTCGTCGTGTGGAAATTGCGCGCGCATTAGCCGCAAACCCCAAATTTATCCTGTTAGATGAACCTTTTGCTGGTGTTGATCCTATTTCAGTGATAGATATAAAGAAAATAATTGAGCATTTGAAAAATCGCGGCATTGGCGTGTTAATAACAGACCACAACGTGCGTGAAACCTTAGATGTATGTGAAAAAGCCTACATTGTTTCTCACGGCGAATTAATCGCATCTGGCACGGCTGAAGACGTTTTAAACAACCAAAAAGTACGCGATGTATACCTAGGTGAACAATTCAGACTATAGTAATAGTTATAGGCCTTAAATTTGGAATTGAATTGTTAACTAGCGGCTTGAAATCGAAAGAAGGATTAGAATAACTACATGAAGCAATCTTTACAGCTTCGCCTTGGGCAGCAACTAACAATGACTCCACAATTGCAACAGGCTATTCGCTTGTTGCAACTGAGTACGTTAGATTTGCAGCAAGAAATTCAAGAAGCGCTTGATGCCAATCCTTTACTTGAAGAAGACATTGACTACAGTGACGATAAACAAAACAACGAAAGCACTGAGTCAAACAAAGACGAATCAATAAACGGCGATGATGTTGAAGCAGCGCCAAGCCAAAGTGAAATTGAATCAAGCGACGCACTTAGCAACGAGAATATTTCTGAAGATTTAGCTATGGATGTGTCGTGGGATGATTATATCAGCGCCGCACCAGTTTCTGTCAGTAACGCCCCAGCTCCTGACAACGATACTGTATATCAAGGCTCTACCAGCGAATCATTGCAAGATTACTTGATGTGGCAATTACGCTTAACGCCGTTCAGCGACACCGACGAGATGATCGCAACCACAATTGTTGAAGCGGTAGACGATTCAGGTTATTTAACACAAAGTAGCGAAGAAATTTTAGAAGCGGTACAGCAATCTGACGACCAAGAACAAATTGAACTAGACGAAGTTGAAGCTGTACTTAAACGCGTTCAACTCTTTGATCCTGTTGGTATTGCTGCACGTTCGTTACAAGAATGTTTATTGATCCAGCTCAATCAGTACGACAAAAATACCCCTTGGCTAAACGAAACAAAGAGCGTAATCTCAAACCATATGGAACTTTTGGGATTACGTGATTATCGTACAATAATGAAGAAGGCTAAACTCAAGGAGCCTGAGTTAAAAGAAGTCTTAACATTAATACATAGCCTTAATCCAAAACCAGCTGAAAGCATCATAAAAGAAGAGCCTGAATATGTGGTTCCCGATGTTTCAGTAAAGAAAATTAAAGGACGTTGGCGCGTTGATTTAAACAACGATAGCATGCCAAAGATCCGCGTGAATGAACAATATGCTGCGCTTACTCGCTCGATGAAATCAAGCACTGACAGCCAGTTTATTCGCAACCATTTGCAAGAAGCAAAATGGTTTATTAAAAGCTTAGAAAGTCGCAACGATACTTTATTAAAAGTAGCCAATTGCATTGTTGAACAACAACAGGCATTCTTTGAATATGGTGACGAAGCAATGAAACCTATGGTTTTAAACGACGTTGCCGAAATGGTCGAGATGCATGAGTCGACTATCTCGCGTGTAACAACGCAAAAATACATGCATACACCACGTGGCATTTATGAGCTTAAATACTTTTTTTCAAGCCACGTTAGCACGGAAAATGGGGGTGAGTGTTCATCTACCGCGATTCGAGCACTGATCAAAAAGCTAGTTGCGGCGGAAAATCCAGCTAAACCATTAAGTGATAGCAAGATTACCGACTTACTAGCAGAACAAGGAATTAAAGTGGCGCGACGCACTATCGCAAAATACCGTGAGTCGCTATCCATACCACCGTCTAATCAGCGCAAGAGCCTGATCTAGACCAAATAGAAGGAAAATGCTTATGCAATTAAACTTAACAGGTCGTCACGTAGAAATTACTGATTCTTTAAGAGACTATGTCACTAACAAATTTGCAAAACTAGAGAGGCATTTTGATCATATAAATAACGTGCACGTTATTCTAGATATTGAAAAACTATCACAAAAAGCAGAAGCTACTATGCATGTTAACGGTGGCGAATTGTTTGCCTCTACCGAGCATCAAGATATGTATGCAGCAATCGATGGCCTGGTCGACAAACTAGACCGCCAAGTAATTAAGCACAAAGAGAAACTTTCTCGCCACTAAAATGAAATTAACCGATATTATTGCTGAGGACTGCGCTAAAACCGCGGTCCTTTTTAATAGCAAAAAAAGACTGTTTGAATTTATTAGCGACCTTGCCCATCAGCAAGCCCCTGATATTACTTCTCAAGAGTTTCTTGAAGCCTTGCTGCAACGCGAAAAACTAGGTAGCACGGGTATTGGTAAAGGCCTCGCCATTCCTCATGGCCGCATTGATGGCCTACAAAATACCATTGGCTTTTTAATTGTAAATCAGTCACCTATTCCGTTTGATGCTATTGACGATAAAGACGTTGATATTTTTATCGTACTGCTCATACCAGAACAAAAGTGCCAGCAACATTTGCAGACTTTAGCCACCATCGCTGATAAACTAAAAGATAAGCAGTTTTGCCGTCAACTACGTCACGCTGAAAATAATCATCAGCTATATCAAATCATTAGTAGTGAGGCGAGTTAACTAAGGGAGATCTAAGTGCAACTTATTTTAGTCAGTGGTCGTTCTGGTTCAGGAAAAACAGTCGCTCTCAGAGTATTGGAAGATCTCGGGTACTATGTTGTTGACAATATTCCTGTTAATTTATTGCCTTCGTTGATCCGCTCAGTTTCAGATAAATACGACAAAATTGCAGTGAGTGTTGATGCTCGAAATATGACTAAAGAGCCAGAGGAAATAGAAGAAGTACTCGACTATTTACCTGGTTTTGCAACACCAACCTTATTTTACCTTGATAGCGATGACAGCACGCTAATTAAGCGCTTTTCAGAGACGCGCCGCTTGCATCCGTTATCACTGAATAATATCTCCCTTGAAGAAGCCATTGAAGCTGAGAAAAAGCTGCTCGATCCTATCGCCTCACAAGCGGATATTTTTATCGATACAACAGGCTTAAGTGTTCACCAACTTGCCGATAGCATACGAGAGAAGGTACTCGGTAAAAAATCAAATCAGTTAATTATCACGTTTGAGTCATTCGGTTATAAACACGGTATTCCAAAACATGCTGACTATGTTTTTGACGCCCGCTTTTTGCCAAACCCGCATTGGGAACCAGCACTTAAGCCGTTAACGGGGTTAGACCAACCGGTAATCGACTTCCTTTCTAGCCAGCCTGTGGTTCATAAATTTGCATGGCAAGTGCAAACCTTTATTGAAACTTGGTTACCGCATTTAGAGCGTAATAACCGTAGCTATTTAACCGTTGCAATTGGCTGTACTGGCGGCCAGCATCGTTCAGTTTATTTAGCACAAACACTGGCTGATAGCTTCGCCAAACACCATAAAAACGTAAAAGCCCACCATCGTGAGCAAGTAAACAAATAAGCATAAGCGACTATTATGTCAGTTGAAAAACGATTTTTAATCGAAAACAAGTTAGGGCTACATGCTCGCGCTGCAACCCAACTTGCAAAGCTCGCAATGGCATTTGATGCGAAAATTAGTTTATCCCAAGGCGGTAAAACGGCTGAAGCTGATAGTGTATTGGGTTTAATGCTGTTAGAAAGCTCGCAAGGTAAAGAGGTATTAGTGCGTTGTGAGGGTCCTGACCAAGATCAAGCGTTACTTGCCATAGGCGATTTAATTCAAGCTAAGTTTAACGAAGACGAATAAACAGCTAACTTAGTTAAAACATTTTTCTGCAATAATGCTACAATAAGTTAGACGTAAGTTAACTCTAATAAATCAAAGAGTTGCAATCATTCACTCCAACCTTCAATAAATAATAGGGTGAACATGCCAGAAGCACTAGAACAAGACTACTCACAAACACAACTACATGAGGTTACAAAAGCCCTAAGTAGCGGCATGTTTGTGCATGTTCGACGCATGTTAGCGCATATGCCACCGTGTGATATTGCTTTATTGTTGGAGTCTTCACCGCATAAAAGCCGTACTGTTTTATGGCAATTGGTTGACCCGGATCTGCAAGGTGAAACCTTAGAAGAGCTTTCTGAAGATGTGCGTAACGGCATTATCGCGCAAATGGATCCTGCGCTAATTGCCGCTGCAACGGAAGAAATGGATGATGATGACCTTGCAGAAGTGTTACGTAGCTTACCCGATACCGTATACCAAGAAGTATTGGGCTCAATGGATAAAACAGATCAAGAGCGCGCGACATTTGTTTTATCTTACGAGGAAGAAACCGCGGGTGCTCTAATGAGTACCGATACCATCACGATTCGCCCTGATGTCACGCTTGACGTCGTTTTGCGTTATTTACGCTTAAAAGGCGAATTACCTGAAGGCACCGATGAACTTTACGTTGTCGATAAAGAAAATAAGTTTTTAGGTGATATTCAGCTTGCGACATTATTGACAAAAAGTCCGTTACTCACTGTACGAGAAGTGATGGATAATGAATCTGAAGCAATCCCTGTTAGTATGGGTGAGTCAGAAGTTGCGCAATTATTCGAACGTCATAACTGGATTTCAGCCCCTGTTGTCGATGAAGACAGCCAATTACTTGGCCGTATTACCATCGATGACATTGTTGATGTAATCCGTGAAGAAGCCGAACACAGCATGATGAGTATGGCGGGTCTTGATGACGAAGAAGATACCTTCGCTCCCGTTGTAAAAAGTACCAAGCGCCGCTCGGTGTGGCTTGGCGTAAACTTAATTACTGCAATCCTTGCTGCATTTGTGGCAGGTTTTTTTGAATCGACCTTAGGTATATTACCGATTTTAGCTGTACTTAACGGCATTGTGCCTTCAATGGGTGGCATTGCCGGTAGCCAAACACTCACCTTAGTTATTCGCGGTATGGCTGTTGGCCACATTAACGATGCCAACCAGCGTTGGTTAATTGGTAAAGAAATAGCGATTGGTATGCTCAATGGCGTGATTTGGGCGGTGTTAATAGCTTCGGTAGTAGCGCTTTGGCAATGGGACTTCACACTCGGTTTAGTGATTGCCTTTGCGATGTTTATGAATTTATTTGCCGCCGGTTGTGCCGGGGTAACAATTCCACTTATTTTAAAGAAATTAGATATCGACCCAGCACTTGCTGGCGGGGTAATTCTAACAACAGTAACAGATGTAGTAGGTATTTTTGCCTTCCTTGGCACTGCAACCTACTTCCTGTTACCGTGATATAAGCAATTACGCTTATATCACCCTAGTTCTACTTCTTTGGCAGCAAGGTGTACTCACCGACAAATTCAGCAACCAGTTGCTCACCGTCAAAAATTTGCACTGGCACTGTGTAAACTGCTTTTTCACCTTGCTCTAAGCTAGAAAGATCACCTGAGCACTTGTGTAAATCAACATTGCCGATAGGATCTTGTTTTAGCGGCTTAAGATATTTAATACTTGCATCAGATAGCACAATTGCAGCGTCGCTTCCTATCTCTTTCAAATGTAAATAAGTTGCTCCCCAACCTGTTAAGGTAGCAAGACTATAAATAGAACCGGCAAACATTGTACCGTGAAGGTTTTGATTAGCACTAAATTCAGCGCTTGTAGTAAATTGCCAATCGGTATAACTCTCAACCTTAATGCCCATAGCATCGCTGATTGGAATATCCTCACGCCACGTATTTTGCAGCACCTTAGTCCATTCAGGGCGACGGAACCAGCCTGGACATGACGGGCATACTTTAACCATTTTCCAATGTTGAATATCGCCGTACATCAAGTGCGCTTTTTCAACAACCACATAACCGTGGCGCTTATAAAAATCGACCGCTCTATCACGAGCAAACAAGAGTAATTCTTTAGCGCCTTGCTGCCATGCAAGCTTTTCTAGTTCATGCAATAAACGACTGCCAAGGTGATGACCGCGATGATCTTTATTCACCGCCATATAACGCACTTGCGCTTGTTCACCGGTATTCCAATGCAAACGTGCAACGCCTAGCACTTGGCCTTGTTCATTTTTAATAAAACGATGTTCCGCTTCTTGCTCGAACTCGTCTTGTTCAGAACCTCGAGGCTGCTGCCAAGGGGCGCGTAGCACCTGCCATCTAAGTTGATAATAATCCTGCCAATCTTGACTACTTTGGGGTGTCGTAACTTGTAACATAGCGACTCCTTATAATTTTAATTGGCAACAGATTAACCTAAAAATGCACAATATAAAATCACTCGATGGTAAACACTTTGGTATTAGCCTACGCTTAATATTGAACGCGTTTACAAGGGCTTAATGTGGTATCTATTGATTTTGTAAATAACGCAAACATGCTTGGCACCCTAGTTTGCTTAAGAAAAACGCCAATAGGCACATGCACTGTTAGGCAGCTTGAAGATGTTAGGTGGCTATTAATAGACAACACATTACAGTCAGTTAGCGATTTAACACAACCTCAGCAGTTTTTACTGCCACATTTGCAACAATTAGCCAGCTTATGGCAAACCTTACCTGAGCCCAGCAATATATTAGAAGTAGGATTAGGTGGCGGTGCAATTCGCAATTATCTCAATGCAAGTTACCCGCATTGCAACATTACTACTATTGAAAAAAGCCAAGATATTATCGAGTTATATACGCAGTATTTTGCGTCACTGCCACAATCCAATCTCATTGCCGGCGATATTACAACTTATCATTTTTCCAACTCGTATAATTGGATTGTGCTTGATTTATTTAGTAAGCAAGACTGCCCTATTTTTCTGTTTCAACACGAGTTTTATCAACGAGTGAAGTCGCTGTTTGTTGATGACGCTAATCGGCACTTATTTATTAATTTTATATGTGAAAGCGCGCATCAGTTAAATTCGTTGCGCACTGTACTGACGAGTGTATTTAAAGCGGATGTGACAATTTACGCGATTAAGGACTACAACAACAAAATAGTGCATTTACACTTCTAAACGAAACGTCACGGGTCCATCGTTCACTAGGTGCACTTTCATATCGGCACCAAATTGGCCTGTTTGCACAGTTGTTAAGCTTTGCTTAGCTTGGCTTACAAAATATTCGTATAACTCTTCACCAAGCGCTGGTACAGCTGCAGACGAAAAGCTAGGACGCATTCCTTTTTTAGTATCGGCTGCTAGTGTAAATTGCGAAACCACTAACAAATCACCGCCGATATCTTTTAGGCTCAAATTCATTTTCCCTTCACTATCAGAGAAAATGCGGTAGCCAGATACTTTGTGCAATAGCTTATCTGCTTTTTGCTGGTCATCACCTTTTTCTACCCCTAACAGCAGTAAAATACCGTGACTAATTTCACCAACAACCTTCCCATCAACGACCACTTTGGCTTCACTCACCCGTTGAATTAACCCTTGCATATTATTCTTCCTCTTGCTCAACAATTAACGGCTTCTTTCTCTCACCGAAGCTCTGTTGTAGTGATACTGTGAATTCAGCACCTAATAACACGACAATCCATGACAGATACACCCAAACAAACAAAATAGGAATGGTCGCAAGTGCCCCATAAATCACTTCATAAGATGGGAAGTTACTTACGTAAGCTGCAAACCCTTTTTTACTGAGCTCAAATAACAGTGCGGCAAACATCGCGCCTGGTAAAGAGGCTTTAATAGGCACTCGGATATTAGGAACTACGGTGTAAATCAGCATAAAACCCGCGGTAGAAATCACGTAAGGTAACAATCCAAGTAGAAAGCCGCTAAAACCAGGGATCCCTTCATCGGCATACGCTGCCAAGCTGACAAGGTACGATGTCATACCTAAGCTTGCACCCAATAAAACCGGGCCAAGCGTTAATACCATCCAATAAACCGCAAACGAGATCACAACCGGGCGCTTCTTCTGCGTGCGCCAAATACGATTGAGCGTTGCATCTACATTACGAATCAAAAACAGCGCTACAACGATTAAAAAACCAATACCCATTGCTGTCATTTGACTCGCATTACCAGTAAACGCACCTATGTGCTCTTTAATGGTTTCTGAAGACGTTGGCACAAAGTTATTAAAAATAAAATTTTCGATAACCGCTCTAAAGTCCTGAAACACAGGAAACGCAGAAAAAATAGCAAAGACCACAGCGAGCATTGGTACCAATGACAACAAGGTTACATAGGCTAAATAACCCGCATTAACGGTAATTTGGTCATCTAAGCAACGTTTGCCATACCCCTTAAACCAAAAGGCGGCGTAACGTATTGCTTTACCAAATTGCTGAAACATCTGGGAGTAATCGACTTTATTCTGCATCGTAAGCGCTACTAATAAAAAAATATTGCCATATAATAACAAGATAATGGAAAGCATAAAGAGAATTGAACACACTATGAAAAAATTACTGCTCGCTGTCGCAACCACAAGCTTATTAACCCTTTCAGGCTGTCAAACAGCTTATTACTCTGCAATGGAAAGCGTAGGTGTTCACAAGCGCGACATTCTGATTGACCGTGTAGAAGAAGCAAAAGAGTCTCAACAAGATTCTCAAGAAGAATTCCAATCAGCCTATGAGCGCTTAACAACATTAATTAATTTTGATGGTGGTGAGCTACAAAAAGTTTACGACCAACTTAATGATGATTATTTGGCGAGTAAAAAGTCAGCTGAAGATGTATCGAGTAAAATTAATGCCGTTGAAGACGTAGCCGAAGCACTGTTTGATGAGTGGGAAGAAGAATTAGAACAGTATTCAAACGCTAAACTAAAACGCGATAGTCAAAAGAAACTTTCCGCGACTAAGCGCCAGTTTGAGCAACTATTACGTTCAATGCGCCGCTCTGAAAGCAAAATGGAACCCGTTTTAACCGCGTTAAACGACAACGTTTTATACCTAAAACATAACCTTAATGCGCAAGCAATTGCCGCAATAAAAGGCGAGTTTTCTACATTAAAACGCGATATTAAAACACTTATGAGCGAAATGAATAAATCCATCGCAGACTCAAATAAGTTTATAGCGCAGATGAATAAGTAATTAGGTTGAAATTGTTAAACGCAACAAATAAAATGAAAACATTTATTTTAAACTTATCCGTATTTGAGTATTTTCCTGTGATTAAATAAGAAGCGCCATTGAGAACATAGAGCATAGCAACTTATTGAAGACGTTAGTTTTAACATAGCACTTAACAGCTTGTTGAGGCGTCCATTTTCTCAACTTGCAACCAAATCAGATATTTTAAAAAAGTAATGTTTGCGCAATAACAACTCTAGAAAACGTAAGATTATTACAAAAAAGCGACTACAATGAGTCGCTTTAATATATTGGAACATGTGTTACATACTGCAAGAAACTTGCTTACTTTTCCAGATTGTTGGATACCAATGCTTACCACGCATTGTTTCCATACGATAAGCTTTCAAGTACTGAGCACCCAAATAAACCTGATCTCCCGGTTCAATATAGATACGCACATTTTTATGGCGCTCTGATGTAAGTTTATAGCGGATATCTTGGACTTTAATGTTTTCTAAAAGTCGCAATGTGTTATATCCAGAATCTAATTTGTAACGATTACGATTATTTACAGGACTGCCATTAACATGCTTTACTGATACGTTGTGTACATCTCTGGTTTTGGGTGGATTTCCCTGCAAAGAAGCATACGCACACATTTCCGTAGATGCTTTACGGACTTCGGGGATTGCGCTTAATAGCTCAAATTCATCGCCATCAGAAACAATCCTCACATTGAATAAGCTACCAGGTCCCATAGTATTAAGAGCTGCTACGATTTGATTCTTATTGCCCTCATTAGGGATCTGCCCATGAACCGCAGTAATTCTATCACCTGCTTTTACTTTGAGCTTATCTGCTAAGCTTCCTTTCCTAACTTCTAACACCTCATAACCTTGTGAAATATCTTTAATACCAAGTACAAACCCCAGATCATCAGATGGACTCGCATTTACAGAAAATATAAATGCAGATGATACAGTTGCTAATTTAAGTTTTTTTACTAACGATAAACGCATGTAACTCTCCTTGCATAACCAAACAAGCAATTAATAATACCTATAACGGTAACAACTTAGCTTACTTATTGAAAAACAATATTGTAAGAAAAAATTAATTTTCGGGACTGTTAATATAAGAATTGAAAGTCCCGAAGTTATTACTTTCCAATATGCTTTTCTAAGAAATCAAGCATTTGATTGTACAAATCCATTCGATTTTCTTCTTTATAAAAACCATGGCCTTCTTTTGGTTTCGTCAACCATTTATATGGCTTATTTGCTTGCTCAAACTTGTCACGAAGTAGTAAAGCATGATCATAATGCGCGCGCTCATCTTTCTCACCATGCACAATAAATACAGCTGCTTTTATTTTATCAACGTGACGTGCTGGTGAAAAAGCTTCTATTTCCGCTCTATCTTCACCAATAACCTTCTTTAAAAAGTTAGTGCCATATTGTGACTCAGGCACATCACCTGTTTTAAACAAGAGATCCATGTCATATACACCTACATAACCAATCGCACATTTATACAGTTCTGGCTCTCTTACTGGTGCCATGAGTGCAGAATAACCACCAAAAGAGGCACCGTATATACACAAACGACTCTCATCAGCAATACCTTGTGATACAGCCCATTTAACACCATCGGTAATATCATCCATAATGGCACTACCCCATTTTCGATAACCGCTAGATTGATAGTTCTTACCGTAACCACCACTACCTCTAAAATTTACTCGAAGTACAGCGTAGCCATGAGACGCTAACAATTGCACGTCATCATTAGTACCATAAGTCCAATGATCACGTGGACCATGAGGACCACCATGTGGCATTACAATCATAGGTAAATTTTTATCTTTCCCTTTCGGTAAAGTAATAAAGCCGTAAATCGTTTTTCCATCACGTGCTGTAAAGCTAAATGCTTCTGTAGTGCCTAACTTGTCAGATTCGAGCCATGGTTTACTCTTCATTAATAGACTTAATTTTCCAGTGGCACTGTTAAAGAGATAGTAGCTGCCAGGATCTTTATCTGTTTCAACCAGAATAACCATTTCGGTCATATCCTGTGTTGAACTTACAATTGATACTTTTGCACCTTTAAATGACTTAATAAATGAAGGATACCACTTGCCTAATGGATGCTTTTTATCAATAACATCGACCTCTGAGTAGTCAGGCTCATAATGCACTGCATAAAGCCTTCTGTTTGGACCAAAATCCATACCAGCAACATCAACCCGCCCATTTTCGGATACCAGATTTAGCTCTTTAGTTACTAAATCCAGTGAATAGATTGCTTTTGTTTGACGATTAATATTTGAAGAAACATAGACTTTTTCATTTTTTGCATCAAAGGCAAGGGGTGTAATCATCCCCTGATCTTCATTATATTTATCAAATAACTGCCACTCAGAATCAGCTTTTTGTTTATAATAAACAACGGTCTTATTACTACCATTATCATCTTCAATACCTACAGCAAAGCGCGCATTACCATTATGGTCTGCAAGCATGCCGCCCCCTTTGAGTGGTGACTTTGCTAAACGCTTTTCACGTCCTGTATAAATGTTGATACGCTTTAACTCTGCATAACTCTCACCGATAGGAATAGTTAATACATTTACGAAATTAGGCTCATCAGGCAATAAGTCTGTAATAAACATTTGCCCCATCGATGCCTTGCTTTTACTTTTGTTTCGTTTCGCTTTTTTGCGCATACCGTGAAGAATTATTTTCTTGCTGCCATCAATATTCATCGCCACATATTCACCAGTTAATACTGGCTGATCTAATGCATTCACTTTAAGAGCAACTTCAATTCCAATGCGCTCATTATTGAGCCACACTACGCGATTAGGGATCTCACTGCCACTCCAACTTAATGAACCAACCTGCTGATTAGTACTGCGCTCTAAAACCAATATAGTACGCTTGCCTTCATTATTTGTCACAGTAACGGCAAAGTGCTTACCATCTGGTGCGAGAACAACTTGATGGTAAGCTGTGTGCTTAGCAAAACCTTCAATCATTTTACTTGCATTCACCTGCGTACTGAGCATCGCTAAAAATAGCCACACCAAAATAGTATGTGTTTTCATTTTTACTCCTTAAAAACAAAAAAAGCCCCAACAGGGGCTTTAAAAGGTTTTCTTTCTATCAGAAAGTCACTGTATAGTTCAATGTAAACTCACGACCCTTAAGAATAGTCATTGCTGGATATGAGAAAATATTGAAGTATGGATGACCTTGCTCTGATGCATCTGCACGAGCACCTGAATCAAATAAGTTATTTACACCTAAACGAACACGGTTGCTATCATTTACATCATAGTTAATACCTAAATTATAAATGAATAAAGGCTTATAACGCTTCTCTTCAACTTGTGTCCAATCATCAGCATCAACATCGTTAGGTAGTGAACCATAACGGTATTGAACTAACGTGAAGTACCATTCATCAGTAGTCCAAGAGAAAGTATTAGTAACTTTTGAACGGAACTCATCGTTGTAGTAATCATCACGATATTCTTCATCGATCTCGTCACCTGTGAACCATTGGTTCTTAGTTTCAAGAACGTGTGAATACTCAGAACGTAGACCAAACTCACCGAAACCATCAAATTCATGCGTGTATTCTAGCTGCATATCGAAGCCAGTTTGCTCACGCATCGCCGCGTTAATAAAGCTTGAACGGATTTCGTCTACTTTATAAGACGTATTAAAGCCTGTTGAACCATAGCGATCTATACGTGCAAATGCTTCTGCACAGTATGCACTGTTTTGATCTTCGTCACCTGCCAGACAGTCACGCTCTGCTCGCATGATACGGCTGTTTGGATACGGACGTACGGCATCTTCCATAAGAATATTGTAAAGGTCAAATGTCATACTTAAGTTATCCATTGGCTCCCATACAAAACCAATAGTAAGCGACTCACCCGTTTCTTCTTTAAGATTTTTCTCACCTGATGACACGCCAAATACAGTGTAACTTTCTGTAAAGTCTTGTGTACAAGTGGTTGTTAAACTAGCAATATCGGCATTCGGAATTAAAATACCGTCTAAGTTACCCGCTGCAAGTGCTTCACATGACTCAATTAATGCGTAATCAGTAATACTTGAGTATGAGCCTGAAGGATCTTTAAATACGTTATGAAGGTCTGGTGCACGGAAAGTTGTACCCCAGTTAGCTCGAAGCAGAAGCTCTTCAACAGGACGGTATTGTAAACCAACTTGATAAGTCGGTGCACCGCCTACATCTGTATCATCATTATAGTTATCGTAACGAGCAGCTAGATTCACATCAAATTGCTCTGTTACTGGAATTGAAAACTCAAATGCAACTGCTGTTCTGGCACGATCACCTTCACCTTCAGTGCCTGTCAAGTTAGCCCAACCTTGACCTTCTTTTAAGAGTGTACGAGGGTGTACATTGATATCATACTCTGACTTCTCATATTCAACTAGTGCTGAGAATGCAACCATACCAGCTGGTAATTCAAATAAGTCACCTGTAATGTTTGCACCTGTCGTCATCGTACTAGCATCAGACTTTGAACGGTTATTATCAAAAATTTGATTAAAACCATCTTCTGTTAACGGAGTAAACCATCTATCCCAATTAATTGAAGGCGCACCGGTTTCAGCGTCATAAGCTACAAAATAATCTGAAGCAGCTTCTTTTTTAGCAATATACTCTGACTGTTCATCTTTTGATAAACTGTAAGTCGCATAAACTTCATATTCGAAGTCTTCAAATACAACTCCTGACATCGATACCGTAGCGTTTATCATTTGCTCGTCGAATAATGCGCGATTGCCTTTACCATGCATCTCTTCTTCTTGCCAAGTACGCTGCAGGTAATTATATTGGCCATCACCTGGTGTATAAAAATAACCATTACCTAGGTAGTTAGGGCCATCTTGAATTTCATCACGTAAGAATTGAGTACTCCACCATTGAGTGCTCTTACGCATAGCGTCAGAAGTCCAGTAAAGTAAGTCAGCACTTACTTGATGGTCATCATTAATTTCATATGTACCATTTAGATATACAGATGAATTCTTACGTTCATTAATTAATGTTCCGTCTCCGCTTCCATCTCTACCACAGTAAAAACCACGGCTAGGACGGTTAGCATGCTGTAAATCATCAAACTGATCACATGCTTCTTTGCCTGGATCGATATATTTCCAACCACCGTCGTATTGCATCGCCATTAGCGTACGTGGCATAACTAGAGCATGCTCAGGATAATCACTAATGTTAGATGGTCTATCAAAACGATCATCTAGCCAAGCACGCTCTTTACCTTCAAACATTTCTTGATAAGTATGATCAAGTGCAAGCGTCCAACTAAAGTCATCACCCTCACCACCTGTTACAAACGAGATAGCTTTAGAACCTGCTCCACCAGCACCAGTTTCAGAGCCACCGATATTAAGAGTGCTTTCTTCGACACCAGATTTAGTGATGATGTTCATTACACCCGCAATTGCATCTGAACCATAGATTGCAGATTGACCACCCGTAACAATATCAATTCGTTCAACAGCAGCTAGTGGAATAGTAGCTAAGTTAAACACATTGTTTTGACCATTAAATGCACGAGGGTAGTTAGCAACTCGCTTACCGTTTAAAAGAATTAATGTACGGTTTGGACCTAAACCTCGGAAGTTTACAGTCTCAGCGTTCGATGTAAATCCGCCAAACGCTTGACCTTGGTTAGAACCAGTAGCTGCGCTTAGTGACTGTATAGCATCATATGCTGTTGTAAAACCTTTGTCATTCAAGTCTGCTGCTGTAATACTTAGTACAGGTGCTGGACCTTCCATATCGGTACGTTTGATACGTGAGCCAGTAACTAATACTCGCTCAACTTCTTGTTCTTCCGCTTTTTCTTCTTCGGCTGCTACCGCACCAAAACTGGTAATAGCGCCTGCAAATAGCGCAGATTTTACGCTAAGTGCTAATAAATTTAATTTTTTCAAAATGAGATTTCCCTGAAGTTTTCTAAATGTTGTTTGTAACAAATTACATATTAATGTTTTTCTTTGGACTTATTTGTAATTCGAACATCATTGTTTTAACACAAAAATTACAAAACTTAATAACTGTTCGACAAACAACATTATGCAAAACTTATTGTAAACAAATATAAATAAAACATAAAACCATTAAAAAACATAAGCTTACCCAAAATAAATTAGTAAAATTAAATTTACACATAAATTCAACGTTTACATTCATTTACACTTCGTATGAAATTGTTGATGTTACTAGAGGATGGTGAGGGCGTGTTAAAGGTTTAGAACGATAGTTTAGAGTAGGAAAAACGTAATTTTAGCAAGGTAACTCAAACGTCACCTTACTAAAATGTAAAAATTTAAACTTTAATTAACATCAACGATATATTTCAACTTTACGAAACTTAGCCGCATCGATTATTGCCCATAAGTGGAAAATACCGCCAATGATTGCTGGAACGACAAAAAACCATAAAGCGTAGCCACCAAATACAACAATCGCAAATATCAGTGCCGCGCCAATGCGCCCTTGTACCAACTGCCCAAGACCTGGGAAAAACACGTTACAAATAGCTGCGATTACATTGCCTGCTGATCCTTGTTCTGCCATATAAACCTCTCAAATTTCCAATTTATTTAATTTAAATCAAACTCTGTGCCAAATATATATTAATATAACTTTCAGTGTGTTAGCTTAATTTCGTATCTTGCTAACAATTCATTATTAGTAAGATTGACTAAAATAGAGCTAATTACACTAAATATGGAGCTTGCCATGAAATTAACATTTATCGGGGCAGCAAGTACAGTTACAGGTTCAAAACACCTACTGGAAGTAAACAACCTAAAGATCTTAATTGATTGCGGCCTTTACCAAGGCATAAAAAACTATCGCACTCGCAACTGGCAAGCTCTTCCGTTTGATGTAACTAAGTTAGATGCCGTTTTATTAACCCACGCGCATATCGACCATTCGGGTTATATTCCGCTTTTATACAAGCAAGGATTTAGAGGCCCTATTTTTTGCTCTCACGAAACACTAAAACTGTGTGAGGTATTACTGCCTGATGCGGGTTTTTTACAAGAAGAAGACGCAAAATATGCAAATAAAAAGCGCTTCTCTAAGCACTCTCCTGCTGAACCACTGTATACATTAAATGATGCTAAAAAGTCGTTATCTCTTTTTGTGCCGCTCGATTTTCAACACAATGTCGAAATTTTGCCAAATATAACAATTAACTTAAAGCCAAATGGGCACATTCTCGGCTCTTCAAGTATTGAGTTAAACGCAAACAGTAAAACGTTAGTTTTCAGCGGAGATGTTGGTAGGCAAGATGACCCAATTATGTATCCGCCAGAGCCGATTTCACCCTGTGACTTACTAGTTGTAGAGGCAACGTATGGTGATAGACGTCATACTGCAACCGACACCAAGCAAATTCTCGCCGATGCCATAAATGACACCTTTAAGCGTGGCGGTATATTTCTTATGCCCTCTTTTGCCGTTGGCCGTGCACAGTTAATTTTGCATTTAATCGCTGAGCTGAAAAGAGAGCAGCGCATTCCGAATGTACCGGTTTATCTTAATAGCCCGATGGCAATAAAGGTCACAGATCTTTATGAAAAAGCCCACAAGCACCACAAACTAACAAAAGAACAATGCCAAGCCATTGATGACATGACAGAGTTTGTTAAAACGCAAGAAGAGTCGGAAATGCTCAATAGCCGTAATCTACCCTGTATTATTGTGTCTGCAAGCGGCATGGCAAGCGGTGGACGGGTATTACATCACTTAAAAAGTTTATTGCCAGATGATAAACACACAGTCGCATTTTTAGGCTTTCAAGCAGCTGGCACACGCGGCGAAGCGCTTATTAATGGCGCCGAAAGAATAAAAATTCATGGCGAATATATTGATGTAAAAGCAAATGTTCTAAACCTAGATTCACTTTCGGCCCATGGTGATTATCAAGATATTCTAAATTGGTTGCAGCAAGGCGAAGCATTACCAAAGCAAATTTATATTAACCATGGTGAAGTCAGTGCATGTGACGCAATGCGCTGCCACATTAAGGAGCAACTTGGCATTGACGCCAAAGTGGCTGAGTATTTGGAACAAGTGGCACTTTGAAAACCGAATTTTTAGCCTACCAAGGCATTTATATCGCATTTAATGATAAATTGATGGCAAATGAACATAGCCATCAATTTATTCAAATTAACTTATTGTCGCCACAAGCCAGTATTACTGTTGACCAAAAAACGCTTTCCACAAACTGCTTAATAATTGCAAGTAAGGTAAAGCACACGTTAAAAAGTGATAAACCGGTGATCACCATATTGATTGATAACTTTAGTGTACTGGGTAAAAAGCTAACGCACCTTATTAACTGCCAAAAAAATGAAAACAATGTTTACACCTGCTTTGAACAAGCCAAATCGCAATACCTTTGGCAATATTTTATAGATAAAACAGGCAGCTTTGATTATGCGATGACTGAATTTTTAAATAGTATTTTATGCCACCATGCCCAAGCAAAGCCCCCCACTGATCCGCGTATTGTAAAAATACTTAATCACTTACAACAGTGTGACAGCGCCCAGCTAAATCTTTCACAATTAGCAAAAATAGTTAATTTATCGCAAAGCCGGTTATCACATTTATTTAGTGAGCAAATTGGCATGCCATTTAAAAGTTACCAACGTTACTTACGATTCAAACGCTTAATACCATTACTCGCAAATGGCTTTGATTTAACAAAAGCAGCCCATCAAGTAGGGTTTAGTGATGCCGCACATTTAAGCCGCGAATGTAAAAAGTTATTTGGCATACAGCCAAAGCAATTAAAAGGAACACTAACATTCGAGCAAGTCTAATAATTTAAAATCGTGCTCTATGCCCATAATCAAGCCCGAACCACGCGAGCTCAGCCAAGGTTGAGACAGGATATATAATCCCGATATGTCGGATACTTTATCAAAAATATCTTTATTGCTAGCTTGCTGTGCTAAACAGCTTTCAAGCCAAGAAAAATCATTGTTATAACCTGTGGCAATTATCACCTTATCTATCACTTGCCCTTTAAGTGTTATTGGCTTTTCGCTATTTAACTTATTCAAATTAAAGCGCTTACAAAGTGTTATTCCATCCTTAGCTAACTGATAATTACGACTACCAGTTGCAGGAAATAGGTCTTTCTTTCGCATTTTTTTCGCTAACCAATGCTGCTTTCCCAAACGAGTCAGGCCAAGCTTATCTAACCAAAAGAAAATATCCTTACCCAATAAACGTTGTGGCAAAAATAAACGCGCCTTACCCATAGATAAAAAGAATTGATTCTTTTTAACCAACATTTTTGCCAGTTGCCGGCCACTGGCACCATCACCAATCACTAACCAGTTTTCGTTTTCACATGTTAAGTGTCGATCACCAATAGATTCTGGCGTAAACACTTTACCGTGATAAAAAGAGTTACTATCCAGCTGATGCTTATGAGGAATTTGAAATGCACCAGTACATACAAACAGCATTTTGCTGTGGTAGGTTTCACCATTACTGCAGTTTACTGTGAAGCCATCGGAGTCATTTCGCACATCAACTACTTTACGGCCAAATCTAATATCTAATGACAATGCAGCAGCATATTGTTCAAGATATTCAACAAATTCCTGTTTTGACGGGTACTCGCTTGCGTTGCCAGATATATTCAACCCTGGCACCTGACTATAGCGCCGAGAAGTAAACAAAGTTAACCCTTCATAACGATTTCGCCACGCACTGCCTACAGCATTTGATGCTTCTAAAATAACCGCTTTGTGATAACCCTTTTGCCTCAATAAATAGGCGGTTGCTAAACCAGCATGACCTGCACCAACAATAATTGCTTGTTTCATAACTACTCCAACTGAAAACTCTCAGCTAGAATAAAGGTACAGCAAAACTAAAAATTGAATTTAAACGCTATATGTTTGAAAAATTTAAAATGCATGGCGATGTCAGCCTTAATTGGCAAGGAAAAACGCTAGAAATAAACACAACCGGGCCATGGAATGCTGAGTTTTTTATGCATTTACATGAGCAATTAATTGATATGGTGCGTAATCAGCAAATTACTGATTTTGATGTATTACTTAACATTCATGGCGAGGCACTGCCAACGCCAGACGCACAAAATGCACATATTGAGTTTTTAAAAGCCTCCAGTGCCAAAGCTGTCGCAGTAAATCTTGAACATTGTGTAACAAAGTCGATGACACAACAAGTGTGTGACTATGTTTACCCTACAGCGGGTCTAACACATCAGTGTTTCAACAATAAAGCGCAAGCGCTCAATTGGCTAAGTACGCAAAGCGGGGAATAATAACGCCATTAATGCATTAACCGCCTCTAAACGGGTTTGCTCTTCCATACTAGCAAACCCTAAACGCAGATACTGATAACCTTGCTCGTCACAATTGGTTACTTGTGCGTTAAAGTCATGCTGACATTGAATATATATTCCATGCGCCTGTGCCAACTCAGTAAAACCAGTTAAATCACGCTTGCAACCAAGCCAAATAGCCATGCCCCCATCGGGAACAGCAAAAGTGATCGGGTAACCCGCTTGTTTGTAATTTTCTAACAACAGCACAAGGTGATCTCTGCGCGCTAAATACAATTGTGTCATTTTACGAAGATGTCTTTCAAAGTCCCCTTCGCTCATCCAATTAGCTACTGCTTGCTGTAACACACACTCGGTTTTGTGGTTAATAATTTTTTTACTATTAGCCAAATACTCAATAACTTGAGGGTGAGCCGAAACATAACCTAGTCGCGCGCCTGCAAACATAATTTTTGAAAAAGTTGAGATATAGATGACTCGCCCATCAGGATCATTTGCCGCCATTGGTACTAACGGTGAACAGCGATAATGAAACTCATGATCATAATCATCTTCTAAAATTAAAAAATCATGCTGCTGAGCTAATTGGTATATTTGGCTGCGACGCTGTGGCGATAAGGTCACTGTTGTTGGGTACTGGTGTAGCGGCGTTAAATACAAAAGCTTTATTTTAGTATGCGCTAACACGCGCTTTAAGCTTTCAGGTTTTATACCAAACTCATCTTGTTCAATGGTAATCAGGTTTGCACCATTTGAGCTGAGCGCAGCGCATGCAGGCGGATAACTAAGTTGCTCAACCGCCACATTGTCACCACCCTGTAACACCGCTTGCGCGACAATAAACAATGCTTCTTGCGATCCATTGGTTATTAATATTTCGCCAGATGAAAGACCGCGCGCTCTTACTAAGTATTTTTTTATTTGTTCACGTAATGTTTCATTCCCGAGTGTGCCCTGATAATGCAAGCTGCCCAGGTCTAACTCTTTTAACGCAGTATTTAAATGGCTTTTAAATACCTTCATTGAAAATTGCGTTATATCTGGTAACCCACCAGCAAAATTAAAGCGCACATTGAAATCAGCGTTAGAAAGACTCGCTTTTGGCGATTTAAATAAGTGAGCCAAATTAAATT
Source organism: Pseudoalteromonas sp. NS-SX12 (assembly GCF_057367955.1). Lineage (NCBI taxonomy): Bacteria > Pseudomonadati > Pseudomonadota > Gammaproteobacteria > Alteromonadales > Pseudoalteromonadaceae > Pseudoalteromonas > Pseudoalteromonas sp. NS-SX12. Next base: position 1,158,166 of record NZ_CM170634.1, on the reverse strand, counting down.
GCTGAATTTCGTTCAATTCGTTTGGTACACAGCCCTCTACCGGTAAGACCGAAACCACTTGATAACCGATACGCGGTAAACTTTCTAAATACCCCTGCGCCACTAACTCATCGCAAGCCGCCATAATTGTATGACGATTCACATTGAGCTGATTTGCTAAATCTCTGCTTGCCGGCAATCGGTCTTGTGGTTTTAACTGACCCGATAAAATGGCCTCTCGAATACTCGCAGCAATGGCGAGGTATTTCTTTTCATGTGGATTCAATGAAATGGTCAGTAAGCGCATTTAATTTCTGGTCTATATAAATATCAAAAACTGGTTGTTAACGTTATACCAGATTTATTTTTTAATACACCTCATTAAGCATGAAAAATTTGGAATGAGGTCACCATGCAACAATTAACACAAACACAATTTGAAACTAACAAAGTCATTTTGCAAAAGCTGCAACACCACCATTTAGATGATTTATTACAAGCAGGGAAAAACCCGAAAATTTGGCAATATGTACTTAGCAATTACTGCAAAGACAAAGATACGCTTGAGCATTGGTTTAATGAAACAGCACAGTACCATGCTGATAAGCAGTTGCCGTTAGTGATTATTGATAAAAAAAGTAATCAACTGGTGGGCAGCACACGCTTATTTGCCCTTGATTTTAATCACGATAAACTTGAAATTGGCCACACGTTTATTACCCCTGAATTTCAACGTTGCCATATCAATACACATGCAAAATACTTACTGTTAAGTTACGCATTTGAACAACTTGGTGCAGCCCGAGTAGAGCTTCGCACTCATGAAAATAACCAAAAATCACGAAATGCCATTGCCCGACTAGGCGCGCAATTTGAAGGCATTGCATGGCAAGATAGAAAGCTGATTGACGGTAGCTATCGTAATAGCGCAGTATTTAGTGTCACTCATATAATCTGGCCAAATGTAAAACAACAATTAGAGGCAAAGTTATAATATGTATCCACCACGCCAATATATTGAAAATGACTTTGCTCGACTGTTAACGCACATTGAGAAGTCTCCGCTGGCAAGTTTGATTTATCAAAACGCGCAAGGCGACATTGAGCTTTGCCACATTCCATTAGTGCTTGATGAAAATAAGCAGCATTTATTGGGGCATATGGCCGCAAATAACCCGCTTGCCAAGCTACTTGCCAAGCAGCCTTTAAACATAAAATGCCTATTTAATGGTGCAGACTGTTATGTTTCACCTAATGATGCTGAAAAGGTCTATTTACCTACATGGCATTACGCAAAATTAGAGATAAAAGGCACGGCACAACCGATTAACAAGCCCTCACAAAAGCGCGAAATAATGGCTTACTCCGTTACGCAATTTGAAGATAAACTGGCAACGCAGTGGCAACTTTCTCAAGTAGATGAGAATGAAATATCGCAATCATTAAAGTACATAATGGTGTTTAAAATAGAGATTACTGAAATCCTTGGTAACTTCAAACTAAGTCAAGATAAGGCAAGCGAAACACGAGAAGAGATAAAACAGAGCCTTTATGCTCGTGGCGATAAAGACTCAGCCGAATTGATATATTAGCGGGCTTTATGAATGCGCTCTACAAACTGAGAAGAGGCAATTGCTACGATACAATACGCAGTAAAAAACCAAAAGCCGATGCCTAGCTCGGCTTTCATTTTTAACATATCGCCCATTTGCCCATCGGCATTGCCAGCCAAATAAGAAACAATAAGCGCAATCACAAATACGTCGGTCATGCTCCATTTACTAAGCTTAGAAGCAGCGGTATTAAGCAAACGAGTGAGCTTAGTTTTTGCGGGCAATAACACACTGAGTAGCTGCATCAGTAGTTTTAAAAATGGAATGATCACCGCAAATAACCCAACTAATACTGCCACCACATGGTTTTGGTTATTGGCAAGTTCTTCAATGGTACCAACAATACTGCGGGTTTTGCGATAGGCTTCAACTTCACCTTCTAACTTATCAAGACCGAGCATACCCGAAAACATACGAAGCATGCCGCGTGTATTGCCATCACCTTCTTCGGCAAGCATGGTAATACCCACATCCACAATTTTGGCTTTATCAATATTCCCTTGCAGTGTTAACACGGGCTGAGTTACCCCTGGGATCAGCAAGGCAATGCTCACGAGTAATAAAATAACAGCGCTAATTTTTGTTTTCATAATGCTTCTTAAAATTAATTTTCCCGACTTTAACGCAACACACATTGTGCGGCTAATTTGATTTGTTAAAAAGCGTTATAAATCGAAGCAACTTATAATGCAACTAACTCATTTGAAGAACTTATTGCGCTGTTCAAGCCATGGGTTATACGGTCGCCCCGGTGCACTTTGTTGATGGCGCAAAATGGTTTCACTGGTTGTGGCTTTTTCTTGCGAGAACGTCATTTTTGCTGATGGCCCACCCATCATTTTAATTTCTGTTTCACTTAAGCTTCGGCCAGCAAACAACGCTGCATTTAAATACCCTGGTTGGGCTGCCCATGTGCCATCGGTTAGTAATAAGAACTGCTCACCTAACGCAAAGCGTTCAGTAATATTGCGTCCTGTTTTTTCACAGGCTAATTCGCCATTAATATAAACCTTAAAGGTGCCATCAAATGGGGCACTATAAAATACCAGTGCAATTCTGTACCAAGTGTCAGGGAGCATTTCACCACAAAAACCATCAAAGCCAACGCCGCCAGTTGTGCGCTCTCCTTCTATTGATTCAAAGCGGATTTCTGCCTTTTTTTCGTCTTCGATTTCGCTTTCATAATTGAGAGATGTTTGTAATAACGGACGGTATTTCGCCACACTTTCACTTGGCCACAATAAATCCATTACCAGTGAATAATCAGACACCAACCCTTGCTCGACAAAATCACCGTTGGCATCGACGTTATGGCGCACTTTTAAGCCTTCGTTTATTTTAAAGCGTGGGAATTTCATAACGGTTGCATCAAAACCAGAAAGACTTGGGATTGATTCTTCAAGTTGCGAAATTTTTTCGAAAATCACCTCATCGCTATAACTTTTACGATCAGGGTTAAACAACTTCATGGTCGATGGACCATAGTCCGCTAAAAATGGATCTTCGCTATTATCAAACTGCCAAAGAGTAATAAATTCATCTTCTTTACAGGCATTTAATTGTGTATCTGTGTCTAAGTGCAAACACTGGCTAGTTCGATAACGGCCATATTCTTCAATCACTCGCCAGCTATCATCTAGCGCAGTGAGGTTTTCAAAGTTAACATCATTAAAAAACAAGGATGAATTTAATGCAGCACCTTTATAAAGTGCCACAGTGTAGGTACTATCCGGATTAAATTGCTGCTCACCAAAGTATTGCCACTGGGGCTGCTGACCCACCATAGATTCTAAATCCGCACCAGACACTTCAACCGAGTAAACCGCATTAAAACCCAATGTATTCGAAGGCTGACGCTCTACCGGAAACGCATCATGTAATTCTTGCTGGGTTACACCACCAGCTTGCCAAGGATACAAGCTAAACGGATCTGCCAAGTCATAAGCCCCCAACAAAACAGCGTCTACTTTGTGAGTAAACATCAGCGCATCGGCTAGCACTTTTTCAATATCATTGCGGTCGGGGTAATTTTCAGAAATCGCCACTTTATAGTCTGGGTCTTCTAAATAGGTTTTAACGATTTCTGCTATTTTGTTATCAAGCGGTTCATGAAATGTATTGATATCTAAAGTATCAATTTGAATTTCATCATTTTCAAAGCGCACCGGACGTGACGTTTTATCAAATAAATTAAATTCGATATCAATCACGGTTGCGCCCATGCCGTAAATATCCGGTTCAATCACAATCGATTGATTGTCGTTATACCTATGGATTTGCGGCTTATCATGGCTATGACCACCAAGAATTAAATTAATCTCAGGTACATTTTGCGCAATGCGGTCATCCACCCAACCTAAATGGCTCACCATTACAAGGTAATCAACTTGTTCACCATAAAAGCGCACTAAACCTTCTGCGACTTCGGTAAACTCATAATCCATTACAAAGTTATCAATAAAGTCTGGTAGTGGGCGTTCTTTGTATTCTTTATCAAGCTCATTCCATGGACCTGAGGTCATACCCAAGAAGCCAACTTTGACACAACCAACATCAATAATGCCAAATTTATGTGTAGCAAAGCCTTGTGCTTTTTCACCAACATATTGCGTATTTGAAGCAAGTACCAGTGCGGTTTCATCTTGTGCATACGCTAATAATTCATCTTCTCCCCAAGCATAATCATGGTTCCCCACCACTCGAACATCAAATTCCATAGCCTGTGTCGCTAGAGATGAGGCCCTACCCATTGATACTTGCTCAGCCACATTGCCTTTCTCGTAATCATCGCCCCCGTTGGTAAAAACAGTGTAAGGGTTTTCTTCAAGTGAAGTTAAATGCAATGATTTCAAACGGCTGTATAAGCGCTCTTTATAGCCGAAGCGAGAATGCAAGTCAGCAACATGCACAAAACGAATCGTTTGTTGTACAGCAGCTGTATCACAGGCTGGGCCAATGGATTTAAAGGTAGAAACATTCGGTAATTTACGAATGCCGTATATACCTAAGTGATAAATTTCAGCGCTAATAAAATTACCTTCTATGCGCGAATTAAAATTAGGTACCCATGTATTGTTAACAAGTCTAGCCAGTACATATTGCTGGTCCGCTTGATAATCACTTGGTAATGGAATTGTCAGATCCGCTTTATCAAATAATGCGGTTTCAATTGGTGTTATCGAATACACTTTCGAAAGCGAATTTTGCGCATCGGGAAAGGCTTGCGATTGCGCTACATCAACTGACAGTGTCAAGCTATCGGCAACAGCTCCAGCCTCAACATCTAAAGTGCCTGTATTATCAAAGCGAATTACACCACCAGCACTACCAACCGGAACAGGTGTTTCTGCGGCATCTTCACTGACTGATTTACTGGTTTCCCCTTCACCCACACAGCCCAACAACATCAGTGTGCTAAATACACATAGCAATACTCTTAAATACACTTCCTTGCCTCACACCTTGATTAACATCAATAAAAACCAACAAGCGGTTAATTTAACAACAATTATTGAAAATATTACATCACAGCTAATAATAAAATCCCAGATTAAAAGAATTAAATTATCTTAAAATGTAAAAAAGCCGATGCTAAATAACATCGGCTTTTATAACCATCACACTCAATTACACAGTTAACTCGTTACACCGCTTGCTGAATAATCACTTGCTCAGCTTTTTTAGTATAGTGCGGCATTCTATGAAAATTTAAGTACCGGTATGTATCCGCAGCTGTTGCATTTATCATTGTCGCGTACTCTTGGTACTCAGCTGGCGTAGGTAATTTACCTATAATTGCAGCTACTGCAGCAAGTTCGGCTGATGCTAAAAATACATTTGCTCCCGTACCTAAGCGGTTAGGAAAGTTACGTGTAGAAGTAGACACCACGGTAGATTGGTCTGCAACTCGCGCTTGGTTACCCATACATAACGAACACCCTGGCGTTTCAATGCGCGCCCCTACACGACCATAAATGCCATAGTAGCCTTCGTCGGTAAGCTGATCACGGTCCATTTTGGTTGGTGGTGCAATCCACATTCGCGTTGGTAATTGGCCTTTAAAATTATCAAGTAACTTACCCGCAGCACGGAAATGGCCGATGTTTGTCATACACGAGCCTATAAACACTTCATTGATTTCTTCGCCTTGCACCTCTGATAACAGACGCGCATCATCTGGATCGTTTGGCGCACATAAAATGGGCTCGTTAATTTCTGCTAAATCAATCTCAATGATATGGGCGTACTCTGCGTCTGCATCCGCTGACATAAGTTCTGGATTTTCTAACCATTCTTGCATTTTGGTGATTCTGCGCTCAATAGTACGTACATCACCATAGCTTTCTGTGATCATCCACTTAAGCATAACAATATTCGAGTTTAAGTATTCTTCGATTGATTGCTGTGAAAGCTTCACGGTACAGCCCGCCGCAGATCGCTCTGCTGATGCATCAGACAGTTCAAATGCCTGCTCAACGGTTAAATACTCCAGCCCTTCAATTTCCAAAATTCGCCCTGAGAACTCGTTAACTTTGCCTTTTTTCTCTACCGTTAATAAGCCTTGCTGAATTGCATAGTAAGGAATGGCATGTACTAGGTCGCGTAACGTAATGCCCGATTGCATTTCACCTTTAAACCTTACTAGTACTGACTCCGGCATATCGAGCGGCATCACTCCCGTTGCAGCGGCAAAAGCAACCGCACCAGAGCCTGCTGGGAAAGAAATACCCAGAGGAAAACGTGTATGTGAATCACCACCCGTTCCCACGGTATCAGGCAACAGCATTCTGTTTAGCCACGAATGAATAATACCGTCACCGGGGCGAAGCGATACCCCTCCTCGATTCATAATGAAATCGGGTAATGTATGATGCGTATTTACATCAATTGGTTTTGGGTAGGCAGAAGTATGACAAAACGACTGCATGGTTAAATCTGCTGAAAAGCCTAAGCATGCTAAGTCTTTTAGTTCATCACGTGTCATTGGGCCTGTGGTGTCTTGTGAACCAACAGTCGTCATTTTCGGCTCACAGTACTGACCAGGGCGTACACCTTTAACGCCACACGCATTGCCCACCATTTTTTGCGCGAGCGTGTAGCCTTTGCCAGTATCGGCTGCAGCTGCCGGTTTACGAAATATCGTTTCTTGATCAAGACCAAGTGATGTTCGTGCTTTATCGGTTAAACCACGGCCAATTATTAAAGGAATACGGCCGCCAGCTTGCACTTCGTCAAGGATCACCTCTGATTTAAGCTTAAAGTTGGAAATCACCTCATCGCTACCAAAGCGTTTAACAACGCCTTCATATGGGTAAATATCGATTTGGTCACCCATATTTAATTCATCAACGGGCAGTTCAATTGGTAATGCGCCTGAGTCTTCCATGGTATTAAAGAAAATAGGGGCAATTTTACCCCCTAAACATACTCCTCCAACCCGTTTGTTAGGCACGAATGGAATGTCATCGCCCATAAACCAAAGCACTGAGTTAGTCGCGGATTTACGAGAAGACCCCGTGCCTACCACATCACCTACATACGCAAGTGGTAAACCTTTTGCTTTTAACTCTTCAAGTTGAGAGATAGGACCAATCTCACCCGGCTTTTCTGGTTTTATACCTTCACGCTCGTTTTTAAGCATTGCGAGCGCATGCAGTGGAATATCTGGACGTGACCATGCATCTGGCGCTGGAGATAAATCATCAGTATTGGTTTCGCCTGTTACTTTGAACACAGTAACAGAGATTTTCTCGGCAACAGCGGGCTTGTCGGTGAACCACTCAGCATTTGCCCATGACTCAATCACTTGTTGCGCATATTTGTTACCCGCTTTTGCCTTTTCCTCTACATCGTAAAACGCATCAAACATTAGTAATGTTTTGGATAACCCTTTTGCCACAATAGGCGCTAACGCTTCGTCGTCTAGTAATTCAATCATCGGGGCAATGTTGTAACCACCTAACATGGTGCCCAGTAGTTCAGCGGCATATTCTTTTGTTATCAATGGCGATGATGCTTCACCTTTCGCGACCGCAGCTAAGAAACCCGCTTTTACGTATGCCGCATCGTCAACACCTGGCGGTACACGATTAACGAGTAGATCTAAAATAAATTCATCTTCACCTGCCGGTGGGTTTTTAATTAATTCGATAAGTTCAGCGGTTTGCTGTGCATCTAACGGTTTTGGCACAATACCTTGGGCTGCACGCTGTTCGACATGTAAACGATATTCTTGAAGCACAATAATACCTCCTTGGTGACGTGAAATACCTAACATGGCTTGAGTATTTGAACGACTTCAAACACTTTAATAAACTGTAGCACTTTAATTAAAAGCGTCAGGTATTGGTTAGTTATTCACCTTTAGTATAAGGGTTTTATATTACGATCCAAGGCCAGCATGTTTATGCTTATCATAAGTTGCATGAATAGGAAGGAGTTAAAAATTAACTTTTATGAATGATGAACGCCATTGCTGTTCAATTAAATTATATTCTTCAGAAGCATGTAAGCTCGCTAAGCTTTGCTGTAAACGCTCAACTAGCTGTTTATCAGATCCTTTACTAAGAGCAACATACAACTGAGGAGTACGCCCTAAATCAACAACAGGCACAAAATCGTTTAAATCAAATGCCATTTGCTTACTAAGCGCAATTAAATTGTTTTTCTGTAATACAATCGCATCTACGCGCTGTTCTTTTAATGCGTTAATTGCTTCAGGCCAATGCCTGACCTTCATTACGTTTTTTTCAGGCCACTGATAGCGTGCAACAATTTCATCCATAATGTAATCATCTCTTGCGACGACTAAGGTTAGATTTTGCATTGACTGAGTCGTGACGTTTGCTTGTTCACGTGCTTTCAATTGCCATAAAAACAACGAACTTTTGCTTTGTAGCATTGAGCTATTTGGAAAAACCGGCCCAATCCACTCAAAACTACTTTCACGTTTTTGCGTTCGGCGCATTGAGTAAATTAATACGTTTTTTTCTGTGGTAGCAATATGATAAGCACGGGACCAAGGCAATACTAAATGCTCAGTGGAGATTTGCTCTCGGCGCAGTAACGCCTTAACAATATCGACAGCAACGCCATCGAGTTTTTCCCCTGACTTAACCTGATAAGGAGGAAAATGCTCTGTAACAACCATTTCAAGTTCAACAGCACATACGCGGGTAGCCACAAATACAACAATCAGTAATAAAAAGCTAACCCCTGTCCAACGTCGCCACATCGCATATTCAATAAAAAGAAGACAATACTGTTAGTCTAGGTGAGTGCTAGCGTAAATAAAAGTGTGCCGATTAAAGGAAATAAATAAGCGATGATGCGATTAGGCATACGATATAAAAAAGCGCTACTTGGGTTGCTAGGATCAACAAAAATAAACACTTCTTGGTTATTCTCAAGCGCCGTTAAGCAAGACTTATCGTAATCAACAATCACGCTATGTTTGGTTTGTTCAAAACAGTATTGCAGCATCATTTGTTTATCTTTAAAGCTATGAAATGGCATCAAATCTTGTAAGCCAACTAAGGTGGCTTTTTCAATCGCGCAAGCGCGCCAAGAGCGTTTTCGTTGACGGCACAAAAAATAATATACCCAAGGCTCCAAGCCCCAAAGTAATATTAACCCGCCAACTAATAACAGCTCTAATTTCATGCCTATTCCCAACTTAGTTAGATAACTTATAAACGAGATTAGCAGCCACAAGATCGCTAAGTGCCGTACCTACCGATTTAAATAGAGTGATGCTACTTTCTTGCTGTCTGCCTAAAACGCGTTTAGCACATAAATCGGCTAATTCACCTTTTATTTGCTGTTGGCTAAACGCTCCTTCAGCCATTGGAATTAACAACTCGCCCGCTTCATTTAATACGTTTGTTAAGCCATCCACGTAAACCTCACTTTGTGTTACCGTTTGCGTATCACACTCTCGGCAATGTTTATGATGGTTACCGATTAGGTCAATATGCGTACCAGCACTGACCCAGCTACCATCAAACAGTGGCTCAGGTGAACCTGTAGCACAACTAATTGTGCAAGCACTTGCAATCGTTTCTTTATCAGATTGCCCAGCAACAAATGCAACGTGACTAAATTCGCTTTGTAACTGGCTAATCAAGCTATCTACTTTGTCGCGATTACGGCCAATAATAGTCACTTTACGGTAATTGCGAACTGACAAATGCGCTTTAATCATATAACTGGCAAGGTTACCGCTACCAAAAAACACTAAATGTTCAGCATCTTCACGTGCTAGATAGCGTGCTGCCAGCGCCGAAACTGCAGCGGTGCGCCAAAGCGTCACACTTGTGCCATCCACCAGCGCAAGCGGTACACCATGCGCTCGGTCAAACAACATAATTTTTGAATATAAAGATTCAAAACCCGCCTCGCCATTTTGCGGGAAATAAGTAAAGGATTTCACCCCAATTACCTCTTCATCCCAAGCAGGTAAAACGGCAAATGCATTATGAGAAGGATCACCCGGCTGTAATTCAAACACTTGTCGCTGTGGCATTAAAAAGTTGCCAGCAAAGCTCGTATTAAGTGCATTAATTAAGGCATCAAACGTCAGGCTAGATAACACCTGTTCTTTTTCAATTATTTTCATGGCGTATCCACTTAACGTCTTTCAGGTAAAATCATTTGCTTAGGAGCATGAGTCAGTAACTTATAGCCATTTTCAGTAACCAAAATATCATCCTCTAAACGTACACCACCAAAGTTTGGAATATAAATTCCCGGTTCAATCGTAATGACATTACCGGCTTCAAGATGGTAATCACAATTTGGTTTTATAATTGGAAATTCATGTAAAAATAATCCTACGCCATGGCCTAACCCTTCACCTGCATACTCAGCAAAGCCCGCATTTTCAATTACTCGATGGCTTGCTTTTAAAGCATTAGTTGCAGCAGCACCTGCAACCACTTCAGCCATAGCAGCAGCCTGTGCATCTGCGACAGTTTGATAAACCAATTGTTGTTTTTCACTGGCTTCGCCATAAATATAACTGCGCGTCATATCAGAACGATAACCATTAATTACTGCACCAAAATCTAAGGTAATAAAATCTCCAACAGCGAGTTTGCGCTCCCCTGGCATACCATGTGGTAAAGAGGTGCGCTCGCCAAATAACAAAATCGTGTCAAAGCTCATGCCATTTGAGCCGAGCTTTTGCATGCGATATTCAAGCTCAAGTGCAATATCGCGCTCACTGGCTCCCGTTTTAAAATAAGGCAAGGTTTCATTCAGTGCTTGGTCGGCAATCGCTGCTGCAAGCTCAATTTGCTTTACTTCCCAATCATCTTTTACAGAGCGCATACGTTCAACAACACCTTGTATTGGCGTTAATTGTGCAACTGACAACTCTGCATTTATTGCTTGCCAAGCCCCAACATTAATATGATCAGCTTCAAAACCTAACTTAGCGCTTTTGTCAATAAGGCGATTAAAGCAATGGCCTAACGCTTCGTTATCACGGTCTCGACAAATGACTTCAAAGCCTTGGCTTTCATTTGTGGCTTGCTCTGCGTAACGGTAGTCAGTAACTAAATAACCACTATTTTGATTAATCACTAAATACGCGGCATGGCCGCTAAAACCAGATAAATAGCGAATATTCTCGTAGCCAAAAATCAAAGCGCTATCGAGTTGTGAACAGGTTAATAAACTGCGAAACGTCGCTTGGCGTGATAAAAATGAGGTACTCATCGGAAAATAAATCCTGTGTTTAATGCATCGTTCTGATCAAAATAAAAAGTGTTTTTACCCACCACATTAGCGTTCCCACTCACTTCTGGGATCACCGCCATGTAATCACCATATTCTAGTGTATCAACTACCTTAACGCTGAACTGTGAGCCTAAAATACTTTCAATCACAATCTCTTGTTGTGCTTCAATTTCGTTTTTAGCAAAGTGAATTGCTGCTCGGCCTGCCACACCCGACCCTGTTGGGCTGCGATCTAACTCACCTTCAGCAAAAATACACACATTGCGGCTATGCGAATCTGGGTGTTCCATTTGGGTATGCGAAACAAAAATAGTACCGTATAAGAAGCTTAAGTCAGTTTCAAAAGGGTGGTTAATGTCGGTGCTGGCAATCACCGCCTGTTTAATACGCTTACCCCAATCAATAATTTGATTACTGTTATCTTGCTTAAGAGACAAACCAATGGCATCCGCATCAACATAGGCATAAAACGCGCCGCCGTAGGCTAAGTCAAAAGTCACAGTTCCTATGCCTTCAACTTCTATTTGCTGTGCTTTTAGCGCTAAGAATGAAGGCACGTTTAAAAAACGAATATCGTTAATTTCACCATTTTTAACGGTTACCGATGAGCGAATTTGACCACAAGGCACATCAAAATTAATTTGATTAACGCCTTCTTTTTTGTGTATTACACCTGCTTCAATTGCCGCTTTAGATAGGGCAATAATGGCATGACCGCACATGGTGCTGTAACCTTCGTTATGTAAAAACAGCACACCCAAGTCACTGGTATCGCGCTCCGGTTCAACAATCAATGCGCCATACATATCTGCGTGACCGCGAGGTTCAAACATCAAGCCTTTTCGTAAATCATCATGATTAGCTAAACAATCCTGACGTTTTGCTAAAATGGTGTCGCCTTTTAAACTAGGAAACCCCGATGTAATAATGCGTAACGGTTCACCACCTGTGTGCATTTCTAGTGTGGTAATTTGCTGCATTGCTTTGCTTGGTTGCCAATTTGCAAACGCATTTGTGTTCATATTTAGCTTTCTATATCGAAATCAATATTTGCATACAATATACCTTTGTAAATATTAAAATCAATATAAAGCCCTGCTTGGGTAAGTAGCTATTGTTTAAAAGGATTACTAAATGCTTTGTTTTTAATAAACTTTTCGTCAGTTAAAGTGTGTAAAAATGCCACTAAGTCTTGTTTTTCTTGTTCAGTTAACTGAAAACCTTTAATAAATGCACTTTTATACGGGTTTTCACGGCCATCACCTTGATGCTTGCCCGTTGTAATATTGCGTCCTGCATCGGCATAGAAGTCAATTACTTGCTCTAACGTTTGTAAACTACCATCGTGCATATAAGGGGCTGTTAAGGCGATATTACGCAATGTTGGCGCTCTAAACTTGCCCATATCCTGTGGTGTTTCTGTGATAGTAAATAATCCTTGATCACTTAGCGGGAAAGCCCCTTTACCATCAACATTATAAAGGCCTGTATTATGAAATGGATGACGGTCTAATTGCTGCTTTTGATGGGTCGTTGATTGCGTAAAGTTAAAGCCACCGTGGCAATGGTGACACTCTAAACGCTCTGAAAAAAACAAATCCATACCACGTATTTCGCTTGCTGTCAGCGCATCATCCTGCATGGCGTAAGCATATTGATCAAAACGGCTTTGAAACGAAATCAAACTACGGGTAAAACTAGCAAGCGCTTTAACTATGTGATCGAAATTCGCATCTTTAGTGCCAAAAGCGCGCTCAAATAATGTCTTGTACTCTGGCGTATTAAAGCGTGCTAACACCTCTTCTTCGTGCCCTGTCACACCCATTTCAAGCGGTGTTTCACCAAATAGCGGGAGCAAAATTTGCTGTTCCAACTCTGTCATTTCTGAGTGAGCCCAAGTCAGAGTTTTATTGTAAGCAACATTAACTAGTGCCTGCGCATTGCGGTGATGTACCTCACCTGTCGAACCAATTGAAGTTGGGACCATTTCGGCAAATGCCCTATCTTGCTGATGGCATGACGCGCAACTTTGCAATCCATTTGCTGACAAGTTTTTGTCGTAAAATAAGTGTCGACCAAGTTCAACTTTAGCATCACTCATGGGATTCGTAGAAGGTACTTGAGGCAGCGGAAAGCCCTCAGGTAGTTGCCATTGATATGGCTTGCTTGGTTCGCTACAACCGACAAGTAATAGTGCCAACAACAGTAAAGAACGACGCATATTATTCCTGATAAAATATATTAGTTGTTAAGTTGCTAAACAACTGCTGACAAATCTCGTTCGCTTGTTCACTCATACAAGAGCGAGAACGATCCACCTCAGAAAGTAAACGATCTAAATCTAAAACAATTGGTTTATTCGTATCAAATTGAGAAAGTTCAAACTGATAACGGTTTGGATAAGCACATGGTGCTGAAGGCGCCCGCAAACGCGATGCACTTTTGCATCCTGTGCTGCCTAAGTGAAAGGCGAAGTCATTGTCGCCATCAAAGCGGAAAAATTTATGGCCTAACTGCCAACTCCAAAACATTTCACTGATGTTAAGTGGTGATGCTGCAGTAAGCGGATTAAGGTGATTTTCATTAAACGGAACCGCCATCGAAAATGATAGCTTTTCCCCGTCTAAATCATCTGCCATAAGCTCAACTTGCCAACTGCTTTTCTCACAATTTGCGCCAATTAAGGCAACGCTGTTTGATGAAAAATGACTAGGCTTAATTGAGATTGAATTTTCCGATTTAAATTCGGAGACAAACCACATGAGTGTTTGCCGCTCATCACATGTGTGTTGAACGCCATGTTGTTTTACAACAAATTCAATTTTAGTGGTCGATGGCTCTTTGCATGCAAGCAAAAAACTCATTAACAAAAGTATACAAAATGACCGCAGCAAGGTGGTTTACTCTCTTGATTGATTAGTTACACTGTAATTAATACAGGAACAGGATCCTAACAAAGTTATGATGACTCAGAAACTTACACTGCTATCACTTGCTTTGGCAAGTGGCATTACTAGCCTGAACGCGATCGCACATACAGAACATGATAAGGCGCGTTATGTAACCGAAAACGGAATTGATAAAGGCGACTGCAACAACCCCGTCAGGCCATGTAAATCCATCGCCTACGCAGTATCGCAAGCAAGTAAAGGTGACAAAGTATTGGTCGCTAGTGGTCAATACGAGTTAAAAAATGAATCTGAGCTATTTTATTTACAAAGCGAATTAGTACCCGTATTAGGCGGTTTTAACCGCTTTGACCACTTTCAAGTACAAAATCCTAATCGCAACAAAACACAAATCGTTGGTGCACCAATAGCTTTGCATGACATGCTGCAAAAAGCTGGTTTTAACGTGATTGCAGATACTAAAAGCTTAACGATTTCAAAACAGCTAAAACAAAAACTAGCACGTCACCAAGCACTTTTTGAGCAGCAAAGTAACACAGCATGTGAAAATGGCCGTGCCGGTTCGTATTCCTGTAACAACGTAGATTTAGTTGCTCATGTGCCATTGCCAGCAAACACCTCAGGCAATGATATTTGGGGGCATGTTGATTTAAATAACGGCATTGAATACGCCATTATGGGGTTCTCTGATGGTATTCGCGTATACAGTTTGGCCGATCCTACAAACCCAACATTAGTTGGTCGTGTCGCTGGCGCAAATACGACGTGGCGCGATATAAAAGTACTGCAATATTACGACGAAACTTTAAAAGCCTATCAAGCGTACGCCTATGTAACAGCTGAAGCAAACACTGGCGTGCAGATAATTAACCTAAATAATTTACCCACATCGGTATCGCTCTCTGGTACCAACTTCACAGTGAATAGCGCGCACAATGTGTATATCAGTAATGTTGATTACAGTTTAAATCTGCCGCTCAATGGCCAATCTGCAAAAATGCAAATTGTTGGGTCAAACAAATATGGCGGCTCGTTTACTACCTATGACCTAACAACGCCCAACAATCCCAGCAAAAGCTTTGATATTGGCTCAACCTCACGGGCTAACTACACGCATGATGCCACTAACATGTCGATAAACGATACCCGAGCTACGCGAGATTGCGTTAATGCCAACAGCGGTGTGTGTGATGTATTTATCGATTTTAACGAAAATGAAATTCGCATTTGGGATGCAACACAATCTGCTAATACCGAACGTTTAGGACAAGTAGGCTATGATGATGTCGATAGCAGCAGCCAATATATTCACTCAGGTTGGTGGCACGAAAACAAACGCTACGTGTATGTGCATGATGAGTTTGATGAAAATAAAGGCGGTTTAAATACCACAGTTCGTATTCTAGATTTAGCCGATCTAACACAACCAACGATTGTTGGTAAATGGACCAGTAATAACCGCACCATAGACCACAACGGCTTTGTTAAAGGCAACCGCTATTACATGTCTAATTACGAGCGCGGTTTAACCATTCTTGATATTAGCGACCCTATTAACCCGCAACAAGTAGGTTATTTCGATACTTTCCCAACATCAGATAATCCATCATTTAATGGTGCTTGGGGCGCTTATCCTTATTTACCGTCTGGCAATATTTTAATCAGCGACATTAATAGCGGCCTATACGTATTAAAAGACAACACTCGTGATAATAACGTTAATGTAGCGTTTGAAAGCACCGAATTAACTGCTGAGCGCGGTGATGAATTGCGCCTTGTTGTCACTAAGCCATCCGCAGATAACGAACAAGCCAGTGTTGAATTTGAAATCATCAATGGTAGTGCGCAACTTAATAGCGATATGAGCCAACGAAACAGTACACAAACGTTAACCTGGGCTGCCAACGATACCGCCCCTAAAGTGATTGGCATAGCGCTTACTGATAACGGTGAAACATCACTTAAAGACTTTTATATTCGCTTGCACAATGCATCGAGCAATCTTGAAATCGGTGATAATCGAATTATGAAAGTCACCATTAATGGCCTTGCCAGCCAAGGCAAAGTTGGCTTTGTTCAAACAAGCCGCACCTTCTCTGAAAAAACAGGTGATGTAAATATTGAATTAAGCCGCATGGGTGGCAACCGTGGTCAAATTACCTTTGACTACCAAGTTGAATACCTAACAGCGAGCAGTGACGATATTTCTTTTGAAAATGGCACAGTAACTTGGGCTGAAGGCGACACAGCCAATAAAACCATTTCATTTAGCATTACGGACGATCAAGAAATTGAAGATGCCGAACGCTTTATTATCAAACTTACTAATAATGATGACAGCTTGTTAAGCAATCAGCAGATTGAAATTACCATTTCTGATGATGACAGCAATAGCGCGCCTGAAGTATACGCAGGTAACGATATTGAACTGGCAACAAATGCTTCAACAGTATTAAATGCCGCAACTGCCAGCGATGATCTCTCTGAGCAACTGACTTATCAGTGGCAACGAGTATCTGGTGTTGCAATTAATATCACCAATGAAGACAGCTTAAAGCCTAGTGTTTCTGCCACTAGCGACGCTGGAACTGCCGTCATTTCATTTACTGCTACCGATGAACATGGCGCAAGCAGCAGTGATGAATTAACCATTACTGTTGTTGCACCTGTTGCTCCACCAGAGCCTGAAAAATCGAGTTCATCGAGCGGTAGTTTACCTATTTACTTATTACTCCTGATGTCGCTATTAGCAATTCGTAGAAGGTAAAACTATTAGGTCTGTTGACTTAAAAAAAGCGCCGATTGGCGCTTTTTTGTTTTATCTTGTGGTGCGTTTATTTTTTATTGCGATACAACAGATAATAAGCACAAGGTAATACCAACATACTCACCAGTGGGCTTATCACCATACCGCCGAGCATTGGCGCTGCAATTTTTTGCATCACCTCACTTCCCGTGCCGCCACCTAACATAATCGGTGTTAAACCAATTACGATAGTCAGTACCGTCATCGCTTTAGGGCGAACACGCTGTACCGACCCCTGTTTTACCGCAGTTAAAATATCCTTATGCTGTTTTAACGCCTGATTGAGGTAAATCAGCATCACGACACCAAATTCAGCCGCAACCCCCGCAAGGGCAATCATGCCTACCGCAACCGCAACGGATAACTGATAATCCAACAAGTAAACAAACCACAATGAACCCGCCAGTGCCACAGGTAGTGTTAACATCACTAATGTAGCCTGCAATGATGAATTGAATGCAAGGTAGAGAATAATAAAAATAATCGCCAAGGTAATTGGAATTAGTAATTCCAATTTACTGGTAACCCGCTCCATATATTCATATTGACCTGAAAATCGAATACTGTGCTTGGCAGGCAGCACTAATTCATTATCCAGTGCTGCTTTTGCAGCTGCAATATAATCACCAATAACCGTATCTGGCGCTAAATCGACAAATGTCCACGCAATAAAACGACCATTTTCGCTTTTAATCATCGCTGGGCCATCTTTAATTTCAATATCAGCAACCTGCTCTAGTGTGACCCATGCCCCCGTTGGTGATAAAAACGGGAGTGTTTTTAGCTCTTCAATTTGGTCACGGTAACGACGTGGATAACGCAAGTTAATAGGAAAGCGCTCTTTGCCTTGCACCGACTGGCCAATATTGGCACCCCCTAACGCATGCTTAACTAAATTTTGAATATCGGCAATATTCAAACCGTATTTGGCAGCGTCTTTACGTCTTGGCGAAATATCAATATAGCGCCCTGACTGCGCCCGCTCAGCATAAGCCGATAAGGTACCCGGAACATCCGCTAAAATACGCTCCACATCACGACCTATTTGCTCAATTTGCGCTAAATCATCGCCCGAGATTTGAATGCCAACTGGCGTTTTAACACCGGTCGACAACATATCAATACGGGTTTTAATCGGTTGCACCCAGGCATTGGCAAGTCCCGGAAAATTCACACTCGCTTGCAACTCAGCAATAATGGTGTCAAGGGTGACTCCTTCGCGCCACTCGCTCTTTGCTTTTAACTGAATGGTGGTTTCAAGCATGGTTAGCGGTGCAGGATCGGTTGCGGTTTCTGCGCGGCCAACTTTACCAAATACGCTAAGTACCTCGGGCTGCGTTTTTATTAAGCGGTCAGTTTGCTGCAGTATTTCACCCGCCTCCGCAATGGAAACACCCGGCAGCGTGGTTGGCATATATAGCAAATCCCCCTCTTCTAGCTCAGGCATAAACTCACTGCCTAATTTAGAAAGCGGGTAATAACTTGATGCCGCAATCACAATAGCAACCAACAGCGTAAATTTAGGTACTTTTAAGCAAAGGTCTAAAATCGGGCGATAGATTGCTACTAACGCACGTGTTAGATAATTATTTTGCTCATTTGGAATATTACCGCGCACCAAATACCCCATTAATACAGGCACTAAGGTCACGCTTAACAGTGCGGCAGCCGCCATAACAAACGTTTTTGTATAGGCAAGCGGGCTAAATAATTTCCCTTCTTGTGCTTCAAGGGCAAACACCGGCATAAAGCTCACTGTGATTAAAATAAGCGAGAAGAAAAGCGCAGGCCCTACTTCCACAGCGGCTTTACTTACTAATTGCCAGTGTGCTTTTCCCTGAGCGTTCTCGCCCGTTTCAGCGCGATACTGCTCAAGGTGTTTATGGCAGTTTTCAACCATAACGATTGCAGCATCAACTAACGCACCAATCGCAATCGCAATACCACCCAAGCTCATAATATTGGCATTAATGCCCATTAAGCGCATTAGTATAAAGCCCGCTAATACCGCTAACGGTAAACAAATCACAGCCACTAGCGTTGAGCGTGCATGCATTAAAAATACTAAGCACACCAAGGCAACAACAATCATTTCTTCAATCAGTTTTGACTGCAAGTTTTCAACCGAGCGTTCAATTAAGTTTGAGCGGTCGTAAACCGTTACAATCTCAACCCCTTCAGGCAAGCTCGGCGTAATTTGTGCAATTTTCGCCTTTACATTGGCAATGGTTGTTAGCGCATTTTCGCCATCGCGCATCACCACGATGCCACCAACCACTTCACCTTCACCGTTTAATTCGGCAATGCCTCGGCGCATTTGCGGGCCTAAACGAATGGTCGCAACATGTTCTAGCAATAACGGGCTACCGTCGTCATTAATAATGCCTAAGGGAATGGCTTTAAACGCATCCAAGTCGGTTAAAAATCCGCGACTGCGTACCATGTATTCGGCTTCGGCCATTTCAAGCACCGAACCGCCCACCTCACTATTGGCATTTTCGATTGCTGACTTTACTTGTGTGAGTGTTACGCCGTACTGCATTAACCTAAGCGGCTCCACAACTACTTGATAACTTTGCACCATGCCGCCAACGGTGGCAATTTCACTTACACCCGCCACTGACTGTAATTCGTACTTTAAAAACCAATCTTGCAAAGTTCGTAGCTGGGCTAAGTTTTGTGTGCCGCTTTTATCTATTAAAGCGTATTGATAAACCCAACCAACCCCTGAAGCATCGGGCCCTAAGGTTGGCTTAGCATCACTTGGTAAATTAGCGGTAACTTGGTTTAGGTATTCCAACACCCGCGAGCGCGCCCAATACAAGTCGGTATCGTCTTCAAAAATAATGTAAACGTAAGAGTCACCAAAAAAGCTAAAACCTCGCACCGTTTTTGCTTTTGGTACTGCCATTAAACTGGTTGATAACGGATATGTTACTTGCTCTTCAACTACTTCAGGTGCTTGCCCCGGAAAGCTGGTTTTAACAATGACCTGCACATCCGATAAATCAGGAATGGCATCAAGCGGTGTTTGCTTTACCGAGTAAACGCCCAATATCGCTAGCATGGCAGCCAATAACAGCACCAATACTTTGTACTTTAAACTGGTTTGAATAATCCACTGCAACATAATCGCCTCCTAGTGTTGATGCGACTGCATTGCTTTGGCTGGTTTGCCATCTTGACTCATTTTCAAAATAGCTGAGCGAATGTTCGATTCGCTATCTATTAAGAATTGACCAGAAGTTACTACTTGTTCACCTTGTGCTAGCCCTTGCATAATTTCAGCGCGGCCTTGGGTGATCATACCCACCATCACTTCACGCGAGACAAACGTGCCATCGTGTTGCTCTACCACTACACGATTCTGCTTACCAGTGCGAATAAGCGCTTCAACCGGAATATTAAGCACATCTTCTTTAGGGCCACCATAAATACGTACATTTGCCAGCATATCTGGCTTAAATGAACCGCTTTCATTATTTAAGGACAACCTAACTTTTAATGTACGGGTTTTAGGATCAAGCGCAGGATAGATGTATTCAATCTTACCCTCAATGGCATAAACACCAATCGCAGGGAGGTCGAACTCAACCCACTTACCATTTTCTACCCAATCTATTTGATGCTCAAACACATCGGCTAACACCCACACCTGTGAAAGATCCGCCAAGGTCATTAACTTGACGGCGGGTTGCACATACATACCTTCACGAATGCCAAGCTCAGAAACTATCGCATCATGTGGAGCATAGTAAGGCACGCGAAACAGTGATTCTTTAGTTTTTTCAACTTGGTCGATTAGTTTTTCAGACATACCTAATAAACGTAAACGCGTGCGGCCTCGTTCTTTCAAGCCTTTATTCGTTGGATTTGTTTTAAGCAGGGATAAATAGTCGTCTTGGGCAACAATTAACTCAGGCGCGTAAATTTCATAAAGTAACTCACCTTTTTTTACACGTGCTCCTAAAGTTTTTACTTGTAGGTTTTCAACCCAGCCGGTTGCTCTTGGGTGAATATGGGTTAGGCCATTTTCGTCATATTCAACCTTGCCGAAGGTTTCTATAAAACGCCATAAAGTAGAACGCTCAACCGGTGCTTTAGTTAACGCCATGCTCTGCTGAGTATGCCCTGACACTGAAATAGCCACTTCTTCACTACTT
This sequence comes from Pseudoalteromonas sp. NS-SX12, assembly GCF_057367955.1. NCBI lineage: Bacteria > Pseudomonadati > Pseudomonadota > Gammaproteobacteria > Alteromonadales > Pseudoalteromonadaceae > Pseudoalteromonas > Pseudoalteromonas sp. NS-SX12. Next base: position 1,136,955 of record NZ_CM170634.1, on the reverse strand, counting down.
TCAGGCGCTGAAAGTTCCACTAAGTCCATGCCACAAATGGGGCATTTTCCTGGGTGATCTTTAACGATGTGGCTGTGCATTGGACAGACAAACTTGGTGCTTTTCGCGGGTGATTGTGTCAATTCATTTACCAGATTAGGCGATGACACGTTTGCAAAGCTCAAGCTTGTAAAAAGCGCTAAGAAAATAATTAATAAATTTTTCATAGATTTAGTTCTCAATTCAAATAAATAAGGTGTATTTGACGTTGGCAAATACGGCTTAAAACATTGAATTAAGCTATTGGCGGTATAATGCTAACTTGCAGTGGCGTTGGGTAGTTTGAAAGCCCAATGGTGAGATACGCGAGCTCTTTTGCGATTGGCTCTGAGAAGGCGAATGCCGAGAAAACACAACATGAGGTATGGCATTTTGCGCTGCAATCATTGCAGGTTTCACAATCATGCTTAGCCATTTCTTGCTGCATTTGACTGTCATCACAACAGCTGTGATTTGAACTTTCCATGCTTTTTTCTACTTGATGCATTTCAGCGCACGACATTTCCTCCCCTTGCATACTGTTCGCCGCAAGTGGATTTAGAAAAATACTGAAAATAAGCATTAAATATAAAATTCGCATAACGTAAAAAGTATACGTGATTGTATAAAACTTAGCTAGCCCTAAGCTTTGGGCATAAGGTTGGTTCTGGTTCGTAGATGAAAAAGCTCTCTGCAAGCTCTTTATATTAATAAATTCACTTAAATACTAAAATGCTACTTTTAACATATTGATAACCATATAGATCAGCATATTTAACCAACTTTGCATTCAACTTGTTATAAAATATACAGATAACATTTTCATCTTAACCCCTAACTTACTACGCACATGGTAAAAAACCAAAAACACGCAATTTTCTATGCCTTATCGGCCGTCTTTTTATGGTCGACGGTAGCTACTGCGTTTAAACTCGCATTGATGCAACTTACACCACTTCAGTTGGTGTTTTATGCCTCTGCATTTAGCTGGTTGTTTTTAGCTATATTTTTGCTTGTGAACGGTGACTACAAACACGTCAAAACGGCGTTTTTAACTAAACCTTTACTGTATTTAAAATTAGGCATACTTAATCCATTTTTATATTACCTCATTCTGTTTAAAGCGTATGATTTACTACCCGCACAGCAAGCGCAGGCACTCAATTACACGTGGGCGATTGCACTAAGTTTGCTTGCAGTACCAATGCTCGGTCAACGCCTACGAAAAGTTGATATTGCCGCATTGCTTTTTGCCTATTTAGGTGTGCTGATTATTAGTACAAAAGGGCAATTTACTGAGCTTAATTTTGAAAGCCCGCTGGGTGTTGGGCTTGCTTTATTATCAACACTACTTTGGGCACTGTATTGGATTTTTAGTACCAAAAACACTGATAAACCAGTAATTAGTTTATTTATTTGTTTTTCTATCGGCTTACCATTTATTGCCTTAGTACTGACTTGGCAAAACGCTTGGCAAATTCCTACAGGCAAAGCTTGGCTAGCAGCAGCTTATGTTGGGTTATTTGAAATGGGTATTACATTTGTGCTGTGGTTAATGGCAATGAAAAAAGCAGAAAACACAGCGAGTGTTAGTAACTTAATTTTTATTTCGCCGTTTTTATCACTTATCTTTATCTACACCTTACTGGGAGAAGCAATTCATTCCACCACGATTATAGGTTTGGGTTTTATAGTGTGTGGTTTGGCAATACAAAAGTTAGTAAAAGCCAAACGCTAGCAGGTTAAATCACCAAAATTGCGCTACAGTTAGCGTTATCTATATTACTTGATTGATTTAAAACAGGGCTTTCATGCCTATTATTGATATACTATAAAACCCTAAAAGTTTTAACTTGCTAACAAGGCAATGGAACGTTTTTCATTAATGTATGTACGATTTGTCTGAAATAAAACATTTTTACAGCTCTTTTCTTGGCCGCCTCTTTATCATTATTGTTGCGCTAATTTTTGTTTTAGCAACAACGCTTGTCGCTATGCATTATCAAAATCATTTGGCCAAAGTCGATGAGAAAATAAGAGCACATTCAGAATTCATTATGGATTCTTCAGTTACTCAGCTAGAACAACATTTAGTCGTGTTTACGATGGCTGAAAGATTGCTATCAGAGCTAAAGCAACCTTACAGTCAGCAAGCGCTGGCGCAAATAAGCCAAGAAACGTTCGCCAACTTTCCTCGCTATTTGAATGTAAGTTACTTCAAACTTACCAATAATCAGCAGCTAACGGCGTTACACACAACCCGAAAAACCTCTGCTAAGCCTGCAACAAATTTATCTGAGCTTGGCATTAAGCAGGTTATTCAAAGTAATAAATTGCTGTTTAGTATTCCGTATTACGAAGCGAACGATGGCTCACTGCGCATGGCGATTAGCTATTTATCGCAGTTAAGCAATGCTCAACCTCCGCTTTTAATGGTGGCTGAGATAAATTTAAACTCACAATATAACCCATGGCGTTACAATATTTTAGATAAAGGCATGGAGATATTGGTTACACAAAAACCACGCATTAAAGATCAGTATTGGAGCCTTTACCACACAGCACCAAAGTCACTGCATGGTAATCTTGGTAAAGCCTACAACCAACCTATGCCACCTGCATTTGTTGCCTACGTAAATAAAAGCGTTCAAAAAGCCACTGGCCGACCAGTCGATAAGTACTTACAAAGTGATGGTGTGTCTATTTACACTAACCGCACTCAAGGTATTGCCAATGTAAGAGTTGGCATTTCCTACAATACGCATTTTAATACTTTTATTGCGGTTAGAGTGCCGTTAAAAACTATCTACAACGAAGTAAGCAACTTTGCCAGTTGGATTGGCGCGTTTGGTTTGCTTACTATTGTCGCCACTTTTTTTATTACGCGACACTTATACCGACTTGATATTGGCTACAAAAACAAACTCTATCAACAAGCCAACTTCGATAAACTCACCAAACTGGCGAACCGCTATTTCTTTGATAACACATTAGTTAATGAACAAATTCATAATCAAGGTCGCTACACCCTTTTGTGTATCGACCTAGACAACTTTAAACATATTAATGATCGATTTGGTCGCCACACTGGCGACAAAACCTTGCAACTAATTGCCGAACGCATATCGCAATTTTGCCCACCAAACGCTTTGCCGGTACGCACCGGTGGCGATGAGTTTTTTGTTATTTTACAAACAGTTGACCGCAGTATAAGTAGCTCGTTAGCACGCAATATTTTAAATGCGATTGAGCAAACAATGATGCTCGATAATTTACAGCTTTCAATAACCGCAAGTATCGGCATTTACCATGCTGATGAACATATTGACCCACAAACTGCTGAAATTTATGCTGAAATAGCCATGTTCGAAGCTAAAAAACTAAAAAATCGTTACTGTTTTTTTGACAAAGGCTTAGCAGAGCAATTACATCAACGCGTAGATATTGAAACTGAACTAAAACATGCGATTGAAAATAAAGAGCTTTATTTAACCTATCAGCCACAAATTTGCTCTGCTCACGGCTCAGTTAAGGGTGTTGAAGTTCTGTTGCGCTGGCACAATAGAAAGCTCGGCTTAATTGCACCAGATAAATTTATTCCAATCGCAGAAGAAACAGGGCTAATTGCCGATATCGGGGAGTTTGTTATTCAACAAGCGCTTTACGATTATGCGCAAAATTTGAAATACACTGAAATCAGTTTATCAATAAATGTATCGGCGTATCAGCTAATGTACACACCGCTATTTGATATTCTTAAGCATCATGTCGAGCATTACCAAATCTCGCCAAATCGCGTGATTTTAGAAGTAACTGAATCTATTTTTATTGAAGATAAAGGCGCTGTGCAGGGCTTGTTTGAAAAGCTAATGAGCTATGGCTTTTTAATTTCACTCGATGATTTTGGTACAGGTTATTCATCACTTTCTCAAATGCGAGACTACCCAATTCACGAGTTAAAAATCGATCGCAGCTTTATCACTCATATCCATGAAAAAGATCAAGATGCGGCACTATTGCATCAGATTGTTTCCATTGCCAAATGCCACGATATTGTCACCGTAGCAGAAGGCATTGAAGTTACAGCCCAACATGAAATAGTGCGCACCTTAGGCATAGACATAGAACAAGGCTATTTGTATGCCAAACCGTTAGAAATCGATGCGCTAAAAGCGTATTTAGCTGCTAACACGCTAACCCAAAAGGCCTGCTGTTAACGACGCTTTTTCGGCACCCAAGCCCAACGCATTTCGCAATGTATTGGGCTATCACCACTTTCATCAGACAGGACTACAGGCACAATTAAGTCCCCTTTCTCATCACTGCTGATTGCTGTGATCACTTGAGATGATAGCTGCGCTGTTGCCGTTATATCACCTTGCATGCGCTTATTGTATTCTAGCGTCATTGATTTCAGTAACGGTAAGTGGCTATCAGGCACATTCATACCAAACACTATGCCCGACGCTGATTCAGCTGCTAATGTTGCACCAACCGCATGAATACCACCAATATGGTTTTGTACTCGCTTTTTATTTGCAAGTTTAACCACTACTTTGTCATTACTAATCGATAAAACCCGTAGTTTTGCAGTGCCCGCAAATTTAACCTGACTGGTAAATAACTTAGTCAGTAAAAATTCATGGGTCGACTTTGGCAGTTTATAGATTTTATTAACAAGCTTGCTTAATTTATTTGCCATACTATTTTTTTAACTTAACTGGTTTGACCACCTAGATTACCGCAAGCAAACTCAAACAGCAAAATATCAAATAGCTAAATACTATTTCACTGACAATCCATTAAGTTGCATAGTGTGCTTTTAACTTTTTGACGTAAACATTATGACCCTAGAAACGCTACTTGAACAACTCAAGACTTCTCCTGAAAGTGTTACTTTTCAACAGGTAATGGCTGTGATTGAGGAAACATACAACTATACAGCGCAGCACTTTACCAATGGCGAGCTCACCAATAACGCTGGTGAAAATGCGGGGAGCTGCAAAATTTTCAGCTTTGCAAAGCTTAACAACTTAAATGAAGAGCAAACGCTAAACTGCTTTGGCGATTACTACCGAGTTGATGTGTTACAACACCCAGATGGTGACGATCACCAAAATATTCGCAACTTTATAAAAACAGGTTGGGCGGGTGTGGACTTCGCTAAAAATGCGCTTGAAGTAAAATAACCGCATAAAAAAACCAGCAAAATGCTGGTTTCTTTATTAACTAATCTTAGAGATTAGAACGGAATATCATCATCAAAATCAATTGGTGGTTCCATTGGGTTTGATGCGCCGCCTTGTGGTGCATTTTGCTTAGGTGCAAAGCCGCCTGATTGCTGCTGTGGCGCAAAACCACCAGATTGTTGCTGACCACCTTGCTGTGGTGCAAAACCGCCAGACTGCTGTGCTGGCGCAGATTGCTGCTGTGCAGGTTGCTGGTTAAAGCCACCTTGTTGCTGTTGACCACCTTGGTTAAAACCTTGTGATTGTTGTGGTGCAAAACCTGATTGCTGTTGATTCTGCTGTTGGAAACCACCACCAGAATTGCTACCCGCGTTATCACCGCGGCCACCTAGCATTTGCATTTGACCGGTAAAGCCATCAACCACAATTTCAGTTGTATACTTTTCTTGGCCTTGCTGATCTTGCCACTTACGCGTTTGTAATTTACCTTCAACGTAAATTTGTGAGCCTTTACGGCAATATTCACCAACAACTTCAGCTAACTTGCCAAAAAACACCACACGGTGCCATTCGGTTTTATCGACTAACTGACCCGTGTTTTTATCTTTATAACTGTCAGACGTTGCAAGTGTGATATTGGCAACTGCGTTACCGTTTGGCATATATCTCACTTCTGGATCCTGGCCTAAATTACCAACTAGGATCACTTTGTTAATACCACGAGCCATGGTCTGTCTCCTTTAATTAAACTATACCTGCAACCGCTTTCGCTTGTTGCAAATCGAATTCTGATTCTTTTACTTTTAAGTATGTACGATTTTCTTCAAGTACTACTGTTGTTTCTAATACACCCGGTAAGTCAGCAAGGTCATTTGCTAACTTTTCGGCTGCTTTTTCAGGGTCAAAATTTTCTTTCTCCCCTTGTAATTCAGTTAGTAAGCTTATCAGCTTACTTTTTGGTGGTACTTCCATTCCCCACGCTATAGCAAACCATATTACCCCAACCAAGGTTGCTGCGGCAAATACTGTCTGTGCATCGCTCACTTGCGCAAAATACCCACCAATAATACCGCCTAAAAAGGCGCCTAAAAACTGGGTAGAACTAAAAGCGCCCATTGCTGACCCTTTTTGGCCTGCAGGAGAAATGCGTGCAACCAATGCCGGCATTGTGGCTTCTAAAAAGTTAAACGCTATAAAATAAATAAGCATGCACACGCCAATAATAAGTGCGCTTGAACCAAACAAACTTAAACTCATTAAACTTGCAACAATTAGTGCGATTGACACTAAAAAGGCCATTTTTTCTTTTTGTTTTTTAATCGCAACAATCATCATTGGCACCATAAATACAAACGCCAATAATAAAACCGGAATATAAAGCTTCCAATGCATTTCTGCGGCTAACCCATCTTTAATAAGTTCAGCCGGCAGCGCAACAAACACGGCTGTTAAAGTTAAGTGAAGTAACATCGCACCTAAATTTAAACGCACTAATTGCGGGTGTTTCACTAGGTTTTTAATATCGTTCAAAGAGGCAGATGTATCACCTTTGGGTGCACGGTTTACCGCGGTTGGCACCACAGTTAATACTATAAAAATACCCAACACAGCCAAACATGCCGTCAGCCAAAATATACCACTCACGCCAAACGACGCCGCAATCATTGGGCCTAGCAACATGGCAGCAGCAAAGCTAAGGCCAATACACATACCAATAACAGCCATTACTTTAGGGCGCTGCTCATCACGGCTTAAATCGGCCGCTAGCGCCAATACAGCGGCGGCAATTGCACCCATTCCTTGTAATGCACGCCCTAGGGTAACGGTGTAAATTGATTCGGCCATAGCCGCTATTACCGAGCCAATCGCAAACATAATTAAGCCCGCTACAATCACGCGTTTACGGCCAAATTTATCTGATAACCAGCCCATAGGAATTTGTAAAAGCGCTTGTGTTAAGCCATATGCGCCTATCGCAATACCAATCCATAAAGGCGAAAACCCTTCTAATTCAGTACCGTAGATTGCAAGCACAGGCATAAGCATAAATAAGCCAAGCATGCGAAATGCAAATACGCATGCAAGCGACACCGCTGTGCGTTTTTCAAGAGCATTTAATGAAGAAGCTGACATTAACGAATTAGCAAATAATGATTAGAAAATTAAGGCGGCAAGTTTACCATAAACCTTATTGGTTATTCTAACCCGTATTTGGTTAAAAGTGTTTCTCGCTTCAGGTACTCGACTAATTCCGCTACTTAAGGTGATCCAAGCAGGTAATTTCTGCTTAAATAAACTATTACCCATTAAAATTTGCGCCTACCAAGCTCTATTAAATACGCAATTTAGCCTTATAACATGATAAGCCATTTGGGGCATCGGTATAAGTTAGGGCTGTATATTTATACAATATAATGCAATACTAGGCGCAATATTGCTGTTCGCTAATGCTATAGGATAACAATGGAACATATCGAGGTTCGCGGCGCCCGCACGCACAACTTAAAAAATATCAACTTAACCATTCCACGCGATAAACTGATTGTTATCACTGGTTTATCTGGCTCAGGAAAATCATCGCTGGCATTTGATACATTATATGCCGAAGGTCAGCGCCGTTATGTTGAGTCACTTTCTGCGTATGCGCGTCAATTTTTATCCTTAATGGAAAAACCAGATGTCGACCATATTGAAGGTTTATCCCCAGCTATTTCGATAGAACAGAAATCAACATCTCATAACCCACGTTCTACCGTAGGCACTATCACCGAAATTTATGATTACTTAAGGCTGCTTTTCGCCCGTGTCGGTGAACCACGATGCCCAACTCATGATTTACCGCTTACCGCACAAACCATTAGTCAAATGGTCGATCAGGTACTTGAGCTGCCAGAAGGCACAAAAGTAATGTTGCTTGCCCCTGTCGTGAAAGAGCGTAAGGGTGAACATATCAAGTTACTTGAGAACTTAGCAGCACAAGGTTTTATTCGCGCGCGAATTGATGGCGAAGTATGCGATCTCTCAGATCCGCCAACGTTAGAACTCCATAAAAAACATACAATTGAAGTAGTTGTCGACCGTATCAAGGTAAAAGATGGCCTACAACTTCGTTTAGCGGAATCGTTCGAACAAGCATTAGAGCTTTCAAATGGCGTGGCACAAATCGCCTACATGGATGAGCCAGAAAAAGACGAAATTGTTTTCTCAGCGAACTTTGCCTGTCCGAGTTGTGGTTATGCCATGACTGAACTTGAACCGCGTTTATTCTCATTTAATAACCCTGCGGGTGCCTGTCAAAGCTGTGATGGTTTAGGGGTACGCCAGTATTTTGATCCAAGCCGTGTAGTACAAAACCCAGAGCTTAGCCTTGCTGGCGGTGCTATTCGCGGTTGGGATAAGCGTAGCTTTTATTATTTCCAAATGCTGCAAGCCGTTGCGAATCATTACGACTTTGACGTTGAAACACCGTTTGAACAACTGCCAGCCGATGCGCAAAAAGTGGTACTGAACGGTTCGGGCCGTACTAAAATTGAATTTCAATATCGTAACGATCGCGGCGATGTTGTGGTGCGAAATCACATATTTGAAGGTGTGCTTAATAATATGGCGCGCCGCTACAAAGAAACTGAATCAAATTCGGTGCGTGAAGAGCTAGCCAAATACCAAACCAATCAAGACTGCCCTAGCTGTCATGGCTCACGTTTGCGTGAAGAAGCGCGTAATGTATTTATTGGCACTACTAATTTACCTCACGTAACGCGCATGAGTATCGGTGAAGCACAGCATTTTTTCAGCGAGCTAAGCTTTAGCGGACAAAAAGCAAAAATCGCCGAGAAAATCTTAAAAGAGATTAGTGATCGCTTATCGTTTTTGGTAAATGTTGGCCTTAATTACTTATCACTTGAGCGCAGTGCCGATACGTTATCGGGTGGTGAAGCACAGCGTATTCGCCTTGCCAGCCAAATTGGTGCTGGCCTTGTTGGCGTTATGTACGTTTTAGATGAACCCTCAATTGGTTTGCACCAAAGAGATAATGACCGATTACTTGCCACATTAACGCACTTACGTGATTTAGGTAACACTGTAATTGTGGTTGAACACGATGAAGATGCAATACGTGCTGCGGATCATATTATTGATATTGGCCCAGGCGCTGGGGTGCACGGTGGGCAAGTTATTGCAGAAGGTACCCGAGACGACATTGTAAACTGTAAGGACTCAATTACTGGACAGTATTTAGCGGGCACTAAAGCAATTGAAATACCTGCGACTCGCCACCAGCCTCAAGATAAATGGCTGGAGTTAAAAGGCGCAACAGGTAATAACTTAAAAAGTGTCGACCTATCAATTCCATTTGGTTTAATGACCTGTATTACGGGCGTTTCTGGCTCTGGTAAATCGACCTTAATCAACGACACCCTATTCAAAGTGGCTCATACTGAACTCAATGGCGCAACAACTGCCGAAGCTGCACCCTATAAATCCATTACCGGTATGGATTTATTCGACAAAGTCATCGATATTGACCAAAGCCCTATCGGACGTACTCCACGTTCAAACCCTGCTACCTACACAGGTATTTTCACTGCCATTCGTGAGTTATTTTCAGGCACGCAAGAAGCCCGTTCACGTGGTTACAAGCCAGGACGCTTTAGCTTTAACGTAAAAGGCGGTCGCTGTGAAGCATGTCAGGGTGACGGTGTAATTAAAGTAGAAATGCACTTTTTACCTGATGTATATGTACCTTGTGATGTGTGTACTGGTAAACGCTACAACCGTGAAACATTAGAAGTACTCTACAAAGGCAAAAATATTCACCAAGTGCTTGATATGACTGTGGAAGATGCGCGCGAATTTTTTGACAAAATTCCCGCTATTGCACGCAAGTTACAAACTTTAATGGATGTTGGCTTAAGTTATATTCGTCTAGGCCAAGCGGCAACAACGTTATCTGGCGGTGAGGCACAACGTGTTAAATTGGCCCGCGAACTATCTAAGCGCGATACCGGTAAAACGTTATACATTCTGGATGAACCGACGACAGGTTTACATTTTGCTGATATTCAGCAATTACTTGTTGTATTGCATCGCTTACGTGATCACGGCAATACCATTGTGGTTATCGAGCACAATCTCGATGTGATTAAAACTGCCGACTGGATTGTTGATTTAGGCCCTGAAGGTGGTTCTGGCGGTGGTGAGATTTTAATTTCAGGTACGCCTGAAGAAGTTGCACAACATCCTGTGTCTCATACTGGTCGCTACTTAAAACAAATGCTATAAGTTACTCTTACTTAATAATAAAAATAAAGCGCCTAAATGGAATTAATTAGTCAAAAACTGCCAAAGTTAACATTAGCAAAATTAAAGCTAGTTAACTTTTGGCAGTCGCTATCGCTGCCAGAAAAACTCTATAGTTTATCGTTTGCCTTGCTTGTTGTTTTTCAAGGCGATTATCAGCTTGCAGCGTTATTGACTTTAGTTGGCCTAATTATGGAATTTTGGCCGAGGTTTACCAAGGCTTGGGACACGTTAGCTGGCAAAGCGGTGATTTTACTGTTTTATGCAGTCATAACTAACTTTGCTTTAGCCTCGAGTGCGTCGTTAGTAAATGAAGTAACCGGTGTGTCTGCTACGCACTTTAATTATACCCATAACTTTGCCATTTTAATGGTGCTGCCAAGCTGGCTGTTAGGCATTAGTGTATTTGCCTTATTTATTTACCAACTGTTTGTTCCTTTTTACTTATTTACTATTTTATTGGCAAAACCGTTTGGCATTAAAATTGTGCGCTTCTTTTCAAAAAGCAATCATCCTTTCTTTTCTAATGCGATGCGCTTTACTGTTTGTTTTACCGTACTGTTCCAGCTGATGTCGCTGTGGTTAGGCGATCAACAGGAAATTGATAGAATCTTCCAAAGTATTGACCCAAACGTCAGCACCACTGAAAAGGAGCAAGCTAAGGTTAACGAGCAGCAGAATAGGCTAACGCCATCTGATACACCTGAACCAAAAAAGCCAGAGAAAGAAACATTTAGCATTAGCTTTAATGATGATTCGGGCGCCACTGACGAATTAACAATACCGATAAACCAAGGCTACGAGTCAGTTATTCATCATCTAGTAGCTATGTTTGCATATCGTCAAGAAGCCGACAAATATTCACGCTGTAGTAAACCAAACAACACTAAAGCGGTTGAACTAAACGATCATGAAGTGTTACTCATTAGCAAAGATAACAACGCACAGTATGGCTACCAATTTACCGTTACAGTGTGTGATTCACCTGCGAGCCACTTATTCAAAAATAATTAACTCGCCTTAAAATGTTCCATTAACTGTGCTTTCTCAGTATCGTTAAGTGCTACCGACGCTTTTTTATCAAAGTTATAGCGCACCATTGTCGCGTGACCTACCGCACAGAGTTCATTGTGCTGATACACTTCTTGGCAAATTACAAATGACGAATTGCCAATACGGCTAATGCTGGAGTTTATGGTAATTTCCTGACCATAAAACAGCTCACCTTTAAATTCCACTTCGATTTTAGCGACAATTAGCTTCCACTTATTGCAATCTAAGTCTGGTGTAAAGAAACGAAAAAAAGGGGTACGCGCTGCTTCAAACCAAACCGGTAGCGCTGTATTATTGATATGTCCTAACGCATCTGTTTCGCTAAAACGCGGCATAAGTGTTTCACTAAACATAGTAAATGAGCTTTATAAACTAAATATGTGCTCACTATAGTTATGTTTATTAATAATTAAAATAATAAGGTCAATAATGCAGGATTTTATTCGAGTATACGACAATGTACTTAGTAAGGAGTTTTGTGACAACTTCCTCACTAAGTTTGATAACAGCCCGTTTTTAACACAAGGCAAAACCAGTGGCGGCGTTGACCTTAGTAAAAAGAACAGCCAAGACTTATATTTAAACCAACACATCGAATATCAAACTGAGCTACAGCATATTCTGCAAAACACCACCGAAAAAGTATTTGAGTATTTTGAAGAACACTTCTTTGCACTTATTGGCGCATTTGGTTTAAAAGTTTATCACCCAAAAACCAAACAGCCGGTTGACTTAACGGTAGAAAATTTCGATGAAGTGGGTCGCCCTCAGTTACCCGTTTTAGTGCAGCAAATTTTTCGCTTAGGTCAAATTCAAGCGCAAAAATACACTGCAGGCCAAGGTGGTTACCCCTACTGGCACAGTGAGGTTTATCCGCAAAAAGGCCATAACGATAGCTTGCACCGTATTTTACTATTTATGTTTTATTTAAATGATGTGGAAGAAGGTGGTGAAACTGAATTCTATTATCAGAATAAAAAGATTAAACCAAAGCAAGGCTCTATGGTAATTGCACCGGCGTATTTCACTCACACTCACAGAGGGTGTATTCCAGTTTCCAATGATAAGTACATTGTCACATCATGGGTGCTGTTCAATACCGCAGAACAAATTTATGGTGCCTAAATAAGCTAGGCACCATAAGGTTAGTTTGTTAAATGAACTCGCAAGCTAACCTTTGCTTCTAAACCGCCCTCAGCACGATTGCGCAATGTAACTTTTCCTTGATGCATATCGACAATGCGCTTAATAATTGCAAGTCCTAAGCCACTGCCCTCACTACCGCGCGCCTGATCGCCTTGGGTAAACGGCTGAAACACTCGCTCTAACTCGTGCTCAGGAATACCTGGACCTTTGTCTTGCACAAGGATCTCAACATACTCTTTATTCGCAGAGTACTGAGTCACAACGGTGACATCCTCTTCGCTATAGCGCAGCGCATTTTCAATCATATTGGTAATTACGCGCTTCATGGCAACATGGCTGATTGGAATATTTGGCAACGCTTCGTTAGCACTAAAGCTAATTTCTCGGCCTTGCTTTTGTTCCGATGCAACCACTTCCGAAACAAGCGCATTTATATCGTCTGGCGCTAAATCACTTAGCTTATGATTGCGTAGATACTCAATAAACTGATCAATAATCGCATTCATATCTTCGATATCGGTAATGATGCCTTCTCGTAAGTAATCTTCATGTTCCGACATCATTTCTGTTGCAAGACGAATACGTGTTAATGGCGTGCGTAAATCATGGGAAACACCGGCCATTAACAGTCTACGATCTTCTTCAACCGCAGCAAGGCCACGTGACATTTGGTTAAAAGCACGCGTTACTTCAATCATTTCAATTGAACCTAGCTCGGGAAGTTGGCTCGAATAATCACCCACTTCTACCTTATTGGCCGCTTTTTGCATTGCCTTTAGAGGACGGTTTAAGTGACTTGCAAATAGCCAACCGCCTAACACGCTTAACACACCGATAAAGGCGAGGTAGAAAGTCAGTACTTTTACATTCGCCTCTTGAAAACCGACTAACGGAATTTTAACCCAGTAGCCTGGCGCTTGTGGTGGCTCAACCCAATACACAAGAATATCGGTCTGACTAATGCGTACACGCGCCTCACCCTGCAAATATTCAGACATCACCCGAGACAAATAAGGATATTCGCTGGCTTGTTCTAAACCGTGTCGCATCGCTTCACGTTCGCTCATCATCTCAACGCCAGTAGCCAAATAAAATTGCTCCGCAACTTCATCCGACATTTCCACACCATCTTGATGACCAATAAATACCGTGCGAACTTGTTTCGCCAGCATTAAGTTAACTTGCTCGATAGAAGGCTTTACAACGTAAAGCGTAACCGAAATATAAGATACGATTTGATTGATAAGCAGCAGTGCACCAACCAAAAAAACGGTTTGACCAAATGCACTGCGCGGAAAAATACGCATAATGTTAGCTTAGCTGTGGTTATTCTTTGCCATCTGGCACAAATACGTAGCCTAAGCCCCATACGGTTTGAATGTAACGCGGATTAGCAGCGTCTTCTTCAATCATGCGGCGTAATCGAGATACTTGCACATCGATACTACGCTCTAATGCACTGTAATCACGACCACGTGCTAAGTTCATTAATTTATCACGGCTTAGCGGTTCGCGAGGGTGTGAAACTAAGGCTTTCAATACTGCAAATTCACCACTGGTAAGCGACACTGTTTCATCGCCTTTACTCATTTCGCGTGTTGCTAAGTTTAATGAAAACTGGCCAAAGCGTATTTCGTTTTCTTCAGCCGAAGGCGCGCCTGGTACATCACTGGCACGACGACGTAAAATAGCTTTAATACGTGCAAGTAGTTCACGCGGGTTAAACGGCTTAGGGATATAGTCATCAGCGCCAAGCTCTAAACCAATAATACGATCAACTTCATCGCCTTTTGCCGTAAGCATAACAATTGGGATGTCATTTTCTTTTTGGCGTAAACGACGGCAAATCGATAAACCATCTTCGCCCGGTAGCATCAGGTCCAATACCATTAAATGAAAATTTTCTCGTTCAATTAAGCGGTCCATTTGCTCCGAGTTTGCCGCAGAGCGCACAATAAAGCCCTGTTCTACTAAATAGCGCTCAAGTAAGCTGCGTAAACGCATGTCATCATCGACTACTAGTATTTTTGTTGTTTCTTGTCCCATGATTTCATTCTTCTGTTATTTTTTCTTTGGCAATATAGCCTACTATAAATACTTTTTTGACAATTAGGTAAAGGAAGAGTGTTACTAGGTATTACAAACTCTTACTATGATGCATCATAAGTAATGGCATTAATAAAAAATAATGCTTCACCCTCAGCATTTTTAAATTCAAACTCATCATCAACTTGTTTACCTAACATAGCACGAGCAAAGGGTGAATCGATGCTAATTTTGCCATTTTTCACATCAAACTCGTCTGGCCCAACGACCTGATAGTTAAAGGTATTACCTTCTTCATCTTCCACTTCGACACGGGCACCAAAAAACACTTTTCCTGCTTGTTCAGGCTTGGGATAAACAATATTCACTTGTTCTAGGCGTTTGGTTAAAAAGCGTACGCGGCGATCAATTTCACGCAATCGCTTTTTACCATAAATGTATTCAGCGTTTTCCGAACGGTCACCAAGTGCTGCTGCTTCCGATACCGCTTGCGTTACTCTTGGGCGCTCTTCTTTCCATAAGTAACGTAATTCCCTTTCTAGTTCATCATAGCCGCTACGTGTAATATAATTGGAACGCATAGGAAATACCTGCTTAGGTGGTTTTCTCATAGTTAAATAACTAGGTGTGGTAATTTATTTATTGCTTATGATTGAAAAATTTAAGTTTAGATACAAGATCTATAGGCAATATATATAAAACAAATTTTCTGGTGTGGTCTCTCAAAATTACAAACCACCCACTTTTTACCGATTTAAAGGTTTTTAATGAACGCTATTGCTAATCAATTAGCTCACGAGCTAAACGCCTCAGTACAGCAAGTGACTGCTGCAACACAATTATTAGACGATGGAGCAACCGTTCCATTTATTGCTCGATATAGAAAGGAAGTTACCGGTGGTTTAGATGATGGTCAACTGCGTTTACTTGAACAGCGCCTTGGTTATCTTCGTGAGTTAGAAGAACGTCGCTCATTTATTCTTAAAACCATTGAAGGACAAGATAAGCTAAGTGCTGAGTTAAAGGCCGACATCGATAAGGCAACCAGTAAAACCGAGCTGGAAGATCTTTACTTACCTTATAAACCAAAACGCCGTACTAAAGGGCAAATCGCCATTGAGGCAGGTCTTGAGCCGCTGGCAAATCAATTATTAGATAACCCAGTACTTGACCCAGAAATAACAGCAACTGACTTTATTAACCCTGAAAAAGGCATTGAAGACAGCAAAGCCGCTCTTGATGGTGCTAAATTTATCTTAATGGAGCGTTTTGCGGAAGATGCAAAATTGCTTGCTAAGTTAAGAAGCATGCTACAAAAACATGCGTTTATTGAAAGCAAAGTGATTGCTGGCAAAGAAAAAGACGGCGCCAAATATCAAGATTACTTTGAACACAGCGAAGCCTTAAGCCGTGTACCGTCACACCGAGCATTAGCAATGCTGCGAGCGCGTAATGAAGGCATTATCAGCCTAACAATTAATCCTGATCCAAGCTTAGAAGATGGCAACGCTGAGTGCGTTCGTATTATCGCCGATCATTATAAATTAGACGTACTAGCGAGCCCATGGCTTAAGCAAGTGGCGCAATGGACCTGGAAAATTAAATTAGCACTTCACTTAGAAAACGAGTTTTTAGGTAAAATTAGGGAAGTTGCGGAGCAAGGTGCAATTGATGTCTTTGCTAAGAACCTAAATGATTTATTAATGGCTGCTCCAGCAGGTGCAAAAACCACGTTAGGTCTTGATCCTGGTTTACGTACAGGTTGTAAAGTTGCGGTGGTAGATAAAACCGGCAAGCTGCTCGATAACGTAACAATCTACCCACATGCCCCACAAAATCATTGGGATAAGTCACTGCGTACGCTAAGCCAATTATGCCGCCAACATAAAGTTGAGCTTATTGCTATTGGTAACGGTACTGCATCACGTGAGAGTGACAAGTTAATTGCCGAACTGTTAAAACAAGAAGCCGACCTAAAAATGAGCAAAGTTATGGTCAGCGAAGCTGGCGCATCGGTTTACTCAGCATCTGAAGTCGCAGCGGAAGAATTTCCAAATCTAGACGTATCTATTCGTGGTGCAGTTTCTATTGCGCGTCGTTTACAAGACCCACTTGCTGAGCTTGTGAAAATTGAGCCAAAAGCAATTGGTGTTGGTCAGTACCAGCACGATGTATCACAAAGCCAATTAGGCCAAAGCCTAACAGCTGTTGTTGAGGACTGTGTAAACGCTGTTGGTGTAGATGTAAATATGGCATCAGCACAACTATTAACACGTGTTGCAGGCTTAAACAAAACTCTTGCGCAAAATATTGTTAGCTACCGCGACCAAAACGGTACGTTTAATTCACGTAAAGAGCTTAAAAAAGTTGAACGCCTTGGTCCTAAAGCATTTGAGCAATCTGCTGGTTTCTTACGCATTAACCAAGGTAAAGATCCATTAGATAGCTCTGCTGTTCACCCTGAAGCGTATGAGATTGTGAAGAGTATTGCTGCAAAGGCGGACGTTTCAGTGGCAGAACTCATTGGTAATTCAGGTTTACTAAAATCTCTTTCACCACAAGACTTTGTTACGGATAAGTTTGGCCTACCAACCATCAGCGATATTTTAGCTGAGCTTGATAAACCGGGTCGCGATCCTCGTCCAGAATTCAAAACAGCAAGCTTTAAAGAAGGTGTTGAAACAATCGCAGATCTCAAGCCTGGTATGGTTTTAGAAGGTGTTGTATCAAACGTTGCAAACTTTGGCGCCTTCGTCGATGTGGGCGTACACCAAGACGGCTTAGTGCATATTTCATCATTAACAAACAAGTTTGTTTCAGACCCACGTGAAGTGGTAAAAGCAGGCGATATTGTAAAAGTAAAAGTGCTTGAAGTAGATGTCGAACGCAAACGTATCAGCTTTACGATGCGCCTAGACGAAGAAGTGCGTGAGAAAGCACCAGCTGCTAAACCAAAAGCGAATAAACCAGCGCAAGCTACTGCAAAAAAAGCAAAGCCTAAGCAAAACAATAATGCCGCTATGGGTAACGCATTTGCTGAAGCATTCGCAAAGCTAAAGAAATAACGTGATTTAAGCTACGGGCTGTTGATCTTTCAAGTTCGTTTTTGCAGCAGTTTGATTGGGGTTTATACAAGGCAGAGGCTGCGTGGCATAGTTATTCTATGTTAGTCAGCCGATAACACAGTAGAAAACCCAATCAAGCGCTGCCGAATTGTTATAAGCGCAATCATAAAAAACCGCACAGTGTGCGGTTTTTTTATTTATGCATAGCTTGCTAAATTAGGCCGCTCAAACGGCGACGTTGCAGCCTGATAGAATTTAGCAATGCGCTCTGCTCGCTGATTAACTTCAGAATCACGACGCTCACTAAAATCGTAGTTAGTTTGCTTAGCCTCGCCATCATCAGCCTCTGTATCTGAGCTTTCTTCGTTTTTATCAAAAAACGTACTCAGCTCAGCATTCAAATCAGCTCGCGCTTCGCTCATTTTCTGATTTGCTTCAGCAGCAATCGAGCGATCCGCTCCTGACGGTTCTTGTGGGGCTAATGCTGCAGCGCGTACTTGCTGCATTTTGTCTATGGTTGCCTGCGGGTCGTTAGGTACTTCGCTTACATCAATCGGCACTTCACCCGCAACTGCATAATTGTTGCCATCGCTACCACGCTCATATTCGTAACTTGGGCTACCAGCATACTGACCACCCACTGCCGCATGTGCTTGCTCGTGTGCTTTAACTTCGCGATCTCTTTGCTTAAGCTGAGAAAGTGCTTGTGCCTCTACTTGTTCAAGCTGTTTTTGTTTATCTTGCTCTTGTTGCTTACTTTGCTGCTCTTGCTGATCCTGATCTTGCTTTTTTTCACTTACTTTAGTGATGTCTTCGGATTTGTTTTCGAGCGCGTCTTGGTTTTCAATTTGGCTGCTGCCAGGTTGACGTGTTTTATCTTGATCAGCTGCGAGACGAGAATTTGCAGCGGCAGCTTCTGCTTGTTTTACAGGCGTAACTAATTCGCGCAACTGATTGTCACGTCGCGCTGTTTCAGTATGTACATTAGCCGTATTTAAGCTAATGTTTGGATAAGTAGTTACGATGTTCATTTATTTTGCTGAGCTAAACTCTTACATCAATTAACGTGCCCAACACCTCGTCAGCCGTTTGAATTGAACGGGTATTTGCCTGCGCATTAAATTGTTCAACTCTAAGGTTAACTAGCTCGTTAGTTACATTAACTGGCGGGCTTTGCGCTTCACGCGTTTCTGGTGCTGGTTCGGCGCGTTCAACTTCTCGTTCCGTTTGCGCACGTGCAATATTTGCTGAAGACTCAGTAATACCATCAGAAGCACTTTGCAGGCCTTGCAAGCCAGCATTAAATGCAGACCCCAAGTTGTTTGAAACGTCCATAAACACTCCTTTATTCATAAAGAATAGTGATAGCTTTATTATCGCTCAAAATTCCATCAAAATAAAGTTAAAGCGGCAATAAATTGCCGCCCTAGAAATGTTTTAACTTTCTATATGGGATAACAATAAGTTAGTAAATTCTTGCGGATGAGAAATAAAAGGTGCATGAGATGCTTTAGCTAGAATATCTGCCTTAAATTGAGGATTAAGTTGCTGCATTTTTGCGACAGCTTTAACTGGCACAAGGGAGTCAAGACGGCCAAAAATACCAGAAATAGGCAAAGGAAGTTGCGCAAAAAGATCTCTCAAATCTTCATTTTTTAAAATAGCTAAACCACCTGATAACGCGATCTTTTGCGCCGCTGGGTATTCAGCAAGCAGGGCTTTTATTTGCTTGATGTCTTGCTTTGCATGCTCACTTCCCATTGCTTGAATTGCCAAAAATCGTTCTACAGTTTTTTGGTGATTGGTGCTCAATTGTGCCATAAATGTGTCTAACACCTTGTCGTCAATACCGCGCCACTGTTCACTGCTTGCAAAAAATGGGGTTGAAGCAATCAACACTATTTTCTTTACTTTATGTGGGAAAAGCGCAGCAATTTTTAACGCAATAAGACCTGATAAAGACCAAGCAACTAACACAGACTGATCTGCAATATCTGTTGCAAGTTGCCTTGCGACACACTCTAAATCATAAACAGCATCGCTAAATTGATTTCCGCCAAAACCAGGTAAATTAAAAGTATGTATCGTATGGTCACTTTGCGCCTCAAGTGCATCTTTTTGTAACTGCCAAATACCTTTATTCATGCCCCAACCATGCAGTAGAACTACATCAGCCATGCTTTGCCCTCACTTTAAATTTTTGCCGCTATACTAACAGTTAGCGATATGGAAATCCTATATGAATTACTGTTACCGACTTTTCGATTGGGCACTACCAAATTTATGTGTGTGTTGCCATCAACCGGTTCGAGCTCCGGCAAAAATTTGCCGCATATGTCTGTCTGATATTGCACGGTTAAATTTTAAAAGCTCAGCAAACCTACTTCACCGCCCAGATATCAACAAACTAATACCCAACCCTACATTTGACTCACTCTTTGCAGTTTGTTGGTATCAACATCCGGTTTCAGCTTGGCTAAAAGGCATTAAATTTAATAAACAACTGACGTACAAAGCGGCATTACATCAGTTAATTAAAGCGCAAATAAAAGACGCGCAAGCAGAACAAAATTGGCAAATGCCTGATGTATTAATGCCTGTTCCATTACATTGGCAGCGACGCGTTTTTCGCGGTTTCAATCAAAGTGAGGAAATTTGGCAACGTACCAGTATTGTGGTTGATACCCAATCCATTACCCGCATCAAACACACTAAGCCGCAAAGCGAATTAAATAAACGCGCTCGTAAAACCAATATAAAAGGAGCGTTTAGTTGTGACCTCACACACCAATATCAACATGTGGCAATTGTTGATGACATCATAACGACCGGTAACACGGTTAATGAAATTGCAAGGTTATTAAAAAGCGCGGGGGTGAAACAGGTGTCAGTTTGGGTGTTTGCGATTAGCGATCCAACTAAACCTAGTTAAGTTCATCCAGTAAACAAAAAAGGCGCCCAAGACGCCTTTTAAACAATTAACTTTTAGTAACGTACGTTATTTAGCATCGATCGCATGACCAAAGAAAATAGCATTACTTAATAGACGGCTTGTGCCATACCAATAACTACGAAACACTGGGTTATCTGACATTGCAATCACTTTGCCCTTACCATAGTTATGCGCCATTAAAACGCCGGCACCGGCTATTTGCTGGTTGTTTAGCTCATGACTAAAACCCGCTAATAGCGGTGTTTTAGTGTAGGTTGCAACATTTACAAACGGCTTTTCACTTGGCTTTAAAACAAAGGTGCTATTTTTAAATACTGGCAATGTGCCACGCTCAAATGAGAAGCTTAATGGGTGGCTTAAATCGATATTCGCGTTAAAAATAGCACCTGCAATTCGTTTATCACCATGGTAACTATCTTTATCAGCGTAACTCAAATTATCGGTTGGAAAAGCTTTTGCCATGTCATTGCTTGAAAGATATTCGGCTTTCAAAATACCTTTGTCCGCTAAGAATTTTGCGCCCGATTTATGACCCCAAATTACACCACCGTGTTGCACCCAATACTTTAGCTTTTCAACCATTTTTGCATTTACAGTCGAAAAACTGCCATTAGTTAAAATAACATGGGTGTAAGATGCTAAATCAATGCGTTCCAAACGGTCTAAATCAACCAAAGTAGCTGCAATATCTAAATAACGGTCAAGGTAATACCAAACTTCACCTACTTCATATTGGCTTGTACCTTTACCGCCTAATAGTAATACTTTTGGTGTTTTTAACGGCACGATATTGCGCGAGCCAATATCAACACCTTGCGCTGTTAATCCCGATGATATTTGATGTACTTTTACCGGTGAATTACTAGCTAATTGCTGAACTTTGTTAAACCAATCAGCATCTTGTTGCAGACCCTTGGCGATAATAATTGCGCCAGCAGCAAAGCGATGTTCACCATTTGCAGTAGATGCGGTAAATGGTTTCATTGCCGCTCGAGCAATAACACCATTTTGCTGTAACTGTGATAGCAGCTTAGGTGCTAAGTAGTCGTTCCATTCAAAGGCAAATGCATAGCTTGAAGCTAGGTTCTGGTTTTCAGTTTGATTAGCCGGCTGCCATGAGTCTTGGTATTTAATACCACGGGTTGAGGTTACAGCTGAAAATTCAAGGTTAAATGAATGCGCTAAGTTCCAACCTGAAACATCATAAAAGGTATTATCGTTAAAGCTTGTTTGCTCTAAAAACGCGCCTTTAATTAAGCGGTATTGAGGCTGATTTAGCGGAATAAAAACACTACTATTAGCAGAGAAGTCTTGCTTGTTAACGCTAACGTCTTTACTAAGCGGATATGCCTTAATCTGATGCTGCTGCAATAGCGACAAAAATAACTCATAACGTGACGTGTCGTTACCAGCCGCAACAACATAGCCTTTTACTTTATCTTTTTTCGCAAGCTTTGCGGTATCTTGATAAAACTTCTGCTGGTAAGACAATAAACCCTGCTTGCCCGATACAACCGCATCAAAAGTAGATAAAGAAGTCGTTAATTGGTTTTTTACTGCATCATAAAACTCGCGTACACCATTGATAGTTTCATGCTTGTGACCTCGTGCACTGCCTTGCTCAAACAAAATACCAATGGTGCCATGAATATCTGGATAGGTAGAACCCTTACCAATATAAAAGTCATCAAAGCTTTCCTCGGTAAAGTACAGCTCACCTTGTTGATCTAATACGGCTGCGTGAAAGGTCGCTATTTCTTTTGTTAGCTCTACATTTTGCTCAGGAGTAAGTGGAAACTTACGCGATGGAATACCCGGTTGGAAAAAATAAGTGCTGTGTGGACCCATTTCATGAAAGTCAGTTAATACATGAGGCATCCATTGATGATACTTAGCAATACGCGCCTGCGACTCTGGGTGCTGGAGCAACAACCAATCTCGGTTTAAGTCAGTAAAATAATGATTTGTTCTACCGCTCGGCCACGCTTCATTATGTTCTCTATGGTTTTCATCTGCGACTAAGTTTTTGCCTTTGTGACTATTCACCCACTGTGCAAATCGCGCTAAACCATCTGGGTTTAATGCAGGGTCTAACAAAATAACTGTTTCGTCTAATAAGCGGTTAATTTTTTCACCTTGCGCTGCAGCAAGGTAATAGGCAACTAATAATGCAGCATTACTGCCACTGGCTTCGTTGCCATGCACACTATAGCCCATCCACGTGATTACAGGTGCATCAGCATTGATTGTTGCACCTTCGATTGATTGCGCTAAGTGCTGTTTACGCACAGTTTCAATGTTATTTAAGCGAGCTGGGTTAGCAATCGTTAACAATAATAACGGACGTTGTTCATGGCTGTAACCAATCACCTCAATGTTGATGCGCTCACTTTTTTCAGCTAATAGATTCATGTAGCTAACAAGCTGATCATGGCGAACATGCCAATCGCCTACCTGATAACCCAGAACAGACTCTGGCGTAGGAATAGAAGGATCGAAACGAATATTATCGTCAAAATAAAAGTTTAAGTTCTTTGCTGAACTGATACAGCTAAACAGTGCCAAACAGGCTGTTATTAAAAAAAAGGACAGCTTTTTCATAGTGATGCCATAATGATAGGTTAGTTATATTTATTGCATTTTTATGCACATTCACAGTAACAATGTTTACTACGCAAACCTACAGCTTTAAGTTGAAGCAGCAAAAAAATAAGATAAGTTAAAACCTTTTCAACTTGCCCTACTATTTTAGCAAAGCAAAAAAGTGATATACTAAAAACCGAGTAAATTAGTCAGGTATAGGTCGAATTATGATTACCATTTCTGAGGCAGCACAAAGCCACTTTGCCAAACTGCTAGCAGATCAAGCTGAAGGCACTAACATTCGCGTTTTTGTGGTTAACCCTGGTACAACACAAGCCGAGTGTGGCGTGTCATATTGTCCGGCAGATGCCGTTGAAGAAACGGACATTAAGTTACCATTTAATGGATTCGATGCCGTTGTTGACGAAGAAAGCGCACCGTTTTTAGAAGAAGCCGATATTGATTTTGTTACTGACAAAATGGGCTCGCAACTAACGCTTAAAGCACCAAACGCAAAAGCGAAAAAGCTAAGTGATGACGCGTCACTGCAAGAGCGTGTGCAACATATGATTGAAACAGAAATTAACCCACAACTAGCGAATCACGGTGGTCAGGTTAACTTAGTTGAAATCACCAAAGACGGTATTGCCGTAGTCCAGTTTGGTGGTGGTTGTAACGGCTGTTCAATGATCGATGTAACACTTAAAGATGGCATTGAAACGCAAATGGTTGCTAAGTTTGATGAAATCACAGGTGTACGTGATATAACTGAACACCAGTCTGGCGAGCATTCATATTACTAAATTCAAACATCTAGTCTACCGACTAGGTCAAGAACCTAAAACAAGCCTAAAACGCTTTTTCAGCGGTTTAGGCTTGTTTGTTATTGCTGCCAGCTTAATTGTTTATGGCTACTTCAACAGTCATTATTTTCAAATAGCAGGGCTTGTTCTACTACCTATCGCGCTGTACTTTGCCATTTACGGCTATTTAGGTATTTTTGCTAATCGCTTTTCACAAGTTATTGCAAAAGCTGACGAGAGCGCCAAAAATCGTGATATTTTTTAGCCAGCGTTAATCCTCTTAACGCCATAAAACACGTCATAGCCAGCCATAACCCGTGATTACCCAAAGGGTAGCTAACGGCAAATACTCCCGCAAAGCCAACTAGTGCTGAAAAAATCATGGTATTACGCATTTCTTTTGCTCTAGTTAAGCCAACAAATACGCCATCATACAAAAAGCAAAAACTAGCGATTGGCGGTAAAATAATAGACCAAATTAAAAACTTCTCGGCGGTCGCCAATACATTCGGCAGGTCGGTTAACATACTGATAATCCAGCTACCTAGTAGCAAAAACATTACGCTGTAGAAGCAGGCAAATATAAAGGCCCAAAAGCGCCCGATAACAACCCAAAGATGAATTGCTTGCGCCTTCTTGCGCCCTTTCGCTTGACCCACTTTAGCTTCTACAGCATAGGCAATACCATCTAAGGCAAAACTTACTAACAATAAGAAGTTAAGTAATACGGCATTTGCAGCAAGCGTTGCATCCCCTAAAAAACCGCCATAGTAAGTCATAAAGGCAAAGCAAAGCTGCAAAAACAGTGAACGAATAAAGATATCTCGATTTAACTTAAGCGCACTAGTTAGGCCGTTGAGTGATGTTTTCAAAAGCGCGGAGAACGATAATCCATGCTTAGCAAAACGTGCTTTAAGCAACAACACAGCAGCTATTAAACCAATGTAATCGGCGCATACCGAAGCAAGTGCAGCGCCTTCAACCTGCCAGTCAAAACCCACTACAAATACAATGTCGAGAACAATATTGGCGACATTAGTCACCAACACGATCATTAACGTACCTTTACTGTATTGCGTGCCTAGCATCCACGCCAATAACACCATATTGAGTAATGCGGCAGGTGCGCTAAAAATACGAATATTAAAATACGTTTGTGCGTGCTTTATCGCGGCATCACTGCCCGATAAAAATAGCCCCATAAAATGGCTGATCACAGGGCTTATTGCTAGTAACAATAGCGCAACAGCGAACGCAAATAGAGCTGCGCGTTTCAGCTCTTGCAGCAAGCCATTTTTACTGTCTTTGCCGTAAGCCTGTGCAACCAAGCCGGTTGTGCTCATACGTAAAAAACCTGCGAGCCAGAAAAGTAAATTGATAACCATGCTGCCAAGTGCCACGCCGGCTAAAAAGCTGGCGTCACTGAGGTGGCCGATTACACCTGTATCTACCAAACCGAGAAGTGGTACACTAATGTTTGATACAATCATCGGCCAAGCAAGTACTAGCAGCCCAACATGGAACGATTTATGACGAGTAAAAAAGTTTTTCATTTATTTATTGGATTATGGTTAATCTGTTATTTTACGTTTGCTAATGCCGCTGTGATTTTACAATATCACCATGTATCAGAAACTTTACCACGTGTGACAAGCCTATCTGAAAGTGAATTCAGCGCCCACTTAAGTTATTTAAAAGATAATAATTATAGTGTTGTTCCACTTCAGCACATTATTGAAGCAGTTAAAGAGCAAAAGAGTATACCTGACAAAACAGTTGCACTCACATTTGACGATGGATTTATTAATAACTTCACGCAAGCAGCCCCCATTTTAAAGCGCTTTAACTATCCCTATACCATTTTTGTAAACCCACAACTGATAGATGAAGGTAAAAGCTATGTGATGACGTGGCCGCAGCTAAAAGCACTGACAAAAGAAGGTGCATACATTGCAAACCACAGCGCAAAGCACGATTACTTGCATATTCGCGAAGATAACGAGTCACTAGCGCAATGGCGAGAGAGAATACGCAACGATATCACGCATTCTGAACAACGTATTAAGCAGGAGATTGGCCACAACTTTAAGTATGTCGCGTATCCGTATGGTGAGTTTAATCGTGAATTACAAACGTTAGTAAAAGAGTTAGGCTATGTTGGTATTGGTCAGCATTCAGGCGCTGTTGGATTAAATACCGACTTAACGCGCGTGCCGCGCTTTCCGGCATCAGGGTTCTATGCCAATTTAGACACGTTAAAAACAAAAATCGCAAGTCTGCCGTTTTCATTTAACCTAAAAGCACAATCGGTTACAACCAACACGACACCAGTACTCGAATTAACCTTTACCGAAAAAGACTTTAACAACTCGCAATTCAATTGTTTTATCAGTGGCAACACAGCCAAAATTACTTGGCAAAGTGAAAATGACGTGACTGTGCAAAGTGAAGGTGAGCTAAACAAAGGACGTTCGCGTTACAATTGTACTGCGCCAAGTAAATCTAAAGCGGGCCGATTTTACTGGTTATCTCACCCTTTCGTGATTACTAAATAGCACGGTTATTTTTTTGCCCAATTTGCAATTTCATTTGCAACCGATTCTAAACTAAGAACTTTTTGCGCTGCGTCCAAATCGACTGCAGCGCGCGGCATTCCCCAAACCACGCTCGACGCCTCATCTTGCGCCAAAGTATACGCACCACACTCTTTTAGCTTTAACAAACCAGCGGCACCATCAGCCCCCATGCCGGTAAGTAACGACGCGCACACTTTTTTACCCAAGTTTAATTTAGCAATTGATTTAAACAATACATCGACAGCTGGGCGATGACGATTAACAGGGGCTGACTGAACTACTTTACACATCAGTTTCGTACCTTTGCTAACCACCGCTAAGTGGTAATCGCCAGGTGCGATATAAACATGATTAGGCTTAATTTCCTCATCATCTTCCGCCTCTTTAACCGTTAACGCGACTGAACGATCCATACGCTCTGCAAACGAGGCTGAAAAAACAGGTGGAATATGCTGAGTAATAACAATCGGTGGGAAATTGTCAGGCAAGCCTGTTAACACTTCTTTAATTGCCTCAGTGCCACCGGTTGATGCACCAATTGCCACCAGCTTAGTATTATCAAACGTGCCCGTAGCCACACTCGCCACAGGGGGAGTTACAGGTTTTATCGCTCGTACACGAGCTTTTGCTGCCGCTCTTATTTTTTCGTGTAAGGTTTGCGCGTAACCATGCAGTTTGTCACCAACTTGTTGTGTTGGTTTAGCAACAAAGTCAACGGCACCTAACTCTAAGCATTCAAGCGTAATCGGTGCGCCTTGCTGAGTTAAGGTCGAAATCATCACAACTGGCATTGGCCTTAGACGCATCAAGTTTTTTAAAAAACTCACGCCGTCCATTTTTGGCATTTCTACATCAAGCGTTAGCACATCTGGATTAAGTTTTTTAATTAGATCCCTTGCTTGATACGGATCATTTGCCGTACCAATTACTTCAATATCCTGTGCTTGCTGTAAGACCTCAGTCAGTACCGCTCGAATCAATGGTGAGTCATCAACTACTAAAACCCTGATCATCTTAATTCCTAAAATAGCTCGATATCAGTATGCGTATCTTGCTCTTCAATTTCGTGAAGATATTTAAATTCACGTTGTTGAATTGTATCGTTATGCATACTTCGAAGTTTTTTTACCTGTGCTTTGCCTGTAGTGGGATTAAACAGCACTTTTCGCGGCCAAGGCCCACCAACATCATGGGACTCAACTTGCAACCCTTCGTTTTTTAAAAATTGCGACACAAATATAATATTACCTTCGCCAATGTCGCCCATTCCGCGAATTATCTTACCACCACCAAAAATTTTAATTTTAAAGTTATCGCGATTGCCACCGTTTTTAATAATTTCATTAATCAAAAACTCCATCGCCCAGTTACCATAGCGACAGCTTAGACTATCAATGCTCGCATTATTATTTGCCGGAAGCATAAAGTGATTCATGCCGCCTATCCCCATTTTGTAGTCATAAACACATGCTGATATACATGAGCCCAGCACCGTAGAAATTAATTCATTTTGTTTAGTAACATACACTTCGCCGGGTAAAATTTTCGCGACAACGGCATCACGGCCTCTATCCCAATAACGTTTTATATTTTCAAAGCCGTTTAGGCACTGCTTAAAATTCTCGTTCAAAGTGCCTTCCTGTACATGGTTTTACCAAGCGCTACAAATTCCGTTTGTGTCTTATTCATACTTTCTGAATGGCCTAAAAATAAATGCCCTTGCGAACATAGCTGAGCAGCATAGCGTTGAAATAACAGTTCTTTTGTTGGCTGATCAAAGTAGATCACAACATTACGACAAAAGATCACGTCAAATTCACCTTTCATGGGCCACTCTTGTAATAAGTTAAGTCGCTTAAAGTAAATTTTGTCTCTCAATTCAGGCCTCACTTTAAACAAGCCGCTTTGCTTATTGCGCAGAAAAAAGCGTTTTTTTAAGCCATTATCTAAACCTGTAATTGAGTTTTCTGCGTATTCACCCGCGCTTGCTTTCGCCAGTACATTTGAATCTAAATCCGTTGCTAATATCTTTACATCCCAATTAGACGGAAACTTATCAGCCAAAGTCATCGCTATCGTATAAGGCTCTTCACCTGTAGAGCAGCCCGCAGACCATATTCTTACTCGCCTTGAGCTTTTATTACGTTCAAGAATTTGAGGAATAAGCGTTTCACGCAAAAAATCGAAATGGTACGGTTCACGAAAAAATGACGTTAAATTGGTGGTAATTGCATTAATAAAATGACTGAACTCGTCACGCTTATGTTGATCAAGGTAAGTAATATACTGTGCAAAACTTGCCAAATTTAATGCACGAATACGGCGCGCCAAACGAGAATAAACCATCTCGCGTTTATGGCTACCAAGCACAATACCACAGGCTTCATAAACCATTTTCGCGATCAACTCAAACTCTTGATCTGTTAGCAGAAATTCCTTCGCCACAATGACTCCTAGAGTAAGCTAGACAGAAACCTCTGCCTAGCTTTAACGAACAGTTAAAACTCTTCCCACTCTTCGCTGCTATCGGCGAAATCATCGCCCGATGGAACCGAGGTTATTTGCAGGCGCTCACTACGTGAAGCAACTTTTGGGGCGCTTTTTGCTGCTGGTCGCTGTGTAATCATCGGAGACTCAATACTATGATTACCGCTAGTATTAAAGAAACTTAATAACTGGCGCATCCCATTTGCTTGCTCCGCCATGGATTCACTCGCCGCAGAGGCTTGCTCTACAAGCGCGGCATTTTGCTGAGTCATTTCATCCATTTGCGTAATGGCTTTATTAACCTGCTCAATACCCGAGCTTTGCTCTTCAGATGCAACCGTAATGTCAGCGATCATTTCTGTCACTCGTTGCACAGAGGCAACTATCTCTTGCAGCGTACTACCTGATTCATTCACCAGCAGCGTTCCGTCTTCAACTTTACTCACGCTGTCTCGGATTAGCTCTTTTATTTCTTTCGCTGCTGCGGCTGAACGTTGTGCTAAATTTCGCACTTCACCGGCGACAACCGCGAAGCCTCGCCCTTGCTCACCTGCTCTTGCAGCTTCTACTGCAGCATTCAGTGCTAGTAAGTTAGTTTGGAATGCAATCTCGTCAATAACACCTATGATGTCTGCAATTTTCTTGCTGGCTTGATTGATTTCGGCCATGCTTTCTACCGCACGCTCAACCACTTCACCGCCTTGTTTAGCCTTCACTTGGGTATCGTTGGCAAGTTCATTCGCAACTTTTGCATTATCTGCATTTTGGCGAACGGTGCTGGTCATCTCTTCCATGCTTGAAGCTGTTTCTTCTAATGAAGACGCTTGCTCTTCGGTACGCTGACTTAAATCAGTATTACCTTGCGAAATTTCTTCCGCGCCACTGGCAACAAGATTAGAAGACACACTAACTTTCTCTATCACTTCGGTTAACTTTTCTGCGGTTGTATTTGCATCGCGTTTTAACTTATCAAATGAGCCTAAGTAATCACTCTGAATGCGCTTGGTTAAGTCACCATGCGCCATGGCATCAAGCATTTCTGCCGCTTCAGTAATTACCTCGTCGGATATTTCAACTA
Organism: Pseudoalteromonas sp. NS-SX12; assembly: GCF_057367955.1. Classification (NCBI taxonomy): domain Bacteria; kingdom Pseudomonadati; phylum Pseudomonadota; class Gammaproteobacteria; order Alteromonadales; family Pseudoalteromonadaceae; genus Pseudoalteromonas; species Pseudoalteromonas sp. NS-SX12. The sequence continues at coordinate 1,106,657 of NZ_CM170634.1, read as the reverse complement.
ATCTATTAAGTCCTTGCGCAAGATTTAAGAAGAAGCCTTGTTTACCCGATTGTTCGATACGCGTATCTAGTTCACCTTGCGATGCCGCGGTTACAAGCTCGTCAATTTCTTTCTCAATTGCCACCTCAGCAGTTCTATCTAGCCACTCTACAACCGTGCCCAAACGCTCTTGATTATCGGAGAAGATAGGATTCGCAGTAAGCGCAAACGTACGACCGCCAACCAAAATTTCAGTGCTATACGTTGATGTCAATCGCTCTATCATTTGTTGCTGATGCGCTGGGTTTTTATGGAATACATCCATATTTGAACCTATTAATGACGACGCATTAAAGTTAGGTAAATCGCGCTTAATGTCGGATTCGGCATTGCGCATCATATTTAGCACAGCACTATTCATATACACAATTTCATTGCTCGCATTAGCAATCATAGTGTTGGTATTAACCGTATCAAGTGCTTGGCGAACTCGTGAATTTTCAGCAGCAATTGCCTCTGCTTTTCTTTGCGCTGCCAATTCATCGGTCAAATCTTGCCACTCGACAATGGTACCAATGCGTTCACCTTCGGTATTCAGCCAAGGTGTAGCAATTAGCGAAAAGGTTAATTCAGCAACCGTGATTCTGGTGCGATACACATCTTTAAGCGCAGCTAGCATTTTTTGTTGATGACTTGGGTCTTTGTGGAAAACATCAACACACTGCCCGATTAAGTTATTGGCATCAAAGTTTGGCAGCACTTTGCGAATTGATGCTTCGCGACTTTTTAGCATTTTTAAATTTTCATCGTTAATGAAAACTATCTTTAAGTCATTGTCTGCAATCATTACATTTGCTTGACACACTTTAAGTGCGTTTGCACGGTTGGCGGCCAAACGCGCTTCAAATTCAGCTTCTTTTTGCTCAGTAATGTCGCTCGCATATTTCACAACTTTAACGGGCTTACCGTTCGGATCAAAAATCGGATTATACGACGCCCTAATCCATACATTTTTTCCGCCGTTGCCAATTCGTTTATAATCACCAGTACAAAACTCGCCGCGATTCAATTTTTGCCAAAAATCTTTATAGTCTTGACTCGAAGCGTATTCTGGCTCCGCAAACATACTATGATGTTTGCCAACAATCTCATCTAATCGATAACCCATAACACCGCAAAAATTATCGTTCGCTGTGATGATTGTGCCATCGAGATTAAACTCTATTACGGCTTGCGATTTACGAATTGCTTCTAGCTGCCCTTCGGAGTCCGCAGCAGCCAGTTTACGTTCTGTGATATCCGTTGCGTATTTTACAACTTTAGTAACAACACCATGTTCATTGACAATAGGGTTGTATGACGCTTGAATCCAAATCTCTTTGCCTTCGGCATTAATACGATTAAATTCACCGGAGATAAACTCACCACGCGCTAGCCGAGCCCAAAACTGACTATACTCAGCATTATTGGCATGTGCAGGAGGTACAAACATGCGATGATGCTGTCCTTGAATTTGCTCTAAGCGATATCCCAACGCATTTAAAAAGTTGGTGTTAGCCGTAATTACAGTACCATCAGGTTTGAACTCAATCACAGCTTGAGATCGACTTAAGGCTTCTAAAATTAAATCACTCTCAGATTTCCCAGATGCTGCGTCTGGTGTTTTGCTAGACCACCACATATCAATCTCCACCCTTTTTTATTTGATTGCATTTCATCATCGGCTTTTACACTCGCTTAGCACTCACCTGTTGATGAGCTATTGTTTTTATTAGTCCGGCTCTTTGGAAAGATTCAACACCCGTTTTAAATCTAACAACACAACCATTTTTTCACCGACATTGACCAGACCATGAACAAACTCGGTATTTTCTGTATTGGTTACATCAGGCACATCGCGCGCATCAGACTCTGAAATGCTGTAAACATCTGATACTGCATCAACCACTAGCCCCATAATTTTGTCGCCACTTTCTAGGTCAACTTTGACCACGATTACTACAGTAACTGAGCTATAAGGCACCTGCGGCAAGCCAAATCGCGCCCGCAAATCAATAATCGGTACTATTGTGCCGCGCAGATTAATGGCACCTTTGACATAACTTGGCGAATTGGGAATTTGAGTTATTTCTTCCCAACCACGGATCTCTTGCACTGCGAGAATATCCACACCATATTCTTCATCTGCCATCATAAAAGTCAGAAACTGGCAGATATTCTCTTCTTGATTCTCTTCGCTCGACTCGAGAAGATCATTTGCTATCGCTTCCATCAAGCTTCCTCACTTTCTATCGGCTCAATTGCAAGCTCAGAAGTGCCTGCTTTTTTCAGGCCAGCTAATTTGATTAGCCCCGTAATATCAATAATTAGCGATACTCTTCCGTCACCTAAAATCGTCGCGCCAGAAACCCCTTCTACTTTTTGATAATTAGCTTCTAGGCTTTTAATAACCACTTGTTGCTGTGCCAGTAAATCGTCAACTAATAACCCGACTTTTTGGTTATCACTTTCAACAATAACCAGCAGGCCTTTATCGAGATCTTCAATTGCACCACTGTGATTAAAAATTTTATGTAGTCGTAAAATAGGAATGTATTCATCGCGTAAGCGTAAAACGTTTAAGCCGCCGCCTACGCAATTCACCATTTTCAAATCAATTTGCAATGATTCCACAATAGAAATAAGCGGAATGATGTAAGTATGTTGCGCTACAGTCACTAACTGACCATCTAAAATAGCCAAAGTAAGCGGCAGGCGAATCGTAAAGGTAGAACCAATACCTTGTTCTGAAGTAACCTCAATTGAGCCATTTAGCGATTGGATATTACGTCTTACTACGTCCATACCCACACCACGGCCAGAGATGTCACTCACTTGATCTGCAGTTGAAAAACCGGGCATAAAAATTAGCTCATTAATTTCATCATCCGATAAGTCGTCTGAATCGCTAATTAGGCCGTTTTGAATCGCTTTTTGTTTGATTTTTTGTGTATTTAAGCCAGCACCATCGTCCATAATTTCAATAACTATGTTACCGCCTTGATGAAATGCATTAAGTGTTACGGTACCAACTCTTGGCTTACCCGCCTCTTCCCGTTGCTCTGGCGTTTCTAGACCATGATCCAGTGAATTTCGCACCAAGTGCACCATAGGATCTGAGATTTTTTCCATTACTGTTTTATCAAGCTCAGTTTGCTCACCAAGGAGTTTTAGTTCGACTTCTTTTCCTAGCTTTTGCGATGTGTCTCGCACTAAACGCGGAAAGCGACTAAATACAAAACTGATTGGCAGCATGCGAATTCGCATCACGCTTTCTTGTAAGTCACGTGTGTTATGAGCAAGTTGTGCAAGTCCTTCTTGCAATGCCATTAATTTGTTTTCGGTAATTTCTCCTTCACCAAGCTGTGTAAGCATTGCTTGAGTAATTACCAGCTCGCCAACCATGTTAATTAGTGAATCTACTTTATCAATGCTGACTCGAATTGACGTACTTTCTGTGGAACCACTTTTTGCAGCAGCTTTTGCTGCTGGCGCAGGTTTGTCACTTTTATTTTCAGCTGTTGGCGTTGGCGTCTCTTCAGTTACTGGCTCACTAACATCTTCTGGTTCAGATTCTATGGGGTCGTCACCAAATAATCCGCCACACAAGGTGATAGTGATTTCGGCATCATCTTCAACCCATTCAAATACTTCTTTTATCGCCTCTTCGCCTTTATCGGTTTCAAGATAAAAGCACCAAGTTAAAAAACATTCGTCAGCCGCAAGGTTGTGAATATCAGGTACATCATCTAAATTTGCCGTCACGTCAAGCTGACCTAGTTCTGCCAACTCTTCAATCAAATAAATGGGTTCATTTCCCGTTTTAAATAAATGATGTTGCGGCTTAAAAATCACTTCGTAGGTATCAAGTGCACCGTGCTCCACAGGTGGATTATCGTTGCTACTTTTTGTAGCAGCTGGTGTACTAGCTGGCTGTGACTCACCCGCTAAAATTGCCTCAAACTTTTCTTTTAACTGAGTTGCCGTCGTTAGGTCTGTTTCTTGATTATTTTGTAAATCGCCTAACATTTCGCGCAAACAATCAACCGACTGCAAAAGCAGATTCACATGTTCGGCGGTTAATTCTCTGCTGCCTTCACGGATTTGGTCTAAAAGGGTTTCTAAAACGTGGGTAAAATCGGAAACATGTGTGAAGCCAAAGGTTCCACTTCCGCCTTTAATAGAATGCGCGGCACGGAAAATAGTATTAATCGTCTCGTTGTCTACATCACCAGGTGTGAGGTTGAGTAACTCCGATTCCATGACATCCAAACCTTCAAGGCTCTCTTCAAAGAAAACCTCAAAGAATTGGCTTAAGTCTATGCTCATGCCGCCTCCTGATTTATCGGATGACTTTTTTGATAACTGCTAATAACTGATCTGGATTAAATGGTTTTACGATCCATCCAGTGGCGCCAGCGGCTTTACCTTCGGTTTTTTTATCCAGTCCCGATTCGGTAGTAAGCATTAGCATAGGCGTAAACTTGTAGGCAGGTAGCGCTCTTAGTTCTCGAATAAGTGTAATGCCGTCCATAATCGGCATATTCACATCAGAAATGACCGCATCAAAGCTGTTGCCTTTAGCGATTTCTAACGCTTCGCTTCCGTCTTTCGCTTCTGTTACATCGAAACCGGCTTTTTTAAGCGTAAAACCAACCATTTGTCTCATTGATGCAGAATCATCAACCGCCAAAATCTTTTTCATACAGACCCCAAATTATTGTTCTGATAAGGCAAGAAAATCTTGCACTCCCAATGTTTTTGCTGCAGCAAATAACGCATCACTTTTGCCATGCCACGTAATTTGATGCTGAGTTTCCGCTAGATTTTTTTGCAACGAACAGAGTAATTGAATTGAAGCGGTATCAGCACGAGTAACCGAGGAAATATCCAGATCAATGCTCGATTGTTTCGATAATAAATCTAAGAGAGATTCTTTAAGCTCAGAGACTGAGTTTATGACAAGCTCAGCAGGTAACTGATACATAATTTTCTTTCCTTGTTCGCTTAAAATTAAGCGTAGACCCAGAATGAAAATTTGCCAAAATAATATCGATTTAATTAAAGCTAATTAATGCGTTAGCAGATCATAAATCGATACTAATTGCTGTAGTAACCAATAATCGAGGTCAGATCTTGTGTCATTTCACTCTGATTAATTAACGGTACTTTGCCTTTGGCAAATTCAGGTTTAAAAATGGCTCTAACCGCGCCATTTGGGTCGACTAACGTGACTGATGCACTGTGGTCAACTGTGTAATTTTCCGACTCACCATCATCATGAATGGCGTACACTAAACCTAGGTTTCGAACAAATGGAAATAAATGCTTATGCGCTGCTGAAACAGCAGTAAAATCGGGGTTAAAGTAATCAATGTACAGCTTGCGTTTTTCGGCGTTATCACGTTTAGGATCAACCGATACAAACCAAACATTTATGGCAAAGTTAGGCGATAACTCTTTTGTTATTTGAGTTAATTTTGCCAACGTCATTGGGCAAATATCTGGGCAACTTGTATAACCTAAAAATAATAGCGTCCAGTTGCCCTTTAAGTTTTGATTAGTAACCTGTTGGCCATTTTGGTCTTGCAACACAAATGGCTTAACAATCTTAGCCTCTTGATAGAGTAATGCGTTTGTTTGCGGAGGTGATTTTGGGCCGCAACCCAAAACCATAAAGATTAAAGATGTAACAATTAATAGCTTAAATTGGCTCATTTAAATCAACCACTTATCAATAAACAGTGCGATAAATAGTATCATAAGTTGCCAAATGGAATAGATAAATAGCTTTATCGCAGACTTTTCTTTGGCAGCAAATTTTAGCTCCCAAGCACGATACATAAACACGCCATTAAGTAACACACTTACCGCTAAATAAAAGTTTCCTGACATACCAATTAAAAACGGTAAAACACAAACCAATGTTAATAAAACGCTATATAGCAACACCATTGTTTTGGTGAATTCAATACCATGCGTTACTGGCAACATGGGAACTTTTGCGTTTTCATAATCTTTTTTACGATCAATGGCTAACGCCCAAAAGTGCGGTGGTGTCCAAGTGAAAATTATCATCACTAATAACCAAGGTTCTGCTGACATTGAGCCAGTTTCAGACACCCAGCCCAACAATGGCGGCATCGCGCCAGCAAAACCCCCGATCACAATATTTTGTGGCGTGCGTCTTTTTAATACCAGCGTATAAACAAACGCATAACCGACTAAAGCAACTAAGGTAAGCCAAGCGGTTAGCCAATTTGCATAAGCAACTAACATGCAAAACCCAATAACCAACAGCGTCATTGAAAAGACAAACGCCTGACGATTTGTCACACTGCCTGTTGCGACTGGGCGCGAGTCGGTGCGCTTCATTTTTTTATCTATATCGCTATCAACAATATGGTTAATCACCGCAGCGCTACTGGCTAATAATGCGATACCTACTATGGTTAACATCTGCTCTAGCAAGCTTCGCCCAACGTAGGGTGCCAAACCTTGTCCAACCACAGCGGTAAGCGCTAGCAACATCACAACTTTGTGCTTACAAAGCACTAAGTATTCATGAACTTTAGCGCTTAGTGAGCGCTGAAATTGTAAAACATAACTGGTCATAGTTTACTCCCTAGCACTTGCTTTTAATGAGATATGCAAGCCGAACGCAACTTAAAAGTAGCAATAATGCTGTCATATTATGAATAAGCGCAATATTGAGCGGGATATGCATCAAAATTAAGCTAACACCCAGCGCAATCTGACAAAGCAACACCACCCAAATATGGTAAACAGCTCGTTTTATTATTGTTGAATAACAGTCTTTTAGAATTTTAAAACCAGCCCAAAGAACGACAAACGTAGTAACCATTGCCCAAATGCGATGGAGAAAGTGAATCGACATACGCGCTTCAGCCGACAACACTCCAAACTCATAACTGGCGTGATCATTCGGTAATTGGAAAATACTCGTAAATGAAAAACGTTCAAATGTGTTGGCGCCGCACAAAGGAAAATCTGCACAATGTGACGCCGCGTAATTTGCCGCTAACCATCCACCTAATGCAATCTGCGAAACAACAAAGCTCAAAGCGATTATTGCCAAACCATAATGAGGTTTTGCGCCCGAATCTCCACCAGGGATGCGCTCTGTGGTAAGCCTAATATAGAGCAAGAACAACAGGCTCATAATTGTAAAACCACCGAGCAAATGCCCCATAACGATGAGCGGCTGTAAGTTCATAGTGACTGTTAACATGCCTAACGCAGCTTGAAATACGACTAGCCCCAAAATTAGTAACGGTAGCTTCACTGGCACTAATCGGTGTTGCCGTTGCTTAAATGCCATTATCGCAATAAGCAAAATAATAATGCCCAGCGTGCCAGCAAAATAGCGATGGATCATTTCTTTCCACGCTTTTCCTTGATCGACTTCATGTGTTGGAAAATGTGTTTCGACTTTTTCTAGCTCATGCACTTCATTAGGCACAGTTAAAAAACCATAACACCCTGGCCAATCAGGGCAACCTAGGCCCGAGTCGCTAAGTCGTGTATACGCGCCCAATCCCACCACAATAAATGCAAAAACACAGCCAAACAGTACAATTTTATGATATTGATTCATTCGCGCCTCCTATGCTCTGCTGCGGCTATAATTGAGCAGTTTCTTAAGGTCTTTTATAAGCCCGCGTTTCATATTATTGTCTGACTGAAGCTGATAATTAACGGGATATTCAAGTACTATTAAACCGTGATGATCGACTAAATAAATTGCATCTGATTCAATAGCAAGTGTTTGATTTTCTAGTTGTGTAACAACATTTTCATGTGCAGTTAAATTAGTCAGCTGCAATGCCTGCTGGCTGCTCGAAAGGGAAAAAGCCCCCACATATAAATTATGTTTACCAAGTACATCAAACACATTTTTAATTAATTGCTTTCGAGTTTCACAATGTTGCGTACAAACCTCTTCCGATAAAGTAACGAGCGACCATTTAAGTTGAGATTCCGCCGGCCACTTTTCAATTTTTTGTTCATTTTCAACGAAGTGCCCAAAGTTAGTTTGTGCAGGTTCAAGCCAATCAAACTTTAACGCCAAAAAAGCAGTTAACGCTGGCGCTAAAAAACAAATAATAAAAAGTCCAAGAGTCTTATTCATGTGCACTTCCTTTTCGATACATAACCGCACCAATCACAACCGCAACGAGAGCGAGTAAAATCCACTGCAAGGCATACGCTTTGTGTTTATCTGGTGACATATTAATAACTTGGTAATGAAATTCGCCCAGCGCACTTTCCGGCTGTGCATAAAGAATATATGGCGCGAATGGCTGCTGGAGCGCACTTGCTGCAAACTCTGGCGTAATGTATTGCAACCGTTGTCCTTGGCGTAATTCAAGATCATTTGATACCAAGTTGAAGCTTGTAAAGTTACCAACCTTCAATAATGCGGTGAGTGTTAGTTGCTGCGGCAAGCTTACTTCTGGTAATTGCTCTCGATTTAATGAGCCCGCAAACCAACCAAGGTTAACCAGCCACCAGCGTGAAGAATTATTTGGTTTCACGGCAACGATCAAGTCGTAACCAAAACGGCCATTAACCACTTGGTTATCAAGCCACCAAAACTGTGAAGAGACTTCGCCTGATAGGGATACTGTGAGTCCTGTTGCAAGCCAATCGCTTGGTAAACTAGCGAGCTGATACCAAGGAATGACCCCTTGTTGGCTAAGCTGATCTAGTTTTTTAATAATCGTTATTTTTTGCTGTGATCTTTGATACTGCCACACAGCTAAACTCGCGCATATTAATGCGACAGTTGTTGTACACACTAGCAGAGTGATGCTTTTTGCACTATTCTGGATTAACCGCATATAGCAAACTCCCTAAACTTATGTTGATAAAATTAATTATCGTATTCTTATTGTTTTACATCGTTTTTAGTTTGTTTAAAGCACTGTTTTGTATGCTTAAAAGCGACGCTGCTGCAAACTCTATGTCCCATTATTTAGGGCGCCGAGTGTTATTTTCTGCAATTGTTCTGATGATTATTTTGCTGGCAATGCTGTTTGGCATCATCACACCAAACAGCAATCCTTATACTGTTGGTTAGTGGTTATTGACCTTTAAAGTACGTAAACAAAGACAAACAAACACAACCATACAACGTCAACAAAATGCCAATACCAAGCTGCAGCTTGGAAAGCAAAGTGCTTTTCTTCACTAAAGTGCCCTTTTAAAATTCGTATAAATACGACAAGTAAAATGAGCGTGCCTAACGTGACATGCATGCCGTGAAAGCCAGTTAGCAAAAAGAACGTATTACCATATATACCTGAGTCCAGTGTTAAGCCTAGATCTTGATATGCATGAACGTACTCCTCACCCTGTAGCGCTAAAAATATCGCCCCTAAAGCAATAGTAAAACCAAGCATTGCCTTTAACTGCGTGCGTTTTCCATGCTCAATTGCGGTGTGTGCAAAATGCAAAGTCACCGATGAGGTTAAAAGAATAATAGTGTTGATAAGTGGCAAACCTTGCCAACCCATTACTTGCGTTTCTGTACCACCAGGCGTACTAACTAAAGGCCACACGGCTTCAAACGAAGGCCATAACACTTCGTTTGTCATTGCGTTATTGCTATCACCACCGAGCCACGGTACAGCAAATGTACGGGCATAAAATAGCGCTCCAAAAAATGCCATAAAAAACATCACTTCAGAGAAAATAAACCACGCCATACCCTGTTTAAACGAGCGGTCCATTTGCGATGAATAAAGCCCACCTTGAGATTCATCAATCACATTTTTAAACCAACCAAACAGCATATAAAGTAAAACCGCAATGCCTAAGATTAAAATGTGAAAACCAAAACCACCTTGCTGTTTAGCAGTTTGCATTACCGCTAAGCCAGCTCCAATGGCAATTAAGAACAGAGCAACAGCACCCACAATCGGCCATTGGCTTTGCTCAGGTACATAATATTTTTCATATTGAGTTTTCATTGACTAACTCTCCATCGCGCTTGCTATTGCTTGCAACTTTACCTTCAACATCTGCTGTAATATCGTAAATGGTGTACGACAAGGTCACTTCATGAATATCATTTGGCAAGGTTTCGTCGAGGTAAAAGAGCAATGGTAAATCCGCTGAGCCTTTGCTTGTCAGCGGCTGTTGATTAAAACAAAAGCAAGACACTTTATGTAAATATTTAGCCGCCCGACCTGGTGCTACTGACGGTACGGCTTGCATTATCTTGTTGCTACTCGAAAGGTTTTGCGCAATAAACTCTATGCGCTCCATTTCACCCGGGCTAACGTCAACACTGTAGCGTTTGGCTTTGACTTTAAACGGTGCGCCAGCTTGCGCATGTGTGATAAATGTAACGCGTACACTGCGCGATTCATCACTTTGAGCACTCACTTGAGCCTGCTCCATATTAGGTTTTCCATTCAATCCTGTGATATCACAGAAAACGTCATAAAGTGGCACCAGCGCAAAGGCAAACGCAAACATTAATAAACTGGTTAAAATTAGCTTTTTGAGTAGCTTAACGTTATTCATTACTTCACTTCCGGCGGCTCAGAGAACGTATGATAAGGTGCAGGCGATGCAACTTCCCACTCCAACCCTTCAGCCCCATCCCACACTTTGGCAGGTACTTTTTCGCCACCCTTTGCACACTTATAAACAACGGCAACAAAAAGTAATTGAGATAAACCAAAGGCAAAGCCACCTACACTGATCAATGCATTAAAATCAGCAAACTGCAGTGCATAGTCAGGAATACGCCTCGGCATACCGGCTAAGCCCACAAAATGCATTGGGAAGAACAGAATGTTTACGCTAATTAGCGATAACCAAAAATGGGTTTTAGCAAGACCAATGTGATACATGTTGCCTGTCCACTTTGGTAACCAATAATAAGCTCCTGCCATTATCGAGAATACAGCCCCCGTTACCAACACATAGTGGAAGTGAGCAACCACAAAGTAAGTATCGTGATACTGAAAATCGACCGGTGTTATTGCTAACATCAATCCAGAGAAACCACCTAAGGTGAATAACACAATAAACGCAATGGAAAACAGCATCGGCACTTCAAAGCTAATCGAGCCACGCCACATTGTCGCTACCCAGTTGAAAACTTTAACCCCCGTAGGCACAGATATCAGCATGGTGCTATACATAAAGAACAACTCCCCCGCCAATGGCATACCAGTGGTAAACATGTGGTGCGCCCATACAATAAACGACAAAAACGCGATTGATGCTGTGGCATACACCATTGAGGCATAGCCAAACAGTTTCTTACGTGAAAACGCTGGAATAATCGTCGAGATAACACCAAACGCCGGTAAAATCATGATGTAAACTTCAGGGTGCCCGAAGAACCAGAAAATATGCTGGAACATTACAGGGTCGCCGCCGCCTGCCGCGTTAAAGAAATCTGTGCCAAAGTATTTATCAGTTAGAACCATAGTCACTGCACCAGCAAGTACCGGCATCACCGCAATTAATAAAAATGCGGTAATTAACCACGTCCATACAAACAGCGGTAATTTCATATACGTCATGCCCGGTGCGCGCATATTCACTATGGTTACAATTACATTGATTGCCCCCATAATTGAGCTAATGCCCATAATATGCACAGCGAAGACAAATAGTGCCGTATTATCATTGCTATACGTGGTTGATAGTGGAGCATAGAACGTCCAACCAAAAGCTGGGCCGCCGCCTTCCATAAATAACGACATAAGCAGAATAAAAAACGCAAACGGTAGAATCCAAAAACTCCAGTTATTCATGCGCGGTAGTGCCATATCTGGCGCACCAATCATCATTGGGATCATCCAGTTAGCCAAGCCAGTAAACGCAGGCATAACTGCACCGAAAACCATAATGAGGCCATGAACTGTAGTCATTTGGTTAAAAAAGTGTGGCTCTACAAATTGTAAGCCTGGTTGAAATAATTCGGCACGAATAACCAGTGCCATTGCGCCACCCGTTAAAAACATTAACAGAGCGAATAACAGATAAAGCGTACCGATATCTTTATGGTTAGTTGTAAATAGCCAACGTTTTAAACCTGTTGGCGCATGATGGTGGTGATGAGATTCAGCTAGTGTTGTCATTATTGTGCTTCTCCCATAGATTCTTGAATATCACTTGGTTGCACTGAATCGCCAGTATTGTTACCCCAAGCATTTCGCTCATAGGTCACTACTGCCGCTAATTCTTTTAGTGACAACATTTTGCTATAGCCTTGCATTGCTGTTGCTGGCTTGCCATGAACCACAATATCGATATGTGCTTTAACATCGCCAAGTGCTATAGGGCTATCTTTTAGCGCTGGGAACACACCTGGCAATCCCATCCCAGTAGGTTGGTGACACGCAGCACAATTAGCCATATACACTTGTTCTCCTAGCGTCATTAGCTCATCTTGAGATAATGTAAGATCAAGTGACGCTTTTTCTGCGGCCGCCGCTTGCGCTTTTTCAAGCTGCGCATTTGCCAACCACTGTTCAAATTCAGCAGGCTCTTTAACTTCAACAACCACAGGCATAAAGCCATGGTCTTTTCCGCATAACTCAGCACACTGACCGCGATAAATACCGGTCTCATTGACCTTAGTCCACGCTTCGTTAATAAAGCCTGGGTTCGCATCTTTTTTAACCGCGAACTCAGGTACCCACCAAGAGTGAATTACGTCGTCCGAAGTCATTAAAAAGCGTACTTTTTTTCCTTTTGGAATAATAAGGGGTTTATCAACATCTAACAGGTAGGTTTCTGTTTTTTGATCTTGATTGGTGATTTGTTCACGTGGAGTCGAAAGAACAGAATAGAACGACACATCGTGGTCAAGATATTCATAATGCCACTTCCATTGTGACCCTGTAACTTTAATCGTTAGGTCAGCTTTGGTGGTGTCTTCCATGGCAATCAAGGTTTTGGTTGCTGGCACTGCCATACCTATCAAAATTACAAATGGAATTGCGGTCCACAGTATTTCAATTTTGGTACTTTCATGAAATTGAGCAGGCACTGCTCCTTTTGATTTACGGTGATGGATTATTGCCCAAAACATAATGGCAAATACTACTAATCCAATAACGCAACAGATATAAAAAATTGTCATATGGAGCTCGTAGACATCACGGCTGATGTCTGTCACCCCAACAGGTAAGTTATATTGACTCGTCCCAACTGCTAAAAAAGGAAAGCTCAATAGTAACCATAAGGATAGTTTCACTAGCCTCATGCTCGCTCCTTAGCTAATTATTATTATGTTGTTAGGAAATGGTCAGTGAAAGTTTTAGCGATTAAATCGCACGACGCACTACAGCATCACTCCATTTTCTTTATTATATTTGTTTTCTAAAAGCCGCACTTTGCTTAAAAAGAAAACAAGGTTACTACTAAGGTCTAGTAAACGATTAAATTTTACGCAAGTCAAATTTAAGATAAATTTTTTATAAATCTATAAGTTAGCGATTTTTGAAGATGTAAAAATAGAAGGGGTTATAGTAAGAAATAGGGTGTTTTAAAGCAGGGTGAGGCTAGCAAAATTACTCACTAGCCAAGGTCAACAAAAGTGTATTACATCCAGTCGGCATTTCTAATAACGCCAACCGCAAGGCCTTCGATATTAAAATGGTCATGCTCTAAATCGACTTTAATTGTGTCAAAATCGTCATTTTCTGCATGTAATAGTACTTGTTTGCCTGCTTTTTCAAAACGCTTTACCGTTACATCTTCATCAACACGGGCTACAACCACCTGACCATTATTAGCCACAGGTGTGCGATGAACAGCTAGCAAGTCACCATCCATAATGCCGATATCCTTCATACTCTCACCACGTACACGCAGCAGGAAATCTGCACATGGGTTAAATAGGTTTGGATCAACTTGATAATGACTTTCAATGTGCTCATTAGCCAAAATAGGTGAACCTGCGGCAACTTGACCAATTAACGGTAAACCTAATTGCTCGGGTTCATCTTCTTCCACTAAACGAATACCGCGGCTAGCGCCCGGCACCATTTCAATGACGCCTTTCTTGGCTAATGCTTTTAAATGCTCTTCTGCAGCGTTTGCACTTTTAAAACCGAGTGTCGATGCGATTTCTGCGCGCGTTGGCGGCATGCCAGTATCTTTAATAAATACTTTAACAAGTTCTAAGATTTGTGCCTGACGTTTTGTTAATGGTCTCATTCACTGGTTTTCCATACAGTACAGATAACTGTGAGTATATACAGTTATTCTTATTTCGCAACTTTTAATTATTTGATAATTAGCACTATGCTTAGTTACAGACGATAATTGCTGCAAATCAAAAATCATCGCAGTAAATTGCTTTATTTTTCCTCTGGCACGACCAGTTATTTAATCTTTTTGAGTTAACTGGTATGCTAGCGCCCCTTTTGTTTTTAGGTTGGTGTTATGAAGTTGGTTGGCTCTATGATTCAGTGGTTTGCAAACGGTATGAACAAGCTTTTAGTGCGTTCGAAAATAGTACCTGAACACCCGTTAGACAACCTCGCAATAGATAAAAACAAGCCGACCGTTTACATCACATTATTAAATTCTTTTTCTGATTCAGCCGCATTACGCAGCACCTGTAAAAAGCTCGGCTTACCAGACCCTCAGGTCACTCAGCAAATTGGTGATAAACAAGTTCCAAGGTACATTCCAATTCACCATCGCTCGCCACTGTTTGGTAAAGCAAAAAAAGACAGTCCAGCGCTCGAAATTAGCGAAGAAATATTTGCAGCGTTAAAGCAATCTGACGTTACCGATTTACAAGTTATTCCGGTCACTATTTTATGGGGGCGCAATCCAGGCAAAGAAAAGCCAGGCCTTGGCACTATTTTATCCAGTTCTCTTACACCAAGCTGGTTGCGTAAAGTATTTGTCGTGTTACTGTCTGGCCGCGACAACTTAATTCGTTTTAGTCGTCCATTAGAACTATCGCAGCTTACCAGTAAGCAACAAAGTGATGATTTACCGCATAAACTCATTCGTGTTGCCCGTGTTCACTTTAAACGTCAGAAACTTGCTGCGCTTGGCCCTAAATTGCCTTCTCGCGATCAGTTGTATCAAGGTCTTTTAGCATCAAGTACAGTCAAAGCTGCGATTGAAGATGAAGCAAAAAGCAAAAACATCTCAATTGTAGAAGCGCGACAAAATGCCATAAAACTCGTTGATGAAATCGCTGCCAACTATAACGAATCAATGATCGGTGTTTCTGAGCGCATTCTTACTTGGCTATGGACCAAGCTATACAACGGTATTGAAGTAAATAACCCAGAACGAATTCAAGAGCTGACCGATAAAGGCCACGAAATTATCTATATGCCTTGCCATCGCAGCCATATGGATTACTTATTACTTACTTATGTTATTTACCATCAAGGTTATGTGCCACCGCATATTGCAGCAGGTATAAACTTAAGTTTTTGGCCTGCAGGCCCAATATTTAGACGCTGTGGTGCCTTTTTCTTACGCCGCTCGTTCAAAGGCAATAAGCTTTATTCCGCAGTGTTCCGTGAATATTTAAGTCAGTTATTTATAAAAGGCTACGCAGTTAAGTTTTATACCGAAGGCGGCCGCAGCCGAACTGGCCGTTTGCTTCCACCTAAAACCGGTATGTTAGCGATGACATTACAATCAATTTTGCGCGGTATTGATCGTCCAATTTCAATCGTGCCTGTATATATTGGTTACGAGCATGTAATGGAAGTTAACACCTACCTTGGTGAACTTGCTGGGCAAAAGAAGAAAAATGAGTCAGTACTGGGCGTCTTCAAAACGCTACGTAAGCTCAAGAATTACGGCAAAGGTAATGTAAATTTTGGCGAGCCAATCAACATTAATCAATACCTTACCCACCACCAATCAAATTGGCGCGACAGCATTGCTGCAGACGAAAAGCCTACTTGGCTAACGCCAATGGTTGGCAAACTTGCTGATTCAGTGATGGTCAACATCAACAATGCGGCTGCGATCAATGCCGTTACTTTAATGTCATCAATTTTGTTAAACACCGAAAAACAGGCGATGACGCGTAACGAGCTCATTGCTTGTATGACAAACTACCTGAGATTGCTTGAATTAGCGCCTTACAGCAAAGATGTCAGTGTGCCAAACAAAAGCGCTGAAGAGCTGCTTGAACACGCACTAACGTTAGATAAGTTTGAAGTGATTAAGCAAGGTCGAGTTGAAGTAATCCGTATTCAAGACACGCAAAAAGTATTATTGAACTATTACCGCAATAACGTACTGCATTTATTCGCAGTACCAAGTCTAATTAGCTCAATATTAATTAGCCAAAAACACATTTCTCGCGACCAGCTAATCAAGCAAGTTAACGCGTTATATCCGCTCTTTAAACAGGAGTGGTTTATGCAACCGTATTGCGAAACGTATCTAAATGACTCACTTGAAGCATTGAGCGGTATTGGGTTATTAACCGTTGAAAACGATGCGATTTCAGTTAACCCTAGCAGCAAGTCTCTTGCTCAACTTAACTTGTTAGCACGTTTTATCCAGTGCACATTAATTCGCTATGCCAGCGTAATTAAATTAATTCTGGCAAGTGACAGTATTTCGCGCGACCAGCTTGAAACGCAAAGCCAAGATTTTGCACAACAGCTTGCACAGCTATTTGGTATCGATACACCAGAATTCTTCGATAAAAAAGTGTTGTCTGGCTTTATTAGCACGCTTAAGCAAAACCACATGATTGATGATTGCGAACAAGGCCGCATCACAGGCAACGAGACAACAAAGAAGTTGAGTCAAATTATTCTAAAACAACTTAACCCAAGTATTGCCAGTGCACTTGAAGACTAGCCGTTATCGGCAACAAAAATAAAGGCGGTATACACCGCCTTTTTTTATCCATATTTTCTAATCACACCTTCTTGAATCGTCGAGGCAATTAACTCACCTTTTTGATTAAAGAACTGCCCTCGCACTAACCCTCGGCCTCCACTGGCTGAAGGGCTATCTACAGCATATAAAATCCATTCATCTAAACGGAATGGACGATGAAAGTACATCGCATGGTCAATGGTGGCTACTTGCATATCCGGTTGTAAAAATGACAAACCGTGCGGTTGTAACGCTGTAGGTAAAAATTCAAAATCAGACGCGTATGCCAGTAAATATTTATGTACTCGCGGGTCATTTGGCATATCGCCATTAGCTTTAAACCATACATAGCGCTCAGCAAGGGTTACTTCTGGCTTAAACGGGTTTTGAAAATTAACCGGTCGCATTTCAATTGGCTTGTCACAAATAATTTTATTGCGAATTTTTTCCGGGATAAGTTCTTTGTGTTCGCGATAAACATCCAGTGACGATGGCAGTTTTTCAGGACCTGGAACATTAGGCATCGCCGCTTGGTGAGTCACCCCCTCTTCATCCACTTGAAAAGAAGCAGTCATATAAAATATCGGCTTACCAAATTGAATCGCTTTAACTCTGCGGGTGCTAAAACTGCGGCCATCGCGAATGTTCTCTACATCATAAACAATCGGGTGATCAACATCGCCAGGTCTTAAAAAGTATGAGTGCAGCGAGTGCACTTGCCTATCTTCTGCAACGGTTTCTTTTGCAGCAGATAGCGCTTGTCCCATAACTTGACCACCAAAAACAGCTTTAAAACCAAGATCTTGACTAGGGCCACGATACAGCCCCTGTTCTATTTTTTCTAACTTCAGCAATGCTAAAAGATCGTTTAGTACCTGACTCATAACACTATTTCGTAATTTCCTAGTATCGCTATAATAGCAAACACCCGCCACTTTAACATTAGCGAGAATAGGTAATGCATTATTGGTTATTTAAAACAGAGCCTGACGAATTTTCTATCGACGATTTAAAAGCAAAAAATGACGAAATTTGGGATGGTATTCGCAACTATCAAGCACGTAACTTTCTGCGCGACCAAGTGGCGTTAGGCGATCTCGCATTTATCTATCACTCTAGCTGTAAACAACCCGGCATTGTTGGCATTGCTAAGGTAATTAAAACAGCCTTTGCAGATCCTTCTCAATTCGATGCGCAATCAAAATACTTTGATGCTAAAGCAACACCCGATAACCCAAGATGGATAAGTGTTAAATTAGAGTTCGTTGAAAAGTTACGTATTATTCCACTCACCAAACTTAAAGCCGACCAACAATTGGCTGACATGCATTTAGTGCAAAAGGGCAGCCGACTATCAATTCAACCAGTGAGAGAATCTGAGTGGCAATATATACTCGATAAATACACTAGCAATTCACTTAAATAGCCACGTAAAAGAGCAGCCAAATAATTTGTTTAAAGAGTGAATTAACTCGCAGAGTGACGTTCGGCATGTTTCTCGCTGTTGCAATCATGAAATTGCACCACGATTTACAAGTATACCAAGTAAGCAGATCGGACTAGACAGTATTCTTTTTAATGGTTTAGTATAAGTTGTCTAATTTTTAATTGCGAAAGATTATGTCTGCTTTAACAAATAAGCCTACAGCGGAAAGAAGGCAAGGAGAAGGCGATTTAAATGCCTTTTGGAGCAACTTAAGTTTTGCCCAAAAAGTCGAATTAAATAAATTAAATCGCTATGGTTATCAACTTGCTTTTGCGCGAAAACTAGAAGAAAACTACCTAGCATTCGCAAGATGTGATACTAGCTATGCAACAATCGACTATCTTGGTGAGGTCGATATGGAGCCACATTTTCGCATTCGCTAAAAAAGGCAACCTAGGTTGCCTTTTTATTCATTGCTTAATGCACTATTACATCGATTGCCAATCGACTTCGTCACTGAGCACTCGCTCAACAGACATATAATGCAAAATGTCGCCCTGTTTTATTTCCATTTCTAGTGGCGGATTCAAGTCTAATCCCTCACCGATACGGTTATGCGCTACACCTAAAATGGTCGCATCAAACTGCTTTTTAAAGTGGAAAAATAACACTTCAAATTTAACATTTTGCTTAATATCACCGACTTCCAAACTAAACTGAGTATCACCATGTAACGTTGAAAGCAGCTCTTCTTGAATACGACTTGAACCTGGATCTTGCATCGAGCGAACCAAAATTTCTACCGACTTCGAGCTCGTAGATTCCACGTTTTTACAGTGTTCTCGCAACATCTCACTTTTACTTTCATCAAGAAAGTACGCGCTGATATGACAAGATGAATGCACTAAGCGACTGATTTTCAGCGCTGTAGTAAACGTATGATCATCATCGTTGCCATCAACGATTACTTTATCAGCACCATCAATTGCCACACGCTTAAGTTCATCAACATCAGTGAAACTTGAAAGGCGAACAAAATCCACGTGTGGGTTATCTGAAAACGGATGCGTCATCTGCTCGTCAACGGCCAATAAAATTCGTCGCTCAAGGCGCTTGTTATCAGCCAAAATATAATTAATCATCTTACGTGTGCGCGAAGGATGATAACCAAAAATTAGAATATGTTCGCTTTGTCCTGAATAATCTTTATCGCCCGTCATAGATGCCTTGATTAACCCCGTAATACTTTGTCCAACTTTACCTAACACCACACCAAACAGTGCTAATCCAATTGGAATTTGCACCAAGGCTACAAATAGTTTTCCCCAATCGGAGCTGGGACTTAAATCGCCATACCCAACCGTCGAAGTGGTCACTATGTAGTAATAAATAAATTGATTTATCCCTAATAACTCTGTTTCTTTCGCTGCAAATAAACACACCCAAGTTAAGAGCATATGTGCTGCCAGCAGAGAAACAACCGACGTCCAACTTACGTAGTGAATATGGCGTCGAATAGCTACTAGAATTTTCTTTATAACTAAGTTCATGATAACTATTGTTTATTTTACTAATGATACGCACTGTAGCGCCATCTAATAAGTGGAGCAAGCAGTACGTGAAATTATCTCAGTTTAGATTGCAGTAAAAAAACAGCAAATTGATAGGCAAAATAATGAAACCCGTTCTAGACTTAATTTGAACTGTTAAGTTCGACAAAGGCAAACTCAGCGAAAGCTGATGACGCAAAGCTATCGGTCTAAGGGAGCATTCCTATGATTGCGAAGCTGCCACGGTAACAGGTCGGGGGCTATGTAGGCTGCTTCGAAACCATCTCACGAATATAAGAATCATGGGACTTTGGAGCAGCCTTTATTTTAGCAATGCACCCTTACGCTTTTTTCGCCGTTTCGATATATGCGTCAATCTGTTCTTCGAGTAAATTCAGAGGAAGTGAACCGTTTTTCAAAATTTGAAAGTGGAACTCTCTAATATCAAACTCGGCCCCTAACGCTTGCTCTGTCTTTTTACGTAAGCGCTTAATGGTTAACTCACCAATTTTATACGATAACGCCTGTCCAGGCCACGAAATATAACGATCTGTTTCAGTTTTAATATTGTGCAGCGAAAGCGCAGAGTTATCCTGCATAAAGGTCATTGCGCGCTCACGGCTCCAACCAAACATATGCATACCTGTGTCGACAACTAAACGTGCCGCACGCCACATTTCATAAGTTAAACGGCCAAAATCACTGTAGGCATCTTGGTAAAAACCCATTTCTTTGCCGAGGTATTCAGAGTATAAGCCCCACCCCTCGCCAAATGCTGAAATATAGTGACTGCGACGATAACCCGGCACATTTTCTAGTTCTTTATTGAGTGATATTTGTAAATGGTGACCCGGCACAGCTTCGTGCAACGTTAATGCTTCTAACACATAAAGCGGACGCTTATCTAAGCCATATGTATTTACCCAATAATATCCTGGCGCAGTGTCTTTGTTCGCACCGACATAACGACCTGTTGTATATTTAGGCGCGATTGAGTCTGGTACTGGCGCTACACCATAAGGTGTACGTGGTAGCAGTTTAAAAAACTTAGGTAACTGGGCATCTGCTTTTTTCGCTATAAACGACGCTTCTTTTAATAGTTGCTCTGCCGATTTAGCGTAAAACTGCGGGTCAGTTCGTAAAAATTGCACAAATTCTGCAAAACTGCCGGTAAAGCCAGTTTTCGCAATTACTTGCTGCATTTCATCTCGAATCCGCTTCACCTCAGCTAAACCCAGCTGGTGTACCTGCTCGGCGGTCATATCAGTTGTGGTGTAATGCTTAACACGATTTTGATAAAACTCACTGCCATTCGGCGTGGTTGAAATACCAATTTCGGCACGTGCATTCGGCGCATATTCGGTTTCAAAGAACGATAAATAGCTTTGGTAGGATGGAATCACGCTATTGCTTATAATCGATTGCGCTTGCGTTTTAAGTTTTGCAAAATCAACGTCAGAAATGTGCTCTGGCTTGTTTTTAAATGGCTTATAGAACTCCGACTGTTCTGGGCTTTTTACAATAAACGCATTAATTGACTCCTCATAACCTAACAGCACTGGTTTTGGCTGAGTTAGCCCTATCGCAATCCCCTTTTTCATCCACGCTATATTCTGCTCAAAATAACGCGGTACACCTGCAAGGCGTTTTAAGTAAAGCTGATAATCTTCAACGGTTTTAAAGCTGCTGCGCGACACCATAAATGACAATGCAGAGTGAAAACCAAACTCAGAGGTTAACGGCATGTAGTGTGCATTAAAGTCATACTCATCTACCGAGTTTTGCACTTGAGAAACAATAATCGCGTGGTTAATTCGGTTTTGCTCATCCAACGCGCTAACATCAACAGCGTTTAATCGCGCTAAAAACGCAACATTCTTGGCATGATTATTAGCTAGAAACTCAGGTGATAAATTTGGTAAAAAATAACCGTTAACACCTTCTTTTTGCTGATACGGATCAACACTTTTACGATATGCCACAATGTCATTCGCGACACTTTCAAACACATTCACGCTCTGCGCTTGCACGCTCGTTGAATTAGCTGCAGTGATATCTTGAGTAGATTGGCAGCCTACCAATAAAGTACTAGATAATGTCAACGCAACTAGAGATAAATTGAACGGTTTCATAAACAATAACCAAAATAGAAAATTGACTCAGCATACGCAAATTCAATTTTTAATCTCAACCAATTTGCGACCAAGTAAGTAAATAATTGCAAAAAATCATAAATCACTTAATTCAAAAACACTTAAACCCAATAAAATCAACATAGTAAATACAGCAATCACACACCCTTTGCATATTTCACTGAAATCACATCGTGCCACTGGTTAAATTTAAGCTAAATAAAAGCGATTTTTTTTAATAATTAATAGACTTTTCCTATTCCCAAAAGATAAAAATTGTTTTCTAATTACTTTGGACTTCAAGGGATGAAGGTTGCTAGTAATTTAGGGTGAATATTTAAGCAGTAATTAACCACTGAGGTTGGGATTTTATGAAGTACCATGATTCCATGGCACAGGCACAGCAAAAAATGACGGAGGTTTGCTGGTTTTTAGAAAGGTATAACTTACCACCAATTCCGATCAATTATCATACGATCTATAGCTATATCTCAAAATCTCATGATGCGCTGTGCGAAGAAATTGAAGCACTGCTTGCTGCCGACGAAAAATTAGATAGTTACATCCTAGAAAACCTATTTAGCCGCTATTTATCTGAACACGATTCAAGCCAGAAGCAACTTGTTAAAGGTGTGTCAGAAACAATTGATATTATGGATAATTCAGTTGACCAAAGTAGTGATAGCGTAAACAAGTATATCGCCACATTAGATAGCAGTTTAGTTGCCATTGACGATGCAGATATCAGTGAAGCAAAACAGCTTATTGCTGACTTAATTGATGCGAGCTATGAGCTAAAAGGCTCGCAACAACACGTGCATGAATCATTACTACAAGCTAGACAAGAGCTTAAAAATTGCCAGCAGCAACTGCAACAAATTGAAAAGCATCGCCATGTTGATCCACTAACCGGCCTATATAAAGAAACCTACATGGTGGACAAAGCTGCGGTTTGGGTAGAACAAGGTAAATCTCTGTGTGCTATAGCCATTGATATTGATGACTTTAATGACTTTAATGAGAAATATGGTCAAGCAGTTGGCGATGTTGTAATTGGTAAAGTCGCCAAAAAAATTCGTTCATACGTGCAAGACAGTGGTCTGCCCGTGCGTACTAAAGGCAAAGAATTTATGATTTTACTACCTGACGTTAGCGTACAAACAGCAAAAGAAATAGCAGAGCGCATGCGCTCTGGTGTAGAAAAGCTAAAATTTATAAGCTCTCGCAGTGGTAAGCGCTTACCAACATTAACCGTTTCGTTAGGTATTAGCGAGATGAAAGAAAAAGAGCAAGATCTTAAGCAGTTAACTGCAAGCGCCAGACACTCAGTCGCAAGAGCCAAACTTCAAGGTAAAAATAACGTATTTTATAATACTCATTAGGTTTTATGGCTATAAGGCTATTTAACCTAAAATCGGCGTAAAATTTAATGCAATTGTTACCCAATCGCGTGAGGTAGTGCGAGCTTAAAGCCCTGAAAGCCATCGCTACCTAACTGCTGCGCCCATTTGACCTGTTCTTCAGATTCGAGCTGCTCGCATACCACAACAACACCCAAACTGTGCGCCAATTTAATAATATTCTCAAGAAAGTACCAAGAATCTTGTTTTTGTTCTAACTCACGAATAAAGCTACCATCGAGCTTAACAATATCAACCGGCCACTTCCGCAATGCGAGTAATGTATTATCTCCGGTACCAAAGTGGTCAATCGCTACTTTAGAACCCAATTTATGTAACTTAGAAATAACCTGCGGTGCAAGCTGGCTTTGCGACAGCATTTGCTCATCAAACTCCCAAATTATTGAGGTAAACAAATCAGAGAATTGATGTGCCTGCTCAGCTAACCACGCGTAAAAGGTATCGTCTAATACACTGTGAACCGATACATTAATACTCACTGGCAAATCCAATTGTCCTTTTACATACCAGCTTCTAATCAAATTAAAAATACGCTTATCGAGTTCGCCACTTGCTGAAAATTGCTCGGCTTTTGATTGCAGTAATAAAGTAGGGATCACTTCGTCTTGGTAGGTGATTTTCGTGAGCACTTCTGAAAACATTAAACTAACTTGATCTGACATCATTACGCTATGCTGCGATAAACCCAGTGTTGATTCACTAATCGCCATTAAAACACGCTCACGTGTCGCCAGCATATCTGATACTTTTTTAATATGTTGAGACGGTTCATATAAATGATATTTTCTGCGTTCTTTCGCGGCGATTAACACGGCTTCATCTGCCGCTTTCATAACCTCCGACATTGCTTCACCGCTTTGCCATAACACAGCGCCTACTAATACTTCTTTCTTTTGCTGGTATTGCCCTTGCAAACGCGCCAAGTGCGACGCCATATCACTTAAAACTTTAACTAGCTCATCTCGTGTAACATGCTGTAAAACACACGCAAATTCATTGTCGTTTAAGCGAAAAATTCGTGCGTTAACACCTTGCTTTGAATGTGTTTGCAAGGTGTATATCACATCTTCTAAAAAGGACCGCGCTACCGAAAATCCCTCTTTACGACGAACCGTTTCCCACTCACTTAAGCGCACTAATATTAGTGCTCCGCTTTGGTTTTTCTCATCACTTAGCAATTGATCAAATTGCGCGCAAAACAAACGGCGATTACCAAGTTGCGTAAGTTCATCTCTGTATAACGCGTTTTTAGCATGTTCCAAGCGCTGAGTTAGCTCGTTGACCAGCTCTTTCACTTGATTTGTCATGCGATTGTGGCTCGACATTAACGCGTTCATTTCAGACACACTTTGTATCTCAGGTGCCTCGGTAAACTCTTTATTAGCAAGTTTGTTGGTGTGTTGATGCAAAGCATCGATCGGGGCTTTAAGCGCGCGAATTGCAATGTGTAAAATAAACCAAGCAAAACAGATGAAAAAAGCAAATACCGCACACACATCTTTAAATGAGCCATAGATATAGTTATTCGCGGGCGAAGCCTGTAGCTGCAATTGCACCATGTACTCTTGCTCCGCAAGTGCGAAACTTTGTTGAAATAATGGACTAGAAACAGACAGGTAATTCGCAAGCCATTTCGGCATAGTCGAGGGCTGTGCAGCACGCTTTTCAATTAAAGTTTTATCAAGGTGCTGCACTCTAATATAAGCATATTGATGTAAGCGGCTAAACTGTGAAACATGCTCCGTCAATAACTGGTGATTAGCATTTGCAGACTGCGAAATACTTTGCACTAACGTTAACCCCAACAATTCAGTTTGCTCAGCGAGCTGATGCTTCATAAATGCTTTGCTATTGCTCACGGTAAAACTGGTTATCACAATAAAAAGTGAGACCATAATGAAAGCAACAATCACATTAAAATAGGTTTTCAGGGTCATCGATTGTTTTGACTAATTTTTATTCCATAATTCCAGTTTAGTGTGAGATCAATAAAAGTGCCCAATTTAAGCGCTAAGGCACGCTGATGATTGTCATTTCTTATTCCATTCGAGTAAACTATGGGCGTTAATAATCATAGGATTGAAAATGAAGCCACACGACGAGCAAACTGACTTTGGTTACAAATCTGTTGCACGAGAAGAAAAGCAGGGCCTAGTCGCCGATGTATTCCATTCTGTTGCAGCTAAATATGATGTAATGAACGATTTAATGTCGTTTGGTATTCACCGTTTATGGAAACGCCACACAATTGCTTGCTCGGGCGCCCGCGCTGGCCAAACAATTCTTGACTTAGCCGGTGGCACAGGTGATTTAACGGCACGTTTTAGTGATATCGTTGGTCCTGAAGGGCAAGTAGTATTAGGCGATATTAACGACTCAATGCTTAAAGTGGGTCGCGAAAAACTGCGTAACCTAGGTAAAGTAGGTAACATTGAATACGTACAAATGAACGCCGAAGCGTTACCATTCCCAGATAACACCTTTGACCTTATTACAATTGCGTTTGGCCTTCGCAACGTAACCGATAAAAGTAAAGCTCTGGCGTCAATGCAGCGTGTATTAAAGCCAGGTGGTCGTTTACTGGTTTTAGAGTTTTCAAAGCCTATTCACGAACCACTGAGTAAAGCCTACGATTTCTACTCGTTTAACCTGTTACCGAATATGGGCAAGTTAGTTGCGAATGACGCTGAATCATATCGTTATTTAGCAGAATCAATTCGCATGCACCCAGATCAAGAAACGCTTAAGCAAATGATGGAAGATGTGGGTTTTGAAATGACTAGCTACGAAAACCTAACTGGTGGCATTGTGGCACTTCATAAAGGGTTTAAATTTTAAGCTTATGGTGTCGAGCCTAATTTCTGCCGCAATAGAACAACTGCTGAATCAACTAACCAAGCTTGATGGGCAGTTTGTCTCTGAGTTACATGCAGCTACGCGTAAACAGCTTACCATTGATGTTACCGATATTTCGTTGTTTATGACGCTGTTATTTGATGGTCAACGCTTTCATGTTTTACCAAAAGGCGATAGCCAAAGCGACTGCCTCATTCGCGCAGATTTAAGTACCTTGCTTGAACTCAAGCAACCTGAAAAAGTAACCCAACTAATTCGCAGCGGCAAACTCGACCTTGAAGGTGATTTAAATCTAGCCCAACAATATAGCAAGGCATTTAACGCGCTGAACATCGACTGGGCTGATAATTTGTCATCGTATTTAGGTGATGGTCCTGCATACACGCTAGTTAATGGCATTAAACACGCGGTTAGTAGCGCAAAAAAACAAAGTGCGGTATCACAGACAACGTTTACCAGCTTACTGCAAGACGAGTTAAAAGTGTCGATTCACCCACTGGAAGCGCAATTATTTAAACAGCAGTGTCGCTCATTACAGCAAGGCTTAGCGCAATTAGAGCAGCGCGTAGATAAGCTTTGTAACGCAATTTAAGGGCTCAATTAGTGCATTTTTCACGTGCTTATAAAATTATTAAAACCTTTCTTAACTATGGTTTAGATGAACTAATTCCGGCACACCTGTTTCCTTGGTATGGCAAACTCGCGCGCAGTTGTTTTTTTTGGCTTGGCAATAAACATAAAGATAAAAGTGTCGGTCAGCGTTTGCGTTTAGCCCTTGAGTCATTGGGGCCTGTATGGGTTAAATTTGGCCAAATGCTATCAACTCGCCGTGATTTATTACCCCCTGATATCGCGAAAGAACTTAGTTTATTACAAGATAATGTCGCACCATTTGATGGCAACAAAGCTAAGCAGCTAATTGAACAAGCACTAGAACTCGATGATATTCATCAGCTATTTGAACAGTTTGAACAAACACCGCTAGCTTCAGCATCTATTGCACAAGTTCATACTGCACAACTAAAACACGCAGGCGAGCTACACGAGGTTGTGATTAAAGTTATTCGTCCTGACATTGAAGACGCAATTTACTCTGATCTCAAGCTAATGGCACAACTGGCCAAATTAGTCAGTCAATTTATGCCTGATGGCAAACGATTACGTCCTGTGGAAGTCATTAACGAGTATCGCAAAACCTTGTTAGATGAACTCGACTTACAGCGTGAAGGTGCTAATGCAATTCAGCTTAAACGTAATTTTGAAGATTCAGATAGTCTTTATATTCCGTACGTTTATAGCGATTTAAGCCGCAAAAACGTGCTTGTTATGGAACGCATATATGGCATTCCAGTATCAGATCTTGAAGCACTAAAAGCACAAAACACCAACCTACAGCTGCTTGCCGAACGCGGTGTTGAAGTCTTCTTTACTCAGGTATTCCGCGACAGCTTTTTTCATGCTGATATGCACCCTGGTAATATTTTTGTATCGCGAGAGCACCCTGAAAACCCAATGTATATTGGTATAGATTGCGGTATCGTCGGTACGCTCAATAAAGAAGATAAACGCTATCTAGCGGAAAACTTTATTGCATTCTTTAACCGCGACTATCGCAAAGTTGCAGAGCTTCATGTTGATTCAGGTTGGGTGCCAGCCGATACAAATGTTGAAGAGTTTGAGTTTGCAATTCGCACCGTATGCGAACCTATATTCCAAAAACCACTAGCCGAAATATCATTTGGCCAAGTGCTGGTAAACCTGTTTAATACCGCTAGACGCTTTAATATGGAAGTACAGCCGCAGCTTGTGTTACTGCAAAAAACCTTACTTTATATTGAAGGGCTGGGCCGTCAGCTTTATCCGCAACTTGATCTTTGGAAAACCGCTAAACCATTCTTAGAAGAATGGGTAAAACAGCAAATTGGCCCGAAAGCAGTATTATCACAAATTAAAGAAAATCTGCCATTTTGGGGTGAAAAACTGCCTGAAATGCCAGATTTACTCTACAAAGCACTTAAACAACACACTAATTCGAGTGCAAACGTCACAATACAACAATCTAATCGTGCTATAGTCTGGGCAATATTTGCCATGACATTCACATTAACTGGCACAGTATTTTTTGTTACTAACTTCATTATTCCTGCTGCTGCACTGTTTACGGCTGCAACAGTGAGCGCTTGGCGAGCTTTGCGACATTCAAGCAATCATTAGGTATAATTTAACCATCTACTGATTTGGAGAACATATTATGGGTATTGGTGGTATTAGCATTTGGCAGCTACTTATTATCTTGGCAATTATCGTATTACTGTTTGGTACTAAAAAACTGCGCGGTATTGGTAGTGATTTAGGTGGCGCTGTTAAAGGGTTTAAAAAAGCAGTTTCAGATGAAGACAAACAATCTGACGCAATTCAAAACAAAAGCGAAAGCGATAAAGTTACCGACAGCGAAAAAAAGCACGATAAGGTTTAAATAATGGGCTTTTGGGAGCTATTTGTTGTTTTAGTTGTAGGCCTAATTGTACTCGGCCCTGAACGCTTACCTACTGCGGTACGCTCAGTAGCGCGCTGGATAAAAACGGTCAAACAAATGGCAACAAATGTACAGGCTGAAATTAATGAAGAACTGCGCGTTCATGAATTGCACCAAAACTTAAAGAAAGCAGAACAACAAGGTATGGATAACCTGTCGCCAGAGCTAAAACGCTCGGTTACTGAACTTTCAGAAGCGGCGCAATCGGTAACTCACAGTTACAAAAATACCGAAAAAAATACAGAGCAAGCGCAGAACAGCAATAATGACCAACAACCAAAGTAACGCTGAACCAGCGCCAACCTTTATTAGTCACCTAGTAGAATTACGCAACCGACTAATGCGAGCACTCGCATCCATTTTGTTAATATTTTTAGCATTGGTTTATTTTGCTAATGATATTTATGAATTCGTTGCAACACCGCTTATTTCGCACTTACCCGAAAATGCGAGCATGATCGCAACCGATGTTACGGCGCCGTTTTTTGCGCCATTCAAACTCACACTGTTCGCTGCGTTGTTTTTAGCCTTCCCGTTTATTTTGCATCAAATTTGGGGGTTTATTGCGCCCGGCTTGTATCAAAATGAAAAGCGCGCGCTAATTCCAATCCTGACAGCCTCAGTAATTTTATTTTATGGCGGCATTGCCTTTTGTTATTACCTTGTAATGCCAATTGTACTGGGATTTTTTACTGGCATTGGCCCTGAAGTAATGACCATTACACCCGATATCAGCAGTTATTTAAGCTTTGTCTTAAAGCTATTCTTTGCGTTTGGTATTGCGTTTGAAATTCCTGTCGCAATTATGCTGCTGTGTTGGAGCGGTGCGACAACAAAAGAAAAACTAAAAGAAAAGCGACCTTATGTTGTCGTTGGCGCATTTGTTATTGCGATGTTCTTAACGCCACCAGATGTTTTATCACAAACATTGTTGGCTATTCCCATGCTAGCCCTTTTTGAGTTAGGCTTACTGCTAGCAGGATTTTATCAAAAGAACACAGACCCTGAAGAGGCTAAAAACTAAAATGAAAAAGTTATCTATTGTTTTATTCTCACTACTTACTTTGCCGCTAAGTGCACAAGAAATTAATACACAGGCATTAAAAGCATGTAGTTTTATCGAAAATGATTTTCAGCGCTTGCAGTGTTATGACCAAGTTGTTGCAGGAAAAGAGCTTACAGCAGCAAAAGCCAACAACAATAAAAAAGCTAAGCCTGACTCAAAACGTACATCAACTAACAACGAAAACCAGGCCAAACCGAAAAAAGACAACTTTGGCCTTGAACACAAAAAGCTTGATAAAGAAACAGATGAAATTACTTCGGTTGTGGTTAGCGTAAAGAAAAAGCCACATGGCGAACTTATGGTGACGTTAGAGAATGGTCATGTTTGGCATCAAACAGGTACAGAATACTTCTCAGTTAAAGAAGGCGAGACTGTTATCATTTCTCGAGGTCTTTTTAATTCATTTACGATGAAAGTTGAGGGTAGAAACAGAGGCATTAAAGTAAAACGTAAATAGTCGTATGCGTTACTTTGATATCGGTGTAAACCTCAGCAGCGAGCAATTTGCCAAAGACAAAGCAGATGTAATTTGCCGTGCCCAATCGGCAGGCATTGAGAATATGCTACTAATTGGTTCAAACCTTGATGATAGCCGCCAAGCTATTGCGCTCGCCCACACCTTTAATCTAACAGCAAGTGCGGGCATTCACCCGCATGATGCAAAAACAGCACAAGGCAATTATTGCGAAACCATCGCGTCACTGGCAAGTGATAGCGCCGTAGTTGCAATTGGTGAGTGTGGCCTCGATTATAATCGGGACTTTTCACCACGCGACAAACAGCGCGAAGTATTTGCCGCACAAGTAGCACTGGCAAATAAACTTAATAAACCGCTTTATATGCATCAGCGTGATGCGCACCAAGACTTTTTAGCAATAGTAAAAGAAGCTGAAGTACCAGGTGTTGTGCATTGTTTCACTGACAGTGAGCAAGCTTTAGAGGCGTACTTAGAACTCGGTTTTTATATTGGCATCACGGGTTGGCTGTGCGATGAACGCCGCGGAGATACGTTGCGTCAATTATTGCCACAAATTCCGCTCGACAAGCTGTTGTTTGAAACCGATGCACCGTATTTGTTACCACGCAATATTAAACCTAAGCCAAAATCTCGCCGCTGTGAACCAATACATATTACACATGTTGTTGCGCAAGCCGCTGAGTTGTATGAGTTACCTGTAGAAGAAGTCGCTGATGCAGCATTTAACAATGCACATAAACTCTTAGCTTTGGAAGTGAGTGCATGCGACTGATCTTGTTTATTTGCCTGTTATTCTCATGTGCACTGCAAGCAAATACCTTAAATACTAAATTAAACGGATACACCCAGTTAGTATTTGACTACAGCCTAGTACCAAGTGATTCTCCTGAGAAAGTCCCAGTAAATACCTGGCAACATGTTGAATCAGGGCAAGTCAATCTTGGCTTGGGTAATTCACCTGTTTGGCTGAAATTTAAGATAAATAATAATACACAGATGCAGCAAGAGCTCTTTTTGTTTAACGCATTTGTTCATATCGATAAGCTCACGTTATTTCAAAAAGGCAACAACTTAGCGCAAACCCAGCTTACACTTGGTGATAGCATGCCGATTAAAACGCGCTATTTAAAAGATGCTGATCAGATATTTAAACTCAGTCTGTCACCAAATACACACTATGAATACTATATAAAAGCTGAAACAGCAGGTGTAATGAAGCTTAACTTATCGCTTTGGCAGCACGATAAGTACATTGAGAAAAAAGCCAAGTTCAACCTGATTATGGGGCTGATATTAGGAGTGATGTTTGCTTCATCGCTGATTTTATCTGTGCTGTTTTTAATTACTAAAAAGCAAAGCTTTGCTCTTGCAGCAGTGTTTAATATTTGCGTTTGGTTTTTATTTGCGTGGCTACTCGGCTATGTTTATCGCTATATTTCTGACCAAAGCTTTTGGTTAATTCATACCATTATTCCGGCGTTAACCATCTTTGTACTCGTCCCACTAAACATTCTTACCGAACGAATTTTAGGGCTACATAGCCTCGCTAAGCCACACGTTGCCTGTTTGCGTATTACGCTTGGTATCAGCTTAGCTTTAGTAGTTATAACACCTTTTTTAAGCTACACCATCGCGCTTACTGTAGCGGTTATTTTTGCGCTTATTCATGTACTTATTTTGTTACTGGTAACCGGTATTCGCGCGCAGAAAAAAGACACCAAGGCACAATTACTTGTAGTGTGCATTTTACCGCTGCTAATCACTCTTTTGTATAAAGGTGCATTGCTATTTTCTTACAGTATCTACTTTAGCCAACTTATGGTGGTATTTGGTATAAGTTATTTAATTAGCTGTATTGCTCTCACGTTAATTGCAATTAGCCAATATATTCAACAGCGCGATATTAAAGTAAGTCAACAACAAAAACGCCTTGCAGAAGCGGAAGCTAACGAAGCCATTCAGAGTGAAACAATTCGCTTACAAGAGTTACACCAAGAAGAATTAGAAAGTAAAATACAGCAGCGCACTTTTGAGCTAGAAGTGACCCTTAGAGAACTACAAGAAAAGAACCTTGAACTCGAAGAACTAAATACACTTGATGCATTAACTGGGCTGCGTAATCGCCGTCATTTTGATAAGAAAATCACCATGGAGTTTCGTCGCTCTCGCCGTGAGCAAACACCTTTGGCTGTAGTAATGCTGGATATCGACCATTTCAAACCAATCAATGACGAATATGGTCATTTAGCGGGTGATGAAGCGATTAAGTATGTTGCAGCGAGTATCAAAGGGGCATTGCGTCGTCCATCGGATATCGCATGTCGCTATGGCGGTGAAGAGTTTGCCCTGATTTTACCAAATACCGATAGCCAAGGTGCTAAGTTAGTTTCTGAAACCATTCGTCAAAATATTGCAAAACATGCGATAAAAACCAGCTCTGGTGATGTAAAACTGACTATTAGCGCCGGCATATTTAGCAAGACTGCCGATGCAAGCTTAGATCCAAATCAATATACCGACTGGGCAGATAAGGCACTCTATAGCGCCAAGCAGCAAGGTCGTAATCGTGTTTTTATTGCCGATTCAACCCAGTCACCCAAAGACCCCGAGGAGTTATAATGGCCCAATCAGGTTTAGATTTATTCCCATATTCACGCATGCGCCGTATGCGTAAAGACCCTTTTTCACGCAAATTAATGCAAGAAAACGTACTTACAACGGCCGATTTAATTTATCCAGTATTTGTATTAGAGGGTAAAAGTCGTCGTGAAAAAATTGATTCTATGCCAGGAATTGAACGTCTTTCGATAGATTTACTTATTGAAGAGGCAAAAGAACTTGCGGCACTTGGTGTACCTGCGATCGCTATCTTTCCAGTGACGCCAGCAGATAAAAAATCACTTGAAGCAGAAGAAGCGTACAACCCTGAAGGTCTTGCACAGCGTACCGTTAAAGCACTTAAGCAAGCAGTGCCAGAAATGGGCGTCATAACTGATGTTGCACTCGACCCATTTACGGTACACGGTCAAGACGGCATTATTGATGAAGACGGTTACGTACTAAACGACATCACAACAGACATTCTAGTTAAGCAAGCTCTGTCTCACGCCGAGGCAGGAGCAGATGTTGTTGCCCCATCAGATATGATGGACGGTCGCATTGGTGCGATTCGTGAAGCATTAGAAGATGCCGGTTTTATCAACACGCGCATTATGGCTTATTCGGCAAAATATGCTTCGAGTTACTATGGTCCATTTAGAGATGCAGTCGGTTCTGCCGGCAATTTAAAAGGTGCTGACAAAAAGACCTACCAAATGGACCCTGCCAATTCAGACGAGGCGCTACGTGAAGTAGCATTAGATCTGCAAGAAGGTGCAGATATGGTAATGGTAAAACCTGGCATGCCTTACCTTGACGTGGTACGCCGCGTAAAAGATGAATTTGGCGTACCAACCTTTGCCTACCAAGTAAGCGGTGAATACGCAATGCACATGGCGGCAATCGAAAATGGTTGGTTAGCTGAAAAACCAATCGTTATGGAGTCATTACTTGCTTTTAAACGCGCTGGCGCCGATGGTATTTTAACCTACTTCGCTAAGAAAGCTGCGGTTTGGTTAAACGAAAAAGACTAAGCTCTGTTGATCTTTGCTGTTCTATTTTTGTTCTGTTTGAGCGTGCTTTTATCGCGGCGCTTGATGTGTGGCCTAGCAATCAAAGCAAATATTGAGAAACAATGAGAAAAGGGCGCTTAGCGCCCTTTTCTCATTGTTGCCAGCAAAGTTATCGCCGCGCAGCACAATTTAATAACCCTTAATGCAGCACCATAATAAAACCATAGCAGAGTATCGCAAGCACAAGGCCTGTGCCTGCGCGCTGCAAATAAACTAACTTCATTTCTCGCTTAATCCAATAAAAATACATAAACTGCAAAAAACAGGTTGCCGTTGCGCCAAAACAGGCAAATAGGCATAAATAAATCACTTGCAACATCGCTGTCTCAGCTCAAAATAAAAATTTATATCTAATAACTATAATGGCTAATCGCCACTAAACACAATGTTTTTAATTAAACCCCTTGTTTTTACTTGCTTAAACCAAAATCAAAGTTGATATATAACTAAAAAGAATATAGCTAGATTTAAAGTTATTTTTTTCTTTCCATGCTCTTCTCTATGCTCCATGCTAAATATTTGCCTGTAACGCAATCAGCCTGATAACACAGCGCAAAATTATCGCTTTCTTAGAGGACAACACGTGGACTATTTTCCAATTTTTACCAAGCTTGAAAATAAGCCTGTATTAATTGTTGGTGGTGGTGATGTAGCACATCGCAAATGCCAAGCTATGCTGCAGGCTAACGCCAGCATTACCCTTGTTGCGCCTGAGTTTTGTGCGGAATTAATAGCGCTTAGTAACGCTAAAAAAGTAACCCTTATCCACGATTACTTTACTGAGCAACATGTTAACAACCAGAGCTTAGTTATTGCGGCGACAGATCTTGAAACTGTCAATAAAGCAGTTTTCGATGCAGCCGAAGCAAAGAATATTTTCGTAAATGTGGTTGATGATCAACCAAAGTGCAGCTTTATTTTTCCATCGATTGTGGATCGTAGCCCTATTACGATTGCGATTTCGAGCGCAGGTAAAGCGCCGGTGCTTGCGCGTCGCTTACGTGAAAAGCTTGAAACCATCATCCCACAGCATATTGGCCCATTAGCGCAGCTTGCGGGTAACTTCCGCGATAAAGTTAAAAGCCAGTTAGATAGCTTTAGCAAACGTCGCATGTTTTGGGAAAAAGCATTTACTTCAGATGCAGTAGCGCAAGTAGCTAAAGGTGATCTTACTGCTGCAGAACAAACTTTTGAAAACATCTTAGCAGGTGACAACCAGTTAAGCGGCGAAGTGTTTGTGGTCGGTGCGGGCCCAGGTGATCCTGAGCTTTTAACGATTAAAGCACTGCAAGCAATGCAAACCGCGGATGTTATCGTATACGACTATTTAGTGTCTGACGAAATTATGGCACTGGTGCGTAAAGACGCAGAGCTGGTGTGTGTTGGCAAACGCTTGGGTAATCACAGCGTGCCGCAAGATGAAATCAACCAAATCTTGGTTGAGCTTGCTAAACAAGGTAAAAAAGTATGCCGTTTAAAAGGCGGTGACCCGTTTATCTATGGTCGCGGCGGTGAAGAAGTACAAGAGCTGGCAAAGCACCAAATTGCGTTTCAAATTGTACCAGGCATTACTGCCGCTGCAGGCTGCTCGGCATATGCGGGTATTCCGCTTACGCACCGTGATCATGCGCAGGCAATTCAATTTGTCACAGGCCATTGTAAAAAAGAGGGCCAAGAACTTGATTGGCAATCTCTGGCAAAAGCAAATCAAACTCTCGCTGTTTATATGGGTGTGATAAAATCGCCGCATATTCAAGCAAAACTGATTGAATATGGGCGCGCACCTGAGACACCTGTAGCGATTATTGAGAACGGCACACGTAAAGAACAGCGTGTGGTAACAGGTGAACTCGATGACTTGGCAAATTTAATTGAACGCGAGCAAATTAAATCGCCAGCATTACTGATTATTGGTGAAGTAGCCAACCTTAGCAAAGAGCTTGCTTGGTTTGGTAATTCACAACAGTCACATTTGTCGAGCAGCCAGCTGCTCACCAATGCGGCATAAAGAATTTAGAATTAACTTTACGTTTTAGGACAAAATCATGGCATTAACCCATCTTCAGCAACTCGAAGCTGAAAGTATTCAAATTATCCGCGAGGTTGCGGCTGAGTTTGAAAACCCTGTGATGCTTTACTCAATTGGTAAAGATTCATCGGTGTTATTGCACTTAGCGCGCAAGGCTTTTTACCCAGGCAAAATTCCTTTTCCACTACTGCATGTAGATACCGATTGGAAATTTCGTGAAATGATCGAGTTTCGTGACCGCTTAGCAAAAGAATACGATTTTGAACTAATTGTGCATAAAAACCCTGAAGGGATTGAAATGGGCGTTGGCCCGTTTACCCATGGTTCATCTAAGCATACTGACATTATGAAGACTCAAGGCTTAAAGCAAGCGCTTGATAAGTATGGCTTTGATGCGGCATTTGGTGGTGCACGTCGTGACGAAGAAAAATCACGTGCAAAAGAGCGTGTATATTCGTTCCGTGATAAAAATCACCGCTGGGATCCTAAAAATCAACGCCCAGAGCTGTGGAGCAACTATAACGGCCAAGTAAATCCAGGTGAAAGCATTCGTGTATTCCCACTATCAAACTGGACTGAACTTGATATTTGGCAGTACATCTATCAAGAAAATATCGAAATTGTGCCGCTTTACCTATCGGACAAGCGCCCTGTTGTTGAACGCGATGGTTTACTTATCATGGTTGATGACGAACGTATGCCACTACGTGAAGGCGAAGAGCCAGAGCTACGCTCTGTACGTTTCCGTACCTTAGGCTGTTACCCACTAACAGGTGCGGTTGAGTCTGAAGCAAATACCTTAACCGGCATCATTGAAGAAATGTTGTTATCAACATCATCTGAGCGCGAAGGCCGTGCAATTGACCACGATTCGTCTGGTTCTATGGAAAAGAAAAAACGTGAGGGCTATTTCTAATGTCGACAGCAAATGAAGTAAGAGAATTAGGTATTGAGCAATACCTATCGCGTCAACAAGATAAAAGCTTATTGCGTTTATTAACCTGTGGTAGCGTAGATGACGGTAAATCGACACTAATTGGTCGTTTGTTACACGACAGCCATCAAATTTATGAAGATCAGCTAGCTGCACTTCATAAAGATAACGAAAAAGTAGGTAATGCGGGTGAAGAACTAGACCTGGCACTACTCGTTGATGGCCTGCAAGCAGAACGCGAGCAAGGTATCACTATTGACGTTGCTTACCGTTATTTTTCAACAAATAAGCGTAAGTTTATTATTGCTGATACACCAGGACACGAACAGTACACGCGTAACATGGTGACCGGTGCATCGACTGCAGATTTAGCGATTATTTTGGTTGATGCGCGCTACGGCGTGCAAGTACAAACCAAACGTCACAGCTTTATCTGTGATTCGCTTGGTATTAAACAGTTTGTTGTAGCAATCAACAAAATGGATATCGTGGATTTTGATGAAGCCGTTTACAACAAAATTCAGCAAGACTATTTAGACTTTGCAAAGCAACTTAATGTTGAAGACATTCGTTTTATTCCAATGTCTGCCTTAAAAGGCGATAACGTTGTAACACGCTCTGAAAAAACGCCGTATTACACAGACGCCCCGCTACTTGAGTTACTTGAAGACTCGCCTGCGGCAGCGGCTAATACCGAATTTGAAGCACGTTTACCAGTACAACTAGTTACACGTCCTAACCTAAACTTCCGTGGTTTCCAAGGTACTTTAGTTGCGGGTGAATTAACGGTAGGTGAAGCAGTAAAAGCACTGCCTTCAGGCAAAACGTCTACGGTAAAAGAAATCGTAACCTTTGATGGTAATTTAGAGCGCGCAGAAGCCGGACAAGCCGTTACATTAACACTTAACGATGAAATAGATATCAGTCGTGGTGATGTTATTGTGCCAGCAAATAGTACGGCCAAGATTTCAAACCGCCTGCAAGCAAAATTAGTATGGATGCACGAAGCTCCGTTAGTGCTAGGCAAAGAGTACAATGTTAAGTTGGCAACTAAGAAAACAACTGCAAAAGTCGTTGCGATTGACCACACTATCGATGTTAACACGCTCGCACACGGTCAGGCAGACAGCCTACAGCTCAATGAAATCGCCATTGTTACAATTGAAATTGATGAACAAGTGCTCGCTGACGCTTATGTTGCCAACCGTGAAACTGGCTCATTTATCTTGATTGATCGCCTATCAAACCTAACGGTTGCGGCTGGTATGATTGAACAAGTACTTGACACTGCCGATACACAACAAGCACCATCTAATTTTAGTGCCTTTGAAGTTGAGTTTAATGCATTAGTGCGTAAACACTTCCCTCACTGGCAAGCAATTGATATTTCAAAGCTATAAGTATGTATCAGCAAGTCAGCCTTAGCCTTATTATGTTCGTTTTAGTCGCCTGCCTATTTGGCACGCGACTAAAACCTGCGTGGGTTTTTGCTGGCGCAATTAGTGTAAGTTATTTAGCAGGTCTGATAAATTTAGAAGGCGTGCTAATTAACTTCACTAACCCATCTCTTATTACACTTGTGTTGTTGATTTTAATAAGTATTGGCATCGAAAAAACCGCGTTTGTTCGTAAACTGTCAACTTCCTTAGCAAAAGGAAGCTTATCAAAGTCAGTCACTAAGTTAGGCTTATCAACCGCCTTTTTATCGTCATTTACCAACAATACTGCTGTGGTAGCAAGCCTTATCTCTGCGGTAAAAGAAAACAAAACCCATGCCCCATCAAAGCTATTATTACCTTTGTCATATACGGCAATACTAGGTGGCACACTCACTTTAATTGGCACGTCAACTAACCTTATTGTCAATGGCTTTGCCGTTGAAGCTGGTATGGAGCCTCTCGGCTTTTTTGACTTCACTTTGGTTGGTCTTGCGGTTTTAAGTGCCGGTTTAATTGCAATTTTGCTGCTATTAAAATTTCTGCCCAACTATCAAGAAGCTGACGATGAAGTCACGCCGTTTTATCTCGAAGGTAAAGTAAAGGCGAACTCTAAATTAATTGGCAAAACGGTTGAAGAGAACGGTTTACGTGAATTAAAAGATATTTTCTTAGCCGAGATTATACGCGGTGAAAAGCGTATTGCCGCAGTAACGCCAAAGCAAGTAATTAAAGCTGGCGACATTTTACTGTTTTCAGGTGACTTAAAATCGGTGCCATTATTGAAGCAGTTTGACGGATTAGAAGTTATTCACGATAAACACGAAATGGCGGTTGAACACTTTGTTGAAGTGGTTATCAGTCATAGCAGTTCGTTGGTCGGTCAAACTCTTAAAGATGCTAACTTCCGTAAGGAGTTTAAAGCAGCAGTAGTGGCTATCCGTCGCGGCCACAGTCGTTTAGAAGGTAGCTTCGCCAATATTCAATTACAAGCTGGTGACAGCCTTATTTTAGCTCCGAGCAGTGATTTCCAATCAAACAAAAAGCTCAAACGCGAATTTGTTTATATCTCAGGCCTCGACTTACAAAGCCACCTCGATGAAAAACAGTCTCACTGTGTGTTTGCGGGTTTTATTGCGGTAATTGGTCTAAGTATTTTTGATATCGTGCCGCTGGTAAAAGGGCTAATAGTATTACTCATAGGCTTTATGTTGTGGGGCGTAGTCTCGGTCAGTGAAATAAAACGTCGTTTTCCAATCGAGTTAGTTGTTATCGTCGGCAGTGCCATTGGTCTTGCTAAACTGATGATCGATACCGGCGTGGCGACGCAAATATCAGAGTTTGTATTAAGTTTAGTTGGTCAATTTGGCCCGTATACGGCGCTTGTGGTTATATTCTTACTAACCCTACTGTGTACTGAACTTATCACCAATAATGCAGCAGCTGCACTGTCGTTCCCTATCGCCTACTCATTAGCAATTGGCTTTGGGGTGAGCCCTCTGCCATTTATTATGGCTGTAGCGTTTGGCGCATCAGCGAGCTTTATTTCACCGTTTGGTTATCAAACAAATCTAATGGTGTACAGTGCAGGCAATTATCAAGTTAAAGATTACATTAAAGTTGGCATTCCAATGTCACTGGTTTACTCCATTACGGCACTGATCTTTATACCTATTGTTTTTCCATTTTAATTAACAGATTGTAGAACCCATTATGAGTGACGAAAATATCGTTTGGCACAACTACCATGTTGAGAAATCAAACCGCGTAGCGCAAAAAGGCCATAAGCCATGCATTTTATGGTTCACAGGTCTTTCAGGTTCAGGGAAAAGCACCGTTGCTAACGCCCTTGAAACGGCACTTCATGAAATGGGAGTACATACATATTTGCTCGATGGCGACAATGTGCGTCATGGTCTTTGTGGTGATTTAGGATTTAGCGATGAAGATCGCCAAGAAAACATTCGCCGCGTGGGTGAAGTTGCTAAGTTAATGGTCGATGCAGGCCTTGTAGTATTGAGTGCGTTTATCTCACCATTTCAGGCCGAACGCAAAATGGTACGTGAGCTAGTAGATGACGGTGAGTTTATTGAAGTATTCCTAGATACCCCGTTAGCAGTGTGTGAAACGCGTGATCCGAAAGGTCTTTACAAAAAAGCGCGTGCAGGTGAAATTAAAAACTTCACCGGTATCGATTCAACCTATGAAGCACCACAATCACCTGAGATATCACTGGATACAGGCGCAAATACAGTTGCTGATTCAGTTAACCAAATAATTGCTGAACTAAAACAGCGCAATATTATATAAGTTACTTTTTCTCGACTTGTTGTAGCAAGTCGAGAAACTTCTTCTCTACAAAGTCTTTTTCTTTTACTAGATGTGTTAATCGCTCTTCCGCTTGTAACAATTTTTGCTGTAATTTTTTCGCTTCACCTGCATCAGTATTATCCGCACCTTGCGCCATTAATTGTTGAATAACTTGATCTTGCTCGGCCATTTGCTTTTTGTATTGCTGTAGCGCTCTTTTTAAATTGTTGTTTTCGTCACTACTTGAAGTTGTGGAGGCGTTTGATGTTAATTGCACATATTCTCGTTCTAACTGTTCAAACTGCTCGCTAATTTTTTTGTTTTCTTTGGTTAAACGCTCAACTGTGTCGTATTGAGAGTAAAGCTTTTCACGGGTAATTTTTAGCTTTTTCACACTGGTGTCTAAATCACCTTTCAGCTTATGAATTAATTTATGGGCTTTTTTTAAACGCGCATTCAAATCATCCATTGACGCTTTTTCTTCTTTACTGATGTGATCTGATGTCGATGCCTTAATACTAGCAAGTTGATTTTCTAGCCCTTGTTGCACACGAATTAGTGCATCGAGCGTATCGCGGTTATCGGCGCTGTAATTAAGCGCCATCTCAATTGAATCTTGATATTCTGCGATCAATTTATCGTCGATATGCGAGCCATTGCCACCCGCTTTATGTGCAAATTTTCTAAACTCTCGAAGGATCAGCCATAAAATAACAAACCAACCCAAAAGAATAAGCAAACCTAGGTCCAGCGCGAGTATTTCTAAAACTTTGAATGAGGTTAAACCTGGGATATTCATAACTTCTCCAGTAAGACAGTGAGTTAAGTATAGTCTTGATTATTTTTTGCGACTATACTGAATAAATTATCTAC
This sequence comes from Pseudoalteromonas sp. NS-SX12, assembly GCF_057367955.1. Lineage (NCBI taxonomy): Bacteria > Pseudomonadati > Pseudomonadota > Gammaproteobacteria > Alteromonadales > Pseudoalteromonadaceae > Pseudoalteromonas > Pseudoalteromonas sp. NS-SX12. Next base: position 1,065,046 of record NZ_CM170634.1, on the reverse strand, counting down.
AACTGCAGATGTTAATTTTGAGAATACTTGTTGTAGACGATAGCAAAGCGACCCTTGAAATTGTGAGACGCTCGCTTGAAGGTTTTGGTTATCGTCACCTTTCAATAAAAAAAACAAATAATCCGATTGATGCCCTTTCCATCATTGGTCAATGGCAACCTCATATTTTACTGACTGATTGGAATATGCCCGAGCTCAGCGGAATTGCATTAATTAAGGCGATTCGTAAAAAGCAGCTAAAAACGCAAATCGGTATGATCACCACCATCGACGATACAAAGCAACTCGAACAAGCACAAAAGGCGGGAGCTGACTTTGTACTCAGCAAACCATTTGATGACCAGGAGCTTTACGAAAAACTATTGCCTTTGGTGCAAGGCGCTGAGCAAAGCGAAATTATACTGGACGAGATAGAAGAGCTCTCAGAGGGATTGGCACTGCCTAATCTAGCTCAACTCGAAAAAAGCTTAGTAAAGCTCACCTCAAACGAGCTAACAATTAACACTATCAAAGCACAGGTATTTGATGAATCTAAACTGCCTTGTATTATGGCGGTATTTGAAGACTGTGAAACACAAAAAGTACGTTCTGTGGCATTACTCGATATTTATGCCGCGTGCACCTTGGCAAAAAGCAACCCAAACGTAACAAATGGACATATTCAACGCGTTATTAAAACCAAACGCCCAAGTAAGTATGTGATGGAAACCAGTCAACAGATACTGCAAAAGGTCGCTGTTGCATTTCTTGATCACCAAAGCCGAAAAAGCTTACGCTTAAAAAGTACTAACTTTATCGACCAATCCTTTCCCAAATTAGAAAGTCTCTACAAGACGCCCGCTAATAGGCGACTTGATATCTCGATACAAATCCCCCCTTTGGCTCAAGGTCGAGTAACCATAATTGGTTTTTAAGCGTTGCAAAATGCAACGCAAAACTAAACCACAAAAAATAATCATAGAAAATTCATAACCTTAAATTAGGCTCATTTCTTGAACAGGCTATTTACGATTGTGAAGAAGGACGTTTTCTATGAAACACATTGCCTGTAGTTTATGTAGCCTTATGCTCATCGCCTGTGGTGGTGGCTCAAGCGATACACCTGAATCAATTCCAACCCCAGTGTCGGTTAAATCAAATAAGCTTATCGATAACCCTGTTGATGAAAATGCTAACTTCGCTCAATTTCAACAGCATAAAGTCGAAATTAATCTGCAAGAGCTTACCTTAAATGGTAACAACATCTTCATCAAAGTATATGTTGATGCAGAGCAAACGCTATTTTTGGGCAAAGTACCAGAACAACACGTTTTCTCAATCCACGTACCTAACAAGGTTAAAACTATTAAATACGATATTTTTTCGGATTTTAGTGATGATGAGCAGGTAACTGGGGAGATTTCATTATGAAAATCAGTATCCTATTATTTCTTTTTATAAGCTTCCAGACATTTGCGGTGGAATCAGTAAAACTAGCCGATACCATCAAACAAGGTTACGGCTACATTGACCTTTTTAAAGCACAACAAAGCGCTAATAACCTAACGGTAGATGACTTAGAATCACTACGTAATGCTCATGGCAACAAACTTGTATTTGCAGTAGATATAAACGAAGCGGCAAATGGCACTGAAAAAGCATCAACCCAAGGCGTTACTGTCGATACGGTCGAACTTATCGTTGTACGAAATGGCAGTGAGTCTCGTTACAATGAGTTTTATACACCAACCACCAGCCTAGTTGCCGCGATTAGCGAAACTTCCCGTACTTTTCGCTACACCATGATCGGTGAATCGGGCTCATCACGCATTACCGGCGCCACGCTGAATGACATCACTTCGGAGTTTGATAGTTTACTTACTATTTTGGTACCTGACTCAATAGCTAATGCAGATGCTATTTTTCTTGCCGTAAGACTACAACAAACCAACAAATCACTTGGCGATCCCGAGGCATTTTATGATTATACGGGCGGTTACGAAGATATCGCGGTTGTTAACCCTTATGATGCTCAAGTATTAACTGAGCTAGCACCTGGTGTTGATGAAGCTCCCTTAGTAGTCGCACAATTGCAAGTAGAACAAACCGTTGATTCATGGGTATATTATCCTAGCAGTGCGTCATATTTTGTGGTTGCTTATGAAGATCAGTACCCCAATCGCGGTGATTACGATTTTAATGATTTGGTAATTGGTTATCGCGTTGGCTTTGGTGTGTCAAATTCACAGGTGGTTTCCGTGATTGGCGTTGGTTATATGATCGCCCGAGGCGCCTCGGCTAATCACGATTGGTATCTACACGTACCTTTCAGTGACTATGTGTCAGGCAACGCGCAAGTTAACCTATTTAAACCAGGAAGTTCCGAACAAGCGATTGGTTACCCACAGCTGCAAGCGGTGAATGGAAACCTAAATCTAAGACTATTTGAAAATACCAAAGCGTTAATGAAAGTTGAAGGCTCTGATTTTGCGAATACATTGAGTGAGCAAACGCCGATTCAAGGCCACAAATTCAGCTTTTCATTTGACTTGGACTCACCACTTAGCTTTGATGCTATTCCAGCAGCACCTTATGACCCTTATTTGCATGTGCTGACAACAGGCTATGAAATCCATCTTTCTGGCAATACAGCCCAACTTTCTCAGTCAACCAATAGCGGCAGTTTTAATAGTGAGTATAAAGACCAACTTGGCTACCCTTATGCGTTGGTATTCCCTGATCAGTGGTTGCCACCGCTTGAATATACAGATTTGGGGGAAGCCTATAGTACGTTTTTAGACTATACCAACAATGGAAGTAGCCAGAACGAAACTTGGTATATGCATCCAACAACCAACAAAACCAAATCACTTCCTACCTCATTTTGGAAATGGTAAAACAAAAAGGGCGCCGTAAGGCGCCCTTCTACATCTCAAATCAACTGATTAGAACATCCAAGATGTTGGATTCTCGATTGGCTCGTTTTTGTCCAGCGCTTTAAGCCCTTTAACACAACGTACAATTAGCCATACAAGATAAAATAGAATGATTGCGAAGCCGATTACAACAACAGAAAGAATTGTTCCAATCACAACATACAATAAACCAATCCAGAACGTACGGATTTGATACTGATAATGTGTTTGTAGCCATTCTGGTGCATCTTTTTTATTAACATATGCCATGATCACGCCGATCAAACCTGTAATACCTAAAATAATGCTCGCTAGGTAAAGTACATAGTTAATCTTAGCGCCATTTTTTGCCGACGCATCTTGCTTTTCGTTAGTTTCAACTACCTGGTCAGTCACCTTTTATCTCCTTATGATGAACTTATTTGTTGCCAGAATGCTTAATTTACAAGCATCTGAAATTATTGCAATAAGAGAATCACTGGGCGGAGCTGTTAAGATAAAAAACTATCTGAAAAACAGTAAACTATAAATCTACTGCTTACTTGTATCGATATACAGACAACACATAATTTAGCTTTGTTGCACTGTACATGCGTGGCGTTATTGCAACAATTAAAGGCAGCAATACAGCCTGCCTTAGTCTTAACTTAAATCAAGCTTGCCTTGATAGTACTCACATCAGACAAATTTATTTATTAAATCAACAGCGCGTATTGACCCAAATGGTCTTTTTTATGCTTGTTCTGGCTATACATGTGTAACAAATTATTTGTTGTGACCCAGCACTAAAAAATTAACCTTTTTGCTCCTTTTTACATTTTTAACTAAATAACCTAAGACAGTCGGATTGATTTAAATGGCGAACGGAATTTAATTGCAAAATAAGCAATAATATTAATGTGAATACCTGTGTTTTACTACGCAACTTGTTAATCGATTACTTTTTAAACAGAAAATTCCTACATACTTGGTTACAGCGCATCATAGTTTTCAAACACTCTTATGAAAATTTTAAGTTACCTTTTCAGTGCACTTTACCCAACGCCACATTAAAGGACACGAAAATGAAAACACTATTAATCACAGCAGGAATCGCACTACTCTCATTAACTAGCGCACCATCTTCAGCACATAGCAAGCAAGTAGTTACAACAGACTCTTCAGCAGACTCAAGCCTTTGCGCTGCAATTATTAAAGATAAACCAGTGGTTATTACAAAACGCTTAAAGCAAGCGAGATTACGTAAACATCAAGCTAAAGAGGTGCTATTTTGTAATGGCCTTTCTCTTTCTGAATTTGCACAAAAGCACAATTCATACAAAGCAATTGCGCACTTAAGACTTGAGCCAAGCCAAGAACAACTTGCAAACAACAATATTGTAAAATAAATGTTAAAAAGCTTCTTGCTTTTGTAAAGCAACATAACTAATCTTAGTTATGACATCCCAATCCAATAACTAAAAGGCGAGCAATTAATGTTTGCCTTTTGCTTTTTTAGCCACCGTTAAGATAGCATAGCTAAATACAGCTTACAGAAGTCTTGATATGCTTGATTTAAATACCCTTTACATTGTTAGTGGCGTTGTTTTATTACTCTCGTGGTTTATTAGTTTTCAAGTTTGGCGAGAAAATAAAAGCGTCGATGGGGCGTTTACCAATCTGCTTTTACCGAGCTTAATGTTACTAGCTCTGTTTAGTTACTCTCTTTATTTATATCGCGTTATCGATATTAAGGCGGGAATTGCAAGCTTAATCATTCTTAGCTGCTCGATATTAAGTATTCATTGCCTACAGCGTTTTTTTGCGATTAACAGTATCGCTATAAAGCTATTTAACCTGGTGACTGTCTGCTGCATCATCATGTTTTCTTGGTATACCTATGGCGAATCAAATGCACACAATCGATTACTAATATTTAACCTTCAGCGGTTTCTTGAAGGCATTATGATCCTTTGGATTATGTTCACAATGGATACGTCCAATCACCGCTTCTCTAAACATATCTATTTATGCCACGCGCTTATTTTCATAACTGTATACCCAATTCGTACTTACTATCTTATGCCGCTAGGTACACCCGAATTATTTAAACATGAATGGTTTGCGATAGGTGCTATGGTTACGGGCATTGTCAGCCCATTACTTTACGCATTGGGTATGGCCTATTTGTGCAGTGAACGAAAAGCTCTTCACTTTTCAGTCCTAAAAGATAAAGCCCAGCAAGATGCGGAGTTACGTGGTTTATTCTTAAGTACCATGAGCCATGAAATAAGAACCCCACTTAACGGCATTATGGGGAGTGCTCAATTAATTTTAAACCAATCACCTAGCGCCAAAGTGAAGCCTTATTGTGAAGCAATCATCAATTCATCAGAGTCACTCAACTTACTAATTGGCAAAGTACTTGATTACGCACGTTTAGAACAAAATGCTGAAACAGGAACAGAGGAAGACATAGAGCTAACACCTTGGTTAGAAAACTTATGTTTGTTATATCGCCCTCTCGCCCAACAAAAGCGCATAGATTTCAAGCTCAACAATAACTTACCGAAAAAAGCGTGCTATTACTTTGACCAACAAAGCGTGCGCCAAGTACTAATTAATTTACTCGGTAACGCTATTAAATTTACCGACACAGGCCAAGTTATACTGTCGGTTGAAGTTCTATCTAAAGCACCTCTAGAGCATATAGTAAGATTTACCGTAACAGATTCAGGCCCAGGCATTGCAGCATCAGAAATTGAACAATTAAAAGAACCTTATGTACAAAGTGATGCTGGAAAAATCAAAGGTGGAACTGGCTTAGGATTAGCAATAAGTGAGCGATTACTTAATAAAATGCAGAGCGAGCTCAATATTGAAAGTACACTCGATTTAGGTAGCCGTTTTAGTTTTGATATTCGCTTTAGTCTTGGAGAGCTAAGCCTTGTTGAACAAACCAAAGAAAAAGCCGATACACTAACTGGATTATCTGTATTACTAGTTGAAGATCTTCCATTAAATCAAAAGCTCGCAATTGAGTTTATGGCGATGGATCAACACCAAGTCACACTGGCAAGTTCCGGTGAAGAAGCAATTCAAATACTACAACAACAGGAATTTGACCTAGTGTTACTCGATATGAATTTACCTGATTTCTCAGGTCAGGAGGTTGTAAAGAAACTAAACGACATTGACCATATCAATTCTCACACGCCAATTTTAGCGTTTACCGCTAGCTTAAGCCCGGACGAGGTAAAAGAGTATTTAACGCTCGGCATCAAAGATATTGTCGGCAAGCCAATTAAACTCGAAAAGCTGCGCCAAGCCATTTTTAACTCGCAACAACAGTCTTTTTCACAAACCAGCCAGAATGTCGAAGACATATTATTTGATGCAAGCGCAGCACAAAGCCTGAGTGCATCTTTTGCGCAAGAAGAGTTTAATGCCATTTACGATGAATTTATTATGTCGCTACGCGACAAACTGGCGCGCTGCGAAACAGGTTTTGAAAAGCAAACTGATGAAACAATTCGCACCTTACATCGCTTAGCCAGTACCGCATTACAACTAGGCTTTAACCGTTTCGGATTGGCACTAAAACAAAGTGAACGAGACTTACTAAATAACAAGTTAGTATTTGATAACGAGTATTTAAAACAACTTTGGCAGCAAAGCTTAACAAGTTATTTAAAGTATGCACGCGAGCAACTATAAACAGCAAAATCATTTAAATTCAAAGAATTAAAATGGCTTAAATATAAAATAGATATAAAAACGAGCAAGAAAGAGTTGCGTGTTCGCCACGGCTTCGCCACGCTAGGCATCGACTAATAATCATATAAGAAAATGTTATGACTCAATCTTGGTTTGCTGTTTCTGCACTTATCAGCATCGCCTTTTCAGGCGCACTCAGTGCATCCACGCTATACAACGATGGCCCATATCTGTTTTATAACAATAATAAAGTTGAACGCATTGATATCGTAGCCAATAAAAAAACGGTGTCAGAGTACAATGGCCCACTCACAATAACACCAACCTTTAACGCAAATCGCATCGACAACTTTCAGGACGTCGAGAAGATTGCTGCAATCAGTGATATCCATGGGCAGTTTGATATTTTCAAAACCTTGTTAGTGAATAACAAGGTTATCGATCAATCTCTAAATTGGTCTTTCGGTAAAGGGCATTTGGTGATTACCGGAGATATTTTTGACCGTGGCGACACAGTTACTGAAGCGCTGTGGTTAATTTATAAATTAGAACAACAGGCATTAGCGGCGGGCGGAAAGCTTCACTACCTGCTAGGTAATCACGAATACATGGTACTACGTGATGATCAACGATATTTGCACCCGAAATATGTGCATGCAGTATCGCACTTTAATAACGACTTACGTCAGCAATACAGTAACAACAGCGTATTAGGCCGCTGGCTACGCAGCAAGTCGACGATCATTAATATCAATGGTTTTATTTTCCTACACGGTGGCATTCACCAAGACTTCTTAGATCTTAAACTGAGCTTAGAGCAAGCTAATAGTGAGTTTCGTAAAACCATTGGTTTAGGCAAAAAAGCGTTAAAAGAAAACCCAACGTGGCTAACACTACATGGCAGTAACGGCCCTATTTGGTACCGCGGCTACTTTAGAGATGATGCGCTCAACGATACACAAGTCGACGCCGTTTTATCACAACTAAATGCCAAAAAGGTTATTGTAGGACATACCTCAATGCCAACCATTGAAACACGCTTTAACAGCAAAATCATCGCGATTGATAGCTCAATCAAACAAGGAGAAAAAGGCGAAATATTGCTTTGGCAAAATGGCGAATTCAAACGTGGTTTAATGTCGGGCGAGCAAAAGCCATTGCAATAAGCTTGCGCGAATTTATAAATATGGCAAGATGTTAAGTCATCCTAGGCCTTAAGGCTTTTTATTTGAGTTCAGGTATTTACAAACATACTCAAGTGTTAAGAGTGGCAAAATGAATTTAGCGAACACCAACAAAACAAAAACATGGCTCACACTACCCAGCACTTTGTTGCTAGCGCTAAATTCATCATTTTTAACAGCCAGTGAGGACAATGACTTATTTAGCCTCTCATTAGAACAACTGCTCAATGTCGAGGTCTCTTCTGCGTCTCTAACAAAAGAGACACTGAGTGAGGCGCCTGTTCCGGTCACCGTAATTACCGCAAATATGATTTCGCAATCAGGTGCTCGCAACATTAAAGATTTGCTCGTCACCTATGTGCCAAACATCACCCATGTTGAAGATCAAAATGAACCTAACATTGCAGCTCGTGGGGTATTTACGTCTTCACAACAAAAAATATTGTTTTTAATTGATGGCCACAGGCTAAATAGCCGAAGTTACTCAATGGCATCACCCGACTACGCCATTAGCCTCGACAAAATAAAACAAATAGAAGTGCTAAGAGGGCCGTCGAGTTCAATTTATGGCAATGTGGCGCTCACAGCTACCGTTAATATCGTTTTAAAATCAGCTACAGAGCTCGAAAACTCAAAACTAGCCGTAACTGTCGGGAATCAAGGACATAAACAAGCTAGTTTAACCTATGGTAAACAAGGTGATAGCTGGGATTTACTGGCATGGGCACAAGTGTTTTCTGCAGAAGGTGAAACACACGCAATCTCCCCACAAGACAATTACTCACCCAACCCGATTGTTGATGCAGAAGCGAACCTAGGTGCTTATCAAGACACCAATACATATGATATTGGCGCTAAACTTAACTATCAAGATTGGCGCATTTTCGCCAACACTAGACGCTCACATTATGTTGAACCCTTTACAACGGGCGGCCTTAGTGGTGAAGGTTATATGTATGACAAGATCCGTAAATACCAAGGTACGGGACCCGGCTTTAGTTACACCGCATCACACTTCAATGTAAATCACAGCGATACTTTATTTGATTGGCAGTGGCATCAAGAGCTTTATTTTGATCAAAATGAAGTAGATACGGTGGTAGTAACACAACCAACAACCAATAATGCCCTTCGCGTTTATTGGCAGGAGCGCTCTTCAGGGCTGCTAACTCACCTCAGTAAACGTATTGGTAAATGGGATTATTTGGTCGGTTTACAGCTAGATCATATGAAAGTAACCGATTCTGATTTCAAAGCATCGCTAAATGGTGAAGATTACCTTCCGGCTGACCAGCAAACACCACTGTTAAAAGAAAGCAGCGAATCAATTTATTCAGTATTTGCACAAGTTAAATACCGATTGTCAGAACGTTGGCTGGCAAACGCAGGTGCAAGGTACGATCAAAAAAATCGTACTGGCAGCGATAATATTGACGATTTTAGCCCGCGTTTGGCGATTATTTACCAAGGGGAAAACGGCTATAATTTTAAAGCGTCTTATGCCACTTCGTTTGTCGACGCTACCTATTGGAACCGCTTTAGTACGTTAAGCTCATTTCGTGGCGCGCAAACACTTAAGCCCGAAAAGCTCGCCTCATTACAACTGACACCTAGCATAAAGCTACCTGAACATCAGTTTTATGGCGCCGTTAACGTATTTTACAATCAGCTCGATGACTTTATCTTTCGCGATAACTATGCTGGTGCAAATGAACCCAATTATTCTAATGCCGGCGAGTTAACCACTTGGGGCGTAGAGTTAGAATCTCGTATTACCAAGCGTAATATTACATGGCATGCCACTTTGGGTTATCAAGCGGTTATTGACTCTGAACGCTTTGCCACTAGCGGTGATGATATTAATAATGTACCTAGCATCATGGCAAACTTAGTTACCAGCTGGCCAATTTTTGAAGATGCAAATGCGAGTCTCACTGTGCGCTACATTGGTGAGCAAACATCACCCATTCATATTATTTCGAATGGCCAAGAAATTAGCGATCCTTATCCAAATCAAGGTGCCAATTTTAATGCGCCTAATTATAAAGTCGATGACGTTATATTACTTAACGCAGCCCTTGATTATCAGTTAAGTAACAGCCTAAACCTAGCATTAACTGCGCATAACTTACTGGATGCCGAGTATCAGCAAGGGGGCACAACATTACACCCATACCCGCAGGCAGGACGCAATGTTCGCGCAACATTGAGTTATGAGTTTTAACTCACCAAGATTTAGAAAACAGCCATTAGCCACCATCACCAGCTGAGACACTGCCCGACGCCGCAATAGCTGCTGTTGTCGCAGCCGTGGTTGCTGCAGTGGCAGCTGCATTACCCGCAATAGTTCCGCTGACAGACGCTGCGTGATTACCGACATCGATAATGCATGTGCCGTAACCCAAGCCTTTTAGCGAATTAGTCCATATTTGTTCACCTGTGGCTTTATCTAAACAGAATAAGTGACCAGAAGAAGATGCGTACACCTTGGTATTATCACTGCTTACAACAGTAATTGTGCCTGATTTTAACTTTTTACGCCAAAGCTCACTGCCATCGTCTTTATTAATTGCAACGACATGTCCATTAATACCCAAAATAAGATAATTCATAAACCCTCCGTTTAGTGTTAATACCAGCTTGCGCGATTTCATTAAAAAAGCAAAGACCATTCAACACTGCCATTCCCCACTCATCATTAAATCTGTTATTTCATGTTAAAAAACGTTAGATTGAAGCCAGTTAAACAGGAGATGCAATTATGGAACAGTTTGATATTACGATAATAATTGGCTTAGCCGTCGTATTTATTATTTTAGCCCTAGGGGTAAAAATGGTGCCGCAAGGCTACACCTATACGGTAGAGCGTTTTGGTAAATACACCCGAACTTTACCGCCAGGCCTGCAGTTAATTATCCCATTGGTAGATACCATTGGCCGTAAACAAAATATGATGGAACAAGTACTTGATGTACCACCACAAGTAGTCATTTCATCAGACAACGCACAAGTTACTACCGATGCAGTATGTTTCTATCAAGTACTTGACCCAGTTAAAGCATCGTACGAAGTAAATGACTTAGAACGCGCTATGCGTAACCTAGTAATGACCAACATCCGTGCAGTACTTGGTTCGATGGAGCTTGATGAAATGCTTTCGAACCGCGATCGAATTAATGGTTCACTGCTGGTAAAGGTAGATGAAGCAACCGATCCTTGGGGTGTAAAAGTAACCCGAATCGAAATCAAAGATATTGCACCACCGATGGACTTAGTGGATGCCATGGCGCGCCAAATGAAAGCCGAACGTGAAAAGCGCGCCAATATTTTAGAAGCTGAAGGTGAGCGTGAAGCAGCAATTAAGGTTGCCGAAGGCCAAAAACAGGCTGAAATTTTAAAAGCTGAAGGTCAATTAGAAGCAGCTAAACGCGAAGCTGAAGCACGTGAACGTTTAGCGGCAGCAGAAGCCGAAGCAACTCGCTTAGTGTCTGATTCAATTCAAAATGGTGACTCACGCGCAATTAATTATTTCATCGCACAAAAGTACATGGAATCACTCGGTAAATTAGCCGAATCAGATAACAACAAGGTAATGATGATCCCACTAGAAGCAAGCAATATGCTCGGGTCGATTGCTGGTGTTGCTGAAATTGCAAAAGAAGCGTTTGGCAAGAAATAAACTATACAAACATGTATACTTAACAACAGCACAGCTTGCCGCTGTGCTGTGTTTTAGGAGCAGTTATGATTTCGGAACTATTAAATAATTTAGAACCATGGCACTGGTTATCACTCGGCTTATTGCTGCTTGGTGCCGAAGCATTAGGTGCATCTGGTTTTTTACTCGGTACGGCCATTGCTGCTTTTTTGCTTGCGATTATTAACGCGTTATTTGCAGAACTAAGCTGGCAAACACAAATTATTTTGTTTGCACTGTCTGCGCTTGGTTTTTCTATCGCATACTGGAAATACTTTAAAGAATTTAACAACCGTTCTGACCACGGCCCACTGAATCAACGCGCAGCCAGCCTGATAGGCCGTGAACTGGTAGTTGAGCACGACTTAAGCGGTGGACATGGCCGTATTCAAATAGGCGATACGTTTTGGAAAGTGACATTTGAAGGTCAGATAAATAAAGGCAGCCGTATCAAGGTTGTCGATGCTGATAGCATGTGCCTGCAAATTACTACAGTTAACTAAACTAACCTGCACTCGGGATAAATTACATTTTGTGAACAAAATACGATTGGCAAAATTTATTGCCGATGCTGGCGTGTGTTCAAGACGCCAAGCTTCTCGCTTAATTGACGATAAATGTGTGCTCGTCAATGGTCGCCCAGCAAATCATATTGACCATGTTGATGCCAGTGATGTTATTGAGGTCAACGGTCAGAAGGTTAAAGCGCTTACGACAAAATCCTATTTCGCGATTTATAAGCCGATTGGCGTTGACTGCAAACTTATTGAGAGCGATCCCACTAGCCTTGTGCATTTACTGCCAAAACAAATCAGGCTGTTTCCAATCGGACGCTTAGATAAAGACTCTCACGGCTTATTACTGCTTACAAATGACGGAGAGCTGTGCCAACAACTCAATCATCCTGACTTTGATAAAGAAAAAGAGTATATCGTCACCACGAGCAAACCTATTACCAATGAGTTTTGTCAGCAAATGATGGGTGGCGTGCCTGTAAAAGGCGTTATTACCCGCCGCTGTGAGGTTGAGCAAATCAACGAAACCCAATTTCGTATCATATTAACGCAAGGGCTAAACCGTCAGATCCGCCGCATGACAAAATATTGTGGTAATTATGTGGTTGATTTAAAGAGAGTAAGAATAGCAAGTTTATCTCTTGCCGAGCTTAATCTTACACCCGGCAAGTACTGTGAAATAGCAAAAGCCCAGATTACTTCCTGAATCGAACATACATATAAAGACTTGCTATCAAACCACCCGGTAGTAACGCTTTTTCCATACCATTCATCGCTAGATAAGCCATAGTGCCAATAAAAAATACTGTCGTTACAATTACGTCTAAGTATTCCCAAGAAAGCTCTAAAAATTTATTGGTATTCATAACAATTCCTTGCTGTTGTGCTAAACCAAATCAGGGGTTGATTCAAACATTAATAAAAAAGAGTAAGCTTTATATAAGCTGGGTGTAGCTTAGATTTTTTGGCCGAAAAAACTTTGATCTAGAATAAAAAATAGACGAGCTAAGAAAAAAATAAGCCGCAAAACTTGCGGCAAATCAACAATAGCATTGTGTGGAAAATATGTAGCAATGAGCGAGCTACAAAACAGAGTATAAAACAGCTATAAAAAACTGCCTGCGACATAATGTCGCACTTTTAATGAATTTTTTTCACATCCATAGCAATTCACCGACCTAGCCTAGCAATACCTGTTACTATGCTATTTTGTTGATTAAGGTACTTATTAATGCTTTGGGTCTTCTTTACTGTGTTAGCAGCATTTATGCAAACGTTTCGCAATGGCCTGCAAAGTAAGTTAAGTAAAGATGTCAGCACGCTCGGTGTAACCTTAGCGCGTTTTTTATTTGCCACTCCGATAGCCCTTACCTACCTTGTTTTGCTCTATCAATTTGAGCCAATCGCTCACCCCGAGTTTAACCGTCAATTCATAAGTTATGTTGCCATTGCTGCGGGCATGCAAATCATTGCGACAGCACTTATGGTGGTTTTATTTAAACAACAAAATTTCGCAATTGGTGCTGGGCTGGCAAAAAGTGAGGCGCTTGTTGCCGCTATTTTAGGTGCATTATTTTTTGGTAGTGCACTTACACCGCTCGGTTGGTTTGGCGTGTTGATTGGCGCTTTGGCGGTATTTGTTTTAAGTGGATTAAGGTTCAATCAAGGCTTTCAATTAAAAACCGTGCTGATTGGTTTGAGCTGCGGCAGCGCATTTGCTTTAACCTCTCTTTCAGTACGTGAAGCCAGTATTGCCCTTGATTTACCATTTCCACACAGCGCTGCATGGGTATTACTCTGGGTATTAACACTGCAAAGTATCATTTTAATTGCGCACATTGCGATAAAAGAAAGGCATACATTTAGCAAATTAAAACAGCACTTGCCCACCACATTCGCCATTAGTGTAACGAGTTGTATTGGTTCAATCGGCTGGTTTAGTGCAATGAGTTTACAGTACGTCGCGTATGTTAAAACGTTGGGACAAATAGAAGTACTGTTTACTATTTTACTTGCGATATTTTGGCTAAAACAAAAACCGAGCAAAAATGAGTTGCTCGGTTTAATCCTCATTGCCCTCGCTGCTATTTTAGTAATGTGGCAATAGCAAGTTAGAGGGCAGCTAAATCAATAAGCTAAATAACCAATTTTTCGCCAGCAGATAAACCCGAGATAATAATCACCAGATTATTATCTAACTGCTGACCTAAACGCACAAATCGCTCGCTTACTTGATTGTTTTCCAATACCGATACTTTTGATAACTGACCAAATTGCTGAATATATTGCTTATCAATTGCGATAACATCGCGTGTGGCCTTATCAATACCCACCTTGGCATACATCCCCGGCATCAAACCCGAACCATCAAGATTATCACCAGCTAAATCGAGTTTAACTTCAAAGCTGCGAGCTGCGCTGTCAGCAAGCGGCACAATTTCACTGATCCGCGCAGTTCTTACTTGCTGCAATGCCGATAGTTCCACTTGCAACGCTTGACCTAAGGCTAGGGTTACCGCTTGGCTTTCAGGAATATAACTACTAATTTGAATACTGCTCGGATTGTAAAGCGCTACAACGGCTTGCCCCGGATTCACTAAATCCCCCGGTTCAACCATACGATCAACCACTTTACCTGCTATCGGTGCAATGATCTTGCTGTAAGCTAGTGTTACATTAGCTTGATCACGCTGCTGCTCGTAACTTAGTTTAGTTGCTCGTAATTGATCAAATGTAGACTGCACAGAATCCAGGTCATTAACAGAGATCAACCCCTGCTCACGAAGCGCTTTATTACGCTTTAATTGTAACGACGCTTGCGTTAACTGAGCCGAAACGGCTTCAACCTGCGCTTCAATTTGACGCACTTGCGCTTTGAGATCTTGGTTGTCTAACTCAGCAATCACATCACCTGCTTGCACCATATCGCCAGCACGAACATTTACTGAGGTCACATTTGCTAAAATACGACTCGCTACTTGTGTATTTTGCTTTGCGATAAGGTTAGCTGGCAACCAAAGCCTATCGGTATATGCGTAAGGTTCAATAGTGATAGTTTGCACATTTTGTAATTGAGGCGATGCGGTACTGGGTGCAATTTTGTCGCTGAAACCACCCGCCATCATAATGATCATTGCTACTAACGCGAGAATAGCAACAACCGGAATTAATAACGTTTTTTTTGTCATGATTTATTGCTCCTGAGCGTCTTGCGCGCTGTTTTTTGTGTCGTCGAAAACCAGATAGTAAACGGCGGGCACAATGATCAAACTGAATAAGGTAGAGGAAATAATGCCAAAGATAATTGCTAGCGCTAAACCACTAAATACGGGGTCAAGAATAATCACTAAATTACCAAGTAACGTGGTACCAGCCGTGAGCAATACTGGGCGCATGCGCACACTGCCTGCCATTAATAGCGCTTCTTTTATCGCAGCACCTTGTGCACGTGCAGCACTTATAAATTCAACCAAAATAAGTGAATTGCGAACCACAATACCGGCCAACGCTATCATGCCAATCATCGCAGTTGCGGTAAACAAAACAGGTTCAGGGCTCGCTGCAATCTCTCGCTCACCAAACTGATTCATTAACCAAAAGCCCGGCATAATACCAATCACAGTCAGCGGAATAGCCGACATAATAATTCCCGACAACGCATAAGAACCAGTTTGTAAGCGTAAAATAAAGAAGATCCCCGTGAGTGCAAAGGCAAACGCGATACCCATATCTCTAAATACGCGCGCGGTTATTCTTAGCTCGCCTTCACCACTCCACGTAAGCCAGGTGCCTTTTGGAATTGACCATAACTCACCACCACCGTTATTAAGATAATGACGGTCTTGCCAAGCAACATGGCTTGTTTGCTGATCGTTGTGTTGTTCACGTTGGTCAGCATTAATATCTGCGACTACTTCCGCAGGCGTGCGACCATTTAACTCGGCGGTGACATAAATCACTGACTGTAAGTCTTTACGGTAAATAGGCTGAGTAACGTTCAGCGTTTGGTACTGGCCTAATTCACTTAAGGCAACTAATGGTTGCGGTGCAGCTTCTAAACCAAGCCCTAAATCGGTTTGCGCAATGCCCTCTCGGCCACGAATATACAGGCCATCAAGCTCACTAGCTTGGTTGCGCGTTTGATAAGGTATACGTAATTTTATTGCCAGAGGCTCAGCTTCATATTGATTGGCGATACTGCCCGCCTCAACGCCGAATCCTGCAATCATTAATGTGCGTTTAATATCTTCCGTTGCGATACCAGAAAGTGCGGCTTTTTCTTTATCTACCACAAAGCGATTAATCTGTTGCTTTGCCTGCATTGTGGTATCAACCTCCACTACATGTGGCTCACTTGCCAAACGCGCCGCGATATTGCGTGCCGCTAATTGTTGCTGTTCGAGTGCAACAAATGGGTCACGATATACTTCGGCAACTAACGTTGATAGCACCGGTGGGCCAGGTGGTACTTCAACAACTTTTACATTCACGCCATCTTTATTAAATGGCGCAAGTAATTCTCGCAAGCGTAAGACGACACCATGAGATTGATGCTCTCGTTCACTTTTATCTACCAGCAATACGCGTATTTCAGCGAGGTTCTCTCGTGTACGCATATAGTATTGGCGAACCATGCCGTTGAAGTCGATTGCACTGGGCTCACCAACATAAACGGCAACCGCTTTAACTTCCGCAACACGCTTTACTTGCTGCGCAATTTCGCCAGAGAGTGCTGCACTTTGCTCTAAACTGGCTGACTCAGGTAAATCGATAAGTATTTGCACTTCATTTTTATTATCGAAAGGCAATAATTTGAGCGGCACAGTGCGAAAAACAGGTAATAATGCACTGGCAATAAAAAGCCCCAGCGTTAACCATAATGCTGTTTTGGCACGCGATTTCGACGCTAGAATTGGCGTTAAAATTTTATGGTAAAGGTCGCCACTATTACTGCTTTCTTGTTGTTCAGTAGAATCTTTAAGTAATTTACTTGCTAACCACGGGGTGACGAATAACGCGACCAAAGTAGACACAATCACACTAACTGGCACATTAAACGCCATCGGTGCCATATAAGGCCCCATCATGCCGGTAATAAAGGCCATTGGCACAAACGCCAACACTATCGTTACTGTAGACATTATTAGAGCGGGGCGAATTTCACTCATAGCGGCCACTATCTGACTCGTTTTACCGTCGCCTTTTAGCATAAAACGTTTAATGTTATCGATGCCGGTAATTGGGTCATCTACCAGCAAACCCAGCGATAAAATCAGCGCAAATAAGGTGACTCGGTTAATGGTGTAACCAAAGGCCATATCCAAAATAAGTGTTAAGCCATAACAAATCGGCACAGCTAAACCAACAACAATGGCTGGTCGCCAACCTAAAAAGACACCGATAAATACCACCACGGTAAATACTGCAAATGCTAATGACGAAACAAGGTTATTAACCTTTTCATTTGCCGTTTCGCCATAGTCTCTCAATACTGCAACATTGACATGTTTAGGTATCAGCTGCCCTTTTAACACATCAATACTTTCTAGTACTTTGTTGGCAAGGTTAACTGCATTGCTGCCTGCTTGTTTCGCAATACTAATCGTCACCATAGGGTGATCGGCTGAATTGGTACTTGCCTCGCTATACCACTGATAACTTGTTGCTTCGCTTGGTCCATCTTGAATCGTTGCAACATCCGATAAATACACGGGCTTACCGTTTATTACGTTAACTACTAAATGATTTAATTCATAGCTTTGTCTGAATACATCACCCACCTCAAGCACTACAGATTCGCTATTCGATACCTGCACACCAACCGCTGCTAACTGGTTTGACACATTAATCGCGTTATAAACATCCATTACGGTTGTATTAAAGGCGGCTAGATTAGTGGTATTTAAGTAAACTTGCACGCTGCGCTGACGACCACCAATAACCTTTACTTCAGAGGTGTCGTCTATCGCTTGTAAGTGAGTTGAAACTTCTTGTGCAATGCGGCGTAATTCATAATCATCATAAAGTTGCGGCTGCTCACTCCATAAGCCGAGCATCATAATAGCTACATCATCAACTTCAATTGGTTTTACTTGCCAATTCGCCACTATATTCGGCATTGAATTTTGATTGGCATACAATTTATTGTAAGTGTTTAAAATCGCTTTTTCGCGGTCTTCGCCTACATAAAAGCGTAACGTAACGGTTGTTCCACCGGTTTGTGTTACTGAGTAAACATGTTCAACACCTGGCACTTGCGCCAACAGTTTTTCAAGAGGAATAGTTACTTGTCGTTCCACTTGATTGGCATTGATATTTGGCACCGATACCAGAATATCCAACATAGGTACCACTATCTGTGGCTCTTCTTCTCGCGCGGTGAATTTAAGCGCTAACAAGCCACTTAACAAAGCGAAAATAAAAATCACCAGTGGAATACGCCCTTGCAGTGAACTTGCAACTAAACGATCAATTGGGTGTGATGTGCTCATGACCCTATCCTTGCTATTCAGGCTGACAAAACATATCGTAAAGCGCGCTTAACATGGCGCTCACTCGCGGATCGACGATACGATAATAAATAGTTTGCGCTTCACGACGCGTCTCTACTAAGCCCGAGTTACGTAAACTCGCTAAATGCTGTGACAATGCAGATTGCGCCAATGGTACAGCTTGATTCAACTCGCTAACACTTAGCTCACCTTGATTTAATGTACACAAGATCATTAAGCGATTTTTGTTTGCCATCAATTTTAAAAACTGCTCTGCTTCTGCTGCATTTTCAAGCATTTTGTCCATATCTAACATCATAGGCGTCAATTCTTTATTCTCAAATTTGAGCAAAGTATAAGCTGTTATATTAGAAAAGTCTAATATTAGAATTTACTAATTTAGATTTTTCTAATATATTTAAATGCAACTCCACTTTTAAGTAGGTTATTCGAATGAAAGTAAATGATGCACTAAGATTAATTGCCGGTGTGATGCTGATAGTGTCACTGTTACTAACGCACTTTGTGCACCCTAACTGGATCTTTTTCACGCTATTTATCGCTGTAAATTTATTACAGTCAGCGTTTACTAAGTGGTGCCCAATGATGACGATACTTCGTAAATTTGGCTTGGAGGATTAACTGTGCTGAAGACTATTCCAGATCTAATTAAACTTGCATCTGAACATGTTGTAAAAATGGATGCTGCACAAGCAAAAAGTGAAATAGCCAATAACAATGGCTTACTTATTGATGTGCGTGAACCCGCTGAACACGCAATTAAAAATGCAGTAGGTGCTATTAATATTCCCCGTGGCGTGCTCGAAATGAAATTGGTTGAAATTGAAAAAGACGCAGACCGACCAATTTACTTGCATTGTGCAACGGGCGGGCGTGCTACTTTAGCGGCGGAACAACTGCAACGTATTGGTTATAACAAGATCACAGTGATCAGCTGCAAAGCTGAAAATGTATGTGATACGTTTTGCTAAAGCATAAAAAAGGCTTCCGATTGGAAGCCTTAATTTAGCTGATAAGGTATAGCTTTTAATTACACTTGGTTAGGTACAATTTGTACTTCAACACGACGGTTTTTGGCTTTACCAGAAGCGGTTTCATTGCTCGCAACTGGACGCATTTCACCGTAGCCAACAACAGATAAACGCGCTTGCATAATTGACTGGTTAACTAAGTATTGCTGCACACTACGTGCTCGACGCTCTGATAACGTTTGGTTATAACTTTCACTACCACTGCTATCAGTATGCCCTTCAATGCTCAAAAACGTTTTATCATAATGGCTCAATACATTCGCAATTGAGTTTAAGGTGTCGTGAAATTGTGGCGTAATGGTTGATTGATTGCTCGCAAAAGTGATGTTTGATGGCATCACTAAGCGTAAGTTATCGCCTTCCCTGACTACTTCAACACCTGAACCTGAAAGCTGCTCACGCATTTCTGCTTCTTGACGGTCCATATAATCACCTATCGCGGCACCTGCAATGGCACCTACAGCAGCACCAATCACCGCGCGTTTATTTTTGTGGTTAGAGGTTGATTTACCGATTACTGCACCTGTTACAGCACCTATCATCGCACCTTTTTCCGCATTGGTTGTAGCACAACCTGACGCTGCAACAGCCGCAGCCAAAATAGAAACACTCAGTAATTTACGTGACGAGAAGTAAGTCATTGTCTCTCTCTTTATCTTTGGAGTTTTATAAAAATGTAGTGTGGTATGTCTGAATAAACGCTGAATTGCGAAGTTATTTCACTGCAACTGGTGGTAAGTCGTACAGATCAACGATTTGTGACAACTCTCCACTTTTTGCTAAATCCAGCAGGGCAACTTGCACTTGCTCGATCAACTTTTGCTTTTCTGAACGCTTTGAAGCCACTGCGTAACCGAGAATCGGCTCATCATGGCGGTAGGTTAGTTTTTTAAGCCTGTGTGAAGGCTGATTTAAGACACTCAGTGAATGGTCAGCGGTTTGCTCAACAGCAATAACCACATCTAAACGACCTTTCAAAAGTAAATCCATCGCTACTTTTTCGCTTTGCACCGCGATTTTCATTAACTTCTGGTCATTGTCAAAACGAGCAAAATGCGCCGCACCACGCACAATACCAATACGCTTCCCGTAAAGGTCATCAAATGTATTAACCACTGTTTTGCTTTCGGTTTGTGCATAAAATACAAATGGTGAGTTCAATACCATGTAGGCCGGTTCAAGAAATGCCATATCACGTTGACGTTCTAGTGTTTTAATAAACGCCCCACCAATATCGGCTTGGCCTGATTTAATTAACTGCACACAGCGCGAAATAGGACATGGAATAAGCTGTAAAGATACATTAAGCTGCTTAGAAATGCGCATCATAATGTCGATTAATAAACCTCGGGGGCGGGTTTCACCTTGGGTGTAACTGTATGGAGGTGCATGGTCAACAGCAACCACCAAACGACTGCTAGCAAAGCTTGGCGCTGCCATTAGAAGCGAAACAAAGATGATAAAGGGTGCTACGTATTTTATTTTCACAATTCTGCCTTAACTACAGAGTGGCAAAAAATCCTTGTTCTGCGGTTGCATACCTAGAGTCTATTGTAATTTAAGCAATTATATTGCGCTAGACACTGCCCAATAAAACCAAATAAAACAACAAAGTTTAATAGACCTTCGTGATTCTAGCCAAAAAGCCCCCCCAAAAAAACCCTAGGCTACAATATTTAAACAAATGTAAATATTTATTAATTTACCCGTAGTACAACGATATAGCTGCGTTTGGCGCGGATTAAAACAAAACTTAGCGCTCAGTTCAGCATACATTATTAATTATGGCATAGCCCTATAAGCAATCAATTATTGCCATTTATTTTAAAAAGCTATATTTTGCAAACAGTTTTTCCCTCACATTAGGTGACACTTGCATTGGCTGACAAAACATAAAGTAGTAATAGGTATAAACTTACTGCTGTTTTCACTTATTCTTCTTGTCAGTTTTATCTGGGAGTTTGGCCCATTGCGAGTTGAGGGTGTTGATTCTGAACGCCTAATCCACTACACCATACACATTATTTTGCTACCACTGCTGATTATCTATCTGCCACTAAAACTCATTAGGCAAAGGTCAAACAGTGGTAAAAAAGCTTATTTTGCAGGTTTAATTTTGTGCGTATTAGCAGGTCTTGCCAGCGCGACTTACACACATACGGTTTCTGTGCCTGGTAGCTTTTTATTTAAAATAGAAGGTGGCACAAAACAAGTAACCGACCCCGATTATGATCATTCAGGCGAAAATAACTCGTATATGACCTTCACTATTAGCACCAGCATTAAGGGTTACGACAAACCGCTTGGTCCGGCATATTTTTACGTTGAAGCGTTTTTACACAGTATTTTTTACTGCTTTTACATGCTGTGTTATCTGCAAGCTTACGGCATTATGCACAAGCACAAATTAAAAGAAAAACTAAAGCAGCAACAACTCGATGTGCTGCAATATCAACTTAACCCACACTTTTTATTTAATTCATTAAATAGCATTCGCGGCATGCTGTACGAGGATGTTAGCGAAGCTAAAAAGCTGTTATTAGAGTTCCGTCAGCTGTTTAAACACCATTTCGATAATAAACAACACTGTATTGCACTTAAACAAGAGCTATTGCTTTGCCGCCATTACTTAAAGCTTGAAAAAGTACGCTTTGAAGAGCGCCTCAATGTCGACTTAAAGGTGCCTAGCGAATGCGAAATTATGCTTGTGCCAAGTATGAGTATTTTTACCTTGATCGAAAATGCGATTAAACATGGCATCGGGCAAATTCCTTCAGGCGGTACCATCAGTATTTCCGTTGCCAAACAAGATAAAAAGCTGTCAATCACCGTAAGTAATCCAATTAATAAAACCGCACGTCAAGCTGATGGCACTCGCACTGGGTTAGCTAATCTTGAAGCGCGCTTAGCATTACTTTATCGTGATAATTTCACAATCAATTCAGAACGCGGTGATGACCAGTTCAGCGTTGAATTACAGATCCCGTTGAAAAAGGACAAGACAGGTGAATAAGTCGTACGATTATTACGTTGCACAAGGCATTATCACGGTATTAATCTTGTTTTTCCCGTTAGTTGCAGTTACCTTTTTTGCGCCAGAAAAACTATTTAAATATGCTCACGAATGGTTGCTGTATACCCTTTTATTAGTATCTGTATGGCACTTTGTTACCCGCAGCTTTATCAAGCGCATGCTGCAGAAGCAGCGGTTTTATCGTGCGTTAGTGGTATTGAGTGCAGTGATTATTACTGTCGCTATTTTATATTTGCCAAGTACTTTGCTTAGTTATATTTGGTATGTCGAGGCCAGTGACAGACAGCAGTTAGTAAAATTACTCACCAAATTTAACCTATTTTTAAGCCTTGTTTGGACTATTGGTTATGTCAGTGCACAAGCCATTAGAGAAAAAGCAAGTATCGAAAAAAGCATTAAAAGCCATTCATTAAAAATGCTATCGCAGCAAGTTCAACCCGCATTTCTCTATCAATGTTTAGACAACATAGAAGCGTTAATGGATAAAGATGCCGATAAGGCAAGCGAGTCTATTACCGATTTAGCTGAGCTGCTGCGTTACAAACTGCAAGCCGGAAAACAAGATCTAGTTGAATTACAACAAGAGCTAAGTGCATTGTCATACATGCAACGGCTAGCGAATGCAGGCGATTTAACAGTAAAGATCGCGCCAGAATTAGCACAGCAATCGGTCACTGTACCGCCATTGTTAGTCTACAACTTGCTGTATATGCTAAATTTGAAAGTATCTCAACCGCTGCACGTAAACGTTACATTTGAACAGCAAAATTGTGTTGTGAGCGTTACAGGCTTTAGTTATCAACCACGCCTTATTATTTCGCGAATAAAAAGCCACTACATTGAGTTTTTTGCCAGCCAACAAGCGAGCATTCAATATCACAATAAGGTATTAAGCCTGATTATTAGCCTGTAAGCTGACCTGTAACGTGCTGATAAGGGCGTAAACCAAACATGGTTAAACTTGCTAGCAAGTGATCCATAATATCGGCTTGTAAGTGCTCATAAGGGATCCAGCGCTTATCTGCACTGAAGCAATAAAGCTCTACCGGTAAACCTTCTGCGCTCGGCGCAAGCTCGCGTACCATTAAAGTTAAATTATGATTAAGCGCCTCATGCTGGCGCAAATACTCTTCTGCATAAGCGCGGAATAACTTCACATTACTCTGTGCTTTTGCATTATTTAACTCTTCATTGCTGAGCACTTGGGTGATAAATTCATTACTTTTCAGGGTTTCTAAGAAGTCACTGTCGATAAGGCGAATGCTATTAAGATCAAGGTGAATCGCCCGCTTAATACGTCTGCCGCCAGACTCTTGCATGCCGCGCCAGTTTTTAAATGACTGAGAAATAAGTGCATAGGTTGGTACGGTAGTAATGGTTTTATCCCAGTTACGTACTTTAACCGTATTTAACCCTAACTCTTCAATTTCACCGTCAGCTCCGTATTGGTCAAACTGGATCCAATCGCCATCTTTTACTAGTCGGTTTGCGGCAATTTGAATGCTCGCGACAAAGCCCAAAATAGTATCTTTAAATACCAATAACAGCACCGCCGCTAGCGCACCAAAGCCCGATAGAATATAAGCCGGAGATTCGTCAATTAACACACTAATGATGAGAATAGACGTTACGATAAAGGTAATAAGCTTAGCTACTTGGATAATGCCTAAGATTGGTACTTCTTTCGCAAAACTCAGCTGATTATATGCAGCCCCTGCAATGCTAATAACCGAACTAAAAATAAAGCCACTGTAGATAATGGCAATAATCTGGCCGATTGAGCGGTAAAACACCTCGCCTTCATCACCTGGCAGGTAAAAATAACGAAAGCCTGATACAAACACCACACTACATATAAACCCAGCTAAGCGCCTATTAAGTTTGCTAAATAGCGGCTTAAGTTGGCCTAATCGATGTGGTGAAATATAAACGGTTAGTTTTTCAAAGCCCGGTAATACCAAGCAGCGTGCAACATAGTAAATAATGACTAGTAGCAATACGCCAGAGCAAATAGAAAGCACTTGTGACAGCCAGTCTAAATGTGGAAATGCCTCTTTAACCCAAGGGGATATTAGCTTTTCTACCTTGCTCATATAAATCCTTTTTAACTCGAATGCGCTGGTTTAATCGTTGGTAACTGCTCGTTTTCTTGCATTAAACTAATTTGCAGATCTTTATCTTGCCAAATTACATTAAGTTTTTGTTGAAACTCAACTCTAAACTCTCGGTCATGCTGATAATTACCAATTAGCTCTGCAGAAATGGGTTGTACTTTTATATCAACATGTATTTTAGTGAGCTTGCCAAACAGCATGTCTTTACAAATTGTCTCGGATGTTCCGTGATACACAATGCTGGTATTTAACAAGCCATCCATTTTTTCACCAAGTACTTCAAGGGCAAAGGCAATACCCCCTGCTTTTGGTTTAAGTAAATATTTAAATGGACTGCGCTGCTTTTTGTGCTTCGCTTCGGTGTAGCGTGAGCCTTCAACAAAATTAATAATGGTTGTAGGGTTTAATCTAAAATGACGACAAGCGCGTTTAGTACGCTCTACATCCATACCTTTAAGTTTTGGGTTTTTAGCTACTTTAGCTTTGCTTACGCGCTTCATAAACGGCATGTCCATTGCCCATGCGCCAGCACCAACAAAAGGCACCCATTTTAATTCATCTTTTAAAAAGAACTTAGGTGCAGGTAAACGCCCTAAGCCACTCAACACCATAATATCAAGCCAGCTCTGGTGGTTTGCGATAAGCAAATACCATGCTTTCTCGTCGAGCTCACCTTCAATGTCAACTTGCCAGTTGTCACACGCCAACCACACGCCTAAATAGTTGCCCTTGCACCAAGCCGCATAAGCAATGTGTAAAATATCTCGGATAATTTGGAGTGGTAATACAATTTTAAGTAAGCCAATAACAAAAATAATACCGCCCCACAGCACGACATTACCGACTAAAATGGTAAAAATAATCGGTGCTAACAGCACACCTGGCAGGAATCTCGATAACATTAGACGCCCTCAGTTTGCTGTTGTTTTAGCTCAACAAGCTGCTGATCTTTACCTTGCCAAAGCGCATTTAATTCGTTTTGAAATTGCACCCGAAACTCTGAGTCACTCGAGTAATTACCGACCCAACTTGCTGAAACAGGTTTTACCTCAATGTGCACACGAATCTCTGGCACTTTACCCGCTAAGTAATCAAAGAAGCTTGGTGTGCCGTTTGGATAGCAAATAGTCACATCAACAAGTTTATTAAGTTGTTCGCCCATTGCTTCCATTACAAACGCAACACCACCCGCTTTAGGTTTTAACAGGTTATCAAACTGACTTTTTTGGCGTGTATGCTTATCTTTTGTAAAGCGCGTACCTTCTACAAAATTCACAATGCTCACAGGAACATGCTTGAACTTCGCACACGCTTTTTTGGTCGTTTCCATATCTTTGGTGCGCAGTGCTGGATTCTTTTTTAGCTGACTTTTACTCGCGCGCTTCATAAATGGAAAATCAAGTGCCCACCACGCTAAGCCCAAAAATGGCACGTAAATAAGCTCTTTTTTCAAAAAGAAGTTTAAAAATGGAATTTTCTTATGCAGAACGCGCTGCATCACTAAAATATCAACCCAAGATTGATGGTTGGCAACCACTAGGTACCAATCTTTATAGGTAAAATCGTGATCGCCCGTTACCACCATTTTAGTTGGCGTGAAAATGTATTGAATAATACTGTTAGTACCAACCCAACGACTCGCGCACCACTTAGCAACGGCACTCCACATTGCTTGCCATGACTTGATCGGTAAAAGTTTTAATACCCCAGAAATAAAAATTGGCACAAACCAAAATAAGGTATTAACGGTATAAAACAGTAGTGAAATAACGGCTCTTATATAATACAACATCACGCAACTTATCGAATTTACTGGATGAACAAGCTAAAAAAGGCCATATTTTAGCCTTTTTTCACTCAGCAATAAATAGCCTAACCAACAGGTCAGTCTTCGAAGTAAGTGTAACCACTTAAGCCTGCGGCTAATTCATCGAAATACGCTTGTTGGGTATCGCTTGATAAATTACTCGCAGCAAGGCGACTTTGATAGTTCGCTTTTAATGCGCCTTCATTGTAATGCACGTATTTCAGTACATCTTCAACGCTATCGCCTTTCAGCCCATTAGTGGTAGTAAAGCCGTCTTCGGTTAGCTCGATATGCACTGAATCTGTATCACCAAATAAGTTATGTAGGTCACCTAAAATCTCTTGGTACGCACCAACCATAAACATTGCTAGATGATACTGTTCACCCGGACGATAAGGCGGAATAGGTAAACTTGCTTCAACACCTGCACCATCAACGTATTCACGAATCTGACCATCCGAGTCACAAGTAATATCTTGAATAATTGCACGCTGTGAACATGACTCATCGAGACGCTCAATTGGCATAACCGGGAACAGCTGCTCAATACCCCATACATCTGGCAATGATTGGAATAAAGAGAAGTTAACAAAGAGTTTATCTGCTAACTTTTCATTTAAATCATCAATCACTTCTCGGTGTGAACGGGCGCTGGCATTAAGTTGGCCTCGTACTGCACGCAAAATATCAAAATATAAGGTTTCAATCTGTGACCAATCGGTCATCGATAATAAACCGTGTACATATTGTTCGTGCGCTTCACTGAACAAGTGCATTGCATCGTGATAAATTTCAAGCGCTAGACGCGGCGTTAAACGCTGTTTGGCTTGCCACATTTCTTGTAATACTTGCGGCGAATTATCTGAAAGTACAATATCGCTGTGT
Source organism: Pseudoalteromonas sp. NS-SX12 (assembly GCF_057367955.1). Lineage (NCBI taxonomy): Bacteria > Pseudomonadati > Pseudomonadota > Gammaproteobacteria > Alteromonadales > Pseudoalteromonadaceae > Pseudoalteromonas > Pseudoalteromonas sp. NS-SX12. The sequence continues at coordinate 1,037,677 of NZ_CM170634.1, read as the reverse complement.
AACTTTGGCGCTTCTTCAACATCGATCACATCGGTAATCAATACTGCGTGGTGCGCCGTAAGTGCGCGCCCTGATTCAGTAATAATATCTGGCTGCGGTAAGTTAAGTGCTTCGCAGGTATCGGCAAAGGTATTCACTACGTTACGCGCATATTCGGCAACCGTGTAGTTCATTGAACATGAATTACGCGAGCCTGAACCTTCATAATCCACACCTAGGCCACCACCCACGTCAATGGTTTTTAGAGCTACGCCCATTTGGCATAACTCTGCATAATGACGCGCACATTCTTTTAAAGCGCGATGAATATCACGAATATTGGCAATTTGAGAGCCAATATGAAAATGCACTAAATTTAATAAATGCCCTTTGCCCGCTTTGTTTAAGCGCTCGATTGCACTTAGCACCTGACTAGCAGTTAAGCCAAATTTACCTTTTTCACCGCCGGTATTTTGCCACTTGCCTTTGCCTACTGAATTTAAGCGAATGCGAATACCAATTCCCGGCTCGATACCTAACTTTTCAATTTCTTGCAACAGTACATCAAGTTCAGAAAGCTTCTCAACCACAATATTTACATCGTGTCCCATGGCTTGGCCAATACACGCTAAACGTAAAAATTCACTGTCTTTGTAGCCATTACATACAATGCGAATAGGCTTATCCGCTACACCCAAAATAGCCATTAGTTCAGGTTTAGAACCTGCCTCTAATCCTACTTTGTTGCTTTGGTGGGCGAGTAACTTTTTAACTACGGATGATTGCTGATTCACTTTAATCGGGTAGACACAGGTGTAATTACCTTGGTAATTACGATTACTTTTAGCATCAGCAAATGCATTAACTAAGGTATCAACACGCGATTGCAAAATATCGGTAAAACGCACAAGCACAGGTAACGTTAACCCCTGCTCTTTAAATTGCTCTGTTAAGGTTGCCAGCGAAACACCCGGTTTGCTGTGATCTTTATCTGGAAATGCAACCACTTCACCTTGCTCATTAATATCAAAGTAGCCTTCACTCCAATGAGCGATATTGTATGTTTCACGTGCGTTAGTTATAGCCAATGTAAGGTCTTCATAAAGTCAGATAGTTAGCGATATTTTAATTTGCTTTTTACACACTAGCCATAAAAATTCATTTGTTCGGCTATAATTTTATTTTCTAATTGAGTAACACGCATTTCGCTGGCAAAATTGCCGCAATTTTTAAACACATAAATGGTAAGTGAAAACTACTATGTCTAATTTAGATGCTAATACTTGGTTCACTGAAATAAGTGATCGTGATGGCAGTGCTTTTTCACTGCGCATTAATAAAAAACTAGAGTCAAAACAATCGCCTTTTCAACTTGTTGAAATGTACGAAACAACAGACTTTGGTAATTTAATGATTATTGATGGCTGTACTATGGTAAGTACACGCGAGAACTTTTTCTATCATGAAATGATGAGCCATCCTGCGCTGTTTTCACACCCTGCACCAAAAAATGTTGTGATCATTGGCGGTGGTGATTGCGGCACATTACGTGAAGTACTAAAACACCCGGACATCGAAACCGTTCATCAAATTGATATTGATGAAGTAGTAACTGAAATGTCGTTAAAATACTTCCCTGAATTATGTGAATCAAACGACGACCCACGCGCATCAGTAATGTTTGATGATGGCATTAAATTTATGGCTGAAGCTGCACCAGAATCAATTGATGTCATTATTGTTGATGGCACCGATCCAGTAGGCCCAGGCGAGGGTTTATTTAACCATGCATTTTATACTAGCTGTTTAAAAGCATTGCGCACTGGCGGCATTTTGATTCAACAAAGCGAATCACCACTAATGCACCAACAATTACTGCGTGAAACCCGTGCAGCAATGTTAGACGTTGGTTTTGCCGATTTACAAACACTGCCATTCCCACAACCAATTTATCCATCGGGTTTATGGTCAGCAACGATGGCGCGCAAAGGCGAAAACTTCACTGCGTTTAGAGCACAAGACGTTGAAAATGCAGCATTTGATACTGAATACTACAACGTAGGTATTCATCAAGGCGCACTAGCAACACCTAATTTCTTAAAGCGTGCATTAGCTAAGTAAGCACAACTAACAAGTTAATAACTTTATAAAAGCCCTCTTTGAGGGCTTTTTGCGTTATTGAATACGTTTGCAAGCGCTGGTGTGATTTTTCACAAGCTTTTACTCTTGATGCTCCCACATTGACAACAAGTGAAACAAGATGAAAAAAGCGCTTTTACTGCTTATGCTTGCACCGTGCCTGCAAGCAAAAACTGTTACTGTAAGTTCGCCGAATCAGCAAATTAAAGTAGTTGTATCCGATGAGCAAGAACTGCCGAGCTACCAAGTAATTTTCAACGATCAAACACTAATTAGCCCATCAAGTCTTGGTTTTGATTTTCGCCAGCACCCAAGTCTTGGCCATAACGCAAAAATCAGCAATTCGTCCATTTCCTCACATAATGAAACATGGCAACAACCTTGGGGGGAGCGCCAGTCAGTTCAAGATAATCACAACAAACTAGCGTTAACTTTTTCACAAGCTAGCACCACGTTTAACATCACATTTAAAGTATTTGATGATGGCATTGGTTTTCGATACGAACTAGCTGCTAAACAAGGTTATCTTGGTGCAGAAATCAGCAAAGAACTGACACAATTTAACCTTACCGACTCACACGCGACACAATCTTGGTGGATTCCTGCCCGTGAATGGAACCGTTATGAATATGTTTACAACAAAACACCACTCAATGCTGCACGCCATATTCATACACCTGTCACCCTAAAACGTAACGACAATATTCACATTAGCATCCATGAGGCAGCGCTCGTTGATTTTGCTGCGATGACATTAAAGCAAGGCCGCGATGGACAATTTAGTGCCGATTTAACCCCTTGGAGCGATGGCACATTAGTCAAAACAAACGATGGATTTACCACACCATGGCGTACTATTCAGATCAGCGACTCGGCAGTTGGCCTTGCTAATTCAGACTTAATTTTAAACCTCAATGAGCCAAATAAATTAGGGAATGTTGATTGGATCGAACCAAGCAAATACGTAGGTATTTGGTGGGGCATGCATATTGGCGAAAATACTTGGGGCAGCGGTGATAAACACGGAGCTACAACCCAGCTAACCAAAGAATACATCGATTTCGCTGCCGAAAATGGCTTTAAAGGTGTATTGGTTGAAGGTTGGAATATTGGCTGGGATGGAGACTGGTTCCACAATGGGGATGTATTTAATTTTACCCAAGCATATCCTGACTTTAACTTTGCCGAGCTAGCAGCTTATGGCAAAGCCAAAGGCGTGGCGATTGTGGGTCACCATGAAACATCTGGCAATGTCAGCAACTACGCAAACCAAATGCAAGATACCTTTGCACTTTACCAAACGCACGGTGTTAGCCAAGTTAAAACCGGCTACGTTGCCGATGGTGGCAATATCAAACGAGTAGACGAAAAAGGCCAAGTAAAGCGTGAGTGGCATGACGGCCAATTTATGGTAAATGAATACTTAGCCAATGTAACACTTGCTGCCAAACATAAAATTAGTATCAATACTCATGAACCAATTAAAGACACAGGCTTACGTCGCACTTATCCAAATTGGATTTCTCGTGAAGGTGCACGCGGACAAGAATACAATGCGTGGGGAACACCGCCTAATCCGCCAAGTCATGTGCCTACCCTAGCGTTTACCCGCATGCTATCTGGGCCAATGGACTTTACACCAGGTATTTTTGATTTATCGTTTAATGGTTTAGGAAGTGACACTAATCGACCGCAAACCACGCTAGCAAAACAGTTAGCGCTTTATGTTGTACTTTATAGTCCGATTCAAATGGCAGCTGATTTACCGCGTAATTACCGTGCAAAGCCAGAAGCGTTCCAGTTTATCAAAGATGTACCAACAGACTGGCAACAGAGCAAAGCGATTGCTGGCGAAGTAGGTGAGTACATTATATTTGCTCGCCAAGATAAGCATTCTGATGATTGGTACTTAGGTGCAGTAACCGATGAAAATGCACGTACTGAGAAAATTAACCTTAACTTTCTCGAACCAAATCGCAAATACATTGCCCAAGTGTATAGCGATGGCGAAAACGCTAATTGGGTCGACAAACCATACGAAATGGCGATCTACAACAAAACCGTTACGCAAAATGACGAACTTGCCCTGAAAATGGCGGCGGGCGGTGGCGTAGCAATTCGCTTTAAAGCGCTTTAATACTTGCTCATGCCATACGGCATATCTAAGCCCTAACAAATGTTAGGGCTTTTCTTTTGCCTAATTTTAACTAAGCTTAGGTGATCGCAAAGCAAGTTGTGTGTTTTTAATACACACTTACTCAATAATAATAAGACAAAAGAGAATCCCAATGAAAAAACTATTTGTTATAGCCATGTGTTTGTTGCTGCAAACATTCGCTAACCAAGCCCAAGCATTAGACGAAAAACTAAAAATTTTCGAGCCTTATTTAGGCACATGGGAGTCAACATTTAGTAATGGTGCCGTTGATGTAAGTCACTGGGAAAGCGCACTAAATGGCACAACATTGCGCACCCTACACTCAATTAATGACGGCGCATACGGTGGTGAGTCGTTAATTTTTTGGGATAACAAAAAGCAAAAGCTGGTATTTTTCTACTTCACTACGGCTGGATTTTATACTCAAGGTGAATTGGAAATAACGGCAGAAAATGAATTCGTAGCGTATGAGGATGTTACGGGCAACAAAGATGGCATTACCAAAGTAAAATCTTCAAGCCGTTTAAGCGACGGTAAAATAGTGGTAAGCACCAGCTACTTCAAACAAGGTGAGTGGACTAAACCTGAATCTCGCAGTTATAGCCGCAGTACAAAAACAGTAAAATTCAAATAAATTAGACATAAAAAAGCCGACTTTGCAAAAAGCGAAGTCGGCCAAATAACCTAAGGGAAATAGTTCGTTCAGCAGCGAAGTATTTGAAATTAGTATACGGCCAGTAAGTTTCACTTTTATTACAAAGAGGGTAACCAGAATATAAAATTTTATGCTTTTTTTAGAAAAAACCACTGCACAAAAAGCGCCCAACCCTGTAACCAGTTAAGAAACAAGAAAAACTAACAAACATTTTAAAATATTGAAAATTAATATAAATCAATAAATTAAATCGATTGAGCACCACACCATTAAAAATAATGAGAATTATTCTCAAAAAGGTATTGACAGTTTTTTAGATCTAATTGATAATCAATCTCAACAAGGAAGCAGTACACGCACTCACTCTTCTTTGTGTTTCTCGACCCTAGTAGCTTTTTAGGCTACGGCTGCTAGCAGCAGCGCTTCGCGCCCCTGAAGCTAAGTTGCTAGTAGCCAATTTATACGAATTACTTGCTACATTGCTCATATCGGTGACGGTAGATATGAAACCAAAAGGCCTCAGAACGAGGCCTTTTTTATTTTTAATCGTGTAATTAAGTTGTTACAACATTAATGAGAATTATTATCAAAAAATATTTGACAGCCACCAAGATCTAATTGATAATCAATCTCAACAAAGAAGCATAACTCGCACTCACTCTTCTTTGTGTTTCTCGACCTTAGTAGCTTTTTATACTTAATTAACAAGCTACGGCTGCTAGCAGCAGCGCTTCACGCCCCTGAAGCTAAGTTGCTAGTAGCCACTTTATACGAATTACTTGCTACATTGCTCATATCGGTGACGGTAGATATGAAACCAAAAGGCCTCAGAACGAGGTCTTTTTTATTTGTATCCCAACTGTTCAATAATAAAGTCAGCCTCAATTAAACCGCTTGCCTCGTGAAATTTACTTATGGCAAATGCACGATAGCCAGCACTGTTCATAACGTTTTCAAAATCGGCAACAAACTTTTCACCAACATCTGACTTTGCACACGCTAAGTAACCTTTTACTGCGTGCTGAGCTTCCGTTAACCCATAAATAAAATAGTCTTTACCAATATTGGCATCGGGCTGACGGCTTTTGAATACCGATGAATATTCAATAATGCCATCGAGTTTGCCCTGTTTGAGCATCACTTCTAAACGCTCTGCTTTGTAACTTCCCGCGCCAACATACAACAACTCAGAATTTTGCATAATTAACTCATCAAGCTTTTCGCCGTAGTTGCGCCCTTTTACAACGCCAATATTTAGACCAAGCGATAATGCTGTTGTTAACGATAGCGATGGAGCCGTACCAATATCGCGATTTAAAATTAAGCGATTAGGCGCATAAACAATTAATGGCTGGCTTGCAAATACTGCAAGTTTTGCTCTTTTGGGTGTGTAGGTTTTGTTATAAACACAAATGTTGCTTTGTTTTTCAATTAGTCGCCACTCTCGCTCGCGACTGGTTTGCTGAAATGTTACTCGGTAGTCGTTTTTAAGCTCATCGGTAACGTAATAAACTAGCTGTGATACGAGGTCTGCTTTGCGTGTACCTTCTTCTGGCAATAGGTCAGTGGCAAAATAAATTTCTTGCTTAGCTGAGCAAACAAAACTGATTAAAAAAAGAATGGGTAAACAATTAGATAGGCAACGCACTACGTATTCACTACAGTTAAACACTGTTTTAACTGTAGTGAATAATTACTCTAAATCCAAGCTTAGCGACGATTTTTACGGGCGCGAGCGCGGCGTTGTTTTTTCTCTTCTTCACGAGCCTGCTTTTTAGCTTCAGCCTTGGCGCGTAATTCAGCTACCATAACCTCTTCTTCTTCGCGCATCTCTGGTGTTTCCATCGAAATGCGACCAATCACGGCATCGCGCAGTTCATTGATCAGAATTTCAGACATTTTGTGAGTATCGACTTGGTTGCCTGAACGAATGCAGCCACGTTTACGCCCTGCTTGTTCAATAAATTCCCAGTCTTGTTCTGGTAATTCATCCATTTTATAACGTGATTTTAATAACGCTGGATAGGCTGATAATAAATACTCAGCAGTGTAACTCGCCACTTCTTCATAGTTAATCGCGGTATCACGAATCGCACCGGTTGCCGCTAAACGGTAACCTGAATTTTCATTTTCAACTTTTGGCCATAACATTCCTGGCGTGTCGTACAACATAATGCCATCTTCTAAACGGATCTTTTGCTGCGCCTTAGTTACCGCTGGTTCATTACCTGTTTTAGCCACAATGCGGCCAGCTAATGTATTGATAAGCGTTGACTTTCCAACATTTGGAATGCCCATAATCATGGCTTTAATTTGCTTATCTGCGCCTACTTTGTGGGGTACTAACTTTTTGCAGAGGTCGTTGATTAAATGCACTTCGCTCGATTTATTGTTATCAAGCGGTAAGGTTTTAACACCCGCTTCACGCTCAAGATACGTCATCCACGCTTTGGTCATTTCAGGGTCGGCAAGGTCAGCTTTATTTAAGATTTTAATCACGGGTTTATCACCACGTAGGTCGCCAACCATAGGATTTTCACTACTGTAAGGAATACGCGCATCCAGCACTTCAATAATCACGTCCATTTGCGGCATGATTTCTTTTATCTCATTGCGCGCCTTATTCATATGACCAGGAAACCACTGAATCGCCATTTATTTTCTCCAAAGCATGAAAGTACGCGTATTTTAACTATATTCAGTTACAATAGCAGTAACCTTTCTTACATTAATAGAAATTATGGCGTTAAAGTCACAAGTACATAAGCTATCGCTTAATCTAAGCGACATGGATAGACACCACTACGGTGATTACAGTCTAACAATTGCTCAACATCCATCTGAAAACGACCACCGTTTAATGATCCGCATTCTAGCATTTGCATTAAATGCTACAGATACGTTGAGCTTTACTAAAGGATTGTGCGCTGACGATGAGCCTGAAATTTGGCAAAAGTCATTAAGCGACGAAATCGAAACTTGGATCGATCTTGGTTTACCTGACGAAAAACGCCTGAAAAAAGCCTGCAACCAGTCAAAACAAGCCATTTTATATACCTATGGCGACGGCGACCAAAAAGTGTGGCTTGAAAAGCACCAAGGTAAGTTTTTCCAGCACACCAACTTACGCGTGTTTAGCCTCCCATTTGAGCAGTCTCAACAACTTATTCCATTAGCAGCAAGACATATGCAGTTGTCTGTTACTGTGCAAGATGGTCAAGTTTGGGTCAGCAACGATACCGATTCAATTCTTATCGAGCCGATCACCATTTTATAAGTGAAAGTAGTATGGCGATAAAAAAAGTAGTTATTTTACACGGCCTGTATATGTCGGGATTTGTTATGCTGCCGCTCAGTAAACGCATAACAAAACTTGGCTTTGATACTCTGAATTTAAGTTATCAAAGCTTATCGCCAAATACTGCAACTATTTTTCAGCAAATCGATAGCTTTATTGATGGTGAAAATACCGCGTTTGTTTGCCACTCTATGGGGGGGTTAATTGCACGCGCCTACCTTGAAGCCAATAGCCAACACGCAGCAAGTGTAAAAAAAGTCATCACATTAGGCACTCCCCACAAAGGCGCCACACTTGCCAAACACATGAAAGATAAAGGGTTTGACTTGTTTTTAAAAAATAGTGTTGAGTTTCTTTTATCTGAAAACCACGATTGGCCATTTAGCGCCAAGCTTTACAGCATTGCAGGTGATCTGCCACTTGGTTTAATGCCGCTTATTAAGAAAAACAGTGAATCTGACGGCACTGTATTGCTTGATGAAACCAAACTCAAAGGCATGGCAGAGCACAAAGTCTTTCATTTAAGCCATACCAGCCTCATTTATTCCCGTAAAGTAATGGATTACATTGAGTCCATTTTATCATCACAAAAACAGAATACAGCAATCGACTTTAAGTGATTTATTCAATTAAAAACTTATCTGATAATAAACCCATCGAAACAAGTTAAACATATTAAATACATTGAATATGAGGTGGGTTATGAGAAACGTTTCAATTATTGGATTAGACAAAACAATTACAAACAACTTAGTTGCTGAACTAAATACCTTACTTAGCAGTTACCAAATTCAGTACATGAATGCCCGTGGTTTTCACTGGAATATTAAAGGCGAAAACTTCTTCGAGTTACATGCTAAATTTGAAGAAATCTACAACGATTTACTGTTGAAAGTCGATGAAATCGCTGAGCGAATTTTAACGTTAGGTGGTGAACCGCTACACGGTTTTTCAGACTACCTTGCCAACAGCAAGATCACTGAAGCAAAGAACATTAGCGCGGGGCGTGAAGCGATTAGTAACCTACTAACAGGCTTTAGTGAGTTAATTGCAACACAGCGTTCATTACTAACATTAGCTGGTGACGCTGAGGATGAAGGTACAGCCTCATTAATGAGTGATTACATTAAAGAGCAAGAGAAACTAGTTTGGATGTTAAACGCTTACTTAAACTAAGTTAAATTGTTTTCAAATTAGTACGAAAAAAGGCAGCTAACGCTGCCTTTGTCGCAAGTAAAGTAAAACTAATTGGGACAAGTTTAATGACCTGAATCTTCGTCATGAGATGCAGCATACTTATACGCTGCAAATGCAATAATAAATAGTAGCAAAGGTACAGGCGCTGCAATAATGCCAAACGAACTTGAGTTAGCAATGCTTGCACCAGCTAAGTGACCCACAACAGTAACAACTAATGCTAATACTGCGATAACCGTAACGATAATTTCTGATTTTTGCACATTTCTCATAACGAAATTCCTTCTTAAACTATCCAACTTATCGGTGATAAATCGGTTTCTGGAATTAAGTATGCGCCCGTTTTGAGATTGAGAATTGACTTAAATCAAGTTTATTTCCTAACCAATTACCAGCCGATTCGAAACTTGATTTAGCTCAAAAATTCGACCGAACAAGAAATAATTGGCAGTAAATATGCTTAAAAAAAGAGGCCGAAGCCTCTTTTTAATATTAGCGTTCTGAAATCGCCCACCCTAACATTTGTTTAAAGCTTGGCTCTTTACCATACATCACCATGCCCATTTTAAATAAGCGTCCTGCTACACCACGCATATAGATGCACAATGCCAGCGTCAGTACCAGTGACAAAATAGGTTGCCAAATCGCCACATCAACTAACGCCATTTTAACAGGCATTACAGCAAACGCCGTAAGTGGGAAGTAACTTAAAAACGTCATAACCCAACCGCTGGGGCTATCCATTAATACAAACGCTAAAATCATTGGTACAAGCGGGATCATCATAAATGACGACTTGCCACTGTGGTTTGGATCATCAATTGCAGCTGCAATTGCCGCCATAAATGCCGTTGAGAAATAAAGGCCGAGCAATGCAAACGCCAATACCCAAGGCAGCAAATACCAATCAATAAACGACAAGTCGAGTGCTTGTCCTTGAATAATCACCTGTAAAAATGCAACGCCTAGCAATACTGAAATAACGGTACTTAACATGGCTTTTAATGCCAGTAACACTTGACCTAGAATTTTTCCGTCGACCCAAGTTTGTGCGCTCATTGTGGCGTAGAGTTGTTCTGTTACACGCTGCTGCTTTTCGCCTGTAATCGAGACAAATACCTGAGCAAACGACATAAAAATACCAACCGATAACAACACTAAAACACCTATTGCTGTAGCACTTGAATGGCTTTCTTCACTTTTGATATTTTGGTCTAAATACACAGCTGAAACTGAAATTGGGTTATTAATCAATGCTAATTGCTGCGCCGAAAGCGAAAGTTTATCACTGACTTTTTCAACATAGTGCTGTTTTAGCGCGTTTTGCAGAGTCTGTTGCCACGCCATTTTACCTTTGCTAATAAACTCAATGTTTACAGGGCTTACGGCTTCATCAATGAGTAACACAGCATCAAATTCTTGCGCTTCAAGGGCAGAGGTAAGCTTTTCTTTATCGTCTTGTGTTTGCGTAAACACATAACCGTCCAAGGTCATGTCAAAAGCACTATTAGCCAAAACTGCAATGCGATAATCACTGCTAGTAAAACTTGACGCACTTTGCCAAAAAAACACAACCACAGCGATTACCAGCATAATTAACTTGCTAATAAGCTCCTGTTTCCATTTGAAAAAGTGCATAAACTCCCATTTAGCAACTTGTGTTACTTGGTTATTCATCACTACTCTCCTCAGTTAACGCATGCTTTTGGTGCGATTCAATTGCTTTTAAATACATTTGATGTAAATCCATGGTGCGGCTTGATAAATGCTCTACTTGACCTAACTTCGGCAGAATTGCTAACGCATCATTTAGCTGTGCTTTATCGTTTAACGTAACAACCAAGGTATTCGCTTTATTTAGGCGGTAGTTAATGTCGCCAAAATGCGTTTGCAGCGCTTCGGCATTTAATTCACCGCTAAAGCTCACCTCTAGCTCTAATGCACCACCAATTTGCTCTCTAATCGCACTAAGTGAACCATATAAAACAGCTTCGCCTTTGTTCATCAACATCATTCTGTCGGCCATTTTTTCTACCATGGCCATTTGGTGGGCACTTAAAATAACCGTCATTCCCTGTTGCTTTAATTCTGCTAAAAACAATACAACTTTTTCTTGGTTAATCGGATCGAGTCCAGAGAATGGCTCATCCAAAATAACAATTTCGGGACTGTGTAAAATTGCGGTGATCAGCTGTACTTTTTGCTGGTTACCTTTTGAAAGTGATTTAAGCGGTTCATTTTCGCGGCCTAGTAAATCAAATCGCTTTAGCCAGTAATCAATATTTTGTTTTGCTTGTTGTTTACTTACACCATGCAGCGCAGCAAAGTAATGAAGGTTTTGCAGTAAGGTTTTTTCGCCATAGAGTCCGCGGTCTTCTGGTAAGTAGCCCAGTTTATTCGCCGGAATTTCACTAAAGTAGCTACCATCTAATTGAATTGATACTTTTCCGCTATCAGGTTTTGTAAAACCTACTAACATACGTACGAGCGATGATTTACCTGCGCCATTTGGCCCCAATAAGGCAAAAATTTCGCCTTTATTTACCGCAAAGCTTAACTGATTAACCGCTTTAGTTGAGGCGTACTGCTTACTTACCTCTTCCACACGGATCATTGCCTGTGTCATTGTTTTTCCCGCTTTTTCTTATTGTTTGTAATATTTTACGGGTAAACAAAGGGATAAACAGATCGCTCGTCATTTTATATTGCCACTTATCATTAAAATACAGATGATTAGTTGCTGGTAATTTGATGTTAAGCTTGGCATTATTGGCCCTCGATATTTCGTGGGTTGTGATATATGGATAATCTTAAAAACTTGCTAGCAGACTCAGAGCTATTGTTAAATGCAGTTGGTGAAGGCGTTTATGGTTTTGATTTAGAAGGAAAAGCAGTATTTATAAACCCTGCAGCAGAACGCATGACAGGTTGGCAAGCCGGCGAATTACTCGGCGAAAAAATTCATCAATATCATCATCATAGCCACGCCGATGGCAGCCCATACCCAGCGCATGAATGTAATATTTATGCCACCATGCAAGACGGACAAGAGCGCAGTATTAGCCACGAAGTATTTTGGCGCAAAGATGGTTCAAGCTTTCCTGTGGAATACACCTCAACTCCCGTTTATAAAAATGGCGAAATAGTTGGTGCTGTTGCAATCTTCCGCGATGTAACTAAGCAGCAAGAAAGCGATCGCGCACTGCGTGAAGCACTAACCCAAGTGCAAGCCTTATCTGAACAATTACAAGCAGAAAATACTTATCTTCAAAGTGAAATCGACGAAAACTGGAGCGATTCTGGCTTAGTAGGCCAAAGCCCGCGATTTAAGCAACTGCTTGAACAAGTAAGTTTAGTCAGTAAAACCGACAGCACTGTGCTGATCTTAGGTGAAAACGGCACAGGTAAAGAGCTGATAGCCCGTAATATTCATCGCTTAAGCAAACGCTGCCACAATACTTTGGTTAAAGTAAATTGCGCGGCTTTTACACCTAGTTTGTTAGAAAGCGAGCTGTTCGGTCATGAAAAAGGTGCATTTACTGGCGCTACCGAAAGACGTAAAGGGCGCTTTGAACTGGCAGACAAAGGCACCTTATTTTTAGACGAAGTTGGCGAGCTAAGCCTAGAAGCACAGAGCAAATTACTGCGTGTACTGCAAGAACAAGAATTTGAACGCGTTGGCGGTAACCAAACAATTAAGGTTGATATTCGCGTTATCGCAGCAACGAACAAAGACCTATTAAAAATGGTTCAGCAAGGCGAGTTTCGCATGGATTTATATTATCGCCTGAACGTTTTTCCCCTTACTATGCCCGCTCTTAGAGAGCGCTTAGATGATTTGCCTTTGCTTTGTCATAACATTATTTCAGAGCTTGCTCGCAAATTGAGCAAACCAATCAAAGGCATCAGCAAGGCCAGTTTAAAGCGCCTTGCAACCTATCATTGGCCCGGCAATATTCGTGAACTGCAAAACGTACTCGAGCGCGAAGTCATCTTAAGTCAGAGTTCGCTAATTCAAATCAAGCAAGATTTTCAAGCCAACTTAGATGCCAGTAACTTTGCACAACTTACGCTAGCAGAAATGGAACGCTCTTACATAGAGCAAGTGCTTGAACAATGCTCAGGTAAAATAGGCGGGAGCAATGGCGCGGCCAAACTGCTCGATTTACCAGAAAGCACCTTGCGCTCAAAAATGAAAAAGCTCGGTATTACACGAATATAAAATCACGTTTTTAGCTGTTTTTATCATAAAAAGAACAGCTAAAATCCACGATATATCGCGGACACGCGAAATAACGCGGCTTGGACAAAAACCAAAAACAACAATTAACCTTATATTTCACGAGGTTACGGCAACTTCTTTTTGGCATAGTATTTGTTAAGCACTAGATAAGCGCAATGCTCTATCTACTGTCGAGAAATATTATGAAGTTTGATATCAAAGAAGAAGATCTGATCATTAAGCCCTACAAAACTGAGGGGCCAATTTACGTCAGATCACAAAAAGGTAAATACCAAAAGTTACGCCGCTATATTGGCTGGGCATTGATGTTGGCATTTATCTTAATCCCTTTTATTCCTTACCAAGGTCAGCAAGCCATATTGCTCGATATCGGCGCGCAGCAGTTTCGCTTTTTTAATACCACCTTATTCCCGCAAGATTTCACCTTGCTAGCATGGATATTTATGGCAGGTGCATTTGCGCTATTTTTTGTTACCACCTGGCTCGGTCGAGTTTGGTGTGGTTACACCTGCCCGCAAACGGTATGGATGATGATGTTTATTTGGGTTGAAGAAAAAGTAGAAGGCAACCGTAATAAACGCATTAAGCTTGATAAATCACCGATGTCATTTGAAAAGTTTCGCAAAAAAGGCCTCAAGCATTTAGCTTGGCTGAGTATTTCATTTTTAACTGCTACCACCTTTCTTAGCTACTTTGTGCCTGTTAAGGAGTTATATAGCAATTTAGTAACCTTAGATTGGTCTGGCTTGATTTGGTTTTGGGTAGGTCTATTTGCCGTGTGTACTTACGGTAACGCAGGTTTCTTAAGAGAGAAAATGTGTATTTACATGTGCCCATATTCTCGCTTTCAAGCAGTAATGTTCGACAAAGATACGTATGTGGTTGCCTACGATGAAAAACGTGGTGAATCACGCGGTCGCCGCAAACGTAAAGATGACCCGAAACAACTTGGTTTAGGTGATTGTGTTGACTGTAACCTATGCGTTGAAGTGTGTCCTGCCGGTATTGATATTCGTAACGGCATGCAATACGAGTGCATTAACTGTGGCGCATGTATTGATGCTTGTGACGAAACCATGGAAAAGTTTAATTACCAAAAAGGTTTAATTAGTTACACCAGTGAACACCAACTAGCCGGCCAAAAAACAGATAAATTCCGTTTAAAGCTAGTAGGTTATGGATTTTTTACCGGCTTAGTAATCGTCACTATGCTGATTTGGATGAATTTACGCGTACCTATTGAAACCAGTATTCTACGTGACCGAAATGCGCTTTATCGCGTGAATTACGAAGGGTTAACTGAGAACACCTACACGCTAAGAATTACCAATAAAACGCAAAATACCCTGAATTACACGCTAACACTGCTCGAAGACTCACGTTTTGTACTAAGCGCACCACACAACATTGTTATTCCAGCTGGTGAAATGAGCCAGTTCCCAGTCACAATTACGGCTGATGGCTATGATTTAAAACAAAAAGTGACGGATGTTCGCTTTAAAGTTCAAGCTATTGAGCAACCAGATATCCAAATCATTAAACAGTCTAAGTTTTATAAACCCTAAGCTGTAAAATCAACTTATAGCTAAGTTCCCTAGCACGCAAGGCTCAATCTAATTGAGCCTTTTTTCTTTACAATAGCTCAAACGCGATCAATAATCATTATCATTAAGTTGGTAGGTTAGGTATTTTAATATGAGCTGGCAATCCACAATGATTAAAGGCAATGAGTGTTTTGATTCACATAATTGGCTAGAGGCGGAGCGCTACTATAATCGCGCTATTGAGCTGGTTGATTTGCTATGGCAACAAAAAATTAGCAACTTAGAAGCGATGCAAGCTTGGGTATGCGGCTATCAGAACCTCGCTGCCACCTACGAACAACAAGGCCAGCTAGAACGTGCACTGCAATGTTTATTGCACGCCCATTATCGCGTATTACAGCAAGCCAACAATAAAGCGATCTCAGATCACGCACAAAGCCATGCCTTACAGATGTCTTCGGTCACATTTAAAAGCATTTCGGCATTTAAAGGAAAGCATGCAAATTACACTCGCTGTATGGATGTGCTTGACCATGTGTGTGCCGCCCCCGCAGATATTAAAAACGCAAAATTAAAATCTGCGTTAGTGCACTAGTTAGGGAAGTTGGTATGTCTAATTTATACATCAAAATCATAGCAGTATGTTTATTGCTTCCGCACAGCCTTATGGCACATACAGGGCATGATCATAGCCCATTGTTTGACCTGTTCATTCACTTAGCATGGATAACACCAACGGTATTACTGTTTGTTTTTGTCAGTTACAAGATAAAAATGCGTAACCTTGCTAAGGAGGGAATATGATAAAAGCAGCAAGCTTGAGCAGGGCTCTAACTCAGCTCGATAAACTATTTAAATTTGAAGTTGTTACGGCAAATTGCGACGCATCGCTTAAAACAGAGAACACAAAAAATGTTCGGATTAAGCATAAATAAAGTAACTGGCAACAGCATGTCGCCCGCAATAATGCCCAATAATTATGTGCTATTACATAGCTTTGGCAGTATGAAACATTTAAAAAAAGGGCAAATAGTTAAAGTCGCACACCCTATTTTTGGCGCCATAATTCAACGCATTGCCTATCAAGATAAAAATGGTCTTTATTGGTTAGCTGGTGACGACCCAAACAGTTTAGCCTGCTGCCAAATAGGACCGATTAGCGCCGAGCAAATCATCGGCGTAATGATTTGCAACCTGCGCTAAGTCGCTACGAGATTACGCATCGAACGCGTCAAAATTCTCTTTCACAGCAAGACTCTAATGCCGAGTATTAACCAAGTTTTGCAAGTTAAATTCTAGCGGTTGCTGCGACGATACAGAAAAACGCGAAAAATCGATTTGTTCAAACTCTTGTTCACGTAATAGTTTGCCAAACGGCGCTCGAGCTGGTGAGTCCGAGGACTCAAAAATTGCGAGTTGCTGACTCATAGCGCCCGCGCTTTCTGGGTAAAGGTGATTATCATGCAGCATCAATAATGCTTTTGCGCCTAACGTTACATGCCCACCAAAAGACACATCGGTCACATACCCTTTATCGTGAACATCCCAATTAATGCCTCCAATAATGACCTTGTCTGATTGCTTTAGCTTATTTACCGCTGCAATTGCACCAAACGCCATTGCATCATTTGCCGACCAAATAATGTCAGCGGGATGCTTTGACAATACGCCATAGGTTTTTTTGTAAGCTTTCGACTCCGACCAATTGGCAACCGTTGAGTCTATTAAACTTACATGAGGGTGTTTTTTTAAGGCGCGCTGCAAACCAAAGCGACGCTCCTCTGCCGCTGGTGTATTGTAATCACCAAGCAGTGCATACATAGTCAGCTCCTGTTTTTTAAACTTACTAGCGCGTTTAATTAATGCCTGTGCAAGCTGTTCACCAACCTCTTTATTGTTCGGCGATAAACACCCTATTACTTTACCCGTGATCGCCTTTGGCAGCGATGCCTGCTGTGAACGGCTAAATTTATTGAGCAGCAAAAACACTTTAATCTCGGTGCCAACAAGTTGCTCTAGCATTTGCGGTAACATTTGCTTTTCGTTTACGAGAATTAAGTAATCGGGCTTTAGCGCTATCGCGTCGCTAACCAGTTTTTTCATCAGAATATGATTTCGTTCAGCATGCAATGATACGAGATCGATATTGAGGTCGTTTGCAGCGGCAACCATAAAGTGATTCACGTTTGGCCAAAAGTCGCCAGAATCATTATCTGTGGCATAACCCGGGTTAATAAAAACAACCTTCATATGGGAATTGGCACTAGCAAATACTGACCACATCAGCAGCATAAAAAACAACCAAACACGCACGACACTATTCACTTTCACACAACACCTTACTGCATCTAGATGGCTATAAGTATATAACTTAAACAAAAATATAGCTGCATGTTCTCAACTAATCAGAGCAGCTAACCAAATCGGTAATGGTTTTTACCGTAAAGTGTTAAACTTACTAAATATAGCAGCCGTTCTATACTACAACCCTGGTAAATAGAGATGCTTGATTGGATATTTTCACACTTTTCAGTGCCTACAGACAGCTTACTGATTTATGGTAGCTACAACCCTTGGCTAGTTGCTCTTTCAATTTTAATTGCCATTTTCGCCTCGTTTATGGGACTGCAAGTCGCGTCACAGGTGAGCAAAACACATTCAACAGCACGACGCCACTCCATGCTGGCAATTGGCAGTATTGCGTTAGGCGGTGGTATTTGGAGCATGCACTTTATCGGCATGCTCGCGTTCGATCTATGCACACGCGTCGAATACAATGGGGCAATTACTTTTATCTCAATGTTACCGGGCATTTTTGCTTCTTGGGTCGCGCTCAATTTTATAAACAGCCACCATAGAGGCTTTATTCCGCTGCTAATTGGCGGTGTGTTAGTCGGTGCAGGCATCGGTACCATGCACTATACCGGTATGGCAGCGATGGAAATGGCACCTTTATTGCGCTACGAACCTTGGGTATTTGGTTTATCGATTGTGGTTGCCGTGTCACTGGCTATGTTGTCGTTGTGGATTAATTTTGGTCTTGCGGTTTTTAGCGCAAAAGGTAAGTCCTTGCCTTACGCCAAAGTGTGGTCGAGCATTATTATGGGCTGCGCTATTACTGGTATGCACTATACCGGCATGGCAGCGGCGCGTTTTGTTAGGCCTCCTGGCCTTGAGCTCAGTGAACAAACTTCAGAAGTATCAATCTATCTCGCACTGGGCATTTCAATTACCACAGCCATCATCATTTGCTTAGTGTTGGGCTTAAATATGCTTTATCGCTACAAAGATATTTCGCGCCAAGCCGCTGAGAGTGAGCGCCGTATTCGCGCCATGATGGATACCGCAATTGACGGCATTATTAGCATAGATAGCCAAGGTAAAATCATCGGAATAAACCAAGCGACCGAGCAACTACTGGGCTGGCCTTCGTCTGAATTAATAGGGCAACACGTTAATGTATTGCTGCCAAAACTTGATCACACGGCCAGCAATATTGACTTAAAACGCTACCTAACAACAGGCACCAATAACCTGATTGGTAAAGCACATGAAGTTGAAGCAACACATCAAAATGGTACCGCTGTAGCCGTTCGTCTGGCTATTGGCCATGTAATGCTAAGCGAAAACGACTTTTTCGTGGCCTTTATCAGTGATATCCGCCCGCGCCTACGCATGGAAAAAGCGCTGAGAGAAAACGAGGAAAAATTCCGCTCGCTGATCACCAATATTCCGGGCATCGCCTACCGCTGTAAAAATACACCTGAGTGGCCAATGATGTATATCAGCAATGCTGTACAAAGCATCACAGGCTATCATGCAGCCGACTTTCTAATGCCAAACCCCAAACGCAGCTTTTCTGATTTGTTTCATCCTGACGACAAAGAGCGCATTTTTGCCAGCATTCCAGAGCAAGGAGCATTCAGCTTAGAGTACCGCATAATAAATCGTGATGGTGAAGTTCGTTGGGTGATGGAACAAGGCACACATGCCACCGATGAAAGTACGCAAGAAGCTTGGTTAGATGGCTTTATTATGGATATTACTGAGCGCAAACAAATGGAACAAGCGCTGGTGAATGCGAAAGAAAGTGCTGAACAAGCAGCCGCTGCCAGAGCTAGCTTTATGGCCAATATGAGTCATGAAATTCGCACCCCCATGAATGCCATTATTGGCTTTAGCGACATTTTACTAGAAAGCGATTTGCAACAAGAGCAGCAGCGTCATCTAACAACGATTAATAACGCAGCTAAATCTTTGTTGCACCTACTCAATGATATTTTAGATAGTGCCAAACTCGACAAAGGAAAACTGGAACTCGAAATTAGAGATTTTTCACTTGTGCAAGAAATCGATGAAGTTGTTTCCACGCTATGGTTGCAGGCGCGCAACAAAGGCATTGCACTTAACTTAAATCTCGATCCTAAATTAAATGCCAGCTATTTAGGTTCGCCAGAACGCATTCGCCAAGTGCTTACGAACTTAGTTAACAATGCCATTAAATTTACCCACCAAGGCAGTGTCACACTAACTGTAAAGCCAACCAAAGATAACCAAGTGTCCTTTGCTATCGAAGATACGGGTATTGGCATGACCGAATCACAGTTACAACATGTGTTTGATGCGTTTACTCAAGCTGACTCGTCGATGAGTCGCCGCTTTGGTGGTACCGGACTTGGCACAACAATCAGCAAACAGTTAGTAGAGTTAATGGGCGGAGAAATTAGCGCCACCAGCACACTTGATAAAGGTTCATTGTTTTATTTCACCTTGCCACTGGCGGCAAGTGCCACAGCTGACGCCAAACCTCTTGCAGCACCATCTGATGCGGTAAAACTGCCACCGTTAACCATTTTAATCGTCGATGATATTCAGCAAAATATCGAGTTACTATCCGTGCTACTGTCGCGAGAAGGGCATACAGTAATAACTGCTCGCGATGGCCAGCAAGCGTTAATCCGAATGGCATCGGATGATGCCATTGACCTTGTAATTATGGATATTCAAATGCCAGTAATGGATGGTTTAACCGCTGCAACCAAAAGGCGAGCGATCGAGCAACAACAAAATTTAGCCCGACTTCCTATCATTGCCTTTACTGCCAGTGTGTTAGAGGCCGATAAAAAAGCCGCAGAAAGTGCAGGTATGGATGGTTTTGCCAATAAACCCGTTGATAAAAACGCGCTATTTAATGAAATCAGCCGAGTGCTAGGATTTAATAATTCAATCACGCATGTTAGTAGTAACAAAAACCATGATAAATTAATTGATGAGAAAAAAGGCATTGCGCTATGGGGCAGTAAAACGGCTTACTATCACGAACTGTCGCGTTTTATTTCCGAGCAACAAAGTGCTGTTGAACTGCTATCGACTCATTATAAACAACAACAGTGGTCCGAATTATTGCAAATCGCGCATGGTTTAAAAGGCGTATGTGGCAACCTGTCACTTACCCAACTTATGCGTAAAGTTGAACTGCTCGAATCAATTATTTGCAGTCACCCGGAACAAGGTGAGGCAACATTGCAGCAAATTGACACCACTTTCAATCAAGTAAAGCAAAAAGTCTTAGCAGAGCAGAATGAAACACCTGAAGAGCAAAATAACAAACACATCCAACCACAGTTATTAAACGTATTACACAGCTTGAAACATCATGCAGAGCATAACGAAATTGATGAACAGGCACTATCACAGTTACTCGCCTTACAAGACGAACACTACCATAATGAAATTATGGCCATTAGTAATGCAATTAACGACTTTGACTTCGCGCTCGGCTGTGAAGCCATTGAGCATTTATTAAATAAGCTGACATAAGGTATCTCAATGCAAGATAACACTCCCCTGATTTTAGTTGTTGATGATGAGCCAGCTAATTTACGAGTACTAAATCAAATACTTAACCAAGATTACCGTATCGCCTTTGCTAAAAGTGGTGAAGAAGCGCTGCGTTTAGCGTGTAGCCAACAACCACAGCTTATTTTATTGGATATTATGATGCCTGATATGACTGGGTTTGACGTCTGTCAGCAACTGAAAGCCAATACGCTAACACAGAACATTCCGGTTATTTTTGTCACTGCATTATCAGAAGAAGCCGACGAAACTAAAGGCTTTGAAATTGGCGCTGTTGACTACATCACCAAGCCGGTATCACCTGCCATTGTTAGAGCCAGAGTTGCAACCCACTTATCGCTAGTCAATGTTGAAGAGCTAAGAGAAACGCGACTGCAAATCATTCAACGCTTAGGTCGCGCATCCGAATTTAAAGACAACGAAACTGGCATGCATGTTATGCGCATGAGCCACTTCGCTAAAATTATTGCCTTAGCCTATGGCTTTTCAGAGCAGCGTGCCGACTTGCTACTACACACAGCCCCAATGCACGATTTAGGCAAAATCGGCATTCCAGATCACATCATGCTAAAACCCGGTAAACTCACCGAAGAAGAATTCGCAATTATGAAAAAACACCCTGAAATAGGTGTTGAAATACTCGGTGATGACGATTCAGAGCTCATAGCGTTAGCAAAAACAGTGGCACTGACCCACCATGAGAAATGGGACGGTAGCGGCTACCCTAAAGGCCTGAAAGGGGAAGATATTCCAATTGAAGGGCGCATTGTTGCACTGGCCGATGTATTTGACGCATTAACCAGTAAACGTCCCTACAAAGAAGCGTGGAGCATTGAAAAAACTATGGATTTTTTACACGAGCAAAAAGGCAAGCACTTTGAGCCTAAGTTGGTTGATTTATTTAACCAAGAGCTCGATAAAATCCTCGCTATTAAAGACAAATATCAAGACGAATAACGCTGCAACATAAAAAAAGGCTGAACTTAAGTTCAGCCTTTTCGTTATTTAATCTGAAATCAGATTACGTAAAGCTTATTTTTCAAAATACAGCTTTTCGCGTTTTTTCTTACCTACTTCATTCATCGTTGCAGTATCGAATAAACGACCGTTAATCATAGTGTGCGTTACTTTATCGGTATCGCGAATATTTTCTAACGGGTTGCCATCGATCACCATTAAGTCAGCAAGCTTACCTACTTCAAGTGAACCAATGTGTTTATCTAAACCAAAGTGCGTTGCAGGGTCGATGGTTGCAGTGCGGATCACTTCAAGTGGTGCCATGCCACCTTGCGCGAACATCCACATTTCCCAGTGTGCCGCTAAGCCTTCACGTTGACCGTGAGCACCAATGTTTACTAGTACATCTAAGTCTTGTAATTCTTTCGAAACACGGGCGTTATTTACGTGATTATAATGATGATCAGGCGCCTTAACGCGGCGCATTGAGCGCGGTAGTAGCTTGTTCTTAGGTACGTATTTCGACAGAATTGGGTGCGACCACACATCTGTTTTATCGTACCAGTAGTTTTCACCCCAAATACCACCATAGGCAACACCTAACGTTGGTGTATAACCTACTTTAGTTTGGCTCCACAGCTGCTTAATATCATCATAAATATTCGCCACTGGTAGTGAGTGCTCAACACCCGTGTGGCCATCCACCACCATGGTTAAGTTATGCTGCAGTAATGAGCCGCCTTCTGGCACTACCATCATGCCCAGTTCACGTGCAGCTTGCACAACTTGTTGACGCTGATTACGACGAGGCTGGTTGTACGATTTAACACTAATCGCACCCACTTTTTGTAGACGCTCAATATGGAATTTCGCATCGTCTAGGCTATCAACATGACTAGTGTAACCAGGCATGTTCGCACCATATAAAATCGTACCAGTTGAGAAAATGCGCGGCGCGACAATTTTACCGGCTTTTTGCATTTCGCTGGCTGCGAATACTTCAGTTGTGTCATTTGATGGATCGTGAATTGTCGTTACACCAAATGCCAAGCCTGCTAGGTTTTCCCAGTTTTGCTGAGGAATAATTTCATTTGAACCTTGCGAACCGTGCGCGTGTGCATCAACAAGACCCGGCATAATGGTTTTGCCGTTCATCTCAATAATTAATGCATCACTTGGTACGTTCACATCTGCCACAGTGCCAACCGCTTTAATGTGCTTACCGTCCGTTACGATAACGCCATTTTCAATTACCTCATCACCTTTCATGGTAATGATACGTGCGCCAGTCAGTGCAATTACACCTTTTGGTGCATCCATTTTTTGTTTAAAGCCAATGTTTTGGCCGTTTTCAACTTTAAACGACTTTGACTCATCTTTGGCAATATCAAACACACCGTTTAAGTCAGCATGGTAAAGCTCAGGACCTAGCGACCAGTAAAGTTTATCAGCTGACGTATTCCAACTAATGTTTTCACCAGCGCGAACTGATAGCTGCTCCACTGGGAACTGACTATCTTTCGGACCGATATTAATGGTTTTGCCGCGCTCCACAAATGGCGTTACAAATACTTTAAAACGCTCAGCAAACGCTAAGTACTTGCCATCCGGCGATACACGGAATTCAGTCGCGTGTTTTGCTTCGTATAGTTTGCGCTCTTTTTTGCTGGCTAGTTCAACCACAGAAAGCGATGGTTTTGGCCATGCTTGCATTACATAAATACGGTCGTTCTCAGCACCAAATTGCGGTTGAATACCATGCTTGGTAATAAATTCTTCGTCACCGCCACGGCTGCTTACAGCATAGATACCCGGTTTTACCGAGTAACTTGGATCTAGAATCGCACCGCCTTTAATTTTGCGGTACACCACAGTATCGCCATTTGGACTAAAGGTTGGTTCAACGTATTTACCTTTAGTTTCAACAATGTCCTTGCCGCGACCTGAACGTGCTGACACCACACGAATAGTGCCCTGCTCGTTATCATCCCAAGTAACGTACACTATCTTCTTACCATCGCGAGAAAACGACGGGAAGAACTCAAAGTGGTCGCTTTGTTTAGTTAGGCGTCTTACTTTGCCCGACTCTAAATCACGCTTATAGATATGACCCATAGCTTCAAAAATCGCAGTTTCACCATCTGGTGAAACTTGCACATTGCGCAGCATTTTTACGTCAAATTCTTTGGTATCAAGATTTTGTGCAACACGTAATGCCGTTTGTAGCTTTTTGCTAGTTTCCACTTCAAATGGAATGTCGCTTACTTTCTTGCTTTCAACATCCAGCTTGTGAAGTTTACCGCCCGCCCAGAAGATCAGCTCTTCATTGTCAGGGGTCCAAGCGATGGTCGTATAAACACCGTGAATTGCCCATGTTTCCTGCATATCACGCTCAAGCGCACCATATAGCTTTGTGTGTTCACCCGTAGCAAAGTCATATACATAAAGGCTTGATTGGAAATCGTCACGTTTTACATAAGCAAGCTTTTTGCCATCAGGTGATGGTGTTGGGCGAATTGCGCCACCCATGCCTTCAATAATGGTTTCAATTTCACCAGTTTCACGGTCGTAGCGTTTAATTTTATAAATGCCCGCAACTGAATCTTTTGAGTAGTGGAACGTTTTACCTGGTGTCGCGTCTTGTGAGAAATAAACATAGCGACCATCAGGTGAAAATGCTGGTTCACCTAAATCTTTTTGGTCATTTGCACGCTTAGTTAGCTGTACACCTTTGCCGCCTGCTTTGTGGTAAAGCCATACTTCACCAGCGCCAAGTGAACGTGTGCCCGTAAAGTGTTTGCGCGCAGCAATAAAGTCACCATCAGGGCTCCATACAGGGCTATTTAATAAACGAAATGTTTCGTTGGTTACCGCAACTTGGTTTGAACCATCAATGTTCATTAACCAAATATTGTCGCCGCCTCCTTGGTCTGACGTAAACGCGACTTTTTTGCCATCTGGGCTAAAACGCGGCTGCATTTGCCAAGGAATATCTGACGTTAGCTTAGTTGCTTTACCGCCTGAAATTGGCATTGTGTAAATATCACCAAGTAGATCAAACGCCAGTGTTTTTCCATCTGGGCTTACATCTACGTTCATCCAAGTACCTTGTTGCACTTTGATGTTGGCATCTAAAAATTCACCTTGTGGCGCTTCAACTTGCCACTCTTTTTTCTCTTCTTTTTTCGCTTCTTCTGCGCCTGCCTGTGAGCACAACGCTAAGCTCACTGCCATCGCAAGTGAGGTCTTCAATATTTGCTTCATCTCGGAGTCTTCTAGTTGTCACGTTTATTCTGTAACGAATTGAAACAAAATCGTGATTAATTAGCTAGTTTGCTTGAGTTAAAACCACCTAAAAAATCGATTAAAAATTTAGCAATTGGCTAAATAGAAATATTTTGCAACAAGTTACAACGTAAAATGCTTAAACAATCAACAGTTTTATGTTTAGCTTGTACCGATAATTTACCTTTAGGGACTAAACATGAAAACCTTACTTAACCTAGCGATTAGTGCAGCAATTGCGACCGCATCTATCACGGTCGCTCATGCAACAACGCTACAAGACACAGTAAAAAGTGAAGTGCGCAGCGATAAAAATAAAGCACGTGATGAATTTCGTAACCCACAACAAACGCTAAATTTCTTTGGTTTAAGCAAAGATATGAATGTGGTAGAAATTTGGCCAGGCGGCGGTTGGTACACCGAAATTATTGCGCCTATGGTGGCTGAAAAAGGTAAGTTTGTTGCAGCGCATTTTCCGTCAGGTACAGATATTGGTTACTTCAATAAACATTTACCAAAGTATCAGGCAAAAATTAAAAACACACCGGCACTCAGTAAAACTGAAATCACCGAATTTCACCCTAAATTTAGCCCAGAAATGGCCCCTGCTGGCAGTGCCGACATGGTGCTAACTTTCCGAAACTTACATAATTTTTATATGACTAGCGACGAGATGATGCAATCAACACTTGATGCTGCATTTAAAGCGCTTAAACCTGGCGGTGTTTTAGGTGTCGTCGATCACAAATTACCTGAAAACCTAGACACCGAAGCCTTTCGCCAATCGGGTTACATTAAACAAAGTGTAGTTGAAGCGGCTGCTAAAAAAGCGGGCTTTAAATTGGTTGCCAGTTCGGGCGTGAATGCCAATCCGCTTGATCAAGCGCAGTACGAAAAAGGCGTATGGACATTACCACCAACACTTGCACTAGGTGATAAAGACAAAGCCAAGTACCTAGCTATTGGTGAAAGTAACCGTTTCACGCTTAAGTTTGTAAAACCTAAGCTATAAACAGAC
The DNA here is from genome assembly GCF_057367955.1 of Pseudoalteromonas sp. NS-SX12. NCBI lineage: Bacteria > Pseudomonadati > Pseudomonadota > Gammaproteobacteria > Alteromonadales > Pseudoalteromonadaceae > Pseudoalteromonas > Pseudoalteromonas sp. NS-SX12. Next base: position 1,011,345 of record NZ_CM170634.1, on the reverse strand, counting down.
AAGTAAAGCAGGCACTGTGTGCCTGCTTTTTTATATTAGAATTGATAACTTAACGTAATTTTATAGTTACGCCCTAGTTCACCTGCATCTGTTGCATTACTCGCTGGTGCACGTAAATAGCGTTCGTTGGTAATATTATCCACCCCCACAACAACGCCTAGCCCTGAAAGCACACCTTCGCCTTGATAGCTCGCATTTAAATTATAAAGTTGGTATGAATCTGTGCCCCAGCCTCGGTCTAAATAGGCTTCTGGCAAGCGTTTTTGTTCAGCATATGCAAGCATCTGCACACCCACATTAAGGCTATCAAGCACTTGGTAATTTAGATTAAGCGTTAATTTATCTGCAGGCGCTTCTGTGTAGGCTTGTTTGTCATTTTCAATGGTACCTAAAAAGAAGTTAGGTACGCCGTACGCATCCATTTCAATTGTAGAATACCCTAAATACGCATCAAATTTACTAAGCGAGTAATGCAGTTCTAATTCAACACCGCTGCTTTCAAGTTTGCCAATATTTTTCGCACTGTAATCACGGTGCGTGGCAACCGGCACACCATTGCTAGGGTTAGGGCCCGGTGAACCCAGCTGCTTATTGCCATTTTCGTCGACGTAATACATAAACGGTACGTTATCGATAAAGTTTTCGATATCGTTATTAAAATACATAGCTTTAACAGTGAACACATCGGCAAAAGCAACGTTAGACCAATCTAAGCCAAAGCCCACTTCAATATTTTCTGAAAGCTCTGGCTTTAGATCAGGCTGCGGTTCTTGATAGCAAATCTTGCCGCCAATGTGGCAGCGCCACTCATCTTTTTTATACAGCTCTTGTACCGAAGGTGCGCGGAATGCCTCTGCATATTTTGCATAAAAATTAAGGAAATCAGTCGCTTTATAAGTTACGCCTAATTCACTGGATAACTCGCCGCTATCGCTATTATCGTAATCATCAAATGTGTTACTACTGCGATCAAAGACATCATAGCGCAAGCCTGCTGTGGTCAGTAATGTATCGTTTAAAAAGCTGGCTTGGTCAATTGCTGCAAATGAGAAATTAGTTGAATCACTTTTACCGTAAAACGTCGAGCTGACACCTTCTTCAAGCTCATTTTGTTCAAATTCTTCGTATTCAAAATTGAACTCAAGCGCTAATTTGTGATTAATCACGCCTTCAAATTCAGATAAGTTAGCAATCCTTAAGCCTGTGCGTGTGTTGCTGCCATCGCTTAATTTATCGAACGCTATTTTATTACCACGATTTACAATGTACCCCATGGTTACTTCATCGTAACTTTTCTTTGAGAACACCGCCTGCACATCTAAATCGATAAGCGGTGAGGTTGGCTGATAGGTATAACTACTCATTAATTCAATGTAGTCATTTTTATAGTCTTCAGACAATGTAGGATAACGCAGCGCTAAATCTAAACGCTGCCCATAAGGCTGATTAAGCGATTCGGTTTCACTCCAATCTAATTTAGTTTGTAAGCTATGATCTGGTGCGAAATACCACGTGTTTTTAATTGTTGCGTTGGTTCTAGCTGAGTCGTTACTGATTTTTTCCAATTTGGCTAACTCGCCAACTTCGTCGCCTTTATCGTCGCTTGGTACAACATCAATATCTGAAAATTCAACATAAGAGGCATGTAAAACCGTGTCTGTGTGCGCAGTTAATGCAAATAAAGAACCGCTAAAACTATTCGAGTCAGACACAGATTGGTGCATTACCTGAGCGCGAGCGCCAAAACCTTCTTCACCATTTAAGTAATCGCTTGCATCTTTAGTGACCAAACGAATACTACCACCTACTGCGCCAGAACCTACAGTTAACGAATCTGCGCCACGCAGTACCTGAACTTGCTTTAATTGGGCTGGGTCTATACCTAAGCTATTAATAGTTGCAATATTGCTGCCGCCATCTGATTCTGTTTTGCGTTTCACATTATCAATTGATACAAAAATACGTTCGCCATATAAACCACGAATCGCTGGTTGACCTGAAAGTGGCGTTACACTGCCAGCCATATCAACACCCGGTAACTCTTTCAAGATATTGCTTAGTTCAGCTTCTTGGTTACGCTTAATGTGTTCGTCGTTAACTTGTGAGATTGATGCAGCGGCATCATGCTTTGCAACTGTTAGCTTGTGACCAAATACTGAAATCGTTTCAATATCTTGCTCACCTGCTGATTTTTCATTGTTATTTTGGGATTGTGCATTAAACGCTGTGGTAGATAAGCCTAAAATAATGGCTGTTGAAACTAGCGTACGAGAGAAGTTCATTTACATTTTCCTTAACGATAATTATTCGCACTCGCATTAAGGTTAAAGTATCTGCTCTAGGCTTTCAACATCTAAAATTACTAAAAAAGCATTTAAAATCAGTATTTAACAAACGATTAATAAGTATTTAATTAAAAAAGAAATGGTGAAATTAAGACAATAATACGATTTTATACTGAGTTTTATTATTACGCTTACACTGTTTTAACTAATTGCAATGCAGGTTAAAATATCCGCCGTTTTTACAATTCAGTATGATTTAGGTACTCATCTTAAAACGTGAGTTTAATCGGCACAGGGAGTGGGTTTATTTAACGCTAACCATGTTGGATTGTTATCGATGTGAAAAAAGGAAATTAATTTAATGGCATTAACCACTGTTATTCTCGCTGCGGGTAAAGGCACTCGTATGCGTTCAAAACTGCCGAAAGTACTGCACCCTGTTGCCAATAAGCCTATGGTGCAACACGTTATTGATAATGCATTATCGCTTGGCGCTAACACCACTAACTTAGTCTACGGTCATGGCGGCGAGTTATTAAAAGAGCACCTAGCGCATAACGATGTGAACTGGGTATTACAAGCAGAGCAACTTGGTACTGGCCACGCGGTGGCACAGGCAAAAGAGCATATCGCGAATGACGATACCGTATTAATCCTATACGGCGACGTACCACTTACTAAAAAATCAACATTAGAAGCACTGCTTGATGTAACACCAAGTAAAGGCCTCGCTATTTTAACCGTCAACTTAGATGATCCGTCGGGCTATGGCCGCATTGAGCGTAAAGATGGCAATATTGTGGGTATTGTTGAGCAAAAAGATGCCAACCCAGAGCAACTAAAAATCACTGAAATCAACTCAGGCATTATGGCAGTTAACGGCGGTTTGTTACGTGATTGGCTCGGTCGCTTATCAAATAACAATGCACAAGGCGAATATTACCTAACGGATATTGTTGCTATGGCACACGCTGATGGCGTTGAAATTACCTCTGCCCAACCAAGCGATTTAATGGAAGTGGAAGGTGCTAATAATCGCGTGCAACTAGCTGCATTAGAGCGCGCTTATCAAGCGTGGCAAGCTGAAGATTTAATGCTAAATGGCGCAAGTTTAGCTGACCCTGCGCGTATTGATGTACGCGGTGAAGTCACCACAGGTCAAGACGTACAAATTGATGTTAACGTAGTATTTGAAGGCAAAGTAGTACTTGGTGACGATGTTGTTATTGGCCCGAACTGCGTGCTAAAAGACTGCGAAATTGGCGATGGCGTGGTGATTAAAGCTAACTCTATTGTTGAAGAGGCAAAAGTTGCTGCTAAATGTACACTTGGCCCATTTGCACGCCTTCGTCCAGGTGCCATTATGGAAGAAGACTCGCACATTGGTAACTTTGTCGAAATGAAAAAGACCCGCTTAGGTAAAGGCTCTAAAGCGAATCATCTAACTTATCTAGGCGATACCGAAGTAGGCGAAAAAGTGAATATTGGCGCTGGCACTATTACTTGCAACTACGACGGTGTAAACAAATCTAAAACCATTATTGGCGATAACGCGTTTATTGGTTCAAACAGCTCGCTTGTGGCACCTGTTGAAATTGGTCAAACAGCCACTATTGGCGCAGGCTCAGTAGTTACAGCCAATGTTGCGGATCAGCAGCTAGCGGTATCACGCGCCAAACAACGCAACATTGATGGTTGGCAGCGCCCTGTAAAGAAAGGCTAAGAGCAATAATATTAAAAAAGCCGCTAATTTGCGGCTTTTTTTGTTTCTACGGGTGTGGTTTTTACAATTGGTTTTGATTCAACAATTGCTGGACACACTTCAACTTCTTGGGTATCACCTTTGCCATTACTGATGTAACAGTTTTCGAGTATGGAGCAGTAACACACCTCAGCTTTTACTTTAAAGCGTTTTTTATCAAGAATCTGCCAAAATTTCTCGTTGTACTTGGTTTTTTCAAGCGCTAAAAGACTAATTGAGCCTCCCGGTGGCACAAGTGCGTTTTGCGCAAACGAGGTGGTGATCCAGCCAAATTCTCTAAAGAAATTGACCTTCGGGGACTTTTTTTGCAGTTCTTGCAGCGCCGTTTCATAGGCTTTAATGTCAAAACAACATGCAGTGATAAAGTCATAAACATCGTAATACTCTTTACCTTGGTAGGTATACTTCAAATATTTAACAAGAGCAGGCCCTGCGCCAGAGTTTTTTAAGGTAAAGGTAATCTCTTGGCTGCGTTTTTCCATATTCGCATTACCAGAAACGAACTGCATCCAAGGCCAAGTTGCCGCTTTTACCTGCTTTTCTGCCGCATTGGCTTGTAAAAAAGTGGCATAAAATGAGGCTGCTGAAATAATAATGGCGCATAGCGCCAAAAATAGATTCACCTTATCTTGCGAAAAGTGAAGGTTGGATTGCTTTTTTTCCTTCATAGCATCTTGTTGTTTTTATTAACGCTTTACGCACTATAAATAAATCACTGTATAACTACAATGTTCAGCTATCTGATATTTCAGACTATTCTTCTGGTAAACTAATATGTGCAGACCCTGTTTTATAATCTATCGTCAAAACAAAATGCTTTAAAATGTCGTACCCAAGCAAACCTCTAACTCTTCTTCCTCTCAAACGAGAACCTGTACTCACCTCATAGCGACTTTCCAAATTACTTCGCTCTCCTTCTGCTGGAACTGTCACCAACACATTTTCAAGGGTATAAGGTCCAAATTTCAGTGAATCAATGCGAAAGCTTTCAGTTCCTTTTATTTTATTTACCCCAATAACTAAACCTGTTTCTGTCTGATAGCTTTCCAACCATTCCAACTTATTTGCATAGCTACGTTCAACCATAATACCGCCAGTATTACCGGTATCTAACAACAGCCATGCAGAATCATTTTTATTGAAATTAACTTTAACGATAGGCAGACCTGTTCCCTTTTGATTATGCATTTCAATATTTTTTAGCTTTTTTAAGTCAAAAGTATCTCGCGTTAGCAAACGCATTTTATTGTTGGGATAGTCAATTTGAACGATAAAAAGGGAAAAAAATGAAGAGCCAAGCAAAATAGCATCATCAGATGGGCCTAATTGAAAGTCGACCATATCGTCTAACTCAATATCGGTGCCAAATAAGTTGATCGGGACATTTTTATAAGTTTTACGCTTTTCAGTATCGAAAACACCTTTGACATAAATACTCGAACCTTTGTTTAGGTCTAAATTATGATGTCTAACAAACTGTCCATTGATTGCGTTTACATTAGCACCTGTATCTAAGATAGCATGTGCTTTAACACCACCAACAATTACTGGCACTTTGATATGGCCATGCTCTAACTTAAAGTCCATCCATTGTGTTGCACCAGCAAGTGCATTAGGAGATAAGTATAATAACGCGATGAGAAATATCGATTTAAATCCATTTAACATTATGATTCCTTGTAATTTTTTACTTCCATTGAATATTTTCACACAAGCAGGATTTAGATGCAAAACAGACTCATAAAATAAGCGCTTGCGATCTACTAAGTTTCAATTAAAATATCATAACTTTCGAAACGAAACTTATTAAGCAAATGACGAAACGTAACACCCAACAAAGACGCCATACTATTTTGCAGCAAGTTAATGAACTTGGTGAAGTGAGCGTTGAACAACTCGCAGAACAATTTGCAACGTCAGAAGTTACGATTCGAAAAGATCTTACCGCACTTGAACAAAGCGGCCTCTTGCTGCGCCGTTATGGTGGTGCAATGGCATTACCGCAAGAGATCGTTGCAAATAGCGACGAAAAGCTTGATCCAATTCGCAAAATGCAAATAGCAAAAGCCGCAGCAGATCTGATTAAAGATCATAACCGCATTATTATTGATAGCGGTCGCACCACAGCAGCTATGATCCCTGAGCTTTCACACAAGCGTGGTTTAGTCGTTATGACTAACGCCATCAACGTAGCTAACCGATTGCTTTCATTGGAAAATGAGCCAACGTTATTAATGCCTGGCGGCACCTGGGATCCACACTCGGAATCTTTTCAAGGGCAAGTTGCCGAGCAAGTTGTGCGCTCTTACGACTTCGATCAACTGTTTATTGGTGCCGATGGCATTGATATTGATAGAGGTACTACTACATTCAATGAATTGATCGGTTTGAGTCGCGTTATGGCTGATTCAGCAAGAGAAGTAATTGTGCTTGTTGAATCGAACAAGATTGGTAAAAAAATACCGAATTTAGAAATACCGTGGCAGCAAGTAAATTATTTAGTAACGGATGATAGCTTAGACGACAACACTAAGCAGGCAATTGAACAACATCAGGTTACTGTTATTTGCTCCAAATAACGCATTTGCAGGTTCCGACAACAAACCTGTAACCCATTTAACGCTCACATACCGTGCAATTTAAGGAGATTATTATGTGTGGCATTGTTGGCGCTGTGGCAGAACGCCCAGTTAACCGAATTTTAATTGAAGGCCTAAAGCGCCTTGAATACCGTGGCTACGACTCAGCAGGTGTAGCATTAGGCAACAACGACAAAACACTTAACACTGTAAAAGCAGTAGGTAAGGTTGCCAACCTCGATGCAGCACTTACCGATGCAGATGTAAAAGGCACAACGGGAATTGCGCATACTCGCTGGGCAACCCATGGCGGCGTGACTGAAGCCAACGCTCACCCACACATTTCAAGTCAACAGCTTGCGCTTGTACATAACGGTATTATTGAAAACCACGATAAATTGCGCACACAACTACGCGGTGACGGCTACGAGTTTTTATCAGATACCGACACCGAAGTGATGGTGCATAAAATCCACCAGCTTCGTCAAAGTCATGATTCGTTACTTGCATCTGTACAAGCAGCGGTAAAAGAGTTTGAAGGTGCTTACGGCACGGTAGTTTTTGATAAAGAAAACCCAAATGAAATTATCGTGGCTCGCTCTGGTAGCCCACTTGTGATTGGCTTGGGCTTAGGTGAAAACTTTATTGCTTCTGACCAATTAGCGTTACTACCTGTAACACGCAGCTTTATCTTTCTAGAAGAAGGCGACGTTGCCCGTATTACTCGTGATTCAGTTGAAATCTTCGACATCGATGGCAACGCTGTTGAACGCGAAGTAGTTGAATCTAACATCACCCAAGATGCCTCAGGCAAAGGTGAGTACCGTCACTATATGCTCAAAGAAATCTACGAGCAGCCTGTTGCGGTTCGCAATACGCTAGAAGCGCGTATTGATGGCGATAAAGTTGCAGTTGACGCATTTGGCGATAGCGCACCTGCTATTTTCAAACAAGTGAAGCATGTGCAAATTATTGCCTGCGGTACCTCATACCACTCAGGTATGGTTGCACGCTACTGGTTAGAGCAATATGCCGGTGTTAGCTGTAACGTTGAAATTGCTTCTGAGTTCCGCTATCGCAAATCGTTTGTTCATGAAAACAGCTTACTTGTAACCATTTCACAATCAGGTGAAACAGCCGACACTTTAGCTGCCCTGCGTTTAGCTAAAGAGCAAGGTTACATGAGCTCAATGACTATTTGTAACGTACCTGGCAGCTCGCTAGTGCGCGAATCAGATATTGCGTTTATGACCAAAGCGGGTGCTGAAATTGGCGTTGCATCAACAAAAGCCTTTACCACTCAGCTTGTTGGTTTATTAATGTTAGTAGCTTCAATTGCCCAAGAAAAAGGCCTTGAGCATGCTGAAATTGTTAACGCTATTAAAACGTTACCAAACAAGCTTGAAGAGTCACTGTCTCTTGCTGAAGGCATTGAAGACTTAGCTGAAGAGTTTGCAGATAAACATCACGCACTTTTCTTAGGTCGTGGCGATCAATATCCTATCGCAATGGAAGGTGCACTTAAGCTTAAAGAAATTTCATATATTCACGCAGAAGCGTATGCAGCAGGTGAGCTAAAACACGGTCCATTGGCACTGATTGATGCCGATATGCCAATCATTGTTGTTGCACCAAATAACGAGCTACTGGAAAAGCTAAAATCAAACGTTGAAGAAGTGCGTGCACGCGGCGGTATTATTTATGTATTCGCTGATAAAGCATCTGAGTTTGTCTCAGATGACACAATGCGTGTTATTAACGTCAATCAAGTTGACGATGTACTAGCACCAATTGTGTACACCATCCCACTGCAGTTACTGTCTTACTACGTAGCAGTAATTAAAGGTACTGACGTTGACCAACCGCGTAACCTGGCAAAATCAGTTACGGTTGAGTAAGCATTTTTACATTCAAAAAAGGCGCATTCGCGCCTTTTTTATTGCCCTTTTAAGCAGTATTAAAACGTCACTATCGTAGAAACGGCTTCTTCTTTGGCTGTTTGAATTGACAGTTTTATTTCTCGTTTTTGCCAATCGATATCAAGCATGCCGTAGTTGCTGCCCGACTTATTAATCAAATGGCGATTACCCGTTGTTAGTGAACTAATATTGCTACTCACAACGCCAACCTTACCGGTTGGAATTTCAGCGCCGCTTGGTGCGCAGTTACCCCACGCCCCTTCAATACCTTTGCCGTTCTCATCCACTTCGGTATAGCACCAAGGTTTATCGTGATCACGTGTAATACACCCATGGTATTCAACCAGCGCATATTTGTAAGGTAGTTTACATTGTTTTGAATAGTCACCGTTACCTTGCGAATCGGCATAAATCGGCAAGCGTAGCGGGTTTTCAATATGATACGGCCAATTTTGACCAAAGCCTGATGCAGTCACTTCGTATACGGTAACGGGTGCACCAAATTCTGGACTAGCCGGTATCTCTTTTTGTAACAATTCACCCCAATGCTGATCGCCTGATAAGAAAATAACCGCTTTCGTCTTGCCTGAATTTACCGACTTTTGCACAAGTCGTAACAACTTTTCTCGCTGAGCGGGCATTTCTGCCCATGATTCGTAACTAGTGCCAGACATTGCTTCTTCATTTAAATTGGCAATCGCTTGATTAAACTGGTTGCCATTTCCATATGCACAGTAGCTATTTAAGCTTCTTCCTTTGTGTAGCGGAGGTAATACTTGAATACCGCTGGCAATAATTTTAATTTCGCTCGGTTTATTGAGCTCTGCTTCAAGCCACTGCCATTGTTGTTCGCCCAAAATCGTGCTGTTATCACCTTCGCAGGTGCCATAGTTACTAAAAGTGGGTGAACGGAAGTATCGTGCATCAAGTGTAATCACATGAGTTTGCTCACCACTTGGCCCGAGCAATTTAGCTTCGTAAATACCTGCTTGACCATTAAGTCTCGGATCCGATGCTTCAACATCAAAGTGACGTAAGTATTCTTGCTGGCTCTCTGCACGTTTTTGATAATATTTACCATCATTGTTGCGCCCAAAATCATGATCATCCCATGTTGCCATAACTGGGATGTTGGCCTTTAAAAACTGCTGATAATCAGGGTTACGCTTTTTATCATCGTACTTCTGACGCATTAAGGCCATATCAGTGGTATCGGCATAAATATTATCGCCTAACCATAAAAATAGGTCAGGTTGATGACCTATCAAACGCGCTAATGCTGCTGGCATATCCCCTTTAGTTTTAAAGCAGCTACCTAATGCTACTCTGTCTAAACGTTTGCTTTGCTGTGGTTGTGTATGAGTTAACAGCGGTTCAGGCGCTGGCGCGTCACATTCTTCCCAGTCACCTTCAGCAACATAACACCATGGCGATGAATGATTGCGGGTGGTACAGCCATAGAATTTTTCACCTTGATAACTAGACGGTGCTAAACACGTTTTACCTGAAACGGTTTTAAACTCAGGAATAGACTCAGTGCGCACATTGCCCCAACTTTCACCGTCTTTCGGTGATTTTAAATAACACCACTGGCTACCGCTATTATTTTTGTCGGTTGTACCTTGGTATTTTGCCAGCGCATAGTCAAAGGTTGTCTTACATTCTTGATAGTGAACTTCGGGTGCAGCAAATAGTGCGTTAGGCAGCAATAAGCTTAATAGAATTACTCTTTTCATTGTTATATTTTCTCAGTTGTGAATTGGCGCATCCGATGCGTAATAGTCCCTTGAGAAAATATACCGTTCCGATATTGAGAACTGACTACAGTTAAGTGTCACATTTGCGGCAAGAAAATGACAATAAACATGTGGCTGCCGTAACTTTGCAGCCGCACTGTATTTTGCGTTTTTAACAAGCTATTAGAGATACGCTTTAAAACTGTATTAGTTGATCTGTATATCTACAATCCAAGGCTCCAAACGTTTGCCCCAATTAACCGTCACGCTATAGCCTGGTTTTGTTTGTCCTCGTGATGTTTTTAGGTTTGCCAAAGTTTCTACGAAATGAGCAGGTACATTAATTCTGTTCACCAATAGCGCACGCAAATGCAAAGAGTGATCTTTGCTATAATCATTAAAGTAGGGCTTCGCATTTCCTTTTACGATAACGATATTGCTTTGCGCTGCATACTTAGTTGCAAGTGTTTTATAGTCTTGTGCCGCTTCTAAAAAGAACAAACGACTATTGCGATGCAACTCTTGTTGATATGCCTCAGAAGCTCGCTCTTTGGCGTATTTGAGCTGTTCATCATTAGTATCCAACTCAAAACGAGCAAGCGCTTTTTCATAATAACTCTGCGCATTTGCTAATGACTTTTGATAATGCTCGCCATTATATTCAAGCGCAAAAAATAACGTACGTTCCTGCGCCCAGCCATCTTCAGAGACTTCAAGTTCAGTAAACCCTAACGCTATTAACTGCTGCTTGGTTAGGTTTATACTGCGGTTGTTGTAATAAGCAAGCTCGTCTTTTTTGTTTGCCAATGCACGCCAAGAGATTGAAAGCCCTACGCCCGAGTTTTCTTTTTCAAAACCAGATAAATATGGCAAGCGTGCTTCTCGTTCAGATAAAACGAGCTGAGCCGTTGGCTCACCAGAGCGATTATAAAAAACACCACCTAAAATAAAAATATTGGTAAAAACAATTAACGCGATACCGCAAATTAAGTACTTTTTCATGCGCTTGTCCTCGTGTGTTTGGCTAACTTACGAATTCGCTTAAATACCAATAATGCAAGCAGCGCACATAACCCAAGTACAAAGAAAAATAGATACTTAGGCATCCAATCCCACCACCAATCAAAGAACTTGGTGTAAAGAAACAGTACAAAAAATACATTGCCAGTTTGCACAACGCCCGGCCACTCTTTACGAATTCCAAGCCAAATCACCGCTGCACTTAACGCAAACCCAGCAACTTGATACACGCCTTCAACAAGGTCATCATCATAATTGAAATAACTTACGCCACCCCAGTTTGACAAAATAAGTACAACTAGAAACAGTATGATCAGAGACAAAACACGATACATTGCAGCAAAGCCACTAAATGCACGCTGATTGATAAAATGCGGGACTAAAAACAGTAATATACTCGGCACAATAAAGTTTTCAGGGCGCTCGCCAAAACTGATCCAATACATGCCACTCCATGCGCCCACCTTCATTGCAATAAAGCTGCACACATTCACAATTGCAAAAAACAGCAATACTCGTGCGTTAACAGCATACGCCAAAATAAAGGCGAGTCCGGCCCAAATCAAAAACGCATTAGGAGATGGGGTTAAATTAAAAATCTGCCCAAGCAGCATTACGTTAAGTACGAACCCCGCAAACGCAACCAAACCCGCTATTTTGGCAAAATAACCGTGGGATTCATTTTCAGCTAACTTTATCGCACCACAGAACAATGCAATGGGCGTAGTAACCAAGATACCCACTTGCACACTTGTGCTTAAATAGCCCCAAAATTGATAAAACAAAAAGAATAAACTCACCGCCATCGCCAAGGCACCAAACAGCGAAGCGATTTTCATACCTAATGTTAGGTGCTTAGACTGAGCTGTCGTATCAACGTCAAATTGCTTGGCTAACTGAGTGAGAAGCTGCTGATGATACTGAGAAACAGCCTGTTGCTGCTCAACTGGCATGGTGATCACGCCGGCATGTTGTAATTGCGCCAGTTCAGATTCAAAGGCGTGTATCTGATCCACCCTCTGCTGAGCATCCGCTTGATTTAGTTGAGATTCATCCATGTAAAAGCCCAATCACGTTATGTACGTATTATATTGGCTCAACTGATAGCTAAAAAACAAGCAATATAACACCAGTTTGATGTTAGCTTGGGTATACAGGTTTATTTATATGCGAAGAGTAGAGAAAGGCTTGAAAGAAAAGACAGCGCACTATCGTGCGCTTTCTTTCAACTATTTAATTGATAGCGTTAAACTTATTGGGCAGTGATCACTTAACATATCTTTGTAATCTAGCTCGCCTTGCTTACCAAACGCATCTACTTTTTGAGAGCCATCAACAATCCACTGAGTTGAAATTGGGCCAGTAATAATGTGATCGATTGGTGCTTTGTATTTAGGATGGCAACTTTTTAAGTTTTGCATGCTGCTTAACAAAATACGTTCGCCGTCTTCTTTGCTTAGCTCTTGCCAAAAGCGATTGTTTTGGTCAACTAAACGGTGGTTAAAATCACCCAGTACAACAAACGCTTGCTTGTTTTCAACACGCTGGTTAACCCACTTTTCTAAAATAGGCCCTTGCTGCTGATAAGTAGTACAGGCTTTTTTAGTATCTTTGCGGTAGTCACTAACAAAGCAACCGCTTTTCATATGCACGTTCAGTAGTTCTAGTTGACCATTATTGAGACTAATTGAGGTACCGTAGCGTAACCCTGGGTTATCAAGGGCAAGTGCTTTAAAGTCATCTTGAGCGATGAAGTTAATACCTTTTTTAATAACAAATGCTGTACGCTGCGGCGTTGAAAACAAACCATCGTGACCACGACACTCATACGCCTCGTTATCGGCACGACTTGAAATCACATACTGCCACTGTGATTCAGGGAAAACGCGCTTAAGCGCTTTTTCTGACTGCACTTCTTGCAGTGCGACTATGTCAGCATTTAAGGTTGCGGCATAACTTGCAAGCGCTTGGTAATCAGCTTGGCTACGTGGCTTACAGCCTTTACCTACCTCGTCAGCTAAATGCTCAATATTCCAGCTCACTAATTTTAAATTAGTAGTATCACTTGCTACAACACTCGGCGATGACACCTGTTCTTGTTGCTGACAGCCTAGTAATGCTGCCATTGCTGCAAGTGCAATAAGAGATTTTTTCATGTGTGTGTTCATATTGTGAAAAAGAATTTCAGTATATCAAGGCAAATAACTAAATCACATGAAGTTTGCGATAAGATGACGTTAGTTTACCTAGAACTATATGAAATTTACTGGTTTGCTAATTGATCACGCATTGGTTATCTTGTTTTCTGCATTAAATTGAGTTCCCTTTTACAAGGATGCCTTATGAATTTATCACCTTCTGTTACCGTTAAGCATACTGATTCAGGACTAGAGTACCTATCAGTTGAATCGAGCTTTTGCAGCGCTAAAATTTTTCTCCAAGGCGCGCAACTTACCGAATTTACGCCAAAAGGCAAAAAGCCTTTAATTTGGGTATCGCAAGATGAAGACTATCAAGTCGGCAAAGGCGTTCGCGGTGGTATTCCTATTTGTTGGCCTTGGTTTGGCATGAGTGCTAATGACGGTTGGCCGCAACACGGATTTGCCCGCACTATGCTTTGGCGCGCAGAAGAAGTGATAGAAAACGACAATAACATTGTTGTGAGTTTTTCATTGCCGATGGGCCAAGTAAATCCAGAATACTGGCCACATCAATCAAGCTTAAAAGTCGTATTCACGCTAAGCGATAGTTTGCACATTGCGCTGGTAAACACGAATACTGGCAATGCTGCATTTGAGTTAACACAAGCACTGCATACCTATTTCCCTACCGCTGAAATTGAAAACACCACAGTCGATGGCCTGCAAGGTGCTAACTATATTGAGTTTGGTGAAGGCCCATTTGCACAAAACGACATTGTCAATTTTGCCCGCGAAACCGATATGGTTTATCAAAACACTCCTTTGGTTCAAACCATTAATACACCAGACGGTATTATTGAAGTTGGCCGTGAAAATTCAAGTTCGTGTGTGCTGTGGAATCCGTGGATTGAAAAATCAAAGCGCCTAAGTAACTTTCGCGATGACGAGTTCCATACCATGCTGTGTTTAGAAGCCGCTAACGTGATGGATGACAAAGTGACATTGCAACCTGACGAAAGCCATTCGTTAATTCATACTGTGCGCTGGCTTTAATCACGCTATATTGCCGAAAATCATAAAAACTCAGCATTTGCTGAGTTTTTTGCTTTAATAGGCAAAGATTATAAAAACAAAGAGACATCACGTGTTTAGCAACCATCAAATTTCCGAACAAACACTACCTGACTTTACCCAAGCAGATTTTAAACCTCTGGATAAACTGGCAAGCAAAGAAGCACTAATTGGCACCTTTGTATTTTTAATACCTGCAAGTATCGCTGTTGTGATCTTTCTTTATTTTTTATCGCCAGTTGAAAATATCATAACCACATTGGTTGCAGGTGCATTAGTATTGATAAACTTATACGTCGCTTGGTTTACCAAGCGTAGCGTCGCAATGACATCTATCGCACTGAGAGAACACGATCTACTATTAAAACGCGGAGTATTTTGGCAGCGCACCATCGCCATACCTTTTAATCGTGTTCAACATATTGAAACCCACCGTAATCCTATTGAACGCAAGCTCAAACTCGCCACGTTAAAACTGTTTACCGCTGGCGGTGCTGGCGCTGATCTCGAAATTCATGGTCTAAGCCAAGAGCGCGCCAGTAAACTAAGACAGTTTATCTTGGCAAACACCGCAAGTGAGCGTCACGACGATGAGTAATAACAGTACAGCCACTTGGCAAAAGCTGTCGCCAATTGCGATTATTTATTTTGTGCTGCACTTTATCGTGCGTTTTGTGAAAGACGGACTCATTAATATTGCGCCAGCCTTTGCTATTTGGGTCACCCAAGTTGAGAATAAACTGTTTTGGTTTGCTTCAGGTGCCAGCGTATTAGCATTGATTTTAGTGACTTACGCGACTCTTTATTACTTTAATTTTCGCTATAAAGTTACCGAGCACGAAATTATTTTGCGTAAAGGTGTATTTAAAAAAGAGCGCGTCACGCTTAACTTTGCCAAAGTACAAAACGTTAATTTAGCAATACCATTTTACTTTTCACCATTTTCAGCGGTGAACTGTCACTTTGATGCTGCAGGCTCAGCCCAGCAAGAAGTTGTGTTACCGGGGGTATCGGATCACTACGCAAATACGTTGCGCGATCAAATATTTAATTACCAAGCCAAGCCAGAACAAACCGAGCAACAAGGCGAATCACAACAAGCTGCGCAGTCGCCCGATTTAACATTAGCGAATTTTGAAGTGGCAAAGTTTGGCTTAATGTCTGGCATGATGTTTTTAGTATTGGCAGCACTTGCGCCTTTCACTGAGCAAATTACTGACTATATTAAACAAGACTTTGCCGCGCCGCTTACACAGTTTTTTAATAATCTTGTGACCAATAATGAATATGCAGAGATGGCCGCGGGTGCCACCATTATTCTAAGCGGTATTGCCCTGTTTGTATTCGCATCGGTACTGGGCGCAGTTATTCGCTTTTACAACTATGAACTTAGCTTAGAAAACAACAAAATAAAGCGTATTTCAGGATTATTTGAACGCCATCAAATGTCGCTAAGCGTTAGTAAAATTCAGTCAATTGAAGTCAAACAAAACTGGATTGCAAAACTGCTTAAACGCTACACCATTAACTGCAAACAAATTAATAACAGCCATGCAAATACGGTAAAAAAAGGACAGTCGTTAATTGTGCCTGTACTGACAAAGAGCCAAGTGAACGATGTAATGAATTTATGCTGGGATAAACAGTTAGACATTACCAATGTGCCATTTCAGCCAATCGCCATTAACTACTTTTACAAGACTTTCGTACTTTATTGGCTTCTGCCTATTTCCATCATTAGTGCCTTTTTATTTAAACCGCTACTTGATGGCGCGTGGCCAGTATTAATTGCACCATTATTACTGGGTATGATTTTGAGTTTTTTGCGCTACAAGCGCTTTGGCTTTTACTTTGACGGAGAGCAAGTATTCACGCGAAAAGGGCTGATTGGCGTAAGTTATAAAGTGTTTAAAGGCTTTAAAATTCAACAAATCGCTACTACACAAACACCACCAATGCGCAAACAACAGCTTAGCTCATTGCGCTTTCAGTTAGCAAGCGGAGGGGTTAGCGTACCGTATTTACCCGAAAGCTTAGTCACTGAGGTTATGAACAGACTTATATTGCTAGCCGAAACATCAAAAACACGCTGGATGTAACCACCAATAATTTAGATTAACCGCTTATCACTATTATTTTTTTTAGTTTTATGCGTGCAGTAAGCTAGCTCGCATAAAATTAAAGGAACAAATAATATGAAAAAGTCGCTACTCTCATTGATGGTTGCCGCAAGCTTTGCAACCTCAGCCAACGATAACTGGCAAACCATTGAAACTGAGAACTTTAAAGTTCATTTCCCGAAAGCTTACCAAAGCTGGGCTACATCAGCTGCCAACGAACTCGAGGTTGTTCGCGAAAAAGTAAAAGAGCAGCAAAATCGTGTATTAGAAAAACAAGTTGATGTGATTGTTTTCGACCCTTATAACCAGTCAAACGGTTTTGCTATTCCAAGCAGTGTTGACCCTATGATGGCATTTTTTGCCACCCCTCCCCAGTCAGATACGGTTATTTCAAATAGTTCAGGCTGGCAGCAACTACTCGTATTACATGAATATGTGCACTTAGTGCATTTAGCACAGCCAACACGCAGTGAGTGGCGTCAAAAGCTACGTAACTTCTCAAGTGCCTATGATATTGCTCACAACCCAACACCGCGCTGGGCTGCTGAAGGCTATGCAACGTTACTTGAATCGCAAATGACTGGCCGCGGCCGTTTACACGATAACTATGTTGAATCACTCATCACGCAATTTGCTAAAGAAGGAAGTTTGCCAAGTTATAGCCAACTAAGCGAAGAGGATGGTGGCTATATGGCAGGTTCTATGGCGTATCTCGTTGGTGTGCGTTTTTTACAATGGCTTGAACATAACTACAGCAAAGAGCAATTAGATGCAGTATGGACACGTATGCAAGCGGTTAAAAAACGTGACTTTGATAGTGCGTTTACCGGCGTATTTCTTGAAAAGCCAAGTAAACTGTATCGCCGTTTTGTTGCGGAATATACCCATAAAGCACTAACACAAGAAGCAAATCAAACCGCACTTGAAACGAAACGCTGGTTTGATCTCAATTACATTCAAACGGCGCCGAGCCTGTCACCAGATGAAGACAAAATTGCCATTGTTAGTAAAGACAAAGACGGCAATACCAAGCTCACCATATATGCAACAGAAGAAAATGCTGATGCCATTAAAGAGTTTGAAGAAGCGCAAAAAGAGCTGCTAGAAGACGACGCAAAAGACATTGCAAATAGCAAACCCACCAGCTTCAAAAAAGAAACAAAAGACACCCTTAACTCTATTAATCGCAAAGGTATTTTAAACCCAGTTTGGCGTGATAATAGCACGCTTGTATACGGTGCATTTAGCGTTGCTAACAACGAAATGAATACACTGCACCAAGATCTTTTTAGCTGGAACAGCGAAACTGGTGAAACCAAACAACTTACTCAGTTTGCTAATGTGCGCCGCTTTACCTTAGCTGACAACAATACTGCTTATGCCGAGCGCGTTGAATATGGCTACTCACAGCTGGTAAAAATTGATTTAACGTCGGGTGAAATGAGCGATTTAACCCAACCGTCTCTGCAAACCGTCTACGACTTCCCGCAATACAAAAATAACAAGCTGGCTTATCTTAAAACTGAGCTCAACCAAAATTGGGCGCTATGGGTAAAAGATTTAACATCAAATAACGATGTAAGTGTGCCAATGCCAAAGGGCTACCAATTTTTATCATATCCTAAATGGAGCGAAAATGGCGAAAGCATTTACTATGTTGCAGGGGTAAATGGTCAAACTAATCTTTATCGCTATACCTTTGCATCAGATAAGTTAGAACAGCTCAGCGCTGGGCAGCAAGTTATGCAATACCCAATGCCAAGCAAACAGCATGGTTTACTGTATTTAGCGGTTAATTCTGAAGGCCCTGATATTTACCAATTAAGTGACAATGCAAGTGTAACTGAAGTAACAGAGCGCGCATTATCACCAAAAGCCGCAACCGATAAAGCAGAGCAGCCAAGCTTACCGCCAGCGAAAATTTATCAGCAAACGGCTGGCGCACAGCGCGATTATTCGCCATCAAATCAAACAATGTCGTTTACACTTGCTGAGCAATACAATAGTGCCAGTACTGCACTGTTACACGTGGGTGTAAAAGGTAAAGATCTACTCAATAAGTTGAGCTGGCAATTTGGTGGCGCAATCGACAATAAAAATGCTTTAAACGGTGCTTATTTAGACGTGAAATATCAACTCGATAAATGGCAATTTTTAGCACACGCATTTGATTATAAACTTAAAGCCGCAAATCAATATCAACACCCTGATGTCTTAGCTGCTGAGGAAGACGCTACCGGAGCCTATCTGCAGGCCAGTTACCCTTATCGCAACGGGGCATTTAAATTGAATAGTCATCTTGCGTATGGCTACAAAGATATTGATGATAGCCATAACCAATGGCTTGCTCTCGGCGCGAATCAAATTTGGCAACGTGATTGGCAAATATTTGCGATTGGTCAAACTGCGTCTGCACGTATCTACAGTGGTGATAGCTCACATGGCAGTTGGCAAGGCTTTGATGCAAACGTAGCGCTATTCGGTAAAGCTTGGAATATGCCACTTTACGTTGATTACCAAACAAAACAACGTGATGACATGCTAATGAATATTGGTGGCTTCGCGTCCAGTTTAATTAAGCCAGAAGCACAAGCTGATCGCTCACTCATTAACGAACTACCGTTTTATACCGCATTGAGTGATGATTATCAGCGCTTTGGAGCTGGGTTTGCGTTTAAGCAAAATACACCTTGGCTTTATGTATCGCAGCATGAGCTCAATAACAGCGAACTCGCCACTAGCTACGGAATTAAGTTAAATAGCCAATTCGACTTTGCCGTTGCACCTTCTGTATTAAATGATATTAATATTGATTTTGGTATTGCCAAAATTGAAGGCGATACCATTCAAGATGAGGTACGGGGCTGGATTGGTCTATGGTATAGCCTGTAGCAACCGACTAAAAAGTAAAAAAAGAGAGGCTTAACTAAGCCTCTCTTTTTTAATTATTGTGCCGGCATTTCTGCGGCATTCCAACGCATATCTAACTGCTTTTTACCTGCGTCGGTACATGCACCGCCCGCTTCATGCAAACAAACAGTCAGTGTATCTCGCTCAAACTGCTCAAGCGACATTTGCATCGATTTGCCCGCTAATGTGAAATAAGCAATACCATTATCAAGATAGAATGGTGTGTCTTCATACTCACCATTTGCATAGCTAACGCTTAGTGAATATCTAGGTTCGTTTTCCCCATCCCCATCACTGACATATGACTCACTGAAGTCATAATCATTTTCTTGACCGTTTGGTAAATGCTCCCTTAAACGCAAACTGTGCAACATGCCATAATCAAACTGCGTAATATTGATGCCGTCTTGTTTTTCTAAGCGAGTAATATTACTAAAGCCGTAACCAGGATCACCATTAATGTCGTACAGTACAATTGTACGCAAGACAACATACTTATTTGTGTCTTTAGCAAATAAACGATAAGACATTTGCTGCGACAGGTAGCAACGCCCGTTGTCGCTTGAACGACATCGCATAGAAGTATCTTTATCTAAATACGTTTCCAATCGCAAAACACCGTCTTCATCTATACGGGCAACTCTATCATCCTCGTCGATATCCTCTCGCGCAATCAGATCATCATAGATAACTAAGTTTTCATGCCCATAAAGACGATACCCTGTCACCTCTTTAAAATGGCCTACAATGTCATTTTCGCTAAAACCTGTAGCAGTTTGCTGTTTCAACATAATGCCATTACGTGCAAATTGTTGGCCGCCGCTAGTTACATCTGCGACAAACGCATAACCGATTTCGTTTTTGTTTAGAATATAGTAAGTAAAGCGAGTCTCATTATCGCCACTACCAGAAGTTACCTCTAAATTACCATCAGCCACCTGCCATTTAGCATTATTAGTATAAAAATCAGCACTTGGCACTTCAATGCTTGCAGAACCGTCCGCCATTAGATTAGCGACTGCTGGCTCAGACAAAATAGCATTTTCTGGAGTGAACACATCACCGATTAACCACGTCCCTAAGAAATCTGCTTCGGATAACTTGGTTGCATTTCGCTTTTCAGTAAACCCGCCGTGGCGTAAACTTCCGTAATTATCATCAACGACATTTCCATCTTTGTCGACTATACGAAACCTTTCAGCTACAACCCCTTCGATTGTGTTCCCACGCTGAAAAAAAGCGTAAAATTCAGTCGTTAATAACTGCATTTCATGTATCACTATTTCACTATGTACCAAGGTAATGGGCGATGTATATTCTAGGGTTAAATTGCCTAGCTCATCAATAAGCCAGGTAAGTTCGCTACTACTACCATTCTCTAGTACTGTACTGCCCGTACCATCTGGGTTTAGCGTAAAATGACGACCGTCGCTCATAGAAGGTAGCTGTGGTGAAAAAACTAATTGCTTAGTTTCATTAATTACAGGGTAAGCAATTGTTTCAGAGCGCAGAACTTGACCGTGAGCCATACTTTCCGGATAGGTATCAGACATACGCTGTTCAAACTCACGAATTAATTCATCATTTTCAAACAATTGTTCTAGTGTTGTAACGCCTGTAGGTAAGGGGTAGGCTTCACCTTGATTACCGTTAAGTAACATATGCAGCACACCTGCGCGCATTGTTAGCACCTCGGTATAAACTCTTCCGTAGTTTTTTTCTAGCTGCTCTGTGGTCGTATTACTCTCTTTGTCATCAAGCATGTAATATAGAGTCGTTGATATATGACCGACGCTAACGGCAAAGTACTCATCATCAGTTAATATATTATCGCTGCCAGCACGTTGCTTTAACTCGCCTAATGTCAGCAATTGCGAAACGAAATTAAACTCCGGGAAAAATACCGAATTACTGGGTGCTGATAACTTAGCCAATTGCGAGTTATAGCTTTCATCGAGTTCAACGGGCAAACTGAATTCGCCACTGTCATTGGTAGTTGCTGTAAAAACTTGATCGCCAACCGTTAAATTTACGGTTGAATTAGCGCCATTATTAACGCGACCTTTCAAAGTAAATACTTGCGTTTGCACGCTGGCTTTTACTAGCAAGTGATGCTGCGTCATTGCAATCGCACCACCATCATCGGTTACCATAACGGCAATAGTAACTTGCTGATCTTCATCGATATCTGCTGTGGTGACTTTTACTTGTGCTTTATCGGTATCGCTTAACGTGACTCCTTCACCACTTATTAGTTGCCAAAAATAACTGACAATTTCGCCATCGTTATCGCTGGCGTTGGCGGTAAGGTTAAGCTCGCTTTGCTCATCAACCTCAGTAACCCCATTAATTACCACACTCGGCGCTTGGTTATCTGCGTTATCGACAATAGTAAGTGTGTGTTCATCGCGTGCGGTTGCACCATCATTATCAGTTACCGTTACGCTAATGGTGATCTGTGTGTCGCCATCTACATCTGGCAAAGTGAGATCGACCGAAGCTTGATCGCTATTGTTTAAAGTGACATTTTCACCCGATGTAATAGACCAAGCATATTTGCTGATCGAGCCATCGCTATCGCTAGCTGCGGCATTAAGTGTTACAACGCTCGCTTCTTGTGCGCTGTTATCACCATTAATAGTAACGGTTGGCACGCGATTACCTTGATCGGGATTGGGCGATGTATCTTTATCAGACGAGCCCCCGCCACATCCGTAAAGAAAAACGGATAGCGCAGTACTGCAGGCTAAAAATCTAAAAGAAGAATGTGTAGATTTCATTGAATATCCTTATTGCTGAGGAATCACAAACACCCAATGTTTATGGCCTGCATGTAATTCCTTTTACATGTTTAAAGGTATTTCCGCTGCGCCAACATATGACGCAACGTGTTCAAACTGTACCAAATATAGTGTCAGACTAAAACCATATGCACAGCATCAATTGTTTAAAAGCGTAATCAAAGTGCTTTTTCTATTGCTTGCTTTAATTCATCACTTTGCGGTTTTACTCGTGAGCCAAAATGCGTGATTGTTTGACGGTCTTTACTTACTAAGTACTTATTAAAGTTCCAACTTGGCGAACGAGTTTTATCTGCTAAATGTTTAAATATGGGATTAGCATCACTGCCTTTCACATCACTCGTTGCCATCATATTGAACGTCACACCGTAATTGATAAAGCACATTTCGGCGGTGTCTTTTTCATCATTTTCTTCTTGAAAAAAGCTATCAGATGGAAAACCCAACACAACTAAACCTTGTTCTTTATATTCTTTATGAAGCGCTTCAAGTTGCTCAAATTGAGGTGTAAAGCCGCAGTTACTTGCAGTATTTACAATCAGTAATGGCTTATCTTTAAACTGGCATAAGTTGATGCTTTCTTTAGAGCGTAATTTACGAACATCTTGGTTGGTAAAGTCGTTACACTCAGTAGCCGAAACTGAAAATGCAAACAGAGATGGCGCGAGCAAAGAAGTTAACACAATATTTTTTAAACGTTTCATAAGTGATTCCAGTTATTTTAATATACTAGGGTCTGATGACCTTTCTAGTTCGTTTTTGCAGCTGCCGCAAGGCTCGCTTTTGTCATTGTTGCTCGATGTTCGCTTATATTACTAAGCTCTACATTGAGCGCTTTAATAAAAACATGCTCAAACCGAACATTAGAGCGACAAGGATCGTCAGACATTGAGTATACGGTTATTTTTACTTTTAAGATCGAACAAAATTTGAATTATTTTGCACATTTACACTTGGCTCACTTAACATCGACTAGCTTAACTGGCAACTTACTCGGCGACTTTGTGAAAGGCAGTCAGCTTAGTTTTTTACCTGTAGAGTTAGAGCTAGGAATACGTTTACATCGTGGCATCGATAGCTTTACAGATGCTCATCCTGTGTGCCAACAATTTAAAAGTGAGTTTAAAGAAATACGTCGTTACGCCGGGGTCGGGCTGGATATTTTATTTGATCATTTACTGGCAAAACAGCTAGAGGCTCAGTATCAAAATTTGTGCACCTCCTTCTATCAAGTTCTGCACGCTGAGCTTGCTCTGTATGGTGCAACTTTACCCGAAAAATACCAAATCAAAACGTCGCGCATTATTAACGAAAACTGGTTTGCTAGTTACAGCCATCAGCAAGGTATTAAACTCGCCCTGCATAACACAGGGAAACGATTCAGAAATACAGTTCCACTCGAAATATTAGTGGATTGGTACAATGTTAACTCTGATCGCATAGAGTCAAACTTTCAATTGCTTTACCACGACACCACTTTGTTTGCTCTAAGCAAGCGAGACGAGCTTATTGCTCGCCTAAACTGATTGTAATGCGAGTATCGCTGCTTTTGTCGTTACCAATCATCTCATCATACGCTGTTTGAAAATGCAGACTTGCACTGGTAAACCCTAGCGACTTTAAACACGTTTCAGCTTCAAACATCGAGTTAAAAACCATGATTTTATCTTGCTCATCAGAAAGGGAATAAAAATTTCCGTCTTCATCTTCTGCGCCAACTAAATAATGATTTGCATCTGCATAACCAAAAATGGTTGGGGTAAGTAAATGTCTTTCTATTTGATTTTTAAACTCATCTTTACGCATAACAATTACCTTGTTGGGTGACTTTTTAAGCAATACGGAAAAACTGCAATATTCGTTCAAACTTTTTCAAAGTCACTACGTATTAATAGAGCGTGTTGATCTTTACGGTCTATTAAAGGAGTTAAAATATGAAGAACACTGTTTACTACGATGCACAATGCCCGCTTTGCAGCAAAGAAATTGCACTTTGGCGCAAGCTATCTGGCGAGCGGTTTGAATTTAAAGATGTCCACTCGCAAAACTTTGCTCGGCAACAGCGAACGAATATGCTGAAGGTATTACACTTGCGAGACGAAAAAGGCGCATGGCTTATCGGGTTGAACGCAAACTTTAAACTGTGGCGCTCACACCCGATTGGATGGGTCAGTTATTGTTTTTCAATTCCCGGTATTTATTGGCTGGTGAATCATTTTTATAATATTTGGGCTGAACGTCGTTATGAAAAACGTTATGGCTGTGAACAGTGCCAACTTTAAAACAACGCCCGACCGCAACCTGAGAACGCTTTGCCGTTAAACTGACCGCGTACGCTGGAAGCAAATTTTTGACCAGACATAGAATCGGTACATGGTTTATTAATAATTTCAAATAATAGCGTGTTTTGGTTTTTAGTTAGTTCAAACATGCTGCTTTGTTCGGTTTCAATCGGTTTTTTATAAGGTAAGACAGTCTCAAACTGGCCATAGTTAGAAAGATATTTAACGTGAACATTTGGTGTTATTTCAATTAACCAACCCGGCTCATTGCCAACTGCGCGAAAGCTAACACCACGAAATTTTGCGTCTTGCCAAATAGCTTCTTGGCGGTTGTTAACACAGTTTTTATAAAGTGTTTGCTGGTAATTCACCATCGCATTGTCACCCTTTAACCAAACGTAATCCGCTGCTTTTTGGTATTTCGCCCCCGATGCCGTTCTGGTTGGCTCAAGTGCAAGCGTTTGCTGAGGAAAAAACGCCCATAAAGTTTGCCCTTCTAATCGTGAGACAAAGCTCAAATCATTTTCGCACTCAAACATCATGGTGACAGCCTTTCTTGATGATTCAGTTTGTGCCTTTCACTCTTTGACACAGACCCAACTGAATTACATGCACAGAGCATCATCAGGCTCAAAAGCAAAAAAACATGTCTTAACATCTTGATTCCTTTTACAGAGAAAAACACTATAGTTGTAAAATAGTTATACCAATATATTTAACAGAAGTTGGATTAACTCTGCGTGAATTATAATTGAAGGAATAAAAAATGGCAGGAGCAAGCTTACTCACCCTCATAGATGATATCGCGACTTTGCTCGACGATATTGCGGTAATGAGCAAGGTAGCAGCAAAAAAAACTGCAGGTGTATTAGGTGACGACCTTGCCTTAAATGCACAACAGGTTTCTGGCGTAAAAGCCGATCGCGAGTTACCCGTTGTGTGGGCGGTTGCCAAAGGTTCCTTTGTAAATAAGTTAATATTAGTGCCATTAGCGTTGCTTATCTCAGCTTTTGCACCGTTTTTAATAACACCGCTATTAATGCTTGGCGGCTTATTTTTGTGTTATGAAGGCTGTGAAAAAGTACTTGCGCCTTGGCTTCATGGTAAACATGCCGAGCAAAAAGAGCAGCAGATAGATATTCACGACAAACATTACGAGCAACAAAAAATCAAAGGCGCAATTCGCACCGATTTTATTCTCTCTGCCGAAATTATTGTTATTTCATTAGGCACGGTTGCAAACGAAAGCTTTACCTCACAGCTATCGGTATTGAGCGTTATCGCAATACTTATGACAATAGGCGTGTATGGCTTAGTAGCGTTAATTGTGAAAATTGACGACGCAGGACTGTTATTAATAGAACAACCTCATGCTTGGCAACAGACCATTGGCCGCGGGCTGCTTTCTTTCGCTCCGTATTTAATGAAATTACTGGCAATTGTCGGCACGCTTGCAATGTTTTTAGTTGGTGGCGGTATTCTTGTTCATGGCAGTGACTTTTTACATCATGTTGTAGATGATCTCACTTTAGCAATCAATCAGTTGCTTAATACCGACCTAAGCTTTTTATTACCTACATTATTTAATGCCATTATTGGTTTTGTCGCCGGTACAATTGTAGTGGTCGCTACTCTTTTGATTAGTAAAGCGAAGAAGCAACTTCGCAACGCATAAAAAGATGAACTAGATCATTTAACACTTAATTAGCGCTAGCTGTTAGCAACAAAATAGCTGACAATAGCGCTTGGTATAAATGGATTTAAATTATGGTGCTAAGATCAGGAGATCGTTACAACCATAAGTCTTCAAGGAACCAAGTCCACTCATGTTCTTAGAGCATATGAGTGAGCTTATTGATCGAGAGTGTAACTCTCCCTCCTCAATTGTTCTGGGATTACTTTTATACCAATTCACTTAAGTAGCTGATCATCCTAGCGGACTAAATATCATGCTAACTGCGTTAGAATTTATCATTGTAGAACAACTACATAAAAAATTCCGCCCTGTTACCATTTCATTTATCCAGCGCTACCCCTGATTACATACTTTACAGAATTGGTATTACATTTGGAGAAAAGTATGACCTTAAACACCCAATTAGATTTAACAGCCGCGGCAAAAATTACCCTACAGTGCATGGACTTAACCAGCTTAACTGGCTCGGAAAGCGAAAACGAAATCCGTGCCCTTTGCCAGCAAGCAAACAATAGCGCTGGCCATACTGCAGCCATTTGCATTTACCCACAATACATTGAATTTGCTAACAAACAGCTCAATTCAGATGTAAAAATTGCAACTGTAACCAACTTTCCACATGGCGACAAAAACATTGATAAAGCCGTGTCAGAGACTAAGCAAGCTGTAAGCTTAGGTGCCGATGAAGTGGATGTTGTATTTCCTTACCGCGCACTTATTGACGGCGACGAAGCGCTTGGATTTGAACTTGTAAAACAATGCAAAGTAGCCTGTGGCGACACTGTTTTATTAAAAGTGATCATTGAATCTGGCGAACTAAAAAGCGACGAGCTTATTTCGAGCGCATCACGCATTGCAATTGATGCAGGCGCCGATTTTATTAAAACAAGTACGGGTAAAGTGCCCGTAAATGCCACATTAAATGCGGCAAAAATCATGTTAGAAACAATTAAAGCAAGTGGCAAACAAGTTGGCTTTAAAGCCGCGGGCGGTGTACGCACAGTGGCGGATGCCAAACAATACATTGAACTTGCCGCCAGTATTTTTGATCTTGATTGGGTTAACCCTGCAAACTTCCGTTTTGGTGCATCAGGCTTATTAGGTAATGTAAAAACCGTATTGCAAATCAATACCTCAACAGATTCAACACAAGGAGACTATTAATGGTCTCATTTGATCAAATTGAATTTGCAGCTACACCGCACCTCAATGCAAAACAAAATGACTTTGCCGAAACCATTTTACTGCCGGGCGATCCGCTGCGTGCCAAATATATTGCCGAGCATTTTCTTGATGATGCTGTGTTAGTCAACGATGTACGTAATATGCTCGGCTACACCGGCTATTTTCAAGGTAAGCGAATTTCGGTTATGGGCTCTGGCATGGGCATACCAAGCTGCTCAATTTATGCAAAAGAACTGATCACAGAATATGGTGTAAAGAACCTGATCCGCGTAGGCAGTTGTGGCGCGGTATCGAATCAAGTAGCACTACGAGACATCGTTATTGCTATGGGTGCCTGTACTGACTCAAAAGTTAATCGCATGCGCTTTAAAGGCCACGACTTTGCCGCAATTGCTGATTTTAACTTGCTGAATGTTTGTTTAGCACAAGCGAGTAAAACACAGTTACCAGTGAAAGTAGGCAATGTGTTTTCATCTGACCTATTCTATACACCGCAACCAGAAATGTTCGAGCTAATGGATAAAATGGGCATTTTAGGTGTCGAAATGGAAGCCGCGGGCCTTTACGGTGTTGCCGCAGAGTTCGGTGCAAATGCGTTAACCATTTTAACGGTTTCGGATCATATTACGCACGATACTCACCTAAGTAGTGAAGAAAGACAAACTTCCTTTGCTGAAATGATTACCTTGGCGTTACAAACAACCGCCAATTTATGATTAAATACAGGGCTTACAAGGGTCAAGTGACCCTAAGCCCTTACTTATTTGTGGATCAATGAAGAAACTTATCGACTTTTTTGCGACTAAAAACCTCATGCTGTGGGCACTAATTGGCGGTGTCATTTTCGGTCTTATTTTTGGTGAACGGTTGGCGTTTTTACAGCCAGTTGGCAATGGCTTTATTAAGCTAATGCAAATTACAATTTTCCCGTATATTGTGGTTTCGCTGGTTGTTGGTCTTGGTAAGTTCGAACCCGATCAAGTACGCTCTATTTTACTTAAAGCGGCAACCGTCATGCTGTCGTTATGGGGGATTGGCTTATTTGTTATTTGGTGTTTTGCTTTTACATTACCTAAACACGATGCCGGTACTTTCTTTTCTACCGCGCTAATTTCCGCCAAGCAAGAAATCGATTTTGTAGCTCGTTATATCCCCTCTAACCCTTTTGCATCAATGGCTGAAGGCAATGTGCCCGCGTTAGTTATTTTTTGTATTGCTCTGGGCATGGCGTTAATGGGCAATGTGCGTAAAAGCAGTTTACTCAATATATTAGATGTTGTTGGTGAAGGGCTTTCTGTTATTTCAAAGAAAATCGTTAAGATTTTTCCGATTGGTATTTTTGCTATTACCGCAAGTTCAGCAGGCACTATGAGTGTTGACCAACTTAGTACATTGCAAGTGTATCTTGTGCTGGTAATTTTACTTGGCCTGTTTCTGATGTTTGTTTTGCTACCTATGTTGGTCGCGGCGCTTACACCGGTGAAATATCATGAGCTAATTGATGTTGCACGCAATGCGTTAATTGCTGCATTTACCACAGGTAATGTATTTATTACCTTACCCGTGATCACCGAAGGCATTAAAAGCTATATGCATAAAAACAATATTGCCGATGCCAATTCAGATCACATTGCCGAAGTGCTGGTGCCAATTGCCTTTACGTTCCCGAGCTTAGGTAAGCTTACCACGCTCATTTTTGTATTATTTGCGGCATGGCTTACCGGCCACGAAGCAACCCTTGCTGACGTACCAAATATTACCATCAGTGCATTGTTCAGCTACTTTGCCAATGTACATATCGCAATTCCTTACATGTTGGAAACCGTGCGCGTGCCAGCCGATACCTATCAGCTGTATTTGGCAATGTCAGTGATCAGCGCCAAATTTGTATCTCCAACTACTGTGGTCTATATCGTAGCTGTCACTTTTTTAAGTATTTTCTATGTGCGCAAGCAACTGAGTTATAAGCGTGCAAAAAGCATTTTATATTTTTCATTAATTGGGGGGTTATTACCCGCCTGCATGCTCGCGGCCTACACAGTTAACTCACAACTATTGAAAAGCTCACATGCCGCGGATGATATTATTGCCAACATGGTGGTAAGTGACAAAGTACCTGAGCATGTACTAAATCATGTGCCAAAGGCATATGAAGATGGCAAGTTATCGCTTACCAATATAAGTGTAATTAAAAAACGTAATTTACTGCGCGTTGGTTACATTGCCGACAACGTACCGTTTAGCTACTTTAATCACAATGATGAACTCGTTGGCTTTGATATTAGCTTGGCACATAAACTTGCCGAAGACTTGGGCGTGCAAGTGGAGTTTATCCCATTTAAAAAGCCACAACTGGTGGAATACCTCAACAAAGGGTACTTTGATATTGCCATGTCGGGGCTGGAAATTAACCTAGATGATATTGAAAAGGTCTTGTTTACCGATCCGGTGCTTGAGCTCAAGCTTGCCTTAGTGACCCTTGACCATCGCAGTAAAGAATTTCAAACCTTAGAAGCGCTGCAAGCTCATGAATCCCTTAACTTTGCCACCATAGAATACCAAGCGTTACTCGGTAAAGAATTTGAACGCAACAAACATTACACGCTTACCAATATTGCTAGCTATCGTGATTTTTTTGCCAACCCAGATAAGTACGATGCCTTGTTAATTAGCGCTGAAGCAGGCTTTGCTTGGACCATGTTTTATCCAGACTTTGGCGTTGTCGTTCCCGAGGGTTCAAAAGCGAAATACCCGACCGGATTTGCGGTTGCTAAACGTCACGATGACTTGGCAAATTACCTTAACTCGTGGCTCGATATTCGCCGTGCTAGTGGCAGAGTGCAAGAGGTCTACGACTACTGGATTTTAGGTAAAGGCAGTAAACCCTATGTGCGTCGCTGGTCTGTTCTTGATGATATAATTCTTGAAAAATCAGATATTAAAGACTAGTTTATATATCAATTGCACTGATTTTATGAGCAATTATTGCGACAGATAAATGGCTTTTAACTAAGGCAACATGTAGGTAATCTACAAAAATATTGTTAACCGAGTTAAGAACCATTTAGCTCGTTAGAGAAGTCGCATAATAAGTAAAATTGATATAACAACAATAAAACGCGTTTAGGATAGCCATGAATATTACCATTATGGGTAGCATTGCCCTTGCAGTATTCGCCATGATTTTTCTCTATGTGCGAGGTGAGAACTTTAAGCGCCAAGCGAGGCAGCTATCCAGTTCACTTGATGGGGCTAACCGCGAAACAAAATACCTAAGTGAAATCGTTATTGAGCTGGCGAAAGAAGAACAAAAACTACTGCGCGAACGCTTTATTAAAGTACAGCGTTTAGGCTCACCTAAAGTTGAACTGTTACGCTTTAGTGGATTACTTGTCGAAGCATCTGAAAGTGTGATTAGCGACTCAGCATTAGGCCATAAGTCGGTGCAACAAGCCTTCAAACATTATGTAGCCAATTACACCCCTGTTGCTTTTGAAGAGTTTAATAGCTTTATTTTGCAACAAGACACACAGATCAGACAACTTTGGACAAAAAACAATATCCACAGCTATCTCGATTTGTGTAAAGCGTGTATTGAAGATTTAGAGCGCGCTAGCTAATCTACTCGATTATTGACACAAACCTTTCTCATCACACAGCTGCTGCGCTTTGCTATGTCCTTGCTTAGCCGACAACGTTAACCAGTGCCCAGCTTGTACCCTGTTTTTATCTGTTCCTTCACCGGCTAAATACATTTTCGCCAGATTATACTGTCCCCAACTATCGCCTTGCTCTGCTGCTTCACTAAAATATTCAAACGCTGTCAAAAAATCCTTCTCCTGATAGGCGGCAATGCCCTCTTGATTTGCTTTATTCAATTTGAAGCCTGCATATAAAGGCTTTGGATTGCTCGGCATTACAACAAAACCACCGAACAGTTTTAAATCTTTAGGTCGGTAAGCTGCATAGATGGTGTTATCGTCGTAAAAATCTTTTATTTGTTGCTGGCTAAAAGTCTGATTGTCACTAAAAAAGTAACCCTTTTGTACAAAATTATCACTGCGCGCCGATAGTTTAAGGTCGCGCTCACGACTGTAGTTATAGCGACTTAGCTTTAAGGTGACAGTATCATTTTCAGTTGCAACCACCTTAGCCGCGACAACTCGCTTTTGATAGTATTCCTCTTTTAAAAACTTACTGTAATCAATAAAAAAGAAATCATTTATCTGCGGTTGGTTAACGATGTTTATTTCAACATTGCGAGCCTGAGTATGCTGCAGCCAAAGCCAGTTCAACATCAATATGATTAATACAGTACCAATAAATTTGGTTAATACGTGAAATATCGGCACTTTCGAATATTGACTATTTTCAGGCTCATTTTTAGCGCTGCAATTGGCGCAATACGAAGCGCGCTCTAACGCAAATGGAAATAAGGGAATTAAGCCAAAACGAACAAACTTTAATTGTGTATGTGCTGTAACCGCGACTTGGTGACATTGACTACATTGAATATATTGCGGGTGTTCAAATGCTTGGTTTTTTATATTAAAAAATAGCATGTACAGTCCGTTGATTTGGTTAATTTACGTTCTGTTTTACTGTAACTAGGCAAACAAAACAACCAATAAAATATTTTCTTACAACTAACAACTGTATAAAGAACATGTATTTACAAAATTTTAACAGCGATACTTAATACTCTTTGCCTAATAAAATAAAAAAGGCCCTCAAATGAGAGCCCTTATTGCTTAGGAATAATTAAAGGGGAATTAAAAGAAACCTAAAGGACTATCGCTATAGCTTACTAACAAGTTTTTAGTATTTTGATAGTGTTCAAGCATCATTTTATGAGTTTCACGACCTACACCTGATTTTTTGTAACCACCAAATGCCGCATGCGCTGGGTAATGATGATAACAGTTAGTCCAAACACGTCCTGCTTCAATTCCACGCCCCATGCGATACGCAAGGTTCATATTTTTAGTCCAAAGTCCTGCACCTAAACCAAACTCAGTGTCGTTAGCAATTGCTAGCGCCTCAGCTTCGTCTTTAAAAGTTGCAACACTGACAACAGGACCAAAAATCTCATCACGGAAAATGCGCATTTGGTTGTTACCTTTAAACAAGGTTGGTTGAATATAATAACCGCCGCCTAGCTCTTCAGATACTTGCTCAACACCACCACCGGTTAAGAGCTCTGCACCTTCGTCTTTACCAATTGCTAGGTAACTAAGTATTTTATCAAACTGTTCTTGCGATGCTTGCGCACCAACCATAGTTTCGGTATCAAGCGGATTACCGCGCTTAATTTGTTTAGTGCGATCAATAACACGCGCAATAAACTCATCATAAATGTCTTCCTGCACCAAGAGACGAGATGGGCATGTACACACTTCACCTTGGTTGAAAAACGCCAATACAGCTCCTTCAACACACTTGCTAATATATTCTTCATCTTGCTGCATAATGTCTGAAAAGTATATATTCGGTGACTTACCGCCAAGTTCAACGGTGGATGGAATGATATTTTCTGCGGCGCATTTTAAAATATGCGCACCAACTGGCGTCGATCCCGTAAACGCAATTTTTGCAATACGTGTACTGGTTGCAAGTGCTTGCCCTGCTTCCGCACCAAAACCATTAACCACATTCAATACGCCTGCTGGCAGTAAATCACCGATGACTTCCATCAGCTTAAGAATTGATACAGGAGTTTGCTCAGCTGGTTTTAAGATAACGCAATTGCCTGCCACAAGTGCTGGCGCTAATTTCCAAGCTGCCATTAATAATGGAAAGTTCCATGGGATAATTTGACCAACAACGCCTAAAGGCTCATGAAAGTGATACGCCACCGTACCATTATCTATTTCACCAATTGAGCCTTCTTGCGCGCGAATACAGCCAGCATAGTAGCGGAAGTGATCAACACACAGTGGTAGGTCAGCAGCAAGTGTTTCGCGTACTGCTTTACCATTATCCCATGTTTCTGCAACTGCCAACATTTCAAGATTCTGCTCAATACGGTCGGCTATTTTTAGTAGCAAGTTACTACGTTCTGTTACTGATGTTTGTGCCCATGCATCTTTTGCCTTATGCGCTGCATCGAGGGCTAATTCAATATCTTTACCGTTAGAGCGAGGTATACGACAAATGACTTCTCCTGTTACCGGTGTTGTATTATCAAAATACTTGCCGTCAACAGGAGCAACCCACTCGCCACCAATATAGTTTTCATACTGTTCATTAAACTGTACTTTGGCATCTGCATGCCCTGGATTTGCGTAAATCATTTTGTTTCCTTTATGTGTGTTGTTATTAGAAGCTTTCTTCAACTTGAATATGTGCTCCCTCAGACTAGTACTTCAAAATAATTGTTGCTTGACTCTGCATCCAAATAACTTGACTGAGAGTGCACAATTTAGCCATTATGGATCTCTACAAGTTTGGAGGAACAGGTATGTTGTTACAGGAAAAACGCAGTAAAGTTAGCACCTTAATTGATAATCGAGCTGCATTTAATAGCGACCATGTACAACTGTGTATTTACGATACCTATCAAGCTTGTGAGCGCATTCCATTTCATGCTGAACAGTTAATGTTTTGCGCTATGCATACCGGTAAAAAAGTAATGCATCATCACAGCCTGCAACGAGGACAAGAATTTTTACCGGGACAAAGCTTTATAATTGCCGGAGGTGAACACGTTGAAATTGATTTTCCTGAGGCACATTTAAACGCCCCAACATCATGCCTAACCATTGAAGTTGACAGTAAAAAAGTGCAGGAAGTAGCAGAGAGAATGCGCCTAGAGCAAGCCTATTACAATGAGCAAAGCGCCACTCTGCAGTTGAGCAATAATCCGTTTACTCAACAGCTTTATCAACGATTAGTTGACACCTTTAGCGAAAACCAGCAAGACCGAGAGGTGCTGATCGACCTTGGTATTAGTGAGTTGCTCGTACGCATGCTGCAAGATCGCTCGCGCGAATTGGTATTGCAGCATTGTAATCACAAAATTGGCCATAACGGATTGCAATCGGCCATTAGCTTTATAAAACAAAATTTAACTAAGCCAATCTCAATTGAAATGCTATGTAAAAGTGCAGGTATGGGACGCAGTAAGTTATTTTTAGAATTTAAGCGCCAATTAGGCTGCACACCACAAGCCTTTATTGTTGAACAAAAGCTAACAGCGGCTGCGGCAAAACTTAAACAAGGAACTGCGGTTACTCAGGTATGCTATGACTACGGATTTAGCGAATTAAGCTACTTTAGCCGCCGATTTAAAAAAACATTTGGCTGCAGCCCAAGAACCTACCAAAACCAAACAGTTTAAATTTTTTCATCTATTAATTACTTAAATAGATTGAAAAAACACCGCAGCCCTGTATCATAGCCCGCGATTTTATAACACGGAATGAAAAGGAAATTTCAATGTTAAAAAAAGCACTTCTTGCTGCTTCTTCAGCTCTAGCTCTAACTGCATGTATGTCTGGTACTGGTCCCGCTCTTAAAAGCTCTGTAACACAAGGTGTTGCGGGTGTTGAAGCACGTCTACCATATGCTAACTACACTAACTACTTTGGTTATGTTGACGCATCTGTAAAACCAGAAGGTAAATACAAGAACAAAGACGCTTACTACCTATACGCTTGGGTACCAGCGGCAGTAGATGAAATTGGTGTATCTATGGTTTCACCAGCAACATCAACGCCTTCTGATAGCGACTTCGTAAACGTAAACTACACAAATAACTTCGAAAATGATTCTAAAACATATTTCGATACTTACATTGTGTTAGATCGCATGGATATCATCGACCCAGCGAAAATCAAAAACGGCGGTAAGTCACTACAAACTCTGACTTACAATGACGACAGCAGCGAACTACCTCAGAATCCAGGTGGTCAGAGCTACAACTCTCTACTGCGTCAAACTTCAGATATCAACAACCCAACAAAAGCACTTGTTCGTGGTGTATATCGCATCTCTTTCACTTCATTCCGCTCAGCGATTGAAGGTTCTTTTGAAGCTACTGTTGGTACAAACGTACCAGGCGTTAAAATTGCAGCTTCTTTAGATGAACTACATAACCTAGTAAACGAAGGTTAATTAGTTTCGAGCTCGACCCTATACCAATCGGTATAAGTCGAGCTCACTTTCCTTTTATCCTGTTTGTTACCCTTCTATCATTCTTCCTCTTTCTTAATTCCGTATTCCCCTTACTCTAGCCACAAGCAAAACAGGAGTAAGAAAATGATTATTACCAATACCGAACAAGTCGCTAACTATCAAATTACGCAATCTCTAGGCTTAGTAACAGGTAATGTTGTACGCTCTAAACACGTAGGCCGTGACATTATGGCAAGTCTTAAAACTATCGTTGGTGGCGAGATTAGAGGCTACACGGAAATGATGACAGATGCCCGCTCAGTCGCTCAAGCACGAATGACAGAAGAAGCCCAGCGCTTAGGTGCAGACGCCGTGATTAATGTACGCTTTACCACAAGCGCTGTTGCCGCAGGCATGTCGGAGATCCTCGCTTACGGCACAGCTGTCAAAATCTCTAGATAATGAGTTATTTCAGCTAGAAATATCAGTTATTAACGAGATAAATTTTTTACACATGCCAAGCAGTGCTTTAATTTATTTACTACAAAATAAATGGCACTGCTTATGACACACTTCACCACTCCCGACCTATACGACGAATATTCTGACCAACTTCAAGTAGCTAGCGCAGGGTTACTTCACTTTGGTAATATTTCTACGTTCGCAGGCCAAGCAATCACCATCCAATGTCCAAATGATAACTCCAAGGTTGGTGAGTTACTCAGAAGCAACGGTGACGGTAAGGTATTAGTCGTCGACGCCAATAACGCTCAACAATTTGCTTTTTTAGGCGATAATCTTGCCAAGTTCGCCATCGAAAATAATTGGCAAGGCATTATTGTAAACGGCTGTGTGCGTGATGTTGAAATTTTAGAACAGATGTCTTTAGCAATTATGGCTAGAGGCTGCGTACCACGAAAAACACAAAAACGAGGTTTAGGCGAGCAAGTAAGAGCCGTCAGCTTTTTAGACGTCACTATTCATAATGGCGATTGGATTTATGGCGATCGCAATGGATTATTAGTAAGTAAATCACAACTGATTGAATTGGAGTAAGGGCTTCGAACTAAGGGTTCGAACCAAAGCCTCGCTTCACAAGCCATAAAGCAAAAAACCCCGCAAACTATTTATGTGAGGCTTTAATTTGTTTTGTGCAATGGAGGGTAGTCGGGATTAGCGCTCGTGCATCCTGCACTCGCCCACTGCATGGCGCGTCCGCGGCTCAAATTGTTCCTGACTATTCTTAAAATAAAGAACTTCGAACTCAGGGTTCGAACCAAAGCCTCGCTTCACAAGCCATAAAGCAAAAAACCCCGCAACAAGTTGCAGGGTTTTTTGCTTTATACATGGCGGAGAAGGAGGGATTCGAACCCTCGATAGGGCTACAAACCCTATACTCCCTTAGCAGGGGAGCGCCTTCGGCCACTCGGCCACCTCTCCAGCGCAAATACATTTAAAATGGCGGAGAGATAGGGATTTGAACCCTAGATAGGCTATTAACCTATGCCGGTTTTCAAGACCGGTGCTTTCAACCACTCAGCCATCTCTCCATGCGCAAAATAATACTCAGCCAACCTTAAACTGTAAATAGCAAAAAGTTTGTTTGCTCAAATAAACATCAAAAAATTAACATTTTTATTAAAAAAAGCAATTTTCACACCTTTATCATCAATATTTACCATCAATCCCCAAACATTACCGCTAATCATCTTGCCGAACTCAACCTTTTAAATATTCGTAATATAGAACCCAACAAAACGATTTAACTTCACCGCCATGAGGAATGAGACATGAATAAACTAATTACAGCAACTATCGCAGCAGCAAGCATTTTATCTTTCAACGCAGCCGCTAAAGTAACACCATCAGATAATAGCCTATCGTCAAAAATCTGCGCCGCAGCGGCAAATGAGCAAGATGGTAAATTACGTCGCTTACTTAAGCAGGAAAACAAAAACGTACGTAAGGCTGCTGAAAATATTTTATGTAACGGCAAATCACTTGAAGCGTTTGCGCAAGACATCAAAAACGCGAAAGTAGCGAAACAATTTAGCGATAACACAGACTTCATTGCTAAGCGCTAATAAACCAATTACCTGAAGTCAAAAGGGCGAGTTTACTCAAGTAAACTCGCCCTTTTCTGTGTTTAAACACTGTTAGGATTTTCTACTTTCGATACACCAAAAAATAGATGAAATTTTTATCTACTAAAACTGACTTTCAACGATAGCTTTTTGCCAAATCTCACTTATCACGCATATTTACCATCAATCACCAAACATTACCGCTAATCATCTTGCCAAACTCGACCTTTTAAAAATTCGTAATATAGAACCCAACAAAACGATTTAACTTCACCGCCATGAGGAATGAGACATGAATAAATTAATTACAGCAACTATCGCAGTAGCAAGCATTTTATCTTTCAACGCAGCCGCTAAAGTAACACCATCAGATAATAGCTTATCGTCAAAAATCTGCGCCGCAGCAGCAAATGAGCAAGATGGTAAATTACGTCGCTTACTTAAGCAGGAAAACAAAAACGTACGTAAGGCTGCTGAAAATATTTTATGTAACGGCAAATCACTTGAAGCGTTTGCGCAAGACATCAAAAACGCAAAAGTAGCGAAACAATTTAGCGATAACACAGACTATATTGCTAAGCGCTAATAAACCAATTACCTGAAGTCAAAAGGGCGAGTTTACTCAAGTAAACTCGCCCTTTTTGATTTTTAAAGCCCTGCGACCTTGGCAATTATGCACAAACCAATCGGTAGCCTATGCCTCGCTTAGTTTCTATCATGCTCTCGTCTTGATCTGACAGCATTAGCTTTTTACGTAACTTACCAATATAAACATCAACAACATTGGTCATTGGATCCATTTCCATACCCCAAACATTGCTTAAAATGCGCTCGCGGCTAAGGTACTTGCCAGGGTTTGTCATTAGCAGTTCAAGTATCGCCATCTCTTTAACCGTTAGCGAAATTTCTTTATCTGCCAAGGTTACAATGTAGCTGTCACGATCAAATCTCAACTCTTCAAACGTTAGTGTATTCGAACGTGCTTTTTGCGATGGCTTGCGACGCGTAACCGCTTCAATTCGCGCCAAAAGTTCTTCATAGGCAAAAGGCTTAGTTACGTAATCATCTGCACCTAAACGTAAGCCATGCACAATATCCTGAGAAGCATCCATGGCGGTCAGCATAATGATTGGAATCTCAAAGTTTTTAATGCGTAATGCCT
This sequence comes from Pseudoalteromonas sp. NS-SX12, assembly GCF_057367955.1. Classification (NCBI taxonomy): domain Bacteria; kingdom Pseudomonadati; phylum Pseudomonadota; class Gammaproteobacteria; order Alteromonadales; family Pseudoalteromonadaceae; genus Pseudoalteromonas; species Pseudoalteromonas sp. NS-SX12. The sequence goes on along the minus strand of NZ_CM170634.1, from coordinate 972,477 downwards.
GACACACTTCTAAGCCGTTTAAACCCGGAAGCATTATATCGAGCAAAATCAGATTAAAGTCGCCTTCAAGCGCCAGATCTAATCCTTCTTTACCGTCGCTGGCACGCACCACAAAGTACCCTTCAGCACGCAATCCGCGCTCTAAAAAACTCGCTACGCGATCATCGTCTTCAACTAATAAAATTCTCATTACGTTCCTCACCATTTAATGGTAATAGTATAGTCGCCACAGAGCCTACACCTGAAGCATTTGATTTTAAACTAATATGACCGCCATGCGCATCAACTATTGCCTTTGCAACAGGCAGACCTAACCCCGAACCCGGAGTGTTTGAACGGTTGCTACGATAAAAGCGTTCAAAAATATTTTCCAACTCTTGCTTAGTAACACCCTGACCAGCGTCAATTATTTTAATAATAACCACTTGCTGACGACACAATACTTTTACTTCTGTAATCGCATGTTCAGTCGAGTAGCTAAGTGCATTTTCTAACAAAATCATTAGTACTTGGCGAATTCTACGTTCATCAAGCTCAAGACTGATCTCTTCGCTAATATCAAATACTATATCTTGTTTACGCTCTTGCGCTTTACGACGGTACACATAACACAAATCCTGAATCAACTTTGATAGATTCACCTCGCTACAAGAAAGCCTTAACTCCCCTGCGCTCGACCGCGCAACTAGCATCAAATCATCGATCAATGCAGTGGTGTGACTTACTTGATCAACAACTGCAACAAGGGTTTCTAGGTAATCATCAACATTCTCTGAATGACTGCGTAACAAGATCTCTGATTCACCGCGAATTATTGTAAGAGGCGTGCGTAATTCATGAGAAATATCAGCTAAAAATTGGCGACGCTGCTTATCGACATAGGCCAATTTTTCGTTACTCAAAGCCAAGGCTTTTGTCCGCTCTTGTACTTTTTCTTCTAGCTGAAGTTTAGCCTCACCCAATTCTGTTTGTTTGGTTTTTAGCTCACTTGCCATAAAGTTTAAGGCATCTGCAAGCTTGGCAAATTCGGTGTCTTTTAGTTTTGGAATACGGTGTTCTAGTTTACCGGCTGTAAACTGGCTAGCTGCAAACTGAAGTTGTTTTGTTGCCTTTGAAATACGCTGCCAAAAAAACCAAATGGTCAGCATCATAAACAAACTTAATAGCCCGAGTGCAATTGCCAAGTAGCGGTTATTGCGCTCAGACATGATTTTACTGTTATCACGGATCGCTTCAGCCTGTAAATTTTCTTGCTTTACGGCCTCACTTATTAAGGCATTAAACTCAGCATGTACGCCCTGTTGCTGCAATAAACGATACAGGCTTTGCGCTTCAGATAATTCACCACGTGTAATCAGCGACCTGATTTCTTGCGAAGTCGTAATAATGCGCTCAACTTTTTGTGTTACTCGGTCTAACAATGCGAGTTCATTTTGCGTGCTGACCTCAGGTGCCAAAGCTACTTTTTTTAACAGGGAATTACGTACTTCAACAATTGCTGTACGCAACTTTTGCTCATTTTCTTCGCGTAACTCAGGCGCAAGCACGATGCCATTGCGCGACATTTCACCGATCGCAACAAGCTTTTCGAAAGTGTAAAGGGCAATATTTGAATACTGGTTAAGAATTTTATGAACAAGTTCTGATTTTTGTGCATTGTCTTTAAAGCGGTTTGAACTATCAAAGTAAAGACCTGCCATCGCTGAGCTGAACAGTGAAATGATCACTAACGCGATAAGTAATTTATGAGTAAGGCGACTTTGGATTTGATAAGGAAGGTGATTCAACTGCTTTTCCATTCAATGGGTTACCAACTAACTAGTGCATAAATACTAAGTTAGCCGTAAATCTGCGAGTTTACTATATTGTTAGAAGTAAAAAGAGTTAATAATTCACCTACCTATTAACTCTCACAACAACAATATTGGGATTGCGTTCCTGTCCCCTGAAAATACCATCGACTGAAATATTCTTGCGTCAATTAAAGCCGACGGTAATACAGGAACGCGAGACATATAGTAATGACAACAGCTAAATTAAGCCTGTTGAATTAATTAAACTTTCCTAAGTCATATTTAAAAATTAGTTAAACAACATAACTTACTTAAAAAAGCATTAGATTATTAAATTAAAAAAGGCTGTAATTTATAAAATTACAGCCTTTTAAACAGGTGCGAACGGTCGCAAATAAATCATCATTTATTTATATGCAACTGCGCCTGCTAATGCGAGTTTTTTGCCATAGCGGTTTAATTTAGCCAATAAGCTTTTTTTACCTTTATTAGAAAGAGTTAGTTGACCTTGAGATTGGCCACCTTGATTTAACGCTTGTTTAGTCATGTGATTGCTCCTGTTGTTTAACTAGGTGCTATTTTGCGTTTAAACATGGTTAAAATCCAATCAATAAAATTACCATTTTGACATGAGTTTTTCTAATGCGAAATTAAAATAGCTATAGTTGCATATAAACTGCATAAATGTGCAAAACCCAATCCTATCTATTTGACCTAAAAGCCTTAAACGGGCAAGCTTGTGCTTAGCGTTTTATTAATCACCATTTCATGAATAAACATTATCTAATTGTTTTAAACCCACTACCAAATAAACAAAAAAAATATTGGTTAAATTGGCTTGTTACCACCTTAAAGCAGCAACAACATAGCTACTATATTTTTACAACCTCAGCAGTATTAGCTGATAACCAACTTTTCTTTAAACAACATTTGGCAGAGTACACTGAAGTGGTCATGCTGGGTGGTGATGGCACGCTACATTTGCTAGCCAATTGCATGGCTCACAGCAACAAACCGATTACCGTTTTGCCGTGCGGTACAGGTAACGACTTTATGCGCAATTTTGCCTATAGCAAACAACAACTAAAGCAGTTAGTACAAAGCGACCGAGTAATGACAATTGATTTAGGAAAAGTTAATGCGCGTTATTTTATTAATAGTGCCGGCGTAGGCTTTGACGCTGAAATTGTAGAGCGCACCAAAGGAAATAAAGGCTGGTTAGCGCGTTTCAGCTATTTATATCATACCCTTGCTTGTCTTTTATTCTTTAAGGAGTCGCTCTTATCATTAAAGCAGCAAGGTAAAGAAACGCATTATAAAAACTTTCTTACGGTGTTTGCTAATGGCAAATACTTTGGCGGCGGTATGAAAATTGCGCCCAATGCAGAGTTAAACTCGTCGCATTTAATGCGTTACAGTGTAGAAAAAACGCATTTAGCCAAAAAGCTCTGGGCTTTACCTAAGCTCTATTACGGTAAACATATTTCGCTACCAGAAGTGAAGGAACACGCATTTACACAACTTGAAGTCTTAACCCCAAACTTGCCTGTGCAAGCAGATGGAGAATCTGCAGGCTACACACCTGTGGTGATTGAAGTAGCTAAAAGCGCGTTAACGATAAAAATAATTTAACACCATAAAAAAGGAGCCTAGGCTCCTTCACATTGATGACTGACGCTTTAATCTAAATTCAATATCCTTAATTTAGATTGATGACTTTTTAGTTTCCACTTTAAATACATCGTAATTTGCAAGTGCCGGAATACGCGCTTGTAACTCATCCTCTTGCATTGCTAGGTCTTTAAAGTCAAAACACATTTGGTCGGCTCTTTGCTCAATATTCTTCGCTTGTAGCTCAACTTTTTCTTCAATTTGCTCGCCCATACGTTCCATGCGCTGCTCAAACTCGCTCATATCACCGCCAGAACTTAACATTTCGCTACCTAAAGTAATCAGCAAGCTGCCAATGGATTCCATAATCATTTCTTCCATTGCTTGTTCCATCTGCTGGTCGAACTTACTATCAAATGTGTCGCCTATGTTATCGAAACGGCCTTGATCCATAATGAATGTGCCACCGTCATAAAATGCAGCGTGAATTTCATCGCCAATCTCTGACATCATTTGTTCCATTGTAGCCATATTTTTTAAGCCAAATGCATTGCCCACTTCACTTAGCGCAACACCTGCTAACGCGACACCTTCCATAGCAATCTCAGCCACTTGTGGAACCTGACCGCGCACATCGCTAGAGTAACGGGCAAGTAATGTTTGATCCGCTGCAGAGAGTGACTGAGCTTCGCCATTAATCTGCAAGTTACCATCTTGGTCAATAACCACTTCACCTGAAGCGGCTTTGATATTAACCGTATCAGGTGTAATTGATAGGGTGTTGTTAAATTCTAAATTGCAGCTATCCGACGAAAAGCTCATATTGCTGTCGTGACCATCTTGATGTGCTACTGCATTTGTTGATAAGCCAATACACGCTGCCACTGCTGTTGTTAAAAGTAATTGTTTCATAGTGATTCCCGTATCTTTTGCGTTTTAATTTTTTCTCTCGTTGATATAGCTATATCAAGGTCAGTGCCAAATTTAAAAAACATATAAAATACATATAGATAACTATTTTAACGTGCCTTTAAGAGCTTCTAAAAAGCATGTAAAAACTAAAAAATAGTAAATTTAACCATATGATTTGTGTATTTGACTAAGTTATTTGAAATATATTTACTTGCGCAAAATACAATAATGGTTATTACTGTTTATGAGTGCTTAACCATTTAATGTTGAGGGTGATCATGAAAGACAATTACCAAAACATAAACAATCAAGAGCCGCTAAATAGCGATTTAGAAAACAACCAAGAAAACGAACATAAACGCGAAGTTAAAAAGCGTTTAGAAGATATTTTAGAAAGAAAGCGATTACGAAAATCCATTGGCATGGATGACACCCACAATTACTGGGATGAGCTATAACAGCATTTCGCGCCATTGTTTAAAAACAATAATTAGCCACTGTTGATGTTTTATGTGGCGGGTATTTCACACCCCTAATTCCAAACTTAGTCACATAAAAATCAGCCAATACACATTAATCCATAGAAGTAGAACGTGTTGACCTTTGTGGTCTAAATTCTGTTCAAATTCAAAGCTTTTTGATCGCGGCGTTGTCTTGTAGGCCAGCGGACTAAGTCAATAAGCAACAACCAAGAACAAAACGCTTTAGTTAATCTGAACGAATTCACCTAAATTTAGGTTAACTGTGTTCGTTTAACTGCAACATTAAATCACCGAGCAATGCTTTTAGTTGGGCCGCTTTATCAAGATCTAACCCTACTTTATCTACCAGTTGTGAAGGTAGGCACGAAAGCGATTGCTGTAGCGAGTTACCGTAATTAGTTAAATAAATACGTACTTTTCGCTCATCCCAATCATCACGCCTGCGCTCAATTAAATTGTTGTCGGCCATACGCTTTAAAATAGGCGTTAATGTATTATTGTTTAAAATCGCCTGCTGCCCAATTTCCCCCACAGTAACGCCATCTTGCTGCCATAAAATCAGTAAAATAACATACTGTGGATAAGTTAGTTTGTATTTGTCTAACTCAGGCTGGTAAAGCCGCGTCACTAGACGTGACGCCGCATAAATTGGAAAGCAAAGTTGATTTTCTAACAGTTGCTCGGGCTTACTTGCCATACTATTGCGCCAGCGCTTTTTCGATATAGCTAGCAAGTGCGTCAGGTTTTGTTGTTGGCGCAAAACGCTTAACTGGTTTGCCATCTCGGCCAATTAAAAACTTAGTAAAGTTCCACTTAATTTTATTGCCTAAAATACCCGACAATTCAGTGCGTAAATACTTATAAAGTGGGTGGCTATTTTCACCATTTACATCGATTTTCTCTGTCATAGTGAAATCAACGCCATAGTTAATTAAACATTCACCCTGAATTTGTTCCGGCGAGCCTGGTTCTTGTTGGCCAAACTGGTTACACGGGCAACCAATAATAACTAAACCTTGGTCGCTATACTTTTTGTGTAACGCTTGAAGACCTTCATATTGTGGTGTTAATCCACACTTACTCGCTGTATTTACGACTAATACGACTTTGCCTGCAAAATCTGCAAAGTCGATATTCTGACCTTGCAAACTGTTAATACTAAATTGATAAAATGGTGCCATTAGCTTTCTCCTCTATTGCAGCCAAATATATCGCGCACGATATAATCGCACAATAATAGTTCAAAAATTGAAATAAATCGCGGTCATCTCGATTTAAACTCTTCAATTAAAAAATCTATTAATAAACGTACTCTTAATGGCATTAGATCACGGTTAGGGTAAACCAGCCAAGAAGCGTTATCTGCAACTTGATATGAGTCTAATAAGCTTACTAATTTACCACTTTCAATATAGTCACCAACAATATCATACGCTAGATGAGCAATGCCTAAGCCTGATAGACACGCTTGCAGCAGCGCTTCTCCATTATTGCTGCGCCAACGCCCAGCCACCTTAAACTCTTTAATATTGTCGCCCATATTAAAGCGCCAACGGTTAGTCACCGCGATTAAACAATTATGCTCTATCAATTGCTCTGGGTGGCTTGGTGCAGGAAACCTTGCTAAGTACTCAGGCGATGCAACTAAAGTCATAACACGTGTTGAAAGTGGCCGCGCAATTAAATTAGAGTCAGCCATTCGGCCAAATCGAATCGCTAAATCAACGCCTTCGGCAATCAAATCTACATTGCGGTTATTAAAATCCATGGTAATCGACACTTGTGAATAACGCTGACAAAACTGCGCGAGCTTAGGTGCAATTTGCTTTGAGGCAAAATCGCCAGCACACGAAATTTTAATCTTGCCCTTCGGCTCTTGTTGTTCACCTTGCAGCGCTAGGTTAGCCTCTTCCATTGCAGATTGAATCGAGTGTAATGAGGCCGCATATTGCTGCCCAGCTTCAGTTAAATTAAGCGAACGCGTTGTTCGTTTTAAAAGCGCAACACCCAATCTCGACTCTAATTGCGATACGCTACGGCTAATATGTGATGTTGACACATCAAGCACTTTAGCAGCTTGAGTAAAGCTACCACAGTCCACTACAGCCAAAAACTCGTTGATCCCTTGCCAGTTCATACTAAGCACCTATGCAAAAATAGAAATTAGAACACGCCTATTATTGCATACATGCAAAAGTGATTTGTCAACAGTGGGGATTATCCCAACTCAGAAAAACGTTAGACTGGCTTTAATTACCGTACCTAATTGAGGCAATACAATGGAATTTAGTTTTGTAAATCCAACTAAAATTATTTTTGGCCAAGGCCAAATCGCGAGTATTCAACACGAGATCCCACAGTCAGCAAAAGTACTGGTTATTTATGGCGGTGGCAGTATCAAACAAAATGGTATTTACCAGCAGGTAACCGATGCCCTAAGTGAACACCAAGTTTTTGAGTTTTCGGGTATTGAGCCAAACCCGAGTTATGAAACCGCAATGCGTGCCGTTGCGCAAATCAAAGAGCACAACATCGATTACTTACTTGCGGTAGGCGGTGGCTCCGTTATCGATGGCACTAAGTTTATTGCTGCTGCGGCCAAGTTCGATGGTGAACCATGGGATATTTTAGCAAAAGCAGCAGAAGTAACAGACGCCCTGCCAATTGGTGTTGTACTTACCTTGCCCGCGACAGGCTCGGAATCAAATAGCTATTCAGTTGTGTCTAAGCTCGACACCAACGACAAACTGCCGTTTGCAAGTGAAAAAGTACAACCAAAGTTTGCTGTACTTGATGCACAAGTAACAAAAACATTACCTGAAAGACAATTAGCGAACGGTGTCGTTGACGCATTTGTGCACGTTATGGAGCAATACTTAACATTTGACCATGGCGCTAAAGTGCAAGATCGCTTTGCTGAAGGTTTATTGCATACGCTAATTGAAGATGGCCCACGTGTGTTCGCAGAGCCAGATAACATGATGGTTCGTGAAAACCTAATGTGGTCGGCAACTATGGCACTAAACGGGCTAATTGGCGCAGGTGTACCACAAGACTGGTCTACACATATGCTTGGCCATGAGGTAACTGCATTATACGGTTTAGATCACGCGCAAACTCTCGCCATTGTGCTGCCACGTATGATGAATGCTATGCGCCAACAGAAAGAAGCGAAGTTATTGCAGTATGCTGAACGTGTTTGGGGTATTACAGAGCAAGATAAAAACTTAGCCATTGACCAAGCGATTGAAAAAACCGAGGCGTTTTTCCACTCGGTACACATGCCAACACGTTTAAGCGATTACCAGTTAGATGAAAAAGTAGCTGATGCCGTCGTTGAACAACTTGAACGTCACGGTATGACTGAGCTGGGTGAAAGCCAACAAGTAACACTTGATATAAGCCGCGCAGTATTAAAGGCGTCGGTTTAAGCACCCGCTTCTAAACTCTAACTGCTTTAAAGCAGTTAGAGTTTCAGTAAAAAGAACACCACTAAACTCACCACGGTAGTGACATATAAATTCTTAAAGCGATATGCCAGTAAAACGGCAACACCTGCTGCTATTAAATACGGATTATCGAGCGAAATAGCCAACTCCCCCTTTTGCACAAATACAATCGGTACCCAAATCGCGGTAAGTACACAGGGCGCGCTAAAACTTAAAAAACGCTGCATTTTAGGCCCAATGCTAAAGGGTAAACGCTTAGATAAAAATAAAAAACGCGTTGTGAACGTGACGCATGCCATCAAAAAAATAATCTCTAGCATTTTGCACCTCGTCTGCTTTCAAGCACATAACCCACACTCATGCCCAGCAGCGCTGCGAAAATAAGTCCAAGTTCAAATTGCCACAGTTTAAAAATAACAATACTGATAGCTGAGGTTAAACACGCTATTAAAACTGGCCAATTGTTGATGCTTGGGATCACTAAAGCGATAAAAATTGAGGCGATCGCAAAGTCTAACCCAAGCTGAGTAAGGTCCGGCAGCAATGCCCCTGCTACAACACCTATGAGCGTCCAAATATTCCAAGCGATATAAAAGCTGCCGCCCGCAATTAAGGCGTAAACTAGCCTAACTTTCCCTTGATATGCCCTATGGTGATGTGAAAAAGCAAAAAGCTCATCCGTTAGTAAAAACCCCAAGCCTAAACGCCACTTAAGCGGCTTATCAATTAAACGATGGCGCACACTTAAGCCATACAAAAAGTGGCGAGCGCTTATAATAAAAGTAGTGACTAAAATGGTGATAAGTGAAGCGTTTCCAGCAATTAATTCTATAGCAACCAGTTGCGCAGACCCGGCAAACACCAATAGTGACATTAGCTGTGCCTCAAGCGGACTAAAACCCGATTGCACTGCCAGTGAGCCGCATAAAATACCCCATGGGATCACCGCTAGATTGAGTGGAAGCATATCCCAAAACCCTTTAGCAATTGCTGTTTTCATTTAATTCTCGTTGATTGACCAGTAATTTATGAGGCTTGGTAAAGTACTGCCTTGCTGTACTGTTTAGGGGTTAACCCCATATTCTTCTTAAAATATCGATGAAAGTGACTTTGGTCATAAAAACCAACAGATAATGCCACTTCATTAATCGCAAGCCCCGAGCGTAGCATTTGCTTGGCACGATTTATACGAAATTGCGTTTGATAAACATGCGGTGTCATACCTGTTTCAGCCTTAAACTGTCGAATAAAGTGAAACGGACTCATATGAGCAATCGCGGCAAGTTCGGTCAAACTTATATTATCGAAATAATAATCGCGCAAATAATCAAGCGCAGTGTTTAGTTGTGGTTTGCGTGATAGCCCTTTTAAATTAAAAGCACTTTTATTGTGGCGAGCAATTAAATTAATTAATAATTGATACAATGCTGACTGCTTTGCCAATACACTTTTCTCAGTCGCTAATAAATCGAAGGTTAACGCCATTTGCTGTGCTAACACGGGGTCGAACACTACCGCTTGTTCAAAATAGGGCGCGCCTAGTTTTGCTTTACCAATATCATCCGTTAGCCCTTCAAATAACTCTGGGGTTGGATACATAGCACGGTAACCCCAGCCATGCTCAGTCGCAGTTTGGCCATTATGCACTTGGTCTGCATTAACTAAGATAATACTGCTTGCTGGCGCAACATGATTTGCACCACTGCGAAAAAACCGCTGTGCACCATTTTCAATTAGCCCTATGGTATAGCCTTCATGGCTATGGCGTGCGAAATTCTGCTGCTTATACTGCGCTTTAAGTACTTCGAGTCCATTTAAATCCTGATGATATTGAAAGACTGTTTTTTCCATGAACGCTTCTCAAAAATAAAGGGAGCAAAATGTTTACACAATCAGTATAGCCAAGCCGTTTTTTTTAAATTGTACAAAATTGCTCAATAGCATTTTTTATGATGTTTAACGTATTTGCTTACCGTATTTATCTGATTTATGGCAACATAGTAATACTTCAATTTGGGTCTAACGACCTTACATATTGATTTATTTTTATAACACGCTTTAGGGGCCAAAATGCAAAAAACACAAGTATGGGATGGATTTATCCGTTTTTTCCATTGGAGCATGGTCGCATTAGTTGCAACACTTTACTATTCGGCTGAAAACAGCCTTATGGAAGTGCACTTTGTCGCAGGCTTCACACTATTAGCACTATTAGCAACACGTATTATTTGGGGCATTATCGGCAGTGATACTGCAAAGTTATCGGCATTACTGCATTCACCCAAAAGCACTATTGCAGCGTTCAGAGGGCAGCAACAAGCTAAACCAGGGCACAACGCAGCTGGTAGTTATATGGTGATCGCGTTTCTTATATTACTTATTTCGCAAGCCGTTACGGGTTTAATGACCACAGACGATATAATGTATGATGGCCCGTTAGTGGCTATGGTAAGCAGTGACCTATCGTCGCTTGCTGGCAGCTTACACCACAAAATTTTTGACTTAATCTTGATTGCTATCGCATTGCATATTGCAGCTATAGTTATTTATAAACTAAAAGGCAAAGCACTTGTGCCGCCTATGATTACAGGCAAAACAGCAGAAAGTTATGAACAAAGTGTCAAAATGAAAAGTGGATGGCTAGGTTTTGCGATTTTTACAGTGCTTGCGACTGCTATTCTCTACGTTTGGGGCGCTGAGTCAATTAGTACATTGATAGGCTAAACTAACACCAAGTAACCACATTAAAAAAGGTCAGCATATGCTGACCTTTTTTTGCGATTAACTTAAGCAATTAATCTTTGAAAGACTTGTGACAATCTTTACAACCTTTTGCCCAGGCGCCAAATGCAGGTTTAATTACTTTTGGGTCACCTGACTGTGCAGCAACTGCTAGTTTATCCGCATAATCAGCGAACGCATTTGCTTTTTGCATAAACGTTTCATTGTCTGACCATACAGCTGCTAGTGCAGACGTATCGCCTTTATCTGTGCCCGCGTAAAACGCTTCCCAAGGCATTTTCGATAATGCCGCAGCATTATTAGCACGCATTTGGAAAGTTTCCGCGTTAAATTCAACTTTACCTTTCAACATATCGCCCATATTTGCGATTTGCGTACGAATTAACTGAAACGCTTGTTGACGGTATTCGATAGCATCCTCTGCTTCTTTGAATGCAGGGTTAGCGTTTGCAAGTGCTGGTGCAGCAATTGCAGCTGCAAGAACTAATGTTCTTAATTTCATAGTTTGCCCCTAATATTATTAACTTACCAATTATTACAGCATCCCATTCAATGCTGCAACTGGAAACGACCAATCCGCGAATTTACGCGTTATAAGATTTAAATGGTGTATTCTTTTGTTACCAAAGCACTTTTTCAATGGTGTTTGGCGCTTCACCAATCAAGGTCGAAACCACGCGATTTTGCTTATCTAACAAAATAATACGTGGCACACCCGCGTTGGCAAATTGACTATAAATTTTACGTTCTGGATCAGCCACCATGGTGAAGTTAGTTGCAAACTTTTCTGAAAAGTTCACTAAGCTTTGCGTATCTTCTTCTCGACCAATCCCAATGATCTGTAGATCAGGGTCTGCGATAAGTGGCGATGCCATTAACTGTTTAACAAAACGCTGTGAATCACTACACCAAGTGGCGAAAAGTAACACTAACTTGCGCTTGTCTTCGGCTAATTCAACCGTCTCACCTTTCATATCGTTAAATTGTGAGATAGGAAAAGATTCACCTTGAGCAATATAGGTTTCGTAATTGGGTTTCTGGTAGGTGGTTTGATTTTTTGGCGTTTGCGCACAACCTGCTAGCGTTCCTAGCAACATCAGAGGTAATAGGTATTTCATTTATATTCCATATAATTATTTACGCTGGACTCAGTGTTAAAAATTTAGCATCATGCGTCAAGCTATCACTGAGTAATATTTAAGTCCTTGTTTGAGCTACCTATCACTATTTTTTACCGCATTTATTGCTGCAACACTACTTCCCACAGCCTCTGAAGGCATGCTTGCTTATCTCACTCAGCAACAATACAACATTGCTTTGCTGTGGTTTAGTGCAACATTGGGTAACACTTTAGGTAGCTGCGTTAATTGGTGGTTAGGAAAGGAGCTTAATCGCTTTAAAGATAGAAAGTGGTTTGCAGTATCTGAGCAGCAACTAGAAAAAGCACAGCAAAGCTTTAATCGTTACGGCAGAGCCAGTTTATTATTAGCTTGGCTGCCCATTGTGGGCGATCCACTAACCTTTGTTGCTGGCATTATGCGGGTGCCGTTTTCTATTTTCGTATTGCTTGTAGCTATTGGAAAAGCACTGCGATACGCCATAGTTATCGCTATGGCGCTACAGTTTTTTTAGCTTGGCTTTTGCCATGCAAGCGTAAGCGATACCGAATCTGCAAAGCGCAATGCATGTGGCTTATCGATAGACACTTTGGCAAATGTCACACTTGAATGGCGATGACACTCTTCCAGTACATCAGCTACCAATTTTTCAAGCAACAAAAAGTGGCCGTTTTCCACCAGCTCAATCACTGCTTTGGTGATGTCTTTATAGTTTACCGCTTGGTCTACTTGATCGGTAACACAGGCCATATCGGCCGGATAATGCACTTCAATATTAATCACTACATCTTGCTTTTTTTCACGCTCTTCAGGGTTAAAGCCAATGTAAGTGCGCAGGCGTAAATTCGTTATATTTATAATCGCATTGAGCATAGTTACCCCTTAACTAACTGCAAGAATTCATTGCGTGTTTTTGGATCTTCACGGAAATTACCCAACATTACAGACGTACGCATTTTAGAGTTTTGTTTCTCTACACCGCGCATCATCATGCACATGTGTTTGGCCTCAACAATAACACCCACACCTTTCGCGTTGGTAACTTGTTGCACCGCTTCAGCAATTTGATGCGTAAGCTGTTCTTGAATTTGAAAGCGGCGTGCAAACATATCAACAATACGCGCAAACTTTGATAAACCAAGTACTTTACCATCGGGAATATAGGCAATATGACAACGACCAACAAAAGGTAATAAATGATGCTCACACATAGAATACAGCTCAATATCTTGTATCAACACCATGTCGTCGGCATCTGAGGTAAACACTGCATTGTTGGTAATTTCGTCAAGCGTTTGGCGATAACCTTTTGTTAGGTACTCCATTGCCTTGGCAGCTCGTTTTGGCGTATCAAGCAGGCCTTCGCGCTCTGGGTTCTCGCCAACCGCTTCAATAATTTGTCGGTAGTTTTCAGCTAGTTTCTTTTCCATTGTTCTGTCCTATTTTAGGTGGCGACCACCATCGAGTTGCAATGTACGTCCTGTCATATAATTGCTGTTTAGAATCATTTCGATACCATTAATAACTTCTGCTGTGCCGGGTTCTAACGCCATAATCGATTTTTTCAGGGTTTTTGCACGGTAAGCATCATCATCGTGGTCATTAAAAATAATTAATGACGGCGCAATCGAATTTACTTTCACTTTTGGCGCTAACTTGGCAGAAAAAGAACGCGTTAAATTATCAAGCGCCGCTTTACTTGCGGCATAAGCAATATGCTTTGGGCTACCTTTTTCAACAACGTAATCAGTAATATGGATAATATCACTGTGTTCGTCGCTGCTATTTTGTAATAAAGGCGTAAGTGCTAAGTTTAACAAATAAGGCACTTTTGCATGAATATTCATCATGTTATCAAATAAACTATTAAAGTCAGGGTTCTTGCTTTCGCAATCCCAACTTGATGCATTATGAATAATCGCACTGAGTTCGTTAGTGTGGCTTTTAACTTGTTCTACCAACTTTTCTACGGCATCACTTTGCTCAAAGTCACATGCTAAACAAATAGCGCCGAGCTCCAACAACTCATTTACTGACGCATGTTTAGTGCGATAAGTAATAATCAGTTTGTCGCCTTTATTTAAAAAATGCTTTGCTAAATCAAGGCCAATACGCTGCGCTGCGCCGGTAATTAATATTGTTGCCATATAGTTTTAATAAATTATCGTTGAGGTTTTTTGTTTCTAATTTAACTATAAACCTAACTTCTTGATTTATTAAGTGGTTAAGCAAATTAAACTAAATTACACCGAGATTTATACTGTTTTTCACGACGCTTAGATCTATAACATGCCATTTATAGGCTGCTTGCTTCAGTAAATTCATTTTTGCAGCAGCTTGATAGGGTTTTATAAAAAGCAAAAGCTGCGTGCCATATTCTATGTAAGTCAGCCTATAGCACACGCCAAGGTAACGCTTTAATTATTTACCTTTTCTTTGCATCAAATACTTTGCTATTTTGTAAACAACAAAAAATGATAGCGCTGTCCATGAATTTTAAAAACCGAAGCTACCGTCAATACATTCCCCTTTTATTTTTAGCTAGCACTTATATTTGCTGGCTATTCATGCAAGGAATTAACAGTGCCTTGGCTAATTTTATGTCGCAAATTAGTATTGCGATTACTATGGCATTCGGGTCATTTGTGGCTGGCGGTACAGCGCTTGGCGGCGGTGCTGTTGCTTTTCCAGTCATGACTAAAGTGCTAGCCATTGAACCTGCTACTGCAAAGGTATTTTCACTCGCTATTCAGAGCTTTGGAATGACCGCTGCCAGTCTCACCATTATATTTAGCGGCATCAAATATTACCGTTCAGTTGTATTGCTTGCGCTTTTTGGCGCATTACCCGGCGTCGCTATCAGCTTGTTGTTTATTGCTGATCTTTTGCCTAGATTAGTCACAAAATCACTGTTTAGCGTTTTTTTATTGGTCTTTGCCATCACCCTGCTTCGTGCTCATTGGAAAGGAAAACAGCAGTTAGATATAGACTTAAGCTGTAAAAAGAAAAATGCCTTAGTGGTATTTGTGGCGTTGTTAGGAGGTATCGTCAGCGGCTTAATTGGCTCAGGGGCAGATATCGCTATTTTTGCCTTGCTAATGCTGCATTTTAAAGCTGATTTAAAGGTCGCGACTGCCACGTCAGTCATCGTTATGGCGGTAACATCAGTATTTGCTAGTGGTATAAATTTCTTATATTTAAACGCGATAACCGCGCCAATATCTCAATATGTATTGGCGGCGATTCCGGTTGTTGTAATAGGCGCACCTCTGGGAGCATACTGCTGCGCAAAAGTACCTAAATCCGTGTTACTAAGCTTTTTGCTACTGCTCATTGGTCTTGAAGTTGCCTTTACCTTGTATGAAATAATTGGCAATTTATAAAACACTTCAGGTTACTCAGGTAAACGTTCAGAACTGTGTATTTGGTCGTCAAATAGTACGTCATTATCGGCAACATCTAATCCCATACAATCGCGCAACGCTTCAAAACAATCTATGTTGGCTTGCGCCCACATAATATCATCAGCCGTCACTTTAAGACGTCCTTCGCTTTGCGCTCTTTGCATTGCTAACATTTCAATTAATGTTGTCATCGCTGTTCCTTAAGCAACAATAATGCAGTTTCTACCTGATTCTTTCGCTTTATACAGTGCTTTATCTGCACGCTCGAGAAGCATTTCACACGATTCACCATCAAACTCGGCTACACCAAAACTGGCTGAAATACTGCGCAATGATTTGCCTGTTTTATTGTCTTTTAACGCCAAACGTTCAATATCGACACGAATTTTTTCTAAATAATTAACCGCTGAGCGCTTGTCTTTAAACTGGCTCAAAATACAAAACTCTTCACCACCATAGCGATACGCAGCATTAAGTTCATTGGCGTGTTTTTTTAATCTTTCAGCAACCACCTTTAGTACTAGGTCGCCTTTTTGATGACCGAAATCATCGTTAAATTGTTTAAAATTATCAATATCCACAATGGTTAAATAGAGCTTTAAAACACTGTGGTGACTGTTACACAATAAGTCGAGATCTTCATCGAATGACTTACGATTATTAAGGCCTGTTAAACCATCTTTCGATGCCGCTCTTTTCGATTCATTGAGCTCACTGCGCAGTTTGGATATCTCTTGATATGCAGCACGTAATTGCTGCTGAAAACGCTCGGTTGTATGCTGCATGCTTTTTGATTCTTCCGACAGCTTATTAACTAACTCTAAAATGTCTCGTTCTGATGCGTCTTCTTTTGAAAAGTCGCTCAGTTCTTGATTACATGAATTCAAAATTTCACTAAAATCACTGGCTGAATTTAAGGTTTGCCCAACGTTTTTTTCAACCTCTGCAACAACCGCATTAATGTCTTCAGCAACAGAATCAAACAGCTCAAGATCTTTGTCTGATAAAAACTCTTCAAATAAATCCCGTGACAATGCAGGCGGGCAAGTACCAAAGGTTCTTAACGCAGAATCCAGCTTTTGATTTAACTTGGGATGGTTACCAGATACATAGCTATACCAAAGCGCATAATTTGCGGGCGTAACCGCAATATTGTACTTAACCATTAACGGCACAGCTTTGCGTAAACACTCCGCTGAGTGAGATAAGGTATTTTTCAAACGAAACTCCACTTTATAATCCTTATGCGTTCCGTAGCTATAATTCGTGTACGATTTTTAGCCGCAATATAAGTGTTCTTAAAAAGTGTAGTCGAGGAAAATTGAATTGCTAAAAACTATTCAGATTTATAGCGATTTAAAGCAATTAAAAAAGCCCTAATAAATAGGGCTTTTTCAGTTAATTTTGCAAGCTGGTTTTCCTTCCGAAAAGGTTGGTGATTTTATTCCATAACCAAACAAACCCATTACCAAGATCTTGTAAGATAAGGTACATACATGGCACTAGCACTAGTGTTACCAATGTGGCAAATAGCACCGAGAAGCCAAGAGCAACCGCCATTGGGATAACAAAGCGCGCTTGTAAGCTAGTTTCAAACATAATTGGCAATACCCCAACAAACGTGGTGATTGAGGTCAGTGTAATTGCGCGAAAACGTGCACACCCTGCTTTTGTTACCGCCTCTTTTATCGATGCGCCTTGCGCTCGCATTTGGTTAACAAAATCGGTCATAACTAGGGAGTCATTAATAACCACCCCAGCTGCAGCAATGAGGCCAAAGGTCGACATCAATGAAATATCTAAACCAAACGAGAAATGCCCCCAAATTGCTCCCACCATACTAAATGGAATCACCGACATAATAATTAACGGCTGGAAATAACTCTTCAGTGGCACTGCCAGCAAAATATAAACAATAAACATACCTGCTACGAAAAACAGTTTCTGCTCATTGGCCTGCGCTTGCTGCTCTTCAATTGAACCACCAAGTTCAGATTTTACTGTTGGGAACTGCTCTTTAAGTTGTGGTAATAACTCGTCTTTAACCGATTTAACAACGGCGTCAGGCTCAACCACTTCTTCATCAATCGCGCCCCAAATATACACACTACGATAACCGCCTTCACGGCGAATATAACTAATACCCGGCTTTTCAACTAAATCAACAACATCACCTAGCATAACTTCTTTGCCGCTAGGTGTTGTGATAACGGTATATTTAAGTGACGAGTACGCTTCGCGTGTTAATTTAGGATAACGCACCATTACCCGCACTTCTTCGCCATTACGAATAACTCGCTGCGCTTCGCCACCATAAAAACTTGCGCCTACCTGATTAGCAATATTGGCAAGATTAAGCCCCAGATCATACGCAACAGGCTTTAAGCTGATTTGCACTTCTTTGCTGGCAGGGTCGATTGTCGAGCTAATATCAAACAAGCCTTTTTGTTGTTGCAGCATGGCAATAAATTGACGACCTGCGGCATTTAAAGTGTCGATATCTGTGCCAAATAACAGATAACCAAATTCGCCATCATTACCGCCACCGTTTACATCATCTTGAATATTAATTGATTTAAGCCCCGGAATTTCGGGTAATGCTTCACGCCAACGACGCGATAACTCAAATGTATTGTATGGTCGTAACTCTTCATCAACCAAAGGAACAACAAGTTGGCCTTCGGTACGACCTTGGTTAAACACCAACATGTCGCGGATCATGGTTTGTCCGGTATTTGCTTGGGTTTCTTTATCTATTTGAGTGATCACAGCTTCAATTGTTTGCAGCGCTGAAATCGTTTGCATATCTGAAACGTTATCGTTCATTTCAATACGAATTGTTGGGAAGTCATGTGGTACTTTTGGCGTTGGTACAACGCGCACATAGTTACCTGCAAGCAAACCAACACTAATCATTAGTAGCGCAACAAAAACAGCAAATACAGCGTAGCGCCACTCCACACACTTAATAACAAAACGCTGATAAGGGCCATTTACAAAGCCAAAAAATCGCTTGTTAAACTTGGCTCTAAAGCCATCTGTATTTACTTCACTAAAATGGGTGTGCGCCAAGTGAGCGGGTAAAATAAGCTTAGATTCAATCAAGCTAAAGATTAAACACAAAATAGAGACTGCAGCGATACTGACAAAAAACGCACTTTCAGGTCCACTTGATAGCGTAAACGGCGCAAATACCGCAATGGTGGTTAGTACACCAAAAGTCGCAGGGGTCGCTACCCGCTGCGCACCACGCACCACACTTGTTACGCCGGGGCCGGACCGTTCAATTTCACTATAGGCACTTTCGCCAATTACAATGGCATCATCCACCACAATACCGAGCACCATAATAAAGGCGAAAAGCGATACAATATTAATGCTTACGCCGACCATCGGCATCATCATCATGGCACCCAAGAAGCACACTGGCAGACCCACCATCACCCAAAGCGCCAATTTAAAGCGTAAGAATAGGGTTAGCATTAAGGCTACTAAAATCGCACCTTGAAATAGGTTTTTCAGCATCATATCGAGACGCGCATTGAGGTAGTATGTCATATCAACAATGCTTTCAAGCTGCACGCCCGGTGGCAGTGTTTTATTACGCTCTTCAATATAGCGGTTTACCGATTCCGCGACTGGAATCATATTCTGATCTTTCGTTGCTTTTACCGACAAAGAAATCGCATTGGCACCCGACATTTGGAAATAGCGTTCACCTTCAACAAATTGGTCTTTAATTTCCGCAATATCACCGAGCAATACTTTTGCGCCATTGCTGCCCACCTTCACGGGGATCTGACGGAATTCATTGCCTTTATAAAACTGATTTTCCACACGCACAGAAATAATGCCCGAGTCGGTTTTCAGTTGGCCTGCTGAAATGTTGGCAGAATAGCGACGAATAGCATCACTTACTTGGCTTAAGGTGAGATTATATTTACGCAGCTGATCGGGTTGAATTTCAACCGCTATTTCATCGTCTGGCGTGCTTAAGTTAACCAGTGACACATTTTTTAATTGCAGCAATTCCGTCTCAACTTGGCGTGCAATTGGTTTTAGCTGAGTGAGCGGTAAATCCCCAACTAACGCCATATTGATAACATCTTGCTGAAATTCTATCTGCGAAACGGTAACAGGCTCCATTCCAGCAGGGAAAGTGGCAATGCCATCCACTCTCAGTTTTACTTTATCGAGTACTTCAGCCAAGTTTTTATCAGGGTCGATTTCTAGGCTTACACTACCGCCATTACGAAACGCGCGCGAAATGCTTTTTTCAATTTCAGTAATGTCTTTAATCGACTCTTCAATCTTGATTAAAATGCCTTCTTCAATTTCTTGTGGCGAGGCGCCTGGGTAGTTGGCATTAACCGTAATATAATTAATTTCAATGCTGGGAAACATTTGTCGCTGAATCGTTGCGTAGCTCACAATGCCCATCAAAATAATGAAAAACATCATTAAGTTGGCGGCAACTGAGTTATTGGCAAAAAAGGCTATTAACCCTGTTTGTTGATTATGTTTCATGGTTTGCCCTTACTTTAGCGCTTCGCTTGATTTACTTGCTGCTAGCTTTACCGCCATGCCCTGCTGCGGGTATTCAGGCAGTGTTAGTACCAGCTTCTCATCATTAGTAAGGCCTTTATCAATCAAAAAGAATGCCCCTTCACTACGCAATATATTTACTTCTTTGGCTTGCAGCTTTTGCTCGTTATCAACAACCCATACAGTACGGTTATTCACGAGCTCTTGTGGCAATTTAAATACTTGCGATAGTTGCTGACCGCTAAACGACACTTCGACATATTTACCAAATTTTAAGTCGCTACCTTGGCTTTTAAGATTATATGGATCGTCAACCTGAACCACGATATGGCTCATTCGCGTTGCACTATCAATTATCCCTAAGTCACGCGCAATTTTACCTTGGCGAGCGAAGCCGTTAACGCCTTTATAAGAAATATTTACAGGTGTTTCAGCAAGCGGTGAAGGCAAAAATAAACTATCAAAACCAGCAATCGGTACAATGATTTCAGCGGTTTCAATGTTGTTTAACTGAGCCACTTGAGTGCCCTTGTTAACAAATTGGCCCACGCCAATATCACGCGAAATAATTAGTGCATCGTAAGGGGCTTTTACTTCGCAATCAGCAAGGTCACGTTGTGCACGCATTAATGCAGCTTGCGCTGATTTCACTTGTGCTTGTGCGCTAAGCACTTGTGGTTTTCTTAAGAATAAATCGGTGCGTGGTTTATTCGGAAAGCGTTTGGCTTCATCTTCCGCAACTTGGGCTTTTGCTTGCTCTTCAATTAACGCTGCTTGCGCGCTAGTAAGTGCAGCTTCGGCTTGCAACAACGCAGCCTGATAATTATCTTTTTCAATGGTAAATAACACTTCACCACGTTTTACTAAACCACCCGCAACAAAGTTCTTATGCCAAGACATCACTTCGCCTGAAACTTGCGCCGCTAAACGCGTTGTTTCAAGTGGCTTTACCTCGCCGAAACTGGTTAATACAACTTGATGCTCAACCGCTTTTAATGTTGAAACACTTACCGTCGGACGGGTATCAACAGGCTTTTTCTCGCCATCATCGGCGGCACTTGCTTTGATTAAACTAAAACCTAAAGCTCCGATAATAAAAATACCGATTGGTACTAAAATTTTGACGAGTAACGCTTTCATTTATGACTTCCTGTTGAATTTATGCACGCTAAATATAACCCAATTTTGCAGATAATTTTAGCCTATATCCATGATGTTACGTTTATTTTTACCATGTGGATTTTTAACTTGGTTAATTATCGAGTTTTTCTTCACTATTGCTAACAGCTATGGGATAACAAATAAAAATCAGCAGGAGTTTGTAATTATGTTTAAACGTACACTTGTTGCGTTAGCAACACTCAGTAGTTTTTCGGCAATGGCAGAGCACCTCGTGTTAAATGCCGATGCGGCACTCGATATCAACACAGGCAAATTAATTAAACCGGCCACACTGGTCATTGAAGATAATAAAATTATGAGCCTTAGCAAAAGCAATCGTAAAGCTTACGCACCTGATGCCAAAGTAATGGAACTAAAAGGCTACACATTATTGCCAGGGCTTTTTGATATGCATGTGCATTTAACAAGTGACGCCCAAGTACACGGCTACAAACGCCTGCAACGCACTACGCAACGTTCTGCAATTACCGGAGTGCGTAATGCAAAACGTACATTAGAGGCTGGTTTTACATCGGTACGTAACCTAGGCGCACCAGGTTACGCCGATATCGCGCTAAAAGATGCAATTAAAGATGGCGATGTACCCGGCCCTCGTATTTTTGCGGCTGGGCCAAGCCTAGGCGTTACTGGCGGCCACTGTGACAATAATTTATTAACCCATGAACATGCAGTGACGAGTCAAGGTGTTGCCGACGGCCCTTGGGCAGTGCGAGCAAAAGTGCGTGAAAACATCAAATACGGCGCTGATGTTATTAAATTTTGCGCTACCGGTGGCGTGCTATCAAAAGGCACCAAAGTGGGTGCACAACAGTATTCACAAGAAGAAATGACAGCGATTGTTGATGAAGCTCATTTACGCGGCCTAACGGTAGCAGCACACGCCCATGGTACTGACGGTATTAAATCGGCAATTAAAGCAGGTGTTAACTCGGTTGAGCATGTCAGCTTTGTGGATGATGAGGCAATCCAGTTAGCGCTTGAAAAAGGCACTTACTTCTCGATGGATATTTACAATACTGAATATATTCTTAGCGAGGGCAAAAAAGCCGGTATTTTAGAAGAAAGTTTGAATAAAGAACGTAAAGTAGGTTCGCGTCAGCGTGCGAGTTTCACTAAAGCGGTGAAAGCGGGGGTGAATATGGTGTTTGCATCTGATGCAGGTGTATATCCTCACGGTGACAACGGTCACCAATTTAGCCGCATGGTGAAATTTGGCATGACTGAGCTACAAGCGCTACAGGCGGCAACCATTAATGCGGCAACGTTACTTAAACAACAAAACTCTCTTGGTTCATTAGACGCTGGGAAGTTTGCCGATGTGATTGCGGTAAAAGGCAATCCTCTTGAGAACATCAGTACAATGGAGCAGGTTGATCTTGTTATAAAAGACGGCAAAGTTGAAGTTAATTTAATGAAATAAAAAAGGGGCACTTGCCCCTTTTTTTACAATTCAAAAAACTCTTTATTTCTGCGGTACTCGCCCATACCAACGCCTTTATGTTTAATAAATAATTTACGAAACGCAGCATCATCTTGATAACCTAAACCCAACGCAATTTGCTGTGCCGTTTTATTGGTAGTTTTTAACAAACCACACGCGCGTTCAATGCGTGCAATTTGCACATACTGCATGGGCGCAACGCCTAACAGCTTTTTGAATCGACGAGTTAATGTGCGCTCACTAATATTAAGCTTATACGCCATAGTTGATACATCGATACTGCTATCCAGGTGATCGCAGATCCACTGCTCTAGCTTTCGCATTTCCGCATCTTGATGCTCAGGTAAATCATTTAACGCAAAAAATGCGCTTTGTTTTACCTGCTCAGTATCTATCAATAGATAACGAGCAACTGTGTCGGCAATATCTTTACCTAAATAATGACGCACTAAATACCAAGTTAATAACAAGAAGCTCGAAGTTGCACCACAAGTTAAAAACTTACCATCAAGTCGCAACATTTCACTCGTATCGAGTTTACAACCCTTTATATGACGCTGAAAAAAACTATCTAGCCACCAGCTAGCGGTAATTTTTTTATCAGCCAGTAAGCCTGTGTGAGCTAGTAGCGGTACAGCGGTGCATCCCGACATTACCAATTCGGCATTTTCTGCGAGCTTAACAATATGCGGATGAAACGGCTTTAGGCTTTTGCATAGCTGCCAGAGATCCTGATCGCTGCGGTATTGGCTGCCAGGCCAAATCACCACATCAAATTCACTGGTTTCTTCAAGCCATACATCCGCTTTAAACACTAATCCTTGGCTCGATTCTACGTACTTTTTATCAACACCAATTAGTTGCCAACTAAAGGCATCTGCATTTGCGCCAGTGCGTTTTTTGTAAACACCATTCGCCACATTGAGTACATCAATTACACCTGTAACTGCGGTCGCCATCACTCCTTGATTAACCAATATACCAATTTTATGCATGTCTTTAATTAACCTTTTTTAGTCAGTTAAGACACGTTATAGCAAGCTTTTTAGCAATACACTAGGTCTTATCGTGTTTACTTTAGGAGAAAAAGACACATGATTTGGATATACGGCCCTATTTTGGCACTGCTAGTACTGACCTTTAGTTTACTGATCCGTGCCGCAACAAAGCGCATTGTTGCAGTGCGTAAAAAACAGCTCAATTATAAAATCGTACAAAATCTCGATTATCGCGAAATGCCGCAAGATATTCTGTTAGCAGGGCGCAGTTATGACAATCAGTTTCAACAGCCAATTTTGTTTATTATTCTATTAGGCTTTTTATCGTTTCATTCCATTGAAACACTCATTTGGATGATTGCTGCTTGGAGTTATGTTGCGCTACGGTTTTGGCATGCCTTTGAGCATATCTCTGCACGCAATTTAAAAAGGCGTACATATGCCTTTGGCTTAAGTGCACTATTACTTATGGCAATGTGGCTGACGTTTTTATTAACTCAGTTGCTCTAAGCTAAAACGTAAAGCACTTAATTGGCCATTAAGTGCTTTAACATGATCGGTTTACTTTATTTTCCCGAGCTTGATTAACCCTAGTTCAGTTTAAATAATCGCCTTTCTAATACAAAACCCATAATGCCTGATGCAAATAGCAGTACGCCAAGCACTTGCAACCATGAATTAATTGGGCGGCGAATCTTTTTACTCATTAAGTTATCAAGCTTATAAACACGTCTGCCCCCTGCGACAGTCTCAGTAAAGCTTGGGCCTTTATATTCTGGTGTCATTTGCACTAACGTAACGCGACGCTTTGCCATTTCTAAGCTTAAGGATTTTTGTTTTTTCTGCCTTTGTAATGCCGACAACTCCTCACCTGTATTTAAATAATACCTTTCCCAACGCGAAAATATATCCGCTGGCTCATCGTCTTTCACCACACCAATCGATTCATAGTGGTAAACATACTCATTAAAAATAAGTTTGCTGTAACCAATAAAAAACAAGGTCGCGGCCAGCACGATGCTTATGCTAGCAGCCAATAAAAAATTGCGCCTTTGCATAAATTGATTTTGTGATTTTTGCGCAATAAGCTGCTCTATATCGGGTATTTGCTTTAGCCGTGAAATGTCTTGTTGCACTAATTCGTCTGTTACAAAGTCATTCAGTGACACCTGAAACGCAGCGAGTATTTTCCGCAAAATGTCATTCGATGGTAGCGATTTATCATTTTCTAACTTTGATAAATACGATTGTTCAATACCGGCTTCAGCTGCTAATTCAGGTTGGCTTAACCCTTTTTCTTGTCTTAATTGTTTTAACTTTTCGCCTAATGTCATTGTATATTCCTTAATTCGTTAATTGTCCGTCGCTGACCAGCAAACACACTTATTCTTGGCTAGTCATTGGAAAATAAACAGCTGAATATTTTAGAATATTGAAGAATTTCATATTTTTACTTTGATTTATACCACTTACCATAAGGTTTTCTATACTAAATAAAAAAGCGTTAGGTGAAGACAAATAATGAAACCAATCCATCTAATACTAGTTATTTTTACAAGCTTGCTATTAAGCTCATGCTCTCAGCCTCATAATCCAAAAATCAAACTGGCAATCAATCCATGGCCAGGTTACGAGTTTTTATATTTAGCGAATGAAAAAGGGCTATTTAAACAAGCGGGATTAGATATAGAAATCATTGAAGCACCGTCATTGGCTGAAGTAAAACGCTTTTTCCGACAAGGTAAAGCAAATGCCATGACCAGTACCATGATTGAAGCTGTATCATTAGCTGCGCAGCAAAAAAAGCCGATATCAATTGTATTAGTAACGGATTATTCAAACGGCGGTGATATGATTTTAGCAAAGTCGGACATTAGCGAATTTAGCCAAATTAAAAGTAAACGTGTAGGTGTTGAGCTTGGTTCGCTAGGTTCATTCTTTTTGCATCAAGCTCTGGCGAAGCACGACTTAGCACTTAATGACATTGAAATGCTAAACATTGAGCAGCTTGATGCGCCAGATGCATTTGATAAAGATATTATCGACGCCTACGTAACCTATCCTCCTTATTCCAACTTACTATTAAATGAATTTGAGTTACAAAAGGTGTTTGATTCGCGTGAAATACCTAAAACGATTTTAGATGTGGTAACGGTTTCAAGCGAGCTAGTTGAACAAAACCCAGATTGGATAAAACGCTTTCATAACGCATGGCAAGCAGCGCTTGATTACGCGAAACAGCACCCTATTGAAGCAAACAATATTATGGCTAAACGCGAAGGTATTAGCGCAGATGAATTTGCCGCAGCTTTTCAGGATTTAAAGGTGTTATCCGCAAATGAGCAGCGAGAGATACTCTCGCCAAAAGGCTTATCGCAAAACATGCAGCAAGTGTGTACTGTGCTAAATGAAACAAATAGTATAAATTTTGAGTGCAAAGCGCTCTCGCAGTTTTTATCTATAGGGAAATTAAGTGACTGAAGGCTTAACGCTCGGAAAGCGAATAACTTTACTGCTCAGTATTATCTATATCACCGTGTTGGCGGGGTTAGTATTGTTTAATAAACACAATGCAACCCAGCTTTCTAAAGCAATGATGAAGCATGAAGCCGAGTTAATTATTGAAAGCATTGTTGTTGCCACAGCCAATCGCATTAGCACCGCAAACTTTAAACGCGTTACAAGTGCAATCGGTGCAAACGATGCAGTAGATCATGTACTTATTGCCAAAGCAGATTCGGGGGTTATTTTAGCAAGCAACCAAGCTGAATTAATTGGTGAATCGTTTACCTCTTCTCATTTTCGCTTTAGCCAACTACTCGATAACCTAAACTTTAACCAAGCACCCGATTACTTTTATTTTGATAACCAGCTTATTTATTTAGCCAGCTTTGAAGCGGTATCGGAAGACCGCCGCGCACTTGAAGATCTCATTGTTATTTTGGTTATAAACACCAAACAATTAGGCAACTATATCGCGCTGTCTAACCAATATATTTTCTTCGCCGCCCTACTTGGCTTTTCAATCACCATGGCCCTGAGTATTTATGTAATTCGTTCCCAAGCAATTGTGCCGCTATATCAATTGTTGAACTCTATCCGTGCGGGCATTAAGTCTCGTAAACCAAAAAAAGTATCGGTTCAACACAGCGATGAAATTGGCGAACTAGTCAATGCATACAACGACTTACTCGATAATTTGCTAACCAAGCAGGCCGAATTAAAGAAAGAAACCGAAAAGAGCCAATTGGCCGCGCAAGCTAAGTCAGATTTCCTCGCCGTAATGAGTCACGAAATTCGCACGCCGCTAAACGGTGTACTCGGCACAGCAACACTGCTTGCCAAAACATCAATGACCGAACAACAACAGCAACAACTTGATGTGATCACCAGCTCGGGGCAGCAATTGCTCGCAACCATTAATGATATTTTAGATATCTCGAAAATCGAAGCAGGCAAACTTGTGCTTCACCCTGTGCCGTGTGAAATCAACCAAATGCTAAAAAACGTTGTTGATATGTTTAATGCATCGGCGATGGAAAAAGACGTTAGTATTATCGCAAATTATACTAATCAAACATCTTATGTGGCACTTGATGATGTGCGCGTAAAACAGGTATTAATCAACTTAATTAGTAATGCGATTAAATTCACTGAGCAAGGCACTGTGTCGGTGTCGGTAGAGTTAACCGCAACGGGACAAGGCAAATATTTACTCACCATCACGATTGTTGATACCGGCATAGGTTTAAGCGAAGCGCAAATTGATTCCTTATTCACTAAGTTTGTTCAAGCAGATGCCAGTACAACCCGCAAATATGGCGGCACTGGACTCGGTTTAGCCATTTGTAATGCGCTAGTAAAACAAATGAATGGCGCAATTGAAGTTGCCAGTAAACTTGGTCAAGGATCACGTTTTGTTGTGACCTTACCGTGCGATGAAGTTGAAAAACCAGAGCTAAACCTAGATACCGCACACAATATTGAAAAAGTCGTCGATGCCGCTATTTTACTGGTAGACGATGTACCACTAAACCAACATATAGCAAAAGCGATGCTTGCTGAACATACTGTCACAACAGCAAATAATGGTCTTGAAGCCGTGGCGAAAGCAAAAGAGCATCAATTTGATATTATTTTAATGGACTGCCTAATGCCTGAATTAGATGGCTTTGATGCCACTAAGCAAATACGCCAATTTGATACTAATACCCCCATTATTGCATTAACAGCCAGCAATCAGAGTGAAACCAAAGATAAATGCTTAGCCGCTGGTATGAATGACTTTTTATCTAAACCTTTGGTTGAAAAAGACTTACTCAATATGATCAATCAATGGGCAAATCGCCCATAACTCAAGTTAAATAAATCCAGTTATCACCGAATATCGCCTTTAAACACTTTTAAGCTCATCATTTTTAGTTTTTGCTTAGTCTAGCCTTAACGAATTAAGGAGGCATTATGCTTAAAACATATAAATTAGTGTTAGCTGGACAGCAAATACGCTTAACAAAAAATGATCAGCAGGATGCAAAGCTTTATATCAACGGACAAAAGCAAACCTTAATTAAGCAGTCATTTAAAAATCGCACTAACTACTTAGCTAAGCTTGAAAAAATGGGTGATTTTATTATCAGCCAGGTAACAACTCGATTAGGCCAAGAAATTCGCTTTTATTTAAAGTCAGCAGGCCAAAATCAGTTGCTATTTAAAGCCAACGCGTAAAAAAACAACTTAAGGAATCGATATGTTTTCAACTGTCACTCACTACCTAATTTTAGCGGCTCTGCTTATCACGGCCATTTTCTTTTATACCGTTTCGTTTCAAAGCGGTACTTTTTTGGTAATTATATTAGGTGTGTTGTTTGAGCTAGCGTTTTGGATAAAGCTTGTAAAAGGCAAGAAAAAAGCAAAAACCTAGGGCAGTTAGGTTTTTGCTTTGGTGTTAGCTAAAACAGATAGCGTACTTTAAATGTAACAAACTCTTGATCGGGCTGCTGCCAATTGCGCTCTAATGTTGCAAAGCGGTTATTAGTTAAATCGCGTTCAATTAATTCGTTACCACCACGCCCATAAACCAAATAAATGTCTGAATATGCGCCCATTTTATAGCGCAGTTTTAGTTGCAAGTTGAAACGCGAATCATCAAAGCTGGTATCGCGAGTGTCGGCTTGCAAACCATTTTGCGAAACACGATAAACCTGCTTACTTTGCGCCTTCAAACTCGCCCACTGAAAGGTCGAACTAAATTCAAGATTATCTAAAATTAAACCTGAAATTTTAATATGGTTTGCATAGTAATCACGGTCGTATTCGGTAATCACATTTTGTTGATTTGCTACCAACCAGCCATCACCCGTACGGAAGTAATTGTTAAATGCAATGCGCCAATTTGGGTGAGGCATTAGCGTTAAATCAACAGCGTACTGATCAGCTCGGCCATTTAATCCCTCTTGATCATTTTGGTAACTCGCTGCCCAGCTAAACATACCTGTATAAGGGCTAATGTACATCACGCGAGAAGTCCAATTATCAGCAACATAAACTGCGTCTGTGCCATAACCTAAGTTGTCGTGCCATGCTCCTGCGTAGTAATTAATTATGGTTTCAAATTGGCCGCCATTTTCTAGATTTAGATTCACTAAATATTGCGGATTACTGGTTAGCTTTAAGCCATTATCATCGGTTTGATAATTAATACTGGCCTTTTGCAATACACGATTAAACCACTTATTGTCAGTGTTAATAGCATGGCTAAAGTTGATTTCACTGGCACGCCAATTATTACGTTCGCTGTATCCTAAGTCGTTATTATCAAAACTATCATCAAGTCTTAAGTAATTAGCTGAAATTGATGTGTTTACATTAAATTGGTACTTTGCATTTAGCGATATACCAGTACCTTGTGTGCTAACTCCCTGCTCGCTTATATCCGTATGCATTAATGCAACCTGACCTGACCAGGTATCACTTTGATACTGACTATCCCAAGCATAACTGTAGGCATCTCTATCTAACCATGGTCGCTTGGTTTTAGTTGCCAACACACCGGTTTGCCAATTTTGCTGCGCCGTTTGCTGGGTGTAATTAATGCGTCCTGCATAAAAGTCTTTGCCCGCGTCTGAGGCTAAATTATCTTCCGCTACAGCAAAACCCGCCAACTGCAAGTTTTCGCCTTGATGGACAAAGCGCGCAGCCACATCAATTGGTGTAATTAATTCACTGTTATCATCACTGCCCGCACCAATACGACGGGTGTGAATAAGCTTTGTATTGCGCTCAGACGGAATGCTAAACACACTAATATCTTGAGTAAAAAACGGACGCTTATCAGTGCGCAATGTTTCCACTGCAGAATAATTCAGCACCACCTCGTCACTATCGACCTGACCAAAATCAGGATTCACCGCAACACTTAACTTTTGGTGGTGATTCGGCTTATAGACTAAATCAAACCCTAAGTTTGCATCGCCATCATTCGCCACAAAATCGTTTGAATAGCTGGCATAAGGCACAAATGCCCACTGCTGACTCTGTGGTATTTTCACCTGGACTTTTGGCATTTCAATGTAAAAATCGCTATTGCCGGTGGTTTGTGGCTGCGAGCCATAAATATAGTTTTTCGCTAAATCATAAAGCTGAAGCGATACACCCACTTGAGAGTAGCCGTTGTCGTCTTGTTTATGACGAAACGACACTGCATGCCATGGAATAAACGCTTCTATCGACCAAAAATCATCCGCTTCATAAAATGCAGATTGCCAAGCGCCATCCCAATCATAGTCGGTTGCTAATTGCGGCGTCAGTACCGCATCTTGAATACCGCCACCCAGCGTTACCGCAAACAAATACGCGCCACTGCCATCGCCTGAGAAATCGATAACAAAACGATTAAAATCAGCTTGCATAAACGCATCTTGCAAGTTGTATTGCTTTTTACGCTGCTCCTTTAGCTGATAATTAATCATGCCGATATACATGCCTTTTTCATCGCTGTAGACTCGCCCTTCCACTTTGCTTTTATGTTCTGACAAGGTGGCTGGCACTACCTGATAAAAGGTTTGATATTGAGTGGCATCCTGCCATATATTTTCAGCGAGCTGACCATCTAATGTGATTGCCGATTGCTCGGCCAGTGTGGCAAAGCTCACAAGTGTAAAAGAGTAAATTAACGGATTTTTCATAACGGCTCATATGCGGTTTATTTGCATTACATATCAGCAGAAAAAGCTGCTTAAAAAGCTGATTTTTTTCTTAATAAAGCTGCTAGAAGTCTTATATTTATTGACTTTAATCTGCAAAACCGTATTTTTGTTATTAAAACTATAAAAGGCCTGTTTAAACCGCTATGGAAAACGCTCATACCCCAAGACAAGGTACATTTAGATTTGCAGAGTTTGAGTTTAATGCATCTAAAGATGAGCTTTGCCTATGGCAAACAGGTCAAATAGAAAAACTTGAGCCTCAAGTGTCTCAGTTACTTGCCATGCTAATAAATAATGCGCAGCAAGTTATCTCAAAAGAACAGATTCAAACCGCGCTATGGCCAAACACCATAGTTGAACAAAACAGCCTGTATCAACTGTTAACTAAACTGCGAAAACTACTAAGTGATAGCTCACGCAATCCTCGCTTTATAAAAACAGTGCCGAAAAAGGGTTACTGTTTTATTGCCGATGTTGAGCTTGTGAGTAATGCGCCAGCGCAAGTAAAAACTATAGAACGCAGTAGTCGAAAGTTTCACCCACTATTAGCGGTGCTGCCGATTTTAGTCGTATGTTTTAGCGTTTGGGCGTTTTTTAATAGCCAAGAAAGCGAGTTTGAAATTCCGCATTATGAACTTCATGATGTGAGCTACGATTTAGGGTTAGAATTTGATGTAAGCGTACATCGCGAACACGATTTAATGGCGTACATTAAAGATATCAAAACGCTCACCATTACCGATAAGCAGGGCCAACAGTTATTCAATCGTACCTTTGCTCATCGTGTTGGTTTTCCCGCTTGGCAACACAAAGGAAAGCTATTAGCGTATTGGCAATTTATTGAAGATAAATGTGAGCTTTCAATTATTTCACCGCAAGGTGCCACCAGCCACCGCGCTAACGGCATCGTGTGTGAATCGGCAAAACCGCCTGTTTGGAAATCAAATGACGAGCTTATTTTAAGCATCTTACAGCAAGGTGTATTAGTGCCCTACTTGTACCGCATTGGTACCGAAGAACTCATTGCGATGCCACTTGAGCGCCCTGCTCAAGCTGAATATAAAGGGGCTATTTCGGCATGGGATAATCGCGTTTATTTTCTATTTAATTATATTGACCACACCAGCAAGCTGGTGTCACTCGATGGCAAAGAAGCGCTTAGCTGGCCATTTCCAGTTTGGCTTGTGGCCTATAATCCAAATAACGGTGCCATTGTCAGTAACGATGAAAGTCAGCGCCATAATTTAATAGCAACGCACCGCGATGGCCAAAGCTATCCTATTTACAACACCGCTCAAGGTCTTTTCACCAGTGCTTCAATTGATAAAAACGGTGATATCTACACCGCAATTGAAAGCTGGCAGGTGAATATTCGAGATAAAGACAACTTGCCGATTTTCTCAACCTCAAGCATCGATTATTTACCTGTCAGTAATAGTTTAGGTGAAACCGCATTTATGTCGCGCCGCAGCGGCGTGTGCGAAGTGTATTTGCATGCCGACAACAAGGTAACGCGCCTTTCTAATCACAAGGGCTATGAATACGTTAAGTTTTTAGAATGGCGTCCGGATTTAAGCATGCTGCTGTCGAACCGCGATATGGATTTAGCGCTATATGATCGCAAAAGCCTGATTTTGCAGTTTACCACTGAGCTAAATAGCACCATAAAAAATGCCGGCTGGTATGATATGCAAACGGTTTACGCCTTTGATGGCACCAAAATACAGCTCTATGATTTACAAGGCAGAATGCTTAAAAGTATTGATTTAAATGCACAGTTTGCCTATTTCGATAGCAGTAATAGCCGTTGGTTAGTACTACAAGACAATCAATTAATTAGCAAAATAGATTTAACTGAAAGCGGTGAAAATCTCGCAAAACTTAGCCGCGAGCAAACGAATTTATTGCACAATATTCGCATTAAAAACAATGCACTGTATTGGCAATCATCATGGTCAAAGCAAGATAAAATTTGGCGTCTCGACCTTACTAACCCAAGCGACATTACACTGGTAAAACAAGGTAATTTAATTTGGCATTTTGATATTGATCCGTACGAGCAACTCACTATCGCACGCATGGAAGCGATCGAAGGTGATATTAAGCGCTTATCGCCAGAACAAATTAACTAACTCGAGTTCAGGTTAACTAGGCTTAGCCGCTCTGTTTAACAAAAGCAAAGCCCTCTGCAAAACTGGCAAAGTGCATTTTAGTAATGCAGCAATTTGCTAAAGCAAAAGCATGCTTTTGCAGTAACAGCGTAAATTCTTCTAAGTTGAATGAATTTACCTGTAAAAGCTCGCTATTGCTGATAACACGATGGTAATTTCCACTGCTATCAATCACACCGTCATTTATCACTAAACTGCCCAGTAAATCCCGCATCTGATGCTGGCTTTCAACATATTCCAATTCATCGTCACCGCAATAATGGATCACTACAGGGTAGTTGAGCGTTGCTATTAATTTCATTTTATTTATTGACTTAATTTTAAACTGTATTAGTGTATTAATACACCTATAAATTACTAATACACTATGAGCATAGATTTAATTCATGCAATTTACACCATAAACACCCAAGCATCGAGTGCGCTTTATCGTCAGGTGATGGAACAAACCAAGCAGGGCATTCGTGCGGGATTGTTACAACCGGGGCAACAGCTGCCTTCGGTACGTGTAATGGCATCTAGCTTACAAGTAAACCCAATGACTATTTCTAAAGCATACTCGCAATTAGAACAACAAGGCGTGCTGGAAAAGCGAAAAGGCATTGGCATGTTGGTTGCCGAGCAACACAACATTAGTAATTACAGTGATGCGCTGCTCACTCAGCGCGATCAATTTGTAACGTTAGCCAAGCAGCAAAAGCTTTCTGACGACGCGATTATAACCCTAGTACAAGATGCACTTTCTGCGCTAAGCAACAGGACGTAACTATGACTCAACCGATTATCACCATTGAAAAGGCCATCAAATCATACAAAAGCTTACGCGTAATCGATAAACTGAATTGGCAAGTTAACGAAGGCGATATTGTTGGCTTACTTGGAAAAAATGCCGCCGGTAAAAGCACTCTATTAGAATCGATTATGGGCCTGCGCCAATTAGATCACGGCACAATTAAACTATGGGGTTATGAATGGCATGAATTACCACAAAGTAAAAAACAAAAAATTGGCTATGTAGCGCAAACCAGTTCTGCATTTGAATGGATGAAAGTAGCGCAATACATTGATTACATTAGTCAGTTTTTTCCATCATGGGATAAAGCCTATTGCGAAACCTTGCTAAAGCGCTGGCGCATCAGCCATGATCAGGTAATTGGCAAGCTTTCTGGCGGCCAAAAACAAATGCTAGACGTGGTGCAGGCATTATCAATCCGCCCTGAACTGCTGATCTTAGACGAGCCTGTTGCACACCTTGATCCCAATATGCGCCGCGCTTTTTTAAAAGAAGTGATCGATTTGTGCTGTGAACACGGTACTACGGTGATTTTCTCAACTCATATTGTGTCTGACTTAGAACGCATTGCCAATCGCGTTGCGGTACTGCAATTTGGTGTGATCCGCCACTACTACGAGCTCGATGCGCTCAAGGCAAGCATTGCCAAACTTAGCTTTACTAATAAATCAAAAGTTAACCTGCTGGAAAAAGACACGTCGATTAGCAGAATTCAACAATTTGGTGACACTACCAATACTTGCATTATTGCACCATTGAAAAAGCCGATAGACGAGTGGTGTGCCTTTTACGATATTGATGCCACGATTCAGCCAATCAACTTAGAAGACTGGTATTTGGAGGTGGCAAATGAGTTTGTTTAAATCAAACGCGTGGATTTTAATGCGCAGTGGCACAGTAACACTGCCATTTATGCTTGTGCTTTCAGTTGTATTTAATGCGTTATGGCTACAAAAATCACTCGACCCAAGCACCTTTCGCTATGTAAAAACCTATTTGCTTGTCACCTGTTTACCATCACTCTTTTTTGGCTTTTTACTAGGTATTGGATTGGTAAAACTAAAAACGCATTACCTATGGGCTGTAAATACGCTTTACCGTTTCTCAATATTAAAAAGCGCACTAATTTTAGCGGTGATAGGCTCATTACTAATGAGTTCGTTTATTACATTAAGCAGTGAGCTTTCACTCCATTACATTTTAATACCGGTTAGCTTTGCAATTATTGGACTACTAGTAAATTCGAGTGGCTCAGTTGTACACAATATTTTGCGTAACGTGTTTAGCTCATCGCTATTAATTTTAATGATGTTTGAAGCAACGCATGAAATAACCCAAATAATCATATTTGTAACAGCTTGCTACGCAATCTATAGCGCCTTTCAGTCACCGACTGGCAGAACTAAACTCAGTAAAACTCTGGTACCAACTGACCGCCAATCGGTCATTTGGTGGAACCAAAAATTAGCTACGTTTACCGCTAAATTTAAAAAGTCATTTAACAAAGATATCGCCTGGGCAGTATGTTACCCACAAACAAAAATTGGTTATTTAGGTGGCTATTTTGCAGCGATTTTTGGCTTTTTATTTGCGACCACAGATAACGAAGTACTTATAAACTTTATGTTGTTATCGCTCGTGCTCGGGTGTCAGTTTCCAGTTTACCAAGAGTTCAACCAGCTTAAACATCAAATAAAAGCAATTGCTCACTGCTTTGACTGCACCAGTCAGTTGATCAAACACATTATTTACGCATTTGATAAAGTGGTATTGCGTAATACAGTATTTATTTTTGCTGCAATAGTTGCCATCACTTTATTTAGGCAAGATGCGCAAGAAGCAGTGAAAATCGCCTTTTTAACCGTATTTGCAACAACAATGTTTTTAGCGTTTGCGCCTTTATTAATCGTATACTTTTCAGGCTGTATAAATTTAAAGAATATCGCTCTTTTTGCCGTTATTTGCGTGCTCGAGGTTGGCGTGTTTGGGCTAGTACATTACACCAGTGAACAGCTTAGTATTTATTTGATTTGTATTTTGGTTGCCTTGATTACTATTCCAATGCGGTATTTCACGCAACAATTGGTTATGCGCCAACCACTTGAAAGAATTATCAATTAACTTGTACTAGGTCAAAGATGAATGAATAAAATGCATTGTTCTATGTAATTCAATAAGCTAGAGTAAAACAAAAGTAGTAATTATGTAGTACAGTGCAGTTCTTTCGATTTTTAAATATAAAAATTAGTTTAGCTTTTGTTGCGGGCTGTTTGCTTTTAGCGCAACACCTTGCGGCTGCTGAAAAAACGCATCCAATCACTTACTACACTGAGCTTTATCCACCTTCAAGTTACTATTACAACGACCAATTAATCGGCTTGTCGGTCGATTTATTAAAACTCATTTGGCACGACCAAGGTATCACCGAGCAACCTATACTAGTTGTGCCTTGGGCACGTGGCTATAAAGAAATTAGCAATAAACCAAATACGGCATTATTTGCCATGTCTAAAACAGCTGATCGTGCAGCAAAATTTAAATGGGTAGGGCCGTTATTTACAGCAGAGTATTACATTATTGCGCAACCGAATACTGGTTTATTTATTACCGATATTTCGCAAGTTTATGATAAGTCTATTGCGGTTATTCGAAATGACGTAACGCAAAGTCTTATCTACGAAACGGATTTTCCACATCAACAAATTCTTGCTGCTAAAAGTATGGATGATGCGCTAGCCTTGTTTAAAGCTGAGCGTGTCGACTTATTAGCGATTTCACGCTCAGGGTTAAACGCCGCCATAAAACAAAGAAAACTTGGCAGCGAATTATTTCAGCGTATTCTACTATTGAAAGTCGTTGATGATTACATTGCCTTTAGTAAAGACACACCCGATGAAATAGTGCAGGCATTTCAAACCAGTTTAAATAAACTGAAAAGCCAGCATATGGCACTTAAGGAAGAATACAAGCTGAACTAGGAGTGAGCACATGAACAAATACATAGCTGCGCTACCCGCCATTCGCCCACCATTTTTAACGTTAGCGCCGCTGTCGTGTTTAGTTGGACTCGCATACTGTGCTTATCAAGGCATACCTATTGATATGTTCAATGCACTACTAAGCGTGCTTGGTGCAATACTCGCTGCAATTGCCGTGAATACCATCAATGAATATCAAGATTTTCAAAGTGGTTTAGATTTAAATACCACACCAACTCCTTTTAGCGGTGGCAGCGGTTTATTAAAACAAAACCCAGCTCTCGCCCCCATAGTTAAGCGGTATGCTGTTGGCTCTGTAATTGCGGTAATATTAATCGGTTTATTTTTTATTTTTCGCATTGGCGCTACGCTAGTTCCAATTGGTTTACTTGGCCTCTTGATAGTAGTGAGTTATACCAAAGTGCTTAACAAACACCCTTGGCTATGTTTTATTGCACCGGGTATCGGCTTTGCTATTCTAATGCCTGTTGGCGCATTTTTAGTGCAAACGGGTATTATTAGTTACTCATTAGTCGCGATTAGTTTAGTGCCGTTTTTAATCACCAATAACCTACTGTTAATAAACCAACTACCCGACATAGTCGCCGACAAAAGCGTTGGCCGCAAACATATCGCTATTTACTATGGCGTTAACGTTGCTTGCTGGATATTTGCGTTGTCATTGATTTCGGCATTTGCTGGCTTAGTGTGTTTAGTAATGATTGGTCTTCTGCCTAAGCTTGCGTTAATCGCGTTACTGCCTCTCGTACTTTGTTTGCTTTCCTTGGTATACTTGTTCCGTTTAGGCGATAACATAGCACAGCATTTACCTGCGATGGGCATGGTAGCTGCTGCGGCAAACCTTACGCCATTAATGTTATCTCTCGCTTTATTTATGAGTAAAAGTTAAATACCAATGACCATTAGTTACCAATTCACGCTCGACAAAGCATACCTTGAAGAGTGTTTTGACGAATCACTGCCACACAGTCCTCACCAAACACCAAAATACGGCTTTGCAGGCAGTTTTATTGGCATTGGAATGGGGCTTATTATCTTTACTGAGATTGGTGGCGTAGCGCCTTACATTATGGTTGGTTTAGGCATTCTAGAATTTATCAGTTTCTACTATCGCCGTCCTTGGTGGCTTACACGTCAGATGTGGAGCAGGGCATCGAACTCGACTGTCACAATCACCCTGAATGAAGATGGTATTGAAAGTAAAAACCCCTATACCGAATCACTGCTTGAATGGGATCAGATCAAAGAAATCATTCACACACCAAAAGGTATGCTTTTTGTTAATTACAAAGGCCAACAAACTTATCTTTCAAAAGCGTTTATGCCAGCAGATAGCGAAAGCTATATTGAAAAGCAGATTGCAGTTTATAAGGTGAAGATAACGCGATAACACAGCACTTGCTGTGTTATCCATTGGTGCTAAAGCGTCGCGACACGGTTGCGACCACTTCGTTTGGCGCTATATAACGCCTCGTCAGCTTGTTTTACCGCATTGTAAAAGGCAACCACTGAATGTACTTCTGCCACACCAAAACTGGCAGTTAGCGCTAAATTATCGCCACTTTCCAAATTAACCGGATGATCTTCAATATTCTTTCTTAGTTTTTCTGCGATTTGCACAGCTTGACGCATCGATGCGTGGGGCAAGCAGATAATAAATTCTTCACCGCCGTAGCGCGCTACTACATCCGAATAACGCAATTGATTTTGCATTAATTTAGCTATGTGCATCAGTGCTTTATCACCAATATCGTGACCATAGTTATCATTTACGTCTTTAAAGCGGTCGATATCACACATAATCACCGCCATAGGTAAAAACTCCGCGGTAGTTTTTTCCATTTTGGTTAAGAAAATCGCATCAATAAATCGACGATTTGGCAAACCCGTTAATGCATCGGTATTCGCTTTTTGTTTTTGATTATAGGTAATATTAGTTATGGCTTGATGACTTTTATCGCGAAAATATTCACTAATAAAAGCAAAAAATACCACGAGCGAAAAGCCCGATAAAAATCGCGATTTTTCAACGTGGCCATAATTTGCTTGGCCAAAATCTGGTCCATATAACTGAAACGCAATCGCGCCGATCGCAAGCGCTGTTAACAACAAACCAAAACGCACGCCTAGCATAGTAAACACCACAACCGGATAAAACATAATCCAATAAAGCGCAGTGTTTTCCTTTCCGCCTGTGTAAACCAATAAAATACTTAGTAGCAATACCGTTAGCGCAATGCCAATACTGCAATATTTAAGTTGTCGAGTGCTAAAGTAAATCACCACATTAATAAATACGGCAATAAGTGCGCCCAATAAAGTAATGCTCAAAAGCCACGGGTAGGTTTGAAAATTCGCTAACAATAGCCCCGAAAACACTACCAAAGCGATACCAGACATTGCCAAAAACGAAAAAACTCGGCGTTTTAGTTCAGCGCTGTGTAAGCCATCTACTTCAATAAAGCTTCGCCATAGATCGGTTGTGTGAGAGTTATTTTGCTGCATCTTTTATATTTATATTTATTGTTTTAGAAATTAACTAAGTACATTCGAGTACTGAACAGCTAGCACTAAGTTTAATGCAGACTTGGTAAAAAGCTAATCTTGCGCAATACCAAGCCGCATAACCTTATTTAGCTAAAAACAGTGCGAGTTCGTTAGTTAATTCAGAATAATAAGGGTTGTAGCTTAAACGTTGAAAAAGCGTATGCTTTTCCCCAGCAAGCGGTGTTTTTTCTGAAGCTGGAATATTGGGCGTTACTTTGCAAGCATTGTATTTTTTTACGTCTGCTAAGTAATGGCCGCAGTTTCGATATACTGCATGCTCACCATAATGGATATTGCTTGGCGCATTAGGAATTGCGGTATGAGCCATTTGTAGTTGGTCATCACACTTTGGCATGCATTGCGGTGTTACTAACTTTACATTTTCAAATGCACTCAGCTGATTTGCGTTATCACGTTCGCCGTAATAAACCAAAGTGAGTGGTGTAGGGGTTTTACGTTGCCACTGAACCAATAAATCAAGTGTTGCGGCAGTATCAATCGTCATATCATGCTCGGGCACAGCAACAAACATAGGTACGTTGTGCGTAATATGATGTTTTGTCAGAGGATATACATCACTCATTAAATGATGCACTTGTGCACCAGCATTAATCGGGAACGATTCATACTTGGCAAAATCAACATCTGCGTCTTTATCAAGCCAATTTAAAAAAGGCACATAATCAATATACTGCGCAAGCCACGACATTGAATTTTTAGCCTTTGTCGCTGGCGCAAACAGCATTACACCAGACAGTTTTGGGCTCAGAGACTTTCGCGTAAGCATATAATCTAAAATAAGACCGGCTCCTGTTGAGAAGCCGCCTAAATATACCTGCTCAAAATCATTAAGTGATTGCTCAATCGCAAATGCACTCAGTGCGCGCCAATCATTGTAATCAACATAAAGTAAATGCTCCGCTGCAGTGCCGTGACCTGGCAGCAATACAGTACGCACATTGAATCCTTGCTGGTGGTAAAACGCGGATAAATCGTGAAAACTATACGACGAATCGGTTAAACCGTGGATTAGCAGCACCACTTTATCGCTATTTGCGTGCGTTAACTGATACGGCTTTACTAAATCAGTAATGGTTGGTGCGCTGATATTTTGCTGGTTTAAAACATAGTTATTAACAGGGCAAGGTACATTTGCACGGGGGTTGAGCGCTGTTATTTGCTGCTCGGATTGCACTAAATAACCTTCGAAATTAAGGTCGGATAAATCAAGTACTTTAGCAACATCGGATTTAGCTAAAAACCGATAGCTACCCTCACTAATTGAGTGGTTGATTAACTTAACGTCTGCACTTTGAGACAAGCAATTTGCAAAGCTACTTGCACTTAAAAATAGTAAAATGCCTAATGTTTTAAATACGTTACTCATCAAACCAACCTTTAGGTTTTTATTGGAATAACAAAATACTACCTCAATTTACAACATAAGCTGATCTAAAATTATCTAATAACTTATACGAATGTAAACAATGCGTGGGAATACGCTTTATGGGAAACGTTAATAACGCTTAATAAACTCTAGCAAACGGTTGTTTGCTGGCATTTCGTGATCGGTAATCAATTCAAGACACGCTTTTGCTGCTAGTTGGCAGATCCATTCAAAATCTCGAATACCGCGGGTGTTGTCTTTCACTTTTAACCATTGGTCAAACTCTGCATTTGACGGTGATGTAAACTCACCATGGTAGTTAAATGGTCCATAAATACACAGCGTGCCATTTTGCGCTAAATAGCGATTCACTTTATCAAAAAACGCTTCTACAAGTTGAGGGCTAACAATATGCAAAGTATTGGCGGTAAATATGCCATCGTATTGTGCTATTTGCCAAGGCTCTGCAATATCAAGTGCTAGCGGCGGCAATAAGTTAGGTGATGGAAAGGCATCAAGCCATGCCATCATACCTTGATGATTTGCTAACACATCGCTGGTTTGCCAACTAAGGTGAGCAAGTGCAGGGGCAAAATACACCGCGTGTTGCCCACTGCCTGAACCTATCTCTAAAACACTGGTTGCATTAGAAAATGCCGATTTAAGAATGGATAAAATCGGATCTTTATTATTCTCACAGGCTTTAGAGTAGGGTTGCATACTATTTCTCTGAAAGTAACGAAAGGAAGAAAGCGAGCACTAGCGCACGCTCTTTTAAGCTTTTAAAACGCCCAGATGCGCCACCGTGACCACTGTCCATATCGGTTTTAAATAACAGTAGGTTATTATCTGTTTTGTACTCACGTAACTTAGCAACCCATTTCATCGGTTCCCAATACTGAACTTGCGAGTCATGAAAGCCGGTAGTTACTAAAATATTCGGGTAGTCTTGCGCGCTAATATTATCGTATGGCGAATACGCTTTAATCCATTCATAGGCATCGCGTTCATTTGGATTGCCCCACTCATCATATTCATTAGTCGTAAGTGGAATACTTTCATCTAACATGGTGGTTAACACATCTAAGAAAGGAACGGTGCAATCAATACCTAAATAAAGCTCTGGCGCTTGGTTAACTACAGCGCCCATTAATAAACCACCAGCACTGCCGCCCGAAGCAAATACTTTATCTTTAGCACCGTAGCCACTTTCAACCAGCGCTCTTGTTACATCGATAAAATCATTAAAACTATTTTGCTTATGTTGCATTTTACCTTGCTCGTACCATTCGCGGCCAAGCATTTCAGAGCCTCGAACATGCGAGATAGCATAAACAAACCCTCTATCGAGCAAGCTTAGATTATGCGCCGAAAAGTTAGGGTCGATGGTAATGCCATAAGCGCCATAACCATATTGGTACAGCGGATTTGTGCCATCTTGCTTAAACATGTCTTTGCGGTAAACCAAGGATACTGGAATATCGACACCATCGCGGCTAGTGATCATCAAGCGCTCAGCTTGATAATTAGCTGCATCAAAATCACCCAGTACTTTTTGTTGCTTAAGCAAACGTTTTTCACCGGTGTTTAGATCAAACTCAAATAAGCTACTTGGCGTAGTTAAACTTGAATAGAAAATACGTGCAGTGTTGGTGTCTGGCTCTGGGTTATCACCAATTCCTGCAAAAAAGCATGGGTCGTCAAAGGCAAGGGCAAAGTGCTCACCGTTATTTGGGTAGATAACAAAACGAATTTGGCCCAATTCGCGCTCTGTCACGACTTTAAACTGAGTAAATAATTCAACACCTTCCACCAGTACATTAGTACGGTGCGCAACAAATGATTGCCACAGTGATTTGTCTTGAATAGTTTGCGCGGTAGCAGTAAAAATACAAAAGTTCTTCGCCTGCCAGTTGGAATAAATAACGTATTCGTCGCCCAGCTTATCAATATCGTAAATATGGTTTTCTTCACGGGGAATTAAGCGTTTAAACTCGCCAAGTGGATTGTTAGCATCTAGCACTAAGCAATCGGTAGTTTCGGTAGCGGCAAGATCTATCATCAGCAGGCTATCGTCACGGCTTTTGCCAAGCCCCATGTAAAAACTGTGATCATCTTCTTCATAAACCAGCACATCATCATTTTGTGATGTACCCAACACATGACGGTAGACTTGATAGCCCAGCAAAGTTTGTAAGTCCTTCCTTACATAAAATACCGTTTTATTATCATTAGCCCAAATAATTTGGCCTTCTGTATTTTCAAGTACATCATCTAAATAGGTATTTGAATCAATATGCTTAAAACGTACAGTGTAAATGCGGCGGCTATCGGTATCTTCTGAATACGCGAGTAATTCATCATTTGGGCTAATGCCAATTTCACCTAAGTCGTAAAACTCATGTTCACTAGCAAGCACATTAACATCTAATAAAAGGGTTTTATTGTCGCCAGTCGCACTGGTGGCTCGGTAATGACGCGCATATTCTTCGTCACCAGTTACTTCGCTGTGATACCAATACTTGCCGTCTTTTACTGGTACTGTGCTGTCATCTTTTTCAATGCGCCCTTTAAGCTCTTCAAACAATTCGGTTTGCAGTGTTTCACTTGGTTTTAATACTGCATCGCAATAGTTATTTTCAGCGATTAAGTGATCAAGCACGGCTTGGTCAGCGCGTGCGTCATCGCGCATCCAGTAGTAGTTGTCTATGCGTTCTTGATTGTGTGAACGAAGTGTTTTTGCTGTTTTAGTCGCAATTGGTGCATTAGCTGTACGGTCTAAACGTAAAGTTGTCATGGAGTGAGCAATAAACCCAAAATATTAGCGTTAGTAATAGCCGCAGTTTAGCAAAATTAAGCATCGTTAACATTAAGTTACTTTTTACGTTTTAAATCCATTTTTGCTTTGGGTAGACTCATTTATTGATAAAAACAAAAAATTTCACTTTGAAGGTACCAAGGGAAACACAATGAAATTAAAGCTACTTACACTTGCTGTAGCACTAAGCTTCGCCACCAGCGGCGCAGCAATGGCAAAAGACGACAAGAAAAAAGACGAAAAGAAAGATAAAACACTTGCAGAAATGCTTGAGAAAAAAACAGCTTCTGAAGGGTTATTTAATCTTTATCAAGATAAGAAAACCGGCGAAACCATGATGGTGATTAGTGAGGCAAACTTAAATAAGCCTTACGTTTACTTTGCACATACGGTTGACGGTGTAATTGATGCAGGCCACGTACGTGGCTCTTACCGCGAAACCAAATTAATTGAGTTCCGCCGTCACTTCGACCGCATTGATATTATAAGCAAAACACCACGCTATAAGTTTGATCCTAATAATGCAATTGCTAAAGCAAGCGATGCAAATATCAGTGAAGCTGTATTAGCAAGCTTAAAAATTGAAAAAGAAGAAGAAGGCAAGTTTGCGCTTAAAGTAGATAAGTTATTTAAAAGCGAAGCACTGCATAAGGTATCTCCTTGGAAACGCGCAAATGATAAAAACGCTAGCAAGCGTTTTAACCCAGGTAAGCTAGACGACAAAAAATCGCGTATTCTTAGTAACCGCAACTACACCAATAATTTAGATATTGTTGTTGATTATGTATTTAAAAATGCTAACCCAAGCGTTCGCGGTACACAGTCAGTAACGGATCCGCGCACGGTATCAATTAAAGTGCAGCACTCATTTATTGAATT
This sequence comes from Pseudoalteromonas sp. NS-SX12, assembly GCF_057367955.1. Taxonomy (NCBI): domain Bacteria; kingdom Pseudomonadati; phylum Pseudomonadota; class Gammaproteobacteria; order Alteromonadales; family Pseudoalteromonadaceae; genus Pseudoalteromonas; species Pseudoalteromonas sp. NS-SX12. Next base: position 928,001 of record NZ_CM170634.1, on the reverse strand, counting down.
GCCACAAAACGATTACCAACCACGTAAAGATGATTCACGCGTTGGCTATTTTGGTCAGCAATTTGACGACATGACGACTAGCGACTGGGCGCCATATCAAGATTACATTAACCGTTGGAATCTCGTTAAAAAAGACCCTAATGCCGCGATTTCTGAGCCTGTTGAGCCAATTACGTGGTGGATTGAAAACACCACACCTGTTGAATGGCGCGAAACAGTAAAAGAGGGTGTATTAGCATGGAACTTAGCATTTGAAAAAGCGGGTTTTAAAAACGCTATTGAAGTAAAAGTACAGCCGGACGATGCTGATTGGGATGCAGGCGACATTAACTACAACGTATTACGTTGGACTTCTTCACCACGTCCTCCATTTGGCGGTTACGGTCCATCACTTGCTAACCCGCTAACAGGCCAAATTTTAGGCTCTGACATCATGCTTGAATACGTGTTTATGAAAAACCGTTGGATGATGGACAGCTTATACAGCCAAGCGGCGTCATCAAGCGCTCATAACCATGAGATCGCAAGCCAAGAAGGGTTACATTGCAGCCAGGGCCATGAATTACAACAGGGCATGATGTTAGCTAACTCGCTAGCAACAACCGATATCGAGAAGAAAGAAATTTTAGAGCAAGGCTTAAAGATGCTTATTCTTCACGAAGTTGGTCATACGCTGGGTCTTAACCACAATATGAAAGCGTCTATTTTGTGGGATGAAAAAGAAGTTCATGACAAAGCTAAAACGCAAGGTATTTTAACCGGTTCAGTAATGGACTACACGCCTGCGAACATTGCACCAAAAGGCATGAGCCAAGGCGATTACTTCCAAGATAAGCCGGGTCCTTACGATGATTGGGCAATTGAGTATGGTTACTCACAAGGTTTAACTGATGCAGCGGCAGAAGCGGCGCGTTTAGAATCAATTTTAAAACGTTCTAGCGAACACGGATTAGCATTTGGTAATGATGCCGATGATATGCGCGCACCAGGTCGTCATATAGATCCACGCGTAATGATTGGCGATATGTCATCAAACGCTGTGGCGTATGCTAAAGATCGTATGGAATTAGTAAACCAAACATTCGGTAAACTTGAGCAAACAGCGCTAAATGACGGTGAGTCGTATCAAGAGCTGCTGATCAAAGCAAATATGCTATTTGGTCAATACCGCGCTCAAGCAGGCGTTGTATCGCGTTACATTGGTGGTGTTTACGTAGAGCGTGACAATGTAGGTAGCAATACACAGCCTTACACGCCAGTGCCACTTGCGAAACAAAAAGAGGCGATGAACGTACTAACTGATTTAGTATTTGCACCAGATACACTATCAGCAATGGAACCTCTGCTTAACAAGATGCAACACCAGCGTCGCGGCTTTAGTCATTATGGTAAAAACGAAGATCCTAAGTACCACGCTATGGTACTTCGCATGCAAAAGAATGTATTAGCTCAGCTATTACACCCAAATGTAATGACGCGTATTTCGGATACCACAAAATACGGTAACGAATACGATGTGAACAGCTTCTTAAATGACTTAACCGCTGCCGTTTTTGTTGATGCAAAGTCAGCGTCATCAGTAAGCCACAACGTACAAACTGAGTATGTTCAGTCGTTAATTAAGATTGCGGGTATCAACAAGCCATCAAAGCACGACAACTTGGCAAAAGCAGCCGCATTTAAGCAACTACAAGATATTCAAGGTGCAAGCCTATCTTGGGGCGCTTCAGATGCTGCTAAAGCACAAAAAGCCTATATTGATATGCTAATTGAGAAAGCATTAAAAGCGTAACGCTCTCTCGGTAAAACAAAAAGGCGCTCATTTTGAGCGCCTTTCCTTTATAAATTATAAAGATTAATCATAAACTGTTGGGATTGGCTGACGCTTATGCTGGGTACGCTTATAAATCGCAATCAGTTTTTCCTCAACTTCATTCGATACTTCTTCTCCTTCTAAGAAGTCATCAATCTGATCGTAGCTCACGCCAAGTGCATCTTCATCAGCAAGGCCTGGGCGATCACACTCTAAATCAGCAGTTGGCGTTTTGGTTACCAGTAATTCTGGTGCACCAAGTGTTTTAGCTAACAAGCGAACTTGACGCTTAGACAAACCAAACAACGGCGCTAAGTCACATGCACCATCACCAAACTTAGTATAAAAACCGGTAATGTTTTCAGCACTGTGATCTGTGCCAACCACTAAACCTTGCGTTAATCCGGCAATTTCATATTGCGCTATCATGCGCTGACGTGCCTTTACGTTGCCTTTGGTAAAATCAATTGCACTTTGAGCTGGTGGCTCAATTCCTGCTGTTTCAAGCGCAGCAAGAGCCTCGGTATGCATACCATCGGTTGCAGGCTTAATATTTACAGTGACACGCTTTGATGGCTGAATAAAATCTACCGCCAGCTGCGCTTCATCTTCATCTGCTTGCACACCATAAGGTAAACGCATTGCAATAAACTGATATTTATCTGTAGCTTGCTCGTTATTAAGCTCATCAATGGCTAACTGACACAGTTTGCCACACGTTGATGAGTCAACACCACCAGAGATACCAAGCACTAAACTGCGTGTACCTGACTCCACCAGCTTAGATTTAATAAAAGCAATTCGACGTGTAATTTCTGCTTGTGGATCGATTGAGGGGAGTACCTTCATTTCAGCCATGATTTCAGCGCGCACTGTTTATCTCCAATGTTATAAACCTAGATGTGATTTTATCTCTGCAAGTTCGCTGCGTAATTGAGCGACTTCTAATCTTAATTGTGCCATTTCATCACTTTGATGGCTAGCCACAACCGTCGATTGCGCATTCGAATTCACTGCCGTTAGTTCAGAAATATCGACATCACCAAATAAATGCATAAAACGCGATTCGCGTTTACCAGGTTCGCGTTCCAACTTCACAACATATTCTTGTTCCGCTAATGCGTTAAGGGCACTTTCTACTTCAGTCACATTGCTAAACTCGGCTAAACGGTTAGAACGCGTTCTAAGCTCGCCAGGCGTTTGTGCACCGCGTACCAACATTAAGCAAACAATCGCCTTTTGCTGATCGGTTAGCTTTATTGAACCGAACTCTGTATTACAAAAGCGATGGGCATATTTACTCACGCGACCCGACAACCCTTCATCAACTGTCACTAAGCGTTTTGCAACAAGTGAATCTAAGCCTTCTTGTACGTCAGATTCCGACAAAGCCATTACAGGCTCACGATTTGATTTTTGATTACAGGCGTTAGTCAGGCTATTGAGCGAAAGAGGGTACTGATCTGGCGTGGTTTGTTGTTTTTCTAGTAAGCAGCCAATAATGCGTTGTTCAACTGGCGTTAAATTGAGTTCCATCTTACTTCCTTGAGTAACAAGTTGTGATTCTTATATACCTCAATTTAGAAAATGAAAAAACAAAAAACCCGCCAATTGGCGGGTTTTTTACTAAACCATGTAAGGTTTTGGTTACTTCTTGCGCATAGACTGAAGTACTTTGATTTGTGCAATCGCTTTTGAAAGCTCAATCGCCGCTTCAGCATAGTTGAAGTCTGCAGCAGATGCGTTCGCCATGTGCTCTTCAGCTTGACGCTTCGCTTCTAATGCAGTTGCTTCATCTAGGTCTTCTGCACGTGTTGCAACATCAGCAAGAACGGTTACAGTGCCTGGTTGTACTTCTAATGTACCACCCGCGATGTAAATCATTTCTTCTTCACCGTGTTGCTTAACAAAGTTAACCATACCAGGCTTTAGGGGTGTTAGTAGTGGTGCGTGGCCGTGTAAAATACCTAGCTCACCTTCACTACCTGATACTTGAAGTGATTCAACGCGACCAGAGAAAATTGTCTCTTCTGCGCTTACTACGTCAAGATGTATAGTCATTGCCATAACAGCCCCCTAATTACATGTCTTTGGCTTTTTCGATCGCTTCGTCGATTGAACCAACCATGTAGAACGCTTGCTCTGGAAGATCGTCATAGTCACCACCTAGGATGCCTTTGAAGCCCTCAAGAGTATCTTTCAGTGATACGTATTTACCAGGTGCACCTGTGAATACCTCAGCTACGAAGAATGGCTGAGATAGGAAACGCTGGATCTTACGAGCACGTGATACAACTTGCTTATCTTCATCAGATAGCTCGTCCATACCTAGGATTGCGATGATGTCTTTAAGTTCTTTATAACGCTGAAGAACTGTTTGAACGCCACGTGCAATGTCATAGTGCTCTTGACCAATTACTAATGGGTCAAGCTGACGAGATGATGAATCAAGTGGATCGATCGCTGGGTAAATACCTAGTGACGCGATATCACGAGAAAGTACAACTGTCGCATCTAAGTGAGCGAACGTAGTCGCTGGCGATGGATCCGTTAAGTCATCCGCAGGTACATATACTGCTTGGATAGACGTGATTGAACCAGTCTTAGTTGATGCGATACGCTCCTGAAGTACACCCATTTCTTCAGCTAGTGTAGGCTGGTAACCTACCGCTGATGGCATACGACCTAGAAGTGCTGATACTTCTGTACCCGCTAGTGTGTAACGGTAGATGTTATCAACGAAGAAAAGTACGTCGCGACCTTCGTCACGGAACTTCTCAGCCATTGTAAGACCTGTAAGAGCAACACGTAGACGGTTACCCGGTGGCTCGTTCATCTGACCGTAAACAAGCGATACTTTATCAAGTACGTTTGATTCGTTCATTTCATGGTAGAAGTCATTACCCTCACGAGTACGCTCACCAACACCTGCGAATACTGAGTAACCGCTGTGCTCGATTGCGATGTTACGGATAAGTTCCATCATGTTTACTGTTTTACCAACACCCGCACCACCGAAAAGACCAACTTTACCACCTTTAGCGAATGGACATACAAGGTCGATTACCTTGATACCAGTCTCTAAAAGTTCAACTGAGCTGCTCTGATCTTCGTAGCTTGGTGCTTCACGGTGGATAGAGTAACGCTCTTCTTCACCGATTGGACCCGCTTCATCAATTGGGTCACCAAGTACGTTCATGATACGACCTAGTGTCGCTGTACCAACTGGAACCTTGATAGGCTCGCCAGTTGTGTCTACTTCAGTACCACGACGTAAACCGTCAGTAGTACCTAGTGCGATACCACGTACCACACCGCCGCCAAGCTGCTGTTGAACTTCTAAAGTCAAACCAGCAAGCTCACCGCTTGTTACTTTTAGTGCGTCATATACGGCTGGCACGTTGTCTTGTGGAAACTCGATGTCCACAACGGCGCCGATAATTTGGACGACCTTACCTAAACTCATGTCTATTCCTCTCGTTAACTTTGCCAACCGTTAAACGGCTGCTGAACCTGACACGATTTCACTAATTTCTTGTGTAATCGCGGCTTGTCGTGCTTTGTTGTATACCAGTTGTAACTCATCAATTAAGTCACCTGCGTTGTCTGTTGCGGCTTTCATCGCAACCATACGTGCAGCTTGTTCAGATGCAGCGTTTTCAACAACACTCTGATATACCTGAGACTCGATAAAGCGTTTAATAAGAGTTTCTAAAATTGCCTCTGGGTTTGGCTCATATAAGTAATCCCAAGAGTGGCTAGAAACTTCTTCGTCAGCTTTAGGCAAAGGTAATAACTGATCGATCACTGGCTCTTGCTTCATAGTGTTTACAAAGTTGTTGTAAACAACAAACAAGCGGTCAATTTTTCCTTCAGAGTATGCATCAAGCATAACTTTTACAGGACCAATTACGTCCTGAATTGAAGGAGCATCACCAAGCCCTGCTCTGCTTGCTAATAGCTCACCGCCAAAACGCTGGAAAAAGCCTGCTGCTTTGCTACCTAGGGCAGCAAATTCAGCGTCAACGCCTTTTTCTTTCCACGCTTTAACGTCTAGTGCAACTTTCTTAAACTCGTTTGAGTTTAAGCCGCCACATAGACCGCGGTCAGTAGAAACAATAATGTAACCAACTTTCTTTACATCACGTTCTTCTAAAAACGGGTGTTTAAAGTCTAAGTTAGCCTGAGCAACACGACCGATCACTTTGCGTATATTTTCAGCGTATGGGCGGCTTGATGCCACGCGATCTTGTGCCTTCTTCATTTTAGAAGCGGCAACCATCTCCATTGCGCTGGTGATCTTCTGAGTATTTTTAATACTCCCGATCTGTGATTTTATCTCTTTTCCGCCGGCCATGACTTATCTCCGAATCAGTGGTGACCGAAGTCACCATTAATAACTTACCAAGTTTGTGTAGATTTACACTTCTCTAAAAGCTCTTTAAGTTGAGCTTCGATCTCGGCGTTGTAGTTACCCGTTTCGTTGATTTCAGTCATAAGCGCTGAATATTCACTGTTAGCGAAAGAGATTAACGCAGCTTCGAAATCAAGTACTTTGTTGATTTCGATGTCTTTTAGATAACCTTTTTCAGCAGCGAATAATGACAGAGACATTTCAGCAACAGACATTGGAGCGTACTGCTTTTGCTTCATTAGCTCAGTAACACGCTCACCATGCTCTAATTGAGCACGAGTTGCATCGTCAAGGTCTGACGCAAACTGTGAGAACGCTGCTAGTTCACGATACTGTGCTAGCGCTAGACGGATACCACCACCTAGTTTCTTAACGATCTTAGTTTGTGCTGCACCACCTACACGAGATACCGAGATACCAGCGTTAACCGCTGGACGGATACCTGCGTTGAATAGGTCAGTTTCTAGGAAGATCTGACCATCCGTGATTGAGATAACGTTTGTCGGTACGAACGCAGATACGTCACCACCTTGAGTCTCAATGATTGGAAGTGCAGTTAATGAACCTGTCTTACCTTTCACTTCACCGTTAGTGTACTTCTCAACGTAATCAGCGTTTACACGTGATGCACGCTCTAGAAGACGTGAGTGAAGGTAGAATACGTCACCTGGGTATGCTTCACGGCCTGGTGGACGCTTAAGTAGTAGTGAGATCTGACGGTAAGCAACAGCTTGCTTAGACAGGTCATCATATACGATTAATGCATCTTCACCGCGGTCACGGAAGTATTCACCCATAGTACAACCAGCAAATGGCGCTAGGAATTGTAGCGCAGCTGATTCAGAAGCAGATGCAACAACAACGATAGTGTTTTCAAGTGCACCGTGCTCTTCTAACTTACGTACTACGTTAGCAATTGTAGATGCTTTTTGACCAACCGCTACGTACACACACTTAACGCCTGTGTCTTTTTGGTTGATGATAGCATCGATTGCTAGTGCAGTTTTACCAGTCTGACGGTCACCGATTACTAGCTCACGCTGACCACGACCTACTGGAATCATCGCATCGATAGACTTATAACCAGTTTGTACTGGCTCGTCTACTGATTGACGCTCGATTACACCTGGTGCAATCTTTTCTACAGGTTCGAAACCTGCAGCTTCAACAGCGCCTTTACCATCAATTGGCTCACCTAGTGTGTTAACAACACGACCAAGTAGTTTAGGGCCAACTGGTACTTCAAGGATACGACCTGTTGCTTGTACTTTTACGCCTTCTTTAAGGTCTGCGTATGGACCCATTACTACTGCACCTACTGAGTCGCGCTCAAGGTTTAGTGCGATAGCATAACGGTTGCCTGGAAGCTCGATCATCTCACCTTGCATACAGTCAGCTAGACCGTGAATGCGGATGATACCGTCAGTAACAGATACAATCGTACCTTCGTTACGTGCTTCACTTACAACTTCGAACTGCTCAATACGTTTTTTGATTAGTTCTGAAATTTCAGTGGAATTAAGTTGCATGCTCTTCTTCCCAATTACGATTGTAGTGTTGTTGAAAGACGATTTAGCTTGCCGCGTACTGTTCCATCAATCACAGTATCGCCAGCTTTAATCACTAGACCGCCCATAGTGTTAGCATCAACACTACAATTCAGCTTAACTTTGCGTGCGAAGCGTTTTTCCAATGCTGCGCTAAGAGTAGCTTTCTGCTCTGCAGAAAGCTCAGTTGCAGAAACCACGTCAACGTCGATTTCTTTGTCATATTCTGATTTAAACTCAGCATATAACTTAGCAACAGCAGGAATAGCGGCTAAACGCTCATTTTCGGCCATTAGCTTGATAAGATTCTGACCCAGTTCGTTGATCTGCTCAGCACCAAGCTTGATGATTACATCAGCTTGCTCTTTTGCAGATGGGATGCTTGAAAGTAAGGCTTTAACCTGCTCATCGCTAGCTAATGCGCCAGCGAAGAACAGCATTTCATTCCAACTTTCTACAGCACCTTTTTCAACCGCTAGGTCAAAAGCCGCTTTCGCGTATGGGCGAGCGATGGTAGTCAATTCAGACATGCTCATACCCTCCTATTAAAGCTGCGCAACAAGTTTTTCAACGATGTCGCTATGTGCCGCTTCATTGATCTCGCGCTCTAAAATTTTCTCTGCGCCAACAACTGCTAGAGTAGCAACTTGTTTACGTAGTTCTTCTTTAGCACGGTTACGCTCAGCTTCTACTTCTGAGTGACCTTGAGCAATGATAGCTTGACGCTCCTCTTGACCACGAGATGTCTCGTCATCAACGATTTGTGTCGCACGCTTTTTAGCTTGTTCAATAATGTCAGCTGCTTGCGCTTTCGCTTCTTTAAGCTGGTCAGCTGCTTTCTGCTGAGCAAGCTCTAAGTCTTTTTCAGCTCTGTCTGTAGCAGCTAAACCTTCTTCAATTTTTTTCTGGCGAGCTTCAATTGCGCCGTTTAGCGGTGGCCATACATATTTCATACAGAAAAGTACGAAAACCGTAAACGCAATTAATTCACCAATTAGAGTGGCAGTTAAGTTCACGACCGCTCCTCCTTAAATAGTTTGCTGTTCAACGATTAATAAAATTAAAGTACGAACAACAATACCATTGCGATACCTACACCGATCATTGCTACCGCATCGATAAGACCAGCTAGGATGAACATTTTAACTTGTAGTGAAGGCGCTAGTTCAGGCTGACGTGCACATGCTTCTAGGAATTTACCACCCATGTTACCGAAGCCGATTGCAGTACCGATAGCACCGAAACCGATAAGTAGAGCCACAGCGATGTACTTAAGACCAATCATTAGTTCCATTTTTATCTCCAAAATGTAAATTAAAAGTTAAATTAAAAAAGTGTATAAATTAGTGGTTGTCTGAGCTTGCCATGCTTAGGTAAACAATCGTCAGCATCATAAATACGAATGCTTGAAGAACGATAACTAAGATATGGAAAACTGCCCAAATAAAGTGTAATGGTAACTGCATTAAGCCAACTGCACCGATTAGGATGAAGATAAGCTCACCTGCATACAGGTTACCGAATAAACGTAGTGCTAGTGAAAACGGCTTAGCAACTAACGCAATTGTTTCTAAAAGAAGGTTACACGGAATTAAGAACAACATACCGATTTTGTTCTTAGTGCTGAATGGGTGAAGCGTAAGTTCAGCAAGGAAACCTTTGATGCCTTTAATTTTTACTGAGTAACCAATCATCAGCAAGAATACACCTAGCGCTAATGCAGCAGTTAGGTTGATATCTGTGGTTGGTACTATCTTCATGTAGACATCGTGTGGATCCATACCAAACGCTGATTCGCCAACAAAGCCAGCAAACGCAGGTAAGAAGTCAACAGGAATTAAGTCCATTAGGTTCATTAAGAAAACCCAAACAAAGATGGTCAGTGCAAGTGGTGCAATTAACGCGCTCTTACCGTGGTAAGTATCACGTACATTGTCACCAACAAACTCCACAATCATCTCAATGAAACATTGAAACTTACCCGGTACACCGGTAGTTGCTTTGTTTGCTGCGCTTCGGAAGATCCATAAAAATAAGATCCCTAATCCGATAGACCAAGCAAGGGTATCGATATGCCACGTCCAGAAACCACTGTCAGCACATGCTTTGTTGAAGGCAAGACCAGATTCGGTCGAACACATCTTAGCATTTGTTAAGTGGTGCTGAATGTGACTCGATAGAGTTACTTCTTCAGCCATGTTTTATCCCAAAAGTTAATGAAAAAAAATCGGTGCAAACCAGCTCACAATCATCACCAACACATAAACCGAGAAAAATGGTAACAACACCACTGTTGACGACTTAAGTACCAGTGCGAATAGCAAAATGGTTAATAAATACTTTAATCCAGCTCCTCGTTTAATCGAGGAATATACTTGTTGTACTTGTCTGGCCCCTGCAAAGCGAAACGCATAAAGGGTATATACAAAATTGGGAAGCAACGCGACAAATCCGCCAATTAACGCCGATTTACCCGCTAACACTCCCCAACCAAGCCAAACTACTAACGCACTCACAAGTGCTACTACGCCCTGCAAATAAATAAACTTCAGTGCTTTGGTTCGTAAAGGTTTTGCTAAAGAATTTGCCACAAAAATAATCAACCTTCACGATGCACAATGAAACAGGGTACAAAAAACTGGCAAAATTATACTTATTTTTGCCAGATTTGCAACTTGAAAGCCGTTTATTTATAGGCTTTTGGAAGGTGCATAAACAGGCTTTAAACCGTGATTTTTATGCAAAATTTAAGGTATTTTTAGACTATTAGTTAATATTAATGAAATGTATATCGAAAATTAATATAACGTTAATTAATTTTCTCTAAAATACCGTCAAGTTCATCAAGAGAGGTATACGAAATAACCAGTTTACCTTTTCCTTTCTGATTGTAGTTAATTTCAACTTTAGCCCCTAAGTTTTGAGCAAGTTGCTGTTCTAACTGCAATACATCTGGATCTTTTTCTTTAGGCTGTGCTTCTGGTTTTGGTTCAAGCACTGAACGCACTAGTTTTTCCGTTTCACGCACGGTAAGCCCTTTTGCAACTACGATACGCGCTGTGGCTGACTGGTCTTCACCATCAAGTGCTAATAAACAGCGGGCATGACCCATTTCAATGTCGCCGTGCTCGAGTAAACGTTTAACATCTTCATTGAGATTATTTAAACGCAGCAAATTAGTTACGGTTGTACGTGATTTACCAACAGCATCAGCAACTTGTTGATGTGTCAGTTCAAATTCGTTCAATAAACGGTCAAGAGCAACCGCTTCTTCCATCGCATTTAAGTCTTCACGTTGAATATTTTCAATTAATGCAATGGCAACAGCCGCTTCGTCAGGCACTTCTTTGATTAAACAAGGAACAACTTCTAATTTAGCAAGTTGCGCCGCACGCCAGCGACGTTCACCGGCAATAATCTCGTAGCTATTATGTGCAATTGGACGCACCACAATTGGCTGAATCACCCCTTGTGCGCGGATTGAAGAGGCCAGCTCTTCAAGTGCCTCTTCTGACATGTCTTTACGCGGCTGATATTTTCCTGGATGTAAGAATTCAATCGGAAGTTTTTGTAGCTCACTTGGCGGCGTCGCTTTTGCAGATTCATTAACACCGTCAGTTTGCGCGACTGATTGATCTTGAACATCTTGCGCTTTTGGTTTTGCAGATGTTAACAGGGCATCCAAGCCGCGCCCTAAACCACGTTTTTTAGGAGACATTCATATTCCTCAGAAATTAAGCAACGGCCTGACTTTTTTTCTCTTTACGACGCAGCATTTCGCCGGCTAATGCAAGATATGCTTTAGCACCACTTGATGCGCGATCGTAGTACATTGCAGGCGCACCAAAACTTGGCGCTTCAGCTAAGCGTACATTACGAGGGATTACCGTGCGGTATACTTTTTCACCAAAATGTTGTTTTAATTGGTCAGACACGTCATTTGCTAGACGATTACGCGGATCGTACATGGTTCGCAAGATGCCTTCAATTTCTAATTTTGGATTTACTAATTTAGCAAGCTGCGTAATGGTATCCATCAGCGCAGTTAAACCTTCTAATGCAAAATACTCGCATTGCATCGGCACAAGTACCGAGTCTGCTGCGGCCATTGCATTTACCGTTAACATGTTTAACGAAGGAGGGCAGTCAATAAAGATAAACTCGTACTGGTCGGCTATTTTTTCAAGCGCGTTGCGCAAGCGAATTTCTCGCGCATACATCTCCATAAGCTTCACTTCAGCAGCAGTTACGTCGCCGTTTGCTGCGATTAAGTGATATTCGCCAGAGGTTTCTTTAATAACAACTTCATCGAAAGGTTTTTCTTCAACAAGCAGATCGTAAGTAGTGGCAATTTCATCGTATTTGTCGACGCCGCTACCCATAGTCGCATTACCTTGTGGATCGAGGTCGATTAACAGCACTTTACGCTTAGTAGCAGCCATTGACGCTGCTAAATTTACCGCAGTGGTGGTTTTGCCAACCCCACCTTTTTGGTTTGCAATTGCAATGATTCTAGCCACGGTGTCCCCTAACAAATTAGTTCTTTTTTAGAATTATTAAATGCCTTTCGGCATCCAGCTCAGGCACTGTTAATACTACTTTATCTTGGTATTCAATCGAGGCCGGTAATTGGTCAATTTCTTGTTCAGGAAATTGCCCTTTTAGCGCAATAAAACGACCAGAGTGATCCACTAAGTGCTGACACCAGTCTACCATATCTTGCAAAGATGCAAAGGCACGACTTAAAACGCCATCAAATGGTTGTTCTGGTTGATATTCTTCAACGCGAGATTGCACCGGAGTAATATTTTTAAGCTTTAAATTTAGCTTAACTTGATTTAAAAAACGAATGCGTTTGCCAAGGCTATCTAATAACACAAATTGTTTATCAGGATGAGCAATTGCTAATACTACACCAGGTAAGCCAGGGCCCGTACCAACATCAATATAGTGATTGCCGTCTAAATGCGGTGCCACAACCAGTGAATCAAGAATGTGTTTAACCACCATTTCTTGTGGATCACGAACAGAAGTTAAGTTGTAAGCTTTATTCCACTTATCAAGCATTTCAACATAACTAACCAGTTGCAGTTTTTGCGTTTCAGATAATGAAATGGATGTTTTTGCCAATAAGGCATCTAATTTATTGCGAATCACGTAATGAACCCAGAAAGCAGCAAATCAGCACTAAGCTGATTTGCGTAATAAACCTTGTTTTTTTAAGTACACTAATAATAGCGAAATTGCCGCAGGTGTTATACCTGAAATTCGTGATGCTTGGCCGATAGTGGTTGGACGTACATCAGTTAACTTGGCAACAACCTCATTTGATAAACCCGATACCTTGCTGTAATCAAAATCAGCTGGCAATAAGGTATTTTCATGGCGCAATTGCTTATCAATTTCGTCTTGCTGACGTGCAATATAACCTGCGTACTTAATTTGAATCTCAACTTGTTCGTGAGCTTGTGCATTATTTGTTTCAGGTGCTAAGCCGTCAATCGCAACCAGATCGTTGTAATTTACTTCAGGGCGCTTAACCAGATCAGCAAGACTTGCTTCACGCGTTAATGGCATTTTCAGTAAGGCATTAACATTTTCAAGTGCCGGGTGATCTTTATGGATCCACGTATCTTTTAAGCGTTGAGACTCAAGCTCCATCACTTCGATCTTTTCGTTGAATGCCTGCCAACGAGCATCGTCAACTAAACCAAGTTCACGGCCTTTCGCTGTTAAGCGTAGATCGGCATTGTCTTCACGTAATAATAAACGGTATTCAGCACGGCTTGTGAACATGCGGTACGGTTCTTTTGTACCAAGCGTTGCTAAGTCATCAATCAGTACACCTGTGTATGCTTCATCACGGCGTGGTGTCCAAGCATCTTTGCCTTGTACTTGTAACGCAGCATTCATACCTGCAATTAAGCCCTGAGCACCTGCTTCTTCATAACCAGTAGTACCGTTAATTTGACCAGCAAAGAATAAGCCGCTGATAAACTTAGTTTCTAAAGACTGCTTTAAATCACGTGGATCGAAGAAATCATATTCAATTGCATAACCTGGGCGGCAAATATGGGCATTTTCAAAGCCTTTAATCGATCTTACGATCTGCATTTGCACATCAAACGGTAAACTTGTCGAAATGCCATTTGGATATAATTCATGTGTAGTAAGGCCTTCAGGCTCAACAAAGATCTGGTGCTTGTCTTTGTCTGCAAAACGCATGATCTTATCCTCAATCGATGGGCAATAACGTGGGCCGATGCCTTCAATTACACCAGCATACATTGGTGAACGATCAAGATTATTGCGAATAACGTCATGCGTTTTTTCATTAGTGTAAGTGATATAGCACGGGATCTGCGTTGGGTGATCCGATTGTTTACCCATAAATGAGAATACAGGTGTTGGCGTATCACCTGGTTGAGGCTGCATTACTGAAAAATCAACAGTACGTGCATCAATACGTGGCGGCGTACCTGTTTTTAAACGATCAACACGGAATGGCAATTCACGTAAGCGTTTAGCAAGGGCAATTGAGGGTGGATCACCTGCACGACCACCGCTAAAGTTTTCCATACCAATGTGAATTGTACCACCTAAGAAAGTGCCAACAGTTAAAACCACGCTTGGCGCTTCAAATTTAAGCCCCATTTGTGTCACAACACCTTTTACGGTATCGCCATCAACGATGAGATCATCGCACGATTGTTGGAAAATGGTGAGGTTTTCTTGGTTTTGCAAGGTTTGCTGAATTGCTTCTTTGTAAAGCTTTCTGTCAGCTTGTGCTCGTGTAGCACGTACCGCTGGGCCTTTAGAAGAATTAAGCGTTCTAAATTGAATGCCACCTTTATCGATCGCTTGTGCCATAGCGCCACCAAGTGCATCGATTTCTTTAACCAAATGGCCTTTACCGATCCCACCGATCGCAGGATTACATGACATTTGACCTAAAGTATCAATATTATGAGTCAACAGTAATGTTTTCATTCCCATGCGTGAAGAAGCGAGTGCTGCTTCTGTACCAGCATGTCCACCACCAACAACAATAACGTCAAATTGTTCATGAAATAGCATGTAAAGGATCCTGCGTAATATCCGAGTTAGATTTTGAAAGGATGCGTATTCTACCTAGAAATTCTAAGAAGTGAAACGATTAAATAATGAACACGATCTAAAGAACTGATCTAATATAAAATAAATGATCTTTAGAAAGATCTTGTTATTTCTATTATATAGTAGCCCTGTTTCTGTTGATAACTCTAACTAAAACTTTACTTTCAGTAAGTTAAGTTAGATCAATTGGTGTTGATATGATCGGATCAAGTACTTTAAAAGCACTGATCAACTTGCCTAGTTATCAACATCTCGATCAAGTGAAAATTCTATCCAATGCATAATCATCTATAAATACAAGGTTAGATCAAGGGTTATCCACATTTCGATCTAAATATATTAAAAATTGTGAATAACCTTTTTATATGATCAATTGCCTAGTGCGGTGATTATAACTTGGCTAACAACTGTGGAAGCCAGGCCAGTGCAATATCTTCAGGTAATTCTTCCGATTGGGCGTCAACTTCTAAGCGATCAACAAGCTTTACAGCGCCTTTACTAGCAAGGTGTTGATCTAGGTCTTTCGCTGCCTGATTAAACTGATCATAGCTAGAATCGCCTAAACCTATCACCGCATATGTTAGATGTGTAAGTTGTTCTACTTCAGCTAAATCAGACGCAAAGCTTTGAATGTTATCTGGTAACTCACCAGCACCATGGGTTGAAGTGCATATTAACCAAGCATTATCTTTGATCTCTGAAAGCACAGGATGCTCGTGCACAGTGGCATGAATGTCATGTTCTACTAACGCCTCTTGGATCTGTTCAGCGACATATTCCGCCGAACCCATTTGGCTACCAACAATAATGCTTAGATTTTTCATGATGAGTTGATCAGGTATTTTTCTCGATCTTAAGGTATAAATAGCTTGGTTAAAAGATCTTATTCACAGTGGATAGAAATAGTTTGTTTGTTTAATCAGCGTATTTTTTTAGGTTATTGTTATTTAATGTTTTTTATTATTTAGAATGTTTTGATAAATTTGCGATCAATCTGTGTAAAACTCGTTGCTAACCTCTTTATTACTCTTTAGTAAAGGCTATATAAATTCATTTAGCATTGATTAAAACATCAAGTTTAATCACGTTGTGGATAGATCTATCCAATGCAGCGCGAGATCGGCTTTTTTATTAGATCTAACTAATTGGTTTTAAGATCCAAATATTCTAAAAAATGTCGATCTTTTAGCATGGCTATACGGAGTTTGATCTGTTTTTTCGATCGCTTTGTGACAAAATGGCAATATGTAATATCTATATTGGTGGTATGTAGTGATTGATTTTTATCGGATCAAAGAAGGTGAGTTTGTTCGTTTGGTTGAAACTGGCTCTATGACAGATTTTATAGCGCAAGAATCAAACCTGGAGGCCAATAAGTATCACTTATTTGCGATTAATACGCAAACAGGAAAGGGCTATACCATTCGTCAGGCAAGAGTAGATGAGCTAAGATCATGGCGCTTAGATCGCCTTGCATTATTATTAAAAAAGCTAGGTCAAAGTAGTTTTCAAGTACGGAATAATAAGTAAAGTATGGGTCATTTTAAATCCAGCGCAGCAAAGCCATTGGTTATGAGGCCTTATGAAAACTATAACTTACGGCCTGGTTTAAGTTTTCATTTTGGTGCACAACATGAGCAACATGATTGCACCTGGTTTGCATCGATTGATGCTGGATTGCGATTGTTTATTGTATTAGAAGGGCGTTTGTCGCTACATTTTGGTCCTCATCATCTAGAACTTGATAATCGAGATAACGCTAAAGTGTGTGCTGCGGCTGTTTACCTAAATCAAGCAGATCAATTTACACGGAATTCTCATTTAAACTGTTACACCAAGCGTATAACTATTGGTTTTAGTGCCGCATGGCTTGATCATTCAGGGTTGGCATTAAACGACTATTTACCGCATTTAGCTCATTGTCATTGGCCGTTATCCGATCATGCTATTGCCATAGTGAATCAAATGATCGACCCACCAGCGATTAGCGCGGATCTAACGGGGCTTTATTTAGAAAGTCGCGCTATTGAGCTGCTATTAGAAGGCTTATCTTACTTGAAGCGTAATAATCATAATGAAGCGATGCATCGTACTCTTTCAAGTGATAGCTACCTTAAAATGCAACAAGTAAAGCGCTGGGTATTTGAAAACTTAGCAACACCACTTACTAACGATCTTATCGCAGCGCAATTTCATTTATCTAAAACAACCTTGCAAAGACATTTTAAGTTAGCCTTTGGCGTTACAATTTCAGACTTTGTTGTGCAGGCTAAACTCGAAATGGCCTATGAAATGCTTAAAAATGGGCAAGGAAATGTGAGTAAAGCCTCTGAAGTTGCAGGTTATTCAACACCTAATAGCTTTTCAACAGCGTTTAAACGTTATTTTGGTGTTTCACCTAAATCGGTTAAAAAGAAAGTATAAGTTGGCACACTTACGAATGTTTTTGCCATTTAAAAGAATGTTGTAAGCAGAATTATTTGTAAAAATATGAGAATAATTATCATTTAAAATAATGCTATGTTTCTCAGTCGTTGTGTACGTTTATTCCGTTATCTTTTTATTGGTTCTCTAGTCTTTGGTCAGTTTTGTAATATTGTATTTGCAGCTGAATTTCCTCGCTATTTTGTTAATGCGGATGGCTCAACAACTGAGATAGTTGCAAAGCCAAAACGTATTTTATCCACTTCGGTTACTGTTACCGGCACTTTATTAGCGATGGATGCACCAGTGATTGCGAGTGCTCAAACTGCAACGGCCAATTTCTTTGTGCAATGGCAAAATGTTGCTCAAGCAAAGAAAGTAGCGCCACTTTGGCCCGCAGGACAAGTTGACTTAGAAGCCGCATTTTTACAGCAACCCGACCTAATTATTGTATCAGTAAATGGCGCTGACTCAGCGCTCGCTCATATTGATGAACTTAAAATGATTGCGCCAGTAATAACGGTAGATTATGGCGTGCTTACTTGGCAACAATTGGCGCAGCAATTAGCACAAGGGTTAGGAGTAGAATCTCAAACCTATGCTGTAATACAGCAGTTTGAACGTGTATTAACTCAAGCAAAGAATGAAATAACGATCCCATCAGGGCAGGCCAATATCATTAGCTACAACGGGCCGGGTATTACCAATCCCATTGCGACGGTAAAAAGTGCACACGGTCAGCTTTTAGCATCTCTTGGTTTTAAACTGGAAGAGCCTAATGCACATTGGCACTCAGGAACAAAAGCCACAGGTGATTTTGTTCGCGCAGAGTATGAAAAATTGAGTCAATTAAAGGGTGATACCACCTTTTTACTACGAGTCGATTCTTCCGCGGTACCACGAGTATTGAATGATCCCGTGTTACAAAACCTCAATTCAATTAAAAACAAACAAGTATATGCATTAGGCGCGAACTCTTTTCGCATCGACTATTACAGTGCACTTGAAGTTATACAGCAAATTAAACGCGACTTTGCGACTAAACCTCTCTGATTAAAAAACGGTTATGAAAATTAAGTTATCAGTTGTTTGGCTGATGCCAGCCTTGTTGCTTGTTGTGATCAGCTTATGTGTTGGCAATCAGACCGTTACGATCGCAAATATGGTGAATACCTTGTTAGCCTTTGATGCATCAAATACCGATCATTTATTGGTTTTCCACTTGCGTATTCCACGCACTTTCCTGGCATTAACGGTAGGGGCAGGACTTGCGGTTGCCGGATTATTCATTCAGGTACTTACGCGTAATCCATTAGCAGAACCTGGATTACTAGGCATAAATGCTGGTGCCAGTTTAGCGGTTGCACTGGTTATTGCGGTGTTACAAAGTCACTCAATTTTTATTCGTTACATTGCGGCAATGCTAGGTGCAGGCGTGGCGTCATACCTAGTGTATATATTTGCCATCAGGCAGCAAACCAATGGCGATAAACTTAAATTGATTTTGGCTGGTGTTGCACTCACAGCGATGTTTTTTTCAGTAACACAAATCATCACTGTAAATAGCGATTTATCTGTTTTTGATCAGTATCGTCATTGGGTAGTTGGTTCGTTAGCTGGGCGTGGTTACAGCACCTTAGTGCTTACTTTAATACTCACGTTAGTCTGTTTAGTAATTGCGTTTCGCATTGCAAAAGACATTGATATGTTGATGTTGGGTAACGAAACAGCTGTTGCCAATGGTGTTGACGTTAAACAAACCGTGTTAGCAACTTTTGCAGTGATTGTATTACTTAGCGGCTCTGCAACGGCAGCCGCTGGCCCCTTGTCATTTATTGGCTTATGTGCGCCTCATATAGCGCGATATTTTGTCGGCAACAATATTAATAAACTGCTTTTGGTAACAATAATACTGGGAGCATTGTTAACGTTGCTCGCCGATATTCTTGGACGTGTGCTTGTTTACCCTGCTGAAGTAAGCGTGGGTATTATGTTATCGCTAATTGGTGGCCCATTCTTCGTTTTATTGGTGCGCAATCGCACTTTGGCTAAGCTATGACAGCGATTAATAAAGAGCTTACTTTTAAGTTAGCAAACATGTCTTGGCTAATTGTGCCACGCGATTGGCTATTGTGTTTTGGGTTAATCGTTTTGTTATGTTGCGCCATGCTGCTGCATTTGATGCAAGGCAAAATGACACTTGATTTTGCAACTCTTTTGCAGGTGCTGTTGAATCAATCTAATTCTCCTTTTGTTGAGAAAATAGTGTTCGATATTCGCTTACCCCGCGCTTTAACAGCATGTTTCGCCGGCGGCGCACTCGCTATTTCGGGCGCTATTTTTCAATCGTTATCAAAAAATCCGCTTGGCTCACCTGATATTATTGGGTTCACCACTGGGGCCGCGACTGGCGCGATTACTCACTTTGTTTTCTTTGAACATAACTTACTTGGTATTGCTCTGTTTTCTGTTTTGGGTGGGTTGAGCGTTGCGTTATTGGTTTTTCTATTGGCAAAAAAAGATCATGGTTTTGATCGCAATCAGTTGGTGTTAATTGGTATTGGTGTTGGTGCAACATTAAGCGCAATTAATGGTTTGTTATTGGTTAAAGGGAATTTAGACAATACCGCTCATGCAAATATTTGGTTAGCTGGCTCACTCTCTGCACGTACTTGGTTTCACGCCTTAATGCCGATGTTCGCGGTGTTTATATTACTTCCGATTGCGGTGTATTTTTCCCGTGCAGCAAGCTTGATTGAAATGGGCATGCAAACCGCTCATTGTTTGGGTGTAAACGTACGTGTTACCAATAACTGTTTATTGCTGATCGCGATTATTTTAGCTGCGCTAGCGACTGGCTCTGTCGGGCCAATTGCATTTATTGCCTTAGCTTCTGCTCATATTGCAAAACGTCTGTTGCTTGCTAAACGCACGCTACCCATTTTTACCAGTGCACTGATTGGTGCTTTGTTACTTGTGTTATCCGATTTAATTGGCTTATTGCTAGCGGATTTTTATGTTTTACCTGTTGGTCGGGTTGTTGGTGTATTTGGTGGGGTGTACTTACTGATGTTGCTAACGCGCAAACAGCATTAATTAAGAGAAGTGTTAGCGAGATGATCGATTTTAACTTAGCAGATAAATTTGTAGCGGCTAACTTGTCGTTTAACTACGGCAATACACCTATTATTAAAAACTTAAATATCACCATTCCCGCCAGCAAAGTTACTATGATTGTTGGCCCAAATGGGTGTGGTAAGTCGACATTACTTAACTTACTGGCAAATGTAACCACACCGCATAACGGCATGGTGATTTTTGAAGAAGAAAACTTGGCGCAATTAAAGCCTAAAACACGGGCGAAGCGACTTGCTTTTTTACCACAAAACCCGCATTCGCCCGCAGGGATAACAATTAAAGAGCTTGTATCACGGGGGCGTTATGCCTATCAAAACTGGTTTCAGAACAACAGTGAGCAAGACCAATTAGCTATTACTCATGCGCTGCGGCAAACCGATTTACTCGATATTGCTGATAAACAGCTCAATAGTGTTTCTGGTGGTCAGCGCCAGCGTGCATGGATTGCAATGGTATTAGCGCAATCTGCGGCGACTATTTTGATGGATGAGCCTACCTCTTTTCTTGATATTTCACATCAGCTAGATGTGTTAGCGCTGTGCCAAACCCTTAATCATATGCATAAGCACACCATAGTAATGGTGCTGCACGATTTAAATCAGGCTGCGCGCTTTGCTGAGCATTTAATTGTGATGAAAGCCGGAAAAATAGTTGTAACTGGGTCGCCAACAGACGTTATTACAAGCGAGCTGTTGCAAGACGTATTCGGCATTAAAGCTCATGTGCATTTTGATAAAACTACACAATCCCCTTTGATCGTGCCGTTACACAGTACATCAAAACTTAGTATGGAGTTGGGAAATGACTAATAAATCAATGATCATCGGGCTGTCATTGGCGCCTACTTGGGTTTCTGGTTCAAGTTGGCGGCAATCCGATTCACAAATCGAAGCCTTTTACGATATCGACTATTACATTGATTTAGCAAAGCGTGCAGAAGCACTCAAACTCGATTTTGTGTTTCGACCAGATTCGTTATTTGTTGATTATGCTGAGCTAGAAAACTCACCGGGATTTAGTGGCCTTGATCCGACGTTATTATTAACCGCGGTTGCGACTCATACGCAGCGCATTGGTCTGATAACGACCGCTTCCACTACATTTAATCAGCCATTTCATGTTGCTCGTCAACTACAGTCTTTAAATTGGATCAGCAAAGGGCGCATCGCGTGGAATATTGTTACTGCATTGGATGGTCAGCAAAACTTTGGTCTTGAGGTGATGCCACCAGCAGACGAAAAGTATACACAAGCGGCAGAATTCACAGAAATTGTAAAATCATTATGGCAAAGCTTTCCCAATCATTCACTGTGTTTCAATCGTGATACAGGCCAGTACGCGAACAGTAGGCAAATTCAGCCGATAAACCACAATGGTAATTACTTTAAGGTGGCGGGACCGCTTTCAATACCTGCATTTAAAGATGAAACCTTGCCTATTGTACAAGCGGGCGCATCGGATACAGGTAAAGAATTTGCTGCAACAGTGGCTCATGCCATATTCGCTGCAACACCAAATAAACAAGTCGCTATTTCGCTCAGGAATGAGCTAAGGCAAAGAGCGAACAAGCTTGGACGTGATGAGTCAGATATTCGTGTGCTATCGGGAGTAAGTTTGTTTTTAGCAGAATCTGAGGCTCAGGCTAAACAGCTTTATAGCGAGACACAATCAAGTAAAAGCTTAAGTAAACGTATTGGTTTTATTAAGCAAGCAACAGGAATTGATGTATCGACACTGGCGAGCGATGCCGTGATAAGTGCAGCAATGTTACAGCCAGTATCAGTTGCACCTCGCAGTCGTACACATGCACAGTTGTTACGTAACAAAATAGAGCAGCAACCGATCACGGTAGATGAACTGCTTAAATCGCCTGAAGTGGCTGCATCATCTCATTGGCAAATTATCGGTACCGTATCACAAGCAGCAGACGAAATAGCGGATTGGTTTAATGATGGCGCGATAGATGGCGTTATTTTATTACCCGGAGGCGCTACCAGTTCGTTAAATTTAGCGCTCGATAAATTGGTACCAGAGCTTATTAATCGAGGTGTCTTTCATAACAGTTATGACAGCGACACTTTTTTATCTCATCTACGTGCAAAATAATTAAGGAGTAGTAATGCAGTTGGAAGACGTTGTAAGTAATGGTGAGCGGGTATTTCTTGACGTGCTTTTTCGCGATGTTTTTGTAGAGGATATTCAGCATATTGGTGAGCAATTTATACGAATTGTATTTAGTGGAGAATCACTAAATAATTTTGTGTCACCTAACTTTGATGATCATGTAAAGCTTGTTTTTGACGAGATTAACGGTGAAACCATTATGCGAAATTACACGCCGCGTTATTTCTCTCATATTACTAACCGGTTAACCATAGATTTTGAAAAGCATTCTGGCGGTGTTGCAAGTAATTGGGCTTGCAATACAAAGTTGGGAGATAGCTTAATTGTTGCTGGACCCAGATCATCGATTACCACCGATAACAGCTACGCGCATCAAATATTGATTGGTGATAATACAGCGTTGCCCGCTATTGCAAGGCGAATAGAAGAGTCTGCTAGCATTGTTAAAACACATGTTTATTTGCTTAATGGCAGCACCGAGTACTTAAACAACCATTTAACTGCAAAAGTTGATGTGTTTAACTTTGATTTAATACATAAGTTAGTAATCGCATTGCAAGCACAGCAAACCATGATGCGAGACGGGCTTATGTGGGTTGCAGGTGAGGGAAGCATGATTAAAATTGTGCGTAAATGTATTAAGCAAAGTGCTCAATTTAATAAGTACGATCAGCGTTTTAGTGTTTATTGGCAAAAAGGTGAAGTGGCAGCGCACCAAGAGCTTAGTTAGAACAATATAAAGGCCAGCAATTGCTGGCCTTTTAACATTTTGACGCTATTTATTTACCAATACAGAACGAGCTGAAGATTTTGCCAAGCAAGTCATCTGAGGTAAATTCACCGGTGATCTCGTTGAGATATTGTTGGGTTAAACGCAGCTCTTCTGCCAATATTTCACCGGCAATATGCATTTCTAACTGATCTTTGCCTGTTGCTAGGTGATACGCTGCACTTTCTAATGCATCAAGGTGACGGCGGCGTGCCATAAAGCTGCCTTCAGTAGCGCCTTGGAAACCCATGATTTGTTTAAGGTGTGATTTAACCAGTTCAACGCCTTCGCCACTGTTAGCGCTCACGCTCAGCACTGGCGTGTTAGCAGAGTCATCAATTTTGATGTTTTCACCGGATAGATCGGCTTTATTTCGAATAACGCTAATGCCCATACCTTGTGGTAATTTCTCAGCAAATTCAGGCCAAATTTTTGCAGGATCGGTTTCGTTTGTTTCGGTGCTATCAACCATAAACAATACGCGATCGGCTTGATTAATTTCTTGCCAAGCGCGCTCAATACCAATTTGTTCAACTACATCTGGGCTTTCACGCAGACCTGCAGTGTCGATAATATGCAGTGGCATACCGTCAATATCGATGTGTTCACGTAGTACGTCACGGGTAGTACCGGCAATATCTGTAACAATGGCTGCTTCACGGCCAGCAAGGGCATTAAGCAGGCTTGATTTACCAGCGTTAGGGCGGCCAGCAATTACTACGCGCATACCTTCACGCATAATCGCACCTTGTTTGGCTTGTGCGGTTACGTTATCAAGTTGTTCAATAATCGCATTTAGATCGTTCGCTACTTTACCATCAGATAAAAAGTCGATTTCTTCATCGGGAAAATCAATGGCAGCTTCAACATACATACGCAGGTGAATAACTTGTTCTACTAGCGTGTCGATATGTTTAGAAAATTGACCTTGAAGCGAGTGTAGGGCACTTTTAGCTGCTTGCTCTGAGTTTGCATTAATTAAATCAGCAATCGCCTCAGCTTGGGTTAAATCCATCTTGTCGTTTAAAAATGCACGCTCACTGAATTCACCGGGTTTAGCTAAACGCACACCGTCAATTTGCGTGATTTCGCGCAGCAGCATATCAATAATTACTGGGCCACCATGACCTTGAAGCTCAAGTACGTCTTCACCAGTAAAAGAATTAGGGCCTTTAAAGTACAGCGCAATACCTTGATCGAGTTGTTCGCCTTGCAAGGTATTAAATGATAGATAATCGGCATAGCGAGGTTTTGGGCATTTGCCTAAGACTTTTTCGGCAACCTGTTGTGATAATTTGCCAGAAACGCGAATAATGCCTACACCGCCTTTGCCGGGCGCCGTTGCTTGAGCAACGATGGTATCTTGATTGAACATAGAGATGAGTTGATAGCTTTAGTTATTTATATTGTAACTGGCACGCATAAAAAAGGCGACACACTGTGTCGCCTTTCATTTATTTAGTTCGGTTTATGATTTAACCGAGATACCTTTCTTTTCCATGCCTTTGTAGATGTATAGCATCTGAGCAATTGAAATTAAGTTAGATACTAACCAGTACATTACAAGACCTGATGGGAACCAGATAAAGAATACTGAGAACATTACCGGCATCCAAGTCATCATTTTCTGCTGCATTGGATCTGTAACCGTCATTGGCTGTAGCTTTTGCATAAGGAACATACTTGCACCAAATAGAATTGGTAAGATGAAGTATGGGTCCATCGCTGCTAAGTCATTTAGGTATAAGAATTCAGTGTGACGAATTTCTACCGATTCCATGAAAACATAGAATAAACCTAGGAAGATTGGCATTTGTAGCAATAGTGGGAAACAGCCGCCCATAGGGTTAACTTTTTCTTTGCGGTACATTTCCATCATTGCTTGACCCATCTTCTGACGGTCATCGCCGTAACGATCTTTCAGCGCCATAATTTTTGGCTGAAGGTTACGCATTTTAGCCATTGAGGTGTACTGGGCTTTAGTAAGTGGGTAAAGCACCATTTTCACGATAACTGTAATCGCGATGATTGCTAAACCAAGGCTACCAATTAAGCCGTATAACCACATTAGTAATGAGTGTAGAGGTTGTGAAATAAACCACAACCAGCCGTAGTCTACGGTTAGGTCTAAGTCTGTTTGTAACGCTTCAAGCGTAGCAGAATCTTTAGGACCCATATAATAAGTAGAGCTAATTGTATGCGTGCTATTTGCTGCAACGTTTTCTAGTGGGCCTTTTAAACCGATAATAACTGAATTATCGCTGCGAGCCTTAGTGTAGATGTTGTTTTGTTGCTCTTGGTTTGGCACCCATGCACTTACAAAGTAGTGCTGGATAAAGCTGATATAACCCGCTGTAGTGTTAATATTTAGGTCACGCTCTTTAATGTCATCAAAGCTGTACTTTTCGTAAGGCTCTTCTGCTGTACCGTAAGCTGTACCTAAATATGTTTGGTCAATCATGCCACCTTTTTCGGTGATCGAACGCTTAATTTGCGTAAATAACTGAACTTGCTTTGTTTCAGCTGTGTTGTTAGCAATTTGATATTCAACGGCAACATCGTAACGACCCGCTGTGAAAATATATGTTTTGGTATAGCTAACACCGTCTTTAACAAATGTAAGTGGTACACGTAGCTCATCACCTTTTAACTGGTAACTTGTTTGTGCTGCTTGGTATGTTGGGCGACCGTCAGATGATGCATCTGGTCCGTGTAAACCAATTAAGCCACTTTGTGAGAAATATTGATTGCCGTCTAACACGCCAAGCAACATAAATGGGTTATCGCTATCGATTTTTTCTTTGAAGTTTAATAGCTTGGTTTCGATGATATCGCCACCAAAGGTATCAAGTTTTACAGAAAATACATCGGTTGTTACATCAATAATTTGACGTGAGTTTGCGACGTTCGCTACAGGTAAGTCGCCAGTTGATGACTGTGGAACAAAGTCATTGTTGGCAGACTGGTTTGTAGATGTTTGCGTTGTAGCACTTGTCTCGGTATTTACTTGTGGGTTGTTATCCATATTCCATTGTTGGAATAAAAGAAAACTTACCAAAAGAAAACCGATAAATAAAAACGTGCGTTGTGATTCCATAACAGCTCTTATTTCTCGCGGTGTTGTTTAAGTGAATTTTGTTTATCAGGCACGGGATCATCCCCACCTGGATGCAAAGGGTGACATTTTATAATGCGTTTCGCTGCGAACCAACTCCCTTTTACAAATCCATGTATTTTTATTGCATCTATCGCATAACTTGAGCATGTCGGGGTAAAACGACAGTTTTGGCCAAGCAGTGGACTGAGTAGTTTTTGATACACCTTAATAATTAAGATCATCAGATTACTCGGCAGAGCAAATAAAAAGTGCATTTAATGAAAAAGTGCCTGATTAAAAGGTGAGCTAACTTTACCTAAATTTGCCTAGTTTTGCTATGCAACAACAGGTTTATTAGGCTTTGTTATTCGGTTTTTTTGCGTTTTTGTTTTTTTGCCAGTGATTAGGGCGTGGTTTTGGCTTATAGCCAGGTTGGCAACGCTCATTAATTTTACGCCAAAGCTTAGTTAATTGCTTATGTAACTCTTCGTTAGATAATTCATCAACGCCAGTTTTAACCATTAAAACAATATCAATATTGTCGAGTTGATGGCGGTTTAAGCGGAAATTTTCACGGGCAAGGCGTTTAATGCGATTACGTTGTACCGCTTTTTTAACGCGTTTTTTAGCTATGGTTAAACCAAGACGTGGATGGTCTAAATCATTTCGTTTTGCTAAAAGAGTAAAGTGTTGATTTGCTGCGCGTGCAGGCTCATTGAAGATGCGGGAGTAGTGTGAGGGAGTTAACAGACGTAACTCCCTACCAAAGCGAAAGTCTTCCACTATATTAAGCAGAAAGAACCTTACGGCCCTTAGCACGACGACGTGCTAAAACTTTACGACCATTTTTAGTCGCCATACGTGCACGGAAACCGTGAGTACGTTTACGCTTAAGAACGCTAGGTTGAAAAGTTCTTTTCATAACTATATTCCATCCGATCGGTTAAAAGTTAAAACATCCTATGCAGGTCGCGATCCTGGCACAGGTGCCATTGCGAGCGCGAGATGTTATAGAGAAGCATACACAAAGTCAATAAAAAACACACAATAGTCGCGTTAATTATAGGCATTGAATAAAAGCCGTTCTAATCTTAACAAGGTAGTTACATTTACCTTTATATAAGGAGAGATCGTACTGTATTTCTCTGTTGATCCAGCGAGGATCAATTTTAAAATAAAGTTTTCCACAATGATAGTGTAAAAATTGCGACTTTTCTTTGGAAAACTTTTATAGATCTACTTTAATCATTTTGATCAAGCTTTTTATTAATAATTTATCCACATTATTTTTTAACTAAAAAGCATTTAAAAATAATAAGTTATATATTTACCTGTGTCAGATCATAAAAAATATAAAAATCAATGTTGATGTTGTGGATAAACTAGCTTCATAATGGCAGTCTTAACTTGGATTTGATGCTTAATTTCTGCCCTATTTTGGTGAGCGGGAATATTATTGGGGGTTGCCGTGTATTTGTCGGTTTGGCAAAGCTGTCTTTACGTTTTACAAGATGAACTGCCATCACAACAATTTAGTATGTGGGTGCGTCCGCTACAGGCAGAAAGCACTGAAGATACCCTCACTATTTATGCGCCTAACCGCTTTGTGCTTGATTGGGTGCGTGAAAAATACCTAAACCGTATTAACGAGTTATTAATTGAGATTTGTGGTGACGAAGCGCCGGAATTGCGTTTTGAAGTTGGCAGTACGGTTAATATTAGCAAACCCGCAGCACCACAAACACCAGCGCAAGAAAAAGCAGCAGTTGAAGCGCCCGTTAAAAAAGAAAACAAAGCGCCTGTTGAGCCTGCACCTAAAAACATGCCTAAATCAAATATCAAAGAAAACTATACCTTTGATAGCTTTGTTGAAGGTAAATCGAACCAACTAGCAAAAGCTGCGGCTACACAGGTTGCAGATAACCCTGGTTCGGCTTTTAACCCTGTTTTTATATATGGTGGCACAGGTTTAGGTAAAACCCACTTATTACATGCTGTGGGTAATGGCATCTTAGATAAAAAAGAGAATGCAAAAATTGTTTATATGCATTCTGAGCGTTTTGTACAAGATATGGTAAAAGCGCTGCAAAATAATGCGATTGAAGAATTTAAACGTTACTACCGTAGCGTTGATGCATTACTTATCGATGATATTCAGTTTTTTGCTAATAAAGAACGTTCACAAGAAGAATTCTTTCATACCTTTAATGCATTATTAGAAGGTAACCAACAAATTATTTTAACCTCAGACCGCTATCCAAAAGAAATTGAAGGGGTAGAGGATCGCCTTAAATCGCGATTTGGCTGGGGTTTAACCATTGCGATTGAGCCGCCAGAGCTTGAAACGCGCGTTGCCATCTTGATGAAGAAGGCGCAGCAAAGCCAAATTAAATTACCTGAAGAAGTAGCATTTTTTATTGCCAAGCGTTTGCGTTCTAACGTACGTGAACTAGAAGGGGCATTAAACCGCGTAATTGCCAATGCTAACTTTACCGGTAGGCCAATTACTATCGACTTTGTAAAAGAAGCGCTGCGTGATTTACTAGCGTTACAAGATAAACTAGTAACGATCGATAATATTCAAAGAACAGTAGCAGAGTACTACCGTATTCGCGTTTCTGACTTATTATCAAAACGTCGCAGTCGTTCAGTTGCAAGGCCACGCCAAGTCGCAATGGCATTATCAAAAGAATTAACCAATCACAGTTTGCCTGAAATCGGCGATGCGTTTGGCGGACGAGATCATACAACCGTGCTACATGCATGTAGAAAAGTGAAGTCACTTCGTGAAGAATCTCACGAAGTAAAAGAAGATTATCAAAACTTGATTAGAACTTTGTCATCTTAGGACGAGTACAGCATGAAAATTACTATTTCGCGCGAGCAATTTTTACAACCTTTAATGCAGGTTTCAGGGGCGATTGAGCGCAAACATACGTTACCGATTCTATCTAATGTGTTGTTAGAGGTAAAAGAAGGTGTGCTTTATTTCACAGGTACCGATCTTGAAATAGAACTTGTAGCAAGTGTGGTATTAGCTGAACCAGTAGCAGACTGTAAGCTTACATTACCGGCTAAAAAGCTATTGGACATTTGTAAGAGCTTGCCTGATGGTTCTGATATCACGCTAACGATTCAAGATGCACAAGTGTTACTTACGTCTGGCAAAAGTCGTTTTTCATTAGCGACATTAGCGGCGGAAGACTTTCCTAATTTAGAAAACTGGGACAGCGAAGTAACCCTTAACCTAACGCGTTTAGAACTTAGAAAGCTACTTGAAAGTACAAGTTTTTCTATGGCAAATCAAGATGTTAGGTATTATCTGAATGGTATGTCACTGGAAATCGAAAATGATGTAGTTAAAACGGTTGCAACCGATGGTCACCGTTTAGCATTAGCGCAAAAACCATTAGAAGCATCACTTAATACGCAACGTCAGGTGATTATTCCACGTAAAGGCGTACAAGAAATTATGCGCTTATTGGTTGCTGACGATGAAGTTGTTGAAATTCAGTTAGGCGCTAATCATGTTCGTATTATCGACCAAGCATTTATCTTTACATCTAAATTAGTTGATGGCCGTTTCCCTGATTATCGTCGCGTATTACCACGTGGCGGCGACAAACAAATTGTTGCTAATCGTGAGTGGTTACGCAGCGCATTTGCCCGAGTATCGATTCTTTCAAACGAAAAATTCCGCGGTGTAAGGTTAAACCTTACTTCAGGCGAGTTAACGATTTCTGCCAATAACCCTGAGCAAGAACAGGCGGAAGAAACCGTAGAAGTAATGTACCAAGGCCCTGATTTAGAAATTGGTTTTAATGTGTCGTACTTATTAGAAGTATTAAATACCATTAAAACCGACGACGTTTTATTTACCTTACTTGATTCAAACAGCAGTGCATTAATTGAAGGACAGGGCGACGAAGGCGCCATGTACGTTGTAATGCCGATGCGTTTATAGTGGTTGTAGTAAGTATAATTAAATGAGCTTAGTTACCTTTAATGTTTCAAATTTTCGTAATATTGAAGCGCTAAGCTTTGAACCCTCTCCTGAAGTTAATGTGATTATTGGAGAGAATGGCAGCGGTAAAAGTAGTTTACTTGAAGCCATTTATTTTCTGTCTCACGGTAAATCCTTCCGCACTTCTAAATTTAAAGCTGTAATTCAACATCAAAAAAATGCCATGGTACTGCATGGTAAAAAGCAATTTAACAGCCTACAAATCCCTGTGGGGCTGCAAAAAGAACGCTCTGGTGATACGCTGGCAAAAGTGCATGGAAAGCGCTGTGAACGTATGGCACAGCTTGCAGAGGTGCTTCCTGTGCAAGTGATTACCCCAGAAAGTTTTGAGCTGTTTTTTGGTGGTCCAAAAGAGCGTCGCCGCTTTTTAGATTTAGGATTGTTCCACGTGGAACAAGAGTTTTATTATCATTGGTATCGTTTTAATAAATTATTGAAACAACGCAATGCGCTGTTAAAGCAAAAACCACATGGATTTGAGCAACAAATTCAGTTCTGGGATAAAGAATTTGTAACAATCGCGACAAAGATAAATACACTTAGAACCACATATATAACTAGGTTATCTAACCTGTTTTTTGATAAGATAGCTAGTCAGATTGAATTATTTAAAAGTCTTACTTTTGATTTTTCTCCAGGTTGGAAAGCTGAAGATGATTTAGCTGAGCAACTGAGTAAAAACTTCGAAAGAGATGCAAAGCTGGGTTACACCAGTAAAGGCCCTCATAAAGCCGATATCAACTTTTTAATTGACGGTATCGCAGTTGATAATTTTTTGTCACGGGGGCAGTTGAAGCTTTTAATGTATGCGCTAAAGATTTGTCAAAATAGCCTGATTGAAAGTGAAACAGATAAACAATCACTTTTTTTAATTGATGATTTACCGTCTGAATTAAGCAGTGAAACAAAACAAGCTGTAAGTGAGTTACTCGCTCATTCAAATTCACAGCTGTTTATAAGCGCTATTGATTACGACAGTATTTCAGCTGTGGTGGAACCTCTAAATAAAAATATGAAAGTGTTCCACGTGAAACATGGCAAACTAATAACAAGTTAATTGGAAGAAACCATGTCTGAAAATTACGATTCGTCGAGTATTAAAGTACTAAAAGGACTGGATGCAGTAAGAAAGCGTCCTGGGATGTACATAGGTGACACGGATGATGGAACGGGTCTTCATCATATGGTGTTTGAAGTCGTTGATAACTCAATTGATGAAGCATTAGCAGGCTTCTGTGATGATGTTTATGTAACTATCCACTCTGATGGTTCTGTATCGGTACGCGATAATGGTCGTGGTATTCCGACAGAAATTCACGAAGAAGAAGGTGTATCTGCAGCTGAAGTTATTATGACGGTACTTCACGCTGGTGGTAAATTCGATGACAACTCATATAAAGTATCGGGTGGTTTACACGGTGTAGGTGTTTCAGTAGTAAATGCACTTTCTGAAAAGCTAAAACTAACCATTCGCCGTGAAGGTAAAATTCACGAGCAAATTTATAATATGGGTGAACCTGCTGCGCCATTAGCAGTAGTGGGTGAATCAGAGACCAATGGTACTGAAATTCGTTTTTGGCCAAGCTCAGAAACATTCAGTGATGTAAACTTCCATTACGATATTCTTGCAAAGCGTTTACGTGAACTTTCATTCCTAAACTCAGGTGTAAGTATCATTCTTGCTGATGAGCGTGATGAGAAGAAAGACCACTTTAAATATGAAGGTGGTATTCAAGCGTTTGTTGAATTTCTAAATACCAATAAAACACCGGTTAACCAAAATGTTTTCCACTTCACTTCAACACGTGAAGAAGACGGTATTAGTGTAGAAGTAGCAATGCAGTGGAACGATGGTTTCCAAGAAGGTATTTACTGCTTCACAAATAACATTCCACAACGTGATGGTGGTACGCACTTAGCGGGCTTTAGAAGCGCCTTAACGCGTACATTAAATACGTATATGGAAAAAGAAGGCTTTAATAAGAAAGAGAAAAGCAGTGCTTCAGGTGACGATGCCCGTGAAGGTTTAACTGCGGTTATCTCTGTTAAAGTACCTGATCCAAAATTCTCATCTCAGACGAAAGACAAGCTTGTATCAAGTGAAGTTAAATCGGCTGTAGAGCAAGCTATGGGTGAAAAATTAAGTGAATACTTATTAGAAAACCCACAAGATGCGAAAATTGTAGTTACTAAGATTATTGATGCGGCACGTGCGCGTGAAGCGGCACGTAAAGCGCGTGAAATGACACGTCGTAAAGGTGCAATGGACCTAGCAGGTTTACCAGGTAAATTAGCGGACTGTCAAGAAAAAGACCCAGCACTTTCTGAACTATATATAGTGGAGGGTGATTCAGCGGGCGGTTCGGCTAAGCAAGGTCGTAACCGTAAGAATCAGGCGATTCTACCGCTGAAAGGTAAAATTCTAAACGTTGAAAAAGCACGTTTTGATAAAATGCTATCTTCGCAGGAAGTTGCAACGCTAATCACAGCATTAGGTTGTGGTATTGGCCGCGATGAATATAACCCTGAAAAACTACGTTATCACAGTATTATTATCATGACCGATGCCGACGTCGATGGTTCGCACATTCGTACGTTACTATTGACCTTCTTCTATCGTCAAATGCCTGAAATTGTTGAGCGTGGTTACGTATATATTGCTCAGCCACCACTTTATAAAGTGAAAAAAGGCAAGCAAGAGCGTTACATCAAAGATGATCCAGCGTTGATTGAATACTTAACAACATTGGCGTTAGATAACTCTTCGCTATACGTTAATGAAGATGCGCCTGCAATTAAAGATACGGCGTTAGAGTCGTTAGTTAAAGATTATCAAGCGACCGAAACAATTATCACGCGTCTAACACGTAAGTATCCATTAAGTGTGCTTAACTCATTAGTTTACTCAGCTAAAATTAATGAAGCAGATTTAGCGAACGAAGCGCACGTGCGTGAGTGGACGGATAATCTTGTTGCTTACTTAACGGAAAAAGATACCGACGCTACTTTATTCACGGCACAAGTGAAGAAAGATGAAGAGCGTAACTTGTTCTATCCAAATATTGTAATTCGTCAGCACGGTGTAGACCGTGAGCATGTACTGAATTACGAATTCCTAACGTCTCGCGATTATTTAGCAATTGCGAAAACGGGTGAGCAAATTGGCAACCTAATTGAAGAAGGTGGCTATATTCAACGCGGCGAAAAGACCTTACAGGTTTCAAGCTTTGTTGAAGCGCTTAACTGGTTAATTGCTGAATCTAAACGTGGTTTATACATTCAACGATACAAAGGTCTTGGTGAGATGAACCCAGATCAGCTTTGGGAAACTACAATGGACCCTGAAGTACGCCGTATG
This sequence comes from Pseudoalteromonas sp. NS-SX12, assembly GCF_057367955.1. Classification (NCBI taxonomy): domain Bacteria; kingdom Pseudomonadati; phylum Pseudomonadota; class Gammaproteobacteria; order Alteromonadales; family Pseudoalteromonadaceae; genus Pseudoalteromonas; species Pseudoalteromonas sp. NS-SX12. The sequence continues at coordinate 894,177 of NZ_CM170634.1, read as the reverse complement.
TTGAAAGTAACTATTGAAGATGCGATTGCAGCTGACCAATTATTCTCGACGTTAATGGGTGACCAAGTTGAGCCGCGTCGTGAGTTTATCGAACAAAACGCGCTTAAAGTTGTGAACTTAGATGTTTAGAATATAGTGAATATTTTTCATAAAAGGGCCTAAATGGCCCTTTTTTATTGGCCGTAAATCAACAAATCGCTTAAAACCTGTTTGCTGCCGCGGTATACTGTGGCGTAATTTTTCAGATTAAAATATCAGCTAAAGCCAATGCAAAAATACGATATCAAAACCTTCCAGGGAATGATCCTAGCATTACAGGATTACTGGGCACAAAACGGCTGTACTATCGTTCAGCCACTCGATATGGAAGTAGGTGCGGGTACATCGCATCCAATGACATGTTTGCGTGCACTTGGCCCAGAGCCAATGTCTACCGCATACGTTCAACCGTCACGTCGTCCAACTGATGGTCGCTATGGTGAAAACCCGAACCGCCTTCAACATTACTACCAGTTTCAAGTAGCGTTAAAACCGTCGCCAGATAACATTCAGGAGCTTTATTTAGGCTCTTTAGAAGTATTAGGTGTTGACCCATTAGTTCACGATATTCGCTTCGTAGAAGACAACTGGGAAAACCCAACGCTAGGTGCTTGGGGTCTTGGTTGGGAAGTGTGGTTAAATGGTATGGAAGTGACTCAGTTTACTTATTTCCAGCAAGTAGGTGGCCTTGAGTGTAAGCCTGTAACAGGTGAAATCACTTACGGCATTGAGCGCTTAGCGATGTACATTCAAGAAGTAGATTCAGTATATGACCTAGTTTGGAACCATGCGCCAGATGGTAGCAAGGTTACTTATGGTGATATTTTCCATCAAAACGAAGTTGAACAATCGACTTATAATTTTGAACACGCTGACGTTGATTTCTTGTTTAGTTTCTTTGATCAATGTGAAAAAGAATCACAAGAATTATTAGCGCTAGAAACACCGTTACCACTTCCGGCATACGAGCGCATCTTGAAAGCGGCGCACGCATTTAACTTATTAGATGCACGTAAAGCAATTTCAGTGACAGAACGTCAACGCTATATTCTTCGTATTCGCAACCTTACTAAAGCAACTGCTGAAGCGTATTACGCATCGCGTGAAGCGTTAGGTTTCCCAATGTGTAAAAAAAGTGGTGAGGAAAAGTAATCATGGCAAAAGAATTTTTAATTGAATTAGGCACTGAAGAACTACCACCAACACAGCTTCGTACGCTAGCTGAAAGCTTTGCATCAAATTTTGAAGCAGAATTAAAAGCTGCTGAGTTAAGTCATGCAGGCGTAAAGTGGTTCGCTGCACCGCGTCGTTTAGCGCTAAAAGTAGCGGCACTTGCTGAGTCTCAATCTGACAAAGTAGTTGAAAAACGTGGCCCAGCAATTTCAGTTGCATTCGATGAAGACGGAAATGCGACAAAAGCAGCCCAAGGTTGGGCGCGCGGTAATGGTATTACCGTTGAGCAAGCTGACCGTTTAAAAACAGAAAAAGGCGAGTGGCTTTTATTCAAACAAGAAGTAAAAGGTAAAGCGACTAGCGAAATTATCGTTGAGCTTGCAGCGCAAGCGCTTGCTAAATTACCGATCGCCAAGCCAATGCGTTGGGGTAATAAAACAACGCAATTTATTCGCCCAGTTAAAACATTAACAATGTTAATGGGTAACGAGTTAGTTGCGGGTGAGATTTTAGGTGTCGCATCAGATAGAACTATTCGTGGTCACCGCTTTATGGGTGAACAAGAGTTCACCATTGAATCTGCCGAGCAATATCCTGCGATTTTAGAAGAGCGCGGTAAAGTAATGGCTGATTACGAAGCACGTAAAGCGATTATTCTTGCCGACGCACAAAAAGCTGCGCAAGCTGTAGGTGGTATTGCGGACCTAGAAGATGACTTAGTTGAAGAAGTAACTTCGCTGGTTGAATGGCCAGTTGTACTGACCGCTAAGTTTGAAGAAGAGTTCTTAAAAGTACCTTCAGAAGCACTTGTGTACACCATGAAAGGTGACCAGAAATACTTCCCAGTTTACGACGAAAACAAAAAGTTATTGCCTAACTTTATCTTTGTTTCGAACATTGAGTCAAAAGAGCCTCGTTACGTAATTGAAGGTAATGAAAAGGTTGTTCGTCCTCGTTTAGCGGATGCTGAGTTTTTCTTTAATACTGACCGTAAGCGTCCGCTAATCGATCGTTTACCAGAGTTAGACCAAGCTATTTTCCAAAAACAGCTTGGTACCATTAAAGATAAAACTGACCGCATTACTGAGCTTGCTGGTTACATTGCTGAGCAAATCGAAGCAGACGTAGAAAAATCTAAGCGTGCAGGTTTACTGGCAAAATGTGACCTTATGACATCTATGGTATTTGAATTTACCGATACACAAGGTGTTATGGGTATGCACTATGCAACGCACGACGGTGAAGATGCGGAAGTGGCGAAAGCACTTTACGAGCAATACATGCCGCGTTTTGCAGGTGACGAGTTACCAAGCACAGGTGTATCCGCTGCTGTAGCAATGGCTGATAAGCTCGATACGATTGTGGGTATCTTCGGTATTGGTCAAGCTCCAAAAGGTTCAGACCCATTTGCGCTACGCCGTGCATCACTAGGTGTATTGCGTATTATTGTTGAAAAGGGCTATAACCTAGACTTAGTAGATTTAATTGCAAAAGCAAAATCGCTATTTGGCGATAAGCTTAGCAACGACAATGTTGAATCTGATGTAATTGATTTTATGCTTGGTCGTTTCCGTGCTTGGTATCAAGACGAAGGCTTTAGTGTTGACATTATTCAAGCAGTATTGGCTCGTCGCCCAACTAAGCCAGCGGACTTTGATCAACGCGTTAAAGCGGTATCTCACTTCCGTGAATTAGACGCAGCAGAAGCGCTTGCAGCGGCTAATAAGCGTGTAGGGAATATCTTGGCTAAGAATGAAGCAGAACTTGCAGAGACTGTTAATGAGAGCCTATTAGCTGAAGACGCTGAAAAGCAATTAGCAGAGAAAATTGCGCACTACCAAGTGGAACTAGCTCCGGCATTTGCAGCACATGATTACCAAACTATTTTGGCAAGTCTTGCAGATTTACGTGAAGTAGTTGATACCTTCTTTGATAACGTAATGGTAATGGCTGACGACGAAGCTGTGAAACTAAATCGTTTAACAATGCTGAGTCAGTTAAGAAGTTTATTCTTACAAGTAGCGGATATTTCACTGTTACAAAAATAAGCAAAACGCACAGAAAAAGCCGGTGTAATCACCGGCTTTTTTATTTTAAAGCTACTTATTCTGTATTTAGCTTAGTTATAGCGGAAATATTCGCAACAGGTACAAAAGCCGCTTGCATAAAATTATACGATATTTAGTATAGTAATTAAGCTTAGAAAATCGCGGATAACAACAATGAAAAGAGCATCACTTTCAATTATGGCACTTGCTAGCTTAGTACTAGTTGGTTGCTCAAGCACAGACGATAGCCTATTAGATCAAACAAGTAATGTGGGGAATGTTGATACCACACTATATCTACGTGGTGACTTTACTTTATGGGAAGCGCAAAAAGCCTATCAATTAACACAGCAAACAGCCAATGTTTACAGCACAAAAGTTAAGTTTGGCTCAATTGGTAAAGCATACGAATTTAAAGTAGCTGACGCTAATTGGACGCAAGGGTATAACTGTGGCTTTAAAAATGAAGACTTAGATAAGTTTTTAGAAGTTGGTATTCCAGTACAAGCAAACTGCGACAGTGTGTATAACTATTTTAGTTTTACGCCTTATGAGGCTGGCTGGTATGAAGTATCAATAAACTTCCGCAACAAAAGTACGCCGCTGGTGACAATTAACCAAATTTTCGAATAGGCGACTGAGCTAAATTAAACAAGCTCTCATCTTACCTATGAGCAATAAAAAAGGGCGTTTAAAGCCCTTTTTTTATTAAATATTTATACGGTTCATTTTCTACTTCTTGTGCCAATAAGGTGTGATCCATAAAGCGACAAAAAGACGGGATATCGCGAGTTGTTGATGGATCATCTGCAATCACTACTAAGGTTTCACCGTGCTGCATTTTTCGAATTGCACCACGCACCATCATCACCGGTTCAGGGCAACGTAAGCCAATTGCATCAAGCGTGTGATCTGCATTTGAAAAGTCAGTCATGGAAAATTTAGCCCTGTTAAAAAGTAGAGGCGGAATTGTAGGTGGCTAAGCGTGTGATGTAAACCGTCCCGCATAAAAAAGGCGCTGCTCTTTCGAGACAGCGCCTTATCACCAAGAATAAATCGGTTCTTGTTTAAATCTTACGGGCGTTCAAAAATAGTTGCGATGCCTTGGCCTAAACCAATACACATGGTTGCAAGACCATATTTTGCGTCTTTGTCTTCCATAAGATTAATAAGCGTTGTGCTGATACGTGTACCTGAACAACCAAGTGGGTGACCAAGTGAAATAGCACCACCGTTTAGGTTAACTTTTTCGTCAACCACATCGGTTAAACCTAAGTCTTTCAGTACAGGTAACGCTTGTGCTGCAAATGCTTCGTTAAGTTCTGCTACATCAATATCATCAATGGTTAAGCCAGCTGCTTTTAATGCCTTTTTAGAAGCAGGAACAGGGCCATAACCCATAATTGATGGATCGCAACCCGCAACACCCATGGCTTTTACTTTTGCACGAATAGTTAAGCCAAGTTCGTTAGCTTTTTCTTCGCTCATAATAAGCATTGCAGATGCGCCATCTGAAAGCGCTGATGATGTACCAGCTGTTACAGTACCATTTGCTGGGTCAAACACAGGGCGAAGCTGTGACAGGCCTTCTACAGTTGTTTCAGGACGAATAACTTCATCGTCTTCAACTAAAATCATTGCACCGTCAGCATCGTGGCCAGTGATTGGGTAGATTTCATTTTTGAAACGACCTTCAACGGTTGCTGCGTGAGCGCGTGCATGCGAGCGTGCTGCAAACTCATCTTGTTGCTGACGAGAGATGCCGTGCTGCTTACCTAAGTATTCAGCAGTTAAACCCATCATGCCTGCTGCTTGTGCTACTGACTTTGATAAACCTGGATGAAAGTCAACGCCATGGTTCATTGGTACGTGACCCATATGCTCAACACCACCAACTAGGTAAACATCACCACAGCCAGTCATAATTGCGCGTGCTGCATCATGTAATGCTTGCATTGATGAACCACATAAACGGTTAACCGTAGTAGCTGGTACGCTGTGAGGAATACCTGCTAACAGCTGCGCGTTACGTGCAACGTTAAAGCCTTGTTCTAGCGTTTGTTGTACACAACCCCAATAGATATCATTAATATCAGCTGGATTTAAAGCAGGGTTACGTTCAACTAACCCTTTCATTAATTGTGCACTTAAATCTTCGGCACGTACGTTTCTAAAAACACCGTTTTTAGAACGACCCATAGGGGTACGAATACAATCAACAATTACTGGTGTTTTCATATTATGCACCCTCTACTGAATAAAATTGACGACCTTCTTCTGCCCACTGACGCGTGATATCAGAAACTTGGTAAATCGCACCTAAGTGTGCGTATTGGTCTGCTTTTGCTACAAAGTTAGCTAAACCAATTTGGTCTAAATAACGGAAAGCACCACCTCTGAACGGAGGGAAACCTAAGCCGTAAATAAGCGCCATATCAGCTTCTTGTGGTGAAGCAACAATGTTTTCTTGTAAACAAAGAAGCACTTCGTTCAACATTGGGATCATACAACGGTCGATGATTTCTTCTTTGCTAAATTCTTTTGGTGCATCGCAAATAGCGCTTAGTAGCTCAATTGCATCCGCATCTTTTGCTTTCTTTGGCTTACCTTTACGGTCTGGTGCGTATTGGTAGAAACCTTTACCATTCTTCTGACCAAAACGACCTTCTTTAACAAGCAGAGCAACAGGATCTTTTTCTTGTTCAGCCATACGTTCAGGGAAACCGTCCGCCATCACACCTGTACAGTGATTTGCTGTATCAAGACCAACAACATCAAGCAGGTAAGCAGGGCCCATTGGCCAACCAAACACGTTTTCCATTACTTTATCAGCTTTGGCAAAATCAGCACCTTCAACCACTAATTGGTTAAAGCCTGCAAAGTAAGGGAAAAGTACACGGTTCACAAAGAAACCAGGGCAGTCATTTACAACAATTGGCGACTTTCCTAATTTTAATGCGTAATCAACAACGGCATTGATGGTTTCGTCAGATGTTTTTTCACCGCGAATAATTTCAACTAGTGGCATACGGTGCACAGGGTTAAAGAAGTGCATACCACAGAAGTTTTCTGGTTTTTCAAGTGCACTTGCTAATTCATCAATACGAATTGTTGAAGTATTTGATGTTAATACTGTGCCTTCTGGCATGTCTTTTTCTAGTTGAGAAAGTACCGCTTGTTTAATCTTTGGATTTTCAACAACAGCTTCAACAATGATGTCGGCTTTTTTAACATCGTCATCGCTTAACGTTGGTTTGATTGCGCCTAAAGTTGCAACCATTTGCTCAAGCTTCATATGACCGCGTTGAACTTTATTGCCAAGTAGTTTTGATGCTTCTTGCATACCAAGATCAAGGGCAGCTTGGTTGATGTCTTTCATAATGATTGGTGTGCCTTTATAAGCAGACTGGTATGCAATACCACCACCCATAATACCTGCACCCAATACAGCAGCTTGCTTGATATCAGTTGAACTGTTTTTAGCAAGTTTGCGTGCTTTAGACTTAATAAATTGGTCTGCTAGGAAAATACCCACTTGCGCAGCTGCTTCATCGGTTTTAGCCAGCTTAGCAAAGTTCATATTCTCAATTGCCATTGCTTCAGTGCGGCCATGGTTTGCAGCAGCTTTAATTGTTGCAACAGCCATCAGCGGAGAAGGGTAATGGCCTTTAGTTTTACCAAATACCATGCCTTGCGCTGTTGCAAAGCTCATGCCTTGCTCCATTTGGTTCATTGCTAGCGGGTCTAATTTCGCTTGGCGTTTTGCTTGCCAATCAAGTTTACCGTTTGCAGCTAGTTCAACCATTTTGATAGCTGAATCAATCAGTTTGTCTTTTGCTACAACGGCATCAACAGCACCCACAGCAAGCGCTTGTTTAGCACGGTGTTCTTTACCTGTTGTAATCCACGTCATCGCATTATCTGCACCGATAATACGTGGTAGGCGAACAGTACCACCAAAGCCTGGCATAATGCCTAGTTTAACCTCTGGTAAGCCCATTTTTAATTCTTCACTTGCTACGCGGAAGTCAGTAGCAAGTACCCATTCACAACCACCACCAAGGGCCATGCCATTGATTGCTGAAATCGTTGGGAAAGGTAAATCTTCGAGTAGGTCGAAAACGTCAGTAGCATTTTTAATCCACTGAGTTAGTTCTTCTTCAGATTTTTTAAAGGTAGGTAAAAATTCAAAAATGTCAGCACCAACAATAAAGTGATCTTTGTCACTGGTGAAAATCATACCTTTAATGTCTTTGTTAGCAGCTAGCTCTTTTAATGCAGCGCCACAGTCGCTAAGAGTTTGCTGAGAAAGCTTATTTACTGAGCCTGGAACACAGAACTTAAACTCAGCAATGTTGTCTTTAACAAAAGCAACCTGAAAAGATTCGCTTTGAAATAGCATATTATTGCTCCCTAATTTCTCGCACCACAACTGGTACGATGAGTTTGGTTTTTACGCAGTGTCGCTTCTTTGCGATTAAATTGCAATTAAAATTTTAGTTGGCTTTTTACATAAGATTAAAAACTGGACAAAAAAATTAACGTAAGTGTTGTCAGTGGTCGTATCAATAAGGGGATTAAGCTTAAAAGGCTGACGTTTAGGTTTGCATTGATTAAGATGGCATTACTGCAGTTAGTGTAAACGCTAGAATTATGCAGCGCATTTTTAAATTTATTTAAATAGATAACCACAGCGCCTTTTATTTCTGTGGTAAAGAGAGCAAAACAGTGAAAAAATCGGTGATTTTAACAGCGCTTGTTAGCTTGGTACTTTCTTCTTCAGCGTTGAACGCAAGCGCGGATAAAGCCGCGCACAAAGACTTCTTGGCACTTGAAAAGCTCGCCAAGAAAAATGATAAGCGCGATTTTTATCGCGCGTTAAAACAGTCGTCACATCCGCTAGCGCCTTATGCTGAGGCCACTTATCTTGCTAATTCCCCATGGCTTGCTAACCAGCAAGAAATTAAAAAGTTTTTAGATACCTATCAAGGCACTCCACTTGAGTGGAAAGTGCGTTACGCATGGTTAGATAATTTAAAGAAAAGCAATAAAAAAGCACTTTATATCGACGCTTACCGTCCGACCAGAAAAGCGGAGTATCAATGCACCTACCTAAACTATCAGTTACAACTTGGTGCACCCAAAGAGGCCATTTTTAACCAAGTGGATGAGCTTTGGAGCGTTGCTAAATCACAGCCTAAAGAATGTGATGTACTTTTTTCAAAATGGAAAAAAGCAGGGCATTTAAATCAAGAACTGGTGTGGCAACGTATTACCAAAGTATCGGAGAAAGGCAATACTAGTTTGCTGGCTTACCTGAGTCGTTTGCTGCCGAAGAACGAGCGTTACTTGGCAGATTTGTATAAAACAGTAAGACGAGATCCATCCGCCGCCGCCGGGCTTTATCGCTTTAAAAAACGTACCGACAAGGAAGGCCAAATAGCACTTTATGGCGTTAAGCGTTTGGTGTGGCGCGACCGTGATTTAGCTATTCGTGCATGGCAAAAGCTTGAAGCCATGTTCGATTATACCGAGCAACAAAAACAGTCGTTGTATTATATTTTTGCGCTTTCGTTGGCGTCGGGAAAACATAAAGAAGCAAAGTTTTACTTAAATAAAGTGGCGCCAGAAAGACACGATAGCAAGCTAATGCAATGGCAGCTTAGTAATATGTTGCGCGAGCAAGACTGGCAAGGGGTTATTGCCTATTCAACGGGTAAAACACTGAATAACGGTTATCGCTACTGGTTGGCATATGCATATCATAAGATTGGTGACGCACAGCGAGCTAGTCAGTTGTGGAAAGAGTTGGCCCAAAAGCGCGATTACTACGGCTTTTTAGCGGCATCACGGTTAGATTTAGCGGTTTCGCTTGAATACCAACCTGTGGTTGTTGATCCTCAAAAGCAAAAACTTGTTAGTGAAAGCCCTGGTTTTAAACGAGCAAAAGCATTGTATGAATTAGATCGTTTTTATTCAGCGCGCCGTGAATGGAATTCGCTAATTGCAGGCTCTACCGATGATGAAAAGCTAGCGGCAGCCAGTTTAGCGAATGATATGGGGTGGCATGATAGTGTTATTCGCGTGATGAGCCAACTAAAGGCTTACAATATGCTTGATTACCGTTTTCCTACGCCTTACAGCGATCAGTTTGAGCGTTTTAGTAGCCGTAGTAAGGTTGATAAAACATGGGCTTATGCGATTTCACGACGTGAAAGCTCATTTGCCTCAGATGCTCATTCAAGCGCGGGGGCAATTGGTTTAATGCAGTTATTGCCAAGCACCGCACGCTACGTAAATAAAGGCAGCGTCAGCCGTAATCAACTTAAAAAGCCTCATATTAATATTCGCTTGGGCACGCAGTATCTCAAGTATTTAAAGAAAAAAAGTAAAGGTAACGAGGTGATTGCGACAGCCTCGTATAACGCGGGTTATCACAAAGTGAAACGCTGGTTACCTCAAGAAGCGGTAGATTTTGATCTATGGGTTGAAGCAATACCGTATCGTGAAACACGTGAGTACGTAAAAAATGTGTACGCTTATCGTCAAGTGTATGCAACGCGCTCAGGCAATAAAGAAAACCTATTTGATGAACTCATTTCAATGAAAATTAAAAGGTAGTTTTGGCAAATATATTGCTAATTAATTTACAGAGTAAGTGTTTTCGATTTTTGTCTACCCCTTAAGAATGGTGGGCCAAGATGATACACTTGTTTTTAGAACACACTGAACTGGATTAATAATGGATAAACTTTCAACAACTTATGCAGCGCATATTGCAACCTTACAGTCACGTACAAAAGATGTTTTAGCGCGTGAAGGACTTGATGGTCTGATCATTCACTCAGGTCAAGCAAAACGCCAATTCTTAGATGATATGGATTACCCATTTAAAGTAAATCCGCAGTTTAAAGCTTGGCTACCTGTGATTGATAATCCTCATTGCTGGTTAGTGGTAAACGGCGTTGATAAGCCAAAATTGATTTTCTATCGTCCTGTAGATTTCTGGCATAAAGTGCCAGATGAGCCAAGTGACTTCTGGGCTGAATACTTTGATATTTGTTTATTAAAATCTCCAGAACAAGTTGAGCAATTACTGCCTTATGATAAAGAAAGGTTTGCTTATATTGGTGAATACATTGAAGTAGCGAAAGCATTAGGGTTTAACGCAATTAATCCTGAAGGTGTTTTAAACTACTTACACTACCACCGTGCTTATAAAACAGATTACGAGCTAGTATGTTTACGCGAAGCAAACCGTTTAGCAGTACTTGGCCATACAGCGGCGCGCGACGCATTTTTTGCAGGTGGTTCGGAGTACGATATTCAGCATGCGTATCTTGTTGCAACGCAACATACTGAAAACCAAATGCCTTATGGCAATATCGTTGCCCTTAACAAAAACTGCGCGATTTTACATTACACTCACTTAGATATTGCGAAGCCCGATCAACATTTATCATTTTTGATTGATGCAGGTGCAAACTTCAACGGTTATGCGGCTGATATTACGCGTACTTATGACTTTAAACAGCAAGGTCAGTTTGCAGAGTTAGTGAGTGCGATGAATGCGCATCAACAAGCTTTATGTGAAGGGTTAAAGCCAGGCATCAAGTATGGTGAGCTTCATTTAGACTGCCATCAGCGAGTAGCGCAAGTTCTAAGTGACTTTAATATTGTTAACTTATCGGCTGATGCTATTGTTGAAAAAGGCATCACGAAAACCTTCTTCCCACATGGTTTAGGCCATCATTTAGGTTTACAAGTTCATGATATGGGTGGTTTTATGGCAGATGCTCGCGGTACGCATCAAGCGCCACCTGAAGGTCATCCGTTCTTACGTTGTACGCGCTTAATTGAAGCAAACCAAGTGTTTACCATTGAGCCTGGGCTTTACTTTATTGATTCATTGTTAGCAGATTTGGCGCAAACAGATAACAATCAGTATATCAATTGGCAAACAGTTGAAGCATTTAAACCATTTGGTGGAATCCGCATTGAAGATAATGTGATTGTGCACCAAGACCGCAATGAAAATATGACACGCGATTTAGGTTTAGCTTAATCTAATTAGCAAGTGATACACTTTAAGGAGCCATTCGGCTCCTTTTTATTTTGTAAATTATGACTCAAGAATACCAGTACCCAGCGACACGAACCTTGTATCGTGAAGAAATAAAAAAAAGCACGTTTATTGTGCACATTGCGCATACGCCAAGCATTGCAGATGCGAAAGCGTTCATAAAAAGTATCAATGAAGAATACCCAGATGCACGTCACAACTGTTGGGCACATGTCGCGGGCGAGCCAGGGGGGAGCCATGTATTGGGTTTTTCTGACGATGGTGAACCCAATGGCACGGCGGGCAAGCCAATGTTGAATGTTTTGATGGGCTCAGGGCTTGGTGAAATTACCGCGGTAATTACGCGTTATTTTGGTGGCATAAAGTTAGGCACGGGTGGGTTGGTGCGAGCTTATGGTGGCTCGCTTAATAATGCGCTAAGTGACATAGAGCTCTTAACTCGCGTACCTATGGTGACGTTACTTGGTGAATCAAGCTATGCACTGCAAGGCGTAATTGAACAGCATATTAATAGCCAGTTTAGCGGCAGTACTATTGAGAAAGAATTTTCCGCCAATATTGCATGGCAAATTGCTATTGATGAGCGAAATGCAGAGCAAGCAATAAAAGATATTTATGAAATATCCAATGGCGCTGTTGAGTTAAAAGTAAAACAGTAAGAGAATAGCTTAAAATAGCTCGTTTCTTACTCTTGCAATGCAATACAGAACAATAATTAAAATTTTAGGGCAGTTAGTTGCCTTATTTAGTATCACCATGATCCCGCCTGCGCTCGTTTCGCTTATTTATAAAGATGGTGGTGGTGTGCCGTTTGTTCTGGCATTTGTCTTTAGTATTATTATTGGTTTAATAGCTTACTACCCAAACCGAAAGCAAAGAGGGGACTTAAAAGCCCGTGAAGGCTTTTTAATTGTGGTTTTGTTTTGGTTGGTACTGGGCAGCTTTGGTTCGTTACCACTGATCTTTTTAGAAGAACCTAATCTATCTATAGCGGATTCGGTTTTTGAGTCATTCTCAGGTCTCACCACCACAGGGGCGACTGTTTTAACGGGTATTGAATATTTACCCAAAGCGATTTTGTTCTATCGCCAGCAACTGCAATGGTTGGGTGGCATGGGTATCATCGTACTTGCCGTTGCGGTACTGCCGATGCTTGGTGTTGGTGGCATGCAGCTATACCGTGCAGAAACACCGGGGCCTGTGAAAGACTCGAAAATGACCCCGCGCATCGCCGATACAGCAAAACACCTTTGGTACATTTATGTATCACTTACCGCGGCCTGTACTTTGGCGTATTGGGCGGCAGGGATGAATTGGTTTGATGCTATTTGCCATGCTTTTTCGACTATCGCGATAGGGGGCTTTTCGACCTATGATGCGTCAATTGGCCACTTTAATAGCCCACTAATTAATATTATTTGTGTGGTGTTTTTATTAATCGCGGCGGTGAACTTCTCACTGCATTATGCGGCAGTTGCTAATAAAAACTTTCGCGTTTATTGGCGTGACCCAGAGCTCAAAGTATTCCTATTTATTCAAACATGTTTAGTGCTTTTGTGTTTCTTTGTGCTTACTTCTGCAGGTATTTATACCTCGACCGATCAAGCATTTGACCAAGCGCTTTTCCAAGCCGTTTCAATTAGTACAACGGCTGGCTTTGCCACCGATAGCTTCTCGCAGTGGCCGCTGTTTTTACCAATTTTGCTTATCTTTTCGAGCTTTATTGGTGGCTGTGCAGGCTCAACAGGTGGCGGCATGAAAGTAGTGCGTGTATTCCTGTTGTACTTACAAGGTATTCGCGAGTTAAACCGCTTGGTACACCCACGTGCAATTTACTCGATTAAGCTTGGACGCAAAGCATTACCTGATAAAGTAGTCGAAGCTGTGTGGGGCTTTTTCTCAGCGTATGCTTTAGTATTTGTCATCATTATGCTGTGCTTACTAGCAACAGGTATGGACAACATTACCGCGTTCTCAGCAACAGCCGCATGTTTAAATAACTTAGGCCCAGGCTTAGGTGATGTAGCAGCGCACTTTGGTGATATCACCGACACAGCAAAGTGGATTTTGACACTCGCTATGGTGTTTGGCCGACTCGAAATCTTCACATTACTCGTATTATTCACCCCAACATTTTGGCGTGGATAAGGCTCGTCTTGAGGCTTGCGAGTGCGCGCAGCAAGACTAGAGCCGAATGTGAGCCCTTGGACGGGCGAACCGGAATATCGCGTCAGGACGACTTAGTATTTATGTTGCCGATTCCAAACCGAAATGGATTCGATTACTGCGTAACGCATCGGGACCAAGTTTCAGGATGACTTAGTGTGTAATGATTCAATACCAGACCAAAACGAAGTTTCCCTAGGCGCGAACGCTTTTCAGGGGTGAAAATTACTGCGTAACGCGCACGAAATATTGCTTCAAGGACGAATTTTGACGCACTTTTTAAAAGCGTCAGAATGATTAACTTTAACTCTCTCAAAAAACAAAAAAGAGCGCATTTAGCGCTCTTTGATTCTGGTTTAAATGTACTCTGTTTATTAACGCGGCTGAATCGTTAATGGCTCAAGTGTGATGGTTGCATTTGAGCTAGCGCCTTTGTGATTTGAATAGCGTTGACCTTCAAATAGAGTGTAATACACATCCACATAGTCATCATCATTGGTAAACCATGAGTCAGGCATTGCTGCCAGTACTTTATTGGTTAACTGTGGGATGATGGCGTAGCCTTGTACTTCAGGGTCTGGAATCGCTTTAAGAATCTCGGTAGCAACGTCAAGTAAGCGGCTCGCAAGTTCTTTATAGTTTGTGTTGTCATCCTGTTCCATCATTAAAATATCAGCAGCTTGCCAACGGTAGCGATCCCAATAAATGATAATTTGATTAGGGTTATAGGTAGTGCCATCGTAATCAAGATAAGGCATATCAACAATATCTAGCACTGGCTCATCACGAGACGGACTCACACCAGTAACAATGCTATACACTTCCGCTTTACCTGATACCCATGGCTCTTCATCATCTTGTAAATGAATGGATTTAAGCACCGAGGTTTGAATTGGATTTGTTGTTGATTGAGTTGTTGAATTCAATGCTAATTTTGGTTCGCTGCTAAATGGTTTCAGCGCTTTTTTTAGTACTGAAATACCTTCCGATAACGCTTGTTTGTTGTCTAGCTCAACAATTAACACAGGGCGTTCAGGTAGTTCATTTACGGGTAAGTGATAGGTGTTACCTTGGGTATCAAATGCTTCAATAAATTGCCATGATTTCTCATTACCCGCTGGAGCCCATGCAAATAAAGGTGTTTCAGACATTAACGAGTTAAGCATGCTTGAGTCAGCAACTCTTAGCTGGGTAATGGAGCTGGGGTTATTCGGTAGGCCTTTTGCCGATCGAATGCGAGTTTCAACTTGTTTAAGAGTTTGAATCTCTTTGTTTGCTAACGACAGCTCAGAGGTCTCAATGGTTAAATCATAACTCGATGTTGATGCTAAAATGCTTGGTTTTAGCCTTGCGTAGTTTTCTGCAAATGACAGTGCTAGAGCGCGTTTTTGCTCAGCGATTTGTACTGAACGCTCTTGGCTTGTCGTTTCCATTGCTGCAGCGCTAACAAATGGTAGTGCGAGTGCACTCAGTAGCAACGATTTTATTTTTTTATTCATTTACTTGTCTCCAATAGTAGTATTACACATTCATGTGTACCTCTATTAGCTCCAAGTTAGAGTAAATAGTCAATAATGTAACGAAAGGTTAATAAATAAACAGAAATTATAATGAAATGCTTATAAATAAACCTTTGTAATGAAGTGCTATTTTTACTTTAAATTTATAAGAAAATAGCACTTACTTGGAACAGTTTTTCAACTACGTGAATTTGCTTTTTATCGATAAGGAACATAATGACGTGGTCACCAGAGAGGATCACGGTATCGTCATGGGCAATTAACACATCATCGTTTCGTACGATAGCACCAATGGTTGTGCCTGCAGGTAATTTAATGTCTTGAATCGCTCTGCCGACAACTTTTGAGGTGTTTTCGTCACCATGAGCAACCGCTTCAATGGCTTCAGCAGCCCCTTTACGCAGCGAGTATACGTTAACAATATCACCGCGTCGGACATGCGTTAATAAGGCTGAAATAGTTGCTTGTTGTGGAGAAATAGCAATATCAATTTCACCACCTTGTACTAGGTCAACGTATGCGCCACGTTGAATTAACACCATGGTTTTTTGTGCGCCCATGCGTTTTGCCAGCATCGCAGACATGATGTTTGCTTCATCGTCGTTAGTAACGGCAATAAACACATCGACTTGTTCGATATGCTCTTCTGATAACAGTTCTTGGTCTGATGCATCGCCACAAAAAACCACGGTACGATCAAGCCTGCCTGATAAGTATTCTGCTCGTTCTGGGTTGCGTTCAATTAGTTTTACGCTATGGCTTTTTTCTAGCGTACGGGCGAGGCCAGCACCGATATTACCGCCACCTACAATCATTATTTTTTTGTACGATTGTTCAAGTTTTTGCAGTTCACTCATGACCGCGCGAATATGTTTCGTTGCTGCAACGAAAAAGATTTCGTCATCGGCTTCAATTACGGTAGTACCAAGCGGTTTAATTGGTCTACCTTTTCGGTAAATTGCAGCAACGCGTGTTTCCACATTAGGGATGTGTTTTTTAAGTGCTGATAATGCATAACCAACAAGTAAACCCCCGTAATACGCTTTTACCGCTACTAGTGATAGTTTACCTTCGGCAAATTGCAGTACTTGCAGTGCCCCTGGGTAGTCAATTAAGCGATGAATGTAACGGGTCACCAGTTGTTCTGGTGCAATGTAATGGTCAACTGGTAGGTCATGATTATGGAATAGCTGCTCTTTATATTTGAGGTATTGTTCAGAGCGAATACGCGCTATTTTTGTTGGCGTATTAAAAATACTGTAAGCGATTTGACAGGCAATCATATTAACTTCGTCAGAGCTAGTAACGGCGATAATCATATCGGCATCTTCAGCACCTGCTTGGCGTAAGATTTCAGGGTGAGCGCTGTGGCCTGATACGACTTGCAGGTCATATTTGTCCTGTAATACGCGTAGCTTTTCTCGGTTAATATCAACCACGGTGATTTCGTTTTTTTCACCGACAAGGTTTTCTGCTAAGGTACCGCCAACTTGTCCGGCACCTAAAATGATAATTTTCATACTGTCAATCGCTTAGTTGGCGAGCTTCGCCTTAATTATAATTTTTCAATTTTCGCGTAGAAGAAGCCATCATGCTCATCTGGCAGTAATTGCCAGCCTGGTTGTTCGATGGTATCTGCTAAATTGAGTGCGATATGCTTAGCATCAGCATGCTGTGCTAAAAACTGTTTTATCTGGTCGGTATTTTCTTCCGGTAAAACAGAACATGTTGCATACACCAATGTGCCACCAGATTTTAATAATGGCCAGATTTGCTCAAGTATTTGCTTTTGTAATTGTGCAAGTTGCTCAATATCAGACGCTCGGCGTAACCACTTAATATCAGGGTGACGACGAATTACACCAGTTGCAGAGCAGGGAACATCTAACAAAATACGGTCAAATTGCTCGCCATCCCACCAGTCGTCGGGTTGACTGGCATCGGCACTAATTAGCTTTGCACTTAGGCCAATACGTTCTAGGTTTTGTTGTACGCGTTCAAGACGGGTTGCGTCATGGTCAAGAGCAGTAACATCACACTCTGCTAGCTCCAAAATATGGCATGTTTTACCACCAGGCGCTGCGCAAGCATCAAGAATTTTTTCGCCATCTTTTGGCTCGAGTAACCTAGCTGCAAGTTGCGCTGCACCATCTTGTACTGAGCTATGGCCTAATTCGAAGCCTGGTAATTTAAATACATCAACGGCATTTTCAAGTACTAGCGCATCATCAAACTGTTCGACTAAATGTGCTTCAATATCTGCATCTTGCAGTAAATCTCGATATGCTTTAGGCGAATGGTAGTTGCCATTAACGCGCAGCCACATTGGTGCTTGTACTTGGTTTGCTTCAACAATATCTTGCCAGTTATTTGGGTAAGCAGTTTTTAGCTTATTCAAGAACCAACCAGGGTGGTTGTATTTACAGGCATCAATTTGGTCGGCTAAATTTTCCAGCTCGCTTTGGCGGCGCTGAAAGTTACGCAGCACTGCGTTTACTAAGCCTTTAAGGCCTGGTGCACGCATTGTTTTAACCGCATTTACTGTTTCATCAAGTGCCGCATGTGCTGGAATACGCATGTGCTGAAGTTGATAAATACCCACATAAAGCAAAAATTGGAAAGGACGCTGTTTGCCTTTCAATGGTTTTTCAAGCAAGTGAGAACAGTAGTTTTCTAAGCTTGGTAAGTAGCGTAATACGCCATAGCAAAGTTGCTGTAAAAGCGGGCGTTCTTTTGGCGGTAGTTTATCAGAGTACCTTGGCAATACTTGCGACAATGAATGGCCTTTATCAACCACAAGATGCAGTGTTTCAGCTGCATAAGCGCGAACACTACTCATTGTTGTCACCTAAAGTTGAACCAACCGCTACCCAATCAGCACGACCATTTAAAAAATCTTGTGCCGACATTGGCTTTTTACCTTGTGGTTGAAGCTGCGTGATCTTTAGCGCGCCTTCAGTGGTCGCAACGGTAATGCCTGTTTTATCAGCTGCTAATATTTCACCCGGGTTACCAGTGTTTTCAACTAATTCAGCAGCATATATCTTTACTGTGTTTCCTTGCATTTGCGTAAAACAAATTGGCCAAGGGTTAAATGCGCGTATATTACGTTCGATTTGTTGGGCAGGCATGTGCCAATCGATATTCGCTTCTTCTTTGCTTAGCTTTTTCGCATAGTTGGCAAGCTCATCATTTTGCTTTTCAGGAGTTGCAGTGCCATCGGCAATTGTGGCTAACGTGCCGATGAGTGCCGTGGGACCAAGTTCAGCAAGCTTGCTGTAAAGGCTTGCACTTGTATCTGCCGCCTCAATTGGACAGGTGGCTATGGAAATCATATCACCGGTATCTAAACCTTCATCCATTTGCATAATGGTTACACCTGTTTCGGCGTCACCAGCCCAGATAGCGCGTTGAATCGGTGCGGCACCACGCCAGCGAGGTAAAATTGAACCATGCACATTGATACAGCCTAGTTTAGGTGTTTCCAAAACTGCTTTTGGTAGTAGTAGGCCATACGCAACCACTACCATAATATCCGCATTCAAATCAGCTAACTGCTGCTTGGCGTCTTCTGACTTAAAATTCTCTGGCTGGTACACTGGAATGTCATGGGTTAAAGCAAGTTGTTTTACTTCACTTGCTTTTAGCTTTTTTCCGCGTCCAGCAGGGCGATCTGGCTGACTGTAAACGGCGATCACATTATGGTTCGATTTTATTAAAGCATCGAGGTGCTGCGCGGCAAAATCAGGGGTACCCGCAAATACAATTTTTAAAGGCTTGCTCAAGTTTTAACTCCAGGTAGGTTAGCCAGCACGTGCTGCTAATTTTGCTTCTTTTTCTAGCTTTTTACGAATACGTTGACGCTTTAAAGGTGAAAGGTAATCGATGAAAAGTACGCCTTTTAGATGATCTAATTCATGTTGAATACATACAGCAAGCAAGCCATCAGCATCTTTTTCATATTGGTTGCCATTCTCATCAAACGCTTTAATTGTAACCGTTTCTGCGCGGTCTACTTTTGCATAAGAACCTGGTACTGACAAACAGCCTTCTTCGCTAATTTTACTGCCATCTTTTTTGATGATTTCTGGATTAATGAGCACCAAAGGCTCATCACCTTCTTCTGATACATCAATAACAACAATGCGCTGGTGGATGTCGACTTGGGTTGCGGCTAAACCAATGCCGTTTTCGTCATACATGGTTTCAAGCATGTCTGATACAATTTTCTTAGTATCATCATTAATTTGCGCAACTTCTTGTGCGACTGTGCGTAATCTCTCGTCTGGAAAGCGTAAAACTTCTAAAATAGCCATATTTACCTTAATTTTAACTATGCGAAAATCATCAAATTATGATATGTTTTTATTTTAGCCATTTGTCTTCACCTTTTACAGGTTTAAGTAAATAATAATAAAAAACAGCTCAAGGAAGCTAGTTATGGTCAAAAAGCTGACAGCTGCGATAGTCGCATTAACTATGGCGTTTCCAACTCTTGCTGATGTGCTTCAGATCAGAAAGGACGCCCCGAAAGAATATGTTGTAGAAAAAGGCGATACCCTTTGGGATATCTCAGCCATTTATCTTGATCAGCCATGGTTATGGCCTGAGCTATGGCGCCTTAATCCACAAATTGATAACCCTCACCTTATCTACCCAGGTGATAAACTGTCATTGGTTTATGATTCACAGGGTCGTCCAATGCTTGTGATTAATCAAAAGTTTAAGCGATTGTCTCCGGGTGTTCGTAAAACTATGAAAAAAGGTGATGCTATTCCAACCTTACCTTTGGAAGTGATTCGTCCTTTCCTAACCTATGAGCAAGCGTTAGATAAAGAAGATATCGACGCAAGGCCAGTTGTTTTAGGTGCAAACCACAGCGTAAAAAATATGAAGACAGACCATATTATTTACGTGAAAGGCAATTTAGAGCGTTCACAGTACTATGGCATCTATCGTCAAGGTGACCCTTATATTGATCCAGATACAGACGAAGTGCTAGGTCACGAAGCTATTTTAGTTGGTACAGGCCGTGCGTTTAGAACCGGTGATGAAGCAAGTGCCGTACCTGCATCTGTTCGTGTAAAAAATGTAAAACGAGAAGTTCGCCAAGGTGACTTCTTAATGCCAGCGTTAGAAGGTCAAACCTTACCAGCCTTCTTTATGATGCAACGTCCCGATTCTGCAATCTCGGGAACGATTATTGATACTACTTCTAAGCTACGTGAATTTAGTACGATGGATGTGGTTGTAATTAACCGCGGTGAAGTTAATTCGCTTAAACCTGGCCATATATTGGACATTCGCAGAGCATCACCTACAGTTGTAGTAGGCAAAGATGGACCTAAATATAAAGATTCTGCTTCACGATATGAACGAGCAATGAGTATTTTTGGTGACGGAGAAGATAGTCGCGAATGGGAGATGCCAAAAGAGAAAGTAGGCGAGCTAATGGTGTTTAAAGTTTACGATCAAGTAAGTTATGCGATCGTTACTAAAACATTAGAACCTGTTCGTGTTGGCGACACAATCCATGTAGATAACTAAAAATATTTGGCGCGTCTTCTAAGGAGGGAAGATGCAAAGAACTATACGAAGCGAGCTTGAATATTGGCTCGCTTTTTATTTGATTAAAGGAATAGGCTTTCAAACTGCTAAACAGTTACTAACGCATACAAGCTTCGAAGCGCTTTTCTCTCGCTCGTGTAACGAACTATGCGAATTAGGACTCAAATCTGCAGTAGCCAACGCCATTAAAACTTTTGAATGGCAGCAAGTTGATTCAATTATTCAACAATGCGAAGCGTTAAACATTCAAATTATCCATTTATCTCATTCTGATTATCCCGCATTACTAAAAGAAATTCCCACTCCACCCCTGGTGCTTTTTTGCAAAGGTGATATCCAATTACTTGACTCACCTAAGTTGGCAATTGTTGGTTCTAGAAATGCAACTGAAACCGGCAGGCAAGTCAGTTTTGATATAGCGCATAGTCTTGCGATTAATGAATTCTGTGTTGTTTCTGGAATGGCCCGAGGTATTGATAGTTGTACGCACCGAGGCGCATTGCAAGCAAATGGTAAAACTATTGCAGTACTCGGTACTGGCGTTGACCTATGCTACCCCAAACGTGCGAGTAAATTGTATGGGAACATTTCAGAGCATGGTCTGTTAATTTCAGAGTATAAACCAGGAACTCTCGCACAAGCGGCAAACTTTCCACGTAGAAATCGCATTATTTCAGGGCTTTCCATGGGAGTCATTGTAGTTGAAGCAGAGCAAAAGAGCGGTTCACTGATTACCGCCAAGTATGCGCTAGAGCAAAATCGGGAAGTCTTTGCGGTACCAGGTTCTGTGTATAACGAATTAGCAAAAGGGTGCCATGCGTTAATAAAACAAGGCGCTAAATTAATAGAGAATTGCGATGATATTTTTTCAGAATTAAGCGTTTTACCAAAAAGTTGTCTATATAAAGTAGATGAGACTGAAAAAAATGTGATTTCAGATTCTGTTTTAGAGCACCTAACTTTTGAAGTGACGTCAGTAGACAAATTACAACAACTTTCAGGGATTCAAATGGATGAATTGCTATCCCGATTATTAGATCTAGAGCTATCTGGTCAAGTTGTTCGTGTACTAGATGGTTACACCCGAATAGGGAGGAGTTGAAAATGTTTGATATCCTCATGTACTTGTTTGAGAACTATATTCACAGTGAAACAGAAATTTTCGTTGAACAAAGTGAATTAACAGATGAATTATTACGAGCCGGGTTTAATCATCGAGAAATTTATAAAGCGCTCGATTGGCTTGAGCAATTAGCAGATCTACAACACAGCGATGAATGCCCTTACTTAAATCGCGTTCCTGGCAAGTCAGTACGTATTTATACGCAGCAAGAATGCGACAAACTGGATCTGACTTGTCGCGGCTTTTTAATGTTTTTGGAGCAAATTTCGGTTATCGACACAACCACGCGTGAGATGGTGATCGATCGTATTTTTGCGCTTGATAAAGAAATTATCGAGTTAGATGATTTAAAGTGGGTTGTGCTAATGGTGTTGTTTAACGTGCCAGGCAAAGAAATTGCCTATGCGCAAATGGAAGACCTATTGTTTGAAGAGCAAAACGGTACCATTCACTAGCGAGAATGTTTAAATTTGCATCTTGCCAAGGCTTGCATGGTATAATTCTGCGAAATTTACGCCTGCGTTTTGACAATTATGAGCAAAATTGATCATTCTTTATTTTCTGTTCACGAACATGCTTTAGAAAAAGAGTATGAAGTGTGTCCGAAGTGTGGCTCTGAAACGAGTGTGAAGCACAGTAAAAAAGGTGCGTTTGTCGGATGCAATAACTATCCTAATTGTGATTATACTCGCCCATTAGTCGAACACCATGAAACACTTCTTAAAGTGCTTGATGACAGCGAATGTCCTCTTTGTGAATCGCCTTTAGCAGTAAAAAATGGCCGCTTTGGCATGTTTATTGGCTGCACTAACTTTCCTGAGTGCCATTATGTCGCACAAGAAGAATCTAAAGAGTCATTACCTACTTGTCCTAGCTGTAATAAGTCTGAGCTAGTTGAGCGCAGCAATAAATCGGGTAAAACATTTTACTCCTGTGTGGGGTACCCCAAATGCAAATATATTTTAAATAATAAACCAGTTGCACAATCGTGCCCTGAATGTGGTTGGCAAGTGATGGTTGAGAAAAAAACAGCAAAAGGCTTAATGTTACAGTGCCCACAAAAGCATTGTAACCACAAAGTCTCGTTATGAATTGGAGTGAGTTGTGAGTAACGAGTTATTAGAAAACCCAATTGTCTCTGTACTTAATAGTGACGGTGTAATTGTTTACCCTACAGAAGCCGTTTACGGTTTGGGTTGTGATCCTGACAGCGAAACTGCTGTAATGAAGCTATTAGATATAAAACAACGCCCAGTAGAAAAAGGGTTAATCCTCATCGCTGATAATTATGGCCAACTGTTAGAGTATGTCGATGATGATAAAATACCCATGGATAAACGCGCTGATATATTTTCGTCGTGGCCAGCAGCAGTAACTTGGGTAATGCCAGCTAAAAAAAGTACACCAAAATGGCTAACTGGGCAGTTTGATACAATCGCAGTTCGGGTTACTGCTCATCCAGTAGTAAAACAGTTATGCCAAGAGTTTGGTAAACCATTAGTATCAACAAGCGCAAATCTAACGGGACAAGATCCTGTTTTAACATTAGAAGAAGCTAAAAGTGCATTTGGCAATAAGGTATCAGCTTATGTTGAAGGTGCACTTGGTGGCAACACCAAACCAAGCCAGATTAAAGATGCATTTACAGGTAAGTTGTTTAGAGAGTAATTATGTCGCACGTTAACTTAGAAGTAGTAAAAGAGTTTTTATTGGCCTTACAAGACAAAATTTGTGATGCTTTAGAGCAAGCTGATGGTAGCGCTAAATTTGTCGAAGACGCTTGGCAACGCGAAGAAGGTGGTGGCGGCCGCACACGAGTGATCAAAGATGGTGCCGTAATAGAGCAAGGCGGAGTGAATTTCTCTCATGTGTATGGTGAATCAATGCCAGCTTCTGCTACTGCACATCGCCCAGAACTTGCTGGTCGAAGTTTCCATGCATGCGGTGTATCGTTAGTTATTCACCCAAAAAACCCTCATGTACCCACATCACATGCCAATGTTCGTTTCTTTATTGCTGAAAAAGAAGGTGAAGACCCGATTTGGTGGTTTGGTGGTGGTTTTGACTTAACACCTTTTTACCCTGTGCTTGAAGACGTAAAACACTGGCACCAAGAAGCCTGTAAATTATGTTTGCCATTCGGTGAAACCGTTTATGATGACTACAAAAAATGGTGTGACGAATACTTTTACTTAAAGCACCGCGGTGAAACCCGTGGCGTAGGCGGTTTGTTCTTTGATGATTTAAATGAGTGGGGCTTTGACCGCTGTTTCGCATTTATGCGTGCCGTAGGTAATGGTTACTTAGATGCTTACTTACCAATTGTAGAAAAACGCAAAGACTTCCCACACACCGAGCAGCAACGTGAATTCCAGCTCTATCGTCGTGGTCGTTATGTGGAATTTAATTTGGTATGGGATAGAGGCACGCTATTTGGTTTGCAAACAGGCGGTCGTACTGAGTCTATTTTAATGTCGATGCCACCGCTTGCGCGCTGGGAATATGACTTTAAACCTGAGCCAAATAGTTTAGAAGCCAACCTCTACGAGAATTACTTGTCGCCAAAGGATTGGTTGCAAATTTAATAATAACCTCATAACTTTTCATAAAAAGAAGAGGTTAATAAAAAGCCGCAATTCTGCGGCTTTTTTTGTGCTTATAATTTAAATTTACGTACTTGCTGATCAAGCTCTCTTGCCAGCGATAATAAGCTTTCACTTACTTGTTTGCTTTCATGGGCATCTACAAGCGAGGTCTCCGCGTTATCACTTATTGCAATCACACTCTGATTAATTTCTTCTGCCGCTAAGTTCTGCTGTTCTGTTGCATCGGCAATTTGCGTATTCAGTTGGTTAATTTCTTTCATATGCTCTGAAATATCTTTCAGCGCCAACGCTACTTTTTTTACTTGCTCGGCTCGTTGATCCGCATCTTCACTAGAGCGATTCATGGTATTTACAGTGTCCAACGCTTCAGATTGTAAATTTTCAATGGTGCGTTTTATTTCATCGGTTGAGTCATGGGTACGATTTGCGAGTGTGCGTACTTCATCAGCAACAACGGCAAATCCTCTGCCAGCTTCACCTGCCCGTGCAGCTTCAATAGCTGCGTTAAGCGCGAGTAGGTTAGTTTGTTCTGCAATGTTACTGATCACTTCCAGTACTTTTCCAACTTCTAATGTCCGGTTTTGTAGCTCACTGACTTGTTTTGCTGCAGTACGCACTTCTAACGCAAGGCCGTTAATGCTTTCTTCTGTGCTTTCAGCTATTTCTAAACTGCTTTCAGCTAGATGATTACTGGTATCTGAACGCTCCGATGCAAAATGTGTGGTATTGCGTACTTCAGAAGACGAAGATTCTAACTCGTTAATTGCTGCGGCAACTGAGTCTGTGCCTTGTTTTTGCTGATTAATAGCCTGCTCTGTTGTTTCAGCTGATGCATAAATTTTTTCAGCGCTGTGAATAAGCACCTTGGACGACTCTGATAACTGACTAATATTTCCCTTAAATGCAGCCATCATTAAATTAAAGTTATTTGCTAAACGTCCAAGTTCATCATTGGTTTTATCTTCCACATGAATGGTTAAATCGTTATTTTGCGATGCTAAGCGCATTGATTTGCCAATTACACGAAGACGTTCAATTAAGAATTTTCTAAATAACCAGCCAAGTGTAGCAAAGGTAATAACGAATATCGTTGTCAGAATGGCAAAGCTAATCCATGAATTACGAGTGACTGCCGCATCTACCTTATCAAGCGAATAACTGATCTTCACCGCACCGAGTATTTCGCCTTCAGTGGCTTGATGGCAACCTAAACAATTAGTGCCGCGATAATTTTCACTGGCAACAACTGGTTTTAAGTATGTAATTAAATTGCTGCCGTCTTCGCTTTTGCTAAAGTGGATTTGTTCGGTGCCGTTTAAAGCTTCGTTTTCTTGTTGGTTTTGTGGTGCTTGATTTGCTTCGCCGGGGCCAAAAAGTTTATTTATTTTATCTCCGCGAATAATATGAATATCTTTTATTTGTTCTTCACTGAGTATTTTTTGACGCAAAATTTCTCGGTTTGCCATAGTGCCAGTAAGCATCATGGTGTTTATCGAGTCAAAATAGTTGTCGGCAAGTATTTTTATATTTTGCTCAATGGTTTGATGAGCAAGTTCGCTTTGTTGCTTTTGCCCAGTAAGCAAGCTAGCAACAAGTACCAAAATACCCGTAACCGTAAGTAATGCAAAAATTTTGTGTTGAATAGAGTGGTGACGCATAACAGTTTTCTCAAGCACTAAGTAAACTGAGTATGCGCAATTATCAACGAAGCTGCATTGATTTAACGCAATCTAATGGTGAGTGTTAACGTCCCTGATTAATCATATGTGTCGCAAGTTGCGCTAGTGATTGTTTAAGTCCTTCGCGCAATACGGGGTTATCAACTTCAATATCAAGTGCTTTGTTCATACAAAACATCCATTGATCTCTTAAGTCTTGATCAATAGGGAAGGGCATATGACGCTTTCGCAACATAGGGTGCCCGTATTTCTCTACGAATAAATCAGGTCCACCAAGCCAACCTGATAAAAACTCGAAAAATACTTGTCTAATTCTATCTAAAGGTTGAGGATGCATATCATATAATGGTTTTGCGTATTCCTCTTCAGCCATAATGTCGTAAAATCGATTAGCTAGCGCGCGGGCACCCTGTTCTTGTCCTATTAACTCATAAGGTGTTTTTTCAGGAGAGGGAGATTGATGAGATTCATCTTGTTTTTGTGTCGTGCCAAACATACGTCTTAAAATTTGTTTCATAACTCTAACTCAATGCGAGAAAACTAATGGATAAATACGCGGTATTCGGAAACCCGATAGAGCATTCAAAATCACCGAAAATTCACAGTGAGTTTGCGAGCCAACTAAATCAGCAAATCGAATACAGCGCAATCTTAGCACCGATTGACGGCTTTAAGGAATCAGTAGAGCTGTTTGTCGCACGTGGTGGCAAGGGAGCAAATGTGACTGTGCCATTCAAAGAGCAAGCATTTGCGTTAGTAGATGAGCTTTCGGAACGAGCTAAATGTGCGGGCGCAGTTAATACAATAAAGGTTAGCTCAGATGGTTCGTTACTAGGTGATAACACAGATGGTATTGGCTTAGTAAACGACATCTTACGTAATAACTTTACGCTGCAATCAAAGCGAGTATTGGTAATTGGTGCAGGCGGCGCAGCACGAGGTGCCTTGCTACCTCTATTACAGCAACATCCAGCTCAGCTAACAGTAATCAATAGAACAAAAGCGAAAGCACAAACCTTAAGAGACGAATTTGCAAAATATGGTGATATCGAAGCCTATGGCTTCGAGCACGAACCTGACATTGACTACGATATTGTAATCAACTCTACTTCAGCAAGTATAACAGGTGATGTGCCGCCAATTTCTAAGCGTTTTGTTGCAAAGTGTGAACTGGCATACGATATGTTTTATAGCCAACAAAGCACTTCATTTAATGATTGGGTTAACAGCATAAACCCAAACGCAACAACGCTAGATGGTTCGGGTATGCTGGTGGGGCAAGCCGCTGAGGCATTTTTTGTGTGGCGAGGTGTTAAGCCGTTAACCGATAATGTGATTGAAAAGCTAAAATCAGGAATTTTGTAATGAACCAGTCTATTTTATTTGTCGACCGCGTTGAATACATAGAAGATGCAAAACGTATAAACTTTTTTGCACAGGTAAGTGGACAGTTGATTACCTGCTTTTATTTAACTAAGCAATCTAAAGAAAGCGCAATAAAAGACTTTGAAAGTAAAAAGTTCGACTACGAAGATATTGCTGAAAGCGCAATTGAAGACGAACTATACAATGATCTAGGTGAGATAGAAGTAGAAGAGCTATTATAGCTCTTCTAGGTATTCATTCTTTAATATAACGTAGTTATCAGCAGATACTTTAAGGAAAGTTAATTCTGCTTCAGTTAGCTTTCGGGCTTGCTTAACTGGGCTACCTACATATAAATAACCTGACTCTAACGTTTTATTAGGTGGAACCAATGAGCCGCCACCAATAATCACATCATCTTCAATAATTGCATTGTCCATAATAATGGCTCCCATACCAACTAAAATACGGTTTCCCAGTACACAACCATGCAACATGGCTTTGTGACCAATTGTGACATCGTCACCAATAATTAATGGGTAGCCATTTGGCACTGAATTACTTTTACGCGTTACATGAAGCACTGAACCATCTTGTACATTTGTACGCTCGCCAATCTTTATATAGTTAACATCACCGCGTGCAGCAACTAATGGCCAGATACTTGAATCGGCACCAACTTCAATTTGGCCAACTAATACAGCCGACTCGTCTATATAGGTATTTAAATTGATTTTTGGCTCTACACCTTTATAGCTTCTAATTGTCATAACGGCTCCAGTAAAATAGTTATAGAGCGTAAATTATAGATAAAAGTGTACTGATTGTTAATTTCTGGCCAGAAAATGTATGTTTTTAACGCTTATAGCTGATATTTCAGGCAAACAGTAAAAAAATACAAATTTTCTTTAAAAAAGGGGTTGCGCTAAAATCAAATCTCTCTATAATGCGCCTCCACCAACACGGGGAACGACGCAGCATAGCAGCGAATCACGCGTTGGTTGAGTCAAGTAAAACTGAGTTTTGAACGTTTTCAAAATAAAAAGAAAATAATCAAAATTAAGTGTTGACAAAAAATTAGGAAAGCGTAACATACGCAGCCCTAACAGCGACGAAGCGTCGCGGCAAGCACAAGGTTGTTTGCACTGTTCTTTAAAAATTTAAGCAATCATCTGTGTGGGCACTCGTACAGATTAAGTTCTAACATACGCTTTTAGCGTAACAAAATTTAGACTTAATTGAACTGAGTGACCAACGGAATAAAGAAATTTATTCAGCACAGTCAATTCGATATCGTAAGATATCAAAATCAGAATTCATTGAGTCGGACGTAAGTCCAAAAACACTTTTAATTGAAGAGTTTGATCATGGCTCAGATTGAACGCTGGCGGCAGGCCTAACACATGCAAGTCGAGCGGTAACATTTCTAGCTTGCTAGAAGATGACGAGCGGCGGACGGGTGAGTAATGCTTGGGAACATGCCTTTAGGTGGGGGACAACCATTGGAAACGATGGCTAATACCGCATAATGTCTACGGACCAAAGGGGGCTTCGGCTCTCGCCTTTAGATTGGCCCAAGTGGGATTAGCTAGTTGGTGAGGTAATGGCTCACCAAGGCGACGATCCCTAGCTGGTTTGAGAGGATGATCAGCCACACTGGAACTGAGACACGGTCCAGACTCCTACGGGAGGCAGCAGTGGGGAATATTGCACAATGGGCGCAAGCCTGATGCAGCCATGCCGCGTGTGTGAAGAAGGCCTTCGGGTTGTAAAGCACTTTCAGTTGTGAGGAAAGGTTAGTAGTTAATACCTGCTAGCTGTGACGTTAGCAACAGAAGAAGCACCGGCTAACTCCGTGCCAGCAGCCGCGGTAATACGGAGGGTGCGAGCGTTAATCGGAATTACTGGGCGTAAAGCGTACGCAGGCGGTTTGTTAAGCGAGATGTGAAAGCCCCGGGCTCAACCTGGGAACTGCATTTCGAACTGGCAAACTAGAGTGTGATAGAGGGTGGTAGAATTTCAGGTGTAGCGGTGAAATGCGTAGAGATCTGAAGGAATACCGATGGCGAAGGCAGCCACCTGGGTCAACACTGACGCTCATGTACGAAAGCGTGGGGAGCAAACGGGATTAGATACCCCGGTAGTCCACGCCGTAAACGATGTCTACTAGGAGTTCGGTTTTTCGGAACTGTCTTCCAAAGCTAACGCATTAAGTAGACCGCCTGGGGAGTACGGCCGCAAGGTTAAAACTCAAATGAATTGACGGGGGCCCGCACAAGCGGTGGAGCATGTGGTTTAATTCGATGCAACGCGAAGAACCTTACCTACACTTGACATCCAGAGAACTTACTAGAGATAGTTTGGTGCCTTCGGGAACTCTGAGACAGGTGCTGCATGGCTGTCGTCAGCTCGTGTTGTGAGATGTTGGGTTAAGTCCCGCAACGAGCGCAACCCCTATCCTTAGTTGCCAGCGATTCGGTCGGGAACTCTAAGGAGACTGCCGGTGATAAACCGGAGGAAGGTGGGGACGACGTCAAGTCATCATGGCCCTTACGTGTAGGGCTACACACGTGCTACAATGGCGCATACAGAGTGCTGCGAACTCGCGAGAGTAAGCGAATCACTTAAAGTGTGTCGTAGTCCGGATTGGAGTCTGCAACTCGACTCCATGAAGTCGGAATCGCTAGTAATCGCGAATCAGAATGTCGCGGTGAATACGTTCCCGGGCCTTGTACACACCGCCCGTCACACCATGGGAGTGGGTTGCTCCAGAAGTAGGTAGCTTAACCTTAGGGAGGGCGCTTACCACGGAGTGATTCATGACTGGGGTGAAGTCGTAACAAGGTAGCCCTAGGGGAACCTGGGGCTGGATCACCTCCTTATACGATTTAGAACTTTTTGTTCGAAGTGTCCACACAGATGATTGTTAGCTAAGCAATAGCTTAGTTAATTTGCTCTTTAAAAATTTGGAAAGCTGACAAACTTTAAATTAAGTATTTCTTAGGAAATACAATATTTAATTTAGAGTTCTCAAAATAAAGTAAAGAAAATATGCCGCAACATTAAGTTGTTGTTGGTATCTACTTTAGTATTCAATATTTAACTTCTGGCGGAGTTAAAAACTGTCTTTAGCAATACAAACCATTTTGGGTTGTATGGTTAAGTGACTAAGCGTATACGGTGGATGCCTTGGCAGTTGGAGGCGATGAAGGACGTATTAACTTGCGATAAGCCTAGTCAAGCTAGTAAAAAGCGCTTGAGACTAGGATTTCCGAATGGGGAAACCCACCACTTAGTGGTATCACTTACTGAATACATAGGTAAGTGAGGCGAACCGGGAGAACTGAAACATCTAAGTACCCCGAGGAAAAGAAATCAACCGAGATTCCGAAAGTAGCGGCGAGCGAAATCGGATTAGCCCTTAAGCTGTAATGTAGTTAGTGGAACATTCTGGAAAGTTTGACGATACAGGGTGATAGTCCCGTACACGAAAACTTATTTACAGTGAAATCGAGTAGGTCGGAGCACGTGAAACTTTGACTGAATATGGGGGGACCATCCTCCAAGGCTAAATACTCCCAACTGACCGATAGTGAACCAGTACCGTGAGGGAAAGGCGAAAAGAACCCCTGTGAGGGGAGTGAAATAGAACCTGAAACCGTATACGTACAAGCAGTAGGAGCAGATTCGTTCTGTGACTGCGTACCTTTTGTATAATGGGTCAGCGACTTATATTCAGTAGCGAGGTTAACCATTTAGGGGAGCCGTAGTGAAAGCGAGCGTTAACTGCGCGTTTAGTTGCTGGGTATAGACCCGAAACCCGGTGATCTAGCCATGGGCAGGTTGAAGGTCAGGTAACACTGACTGGAGGACCGAACCGACTATCGTTGAAAAGCTAGCGGATGACCTGTGGCTAGGAGTGAAAGGCTAATCAAACCGGGAGATAGCTGGTTCTCCCCGAAATCTATTTAGGTAGAGCCTCGGACGAATACTATTGGGGGTAGAGCACTGTTAAGGCTAGGGGGTCATCCCGACTTACCAACCCTTTGCAAACTCCGAATACCAATAAGTAATATCCGGGAGACACACGGCGGGTGCTAACGTCCGTCGTGGAGAGGGAAACAACCCAGACCGCCAGCTAAGGTCCCAAAGTGTATGTTAAGTGGGAAACGATGTGGAAAGGCCCAGACAGCCAGGAGGTTGGCTTAGAAGCAGCCATCCTTTAAAGAAAGCGTAATAGCTCACTGGTCGAGTCGGTCTGCGCGGAAGATGTAACGGGGCTAAACATACCACCGAAGCTGCGGCTGCGAATTTATTCGCGGGGTAGGGGAGCGTTCTGTAAGCTGTTGAAGGTGTACCGGGAGGTATGCTGGAGGTATCAGAAGTGCGAATGCTGACATGAGTAACGATAAAGCGGGTGAAAAACCCGCTCGCCGGAAGACCAAGGGTTCCTATCCCATGCTAATCAGGGTAGGGTGAGTCGACCCCTAAGGCGAGGCCGAAAGGCGTAGTCGATGGGAAACGGGTTAATATTCCCGTACTTGGAATAATTGCGATGGGGGGACGGAGCAGGCTAAACAAGCATGGCGTTGGTTGTCCATGTGAAAGTATGTAGGCTGGAAACTTAGGCAAATCCGGGTTTCTAAGGCTGAGATACGAGACGACACACTACGGTGTGGAAGTTGTTGATGCCATACTTCCAGGAAAAGCCTCTAAGCTTCAGATTATTTCGAATCGTACCCCAAACCGACACAGGTGGTCAGGTAGAGAATACTAAGGCGCTTGAGAGAACTCGGGTGAAGGAACTAGGCAAAATTGTACCGTAACTTCGGGAGAAGGTACGCTCCTATCTGTGATGAGACTTGCTCTCTAAGCGGACGGGAGTCGCAGTGACTAGGTGGCTGGGACTGTTTATTAAAAACACAGCACTCTGCAAATTCGAAAGAAGACGTATAGGGTGTGACACCTGCCCGGTGCCGGAAGGTTAATTGATGGGGTTAGCTTCGGCGAAGCTCTTGATCGAAGCCCCGGTAAACGGCGGCCGTAACTATAACGGTCCTAAGGTAGCGAAATTCCTTGTCGGGTAAGTTCCGACCTGCACGAATGGTGTAACCATGGCCACGCTGTCTCCACCCGAGACTCAGTGAAATTGAAATCGCAGTGAAGATGCTGTGTACCCGCGGCTAGACGGAAAGACCCCGTGAACCTTTACTACAGCTTGGCACTGAACATTGACCCTACATGTGTAGGATAGGTGGGAGGCTTTGAAGCACAGTCGCTAGATTGTGTGGAGCCGTCCTTGAAATACCACCCTTGTAGTGTTGATGTTCTAACATAGGCCCCTGAATCGGGGTTGTGGACAGTGCCTGGTGGGTAGTTTGACTGGGGCGGTCTCCTCCCAAAGAGTAACGGAGGAGCACGAAGGTTTGCTAAGTACGGTCGGACATCGTACGGTTAGTGTAATGGTAGAAGCAAGCTTAACTGCGAGACAGACACGTCGAGCAGGTACGAAAGTAGGTCATAGTGATCCGGTGGTTCTGAATGGAAGGGCCATCGCTCAACGGATAAAAGGTACTCCGGGGATAACAGGCTGATACCGCCCAAGAGTTCATATCGACGGCGGTGTTTGGCACCTCGATGTCGGCTCATCACATCCTGGGGCTGAAGTCGGTCCCAAGGGTATGGCTGTTCGCCATTTAAAGTGGTACGCGAGCTGGGTTTAGAACGTCGTGAGACAGTTCGGTCCCTATCTGCCGTGGGCGTTTGAGAATTGAGAGGGGCTGCTCCTAGTACGAGAGGACCGGAGTGGACGAACCGCTGGTGTTCGGGTTGTGATGCCAATTGCATTGCCCGGTAGCTACGTTCGGAATCGATAACCGCTGAAAGCATCTAAGCGGGAAGCGAGCCTCGAGATGAGTTCTCACTTTAACTTGAGTTAACTGAAGGGCCGTTGAAGACTACAACGTTGATAGGCAGGATGTGGAAGTGGTGCGAGCCATTAAGCTAACCTGTACTAATTACCCGTGAGGCTTAACCATACAACGCCAAAGTGGTTTAGACCCGCAGAAGTTGAATAGCTCGAAAAGAGCAAAGTACTAAAGTAGATAACTTTACGAATTGAGATAAAAAGACAGTTTTCCAGATTTAGATTTAAGACAAGCTCTTAAGTCAACCAGATTTGCTTGGTGACTATAGCGTTTTGGAACCACCTGACCCCATGCCGAACTCAGAAGTGAAACGAAACAGCGTCGATGATAGTGTGGGTTCGCCCATGTGAAAGTAGAACATCGCCAAGCTCCTAATTAAGTAAAAAGCCCGCTCAATGAGCGGGCTTTTTGCGTTTTAGCGCTAAACGATTTTAGAGTTAAGCAAGCAGAGTTCAGAATATTGCTGAACCCTGAATCCTAAGCTATCTCGGCTTCTTCTTGTGGTGAAAAAATCACTGTTGGGTCGATAATAATGCTGTGCTTATTATTCATATTAATCAGCCCTTTCATCATATGACGGGTTTGTGGGTCGATATCAAAACCAATCGAAGTTAATTGTTCGAGTGGTTTAATATCGTCCTTATTAACCGTTAAAGAGTCTTCCACCTTATCTACCAACAAGCCTATATGAGGGGTTTTACCATCTTTGGTGGTAAAGATGATAATGGGTTTGTAATCGAGAGTGATCTGCTCTCTTGCTGTTTGGAATAACCTGACGAGCACGGTAAATATCTTGCGTTTCTTTTCATGGAAGAGTGTTAGAGCTCTTCCTGATGTGTCGTTAGCGTTTACACTTAATAATTCTTCTGCCATAGCATGCAGTTCTCGATGCGGTTTATCGAACTTGTCGAGTATTACGCGTAACTCTTCGTTGTCAGTTTTAAAGTTATTATACCAAGTGCCAAATGCGCATTTGTCTGGATCTTTGGCTTTTTCAAATGGTGCGCCATTGGTGAGGCTATTTTCTAACGCATCAAGCCAGTCTAGATGATCTTTTTCTCTAGCAATAAGTAAATCTGAAAGCGCTTGATTGGCAACTTGAGTCGACTCTTTGTTAAGAACAATACCAAGATCAAAGATGGGTGTTGGAGTGCCTAAATAATCCTTTACGCCAATAAAGCTTTTATTATCGTTGGGTAATTCGGTTAGGTTATTTTCATATCGTTCTGTTAATAAAATATCGAGTATTTTTAAAGCGATCGTCTTAGAGCCAACTTTAAAATTAATAAAGTCCATATAAGATTCTTTCCTAACATTCTCATTTATTAAATAGAGCATAGTTGAGCTTATCAAAAATGCACGTATGATAAGTAGCTAACTCACCGAATATTATATTAAAAGATAGTTTAGCAATGAAAAATAAACGCCAGCTACTGATTACCAGCTTAGCACTGTTTTTAAGTGCAAATACATACGCAAACCAAAATGTAATCTCGCAAAGTGTCGAAGAGTTGCGATTAACTAAACTCAACACCGTCGATGCAAGCTTGGTTAACCACAAAGCAATGTCACAATTTGCGAAACAATGGCAAGCCGTAAGTAATTACGCAGAAGCTAAACAGTTACTCTTGAAAGTAGGCACAAAGTTATGGTCTGAAGTTAAAGCACAGGTGCAATCTAACCAGCGATATGATGATAGACCGCTTTACTGGCAGCGCCTCGCGGTTAAATCACAACTAAAGAACAACCCGCTTAATTTTTCAAAAGCCGAGCTAGCTAGTCTGCTAGAAGTGTTTGAAACAGTATCTCGTGGGTACTCTGATATTGATTACCGTGAAAGCGCAGATACGCAAATTTTTATTACCGGTTTTGATCCGTTCTTATTGGATGGAAATATTACGCAAAGCAATCCTTCAGGACTTGCGGCATTAGCGTTAGACGGAAAGGTTATTGAGCTTAATGGTAAGCAAGCCGAAATTAATGCGGTTATTGTACCGGTGCGTTATGAAGATTTTGATCAAGGTGAAATAGAATCACTGTTAGCGCCCATTTACTTAGGTGGACAAGTAGATTTGGTTTCTACTGTTTCAATGGGTAGAGAGCATTTCGATCTTGAGCGTTTTCCTGGAAAGCGTCGTAGTGTAACTGCGCCAGATAATTTAAATGTACTATCAGGTGGCACAAAAGAAGCGCCAATTATTTCAAAGTTAGCAGGCGAAACTCTTTCGGGAGACGAGTTTGTTGAATTTAGCTTGCCCGTTGCTGCGATGCAAAAGGCAAAAGGGCAATATCAAGTAAACGATAACTTAAAAGTAGTGACGTTAGAAAAAGGCGAGTTACAACCTAAATCGCTTTCTGAGTTAAATGGATTAACGGCGGTTTCTGGTGGCGGCGGTGGTTACCTTTCGAATGAGATCTCGTATCGCAGTATTCGTTTGCAAAATCAATTAGGTACGAAAGTACCAACTGGACATATACATACACCGCGTATTAAAACATTTGACGATGCAACCAATAAAGCGATTGTGAATCAAATTGAAGCCATGCTTAAGCAGGCGATACCTGTTATTTAGTAAACGTGAAATGGTTTAAAAAAACTGTGTTGTCTTTTACCCGCTCGGATAATTCAACATAGTTTTTTTTGCTTTTATCTAACTGCATTTTTATGACTTGTAGCTTTTGTAATAAGCATTCGTTTGATAGCGGCATACAGGCTTTTGCCGCGTTGTAAAATACAAATGCGTTTGCATATCCCTCTAGGTGCACACGCGTCGGTTTTGTTATATTTGCCTGCTTCATCGATTGAAGAAATCGCTTACACCAATTTTGCTTACAACCATCTACTTTTGGCATCACTTCCGTTACCAGTACTTTGCTTGGTTGTTTTATGCGTGCAAAAAGCTCGTTACTCGAGACAAATGAAACACTTGTAAAATAAGGTTTAAAGTTTTGCTGGTCGGCTAAGTTTATAAAGTGGGCTAAGGGTTTGTAAGTTCCAACTAAGCAAATCGCTTGCGCGCCGCTTTGTTTTAACTTTTCTAACGCTCGCTCAATATCTTGGCTATTTCGCTTGAATCTGGCAATGGCTTTTGGCTTTAAGGAATATGGCAACATTGCTTTGGTAAGTGCATTTTGCAGTGAAAGACCAAACTCGTCAGCTTGAATTAAAAATGCAATTTTTGTCAGCCCTTTTTGTTTTACTAAATAATCAATTTGCACCTTTGCTTCGTCGTTATAGCTGGCACGTAAATTAAAAATATGATCTTTATGGCGTAATAAGTCAGCGCCAGTGAACGGGGTAATAAACGGAATTTGGTGAGAATCGATAATGGGTTGAATGGCACTAGATGTCGGGGTGCCAACATATGAGAAGAGAACATCAACTTTAGCGTTATTTATTAGGTATCGAGTGTTATTTACCGTGAGGTGAGGTTCATACTGGTCATCAAGTGCGAGTAATTCTATTTTTCGACCATTTACTCCACCGTTAGCATTTACTTGCTTAAAATAAGCGTCAGCTCCGAGTTTCAATTGCACGCCTAACTCTGCCGATGGACCGCTTAACGCTGCCGACATACCAAGTTTGATGGGTGGTTGCTGCGTTGCAAAGACAACTAGCGGAATACAGCAAATTACAAAGATTAGTTTAGAGATTAGGATAGTGATTACACCATTCATTAGCGGCTTGCTTTAGCGCTGAATTAAGTTGTTTTTTCCCCGTTAATGCAAGAGCTTCGGTGACCTTAGTCTCAGGCATATTCTGTAATACTAGCTTAATTATTAACTTTCTAGAAATACTTTCTAGTTTATTTAGTAAACAAGGGTTTACATAAACTTGTTGAGCTAAGGCAAAGCGTGCTTGGTCAAAGCTGATTTGTCCTTCACTAAATCTTTTTACTAAGTTATTGCTGCTAGTGTATTGCTGGTTTGATGAAATCAAGTTTGCGCTAACGCCTAATACTAACTCGCTTGGCAGGTGCGAAAACGAACGCGCTAACTCAAACAAAAATTGCTGCTTGAAATGGGATTTGAGCAATGCCTGTTGGTCTACATAAACATTTGAAGCCTTAATGACTAAGCAAGAATGTTCACCACTCGCTTTATCTTGCTTGGCACCGAGTTTAATAATGTGATAATTCTGCTTAAACCAAAAGTTGCAAAGTTTGGCTTCTGCGCCAAAACTTGCCCCTATAAAGTCAATATCAGGCGATAGCGTTTTCTCAATTGTATTTAACAGTTGTGTGCCAATATTGTCACCTTGGCAATAAGGATTAACAGCAATACGCACAATGCGGGCATAACGAGCTGCAAGCAAGTGTTGTTCGCCGAGTAAACAAGCGGTAGATTGCGCCAACATATTGCCTTGAGGACGGCGTTCCCCAGCAATAATTTGTGATGCTAACGGATCGGTTATTTCACCTTCTAGCGCAACCAATGCAGCTGCTAACAAAATGCCATTTTGTTCAGCAACAAACACCTTCAAGTTATTGCCATCGAGCATATGTCGTAAGTCATTTACGCTAGTTTGATAATGCGCCATCACTAAAATAGCGAATATCTGTTTAAGTAATGCGTTATCGTTTATGAGTTGTTGTTGTGAAATTGCGTAAAACGCAATGTCGTCCTGGCGATTTATATTTAGCTGCTTAAAGTCAGCATCGAGTACTAATAACTGGTTAATGGTATTTTCGAGCGGGTCATTTTCAGCGTAACGAATTGGAGTAGATAGCTCTGTAATAAAACAGTTTGTGCGCGTAGCTTTTAGATGAGGAATAAAGCGTAAATTAAACCCTCTACCTGTGCCTTCGTAACCATGAAGTGTTGTCGCAAAACCAAATTTAATCGGTAAATCGAGCGCTTTTTTTAATAAGCTTACAGGCAAGGTTGCTGCTTCATCAATTAAAACCAAATCGTAGTTTGTTGCTTGGTTTAGCAATGCATCAGGTGCAATAAAATCAAGCTTTATGTCATCATTAGTTAGTTGCTCGAAGTGTTTATATACAGTGGCAACAGTCTGCTTATGATGGGCACAAATTGCCACGCGCTTACCTTGCGAAACATAATTTGCGGCAAGCATGCCAAGCGTTGCAGATTTCCCTCTGCCTCTATCGGCGGTTAGTAAAAACGTGGCGCGGCGTTTAGTGATAAATTTGCTTAAGTCAGCAACGAGATTTTGCTGCTCTTGATATTGAGTACTCTCGGTTGCAGTGTACATTGGGATGGTTGGCAGTGCATGGTGCTCTGAAACAATCAAAGTATGCTTGTTGTTCTTTAGTTGCGAAATTAACCGAGTTTGAAAAAGTGAAATAGGCTGATGTGGTTTATTTGCACTTTGAAAACGAGCAAACGCGGGATCAGGTTGCTTGGCGTAATTTTCAAAGTTTGGCATTAGCAGCACCAGTAGGCCGCCTGCTTTTACCATACCAGCTACGGTTGCTAGCTTGCCTGGCATTAGCCCAGAATTTACGTCAAACACTACTGTGCTGTATTCTTGCCCTAATAACTGGTGATTATGCTCAGGCCAAAAATTTACTGAGGGGTGATTACTCAGGGTTAATAAATCGGGGTAAACCGTTTTTAAGCTATCAACTTGTTGCCAACACCAATGCTCACACCCTGACAAAACCAATAACTGACGATGCTTACTCGTTAGTAGCGACTGGTGTAATTGGTTAAGCCAGGTGTTAGTCAGCATAATTTACATCGCTTGTAATTTCGCATACATGGTCACTAGCCACTTGGTACCATGATCATCAAAGTTAACTTGAATACGCGCCTGTGGGCCTGTGCCTTCATAGTTTAGCACTGTACCTTCACCAAACTTGCCATGCATTACACGCTGGCCGAGTTTAAAGCCTGTATCGTTAAACGTTTCTAAGCTGATGGTGTTGCTAAAACGGCCTGTGGTTTTAGGTTTGGTGACTTGGGTTTTAATACGAATCTCATCTAGGCAATCTTCAGGTAATTCGCGAATAAAACGCGACGGGCTATGAAACTTTTCTTGTCCGTATAAACGGCGGCTTTCCGCGTGACAAATATAAAGCTTTTGCATCGCGCGTGTCATGCCTACATAACACAGGCGACGCTCTTCTTCTAAACGGCCGGTTTCTTCTTGGCTTTGTTGCGATGGGAACATGCCTTCTTCAACACCTGCCATAAATACCAACGGGAACTCTAAGCCTTTGGCCGAGTGCAGTGTCATCATTTGCACTGCATCCTCATGTTCGTCTGCTTGTCCCTCACCTGATTCAAGCGCGGTGTACGCTAAAAAGCCATCAAGCGGTGAGCTAAACTCTTCTTCATCTGGCAGTTCGTATTGACTAGTAGCGTTAATTAATTCTTCTAAGTTTTCTACGCGCGCTTGGCCTTTTTCGCCTTTTTCTGCCATATACATCGCCATTAGGCCTGATGTTTGAATAGCATATTTGGTTTGTTTATCTAATGATTTATCGAGAATGTTATCTTCAATCTGATCGATCAGCTCAATAAACGAATTAACCGCATTGGCAGCACGCCCCGCTAAATGTTTTTCTGCAAGTAAGGTTTTTGCTGCGTACCAAAGTGGCAGTGATTCGCTACGTGCGCAATCACGAATTAAGCTTAATGTACGATCGCCAATGCCGCGCGTTGGGGTATTAATAATTCGCTCAAATGCCGCGTCATCATTGCGGTTATTTACAATGCGTAAGTAGCATAATGCATCTTTGATTTCTTGACGTTCGAAGAAGCGCATACCGCCATAAATACGGTAAGGAATTCGTGGTGACTGAATATTTAATTCTGATTCCAGTACACGCGACTGAGCGTTGTTGCGGTATAAAATGGCGCAGTCTTGTAGTGCATTCCCTTGTTCAAACCAAGCCTTAATTTTACTAACAATAAAGCGTGCTTCATCTAGCTCGTTGTAAGCAGCGTAAACACCAATTTGTTCACCTTGATTGCCATCAGTCCACAGCTCTTTACCCATACGCTCGGAATTATTGGCAATTAAATGGTTTGCCGCTTTTAGAATATTACCTGTTGAGCGGTAATTCTGTTCTAAGCGAATGGTTTGCGCATCAAAGTCACTAATAAACTGTTTAATATTCTCGATACGTGCGCCACGCCAACCATAAATACTTTGGTCATCATCACCCACAATCATGATCTTGTTACTTTTACCAGCAATCAACTTTAACCATTGATATTGAATAGTGTTGGTATCTTGGAATTCGTCTACCAGCATATGCGGAAAACGCTGTTGGTAGTGACGAAGTAAAGTGGGTTGATCGCGTAATAGTTCGAAACAACGCAGTAAAATTTCGGCAAAATCAACTAAACCAGCACGGTCACATGCTTCTTGGTAAGCGGTGTAAATACGCAGCATCATTTGCTCGTTAGGATCAAACGCTTGAATATGTTTAGGGCGTAAACCTTCGTCTTTTTTAGCGCCAATATACCAAGCGGCTTGTTTGGCCGGCCATTTCTTCTCGTCAATGTTCATTGCTTTCATTAAGCGACGGATCATTCTCACTTGGTCGTCAGTATCGAGAATTTGAAATGATTCTGGCAAGTTTGCTTCTTTATGGTGGGCGCGCAGAATACGATGGGATAAACCGTGGAAAGTACCAATCCACATGCCGCCAACAGACGCTTTAAGCGTTGCTTCAACACGGCTACGCATTTCTTTGGCTGCTTTGTTGGTAAAGGTTACCGCAAAAATACTGTATGGCGATGCATGTTCAACTTGCATTAACCAAGCAATTCGATGGACAAGTACGCGGGTTTTACCTGAGCCTGCGCCTGCCAGCACCATCATATTTTGCAGCGGGGCGGCAACGGCTTCGCGTTGATTGTCATTTAAACCATCTAATAATTCAGAAACGTCCATCGAAGTTAACTCTTTACCAAAATTGGCAAAAGTATAACAGGAGTTGATTTAATACCAAATAGAATACTGTTTTTATAAACAGGGGTTGTTTATCTATTGATTTTTTCGCTAGCCTTTACATTGTGAGTAGGCTGTTGGAGCTCTGAACTTTTTGTTTCTAAGTACGTTTTAACAAACGTTGCTCTTTCGCTTTCAGGTAACGTTGCAATGATATTCTCAATATGCGCTATTTTTTGTTTTTCTTGAAAGTGAGAGATAACTCTGTCACCGCTGATAAGGAAAAAGAGAATTAGCAGAGGACCCATAACAGGAAATCCATTCCGTCCTTTTAGCTTTCCGTCTACATAAAGCTTCACCCCAGTTAACCAGTTATTGGTTACGCGAACGTGATGGTCGTTTAAGTCGAATTCCCATTCTTTATACATAATGTTAGTCCTTTTTATAATGTTGTTATTTTTTAAAAACAAAGTCGTTTGTTAAGCTGGCAATCACTTTTTCAATATATCGTATTTGCTGTTTATCACGATAAATTGAAAGCGGCGTTTCACAGCCAAAGAGAGTAAAAATATTAGGCTAAAGCCCATTAAGTACATCAACGTATCCGTTTGCAAAGCCTGTTATTTACTAATAAGGCGCTGCGCCCGCAACGGTACTCGCTCATGAGAGGAGTAGACGATAAACCTGTCTGAAGCTTGGGAAAGTTGCACTGTGACTTCAAGGCTAAAAAAAGGTAATGAAGGGGTCACATCAATATCACCAATCTCGGGTAGATTTGCCCTTAAAAGTACATCATTGCTAAATAAAACACTGATATTACTAAAATCTCTTAAATCACCATCGACATACAGTTTCATGCCGTCAAAATAATGATAAGTAATGTGGATTTGGTGATGCTTGAGATTAAATTTCCATTCTTTTGTAAACATAACTGCTCCCTTATTTATTGAGTGCAGAATATGTTCTGTAATGAGCTTATTAAAGTCATTAATGATGAGAGGTTATATTACGTGATGTAAGGAAATATCGTGTACGTGATATTTCCTTAAGTTATTAAACAAGCAGGGATTTGAGCGCAAAAATATCGCTTATTTCTATGTCAGCTAAACCTTTGTAGCGGTAAGTCACAAAAGCATTTTCTAGCCACACACTATAACAGCCAGCATTGTTAGCGCCTTGTACATCTGAATCAAGGCTATCACCCGCATGTAAAATCTCGTTTTGACTTACATCTAATTGCTGGCAGGCCAAATCAAACATGTCACTTGCTGGTTTGGCTTTGCCATGGGGCCCTGCTTGTAATACTAAATCGAAGCTGTCTTTCAAATTAAATTGGCTTACATCGACATTACCATTAGTAATAGCAATCACTTTGTATTTTTTACGAAGTGCTGCGAGTAAATCGATTACTTCAGGTGCGACCTCAATATCGCTGCGTGCTTTGGCAAATGCGTTATACGCTTGTGCTGCATGAAATGCTGCATTTTCTACTTTGAGAGTTTCTAACCCCCACAATAATGCCTTTTGGCGCCAAAGTGTGACATCGTTGATGATCTCTGGGTTTTCAAGTGCATAACCGTTTCGGCACGTGCGCCAAAAGTCGCCATCTTGCGCCGCCCACTCTGGAATTGCAGCAAGGTAATCTTGTTGTGCTTTAATGGCATTTTTAATGATAGGGCGGTTGTCGTAAAGGGTATCGTCTAAATCAAAACAAATCACTTTTACGGCAGAAATCGCTCGGTTAAATCGTATCATATTACTTCTTTTTTGCCCTTGGGTGTGTGTTGTCGTATACCTTTGCAAGGTGTTGAAAATCTAAGTGCGTATATACTTGGGTGGTTGATAAATTACTATGACCAAGCAACTCCTGCACTGCACGTAAATCGCCGCTCGATTCTAAAATATGTGAAGCAAAGCTATGGCGTAATTTGTGCGGATGTACATTGGCACTTAGACCTTGTTCAATACCCCATTTCTTCATACGCGCACGAATTTGACGAATCGACAAGCGGCGTTTTTGTTTACTAGTAAATAAAGCGAGTTCGTCGGGATTAGTAAACTCTGCACGTACTTTAAGCCACTCTTTTACTGCGCTAATGGCTTTTCGCCCTACGGGAATAACCCGCTCCTTACCACCTTTACCTAATACGGTTAGAAGGCCATTAAAGATCGCGCTCTTATCCGTTAAATTAAGGCTAGCCAGCTCAGATAGACGCAGCCCTGATGAATACATTAATTCCATCATGGCTTTGTCGCGAATTGCTAAGTTATCTTCCGGCACAATTTCAAGTAGTTGATTTACTTGGTCAACATCGAGGTTTTTGGGTAGCGGCTTAGTGAATTTTGGCCCCTTAACAAGCTCTACCGGATTCGCTTTGGCAAGCCCCTTTCTAATTAAAAACTTATAAAAGCTACGCAAGCACGATAGGTGTAAATTAATGGTTCTAGCCGATAATTCGCGGCTTTTCAACTTCGCTAGCAAGCCTTTTACATTCTCAACTTCAATTGCTTGCCAGTTAGCAACAAATTGCGAAAAATAGTGTGCTGATGTTTCTAAATGACGCAGGTAAGCATCGATGGTGGCTGTTGAATAGTGTTTCTCATTGCGCGCAAAAGCGATGTATAAATCTATACTCTGCTGCCAGCTTGCGCTTAGCGGTTGTTGCTCATTCATAACTGAGACAGTTTGATATCTAAGGCTTGAATAAATTCTAAAACAAATACACTGTTTTGTTCTGGGTGATAGTGTGTTTCATCGCTGCTGGCGAAGGCTAATATGGCTGTTGGCGTACTTTTATCGCCAACCAAATACACAGCTACCGAGCCAACTGTTTTTTGAAATAGCAGCATTTGCTCATCTTGACTCAAACGTCCTAAAAAGCTGGTTTGTACGCTAAAGCGTTGATCGAGCAGCGTTTGGTGCGTATCGGGATTTACAGGTATTAATTGGCAATCAAGTAAATTAAATCCTTTGCACAAGGTTTGTGTTAACTTTTCTTGTAGTGCTTCTAGCGTATCGGTTTTAAGTAGCAGTCGATGACATTGATTGAACACTTTAAAAATGTGTTCGTTATTGGTTGCGTTATCGATTAAATGAGAGAGTTTATCGGTTAATTCTCGATTTTTATTTTGCAATAAATTTTGTTGACGCTTAACAAGGCTGGTGGTGCCGTTTGGTTCGTCGTAAATGGATAAACGCGCAAGTAGTTCGGGGTGCTTTTGTAAAAAGTCACGGTTTTGTTCTAAATAATCGACAACTTGGCGTTCATCTAATTCATTCATATCGCGATTTGACCATCAAACACATGTTCTGCAGGGCCGGTCATTTTTACTGGGTGACCGTCGCCTTGCCAATTTATTGTTAATTCGCCACCAGGTAATTCAACCTTAACTTGATTGGCGAGTTTCTTTTGTAAAATACCAACCACAACAGCAGCACAAGCACCGCTACCACAGGCAAGTGTTTCACCTGCGCCACGCTCCCATACGCGCAGTTTGATATGCTCTGGCGAGATTATTTGCATAAAACCAATGTTGGCCTTTTTAGGAAAGCGCTCATGGCTTTCAAGTAGCGGGCCTAACTCGGTAATTTGATCAGAGTTGATATCGTCTACTTCAAGTACGCAGTGCGGGTTGCCCATAGAGACAACGCCACAAAATATTGTATGTTCGCCTTCACGG
Source organism: Pseudoalteromonas sp. NS-SX12 (assembly GCF_057367955.1). NCBI lineage: Bacteria > Pseudomonadati > Pseudomonadota > Gammaproteobacteria > Alteromonadales > Pseudoalteromonadaceae > Pseudoalteromonas > Pseudoalteromonas sp. NS-SX12. The sequence goes on along the minus strand of NZ_CM170634.1, from coordinate 849,332 downwards.
ATAATATACGTTGTTTCGCGCTTAGTCGCTTTAAACGGCACTTTTGCTGGGTCAAATTTAGGGTGGCCCATATTTACGCGCACTTTGCCGTCTTTCTCATTGTGTAGGGTAATATTGCCAGACTTTGTCGAGACCTGAATGCGATGGCGGTTGGTTAACCCTTTCATACGCACAAAGCGAGCAAAACAGCGTGCGCCATTCCCGCATTGTTCAACTTCATAGCCATCCGCATTAAAAATTCGGTAATGAAAATCCAAATCAGGATCGTACGGCGCTTCAACCATTAGTAATTGGTCAAAGCCAATACCGAAGTTGCGATCCGCTAACTTACGAATTTGGTCTTTTGAAATAAAAACATTTTGCGTGACGTTATCAATAACCATAAAGTCATTGCCTAAGCCATGCATTTTAGAAAAATTTACTAGCATATATATAAACTATGATTGTGCTTAAGGCAGTGTACACTCGTTTCGGTATAGGTCGTCAATAGTTTCGCGTTGGCGAATTACATGAACTTGGTCGTTATCTACCATTATTTCGGCTACGCGCGGACGTGAATTGTAGTTTGAGCTCATGGTAAAACCATACGCTCCGGCACTGCGCACGGCAATTAAATCGCCCGCTTCAATGCACAAATCGCGGTCTTTACCTAAAAAGTCACCGGTTTCACATACCGGGCCAACAATATCGTAATTTTCGGTTTTACCTTGTCGTGGCTTTACTGCAATAATATTTTGCCAAGCCTGATAAAGCGATGGGCGCAGTAAATCATTCATGCCTGCATCAACAATTGCAAAGTGTTTACCTTGGTTTTGTTTTAGATATTCAACATTGGTGACTAAAATGCCGGCATTAGCTGCAATAGCGCGGCCAGGTTCAAAAATTAGCTCAACATCGGGTAACTCTGCTAAGCATTCGGTGATTTTACTAACGTACTGACTTGGGTGTGGAGGTGCTTCTTGGGCATATGGCACACCTAAACCACCGCCAACGTCAACATGGCTTAGTTTGATATTATGAGATGCAAGTTCTTTTACGAGCGCGATTACTTTTTTAAGTGCCGCAATAAAAGGTTCAACTTCGGTAAGCTGTGAGCCAATATGAAAATCAATACCCTTGATATCTAAGTTAGGTAAGCTTGCCGCTTTCTTATACACATCAACCGCAATTTTAATATCTATGCCGAATTTATTTTCTTTCAAACCGGTAGAAATATAAGGGTGCGTTTTAGCATCGATATCTGGGTTTACACGAATAGATATAGGCGCATTTACGTTTAACTCAGCTGCAACTTGCGAGATGCGCTCAAGCTCAGCTTCTGATTCAACATTAAAGCACTTGATATTGTGCTCTAGAGCAAAGGCAATTTCGTCATGTGTTTTAGCAACACCTGAAAATACCACTTTACTGGTATCGCCACCGGCTGCAATTACTCGTGCCAGTTCACCTTTAGAAACAATATCAAAACCAGAACCAAGACGCGCCAATACGTTTAAAATAGCGAGGTTTGAATTAGCTTTTACGGCATAGCATACAAGGTGATTATGGTGATTGGCCGCGTCGCAAAATGCCTTATAGTGGCGTTCTAATGTAGCACGCGAGTATACATAACAAGGCGTACCATATTGTTTGGCAATATCTTCAACCTTTACTTGCTCTGCAAACAGTTCGTTATCGTTATAGTTAAAATAGTCCATTACTGCTGCTCCTTCTGCTCTTTATCAGCGTCGGTTTGCTGCTTTGGTTGATTTGATTCCACTTGATCTTGCTCGGCAAGATATAAAGGACCTTTTTGACCGCAACCAGCTAAAATGAGCAATGATACACTCATAAATACTGAAACTAATTTCTTACATTTAACCATATCGTCTGTTTATAAAACTTATTACTGACAAGTGAATGCCACGGTTGGTATTATTGAATAGAGATTATCAGAAAAAAGCGCAAAAACGCAGGATATTGACGTTTTTTCTTATGCTTTATTGGCATCAAAAAATCAATTTGGAAATTTAGCTATGACAGACCAAGAATACCATCAGTTAATCGATGATTTGTTTATTAACTTAGAAGAGCAAGTTGATGCCTGCGAGGTCGACTTAGACTATGAATCTGCCTCGGGAATTTTAGAAATTATTTTTCCAGATAACAGTAAGATCATCCTTAATAAACAAGCGCCTTTACAGCAGTTGTGGGTAGCAACTAAGTTTAATGGTCACCATTTTGAACGTCATGGCGATAAATGGATTGATAACCGTAGTGGCTCTGAGTTCTGGCAATTTATGAATGATGCTGCGAGCAAACAAGCGGGTACAAGCATTACATGGGAAGCTGAATAAATGAGTTTAGACGCAGTTATTATTGAGCCACAATCAAGTCACAAAGCAACGGTAATTTGGTTGCATGGTTTAGGTGACTCAGGTGATGGCTTTGCACCTATCGTACCGGAAATTAATTTACCTGTAGAACTGGGTGTAAAATTTATTTTTCCACACGCTCCAATTCAACCAGTCACCATAAATGGTGGTATGGCGATGCGTTCATGGTATGACATTAAATCTCTTGATCTAGATAAACGCGCCGACGAGCAAGGTGTGCAACAATCTGCTGCGGCAGTGCAACAATTAATTGATGCTGAAATCGACAATGGTATTGCGCCTAGCAATATTATTTTGGCGGGTTTTTCGCAAGGTGGCGTTGTGTCATTGTATTTAGCACCTCGCTTACCATATCAGTTGGCGGGTGTTATGGCGCTTTCTACCTATATGTGTGAGCCTGCTAAACTTAAACTCGAAAAGCAGCAAGCAAGCTTAAATGTATTTATGGCTCATGGCAGTTTTGACGACGTGGTACCAACAGGCGCAGGAAAAGCAGCATATCAAACATTACTTGAATTGGGTTATGAAGTTAGTTGGCAGGAATACCCAATGACACACCAAGTGTGTTTAGAGGAAATTAAGGCGATCCGTACTTGGTTGGTTTCGCGCTTAAACTAGGAAGGAATAGTGGCACAAAAGATAAAAATTACGGCGACATTGGCAAATAAGCAAAACCAATCCGCGCAAAATGCACAACCGAGCGAAGTTGAGTACCAATGGCGCTGGGCGCGTGTTTTTGCGGCGCTGTTGCTGGTGGTAGTCGTATTAGTTTTGGCAACTATGTACTTATTTCCAAATACGAAAAATCCAAAAGAAACGAGTCAATCATTAACAAAAGCCAGTGTGCAACAAGGCAGCTCAACCGTTGTGAAAACGATAACATCGGCTGTAAATAATGCTAAAAATACTGATAATGAAACCGAAAAGGTTGGTTTAAGCCAATCTTCGCTAGCTGAATTACCAATTGAGAAAGCTTCTGTCACTCAACCTGCGATTGAACAGCGAGTCGAGCTAGAGCCTAGCAATCCTACAGGTGTTGATAACAGTGAAGCGGTTGTTAGTGAAAGCGTGACGAATAATAGTCTGTCAAAAACAGCCGAAAATAACGATGAGTTTTTAGAGCAGACTGTGAGCGTCGATATTGAACAGCACGCAAACGAAAACAGTAATGGCGACTTAGCAGACATTGCACTTGGCGCAAAAATGAATACCCAAAGTGTAACGCGCGCATTGTTATCGCGTGATATTAAAGCGCGAGAGCCAGTTGATATTATTGGTGAACGAATCGCAAGGGCGAGCTTTACCAAAAAGTTGTACTTCTTTACTGAAGTAAACGGCTTAAAAGGTAAAGTGGTACGCCACAAGTGGTATTTTCAAGATCAACTGCAAGCGGATGTTGAGCTTTCAATATTTGCAGAGCGATACCGTACCTATTCATCAAAAAATATAGCGGCACTGCAATTAGGCGAGTGGCGTGTAGAATTAATTGCCGACGGAAAAACGTTGGCGAGCAAGCAATTTAAAGTAACTGACCAGTAGCGAGTCAGTGTAGGAAAATTATGTCTCAAGATAATCCAATTATTCGTATTGCAACGCGCAAAAGCGCATTGGCTCTTTGGCAAGCAGAGTTTGTAAAAGCTGAACTGGAAAAGCACCATGCTAATTTAACGGTTGAGCTTGTGCCTATGTCGACTCAAGGCGATAAAATTTTAGACACGCCACTGGCGAAAATCGGTGGTAAAGGCCTATTTGTTAAAGAGCTTGAAGTCGCTATGATGGAAGGTCGCGCAGATATTGCCGTCCATTCAATGAAAGACGTTCCGGTTGAATTCCCTGATGGACTAGAACTACACACAATTTGTGAGCGTGAAGATCCGCGAGATGCATTTGTATCAAACAACTTCAAGTCGCTGGCTGATTTGCCTCAAGGAGCAATTGTTGGCACATCGAGCCTACGTCGTCAGTGTCAGTTAAAAGCGGCGCGTCCTGATCTCGAAATTAGAGATTTACGCGGTAACGTAAATACGCGTTTAGCAAAACTAGATGCCGGTGAATACGATGCAATTATTCTAGCCGCTGCTGGTCTTATTCGTTTAGAAATGCCACAGCGCATTGCTGATTTTATTACTGCTGAAGATTCATTACCTGCAAATGGTCAAGGGGCGGTAGGTATTGAGTGTCGTAGCGATGACGAAACAACTAAAGCGTTGCTTGCGCCACTTGAGCACACAGAAACGCGCTATCGTGTATTGGCAGAGCGCGCAATGAATCGTAAGTTACAAGGTGGTTGCCAAGTTCCGATTGGTGCATTTGCAACTGTTGAAGGTGAAACTCTGACACTGCGCGGTTTAGTAGGTGCGTTAGATGGCTCGGTAATTTTGCAGCATACACTGGCAGGTAATGTGGCAAATGCAGAACAAATCGGCGAGCAAGTAGCTGATAACTTATTATCGCAAGGTGCTGATAAAATTCTTGCTGAAGTTTACGGTAACTAACAAGGAGTGCATGTGACACATATCTTACTCACACGGCCAGAGGAAAAGAGCCAACAATTAGCTGAGCGCCTATCAAATATGGCGATTAAAAGCACCATTCAACCATTACTGGCGCTTGAAGCAATTGCAGTGAGTGAACAGCAACTTGCTATGCTTGAAAGCGCCGATATTGTGCTTTTTGTGTCACAAGATGCCGCACGTTTTTTACATGCGTTAAAACCTGAACTAGCAAAACACAGCCACTGTTTAGCTGTTGGTAAAAGTACCGCTGAAACGGTAACCGAACTGTTTAACAAGTCGTGTGCTAGCCCGCTGGTTGAAACCAGCGAAGGTTTGCTTGCCATGCCAGAGCTCAACAATGTCGCAAGTAAACAAATTGTATTGGTAAAAGGCAAAGGTGGGCGTAATAAGTTAGCGCAAGAATTGAAAGCGCGCGAAGCGATTTTTCAGCCGCTAGCCGTTTACCAGCGTTTGGCGAATGCTAATTTAAATGACGCAATGGCGGCTAATTGGCAAGCGAATGGTATAGATGCCGTTGTCTTAACGAGCAATGCAAGTATCGATAGCTTTTTAGCAATAGCGACAAATAAAACCTGGTTATCGCAGCTAACCGTTTACTTGGTAAGTGAGCGCTGCGTTAACTACTTGCAAGAAAAAGCCAATGTAAAACACATTATTAATTGCCAAGGTGCTGATAATGATAGCATTATCAATGCCATTGCAGGTCAACATAAACATCAACAGAGTCACGCTATGGAACAAGAAAAAGACATAACGGCAAAGAGTACGATTAGCGAAAAGCCAATAAGTAAGGCGCAAACTACGAGCAATAGCGCTTCAAAACCAGCCGTGGCAAAGCAATCAGGTTCAGGCAAGGCAATTGCTGTTGTTGCGTTGTTGGTATCACTTACTGCGGTTGGTGGATTAGGGTACGGCTATACCTTATTTCAACAACAGAAAAATTTTCTCGTTAAGTTAAATAACGAAAACAACACGCTCGCTGAACAGATTGCCCAAGTTAATACACAGGCGCTGGCATTAAAAAATCAAAATCAACAATTGCAAAGTGCGTTATCGGCTCAGGTATCTGAGGCAGAGCTTGCGCTTAATGAAAAAATTGCCCAGCAGTTACACGCGGCTAACCAACAAACACCAGAGCTAAATCGTGAAGAAGTGAAAAGCCTTTACCGCATGGCCGAATTTAAGGCGCTGGTGCAAAATGATTACCTAGGCGCCGCGGCAATGCTGGCACGTTTAGATGTACTGCTTGAAAACTTCCCGGGTACTCAGCAAGCTAGAGCGGCACTACATCAAGATATTCAAGCATTACAAGCGGTACAAACGGCTGATGTTGAAGGTTTATATTTAAAGCTGTCTGGGTTAATCGCCAATCTTGATGAGCTACCGCTTAATATGGTGGTGCTACCGGAAGAAGCTGATAAAGTTGATCCGCAGGCGCTTTCAAATAATGTGGATGATTGGCAGTCAAACTTAAAACGCAGTTGGGACTTGCTGGTGGATGACTTTATTAAAGTGCGCAAACGCACAGCGCCGATAGAGCCGTTATTAAGCCAAGAAGAGCAAGCGTTGATCCGACATCAATTACGTTTTTATATGGCACAAGCACAAACTGCGCTTACAAAGCAGCAGCCAGCTATTTTCTCTACGGCACTGCAACAAGCACAAAACGTAGTTAACAATTATTATGATGTGCAAGCTGCGAATGTAAAATACCTTAATAATCAATTGAGTGAATTACATGCTAGGCCTCTTGTGTTCACACCAGAGATTACCTTTAACTCTGCAGCTGCAATTAAGGAGCTACTATGAGCAAGGCAATTATCACGGTTGTTATTGCATTAGTTGTACTTGCACTCGCGCCAGTGGCTATAGGTGAAAAAGGTTATGTGCTAATTGCTTTTAACGACTACACCATTGAAGGCACGATCACCGCATTTGTAATTGCCATTATTTTACTAGCGGCGTTTAGTTTTGTGATTTATAAAGTGCTGCGTTATGTCTTATCACTGTATGGCATTACTCGTTTTAAATGGGCATCGCGCGCCGATAAACGCAAATTAAGTAATTTAAAAACAGGCGTTTGGCAGTTTATAAATCGTGATTTTACTGGCGCACAGCAAAGTCTTGCAAAAGCCCATGTACCAGCAGGTTGGGAAAGCATTGCACAAGCCATTTCAGCACGAGCCGCGTTAGAAAGTGGTAATAAAGCGGATGCACGACTATATCTTGAAAAAGTTGCGCAGCAAGACGCATCAAATATTGCGCAAATGCTGGTGGAAAGTGAGCAAGCTGAGCTTGCCAAAGAAAGCATGGAGCAAATAACTAAGAACAAAAAAGCGACTAACTTAGAGCTGGCTAATTTTGCCGAGTACTTAGTAGCCCAGCAAGATTGGTCAACGCTTAATGATCAGCTAAGTCGTTTTGAGAAAAAACATGCGCTAAGTGACGAGCAATGGCAACAGTTATTTGAACGTTATTTTGCAGCGTTAGACTTAAATGCATTAAACAGTGCTTACGGTAATTTACCGAAGAAACTCAAAGAAAAAGCAGAGTTTCATTACCTGACTAATCTTGCCTCATTTTCCCCAGAGCAAACCGATAAGTGTTTATTAAAACTAGCTAAGGGTGATAAATACCGCGAGATTTGGCAAATCCTCAGTAAGTGCAACAATACTAAATTATTTGACACACAAAAGTTTATCCAAAGCCGATTAAAGAAAATACCGGAAGATGAGACACTATTGCTAACGCTGGCTTACATCGCTAAAGCGCAAGGTGATTTTGAGCTTGCCTGTAAGGTATTTAATAAAGTTTTAAGCAAAGGAAATGCAAACAAGCATTGGCGTGTTGCGGCTGAGTGTTTTAATCAAACAGGGCAACTTGATAAAGCAATTTCGCTCTATCAAACCTATGCTTAGTATTTTCGAAAATATTTATTCTTTATTTAAAAGCGCCGATTGGCGCTTTTTTTATATTTGCACGAATAAGGACCTATGTCCTAAGCAATCCTTGCTTTTATAGCTAAACTACGTAGAATCCGCGCAATTTTAAATTTTTAAGGGTCAAGCCATGATCGATTCAACTCTTCCTCTTCTTGATTTACACCGTCACCTTGATGGAAATGTTCGCTCAGAAACCATTTTAGATCTTGGCCTAAAATTTAATATGGATTTGCCAGCAAGCGATGTTGAGTCGCTGCGCCCACATGTACAAGTAATTGAAAATGAGCCCGATTTACTTGGCTTTTTACAAAAACTGGACTGGGGCGTAAAAGTGCTGGGCGATTTAGATGCATGTCATCGCATTGCCTATGAAAATATGTTTGATGCTAAAGGGCAGGGGCTTGATTACGTTGAGCTGCGTTTTAGCCCATTTTATATGGCGCAAACCCACAGCCTGAATATTGCAGACGTAGTTGCCGCAGTTATTGACGGCGTAAAAGCGGGTAGCCGCGAGACGGGCGTTCAAGCAAATTTGATTGGTATTTTATCGCGCACCTTTGGTGTTGAAGCATGCCAAGCGGAACTTGATGGCTTACTGGCGCACAAAAATGAGCTTATCGCACTCGATTTAGCGGGTGACGAGCTTGGCTTCCCAGGTAACTTATTTGAAGGCCACTTTAAACAAGCACGCGATGCGGGTTTACAGATTACCACCCATGCAGGTGAAGCCGCTGGCAGCGAAAGCATTTGGCATGCAATTAAAGAACTTGGTGCAACACGTATTGGCCATGGCGTAAAAGCAATAGAAGATGGCGCACTGATGGATTACCTACGCGATCACCAAATTGGTGTGGAATCGTGCTTAACCAGCAATATTCAAACGAGTACAGTTGCATCAATGGCAACCCACCCACTAAAGCAGTTTTTAGCACACGGTATTTTAGCCACCATTAATACTGATGACCCAAGTGTAAGCAATATTGAAATTCGCCATGAATTTGATGTCGCTGCACCACAAGCAGGTTTAACACAGGCAGAAATCACGCAAGCACAAAAGAATGCATTACAAATTGCGTTTTTAAGTGATAGCGAGCGTAAAGTGTTAATGGGGAAATACGCGTAATTTCACTGATATTTTCAGTAGTATTTGATTTCGTCGCATTGACGATAGCAGTAAAAAGGAGCTAAGAAGCTCCTTTTTTGTTTATTTGCGCTAACACATCCTTGTAAATATCCATCGTATTGTACCTCCCTGTAAATATCATACGCCATCCATGGCATACTCTTGTTCATTTTTGTTACACGACAAAAACGAACCAAAAAGCGTGCTCCAAAATCAAACTGATTCTTAAAACATAATTTAAATGTGAACATAAACGCTATGAATCGGCATCCATGCCTCAGCATAGCTTGCTCGACCGCTTCGCTCTCTGTCTCGCATTATTCATTTAAATTATGGTTTCAGGTTTGATTTAAAGGGGGAATTTTCCTTAGCAGCAGCCTTTAAGGTCACTATTGAGCGGGCATTGAATAATTACATCAGATCCATTTAGGAATAAATACTGCACCCTTAATAGTATTGACAGGTAAGTTGCCTTTTTCGATACCTTGAAAAATGGAAAATTTCGAATAACTATCTGACTAATAACAATTAATCATAAGTGTTAATAAATTGAATTCGAAGATAAACAAGCGATTATGCAACACAAACTGCATGTCGCATAAATACTAAAATGTTAGCATCATTATTACGGTCGTTCTAAAGGAATTAGTATGAATAATATTGGCAAGGTATATTTCAAAAGCAAAGCTATTGGAAGATTGTCGTCACAAAGTTTAAATGAACTAAAACAGACCCTTAGCGATATAGAGGTTGCCAAGAAAAAATTAAAGAGTGAGATTGGATCTGAAACCCATGCATTGAACAGAATGAAATCCGGACTTTCTTGGATTAACTGGTTTCCCTTGAAACTATTCTTAAAAGACCAAATTGAGGTAAAGAAAAGCGCTATAAATGACATTATCAAAGCCATAGGTCAACTCGAAGAAGAGTATGATAGGCATAAGTTAGGACTTGAAATTTCATTACCAGATCACCTTGATGCCGCTTTTGGCACTTTGGATGATAGATTCTCTGAAGCGCTTACCTCTGAAAAAATTTGGGATGTAACAACATCGCAAATGATTGATAATGTTGCGGAGAGAACTACAGCAAATAGTGTTATTGAACGCAAAACTGTTAGCCTGAAAAGATCGCACAACCCCAAGATTCAATGCGACTACAAAGCACTTCACTTTGAAAATGCAAATGGAGGAGATTTACATTTATTTCCTCAGTTCTTACTTGTGGAAAAAGAAGATGATTTTGCATTGATTGATTTGTTAGAGGTTGACGTTAACTTTATGCTCTCTAACTTCATTGAAAGCGAAGATGTGCCCAATGACGCTGACATTATTGATTACACCTGGGCTAAATCAAATAAAGACGGTAGCCGAGATAAGCGCTTTGCTGATAATTATCAGCTCCCTGTTGTGCAATATGGTGAGCTGCACTTAAGCTCAGGTTCAGGTCTTAACGAAGTTTACATGCTCAGTAATCCAGAATCTGCATTTGGCTTTAAAGATATGTTTGATGAATACAAAGAGGCCTTGGCGAGCATATAATGCTAACAAACGCATCAAGTCGCCGCTGGGACACCAAAACTTAAGCGGGCATTAGCTCCGCCTGAATTTAGCTCTTTTTTGGACTTGAAATCTGTTTTAAAAGTTCACTCCCTCACCCATTAATCAAATCTGAAAATACAATTTAAATGAATAATGCGAGACAGGGAGCGAAGCGGTCGATCAAGCCATGTAGGCATGGGTGAATAGCGTCTTGAGACGAACGAAGTTCGGCTAGCTATGAACGCGAGAAAAGGACTTTGAGCTGGAAAGCATACAGGGATGTTTAGCGCGTTGCTTCATGGCGTTTATGTTCACATTTAAATTTTGCTTGAATAGTTAGTTTGATTTTTGGGCGCCGAGGGATTCCAAAGGGAGGCCGGCGCTTGTGAGATTAACGTTAAAATTCATCCTTGAAGCTGGATTACATCAGTCATCCCTGATCTCATTTTAAAACACTGTGAACTTTTGTTTCGGTTGCTTTTCAACTTTGGCCGCTTTCGCTAATGTGACAGACAGGCTTTATTTTTAGTACTTAGTCAGGTTTAACTCGTTTTTTAGTTACACCCTACTCGATAATTCCTTAACCTATAACTCATTATTAATTCTACAATTATTAAACATTATTTTAATTGTTCTAGCAGTAACCTTTGTAGTTTAATACGCACTTCGTTGGATTTTCGGGAAATTACTTCCGACCCTTTTGTTATCAATGGGCACTTTGAGGTGTCGGGTTGAGAGTTATGGACGCTGGAGATCAAGGTTTTTAAGAATAGTTGAGGCTCATGACATGAATTTAAAGATGAGCGATAACAACTGATAAGTATAAAAAGAAGTATATTAATGAAAAAATTTGGTTTAATTAGTGCGTTAATGTTGGGTTCTATGTCTGTAGCTGCCTATGATGTGATGGATATTTGCTTAGTTACGGGGCTGCCAAGTACGGATGTTCAGGTTGAGAGCATCAAACGAATTAAAATTGCGAAGGGCTCTTACGGCAGTGTAACTGACATCTTGCCAGCGTTCGGGAAGGAGGCTAATTCTTTAGGTGCTAATGCGGTGGTTAATTATGTAGGTTCTCAGCGCTTCGGTTTTTGGCCTTGGCGGTTTGTTCGTCCGATAGTTCGAGGCGAAGCTGCAAAAATTGACTTTAATAATGGGAAAACATGCGAAAGTATTGGTGGTGCAACTATTCGCAGGGTTATTGAAACAAATAAAGAGCCGCATTTAGTAAATAGCTAGTATTTAGTTGGGTAAAAATAAATAATTACGTGCTCACTTTTCACCCATCAATCAAACCTGAAAGCGGAATTTAAATGAATAATGCGAGACAGGGAGCGAAGCGGTCGAGCAAGGCATGTAGGAATGGGTGAATAGCGTCTTGAGACGAACGAAGTTCGGCTAGCTATGAACGCGAGAAAAGGACTTCGAGCTGGAAAGCGTACAGGGATGTTTAGCGCGTTGCTTCATGGCGTTTATGTTCACATTTAAATTTTGCTTGAAGAGTTAGTTTGATTTTTGGGGCGGCTTTTTCTTGGTTCGTTCTTTTTGGCCGTTTAAAAAGAATGAACGAGTGCGGCATGGATGCCGCAAGATAAATACATGGATGTTAATTAATAAATACTCCCTTTAACACTCCTTATACTTCTCCTGCACTAACTTCACATAATGCGCGAGCGATTTATCCCCATGGGTTGTAAAAGTAAATTCCGTAAGTGATACCGCTTGAATGCGGTCGATACGAAATTCACGATAATCGTTCCGTAAGCGGCAATAGGTGATTAACGTCCATTTGCCACCCCAATATACCATACCTAAAGGTTCAACAAGGCGGGTGGTGGTTTGCTGCTTGGCATCGGAATAATCAATGTTTACACAACGGTGTTGCTCTATGCCTTGGCGTAAGGTGAGGGTAAAGGCTTGTTGCGCTTGGTTGTGACTCCAACCCGATACTAAATAGGGCAGATCATCCACTTTTTGTTTTAAGCTATTTGGTAAAACGGCCTCAATTTTAGCAAGTGCAGAATGGGCTTTATCGGCTAAAACAGGATCCGTCCATTCGCTTACCATACGGCTACCTAGCATCAGTGCTTGTAGCTCTTCGAGAGTAAACATCATCGGTGGCAGGTCACACTCTGAAATAAGGTAACCAATGCCTGCTTCGCCTTCGATAGGCACGCCCGATGTTTGTAAATGTTGAATGTCGCGGTAAATGGTGCGCTCAGATACGTTTAGTTTATCTGCTAGCTGTTTGGCGGTTACAGCAAGGCGGCGGCCTTTAAGTAAGTTAACCAGTTGAAATAAACGCTCAGATTTATGCACCATATTTCCTTAATTGAATGCGCTTTACGAGTTAATTATGCGTCACAAGGTGTTTGTGACACTACATCGTAGTGCTCTAAAATAACACTTTCTTTTTCAATTAACTTGGCGAATTGCTGGCAAATTTCATTTTCATAAAATGCCTCTTGCACACGTTTAGCATCTGCCATGGTGGCAAAGTAAACCACATCAACGTAAATATTGTCGCTTTGTTGTTTGGCAAGTGAGCGGTATAGCACACCTGTTTGGTTATTGAGGAACTGTTGCAATGCGTCATTAGCAGCGACGAAGTCCGCTGCTTGGGTGGTTTCTGCTAGTTTAAAGTTTACGATTTCGATTACGTTACTCATCATTTGTCTCCTTTGAAATGATGACGTTATTTAATCAGGCTGTTGTGTCAGGGAGTGTCAGTAGCAAATGAGCTAGAAAATAAAAAAGGAGCCAAATGGCTCCTTTTAGTAAATTGCATTCGTATTATTTGATGAATGCAAAAGCATCTGCATACATGTTTTCGCGAATTGCGCCGTGATTAATAAAGTCATCACGTACAGGGCCAATCATATCGAAGCGACCTGCCATATAGATTTCATAAGGCTCTAGCGAAACAATGTCTTTCATTACAGCTTTATGCACATAGCCTGTGTGACCTTGCCATGTATCAGTTGCGTGTTCTACTACAGGAATAAAGTTGAAGTTAGCTTGGCTTGCAGCCCACTTTTCCATTTCTTCTTTGGCGTAAAGTGCTGATTCGTCGCGTACACCCCAGTAGAAGAATACAGGGCGTGTTGATTTGATTTCAGCAAGGTGATCAGCCATTGATTTTACGTATGAAAAGCCTGTACCGCCCGCAAGTAATACTAATGGAAGCTCTGACTCAGTGCGTAGTTGTGAAATGCCTAAGCCCACTTCAAGTTCAGCTTGCGTATTATTAGCAAAGTGCTCTTTTAGGTGATCAAGCGCTTGCATGGCATAGCTGTTTTCTTCTGATGCACCAATATGTAATTCTAATAGCTCTGTTTGGCTTGGGCGGCTTGCGATTGAGAATGCGCGCTTATCCTTTTCACCCAATACCAGTTGCAGGTAGTGACCTGCTTCAAATGACACTGGCTCACTTGGTTTTAGTTCAACTTTATAAACAAACTCTGTTAATGGAGTAATGCTTACCACGTTTGCTTTAACTAATTGCATTTTTAAACCTTTTCACGACGCAAGTTTAACTGCGTTACTTTTCTAAAATGTTGAGTGAATCCCAAATTTCATCAACACGTTGTTTGACTTTATCGTCCATTACGATGGGTTCGCCCCATTCGCGGTCGGTTTCGCCAGGCCATTTATTGGTGGCATCAAGCCCCATTTTTGATCCTAAGCCAGAAACAGGTGAGGCAAAGTCGAGATAATCAATTGGGGTATTTTCAATCATTGTGGTATCACGGGCAGGATCCATACGCGTAGTAATTGCCCAAATCACATCGTTCCAGTCGCGCGCATTCACGTCATCATCACACACAATAACGAACTTAGTATACATGAATTGACGCAAGAATGACCAAACACCCATCATTACGCGTTTAGCATGACCTGGATATTGTTTTTTCATAGTAACCACGGCCATACGGTAAGAACAACCTTCAGGTGGTAAGTAGAAATCTACAATCTCAGGGAATTGCTTTTGTAAAATTGGCACAAACACTTCGTTAAGCGCCACACCCAAAATAGCCGGCTCATCAGGAGGACGACCAGTATAGGTGCTGTGATAAATAGGATCTTTACGATGCGTAATGTGCGTTACTGTCATGACTGGGAAGTCATCTACTTCATTGTAGTAACCAGTGTGGTCACCATAAGGCCCTTCTGGTGCCATTTCGCCCTGTTCAATATAACCTTCTAATACAAACTCTGCGCTGGCAGGAACTTGTAAGTCGTTCGAAATTGATTTCACCACTTCTGTTTTGCTGCCGCGTAACAACCCAGCAAAAGCATATTCGCTTAGCGTATCTGGTACAGGGGTTACTGCGCCTAAAATGGTTGCAGGGTCTGCCCCAAGCGCTACCGACACAGGATAAGGTTCACCCGGGTGTTCTTTACACCATTCTTGGTAATCCAGTGCGCCGCCACGGTGTGATAACCAGCGCATAATGATTTTGTTTTTACCAAGTAATTGTTGACGGTAAATACCTAAATTTTGGCGCTTTTTATAAGGCCCTTTTGTAACTGTTAAGCCCCAAGTAATTAGTGGCGCTGCATCGCCAGGCCAACAGTGCTGGATTGGTAGCTTAGTTAAATCAACCTCATCACCTTCAACAATTACTTGTTGGCATGGTGCCTTTTTAACTTCTTTTGGCGGCATGTTGAGTACTTGCTTAAACACAGGTAGCTGGCTTAGCGCATCTTTAATGCCTTTTGGAGGCTCTGGCTCTTTTAAAAAGGCGAGTAACTTACCAACTTCTCTTAGTTCAGATACGTCTTCTTGCCCCATACCTAAAGCAACACGCTCAGGTGTGCCAAATAGGTTAGCAAGAACAGGAATAGAATAGCCTTTTGGATTTTCGAAAAGTAGTGCAGGGCCTTTTGCACGCAAAGTGCGGTCGGCTATTTCGGTCATCTCTAAGTAGGTATCAATTTCTTGCTTGATACGCTTTAGCTGACCTTTCTTTTCTAACAGTTCGATAAAGTCCCTGAGGTCTTTATATTTCATAGTATTGTCAGGCTTTTAATAATAAAAATTGATTGGTGATAGTATAACCTTTTGCGCAACTTACGGGCAATTGTATTACCGAAAACATGGTTACAATTGTTTATACTTCTGTGGATGCTTTTTGGTTTAGCATTCAATAGAATAGGGACACAATTATACAAAAAGGATTTTTATGAAATCTTTAATCTTTACAAGTGCTCTGCTTTTTTGTGGTTCAGCTTTTGCAGCGAATGATATCTATGTTGGATTAGATTACGCCTATAACGATTTTGAAATCGCAGATGAAACGGTGAATCCAAATGCTGTGAATTTAAAAGCAGGTTATGAGCTCTTCGACGGTATTTTTTTAGAAGGACAAGTGGCTGTTTCAAGTACGGATGATGACTTGTACCGTATGAACTTCGAGCTAGACAAATCGTATTCTCTATTCGGTCGTTTTGAATCACCCGCATCTTATGGTTTTAGTGCTGATATTTTACTGGGCTGGAGCTGGAACGATATTGCTGTAACAGGCCCAGAAGAAACATATAACAATATTGATAGTTACAATGGTTTTGCTTGGGGCATAGGTTTGAATCAAGAAATCCCTAGTTTTGAAGAGATTAAAGTCCGCTTGGGATATCAAGTATTGCATTCCGATTCAGACTTAAAACTAGCAAATTATACACTTGGCGTAAGCTATACATTTTAAAGGGAATTACACATGAAAAAGTTTAAATTATTACCTTTAGCGTTAGCGACCGCAGTTGTGCTTTCGGGGTGTAGCGAATCTGACGATCCTGCCGCGCTAATTAAAGCAGTTGAACTAGAATCGCAGCGTGCTAACGGTACTATTATCGAAAGCATCGAATTTACTGGTAGCGGTGTACGGTTACGTGCAGGGCAAACTCATCAACTAGTTGCGATGGGTACTGATTCTAAAGGTGATGTTCGAGACGTTTCAAAAGAGGTAACGTGGACGTCATCAAATACTGACGTTGCTACTATCGACTCAAGTGGTTTGGTAACTGCGGTAAAAGCATTAGCAGATAACCAAGGTTTAGTGACTTTTACAGCAACAACTATCAATGATATTGAAGCAACAACTGAGCTTTCAATTAGCGATAGTAAAGCAACCGCGTTAGATGTTGTTCTTAAAAACTCTGACAGTAATCAAGTTACCACCTGTGTTGATGCGCAACTCGCTGCGACAATTACATATCAAGATGGTTATGTAAGTGCTCCAGATACAAATTTATTAACTTGGCAGCTAGCAGGTTCTGCGACAGCTCGTGTTGATGCTAACGGTCTACTATCTACTTCAGCGGAAGACAGTGAAGAGCTGACTATTACTGCAAAACACACTGATGGTGTAACTGGCAGCGATACGTTTTCAACATCAATTGCTCAATTAAGCGCGCTGACGATTCAACATTCAGATAAAAATATTGAAAGCCTTGCAATGGAGCTTGCTCAACGTGAGTCACTTAAGCCTCAACTAACCTTATTGAATGGTGATACACATATTATTTCAAACAGTGCTATTTGGGCTGCGAGTGATAGTGCTGTTGCTGCAGTTTCAAATGAATCTGAGGTACAAGGCAATATTGTGGCACTAACATCGGGTACTACGAATGTGTTTGCTACTTGTGGTGGTCAACAGGCGCAAGTTTCTGTTGAAGTAACTGGTGATTCAACATTAAATGGCTTAAAGATTAATACCGGTGCCGAGAGCATTAGTATTAAACAAGGTGCAAAAGTATCTTTGCAGGCTTTTGCAGATCTAGCAGGCGTATCTGACGACTTTAACGTATCTGAGTTTGCTGGCTGGTCATTTTCTGGTACCGACTTAGTTACATCACAATTTAAGAAGTTAGGTACTAATGAAGCGTATTTAGAAGTAAGTGCATCAAGCTCGAAAACGGGCTCGTTTACCTTGATTTCTAGCTATCGTGGAAAATCAGAAACAATTGATATCACAGTTGTTAAATAAGCTAATCTTTTAGTTAATCAATTCTTTGCTGGTTAACTTGAGATATGTTTTTACGCACTCAAAATTAATTGAGTGCGTAAAATTACTAAAATAAATCTATTTCACCTGCCTCGCTAGGCGCTTCAGCGTTCTCTCGCCGTAATTTAGTTCGTGTACTGGTATTCCACTCTTTATCATTAAAATCAAATAGCTCGAGCTTTTCTCGTAAGCTGGTGGCTAAGTTAACTAAATCATCACTGGTAACCGATTGGATTTTAGAGTTTGAAAGTGCATCAGTATTTAATTCTATCATGGCATAAACCGATGATTGTGCATCGTCTGACGCAGTTCTTTGTTGTTTTACCTGTTGCTGTATTTGTTCAGATAACGAGTGAATCTCATTCATTGCGTGATCTATTTGGTCTATTTCTAAATTTGCCTGCTGCGATAAATTAACTGTTTGCTGAGTCTCTTCATGTGCTTTCATCATTAACTGGTGTACTAAGTCGGTACCAGATTGAATGCGACTTACCATGGCACTAACTTCTTTAGTCGATTCGCTGGTGCGTGCGGCAAGGTTGCGCACTTCGTCAGCCACTACCGCAAAACCTCGGCCTTGTTCGCCGGCGCGAGCTGCTTCTATGGCGGCATTAAGAGCAAGTAAATTGGTTTGTTCGGCAATGGAGTTGATAACTTCAATAATCGACGTAATCTGGTCGCTGTCTTTTTTTAGTTGTTCAAGTTGCTCGCCGGTTTTTTCAATCTTAGTTGCGAGCGATGATAGACTTTGCTGGCTGAGATCTGCATCGGAGCGTGTTTGCTTAACGGAGTCGTTGGCGTTTGTTACCGCTTGGTAAATCAAAACTAAATTGTCATCTAATTGGGCCGATACTTCTACCATAGCGGCCATTGATTGCCCGAGTGTTTCGCCATGGCTATGTTGCATTGTTGCCTTTTGCATCATCGAGCTATAGGTATCTTTTAGCTCATTTGCCATTGGATATAACCGTGCTGATGATGCATATACCTCAGTAATTAGATGGTCCATTACTTCAAGCCAGTTATCAATATAGGTGCATTCATCGGCGTAGTCTGTATTGCCATTATTTTGAAAGCGAAATTTGATGTTTACTTTCGTTGGGTTAGCAACTGCTTGAGAGAAGGATGTTAGAAAACTTGCGTCGGCTTTCTTGTTTTTTTGGCTGTATCCAAATATACCAATAATGACCAGCGACATAATACTTTGCAGTACTAAGTATAGGGTAGAGGCATCAACTAAAAACAGGATTAATAGCGAGCACAGTGCAAAAATTATTATGCTTGGAAAGAGTAGTTTATGTATTTGCATAAATCTGAAATTTAACTCTAAGTGTATAATAGTTATAGAACAGATTTTGTATTGGGCAAATAAAAACGCCAGCTAACTGCTGGCGTTTTTTAAATTATAATGCAATTACTTTCGTTTCATTGAATCGAAGAATTCGTCATTAGTCTTACACATAGCAAGTTTATCAATTAAGAATTCCATTGCGTCGATCTCTGACATTTCGTGTACGATCTTGCGAAGAATCCACATTTTCTGAAGTTCGTCAGCTTTTGTCAGTAGTTCTTCACGACGTGTACCTGAACGGTTGAAGTCGATTGCTGGGAATACACGTTTTTCCGCTATCTTACGGTTTAGGTGTAATTCCATATTACCAGTACCTTTGAACTCTTCGTAGATAACTTCATCCATTTTCGAGCCAGTATCGATAAGTGCAGTTGCAATAATTGTTAAGCTACCGCCTTGTTCAACGTTACGCGCTGCACCGAAGAAACGCTTAGGTTTATGAAGCGCGTTAGCATCAACACCACCAGTAAGTACTTTACCTGATGAAGGAATTACGGTGTTGTAAGCACGGGCCAAACGTGTAATTGAATCAAGTAGGATAACAACGTCTTTTTTGTGTTCAACTAAGCGTTTTGCTTTTTCAATTACCATTTCGGCAACTTGTACGTGACGACTTGCAGGCTCATCGAATGTTGAAGCAACTACTTCGCCTTTTACTAGGCGTTGCATTTCGGTAACTTCTTCTGGACGTTCGTCGATTAGTAGAACAATTAGTTCACACTCAGGGTGGTTTGAGCTAATAGACTGCGCAATGTTTTGTAGCAACATTGTTTTACCCGCTTTTGGCGGAGCTACTAATAGGCCACGTTGTCCTTTACCAATTGGCGCTGCTAAATCGATTACACGGGTTGTGATATCTTCAGTACTACCATTACCACGTTCCATACGTAAACGGTCGTTTGCGTGAAGTGGTGTTAAGTTTTCGAATAGGATCTTAGTACGAGAGTTTTCAGGTTTGTCGAAGTTAACTTCGTTTACTTTTAATAGTGCGAAATAACGTTCGCCATCTTTTGGCGGACGAATTAATCCATTAATTGTATCACCAGTACGTAAACTAAAGCGTCTGATTTGGCTAGGCGATACATAGATATCATCTGGCCCAGCTAAATAAGAGGCTTCGAAAGAACGAAGGAAGCCAAATCCATCTTGAAGTATTTCTAATACGCCACCGCCATAGATGTTTTCGCCGCTCTTTGCGTGAGCTTTTAAAATGGCAAAAATAATGTCTTGTTTTCTTAAGCGGCCTACATTTTCAAGTCCCATGGACTCAGCTAGTTTTACAAGTTCGTTAATCGACTTATTTTTAAGTTCGCGTAAATGCATATTGGTGGGTTCTTTAATGTTTTATTCTCAAGGTTTTTGAGTGGAAGTAATAATGAATAATTACTTAGGATAAATATGATGTAGAAAATAGCAGCTCTTGTTAAAAGCGTCCAGTCTTTATAAAAAATAATCAGTGCAAAAATGAAAAAAGGCTGGTTAAACCAGCCTTTTCTTATGCGTTCTCTTCTAAAAACTCAACTAGTTGAGTTTTAGATAGTGCACCAACTTTAGTTGCAGCAACTTGACCGTCTTTGAACAGTAGTAATGTAGGAATACCACGAATACCAAACTTTGGCGGCGTGCCAGAGTTTTGGTCAATGTTTAATTTACCGATCGTTACACGACCAGCAAATTCTTCTGCTACTTCATCAAGAATTGGCGCGATCATTTTACAAGGACCACACCACTCAGCCCAAAAATCAACTAGTACAGGGCCGCTAGCATTAACTACATCAGACTCAAAGCTATCGTCTGTTAGTTGGATAATTTTATCGCTCATTGGGTTCTCCGATAATTTTCGCGAATTTATTTATAGCGTATTTAAACACTATTGTTTCTTATTGCAAGTTTAAGCGTTATGCTTATTCGCTATGAATAAGACACATTTAACCGAAACAAAGTTTGCCGACTTTGATATTGCGCCGGAAGTGGTTGCCGGACTTACTCGCAAAGGCTTTGAACTTTGTACGCCAATTCAGGCAAAAAGTTTACCTTATGCACTACAAAAACGAGATATTGCAGGGCAAGCTCAAACTGGTACAGGTAAAACCATTGCGTTTTTAGCTGCGACTTGTCACCACTTATTGGTCAATAGTAAAGGGGCAAGTAAACACCCAAGAGCGCTTATTATGGCGCCTACTCGGGAGTTAGCGTTACAGATTTATAACGATGCAAAAATCTTTGCACCCGACTGTAAACTTAACCTTGGCATTGTATATGGTGGCGAGGAATATGAAAAACAACAGGCACAGTTAGAAAAAGGTGTAGATATTTTAATTGGCACAACTGGCCGATTGATCGATCTATATAAGCAGGGCTGTTACAGCCTAAACGATATCGAAGTTGTAGTACTTGATGAAGCCGACCGCATGTTCGACTTAGGTTTCATTAAAGATATTCGCTATTTACTGCGTCGTATGCCTGAAGCGACAGAGCGTTTAAATTTACTGTTTTCAGCTACACTTTCATACCGCGTACAAGAGCTAGCGTTTGAGCATATGACCAATCCGATTCATGTGCAGGTTGAGCCTGAGCAAAAAACTAATCAGCGCATTCAAGAAGAGCTTTTCCACACATCTCAAGACGATAAAATTCCACTTCTTCTTACATTAATAGAAGAAGAGTGGCCGGATAAAGCGATTGTATTTGCTAATACAAAACACATGTGTGAAAACGTATATCAGTGGATGAAAGCAGATGGGCACCGTGTAGGTTTACTTACGGGCGACGTTAATCAGAAAAAACGTATTTCAATTTTGAAGCAGTTTACAGATGGTCATTTAGACTTTTTAGTTGCGACCGATGTTGCCGCGCGTGGATTACACATTGATGCAGTAAGCCATGTTTTTAACTTTGACTTACCAGATGATTGTGAAGATTATGTTCACCGCATCGGTCGAACTGGTCGTGCAGGTGCATATGGTCATGCCATTAGCTTTGCTTGTGAGCAATATGCATACAACCTTCAGCCAATTGAAGAGTATATTGACCATGCGATCCCATTGTCACATTATGATAAAACAGCATTGTTAGACGACATTCCTAAGCCGCGTTATAACCGTGCAAAGCGTCCAAACCAAAATAACCGACGCTCAAATAAACCAGCTCAAAGAAGAGCTCATAGTTAGTAGTTTTTTGAGGTATCAATGCTAACCGTTGATAAAGCAAATGATCAGAACTGTTATGCCGTTATAGATTTAGGCTCTAACAGTTTTCATATGTTAATAGCCAAAGCCGTAGCCGGCGATTTGCAAACAATTGGACGTGTTAAACGAAAGGTAAGATTAGCGGCAGGGCTGGATGAAAATAGCCAGCTAAGCATTGAAGCAATGCAGAGAGGGTGGGAGTGCCTTTCCCTTTTTGCTGAGCGACTTCAAGATATTCCGAAAGATAATGTTACGATTGTTGCTACCGCTACATTACGCTTAGCGGCAAATGCACAGCAATTTGTCGAAAAAGCAGAGCTAATTCTCGGTCATCCAATTCGCGTAATCAGTGGTGAAGAAGAAGCAAAAACAATCTATAAAGGGGTGGCGCACACTTCATCCACACTCGGTAAACAACTGGTTATTGATATCGGTGGTGCCAGTACAGAAGTGGTGATTGGCGATGGCTTTGATCCTCTTTTATATAAAAGCCTAAATATGGGTTGTGTAACCTATCTTGAAAAGTACTTCGAAAATGGCTTGTTAACGCATGACAACTTCGAAGCCGCAACAAATGCAGCAAAAGAAGTTATTGCACCTGTAGTGGCTGAGTATAAACAACTTGGTTGGTTAAGTGTGTCGGGGGCATCTGGTACGGTTCAAGCTATTCAGGAAATCATGATTGCACAAAGGCAAGATGATTTACTGACGCTTGATAAACTGAATGCCATTAAACACCAAGCTGTTTTATACAAATCGATTGATAAACTCGACCTTCCTGGATTAATGCAAGAACGAAAACTTGTATTTGCATCGGGTCTTTCAATTTTAATCGCATTATTTGAAAGTTTAGATATTGAAGTAATGGGGCTTGCTGGTGGTGCATTAAGGGAGGGGGTCTTGTACTCCATGATCCCGGAGCTACATAATAGCGATATTAGAGAGCGCACAGTTCAAAGCTTTATCAGCCGTTATCATATTGATGCAACACAATCACAACGTGTCGCGGACGTCGCACTTTTATTCGCAAAGCAAGTCAAAGACGACTGGCAGTTGAATGATGAAGACTTTTCGATTCTGGACGCTGCTGCGAAGTTACATGAAACAGGCTTATTGATTGGTTATAAAAAGTATGGTCAACATGGCGCATACATAATGACGAATACTGATATGCCAGGTTTTACCAAGGCACAGAAAAACCGTGTTGTTTTTTTAGTTAAGTATCACAAAGAAGATATCGACAAGTTAAACTTTGAGTCATTAGGCTGCTTTTCGGATGTGACATCTAAGTTGCTCCACATATTACGTCTATCCGTTATATTAAGTATGCGTCGAAAAGATGACGTACTACCTGAATTAAAGTTAGTTACATCAAATAATGATTTATCAATTGTTATTCCACATATATGGTTTAGCCAGCACCCACTAATGCAAGCCGAACTCGAAGCCGAGTGCGAGTATGCACGCAAAGGCGGTCAAACTTTACACATAGCGGTTAACTAAAGCGTAAAAATATGGCGTTTTTGTTAATAAAACGCCGCTTTTGTTCGCTAAATGAGCGAACGCACCAAATTTTCAAATTTTCTTTAAAAAAGGGGTTGCGCTCAAACCAAATCTCTCTATAATGCGCCTCCACCAACACGGGGAACGACGCAGCATAGCAGCGAATCACGAGTTGGTTGAGTCAAGTAAAACTGAGTTTTGAACGTTTTCAAAATAAAAAGAAAATAATCAAAATTAAGTGTTGACAAAAAATTAGGAAAGCGTAACATACGCAGCCCTAACAGCGACGAAGCGTCGCGGCAAACACGAGGTTGTTTGCACTGTTCTTTAAAAATTTAAGCAATCATCTGTGTGGGCACTCGTACAGATTAAGTTCTAACATACGCTTTTAGCGTAACAAAATTTAGACTTAATTGAACTGAGTGACCAACGGAATAAAGAAATTTATTCAGCACAGTCAATTCGATATCGTAAGATATCAAAATCAGAATTCATTGAGTCGGACGTAAGTCCAAAAACACTTTTAATTGAAGAGTTTGATCATGGCTCAGATTGAACGCTGGCGGCAGGCCTAACACATGCAAGTCGAGCGGTAACATTTCTAGCTTGCTAGAAGATGACAAGCGGCGGACGGGTGAGTAATGCTTGGGAACATGCCTTTAGGTGGGGGACAACCATTGGAAACGATGGCTAATACCGCATAATGTCTACGGACCAAAGGGGGCTTCGGCTCTCGCCTTTAGATTGGCCCAAGTGGGATTAGCTAGTTGGTGAGGTAATGGCTCACCA